>NZ_CP042304.1:0-2787500 GCF_007859655.1 Devosia ginsengisoli
GGGACACGGGCTGCCAGCGCACCTTGCCGGCCTCGCCCGCAAGGGCGAGACCGTGGTCAATCGCATCTATCACCTCGATCGCGGCTTCGAACGGCTGGAAGACAAGCTCAGCCGCTGCGGGGCGGAGATCGAGCGCGTGGCAGGGTAGTTTTGGTGGATACCCTCTAACCTCCCCCTGATGAGAGAGGATCCGGCGCTGGCGTGCGTGGCAGACCGCGCCAAATCCCCGATCTGTTCTTCCCCCTACCAGGGGAGGCTAGAGAGAGTACTCCGATCTCTCCGCTAGTCCAGCGTCTGCCGATAGCGCAGCATGGCCAGGGCCGAGATGATGACGAGGATCACCACCAGCGCCAGAGTTCGCCGGCAATATCGCCCATGCCGCCGCCCTTGGCCAGCAGCTGACGGACCACGCGCAGGAAATGCGTCGCGGGCACCGCGCTACCGATGACCTGGGCCCCCAGCCAGTGTGGCGGCGAAGGGGGAACAGGAACCCCGATAACAGCACCGATAGCGGGATGGTGAACAAGGACAATTGCATGGCCTGCATCTGCGAGCGGGCGGCCGCCGAAATGAAAGCCCAGCGCCAGGTTCACCACGATGAACAGGGGTTGAACCCGACGAAAATGCCCACCACGATCCCTCGAACGGCACGCCGAACAGGGTCAGGCCCGCCAGCAGGAACACCACGGTCTGCACATAGCCGACCAGCACATAGGGCGGGATCTTGCCGAGCATCACTTCGAACAGGGCGCACCGGCGTGGCGATCAACATTTCCATCGTGCCCGCGCTCGGTTTCCTTGACGATGGCCGTCATCATCACCAACAAGTCATCGACAAGATGATGGCCAACCCCCGGCACGATATTGGTCGGTCCGGCCTTCCGGATTGTAGAGCTTGTGTACCGCCACCTCGAAGGGGCGGCGGCGAGGACGCCAGCTGCGCCAATGGGCCGGAAAACGTCTCTGCCATAGCCGTTGTGACAATGCCCATCAGGGCACCCACGGCGCCGCCTACTGCTGAGGGGGTCGGAGGCATCGGCGGCGACCAGCAAGCAGTGAGCTTGAGCCCCCGCATGATGTCGCGCTCGAAATCCCTGGGGAACACCACGACGAACGCGGCCGAGCCGTCGCTCGCAGGGCATTCGCCTTCCCCTTCCCCAAATTCACGGCACCTGAAATGTAATATTCCAGGATCCGTGCCCCGAAATGATGGCGCGGACCAGCGGGCCATTGTCATCGAGGCTCGATCAGCGTCGGCATGTGCCGCGCATCGGATTGATGATGAAGCCGAACAGCGGCAGTTGGGCGATGGGCAGAAAGCCGATCATCATGCCGGAAAGATGATGCTTGAGTCGCTAAGCACTGGATGAATTCATGGCGAGGACCGCAAGAGAAAACGCGCCAAGGAAAACTCATGCCGCATCACGGGCAAAATTGTCCCCCGCACTCCCGTCATCAGGTAGATGAAGGTACTCTTCGAGCTCCGAGGTCTTTTCGGCCCATTCGCGCGGGTCTGCCGCGTTTGCGATGGCGCGCGACGACGCTGTCCAGCTTGGCCCTATCGGTGCCCGAGACATGCAGCACCACGCGCCGAAGCACGGGCCACCTGTTCGACGCCATCCTCCTGGCGCAATTCGGCTTCGAGCGCCGAAATATCCGGCCCCGAGGCTTGCGATAGGTGTCCAGCCCCACCATGGCCGGAATTTCGGCCGACGGTCCTTAGTCGATCGACTTCCCTGCCATAGGCGATATAGGTGATGAAATCGCGCTGCGCCTCGTCCATAGTGGGTCGAGACCAGCACGGTGACGCCCTTGGCCGATAGCCGGCCGGATTTCGTCCCAGAAGTCGCTTTAAGCGCGCCTTGGGATCGACGCCCGGCTGTGCATTGGTGGCAGCGTGAGCGGGCTGGTCCCAGCGGCCAGGCCGCCAGCGCAGCAGCACCAGCCGCCGCAAGCGAAGCCGCAAGCCATTTGCGACCGGCAGCCAGGATCGTCGGTGCTGCATCACCGCCTGCGCCGCCAATAAGGCATTCATGCGGCGACCGATGAAGCACCAGAATGGAGCCTTCGCTAACGAAGAAAGTACTGGGTCATGTAGCCGACCAGCTCCTTCTTGCCCGCCTCGCGCCGCACGTCGAAGCCCAGGCACGTGCCTTCGCCTTCGTCCGGCGTCAGCGGCCCGCAGATCATGCGGATCGTCGTGGTCTTGCCAGGCCATTGGGCCGAGGAAAGCCGTAGATCGCGCCGCCGCGGCAGGGCGGCGATGTCCGAATGATCGACCGTCTTGTCGCCGAACTTTTTCGTCAGCCCGCGCACGTCGATGACCTTGTCGTCGCTCACGGCAGCGCAAATCACCGGCTGGCCCGGCTGCAGATGTGCTGCTGGCCTCGAGCCGCAAGCCTTGGAATAGACCAGCCGGCTGCGCTTTCCTCGCGCCCTAAACCGATCCTGCGCCGGCGTGGTCTGCCAGTTCGCTGGCAGTCGAACCTCGGCATGCATGCCCGTGCAGCCCGTCGCGGGTGACGGTTGCTGCACCACCCGGCCAGCGAAGCACGCCCTCTGGCTCGGGCACGAAGAACCACGCCTCCAGCGGCCCCTCGGGCAGGATTGCCGGCACCGGATTGCCCACGGCGGCTGCTTCGCCGATGCGGAAGAACACCCTTGTCGACCGTCCCGGCCACCCAGGGCGATTGTGCGCACCAGTCCGCCAGATCCTGCCGCGCCCCCGCCGCATCGGCCTGGCAGCCTGCAGATTGGCTTCGGCGGCCACCTGCTGAGCATTGCGCGCCGGCAGGGTTCGGCAACGGCCAGTTGCGCCCAGCTGGTCGGCCTGCGCCTGCACCGTGGCCAAAGCCGTGCGGTCCTGCTCCACGCACACTGGGCGCAGTGCCGGCCGCCAGCGGCTTCGCTGCGCGCCGGGTTGGATTGCGCCTGCGCCAGGTCAGCCCTCGGCCTTGGCCAGCCGAGGCGCGGATCGCGATCAGGCTCCCTCGCTGCGGCCACCGGTTTCGGATTTGCCAGCGTGGCCTGCGCCCCATGAAACCCGCGCCTCGGCGGCATCCAGCCGGTTCTGCTGCTGGCTGGTATCGAGCGTGAACAGCACATCACCTGCCGCGACGCTCTGGCCTGCATGGCCGCCATCGTGTCGATCCGGCCGGCGCTGATCGGCGCCACATAGACATAGTCGGCCCTCGAGATAGCCGCTATAAGCCGGCCGGCCCGGCTGCGGCGAGAGATCGACAGGATGGCGGCCGCTGACGCCGGCCAGGAACTCGTTCATGGGCCATTCTCCCGAGGATGCGCCGAAATGCCGTGGAACAGGATGTCGAGGTGGTTGTCGATCAGCCGGTCGAGCGCCAGCCCGTCCTCGGGACGGATGCCGAATACCTCGCTCAGCGCCACGTGGGCGATGAGCGGCCCAATTTTAATGGAGCGTACCGTCGGCTCAGGATCGATCTGCCCGCAAATGCCCGGAGCGCCGCGCCACCAACTGGGTCCAGCACGGGAATGGCTGGGTCGAGCACATCGCGCCGATAGATGTCGGCAATGGCGGGAATATTCATGCCCTCACACAGGGAACAGACGGGAATGGCCAGCTTGGCCGGATCGCTGAGCAACGGGCGGCAATGGCCTTGAGGCAGCATGGTGATGGGCAGGCGCGGATCGCCTTCGAGGCGGCAAGCTGGGGCAAGACGCCCCTTGGCCACCGGTGCGACGGCGCGCTGGATAATGCCCTCGTCAGCGCCACCCGGACGGGAAATGAGGTAGACCGTGCCCTTGGACACGCCTGGCCCTCCGGGCGGTCCTCGACCCTTGCGCCCACAAAGCCCTGTTCGGTGAATACGGCCATCGCCGCATCCAGCACCTCGTCCGGCCGCTCTTCGGCCCGCCGGCTAATTTTCTCGCTTTTCATGACTGCAGTATAACTAGCGGCCAGTCAGTTGAGCAATGAGCGGTGCTAAGGTGCTGGTGTTGAGCAAGATTACTGCCGAACGGACGGAATTTCGCAGGCAGATATTGCCTCGGGGCGTGCCGGGCAGGGCGTCGCTGAGCGGCCGTCACCTCGCAAATAGGGCCGGCAGCGCTGGGTAATCGCGGTCATCGCAGGCGCCGGCGGTGCGCTTGGCATGGCCCTTGCCATGTTCGATACTGCCAGCCGCTTCGGAGAGAACGCAGCCTGGCGCTTAAAAGCTTTTTTGGAGGAGAAACTATGTTTTAGATATTTGTCGCCGCAACACCAAACGGCTGGCCCGGCAGCGGTAGGCACGCTGGCGCTGGCGGGGCCCTGCCGATGCCAATGCCGATTTCAGAGTGCTTTTGCCCAGGATTACCCTGCAGCGCTCACGACGATCGACGAAAGCCTGATGGTCTCGCAGGATACAGGCAGTGAGCTGGTTTGAGCAAGTCCAACTGGGGTCCCACCTATACCGGCTCCCGGTGGCCTGGACCTGCTTCATGGAGAGATGATCAAGGCCATCTACGGGCCTATGGCGCGGTCGATATCGTCAAGAACCGCTTCCCGTTTGAACGTTGGTACACCACCGAATATCCCGACAAGTCGGATGGTCGCTGGTTTCCGACGGCCGCGAGATCGACGTCGCCTCTATGCGACGCAGTCAGTACCGGACCGGATTGGCGTCACCCGCAGAGATGATCCTCTACGACCTCAGCCTTCGGAGGATCAAGCTGGCCCGCTATTGCCGACTAGCCGGCAAGATCGTGGTGTTCGAAGCAGGCGCCCTATGTCGGCGATGGCGTGACGGGAAGCTATTCCGGATTACGGTAGCATCGCACCAATAACATTACCTTCCTCGAAGCCTATGTTCCGGTCGATCCGACCTATGAAGGCGGCTATCGCAATCGCGACCAGTTCGGGGCGATGGAGCAGGTGATCACCCAGGTGCTCAAGCCCTCGGGCGCGCTTTCAGCGCATGTCGTCGTCCTCGATGTACGCCCCGGCGCCGCCGTCAGCGGTCGTCGGCATGGTACGCTGATCGCTATGAGGTGCCAGGTTTGCTGCTCCGATGCCAAGGCGGGGCGTCGGTGATCGAAGAACGCCGTTGCCAAAGCGTTAAGTCAGCGACGCTGGTGCTCGATGGCTATGTCGAGGAGGATGCCGGCCTATCAGTTGGCCGCCGTTTTGCCCGGTGCGACTATGATACGCCGACGACAAGGCCGTATTCATGGGCACGCAGCCACCGACGGTCCCGGCCTGATCAGAGGATTCAGGGCGCCGGGCATATTGGGCGTGCTGGAATACTATTCGAAGATCCCACGCAGGCCGAGCGGCCGTGGGCATCTTCATCTATTTCGACACCCGCCACTTCACCCCAGGGGCCGAAGACAGCGCGCCTTATGGACTATGTCGAAGATCACCTCGAAGAACTCGCCGAAACCATGGTCGGCGGGGTCCTAATCGAACATATCGGCGGCGCGCAGATGCCTGACGGGGTGACGACCGTATGTCCCCACCAGCCCGGAGCCATGACCACCTATATCCAACACCTTCGGCAACTGACCTGCTGGTCGATCTGAAACCCATCAAGGCCGTCGATGCCAGCGGGTTGGAACGCGCCCAGGACCGTGGGCAAGCGCAACGTTGTCCTCGGGGCGACCGGGCGTCAGGTGGCGTCCAGAACGACTGGAAGGGTAGCCACTTCCCGCTGTTTATCTGGACAAGATGGGTGGAGGCTACCCTCCTGGCACATAACCGGCGTTGGCCGACCTCGGGCTATCAGGCGTTGATGAGATCTGGGATCGCTTCAGCGAGCCGGTATTCCGCGACCAGGTCGAAACCGGCATTCTGCTGGTCCGGTGACCTCATGACGGAGGACGTTCTGGCCCTGAACCCGGATTGGGGTGCCCTCGAATCCATGTGTCCGACCGGCGCCGAGGATAGCGACTTTGTTTCCCGGATGCTGCCGAAGCCGGACGCCGGAACTGGGGCGATGTGGCAACAGCCATTTCGAGGCCGTGAAGGGGCAGGACTATGATGCAGCACGGACCGGACTGCTGGAGCAGCTTGCCAGCCCAGGCAGCGAGAAACTGACAGCCGGGAAAGAGGCCGGCATTGTTGCCCAACTGGTCGAGTGATAACAGCACGGTCACCATAGGCATCAACCGCATCACAAATTGGGGCAGCGCGGGAACCCACCTCGTGCTGCCCCAACCTCAATGATGCCGGTGCGTGGTGATCCCCCGGCATCCACGCCTTTTCTGCCCCGCCTGCATTGCCCCCCATGCCACGCGCACAAGCTTGTAGGGTCGGTCCTGGCGTGACCAGATGGCGTTTCTGTCACGTAAGGAGGCCCGACCAGCCATAACCGATCTCAAGCTCCTGCGCACTTGATACCGAAGACCTCGAAGTCCATTTCCACCCATGTCCGGGATGCCGTGGTGCGCGTCGCCGACATGGGCTATGCCCCGCGGCGACCGGCGCTCGCGCTGCTGATGAACCGCTTCGATTGAGGATCGGAGCAAGGGGCCCGTCGCGACAGGCCTGCCTGCAAACCATTGCCGCTTTACGCATTTCGATGCCGTTCAGTCCCGTCCGTCACCTATGGCTTCGATCCATCCTCCTTGAAAGGCGTACTTGAACTACCGCCGCATACTCGCCTTCCAGCCCCATTGGCCCGGCCACGGCATTTATCGGGCTCAACTTTGCCAGCGGTGGCACCGTCCGCCTCTCGGCGTCAATGCCTCGAAGCCCGCCTGTCCGATCTCGGCGCCACCTGGGCCGCCTCGGCCAAACCTGCCCATGCCCCTCGACCTAAGGACATCTGATGCCCATTCGCCTCGACAGCGCCGACGCCGATTTCGAGCGGCTTTCCCAGGATCTGCTGGACCGGCAAGCGCGAGGTCCAACCGCGATGTGAACGACATCGTCAGCCGGCATCATCGCCGACGTGCGCGCCCGTGGCGACGAAGCCGTGGTGGGACTGACCAACCGTTTTTGACCGCAACAGTTTTACGGCCGCCGACCTGCGCATTTCCGGGCCGAAATTCAACGAGGCCGCCGCCCCGCAGTCACGCCGGGTCCCGCGCCGCTTTGCAGACTGCGGGTACAGCAGGCGCATCACGAAGCCAGAAGCCGGAAGACCACATCTATACCAACCCGCTGGGGCGTGACCCTGGTACCCGCTGGACCTTGGTCGACGCCGTGGGCATCTATGTGCCAGGGGCCTGGCTACCTATCCCTCCCTCGGTGCTGATGGATGCCATGCCGGACCTCGTGGCCGGGGTCGAGTACCTCGCCATGGTTGTGCCCACGCCCGACGGGCGGATCGCCGCGCCGCTGTTGCTCGCCGCAAAACTGGCCCGGCGTCACCGAAATCTATCGCGTCGGCGGCGCGCAGGCCAATCGTCTGCTGCTGAGCCTATGGCACGGCGACGATCCCCCCGGTCGACCAAGATTGTCGGCCCCGGCAATGCGCTACTTGTCGCCGCAAAAGCGCCAGGTCTTCGGCAAGGTCGGCATCGATTTATGACCGGATTCTCCAGTGCTGGTCATTTGCTGATGGCTCGGCCAATCCCGCCTGGTTCGCCGCCGACCTGATCGCCCAGGCCGAACACGGGGCGGGGGCCCCGCTCCATTCTCGTCACCACCGAAAAGGGCCTGGCCGACCCGCCGTCGCCGCCGAAGGGTGACGCGGCGGATCAACCTGCTGCCCCATCGGCCAATGCCAGCGAAGGCTGGGACGACTACAGCGCCATCATCCACGGTGACCTCGCTCCAACGAAGCAGCCGTGCTGGCCAATCGCATCGCCTCCGAACATGTCAGCGAACTGGCGCTCCAACGATCCGCAATCACTTTGCTGCCCGCCATCCGCCATGCCGAGCGCGATCTTCCTCGGCCCCATGCCGAAACCATCGGCGACTATATCGGCGGCTCCAACCACACCTTTGCCCACCGCCGGCACGGCTCGCTTTTAGCCTCCGGCCTCAGCGTGCTCGATTTCACGTAAGCGCGCCTCCATCCTGGGCTGCGATCCGGCGACGCTGTCCGCCCTTAGCGAGGCGGGGCGGTCACCCCGGGCCGAGAGCTCGGTACCAGGCCGAACCACTGGCAGGTCGGTGTCGATAAGGCTCAACCATTGAGCATTTCGATGGAAAGCCAGGCGAAACCGTCAGATACCGGTGCCTGCGTTATCACGCTGGACCCCAACACGCATCACCTCGATCAAGTCTGACCGAGGTTGCATGAATGACGCATCGCCATCTCCGACCTTTGGAGGACAATTCCTTCCGCCCCACGCCCGCGTCAAGCGGCCAAGGCCCCTTTGCGTTGCATATGTCATCGGCAATTCCATCGTGCTCGATGTGCGCCGCGGAAACGAACTTCCAGCCCATCGCCGCGCGTTCCTCGCTCACCCCCCGCCGGCTGATGCGACTATTTCCCGCATCCGCGACGCCTATTACGAATATCCATCAAACCCAGCCCTTGACCAGACTCGAAACGTCGACATAGGCCCGGCGCGGCATGCACAACGGGCAGCCGCACTGCTGCGCACGCGGCTAACCAGGACCGTCATCATCGATCTCAGCACCGCTCGGCGCCTCTTCACCCCCTGATCTGCGCCGTGCGCCCTGCGCCTCCAGGATCGACAGGGCGACCAGCCAGTGCCTTCGGTGCTCTTCGTCTGCTCGATGAATTCGTTGCGCTCGCCCATGGCCGGCTTTGGCCCGCCAGAGCCTTTCCCGGCCACATCATTGCCCGCTCGGTGGGCGTCAATGGCGAAGCAAGGCCGACCAGTTCGTGCGCATGGGTGATGGAAGAGATCGGCATTGATATGAGCGTGCACACGCCCTCCTGGATACATCGTTGCCAACCGGTTTGCCGATCTGGTCATCACCCTCTCCGGGGACGCGCCCGATGCCGTGAGCCGCAATGGGCCTCGAGGCCGGCGCGGTCGAGCATTGGAAGACGGCCGATCCATCCCTGGTGGAGGGCGGTCGCGAGCTGAATTGCTGTCAGCCTATCGTGAACTACGCGACAGCCTCAGCAAGCGCGTTCGCAGCCGTCTGGAGCCGCTCGTTTCCAGTGGTTCACCAAATCCGTTGAATTGAAGTGGTAAGGCCACTTTCCGGCCCGTGGCCGGCGAGCGATAACCTATGGGTCTTATCGGGAGATAGTATGGCGAAGGAAGAAGTGCTCCGAATTTCCGGGCGTGGTGACTGGATTGCTTCCCAATGCGACGTTCCGCGTCAAATTGGAAAACGAACACGGAAATCATTGCCCACACCGCTGGCCGCATGCGCAAGAACCGCATTCGCGTCCTGGCCGGCGACAAGGTCCTGTGCGAAATGACGCCCCTACGACTCACCAAGGGCCGTATCACCTATCGTGTTAAGTAAAGGCTGAGAGATGGCCAGTCGTCCGGACCTGATCCTGGCCTCCATACCCTCGCCGCGCCAGCAGGCTCTGCTCAACCAGCGGATCGGTATCGAGCCCGAACATCTGGTGCCGGCTCGTATGGATGAAACGCCCGAAAGGGCGAATTGCCGCCAAGCTCGCCATCCGCCTCTCGCCGACCTCAGACGCATTGACCGCCCGGCACTAGGCCCGCTCCGCCGGTTTTGGCCAGGGCGCGCTGGTGCTCCCGCCGATACCGTGGTTCGCGGTCGGCCTACACCTCGTGCTGCCCAAGGCCGAGACCATGGAAGAGGCCACCGATTGCCTCCGCCTGCTCTCGGGCCGCGCCCACCGCGTCTATACCGCGCTGACCGTGCTGACCCCTTCGGGTAGCAAAGCGCCAGCGCCTGGTCGAAAACCCGCCTGGCGCTCCGAGCGCCTGTCCACCCGCAATGGAGCCTATCCCTGGCCAGAACGCCGAAGATGGCGCGACAATGGGCACCCCGGCTACGCCATCAAGGGCATTGCCGGCGCCTTTGTGGTCCAACTCTCCGGACTCCCTATACCGCCGTGGTCGGCCTGCCGCTGATGGAAACCGCCCAGCTTCTGGCCGGCGAGGGCTATCCGGTCCATTTCAACTGGCTCAACCAGTCCACCCTGTCAGGCGTCTGATGCCAGCAGCAAAAAAAATGCCCGATCTGCGGCAAGCCCCGGTGCCCGAATTCCGTTCCCGTTCTGCTCAAAGCGCTGCGCCGACGTGGATCTCCAACCGCTGGCTCACCGGCAGAAGCTAGTGTCATTCCCCGCCCGTGACATGAGCCCGTGGCCGATGACGACCCGAACCTGCCCGACCCCGACGAGGACTTCTAGGCCTTCGAGACCTCATGGTGAGCCTCCTGAGCTTGTCGAAGGGCGAACCACGAGGTCGGGTGAGTGGAGCTATCGCCACGTCCTTGTGCTTCGCCTTCGGCACGCTCCGAGGCTCATCATGAGGGCTGAGTGCCCGCTGCGGCGGGGTCACACACCTGTCCACGCAAACTCCTTTTCCACATACCCTTTTCCCGCTTGCGCGGCCAAACCCATCCCCCTATAGTTGAGGCCGATGGCTTGCAGCCAGGCGGACATTTCCGCCCCTTGCCCGGGTAGCTCAGTTGGTAGAGCAGCGGAGTTGAAAATCCGCGTGTCACTGGTTCGATCTTGGTCGCGCACCACTTCCTCCCCTGTTGAAGTCTGTGTTCTTGCGCCGTCGGCATTGCCGCGTCCGCTTTGCGCCATCCCTAACCCCCTTGCGACCCTTCCGACAATCCAATCCATCTTCAAAACGCCGCTTTCATTTACGCTCGCTAGGGCTTCTTCCTGGGTTTGAGGCTTCGCGATGGTTCCTGGCGACACCGGACTGCTGTTGCGTCTCCAGACGGAAGTGCTGGAGGCGGTCGCCTGCGGGGAGCCATTGGTGGCGGTGGCCGATCTGCTATGCCGTCCGGCGCCGGGGCGCTGGCGCCCGGCGTCGTCTGCACCATTCTTTCGGTCGATGCCGACGGCACCCCTGCATCCACTGGCGCTGCCCCAGCCTGCCGCTGGCCTCTTCCAGCGCCATCGATGGCCTGGCGATCGGCCCGCAAAGCGGCTCCTGCGGCTCGGCGGCCTTCCGCAACGAGCCGGTCATCGTCACCGATATCGGCCGCGACCCGCTCTGGGAATGATTATCGCGGCCTGGTCGAGCCGCTTGGCCTGCGCGCCTGCTGGTCCAGCCCCATCAGCGACCATGATGGGCGGGTGGGATCGCCACGTTCGCCTTCTACTACCGCACCTGTCGCGGCCCCGATGCGCTGGAGCGCAGCATCGTGCAGACCTGCGTGCATCTCTGCGCCATCGCCATCGCCCATGAAGCAGAGGTGCGCCAGCGCAATCATCGCCTGGCCTATTTTCGATGCGCTGACCGGCCTGCCCCATCGCGGACCATTTCAACGAATTGCTCGATCGCTCCATCGGCATGGCCGAGCCCTTCGGGCTGCTGCTGGTCGATATCGACCACCTCAAGCTGGTCAATGACACGGTGGGCCATGTCTTCGGCGACCGGCTGATCGGCGCCGTGGCGGCGCGCATCGCCGATTGCCACCCCTCGCTCACCGCCTGCCGCCTGGGCGGCGACGAATTCGCCGTGCTGGTGGCCGATTGCCGCTGACGATGCCGCCCTGCAGGATGCCGCCAGCCGCATGCTCGCGGCCGTGCGCGGCTTGGTCCAGGTCGGCGACCAGACCATCGATCCGCATCAATACCATTGGCGGCGCCCTGTTCGGCCCCGACGGTACCGATGGTCCCGCGCTCAGCCAGAATGCCGATTTCGCGCTCTACCATGGAAGCAAGGCGCGGCGGCTATGTCCGCTTTGCGCCCGGCCTGCGCACCTCCATGCTGGAGCGCGCGACCATGGTGCGATCGGTCGATTCCGCTTTGGCCGAAAAGCGCATGATCGTCCATTACCAGCCCATCGTCCGGCTCGATACGGCCGAGATTGTCGGGCTTCGAGGCCTTGGCGCGCATGCGCATGCCAGACGGGCGCATTGCCGCGGCCGGCGGAATCCATGCCGCCATGGCCGATCCGCGCATCGCCTGGCAGTTGACCGGCCAGATGCTGACCCAGATCGCCGCGGATATCCGCCACTGGCTCGATCTCGGCATTGTCTTCCAGCATGTCGGCGTCAACGTCACCACAGGCGATTTCCAGCGCGGCGACCTCGAAAAACCCGCATCGTCGAGACCTTCCGAGCGAGCGGGCGTCGACCTCAAGCATATCGTGCTCGAGGTCAATGAAGCGGTCTATGTCGGCGGCAATGACCAGATGGTGCCCCATGCCGTCAGCGCCTGCGCCAGCGGGGGCCTCTTGGTCGCGCTTGACGATTTCGGCACCGGCTTTGCCTCGCTCACCCACCTGCTGAGCTTTCCCGTCGATATTATCAGATCGACCGCTCTTTCGTCGCCCGCCTCGGTAGCGACCGGGCCAGCGATGTCGTGGTCGGCTCCATCATCGACATCGCCCGCAAGCTCGATATGAAGCTGGTGGCCGGGGGCATCGAGACGCCGGAACAGGCGCGCATCCTCAGCGAACTCCGGCTGCGTCATGGGGCAGGGCTATCTCTATGCCTGCCCCGCCCTCGCGAGGACGATTACCACCCGCCTGCTGTCGCTCTTCGCCCAGAAATTCGACGCCACCGGCGCCCGCCGCTCCGCCTGAGCGCCGTTGCATTGTTCGCCCGCTGGCGCAATCTGGGCGAAGTATCCGACTGGACCAAAGTCGCATGGCGTCCCGCGCCGCGTGACAGGACGGTGACAGGGACGCCGCCTATTCTCCCCGTCACGAACGCAATGACGTTCTGGATATGACATGGGAGGACTTATGAACAAGCTGCTCTTGGCCGCGCTGATTTCTGGCGCAATGGCTGTTCCCGCTTTCGCTGCCGATTACACCATCATGGCCCCCGCTGCCCCTGGCGGCGGCTGGGACCAGACGGCCCGCTCCATGCGGGAGGCTCTCCAGGCCGACGGCATTTCGGGCAATGTGCAGGTCACCAACGTACCGGGCGCCGGCGGCACGATCGGCCTCGCCCAGTTCGTCAACGAATCGAACGGCAACCCCAATGCCCTGATCGTCGGCGGCTGTGTGATGGTCGGCGCTATCCTGACCAACGCATCGCCGGTCACGCTCGACATGGTCACGCCCATTGCCCGCCTCACCGGCGAGGCCGTGGTCGTCGTCGTGCCGGCCTCGTCCGAGCTGCAGACCATGGCTGATCTCGTCGCCAAGCTGAAGGCTGATCCGGGCTCCGTGGCCTGGGCTGGCGGTTCTGCCGGTGGCGCCGACCACATCACGGCCGGCCTCATCGCCAAGACCGTGGGTGTCGATCCCACCCAGGTCAACTACATCGCCTATTCCGGCGGTGGCGAAGCGCTTGCCGCCCCTGCTGGGCGGCCAGGTGACGGCCGGTGTCTCGGGCTATTCCGAGTTTGCCGGCCAGATCGAGGCGGGCGAACTGCGCCTGCTGGCCGTGTCCAGCGATGAGCGCATTCCGGGCGTCGATGCCCCGACCCTGCGTGAAGCCGGCGTCGACATGGCGCTGCAGAACTGGCGCATGGTTGCTGCCGCCCCCGGCATCACCGACGAGCAGAAGGCCGCCATCACCGCCGATATCGAAAAGATGGTGAACTCGGACTCCTGGAAGGCGACGCTCGAAACCAAGGGCTGGGTCAACACCTATCTGGCTGGCGACGACTTCGCTGCCCAGCTCGCCGCCGATACCGAGGCGACCGAAGCCATCCTGAAAGACATTGGCCTGGTTCAATGAGTTCAGGTGAACCCAGCCTTCTCGCGCCGCCCCGATGGCGGCGCCTTGTCATAGCGGCCATCCTTGCCGCCATTGCCGCCGTCATCATCTGGCAGACCAGCCAGATGCGGTGCTGGTCCCGGCCAGGCCAGGGTTGGCCCCACGGTGTTCCCCTACATCATCGCCGGCGGCCTGTTGCTGCTCTGTCGGCCGGCACGGTCGTGTCGGCCTTGCGCCATGGTTTCCCGACCCGCTCCGACGACAATTTCGTCCCCATTATGTGGATCGTCGGTGGCCTCGTCGCCCAGCCCTGCTGCTCTCGACGGCTGGCTTTTCCATCGCCACCGGCGTGCTCTTTGCCTTCACGGCCAAGGGTTTCGGCCGCGGCCCGCTATGGAAGACCATCCCCATAGGCGCGCTTTTCGCCTTTCTCGTCTGGCTAGCCTTCGTCAAGGGCCTGCAGCTCTCGCTGCCCTCGGGTCCCCTCGAACGCCTTATTCCCTGATCGGAAGTCGCAGATGGATACTTTCGGACTTCTCGCCCAGGGCCGTCGTCGCCGCGCTCCAGTGGCAGAACCTCATTTATGCGCTGATCGGCGTGACCCTGGGCCGCCGTCGGCGTGCTGCCCGGCATCGGCCCGGCGCTGACCGTGGCTTTGTTGCTGCCGGTCACCTACAAGCTCGATCCGGCCGGCTCGCTCATCATGTTCGCCGGCATCTATTACGGCGGCATGTATGGCGGCTCGACCACCTCCATCCTGCTCAATACGCCCGGTGAATCGGCTTTCGATCGTCACCGCGCTCGAGGGCAACAAGATGGCCCGCCAGGGGCAGGGGTGGTCCGGCGCTCGCCACCGCCGCCATCGGCTCCTTCGTCGCCGGGCTCATCGCCACGCTGGCCTTGGCCTTCGTCGCTCCTCTGGGTGGTGAAATTCGCGCTGGCCTTCGGCCCGGCCGAATATTTCGCGCTGATGGTGCTGGCCTTCATCACCGTCTCGGCGGCCTTCGGCGACTCTGCCCTGCGCGGCCTCACCGCCTTGTTCATCGGCCTGGGCCTGGGCATTATCGGCATCGACCTGCAGACCGGCCAGGCCCGCATGGCCTTCGGCATCCCTGACCTGCTCGACGGCATCGAGGTGACCACTTTGGCCGTGGCGCTGTTCGCCATCGGGGAAACCCTCAAAATGGCCGCCGACCGCACCGCGGTGGATGACGAGGTCATCGCCGTCAAAGGCCTCGGTGTGGATGACCAAGGAAGACTGGAAGCGCAGCTGGCTACCCTGGTTGCGCGGCACGGCTGTCGGCTTTCCCATCGGCGCCATGCCGGCCGGCGGCGCCGATGTCGCCAGCTTCCTCAGCTACAGCACCGAAAAGACCTTCGCCAAGAATCCCGAAGAGTTTCGGCAATGGCGCCATCGAAGGCGTCGCCGGCCCGGAGGCCGCCAATAACGCCTCGGCTGCCGGTACCTTGGTGCCGCTGCTGACGCTGGGCCTGCCCACCACGGCTACGGCGGCCATCATGCTGGCCGGCTTCCAGCAATTCGGCCTGCAGCCTGGCCCGCTGCTCTTCGTCAACAATGCACAACTGGTCTGGGCGCTCATCGCCAGCCTGCTCGTCGCCAACCTGATGCTGATCGTGCTCAACCTGCCGCTGATCGGGCTGTGGGTGAAGCTGCTGACCATTCCCAAGCCCTGGCTCTATGGCGGCATCCTGGTCTTCGCCACTTTGGGCACGCTCGGGGCCAATGGCGCCATGTCGGCCATCTGGGGCCGATCAGCTTCTCGTTCGAGCTGATGCTGCTGCTGGCCTTCGGCATATTGGGTTACCTGCTGCGCCGCTTCGACTACCCAATCGCGCCTGTTGTCGTCGGTCTCATTCTCGGCCCCATGGCCGAGCAGCAGCTGCGCCGGGCGCTGGCCATCAGCCAGGGCGATCCCATCGTGCTCTTCCACTCGCCCATCGCCATCACGCTCTATGTGCTGGCGGCGGCGGCCGTGCTGGTGCCGCTCTGGTTCCGCCTGCGCGGCAAGGGGAGACGTATTGAGCCAGCTGGCCAGCGACGAAGACTAGCCGCCGAAATCTGTGGACGCAGACAAGACAGAAAGCCCGGATGCCCATTCAAGGGCATCCGGGCTTTCTCACATTCGATCGACCACTCGGCGCAGCGCGGAGGGAGGAGCGCTTCGCCAGGGAGACTTTAGAGCTTGCCGATCGAACGGAAAGCGTCGGGATCGATCCCCAGGGTCTTGAGGTGCTTGGCCTTGGGCATCCGCCCGGCCTCGACCGCGTTCGAGACGGCAGCGGCGCTGCCGAACAACGTCAACGACGTTACCAAGGGTCGCAAAGAAATTCTTGCGTGGGTTGCTCATTTTGCCAGTTCCTCTCAAGACCGGGCCGAATTGCCGGGTCGCTTTCATGAGTTGACAGATGGGCTCTCCCCGCCGTTTCCGCTAGGCCACAAAGGTCAAGCCAGCCATGCGTTTCATGCAATTAAGGGGCTGGTAAGCATGAAATGGCGCGAAATTCGGCTGAATCGCTCAGACAAAGGTCTCATTCATGTGTCCAGCGCATGGCTGGCATGGCATAGACCAATCGCACGCTGCTGAAAACTGGAGCGCGGCTGGGGTAACATAATGCCACAAGCGCGAGCTGTTCCTCCCCCCTATCAGGGGGAGGCTAGGAGGGGTATCCGCCAAGATTCTTCCGGCCGCATCCTCACGGCTTGGGCGAAACGATCTCGCCCCAGCTATCGAGGAACCGCTTCCGGCGCTGCTGGTCCAGCGACACCATCAGCGCCGGCCCCAGCGGAATGGGTTGGATCACCCCGCGCCCGCGCGCCGCAATGGCCTCGCTGGTCCACTCGCCGCTGGCGCCCGCCACCACCGAGCCCAAAGCCGTCTGTCCTGCCGCAATGGCTTGCCCCGCCGGCGACAGCGCGAAATCCACGAAAGCCCGTCCCAGGTCGGGGTAGGGCGCATTGCGCGGGATCAGCATGGCGCGCGTCAGCACCAGCACATAATCATCGGGCACCACGATTTCGATATTGGCGCCACCAGCCTTGCGCGCAAAGGCATAGGAGCCCAGCACATTATAGCCCAGCGCCAGCGACCCGTCGGCCACGCCATTGAGAATGGCCGGGCTCGACCCCGAAAACACCGCGCCCACCCGCCCGAACGCTGCCGCCAGCCGCCAGAAGTTGGACGAGATCACCTGGTCCTGCGACGCCAGCAGATAGCCCACGCCCGATTGGGCGATATCATAGGTGGCGATGGCGCCGCGAAACCGCTCGGTCTGCGTTTCCAGCATTTCTGCCAGCGTCAGATGCGTGCGCGGCACTTCGGCAGCGCTGACCCGGTCGGGATTGTAGATGATCACGGCCGGCTCGAAGGTGAAGCCGAACACTTCATTGCGCCAATGCGCCCATTCCGGCAGGTCGCCGAGAAACGGGCTGTCATAGGCCGTGGCATAGCCGTCATTGGCCAGCCTGATCACCAGGTCCGAGGCCGAACTGATCAGCAGGTCGGGCTTCGGCACCATGTCGCCGGCCAGGAACCGCTCATACATGGGCAGCGAATCCTGCTCGTCATATTCCACGGTCACATCAGGGTGCAGCGCCTGGAAGCCGGCGATGAATTCGGCAAACAGTGGCGTATCGGTCGTGCCGACAATGGTGAGCACCGTGGCTGAACTGCCATCGGGCGCCGGATAGGTCGAGGATATGGCTTTTGCCGGGTGGATATCCACCAGCAGCAGGCACAGCACCAGCGCCGAGAGGCTTCCAAGCGCCCGCCGCATCTGCTCCACCTTGGGGTTTCGTCCCACCAGCGGCAGGTCGATTTCTACCACCAGGCCACCGCCCGCCCGGTCTTCCAGCCGCAGCGCGCCGCGATGCGCCTCCACCACCCGCCGGACGATGGACAGGCCCAGCCCCGAACCGGCCCGCGCCCCGCTCGCCGCGCCGCGCTTGAACCGTTCCAGCACCAGCGGCTTTTCCGCCTCGGCAATGCCCGGCCCCCGGTCGCGCACCGCCATGGTCATCATGCCCTCGCTCATGCTGCCGCCGATTTCCACCGCGCCGTCCGAATAGACCAACGCATTGTCCACCACATTGCGCACCATCTCGCGCAGCGCCACCCGGTCCCCACGGATCGGCGCCCCCGCCACCGCCTCGGGCAGGCTGACCACCAGCCGCCCCGCCTGGTCGGGGTCGAGCCGCTGCCGCACATCCTCCACCACGGCGCCGAACGCCGTCGTGTCCGTCTCCCTGGTTTTCCAGCCGGTGCGAAATCGTCGCTTCCATCAGCAATTGGCTCACCAACTGGCTGGCCTGCACCGCCCCCTGATGGATACGGCCCACCCGCGCCCGCAAGGCCTCGGGGTCCTGCTCATCCATCGCCACCTCGGCTTGTGCCCGCAGCGAGGCCAGTGGCGTGCGCACCTCATGCGCCGCCTCGGCCACCAGCCCGGTCACCCGCTCCATGGCGCTGCCCAGCCGCGCCATGAAGGCATTGAGGCCGGAGACGAGATGGCTCACCTCCACCGGGACTGGCACATCCACGGGGCTGAGATCATCCGGCGCCCGCCCGCGCAATTCCTGCTCGAGCTGGTAGAGCGGCGCAAACATGCGCCCGATGCCGAACCACACCAGTGCCACCGCCAGCAGCGTCAGCGCGATGACGGGCACGATGGCATTGGAGAGAATTTCCCAGGCCAGCGCCTCGCGCTCGCTCTGCGTCTCGGCCACATGGATGGTCACCCAATCCGCGTCACCGCCCGACGAGGTCAGCCGCCCCACGCTCGCCACCCGTACCAGCTCCCCGCGATAGGTCGTATCGGCAAAAACCGGCCCTGCCGATGTCATTTCCGGCAGCTCGGCCGAGAGGTCCGCATAGCCCGTCACCGCCCGCCCGCTCGGGTCTTCCACGGCATAGAACACCCGGTCCCGCCCCGAAAACATGCCGAACGAGGCAAAGGGCAATTCGACGATAACAGTGTCGTCCTCTACCTGCACCGCGCCGGCAATGGTCAGCGCCGACGCCGCCAGCAGCCGGTCGAACGCCCGATCCGCCGCCCGCTCTGCATAGTCGCGAATGAACACGATCAACACCACCGCCGCGCCCAGCAGCAATGCCAGCGCTAGCGCCACGATGCGTCGGCGGATGGAGAAGGATTTAGGGGCAGGGGCGGCCGGATTGGTCATGGCACGATGTCGCCACACCCACCGGCTTCACCCTCCCCCTTGAGGGGGAGGGAGAGGAGATAGGACTTAGCCCTTGCTAAGTCCGTGATCGAGCCGGGAGGGGGTATGGTTCCGCGAGTCCGATGCGTGTGACTCCACCCCCTCCCGAGCGCCGCTAGGCGCTGCGCTTGCCCTCCCCCCCTCAAGGGGGAGGGTGACATCGAGGTTGTGGCGCAATGGAGCGAACTACCCATGCGGCGCCCGCACCACATAACCCACGCCGCGCACGGTCCCGATCTCGATATTGGCCGCTTCCAGCTTCTTGCGCAGCCGCGAGATATGCAGCTCCAGCGCATTGACCGAAACCGCCTCGTCGAAATTAAACAACTGGTTCATCAGCCGCTCCTTGGGCACCACCTTGCCGGCATTGGTGACCAGGATTTCCAGCAGGCGGAATTCGCGCCGCCCCAGCTCCAGCGAGCGCCCCTCGACGCTGGCATTGAGCCCCGCCAGGTCCATTTCGAGATTGCCCACGCCCAGCGTGCTGGTCGTCTGCCCGCCCGTCCGCCGAATCAATGCGCGCAGCCGTGCTTCGAGCTCCCGCAGGTCAAACGGCTTGACCAGATAGTCGTCCGCCCCGAGATCGAGCAGGCTCACCTTGTCGTCGATTTCCGAGCGCGCGGTGATGACAAGAATCGGCGCATTGAACTTGTGCCGCCGCAGCTCGGCGATGAGGCTGATGCCGTCGCGATTGGGCAGCATCAGGTCCAGCGCCACCGCGTCGAAATCGTCGCCCTCGGCGGCCGACACCACGTCATTGCCGTCCTTGACCCATTCCACGGAATGGCCGGCGCTGCGCAGGCGTTTCTCGATCGCCTCGCCCAGGTCTTCATTGTCTTCAACAAGCAGGATTCGCATCGGCGCCGGTCTTCCCCTCGGCGCACACTAGAACCGATTTATCTCTGGGTCATCCTATCTCCCCAGGTCATTCCCGCGAAAGCGGGAACCTCTGTTTCTCTATCGGCACCATAGCAAACGGAGGTTCCCGCTTTCGCGGGAATGACACCGTGGACGTTGGGAATTCAGAGCAGAGTGGTCATCATGGTTGCGGCCACCGCCACGATGCCGAAGGCCGCGATCCCTGCTGCCATCAGCATCACCTGCACGCGCTGCATATAGCCGGTGGCCCGCGCCTGCTGCCGTGCCGCCGCCAGCACGCTTTCCGCCTCGTCGCCCTCGATATGGACCATTTTGATCACCCCTCAGCCGCCGGTCGAGCCGACCTTGTATGCGCCTTGGGCAGCCGCGTTCGCGCTGTTTCTCACCCGCCAGAGCAGGGTAGCCCCGCGCCTCGCCGCGACGAACGGGATCCTTGTACTGCGGTTAATTTACATAAAATGCGACAGGCTTCAGTCTTGTATGGAAGATGATTGATCTGTCCCGCGCTTCGTGGCAAAACCGCGCCATGACCCATTTGCATCCAGACCGCCTGTTCCCCGCATCCGAGCCCGCCAAGGCTATTGCGCGCGAGCTCTATCCCGAAGTCCGCGACCTGCCGCTGATCTGCCCGCATGGGCATACCGATCCGTCCTGGTTCGCTGACAACGGGCGCTTTTCCGATCCGGCGGCCCTGTTCCTCACGCCCGATCATTATGTCCTGCGCATGCTGCGCAGCCGCGGCCTCAGCTATGACGACCTCGGCGTACCCCGCAAGGATGGCAAGCCCGTCGCCAAGGGCCGCGACGCCTGGCGTCTCTTCGCCGCCAACTACTACCTTTTCGCCGGCACGCCGTCGAAAACCTGGGTCGATCACTCGCTCAACTGGGCCTTCGGCATCGAAGAGGAATTGTCGCCCGAAACGGCCGACGCCATCTACGACACCATCGACGCCGCCCTCGCCACGCCCGAGCTGCTGCCCCATGCATTGCTCGACCGCGCCCGCGTGGAAGTCATCGCCACCACCGAATTCGCGCTCGATCCGCTGGTGCATCACCAGAAGATGGAACAGGACGGCACCATCGGCCGTATCCGCACCACCTATCGCCCCGATGACGTGACCGACCCCAGCCGCGCCGCCATCGTCGAAAACCTGCAGAAATTCGGTGAGATCACGGGCGAGAACATCACGACCTGGTCCGGCCTCATCAATGCCCATCGCAACAGGCGCGAATTCTTCCGCCGCTTCGGCGCCGTCGCCACCGACCACGGCGTGCCTACGGCCAACACCGCCGACCTGTCGGCCCCCGAAAAACAGGCTCTGCTCGACAAGGTGCTGTCAGGCCGCCACGACGCCGATGACGCCGAGCTGTTCCGCGCCCAGATGATGACCGAAATGGCCCTGCTGTCGGTCGAAGACGGCATGGTCATGCAGATGCATGCCGGCTCGCGCCGCAACACCGATCCGCTGCTCATGGCCGAGCGCGGCACCGATCTGGGCGCCGACATTCCCGGCACCACCGATTACGTGAACGGCCTCAAGGCCCTGCTGAGCCGCTGTGGCAACGAGCCCAACCTGCGGCTCATCACCTTCGTGCTCGACGAAACCACCTATGCCCGCGAACTGGCCCCTATGGCCGGCTACTGGCCAAGCCTGATGATCGGCCCGCCCTGGTGGTTCCACGACAGCCCGCAGGGCATCCGCCGCTATCTCGACCAGGTCGTGGAAACAGCCGGCTTCTACAATCTCGCCGGCTTCAACGACGACACCCGCGCCTTGCTCTCCATCCCCGCCCGCCACGACGTCTGGCGCCGCGAAGTCTGCGGGTTCCTGGGGAGATGGGTCGGCGAAAACCGCATCACCAAGTCGACTGCGCGCGATGTGGCCAGGCACCTGAGCTATCAGGCCGCCAAGGATGCCTATCGGATCAAGTGAACTTCTTCCCCTCTCCCCTTGAGGGAGAGGGACGACCTGACGCGTTCAGCGGAAGGTCAGGGTGAGGGGTGCTGCGCTATCCCATGCTTCACGGCTCGTGGTACCAACCCCTCATCCGCCCTTCGGGCACCTTCTCCCTCAAGGGGAGAAAGAAGAAAGTTAAGGCGACTTCCACAACACCAGCGCCACGATAACCACGCCGGTCACCAGCAGCACCAGCAATCCGCCCAGCCCGTTGAGCACCTGCCGGCCCAGCGTCGGGTGCCCTTCGTCCGCAGCGATGATATCGGCGAGCCGTGTCGGTTCGCGCCGGTCTTCATAAGGTTGATGCGTCATTTCAAGCTCCCCCCTGAAGGACTTGCTTTCGCGTCCCTCCAGTTTGCGCGCCCGATCGGTAACGAAGCCTTGCCGCGCCGGTCCTTCCTGCTTTTAGGGTTGCGATTATGCCAATCGGCAGGCTTACCCAGCGGTTACCGGCCATGATTTCATCACGTTTTCCGGCGATCAGCGCCCACCCTGTCGAAATAGCGCTCCTTCTGCTCTAATACCGGCAATGATGAATCAGTCGCCTGTAGAAACCGCGCTCAGCCGCGCCATGATCCGCTGGTCCCTGACCAAATCGACCCCGGTGGCCGACACGCCGCGGAGCTGGATTTTCCGCGTCGAGCAGAATGGCCGCAATTTCGGCGCCCTCAAGATATTGAAGCCCGTCGTCGCCGAGGAAGAGGGCAGGGGCGCCCGCCTGCTGCAATGGTATGAAGGCGACGGCGCCGCCACCGTCTTCGACATTCACGGCGATACCATCTTCATGGAATGGCTCGATGGCGGCCCGTTGGCCGATCCGGTTCGCGCCGGCCGCGATGACGAAAGCACCATCGCCATCGCCACCGTAGTGGCCAATCTTCATCGCCCCCGTGCCGGCGCGCCTGACGATCTGCAGCCGCTGCGCACCCGCTTCCAGACCCTGTTCGATACCGATGTGCGTGCCTGGCCGCATACCGCCCGCGATCTCTATGCCCGCTCCAGCGGCATCGCCCTCAAGCTCTTTGACCGCCCCAGCGCGCAACTGCCGCTGCATGGCGACCTGCATCACGACAATATCCTGTCCTCCGATCGTGGCTGGCTCGCCATCGATCCCAAGGGCCTGCTGGGCGACCCCGCCTATGATGTCGCCAACATCTTCATCAATCCGAAGAATGCCGACAATATCGCCGCCGATCCGCGCCGCATCGCCGCTCGCGCCGATATCCTGTCCCAGCGCCTGAACTTTTCCCGCAAGCGCATGCTGGGCTGGGCGGCGGCCCATGCGGCACTCTCGGCCTGCTGGGACCTTGCCGATGGTAATCCAATCACCGGCCTGCTCGCCTGCCTGCCGAACCTGCTCAGCGCCTACGACCAGGCCTAGAATGTCGATTGGTCCTAGCGCCAGGCCACCAATACGGCCCCGGCCATGATCAGCGCCACGCCCAGCCAGTTGGGCAGGCTGAGCTTTTCGCCGAGAAACACCACGCCGAAAATCGCCACCAGCACCACGCTGAGCTTGTCGACCGGCGCCACCTGCGCCGCCTGGCCGATCTTGAGCGCCCGGAAATAGGCGATCCAGGATGCGCCAGTCGCCAGCCCGGACAGCACGAGGAAGACGTAGGTCTTGCTCGAAATCGAGTCGAGTGGCTGGAACTGGCCCGTCGCCGCCACAATGCCGCCGAGCACCAGCAGGATGACGCAGGTTCGGATCAGCGTGGCGAAATCGGAATTGATGTTTTCTATGCCTACCTTGGCAAAAATGGCCGTCAGCGCCGCAAAGGCGGCCGACAGCAGCGCCCAGAATTGCCAGCTCTCCCACATGATCTTCATTTGCGTCGCAACGCTCCTTGCGCATATTCGACGGACTCAACAACCTCAGCATCATCCTGACACAGCCATCTGGCCACCGGAATCGAACAATGACGTCCATCACTCGCCGCAGCCTGCTTGCTGCGGGCGCCGCTACCCTGCTTGCCGCCTGCTCCACCACCATCCCGATGCTGCCCAAGGCCGCCGCGAGCACGCCCGAAACGCTGACCGATGATGAAATCCTTGCGGCTATCAATGCCGTGCGCAAGGCCAATGGCGCGCCGCCCTGGGCCTACAATACCCGCCTTGAGGACGCCGCCCGCTCGCAGGCCCGGCTTATGGCGCAGAAGAATACGCTGAGCCACGATCTCGGCGTCACTCTACGCCAGCGCGTCACGGCCGCCGGCTATATCGGCGCCGTGGGCGAGAATGTCGCCAAGGGCTACACCAGCCTTGAGGGCGCCATCGAGGGCTGGATGGGAATCCTCGGGCCATCGCGGCACGCTGCTCAGCCACCGCTTCGTCGAATTCGGCCTCGCCGCGGCCCGTGGTCCCGGCGGCAAGCTCTATTGGGCCATGATTGCCGGGGGCAGCTTCCAGGCCTGGGTCGCGTCCTAGCCGTGCGCGGCCCGGCTGTCCGCCGGCGCTTCCACCCGCTCATCGAGGCCATAGTCGCGCAAGACCTGCGCCACGCGCAGCCGATAATTGGCGAACACGCCGCTGCGCCCCTTGGCCTGCGTCGCGCGATGCCCCGGCCGGTTGCGCCATGCCGCCACCGCCGCCTCGTCGCGAAAGATAGAAAGCGACAGCAGCTTTCCCGGCGTCGAAAGGCTCTCGAACCGCTCCACCGAAATGAAGCCGTCGATCTGTTCCAGGTCGGCCCGCAGCGCCGCCGCCAGCTCGAGATAGCGTCCCATTTCCCCTTCCGCCGGCCACACCTCGAAAATGACAGCGATCATGGCCGCACCACTGCGCCATGCGGCGTCGAAGCCAGTCGCAGGAAAATCCGGTCCTCCTTGCGGATGAACTGCTCGCGTCGGGCAAATTCATAATTCTCCCGCCCCAGCGGATCGTCCCGCAGCCGGGCGCGATAGGCCTCGTAGGCCGCCAGGCTGTCGATGGTGTAGACGCCATAAGCCGTGGTCGCCGAGCCCTCATGCGGCGCGAAATAGCCGATCAGCTCGGCCCCGCAGCGCGGAATGGCCTCGCCCCAAACGCGGGCATAGTGCTCGAATTGGGCGGTCTTGAACGGATCGATTTCGTAGCGAATGAAGCAGGTGATCATGCAGGTCTCCTTGTGCGTGCCACCCAACCTAGCCCATTGCCTGACGACAATGCTTCGGTTACGGTCGAACTATGAAAGGCGGTCCCTCCATAGCCAGCATCGCCGCCTTGATCGGCGACCCCGCCCGCGCCAACATCCTGACGGCGCTGATGGATGGCCGCGCCTTGACAGTGAGCGAACTGGCCGAAGCGGCCGGCGTCACCCTGCCGACCGCAAGCGGCCATGTGTCAAAACTCACCGAAGCCGGCCTGCTTGTCGCCGAGAAACAGGGCCGCCACCGCTACCTTCGCCTCTCCGGCACCGACGTGGCCCAGCTCCTCGAACAGCTCATGAGCCTCGCCCAGCGCGCCGGTGCCACGCCCGTCCGCACCGGCCCCAATGACGCTGCCCTGCGCCAGGCCCGTGTCTGCTACGATCACCTGGCCGGCGAAGCGGGCGTCGCACTGTTCGGCGCACTGACCGCCAAGGGCCTCATCACCGATGGTGAGACCGTCACCCTCACCGAGGCCGGACGCAACTGGTTCGAGGGCTTCGGCATTCCCCCTCGCCACGCTCGAAAAAGCCCGCCGCCCGGTGTGCCTCCATTGCCTCGACTGGTCTGAACGCCGCCACCATCTCGCCGGTGCCTTGGGCTCCGCCATGCTCGACGAAATGCTGCAACGCAACTGGCTCCGTCGCGCCGGCGGCCGGGTGCTGCAATTCACGACGGAGGGCAAGAAAGCCTTTGCCGCGGAAGTGCTGGCCTGACCACTAGCCGTCACGCGCCCACCGGCCGTCACCCTCGGGCTTGACCCGAGGGCTCTGTACTTGCGGAACGCTGGCTAAGTGAAGAACCCTCGGGTCAAGCCCGAGGGTGACGATCTGCGTTGGGGGAGCGCTAAACACTCAGCGTCCGCCGCACCGCCGCATCCCAACCCTTGACCTTGCGCCGGCGTTCCGCCGCATCCATCTCCGGCTCGAACCTCTTGTCCCGCGCCCAGCTTGCGGCAAATTCCTTCATTCCCGGCCACACCCCGGCCTTCGATCCCGCCAACCACGCCGCCCCAAGCGCCGTGGTTTCGAGGATCACCGGCCGGTCCACCGGCGCATCCAGCACATCGGCGAGAAACTGCATGGTCCAGTCCGACGCCACCATGCCGCCATCTACCCGCAACACCGTGTCGCCGCCACCCTTCCAGTCCTTGCGCATGGCCTCCAGCAGGTCGCGCGTCTGGTAGCACACCGCCTCCAGCGCTGCCTTGGCGATCTCTGCCGGCCCCGAATTGCGCGTGAGCCCATAGATGGCGCCGCGCGCCTCGGCGTCCCACCAAGGCGCGCCCAGCCCCACAAAGGCCGGCACCATGTAGACATTCTGGCTCGGGTCGGCCGTGCGCGCCAAAGGCCCGGTTTCGCTGGCCTGCTTGACTAGTTTCAGCCCGTCGCGAATCCACTGCACTGCCGCCCCGGCGATGAAGATCGAGCCTTCCAGCGCATAGCTAGTTTCGCCATCGAGCCGATAGGCAATGGTCGTCAGCAGCCGGTTCTTGCTCCGCACCATGTCCGTGCCGGTATTGAGCAGCGCGAAACACCCGGTACCATAGGTCGATTTCAGCATGCCCGGCTGGAAACAGGCCTGCCCGATCGTCGCCGCATGCTGGTCACCCGCTACGCCGAGAATAGGAATGGCAGCCCCGAACAGCTTTTCGTCCGTCACCCCGAAATCGTCAGCGCAATCCTTGACCTCCGGCAACAGCGCGGCCGGAACATCGAATAGCTCGAGCAGCCCCTTGTCCCACTGGTTCCTGCCGATATCGAACAGCAGCGTCCGCCCCGCATTGGTGGCGTCCGTTGCATGCACCTTGCCGCCGGTCAGCCGCCAGATCAGGAACGCATCCACCGTGCCGAAAGCAAGCTCGCCCTTTTCCGCCTGTTTTCTCGCGCCTTTCACGTTGTCGAGCAGCCATTTGACCTTGGTGCCCGAAAAATACGGGTCGAGCAGCAGCCCGGTTTTCTTCGTGACCGTCTTTTCATGCCCGGCCTTCTTGAGCTTGGCGCAATAGGCCGCCGTCCGCCGGTCCTGCCACACGATGGCATTATGGATCGCCTTGCCCGTCGCCCGGTCCCAGATCAGCGTGGTCTCGCGCTGGTTGGTAATGCCGATGGCCGCGACATCCCCAGCCCCGATCCCGGCCTGCTTCAGCGCTGTCTTGATCGACCAGACGACCGAGTCCCAGATTTCCTCCGGGTCATGCTCCACCCAGCCGTCTTGCGGAAAGATCTGGGCAAATTCCTTCTGGCCCACCCCGGCAATCGTCCGGTCCCCGCCGAACACGATAGCCCGGCTGGAGGTCGTGCCCTGGTCGATCGCCAGAATGTATTTGGTCATGTTTCCTCCGCATCTTTCTTCCCCTCTCCCCTTGCGGGAGAGGGAGCAATTCTGCGTTCAGCAGAATTGCAGGGTGAGGGGTTCTGCGCCATCCCTTGCTTGGATGCTTGTGGAAGCAACCCCTCATCCGCCCCTACGGGGCACCTTCTCCCGCAAGGGGAGAAGGGCAGGGGCATTAGTGTCCCTTGGTCGCCATATACAACTCCAGCGCCTTGACCTCATCGCCGCTCACCCGCAGCCCCACCTTGGTGCGCCGCCACAATACATCCTGCGCCGTCCGCGCCCATTCATGCGCCACGAGGTAATCCACCTCCGCCGCATAGAGGTCCCAGCCGAAATGCTGCCCGAGATCGCCGGGCTCAGTCGCATTCCCCAGCACAAGCCGCGCCTTGCTGCCATATTGCCTCAGCAGCCGCCGCAGCAACCGTGCCGGCATCCCGGCATAATCCATGCCCAGCCGACGCGCCTCCGCCTCGAAGGCCAGCGGCTCGAAATCCCCGCCCGGCAGCCGGCTCGTTTTGGTCCAGGCCGCGCTCTTCTTGCCCAGCACGTCCTCGATCTTTTCCAGCACCGATTCCGCCAGCCGCCGCGATGTGGTCAACTTGCCACCGAACACATTGATGACAGCCCCCGTGGCCGCGTCGCCATCCAGTTTCAGCACATAGTCGCGCGTCGCCTCCTGCGCTGCGCTGGCCCCGTCATCAAACAGCGGCCGCACGCCCGAATAGGTCCAGTGAATCTGGTCGCGCGTGACCGGCTTGGCGAAATATTCGCTCGCCGCGCTCAGCAGGTAGTCGGTCTCCTTCTCGGAAATCCGCACATCCTTGGGGTCGCCGAAAAAGTCCTCGTCGGTCGTGCCGATCAGGGTGAAATCGTCCTCATAGGGAATGGCGAAGATGATGCGGCCATCGCCATTCTGGAAGATATAGCAGCGGTCGTGGTCATAGAGCTTGCGCACCACGATATGGCTGCCCTTGACCAGCCGCACATGATGCGCCCCGTTCCGGCCCATCGTTCCAGCGATTACCTGGTCCACCCACGGCCCCGCCGCGTTGACCACCAGCTTCGCGCGAATGGTCTGCCGCCCGGCCTCGCCATCGAGCTCCACCAGCCACCCGCCAGCCTCGCGGCGTACGCTGGTCACCTTCGTCCGCACGTAGATGGCGGCGCCCTTGTCCGCCGCGTCGCGCGCATTGAGCACCACGAAGCGCGCGTCATCCACCCAGCAATCGGAATATTCAAAGCCCAGCCGATAGCCCGGTTTCAGTGGCTTGCCGGTCACGTCGCGGGTCAGGTCCAGCGTCTTGGTTGGCGGCAGCAGGCGCCGCCCGCCCATATAGTCATACATGGCCAGCCCCGCCCGCAGCACCATGGCCGGCCGCAGCCCCTTGTGATGCGGCAAGACGAACCGCAGCGGCTTGATGATATGCGGCGCTTCCGCCCACAGCACCTCGCGCTCGGCCAGCGCCTCATGCACCAGGCGGAATTCGTAATGTTCGAGATAGCGCAGCCCGCCATGCACCAGCTTGGTAGCGGCCGATGATGTGCCCGAGGCCAGGTCGTTCATTTCGGCCAGCGCCACCGAATAGCCGCGCCCCACCGCGTCGCGCGCCACGCTGGCGCCATTGATGCCCCCGCCGATGACGAAGATATCGACGCTGTCGCTGCCACCCATGGTTCAACCCCTATTGCGTCTTTCGTTTGTACGCGTTTGGCTTTCGTTTTGAAAGATTAGAGTTTCGCTATTCCGCTGCGCTCGATACATTCAACCTTCCATACAAGATGATCATTGACCCTGCGCGGCCGGACGGTTAGGGGCATTGCGTCTTCTCGGTCCCGGAACCCCGGCCATGCTCGCCATCCTCACCGTCATTGCGCCCATCTTCGCGCTGATGGCATTCGGCTATGGCGCGGTGCGCTTCCGCCTGTTCCCGGCCGATGGCATCAAGGGCCTGATTGCCTTCGTCAATAATTTCGCCACGCCCTGCCTGCTGTTCCATTCGCTTCTCACCAGCGATTTCCGCTCGGCCTTCAATATCGGCATTATCGGACCGTTTTATATCGGCGCCGTGGCCTGTTTCGCGCTGGGCATCGTCATCGCGCTCAAGGTCTTCCGCAATCGGCCGGGCGAGGCCGTGGCGGTCGGCTTTTCGGGCATGTTCACCAATACCGTGCTGGTCGGCCTGCCCATCATGCAGCGCGCCTATGGCGTCGATGCTTTGCCCGTCGTGCTGTCGATCATCGGCCTGCATGGCGCCATCCTGCTCACCACCGGCATGCTCACCATCGAACTGATGCGCCGCGATGGGGCCTCGCTCGGCAAGACCCTGCTGGTTGCTGCAAAGCGCGTCGGCTCCAATCCGCTGATCTGGGGCATTGCCGCAGGCCTGATCGGCTATTTCTCCGGCCTCACCCTGATCGAGCCGGCCGATGCCTTCTTCCGCATGATGGCCCAGGCCGTGGTCCCCGCCGCTTTGTTCGGCATTGGCGGCGCTCTCAACGAGTTCAAGCTCAGTGAAAACTGGAAACAGGCGCTGGTCGCTTCGATCATCAAGCTGATCGTCCACCCGGCCATCGCCTATGTGCTGATGATCTGGGTGCTGCATGTGCCCATGGAGATCGCCCGCTACGGCATCCTGCTCTCGGCCATGCCGGCCGGCGTCAACGTCTATGTCTTCGCCACCTATTACAACAGGGGCGTCAGCGTCGCCGCCAACGCCATCCTCATCGGCACGATCGCCTCGGCCGTGACCATTTCGGGGTGGCTCTACATCTTGTCGCTATAGGTTAGCGGCTCATTTGCGGGTAATAGAACGTCCATGAACACCTTGCTTGGACTGTTGCTGATCGCCCTGCTGATCATGATCAGCGTTCTGATCGCCCTGGCCGAAATCGCCTTCGCGGCGGCGCGCGAAATCCGCATTCGCGCGCTGACCGAACAGGGCGATGCGCGCGCCATGCGCTTTGCCAAGCTGCGGGCCAATGCCGGCAATGTCATCACCGCCCTGCAGATCAGCACCAATGCGGTCTCCATCCTGGCGGGCATCGTCGGTTCGGAATTCCTCGCGCCCAGTTTCGCCGCCCTGCTGGCGCCGCTCATGCCGGTCGACAGCGCCGAGACGCTGGGTGGCGTCCTCTCCTTCATCCTGGTGACCACCCTGTTCATCCTGCTCGCCGATCTTACGCCTCGGCGCATCGCCATGATGATGCCGGAGCGGGTGGCGCTGTTTGTCGGGGGCTTTCTCGAAATCCAGGTCCGCGTGCTCAAGCCCCTGGTCTGGATCTTCAGCACACTGTCCGACCGGCTGATCGCGCTGCTGCGCCTCAAGCCCGAGCGCAATGACGAAGTGACCGGCGAGGATTTCCGCATGATCCTGGCCGGCGGCGAGGCTTCCGGCGCGCTGATGAAGAACGAGCATCAGCTCATCAAGAATGTGCTGGCGCTCGAATTGCGCAGCGTCACCTCGGTCATGACCGTGCGCGACAGCGTCGTCTATCTCGACATCCGCGACTCCGCCGAAGTGCAGCGTGAAAAGGTGCAGCAGTTTCCGTTTTCCCGCTATCCGCTCTGCGATGGCGGGCTCGACGAGGTCATCGGCTGCGTCCGGGCCGAAGACGCCCTGGCCGCCGCCTTCAAGAATTCCAGCACGGTCGATTTCCGCGAAGCGCGCCGCGATGTGCTCTCGGTCCCCGATTCCCTCAATGTGTGGGAAGTCATGGCCGAGTTTCAGGCCCAGAATACGGGCTTTGCTCTGGTGGTCAGCGAATATGCCTATGTGGTGGGCATCGTCACCTTCAAGGATCTAATGGCCGCCCTGGTGCAGGGCCTGGTCAATCCCTTCGAGGAGAAGGCCATCCTGCGTCGCGAGGACAACAGCTACCTGATCGACGGCGTCACCCCCTGGTCGAGGTGGCGCAGGCGCTGGGCCTCAAGCAGTTGCATAGCGACGCCCATTACGAGACCATTGGCGGCTTCATCGTCCACCACCTGCGCCGCGCTGCCCGCAAGGGCGATCGCGTCGATGCCGGCGGCTATACATTCGAAGTGGTCGACGCGGACCGCATGCGCCTCAATCAGTTGCTCGTCACCAAGCAGGCCAGCAAGTCCGCGCCAACCAAATCCGGCAAATAGCCTGCCCTACCTCCCGAGAAGTCACGCCTTCTGTGGCTCCCGTCACCCCACCCTCATTCCCTCCCCATCAAGGGGAGGGGAGGCGCCAGCTCTGATGCTGGTGTTCATCGTCTCCCTCCCCCTTGTGGGGAGGGATCAAGGGGGGGGTGGGCCACGCGCGCAGGAGAGGGAGTTTAGTTACTCCGTCAGCTCAGCAGCTCGGTGAAGCGCTGCGGCGCACCCATATCCAGCGGCGCACGGGGCTCCAGCGTCAGTCCGACCACGCCTTTGTCGAATGTCTCGACGTCCACCACCGCCATGTCCCGCTTGTCCGTCACCTCACCGAACCAGGCCGCGCCGGGCGATACCGTCGGGAACACGTAGAAGGTAAAGCGGTCGACCAGCCCGAGCCGGACCATCGACTGCACCAGGCTCGCTCCGCCTGACAGGTGGATGTCGCCGCCCGGCCGCGCCTTGAGCTCGGTGATGAACGCCACCAGCGCCGCATCATCCGCCGCCGTCACCATGCGCGCCTTGTGCCAGGGCTCCAGCGCCCGCGATCCGCTGCGCGAAATCACCAGCTTTTCGATATCGTGCATATGCCGGGCCATGGTCTGGTTGCTCCCGGTGCCTTCGCCCGAAGCCAGCGTGCCCGGCCAATAGGCCACCATCTCGTCATAGGTATTGCGGCCGATCAGCATCGTATCCGACTTTTGGGCATTCTCATTGATCCGCCGATAGATATCGTCGCCCACTCCGTCCACCCATTCGAACGGGCTATCCAGCCGTCCATTGAGAGTGCTCATCATTCCCAGAATGACTTTACGCATTGTCAGTCTCCATAAGTTAGCTAAAAGGATAAGTAATTAGGCGCGGCTTGGCCGATCAATTTGGACTTCGGTGCGTGAGGTCACCCCCCACCCTTGATCCCTCCCCACAAGGGGGAGGGAGACGATGAATACTGGCCTCAGAGCTGGCGCCTCCCTCCCCTTGATGGGCTTCGAGCCGGCCGAAGGCAAAATCGCTCCGGTGGAGCGATTTTAGGTGAGAAGGAATGAGGGTGGGGTGACGGGAGCCAGAGAAGCCCGAAATGTCCCCCCGGGCGGGAGCTCTACCCCTCCACCAGTGCCGCCAATTGAGCCGTCACCGATCCCCAGCCGTCATAAAAGCCCAGGTCGCGATGCCGGGTCTGGTCGGCATTGTCCTTGTGCATCACCACGGCGCGATAGGCCGTGCCCAGGTCGTGGTCATCGAGTGTGATGACCGCCGTCATCATCGGCTGCTCGGCCGGCCGCCAGCCGCCGACCAGCGCATTGGTGAAGACGATCCGCCGACCCTCTTCCAGCGCCAGGTAGCAGGCTGACAGATGCGGACCGAAGGCGCCGCCATTCTCGCTCATCAGCGTGGTCAGCGCGCCGCCCGGCCGCAGGTCCATCTCCGCCACCCGGCACAAAGCCGGCGCCGGTATCCACCATTTGGCAAAGCTGTCCGGCGTCGTCCACGCCGCCCAGATGGCCGAGCGCGGCGCCTTGATAATGCGGCTGATTTCGAGATCGCGTTCCGGGTCGAGCTTGGTCATTTGCCTTGTTCCTTGTCTTGCGTGACAAACTGCTCCAGCCGGTCCGTCCGGCCTTCCCAGATCGCCCTTTGTTCGTTCAGCCAGCTATCGACCGCCGCCAGCCGCGCCCGCTCGATACTGCAGGTGCGCACGCGCCCGGCCTTGCTGGTGCGGATCAGCCCGGCCCCTTCAAGCACATGAATGTGCTTCATGAACGAGGGCAGGGCCATCTCGAATGGCGCGGCCAGTTCGCCCACGCTGGCCGGCCCCCGTCCCAATCGCCCCACCACGGCCCGCCGCGTCGGATCGGCCAGCGCCTGGAAAATGCCATCCAGCTGTGTCTGATACTGTTCCATAAGGCTAAGTATCAGGTGGTGACGCTTAGCGCAAGAGCTAAGTATCTGACGCTGCCGAACGGGCCGGGCAGGGGGAGGGCTTGCTTCGGAGCACCCGGCCCCTATTGTGCCTGCCATACCAGAATTGCGAGTCCCGCCGAATGACCGACAAGTCCATCGAGATCCTGCAAACCGGCAAGCTGCTCGCCAGTTGCGAAGCTGCCCTGGCCGAGCGCTACACCGTCCACAAGCTGCATGAAGAGGCCGATCCCAAGGCCTGGCTCGCAGCCAATGGCAGCCGCATCCGCGCCCATGCCGGCTCGGGCGTGCAGGCCGATCTCATGGATGCCCTGCCTAATCTCGAAATCATCGCCAGCTTTGGCGTCGGCTACGACAATATCGACACCAGAACGGCCAAGGCCCGCAATATCCGCGTCACCAACACGCCCAATGTGCTCAACGATGCCGTGGCCGAACTCACTATCGGCCTGATGATCGCGCTGGCCCGCCGCATCCCTCAGGCCGATCAATATGTGCGCCAGGGCAAGTGGCTATCAGGCAGCATGCCGCTCTTTTCCGAACTGACCGGCAAGACCGTCGGCATTCTCGGCCTCGGCCGCATCGGCAAGGAAATCGCCGCCCGCGCCCAGGCCATGAAGATGCGCGTCGTCTATCACGGCCGCAAGCGCCAGCCGTCCGAGCCACATGTCTTCTACGACAATCTCACCGACATGGCCCGCGACAGCGACTGGCTGGTCATCATCGCCCCCGGTGGCAAGGGCACCGAACGCATCGTCTCGCGCGACGTGCTGACCGCGCTCGGCCCTAAAGGCATGATCGTCAACGTCGCCCGCGGCACATTGATCGACGAACCCGCCATGCTCGACCTGCTGCAAAATGGCGGCCTCGGCGGCGCCGCGCTCGATGTGTTCGAAGACGAACCCGAAGTGCCATCAGGCTTCCTCGCGCTCGACAACGTCGTCCTCAGCCCCCACCAGGGCAGCGCCACGGTCCAAACCCGCGACGCCATGGGCGCGCTGCTCGTCGCCAACCTCGAAGCCCATTTCGCCGGCGAACCGCTCATCAGCGCCGTCGTCTAGACCCCCTCATCGCCCTTCGGGCACCTTCTCCCACGAGGGGAGAAGGGGAAACCCGGTGTCGCCCAAGAGTGGAGTTCCCCCTCGCCCCTTGTGGGAGAGGGGGTAATTTCCTCGTTCAGAGGAAATTACGGGTGAGGGGCTGCGCTCGCCCATGCTTCGATATCGGTGGTCAGCGCCTACTCCAGATTCTCCTGCGCCATCGTTCCCGTGTCATGCACGCAGAACATCACCAGCCGGCCATCGCCGATATTGGTGAACTTGTGTGCCGTCCCGCCCGGCGCGACCACGATATCGCCGGGGCCGACCTCCAGCACCTTGCCATCGGCTACGAACCGCGCGCGGCCCTCCTGCACGAACCAGGTCTCGGCATAGGGATGGGTATGCAGCACTGGTCCCTGTCCCGGATCGCTATCCACGGCAAAGAACGAAATATCCGTGCCATAGGCCGCCCCTTCGAACCGCACTGTCCGGCTCTTGCTCTGTGCCCGGTCTGCTGCTCGCAATACATGCATGGTCGTCTCCTGTCGTTCTGTCCTCTCGACGAACGGCAGGGCGCCATTTCGACATGTCAGGTTGTGACAGTGAATATTGCATGCGGCACGCCATTGATCTGCGCGGCTTCCTGCCGGCTCCAGCCCGCCCGTTCGAACAGCGCCGTCGCACTCTCGGTCAGCGCGTGAAGCCGCCCATATCCCAGCCGCCGCGCCTCGCTGCGTGCGCGATCTAGCAAGGCCCGGCCCGCGCCGCGCCGTCGATATTGCGGCAGGACGACCAGCCCGCTCAGCCAGGGCGAACGTTCCGTCACCAGCCCGCCCGAACTGGCGGTCAGCGCACAGGTGCCCGCCACTTCGCCATCCGCCAATGCCACCAGCCCCAGCGGCAGGCCATTGCGCCGGGCGCGCTCGCTGAGATCGGCCCGTGCCGAGGCGCCCTGTGCATTGTACCAGTCGGCCCATTGCGTTTCGAACAGGTCCACCAACGGCGTCAGCGCCGCGGGATAATCGATCAACAGGCCCGTCGTGATGGTCATCGTCCTGCCTTTCTCGCAGGGCCCTCCTGCATCATTGCGCGATTTCATCGCCCGGCCCGGTCAGCTATTAGGTCGGAACAATGAGTCCGCTTTGTATTGAACTGGCAACGCGGCGCGGAGAAATGCAATGACCGAATGGTGGCGCGGCGGAGTGATCTATCAGGTCTATCCGCGCTCGTTTCAGGACAGCAATGGCGATGGCGTGGGCGACCTGCCCGGCATCATCGCCCGGCTCGATCATATTGCCGGCCTCGGCGTCGATTGCATCTGGCTCTCGCCCATCACCCAGTCGCCCCAGGCCGATATGGGCTACGATGTCAGCGATTATCGCGAGGTCGATCGCCTGTTCGGCTCGCTGGCCGATTTCGACAGCCTCGTCGAGGCGGCCCATGCCCGCGGAATCAAGGTCATCATGGACCAGGTGGTGAGCCACACGTCGGACCTCCATCCCTGGTTCGAGGAAAGCCGGCTCAACCGCACCAATGCCAAGGCCGACTGGTATGTCTGGGCCAATCCGCTTCCCGATGGCTCCCCGCCCAATAACTGGCCCGCCGTCTTCGGCGGCCGCGCCTGGGAATGGAACCCCACCCGCGGGCAATATTACCTGCACAATTTCCTCGCCAGCCAGCCCGACCTCAATTTCCACAATCCCGAAGTGCAGCAGGCCGTGCTCGATGTCATGCGCTTCTGGCTGGAGCGCGGCATCGATGGCTTCCGCCTCGACACCGTCAATTACTATTTCCACGACAGCAAGCTGCGCTCCAATCCGCCCAACAAGGTCAAGAACGAGCATCTGGCCTATGCCGTGAATCCCTATGACATGCAGGAGCACCGCTACTCCAAGAGCCAGCCGGAAAACCTGGCCTTCCTCAAGCGCGTCCGCGCCCTGCTCGACGAATTCCCCGGCACCACCTCGGTCGGCGAAGTCGGCGACAGCCACAAGTCGGTCAAGCTCATGGCCGAATACACGTCGGGCGGCGATACGCTCCACATGTGCTACGGCTTCGATTTCCTCGGGCCGCAATTCACCGCCGCCCATTTCCGCACCCGCATCGAGCAGTTCTTCAAGGCCGGCCCCGATGGCTGGCCCTGCTGGAGCTTTTCCAATCACGATGTGCCGCGCCACGTCACCCGCTGGGCCCCGTTCAGCCAGTCGCCAACCGACCTCGCTCGCCAGGCGGCGGCTCTGGTCCTGTCGCTGCGCGGCTCGGTCTGCCTTTATCAGGGCGAGGAACTGGGCCTGCCCGAAACCGACCTGCTGTTCGAGGAATTGACCGACCCGCGCGGCATCCGCTTCTGGCCCGAGGACAAGGGTCGCGACGGCTGCCGCACCCCCATGCCGTGGGACAGGGGCGATGCGCCCAACGGCTTCACTTCGGGCAAGCCCTGGCTGCCGGTCAAGCCGGCCCAGTCCATGCTCAATGTCGCCGCGCAGAATGCCGACGCCAATTCGACCCTGGCCTTCTACCGCGCCATCCTGGCCTGGCGCAAAACCCATCCGGCCCTGCGCGAGGGCGACATCGCCTTCCTCAAGAGTGCCGAACCCGTCCTCGCCTTCCGCCGTACTTTGGGCGAGCAGAGCCTGCTCTGCCTCTTCAACCTCTCGGCCGAAGCCCAGACCCTCGCCGTCTCAGGCATTCCCAGCGGCACCGAGCTAGAACCCGTCTCCCACCACGCCGCCCTGGCCGGCAAGAGCATGCAACTAGGCCCCAACGGCTATGCTTTCGTGGCGCTGGATACCGGCCGGCGCGTGAGTGTCAAATAGCCGGACGTGTGTCGTCAGACGCCCCACACACGCGATGTCACCCCGGCCTTGAGCCGGGGCCTATCTTGAGATGGATGAACTTTCTGTGGGCGCGGAAAGACCTCAGGATGGATCCCGGCCCAAGGCCGGGATGACACCGTGGATAGGGCGGCCAAGGGCAAAACCCTACGCCGCGCCAAGCAGCTTCAGCGAGCCGGGCTCGAAGAACACCATGCCCAGCGAGCCATCCGCTTTCACCACGAAGGCGCGCACGCAATTGTTCCATTCCTCGACGCCATCGACATCATAGCCCATGGCCGTCAGCTCCTGGCTGATCATGTCTTCCGCACCCGCGATAGGGGCGCCCACGTCGCAACTGATATTGCCGTTGGCGGCCTGTGCCGGCACGGCGACAACGGCCAGGCTGGCGGCGGCGACACTGGTGGCTAGAATGGTCTTGAACATGTCGGTCATCCTTTTCTCGGGAGGTTTCTGAACCTCCCGATCATCGGCCCGGCACGTCGCGATCACCAGTTAAACTACTGCAATCAATATGAAATATTGGCAAGCGCTTGGTAATTCCCCGTCCATCTTCGGGCGGGAAAGGCGCAGCCTATTCCACCCGGCGCAGCGTCATCGGATCGTAGAATTCCATGGCTTCGCGACCATCGGCCTGCCGGACGAAGGCGCGGATGCAGCCGCCCCACATTTCGGTACGGGTCACGTCCACGCCCCTGCCGCGCAGCAGGTCGAAGTTGAAATCGTTGATTTCAGCCTCGCTGAATATTTCCGGGTCCAGCCCGAACGTGCCCGAGCAGATCGGGGCGGCCAAAGCGGGCGATGCCAGTGCGGCGATGAGGGCGAAAGCCAGGGGCAGGGCAGGGCGCATGGTCAGAATCTCCTTTGCCGCTATTGCTGCCGCGCGATTGCGGCGGCCTCGCGGCGCCTGATCAGTACCACCACGGCAGGGATGGCGAAACTCAGCAGCAGCAGGCGGATAACATGATGCGCCGCGATGAAGGCCGTATCATAGCCCAGCGCGATGCCCAAGGCTCCCATGCCCTCCAGCGCCCCGGGCGACAGCCCCAGCCAGATCTGCCCGAACGGCATGTCGACCACCAGACTCACCGCATAGGTAACCACGGTCACGATGGCCACCGTCATGGCCGTGGCGATCAGCCCGCCCTTGGCCGCGCTCATGAATTCGGCCCGCGTGATGCCGGCAAAACGCGAACCGATCAGCGCCCCGGTCAGGATGAAGGTCACCGTCACCAGCGGCGTCGGAATGGCCTCGACATAAAGCCCGCCCAGCTTGGCCGCCGTCGCCGCCGCCATCGAGCCGAGCACGAAACCAGCCGGCACCTTGAGCCACACGAAAACCAGCCCCACCACGACGCATCCCGCCCCCAGCGCCAGCAATTGCCCGATATCGAGGAAATCGGTCGGTGCCGGCGGGGTAAAGTGGTCGATGGGCAGGAACACCGCGCCAACAGGCACGGCAATGGTCAGCATCAATATGCGGATCACCTGGATGATGACGATCTGCCGGGAATCGCCCACCCCCGCCGCCGCGATCCCCAGGATGAACGACAGATGCCCCGGAAACGAGCTGAGGTAGGCCGTCCCCGCATCCAGCTTGAACACCTTGACCAGCATCCACCCGGTCAGCGCGATGATCAGCACCAGTTCCACCACCAGCCCGGCCAGGCTCACCGGCCAACTGGCAATCAACTGCAAACTGTCCGGCGCCACATTGGCCCCCCATCGACATGCCGATCAGCACGAAAGCCACATCCCGCAGCCGGTCCGGCATGCTGACCTTCATCCCCACCATCGCCGCCGCCGTCACCGCCAGCGCCCCACCCATCAGCCACCCCGCAGGCAGGCTGAGCAAAGTCGCAATCAGCCCGCCGACGGCGGAAATGACCAGGGTGAGGATGGCGGGGAGGAATTTGGAAAGGTTGGTCATCAAATCTCGTCAGGTCCACCATGCTTTCCCTCTCCCCTTGAGGGAGAGGGTGATTTTTGCGGCGTTCAGCCGGAAAAATCGGGTGAGGGGTTCTGCGCCATCCCCTGCTTCAATGTTGGCGGAAGGCGCAGGACCCCTCATCCGCCCTTCGGGCACCTTCTCCCTCAAGGGGAGAAGGAAGAGCTAGCGAATGGGAAGCGCCTTCTCCGCCAGCCGCACCCAATAGCTCGCCCCCACCGGAATCACATCGTCATTGAAATCATACATGTCGGTATGCAACTCGGCGCTGTCGCCATTGCCGAGGAAAATATAAGCGCCAGGCCGCGCTTCCAGCATGAAGGAAAAATCCTCGCCGCCCATCGATGGCGGCGCGTCCTCGTCCACCCGCTCGGCCCCGGCCACGTCGCGCGCCACCTGCGCGGCAAACGCGGTCTGCTCGCGCGAATTGACCGTCACCGGATAACCCCGCGCATAGCGCACCGTGGCCTCGGCACCAAAACTCCGGGCGAATTGCGGCACGAAATCACCCAGCCGTTCCTCGATCTGGTCCTGCACCGCGCCATCCAGCGTGCGCACCGTGCCGGTGATCTTGGCCGTGCGCGAAATCACATTATCCGCCTCGCCGGCCTCCACCATGGTCACCGACAGCACGGCGCTATGCAGCGGGTCGACATTGCGCGACACGATCGATTGCAGAGCGACAATCATATTGGCCGCCACCACGATCGGGTCGATCGTCGTCTGCGGCCGCGCTGCATGGCCGCCCTGGCCGGTAATGTCGATATAGAAGCGGTCCGTCGCCGCCATGATGCCGCCGGCGCGAATGCCGAAATGCCCGGCCGGCATGCCCGGCCAATTGTGCATGCCGTAGAATTCGTCGATCCCGAACCGCTCCACCAGCCCGTCGTCCAGCATGGCCTTGCCGCCCGCGCCGCCTTCTTCGGCCGGCTGGAAAATCACGGCGATCCGCCCATCGAAATTGCGCGTCTCGGCCAGGTATTTCGCCGCGCCCAGCAGCATGGCCGTATGCCCGTCATGCCCGCAGGCATGCATCTTGCCGGGCGTAGTCGAGGCATAGTCCTTGCCGGTTTTCTCGGTCACCGGCAGCGCATCCATGTCGGCCCGCAACCCGATGGTCCGCCCGCTCCCGCCATTGCGCCCATTGATGATGCCGACGACGCCAGTGCGCCCGATGCCGGCAATCACTTCATCACAGCCGAATTCCCGCAGCTTGTTCTCGACAATCCCCGCCGTCCGCTCCACCTCATACAGCACCTCGGGATGCGCATGAAAATCCCGTCGCCACCCGGCGATCTCCTCGTGAAATTCGGCGATACGGTTGAGAACAGGCATGAAAAAGTCCGAAACAGTCATTCTGGGTCAGTGTCGCTGTCCCAATCCATGGCGTCAACACTAGCGCACTCGCTGCATGGGCACCATGCTGCCACGTCCATTGGGCTGTTTCCCTTCTCCCCTCGTGGGAGAAGGTGCCCGAAGGGCGGATGAGGGGGCGCCGAGGTCATCCTCCGGCATTGAAGCATAGGATAGTGCAGCCCCCTCACCCGGAAATCCGCTGAACGCGGATTTCCCCCTCCCACAAGGGGAGAGGGGTAGCCGCATGCGTTCAAAGTCAGCGCGCCTCCCACAAGGGGCGGAGGCGATTGAGCGTCAGCACCCCTTTTCCAACAATCCCGCGCCCGCTAGCCCAAATTTCCGCCCGCGCGGCTTGCCCCTGTCCCCCGTATTTGCCATGACACCGGCAACTTGCCGGAGCCATCCATGAAAATCCTGGTCGCCATCAAGCGCGTCGTCGATCACAATGTCCGCATCCGGGTCCGCCCCGATGGAACGGGCGTCGAAACGACAGGCGTCCGCATGTCGATGAACCCCTTCTGCAAGCATGCCGTCGAAGCCGCGGTGCAATTGTCCGAGGCCGGCCATGGGGACGAAGTGGTCGTCGTCTCCATCGGCCCGAAAACCGCCAACGACGTCATCCTCACCGCCCTCGCCATGGGCGCCCATCGCGGCATCCTCATCGAGACCGATGCCGAACTCGAAACCCTCGCCATAGCCAAGCTGCTGGCCAAGGTCGTCGCCGAGGAAAATCCGGACATTGTCCTGCTCGGCAAGCAGGCCGTGGACGACGATTCCAATCACGTCGGCCAGATGCTCGCCGCCCTGACCAATCGCCCCCAGGCCACCTTCGCCTCCGAAATCAAGGTCGTGGGTCAGGGGCTGGAGGTCACCCGCGAAGTCGATTCCGGCCGCGAAACGCTCTCCCTGCCGCTCCCGGCCATCGTCACGGCTGACCTGCGCCTCAACACCCCGCGCAATGCCGCCCTGCCCATGGTGATGAAGGCCCGCTCCAAGCCGCTGGCCGTGCGTCCCGCCGCCGAATTCGGCGTCGATCTCGCCCCGCGCCTTGTGGTCGAAAAGATATCCCCGCCACCCGAACGTGTGGCAGGAAAGACCGTAGCGACCGTTGCCGAACTGGCCGCCTTCATCGCCTCGGATGTCTCCAGCATGGAGGCGCTGTGATGAGCGTTCTGGTTCTGGCCGATCACGATCTCGGCGCCCTCTCGCCCGCCACCGCCCGCGTCGTCGGCGCGGTCAGTGAACTAGGCCCGGTTGACGTCCTCGTCGTCGCCGACGACCCCACTGCAATCGCCCAATCCGCATCTGCGCTGTCCGGCGTGGCTAAAGTGCTGACCGCAAAGGGCAGTTCTTTAGCCGATGGCCTCGAAACGCTGCTCTCAACGTTAACAGTCCGTTATCATTATGTCGTCGCAAGCGCGGGAAGTGTCGGCAAGGATGTCATGCCCCGGCTGGCCGCCAAACTCGACCTGATGCCGGTCACCGATGTGGTCGCCATCCACGGCCCCAACAGCTTCGACCGCCCCATCTATGCCGGCAATGCCGTCCAGACTGTCACGGACAACCAGGCCCGCCATATCCTGACCATCCGCGCCTCGGCCTTCCGCCCGGCCGCGTCGGGCAATGCCGCGCCCATCGAAGCCATTGATAGTTCGGTGGTTTCCGCCGCCAGCCTGATCGCGTCCCACAGCACCGAAAGCGACACGCCCGATCTCGCCACCGCCCAGATCGTGGTCGGCGGCGGCGTCGCCCTCGGCTCGGCCGAAAACTTCCAACTGATTGAAACCCTTGCGAAAAAGCTCGGCGCCGCCATCGGCGCCACCCGCGCCGCCGTCGATGCGGGCTACGCCCCCAATGACTGGCAGGTCGGTCAGACCGGCAAGATCATCGCCCCCGACCTCTACATCGCCATCGGCATATCCGGTGCCCTGCAACACCTCGCCGGCATCCAGGGCGCCAAGAAGATCGTCGCCATCAACACCGACCCCGAAGCCCCCCTGGTCAAGCTGGCCGACGTGGCGCTGATCGGCGATCTCTTTGAAATCATTCCGCAATTGCTGACTGAATTGGACAGCAAAATTCCCTGAGACCTCATGGTGAGCCTGTCGAACCACGAGGTCGGGCGCTCCGATCTGCGCCACTTCCCCGCATTGCAAAAATCCCACCGCCCCCTATAACAACCCCGCCTCCCACCGGAACGACTCTTCATCATGTTCGAGACCCTGACCAAGGCCCCCGGCGACAAGATCCTGGCGCTCATGGGCGAATACGCGGCTGACCCGCGCCCCACAAAGATCGACCTCGGCGTCGGTGTTTACAAAGACGAGCAGGGTACGACCCCGATCATGTCCTCGGTCAAAAAGGCCGAGCAGAAGATATTTTCCGCTGGCAAGACAAAGACTTATCTTGGCATTGCCGGCAACAAGGGCTTTGGCGCCGCCGTGCTCGACCTGGCTCTGGCCGATAGCGTCGACCGCTCGCGCGTCCGCATCGCCCAGGCCCCCGGCGGTACCGGCTCGCTCTGGGTGCTGATGCAACTGGTCAACCGTGCTCGCCCCGGCGCCACGATCTGGGTTTCCGACCCGACCTGGCCCAACCACAACCCGATCGCCATCAATTCCGGGCTTCAGGTCAAGACTTATCCCTATTTCGACACCGAGACCCGCGGCGTCAAATTCGCCGAAATGCTTGATACCCTCGACAAGCTCGGCAAGGACGATGTCGTGCTGCTGCATGGCTGCTGCCACAACCCGACTGGCGCAAATCTCTCGCCCGATCAATGGGATAAGGTCGCTGCCAGCCTCGCCCGCACACGCGCGCTGCCCTTCATCGACTTGGCCTATCTCGGCTTCGGCGATGGGCTGGAAGCCGATGCCTATGGCACGCGAAAAGTTTTATCCTCGGTGTCAGAAGCTCTGGTAGCCTTCTCTGGTTCGAAGAATTTCGGCCTCTACCGCGAACGCGTCGGGGCCGCCATTCTCATCGCCCGCGATGCCGCCCAGGCCGATATTGCGCAGTCCCAACTGCTCAACATCATCCGCGGCGCCTATAGCCAGCCCCCGATCATGGCGCGGAAATCATCCGCACCATCCTCGAGGACGCCGCATTGCGCGCCGAATGGGAAGCCGAGCTGGACCTGATGCGCGCCCGCATGATCCGCCTGCGCGAAAAGCTGAGCGAAGCCATCCGCCAGCGGTCGAACTCCAAGGATTTCGACTTCATCGCCGCCCATCGCGGCATGTTTTCGCTGCTCGGGCTGGAAAATTCGGTCGTCGAACAACTTAAGGCCGCGAACGGCGTCTATATGATTGGAGACAGCCGCATCAACGTTGCCGGCATCCCCGAGGACCGCGTTGGCGAGCTGGCCGACGCCATTCTGGCGGCCATCAAATAACGCCAGCGAATGCCCTTGCGGCAAGGCTTTGCCGTGCTACATCTGCCTGAGAGGCATAGAAGGATTTTAGGAGGGAACCATGAAGTTCTTTGTCGATACTGCGGAAATCAAGGACATCAAGGAGCTCTACGAGACGGGCCTGCTCGACGGCGTGACCACCAATCCGTCGCTGATCGCCAAGTCCGGCCGCGACTTCAAGGAAGTCGTCAAGGAAATCTGCGCCATCGTACCCGGCCCGGTTTCGGCCGAAGTCGCCTCCCTCGAATATGACGGTATGATCGCCGAAGGCACCGTGCTGGCCGCCCTGGCCGAGAATGTCGTGGTGAAGCTCCCGCTGACCCTGGCCGGCCTCAAGGCTACCAAGACCTTCAAGGAACGCGGCGTCAAAACCAATGTCACGCTCTGCTTCTCGGCCAATCAGGCCCTGCTCGCCGCCAAGTGTGGCGCCACCTATATCTCGCCCTTCCTGGGGCGTCTGGATGACATCAACCTCGATGGCGTCGAGCTGATCGAGAATATCCGGGTCATCTACGACAACTACGCCTTCGACACCGAAATCCTGGCCGCCTCGATCCGCTCGCCCAACCACGTGACCCAGGTCGCTTTGGCCGGTGCCGACGTCGCCACCATCCCGCCCGCAGTCATCCGCAAGCTGGCCGACCACCCGCTGACCAATGCCGGGATCGACGGCTTCCTCAAGGACTGGAAGGCGACGGGTCAGTCGATCATCTGAGGTTTCTCTGAAACCGCAACACACGCGATGTCACCCCGGCCTTGAGCCGGGGCCCATCCTGAGATGATGGTGCGCGGCTAGATATCAGGATGGATCCCGGCTTTCGCCGGGATGACACGGTGGTTGTTGATCCATCGTACCAACCGAAAGCCGCCCATGGCCGATACCGAACTCGCCGCCGCCATCAAATCTGCCCTCTCAGCCGTGGAAATCCCCGGCGGCGGGGATCTGGCTGGCTATGTCGGCCTCTCCGACATCATCGTCACCTCAGGCGCCGTGGCCTTCGCTATCGCGGTCGCTCCCGGGATGGAGGCAGCTTTCGGTCCCGCTCGCGAACAAGCCGCCGCCGTGGCGCAAAAGCTCGCCGGCAGCCGCAAGATCATGGTCTCGCTCACTGGGAACAAGCCGCCGCCCAAATCTGGCCCCACCTTCTCGCATGGCAAGCCGGTTCCCGCGGGCAAGACGCCGGTTCCCGGCATCAAGCACATCATCGCCGTCGGCTCCGGCAAAGGCGGCGTCGGCAAGTCCACCACGGCGGTCAATATCGCGCTGGCGCTGCAGGCCGAAGGCCTGCGCACCGGCATTCTCGACGCCGATCTCTATGGCCCCTCCATCCCCAAGCTCCTGGGGATCGAAGGCCAGCCGGCCGTGCGCGACGACGGCATATTCAGCCCGCACGAGGCCTTCGGCCTCAAGGTCATGTCCATCGGCTCCATGCTCACCAAGGATCAGGCCGTGGTCTGGCGCGGCCCCATGGCCACTTCCGCCCTGCGCCAATTGCTGCGCGAGACCGATTGGGGCGGCCTCGATGTGCTCGTCATCGACCTGCCGCCCGGCACCGGCGACATCCACATTTCCCTGTTCCAGCAGGCCGAAGTGGACGGCGTTGTCGTCGTCTCCACCCCGCAGGACCTGGCCCTGATCGATGCCAAGAAGGCCGTCGACATGCTCAAGCGCATGGGCGTGCCGATGCTCGGCCTGGTCGAAAACATGAGCTATTTCATCGCCCCGGATACCGGCACCCGCTACGACATTTTCGGCACCGGCGGCGCCGAGCGAGCCGCCGCCGACCTCGCCATGCCCTTCCTCGGCGCCATCCCGCTGGTCATCTCCATCCGCGAAGGCTCCGACGCCGGCCAGCCGCCGGTCGCCGCTGCCCCCGATGGAGCAGAGGCCGCGGCGTTTCGGGCCATTGCACGGCAAATTCTCGAAACCACACCTCGACTGCGACCTTAGGCAACTCTCCTGCAATCGATTGCATAAATCCTCTGCATCGGCTATTCGCCATAGCCCGAACACGGCAAATGGCCGGCCAGAGGAGCCTTCATGTTCTCTATCGACCGCAAGGACTTCGGTCCGGGTTTCACCTTTGGCGTCGCCACGGCGGCCTACCAGATCGAAGGCGGCCAGCAGGACGGCCGCGGTCCCTGCATCTGGGACACGTTCTCGGCCACCCCGGGCAATGTCCACAATGGCGATACCGGCCGCGATGCCTGCAACCACTACGAACTCTGGCCTCAGGACCTCGACCTGATCCGCGATGGCGGCTTTGACGGCTATCGCTTCTCCTTCGCCTGGCCGCGCCTGATCCCCGAGGGTACCGGCGCGATCAACCAGGCGGGCATCGACTTCTATGACCGCCTGATCGACGGCATGCTGCAGCGCGGCATCAAGCCCTATGCCACGCTCTATCACTGGGACCTGCCTTCGCCCCTGCAGGACAAGGGCGGCTGGATGAACCGCGATATCGCAGGCTGGTTCGCCGACTACGCGGCTTTGGTGGCGCAGAAATTCGGTGATCGCCTCGAAGCCACGGCCACGATCAACGAGCCGTGGTGCGTCGCCTTCCTCAGCCATTTCCTCGGCATCCACGCCCCCGGTTATCGCGATATCCGCGCCGCCGCCCGCGCTATGCATCATGTGCTCTTCGCCCATGGCACGGCCATCGATGCCCTGCGCGCCAATGGCGCGAAGAATCTGGGCATCGTGCTCAACCTCGAAAAGTCCGAAGCCGCGACCGACAAGCCGGAAGACATCGCCGCTATGAATATGGGCGATGCCCTGTTCAACCGCTGGTATCTCGACGGCGTACTCAAGGGCCAATATCCCGAGGAAGTCGTCGGCTGGCTCGGCGAAAACCTGCCCAGGGGCTATCAGAACGACATGGCCGTCGTCTCCCGCCCCATCGACTGGCTGGGTATCAATTACTATACCCGCGGTCTCTACAAGGCCGGCGCGCCAGGCGGCAACCCGATCGAGCAGGTCAAGGGCGATCTGGAACGCACCGATATCGGCTGGGAAATCTACCCCAAGGGGCTAAGCGACCTACTGGTCCGCGTCTCCAATGACTATACCAAGCTGCCCCTTTACGTGACCGAGAACGGCATGGCCGAGGTGGAGGGCGACGACGATCCGCGCCGGGTGAAATATTACGAGGACCACCTCAAGGCGGTTCTGACCGCGCGCCAGCAGGGCGCCGATGTGCGCGGCTATTTCGCCTGGTCGCTGCTCGACAATTACGAATGGGCCGAGGGTTACAACAAGCGCTTTGGCATCGTGCATGTCGATTACCAGACGCAGCAGCGCACGCCCAAATCCTCTTATCGCGCCTTCCAGGGCATGTTGCACAACACGCGGTGAAGCCGCCTTGCCTCGCTCCCGACCGCCGGGTTAACTGGCTCCCTCTCCACGGGAGCCAACCATGACCGCCACCTCGCTGATGACCGAAGCCAAGACGCCGGACGAAACCACCGTGGACAAGGACTGGTGGCGCGGCGCGGTGATCTACCAGATCTATCCGCGCTCCTTCCAGGATCAGAATGGCGACGGCGTCGGCGATCTCGTCGGTATCACCAGCCGGCTCGATTACGTGGCCGATCTGGGCGTCGATGCCATCTGGCTATCGCCGGTCTTCACCTCGCCGATGAAGGACTTCGGCTACGATGTCTCCAATTACCGCGACATCGATCCCAGCTTCGGCACGCTGGAAGATTTCGACAATCTGGTGCGCAAGGCCCATTCGCTCGGCCTCAAGGTCATCATCGACCAGGTGATCTCCCATTCATCCGACAAGCATGCCTGGTTCTCCGAAAGCCGCCAGTCGCGCACCAATCCCAAATCCGACTGGTATGTCTGGGCCGATCCCAAGCCCGACGGCACCCCACCCAATAACTGGCTCTCCATCTTCGGCGGCTCCGCCTGGCAGTGGGATTCCAGGCGCATGCAGTATTACCAGCACAATTTCCTGGTCTCGCAACCCGATCTCAACTTCCACAGCACCGAGGTGCAGGATGCGCTGCTGGCGGAAATGCGCTTCTGGCTGGAGCGGGGCGTCGATGGCTTCCGGCTCGATACCGTGAACTTCTACTTCTGCTCGCTGGGCTTCGAGGACAATCCGGTGGTGCGCCCCGACGATTTCAATGCCTCGACCGCGCCCGCGGTGAATCCCTACAATTTCCAGGAGCATATCTACGACAAGTCACGCCCGGAAAACCTCGCCTTCCTTGAGCGCCTGCGCGCCCTGATGGACGAATATCCCGGCCGCACCACGGTGGGGGAAATCGGCGACAGCCAGCACCAACTCGAAATCATGGCGCAATACACCTCAGGCGATGACCACCTGCACATGGCCTACACCTTCGATTATCTCGGCGGTGAATTCTCCGCCGAGCATTTCCGCAAGTCTATCGCCGCCACCGAATCCGAAGCGCCCGACGGCTGGATTTGCCTAGCCTTTTCCAACCACGACGTGGTGCGCCATGTCAGCCGCTGGGCCATCCACGGGCAGGAAGCTGCCTTCACCCGCCTGGCCGCCACGCTGATCCTCTGCATGCGCGGCTCGGTCTGCCTCTATCAGGGCGAGGAACTCGGCCTCAAGGAAGCCGAACTGTCCTTCGCCGATCTCGTCGATCCCTACGGCATTGAATTCTGGCCCGAATTCAAGGGTCGCGACGGCTGCCGCACGCCCATGGTCTGGCAGTCCCATGCCACCAATGGCGCCTTCTCCACCGCCAACCGTACCTGGCTGCCGGTGCCAGCCGAGCACCTGACCCATGCCGTCGATACCCAGGACAATGTCGACGGTTCGGTGCTCGAATTCTACCGCGCTATGCTGGCCTTCCGCCGCGCCCACCCGGCTTTGGCCAAGGGCTCTATCCGCTTGCTCGACGCACCGGCCAACATCCTCGCCTTCATCCGCGACGACGGCACGCAGCGCCTGCTCTGCGTCTTCAACATGGGCGAAGGCGCCGCCGAATATAAGCTGCCTGATGATCTCGTGCCCCACGATGCCGGCTGCCCCGGCGTCACGGCCGCGCCCATCGACGGCGAACTCGATCTGGAGCCGTTCGGGAGTTATGTGGGGCTGGTGCGCTAGGCGGGAGCAACACCCACATCCGGCAGCCTTGCCGCCATCAGATCCCGCGTCAGGCGGTGCTGCGGCTCGGCAAAAATCTGCTCCGGTCTGCCCTCTTCGACGATCCGGCCGGCATCCATGACCAGCACCCGGTCGGCCATGGCAGCCACCATGTCGAGGTCGTGGCTGATGATGAGATAGGTCAGCCCGAAATCGGTCTGCAATCGCGCCAGCAGGGCCAGCACTTCGCCGCGCACCGAAACGTCCAACGCCGAAACCGGCTCGTCCAGCACCACCAGCTTGGGACGCGTCACCAGCGCCCGGGCAATGGCCAGTCGCTGCCTTTGGCCGCCGGAAAATTCATGCGGATAGCGCGTCAGCATGCCGGCATCGAGCCCCACCGCCTCCACCGCCTCCACCACCCGCGCGCGGATCGTGGCCTGGTCCAGTCCCGGTTCCAGCCGCAGCGGTTCGGCCACGGAATCGGCAATGGTCAGGCGGGGATTGAAGCTGCCGAACGGGTCCTGGAACACCAGCGACACATCGCGCCGCAGCGCTTTGGGCAGGTCAGAACCGTGATAGGTCGTGCCATCAAGTTGCACGCTGCCGGCAGTGGCTTTGTCCAGCCCGACGATGATCTTGGCCAAAGTGGTCTTGCCGCAGCCCGACGGGCCGACCAAAGCCAGGCATTCGGCGCTGGCGATGGAAAAACTGACCTCGTTCACCGCGCGCAGCGGCTTGTCGGCCCAGAACAGCATGCCGCCCTGTCGGTAGTCGCGCGTCACGTCCTTGACCTCCAGCAGCACTTCGCCAATCGGGGGACGGGCCGTCGGCCGCACATCGAAGCGCGAAGCGGCCACCAGCTTCTGCGTATAGGGCTGCTGCGGCGCCGAGAACGTGGCCGTGGCCTTGCCGGTTTCCACCAGCCGCCCCCGATGCATCACGGCCACCCGGGTACACAGCGCGCCCACGGCCTTGAGATCGTGGCTGATGAACAGCAAAGCCATCTGCCGCCGCGCGCAGATATCGGCGATCAGGTCGAGCACCTTGCGCTGGGTGATGAGGTCGAGCGCCGAGGTCGGTTCGTCCGCGATCAATATGTCCGGCCGACTGGCCAGCGCCATGGCGATCATCACGCGCTGCCGCTGCCCGCCCGAAAGCTGGTGCGGAAAGCGGTCGCCATGCTTGAGCTCCAGTCCAACTTCCTTGAGCAGGTAGGGCACTTCGATCTGCGCGGCCCCATGCGCTTCGTTGAGCCGGATGCTCTCTTCGATCTGGTCATCGACCCGCATCAGCGGGTTGAGCGCCGTCATCGGCTCCTGGAACACCATGCCGACCCGCTTGCCGCGCAGCCGCGCCATGGCGCGTTCGGAAGCGGGCAGGGGGGCGCCATCGAGGCTGATACCGCCCGTCATCGTGGCGCCTTCCGGAAGCAGGCCGGTGACCGCCAGCGCCGTCAGGGTCTTGCCCGAGCCGCTTTCGCCGATAATGCCGAAGCGCTCGCCGCGCTGCAGCGAAAAGCTCACATCACTGACGGCTTCGGTGTCGCCGAAGCGCACGGACAGGCCGGAAACCTCAAGCAAGGACATTGGAATTTCCCTGCCGCAGGCGTGGATCGATAGCGTCGCGCAACCCGTCGCCGGCAATGTTGAGCGCGATGACGATGAGCACGATGGAAACCCCCGGCACCAGCGTCAGCCAGGGATGGATCAGGAACACGCCCTGCGCATCCTTCAGCATCAGCCCCAGGCTCGTCTCGGGCGGCTGCGTGCCCAGCCCGATATAGCTCAGGCCCGCCTCGGCCAGGATGCCCAGCGACATCTGGATGGTGCCCTGCACGATGATGAGGCTCATGATATTGGGCAGCAGGTGCCGCCAGGCGATCAGCGTATTGCCCAGCCCCGCCAGCCGCCCCGCCGCCACGAAATCCAGCGTGGCGACGCTGAGCGCACCACCCCGCGCCACCCGCGCGAAGACCGGAATGTTGAAAATGCCGATCGCGATAATGGCATTGATCGCGCTCGGCCCGACCAGCGTGGTGATGAGAATGGCGACGATGACCGCCGGAAAAGCGAAGACGAAATCGGTGAGCCGCAGCACCAGCCACTCCACCGGCCCGCCCCATGCCGCCGCCGCCAGCCCCAGCGGCACGCCGACCCCGACGCCGATGGCCACCGCCACCGCCGCGACGAGGAAGCTCGTCCAGGTGCCGGCCATGACCAGGCTCATCATGTCCCGCCCCAGATTGTCGGTGCCCAGCCAATGCTCGGCGCTGGGCGCCAGGAACCGGCGGGGTATGTCGATCTGCTCGATGGGGTAGGGCGTCCAGACCAGCGACACGATGCCAACCACGAGGAAGATCAGCGTAGCGCTGAGCCCGATGACCAGGCTGGGATGGTTGAGCAGGCGCGTCATGGCGCGCTCCTTTCCCGCAGGCGCGGATCGACCAGCGCATAGGTAATGTCGGTCACCAGCATTGTTGCCGTCACGGCCACGATCAGGATGATCGTCGCCCCCCGCACCAGGATCAGGTCGCGCTCGGAAATGGCGGTGAAGATCAGCCGCCCCAGCCCCGGCAGGTAGAACACGTTCTCGACGATGATCGTGCCGGCGACGAGATAGGCGAATTGCAGCCCCAAAATGGTCAGCACCGGCAGCAGCGCATTGCGCACGCCATGCCGCCATACGGCCTCGCCCATAGTCAGGCCCTTGGCGCGGGCGGTGCGGATATAGTCCTGCCCGGTCACATCCACCAAGGCCGTGCGCATCACCCGCGCCAGGATGGACGCCTGCGGCAAAGCCAGCGCCAGACTGGGCAGGATCAGCCCGCGCAGGGCGGCCCAGCCATCCTCGTTCCACGGGGTGAAGCCGCCCGGCGGCAGCCAGCGCAGACCCACGGCAAACACCAGCGTCAGCAGCATGCCAAACCAGAAATTGGGAATGGCTACCCCGGTCTGCGCCGTGACCATGATGGCGGTATCGAGCAGCTTGCCCCGCCGCCGCGCCGCCAGAATCCCCAGTGGCAGCCCGACCACGATGGAAATGACCATGGCGAAAACGCTGAGCGGCAGCGTCACCCCCAGCCGGCCCCAGATCAGCTCCGCCACTGGCGCGCGCTGGGTATAGCTGACCCCGAAATCGCCCTGCAGCATGCCCCAGAGCCAGCCGAGAAACCGTTCATGCGCCGGCGCATCGAGCCCCATCTGCATGCGCAGCCGCGCCACCGAATCCGGCGTGGCATTGATGCCCAGAATGAACTGCGCCGGATCCCCCGGCAGCAGATCGAGCAGCCAGAAAATGACCAGCGCCGCGACGAGAAGGGTCACGGCAAAGCCCAGGAAGCGGCGGAGGGCGAAGAGGATCATGTGGGCATCGAGTCCAATCGACCCCCACCCTCACTCCCCTCCCCACAAGGGGGAGGGAAGCCTGGCCGGTGCGCGGTTGAGATTGTGCCACAGAACGAGCGCCCATCGCCTCCCTCCCCCTTGTGGGGAGGGATTGAGGGTGGGGGTACTCACGTGCTCGATGCTGGGACGACTACTCAGTCCAGGCGATATCCCGCAGCACCAGGCCTTCGATGGGCGAGTTCTGCCACATGCCGGTGAGCTTGGCATTCCACACCCCGGTCTGCGCCAGTTCGAACAGGTATCCATTGACCGCATCATTGGCGAGAATGGTCTGCGCCTCGATGGCCAGCTCCTTGCGCTTGGCTTCATCGGTCGTGCCGTTGAGGGTGGTGATAAGCGCCTGGAATTCGGGATTGTCATAGCCGAAGTAGTAGTCGGGGTTGGCGTAGTTGCCAATGTCGAACGGCTCGACATGGCTGATGATGGTGAGGTCGAAGTCCTTGTTGGCATAGACGTCTTCCAGCCACTGCGCCCATTGCACATTGATCAGCTGCAGCTTGATGCCGATGGCGGCGAACTGGCTGGCAATGATCTGCCCCGATGTGGTGGCATAGCCCACCGGCGGCAGCTTCAGCGTGGCGCTGAACCCGTCGGGATAGCCCGCTTCCGCCAGCAGAGCCTTGGCCGCTTCGGGGTCGTAGGGATAGGTGCCGGTCAGGTCGACATAATAGGGATTGTGCGGCGCGAACGGTGCGCCGATCGGCACGCCATAGCCATTGGTGGCGCCATCGATGATCGCCTGGCGATCCAGCGCATGGGCCATGGCCTGGCGCACCTTGAGATTGTCGAAGGGCGCCCGCTTGTTGTTGGTCGACAGGATGGTCTCGCCTTCCGTCGTGCCAACCAGCACGTTGAACTGCGGATTGCCCTCGAACACCGCCAGCGCCTCGGTGGCGAAATTGTTGGTGCCGTCGATATCGCCGGCCAGCAGCGCATTGGTCATCGTCGAGGTGTCGCTGATGAACACGTAGCTCGCCTTGGTCAGGTGCACCGGCTCGCCCCAATAGGGGCTGTAGGCTTCCAGCACCACGCGGCTGCCCTTGTCCCATTGCACGAAGGCGAAGGGGCCGGTGCCGATCGGCTCATTGGCATTGTTGTCGGCGCTTTCCGGCGCCACGATGACAGCGTCGCCACGGCCCAGATCGAACAGGAAGCGGCCGATCTGCCGGTCGAGCTTGAGCTCGATGGTCAGCGGATCGATGACTGTGATGCTGGTGATCGGCTCGTAGAATTCGCGGTGGGCGTTGACGCTGTCTGCCGAGAGGATGCGATCGAAGGTGAACTTGACGTCTTCGGCGTCGAAACTCGTGCCGTCATGGAAGGTCACCCCGTCATGCAGCTTGAACGTATAGGTCAGCCCGTCCTCGGAAATGGTCCAGCTATCGGCCAGCCCCGGCTGCACCGCGCCGTTCTGGTCGATGCGGGTCAGGCCCTCGAATACGTTCTGATAGACCACGATGTCGATGGCCTCGGCAGCCCCTGCCGTGGGGTCGAGCGCGGGCGGCTCCAGCGCCACGCCGATCCGCACTTCGGTCGGCTGCGCCATGGCTGCGCCGGCCAATGCCGTCGTCAGCGCCAGCGCCAGTCCGAATGCCTTCAACGTCTTGTCCATAGGATAACTCCCGTTTTGGCGGCCTCGCCGCCAGTCAGTCCGCCGCCCGGAATCTGCGCATCCGAAAAGACGTCGAACCCGCCGGCGCATGAGGCTCCGGCTCCCATGGCGCGAGATATAGGGGATCGCCACTAACATGGCAGCAGGTCGCGTTGTTATACTTTCCTACGATCGCCCAGCCGCGTAGCAAGAATGACCGGGATCAGCCCCGCCAGCACGATAAACAACGCCGGCAGCGCAGCCTGGGCAAAAAGCCCGACATTGGCCCGCATATAGACCAGCGTCGCCAGCGTATCGACTCCGAGTGGCCGCAGCAGCAGCGTGGCCGGCAATTCCTTGACGATCTCGACGAAAACCAGCGTCGCCGCGCTCAGCAAAGCCGGCATCAGCGTCGGCAGGTCGATCCGGAACAGCAGTTCCGGCCCACGCACGCCCAGCACCCGCCCGGCCTGCAGCATGGAATCGCCACGCTTCTTCATTGCCGCATCGATGGTCGAGTGGCTGACCGCGAGAAACCTGATGGCATAGACATAGAGCAAAGCCGCCATCGAACCTGACAGGATCAGCCCCGGCCGCCAGTCCCATAGCGCCATGGTCAGGCGGTTGAACCACAGGTCGGCCTGCCCGAGCGGTTGCAGCAATCCCAGCGCCAGCACCGTGCCGGGAATGGCATAGCCCAGCGTTGCCAGCCGGATGGCGCCACGAGCGCCTGAACCCGAGCGATGCGCCAGCTTGGCTGAGAACAGTCCCACGATCACGGTGATCAGCGCCCCCAGTGCGGCAAGCGTCACCGTGGGCACCAAAGCCGCCACCGTCATGGCCACGGTTTCGGGCAGCACGATGCGGAAGGCCAGATAGGTCAATTGCCCCACCGGAATCCCGAAACCCAGCGCCAGCAGCAGCAGGCAGAAGCCGAAGGCCGCCCAGCGCCGCCCGCCCAGCAGGGGCTCCCGAGCCGGCGGCACCCGGCTGTCGCGATGCGCCAGATAGACCCGGTCCCGCCGCGCCCTTTGCTCGGCCGCGATCAGCAGGCCGATAACTAGCACTACCGTCACCGCCAGTTGCGCCGCCCCGCCGAAATCCGACCGGTTGATCCAGGTCGAATAGATGATGGCGGTGATGGCGTTGATGCCGAAATACTGCACGGCGCCCAGGTCGTTGACCACTTCCATCATTGCCAGCGTGATGCCGACCACCAAAGCCGGCCGCGACAGCGGCAGCGTCACGGCGAAAAAGGTGCGCATGCCGCCCGCGCCCAGCGTCCGCGCCGCGATATTGAGGCTGGCCGACTGCATCAGGAAAAACGCCCGGCAGGCCACATAGACATAGGGGTAGAGCACGCTGGACAGCACGATCACCGCGCCCCAGTCGCTCCTGATATCGGGAAACCAGTAATCCTGCAGGGTCTTTGCGCCATTGAAGCCGCGCAGCATTGTCTGGATCGGTCCCGGAAAGCCGAGGAATTCCACATAGCTGTAGGCGGCGAGATAGGTCGGCACCGCCAGCGGCAGCACCAGCGCCCAGTCGAACAGCCGCCGCAGCGGAAAATCGTAATGCGTCACCAGCCACGCCGCGACCAGCCCGACACAGCCGGTCACCACCCCGACCGAGGCCATCAGCAGGCCGGTCTCGCGCAAGGCGGTCGGCAGCATATTGGCCGCCAGCCCATTGCTGCCGCCGACCGAAGCCAGCGCCGACCAGCCGAGCCAGATGATCGGCAGGCCCATCAGGCCGGCCAGCAGAAACGCAACGACCGGCAGGGCAAATGCCCCGCCGGTCTTTATCGTTCTGCGATGGATGGGTTCGCTCGTAATAAGGCGACTCCGGCGCTCTAGTTCTGCGCACCTTCGTTGAACTTGAGCTCATCGACAAGCGCGGCGGCTTCGGCGCGATGGGCGGCCACATCCACCAGCGGCGTGCCCACCGGCTTCAGCTCACCCCAGCTCAGCGTCAGTTCCGACGGCGACACCGAGGGCACTACCGGGAACTCGTAATTGGTATCGGCATAGATGCCCTGGGCCTCGTCCGACAGCAGGAAGCCGATCAGTGCATTGGCATTGGCGGCATTGGGGGCGTATTTGGCGATGAAGCCGCCGGCCACGTTGACCTGCGTGCCTTCGCCGTCGAAGTCGGGATAGATGATGCGCGCCGACGCGGCCCATTCCTTCTGCTCCGGCTCGGCCTCGTTATTGAGCATCGCGCCCATGTAATAGGTGTTGGTGATGGAGAGATCGCAGGTGCCGGCCAAGATGTTCTTGACGCCCTCGCGGTCGCCGCCGGTCGGCGGATAGGCCAGGTTGTCGCGCACCGCGGTCAGCCAGGTGCGGGTCTCGTCCAGCCCGTGCTCGGCGATGCGCTGGGCGATGAGCCCGATATTGTAGGCATGGTCGCCGGCGCGGGTGCAGATGCGGCCCTTCCATTCCGGCTTGGTGATGTCGTCATAGCTCATCGCCGTGGCGTCGACCCGGTCCTTGGACACGTAGAATACGCGGGCGCGCAGCGACAGGGCGGTCCAGTTGTCGTCATCGTCGCGGAAGGCGGCCGGCACGCGCTCTTCGAGCACGGGCGTGGTGATGGGCTGGGTCAGGCCTTGTTCCTCGGCACCGACCAGGTTGCCGATATCGACTGTCAGCACCACGTCGGCGGGCGACAGCTCGCCTTCGGCCGCGACGCGCTCCAGCAGGCCATCGCCGGCATAGAGCACATTCACCTTGATGCCGGTTTCGGCGCTGAACCGGTCCAGCAGCGGCTGCAACAGGCTTTGTTCGCGATAGCTGTAAATGTTCACTTCCCCGCTCTGGGCAAAGGCCGGGGCAGCAATTCCGGTCAGGACAACAGAGCTGAGCAGGGCGACGGCAAGGCGCGTGGTCTTGGTCATGTTCGTTTCTCCAAAAGCGGGGTCAAGGTCCCGCGGCCATCGGGCATTGCCACTCAAAGCCTGTCGGAGTCAAGATTGCTCAACGATATCAAAGACTTGAAGTCTAGAACCGTTCAAATGAGCAAATGCATATCCCAGCAAAATCAGGCGATTAGCTGATCGCCCCGATCGACTTTTCCGCCTGCGGCAAAAGCAGCGTCAGATTTGTGGATTATCCGTCGATGCCGGGGGCAGGGCCGGACGCTCCACCAGGTCGGCGGGGATGATCAGCGTGAACAGCATGCCCTGTTCGCCCGCCGGATCGACCGAAAGCGAAAAGGCGTTGACGGCCAGCAATGACCGCGTCAGCGCCAGCCCGACGCTGGACCGCACCGGGGTCATCATCTGCCCGTCCCGGCCGATGCCGTCGCGGAACACCACGAAGCGCTCGGCCATGTCCACCGCATTGGTCGAACTGTCGCGCACATGCACGGCAATGCCGCCATCGTCCTCGCGCTGCGCCGAAATCACCACCGCGCCCCCGGCCGGCGTCTGGTCGATGGCGCTGGCCAGCAGGTTCAGCACCGCCTGCGCCAGCGATGCGCGGTCGGCGGTGATTCGCGGCAGGTTTTCGGAAATCGCGTTGCGCACGATGACCCGGGCGCCGCTCGCCTGCTGGCGGATGCGGAGCACGCAGCTTTCCAGCAGGCTGGTCAGCTCGATACTGGCGCGCTGCGGCAGGTAGCGCCCGTCGCGCAACCGCGCATAATCGTCCAGCTCGTCCACCAGCGCGGCAATCTCGTGCCCGGCCGTGGTGATGTCCTGCGCGTAGCTTTCATAGCGCTCGTTCTGCAGCGCGCCGAAGGCTTCCGAACGGATCAGGTCCGAAAAGCCGATAATGGTGTTGAGCGGCCGGCGCACGCCGCGGCTGATGCGCGCCAGCAGCGCCGGATCGGCTTCGGCCGGGCCGGTCAGCCGTGCTGGCGCCGCCTCGCGCGCCCGGATGAAGCCGAAATAGCCGGCAATCACCCCGGCCTGGCCCTGCGCGAACAGCGTGATCTCGGCCGCGCCGGTGGCCGAACGCAATGTCAGGCAGGGGCGGGCAGTTTCGGCAAAACGGGCCGGCCGCTCGAGAAAGGCGCGCAGCGCGTCCATCTCGTCGCTTGCCACCAGCGCCGACAGGGCCTTGCCCTCCAGCATGCCGTCAGTTCGCAGCAGACCGGCGCTGCGCGGCGTGATGGCGCTGATGATCCCGGCGCGCGTTGCTTCGAAAAAGCCGTCGCCGCGCATATCGGCAAAGGTCTGCGCAAAGGCGCTGACCGCCGCTTCATGCCCGGTGCGAACCTCGGTCGTGCTGGCCGACAGCATCAAGGCCGGCTTGCCCTGCCAGGAAATGGACTGCAGCCGCGCCGTCACCGGCACCAGTGTACCATCGCGCTGCACCAGATGGTTGACCGGCCCGGCATCCTGCCCGTCCGGGCCCGCAGCGGGAAACACCGCCGCCAGCCCTGCAGCGCGCAGGTTTTCCACCGAGTCATAACCCACCATTTCGGTGATGGCGCGATTGGCGAACAGCACCTGCTGGTCGCGGAACACCAATATGCCCAGCGGCAGCCGGTTGAGCACCAGCGTTTCCCCGCCCAGATTGATCAGCGCACCGCTGCGCGGCGTTTCCACTGGCGGCTTGGGCGCCTGCGCCGGCTCGCCGACGCGGTCGTTGAGAATGCGCGACAGCTCGTCGAAATTGTAGCGCGACACCCGCTCGACCGCCTCGGCATCGGCCGTCGGCTTGGGCGCCAGTTCGGCCATTTCGCGCGCCAGCCGTTCCACCGACTCGGTTTCTTCGGTCGCGTCCGGCTCCGCTTCGCCATCGAGCCTGGCCAGGTCGGCGAGATCGGCTTCCGCCTCGTCCACTTCCGCTCCGGCCTCGGCGGCAAAGCCGCGCCCGGTGACCTTGAACAGGGTCCCCGCTTCCGGCGCGGTTTCGGTCCATGGCTCGTCCGTCACGGCCGGTGGCGCATCGTCCGCCGCGGTCAGCGGGGCAAACAACGCATCGTCCGCGGCAAGCCGGTCAACCAACTGGCTGAGCCGGCTCAGCGTCGGAGCCGCGCTTTCGGACTCCGGTTCCACAGCCTCGGGGGCCGGCGCGCCATCATGTTCAGGGTCGCGCCAGTTTTCCAGCTCGCGCACATAGGCATTCTCGTCGGTGGCCACGGGCTCGGCCATCTCATGAGCGGGCTCGGGCAACTCCACGGACGGCTCGCTCAACGCATCCTGCGCGGCGGCGAGGTCGTCCTGCGGGGCAGGGGGCGTATCCTCGGCCGCAAAGGCGTCCCGATCCGGCAGGTCCTCCGGTTCGGGCTCGCCCGCCGCATCCAGGATTTCGGGCGCGATCGGGTCCACGCCAACGATCAGCAGTACGGCCTGCCCGTCCTGCCAGGTCAATGGGGTCGTGGCGCAGGTGCTCGAGGCTGGCTTGTCGCCCGCGATGAACTGGATGCGCGCCAGGCTGGTGCGTCCGGTCGAGCCGAGCCTTATATTGCGGGCGACCTGCCCCTTGATCGGCACGGCCGTCGGCGCCAGCTTCAGCCCGTGCTTCTTCAGCTTGGCCAGGAACAGCGGCGCAGCCGCATTCTGCCAGAGCAAGAGCTGCCCGTCCTGCGACCACAGCCATGCCGGTCGCGAATCCTCGGCGTGCTGCAGCACGCGGCGGGCGCTTGGCGATGTGATCCAGTCAGCATCCATATAGGCTCAAGTCTCTCCGTTCCGGATGCGGCCGGCTTTTCCGTGCCATTCCGGCACAATTTGTGCCCGGAACCTCAGGATTTCTTCAATATAGGGTGCGTTCCCCAGGGTCCAGTGCGGCACTGCGCCAGAGCCGCTCCTTCCAATGGGATGGTTAAACCATGGCCGGGATGTGGCCTGTCATGGCAGGGCAAAATCGGTGCTTGTCTTCGAGGAATTCTCGACCTATGTTCCGCCCGCTTTCGGGACGGGCCTCTCGCCATCCCTCGCAGAGCCTTTGCCGCCTTAGCTCAGTTGGTTAGAGCGCTAGATTGTGGATCTAGAGGTCCCCCGTTCAATCCGGGGAGGCGGTACCATTCCTTCCCATTGAAACCTATCGTGTTTTGATTTTACTCGGTGTGGTACCTCGCTCCTGGCGTGGGTCGCCGGGCGCGACTGAACGGACCCTATCGCTCTCTCCGTTGACGGTTGGTGAACCGATGAACGTTCCGTCCGTCGCTTCCAGCCGAGTTGACAATTATAGCGGATACGCTATATAGCGCATATGAAATGGACGGTTGAAACCCTCGATGTAGCCGATGCTGAAATCGAGGCATTGCCGCCCGCACTGCAGGCCCGGCTTCTCCGCCTCATGGAAATGGTGGAGATGGTCGGTCTGGAGCAATTGCGCGAGCCCCACGTCAAGCACATCGACGGCAAGTTGTGGGAGTTGCGTGCCAAGGCGACGGAAGGGATTGCGCGCGGTCTCTATGTGACGATGACCGGGCGCCGCGTGGTCATCCTCCACGTGTTCGTCAAGAAGTCCCGGAAGACGCCGCGCAATGCTCTGGATATTGCCCTGGAACGAATGAAGCAGGTGACGCCGTGACTAAGATTGCCGACCTCAAGAAGCGCCTGATGGACAATCCGGAGTTCAAGGCCGAATACGAGAAGGCCGATGCTGAGTTTGCACTTGTCGAAGCTCTGGTTCTGGCTCGCACCAAGGCCAAGCTCTCTCAGGCCGAATTGGCCAAGCGGATTGGCACCACCCAATCGGCCATAGCCCGGCTTGAAGGGGGTGGCGTATCACCCTCGCTGTCCACTCTGAAACGCTATGCCGATGCCACCGGCTCGCGCTTGCATATTGAGCTTGTGCCGCAATGAGCCGGTCCCGACGCAAGATGCCAATTGCAGGCATGACGACCGCTGAAAGCGATAAAGCCTTCAAGGTTGCCGAGCATCGCCGTGAACGCCGTGTCGTGAACGCAGCATTGAGCAATGCTGAAGATCTGCCCCCCGCCAGGCTGTTCGGGAACCCATGGGCGTCGGAGAAGGACGGGAAGCGGAGGTTCGATCCGGCACGCTATCCCGCCGGCATGCGGAAGTAGCTCAACCTCCGCCCCAAGCTGGCTGGCAGGGCGTCAACGAACTCCTGTCCGTTCCCCTCTCGGGGAGGCGGTACCATTCCCATCACGACTATTGTGCCAGCCGCAGCGGCGCCAGGCGTCCGGCGATTTCCTTGAAATCGTCGACGAGGTCGCTGGGCGTATTCGGGAAGAAGGCGTATTCTGGACCCGAAGCACATTCCTCCAGCATCGCCTTCAGGCCGGACGCCACGGCGAGGCCCACCACATAGACGCGGATACCGAGATCTCTAGCCGTCTTGCACGCGGCCAATGTCTTGGTGTCCATCGCATCGGACATCTTGTCAAAACTATCAGTTTCTTCAGGTGGTGCCAGCCGGTTGTTCCAGCGGTAGCCCCAGGAGAAGTAAGCGCCGCCATTCATGTCGTTGCCCCAGGCCGGATAGTTTTCGCCATCGGTCATGACGATCAGCGCCTTGGCCACGGAATCGCTGCGCGGCAGTGCCTCGGTCAGCGGCTCGGTGTCCGTCAACATGTGCACGCCCCAGATCGTGCCCTGCTGGATATTGGTATTGCCGCTGGCCACCATCTGGTTGATGCGCGTTGTCAGCGTGTTGGGCACATTGGTCAGCGGCAGCATGGCCGTGCCAGGGCAATTGAAATTGGTCCTGGAGTCGGAAATATTGCTGCCATTGTACTTGCACAGCCGCTCCTGCAATTCCCGCGGCGTCAGCAGGCTATAGGTCGTGGTGGTTGTGTAGGTGCTGCCCGACTTCGAAAGGGAGGCATTGCCGATCTGCGTCAGCGAAGCCGGCAGGCACGAGCTGGCGCCGAGATTGGTGGTTACACTGCCAATGCGCTGGCTGTAGGTATTGGTAGTCGCGCCCGAGCAACTGACGTTACCCCACCGATCGGTACTGCAATTGCGCTGCACCTGCGTCTGTGTGCAGGTCTTGACCTGGCAGGTGCCGCCGTAGTCCGACAGATAATTGTTGGTCAGGTTGCCATAGGGGTCGGGCGAAAACAGCGGCAGGAACAGCTTTTCCGGCGTGTCCGGCACATCGTCGGTCGTGTCGTAGGGCTCCTCGCGCGCCTCGACGCAGCCTTTCCATTCGGAATTGGTCGCCGTGAACAGCGCCGCCCGGTTTACCGGCCCGTTGAAAGGGGTGTTCTGGTTGTCGTCATCGTCGAAATTCAGGTTCGCCGATGGCGAGATACCCGCCCAATCAAGCCAGCTCTCATTCTTGAATTGCGTACCGATATTGACCATCAGTGCAAAGGGCACGAGACCGATCTTGACGTTTTCCTTGACCGTGGCGCCGCCCAGCGGGTCGCAGGTCGTGTCGTTCACCGCATCATAGAGCAGGATATTGGTGGCGCAGCGCGCAGCTGTCTTGAGATTGCTAATGCGCGACCCAGCCATCGACCCCGAATTGTCCAGCACCATGGCCACTTCCAGGTCGAGCATCATCCGCTGCGCTTCCGAGCGGATACCGGCATTGAGCTGCTGCACCCCGACCAGCGACACGAACATGGTCGGCATGCTCACCTGGGCCTCGAGGATCAGCGAGCCCGCGGCGACATTGGCCACGGGCGTGCTGAATGTCACCCCGACCCCGAACGCATTGCCCAGCCGGTCCTCCAGCAGGGCTGCGGCCTTGTCACTGATATCGGCGATATTGATCGGTTCGTTGAAGATTTGCGGCTGCAGCGCCAGCGCTGCCGCGTCGAGCGCGATCTGGGCCCGGCTCTTGGCCTGTTGCAGCGCCACATAATCCACCACCGCGCCACCCAGCGCGATGAGCACGATGGCCATGAGCCCGAAAACCACGGCGAATGCGCCGCGCTCATCCCGTGTGAAGCGGCTGGCCAGTGCGAGGAATCGGTACATGACGCGGAGCACCCATAATTCTCTGCCCCCTTGCGAGGCGGGCTGACTCTGCTGGAAAATCCTTATTAAAGGACCACCACCTTCGTATAAAGTTGGACGCGTTCGTAAAGGTCGATCACATCGGCGTTAGTCAGCCTTATGCAGCCCGACGACACATTCTGCCCGATGGTCCACGGCTCGGTCGTGCCGTGGATGCGATAGAGCGTCGAGCCGATATAGAGCGCCCGCGCACCCAGCGGATTGTTCGGCCCGCCTTCCATGTGGCGCGGCAGGTCCGGCTGGCGTTTCAGCATTTCGGCCGGCGGGGTCCAGCCCGGCCATTCGGCCTTGCGGGTCACCTTGTGCGTACCGCTCCATTCAAAGCCCGATCGCGCCACGCCGATGCCATAGCGCAGTGCCCGTCCGCCCCCGAGCACGAAATAGAGGAAATGGGCCGATGTATCGATGACGATTGTGCCGCTGCGCTCATTGGTCTGGTAGGGCACGACCTGCCGCAGATAGATCGGATTGACCTGGGTATTGGCCTGCAGCGCCAGGGCATGGCGCGGCGCGCTTTGGGTGATGATGACGCCCGGCGGTGGCGCGAAACGCCAGCCCGGCTGCAATCCTGCCCCCTGTGCCGGCAGCAGCGCCGACAGCGAAACCACCAGCGCCAGCAAACCCTTGCCGGCCGTTTTCATCCCGTTCATGGCAATCCCCACATCCCGCGCCGGCCCTCACCGGCTTTGGCTGCAAGACTGCCCGAAAAGCGCCAACACGCGGTGAAGCGGCATGGTTAAGCCACTGATCTCATTGTTGGTTAGCGGAATTCTAAAACCCGGGAGACTGCGCGCTACACATAGACCGAGTCATTGCCCGCCGCCCGGCTCGCCTCGCCCAGCACGCGTCCCAGGGCGGTTCCCAGCTGGTCGGTGGTGAAGGGCTTCACCAGCACTTCGTTGACGCCAAGCTGGCGCGCCCGCATCACATTGTCCCGGCTGGCATAGGCCGTCATCAGGATGACCGGCGTCGTCGCCGCTGCCCCGAATCGCGGATCGCGCAGCACCGTCATCACGCCCGCGCCGCTGACATCGGGCATGTACCAGTCCATCAGGACAAGGTCGAACGGTTCGCTCATCAGGTGGAGCAGGGCGGCCGCTCCGCTATCGGCCTCCACCACCTCGCCCACGCCCAGCTTGGTCAGGCTGGCCGACGAAATCGCCCGCGCATAGGCGTTGTCGTCTGCCACCAACGCTCGCAGCCGTCCCGGAATGATCACAGTCTGTCCCTCGAAAACTGCACCGCTTCAAGCCACGGCGGCTCGTCGTCTCAAAGTCTTGTGTCAAATATCGCCGGTGGCGATTCCAAATAAGTGAGCTTCAGTCTAAGCATTCCCACGTTCTCGATATTCACGGAGCATCGCTGATGTCAATTGAGTCGGTCGCCGATGGCCTGCCGCGCTGCCCCTGGCCCGGCGACGATGCGCTCTATCGTCACTATCACGATCGCGAATGGGGCCGCCCGGTCACCTCGGATACGCGCCTGTTCGAGAAGATTTGCCTCGAAGGTTTCCAGTCGGGCCTGAGCTGGATCACCATCCTGCGCAAGCGTGAGCGCTTCCGCGAAGTCTTCCACGGCTTCGATATTCCCAAAGTCGCCGCCATGGGCGAGACCGATATCGAAACCCTGTTGCAGGATCCCGGCATCATCCGCCACCGCGGCAAGATTGCCGCCACCATCAACAATGCCAAGCGCACGCTGGAGATACAGCGCGAATTCGGCTCGCTGGCGGCCTATGTCTGGCGCTTCGAGACTCGCCCCGAACATCGCCCCGATGACCTGAGCTGGGAAAATCTGCGCCGTCTCGCCCAGACCGAGGCCTCGGTCCGCCTCAGCAAGGATTTGCGCAAGCGCGGCTTCAATTTCGTCGGCCCCACCACCTGCTACGCCTTCATGCAGGCCATGGGCCTGGTCAACGATCACATCGAGGGCTGCTTCTGCCGCGGCGAGGTCGAGGCCGAGCGCAACGCGCTGGAGCGCCCGCGCTAGCCTGTTGCTTCTGCGCAACAATTCGACCCATGTGCGACAAGCCGCCACATCGTCGCTTGCGGATCACGGAATCGCGAGCTAGAAGCCAATCGTCCACCAACGCCAACCTGAGGGAGGCAATACATGACCAACGTATGTGAACTCCGCCAGGGGCCAATTTCGCGACATCATAACCAGGCCTGACGCCCGGTCTTCGTCGCCCTCGGCACATCTCGTGCCCGGACACCCCTGACTTCCCAACCCTGATGCTCTGAACCGGGCCGTTTCGCGTCCCCGATTCCGTCATCTCCCAACCCAACAGAGGCCGGTCTGCGTCTTGGCGCGCCCGGAAACCGTCATGTCGTACAATTCCCTGCCTCAGGGCAGCATCGTTCTGCGCCTTGAATTCTCCATCGCCGATGCCGTGCATCAGCGTGGCCTGCTCGCCGTCATCGCGGCTGCGATCAGCGCCTGGTGGAACCGTCCGCAACTGCCGTCCAACCTGCCCGCTTACTTGCGGGCCGATCTCGGCCTGTCGCCGGAAGCAACACAAGCCCATTGGCTCGAAATCTCAGCCAACAAGGGCATCCCGGAGCCTCTGCGGAGGCCGGGCATGTAACCGCCGGGGGAGGCTGCGAAAGCCGCGGTCTCCCCATCCGGGCCTCATTCGAGGCATCAAAATTTCAGAAGGCCGGTTGGTGTGGTCACCGCCGGATACCTCCATGTCGATCAATGTTCATGAAGATGGCAGCACCTTGCTGCGCCTTGAATTCTACGCCGCCAAGGCGGTTCACCAGCGCGGTCTCGGCGCCGTCCTGCGTGTCGTGTTCGCCGCCTGGTGGAATCGTCCCCGCATCCCGCCCGACCTGTCGCCCCGCCTGCGGGCCGATATGGGCCTGCCGCCGGCCCCCAGGTCGATATTCTGGCCCGAGCCGGAAGACTATTGGCCACTTCCGGTGCCCATGTGGAAGCCGGGACCATGACGTCAGGGAGGCCGGGAAATCCCGGCCTCCCGATCTGCCCCTGCCTGTTGTCTCAATCTCCCCGATCCGCTAGAGCATCGTGCGGAAAAGTGGAAACCGGTTTTCCGCGAAAACGATGCGACAAATAAAGTCCGGCGCGACTTCTCAGGACTGCCAAATGACCGAAAAGACCAGACTGATCACGCCACGCCTGCCGCGCGGCTTCGAGGATCGCACGCCCGGCGAAATCGCCGCGGTGGGCGCCATGATCGACAAGATCAAAGCGGTCTATGAGCGCTATGGCTTCGATCCGGTCGAAACCCCGCTCTTTGAATATACCGAGACCCTGGGGAAATTCCTGCCCGACACCGACCGGCCCAATGCCGGCGTGTTCTCGCTGCAGGACGATGACGAGCAGTGGATGAGCCTGCGCTACGATCTCACCGCCCCGCTCGCCCGCTACTTTGCAGAGAATTTCGAGAGCCTGCCCAAGCCCTACCGCTCCTATCGCCAGGGCTACGTGTTCCGCAACGAAAAGCCCGGCCCCGGCCGCTTCCGCCAGTTCATGCAGTTCGACGCCGACACCGTCGGGGCAGGGGGGCCCGAAGCCGACGCCGAAATGTGCATGATGATGGCCGACGTCATGGATGCGCTGGGGTTGGCGGGGAAGTATGTCGTGCGGGTGAACAACCGCAAGGTGCTCGATGGAGCGATGGAGGCCATCGGGTTGGCAGACGATCCAGACCGCCGACTTGTCGTGATGCGTGCGATAGACAAGCTGGATCGCTTGGGCCCAGATGGCGTGAAGCTCCTTCTGGGCGCCGGTCGAAAAGATGAAAGCGGCGATTTCACAAAAGGTGCCGGCCTCGACTCTAAACAGGCTGAGTTTATTCTCGGCGTCTTGTTCTCCAGCGTAGCGGCCGAAGAGAATGTTAACAGGATCGGAGGCCCTGAAGGCGCGCAGCCTTTGAGGCCTAACGCCAGCTTTCCAATAAACGACTATATCAGCAAGGTGGGTCCAGCATTTCCTGAAGGGTTGGGCGAACTTAGTCGGATGAAAAGTCTCTTCTTTGCCGCCGGCTACAACCCCGACCGCATCAAGATCGACCCCTCCGTCGTCCGCGGCCTTGAATACTACACCGGCCCGGTCTTCGAGATCGAACTGACCTTCAAGGTGCAGAACGAAAAGGGCCAGGACGTGGTGTTCGGCTCGGTCGGCGGCGGCGGCCGCTACGATGGCCTCGTTTCCCGTTTCCGCCGCGAGCCCGTGCCCGCCACCGGCTTTTCCATCGGCGTCTCGCGTCTCGCCAATGCGCTGAAACTCACCGGCAATCTCGGCGCCACCGAACCATCAGGCCCTGTCGTCGTCCTTGTCATGGACAAGGACCAGACGGCCTCCTACCAGGCCATGGTGTCCGAGCTGCGCAATGCCGGCATCCGCGCCGAAATGTTCCTGGGCAACACCAAGAATTTCGGCAAGCAGGTCGCCTATGCCGACAAGCGCAATTCCCCCATCGTCGTGATCGAAGGCAGCCAGGAACGCGATTCTGGCATCCTGCAGATCAAGGATCTCATCGCCGGCAAGCAGGCCGCATCAGCCATTTCGGATAATGCCGAATGGAAAGCCGCCCGGCCCGGCCAGTTCGAGATCAAGCGCGAGGATCTGGTCAGCGCTGTGCAGAAATTGCTGAGCGAGCAATGAGGGTCGCTGGAGAACGCATTGCGTGGGGCACCCCCACCCTCAGTCCCTCCCCACAAGGGGGAGGGAGGCGATGGACCTGCGTTCAGTGGCACAATCTTGCCGTCGCACAGGGCGGGCTTCCCTCCCCCTTGTGGGGAGGGACTGAGGGTGGGGGTATAGCTCCGCACACTCCATTTGCCTTGAGTATCAATCAATGACCGGCGCCGCCCTCCGCCGCGCCAATCTCGAATCCCTGGTCGAAGCCCAGGGCGCCTGCCGCGCCACGCCTCCGCTATTGCTCTCGGCCGATCCCTATTTCGATTTGGCCGGCGAGGAATTCGGTCGTCGCCTGTTGCTGACCACGGACACGACTGGCGCCGAATATTGCCTGCGCCCCGATTTCACCCTGCCCATCGTTGCCTCCTATATCAATGATGGCGTCGGCGAGCCGGCCGCCTTTTCCTATATGGGCCCCATCTTCCGCCAGCGCGAAAACGGCCCGGCCGAATTCGACCAGGCCGGCATCGAACTGCTGGCCCAGCCCGATGGCGATGTGGCGCTCGACCAGGTGCTGACCTTCGCTCGTGCTGCCCTCTCCATTTTCGGCGTCGCCCCCGATATCCGCCTCGGCGGCGTCGGCCTCTTCGAGGCCCTGCTGGTCCAGGCCGACATGCCCGATGCCTGGCGCCCGCGCATCCGCAATCGTTTCGGCCATACCGAAGCGATGAACCGCCTGCTGACCCGCCTCGAAGCCGCCCCCGATGCACCGCGCGACAAGCAGCCCAGCCGCAAGGCTTTGGTCGAAAGCGTCACCGAACAGATGGTCGCCTCAGGCCTGAGCCTGTCGGAAAGCCGCTCCCCCGAGGAAATTGCCACCCGCTACCTCGAACAGCAGGCGCTCGATGCGGCCCAAGTCCCCCGGGCCACGCTGAAACTCCTGCGCGACTATCTCTCCATTTCCGGCCCGGTACTCCAGGCGCTGACCCGGATCGAGGCGCTGGCCGCCCGGCACAGGCTGATGCTCGGTGCACCCATCCGCACGATCAGGCGCCATCTCGATGGCCTGGGCGAAGCTCGCGTCACCTTCGATGCCGGCTTCTCGCCGCGTCTCGATTACTACACCGGCATCGTCTTCGAAATGACTGGTGCCAATGGCGAAGTCCTGGCCTCCGGCGGCCAGTATGACCGCCTGCTCGAACGCCTCGGCGCCACGGCCCCCATCGCCGCCTCCGGCTGCTCTGTCTGGGTCGACCGCCTCGAAGCAGAGGTCGCCCCATGAGTGGCATTACCCTCGCCGTGCCCTCCAAGGGCCGCCTCGAAGAGCTCACCCGCGAGTGGTTCGCCACCAACGGCCTCGTCATCACCCGCCCCGGCGGTGCCCGTTCCTATCTCGGCGCCATCGAGGGGCTGCCCGACGTCACCGTGCGCTTCTTCCCGGCTTCCGAGATTGCCCGCGAACTCATCCGCGGCACTATCGATTTTGGCGTCACCGGGCGTGACCTGATCCACGAGACCAGCGAAACCGGCCCGGCTTCGGTGTCCATCGCCAAGCCCCTCGGTTTCGGCAATGCCGATGTCGTCGTGGCCGTGCCCGATGCCTGGATCGACGTCACCCACATGCACGACCTGGCCGATGTCGCCTCCGATTTCCGCAGCCGCCACGGCCGCTGGCTGCGCATCGCCACCAAATACATCACCATCACCCGCCAGCATTTCGCCAAGGCCGGCATTGCCGAATACCGCACGGTCGAAAGCCTCGGCGCCACCGAGGCGGCACCGGCATCCGGCGTCGCCGATATCGTGGTCGATATCACCAGCACCGGCTCGACCCTGGCCGCCAACGGCCTGCGCGTGCTGGAAGATGGCGTGATGCTGCACAGCGAAGCCTGCCTCATCGTCTCGCGCACTGCCAACTGGCCCGCCAAGCGCAAGGCCAGGCTCGATGCCGTGCTTGCGCGTTTGAATTGTGTGGCGGGGTTCTGACGGAGGAGAGCGATCTTGAGCGGACTGGTTGAATTCCTCCTGATCTTCCTCGCCGTCGCCGCGATCCTCGCCATCGTCTGGAGCACCAACCGCCCCCGGCGCCGCACGAGTTCTGCCGGCGGCGAAGGCGGAGGCGGCACCACGAGCGGCGGCCATTCGCGCGATGGCGACAACGGCGATAGTGGCGACGGCGGCACGGATGGTGGCGGGGGCGACGGTGGCGGTGGTGGCGACTGACCGGGCATTGCCACCCGCACCGATTCACGACACAAATGCCCGCAGGCTCAGGGGGGAGGGCCACACTTGGCCGACGAACTCGAACTCACCATCCTGATGCCGTGCCTCAACGAAGCCGAAACGCTGGCTGCCTGCATCGGCAAGGCGCGCGGCTTCCTTGATCGTACCGGCATTGCCGGCGAGGTCGTCATTGCCGACAATGGCTCGACCGATGGCTCGCAGGATATTGCCAGAAGCCTCGGCGCCCGCATCGTGGCGATCCCCGAGCGCGGCTATGGCGCGGCTCTTGCCGGCGGCATCCAGGCGGCGCGGGGCCGTTTTGTCATCATGGGCGATGCCGATGACAGCTACGATTTCGCCAATCTCGACGCGTTCGTCGCCGAGTTGCGCGATGGCGCCGATCTCGTCATGGGCAATCGCTTTGCCGGCGGCATCGCCCCCGGCGCCATGCCCTGGCACCACCGCTATATCGGCAATCCCGTGCTGAGCGCGGTCGGGCGCCTGTTCTTCCGCACCCCGATCGGCGATTTCCATTGTGGCCTGCGCGGCTTTTCCCGCGCTGCGATCCTGGCGCTCAACCTGCGCACGTCAGGCATGGAATTCGCCTCCGAAATGGTGGTCAAGGCCACCCTGGCCCAGCTCGACCTGCGCGAAGTGCCCACGACCCTTGCCAAGGATGGCCGCTCCCGCCCGCCCCATCTGCGCTCCATCCGCGATGGCTGGCGGCACCTGCGCTTCCTGCTGCTGTTTTCGCCGCGCTGGCTGTTTCTCTATCCCGGCATAGCGCTCCTGGCCGTGGGCCTGGTGGTGGGCGCCGTGCTGCTGCCCGGTCCGGCGCATTTCGGTCGCGTCTCCTTCGACGTCCACACTTTCCTTGTCGCCGCGCTCTGCATCATCGTCGGCCTGCAATCGGTCTCCTTCGCCATTATCGGCCGCCGCTTTGCCTCGCGCTATGGCTTCATCCCGCCCTCCGGCAACTATGGCCGCCTGCTCGAAGCCCTCACGCTCGAGCGCATCCTGCTGGTCGCCATCATCCTGATGCTGGTCGGTATCGGCGCTTTGGTCTGGGGTGTCGGCCAATGGGCTGCCCGCGATTTCGGGCCCCTCAATGCCAGCCGCACCCTGCGCCCGGTCATCCTGGCCATGACGGCACTGGTTTCCGGCTTCCAGCTCATGATGAGCGGCTTCATGTCTTCCATGATCAACATTCCGATCTACGAGCGGCGGCTCGCCGAACCCCCGCAGCCCGACGAAACGGCGCCCTGAACCACACCGGACCCCATGCTCGATCCCCTTACTCTCCTTGCACTTGCCGGCGCCGGCATGCTGGCCGGTTTCGTCGATGCGATAGCCGGCGGCGGCGGCATGATCGGGGTGCCCGCTCTGCTTTCGGCCGGCCTGCCGCCGGTCGCCGCGCTCGCCACCAACAAGATGCAGTCGGTGGTCGGCACCGCCATGGCCGCCGCGACCTATTGGCGCCGCGGTTTCATCTCCCTCAAGGCGCTGCTTCCCGCTCTGATCCTGACCTATGCCGGCAGCCTCGTCGGCGCGCTGGTGGTCAAGCAGATCGACATCACCCTGCTCGACATCGCCGTGCCGGTGGCGCTGATCGGCATCGCGCTTTATTTCCTCTTCGCGCCCAATCTCTCCGATGCCGACAAGGCCGCCCGGCTCCCCTTCGGGCTTTTCGTGCCGGTCATGGGCCTGATCATCGGCTTCTATGACGGCATATTCGGGCCGGGCACCGGCTCGTTCTTCACCATCGGCTTCGTCATGCTGTTCGGCCTGGGCCTCACCCGCGCCTCGGGCAATACCAAGATTCTCAACCTGGTCTCGAACCTGGCGGCGCTGACCATCTTCATTCCGGCCGGAGACGTGGTGTGGCCAGCCGCCATCGCCATGGCCATCGGCCAGATTGTCGGCGGCTATATCGGTGCCCGCACCGGCATCCGCTACGGTGCGAAGGTCATCCGCCCGCTGGTGGTCGTGGTGTCGATCGCCCTGGCCCTGCGGCTGCTGTTCTTCCGCTAGCCCGCTACAGCGCCGAGCCGAATGCCGCTTCGATGGCCCGCTGCGTCGCAGGCCCGAAGCTGCCATCGATCGTGCCGGTATAGAAGCCGTCGCGCTTCAGCATTTCCTGGATCGCCCGGCGATAGTTCGGCGAGGTATCGGCATTGCGGATATCCTTGAACTCATCCCAGGCCACCTGCAGCCCATTGGTCAGCGCCAGGTAGCCCAGCTCCGCCGCCCGCTGCGTATCCTTGCCCACGCCGTCGCCATAGAGATAGCGCAGCGACAGCGACCAATGCCCGTTGGCTTCGCCGGCATCCGAGGCCTTTTGGTACCAGGCCGTCGCCTCCTCGGCGTCCTTGGTCACGCCGTCGCCCGCCAGATACATGTCGCCCAGCGCATACATGGCATAGCCATAGCCATTGCCAGCGGCGAGGCGATACCAGTGCAGGGCCTCGGCATTGCTCTGCGCCACGCCGTCGCCGGAATGGTACATGCTGCCCACATTGCTCTGCCCGGCGGGCAGTCCGGCCTCGGCGGCCTTCAGATACCAGTCGAATGCCTTGCCATAGTCCTGCGCCACGAACTCGCCGCGGTCATACATCAGCGCCACGCGGTTCATCGCATAGCCATCGCCCGCCTCGGCCGCGAGAGAATACATCTCGAAGGCATATTCGTAATCGGGATCCTGCCCGTCCTCCACGAAATAGGCAGCGTCGCCCTCGTCGAGAATCTCTTCGAGATCGTCGGGATCATAGGGGTCGAGCGTGTTGCTCTGGGGCTGAGTAACCTCGGGCGTGCTGCCCTTGGTCTTGGTCTTTTGCGCAAAGGCGTCGCCGGTGGCGGCCAGATTGAAGGCCAGCAAAACAACCGCAGCCAGAACGATACGCGTGGACATCTCCGCCCCCCCTACTCTATTTCCCGGCGAAAATGGAGCTTCGGAGCGTGGCTGTCAAACCCGCAAATAGGGGTGTCGTCAGGTCGGGTCGAGTCCCGCCGCGGCGCGCAGGGCTGCGTTGATCCGCTCCTGCCAGCCCGGGCCGTCATCCTGGAAATGCCCCAGCACGGCGCGGTCCAGCCGCAGCGTCACCATCTCCTTGCCTTCCGGCGGCGTCGCCTTCTTCACCGGCGCTTCCACCGGCTTGCTGGTCGCGGTCTTGAAAGCCGCCTCCGCCTGATCGAAAGCGCTGCCGCGTCGGGGTGTCCGCATCGAATCCTCGCTGATTGTTCCCCCATTGTACTGCGCCGCGGGCCGCCGCGCATAAGAAAAAGGCGCAGTGTTTCCACTGCGCCTTTCCACGAAGTTCGTGACTGGGAAGAAACGAACCTCGAAGCTGTTGGGGCTGGATTAAAAATCCATGCCGCCCATGCCGCCCATGCCGCCGCCGCCCGGCATTGCCGGCGCTGCTTCCTTGGGGGCCTCGACGATCAGGGCCTCGGTGGTGATCAGCAGCGAAGCGACCGAAGCCGCGTCCTGCAGGGCAGTGCGAACCACCTTCACCGGGTCGATGACGCCGAGCTGGACGAGGTCACCATATTCACCGGTGGCAGCGTTGTAGCCGAAGGTCTTCGAAGCGTTTTCGAGGATCTTGCCGACGACGACGGAGCCTTCGGCACCGGCATTGTTGGCGATCGTGCGCACCGGCTCCTGCAGAGCGCGGCGAACGATGGCGATGCCGGCGTCCTGGTCGGCATTGGCGCCCTTGACCGAGAGGGCAGCCGAAGCGCGCAGCAGCGCAACGCCGCCGCCAGCCACGATGCCTTCTTCAACAGCGGCGCGGGTAGCGTTCAGCGCGTCATCGACACGGTCCTTGCGCTCCTTGACTTCGACTTCCGTCGAGCCGCCAACCTTGATCACGGCAACGCCACCGGCCAGCTTGGCCAGGCGTTCCTGCAGCTTCTCGCGGTCATAGTCCGAAGTGGTCTCTTCGATCTGCGCCTTGATCTGGCCAACGCGGCCCTGGATATCATCCTGGGTGCCGGCGCCATCGACGATCGTGGTGTTTTCCTTGGTGATTTCGACGCGCTTGGCGGTGCCCAGCATGTCGATGGTCACGTTCTCGAGCTTGATGCCGAGATCTTCGGAGATCACCTGGCCACCGGTCAGGATGGCGATGTCTTCGAGCATGGCCTTGCGGCGATCGCCGAAGCCCGGAGCCTTGACGGCAGCGACCTTGAGGCCGGCGCGCAGGCGGTTGACGACCAGGGTCGGCAGGGCCTCGCCATCGACGTCTTCGGCAATGATCAGCAGCGGGCGCTGCGACTGCACGACCGACTCCAGCAGCGGCAGCAGCGACTGCAGGTTGCTGAGCTTCTTTTCGTGCAGCAGGATCACCGGGTCTTCAAGGACGGCGGTCATCTTCTCGGCATTGGTGACGAAATAGGGGCTGAGGTAGCCACGGTCGAACTGCATGCCTTCAACGACATCGAGTTCGGTCTCGGCGGTCTTGGCTTCCTCGACGGTGATGACACCCTCGTTGCCGACCTTCTGCATGGCCTCGGCGATCATGTCACCGATGGCGGATTCGCCATTGGCCGAAATGGTGCCGACCTGGGCAACTTCGGACGACGACTTGATCTTGGACGAAGCGGCCTGCAGCGAGGCGACGACTTCTTCGACAGCCAGGTCGATACCGCGCTTCAGGTCCATCGGGTTGAAGCCGGCGGCAACAGCCTTGACGCCTTCGACGACGATCGACTGGCCGAGAACGGTCGCTGTGGTGGTGCCGTCACCGGCAATGTCGTTGGTCTTGGAGGCGACCGAACGCAGCAACTGGGCGCCCAGGTTCTCGAACTTGTCTTCCAGCTCGATTTCCTTGGCGACGGTCACGCCGTCCTTGGTGATGCGCGGGGCGCCGAACGACTTTTCGATGACCACGTTGCGGCCCTTGGGGCCGAGGGTCACCTTCACCGCATTGGCGAGGATGTTGACGCCGCGCAGCATCTTGTCGCGGGCATCGGTCGAGAACTTTACTTCTTTGGCGGCCATGTGAGGCGCTCCTTCAGAATGGGGTTGAAAACGACGAAAAAGAGCGGGGAAGCCTTAGGCTTCGATCACGCCCATGATGTCGGATTCCTTCATGATCAGCAGGTCTTCGCCGTTGAGCTTGACCTCGGTGCCGCTCCACTTGCCGAACAGCACGCGGTCGCCAGCCTTGACGTCGGGAGTGACGATCTTGCCGCTGTCGTCACGCGCGCCGGGGCCTACGGAGACGATCACGCCCTCGGAGGGCTTTTCCTTGGCGGTGTCGGGGATGATGATCCCGCCTTTGGTCTTTTCTTCGCTGTCGAGGCGACGGACGACCACGCGGTCGTGCAGAGGACGGAAGCCCATGTTTTGCTCCTATGGCAGCATGTTCAAATGCAATTTCTGGCACTGTTAGCACTCGCCATTATAGAGTGCTAACAGGGTGACGGGGATATATGGCTGCCCCCCTTGTGAGTCAAGGTCGGGTGAACCGGCTTTCGTCTCGCGCGTTAATCGAGATCGTTCACTTCCCTCATGGCAGGACATCATGACGCGTCAATGTCTGGACAAGGATATCAAGATCAGGCCCGCCAAAGGCCGGGTCCATGTGCTGTTCGACGATGCCGAGATCGGCAGTTCGCTCAATGCGCTCGAACTCGACGAACCCGGTGCACCCCTGCGCATCTATCTGCCACGCGATGACGTGCGCGAGGATGTGCTGGAACGCTCCGAAACCCGCACCACCTGCCCCTACAAGGGCGAGGCGCATTATTACACGCTCAAGACCCTCACCGCCGACGGCCCCGATCAGGTCTGGTACTATCCCGACCCATGCCCACTGGTCGAACCCATCCGCGACCACCTCGCCTTCTGGGGCGACCGCATCGAGTACCGCTATTCGGAGGTGTAAGTGGAAGCGGATAACGAACAGCGTAGTCCGCCCGCCCACAATCGCTTCCCGCGGACTTGATCCGCGGGTCACTCTCCACATGGCACAAGCGGCGTTAGACCCGCGGATCAAGTCCGCGGGAAGGGCCGATGGGTAGATGACCATCGTGCGGAAGCCCGATTTCTCCGAACTTCCCCCTTCCCCCACGCGCAAACCTCCGGCATAAGGCCAGCATGACCCAGGATAACTCGCTTCAGATCAAGCTGCGCCTCAAGGGCGGCAGCGGCCCGAATGCCAACTGGCATTGGGAAATTCACGACGCCGCCGGCAAGGTGGTCAAATCAGGCTCGGCCGTTGGCCCCGAGCACAAGGCGTTCGCCACTGCGCGCGTCGCCAAGGAAAAGCTGGAGCAATCCTCCAGCCGCTGATCGCGGCTGCACCGCGAGACATCAGTGACCGCCCCTGCATCTGAAGCTGTCGCCGGTTTTGTGCATTATCGCGGCGGACCATTGCGCGGCGTTACGCTCAAGATAGCCTCGGTCTGCTGCTTCGTCGTCATGGCGACCCTGCTCAAGGCCACCGAGATCCATCCCGGCGGGAGAACTCGTGTTCTTCCGCTGTTTTTTCGCCATCCTGCCGGTCCTGGTCTGGCTCGTCTGGCGCGGCCAGTTGCGCGCCGCGCTGCACACCGCAAATCCCATGGGCCATGTGGTGCGGGCCATCATTGGCACGGCCTCCATGGGGCTGGGCTTCTTCGCGCTGACCCGCCTGCCGCTGCCCGAGGCCACGGCGATCGGCTATGCCTCGCCACTGCTGATCGTCGTGTTCAGCGCCCTGCTGCTCAAGGAGAGCGTCCACCTGTTCCGCTGGACGGCCGTCATCGTGGGCCTGTTCGGCGTCGTCATCATTCTCTGGCCGCGGCTCACGCTGTTCTCCGGCGGCCAGGCGCTCGGCAATACCGAGGCGATCGGCGCCATCGCGGCCTTCGGCGGCGCACTGCTTTCGGCTTTCGCCATGATGCAGGTGCGCAAGCTGACGCGGACCGAACGCACCGAAACCATAGTCATCTATTTCTTCGTCAGCGCCAGCGTCATGTCGCTGGCCACCATTCCTTTCGGCTGGGCCATGCCCACGCCAGCCCAGGCGGCCCTGCTCATCGGCGCCGGCTTTTTCGGCGGCATCGGCCAATTGCTGCTGACCTCGTGCTACCGCTATGCCGACATGTCGGTCATCGCGCCCTTCGAATATGTCTCGCTGCTGCTGACGCTGGTCATTGGCTTCGCCGTCTTCGGCGATATCCCCACCGTGGCCATGGTCATCGGTGCCGTGATCATCGTCGCCTCCGGCATCGCCGTCATCCTGCGCGAACACTATCTCGGCCTCGACCGCCGCAAGGCACGGGAAGCCAATACGCCCTAAGAGGATGTGTGGTGATTGGCACTAGGAGTGCCGAGATTCAGGCCAGGGCGAGTCGAAAATGGTGACTTTCGAGAACCGGAGCGGAGCGCACTCCCGTGCGTGAGCACCGGAAGCGCAGAAAGCCGCCATTTGCAGGCCGCCATCGCCTGAATATCGGCACTCCTATGAAGCTGCCGCCATCTCGGCCCAACCCTGCCGCTTGCGATAGATCGTCGACGGACTGATCTCCAGCGCCGCCGCGGCCAGTGACACATTGCCCCCGAAACTGGCAATGGCATCCTCGATGATGCGCTGCTCCTGCTGCCACATCGGCAGGATGACCGGCCGGCGTTCGACGCGCGGCGTGGGCTCGACCGGCGTCACCACGCCGCGCGATTCGATATCGGCCGCGACAAGCATGGGCATGGTGATGGTTCCGCCATCGCACATCACCACCAGTCGCCGCACTAGGTTCTGCAGTTGCCGCACATTCCCCTTCCATTCGGCCGAGGTCAGCAGGCTCGCGACGTCAGGCGTGAAGCCGGTGAAATGCTTGTGTTCCTCGGCGGCATAGCGCGCCAGGAAATGCTGGGCCAGCACCATGATGTCGGTGGGCCGCTGCCGCAGCGGCGGCAGATGGATTGGCAGCACATGCAGCCGGTAGAACAGGTCCTCGCGGAACTTCTTCTCGCTGATCAACTGCATCGGATTGCGGTTGGTGGCGCAGATGACGCGCACATCCACATGCCGCACGCCCGATTCTCCGACGCGGCTCAGCGTGCCGGTCTGCAGGAACCTGAGGAGTTTGCTCTGCAGGGAAAGATCCATTTCCCCGATCTCGTCGAGGAACAGCGTGCCGCCATCGGCCAGTTCCGCTGCGCCCTTGCGGTCGTCATGCGCGCCGGTAAAGGCGCCGCGTGCCACGCCGAACAACTCGCTTTCCATCAGGTCGCGCGGAATCGCAGCGCAGTTGATCGCCACCAGTCGCTTGTCCCGGCGCGGGCCTTCTTCATGCAGTGCCTCGGCGCACACATCCTTGCCCGTGCCGCTTTCCCCGGTGATGAAGACCGGCGCCGACGACGTCGCCACGCGCCCGATCTGCTCATAGACGAATTGCATGGCGCTCGAGGCGCCGATAAAGCCGGCATAGTCCGACCGGCCCTGCGCCTGCGGTTCGATGCTGAGCGACCGGCCCTTGCCGTGCCGCTGTGCCAGCTCGCCGATCCGCGCCGCCATTGCCGGCCCGTTCAGCGGCTTGACCACGTAATCATGTGCGCCCGCGCGCATCGCCCCGACCGCCGCCGAAACCGAAGCCCCATCCGAAACGGCCACGAACAGCGCCCCATCGGCCAGTCGCACCAGCCGCGCCACGGCGTCGTCGCTGCGTTCGCAGAGGTCGCGCAGGCAGGACAGATCGGCCAATACGATATCGAAACCGGTATCGCGCAGCAGCTCGACCGCCTGCCTGCCACCGGCGGCCACGGCAATGCGCATGCGGCCGCCCAGGCTCTGGCCCAGGGTCTCGGCCACGACTTGGGCATGCGGCTCATCCCCATCGATCAGCAGCAGCCGCCCATGCGGCTCGCTATCGTTTCGGTTTTGCATCGCCATGCGGCTCGGCCCTCGCGTTCCGATTAGTCTTTGTGCCGGTTGTCCGGCATTGCCGCTCTGTCCCGGTGTTCAGCCGATTGTTCCGCAACAGGGTAAATAAACCGTTCCAGACATTTGCATTTTGCTCGAATGCGACGCAGTTGCGGCTTGTTTGCGCCATGTTCTGGCTATTATGTCGCCGCATGCAGAGGATCTCCGTTGATGATGGCATTGGGCCGACGGCGCGCGGCTTCGCCCAGTCCGGCGTGCGCCTGGCCAATGAACGCACCATAATGACGCTGATCGCCCTCAACCCGGGCGCCTCCAATGCCGATCTTGCCCGCCAGTCCGGCCTTGGGCCGCAAACCACTTCGCGCATTGTCACCGATCTAGAAACGCGTGAACTGGTGCTGCGCGGCGAGGTATTGCGCGGTCGTCGCGGCCAGCCGGCAACCCCGCTCTTTCTCAATCCCGACGGCGCCTTCGCCATCGGCGTCGAGATCGGCTGGCGGCATTTCGAAGTCCTGCTGTTCAGCATGGCCGGCCAGACCCTGGCCAGCATCCGGCGCAGCTATGCCTGGCCCGACTTCCGCACCATTTTCGCCAATGTCGCGGCCGAAATCGCCACTATCCGCGCCGGCATGACCGAGCAGCAGGCGGGCCGGCTTGCCGGCATCGGCCTGGCTACCCCTCCAATATCCCGCGGCATCTGGGCCGCGTCGGCGCGCCCGCCGAACAGGTGGAACTATGGCGCGATGCCAACCCCGCCGTGGAACTGAGCCAGGCCGTCGGCGAACCGGTCGAATGGTTCAACGATGGCAATGCCGGCTGCTGGGCCGAATTCCTCTCCCGGCCGGAGCCGCGTCCTTCGGGCCTCGCCTATTTCCAGGTCGGCACCATGATCGGGGCCGGCGTCGCGCTCAACGGCCAGCTCTGGCAGGGCCGCACCGGCAATGCCGCTAATCTGGGCGCCATCCTGGTCCCGGATATCAAGGGGCAACCCAATTACGTGCATACCATCGCCTCCATCCTGGCGCTGCAGCAGCGGCTCGAAGCCTCCGGCAGCCGGCTGCCGCCGGGCGATCCGATGAACTGGGACTGGGCCTCGCTCGAGCCGGTGGCAAGCGCCTGGCTGGACGATGCGGGCAGGGCCCTTGCCGGCGCCGTCCTCAATACGCGCGCCGTCATGGAACTCGATCTCGCCATTATCGATGGCGTCATGCCGCGTCCGGTGGTGCGGCGCCTGTTCGAGCGGGTCGAACATCATCTGGCCGCCATGCCCCATTTCCGCACCGATCGGCCGTCCGTGGTCATGGGGCATCTGGGCGGTGGTGCCGCCGCTTCCGGCGCGGCCCAACTGCTGCTCTTCCACTGCTTCTTCTCGCGCGCCTGGAACATTTTCGCCACCTGAGCCCCAAATAGGCTTGGGAGAGCGGCGGCTCGGCGCTTTTGCACCCCCTTGCGCGATGCTAAGAGGGTAGAGCCGAATCCCGGCTTCCAGAAGGTTTGCCCGTGCAGGCATTGGTCTACACGTTCATCGCCCTTTCCGCTGCCGCCGTTGGCGCCGCAGCCTATTTCGGCCTGACCTTCACACCGGCCGAAGCCATTCTCGCTGCCGTCGTCTTCGGTTGCGTCTGCGTCGTCCTGCTCGAACGCACCCTGCGCCAGCGCGCCGAAAACCGGCTCGAAAAGGCCATCGAGGACCTGTCCCGCCTGCTCGCCACCGATGCCCAGGCCGGCGCCGTGCTCGGCCAGCGCATCAATGCCATGGCCGATCTCAATGCCGGCGCGCGGCTCGAAGGCGTCGAAGCCGATATTTCCGTGCTCGGCACCGTCATCCGCCAGGTCGCCGAAGCGGTGGCCGAAATGGAAGATCGCGCTGCCAAGCCGGCCGGCCGCGACCGGATGATTGCGGCGCCCGCGCCCCAGCCGGTGGCCCGCGAGCCCGAGCCGATCATCCCGCTCGAAATGCTGCGCCAGGCCATCGCCGAAAACCGGCTGATCTATCATATCCAGCCCGTCGTCACTTTGCCCCAGCGCCGCCCGCAGGGCTATGACCTCGTGCCGCGCCTCATGCTGGAGGATGGCGATCTGGCTGATCGCGGCGATTTTCTGCCCCGCCGTGGCGGCGAGGATGTGCTGCGCCATATCGAAGGCGCCGGGCTCGTCGAGGCCATCACCATCTCCCGCCGCTCGCGTACCGGCGGCCAGCCGGTCACGCTCTACATCCCGCTGTCCCGTGCCACGCTCGGCGATTCCACGGCTTCCGAGCAGTTGATCGTTTCGCTCGAAGCCAACCGCGCCATCGCCCCCGGCCTGATCTTCACCATCAGCGAAACCGACTGGCGCTCCCTCACCACCGGCGAGCGCGCCATTGCCGACGCCGTGGCCAAGAAGGGCGCCGGCTTCTCCATATCAGGCGTCAAGTCGCTGCGCGTCGACATTGCCGAACTCGCAGCTCAGGGCGTGCGCTCGCTGCGCGTCGATGCCGCCCGCTTCATCGAGGAACCCGAAGTCTTCACCGACTTCCACGCTTCCGACATCGCCAACTACATTGCCCGCTTCGACGTCCGCCTGCTCGGCACCGGCATTGCCAGCGAAAGCCAGATCGTCGAACTGCTCGAAGACGGCATCACCCTGGTTCAGGGCCCCCACATCGCCGCCCCCGGCCCGGTCCGCCCCGACCTGATGACCGAACCCCTCCGCCAGCCGCCCCAGTTGCGCAGGGTTGAGCTTTAGTCGCTGCTCATCCAGCAGCCCTCATGGTGAGCCTGTCGAACCACGAGGGCGTGGCGCGGGCGTTTCCAGCGCTTCCGTTCGGTGCGCATGATACCAATGCACATGTCCGTTTCCCCTTGATCCGCACCCCCAAGCTGCCACATACAACGCCCATCCTGTTTGCATCGGAATATTGCGATGACCAGCCCGCTGCCTTCCATCTCCGGCCTAGCCGACCTCGCCGGCCGCTACGATGCCGTGCTGAGCGATGTGTGGGGCGTCGTCCATAACGGCGTCGAGGCCTTTCCCAGCGCCGTCGAGGCCCTGGCCGAATATCGCAAGGCCGGCGGCAAGGTGGTGTTCATCACCAATGCCCCGCGCCCCTCGGGACCCATCATCGATATGCTCGACCGGCTCGGCGTGCATCGTGGCGCCTATGACGCCATCGTCTCCTCGGGCGATGCCACCCGCTCGATGATCGCCAAATATCGCGGCAAGGCCATCCACCATGTCGGCCCCGCCACCGATGACGACTCGCTCTATGAGGGCCTCGGCGTGCGCCGGGCCGGCCCCGACGAAGCCGAAGCCATCATCGTTACCGACCTCGATACCGATGACGACACCCCCGAAATGTATCGCGAGCGCGCCAAGCTCTGGCTCGCCCGCAAGCTGCCCATGATCTGCGCCAATCCTGATCGCGTGGTCGAGCATGGCGACAAGATCATCTATTGCGGCGGCGCGCTGGGCGATCTCTATGCCGCCATGGGCGGCATGGTGCTGATGGCGGGCAAGCCCTACCAGCCGATCTACGAGGAAGCCTTCCGCCTCGCCGAAGAAGCCGCCGGCAAGCCGCTCGACAAATCCCGCGTCCTCGCCATCGGCGACAGCGTGCGCACCGACGCCACGGGCGCCGCCAAGTTCGGCATCGACCTGCTCTTCGTCACCGGCTCCATTCATGCCGCCGAACTCGATGCCTTCGGCAAACCCGATCCGAACGCCATAGCCGATCTGGTTGCCCCCAGCCGCGCCCACCTGGCCGGCTTCCTGCCGCGCCTGTCCTGGTAGTCCGATGACCGCATTCATCCGCCTCGATTCTCTCGACGCCGTTCCCAGCGCCCTGCGCGGCGCCTATGTCGCCATCGGCAATTTCGATGGCATGCATCGCGGCCACCAGACCGTGCTGGCCACGCTCAAGGCCCGCGCCGCCGAAGCCGGCGTGCCCGCCATGGTCCTGACCTTCGAGCCGCATCCGCGCGATGTTTTCGCGCCCGCGCCCTTCATGTTCCGCCTCACCGATGGCGACGCCAAGGCGCGGCTGGCCGAGGCTTTGGGGCTCGACGCCATCGCCATCCTGCATTTCGACCGCGCCTTCTCCCAGATCGAGGCCGAGGACTTCGTCTCCCGCTTTCTGATCGAGGCTCTTGATGTCACCGGCGTCATTGTCGGCGCCGATTTCCATTTCGGCCGCCAGCGTCGCGGTACGCCCACCTTCCTCAAGGCGGCGGGCGAGGCGCAGGGTTTTGCCGTCGAAACCATCGACCTGATGGATGAAGGCGACGAGGTCATTTCCTCCTCGCGCATTCGCGCCGCCCTGTCCGAAGGCGCCGTTACCGCCGCCAACCGGCTGCTCGGTTATCACTGGTTTTTCGATGGTTGCGTGGTCAAGGGCGACCAGCGGGGCAGGGACCTCGGCTACCCCACTGCCAACACCGTGACCCACGCCAATTTCCAGCTCGCGCAAGGCGTCTACGCCGTCCGCGCCCGGCTGGGCAATCGCGTCTTCGATGGCGTTGCCGCCTATGGCAAGCCCATGTTCGACAACCAGCTACCGCCCTTCGAAACCCACCTCTTCGATTTCGACGAAGACATTTACGGCCAGACCATATCCGTGGCCCTGGTCGCCCATATCAGGGGCCAGGAAGTCTTTTCCGGCCTCGAGCAGCTGATATCCGCCATGGACCGCGACAGCCGCAAAGCCCGCGATGCCCTGGCCAGTGTCGAGCCGCTGAGCGAACTGGACGTCAGGCTGGGCTTTATTCGCTAACCCCTGCCACAGGCGAGGGGTTCAATCGTCCATCAACAGCCGTACCAACTCCGACTGCCGTCGTACGCCGGTCTTGTCGAAGATGCTGGTGAGCTGGCTGCGGGCGGTCGCCACCGAAATGCCCCGCTTTTCCGCTGCCGTCTTGCGCCCGCCGCCGCGGACGATTTCCCAGGCCAGCCGCGCCTCGGCCCGGGTCAGACCATAGCGCTGCCGCAGGCGTTCCGTGGCCTGGATCATGCGGGCATCGGGATCGGTCACGAAGATCATGGCCCATTGCTGGCTGAAGCCGGGCCACCAGTTGCTGGTGGGGAAGGGTACGCATTGCAGGGTCAGCGGGCTGCGGCCTTCGCTGCGGCCAATCTGCATCGTGCCTTCGTCCCGCACCGCGATGCCGCGCGCGCATTGCGCCACCAGGCGCTGCAGGGCGGCTGTTTCGTTGGCGTTGGCGCAACTGAGCTGCCCATCCCGAAGCATCAGTCCGTCGCCCTCTGCCAGAATGGCTTCGGCTATGCCGTTGGCCGGGCGCACCTTGCCGCCCGCACCCACCAGCAGGGCGCCGCGATCGAGATATTCCAGCGCCGCAAAGGCCCCCATGCCCATGGTCCGCGTCTCGTGCAGCAACTGGTTGAGCTGGAATGCCCGGATCAGATGCGGCGCCACCGCCGTCAGGATATGCATCGCGTCATGACCGTAGTCCTGCCGGCCCGAGACCATCAGGGTCGCGCTCCATCCCTGGGATGTCGCCAGGTTTATCGCTGCGCCATGCAGATAGTGCTGCGGCCTGCACCACTCATTGTAGAAGGCGCTGGCGTGGAATGTTTCTATGTCGATAACCGCTCTGTCGACCACCGGCCGGCCCACTGGAACGGCATGCAGCGCCAGCTGCATGGCATTGCGGCTATGATAATGCTCGGCATAAAGCCGCACACTGTCCGGATCGGTCCGCGCCGTCACCAGCAACGGCACCTGCGCGGCTGTTTGTCCGCCCATCGTCGCATCGATGCCGCCAGTGACATCGGCCAGCCTGCAAAGCGCATGGGCCCAACGCTCGGGATGGGCCCCCGCTTCGTAGATGTCGTCGATCAACCCAAGGATCGCGTCCAAGATGGTCTCGCTGTTTAGCAGCTCCAGCACACACGCAATCGCCCTGCCGCGCAAGTAATCGGCGAATGATTAGTTACCCGCATCGAACATGTGTGCGATGCCCGGCCAGAAACGCGACTTTAGCCTGCGACCATCGCAAACGGAAATTTTGTTATGGTCAAGCTCATCAACCTCGCCGTGGCAGCGGTCGCTTTTATGCAAATTGCGGCGCCTCCCGTGTCGGCCTCCCAGATTCAGGACGTCTACCGTGCCCATACAGCCGCCTGTATCGGGCTGTTTTTTTCAGACAAAGCCGCGCATACCGCGCAATGCCTGCCCAACAATTCGCCCAATATTCCCGCGCATGGCGGCGGCAGCGAGCCCGTGAAACCGGTCGTGGCACCTCCGCCACCTCCGCCTCCGCCGCCGCCACCACCACCACCACCCCCACCGCCCGAGGACGATGGCTGTGAAAACCTCGGCGCACTGATGACAGGCGGAGAAACCATTCTGGTCGCCGCTCTCCATGTGCTGGTCGCCGAACAGATCGATTGCAACCCGCAAACCTAGGGGCCGCCCGTGAAACGGTGGCGCCGAATAGCGCCACCGTTTCATCTTTCGCAGCCTTGCCGGCGCCATTCTCATGGCCGCCTACGCCATTTTCCCCGTTTCGACGGGCGCGGCCAGCTTCGGCCTGCGGCAGCGGGCAGGCAAATCAGCCTTTGCCCCGGAGGCCCGCCCTTGCTAAAAGGCGCGCAAATCCTCCCTTACCGATTGCCGTTTCCATGACCGATACCGCCACGGGCGCCACCGAAACCGATTATTCGGCTACGCTTTTCCTGCCGGAAACCAATTTCCCCATGCGCGCGGGCCTGCCCGACCGCGAGCCGGGCTGGCTCAAGCGCTGGGAAGAGATGGATATTTACGCCATGCAGCGCGAGCAGGCCAAGGACAGGCCGCTCTTCACCCTGCATGACGGCCCGCCCTATGCCAATGGCAACATCCATATCGGCCACGCACTCAACAAGACGCTGAAGGATATTGTCTCGCGCTCCATGCAGATGCTGGGTTTCAACGCGGCCTATGTGCCCGGCTGGGACTGCCACGGCCTGCCCATCGAATGGAAGATCGAGGAACAGTACCGCGCCAAGGGCAAGGACAAGAACGAGGTCCCGGTCGTCGAATTCCGCCAGGAATGCCGCACCTTTGCCGAACAATGGGTCGACATCCAGCGCGAGGAATTCAAGCGCCTCGGCGTGCTCGGCGAATGGGACAATCCCTATCTCACCATGAGCTTTGACGCCGAGGCCCAGATCGCCCGCGAACTGATGAAAGTGTCGGCGTCGGGCCAACTCTATCGCGGCTCCAAGCCCGTGATGTGGTCCGTGGTCGAACGCACAGCTTTGGCCGAAGCCGAAATCGAATATGCCGACTACGAGAGCGACGCCATCTGGGTGAAGTTCCCGACCTCCCGCATCGTCACGGTCGCCGGTTCAGGCGCGGAAGACACGATCGAGCGCCGCGAACACCTGACCGGTGCATCCGTGGTCATCTGGACCACGACGCCCTGGACCATTCCGGCCAACCGCGCCATCAGCTTCTCGTCCAAGGTTGCCTACGGCCTTTATGAGGTCACCAAGGCGCCTGATGGCAATTGGGCATCGACCGGCGAAAAATACATCCTCGCTGACAATCTGGCTTCCGAAACCTTCGCTAAGGCGAAGGTCGAGGAATTTGTCCGCCTGCAGGACGTGCCTGCTTCAGTCATGTCGGGCCTGCTGTGCCACCACCCCCTCCGCGGTCTCGCCGGGGGCTACAATTTCGACGTGCCCCTGCTCGATGGCGAACACGTCACCGACGATGCCGGCACCGGTTTCGTGCATACCGCCCCCGGCCATGGTCTCGACGACTTCGGCATCTGGATGGACTCGGCTCGCCTGCTGAACGAGCGCAAGATCGACACCGCCATCCCCTATGTCGTCGGCGATGACGGTTTCTACACGCCCGAAGCCCCCGGTTTCGACGGCGCCCGCGTCCTCGACGACAACGGCAAGAAGGGCGACGCAAACCAGCGCGTCATCACGGCTTTGGCCGAGCGCAATGCCATGGTCGCCCGTGGTCGCATCAAGCATCAATATCCCCATTCCTGGCGCTCCAAGAAGCCGGTCATCTTCCGCAACACGCCGCAATGGTTCGTCTATATGGACCGCGATATCGACGGCGCCGCGGGCGATACCCTGCGCAGCCGCGCGCTCGGCTCCATCGACCGCACAAAATTCTATCCGCCTGGCGGCCAGAACCGCCTGCGCGCCATGATCGCTGATCGCCCCGATTGGGTCCTCAGCCGCCAGCGCGCCTGGGGCGTGCCGATCACCGTGTTTGTGGATAAAAAGACCAACGAAATCCTGCGGGATGACACGGTCAACCACCGCATCGCCCAGAGTTTCGAGGAAGAAGGCGCCGACGCCTGGTACAAGCCCGGCGCCGCCGCCCGCTATCTCGGCGACAGCAGAAACCCCGATGACTATGAAATGGTCATGGACGTTCTCGACGTCTGGTTCGACAGCGGCACCACCCACTCCTGGGTTCTGCGCAATAAACAAAAGTGGCCCAATCTCAAGTTCCCGGCCTCGATGTATCTCGAAGGCAGCGACCAGCATCGCGGCTGGTTCCATTCATCGCTGCTGGAATCCTGCGCCACCAATGGCTTTGCCCCCTATGACAGCGTGCTCACGCACGGCTTCACCATGGATGGCGAAGGCCGCAAGATGAGCAAGTCGCTGGGCAATACCGTCGCCCCGCAGGACGTCATCAAGCAATATGGCGCCGATATCCTGCGCCTCTGGGTCGCGTCGTCCGACTATTCGGAAGACCTGCGCCTGGGCAAGGAAATCATCCAGACCACGGTCGATAGCTACCGCAAGCTGCGCAACACCCTGCGCTGGCTGCTGGGCAATCTCGCCCACTATCAGCCTGCCGACGAAGTCGCTCACGCGGACATGCCCGAGCTCGAACAGCTCATCCTGCATCGTCTCGCCCAGCTCGATGAGCAGGTGCGCACCGCCTACAAGGAATATGACTATCGCAAGATCGTCACCCTGCTCACCAACTTCATGAATATCGAGTTGTCGGCCTTCTATTTCGACATCCGCAAGGATGCGCTCTATTGCGACCCGATCTCGTCGGTAAAGCGCCGGGCGTCGCTGACGGTGCTCAATCACCTGTTCGATTGCCTCACCGCCTGGCTCGCTCCCATCCTGGTCTTCACCATGGAAGAGGTCTGGCTCGAGCGTCACCCCGAAGCCGGCTCATCGGTCCACCTGCGCCTCTTCCCCGAAGTGCCGCGCGACTGGCTCAACGATGATCTCGCGGCCAAGTGGACGCTGATCCGCGCTGTCCGCCGCGTCGTCACCGGGGCGCTGGAAATCGAGCGCCGCGAAAAGCGCATCGGCTCGTCGCTGGAAGCCGCGCCAAAAGTGTTCATATCAGATGACCGCTACCTGACCGCCCTGAGGGGCCAGGACCTTGCCGAAATCGCCATCACCTCGGCTATCGATCTGGTCCCCGGCACCGGCGAGGGATTCACCCTCGACGACGTTCCCGGTGTCGCGGTCGTTCCGGCTCTGGCCCAGGGCACGCGCTGCGCCCGCTCGTGGAAAATCCTCCCCGAAGTCGGCAGCGACGCGGACTATCCCGACGTCTCCCCCGCGACGCCCAAGCCCTCCGCGAACGCGCCGCGGCAGGGCTGTGACACCGGAGCCATCGGCTCCTTTGCCTTCTCCCCTCGTGGGAGAAGGTGCCCGAAGGGCGGATGAGGGGGTCTCTCCGGCATCGCAGCCCCCTCATCCGGCGCTGCGCGCCACCTTCTCCCACGAGGGGAGAAGGAGAGAAGGAGCGATTGCTTCGTGAATCTCAAATCTCTCGCCAATCCCTCCATCTACATCTCCCTCACCATGGCCGTCCTGGCCTTCGGCATTGACCGTGCCCACAAGGCGTTCCAGGTCTCATCCGACTGCATCGCCATCGGCGCCGCGCCCTGCGTCGAGATTTTCACCAGCTACGTGCCCTTCGCGATGACCGGCTGGCGTGGCGGCGAAATCCTGCGTGTCACCGATTTCTTCGATTACGTCCTGGTCTGGAACACCGGCATTTCCTACGGAATGCTCGATGGCCTGCCGGTCTGGGCGCTCGGCCTCGTCATGCTGGTCGCCATTGTCGCGCTCTCCGTCTGGTGGCTGCGCGCTGAATCCGGCCTGATCCGGCTCGGCCTCGCCTTCTGTATCGGCGGCGCCCTCTCCAACGCTGTCGACCGGCTGATTTACGGCGCCGTCGCCGATTTTTTCCACCTGCATTGGGGCACGTGGTCGTTCTACATTTTCAACCTGGCCGACGTCGCCATAACGACAGGCGTCATCCTGCTCATCGCCGATCTCATCGGCCTGGGCCGCCCACGAACACGTTGATGCCAGAATCTGGTCTTAGCCCACGGAATAGGCTATAAGCGCCGCCGACATCTTGAAGGACGTTTCATGCGTATTGGTTTGACCGGGCAGCATACTGCTCTGCGGGCGGCTACCCGGACCGGATTGGCATCACTGGCCCTGATGGCGGCGCTGGCTTTGGGCGCTTGCACCACCGTCGAAGGCACCAACGCCTTGACCGATTTCGGCACCTTCGAGCGCGAGGTCATGACGACCACGGCGCGCGGTGTCGGCCTGATTCCCGGCGAGACGCCCAAGGAAGATATCACCAATGCGCGCGCCCCGCTGGTGCTGCCGGCCGCTGGCCAGGCGCTCCCCGCGCCGGCTCCCGAAGCTGCCGTTGCCCAGCTCCCCACCAATAGCGACAGCGTGCAGATCGACACCACCAACCTGACCCAGGCCGATATCCAGCGCCTGCGCAATGCCAAGGTCGTCGATCTCAATTCCGTGGCCGGCCGGCCCCTCACCGAGCAGGAAACCCGTTCGCTGATGGCCCGCATGCAGGCGCATAATGCCGACGTGACCACGGTCAACGGCAAGCGCCCGCTCTACATGCCGCCCGAGGAATATTTCATCCGCGTCGGCAATGCCGATCTGGTCTGCGCCACGCCATCGGGTGAAGTGGTTTCGCTCAACGATCCGAAATGCCCCGAATCGGTGCGCAAGGCCATCCGCGCCACCTATCAGGGCCCCGGCGGCGGCTTTACCACCAATTCAGGCCCGGGCGTTGGCCTCACCGACAAAGAGACTCAGCTCGACTGACGGTTTCTCATTTCTGCTCTTGCAAGCGGCCGGATCATCCGGCCGCTTCGCCTTTTCCGCGCCGCCCGGACGGAGCGTTTTCAGAAAAAGTGGCCACCACTTTTTCGGTTCGAAAGCGCGACCATCCAAAGGGTCCCGCATGACATGAAAGTACGCCCATGAGCGACACTGCTCCCGCCAAACCCTCCACCGGCGACCGCCTCGCCAAGGTCATCGCCCGTTCCGGCCTCTGCTCCCGCCGCGATGCCGAAGTGTGGATCACCGAGGGCCGGGTCGTCGTCAACGGCAAGAAGGTGCTGACGCCCGCCTTCAACGTCACCGACCGCGACAAGATCATGGTCGATGGCGCGCCTCTGGCGGCCCGCCAGGGCACCCGCGTCTGGCTTTACCACAAGCCGGCGGGCCTCGTGGTCACCGAGAAGGATCCCGAAGGCCGCGAGACCATTTTCGAGCATCTCGAAACCCATGGCCTGCCCCGTGTCGTCACCGTCGGCCGCCTCGATATCAATACCGAAGGCCTGCTGCTGCTGACCAATGATGGCGGCCTCAAGCGCGTCCTCGAACTGCCCGCCACCGGCTGGCTGCGCCGCTACCGCGTGCGCGCCCATGGCACCGTCACCCAGGCGGCGCTCGACAAGCTCAAGGACGGCATCGAGATCGACGGCATCAAATACGGCTCCATCGAAGCCACACTGGAGCGTGAGCAGGGCGCCAATGTCTGGCTGGTCCTGGCCCTGCGCGAAGGCAAGAACCGCGAGGTCAAGAATGTCCTCGGCGCCCTCGGCCTCGAGGTCAATCGCCTGATCCGCGTCAGCTACGGCCCGTTCCAGCTCGGCGATATCCCGGTCGGCGGCGTCGAAACCATCAAGGCCAGGATGCTGCGCGACCAGCTCGGCAAGAAGCTGGCCGATGCCGCCGATGTCGATTTCGACAGCGAAATGCCCGCCGAAGCCAATGCGCTGGTTGGCAAGCCAACGCGCGATCGCCTCACCGGCCGCGGCACCAACACCGTCGAGATCGCCCGCCAGCGCTTCCGCTTCACCGACGGCGCCGAAAAGACCGAGGAAGAACTGCACGCCGAACGTCCGCGCCAGGATCGCCCCGGTCGTTTCGACAGCCGCAAGCCCACGCCCAAGCGCGATGACGCCCGCGACGACGACTACGCCCCGCCGCCCCGCCGCATTCATTTCGATGAAGATGGCCGCGCCCCGGAAGACTTCGTCGCCAAGCGCAATACCCGCATCGTCAAGCGCCCCGATCGTGACGACCAGTCCGCCAAAAGCTTCGGCAAACCCGCGCCGCGCCCAGCCGGCAAGCCATCCGGCGACAAGAAGAGCTTCGGCGACAAGAAGCCTTTCGGCAAAAAGCCCTTCGAGAAAAAGCCGTTTGGCGACAAACCCCGTGGCCCGCGTCGTGACGACGATGCGACGCGCGGCGCGCGTCATCAGCGTGATCGCGAATTCACCGGCACCCCGCGCGGTCCCCGTCGCGGCGATGCCGCCGCCGCCGAACGCCCCGCCTATGCGCCGCGCCTCCGCCCCGACAGCGAACGCGGCGAAGGCGCCGCCTTCAAGGGCGAGGCCAAGCGCCCCGGCCGCAACTTCTCGGACAAGCCCAAAAGCTTCCGCCCCGAAGGCAAGTCCGCGCGCCCCGCTGGCGGCCGCCCGACCCGCCCCGGCCGCGACGAACTCGGCTCCGAGGCGAAAACCTACGGCAAGCCCCGCATGCGCCCGGATGGCAAGCCCATGCCCAAGCGCAACGGCGCCGCCCCCCAGCGCGCGCCCAGGCCGGGTGGCCGTCCCACCGGCGGGGCAGGGCGCCCGGGTGGCCGTCCCGCTGCCCCGCGTCGCCCCAAGGCCTAGTCCATGCGCATCGTCGCCGGCAAATTCCGCGGCAAGCAACTGACCTCGCCGTCGGACGAATCCATCCGCCCGACCGCCGACCGCGTGCGCGAATCGATGTTCAACATCCTCGCCAGCCGCCTCGGCCCGGTCTTTACAGGCATCCGCGTGCTCGATCTTTTCGCCGGCACCGGCGCGCTGGGCCTCGAAGCCCTGTCCCGCGGCGCGGCCCATGTCACCTTCGTCGATACCGGCGCCGAAGCCCGCGGCCTCATCCGTGACCACATCGAAGCCTTCGGGGCAGGGGGCATCACCAAGCTGCTGCGTCGCGACGCCACCGACCTGGGCAGACCGGGCACTTTCGGCCAGTTCAACCTGGTCTTCCTCGATCCACCCTATGGCAAGGGCCTAGGCGAACAGGCTTTGGCCCACATCGCCGCCAATGGCTGGCTCGCCCCCGGCGCCACCATCGTCTTCGAGGAAAGCGTCGGGGCAGACGTGCAAATCCCCGCCGGCTTCACCCTGGACGACCGCCGCGAATATGGCGCCGCAGCGGTGCACTTCCTGACGTTTGGGAATGCCTCCTGACCACCCACAAACGCGGTGTCACCCCGGCCTTGAGCCGCGGGGCCCATATCGAGATCGCCGCACAGCCGCAAGGTGGTCCAGTCAGTCACTGCACACATCCGCCATCTCAGGATGGATCCCGGCTCAAGGCCGGGATGACATCGCGGGCGGGGAGGGCGTGGCACTAAGCCGCCTTCAAGCACACCGCGCACTTCCCGCGGATCTCCATCGTCGTCCGCTCCACCTTGAAGCCCTTGGCGCCGGCCCAGTCGCCCAGCCGCTCCTCGATGACAGCATCGGCGAATTCATCCACCTTGCCGCAGCCCTCGCAGATCGCGAAGGCGATCAGCCCCTTGCGGTGGCAATGCTCATCCGCACAGGCCACGAAGGCATTGAGCGACTCCAGCCGATGCGCCAGCCCGCGCTCCACCAGCTTGTCCAGCGCCCGATACACCTGCAGTGGCGCCCGCAACCCGTCCGCCCGCAGCCTGTCGAGAATGTCATAGGCGCTCAGCGGCCCCACCGAATGGTTGAGCGCCCCCAGCACCAGCCCCTGATTGCGGGTCAGGTCGCCGGGAACATCGTGACTATGCGCCATGGGTTTCTCTCCTGCCGAACAGCCGCGTGACGGGAACCGCCAGCGACACTAGAAATATGACCAGGGCCATGACCACAATCGAGGGCCCCGAAGCGGTATCCCACGTTCGTGATCCAAACAGCCCGCCGACCACAGCAATAGCCCCCAGCACCGCCGCCACAACAGCCATCATTTCCGGCGTCGCGCTCAACCGCCGCGCCGTCGCCGCCGGAATGATCAGGAGCGACGTGATGAGCAGCACGCCTACCAGTTTCATGGCAATGGCGATGACCGACGCCATCAAGATCATCAGCACCAGCCGGCTCGCCTCCGGCCGCAGCCCTTCGGCCTCCGCCAGTTCCGGGCTCACTGTCGACGCCAGCAGCGGCCGCCACGCGAGGATCAGGATGGCGAGAATAGCCACCCCGCCGCCATAGATGATGACGATATCCTCCACCGAAACGGCCAGAATATCCCCGAACAGAAACCCCATCAGGTCGATGCGCACAGTGGTCAAAAAGCCCACCAGCACCAGCCCTACCGCCAGCGTCGAATGGCTAAGGATCCCCAACAGCGCATCGGTCGACAGCGTCGCCTGCCGCTGCAGCACGATCAGCGCCCCCGCCACCAAAGCTGCCACCGCGAACACGCCCAGCGTCATGTTCATCGACAGAATGATGCTGAGCGCCACGCCCAGCAGTGCCGAATGCGCCATCGTATCCCCGAAATACGCCATCCGCCGCCAGACGACAAAACAGCCCAGCGGCCCCGCCACCAGCGCCAGCCCGATACCCGCGATCAGGGCGCGCGAGAAGTAGTCACCGAACATAATAAGCGGTCTCCAGCGCGCGCAGCACCCCCTCCGAGCGCCGCTAGGCGCTGCGCGCCAAGCTGTGCTTGCCTCCCCCTCAAGGGGGGAGGTGAATTCGGTGGGCCCGGCAAGTCGGTGCCACGCTCTCGAAGTCACCCTCCCCCTGAGGGGAGGGTAGCGTCGCTAGGCCCAACGGGCCGTAGCAAAGCTAGGGAGGGGGTGTCGAACCCCACCAAAACCTCAATGCCCATGGTCGTGCCCCTCGTGGTGATGATGCCCGTGCTCATGCCCCTCCGGCACCACACACCCATCGTCATGATGCTCATGGTCGTGATGGTGCTCATAGATCGCCAGCGTATGCGCCGCCCGCTCCCCGAACAGCTTGAGATATTCCGGACTGCTCTTCACCGCGCTCGGCGTCCCCCGGCAGCAGACATGTCCGTTCAGGCAGATCACCGTATCGGTCTCCGCCATCACAACATGCAGGTCATGTGAAATCATCAATATGCCGCTCCGCGTCGTATCGCGGATTTGCCGCACCAATTCATACAGCGCCACTTCCCCGGAAAAATCGACGCCTTGCACAGGCTCGTCCAGCACCAGCAGGTCCGGCTTGCGGATCATTGCCCGCGCAAACAGCACCCGCTGGAATTCCCCGCCCGACAGCTCCTGCACCGCCGCCTTGAGCAGCCGCCGTGCCCCCACCGCCTCCAAAGCCGCGTCGATAGCGTCAGGCGCATGCCGCCCGGTCAGCGTCATCAGCCGCTCTACCGTCAGCGGCAGCGTCCAGTCGATGCTTAGCTTCTGCGGTACATAGCCGATGCGCAGCCCCGGCTTCCGCGTCACGGCCCCGGTACTCGGCTTCAGCACGCCCGTCGCCAGCTTGGCCGTGGTCGATTTGCCCGACCCGTTCGGCCCGATCAATGTCACGATCTCGCCGCGCGCAATCGTCAGGTCCACGCCGCTGACCAATGTCCGCCCACCACGTTTCACACCAGCATTGGCCAATGTGATCAGTGTCTCTTTCGGTGCCATGGCATCCATAAATCTATCGGCTCCATCTCTCCCCTCCCCCTTGAGGGAGGGGCCGGGGGGGGGGGTGTCGAGCTTTGTGAAAAACCCGCCGCCACCCCTTGACCCACTCCAATACGTTATAGCATAACACTGCGGCAAGCGTAATAACATAACATATCACGAGGTCGCCGATGAAACTGCTCGCCCCCTTCGCCCTGCTGGCCACGGCGCTCCTCACCACCACGGCCATGGCGGCGCCCAGCGTCGTGGCCTCCATCAAGCCGGTCCATTCCCTCGTCGCATCAGTCATGGCCGGCGTGGGCGAGCCGACCCTCATCGTCAAGGGCTCGGCCTCGCCCCACACCTATGCCCTCAAGCCCTCCGATGCCGGCGCCCTCGAAGCCGCCGATATCGTGTTCTGGACCGGCCATGGCATGGAGCTTTTCCTGGCCGACGCCCTCGATACCCTGGCCACCGGCGCCACCGTGGTCGAACTGGCTGATTCCCCCGGCATCACCCTGCTGCCCGTTCGCGAAGGCGGTGCCTTCGAAGCCCATTCCCACGAAGGCGAGGGTCATGACCACGAGGATCACGAAGGTCACGATCACGAAGACCATGACCACGCCCATGACGAGCATGGCGAAGGCGACATGCATTTCTGGCTCGACCCGGAAAATGCCAAGCTGATGGTCACCCAGATCGCTACCACCCTGGCCGAGGCCGATCCCGGCAACGCCACCATCTACCAGGCCAATGCCGAAGCCGAGCTGGTCAAGCTCGATGAACTCGAAGCCGAGCTCGCCGCCACCCTGGCCCCCGTCGCCGACAAGCCCTTCATCGTGTTCCACGATGCCTATCAGTATTTCGAAGCCCGCTTCGGCTTGACTTTGGCCGGCTCGGTCACCGTCACGCCCGACGTCATGCCCGGCGCCGCCCGCATCGACGAGCTGAAGGCCAAGGTGGCCGAACTCGGCGCCACCTGCGTCTTCGCCGAACCCAATTTCGAGCCCACCATCATCGCCGCCATCACCGAAGGCAGCGCAGCAAAGTCCGGCGTGCTAGACCCCGAAGGCGGCGCCCTGACCGAAGGCGTCGACCTCTATCCCAACCTCCTGCGGGGATTGGCCACCAACTTGGCAGATTGCCTGAACTAGCTCTCACGGCGACCCCACCCAGCGCCCGTCACCCTCGGGCTTGACCCGCGAGGCGCCTGATCATCGCCCTCGGTTCAAGCCCGGGCGTGACGATCCGGGGACGAGCAACATGTTGCCCCATCCCCGATCTGTTCCTCCCCCTTATCAGGGGGAGGCTAGGAGGGGGTATCCGGCAAAGACTCAGCTTCGCCTCACAAACACCTCCCAACGTAACGTGCTAACATATCGGAGACACAATGCACGCTCGCTTCCTCATCCCCTTCCTTGCCGCCACTGCGCTCACCACCCCCGCTTTCGCCGATGACATCTCGGCCTGGCGCCTCTTCATCGCCGATCACGCCGAACCCAGCGTGACCGCCCTCGATCTGGCCACCGGCGACACGCTCGCCACTTTCCCGCTGGCCAGCCCCGCCGTGCTTTACGCCACCCATTCGGCCGAAGCCGTCTATGCCGTGCAGGGCGCCGGCAACCAGGTCTCGGCCATCGCCTCCGGCATCCACATCCACGATCATGGCGATCACGGTGATATCGACATCACCGATCCAACCCTGATCGAAGCCGCCATTGCCGGCGAAAAGCCCGTCCATTTCGTCGAACATGGCGGCAAGATCGCCCTGTTCTTCGACGCCGAAGGCAAGACCCGCATCGTCAGCGAAACCGACTGGCTCGCTGGCGGCGACCTCGTCCCCACCGAATTCGACAGCGGCGCCCCACACCATGGCGTTGCCGTCCCCTGGGGCGACTACACCATCGTCTCCGTCCCTAATCCGGCCGATCCCACCGCTCTCCCCATCGGCGTCAACGTCCTCGACGCATCAGGCGCTGTGGTCGGCGATCTCCATGCCTGCCCGGACCTGCATGGCGAAGCCTCATCCGGCAACATGCTGGCCATCGCCTGCGCCGAGGGCCTGCTTGTCGTCACCGGTTCCGGCGTCCCCGAAATCACCCTTCTGCCCTATGCCGGCCTGCCCGACGGCAAGTCCACCACGCTCCTGGGCGGCGTGGGCCTGCAATATTTCCTCGGCAATTACGGCGCCGACAAACTCGTCACCATCGATCCCTCAGCCGAAAATCCGTTCCGCCTCATCGACCTGCCGACCCGCCGCGTCCACTTCGCCGCCGATCCCGTCCGGCCGAAATTCGCCTATGTCTTCACCGAAGACGGCCAGCTTCGCCAACTCGACGTGCTGAAGGGCGAGATCGTTCAATCGGTGACCATCACAGCACCCTATTCCATGGACGGCGACTGGAACCTGCCGCGCCCCCGCATCGCCGTGGCTGGCGACGTCGTGGCGGTCACCGATCCGAACCAGAGCCAGGTCCACCTGATCGACATCGCCACCTTCACCGAAACCGGCACCATCCCGGTCGCCGGGGCGCCGTATAACATCGTGGCGGTCGGCGGCTCAGGCACCGAGCACTAGCTCTTTGCGAAGCGGATACCCCCTCCCAACCTCCCCCTGATAGGGGGGAGCCGCGCAGTGGTGGGGCAACATAGTGCCAGATCCCCGATCTGTTCCTCCCCCTATCAGGGGGAGGCTAGGAGGGGGTATCCGCCAAAAAACCAGGGCGGCTGCCTACTTCAGCGGCCCCTTGAAGATGAAAAACGCCCCCAGCGCGATCATGGCGAAGCCGATGCCGTGGTTCCAGGTGAACTTCTCGCCCAGGTAGAACACCGCGAACAGCACGAAGACCGAGAGCGAGATCACTTCCTGGATGGTCTTGAGCTCTGCGCCCGAAAAGGTGCCATAGCCGATGCGGTTGGCCGGCACGGCCAGCCAATATTCGAAAAAGGCGATGCCCCAGCTCGCCAGCACCACCACCCACAGCGCCGCGCCGGGAAATTTCAGGTGCCCATACCAGGCAAAAGTCATGAAGACATTGGACGCGATCAGCAGCCCGATGGGTGCCAGCGTGGCGACATTGAAGCCCAAGGCTTCCTCCGAAAACGGGAAACCGGGTCCATCCCGGCCGCGCCTTTACCGGTCGCCGTGCTTTCGCGGAAGCGGGATTTTCAGCGCAGATGCTTGGTCGGCTGCTCCAGCCCGAAAATATCGTCGGTCAGGCTGTCCATCCGCTCGCGGATCAGCGCCTGCGCGTCATAGATGCCGCGGTTATAGAAATAGGCGCCCATCTTGTCGACGAAGAACATCATCAGCATTTCCGCCGGAATCGAGCCGATCTGCTGGTCCAGTTCCTCGCGGAAATAGTCCTGGATTTCCCCCACAATGGCCTTGGTTTCCTCTTTGTCGAACTTGATCGGCTTCATGGCGGCGTCTCCTTCAGGTCCCGTTCATAGCGCGAGTCGCTGATTGCGCCTGCCGGCCCCACCAGGGAAAACTGAGCCACCGAGGAGAAAATCATGCTTGCCCGCGCCTCATTTTTCGTAGCAATGGCATTTGCCACGCCGGCGCTGGCCGAGCAGGTCGCCTGCGAAGGCGCCTTCGCCATCGACAGTTCAGAAGCCCGCCTCATCGCGCTCTACGGCGCCGAAAATGTCGTCACCGACATCGTGCCCGGCCCGGAAGGCAGCGAAATGCTGGCCACCACGGTCTTTCCCGACAATCCCGACAAAACCCTGCAATTCGTCTGGTGGGACGAGGATGGCCTGACCAGCCCCAGCTATATCGAACTGCCCGCCACCATGACCGCGCCCGGCGGCGTCCGCATCGGTCAGTCACTGGCCGAAATCGAGGCCCTCAACGGCGAGGTATTCACCCTGCTCGGCTTCGGCTGGGACTATGCCGGCTCCGCCGGCTTCGAGACCGGCGCCCTGTCCGGCCTGCCCGGTGGCTGCCACCTCAACCTGCTTTTCGACCCGGGCGAGGCCCCCGTCGGCGTCGATACCATGCCCGCCATGGGCGACAAGGAGCTGTCCTCCGACGATCCGCTGCTGGCCCAGATGCCGGTAACGGTCTACGCCATGTCCATCGGCTATCCGCATCCTGATTTCCGCGATTGACCCCGACCCCTCCACAGGGGTAACTCTGGACCTGTGTTGGTTCCCCGCGTCCGTTGTGGCAAGGGGATCAAAAGGGAACACGGTGCGACGTACCCATCAGGGCGCAAAACCGTGGCTGCCCCCGCAACTGTAAGCGGTGCGCGTCCTCGATATGCCACTGGCGAAAGCCGGGAAGGCGAGGGCGCTATCTCCACCGTGAGCCAGGAGACCTGCCGACACCCTTGGGATCAGTCCCACTGAACAGCCGGGCGAAGAGCCCATTCTATTCGTGCACGGAGGGTGCCACATGAATACGACGACCACCTCGACTGGCCTCCAGTCTCTCTCGATTTCCCAGCGCATCATTGCCAGTTCGCTGGCGCTTCTGCTCGGGCTGACCCTTCTGGTCGGCACCGGCTTTGCCGGCGATTTCCGCCTGCATAACGGCGCCCACGACACCCGCCACGCCATGGGCTTCCCCTGCCACTGAGGCAGGCTGGCGCTTTTTAAGCGCCCGTGAACCGAGAGAAAAATCATGATCCGCAATCTGTTTGCCGCTGCGCTTCTCGCAGCCCTTTGTGCTGGCCTCATCACGGCCGCCATCCAGCATTTCCGTGTCACCCCGCTGATTCTCCACGCCGAGACCTTCGAGGGTGAAGGCGGCCACAGCCACGGCGCCGAAGCCGTCGCGGCCGACCACGAACACGCCGAAGGCACTGCCGACCACACGCACGATGCCGTCGCCGCCACCGAAGCCGAGCCCGAAGAATGGGCCCCGGCAGATGGCTTCGAGCGCACCGCCTATACAACCCTCGCCACCGTCCTAGCCGCCGCCGGCTTCGCGCTGGTCATCGGCGCCGTCTCGATGTTTGCTGGCCTGCCCATCACCTTCGCCAATGGTTTCCTCTGGGGCATTGCCGGTTTCGTCACCTTCTCGTTGGCCCCGGCCTATGGCCTCGCCCCCGAACTGCCCGGCATGCCCGCCGCCGATCTGGCCGCCCGCCAGGTCTGGTGGGTCGGCACGGCGCTGTCCACCGGCGCTGCCTGCCTGTTGCTGGCCAAGACCCGCGCCGGCTGGGCCTTTGCCGTCGCCATCGCGCTGGTCGCCATTCCCCACATCATCGGCGCCCCCGCCGCGCCCGATGAGCCCAGCGCCGTCCCGGCCCACCTCGCCACCGAATTCGCGGCGATCACCCTGGGCACCTCGCTGGTCTTCTGGCTCATCCTCGGCACCGTCTTCGGCAAGCTCAACGATGTGTTTGCGGCGCGCAGCGCCACCGTCCCGGCAGGAGCCACCGCATGACCAAGATCCCCACCACCGTCATCACCGGCTTCCTCGGCGCCGGCAAGACCACCCTCGTCCGGCACCTGCTGGCCCATGCCCCCAAGGGCAAGCGCATTGCCCTGATCATCAACGAATTCGGTGATCTCGGCGTCGACAAGGATATCCTCGCCGGCTGCGGCGACGAAACCTGCCGCGAAGAGGATATGGTCGAGCTCTCCAATGGCTGCATCTGCTGCACCGTGGCCGACGAGTTCATCCCCACCATGCAGGCTTTGCTCGCCCGCCCGGAAAAGTTCGATCACATTGTCATCGAAACCTCGGGCCTCGCGCTACCCCAGCCACTGATCCGCGCCTTCAACTGGCCCGAAATCAAGGCCCAGGTCACTATCGATGGCGTCGTCACCGTCGCCGATGCCTCGGCCCTGGCTGAAGGCCGCTTCGCCTCCGACGAAGCCGCCGTCGATGCCCAGCGCCGCCAGGACGAAATGCTCGACCACGAAACGCCGCTCGGCGAACTCTTCGAAGACCAGCTCTCCGTGGCCGACCTCGTCGTCGTCAACAAGGCTGACCTCGTCGACGACGCCACCCTCGACAAGGTCGAAGCCAATCTCCGCGCCGAAATGCGCCCCGGCGTCGGCCTCATCCGCGCCCGCAACGGCCATGTCGATATCGCGGCTCTGCTCGGCATGGGCATGGGCAGCGAGGACGACATCGCCAACCGCCCCAGCCACCACGAGCTGGAGCACGGCGACCAGACCCACGAGCACGACGATTTCGACAGCTTCTCCATCCGCATCCCCAGCGTGAACAGCAAGGACGACCTCCTCGCCGTAATCGAGCAGACCATCCGCGACCACGACGTGCTCCGCTTGAAAGGCTTCGCCGCCGTCCCCGGCGCCGCCGCGCGCCTCGCCATCCAGGCCGTCGGCCCGCGCGTCACCGCCTATTTCGACCGCCCCTGGAAGGACGGCGAAATCCGCGACACGGCCCTGGTCGTCATCGGCGAACAGCCGCTCGACCGCGCCGCCATCACCCAGAGCCTGCAGAAAGCCGCGGCGCTCGCCGCCTGACCCATGCACCTCCTCTCCGCCCAGGCCGGCGCCATCCAGCAGGAAGGCGAAGCCATCGATCTCAACCAGCGCCCCGGGGCGCTGGTCTTTGCTTCATCGGCCGATAGCGAACTGGCCATGCTGGCCGGCGCCGCCGACCGGGCAGGGGAGGATGAACTCCGCCTCGCCAACACATTGCGCCTTTCCAACAATCTCTCGGTCGATCTCTGGCTGGAAAAAACGGTGGCGCATGCACGCCTCGTCACCCTCCGCCTCATCGGCGGCGCCGCCTATTTCCAATACGGCGTCGACGAACTCACCGCCCTCTGCGCCAACAGGAAGATTCCGCTCGTCCTGCTCCCCGGCGACGCCAACCCCGACCCCATCCTGCAATCCCGCTCCACCATCCACCCCGATGACTGGACAAGGCTCCACAGCCTCTTCACCGCAGGCGGCCCCGACAACGCCGACACGATCCTCAAAGCATTCGTAAAGCTAGCGGCTCCTTCCCCTTCTCCCCTTGAGGGAGAAGGTGCCCGAAGGGCGGATGAGGGGGCTCTTTCTACCCTTCACCCCCAACCCTTCGCCCGCTTCGGCCTATGGCACCCGACCACCGGCATGACCGACGAGCCCGGCCTGCGCGCGCTCCACGCTGCAATGCCGCCCACGCACCGGCCGGATTCCTCCCCCTATCAGGGGGAGGCTAGGAGGGGGTACCCCACAAAGACTCCGCCTCACATCCCCATCCTCTTCTACCGCGCCGCCCTCGAAGGCGCCGGCACCGCCACCATCACGGCCCTCATCGCCGAGCTGGAATCGCAAAACCTCGCCCCGGTCCCGCTCCTCGTCTCCTCTCTCAAGGAAGCCCCCTGCGCCCGCTTCGTGCAGAACGCCCTCGCGGCCTTCCCGCCCGCGGCGATTTTCAACCTCACCGGCTTCGCCCTCGGCCTCGACAGCCTCGACGAAAAATCCAACCCCTTCGCCACATCAGACGCTCCGGTCATCCAACTCATCCAGTCCGGCCGCTCCGAAGCCCAATGGCGCGCCGATAGCCAGGGCCTCTCCTCCAAGGACATGGCCATGTTCCTCGTCATGCCCGAAGTCGATGGGCGCCTCGGCGGCCTCATCATCGGCCACAAGGCCGACGCCGTCTGGCACACCCGCTGCCAGGTCCCCCTCACCGCCTACACCCCCGACCCTTCCGGCATCACCCGCGCCGTAACCCTAGCCAAAAACTGGTCCCGCCTCCGCACCACCCCCGCGCCGACCGCCGCGTCGCCCTCGTCCTCGCCAACTACCCCATCCGCGACGGCCGCCTCGCCAACGGCGTCGGCTACGACGCTCCCGAATCCACTTTGCGCATGCTCCTGGAATTGGAAAAGGCAGGATACGATCTATCGGCTCCGTCCCCTTCTCCCCCTCGTGGGAGAAGGTGCCCGAAGGGCGGATGAGGGGGCCTTCCCTACGGACGCCGCCACCCTCATCGCCGCCCTCCAGTCCGGCCCCACCAACGCCAATCCCCAGCGCGGCTCATCCCCCGCCACGCTCCCGCTCGCCCGCTACGCCGAACTCTTCGCCACCCTGCCCGAAAAAATCCGCACCGAAGTCACCACCCGCTGGGGCGACCCCACCACCGATCCCTTCATCCGCGACAACACCTTCCACCTCCCCGCGCTCATGTCAGGCAATATCGCCATCCTGCTCCAGCCCGCCCGGGGCTACCAGCTCGACGAAACCGCCTCCTATCACGACCCGGCCCTCGTCCCGCCCCATGCCTATCTCGCCGCCTATCTCTGGCTGCGCCACGATTTCGGCGCCCATGCCCTCATCCACAACGGCAAGCACGGCACTCTCGAATGGCTCCCCGGCAAGGCCACCGCGCTCGATGAAGCCAGCTATCCCGACGCCCTCTGGGGCCAGCTGCCCCATCTCTATCCCTTCATCGTCAACGATCCCGGCGAAGGTACCCAGGCCAAGCGCCGCGCGGGCGCCGTCATCATCGATCACCTCGTGCCCCCGCTCACCCGCGCCGAAACCTATGGTCCCCTCAGGGAACTCGAAGCCCTGCTTGATGAATATTACGCCGCCTCCGGCATGGACCGCCGCCGCCTCGCCGACCTCAAGCGCCGTATCCTCGATTTTGTCAGCGACAGCAGGCTCGACCGCGATATCGGTCTGCCCGAGGACGTAACCCAAGCCCTGATCAAGATCGACAACTTCCTCTGCGACCTCAAGGAAGCCCAGATCCGCGACGGCCTGCACATCTTCGGCCAATCGCCCGAGGGCACCCTCGAACGCGACCTCGCGGTGGCTTTGGCCCGCGTCCCCCGCGGCGACGGGGCAGGGGAGGCTTCCCTCATCCGTGCCCTCGCCGATGACCTCAAGCTCGGCTTCGATCCGCTGACATCAAAGCTGGGAACCCCGTGGACCGGGCCAACCCCCACCCTCACTCCCTCCCCACAAGGGGGAGGGAAGCCCGCTCAGAGTCTCTCCACGAATTCTGAATTTGCGGCCCCATCGCCTCCCTCCCCCTTGTGGGGAGGGAATGAGGGTGGGGATAAGCCACGCACACTGGGCGACGTGGTGGAACATCTCGAAAATCTGGCTGCCTCGTTGGTCGATGGCACGCTGACGGCCGATCCCGACTGGACCGCCACAGCAGCCGTCCTCGCCACGGTACAATCCACCATCCGCCCCCGCCTCGCCGCCTCCGGCCCGGCCGAAATCGCCGCCCTCATCGCCGGGCTCGATGGCAAATTCATCGCCCCAGGGCCCTCCGGCGCGCCCTCACGCGGTCGCCTCGACGTGCTGCCCACCGGCCGTAATTTCTATTCGGTGGATTCCCGCGCCGTCCCCACGCCATCAGCCTGGGAACTCGGCAAAAAATCCGCCGAAAGCCTCGTCCTCCGCCACCTGCAGGATCATGGCCATCATCTGCGCGCAGTCGCCCTCTCCGTCTGGGGCACCGCCAACATGCGCACCGGCGGCGACGACATTGCCCAGGCCATGGCGCTGATCGGCGCCCGCCCCACCTGGGATCCCGGCTCCCTCCGCGTCTCCGGCTATGAAATCATCCCGCTGGCCAAGCTCGGTCGCCCCCGCGTCGACGTCACCCTGCGCATATCCGGCTTCTTCCGCGACGCCTTCCCCGCCCAGATCGCCCTGTTCGATCGCGCCATCCGCGCCATCGGCGCCCTCGACGAACCCACCGACGACAACCCCATCGCCGCCACCATGCGCGCAGACGCCCTCGGCCTCATCGCCTCAGGCCAGGACGAAGCCGCCGCCGGCCACCGCATTTTCGGCTCCAAACCCGGCACCTACGGCGCCGGCCTCAATGCCATGATCGACTCGGGCGCCTGGTCCACCAAATCCGACCTCGCCAATCGCGCTCTCGATTGGGGCCAATACGCCTATGGCGCGAAAGACGCCGGCACCCCCCAGCGCGACCGCTTCGCCGCCCGCCTCTCCGATATCGACGCCGTCATCCACAATCAGGACAATCGCGAGCACGACCTGCTCGACTCAGACAATTACTACCAGTTCGAGGGCGGCCTCTCCGCAGTCGCCGAATCCCTCACCGGCGCAAAACCTTCCGCCTACCACAACGACCATTCCCGCCCCGAACGCCCGCTCATCCGCACGCTGGAAGAGGAAATCTCCCACGTCATGCGCTCCCGCGTGGTCAATCCGAAATGGCTCGCTGGCATGCAACGCCACGGCTATCGCGGCGCCTTCGAGATCATTGCTACCGTCGATTTCATGTTCGCCTTCGCCGCCACCACGGGCGCGGTCAAGACCCACCATTTCGACCTGGCCTTCGAAGCCTTCGTCGAAGACGATGTGGTGCGCGACTGGCTCAAGGGAGCCAATGCCCACGGCTATGCCGAACTGATCGCCAAGTTCAACGATGCCATCAAGCGCGGCCTCTGGGCCCCGCGCTCCAATTCCGCCCACGCCTATCTGGAGGAGTCCAAATGACCGACAAGCCTGCCAAGAAGACCGACCTGATGACCGAGGCGGAGCGCGACGCCTATCACGCCGAAAAGATGCGGAAGAAGCGCGAGGCGCGGAACAAGATTCTGGCGACCAAGACCCAGGAAAAAGGCCTGCTCATCGTCCATACCGGCAAGGGCAAGGGCAAATCCACCGCCGCCTTCGGCATGGTGTTTCGCGCCCTCGGCCACGGCTTCAAGGTCGGCGTCGTGCAATTCGTCAAGGGCGTATGGGAAACCGGTGAGCGCGACGTGCTCGACAAATTCCCCGACCTCGTCACCATCAACGCCATGGGCGAAGGCTTCACCTGGGACGTCGCCGACCGCCAGCGCGACCTCGCCGCCGCCCGCAAGGCCTGGGACGAGGCCAAGGCGCTGATCGCGGACCCCAGCTACAAGCTGGTCCTGCTCGACGAGCTCAACATCGTCCTGCGCTACGACTATCTGCCTCTCGAGGAAGTGGTCGAGTTCCTGGCCAACAAGCCCGCCGACAAGCACGTCATCGTCACCGGCCGCAACGCCAAGGACGAAATCATCGACATTGCCGACCTCGTCACCGAAATGACCGAAATCAAGCACCACTTCCGCGCGGGCGTGAAAGCCCAGAAGGGCATCGAGTTCTAACAATACCTGCGCCTCAACAGCTCTCATGGTGAGCCTGTCGAACCACGAGGGCGTGGCATTGATGCTACCCCACCCACGATGTCACCCCGGCCTTGAGCCGGGGCCCATCCTGAGTGGTTTCCACGCCCAACGATGGCAGAACTATCTCAGGATGGATCCCCGCCTCCGCGGGGATGACACCGAGTTTGGAACGCCGCTCTCAGCAATTCCCCCGCAAACTCCCCACCAGCCGCTCCACCACCGGATTCATCTCCGATACATCCGTCACCGAATATTCCATCCGGAACGCCGCATAGCTCGTCCCGTCGCATAGCAGCACTATGCGCTGGTAGAGAATGCGCGACCCCTTGACCGCCGACCAACTGGCCCAGCGCGGCGTCACGGCTTGATAGGTCGTGTTCCACGCCTCGGACTCGCCCCAGGCCATGCGCTGGCTTACTTCGTCCTCGAAGCTATCAGTGAGGTTGCCGCCCCACACCGTCAGATAGGTGGGATTGCCCCCGGCCGCGAAACTCGCGCCGTCGCCATTGTCACTGAAATTCTGGTCACTGAAACCGGGCGGAATATCCACGCCATAGCCGAACCGGCCATTTTCATAATGCTCCCAACCCTGCGCAAAAGCAGGGGCGGCGATCAGGGCGAAGATGAGGGCAAGAAAGATACGCATGCCCCAAGCCTGCCTGCGTTGGCGCCTCGCTGCAAGTCACGATATTGCCCGGGCACCAGCCGGATTCCTCCCCCTATCAGGGGAGGCTAGGAGGGGGTATCCCCCAAATACCCCCTCACACCACCACGATCCCCGCATGCTTGGCCTTCTCCTCCGGCTCCACATGAATGGTGATCTGCACATCCTTCACTGCCTCGCGCAGCTTGGCCTCGATCGCATCGCAAATGGCATGCGCCGCGTCCACGCTCATCGCGCCGGGCACGACGAGGTGAAAATCGATAAAGGTCATCTTTCCCGCCTGCCGCGTGCGGATGTCGTGCGCCTCGATCGCCCCGTCGGCATTGGTGGCGATCACCTCGCGGATGGTCTTCTGCGTATCCTTGGGCACGGCCACGTCCATCAGCCCGCCCACGCTCTGCCAGATCACGCCCCAGCCCGACCACAGGATATTGAGCGCCACCAGCCCCGCCAGCACCGAGTCGAGCGCCGCCCAGCCGGTCAGAAACACCAGCCCCAGCCCCAGCAACACGCCGATGGTCGAAACCACGTCGGTCAGCAGGTGCTTGCCATCGGCCTCCAGTGCCGGCGACCGCACCGCCCGTCCATGCCGGATCAGCACAAAGGCCCAGATCACGTTGATGACGGTCGCCACGCCGCTGACCATCAGCCCCTGTACCGGCGCCTCCGGCAATTCCGGCGCCAAAAAGCCCAGCACGGCCTCGCGGAAGATCAGGATCGCCGCCACGATGATCATCACGCCCACGATGACCGCCGAGAAATATTCCGCCTTGTGATAGCCATAGGGCAGGGCGGCATCGGCCGGCTTCTGCGCCAGCCGCACCGCGATCAGCGCCACAATGGCCGTCACCACGTTGACGATCGATTCCAGCGCATCGGAATAAAGCGCGATCGAGCCGGTAATATACCACGCGAGAAATTTCAGCCCGAGCACGATCAGCCCGACCAAAAGGCTCGCTCCGGCAATAGCCAGCGTTCTGTTTGCGGTAATGCTCACGACAGAGGCCCCCGATTTGGCTGTCCCCAGCCCATAGACCCATGCGTCGTCAGCGGCAAGTCATTGAATTTGCAAATCATTTTCAGAAGCATTCTGATCTGGCCGTGCTTTGCCGCAAGCCATTGATTGACCACGCGCTTCCCCCCCGCCTAGAACCAATCCGCGCAGAGTTCCCACGACGGAACTGAAACAGAATTCGGTGCGGTCGACCCAATCAGGGACCAATTCCGAACTGCACGAGGCCATAGATGACGCAAATATCGGGACGCATCGTCGCCGGAATCGGCTTTGCCAGCGCCGCCACGGCGCAGGAGTTGATCGACCTGATCGCGGCCAGCCTGGCCGAGGCCGGTCTTGACGCCACCCACCTCGCCGCCATCGCCACCCATAAGCGCAAGCTAGGCACCGCAATCCCGCTGCATGTTGCCGCCCATTTCGGCGTGCCGCTGCGCCTGCTCGATGATGGCGACCTGACCATGCTCGGCCTTGCCGAAGGCGCCGCCGCCGCTGCCGGCCCATTGCGCCTCACCAAGCGCAAATCGCGCTACGCCACCTGCGCCCTGGCCGATTGCGCGCCCGGCTTTTCCGTCGCCAGCTTCGGTCAGCCGCCGATATCCAGCGCGGCGATGGCTTCGTCCAGGCTCGCCACTTCATTGGCCGGGCCATAGACCGGCCGCGCGATCATGATCACCTTGACCCCCAGCTTTTGCGCCGCTTCCAGCTTGGCCGCAGTCTGTCCGCCGCCCGAATTCTTGGTGACCAGATGAGTAATGCCCTCGCGCTGCATCAGCGCCATTTCGTCACCCACCGAATAGGGCGGTCGCGTCCGCAACAGGCTGGCATGGCGCGGCAATTCCATATCCGGCACCTCGATGGTCCGCACCACGAATTGGCAATCGTCCCGCTCGAGAAAATGGCTGAGCCCGGTATGTCCCGTGGTCAGCAACACATCGGCATTGGGTGGCAGCGCCGCCGCCGCCTCGGCCACATTCTCGACAGTCACCCAGTCAGCGCCGATCTGCTGCTCCCATGCAGGCCGCATATAGCGCACCAGCGGCACCCTGGCCTGCTGCGCCGCCGCCACCGCATTGATGGAAATCAGCCCGGCATAGGGGTGGGTCGCGTCCACCAGCCGATCGATTCCGGCCACCTTCAGATACGCCGCCAGCCCCGGAATCCCGCCAAACTTGCCCATGCGCAGCCCGCCCTCGGGGAGCTTCGGGTCCTGCGTGCGCCCCGCCAGCGAGGTCGTCACCTCATGCCCCATCGCCACCAGCCGATTGGCCAGCTCCCGCGCCTCGCCCGTACCGCCCAGGATCAGGATTTTCATGGTTTTGCCGGTGCTCCTTTCCACCAATGTGCCCATTGGCAACGCGTTTCTCAAGCTCCCGCACCGGCGTTTCAGTCGACACCCTCCCCCTTGCGGGGAGGGATCAAGGGTGGGGGCGTTTAGCCCCGATATCCGGGCCAACCACCACCCCCTCCCAACCTCCCCCGTCGAGGGGGAGGTGCCGCCCTGTGGATAGAACGAGATGGTGCCACAGTGTCTGACCCCACCCGCCACCCCAACCATTTCGCCGCCCTCGACCACGCCGATTTCCCCCCCTTGAACCCGGCTCCGTCTGGCTGGTCGGCGCCGGCCCCGGTGGCCCCGGCCTTGTCTCGCTGCTCGCCTACCATGCGCTCGGCCAGGCCGATGTCATCGTGCATGACGCCCTGGTCTCGCCCGACCTCCTCGCCATGGCCCCCAGGCACACGGAGAAAGTGTTCGCCGGCAAGCGCGGCGGCAAGCCCTCGCCCAAACAGGCCGACATCACCCTGCAACTCATCGACCTCGCCCGGTCAGGCAAGCGCGTCCTCCGCCTCAAGGGCGGCGATCCCTTCATGTTCGGCCGCGGCGGCGAGGAAGCCGGCGCCCTGGCCCGCGCAGGCGTGCCCTTCCGCATCGTCCCCGGCATTTCCGCCGGCCTCGGGGGCCTCGCCTATGCGGGCATTCCCGTCACCCACCGCGACACCAACCACGCCGTGATCTTCCTCACCGGTCACGACGAAACCGGCGCCGTCCCGCAAGGCGTCGATTGGGCCGCCGTTGCCAACGCCGCCCCCGTCATCGTCATGTTCATGGCGGTCAAGCATCTCGGCTCCATCGCCCAAAAACTCCTCGCCGCCGGCCGCCCCGCCACCGACCGCCTCGCCGTGGTCTCCCACGCCGCCACCCCGGCCCAATCCATCATCGAAACCACCCTGTCCCAGGCACACACCCTCACCGAGGTGCCCACCCCGGCCATCGTCGTCCTCGGCCCCGTCAGCGCCTACCGCCAATCGCTGGACTGGTACGTGGACGAAGCCCGGAGGCATGTCTTTGGCTGAGCACGGATTTTACAGTGTGCCCACCCTCCCCCTTGAGGGGAGGGTAGCGACGCTAGGCCTGAAAGGCCGTAGCAAAGCTAGGGAGGGGGTAATTCTGTGGGGCACTTTCTGGGTTATTCACCCATGACCCGGGGCCTCATCATCGCTGCCCCCCGCTCCGGCTCCGGCAAGACCACCATCACCCTCGGCCTGCTCGCCGCCCTGCGCCGCAGCGGCCGCGTCGTCGCCCCCGCCAAGACCGGCCCCGACTATATCGACCCCGCCTTCCTCAGCCGCGCCGCCTTGCGCGAAGCGGTCAATCTCGACCCATGGTCGATGTCCGCTTCCCGACTCAAATCCCTCGCCGCCACCCAATCGACAGGCGCCGATCTCCTGCTGGTCGAAGGCGTCATGGGCCTCTTCGACGGCGCCGCCGACCATACCGGCTCCACCGCCGACCTCGCCGAACTGCTCGAGCTCCCCGTCATCCTCGTCGTCGATGCCACCAGCCAGAGCCAGTCCGTCGCCCCCCTCGTCGCCGGCTTCGCCAACTGGCGCCCCGGCGTGCGGATCGCCGGCACCATTCTCAATCGCGTCGCCTCGATGAAGCACGAGCGCATGCTGCTCGACGCCCTCACGGCGACAGGCATACCCTGCCTCGGCGCCATCCCCCGCGACGCGGCCCTCGCCATCCCCGAGCGCCATCTCGGCCTCGTCCTCCCCGGCGAAGTCGCCGCCTTCGACTCTTTCCTCGCAGCCGCCGCCGAAGCCGTCGCCTCCTACATCGATCTCCCCCGCCTCACCGCGCTCGCCACGCCCATCGTCGCCGCCGACACCTCTCCCGCGCCCCTGCCGCCCCTCGGCCAGCACATCGCCATAGCCCGCGACGACGCCTTCGCCTTCCTCTATCCGCATATTCTCGACGGCTGGCGCAGCATGGGCGCCGAACTCAGCTTCTTCTCGCCCCTGGCCGACCAGGCTCCGTTAGCCACTGCCGACGCCGTCTACCTCCCCGGCGGCTACCCCGAACTCCACGCCGCCACGCTGGCGAACGCGACGAACTTCAAATCCGGCCTCATCGCCGCCCGAGACCGCAATGCGCTGCTTTACGGCGAATGCGGTGGCTTCATGGTCCTCGGCGAAACCCTCGTCGACAAAGCCGGGCAGGGCCACCAGATGGCCGGCCTGCTCCCCGTCACCACCCGCATCGATCGTCCCAAGCGCATCCTCGGCTATCGTCGCCTCACCCAGTCCGGCGCGCTCCCCTGGCCCCTCCAGCTCAACGGCCACGAATTCCACTATTCCTCGGCCAAACAATCCCGCCTGCCGCCCCTCTTCGCCGCCACCGACGCCACCGGCGCCCCACTCCCCCCATGGGCGCCGCCATCAACCGCGTCATGGGCTCTTACGCCCATGTCGTGGATGCGGCATAAAACGCGCCATGGCTAAATCCCTGATGTTCATGGGCACCGGCTCCGATGTCGGCAAATCCCTCCTCGTCGCCGGCCTGTGCCGCGCCTTGGTCCATCGCGGCCTCCGCGTCGCCCCCTTCAAGCCGCAGAACATGTCCAATAATGCCGCCGTCACCGCGGATGGCGGCGAAATCGGCCGTGCCCAGGCCCTCCAGGCCCGCGCCGCCCGCCGCGATCCCATCACCGCGATGAACCCGGTCCTCCTCAAGCCCGAGCAGGAAACCGGCTCCCAGGTCGTGGTCCGCGGCCAGCGCCGCGCCTCCATGTCGGCCCGCGCCTATTGGCAGGAACGCGGCCAGCTCATGCCCGAAGTCCTCGCCGCCTTCCACGAACTGGCCGACACCGCCGATATCGTCCTCGTCGAAGGCGCCGGCAGCGCCTCCGAGGTCAATCTGCGCGCCAACGACCTCGCCAATTTCGGCTTCGCCCAGGCCGCCAATGTGCCGGTTGTGCTCGTCGGCGACATCCACCGCGGCGGCGTCATCGCTTCCCTCGTCGGCACTTTCGCGGTCATCGATCCCGCCGACGCCGCGCTGATCCGCGCCACAATGGTCAACAAGTTCCAAGGCGACCCCGCCCTCTTCGCCGATGGCATCCGCTTCCTTGAGCAGCGCACCGGCACCCCCTGTTTCGGCCCCGTCCCCTGGTTCGCCGACGCGGCAAAGCTCCCCGCCGAAGACGTCCTCGCCCTCGAGATCCTACACATCCAGCCGGGCAGGGGGCGTCACCATCGCCGTGCCCCGCCTGCCGCGCATCGCCAATTTCGACGATCTCGACCCCCTCCGCGCCGAGCCCGGCGTCAACGTCATCCTGGTCGAGCCCGGCCAGCCGCTCCCCCGCAACGCCGACCTGATCATCCTCCCCGGTTCCAAAGCCACACGCAGCGACCTCGCCGCCCTCCGCCACAACGGCTGGGACATCGACATATCCGCCCACCACCGCGCCGGCGGCCACATCCTCGGCATTTGCGGCGGCTACCAGATGCTCGGCCATTCCATAGCCGACCCCGATGGCATCGAAGGCGCCCCCGGCACCAGCCCCGGCCTCGGCCTGCTTGACGTCGAAACCGTTCTCACCCCGACAAAACAACTCCGCGTCGAACACGCCATCCACGCCGCGTCAGGCGCCGCCATATCCGGCTACCACATGCATATGGGCGCCACCTCAGGCCCAGACACGGCCCGCCCCTTCGCCCACATATCCGGCGCCCCCGAAGGCGCCACCAGCATGGATGGCCGCGTCACCGGCACCTATCTGCACGGCCTCTTCGCCGCCGATCCCTTCCGTCGTGCCAAGCTCGGCACTGCCGCCAGCCCCGATCTCGCCTACGAAGCCGGCATCGAGCAGGCCCTTGACGATCTCGCCGCCCACCTCGAAAACCACCTCGATCTCGACGCGCTGCTGGCGCTGGCCGAACAAGTGGACCTAGATTGATGCACGCCTTCATCGCCCCCCTCGCGCTGCTGCTGGAACGCTGGCTCGGCTATCCGCCCCGCCTCACTGACGCCATCGGCCATCCCGTCATCTGGATCGGCCGCTTCATCACCTTCATGGAAACGGGCGTCGACAAGCGCGAACGCACCCCGCGCCAGCGCCGCGATGCCGGCCTCTTCACCCTCGGCGTCCTGCTGCTGGTTACCCTTGTCGTCACCCTGCTGGTGCAACAGGCCCTGCGCAACCTCCCCTTCGGCTGGGCGCTCGAAATCCTCGTCGCCACCCCCTTCCTCGCCCAAAAGGAACTCGGCCGCGCCGTCGAAGCCGTCGCTACGGCCTTGCGCACCTCGCTCGAATCCGGCCGCGAATCCGTCAGCCACATTGTCGGCCGCGACCCCCAGGAGCTCGATGAAGCCGGCGTCGCTCGCGCCGCCATCGAAACCCTGGCCGAAAGCACCTCCGACGGCGTCGTCGCCCCCTGGTTCTGGCTGGTCATTTTCGGCCTCCCGGGCATCGCCCTCTACAAGGCCATCAACACCGCCGATTCCATGATCGGCCATATGAGTGAGCGCTACCGCGACTACGGCTGGGCCGCCGCCAAGCTGGATGATCTGGTGAACTGGCTCCCCGCCCGCCTCACCGCCGTGCTCATTACCGCCGCCTGCTTCATCACCCCCATGCCAGCCCCGGCGCTGCCTGGGCCACCGCCCGGCGCGATGCAAGCAAGCACGAATCCCCCAATGCCGGCTGGCCCGAAGCCGCTTTCGCCGGCGCCCTCGGCTTCAAGCTCGGCGGGCCGCGTAGCTACGATGGTGAACTGGTCGATCTCCCCAGCTTCGGCACCGGCAAATCCGATCTCGTCGCCAGCGACATCCTGCGCGCTTTGGTGCTCTATCGCAGCACCCTCAACATCCTGCTCGGCCTCAGCATAATCATCGCCCTGCTCATCTTCGCCGCCTGATGGGCTTTGGCAGTCGAACTGCCGTCTTGATCTGGCGTGACTGAATTGCCTGTGCCATGACTTCTCTAGACAGCAAGTCAGGGGCAGGGGTCGCAGTTGAACGTCAGGGAAATTGCCAAATCCATTATCTACCGGACGCCGATAATCTCCCGCCTGATGGCGCCGTCCTATCCCTACAAGATCAATCCCGGCCAATTGGCCGCCATGGTCGAACTGATCGACAGCACCAGGTCATCAGGCGCCGCCGTCGCCGAGATCGGCGTGGCCCAGGGCGATACCTCGGTGTTCCTGCTGGAACACCTGAAATCGGTCGGCGATGTCAGGGAACTGCTGCTGTTCGATACGTTTTCCGGCTTCACCGACGAAAGCATTTCGTTCGAAGTGGCCAAGCGCCAGAAGAATGCGCAGGATTACGACAAGTTCAGATATGGCGACGAAGCCCGCTTCAACCGCAACCTGACCCATGCGGGCTATGACCGCTTCCGCACCATCAAGGGCGATGCCGCTCGCTTCGACTGGAGCTCACTGGGCCCGATCGGCGCCGTCCTGCTCGACATCGACCTCTACCAGCCCACCATCGCCATTCTCGACGCCATCTACCCCCACATCGTCCCCGGCGGCGGCATAGTGGTCGACGATTGCCTGGCCGAATCCCCCTGGGATGGCTCGCTCCAGGCCTACCAGGAATTCATCGCCAAACACGACCTCCCCTTCACCCGCGCCGGCCACAAAGGCGGCCTGATCCGCAAGGCCTAAGCCCGGCCATTGCCGACCAGACTGCCATACCCTCGGCTCCTGCTACCCCTCTCCCCTCGTGGGAGAGGGTGGAAATCCGCGTCCAGCGGATTTCCGGTGAGGGGGCTGCGCTCTCCCATGCTTTAATGATCGCAGATAGCTCCGTGCCCCCTCATCCGCCCTTCGGGCACCTTCTCCCACAAGGGGAGAAGGCAAACGCCCCAGAGCCAGAGGTAGACACGCCCATTGAAGGAGCAGAAGCGCTTATGGCAGCTGGAGATCAGTATCTTCAGCTCCTGCCCACCCTCCCCCTTGAGGGGAGGGTAGCGTCGCCTGGCCCGCAGGGCCTTGGCAGAGCTAGGGAGGGGGTGTCGAGGGTTCATCTAGCATCGAAATCGTGGCGGACTCGACACCCCCACCCTCACTCCCTCCCCACAGGGGGAGGGAAGTCCGCTCAGCGGTTGGCGGGATATCGAGATGACCCTTGAGGATCGATCTGGCGCCTCCCTCCCCTTGATGGGCTTCGAGCCGGCCGAAGGCAAAATCGCTCCAGTGGAGCGATTTTAGGTGAGAAGGAATGAGGGTGGGGTGGCGGGAGCCACAGAAGCTTCAGGTGAACACCCTCTCGGAGGTCAAGGTCCCCGCCCTCAGGCCTCATGTATCCGCGGCTCCCGCCCCGTCGCACCCTTCAGCGTCATCGGCAGCCCGGCCACGATGAAATGCACTTCCTCGCAAATTTCCGCCAGCCGTTGATGCGCAGATCCCGCCAGGTCGCGGAATGTCCGCGCCATGGCATTGTCGGGCACGATGCCCAGCCCCACTTCATTGCTGACCATGATCACGTGCGCGCTCTTGAGCTGCACCAGCGTCGCCCCCAATTCGCTCACCGCCTTGGACACATCCTCGTTGGCCACCAGCAGGTTGGTGATCCACAGCGTCAGGCAATCCACCAGGATCACATCATGCTTTTTCGCTGCCGCCATCAGCGCGTCGGACAGCGCCAATGGCTCTTCAATCGTGGTGAAACGGTCCCCGCGCCCCGCCTTGTGGCTGGCCACCCGGTCGCGCATTTCGGCGTCCAGCGCTTCGGCCGTCGCCAGATAGGCCGGCTTTTTGCCGCTGCGAATGGCCAATTGCTCGGCAAAGGCCGTCTTGCCCGAGCGCGCCCCGCCCAGCACCAGCACATGTCCTGTCATCGTGTCCTCTCCAACCATCCGCCGCTGAACCCTAGCAGCAAAAAGCCTGAGCGCCGAACCGGTTGCGCCGCTTGCGTCCACAAGCCAGGCGCGCCGCCCTCCGGGCAGGCATTTTTTGTGCCTTATTCTACTTTCGTCTTAGCAGCTTTCGCATTATGGTCCGCGCCGAACCGACACCCTAGAATCCCTCCAGACTCCGGAGAAACTTCGCGTGACCAGATATTATCTTGGCGTCGATGGCGGCGGCACCAATTGCCGCGTGCGTCTGGCCGATGAGAATCTGAAAACGCTCGCCGAAGTCAGGAACGGTCGCTCCAATCTGCAGATCGATGATGGCGAGCCGGCCTTCAAGGCCATCAGCGACGGTACCCGCGACGTGTTCAAGGCGGCCGGCATCGACTATGCCGAAACCGCCAATACCTTTGCCTGCTTCGGCATGGCCGGTGGCCGCATGGATACCGCCCGCGCCGAATTCGCCGCGCGTCCCTGGCCCTTTGCCGGCGTGAAAGTCTATGACGATATCGACATTGCCCATGCCGGCGCCCTGGGCGGCGAAGAAGGCGGCGTCATCATCGTCGGCACCGGCTCGGCCGCCCTTTCCATCGTCGATGGCCAGCGCCACCAGGCCGGCGGCTGGGGCTTTCACATCGGCGACCAGATGAGTGGCGCCATCCTGGGCCGCGAACTGGCCCGCTATGCCGTGGAAGCCGAGGACGGGCTGGTCGAGGCCTCTCCGCTCACCAGGGCCGTCACCGCGCAACTGGGCGGCGACAACCAGGCCATCATGACCTGGTCCTTCGCCACCGAGATGGACCTCAAGCTCCTCAGCCGCGATGGCAGCGAAGGTTGCGACGACGCCCTGATCGGCCGCGCCCCGGCCGAATTCGGCAAGCTCATGCCCCTGTTCATTGACTATCTCGAAAAGGGCGACCCGGTCGCCCGCAAGATGCTCGATATCCAGCTCGGCTACATCGACACCTATGTGAACTGGTTCAAGGCTCACAATGCGCAGGTCATGGCCATTGTCGGCGGCTTCGGCCAGCGCCTGTTCCCGATCCTCGTGGAGCGCTACGGCACCTTCGTTGCCCTCCCCAAATTCGAGCCTCTGCATGGGGCCATCATCCTCGCCAAGCAGAACTTCGCGTCAAACTAAGGGACTGCCCCAGTGTCCAGCCGTATCATTCCCGTCCAGCCTTTCGACTATGTGGTGTTCGGCGCCACCGGCGACCTGACCAAGCGCAAGCTGATCCCGGCGCTCTATCACCGCTTCAAGGATGGCCAGTTCGACGAGAACAGCCGCATTATCGGCGCCTCGCGCAGCAAGCTCTCCGACGCCGATTTCCAGCAATCGGCGCGCGATGCCATCACCGCTTTCGTGGAAAAGGAATATCAGGACGCCAAGGTCATCGACCGTTTCGTCAAGATTTTCTCCTATGTCCCGGTCGATGCCAGCAAGCCCGAAGAGGCCGGCGATCTCGGCAAGAAGCTGCGCGACGATCCCGAAGTGGTCCGCGCCTTCTATCTCGCCGTGGCGCCCGACCTGTTCGAGCCCATCGCCGAATATCTCCATTCCAAGAAACTCTATCGCCGCGACGCCCGCGTGGTGATCGAAAAGCCGCTCGGCCACGACCTGGCTTCCTCGGTGGAAATCAACGACGGCGTCGCCAAGATTTTCAAGGAAGATCAGGTCTACCGCATCGATCACTATCTGGGCAAAGAGACGGTCCAGAACCTCTTGGCCCTGCGCTTCGCCAATACGCTGTTCGAGCCCATCTGGAACTCGGCCCATATCGACCATGTCCAACTGACCGTGGCGGAATCGGTCGGCGCCGGCACGCGCGGCTATTACGACGAGAGCGGCGCCCTGCGCGACATGATCCAGAACCACATGCTGCAGCTGCTCTGCCTCGTGGCCATGGAGCCGCCCGCATCGGACGACGCCAACGCCCTGCGCGACGAAAAGCTCAAAGTGCTCCGCGCCCTCAAGCCCATCTCCAATGGCGACGTGGCCCGCAACACCGTGCGCGGCCAGTATAAGGGCGTGAAGTCCGAAACCACTTCGGTCGCCGGCTATCAGGATGAATTGCCCGACGACAAGAAGGGCAGCCGCACCGAAACCTTCGTCGCCCTCAAGGCCGAAGTCGAAAACTGGCGCTGGTCGGGCGTGCCCTTCTATTTCCGCACCGGCAAGCGCATGGCCAACCGCGTCTCCGAGATTTGCATCCAGTTCAAGCCGATCCCCCATTCCATCTTCGACCATGCCGAAGGCGCGCCCAAGGCCAACAAGCTCATCATCCGCCTGCAGCCCGACGAGGGCGTCAAGCTGATGATGATGATCAAGGATCCAGGCCCCGGCGGCATGCGCCTGCGCGAAGTGCCGCTGAACCTGAGCTTTGCCGCCACCTTCTCCGAGCGCACGCCCGAAGCCTATGAGCGCCTGCTGATGGACGTGATCCGCGGCAGCCAGACCCTGTTCATGCGCCGCGACGAACTCGAAGCCGCCTGGAAATGGATCGACCCGATCCGCGAAGCCTGGGAGCGCGCCAGCGAGCCCCCCAGGCCTACACCGCCGGCACTTGGGGCCCCTCCGGCGCCATCGCCCTGATCGAACGCGACGGCCGGACGTGGTATGAGGATGATGTGTGATAGATCGTGGCACGCCCTCGTGGTTCGAGGCGCTGAAGAAGCGCACCTCACCATGAGGGCTGTTGATACGCCGAGCTAGAAGTAGCCCTCATGGTGAGGTGCGAGCCCTTCGCGAGCCTCGAACCACGAGGGCGTGGCACAAAGGAACAAGATGACCATCGACCGCCGCAGCTTCGCCGATAAGCCCACCCTCGCCAAGGAACTGGCCGAGGCCGTGGCCGACCGCATCCGCGCCGCCATCGAAGCGCGCGGCATCGCGGCCATCGCGGTCAGCGGCGGCTCCACCCCCGGCCGCTTCTTCCAGGCCCTCGGCAAGACCAAGGATATCGACTGGTCCAAGGTCATCGTCACCCTGGTCGACGAACGCTGGGTCGATGAAACCAATGACCGCTCCAACGCGCTCCTCGTCAACGAGCGCATGCTGCAAGGCCCCGCCGCCACGGCCCGCTTCTTCCCGCTCTATTCCGGCGGCGCCGAGCCCGATGCTGCCGCCGTCGCCAAGACCAATGCGCTCCTGGCCGAATTGCCCGACACTTTCGCCGCCGTCATTCTCGGCATGGGCAATGACGGCCACACCGCCAGCTTCTTCCCCGGCGGCGACACGCTCGATGCAGCGCTGACCTCGGAAGGCCCGGCCCTCGCCATCCGCGCCCCCCGGCGCGGGCGAACCGCGCATCACCTTTACCCTTCCGCGTCTCCTCCGCACGGATGGGCTGTACCTTCACATCGAAGGGGAGGAAAAGGCCGACGTGCTCGACACGGCTCTGGGCGATGGTCCCGTCGCGGACATGCCCATTCGTGCCGTCCTGCGGTCCGGCCACGCCGTCACTGTCTACTGGTGCCCCTAGGAGACTGTTTGAGAACTCGCTCTGGTGAGTCAACTGGCGTGATTTTTGAGAACCGGAGCGCAGCGTACGTTTGGTACGTGAGCACCGGAAGCGCAGAAAATTGCGTCAGGTGGCCGCCGGAGTAGAGTTCACAAGGGTCTCCAAGTCCCCTCGGCGGTCCCCAATTGACCGCCCTGGCCACCAAAGGATGCCAGCCGGCGTGTTCCTGCGAAAAGGTGCTCCCGCCTTTCGCCGCGTGAACGCGCCCTGAAACTAGGAGTTCGACCATGTCTGTCCGCCAGGCCATCCAGGATGTCACCGACCGTATCGCCGCGCGCAGCCGCGACAGCCGCCGGGACTACCTCAACCGCCTCGATGCCGCCCGCGAAGCCGGCGTCAATCGTGCCGTCCTCTCCTGCGGCAATCTCGCCCACGCCTTCGCCGCCTGCTCGCCCGCCGAAAAGGCCCAGCTCGCCGGCAGCAAGTCGCTGAATCTCGGCATCGTCACCAGCTATAACGACATGCTCTCGGCCCACCAGCCGTATCAATTCTACCCCGACATCATCAAGGAAGCGGCCCGCGAGATCGGCGCCACCGCCCAGGTCGCCGGCGGCGTGCCCGCCATGTGCGATGGCGTGACCCAGGGCCAGCCGGGCATGGACCTGTCGCTCTTCAGCCGCGACGTCATCGCCATGTCCACGGCCATTGCGCTGAGCCACAACATGTTCGATGCCGCCGTCTATCTCGGCATCTGCGACAAGATCGTGCCCGGCCTGCTCATCGGCGCGCTGACCTTCGGCCATATCCCGGCCGTCTTCGTCCCCGCCGGCCCCATGCCCTCGGGCCTGCCCAATGACGAAAAGAGCAAGGTCCGCCAGCTCTATATGGAGGGCAAGGTCGGCCGCGCCGAACTGCTCGAAGCCGAATCCAAGTCCTACCACTCCGCCGGCACCTGCACCTTCTACGGCACCGCGAACAGCAACCAGATGCTTATGGAAATCATGGGCCTGCACCTGCCCGGCGCCAGCTTCGTCAATCCCGGCACCCCCTGCGCGATGCCCTGACCAAAGAGGCCACCGTCCGCGCCCTCTCGCTCACCGCTTTGGGCAATAACTACACCCCGGTCGGCCACGTCATCGACGAAAAGGCCATCGTCAACGGCCTGGTGGGCCTGCATGCCACGGGCGGTTCCACCAACCACACCATGCATCTGATCGCCATCGCCGCCGCCGCCGGCCTCCAGGTCACCTGGGACGACATGAGCGATCTCAGCGATGCCACCCCGCTCCTCGCCCGCGTCTATCCCAATGGCGTCGCCGACGTGAACCACTTCCACGCCGCCGGCGGCATGGGCTTCCTCATCCAGGAACTGCTCGAATCCGGTCACCTGCATGAAGACGTCAAGACCGTCTGGGGCGAGGGCCTCTCCGGCTACAAGGTCGAAGCCAAGCTGATCGAGGACAAGCTCACCTTCGAGCCGGCCCCCAGGGAATCCGCCCTCCCCAAGGTCCTCACATCGACCAAGACCCCGTTCCAGACCTCCGGCGGCCTCAAGCTCCTCACGGGCAATCTCGGCCGCTCGGTCATCAAGGTCTCGGCCGTCAAGCCAGAACACCGCGTCGTCGAAGCGCCCGCCCGCGTCTTCCACGGCCAGGAAGGCCTGCAGGCCGCTTTCAAGGCCGGCGAACTCACCGGCGACATGATCGCCGTGGTCCGCTTCTCCGGCCCTCGTGCCCTCGGCATGCCCGAATTGCACAAGCTCACCCCCTCGCTCGGCATCCTGCAGGATCGCGGCTTCAAGGTCGCCCTGCTCACCGACGGCCGCATGTCCGGCGCATCAGGCAAGGTCCCCGCCGCCATCCACATGACCCCCGAAGCCATCGACGGCGGCCCCATCAGCAAAATTCGCGACGGCGACATGATCCGCCTCGACGCCAACGAAGGCACGCTCACCTTCCTCGGCGACGAACGCGAATTCCTCTCCCGCACCCCGGCCACCGAAGACCTCCGCCCCCAGCACTACGGCATGGGCCGCGAACTCTTCGCCGGCTTCCGCAGCCTGGTCGGCGTGGCCGATCGCGGGGCCAGTGTGTTCCAGTAGGCAAACGCCGCGCCCACCGCTTCCCCCTTCTCCCCTCGTGGGAGAAGGTGCCCGAAGGGCGGATGAGGGGGCTTCTAGGCCGCTGGCAGCACCATCGGTTGGCGCGCCTGTCTTCGACACAGAATCACGCCTATATGCTTGACCGCAACACAGGAGAGAAGACGTGGTTATTCATGACGATGCTGACATGGCTACAGTAGTTGGCGAGACGGTCCAAGCCATTAAGGAAAGCGCCCGACACGTCGGAAAGGCAGACCGTGCGATTTCGGCTGTTCAGATCAGCGAGATTGAAGCGGCCGTCGAGATATTGCAGAAAACCCTCGAACTAAAAAAGCGTGTCAACGCAGTTGCGCGATCCTAGGCGACGAACTTCATTGGGACTTAGCGAGTTGCTAAGTCCCGCCATAGGAGGTGGACGACTACACACTTATTACCTCGTCCGCCCGAACAACCGCTCGATATCCTTCTTCTTGAGCTCGACATAGGTCGGCCGCCCATGGATGCATTGCCCGGAATGCGGCGTTGCTTCCATGTCGCGCAGCAGCGCATTCATCTCGTCCACGCGCAGTCGCCGCCCCGAGCGTACCGAGCCATGGCAGGCCATGCGCGCGATGATCGCCTCCATCCGGTCCGAAACAGCGGCAATGCTCTCCCATTCCGCCAGCCCGTCCGCCACGTCGCGCACCAGCCCCTCGATATCCGAATTGCCCAGCAGAGCCGGGGTCTCGCGCACCGCCACGGCCCGCGGCCCGAACCGTTCGAGATAGAGCCCGAACCGCTCCAGCTCGCCCGCTGCCTCTTCCAGCCGCGCGCAATCCTCCTCGGGCAATTCCACCACCAGCGGGATCAACTGCGCCTGGCTTGCCACCGGCCCCGACGCCAGTTGCGCCTTGAACCGCTCATAGACCAGCCGTTCATGCGCCGCATGCTGGTCCACCAGCAACAGCCCCTCGCCATTCTGCGCGATGATAAAATTGTCGAACATCTGCGCCCGCGCCGTGCCCAGCGGGAACTCCATCAAAGCGGGCGCCGCTTCGGCTTCCACCCGCGCGCTGGGCTCGCGCAACCCCGCCATCGCCGCCTGCCCGAAGTCCGGCGCAAACGGATTGGCATTGCCCGCGCCGCCCGCGCGCTCGTAACCGGCAAACGGCGCCATGGCATCCGCCCGATAGGCCGGGGCAGGGGCCGAGGGGGAGGCATAGGCCGGCGCCGTGAACGCCCCCAGCACATCCTCGGCCACCGTGCCCGAAGCCTTGAACCCCGCCGCGGCCAGCGCCTCGCCAATGGCGCGGATCACCGCGCTGCGCACCGCCCCGGCATCGCGAAACCGCAATTCCGCCTTGGCCGGATGCACATTCACATCCACCTCGCCCGGGTCGATGGCGATATAGAGCGCCACGACAGGAAAACGGTCGCGGAACACATAATCGGCATAGGCCGCCCGCACCGCGCCCACCAGCACCTTGTCCTTCACCGAGCGGCCATTGACGAAGTAGAACTGGCTCAGCGAATTGGCCCGCGTATAGGTCGGCAACCCCGCCAGCCCCGCCACGACAACGCCATGCCGACTGGTCGCCAGCGTCACCGCATTCTGCGAAAAATCGTCGCCGATCACCTGGCCTAGCCGCGCCTGCAGGGCCCCGGTCCCCGTCACCGCAGGCCAGTTGCTCGCCGTGCGGTCGCTGCCATTGAGCACGAAGTGAACGCCCGGATTGGCCATGGCCAGCCGCTTGATCACATCGGTGATCGCCCCCGCTTCGGCCCGGTCGGTTTTCAGGAATTTCAGCCGCGCCGGCACATTGGCGAACAGGTTCTTCACCTCGACCACAGTGCCCCGGTTCATCGCCTGCGGCACCGGCCCGGCCCGCAACCCGCTATTCACCGTGATACGCAGCCCGCTCTCTGCCTCCGCCGTGCGCGAGGCAATGCTCAGCTCCGCCACCGACCCGATCGAAGCCAGAGCCTCACCCCGAAAGCCCAAAGTCCGGATGTCGTCGAGATCGTCGGCCGAGAGCTTGGAGGTCGCATGCCGCTCCACCGAAAGCACCAGGTCGGCCCGGTCCATGCCATGCCCGTCATCCTCGATCCGGATCAGCCCCTTGCCGCCCGCCGCCGTGGTGACGACAATCCGGCTGGCCCCCGCATCGATGGCATTTTCCACCAGTTCCTTGACCACGCTACTGGGCCGCTCCACCACCTCGCCGGCGGCAATGCGGTTGATCAGGTCTTCGGGCAGTTGGCGAATGGACAAAGGGCGATTCTCCTTGGCGAAGAATATAGGGCAGGGGAGGTCGGTTTCCGACCCGGTTTGCGCAGTCTTTGTGGGATACCCCCACCCAACCTCCCCCTGATAGGGGGAGGAGCCACACCGCGACTGGGGCAAGATCGCGCCACACACGCGATCTGTTCCTCCCCCTATCAGGGGGAGGCTAGGAGGGGGTATCCCAACAAAACCTCTCTTGCCGCCACCTGCCGCCACCCGCTAAACCTCCCCCATGCCCAGCCAATCCCCCATGGACCTCGCCCTCACCCTCGCCGAAGAGGCCGCCGCCCACGGCGAGGCCCCGGTCGGCGCCGTGGTCATGGAAGGCGAGGTGATCCTCGCCGCCGAGCGCAACCGCATGAAGGCCCTGGGCGATCCCACCGCCCATGCCGAAATGCTGGCCATCCGCACCGCGCTGCAAACTCGCGGTACCGGCCGCCTCGATGGCTGCGACCTCTATGTCACCCTCGAGCCCTGCGCCATGTGCGCCGGCGCCATCGCCCATACCCGCCTGCGCCGCGTCTATTTCGCCGCCGAAGACCCCAAGGCCGGCGCCGTCGAAAACGGCATCCGCCTCTTCACCCAGCCCACCTGCCACCACGCCCCCGAAGTCATCTCCGGCCTCGGCGCCACCCGCTCCGAAACCCTGCTCCGCGAATTCTTCCGGGCCTTGCGGAGTTAGGCTGGCCTGCTTTGGGTTCCCACACCCCCGATGTCATCCCGGCCTTGAGCCGGGATCCATCCTGAGATGCGTCAAGGCAACGCGATCGATGGAGAGAAAGCCCTACCGCGCCACCAGCATCGCCACCGCCGACAGCGCCAGCCCCGCCATCATCCCGAACGGATACATCGCATAAGCCGGCACATCATCCGGCAATTCCACGCCCGGCGGCCTGAACTTCGTGCAAATGCGCCATTGCACCGGTGGCACGGCCCCCTCCAGCCGGTCGCGATAGAGCGGCACCCAGTGCCGCGCATCGTCGAAGGTTATCGCCATGGGCGCATTGCAGCATGTCGCCACCATGCGGCTGGTCTTGGTATCAGGCGTCAGCTTGTGCGCCTCCAGCAGGTGCCCGCCCTTGCTCACCTGCACCCGATCCTTGCGATAAAGCACATTCCCCGTGCCCCCCGCCGTATCGAGCAGCGGCGGCGCATCGGGCAGGGCGCCCAGCGCCCGTCCGGCCGCCTGGCAGTCGTCGCAATGGCAGATCACGCTGGCAATCGGCTTGCCCCACGCTTCGATTTCCACCTGCCCGCAACTGCAGCGGGCCATCACCTGTTTGTCCTTCATCCGGCCTCCTTGTTACAGGCCAGACGAACGGATCATCGGGGATTCGACAAGCCAATCATCAGTTAGTGCGGATCGCTCTCCACCACCGGCACCTTGCCGGCGATATAGGCTTCCACCTTGTCCGCCAGGATGCGCTTGAAGCGCTCCTTTTCGGCTTCGGCATGCGCCACGATCTCGCGCACCCGCCAGAATTCCAGCGCCCCGAAATTGGCGACATGCGGGCGGATATAGATGTCGGGCGGATAGGCCGCCATCATATGCGCCGTCAGCGAATGCATCATGATCTGGGCCGAGCCGAACCAGATGTCGATCGCCTTGTGGTCCGTCTTGGAAATGCCCTCCGACGGATCGCCATTGACGTCGATGCCGATCAGGAAATCGGTATTGATGTCGGCCTGGTCCAGCGGCAGCGGATTGACCACACCCCCATCGACAAGGATGTGGTTGGCATAGACCACCGGCTTGAACAGGCTCGGAATGGCGATCGATCCCGCAATGGCCGGCCGCAGCAGCCCCGAATTGAACACCACCTGGTGCCAGCTCTGGAAATCGGTCGCCACCACATAGAGCGGCACCTTCAGGTCCTTGAATTCGAGCGGAAAATTCTCCGGCGTGAACGTATCGACGATACTCGTCGCATCGAGCTGCATCGAAATCCCGTTCTTGAGAATCCCGCTGATGCCGCGGATCTGCGTCGCCCACAGCTTGGTGGCGATGATGCGCATCGTCCCCAGCACCTGGTAGGAATGCTCGCGCAATTCCTTGCCCGTCATGCCCGCCGCCCAGCCCGAGCCGATCAGCGCCCCGATCGACGTGCCCGCTATGACCGAAGGCTTCAGCCCCAGCTCGTCCATGGCCTCGATATAGGGAATATGCGTCAGCCCGCGCGCCGAGCCGCCGCCCAGTGCCACACCGATCCGAGGTCCAGATATCGTCTCCATCCCGCCCCGCTCCTTGCCTTTCGAACGCAGCCGGTCGGCGAGCGCCTTGCCCCGCAATTGCAGCGGCGTCAGCACAGGTTGCGACGGCGTCTCGTCAAAGACGGTCTTGAGCAAGGGTAGGCTGGCGAAGTTGAGGAATGGTTCAGGACGTCGTGCGGGCGATTTCGCGCCAGCCGATGTCCCGGCGGCAAAATCCGGACGGCCAAACAATCTTGTCCACGCCTGCGTAAGCACGGCTCTGCGCCTCTTTCACACTCCCGCCCAGAGCGGTGACGTTGAGCACGCGCCCGCCGGCAGCAAGTAAACGCGTACCGTCCCGACGCGTTCCGGCGTGAAACACCTGCAATGTGTCGCTATCCAGTCCCTCGGCACCCCTGATTTCGCTGCCCTTGCCATAGCTGCCCGGATACCCCTCGGTCGCCATGATGACGGTCAGCGCATACTGGTCCTTCCAGGCCACGTCATGGCCGGCAAGCGTCCCCGTCGCCGTGGCATGCAGCAATGGCAGCAGGTCGCTCTCCATGCGCAGCATCATCACCTGCGTTTCCGGGTCCCCGAACCGCGCATTATATTCCACCAGCTTAGGCCCATCCGAAGTCAGCATCAGCCCGGCATAAAGCACGCCCTGATATGGCGTTCCCCGCGCCGCCAGCCCCTTCACTGTCGGCCAGATCACCCGCTCCAGCGTTTCCTCATAGATCTCGCGCGTCATCACCGGGGCAGGGGAATAGGCCCCCATCCCCCCGGTATTGGGTCCGGTATCGCCGTCGAAGGCCCGCTTGTGGTCCTGCGCCGTGGTCAGCGGCAGGATGTCGGTGCCGTCGCACAGCACAAAGAGCGAAACCTCCTCGCCCTCCATGAATTCCTCGATCACCACTTCGGCGCCCGATGCCCCGAACGCCCCGGCAAAGCAGTCGACAATGGCCGCCTCGGCCGCCTCGACATCAAGGGCCACCGTCACGCCCTTGCCCGCTGCCAGCCCATCCGCCTTGATGACGATGGGCGCCCCCTGCGTATAAAGATACGCCAAAGCCGCCGCTTCATTGTCGAAGCGCCCATAGGCCGCGGTGGGAATGCCCATCTCGTCGCACAAGGCCTTGGTAAAGCCCTTCGATCCCTCCAGCTGCCCCGCCGCCTTGCTGGGGCAGAAGCAGGTGATCCCGGCCGCCCTGACATCATCGCCCAGCCCCGCCACCACCTGCGCATCGGGCCCGACCACGACAAAGTCGATCGCTATCAGCTTGCAGAAATCCACCACCGCCTTGTGGTCGGTAATGTCGATCACGACATTCTCCGCCACCGCGCCGGTCCCGCCATTGCCCGGCGCAATGAAGAGTTTTGTCAGCAGCGGCGATTGGGCAATCTTCCACGCCAGCGCATGCTCGCGCCCACCCGACCCGATCACCAGAACCCGCATGAACCGCCCTCCGTGCTTGTTGGGGGCGTGATGCACGAGTGGGGCAGGAGAGGCAATTGTTTTTGTAAGAAACCCGTCGCGTCAGCGACTGTTAGTCTTGTGAGCAGAGGAAAGAGGCGAGGCATGCCCCAGCGGGCCAAACGCGAAGCGCAGTATCGGAGCATTGCCGACCGGCAGGGCGCTGCCATTGCGCGTCTGGCCGCCGTTTACGAGAAGGACCCGGCTTTGCGGCAGGATCTGGAACAGGACATCCACCTGCATCTCTGGCGGAGCCTCGACAGCTTCCGCGAGCAATGCAGCCTCAGCACCTGGACCTGGCGGGTGGCGCATAATGTCTGCGCCCGCCATGTCGACAAGGCCGTGCGGTCCCGCTCGGCCGGCGACTGGATCGACATCGACAGCGTCGAGCCGGCCGACCACCGGGCCACGCCCGAGCAGGCCACCGGCACGGCCCTGACCCTGGAACGGCTCTATACCCTCATCGACCGGCTGCGGCCGATCGATCGGCAGGTGGTGCTGCTCTATCTCGAAGATGTCGAGGCCGAGGCGATTGCCGAGGTGACAGGCCTGTCACCGGGCGCCGTAGCCACCCGCATCCACCGCATCAAGGCGCTGTTGGCGCAAGGATTTCAGCCGGAGGCAGCGTCATGACCATCTCGCCCGATTCCAACGCACCTGACCCCAAAGCCCTCTGGAAAGGACAGGCTATGACACCGCAGACCTTGACCCCCGAACTGCTCGAAACTCGCTCGCGGCAGCTTGACGACCGCATCGGCAAGCGTAATCGCTGGGAATACCTGGCCGGCCTGATTGGCGGCGTCGCCACCCTGGTTCTGGGCCTCTTCGTGCTGCTGTCCGGGCCGCTCGATCCGCCCGCCATCACCACCGGCGCAGGCTTCTTGCTGCTCGCCGCCGGTTCGGTTGTCGCCATGCTGCAATTGCATCGCCGCACCGGCGGCGGCACATCCATCACCGGCGCCACCGCCATCCTCGCCAGCTACCGCGCCGAACTGGTCCGCCAGCGCGACGCGCTGCGCTCGGTGCTGCTCTGGTATGTGCTGCCCTTCATTCCCGGCTTCCTGCTGATCTACAGCGCCGCGCTGTTCACGCCCGGTGGGTCCGCCTGGGGCGCCCTGATCCCAGCCGGCATCACCCTCGCCTTCCTGGCATGGGTCTACCACGCCAACCGCAAGGCCGCCGACTGCATCGACACCGAAATCGACGAACTGGACCGCCGGGCGCACGGCTGAGACCGATGCCGCCGCCCAAGCCCTCCAAAACACGGTGTCCGTGTTTGTAGGGCGTGAGGGGGCGGCGGAGGCAAGGTTTAGTTAGCCTGTGGGCAGGGAGTCGATTGGACGCTGCGTAGCTGCACTACTCTATCGGTACCTGCCCACCCTCCCCCTTGAGGGGAGGGTAGCGTCGCCTGGCCCGCAGGGCCTTGGCAAAGCTGGGGAGGGGGTAACCCTGTAGGCCACCAAACGATCCCTCCCCCTCAAGATGAGGCAAGGAACCGAGCTTCTTGCCTCATCTCTAAAAATAGGGTACCCCCCTATCCCATGTCGCATCTCATCAGAAACAAATCCAAGCTCCTCGCCCGCATTCGCCGCCTCAAAGGCCAGGTCGAAGCGATCGAGCGGGCGCTCGAGGCCGAGGTCCCCTGCGGGGAAATCCTCAATCTCACCGCCTCGGTCCGCGGCGCCATCAGCGGCCTCACGGCCGAGCTGATCGAGGATCACATCCGCGAACACATTTCCAACCCGGACAAGGACGAAAACCCCGCCCGAGCCCAGGGCGCCGCCGAATTGATCGAAGTCGTCAGGATGTATCTGAAATGAGCGATGCCGCCGCTCGGCTGTCCAGCCCACACACGCATGTCTTCCTCGGCCAGGACCATGCCCGCAACGAGCGGCGCACCTGGCTGGTCATCGCCATCACCGCGACCATGATGGTTATCGAGATCGCGGCGGGCACCATTTACGGCTCCATGGCACTGGTTGCCGATGGCTGGCACATGTCGACCCACGCCGCCGCCATGCTGATCGCGGCCTTGGCCTATCTCTTCGCTCGGCGTCACGCCACCAATCCGCGCTTTACCTTCGGCACCGGCAAGTTCGGCGATCTGGCCGCCTTCGCCAGCGCGGTCGTGCTGGCGCTGATCGCACTGCTGATCGGCTGGGAAAGCCTGCTGCGCTTCGCCAATCCCGTCACCATCAATTTCCAGCAGGCCATCATCGTCGCCGTGGTCGGGTTGGCGGTCAACTTGCTCTGCGCCTGGCTCCTGCGCGACGACCACAGCCATCACGGCCACCACCATCACGATCATGCCCATGACCATGAGCATCCCCACGATCATGCCCACCATGCCGGCGACAACAATCTCCGCGCCGCCTATCTCCACGTCCTGGCCGATGCCCTGACATCGGTCCTGGCCATTGTCGCGCTGGTTCTCGGCAGCCTCTATGGCTGGAACTGGATGGACCCGGCCATGGGCATTGTCGGCGGCCTGGTCATCGCCCGCTGGTCATGGGGCCTGATCCGCGATGCGGGTGGCGTGCTGGTCGATTACGTCCCTACGGCTGAAGACCTGCCCGACGAAATCCGAGCCGCCATCGAACTGGGTGACGACACGATCACCGACCTGCATGTCTGGCAACTCGGCCCCGGCCACCACGGCGCCATCATCTCCATCGCCTCGCCCACCCCACAGAACCCCGCCGCCTACCGCGCCAGGCTGGCCCACATCTCCGATCTTTCGCATGTCACCATCGAGGTCGAACGCGCCGGCTGAGGGTCTTTTCAGGCGAGATCTATGGGTCATCCCCTTCTCCCCTCGTGGGAGAAGGTGCCCGAAGGGCGGATGAGGGGGTTACTGCGCCAGCCGTTCGATCCGAAGCAAGAGGATTTTCTACCCCTCTCCCGCAAGGGGAGAGGGAAGCCCCTACATCTCGGCTTCCCTGAACACCCGCGTCACATCCCCGTCCCATTCGCCGCGGAACTTGTCGACCCAGCGCTGGGCCGGCGACTTGGCCAGGCGGATCGTCTCTTCCAGCGGCGCCAGGTGGATGGTTTCGTCCTTGCCCTGCGCGTTGCGCCTTCCGCGCCGCACCAGCCCGGCCTCGGCAATACCCACGGCCTGCGCCGCGACATCATAGAGATTGGAACGATCATGCGGCGTCATCAGCGCCAGCCGCGGCACTTCGCGGCGCATGTCGTCGCGTTCCTCGCGCGTCCACGGCTCGATCAGCTCATAGGCCGCTTCCAGCGACACCGGATCGTAGAGCAGCCCCGTCCAGAAGGCCGATAGCGCCGTCACCGATTTTTCGTCGCCCATATCGGCGCCGCGCATTTCCAGGAACTGCTTGAGCCGCACTTCCGGGAAAATCGTCGACAGATGGTCTTCCCAGTCCTTGATCGTGGGTTTCTCGCCCGGCAGTTGTGGCAGCTCGCCCCGCAAAAAGGCCCGGAAACTCTCGCCCGCCACATTGATATATTGCTTGTTGCGGATGACGAAATACATCGGCACATCAAGCGCATAGTCGGCATATTGCTCGAAGCCGAACCCTTCGTCGAAGGCAAAGGGCAGCATGCCGGTGCGGTCGTCGTCGGTATTGAGCCAGATATGGCTGCGGAAGCTGAGATAGCCGCTGTCCCGCCCTTCCGAGAAGGGCGAATTGGCAAACAAGGCCGTCGCCACCGGCTGCAGCGCCACCGCCACGCGCAGCTTCCTGACCATGTCGGCTTCGCTGGAAAAATCCAGATTGGCCTGCACCGTGGCCGAGCGGAACATCATCGATGTGCCCAGCGTGCCGACCTTTTCCATATAGGGCTTCATGATGCCGTAGCGCGATTTCGGCATGGCGCAGATCTGGTCCACCGACCATAGCGGCGTCACGCCCAGCCCGAGAAAATGAATATCGAGCGGCGCGGCCACCTTCTTGCTGACGCGCATATGCTCGGCCAGCTCCGCCGCCGTGCCATGCAGGTCCACCTGCGGCGAGCCTGACAGTTCGAACTGCCCGCCCGGCTCCAGCGAAATCCCGCCAGCCACTTCGTCATTGCGCAGCCCGATCGGGTTGTCCCCGTCATAGAAGGGATGCCAGCCGGTTTCCTTCTCGATCCCCTCGAGCAGCGCGCGGATGCCGTTGGGGCCTTCATAGGCCACCGGCCGCAGCGGATTGGTGTGGAACACGTGCTTCTCGTGTTCGGTGCCGATGCGCCATTCGCTCTCGGGCTTGGCCCCGCGCGCCATGGCCTCGATCAGGTCTGCTCGCGTTTCGATCAGGGGCGAAGTGGTGGCGGCGCCGGCCATAGGCAGTCCTCTGGAAATACTGGCGGGGAACATAACGTCGCGCGAGCCGAAAGCAATCGCCTTTTATCGCCAATCACCGATGGTCGCTTGAATCACCGCCAATGCGGCCACCGCGGCTGTGTCCGCCCGCAGAATACGCGGTCCCAGGCTGACAGGCACCACAAAGGGCAGGGCGCGCAATCTGGCGCGTTCCTCGTCGGAAAATCCGCCTTCCGGCCCGATCAACAGGCCCACCTGCCGCCCCTTGAGTCCTTCCAGCGCTGCAACAGGCGATGATGACGCCTCCCCCTCATCGGCAAAGACCAACACCCGTTCCGCCGGCCAGCCATCGAGCAGCCGCTCCAGCGTCACTTCCGGCTCCACCCTGGGTACGCTGAGCACTTCGCATTGCTCCGCCGCCTCAATGGCATTGGCCACCAGCCGCTCATGCTTGAGCCGCGAGACCTGCGTAAACCGCGTGAGCACCGGCTGGATCGTGCCCGCGCCCATTTCCACCGCCTTCTGGATCACATAATCCAGCCGCTCGGTCTTGAGCGGGGCGAAGCCATACCAGAGGTCGGAAGCCGGCGTCTGGACGGCGATTCTCTCCACCAGCGCCAGCACCACCGATTTCTTGGCATCACTGACCAGCCGCGCCAGCCACGCCCCATCCCGCCCATTGAACAGCACCACTTCATCGCCGACGCTCTTGCGCAGCACGGCAGCCAGATACAGCGATTGCTCCTTGCCCAAGGCAACTTGCCCGCCCGCGACCAGATCGGGTTCGACATAAAGACGGGGCAGGGCGGCATGGGTGCGGGGCATGGGAATTCCAGTTCATGGCACTATATTGCCGCAACCACCAGCCGGCACCTTGACGGGGGAGGTTGGGAGGGGGTGTCGTTTAGCCCTGATGTCTGGGCTAAACACCCCCCTCCCTGACCCTCCCCGCGAGGGGGAGGGTGTCGACTGTGACAATTGCGGTCGAGAAGAGGTCTACTAGCTGTCCGGCGTTTAGAGTAGACCTCATGGTGAGCCTGTCGAACCACGAGGTCGTGGCACCATGTCCGATATGAACCAATCCCCCTCCGCCACAGTCCCCGACGCCAAGCGCGGCAACTGGCTCGATCGCTATGCCCCCGCCTGGCTGAAACCCTACGGGCGTCTGGCCCGCTGGGATCGCCCCATCGGCTTCTACCTGCTGTTCTGGCCCTGCGCCTGGGGGCTCGGCCTCGCCGCCGTTGCCAACCCCGCGCAGGGGTTCGACTGGTGGGGCGCGGTGCTCATGCTCATCGGCGCCATCCTCATGCGCGGCGCCGGCTGCACCTTCAACGACATTGTCGATCGCGACATCGACATGCAGGTCGCCCGCACCCGCCTGCGTCCGATTCCCTCCGGCGCCGTTACCGCCCGCGATGCCCTGGCCTTCCTCGTCGCCCAGGCCCTGCTCGGCTCGGTCATCCTCTTCCAGTTCAATCGCTTCACCGTCTGGGCCGGCGTCGCCTCGCTGGTGCTGGTCGCCATCTATCCCTTCATGAAGCGCGTCACCTGGTGGCCTCAGGCCTTCCTCGGTCTCGCCTTCTCCTATGGCGCCCTGGTCGGCTGGACCAGCCAGACCGGCGGCCTCGCCTGGCCGCCCGTGCTGCTCTATGCCGGAACAATCCTCTGGGTCATCGGCTATGATACGATATACGCCTTGCAGGATATCGAGGACGACGCCCTGGTCGGCGTCAAGTCCACGGCACGCCTGTTCGGCGACCATGTGAAGCCCGCGGTCGCCACGCTTTATGCCGGGGCCTACATGCTCTGGATGGCGGCGGGCGTCATGGCCGGGGCCGGCATTGTCTTCGCCACGCTGTCGCTGCTGGCGGCCGCGATGCTGGCCTGGCAGGTCTGGACGGTCGATGCCGACGAGCCGGATAATCCCCGCTTCCGTTTCGACAGCAACAAATATGTCGGAATTGTCCTGACCCTGGCGCTGCTGGCCGACTGGGTCTGGTAGTTTGCGTTAGCATTATGCTGTGGTTTTGGGCCCGTCGGTGGTGCCAAATGCTAACAGTCCGCTAACCAATTCACCCCCAAACGTCAAAAGGGCCGACCGCACCACCGGTCGACCCTTTCCACGTGCTTTGGAGGAGCAGAAACTCAGGCTTCGGGCTGCATGCCCGGCTTGCGGCGATTGAGGAAACGCGGGCGGCGACCGGCCTCGGCCACCAGCTTGCGGCGGCTCTGCGTATGGCCCACCATCACCCCGTCAACCTGCTGGCTATAGGGCATATAGGCGCCGTCGCCGGCCTTGATGAACAGCGGCAAACGGAGCTTCTTGCCCCAGTTCTGCCACTCGGCAACGACGTTGTGATTGCCCTCTTCCTCGAACACCCGGTAGTTCAGTTCGCTGTCCGAATGGACCAGTTCGATCGAGCTGACCAGCACGCCGTCCTCGGAAATCCTTGTCGCCACGGCGACACCGATGAATTCGGTCACCGGCACCTTCACCTTGATGGCCACGCCGCTCTGTTCGAGGATGCGGCGCACGGTAACGGTCTTGACGGGATCCTTGGGACCGTTGTCGTTCGCCGCCACGAAGCGGCGGTCTGCCAGCGTCGGGCGGCCGAATGCGAGTACGACCGAGGTTCCTTCCATCGCGACACCATGAACCATTTGAATTCGCCTTCCTGTCAACTTCGAGAGCTGGTTTTTGGCGCTCTCTTTTGTAGGCCCACCATACCCGCCCGCCTTACCTGCCCCCTTAATCGGTTCGGTTAAGTTTATCTTGTTTTCCGAGAGGGTTAGCAGGGTCTTGCATAGGGTAGGGACCGGTTAACCGCGCCTGGTGCGGTGGCATTAACCCTGCCATATTTGCCGCCGCGATCACGCCATCGGGCGCAGCCCTTGCTCAAGCCCGGCGCCAAGCCTAAAAGGCGCGCTTATGCCAGCGCCCGCCACGACCTACAGCGACGATCTCGAACTGCTCCGCTCCTCGGCGGTTGCGGCCGGCATCATTGCCAGTTCCTTCTTCCGCCGCGACGTCAAGAGCTGGACCAAGGACAATGCCTCCCCGGTCAGCGAGGCCGATATCCTGGTCGATCGCTACCTGGCCTCCTCCCTGCTGCAGGCCCGCCCCGACTATGGCTGGCTCAGCGAGGAAACCGCCGACAATCCCAGCCGCCTCGATTGCGATCGCGTCTTCGTCGTCGATCCCATCGACGGCACCCGCGGCTTCCTGCGCGGCGAGGATAGCTGGACCGTGGCGCTGGCCGTGGTCGAACACGGCATTCCCGTAGCCGGCGTGGTCTACGCTCCCGCGCGCGACGAAATGTATGAAGCCGTCCGCGGCGAGGGCGCCCGCCTCAACGGAAGGCCAATCAGCCGCAGCCGCCGGGCCGGCGCCGCCCCACTGATCCCCGCGCCCGGCGCGGTGCATCAGGAAATGCAGGCGGCGGGCCTGCACTACACGCGTGGTCCGGCCTATCCCTCGCTGGCCTATCGGCTGGTGCAGGTGGCGACGGGCAAGCTCGACGGCGCCGTCGCCCGCCGCGGCAGCCAGGACTGGGATATCGCCGCCGCCGCGCTGATCCTTGATGAATCAGGCATCGATTTTGCCGATGTCTGCACCGGGTTCCCCCATTTCAACAAACGAGATGTGCGCCACGGGGCGCTTGCGGCACTTGGTGACATGAGCCTAAAACCCCTTGTCCACGCGGCGCTGATCAAGGTCTATGGCTGCCCGGCCGCAGATGCGGACGCCGAACCGATTGCTCCTTCACACACGGACCTGACCGATGGCTGAAAAAGAAGCTCCCACCAAGCAGTTGCTCCACCTCGTCATCGGCGGCGAGCTGTCGAGCCTTGAAGGCGTGACCTTCGCCGACCTCGACAAGGTCGATATCGTCGGCCTCTATCCCAACTACGCCTCGGCCTATGCCGTGTGGAAGCAGAAGGCCCAGATGACCGTGGACAGCGCCCAGACGCGCTACTTCATCGTCCACCTGCACCGCCTGCTCGAGCCGGAAACCCACAAGCCGTAAGCACGGGCGCACACCGCCCCGAACTATCCACGGTGTCATTCCCGCGAAAGCGGGAACCTCCGTTTCACTTTGGCATCACCACAAACAGGGGTTCCCGCTTTCGCGGGAATGACCCGGTGGGTACCACCGTAGAACTAGCCCACCAGCGCCTCAATAATCGCCTGCATAGCCCCCGGCCCGCCAATGCGCTGCCGCCCGATATTGGCCAGCCTCCGGCGTTCTTCATCATCACCGAGCAGCTTGCGCAACGCCGCCCCGACGGCCGGGGCTTCGGCCGCAACCACCGTCCGCGCCTCCCCGAACAGCATCTGCTCATCGTTGAAGCGAGAGCGCCGGTCGCGTGGATTGACGAAGGTGATGGCGGGTTTGCCGAGCCCCAGCGCCTGCACCGTGGCCGTGCCGGCCTGCGACAGCACCAGGTCCGACGCTGCCAGCAAATTGCCCATCGCCCCGCCGCGGGCCATATGGATGGTGATATCGCCATCCGACAATTCCCCCAGATCGGCGGATTCCACGCTCAGCATCGTCGTGCGCTTGAGCCCGGCCTTCCGGGCGAGCTCATCGACGCTGACGCCGCCTGCAACGGCCAGGAACATGTCGGGCCGCAGCTCGGGGGCAGGGTGCGCAAAGCCGCAACCTGCAAGGCAAAGCTCTCCGCCGTCAGTGCCCGGCTGCCCGGCAGCAGCGTCACCGCCAGCGGCCGTTGCCGTCGCGCCTGCGCGTCATAATCCCCGTGCGGAATGGCATCCATCATCACATTGCCAGCCGAGCGGGCATCGACGCCGATATGCTCGAGCGAACGCGCCAGGTTGTCGGCACGGCAGAACACGGTCTTGCAGGCCTGCTTGATGGTCCAGCGTTCGGCGGCGGAATAGAGCCGTGCCGATCCCGTCTTGTAGACGTCCAGATAATAAAGCCCGCGATGCCCGGTGAAATAGCAGGCCAGCACGCCCACCATGTCGCCCACCACAACCACGCGATCATATTTGCCATTGATCCGGCGCAGGAAATTGAGCGCCGGCGGCACCGTGCCGAGCCCGCCGGTGATGATGTCACGCCGCAGCGAGCCCTTGACGTTGCGCCAGCCTTCCGAAGCCAGCGTGGCCCGCGGCCCCACAACGGGGCAGATGCCGGCATAGGCATTGCCCGCCCCGATCATCGGATAGGCTTCCACCACAACCGTCTTGGGCATGTTTGCCACGATGGCGGCCGCGATGGCGTCCTCGCCATGGCCATTGGAAATGAACAGGAACCGGCTTGGGCCCGACGCTTCGGCCGCCACCGTCAGGCTCCGCGGCCGAAACGCTCGAAGGCGGTATGGGCCGCCACGGCATCGGCGTAGGGTTCCTGTCTGTCGACGCTCCAGTAGAACAGCTCATCGAGCGGAATGGGCTTCTGCGTAATGGCGCAGCGCACGAAACTGCCGGGTTTGAGCACCACATAGTCGCCGTCGAGATAGCGGATGACGGCTTCGGTGGGTGCAAAGCCTTTGTCGAAGATGTTCATTCTGGCATCCCTTCAACCTTTGCCCCGATATAGCGAGCTACGGGTCAGATCAAAAGAGGCTTTCCTGTGCGTCGCCGTCCGATTGCGGGCGTGGCTTCTTCTTTATGACCGGGCTGCCCGAAATCGTTGCCCCCACCTCGCCATCGGCGAATTCGATGGCAATGGGCGCGCCGGGCAGCAGGCCGGCCCGTTCATGCACCAGATGACCATCGGCATCCTTGATGACGGCATAGCCGCGCGCCAGCACGCTCTTGTAGCTGAGCGAGTCGAGCAGCTTGCCGGCCTGGGCAAGGGCTGCGCCGCGCAGGCTCAGGCCCTGCAGCATGCTGGCATAAAGTCGTGTCCCCAGCGGCCCCAGCCGCGTCTGGCCATGGCGCAGCTCCGCCCGCAGCGTATTGGCCGAGAGTTTGGGCCCGATCGCCGCAAGTTGCGCCCGCTTGCGCTCGACCAGCTGGAGGGCCGAGGCCCCCAGGCGTTCGGCGCGCGGATCATAGGTCAGGCGCGCCCGGTCCACGGTCTTGCGCAGCCCGGCATCGGCGCGCAGCGCCAGGTTTTTCAGCCGCTCGCCGAATTCCGACTGCCGCCGCGCCAGCAATTGCGGCGCCAGCCGCGGTTCGACGCGCGACAACCGCACGCGATGGTCCTGCACCGAATGGCGCAGCCCGGCGAACAGATTGCTCGCCGCATGATCCAGCCGCTGGCGCTGGGTCGAAACCAGGTCGGCCGGTCGCGGCAGGCCGGCACTGGCGGCGCGCAACCGGTCGCGGGCACTTCCGGCAATGCGCCGCGCGCCCTGCCTCTGGCGCGAGCCAAGGTCATCGACATAGCCGATCAGCTCGGTCCGCACCGGCACTGCGGCCTCGGCGGCCGCCGTCGGCGTCGGCGCGCGCATGTCCGAGGCATAGTCGACCAGCGTCGTATCGGTCTCGTGGCCGACAGCGGAAATGATGGGAATGCCGCTGGCGGCAACCGCCCGCACCACCGCTTCCTCGTTGAAACCCCACAGGTCTTCGATCGACCCGCCCCCGCGCGCCACGATCAGCAGGTCAGGCCGGGGGATCGGCCCATCGGGCAGCAGCGCGTTAAAACCCTCGATGGCGTTGACCACTTCGGGCGCACAGGTATCGCCCTGCACACGCACCGGCCACACCAGCACATGGCTGGGAAAGCGATCAGCCAGACGATGCAGAATATCCCGGATCACGGCCCCGGTCGGCGAAGTGACGACGCCGATGACGCGGGGCAGATAGGGCAGGGGGCGCTTGCGCTCGCGCGCGAACAGGCCCTCGGCATGGAGCTTGCGCCGCCGTTCTTCCAGCAGTGCCATCAGCGCCCCGGCGCCGGCCGGCTCGATATTGTCGATGACGATCTGGTATTTCGACGAGCGCGGAAAAGTGGTCAGCCGCCCGGTGGCGATGACTTCGAGCCCTTCCTGCGGCTTGAAGGTCAGGCGGGCATAGCTGGTTTTCCACACTACGGCGTCGATCGCCGCATTCTCGTCCTTCAGCGTGAAATAGGCGTGCCCCGAGGCATGCTGGCCGCGAAAGCCGGAAATCTCGCCGCGCACGCGCACATGGCCGAACTCATCCTCGACCGTGCGCTTGACCGCCTGGGCGATCTCGCTGACGGAAAATTCGGCGGCATTGGTCAGAGTATCGGCCATGCCCTTCTGGTGCGGCAATTGATGAGTCCGGTCAAGGGCAGCGCTCAGGGTCTTGCCCAGACTTCGTCTGGCCGGCCGTGGCGCCACCAGGCGAAATAGCGGAACCCATCCTCGTCCGGATCCGAAACCGGAACGAATCCGGCAGCCAGCACTAGCTTCTCGCTCGCGAGATTGCTAAGCTCGATACCGGCAAAGAACTCTTCAATTCCGCCATTCTCCGGCAGCGCCGTCACCGCCTCGACAATCGTCCTGCCAAGGCCTCGTCCACGCTCAACCGGCGCCACCACTATGGCAAAGCTGGCCCTGCAATCCTCGTACTGCTCACAGTCGATGAAGCCGACGATCCCGCTGTCCGCCAGCGCTACATAACTTTGTCGGCCGGGCCCGCGCAGCCGCAAGCTCTCGTCCGGCCAGTCCCGTCCGCCGAGCCATCGCTGGGTGGCCGCGTCGTCAAACCAGGTGCGGACGACAGGCAGGTCGGTCTCGCTGGCAGCGCGCAGGATCAAGACTACTCCGCCGCCTCCGTCGCCCGCGGGGCATCGAGGTTCCCCATGGACTGCACGATATGGTTGGCCAGCGCGTCATAGATGCCGCCATAGGCGTGGCTGGCGCGCTTGAGCGCGATCTGGGCATCGTCGAGCCGGGGCAGGCCGATTTCGTCATTGACCACCCGCATGCCCGGCTGCAGCGCGCTTTCTGGCAGGAAGCCCACCGCCAGGTCCGACAGCACGGCGCTCGATATGGCCGTGGCGTTGGACGAGGTATAGGCCACGCGATAGTCCTTGTTGCTGCGGTCCAGCGCTTCCATCGCATCCTTGCGCCAGATGCAATATTGCGGCCCGCAGGCAATCGCCAGCGGATCGCTGGCCAGCGCCCGGCCGCCATGGCTGGCCACCCAGAACATCTTTTCGGTGCGGAACAGCTCGCCGTAATTCTGCTCGGTGCCCTGGGTGAAGACGATCAGGTCATAGCGTCCCGCCCGCATGCCTTCGAGCAGGTGCTCGGAGGCCATGCAGGCGACGTCGACCGCAATCTTGGGATGCGTGCGCTGGAAGCTGGACAGAATCACCGGCAGCAGGCGCACCGCATAATCGTCCGGCACGCCGAAGCGGATCGAGCCCGCCAGGTCGCCGTCGGAGAAATGGTCGAGAATCTCGGCATTGGTGCGCAGCATCTTGCGGGCGCGGGAATAGAGCGCCTCGCCATGCAGGGTCAGCGTCACGCTGCGCCCGTCGCGGGTCAGCAGGGTCTGCCCGAGCCGTTCCTCGAGCCGCTTGATCTGCATCGACACCGCCGACTGGGTCTTGTTCACCCGCCGCGCGGCCTCGGTGAAACTGCCGCAATCGGCAATCGCGCAGAAGCTCTGGAGCTGGTCGAGGTCGAGGGGAGCCGTCATGGCGTTCTTCCATCACCCAAATTGATAGATCGAATGAAATCTATTTGTTGGACGAATGGATGTCCAGAGCGCTAACTCGGCAGCATTGGCGCTATAGCGTCGAATCCTCGCCGGCCTCCCTTCGGCACAACCACATGACTGGAGACTATCATGGCTTTCTCGCTTCCCGGCGAGCGGTCACTTGCGCCCGCCACGCCCGCCAATCCATTTGCCGCCTTCGCGCGCTGGATCGCCAAGGCGCAGGCCGCACGTACCCGTCGGGCAGCTTTGGCAGCCTTGCTGGACCTCGATCATGAGCAGTTGAACGATCTGGGCGTCTCGCGCGACGACATCGTCGCCGCGCTGGCGTCAGGCGCCCAGGCCGGCCCGATCCTCAACGCGGCGCGCGCCCGCAGCGCCTACGCCTGATCGGCGTTACGAATTCGAGCTTGCGCCGGCCCGACCTCCAGTCGGCGCTTTCTTGTTGGTACGAACAATCCTTGCGAGCGCTCGTGCCATCTCCTGGGGTTGACCTGTGGTCGATCCCGTCAGGGTCGGCCTTTGGCCGATCCCGTCCGGGCCGGTTTGCCGCCGGTCCCCCGGGTCGGCCTTTGGTCGATCCTGTTTCCTGATGACTTGCCGGACCGGCGCCTTGCGCGCTTGTCCGGCTTTTTTGTCAGGCCTGTTCGAAGCTGACGCCCATTTCGGTCTCGGTCTTCCAGATCGAGCGGCAGGCAAACTTCTGGCCATCATCGAGCAGCAACTCGAACGTATCGGGAATGCCGACAATGCTGGCTATCCGCAGCCGCGCTCCGGCTTCGGACAGGTTACGCACGGTGCATTGCAGCGTTGAAAAGCCGCTATTGGTGACGATACGCCCGCCCTTGAGGGTGCGGTGGCGAATGGTGGCGCGACGTTCCTCGGTCAATGGAACCTTCTCCATGCTCAGGGGAGCTGGGCAAACCCGTCCTTGAAGCCATTGAGCGACACGGGAATGCCGATGCCCTCTTCCGGCGTCTTGAATACGACGAAAATGGCACTGTCGCCATTCGACAGCGTCTCGATCAGGCTGTCATCCAGCACGACCTCGGCAATGCAGCCATTGGGCAGGCAGCGCACGAAGGCGACGCGCCCCATATCCTGCCCGTCGACATTGAGGCCGAGCCCGTTGGGCAGCAGCACGCCGAGCGGCGCCAGCACGCGCAGCAGGCGAGCCTCGCGGTCGGCCGTGCGCAGCACGATGACCGACAGGCCCACATTGGGCTGATCTTCCGCCATCACATTCTGGATGATGGCGCATTGCTCGAAACTGGCGCCGGGCGGCGTATCGCAGCTCATCTGCCAGTCACCATACTGGGCCCGTACCACGCCCTGGCCCGAACTGGTTCCGGCCATCGTCCCGACAACCACCAGGGCAAGGCCCAGTCCGGCCAGACAGTGCTTCACAATCCGCTTCACTCTACAATTCTCCCGACGAGATCGCGCGCCAACGCGAGGCTTTTCCTGTTTCCGACAGGCACGGGGCCAAGTCAACCAAGGCCCGGATTTGCTGGGGATATGCCGGCCAAACTGCGGCAGCGGTGAGGCGCAGGGCGGATAGGGCCGCGCAATATGACGCAGTTGCCGGCCCGTTTGCCGCAATGGACTTGGCGTTTGCGATGTGATTTAGGTCGATGAAGAGTTTTTCGCTCCGAGGTTGAGTCGGGGCGGCGTTTGCTATGCCGCTGTTTTTGCCCCTCAATCCCGGTGTGGATGCACCAATTGAAGTCGACAGGGGGTTTAGGTGACCGGGCAGTTCTTGAAAAAGATGGGGGCTCTTTCGGCGGCCGCAATGGCGCTGAGTCCGGCTCTGGCCGTCGCGCAGGAAGAGGCAGGCTACACCGCCGGTCATCCGCTTCCCGGCCAGTTCCACCTGCAGCGTTCGGTGACGCCGATCATGGACTCCATCACGGTATTCCATGATGGCATCCTGATGTGGACGATCAGCCTGATTGTCGCTCTCGTGCTGGTGCTGATCCTGTGGATCGCCTTCCGCTATAATGCGAAGCGCAACCCGGTACCGGCCGCCTTCACCCACAATACGCTGGTCGAGATCGTCTGGACGGTCCTGCCTGTCGTCATCCTCATCATCATCGCCATCCCCTCTTTCGGTGTGCTGAGCGACCAGCTCACGACGCCCGATGGCGAACGCAAATATCTCGGCGCGAACATCTTCTCTTTCGGCGAAGTCGAGGTTCCCGCGCCCGAACTCACCGTCAAGGCCACCGGTCAGCAGTGGTACTGGGACTATGAATATGTCGATCAGGGCGTGGCGCTGACCTCGCTGATGCTCAACGAGGAAGACCGCGCGGCCACCAAGCCCGGCCAGCCGCGCCTCCTCGCCGTCGACAACGAACTCGTCGTGCCGGTCGATACCACCGTGCGCATGCAGATCACCGCCGATCCGACCGGCGTGATCCACGCCTTTGCCGTTCCGTCTTTCGGTATCAAGATCGATGCCGTGCCGGGGCGTCTCAACGAAACCTGGTTCAACGCCCGCGAGACCGGCATCTATTACGGCCAGTGCTCGGAGCTTTGCGGCAAGGATCATGCCTTCATGCCGATCGCCGTGCGCGTCGTCACCAAGGAAGAATTCGCAACCTACATGGCGGCGTTCGAGGGCGGCGATTACGAAGCTGCCAACGCCACCCTCGCGGCTGTGCAGTAAGAAGGGTCAGGGGACTTAATCATGGCTGATACTACCGCTCACCTCGAAGCCCACGCGACTGGACACGACCACGCCGCGCATGCGCACGAGCCCACTGGCTGGCGCCGCTGGGTCTATTCGACCAACCACAAGGACATCGGCGTGATGTACCTGATCTTCGCCATCGTGGCGGGTGTGGTTGGTGGCATCCTGTCCGGCTTCATGCGCATGGAGCTGCAGGAGCCCGGCATCCAGATTTTCCACGGCCTGGCCAGCATGGCCTATGGCGTGGAAGGCGGCGAGGCGCTCGACGCCGGCAAGCACATGTACAATGTGTTCACCAGCGCCCACGCCCTGATCATGATCTTCTTCGCGGTTATGCCTGCCACCATGGGCGGCTTTGCCAACTATTTCGCGCCGCTGATGATCGGGGCGCCGGATACGGCCTTCCCACGCATCAACAATATTGCGTTCTGGCTGTTGCCTCCGTCCTTCCTTCTGCTGATCGCCTCCATGTTCTTCGAGGGCGCTGGCCCCGGCGCGCTGGGCTTCGGTGGCGGCTGGACGGCCTATCCGCCGCTGTCGACCACCGGCCATCCCGGCCCGGCCATGGATTTCGTCATCCTGTCGCTGCATATCGCCGGCATCAGCTCGATCCTGGGGTCGATCAACCTGATCACCACCATTTTCAACATGCGCGCTCCCGGCATGACGCTGCACAAGATGCCGCTGTTTGCCTGGTCCGTGCTGGTCACTGCCTTCCTGCTGCTGCTGTCGCTGCCCGTTCTGGCTGGCGCCATCACCATGCTGCTGACCGACCGTAACTTCGGCACGGCCTTCTTCCGGCCGGCCGAGGGCGGTGATCCGGTGCTGTTCCAGCACCTGTTCTGGTTCTTCGGTCACCCCGAAGTGTACATCATGATCCTGCCGGGCTTCGGCATTGTCAGCCACATCGTATCGACCTTCAGCCGCAAGCCGATCTTCGGCTACATGGCCATGGCCTATGCCATGGTAGCCATCGGCTTTGTCGGTTTCGTCGTGTGGGCGCACCACATGTACACGACCGGCCTCAGCCTCGACGTGCAGCGCTACTTCGTGGCGGCGACCATGGTCATCGCGGTGCCGACCGGCATCAAGATCTTCAGCTGGATCGCCACCATGTGGGGCGGCTCGATCACCTTCAAGTCGCCCATGCTCTGGGCCATCGGCTTCATCTTCCTGTTCACCGTTGGTGGTGTGACCGGTGTGGTGCTCGCCAATGCCGGTGCCGACCGTGCCCTGCACGACACCTATTACGTGGTTGCCCACTTCCACTACGTGCTGTCGCTGGGTGCCGTGTTCTCGATCTTTGCGGGCTGGTACTACTGGTACCCCAAGATGTTCGGCTACATGTACAACGAGTTCCTGGCCCAGGCGCATTTCTGGATCATGTTCGTCGGCGTGAACCTGATCTTCTTCCCGCAGCACTTCCTCGGCCTTGCCGGCATGCCGCGTCGTTACATCGACTATCCCGACGCGTTCGGCATGTTCAATCGCGTGTCGTCGATCGGCTACTACATCACCTTCGTCGCCATGCTGATCTTCTTCTACGCGACCTGGGAAGCTGGCCGTAAGAAGCGCCCGGCCGGTGACAATCCGTGGGGTGAAGGTGCAACCACGCTGGAATGGACCCTGTCCAGCCCGCCGCCGTTCCACCAGTTCACCACGCTGCCGAAGATCGACTCGACCAGCGCGCATTAATATATCGAGGGCCGCGTCCGCGCGGCCCGCCAACCACACGAGAAAGCAAGCCCATTGGCTCTGATCGACGATAGCAGGAACCTGCCCGGCATGGCCGGCGAAGCGCGCATGGAGGATTACCTTGCGCTGCTGAAGCCATCAGTCATGCAACTGGTCGTGTTTACCGCCATCGTCGGTCTGGTGGTGGCGCCGGGCGGCATCAATCCGTTCATCGGCATCATCGCCATCGCCTGCATCGCCATTGGTGCCGGCGCCTCGGGCGCGCTTAACATGTGGTACGATGCCGATATCGACGCCATCATGAGCCGCACGCAGAACCGTCCCATTCCGGCCGGCCGCATGGCCAAGGAAGAGGCGCTGGTTTTCGGGCTGGTGCTGTCGGTATTCTCGGTGGCCCTGCTGGGCCTCGCGACCAACTGGGTCGCGGCCGGGCTGCTGGCTTTCACCATTTTCTTCTACGCCGTCATCTATACGGTCTGGCTCAAGCGCTCGACGCCGCAGAATATCGTCATCGGCGGCGCTGCCGGCGCCTTCCCGCCGGTCGTCGGCTGGGCTGCGGTGACCGGCACGGTCTCGTTCGAAAGCGTCGTGCTGTTCCTCATCATCTTCCTGTGGACGCCGCCGCATTTCTGGGCCCTGGCGCTCTACAAGCAATCCGACTACGGCGCTGCCGGCGTGCCGATGATGCCCAATGTCGTCGGCAATGCATCGACCAAGCTGCAGATTTTCGTCTACACCCTGCTCCTGGCCGCTTCGGCCATGTTGCCGACCTGGTTCGGTTTTGCCGGCTGGATTTACACGGCTGTGGCTGTGGTCACCGGTGCATCCTTCGTGCTGCTGGCCTGGCGGCTGCTGCGGACGGATGAAGATGTGGCCATGCGCAAGGCGGCCCGCACGCTGTTCAATTACTCGCTGAGCTACCTGTTCATCGTGTTCTTCGCCTTCATGACCGACAACCTGCTGACCCGCTTCGGGAGTTTTGCCTGATGAGCGCTCCAGACGAAATCCGCAGCGTCGAGGTGGAATCGGCTGAAATGGCTGCAGCGCGCGCCAAGATCCGCCGCCGCCGCTCCATCGCGCTTGGTGTTGCCCTGGCGCTTTTCGCCCTGACCTTCTACGTGCTGACCATCGTCAAGATGGGCCCGGCTTTGTTTGATCGGGCCCTCTGATGACCGAATTGCATCATCCCGGCATTAACCCCGAAATGGCGCGCCGCAACCGGCGGGTCGCCATCATGGGCATGGCTATCGCCGCCGGCATGGTCGGGTTGGCCTATGCCTCTGTGCCGCTCTACCAACTGTTCTGCCAGGTGACCGGCTTTGGCGGCACGCCGCAGACCGCCAGCGAAGCCCCCAAGGGCTATATCGACCGGCAGATGACGGTGCGCTTCGATTCCAACGTCGCCAACGATCTGGCCTGGACGGTTACGCCCGCCGCGCTCGTCAACGACAACATCGGCAAGGTCGATACCGTCAACTATGTGGCGACCAACAATTCGGACAAGCCGATAACAGGCATGGCCGTGTTCAACGTCTCGCCCGAACGGGCCGGCGTCTATTTCAACAAGATCGAATGCTTCTGCTTCACAGAGCAGACGCTGCAGCCCGGCGAAACCGTCGACATGCCGATCGTGTTCTTCGTCGATCCTGAGCTCGACGATAATCAAGAGCTCAACACCGTCAAAGAGATCACGCTCTCTTATACCTTCTACGCTTCAGACAACGAGGGAAGCTGACCATGGCCGGAATAGCCAAGAATCACGACTACCACATGGTCGAACCGAGCCCGTGGCCGTTTGTTATGTCGGCCGCCGTGCTGGTGTTTGCCGTCGGCATCATCTCCTGGATGCATCACTGGACGCCGTTCATATTCTTCATCGGCCTGGCCGGCATTCTCTACACCATGTATGCGTGGTGGAGCGACGTCATCAAGGAAGCCAATGGCGGCGATCACACGCCCGTCGTGCAGATGCACCACCGCTACGGCATGATGCTGTTCATCGCCTCCGAGGTGATGGTGTTCTTCGGCTTCTTCTGGGCCTATTTCGACGGCTTCTTCCGTCTCGATGACGTCGAGCAATATGCCCGCGTCGCCGCGACCGGCGGCATCTGGCCGCCCACCGGCGTCGAGCTGTTCGACCCGTTCCACCTGCCGCTGTTCAACACGCTGCTGCTGCTGACCTCAGGTACCACTGTCACCTGGGCCCACCATGCGCTGCTCGAAGGCGACCGCGAGGGCCTCAAGTGGGGCCTGATCCTGACTGTGCTGCTGGGCGCCGTCTTCACCTGCGTTCAGGCCATCGAATATATGGAAGCCGGCTTCAGCTTTGCCGGCAACATGTATGGCGCGACCTTCTTCATGGCCACCGGCCTGCACGGCTTCCACGTGCTGATCGGCACCATCTTCCTGCTGGTCTGCCTGCTGCGTGCGCTGCGCGGTGACTTCACTCCCGAGCGCCATATCGGCTTCGAATTCGCCGCCTGGTACTGGCACTTCGTGGACGTGGTCTGGCTGTTCCTGTTTGCCTCGATCTATGTCTGGGGCAGCTGGGGCGTGGCGATCCACCACTAGGGTCGCGCGGACGGTTTTTCTCGGGGCGCGGCCGCAAGCTGCGCCCCGACTTTTTTGGAGCCCCCGGATTGGCCCAGTCGTCGCCCATATTGACCGGCCTCAAATGCCGCTGCCCGCGCTGCGGCGAGGGCAAGCTGTTCGCCGGCTATCTCAAGGTGGCGCCGGTCTGCCCGGTCTGCGGGCTCGACCTGAAATTCGCCGATAGCGGCGACGGCCCGGCGGTCTTTGTCATCTTCATCGTTGCGCCCATCGTCATCGCCTTGGCTCTGCTGGTCGGCGCGCTGTTCAATCCGCCGCCCTATATCCACCTGATCCTGTGGATCCCGACCACGCTGATCCTGTCGCTGGCCTTGCTGCCGCCATTCAAGGGTGTGCTGGTCTCCCAGCAATACCGGCACGATGCGCATGAGGGGCATCAATGAGCGAGCGCCGCGGCCTTGGGCCGGTCATGACCTGGTCCTTCGTGGTGCTGATGCTGGCCCTGGCCATTGTCTGCGTCTGGCTCGGCACCTGGCAATTGCAGCGCCTCGGCGAGAAGGAAGCGCTGATTGCAGCCGTGGATGCCCGGCTTGATGCCGACCCGGTTCCCGTCCCGCCCGCGGACCAATGGCCAACGCTCGATCTGCAGGCGCACAATTTCCAGCCCGTCTCGCTGACAGGCGCCTTCCGCTACAACCAGACGGTCACGGTTTTCACCAGCCTCGCCAATGCGCGCGGCCCGGCCTCCGGCCCCGGCTATTGGGTGGTAACGCCCTTCGTGCTGGCCGATGGCGGCACCGTCTTCGTCAATCGCGGCTTCATCCCGCAGGATTTCCAGGAAGCCGCGGTCACCGACGGGGAGGGCGACGAAAGCCAGGTCACCATTACCGGCCTGCTGCGCCCCGGCGAAGCCGCGGGCTTCATGACGCCCGAACCCAATATGTCGGACCGCATCGACTGGGTGCGCGATCCTATCAGGCTCGCCGTCATGGTCGATCCGGCCCTGGCGCCCATCGCGCCCTTCTATGTCGACCTGCCGGCCGGTCCCGCTGGTCAACTGCCCCAGGGCGGCGAAACCGTTGTCGAATTCCCCAACAACCACCTCGGCTATGCCTATACCTGGTACGGCTTTGCCATCGTTGCCGTCGTCATGCTCGGCTTCTGGCTCGCCCGCCAGCGCGCCGGCGCCAAGGGCTGAACCGGCAAACTTGCGGTTCATCCCCTGTTTGACTAGGTTGCAACAATTCTAAAAGGGCACTTCCCCCGAATGCAGTTTGTTTCAACGCGTGGCCAGGCGCCCGTGCTCGGCTTCTCTGACGCGGTTCTCGCAGGTCTCGCGTCCGATGGCGGACTCTATGTGCCGCAGAGCTGGCCCCAAATCAGCCCCGCCGAGATCGCTGCCTTCGCCGGCAAGCCCTATGCCGATGTCGCCTATGCCATCATCAGCCGCTTCACCGGCGACGAGATTGCGCCGGCCAAGCTCAAGGCTATCATCGATGAAGCCTATGCCGGCTTCCGCCACCCCTCGGTGACACCTTTGCTCGAGATCGAGCCCAACCATTTCGTGCTGGAACTGTTCCACGGCCCGACCCTGGCCTTCAAGGATGTGGCCATGCAGTTCCTGAGCCGGGTGATGGACCACATCCTGGCCGAACGCGGCCTCAAGGCCACCATTGTCGGCGCCACGTCCGGCGATACCGGTTCGGCCGCCATCGAGGCCTTCCGCGGCCGCGACACGACGGACATTTTCATCCTGCACCCGCAAGGTCGCACCTCGCCGGTACAGCGCCTGCAGATGACGACGGTGCTGGACGCCAATGTCCACAATATCGCGCTCGAAGGCACGTTCGATGACTGCCAGAACATCGTCAAGGCGATGTTCAACAACCACAAATTCCGCGACCGCGTACGCCTGTCGGGCGTCAACTCCATCAATTGGGGCCGCATCGTCGCGCAGATCGTCTATTATTTCACTGCGGCCGCCTCGCTGGGCAGCCCGCACCGCAAGGTCAGCTTCACCGTGCCCACGGGCAATTTCGGCGACATCTTCGCCGGCTATTGTGCCAAGGCCATGGGCCTGCCGATCGATCGCCTGATCATCGCCACCAATGCCAACGACATCCTGCGGCGCACCATGGATACCGGCCGCTACGAGATGGATGGCGTCGCCCCCACCATCAGCCCGTCGATGGATATCCAGATTTCATCCAATTTCGAACGCCTGCTGTTCGAGAGCGCAGGCCGCGATGCCGGCGCCGTTATCCGCATGATGGATGGCCTCAAGCAGTCTGGCGGCTTCGCTTTGCCGGACAATGCCCTTGCCGCCATCCGCCGCGACTTCGCCGCCGGCACGACAGGCGAAGCCGAGACCAGGGCAACCATTGCCGGCACGCTCAAGGCCTCCGGTTACCTGCTAGATCCGCATACGGCGGTAGGCGTCCATGTGGCTCAGGCCTATCTCGGCGCCACGCCCATGGTGACGCTGGCCACCGCCCATCCGGCCAAATTCCCCGCCGCCGTCAAGGACGCGGCGGGCGTGGAGCCAGCTTTGCCGGCCTGGCTGGCCGATCTTCATTCCCGCGAGGAACGCCTCAGCGTCCTTGCCAACGACCAGAATGCGGTCGAAGACTTCATTGCAGCGCGTACGCGCGCTGCCTGACGAAACGGGGGCCAGGTGGTCGCCCGACCGCCAGGCCTCGTGGAGGAGCCTAGCGTGAGCGTACGATCGACAACCCTTGATAACGGCATGGTGGTCCTGACCGACGACATGCCGCATCTCGAAAGTGCTTCCCTTGGCGTCTGGGTCAAGGCCGGCGCGCGCAGCGAGCGCAAGGCCGAGCACGGCATTTCCCACCTGCTCGAACACATGGCCTTCAAAGGCACCACTTCGCGCACGGCGCTGCAGATTGCCGAGGCCATCGAGAATGTCGGCGGCGACCTGAACGCCGCCACCTCCATCGAACATACCGGCTATTTTGCCCGCGTCCTCAAGGAAGACGTGGTTCTTGCTGCCGATATCCTCGCCGATATCCTGCAGAATTCCCTGTTCGAGGATGATGAGCTTACCCGCGAGAAACAGGTCATCGTCCAGGAGATCGGCGCCGCGCGCGACAACCCTGATGATCACGTCTTCGACCTGTTCCAGGCCGCCGCTTTCCCCGTCCAGCCCATCGGCCGCACCATTCTCGGCACCGTGGATTCGGTGCGCGAGTTCAACCCCGACACCATCCGCAAATATATGGGTCGCAACTATGTCGGCGACCATATGGTGATGGCGGCCGCGGGCAATGTGGACCATGACGAACTGGTCGATGTCGCCCGCCAGCGCTTTGCCGACCTCAAGCCCAATGGCGCCCCGGCGCCGCAGCGCGCCGAATATCATGGCGGCGAGGAGAGGCTGATCTCCGATCACGAGCAGGCCCATATCGTCGTCGGCTTCGAGGGCCGCGCCTATAATGCCGATGGCTTTTATGCCGCGCAGGTCCTCGCCTCCATCCTGGGTGGCGGCATGAGCTCGCGCCTGTTCCAGGAAATCCGCGAGAAGCGGGGCCTCTGCTATTCGGTCTATTCCTTCCACTGGGCCTTCGCCGATAGCGGCGTGTTCGGCGTTGCCGCGGCAACCGGCGAGGACGAAGTGGGCGAACTGGTGCCCGTCGTGCTGGACGAATTGAAGCGCGCCACCGAAAACATCACCGACGACGAGGTGATCCGCGTGCGCAACCAGATCAGGGCCGGGCTGCTCATGTCGTTGGAAAGCCCGTCGGCCCGCGCCGGCCAGCTGGCGCGCCAGCAAATCCTCTGGGGCCGCCCCATTCCCATGCAGGAGACAGTGGATCGCATCAACGCCATCACCGCCAAACGCGTGCAGGACGTGGCCGAACAGATTTTCACGCAAGGCACGCCCACGCTGGCGGGCATCGGGCCGATCGGCAATCTGGCCGACCTCGGCGCCATTGGCGATCATCTCAAGCGTTGAGGCGCGCACAAGCCATGCTGTGGCCCTGGTCGTCCCCCGCTCCACTGATCGCTCTGCGCGGGCCGCGGGTCCTGCTGCGCCTGCCGCAAATGGCCGATTTTGAGCCCTGGTACACCCTCCGCCACTCCAGCCGGGATTTCCTGCGGCCGTTCGAACCCCGCTGGACCGAAGCTGATCTCGGCCGGCGCGTTTTCGTCACCCGCGTCAAGCGGGCGCGGGAAGAGGCGGAGGAGGGCTCCGACTATTCCTTCTTCATCTTCCTCGCGGATGGTCAGCGCGAGACCCTGGTGGGCGGAATTACGCTGTCCAATGTCCGCCGTCGCGCCGCGCAATTCGTCAATCTCGGCTATTGGATGGGCCAGCAATTCGCAGGGCAGGGGCTGATGAGCGAGGCGGTGGGCGTGAGCCTGCCCTTCATATTCGATACGCTGGACCTGCACCGCGTCCACGCCGCCTTCCTCCCCGGCAACACCGCCTCCCGCCGCGTGCTGGAAAAGAATGGTTTCGCCGAAGAAGGCTTTGCCGAGAAATACCTGCAGATCAACGGCCGCTGGGAAGATCATGTCCTGTTTGGCCTGACCAAAGAACGCTACGAAATGGACCGCTACCTGCGCCGAGTCTAAGACGCGCAGTAACGAATTGGCACCATCGCCACCCCACCCCCGATGTCATCCCGGCCCTGAGCCGGGACCCATCCCGAGATCGCGCCACGGCCGCAAGGTGGAGTGGGGCCAAACCACCCCCACCCTCATTCCCTCCCCACAAGGAGGAGGGAGGCGCATGACCGCATTCCGAGTTTCATCTGATAGGTCCATAGCCACCGGCCAGGCTTCCCTCCCCCTTGTGGGGAGGGAAGCGAGATAGGACTTAGCATCAGCTAAGTCCGTGATCGAGCAGGGTGGGGGTAAGCCACAAGCTCGATATTCGCCCCACGTCAGCCCCGAGGATGCGCGGTGGCATTGACGCACCATTGCCATCCCACCCCCAATGTCATCCCGGCCTTGAGCCGGGATCCATCCCGAGGTCGCGCCACAGCCGCAAGGTGGATCGTCCGACCACTGGATATGCCCCACCACCTCAGGATGGATCCCGGCTCAAGGCCGGGATGACACCGAGGGAGAGGATCGCGCGGTGCTCCACTTACCCATCTTATCCCCCAGCCCAAAACCGCGCGTATCATCCTGCCATCTTCCGGGATACGGGCGGCGCTGCAGCGACGGGCGTCCGGAAGCCAGCCGGGGGAGTGGGGGTCGCGCTCCGCTCCGGGTCGAGCGGACGAGGCGTTTGGGCGGGGTGCTACGGCTAACCGCTAGGGTCTGCGATCGCGCCGTCCGAACAAGTCCCGGCATCCCGAGACGGCTTCCGTCTCATTACTAAATTTACCAGAGGCGAAAGCCGTCTCGGGATCCGCACGTCCGCGGCCGCACTTGCGGTCCGCATCCGACAACCGCATTGCAGGCGGCACTTGCGCTCGTCCCGATGGCATAACTGTTGCTATCGAGCAACATACCACTAACCTTGTCGCACGCATCATTCCCCGCTACCAAAGGGCGCTCCCGCCAAGAGGATGCCGTTCAGCGTCTGATGCGCTTGCACTCTTTCGCCGGAACGCTGCCACAATGAAGCCTACCGCAGGATATAATCGCCCCTGATGCGTCATCTCTTTGCACTCGCGGTGTGGCTTGCCTTCGCGCTGACCACCCTTGCTCCGTCCGCCGCCTTCGAAGTCATTTCCGTCCCCGAAGACGTCAATGCCGTCAATCTGTCCGAGGTGATCGAGATTCAGCCCGGCACCAACGGCCGTGTGCAATTGTCCACCGCGCCGGGCGAAGACGGCATCATTCGCCGCATCGAAGTGCTGGCCAGCGAGCAGGACACCAACCCGAATTTTGCGCTGTTTGCGCTGCGCAACGAGAGCGACCAGCAGATCGAACGCCTGCTCGTGGCGCCCTTCTTTCGCCTGCCGGGCTCGGGGATTTTCCAGCCCGACCTGGGCGACGACCGCCTCAAGGCGCTGACGCCGAGCGCCGGCATTCGCCCCGTCCGCCTCACCGACAGCGAGGCCGACGTTTTTGAGGTGACGCTGGACCCCGGCGCCACGGTGACTTTCGTGGCCGAACTGGCGGGCGCGCAACTGCCCGAACTCTATCTGTGGCAGCCCAATGGCTACCGCGACTACGTGAACTCCTTCACCCTGTTCCGGGGCGTGGTGCTGGGTGTCGCCTCGCTCGCGGCCGTGTTCCTCACCATCATGTTCGTAGTCAAGGGACGCGGCATCTTTCCGGCCACGGCGGCCTTTGCCTGGGCCGTGCTGATCTATCTGCTGATCGATTTCGGCGTACTCGGACGCGTCCTCGGCCTGCCGGCAGGCGGTATGCAGCCATTGCGCGCCGCAGCGGAGGCGGGCATAGCGACGACACTAGCGGGGTTCCTGTTCATTTATCTGAACCTGCATCGCTGGCACCTGCGCTTCATTCACCTGGCGCTCGGCCTTGCGGCCTTGTTCCTAGCGCTCTTTGCTTTTGCTTTCTTCCAGCCCGCCATAGCCGCCACCATTGCCCGGCTCGTGCTGGCTTTGCTCGGCGTATCCGGCTTCTTCCTCATCCTGCTGCTGGCCCTGCGCGGCTATGACCGCGCCGTGCTGCTGGTGCCCACCTGGATCATCCTGATCTCCTGGCTGTTCTATTCCTGGCTTGTGGTCACCGGGCAGGTCTCCAACGACGTGGCGCAACCGGCCGTAGGCGGTGGCCTCGTCCTCATCGTCATGCTGCTTGGTTTTACCGCCGTACAGCACGCCTTTTCCGAGGGGCAGGTGTCGATCGGCACGCTATCCGAAGTGGAACGGCGCGCATTGGCGCTCACCGGTTCGGGTGATTTCGTCTTCGACTGGAACATCGAGCGCGACCGCGTCTCGGTGAGCGACGAACTGGCCACGCGCCTGGGCGAAAAACGCGGGGCATTGCGCGGCGCCATCAAGCGCTGGCTCGACCGCGTCCACCCCGACGACCGCGACCGTTTCCGCACTGCTTTCGATACGCTGGTGGAACTGCGCCGCGGCAAGGTTTCGGCCGATATGCGCGTGGCCGGGCATGATGGCAGCTATCGCAGCTTCCGCATGCGGGTGAAGCCGGTGCTGGGCGGCGACGGCCAGGTCAACCGCATCGTCGGCACCCTGCAGGACGTCACGGAGGATCGCGCCGCTCGCGAACGCCTGCTGCATGATGCCGTGCATGACAGCCTCACCGGCCTGCCCAATCGTCAGCTCTTCCTCGACCGGCTGGAGCGCGCTTTGGTCCGCGCCCGTACCCCCGGTGGCACCAAGCCGGCCGTGTTCCTCATCGATATCGACCGTTTCATGGAGCTCGAAGAACGCATCGGCCATTCGGCGGCCGATTCGGTGCTGCTCGCCATTTCCCGCCGCATCGCCCGCATCATGCGGCCGCTCGATACGGTGGCCCGCGTTACCGGCGACCAGTTCGCGGTGATTCTCGCTTCCGAACAGGCCGCCGGCAAGATCGCCGAGACCGCCGAACAGATTCGCAAGGCGCTGAAAGCCCCGTTCAATTTCGGCGACCACGACCTGTCGCTATCGGCTTCCATCGGCGTCACCATCTATGACAGCAACCCGGCCGAGGCGACCGATGTGCTGCGCGATGCCGAACTGGCCATGTATTACGCCAAGCGTCTCGGCGGCGACCGCATCGAGGCCTACCGCGCCTCGGCCCGCTCCATCGCCGCCTATAACCGCGCCAGCGAGGAAGACCTCGAGCGCGGCATGAAGCAGGGCGAACTGCATGTGCAGTTCCAGCCGGTGACCGATATCCAGACCGGCCAGATGGTCGGCGCGGAAGCGCTGATGCGCTGGATTCACCCGACACGCGGCGTGGTCAATCCGGATGAATTCGTGCCGCTGGCCGAGCGCTCGGGCCAGATCGAAAAACTCGGCCGCCTGGCTTTCGAGCAATCGACCGCCCAGGCCAAGGACTGGATGACGGCCTTTGGCCTGCCCGAGGAGTTCTTCATTTCGGTCAACCTGTCGCCCACCCAACTGGCGACCGAGACATTGCTCAACGACATGCGGAGCCTGGTCAGCCAGGACAAGGAACTGGCCAGCCACCTCAAGCTCGAAATCACCGAGAGCCAGGTGATGACCAATCCCGAGCATTCCGCCTATATGCTGCAGGCCCTGCGCAATCTGGGCCTGGGCCTGGCGCTCGACGACTTCGGCACCGGCCATTCGTCACTGAGCTATCTGCACCGCTTCCCGTTCGACACCATCAAGATTCCGGCCGCCTTCGTCAGCATGGGCGGCACGACCGGCATTGCCCATACCCAGGCGCCGATCATCAAGGCCGTGGTGGCGCTGGCTGCCGATCTCGACCTCATGGTGATTGCCGAGGGCGTCGAGACGCTCGACGAAATCGAACGCCTGCGCCAGCTCAATTGCCGCTACGCCCAGGGCTTTGCCTTCGGCGCGGCCATGACGGGGGCAGAGTTCGGCAAGAAGCTGGCGACGCAGCTCGGTCGCTAGGCGTGGCCGGCGTCGGAACTCAGGCTGGCCCGCGTGATGCGCAGGCTGGCCAAAGCCGCGTCGTAGCGCTCTTCCACCGGCGTCTCGAACAGCAGTTCCTGGCTGAATGGCACGGTCAGCCAACCATTGTCGCTGATTTCGCCTTCGAGCTGGCCGGCGCTCCAGCCACAGCAGCCCAGCGCAAACAGCGACGCGCGCGGCGCCGGCCCAAAGGCCATGGCCTTGAGAATGTCGAGCGTAGCGGTGAGGCAGGTGTCCTCGGTCACCGGATAGGAGTTGTCGCTGCGGTAGTCCGACGAATGCAGCACGAAGCCGCGGCCCTTTTCCACCGGCCCACCCCGCATGACCATGCGCTGGCGGATGGAATCGGGCAGGCGGATGACGGCATCGGGATCGCCCAGGTCGAGCTCGTCGAGAATATCGGCGAAGCGCAGATTGGCCAGTTCCTGATTGACCACAATGCCCATGGCACCCTCCTCGCCGTGGCCGACCAGCAGGATGACGCTTTCCGCGAAGCGCTCGTCGCTCATGTCGGGCATGGCGACAAGAAATTGTCCTTCGAGCGAATTCATGCGCTAATTGTAGGCATGGTCGCCCCCCATGCCAAGTTACGATGGCCTGATCGGGCCATGCTTCACGAAGGCATGATGGGCCATCAGCTATTTCTAAACCCGTTCCTGCGCTAATCCCTTCCCCATGCGTCCCATCTTGCTTGCCCTCAGTCTTGCTTTGCTCGCCGGCCCCGCCCACGCGGGCGAAACCGCCTGGCAGGAAGTCGCGCCCGGCGTGAAGCTGCGGCTGATCAGCACCGGGCAGATCAAGCCCGATGGTACCACGCTGATCGGGCTCGAAATCGATATGCCCGATACCAACAAGACCTATTGGCGCGTTCCCGGCGATACCGGCCTGCCGACCGAACTGGACTTTGCCGGTTCGATGGGCGTGCTCGGCCATCGGATTGTCTGGCCTTACCCGACTCGTCAGGAAACGGCTGAATATCTCGATTACGCCTATTTCGGCCCCACCGTCCTGCCGGTGGAGCTGACGGTCCAGCCGGGGTCGCCCAGTGCCGAGCTCAGCGCCGTTCTCGGCATCTGTTCGGATATCTGCGTGCCGGCCCAGGCAAGCTTCTCCCTGCCGCTCGCCGATACCGCGCCGGATCGCCCCAATGGCCTGCGCATTCGCCAGGCCCTCGCCACGACGCCCATGGAGTGGGAGGGGGATGCGCAGCCCATCGGCAATGTCGAGTTGTGGAGCGATGCCGGCATGCTGGCGGTGCAGGTCGATGATCCCGATATTGATCCGACCTCGCTGATCGCGGCGACGGATGGTGGCGATCCGCTGTTCGGCACGCCGCAAAAAAGCCCGGAACCGCACCTAGTGCTCATCCCCATCCTGGGCAAAGCCGATGAAATTGACTTGGAAAACCAGGCTGTTCAGCTCACATTCCTGACGGATATGGGGGCTTTCGAGGTCAGGCGCACCATTATGGTGCCCAAGGCCGACTGAACGGTGTGAGGGGGAAAGGGGCAATAGGCCTTGTCGGCGGCGCCAAAGCCGCTTATCCCGATTGCACTTGAGACCGAGCAACGGCCGCCGCCCGGTGGCCTGAATCATGGGGCGCATCCTTTTATGATCGAACGCGGCAGTCCGGTCCCGTCCGTGCGGGTAAAACTTGTGGGCGCCGATGGCGCAACGGACACGACCAGCGATGCCGTTCTCGGAACGGGGCTCGTGGTGTTCTTCGCCGTGCCGGGCGCCTTTACGCCCACCTGTCACGTCAACCATCTCCCCGGTTTCATTGCCAACGAGGCCAAGCTCAGGGCTGCGGGGGTCGATCGCATTGTCTGCGCCGCGGCCAATGATCATCATGTGATGAAGGCCTGGGCCGAGGCCTCGGGCGCGCTGGGGAAGATCGATTTCATCGCCGATGGCAATGCCGAATTTGCCGAAGCTCTCGGGCTCGCCAAGGACATGTCGGGCTCCGGCATGGGCAAGCGCTTCGCCCGCTCGGCCATGCTGATCCGCAACGGCGTCGTCGATGCCGTTTTCGTCGAAGATGCGCCGGGCGTGAATGCCAGCGGTGCTCCCGCCATTCTCATGGCGCTCGAAGCCGCCAGAAGCTAGTGTTTGCGTCAGGAGATAGCCTCATGAACCAGTTCCTTTCCCTGACGCTGCGTCTGACTGCCGCCTGCGCCACCGCGACGCTGCTGGCAGCATGCTCGATGGGCGGTCTGTTCGGCGGTGGCAATGCCACGCAGAACCAGCAATTGCAGAATGCCACGGCCACGCCGGCCGCAGTGGCGCAGGCGCAGAGCAGCGCCTTGCCCGCCATTGCCACGCAGTGCCCGCCGATCCGCATTCGCCCCGGCGGCGAAGCCATGTTCTATTATGGCAGCGGCCGCGTGGGCGACGCCAGGTCGTTGCAGTACCAGGGTGTGATCGACGAAACCTCGCGCAACTGCGTGGTGTCCAACGGGCTGATCACGGTCAATATGGGTGTTGTCGGCCGCGTCCTGCTCGGCCCTGCCGGCAACCAGACCTCGGTCAATGCTCCCATCCGCTTTGCCGTCGAGCGTGATGGGCAGGCGATTTTCTCCGAGAAATATACGATGCCGGTTTCCATTGCCGCGCCGGCGCGGTCGTCCGAATTCGTCAAGGTGATCGAAAACGTCGCCATCCCCTATCTGGGCGGCGAGGAAATCACCATCTGGGTCGGTTTCGATACGCGCGGCTGACATCTGCGCTTGCTCGAACCGGCAGGTCCGGGCTAAGGAGCCGGCATGATCAGAGCCGCCACCTTTTTCATTCGTATCCGCACCGCCTGAAGGCGGTGTCGATCCATGACGTTTGGGCCGGCCGCCTGGCAGCCGGACTGAACGCGTATGCGGGGGCTTGGCCGTAAGGCTGTAGGGCCGGCCTCCGAAACCGGCGCCGTCTCGTCTCTCGAAGCAGCTTTCGAGACACCGAGACCAATCATGAAAAGAAATATCAATCGTGCCCGCTCGCAGAGCTGGGATGCCGTCGCGCAATGGTATGTCGGCTGGACCGGCAACAATGGCAGCCGCTATCATCGAGCCCTCGCCGTGCCGCTGTTGCTGGAAATGCTCGATCCTCGGGCGGGTGAGCATATTGCTGATCTGGGTTGTGGCCCGGGCATTCTGGCGCCGCCGGTCGCGGCGCGGGGCGCCAGCTTTGTCGGCATCGACCTGTCGCCGCGGCTGATTGCCGAAGCGCGCAAGAGCCATGGTAAAAGCGGGCGGTTTGTGGTGGGAGACGTGACCCGCCTGCCGCGCCATGTGCATCTGCCGGTGGGCGGATTTGATGCGGCGTGCTTCCTGCTGTCGATCCAGGACATCAATCCGCTTGACGCGGCAATGGCCAGCGCGGCCAGGCTCCTGAAACCGGGTGGACGGCTGGCTGTCGTGATGCTGCATCCCTGCTTCCGCGTGCCGCGGCAGAGCGGGTGGGGCTGGGACGAGGGCAGGGGGCTCAAGTTCCGCAGGCTCGACTCCTATCTGACGCCACTCGCCGTACCTATGCAGAGCCATGGCAATGGCACCACGCGCAGTTATCATCGTCCGCTCGGTGCCTATGCCGAAGCGTTGAGTTTAGCCGGCTTGGCGTTGACGGGGATAAGAGAAGTTGGCGATCTGCCTGTGCAGGGCGATAGCCGGGCTGACCGGCGAGCCGCGGGGGAGTTTCCGCTCTTCCTCGGGCTGCGGGCAGTAAAGCTCTAGCCGCGAACACCACCCTCTCCTGCGAGGAGAGGGTGGTGTTTCTGCATTTATTCCGCCGCCTGCGGCAGTTCTTCCGCCCGCTCCCATTTGAGGATGGGCGAGCGCGCGGCGCGGGTTTCGTCCAGCCGGCGGCGCGGTGCCTTGAGGGGAGCCGAGGTAAAGCGCTCGGCATTGCCGGCCTTGGCGTCGGCGGCCAGCTCTTCCATCACGGCACAGAAATGGTCGAGTGTCTGCTTGCTCTCGCTTTCGGTCGGCTCGATCAGCATGGCGCCATGCACGACCAGCGGGAAATACATGGTCATGGGGTGGAAGCCCTCGTCGATCAGCGCCTTCGCGAAATCGAGTGTGGTAACACCAGTACCGGCGAGGAAACTGTCGTCGAACAGCGCTTCATGCATGGTCGGATAGTCGCCGAACGGCACCGAGAAGGCGTGCGCGAGGCGGGCCTTGATATAGTTGGCGTTGAGCACCGCATCCTGCGCCGCCTGCGCCAGGCCGTCGCCGCCATGGCTGAGCATGTAGGTCAGCGCGCGGACATACATGCCCATCTGGCCCTGGAAGGCGGTGATACGGCCCAACGCATCGCCTTCGGCATGCTCGACCAGCTCGAGGCCATCGCCGGCCTTGCGCACGAAGGGCACGGGCGCGAAGGGGGCGAGGGCCTTCGACAGCACGACCGGGCCCGCGCCGGGGCCGCCGCCACCATGTGGCGTCGAGAAGGTCTTGTGCAGGTTGATATGCATGGCGTCGATGCCGAGATCGCCCGGCCGCACCACGCCCATGATGGCGTTGAAATTGGCGCCGTCGCAGTAGAAGAACGCCCCGGCCGCATGCACGGCTTCGGCAATCTCGATGACATCGGGTTCGAACAGACCGCAGGTATTGGGATTGGTCAGCATGATTGCTGCCACGTCTGATGACAGCGCATCCTTGACGGCTTGCACGTCCACCGTGCCGTCGTCACGGGCAGGAATGGCCTTCACGCTATAGCCGAGGAAGGCTGCGGTGGCCGGATTGGTGCCATGGGCGCTTTCGGGCACCAGCACGATTCTGCGGTGGCTCTGGCCGGCCGCTTCCTGCGCCGCCTTGATGGCCATCATGCCCAGCAGCTCGCCATGCGCGCCGGCCTTGGGCGTCAGCGCCACGGCAGCGGTATTGGTCAGGGTCATCAGCCAGTGGCTGAGCTGCTCCATCAGTTCCAGCGCGCCCTGCACGGTCGAAACCGGCTGCAGCGGGTGAATGTCGGCAAAACCGGGTAGGCGGGCCATCTTCTCGTTGAGGCGCGGATTGTGCTTCATCGTGCACGAGCCCAGTGGATACATGCCGCTGTCGATGGAATGGTTGAGGCGGGAGAGGCGCACATAGTGACGCATCGCCTCGGGCTCGGTGAGCCCGGCCAGATCAAGCGGCATCTTGCGCTCGAAGCCGCCGAGGCGGCTGGTGGAGACGCTGACGTCAGGCAGGTCGACGCCGGAATGCTCGGTGTCGCCGATTTCGAACAGTAGCGGCTCGTTCGGCAGCAGCGCCGAGCCGGTGGAGGACGCGAAGCTCGACGTGCCCGTGCCGGTGGGGCGGCCCTGATTGTTCATGCTCATTGCAGTTCCTCCGCAAGGGCGGCGCAGAGCGCGGCGATATCGGCATCGGTGGTGAGTTCGGTGGCGGCCACGATGATCAGGTTGGCAACCGAGGGGTGGTCGGGCTCGAGTCGGCTGACCGGCACGCCGGCCAGGATGCCGCGGGCGGCCAGACGCTCCACCAGTTCGGCGGCCGGTTGGCTGGTTCGGATAGTCATCTCGTTGAAGAAGGTCTTGTTGAGCACTTCCACCCCGCCAACCGCAGCCAAAGCGTCGGCAAGCTTGCAGGCATTCGCGTGATTGAGGCGGGCAAGCCTGGTGAAGCCGGCTTCGCCCAGCAGCGCCATATGGATGGAAAAGGCGAGGGCGCAGAGGCCCGAATTGGTGCAGATATTTGATGTCGCCTTCTCGCGGCGGATATGCTGCTCTCGGGTCGAGAGCGTCAGCACGAAGCCGCGCTGGCCTTCGGCATCGACGGTTTCGCCGCACAGCCGGCCCGGCATCTGGCGGATGAATTCCTTGCGGGTCGCCATCAGGCCGAGATAAGGCCCGCCGAAATTGAGGGCATTGCCGATGGACTGGCCTTCGGCCACCACGATATCCGCGCCATAGGCGCCCGGCGCTTCCAGCAGGCCGAGCGAAACCACTTCGGTGATGACAACGATCAGCAGCGCGCCCTTGGCATGGGCCGCATCAGCCGCCACCTTGAGGTTGCGCAGGTGGCCGTAAAAGTCCGGCGTCTGGATGACGATGGCGGCAGTCTGCTCGTCGATACGGTCGAGAATATCGCCCTGGCCTTCCGGCGAAGCGGAGAGGCATTGCAGATCGGTATCGTCTTTGAGATAGGCCTTCACCACGTCGCGGTAATGTGGATGGAGCCCACCGGACAGCACGACCTTGTTGCGGCGGGTGAGGCGGCGCGCCATCAGCACGGCTTCGGCCGTGCCGGTCGAGCCGTCATAGAGGCTGGCATTGGCCACATCCATCCCGGTCAGCTTGGCCACTTGCGTCTGGAATTCGAACAGCATCTGCAGGGTGCCCTGCGAGATTTCCGGCTGGTAGGGCGTATAGGCGGTGAGCCATTCCGAACGCTGGATCAGGTGATCGACCGTGGCCGGCACATGGTGGCGATAGGCGCCCGCACCGACGAAGAACGGGCCGTCTGCGCCAGCGCGGTTCTTACCGGCCAGCGCTCGCATATGCGCCTCGACCAGGAATTCGGGGCTATGGGCCGGCAGGCCGAGATCGAAACTCCTAAGCGCCGATTTGGGCACGGCACTGAACAGCGCGTCGATATCGGCCGCGCCGATCACGCCAAGCATCTCGGCGCGTTCATGGTCGGAATGGGGGAGGTAGCGCATGATGCCTCTTTACTTCGTCAGGTCCGCATAGGCGGCGGCGTCGAGCAGGTCGTCGAGTTCGCCGGCATCTGCGATGGCGATCTTGTAGATCCAGCCGCCGGCTTCCGGATCGGCGTTGATCAGGCCGGGTTCGCCGGACAGGGCATCGTTGACTTCGGTCACGGTGCCGGCGACGGGGGCGTAGATTTCCGAGGCGGCTTTCACCGACTCGACCACGGCAGCCTCGTCGCCCTTCTTCAACACCTTGCCGACGCTGGGCAGCTCGACGAAGACGATGTCGCCCAGCGCTTCCTGTGCGTAGTTGGTGATACCGACAATGCCGGTCGAACCCTCGACGCGGATATATTCGTGGTCAGGGGTGAACTTGGTGGTCATGGCTGGCCTCTCAACTGGCTTTGGCTTTGCGGAAATAGCGATGCGGCACGAAGGGGGTAGGGACCACTTCGGCCGGCTGGGCGCGGCCACGGACCGACACCTGAAGTTTGTTGCCATGGGTGGCGTGGGCGGGGGGCACGAAGCCCATTGCAATGGCCTTGCCCAGCGAGGGCGCAAAGCCACCGCTGGTGACGACGCCGATGGCATTGCCCGAGGCATCGAGGATTTCGGCGCCTTCGCGGGCCGGAGCGCCTTCGACGATCAGGCCGACGCGGATACGTGACGGGCCGCTTTCGCGTTCGGCGAGAATTCTGGCGGCGCCGGGGAAATCACCGACCTCGCGGCGGCGCTTGGAGATGGCGAAGCCGAGATCGGCCTCGATGGGGGAGATGGTCTCGTCGAGGTCGTGGCCATAGAGCGGCAGGCCGGCTTCGAGTCGCAGGCTGTCGCGGGCGCCCAGGCCGATCGGTTTGACGCGGGAGTCGGCGAGCAAGGCATCCCACAGGGCGACGGCGTCACGCGAGACGACCAGAATTTCGAACCCGTCTTCGCCGGTATAGCCGCAGCGCGAGACCACAATCTTGTCGCTGCCCCAGTCGAAGGCATTATAGGTCATGAAACCGAGATCGATGGCATCAGGCGCGATCTGGGCCATGACATTGACCGCTTCCGGCCCCTGCAGGGCGAGCAGGGCATAATTGCTGTCGGCCCGGATCAGGCGGGCCTTGCCTGCGGCGGCCGCTTCGATGCGGGCAAAATCGGCGTCCTTGGTGCCGGCATTGACCACGATATAGAGCCCGCCCGCGACGAGCGGCGAACGGGCGATCATCAGGTCATCAAGCACGCCGCCCTGCTCGTTGAGCAGCAGCGAATAGCGAATCTGGCCGGGTTTGAGGCCGGCAATGTCGCCTGATATCAGCGGTTCGATGACGGCCGATATGGCGGCGTGATCAGCCTCGGCGTCGCCGCTGAGATTGTCGAGCACGAGGAAGCTCGGGCCCATATGGGACACGTCGAACAGGCCGGCCTGTTCGCGGGTCCATTTGTGCTCGGCCATGATGCCGGACGGATATTGCACGGGGAGCGAATAGCCCCCGAACGGCACCATGCGGCCGCCGGCGGCATTATGGCTCTCGAAGAGCGGAGTGGTCTTGAGGTTTTCGGCTGAGGTTTCGGCCATCAACACATCCCGGGAAATGAACAAGGCGACACGACAAGCTTCGCCCTGCGGCGAATTCCGTGCCCCCTCTGTCCTTGCCCTGAGAGATTTCCCGGCTGAGCGCCGGTTGCTCCTTCGGTGGGATCGGTTCCCCGATCCGCTTTCCAGAGTTGTTGACCTGACTGCGGTCCTTTTGCCTGAGAGTTTCCGGGGCGGTTGCTCCTTCGGCGCTGGAGAAAATCCAATCTCTCCCGCAGTGGCCGCAACATGGTCGAGATTCCGGGGCGCGTCAACGCGCCATTATGCTTGTCCCCTTGCGGCGATCGGCGAGGAGTATAGCGCAAATGAAAAGGGCGGGCATAAATGCCCGCCCCTGATCCGTTCTGCGCTTTCGCTCAGTTGAGCTTGGCGCCGACATCCTCGATGGCCTTGGCGACAAGATCGTCACCCTTGCTGGCCATCTGCTGGTTCAGCACGATGCGCGCAGCCGAGACGGTCAGCTCGGCGGCGCTGGCGCGCACTTCACCAAGCGCCTGGGCCTCGGCCTGGGCGATCTTGTCCTCGACGGCCTTGGTCCGGCGGGCGATCAGGTCGGTCAGCTTGGCGCTGGCGTCGTCGGCCAGGCGCTTAGCCTCTTCCTTGGCGGCGGTGACGATGCCTTCGGCTTCGCCCTCGGCGCTGACGCGCTTGCGCTCATATTCGACCAGCAGCGCTTCGGCTTCTTCGCGCAGGCGCTTGGCCTCGGCCAGGTCCGTTTCGATCTGCGCAATGCGCTGATCGAGCATCTTGGTGATCATCTTCGGCACGCCGAAATAGATGATGATGCCGATGAAGATGATCAGGGAAATGGTCGCCCAGATCGTGGCCCAGGTGGTTGCGTCGATAGATGAGAAATCCATCAGTTTACTCCTTGGCCGCGGCGGCGACGGCCTTGCGGGCCTCGTCGGCAGTGGCCGAGCCGGTCAGTTGCTTGACCAGGGCCTGCACCGTATCGGCGGCGATTTCGGCAACGTGGCCCAGCGCTTCGGCCTTGGTGGCCTGGATGCTGGTCTCGGCAGCCGCGACCTTGGCGGACAGGTCGGTTTCGACGGCCTTGCGCTTGGCGTCGATATCGGCCTGGATACCGGCACGGGTTTCCTCGGCAATGGCCTGGGATTTCTGCCGCGCGGTCGCCAGCGCTTCTTCATAGGCGGCGATGGCCGCGTCGGTCTTCTGCCTTGCGGCATCCGCAGCGGTCAGATCACCGTCGATGCGCGACTTGCGATCGGCGAGAATGCCACCGATGCGCGGCAGAGCCAGCCGGCTCATGGTGAAATAGAGGACCACGAAGCTCAGGGCCAGCCAGATCAGCTGGGGCCCGAAAGTCGACGGGTCGAAGGGTGGAAACGCACTGGAATGCTCTTCGCCGCCATGCGCTTCAGTCGTAGCATGGACAACGCCGCCTTCGGCGGAGGCATCGATGTGCTCGGCACCATCGATTGCTACTGGAGTTTCGGTTTCCATATTGATCTACCCATAAAGCAGCAGGCCCGAAAGCCGTATAAGGAAACGGCAGCCCGAAGGAAAATCCTCCCGGCCGCCGCTTCGACTGGGTCGCGGGAAATCAGACCGCGAACAACAGCAGCAGGGCGATCAGGAACGAGAAGATGCCCAGAGCTTCGGTCACGGCGAAACCGAAAATCAGGTTACCGAACTGGCTCTGTGCAGCCGACGGGTTGCGCAGGGCACCCGACAGGAAGCTGCCGAAGATGTTGCCCACGCCCATGGCGGCGCCGGCCATACCAATCGCGGCAATGCCCGCACCAATAAACTTCGCTGCTTCAGCTTCCATTATTCTGCTCCTTTGAGACTATGCTCGGTGTCCGGGTCAACGCAGTGACGACCACGGAACGGTTGAAGTCCAGTCTAATGCGACGGATGGATCGCATCATTGATGTACATCGCGGTGAGCACGGCAAACACATAGGCTTGCAGCGCCGCCACGAGGAATTCCAGGGCCGTGATCGCGATGGTCATGATCAGCGGCAGCGAGGCGCCGAGGAAACCCAGGACGCCCAGCGAACCGAGCGACATGATGAAACCGGCGAATACCTTGACGGTAATGTGGCCCGCCAACACGTTGGCGAACAGACGAACCGAGTGTGAAATCGGACGCGAGATGAACGAAACGATCTCGATCGGCACCACGATGGGCAGCACATAGGCCGGCACGCCGGCAGGCACGAACAGTTTGAAGAACTTGAAACCGTTGCGATAGATGCCGTAGCCGATGACCACCACGAAGACCAGCATGGCCAGCGCGAAGGTGACGATGATGTGGCTGGTGACGGTGAAGAAGAACGGGATCATGCCGAACATGTTGGCGATGAGCACAAACATGAAGAGGCTGAACACGAAGGGGAAGAACTTCATGCCTTCCGAACCTGCCGCGCCCCTGACCATATTGGCCACGAAATCGTAAAGCAGTTCGGACACCACCTGGGCGCGGCTCGGGACCACGCTCCGGCGCGCGGTCGAACCAACCATGTAGATAATGATGAGGCCAACCGTCAGCACCATGAACAGGGCTGAGTTGGTGAGTGCGAAGCCGCCTTCGCCAATCGAGAAGACGTCGGTGATCGCGAACTGGTGGATCGGATCTACTTTATTCGGATCGGCCACGCCCAAACCCCTATGGTCTACCTGTCGTCTTCATCGTCTGCCACGTTCGGGCCAAGGTCCGAACCTGGTGGCGGCGGCGCCGCCTTGTTCATTGCTGTCACCACGCGGGTGACATTGAGTATTCCGGCAGCGAAGCCCACCATGAACATGATGAGCATTCCCCATGGCCTGGTTCCCAGGCCGAGATCGATGAGATAGCCGATACCGGCCCCCACCAGGATCGCGGCGATGAACTCGGTACCGATGCGCATGCCGCGCGCCATACCGCTCATCTCCGGGGGGCGTTTCTCGAGGCTCTGTTGTCCTCGATATCGCGGTCCCGCTTGGCAGAGGCAATGCGCGATGCGAGATCACGCGTCACCCCTTTGGCGCTGTCCGGCTGGCTCTGGTCATCTTGCGGTCTTGCCATCCGCTCGCTCCCTCGGCCGGCTTCTCCGGATATTTCCGGGACGCCCTTTCAAGTCGCGCGCAACATAGTGGTGGGGCTGGGGAGTGTCAAGATAACGTTAGCGCCCATAAGGCTTTGAAATATAATGTGAAATCAGCTTGTCGCAGGGGTGCGGCATGCTGTCCATGGGTCGTGGCGACGGCGCAGGGGCCGGACAGGGGGGATTCTGGTCCACCAAGACATGGCAAAGCGCCGCCTGTGATGCGGTTGTCGATAGACGAACGCATGCCAGGACTGGCAGCGAGCGGATCCCGAGACGGCTTTCGCCTCTGATAAATTAAAAATGAGACGGAAGCCGCCTCGGGATGCCGGGACTTGCTCGGACGGCGCGATCGCAGACCCTAGCAGTTAGCCGTAGCACCCCGCCCAAACGCCTCGTCCGCTCGACCCGGAGCGGAGCGCGACCCCCACTCCCCCGGCTGGCCTCCGGACGCCCGTCGCTGCAGCGCCGCCCGTATCCCGGAAGATGGGAGGATAATACGCGCGGTTTTGGGGTGGGGGATAAGATGGATAGATTTGTGCTTGTGAGTACCCCCACCCCCGATGTCATCCCGGCCTTGAGCCGGGATCCATCCTGAGGTGGTGGGGCTTGTACAGTGGTCGGACGATCCACCTTGCGGCCGTGCCGCGATCTCGAGATGGGTCCCGGCTCAAGGCCGGGATGACATCGAGGGTGGGGTGCGATTGCGCCACTTGTATCCAGAGGTCATAGCGGGCCCTCGATGATCGGCTCGGGCCGGCCGCGCCAGATCATGCGATAGACATCGCCCTGCCGCACCGATTGCACGGCGGCGGGGCGTAGCGCCACGAGACAGGTGCCGTCGGGGTGTCGGACCGATGGGTAGATGATGCCATTGAGGCCTTCGGCGCGCGCACTCTCGGCCAGGGCATTGCCAAGCGGATAGGCGGTGGCGATGTCGGCGCCAAGCGAGGGGTGCTGCGGGCGCTGCCGCAGGTCGATGAAGTCGCCTGCCAGGCTGCAGAACATTTCAGCATATTCGACCGTGGCATTGAAATCGCCGGCATCGCTCAGCGCCTTGGTCAGGTGAAAGCCGACCTCGGCCAGGCAGGTTTGCAGCGCCAGCGCCGCATACCAGGCGCCGCGATTGGCGCCGTTGAAGCGGTTGGGCTGCTGCGGCTTCGCATAGGCAAAGCAGGCATTGATGAAATGGGCATGCGGCACGTCATAGACGAGTTCATTGGCGGCCAGGCCCGATATGCCGCGCTCCTGCGCCATCAGCCGGGCGCTGGTGGCACCCTCGATTTCGCCGAGCAAAGCGAGCTCATCCTCACTGTCGACCAGGGGCATGAGCACCGGGGCGCGCAGGCGTGCGGTCGTCACCAGACGCACGGTCCGGGGAAACGCCTCGGTCGTGACGGGAATGCCGTCGACCTGCAAACTAAAGGCCCCCGCGCACGGCATCCACATAGCGGCGCACGTCGAGCATCTGCGGGATGCCGCCCCTGATCATCGATTCGATCGGGCTCATGCGGGCAAAGAGCGGCGCCTTGTTGCCCAGGCTCGGCCAGCGGTCGGCCATGTCATCGGCAAACAGCAGGTGCAGCCCCTTGAACACGCCGACCAGCGCCGAAATGCGCGTCATCTGGTCCTGGCTCAGGGCCTTGCCCTTCTCGTCCTGCTTCATCCGCTCCCAGGTGCTGACCGACACGTCGAGCAGGGCGGCGGCCTGATGGCCGGTCAGCCCCCATTGCTCGACCAGCCGCCGGTAAGCCCTGAGCGCAACCTTCGACAGCCGCGCGCGATCGGCATCGCGGGAGAAATCCTGGCGATCAGGGGTATCCGGAACGGATTGCAGCGCGCTTTGCATTGAAATTCCTTCAAATGACGTAGGGTTTATACATCAAATGATGGCGTGTGTCGAGAAGTTCAAGGGCTTAGCCCGCTTCGCGGAAACTCTCGGCCGTGGTCAGGTCAACGGACACCAACTGGCTGACGCCGCGCTCGGCCATGGTGACGCCGAACAGGCGATCGACCCGGCTCATGGTGATCGGATTGTGGGTGATGACCATGAAGCGCGTATTGGTGCGCTGGCGCATGGAATCGAGCAGGTTGCAGAAACGCTCGACGTTGGCGTCATCGAGCGGGGCATCGACTTCGTCGAGCACGCAGATCGGTGCCGGATTGGTGAGGAAGACCGCAAAGATCAGGCTCATCGCGGTGAGCGCCTGCTCGCCGCCCGACAGCAGGGTCATGGTCTGCGGCTTCTTGCCCGGCGGGCGGGCGATGATCTCGAGGCCCGCTTCGAGCGGATCGTCGCTTTCGACGAAGCTGAGCTCGGCCGTGCCGCCGCCGAACAGCGTGGTGAACAGCTCCTGGAAATGCGCATTGACCTTGACGAAGGCCTCGTTGAGGCGGGCGCGCCCCTCGCGGTTGAGCGACTGGATGCCGGTGCGGAGCTTGGCGATGGCCTCGATCAGGTCTTCCTTGTCCTTGACCATCAGGTCGAGCTTTTCCTGGACCTCGACGGCCTCCTTTTCGGCGGAGAGGTTGACCCCGCCCAGCCGCTCGCGCTCGGCCTTGAGACGATCGACCTTCTGTTCGGTGGCGGGTTCGGAGGGCAGGGGATCGCCGGCGCGGATGCCGGAGGCCTCCAGCGTCTTGCTGGCCGGAATATCCAGCACTTCCTCGATCTGGCGCTCGATCTGCTGGCGCTGGGCGATGAAACCCCGGATGCGCTCCTCGATGCGGGTGACTTCGATGCGGGCATTGCCCAGCAGGTCGCTGGCGGTCTTGAGTGCCTTGTCGGCCTCGCGCCAGCCGGACTGGGCGACATTGAGGCTGTCGCCGGCGGCCTTGTGCTCGATCTTGGCCTGCTCGATCTGGTCCTCGAGCTGGGCGCGGCGGGCGGCGAAACCATCGGGCGTTTCACTGACGCTGGCGAGCTGGGCGCTGACCTCGGCGCTGCGCTGGTCGAGCGTCGAGAGCTGGGCCAGGGCGCCGTCGCGGCGGCGCTGCCAGCTCTGAACGTCGCGTTCGAGCTGGGCGAGCCGGCTATCGCGCATGCGGGCGGCGGTCTCGAAGCTGCCCAGCTTGAGCCGGGCCTGATCGGCGCGCTCGCGGGCCGTGTCGAGGGCGGCCTGGTGCGCCTCGGCAAGGCGGGCCGCATCGTCCTCGGTGCCGGCTTCGATCAGCGCCTGTTCGGCATCGGCGCGGATGGCCTCGGCTTCGCTAAGGCTGGAGGCGAGGCGGATGCGGGCCTCTTCCAGCGCCGACTGGCGCGTGGTGAGATCGCCGATGGCGCGCTGGGCCTTGTCGACCTCCGCCTGCGCCGTGCCGATGGCATGCTGGGCGGTGCGCCAGGCCTCGCGGCGGCTGCGCTCGTCCTGACGGGCGGTTTCGAGCGCGGCGGTCAGGGCTTCGACATCGCGCTTCCAGGCGTTGCGCTCGCCCTTGGTATGGGCGATTTCCTCGTCGAGATCGGCCAGGCGATTGCGCTGGGCGAGGCGCTGTGCGGCAGCGCTCGGCGCATCGGCGGCGGCCACAAAGCCGTCCCAGCGCCACAGGGCGCCGTCAAGCGTGACGAGGCGCTGACCGGGTTTCAGCGCATGCATCAGGCCAGGGCCGTCGGCAGCGTCGATCAGCCCGATCTGGTCGAGCCGGCGCTTGAGCAGCGGGCTGCCGGTGACATAGCGGGATAGCGGTTCGGCGGCCTGGGGCAGGGCGGCATCGTCCGTATGATCGACGGGCACCGACCAATGCATGGGGGCGCCGGCATCCGAGCTGGCTTCGAGATCGTCGCCCAAAGCGGCGCCGAGCGCGGTTTCGTAGCCGGGGGCGACCTTGAGCTGGTCGACAATGGCCGGCCAGAGGCTGGCGCCGACATTGAGCATCTTGCCCAATGTGGCGGCCTCGGCTTCGAGACGATTGAGCGCGGCGTCGATTTCGGCGAGGCGCGGGCGGGCGGCGTCGAGCTTGCCTTGTGCGCCGGCAGTGGTTTCCTCGGCCGCGGTGGCAAGCTGTTCGGCTTCGGCGATGGCGGCCTGGGCGGCGGCGAGGGCGGCGCGCTTGAGGCTGAGCGTTTCGTCGGCATCGAGGCTGGCGGCGACGGTGCGCGCCTCGTTGTCCACTTCGGCAACTTGCTGGGTGAGGCGATTGATGCGCGCCATGGCATCCTGCGCCGAGCGGAGCGCCTGGGCACGGCGGGCGCGGACCTGCGCCAGCGCATCTGATGCAGCACGGGCTTCGGTCTCGGCGCCGGCTACCGCTTCGCGGGCCGCATCAGCTTCGGCGCGGGCGATGTCGAAATCGGCCTGGGCGGCCTCGCCTTCGGCGGCAAGGCGAGCCTGCTCCTCGGCATAGGCGGCAAGCGTGGCTTCGGCTTCGGTGACCAATTCGCGCTCGCGCACGCCATCGGCGGCGAGCTGGCGGATGCGGTCTTCCAGCTCGGCCCGGCGCTGGTCAGCGCGGCGGGCTTCCTCGGCCAGTTGCTCGGCATGGATCGTGTAGCGCTGCAATACGGCGCCGGTGACGGCTTCGCGGTCACGCAGGGGCTGCAGGGCGGCGTCGGCGGCTTCGAGCTTTTTCTGCGCCTGCAATTCGAGATGGGTGGCGTCGGCCAATTCGCGCACCAGAACCGCCTGCTGCGCCTCGGTTTCCTTCTCGGCGAAGCGGGCCGCGACCCAGCGGATATGATAGAGCGTAGCTTCGGCGCGGCGGATATCGCCTGAGAGCGAGCGATAGCGCGTGGCCAGCCGCGCCTGGCGCTTGAGGGTTTCGAGCTGGGTCTCGACCTGGGCGATGATGTCATCGACGCGTTCGAGATTGGCCTCGGCCCCGCGCAGGCGCAGCTCGGCCTCATGGCGGCGCGAATGAAGGCCCGAAATGCCCGCAGCCTCTTCGAGCAGGGCACGCCGAGCGGTGGGCTTGGCGGCGATCAGCTCGCCGATCTGGCCCTGCCGCACCATGGCGGGGGAATGGGCGCCGGTGGACGCGTCGGCGAAGAGGAGTTGGACGTCGCGGGCGCGCACTTCCTTGCCGTTGACGCGATAGACCGAGCCGGCCTCGCGCTCGATGCGGCGGGTGACTTCCAGCACATCGGCCGTGTTGAGAGCGGCGGGGGCGGTGCGGTCGCTATTATCGAGGACGAGGGTGACTTCGGCCGAATTGCGGGCGGGACGATTGCCCGAACCCGAAAAGATCACGTCATCCATGCCCGAGGCGCGCATGGCCTTGTAGGAGCTTTCGCCCATGACCCAGCGCATGGCCTCGACCAGATTGGACTTGCCGCAACCATTGGGGCCGACAATACCGGTCAGGCCCGGCTCCATAACAAGCGTGGTCTCGTCGCAGAACGACTTGAAGCCATGCAGCTTGAGGCGGGAGAATTTCATGGCAGCGCCACCGGAGCGGCGCTGCCGAAAGGCAGGTTACTGCGCAGCAGGAGCCATCGCATCCGGTGCGGGTGCCATGGTGTCGACAGCCGGAGCCATGGCATCGGTCGCGGGCACTTCGGCTGCGGGCGCGGTAACCACGAAATCGGCAGGGATGAGCGGATCGATCTCAGCGGCGAGCTGCTCGAGCGTCTTGTCACCAGTGAGTGTCTTGCCGTTGACATAGAATGTCGGGGTGCCTGAAAGACCGAATTCATCCAGCGCCTGTTCGCGCAAGGCTTCCATCCCGGTGAACAGCTCCTGATTCGTCAATGCGGCATCAAAAGTTTCCTGGGTAAAGCCCAGTTGCTTGGCGATTTCGAGGATCGCGTCACGCGGGGTCTGCGATGCAGCCCAGTTGGTCTGCGTCTTGAAATAGGTCGCCAGCACATTGTGGTAATTGGTCGGGCCGGCGGCCTCGGCCAGCATGAACACCGCGGCGTCGAGCACGTTGCGCACGAAGGGGCGGGTGATGAACTTGACCTTGCCGGTATTCACATAGGCTTCGATGAACGCCGGAGCGACCTGAGTGGCGAAGGTGGCGCAGTGCGGGCAGGTCGGCGAGGCATATTCGATGACCGTGACGGGCGCGGTTTCGCTACCCTGCACATGGTCCGCCACGCCGCCGGCGGGCGCCATCAGCTTGGCCATGTCGATCATGTCGCCTTCGGCCGCATTGGCGGTGGCGACCCCGCACAGGCTCAAAGCCGATGCGGCAGCGGCCAGGATAAGGGTGTCACGGCGGTTGAATTTCACGGCTAACGCTCCTGTTTTGATGTGGGCGACACTACACGGGGCAATTGTGTGGGCAAGTGGGCACATTCATCAACCTACGGTGAACGGTCCGCTTGCATTGTCAGTTAGGTGATGCCGGCCTGCAAAGCCCGGTATTCTCCGCTTCCGGTGCTCACGTGCAGAACGCACGCTGCGCGCCGGTTCTCGAAAACCGAACTTTTCGACTCGGCCTGACCTAACTGTTCCGCCCCGACCTGCTGGATAGCGCGTGACCCAATGTCCGCAACGCTTCCCTCAGATCATCATCTGTCACATCGGCCACCTGGGCCCCGACCTTCGCGATAGTGCTCTGGTTCGGTTGATCGGTCTTCTGCGCCTTCTGCCCTGAACCTGGTGTGAACGGCTCGGCCGAGAGCTTGACGGCACCCACCAGCACGAAGCCGAAATAGCGGTTGACGGCGGCGGCGATCCGCGGGCCTTCATGGGCGATCGCCAGCGCGTGGCCGGGCACGCAGCGTAGCAGCAATGTCGCGCCCTCGGCGCTGCGCTCGCCCCGCGGCCAGGTCAACTTGTCGGGAATGGCCACGCTATCATAGGGCTCGGGCGCCATGGCCGCCCAATGGGTAATGATGTCCCGGCTGGCAAAGCCGCGCTTCTTCAACACAGGGTCCAGCGCGCCGCTGAGCACATCGGCGACGGCCATGGTTCTGTTTCGGCGCTTGGGCTCGGGCAGGTCGTCTTTGGCCATGGGCATGGAGTATCGCCCGGGATGTCGCGCTGCAAGGTGCCACGACCTCGTGGTTCGACAGGCTCACCATGAGGTCTACGAAATATCGAGTCCCAGGCAGACCTCATCCTGAGCCCGTCGAAGGACGAGGTCGTGCGCTTGTGGCCCGGGCAATGTCGCGTTATCCGATAGTCATGCATCTCCCCGCCCCCATCGATGCCCCGGCCGTGCTTGCATGGTACGATCGCCATGCCCGCGACCTGCCCTGGCGCGTTGCGCCGGCGGATCGGGCGCGGGGCATCAGGCCCGATCCTTATCGGGTCTGGTTGAGCGAGGTCATGCTGCAGCAGACCACGGTTGCTGCGGTGAAGAATTACTTCCTGCGCTTCACCAGCCTGTGGCCTGATGTATTCGATCTTGCCGCGGCCCCGCTCGACAGCGTGCTCAAGGAATGGGCCGGGCTGGGCTATTATGCCCGAGCGCGAAACCTGCATGCCTGCGCGCAGGCGGTGGTGCGCGAGCATGGCGGCGTGTTTCCGCAGACCTCGGCGGGCTTGCAGACCCTGCCGGGCGTCGGCGCTTACACCAGCGCCGCCATCGCCGCGATCTGTTTCGACGAGCGTGTGGCGGTGCTCGATGGCAATCTCGACCGGGTGCTGGCGCGCTATTACGCACTGCCCGTGCCGGTGCGCGAGGCCAAGGAGGAGCTGCGGGCCGCCTTGCAGGCCTCGGTGCCGTCAAGGGCAGGGGATTTTGCGCAGGCCATGATGGATCTGGGCGCTACCATTTGCGCGCCGCGCATGGCGGCCTGCATGCTGTGTCCGATCCAGCCGGGATGCCTAGCGACCAAAGAGGGCGATCCGACGCGCTATCCGCTCAAACCCGCCAAGGCCGAACGCCCGGTGCGCAAGGGCCATGCCTATGTGATGCTGGACGCCGATGGTGACGTCTACCTGCAATCACGCCCGGAAAAGGGCCTGCTGGGGGGCATGAGTGAGGTTCCGGGTTCGGACTGGGCTTCGGTACTGCCCGATGTTGCCTATCCCACCGAAGCCGACTGGCGGCATCGCGGGCAGGTTGTACATGTTTTCACCCATTTCCGGTTGGAGCTGGAAGTGTGGTCGGCCACGGTCATTCCTGATGGGCTCGATGGCGGCTGGTGGGCCGAGCGCCGGGCGCTCAAGGGCGAAGCGCTGCCGACGCTGTTTCGCAAAGTATTGGCCGAAGCCGGGCTCGACTAGGCCGCAGCGCGAGGCGAGGGCGTTGTCGTCACATCCGGGTTGGGCATGAAGGCACTGACCTGGTTGCGGCCCGCCTCCTTGGCCCGGTAGAGCGCCACATCGGCCCGCCGGAAGGCCGCGCGGGGGCTTTCGCCCGGCGCACAATAGCTGACGCCGAAGCTGGTGCTGAGCCATTCATTGGGAGAAAGAACCGGATGCAGCGTGCCGTTGAAGCGCGCCCGGATATCGTCGGCCAGTTCCATGGCGCTCTCGACGTTTTGTCCCGGCAGCAGCAGGGCGAATTCCTCGCCGCCGATGCGGCCGGCGGGATGACCGGATTCGGCCAGCAGCGCGGCGAGGGTGCAGATCACGTCGTCGCCCGCCTCATGGCCGAACCGGTCGTTGACCTGTTTGAAATTGTCGATGTCGCAGAAGATTACCGCGCCGCCGTTGCTCAGGGCGGCGTCGGCGGTGGTGTCGAAGGCGCGCCGGTTCAGCAGGCCGGTCAGGCCATCGCGTTCGGACTGGCGCTGATAGGTGGCGATGGTGTCGCTGACCGTACGGGCCAGCAGCAGGAAGATGATCGGCGGCACCAGCAGGCCGGAAACGCTGAGCAAAGCCGTTTCCAGCCAGGACTGGCGGAACGAGGTGAAGGTGACTTCGGGTCCGAAGAGGTTCAGTAGCAGCGGCACTCGCACGGCGGAGAAGGCGACCAGCGCGCAGAGCAGGGCAATGGTGACGCCATCCAGCAGGCTGCGGCGGGCGCGACGCACCATCTGATAGGCCGCGTCGCCCACGGCAATGGTGCAGGCCAGCTGCACCGCCAGCGCCTGATAGAAATAGGGCGAGCCCATGGCCTGCAGCACCAGCGCGGTCGCCGAAAGGCCGAGCACCACTGCCACCACCGGCAGGCCGCTGCCGGGGCGGGGTGCCAGGGCGCGAATGGCCCGGCCGGCGCTGAGATAGGCCGGCGGCGCAAGCATGGCCGCCGCCGAGGCCTCGAACCAGCTACCGCCGGCAAAGGTCATCACCAGTGTCTGTACGCTGCCCATGGCGAGGGCGACCGCGAGCCAGCTCATGGGTCTGTTGCCGCGCATGCCCATGCTGGCCCCGGCGCACAGTGCGGCGGTGAAGCCCAGAATGCCGGCAATGACGATGTTCAATCCAACCATGACGGTCACGGCAGCGGTCCCCCTCGCATGCGTGTCGGCGGCGGCGATATTGAACCTGGTCGGGTTAACAACGGCCTTGCAAACGCAAGAAACAGACCTGGCAAGCCGTCACTATCGTTAAAGAAAATTGCGCCCGCCCGTTCGGCTTCGGCATTGACAATATCCCTGCCATCCCCGACGCTGGCGTCATGAACTGCTGCCGCAACACGTCCACGAGCGCGAAAAAAACGCCCCACAGGGGCTGATGGTCGTCGCGCGCAGTTTTTAGCAAGCATTCGGATCAGAAAGACCCCGCCGGTTCGACGGGGATTTTATGCATGCTCTGTCTCCGGCCCACAGGAGATGACATGGAAACGAACCACCCTGAATTACCCGGCCTCTGGCTGCCGCTGGTCACGCCATTTCGCGACGGAAAGCTGGATGAGACCTCGCTGCACCGGCTGGTGGCACATTATGCCGCCCAGCCCGTGGATGGCCTGATCCTCGGCGCGACGACGGGCGAGGGCCTGTCGCTGGACGATGCGGAGGCGCAGCTTCTGGTGTCGGTGACTTCAGCCGCGCTGGGTGCAGCGGGGCGGAACATTCCGATCTATCTCGGGATTTCCGGCGCCGATACGCGCAAGATCGGCAAGGCCCTGGAGCGGAGCGCCGGCTGGGGCATGCAGGGCTACCTGATTGCCTGTCCCTATTATACTCGCCCCTCGCAGGAGGGATTGTTCCAGCATTTCTCGGCGCTGGCCGACAGCACCGACAAGCCCATCATTATCTACAACATCCCTTATCGCACCGGGGTCAATCTCGGCAACGAGACCATGCTGCGATTGGCCGGGCGGACCAATATCGTCGGGGTCAAGGATTGCTGCGCTGACCCGGCCCAGTCCTTCGACCTGGTGCGACGGAAGCCGGCGGATTTTGCCGTGCTGACGGGGGAGGACGCGTTCTATTATTCCGCCCTGACGCAGGGCGCGGATGGTGCCATCCTTGCTTCGGCCCATGTCCATACGCGTGCCTTCGCTGCCATCCGCACCAGGCTGCTGGCCGGCGACCAGCCCGGCGCCCTGGCCGACTGGCAGCAACTGGCCGATATACCGCGCCTGCTGTTTTCAGAACCCAGCCCCGGCGCTATCAAGTATTGGCTGTGGCGGCAGGGACTGATCGACAGCCCGGAAATGCGGCTGCCCATGGTATCGGTCAGCGAGGGGCTGGCGGGGCGGATCGAGCAGGCGATAGCGGAAGAAAAGTGAATCCGTTTGTCGCGCGCGTCGGCGCCGGAACGTCATATGGCGTGAGCGCATTTTGATATGTGCCCTTCAAGCCGAACCCGATGACCCGGACGCGAAAGGATAGAGCAATGGACATTGCCAAGAACACGATCTGCATATGGTACGACAAGGACGCCGAGGCCGCGGCGCGTTTCTATGCCGCGACCTTTCCCGACAGCTCGGTTGGCACTGTCTCCGCCGCGCCCAGCGACAACCCCTCCGGCCAGCAGGGCGAGGTGCTGACCGTCGAATTCACCGTGCTCGGCATTCCCTGTCTCGGGCTCAATGGCGGGCCGCAATTCAAGCATAGCGAAGCATTTTCGTTCCAGATTTCCACCGACGACCAGGAAGAGACCGACCGCTACTGGAACGCTATCGTCGGCAATGGCGGCGAGGAAAGTGCCTGCGGCTGGTGCAAGGATAAATGGGGTCTCTCCTGGCAGATCACGCCGCGCGCCCTGACCGAGGCAATGGCGGCCGGCGGCGGTGAAGCAAAGCGCGCCTTCGAAGCCATGATGAAAATGAAGAAGATCGACATTGCCGCAATCGAGGCGGCCCGGCGCGGCTGACACACCCAAACAAAAAGGCCGCCGGGGCAAACCGGCGGCCAGTGAGTAGAGCCTGAGACGTGATTGGAGGTCAGGATCAGGCAGAAAGCAAATCAAGTTTTTGACGGATGTCGGTCCTCAACGTGTCGATGGGCTCCATCCGCCCGGATTGCTCGTGGTGCCAGAACGTCCACCCGTTGCATGCCTCGGCCCCCTGAACCAAAGCGCCAACCTTGTGGATGGAGCCCTGGTGGGTACCCGAGACGAGCGAGCCGTCTGCGCGAACCATGGCGGAGTAACGTTTCGTTAAGTCGAAGAGTTGCGTGCCGGGATCAATAAGGCCCTGCTCGACCAGCGAACCGAACGGAATGCGGGTTTCCTTGCGCTTCGGCGTAACCGACTGCAGCGCCTCGAACACGCCGGGCCGGATGGAGGCGATGCGCTTGAGCGCGGCGTTGATATAGGTCTGCTCGCGTTCGATGCCGATGAAGTGGCGACCCAGCTTGCGCGCCACGGCCCCCGTCGTGCCGGTGCCGAAGAAGGGATCGAGCACGATGTCGCCGGGTTTGGTCGTGGCATTGAGAATGCGGAACAGCAGGGCTTCCGGCTTCTGGGTCGGATGGACCTTCTCGTCATCCTCGCCCTTGAGCCGTTCGGCCCCGGTGCAGATGGGGAACAGCCAGTCGCTGCGCATCTGCGTGTCGTCATTGGCCAGCTTCATGGCTTCATAGTTGAAGGTGACGCGGCTCTTTTGGCTGCGGGCGGCCCAAATCAGCGTTTCATGCGCATTGGTGAAGCGCGTGCCGCGGAAATTGGGCATCGGATTGGCCTTGCGCCACACAACGTCGTTGAGCATCCAGAAATCGAGATCCTGCAATGCCGTGCCGACGCGGAAGATGTTGTGGTAGCTGCCGATGACCCACAGGGCCCCATCCGGCTTGAGCACACGGCGCGCCGCCTTGAGCCAGGCGCGGGTAAAGACGTCGTAATGGGCGAAGCTGTCGAACTTGTCCCAGTCGTCATCCACCGCATCGACCTTGCTCTGGTCGGGGCGGGTGAGGCCCTGGTCGAGCTGCAGGTTATACGGCGGATCGGCAAAGATGAGATCGACCGAGCCGGCCGGCAGGGCATTCATGTGGTCGATGCAATCGCCCACGAGAATGGTATCGATCGGGAGGCGCGATGCCTCTTCCGCAGTGGCCTCTGGAGCCATACGCGCGGTACGCAACATACACTTAACCCTAACGCAGTACTAACCAGCCCGTTATAGGCCGGCCAGGGTTAATGGAGCGTTTTTAAGGGGTTAGCGGGAGGTTAAAGTGTGGCGGTTCAGGCCACTTTACCCCGCACGCGCTCCCAGGCCTCGGCCACCGGGGCGAATTCCTCGCGGTGGTGCCGGCAGGGGCCATGTTCCACCAGCGCCCGCATATGCTGGGGCGTGGAATAGCCCTTGTGGCCGGCAAAGCCGAAATGCGGGGCGTCGCAGTCCATGATCCGGCACATGCGGTCGCGGGTGACTTTGGCGACGATGGAGGCCGCGGCAATGGACACGCTGCGCCCGTCGCCGCCGATCAGCGCCAGCCCCTCGCAGGGCAGGCCCATGGGCACGTCACGGCCGTCGATCAGCACGCGGTCGGGCCGGAGACCGAGACTGCAGGCCGATTGGGCCATGGCCCAGAGCGTGGCGCCGCGAATATTGCGTGACAGGATGATGGAGGGTGGAGCCACCACCACCGACACGGCCAGCGCCGTGGCCATCACCTGCTCGAACAGCAATTCGCGCTGCTCTTCGGTCAGCTTCTTGGAATCGTTGAGCCCGGGCGGAATGGCGCTGGCGTCGAGCACCACCGCCGAGACCACCACCGGTCCGGCTAGAGGCCCACGGCCGGCCTCGTCGACGCCGGCAACGATGCGGGCGCCGCGCGCCATGAGCTCGCGCTCATGGCTATAGTCGGGCTCAGTCTGGATGGACGAATCGAACAGCATGCCGCCAGCATCCGCCCGCCGCGCGACAAGTCAACCGAGGCGGGCGATGAGGCTTTCGTGATCGGGCACGAACAGGTGATGCCCGCGCCGGTTGGTCTCATAGACGAAGTCGTGCAGTGCCTTGCTGGCCGCGACCTCGACTGCGATATCGCCCTGGATGACCAGCCGCCGGCTATATTGCTCCATCTTCTGGAACACTTCGCCGGCAATGCGCGTGCTGAGATCGAGGAAGCCGGGCGCGAGGCGGGAAACCGGCACCACGATGATGTCAGGGTCGGCCTCATAGGCTTCCCCCGATAATGTCGGGGGCGGTTAGATCGCTGCCCAGCAAGCCACCCTGCGGCGGCAATTCGCAGATGGTGAGCCCCTTGTGCCTGACAATATTCATCGATCCCTCCGTGATTTAGCCCTGTGCCGGGCCGGGGCCGGTTGCTATAATCGGTTCCGCCGGGGGGCGCCAGCAAAAGAGAATTCGATGATCGCCAGGATCGGCAGCGCCTTTATTGTTCTTCTGGCCTCCTGCCTGCCGGCTGCGGCCGAACCGTTTCACCATCCATTCGGGGAATGGCGGGAATATCATCGCGATTGGCTGGCGGTTTGTCCTGACATTATCGATGAGGACGCCACCGACTATTACGGTTTTTCCTGCTTCGCCAGCACCGGCAGCCAGGGCCTGAACAGCGCCAACCTGCCGGCCTACAAGCTCACTCTGTTCCGCAACCGGCTCAATGGCGAACTCGACCTGGCCATCACGGTGGCCGCCGACGGTGTCGCGGTCGATCCCAGCCGGCCGCTAATCCTGGCCTTTGGCGGCGAGGCGCCCGAGCAGTTCAGTTTCACCGGGGATCTGGAGACGCGGTACAATACCACCAACCAGTATTTCGTGGCCGATCCCGATCGCAAGGCGGCGCTGATCGAGCGGATGAAGGAGCGCAATGCCCTGCTGCTTACGGTGCCGCTGACCGGCGGGGCGGAGGCCAGCAAGCCGGTGTGGCTCTCGCTGCGCGGCGTCATCGCCTCGCTCGATTTCATGGCCACCTATGCACGCCGGGTGGCGCAATATTAGCGGCGCTCGGCCCAGGCCCACAGCACCGCCAGCAGCCCATCGATATGGGCCGGCAGATGGGCTTCCATTGCCAGTTCCCACAGCCGATGCACCGCCGTCAGCAGGTCGACGCGATCGCGATCGATGCTGAGGCCGGTATGGCCTTCATAGGCCGTGATGATCCGCGCCGTGAGATCGGCCGAGATCAGGTTGGAATAGATGAATTCCTGGTGCCGCGGTCCGATGCCGGAATCGGCAAAGTCATAGATGCCGTTGAGCCGGCCCGCGGCGTGGTCGAATGCCATGTTCCAGCCATGGCCGTCGAAAAAGCCATAGGTCATACCAAGCGGTTCCGGCGCCAGTTCGGCCCAGCGCGCCATGGTCGTTTCGGCGAATGGCCGCAGCGCCTGCGGCAGCACCGGCTGGATGCGCCGCAGGATTTCCTCGGCGCCCAGCCAGGTCTCTACCGGCAATGCGCCAGAAGCGGTGGCGTCGGCAAGCTCGATGCGGTGCAGTTCGGCATAGAACTGGCCCATCACCTCGCCCAGCCTTTGCCGTGAACGCTCATCCAGCGCGTCATACTGGGTGGTGACCAGATGCTCGCCGGGGATTTTGTCGTGCCGCGAAAAGATCCGGGGTGTCTCGAAGAGCCCCAGCACCGGCACGCGCATGCTGACCGCGGCACCAACCAGGCCCAGGATAGCCACCTCGCGGCGCAAGGCCGCTTCGCCATGGGGATGGCGCGGGAACTTGAAGATGATCCGGTCGCCGACATCGACCGCGACGCTGTCCCAGCCTTCCGAGATCATGATGCAGCGCTCATCCGCCAGCTCGGGGAACCGGCCGACAATGATATCCCTCAGCCCTTCGAGGGTGAATTCCGATGCCGGCATGCCTGTCTCCGGTTGGCGGACAACCGGTGTGCCGCTACCCTGCGCTTCTAGCGGCCGCATCCTCGTTCTGGAAGCCTTGCCCCTCTAGAACAGGCTCATCTGCCGCTCTTCGAGCTTGGGCGCGACGAACAGGTCATTGCGCAGGCCCGGCAATTTGGCATCGAGCCCATAGCGCTCGCGCGCCTTGTCGAGGCGCTGGCGGAGCAGGGTGGCATAGGGGCCTTCGCCGGTCATGCGGGTGCCGAAGCGGGAATCGTAGTCCTTGCCGCCGCGCGTATCGCGCACCAGCGACAGCACATGGCGCACCCGGTCGGGGAAATGGCGCAGCAGCCATTCACGGAACACCTCGCGCACTTCGCCGGGCAGGCGGAGCAGAACCATCGAGGCGCTTTTGGCGCCCTGTGCGGCAGCGGCATCGAGAATGCGCTCGAGTTCCATGTCGTTGATGGCAGGGATCATCGGCGAGGCGAACACGGCTACCGGCACGCCGGCTTCACTGAGCAGGCGGATGGCCTCCAGCCGCCGGGCAGGGGAGGACGCGCGAGGCTCCATCTTGCGGCTGAGCTTGTGATCCATCGAGGTCATGGAAATGGCCACCTTGACCAGGCCCAGTCTGGCCAGTTCGGTCAGGATATCGAGGTCACGGATGATCAGCGCCGATTTGGTGGTGATCATGACAGGGTGGCGGGTTTCCAGCATCACTTCGAGAATGCCGCGCGTCAGCTTGTGCTTGCGCTCGGCCGGCTGGTAGGGGTCGGTATTGGTGCCCATGGCGATGGGCTTGGCCTTGTAACCCTTGGCGCCGATCTCGGCGCGCAAGGCCTCGACGGCGTTCACCTTCACATAGATGTCGCGTTCGAACTCGATGCCGGCCGAGTGGCCGAGAAAGGCATGGCTCGGCCGCGCATAGCAGTAAGAGCAGCCGTGCTCGCAGCCGCGATAGGCATTGATCGAGCGTTCGAAACCGATATCGGGGCTGTCATTTGACGTGATGATGGTCTTGGCGCGTTCGACATGCTCCACCGTCTCGAAGATCGACAGTGGCTCCACATTGTCCCACCCGTCATCGAACCCCTCGCGCTTCTGCCGTTCGAAGCGGCCGGTGTGGTTGGACTGCGCCCCGCGGCCGCGGATGCAGTCGGGATCAAGCAGTTCGCGCCGCGCCAGATCGGCGTCGCGACTACGGCTGAGCTTTTCCAATGCTTCGAAAGAAGGGGCCTGATAGAGGGCCATGAGACATCTCCTGCCGGGCGCGCCGCAGTCGAATCGTGACTGCAGAACGTCTGGAAGATGTAGCAGTTCCAATGGAACAAAACAAGAACATGATGGGCGGTAGACCGTGCCAAGGGCGGTCGCCTGGCGCATACATGGGTATCGGACGGCCTGACTTGAAGGGCCAAAAACACGATTTCGCAAGGCAGAATTGCGTTTATGCGGGTGGACCTCGCCACCCGATCGGCCTAGATACGCCCTCCCTTCGCCTTCGGGTCATTGCGATCGTTTAATGCTTAAGCGAAAGATTTAGCATTGACCCTGGCGGATGCATAAATTACTAAAGCCATTACTTAACCAAAGATGCTGCTGACAGGGGCTGTCGCGGAATCTTTTCAAGGTGACGTCGAAATCCCGCGACGCCACCCGTCGTCCCGCTGACAAGGCAATTCCAGTTTTCAAGGAAAACACCATGAGTAACGACGCAACCACATTCGACGCGGACTTGATCGGCGCGCCGCCGGTCGTCCAGAACGATGCCGCGCGCAACAGGCTGGTCATCGCCCTGCTGCTTGTTTCCACTTTCGTGGTGTTTCTCAACGAAACCATCATGAGCGTGGCCATTCCCCATCTGATGACCGATCTGGGCGTCGCTGCCAGCGTCGCGCAGTGGCTGACCACGGCCTTCCTGCTGACCATGGCGGTCGTCATTCCGGTAACTGGCTTCCTGCTGCAGCGGCTCAATACGCGGCCGATCTTCCTGCTCGCCATGTCGATCTTCACATTGGGCACGCTGCTTTGCGCGGTGTCGCCCGGCATCGAACTGCTGATCGCCGGCCGCGTCGTGCAGGCCGTCGGCACGGCCATCATGATGCCGCTGCTGATGACCACCGTCATGACGCTGGTTCTCCCGGAAGCCCGCGGCAAGACCATGGGCAATATCTCCATCGTCATGTCGGTGGCTCCGGCCATCGGCCCGACCATTGGCGGCTTCATCCTGGCCAATCTCGAATGGCGCTGGATGTTCATCCTGGTGCTGCCGATCGCCATCGGTGCCCTGCTGCTCGGCTGGCGCAAGATCCAGAACGTGTCGACCCCGCGCTATGCGCCGCTCGACGTGCTCTCGGTCATCCTGTCGGCTTTCGCCTTTGGCGGGCTGATCTATGGCCTGTCCAGCTTCGGAGAGAGCTTCGCCCATCCCGGCGAGGCGACCGCCATGCCGATCTGGTTGCCGATCGTGGTGGGTGTGGCTGCCATGGTCGCCTTCGTCTGGCGGCAGCTTGGCCTGCAGCAGGACAATAAGGCGCTGCTCGATCTGCGTGTGTTCCAGTCGCGGAACTATACGGTGTCGGTCAGCATGATGCTGGTTGCCATGATGGCGCTGTTCGGCACGGTGATCCTGCTGCCGATCTATACGGTGCAGGTGGTCGGCCTCGATACGCTGCAGACCGGTCTGCTGCTGCTGCCCGGCGGCCTTATCATGGGTCTGATGGGTCCGGTGGTCGGCCGGCTCTATGACCGGGTCGGGCCGCAGGTGCTGGCCGTGCCGGGCGCCATCCTGGTCTCGGCGGTGCTCTGGGCGCTGACCATGGTGGGCCAGGATACCTCGGTCTGGGCGCTGCTGGCTGGGCACGTCGTGCTGAGCATCGGCCTGTCGCTGATCTTCACGCCGGTCTTCACCTCCTCGATGGGGTCGGTGCGCAGCGAGCTTTATTCGCACGCCTCCGCGGTCCTGGGTTCGGTGCAGCAACTGGCTGGCGCTGCGGGCATTGCGCTGTTCATCGCGCTGATGACCATCCGCACCGCGGCCCTGGTGGGTGAGGGGCTCGATCCGGTCGAAGCCCTGGCTGCCGGCATCCGTTCGGCCTTCCTGGTCGGTGCGGTGATCTCGCTCTTCGCGATCGTTGCGGCCTTCTTCATCCGCAAGCCGGAAGGCAATGCGGGCATGAGCCACGGCCACTAAGACCAAATCCCATCCCAAACTGCAGCGGCGCCGGTGAACTTCACCGGCGCCGTTTTGTTGGATCAGCGCTCGTCCAGCCGGGGCATCAGTTCGACGAAGTTGCACGGCTTATGCCGGTAATCGAGCTGGTGGGTCAGGATGCCCTCCCAGGCATCGCGGCATGCGCCACGCGAGCCAGGCAGGCAGAAGACGAACGTGGTGCCGATCAGCCCCGCCGTGGCGCGCGACTGTAGCGAACTGGTGCCGACAGTGGTGGCCGAATATTGGTGGAACAGCACCGAAAAGCCTTCCATCCGCTTGTCGAACAGCGGCTCGACCGCCTCGGGCGTCACATCGCGACCGGAAAAGCCGGTGCCGCCAGTGGTTAGAATCACATCGACCTGTGGGTCGGCGACGAAACCCTGCACGGCCTGGCGGATGAGCTGGATATCGTCGCGCACCACGACCCGACCGGCGCAGCTATGGCCATCGGCCTCCAGCAGCGATTTGAGCAGGGCGCCCCCCGTATCGGTTTCGAGCGTTCGCGTGTCGGAGACGGCAATAACGGCAATGGAGAGCGGCTTGAACGCCCGGTCCTCAAATCGTGCCGTCTTGAACATCGCGCTTCTCCTCCACCGTCTCGATCAATTCCTCCGGCACCGGCGCTTCATGCGCCACCGGCTCGTCGGCGCTATCACTATCAGCCCGCGGGTCGAGCACAATGGTTTCCGGCGTTACCTGCTTGTCGCCCATCGGCTGGAATGGCGCCCGCTCGGATGCATCGACGCTCTTGCGGATGCGCATCCGCAGCCAGGCGGTGATGGCGAGCGCCCCGTGGAAGGTGGAGGTAACGATGAACAGGCCCACCGGCGACCAGGCGCCCATGATCAGCGACGCCACGGCCGGGCCGATGGCCAGGCCCACTCCCAGGATCAGCAGCATGCCGCCGGCAATCTTGGCGAAGTCGCCATCCTTGGCGAAGTCATTGGCATGGGCCACGGCGACGGCATAGATCGGGTTGGCGGCAAAGCCATAGGCCGCGAACAGCACGAACATCATCCAGTTGGGTCCCGGATTGATGAGCGCGGTCAGCGCGCCGATCACGGCGGCAAAGCCGGACAGTCCGATCAGCACCAGCCGCCGGTCGATGCGGTCGGACAGGCGCCCGAACGGAACCTGCGCCGTTGCACCGAGAATGGCGGCAACGGCAAACAGCAGCGAGATACCGCTGGCATCGAGCCCCTGCTCATAGCCATAAACCGGCGCCAGCGTGCCGAAGGCGCCATTGGCCATGCCGACCGAAAAAGCGGCGATCGCTGCCACCGGCGAGGTACGGTAGAGCAGGCCCACATCGATCTTGGCTGACGACAGCGGCCGCGGCTGCGGGCTCGATGTCAGCGCCGTGGGCAGCACTGCGCAGATAAAGCTGATGGCACCGAGCACGAAAGGCACATAGCCGGCCGTGCCGGTAATCGACATGGAAATCTGCCCCAGCGTCGAGGCGGCCAGGTTGATGGTGACATAGATCGAAAAAATCGTGCCGCGGCTCTTGTTCTCGGCCACCTCATTGAGCCAGCTCTCGACGATCATCGCCGCCCCGGCAAAACAGAAGCCGGACAGGGCTCGCAGCAGAATCCAGCTGATATCATTGATCAGCAGCAGATTGAGCAGGATGGTCACCGTGCCGATGGCCGCCATGACCGAAAAGGCACGGATATGGCCGACCTTGCGGACCACTATCGGCACGGTGATCGACCCGGCCACGAAGCCCACCGACCAGCCGGTGCCGATCAGGCCCAATGACAGCAGCGAAAACCCTTCCTCGGCGCCGCGCACCGAGAGCAGCAGGCCCTGCAAGCCGCCGCCGAACATGAGCAGCGCGGAACCCAGGAACAGGGCATAAATCTTGATGACAGAGGCCATGACGCTTTCGATTGTGCTGGATCGGAACGTTGCAAATCGCAACGGTCACCATAGCGCGCCGTTCCCCGAATGGCAGGGCGAAAAATCAGCCGATGCCCAGGAACACAGCGAGCTTGCGCGTAATCTCGAGCATAATGTCATCGCGCAGGGTGCCGATCACCCCGCCGACCTTGTCGCGTCGGACATTGGTAATCTTGTCGATCATGACATGCGATGGGTGACGCAGGCCATTGTCCGGCGACGGCTCCAGCAAGACCCGAAATAGCGTAATGTCGGTAAGGTCACTGGTCAGGGGCAAAACCGCGACGGTCCCGGTTGCATCATATGCGTCTGACTGGACGACAAGCGCGGGGCGCGGTTTGCCGAGGTCGCCGGGCAAGGCAACTTTGACGACACTACTCCTCTTCATAAGGAGGCCAATCCTCGGCTAGGTCCAGCAATGCCGCGTCCAGGAAACTCTGCAGCTCCGGATCGCGCGCATCTGCCTCGGCGGCAAGCAGCGACTGACGACGAGCTTCTTCGGCAAACCCCGGTGCCGTTACGTCGGGCAGCCATATTTGTACAGGCCGAAGACCCTGCGCCCGCAGGGCATCGCGCCGCTTCTGTACTCTCTGACTGACCGATGAAACCATGGCTGCCTCCGTTACATGTAACGTAGTGCGAGAGCGGCCGAAGGTCAAGCAAGCCCCAAAGCCTCGACCTTCAGCTTGAGGCTCAGCATGTCCCGCCACGCCTGCTGCTTGGCGGCCGGGTTGCGCAGCAGATAGGCCGGATGCAGTGTGGGGATGGCCTCGGCCGTGTGGTTGCCGATGGCGACGCTCGACCACTTGCCGCGCATCTTGATGATGCCTGTCGTGGTGGAGAAAATGGTCTGCATGGCCGGGCCGCCCAGTGTCATCACCACCTTGGGCGCGACGAGTTCGACCTGCCGATGCAGGAAGGGCAGGCAGAGCGCCATTTCCTCGGGGGTCGGGGTGCGATTGCCGGGCGGGCGCCACGGCACGGTATTGGCGATATAGACCTTGGTGCGGTCCAGCCCGATGGCGCCAAGCATGCGGTCCAGCAATTGCCCGGATTTGCCGACGAAGGGCTTGCCCTGCCGGTCCTCTTCGGCGCCAGGAGCCTCGCCGATCAGCATGATCTTCGCTTCCGGATTGCCATCGGCAAAGACCAGTTGGGTGGCGCGGAGCTTCAGCCCGCAGCCGTCATAGGCGCCGAGAATGGTCTGCAATTCATCGAGCGACTGCGCCGAAGCGGCGAGGCTGCGCGCTTCCGACGGGTCGCCGCCGAGGACAGGCGTTTCCGCAGGGCGCTCGGCAGCCTGTTGCCGGGTAGGGGCAGCAGGTGACGGTGTCATCCGCTGCGGCGCGCGCTGCGCAAAGCGGTCGACCGGCTCTTCGCCCACAGCGATATCGACCCCCGCCGCTCGATACCAATCGAGCACGGCGACCATTTCGTCGTGATTTAGCGGTCGATCTTGAGCCATGTTCTCTGTTATGTCACAGCCCGTTTGGCGCGGCCAGACGCGATCAGGTTTCACACGGGACGTTGAGGACAACTCTATATGGCAGAGGCCGGTTCGCGCGAAACCCTTTCGACCGACGTGCTGATCGTCGGCGCGGGTCCGTCGGGCCTGGCAGCGGCCATCCGCATCAAGCAGCGCCACCCCGAAATAGCAGTGACCGTGGTGGAAAAAGCCGCCGAAATTGGCGGGCATATCCTGTCTGGCGCGGTGATGGATCCGGTGGGCCTCGACGCCCTGATCCCCGATTGGCGGCTCAAGGGTGCGCCGGTTGGCCCCGATGTGACGCGCGATACCTATCACCTGCTGACCGAAAAGCACGATTTCGCCCTGCCGCACCTGCTGGTACCGCCGCAGTTGAAAACCCGCAATGGCGTTATCATCAGCCTGGGCAATCTCGTGCGCTGGCTGGGCGAGCAGGCTGCCGAGCTGGGCGTGGATATTTTCCCGATGACGGCGGCGGTCGATGTGCTGTCCAGCGGCAAGGGGCCGGTGCGCGGCATCATCACCGGCGACCTTGGCCGCGACCGCGCGGGCAATCCCAAGCCGGGCTTTGCCGAAGGCATTGCGCTCGAAGCCAAATATACGCTGATCGCCGAAGGCGCCCGCGGATCGCTGGCCAAGCAGGTCATTGCCCAGCATCAGCTAGAACGCGAGCCGCAGAAATACGGGCTGGGCATCAAGGAAATCTGGGAAACTGCCCCGGAAAAGCACCAGCAGGGCAGGGTGGACCACTATCTCGGCTTCCCGCTCGACAATGCCACGGCAGGCGGCGGCTTCGTCTACCACGCCGAAGATCGCAAGCTCTATGTGGGGCTGGTGACCTATCTCGACTATGCCGATCCCACGCTCTCGCCCTTCGACGAATTCCAGCGCTTCAAGACGCATAAATCGGTGGCGCCGCTGCTCGAAGGCGCGACGCGCATCAGCTACGGCGCGCGCGCCGTGACGGCCGGCGGCTGGCAATCCATCCCCACTTTGGCCTTTGCAGGCGGTGGGCTGATCGGCTGCGCGGCCGGCTTCATGAATGCGCCGCGCCTCAAGGCCATCCACAATGCCATCCTGTCCGGCATCGGCGCGGCCGATGCGGTGGCCGAGGCCATCGGCAAGGGCCGCCAGCACGACCTGATCAAGGATTTCGGCCATCGCATCATGGCGACCGGCATTGCCAGGGAATTGCAGGGCGTGCGCAACGTCAAACCCCTCTGGACGCGGCTGGGCACGGTGCTTGGCGCATTGGCGGGTGGGGTGGAGCTGTGGAGCGCGGCCATATTCCGCGGCTCGCTGCTGGGGACGCTGCATCACAAAAAGCCCGACTATCAGGGCCTCAAGCCCAAGGGGACGTTGCCAGCCCGGACCTATGCCAGGCCTGATGGCAAGCTGACCTTCGACCGTGCTTCATCCGTCTATCTCGCCAATCTGGTGCATGACGAAGACCAGCCGGTGCATCTGCGCCTTGCCGATCCCGATGTGCCGGTGCGCGACAACCTGCCCAGATATGGCGAACCGGCGCCGCTCTATTGCCCCGCCGGCGTATACGAAGTGGCCGAGGAAGGCGGGGCGCCCGTCTTCCGCATCCATGCTGCCAACTGCGTGCATTGCAAGACCTGCGACATCAAGGACCCGGCGCAGAACATCACCTGGGTCCCGCCCGAAGGCGGCAGCGGACCCAACTACAGCGGAATGTGATTTGCGGCAGCGCCTCGCATTGGCGCTTGCCCTTGCGGCGCAGTCCCAAAACGGACAATCTTCGCGCCCAGAACGGCCCCGAAAAGGCCAAGGGAGTATCCAGCCTCGTGACATCGTTTCTGACCCGCATCGCGCGCCCGGCATTCATCGCCCTGCTGCTCTCGGCGACCGGCGTTCATGCGACGCAATCGGCCCAGTCCGTAAAGACGGCACAATCCGACCCGCTGACCGCCTTCGGCCTCATGCCGATGTTCCGGACCAGCGTTACCGGCTCCTACATGGCCGGCCAGCAGGCATTGCAGGATTTGCGCACCGACGAGGCCGCCCGCTATTTCTACCAGGCGGCGCAGGGCGATTGGGATAATCCGGTTCTGGTCGAACGCGCCTTCATCGCCTTTGCGGCAGACGGGCAGATCGGCCAGGCAGCATCCACCGCCAAGCATCTGCTCGACCTCGACCCCGACAATGAGCTGGCCGAACTCGTGGTCGCCACCGAGGCGCTGAAGGAGCGCCGCTATAACGCCGCCGAACGGCTGCTGGGCGCCATCGGGCAGGACAGCTTTACCGGCATCACCGCCGGCATTCTGCGCGCCTGGGCGCTGGTCGGCGACAACCGCAAGGACGAAGCCGACAAGGCGCTCGACCAGCTCGGCCAGTCGGGCCTCGAGGATTTCCTGGTGTTTCACCGCGCGCTGATGGCGGAAGCTGCCGGCGACACGGATAGTGCCATCGAACTGGCCGGCCGCGCCTTCGATGCCGAACCCTATGTCGCCCGCATTGTAGAGGTCTATGCGCGTATTCTGGCCAATGCCGGCCGCTTCGACGAAGCCAAGGATGTCATTGCCGAATTCGAGAACCAGGGCCTGAGCCATCCCGTGGTCACCATTGTCAAGGAACAGGTCGAAGCCGGCCAGCGTCCGGGCATTTTTGCTGCCAATGTCCAGGTCGGCGCTGCCGAAATGTTCCATGGCATTGGCGTGGCGCTGTCGCGCGATGGTAGTCTCGATCTGTCGCTGGTCTTCCTGCGCATGGGGCTCTATCTCGACCCCTCGGCCGATGTGATCGCCTTGGCGCTGGGTCAGTTGCTCGATGCCGCCGGCCAGCATGATGAGGCCAATTCGATCTACGAGGCCGTGCCGGCCACGTCGCCGATGAAGCCGACGGCGGTGGTGCGCGTGGCGCAGAATCTCGATGCCATCGGCAATCGCGATGAGGCGCTGCGTCGCCTCAACAATATCGTCAACAGCCGCCCCGACGATCTCGACGCGGTATCGGTGCTGGGCGACCTGCTGCGCTATGACGAGCAATATGTGGCCGCGGCCGATGCCTATACCGATGCGCTGGCATTGACCGGGGGCGACAGCCCGTCCGACTGGCGCTTCTACTATGTGCGCGGCATTGCTTATGAGCGGGCCAAGGAGTGGCCCAAGGCCGAGGCCGATTTCCTCAAGGCGCTGGACCTTAATCCCGACCAGCCCGCAGTGCTGAACTATCTCGGCTATAGCTGGATCGACCAGGACATGCACCTCGAAGAGGCGCTGGGCATGATCGAAAAGGCCGTCGAAGCGCAGCCGCAGGATGGCTATATCGTCGATTCGCTGGGCTGGGCCTTCTACAAGCTCGGCCGCATCGACGAGGCGGTGGCGACGCTCGAGCAGGCCGTTTTGCTGCGCCCCAACGATGCCGAGATCAACGACCATCTGGGCGACGCCTATTGGCGCGCTGGGCGCAAGCTCGAAGCCAAGTTCCAGTGGAACGTGGCCGCTTCAGTGGACGAGGTGGGTAACGTCAAGGAGCGGGTGGCCCCCAAGCTGGCCGATGGGCTGACCGAAGCCAACGCGACCGAATAGAGGCATGGTCGAACCGCTTCTCCAGCGCGCACCGGCCAAGGTCAATCTGGCGCTGCATGTGACGCGGCGTCGTGACGACGGCTATCACGACCTCGAAAGCCTCGTCGTCTTCGCCGATGTGGCGGACGAGCTCGAGGCGGTGCCGGCGTCGGCCGATACGCTGACTATTGGCGGCCCCTTCGCCGGGGCATTGGGTCTGGGCGAGACCAATCTGGTGTCGCGCGCCGTGGCCGCGTTCCGTGCCCGCTGGCCCGATGCGGTTGCGACGGGGCTGGCTTTGCACCTCACCAAGAACCTGCCGGTGGCGGCGGGGATTGGCGGCGGCTCGGCCGACGCGGCGGCGGCCCTGCGCCTGATGGCTCTGCTGTCCAACCGCCCCATTGCCCTGGCCGAACTGGCCGACATGGCGGCGGGGCTGGGCGCCGATGTGCCCGCGTGCCTCGTTTCGACGCCGCTGGTGGCCCGCGGCGTGGGCGAAGTGCTGGCGCCGCTGCCGGAATTCCCGGCCTGCCATGTCGTGCTGGTCAATCCTATGGTGCCATTGGCGACGGCCGATGTGTTCCGGCGGCTGCGTGCGCATGACAATTATCCGCTGCCCGAACTGCCCATGCCGCTGACCCGGCCGGCGCAGCTCGGCATCTGGCTGGCCGAAACCCGCAATGACCTGCAGCCACCGGCGGTGAAACTGGTGCCCGCCATTGGCGATATCGTGGCGCAACTGGCAGGAACGCAGGGCTGCATGCTGGCGCGTATGTCGGGCTCGGGAGCGACGGTGTTCGGCCTGTTCGGTTCCAGCGGCCAGGCCCATCAGGCGGCGCAGGTGATGCGGGCCGCCAATGCCGATCACTGGGTCGCGGCAGCGCCGCTCATCCTGCCCGGTCAGTAAGCCCGCAACACGCTGAATTCGACCACGTCGGAGAGCAAGGCCCGCATGTCCGAGGCCGGCAGGACTTCAAGCGCCTGCTGTGCCGAACGGGCATGGGCGTGGGCCTGGTCCAGCGTGCGGGCCAGCGTCTTGTGCCGCTCCAGGATCGCGACCACGTTGGCGACCTGTTCGGCCGTAGCTTCGGCATCGCCCAGGGCTGTGGTAATGGTGGCGCGTTCGGTTTCGCTGCCCTCGGTCAGCGCCAGGATGATCGGCAGGGTCATCTTGCCCTCGCGCAGATCGTCGCCGGTATTCTTGCCCAGCGTGCCGGTCTGCCCGCCATAGTCCAGTGCGTCATCGACCAATTGGAAGGCATTGCCCAGTTCGAGCCCGTAGCGGGCCAGCGCCTCGCGGCCGGCCGCGTCGGCCCCACCGGACATGGCGCCCACTTCACAGGCCGCCTCGAACAGCACGGCGGTCTTGGCGCGGATGACTTCGGCATAGTCGGCCGGCGTGGTGGTGAGATCGCCGGTCTTGGCGAGCTGGAACACTTCGCCCTCTGCCATGACGGCCGAAGCAGCCGAAAGCACACCCAGCGCCGCGATATCGCCGGTTTCCACCATCATCATGAAGGCTTGGCCGAGCAGGAAGTCGCCGACCAGGATGGAGGCCTTGTTGCCCCACACCATGCGGGCGGCCGGCTTGCCGCGGCGCATGTCGCTCTCATCGACCACATCGTCGTGGAGCAGGGTGGCATTGTGCATGAATTCGACGGCGGCCGCGAAATTGATGGCCGAGCCCTTGCCCTTGCCGAAAAGCTGTGCGGCGGCGACGGTCAGCATCGGCCGAAGGCGCTTGCCACCGCTCTCGATGAGATAGCGGGCGAGTTCGGGCACCATTTCGACATGGGAATCGGCGCGGCTCAGAATAAGCGCGTTGACCTGAGCCATATCGGCAGCGGTCGCCTCGAGCAGCCGCTCGATCGGATTGACCACTGGCGCTTCTCTCATCTGCGTCAGAACTGACACTGCTGTTTTCCGTCCTCGTTTGCCGCTTTGGGCAAATCTGGTTGAGCCTGCGGCACAAGGCCAATAAGGTCGCGCCAAAACCGGCCTTTCGGGGTGCGATGTCCCTAGACCAGCCAAAAGCCTTTGTAAAACACCAATCGGTAACGCGCGATGCCTTTTTAGGCGGCAGGCTCACTCTGTCGCAGCCCGGCCGGGGGTTTCGCGCCGGGCTTGATAGCGTGCTGCTCGGCGCGGCGGTGGCAGAAGGTCGCAAGACCCTGCTCGATATGGGCTGCGGCGTTGGTACGGCCGCTTTCGTCGCCATGACGCATAATGCGGGAATCGCGGCTACGCTGGCCGACCGCAATGCCGATATGGCCGCGCTGGCACAAACCAATGCTGCCGATAACGGCTTTGCCGACCGAGCCCGGATCGTCATTGCCGATGTGGCAGGCAAGGGTGCCGACCGGCGCGAAGCGGGCCTCGTGGAGAACGGCTATGACAGCGTCATCGCCAACCCTCCCTTTTTCGACGACAGCGGTGGCACATTGGCCAGCGATCCCGGCCGGGCCGGCGCGCGTCACATGGATGCGGCGGCGCTGGATCTCTGGATCAAGACCGCCGCTGGGGTCGCGGCGCCCGGTGGTGAAGTGATCTTCATCTATCCGGCACAAAGCCTGTCGCCCTTGCTGGCCGGTTTCGTCAGGCGCTTCGGCGCCGTCACCATCTTGCCGCTGATCCCGCGGGCCGGAGAATCGGCGAGCCGGGTGCTGCTGCGCGGCATCAAGGGCTCGCGGGCGCCGCTGACCCTGCTGGCCAGCCGTGCCCTGCATGACGCTGAAACCCGCGCCTTCCGCCCCGAATTCGACGCTATCTTCCGCGGCACGGCGCGGCTCGTCTGGTAATCGCGACCGACACGCCCTAAATCTGGCGCGACGCAACGGGGAGCGAGCATGGCCGACCTGACCACGACCATCGAGGACCATTCATGACCGGCATGCTGCTGCGCGTCCTGATCTTCTTCATCATCGGCCTCGTCATCTGGCTCGGACTGCGCAAGATCTGGCGGGACTGGAGCAGCCAGTTCAAGGCCGACGACGAGGAAGTGCGCCGCCTGCGTCGCGAGCGCGACCAACGCGAACGCGCCCAGCCCGGCATTATCGAGCTCAAACGCGACGAGGACGGCACCTTCCGGCCGGACGAAGACGACAAACGCCGTTGACCCTGGCCTAGGGTCAAACTAGAGGTTTGTCCCGAAAATCAGGGACTGCCAGATGACCAACCGCCCTTCGCATATGGACCCGAAGAATTCCTTCCAGGGTCTGATCCTGACGCTGCAGAATTACTGGGCGGAGCAGGGTTGCGTCATCCTGCAGCCCTACGACATGCAGATGGGCGCCGGCACGTTCCACACCGCGACCACCTTGCGTTCGCTCGGCCCCAAGCCGTGGAAGGCCGCCTACGTGCAGCCCAGTCGCCGCCCCAAGGATGGCCGCTACGGCGAAAACCCCAACCGGTTGCAGCACTATTACCAGTTCCAGGTGATCCTGAAGCCGTCGCCGGACAATATCCAGCAACTCTACCTGAACTCGCTGGCCGAGATCGGGCTGGATGCCAGCCTGCACGATATCCGTTTTGTCGAGGACGATTGGGAAAGCCCGACCTTGGGCGCCTGGGGCCTGGGCTGGGAATGCTGGTGCGATGGCATGGAAGTCAGCCAGTTCACCTATTTCCAGCAGGTGGCTGGGTTCGAATGCTCGCCCGTGCCGGGTGAAATCACCTATGGGCTTGAGCGTCTCGCCATGTATGTGCAGGGCGTCGAAAACGTCTACGACCTCAATTTCAACGGCCGCGAGGGCGATGAAAAGGTCACCTATGGCGAGGTGTTCCTGCAGAACGAGCAGGAATCCTCCAAATACAATTTCGAGGCAGCCGATACCGAAATCCTGTTCCGCCACTTCGACGACGCGGAAAAGGAATGCCGTTCCATCCTGGCCAAGGGCGCGGCGGGTAACCGCCAGACCATGGCCATTCCGGCCTATGAGCAGGTCGTCAAGGCCAGCCACAATTTCAACCTGCTCGACGCCCGCGGCGTCATCTCGGTCACCGAGCGGCAGAGCTATATCCTGCGCATTCGCGAACTGGCCAAGAGCTGCGGCGAAGCCTGGTTGCAGACGGCAGGCGGCGGGGCGGAATAACCGCCCCGCAAGGGATTACGCGCCCGGCTGCTCCACCGACAGCACCGTCAGCATATGCCGCTTGTGCGCCCGATCGCGCCAGGTGATGGACTGGCCGACGCGCAGCCCGATCAGGGCTGTGCCAACGGGCGTCAGCACGGAAATGCGGCCTTCGGCAATATCGGCATCGACCGGATAGACCACGGTGACCTGCGGCTCCTGGCCGGCATCGGTGCGGTAGCGCACGGTCGAACCCATGCGCACGATATCGGCGGGCACGCTGTTGGCATCGAGCACGCGGGCGCGTTCGAGTTCATACAGCAGGTTGTCCGACTGCTCGGGCGTGTGGTTGAGCCCGGCCATGGCCAGGATATTGAGCTGGTGGTGATCCGCCGTGCTCAGGATGATTTCGGGATTGAGGTCGTTATGGACGGTCGTCGTCGTCATGGTGTGTGTTCTCGTATGGCCGCCGTCGCGCATGCGCGCGCCGGTTCGGCGGATGAATGAATGGGAATGATGCGCCAGATCGCGGCAGAACTGCTGCGCGCCTACCCTAAGCAGGCGCCGGCGCTGCGGGCATGCTTAGGGTTGATATCCCGCGAGGGGATTTTCCAGCCAATGTGCAGCGCTTCTGATCATGCCCATGAACGTAGTGATGGAACCGGCTAAAGGCAAGACACCGCCCATTGCGCCCGAATAAGCACAGTGCCAATGTCCGGACACCTGCGGTGCGCATGAGGAGTCACGCATATGTTCGGTTGGATTATCCTGGGTCTGGTTGTCGTGGCCGTCCTCTACGCCATCACCATCTATAACGGGCTGGTGAAGAACCGGCAGATGGTGGAGGAGGGCTGGTCAGGCATCGATGTGCAGCTCAAGCGCCGCACCGATCTCATCCCGAACCTCATGGAAACCGTGAAGGGCTATATGGGCCATGAGCGCGAAACGCTCGAAGCGGTGACCAATGCCCGGGCTGCCGCCACCAGCGCCGCCAATGGCACGCCCGAACAGCGCGCTGCGGCCGAAGGCCAGCTGTCCTCGGCCCTGGGCCGGCTGATCGCCACTGCCGAGGCCTATCCCGATCTCAAGGCCAACACGACCTTCCTTGAATTCCAGGAAGCCCTGCAGACGGTCGAGGACGAAATCCAGATGGCGCGCCGCTACTACAACGGCGCGGTGCGCAATCTCAACGTCATGGTCGAATCGGTGCCCTCCAACTTCATCGCCGGCCCCTTCGGTTTCCAGAAGGCCGAATATTTCGAGCTGGAGAACGAGGCCGATCGGGCCGTGCCGAGTGTGAAATTCAACTAGCCGCCATGCGCCTCTTCATCCGGCTGGTCATTGCCCTGCTGGTTGGGCTGCTCCTCGCGCTGCCCGCCACGGCGCGCGAGGAAATCCGCTCGTTCACCTCCGACGTGACCCTCAATATCGACGGCTCGGTGGATGTCACCGAGACCATCGAGGTCAATGCCGAGGGTATGGAAATCCGCCGCGGCATCTATCGCGACATTCCGGTGGTGATGCTGGGCAGCGATGGCGGCAAGGTGCGTCCCGACCTCGACGTGACAGATGTCACCCGCGATGGGCGTGCCGAAATGTTCCGCGTCGAGCGCATGGGCGATTTCCAGCGCATCTGGATCGGCGATCCCAACCAGCTCATCAGCCGCGATGTCCACCGCTATGTCGTCCGCTACAGCATGACCCGCATGGCGCGGGCCTTCGACGACCATGACGAGCTCTACTGGAACGCCACCGGCAATTACTGGATATTCCCGATCCTGGCGGCGCGGGCCAATGTGACCCTGCCCGATGGCGCGGTGATCACCAACCTCGCGGGCTATACCGGTGCGGTCGGCTCCACCGAGCAGGCGGTATCGATCAAGCGTGTATCGGAGACCGAGGCCAGCTTCCGCGCCAGCCGGGCGCTGGGGGCGGGCGAGGGCATGACCATTGCCGTGGCCTTCAACAAGGGCGTCATCGCATTCCCGACGGGCTTTGCCGCCTTCCAGCAGCGATTGGGCGACCTCAGCGAAATCATCCTGCCGGTGCTGGCCGCTTTGCTGGCCATTGCCTACAACGCCCTGGCCTGGTTCCGCGTCGGCCGCGACCCGGAAAAGGGCATCATCATCCCCCTGTTTCACCCGCCCAAGGGGTTTTCCCCGCCGCTGGTCCACTATGTCCACAAATGGGGCTTCGAGAATGCCGGCTGGACGGCGCTGACCTCGGCCATTTTCGATCTCGGCGTCAAAGGGCTGGTGCAGATCGACAATGGTTCGGGCACCTTGACGATCAACCGGACCGGCAAGCAGCCCGCCGAGCCGCTGCCGGTGGGCGAGAAGGTGGTTTTCGACTATCTCAGCGCGCGGGAAACCACCCGGATCGACAAGACCACGGGTCCTGACCTGGCCAAGCGGCGCGCCGAATTCACTGGCGCTATCGAGCGTGAGAACCGCGCTTTGTGGTTCCGCAACAATACCGGCTATGCCGTGCTCGGTTTCCTGCTCGCCCTTGGTCTGTTGGGCGGCATGGCGGCCCTGCAGATGCTCTCGGTGGCATGGCTGATCGGTGCGGTTGTCGTGGGCATTTTTGCCGGCGCGGTTCTCGGCGCGATCGGGCGCATCGGCAAGGGCGGCGGTTTCATGCGCTTCTTCGGCATTTTCTGGCTGGCCATATTCGGCTTCAACGTCTTCGGCGCCTTCATCGACAGCTTCACCAGCTTCGAGATCAACACGGCGGCAATTTCGGGCATCACCATCGTGGCGGTGACCATCGTCTTCGCCATCCTGATGCGTGCCCCCACCCTGCAGGGTCGCAAGGTGATGGATCAGATCGACGGGTTCAAACTCTATATCGAGACCGCCGAAAAGGAGCGCCTCAACATGGCCGAGGCACCGCCCATGACAGTGAGCCGCTTCGAGCGCATCCTGCCCTATGCCATTGCCCTGGGCGTCGAGAAGCCCTGGAGCAGCCATTTCGAGGCGGAACTGGCGCGCAACGCCGTTGCCGATGTTTCGGGCACGTACCATCCCGCGTGGTACCATGGTTCACCGGGCTCGGCCGCACGTTCGGTCTCCAGCATGACCAACGCGGTGAGCGCCGCCGCGGCCAGCATGACCGCCGCCATGGTCGCCGCCCAGCCGGTGCAGGCCAGTTCCTCGGGCTTCTCCTCGGGTGGCGGTGGAGGCGGGGGCTCCTCCGGTGGTGGAGGCGGCGGGGGCGGAGGGGGCGGCTGGTAATCGCCAATAGACATCGCTGCCCGCCCAAGCTAAGCAAACCGCGCCTTTCCAATCCCGGTATCCGCCATGCCCGAACTGCTGCTCGAACTCTTTTCCGAGGAAATCCCGGCCCGCTTCCAGCGTCGCGCCGCCGACGACCTCAAGAAAGCCGTGACCAATGCGCTGGTCGATGCGGGTCTGGTCTATGAGGGCGCGAAGGCATTCGTGACGCCGCGCCGCCTGGCGCTGACCGTGACCGGTCTGCCGGGCCGCTCGCCCGATACGCATGAGGAAAAGAAGGGCCCAAAGGTTGGGGCGCCGCAGCCGGCCATCGATGGGTTCCTGCGTTCGGCGGGGCTGAGTTCCATCGATCAGGCCAAGGTGGAAAGCGATCCCAAGAAGGGCGATTTCTATGTCGCCCATATCCACAAGCCGGGCGCCGAAGCAGTGGAACTGCTCTCGGGTATCCTGCCGAAGATCCTGACTGATTTTCCCTGGGCCAAGTCCATGCGCTGGGGCAGTGGCAGCTTCAATTGGGTGCGCCCACTGCGCGCCATCACCGCCACCTTCGGCGCCGAAAACGAAGAGCCCGTGGTTATCCCCTTCGCGTCCAACGCGCTGGAAGCCGGCCAGACCACGTACGGCCACCGGTTCCTGGCGCCCGAAGCCATTCGGGTGCGCCGCTTCGACGATTATGTCGAAGCGCTGGAGCGCGCCAAGGTGGTGCTCGATATCGACCGCCGCAAGGATATCATCCGCGCCGATGCCGAGCAGTTGGCCTTCGCGCAGGGCCTGACCGTCATCGCCGATGAGGGCCTGCTGGAGGAAGTCGCCGGGCTGGTGGAATGGCCGGTCGTGATGATGGGATCGTTCGATCCCGCCTTCCTCGAACTGCCCGAGGAAGTCATCATCGCCACCATCCGCGCCAACCAGAAATGCTTCTGCCTGCGCGATGCCAATGGCAAGCTGGCGCCCAATTTCATCATCACGGCCAATACGATCGCCACCGATGGCGGCGCGGTGATCACCGCAGGCAATGAGCGCGTCATTCGCGCCCGCCTCAGTGATGCCGCCTTCTTCTATCGCGGCGACCTGGCTCTGCCGCTCGAGCATGGCCTGCCCAAGCTCGAGGAAACCGTGTTCCATGCCAAGCTGGGCACGCAATTCGCCCGCGTCGAACGGCTGGTGAAGCTCGCTGCCGAAATCGCTCCGCAGGTCGGCGCCGACGTGGAACGCGCCAAGCGCGCTGCCATGCTAGCCAAGGCGGACCTGACCACCGGCATGGTCGGCGAATTCCCCGAATTGCAGGGGCTGATGGGCCGCTATTACGCCGTCGCGCAGGGCGAACCATCAGACATCGCGACCGCTATCGAGATGCACTACAAGCCGCTCGGCCCCACCGACAAAGTGCCGACCGAGCCGGTTTCCATCGCCGTCGCCCTGGCCGACAAGCTCGACCTGCTCACCGGCTTCTGGGCCATCGACGAAAAGCCCACCGGCTCGCGCGATCCCTTCGCTTTGCGTCGCGCCGCTTTGGGCGTGATCCGCATCATTTCGGAAAACGGCCTGCGCTTTCCGCTCAAGGTCGATCCCGACCTGCTGGCCTTCTTCCATGATCGCCTCAAGGTGTCGCTGCGCGATGCCGGCGCGCGCCACGACCTGGTGGACGCTGTTATCTCGGCCGACAGCGACGACATATTGCAGATCACCCAGCGCGCCGAGGCGCTGTCAGCGCTGTTGTCATCGGCCGATGGGCAGAACCTGCTGGCCGGCTACAAGCGCGGCGCCAATATCCTGGCCGCGGAGGAAAAGAAGGACGGCAAGGCCTATGCCGGCGCCGTCGAGCAGGACGCCCTGAAGCTGCCGGAAGAAACGGCTTTGGCCTTTGCGGTCGATGCCGTGCACGCCGCAGTGTCGAGCCATGTGGCCAAGGACGACTACAAGGGCGCCATGGCCGAACTGGCGACGCTCCGCACGCCTGTGGATGCCTTCTTTACCGCCGTGCTGGTCAATGACGCCGATCCCGCCGTGCGTGCTAACCGCTTGAACCTCTTGGCCCGCCTGCGCGACACCATGCATCTGGTGGCCGACTTCTCCAAGGTTGCCGGCTGAATGCAACCAGAGACCCCGTGGTGAGTTTGTTGAACCACCACGGGGCTGTTGAGAGAGGGGCATGAATGTCTGTTGGTTTGCTGGCGCTGCTCGATGACGTTGCCGGTCTCGTCAAGGTCGCCGCAGCGTCGCTGGACGACGTGGCGGGGCAGGCCGCCAAGGCCGGCGTCAAGGCCGCAGGCGCTGTCATCGACGACGCGGCGGTCACGCCGAACTACGTGCAGGGCTTCACCGCCGACCGCGAATTGCCCATCGTCGGCAAAATCGCCTGGGGATCGGTCAAGAACAAACTGCTCTTCCTGCTGCCCGCGGCCCTGCTGCTGAGCCTCTTCGCGCCCTGGCTGATCACCCCATTGCTGATGATCGGCGGCGCCTATCTCTGCTACGAGGGTGCCGAGAAGATATTCCACGCTTTGGCCCCGCACGATGCGGAAAAGCATGAGGCGGGTCTCGAACCGGTCGCCATCGCCCCGCAATCGCTGGAAGACCAGAAGGTGGCAGGCGCCATCCAGACCGACTTCATCCTGTCGGCCGAGATCATGACCATTATCCTCGCGGCCATCGAAGTCCCCGATTTCTGGACGCGCGCGGCGATCCTGGCCCTGGCGGGCGTCGGCATCACCATCGCCGTCTATGGCGCGGTGGCGCTGATCGTGAAGGGCGACGATTTCGGCGTCTGGACCGCCCGAAATGCCCGCACCGGTGCCGGCCGCGCCTTTGGCCGTGGCCTCGTCAGCTTCATGCCGGTCTTCATGCAGGTGCTGAGCGTGATCGGCACCGCCGCCATGACTTGGGTCGGCGGCAGCATCATCGTGCACGGTCTCTACGAATTCGGCTTTGCCGGCCCCGAACATATCGTCGAAGCCGCCGCCCACTGGGCCGCGCAAGCCGTGCCGGCCATTGCCAGCGTAACAGGCTGGCTCGCCACCGCCGCGGTCGACTTCGTCTTTGGCCTGCTGCTCGGCGCCCTGATGATCCCGGTCGCCGGCTATGTCATTGCCCCGACGCTGAAGGCCGTGAAGGGACTGCTGCCAAAACGTGCCTAAAGTAGCCCTTCAGCGCTGTTATAAGTCTTTCGCAAAACGCTTATAACTCGTTGCAGGTGAGATTGATAAGAGTTATAAGCAATCTGCATTTTGCTTATAACGGTACGCGACAATGAAGCAGGTCGACCTAATTTACCGCACGGCATATGCCGAACTGGTGCAACGGTCTCTCGACGCATCATTCGATGCCGATTTTCCGGCTACTGGAAATTTTGTCTCGGTTCCCGTGAAAGGGCGGAAATACTGGTATTTCGAAGATAGCCATACCGTGCCCAAAAGGCGGTATGTCGGTCCTGCGGATGACGCTGAGATCAACCGAAGAGTGACCGAGTTTAAGCGCGGCAAAGATGGCTTTCGCGGCCGCAGGAAGCTGGTCTCGACACTTACGCGGGAGGCAGGCCTAGGCGCTCCCGAGCGGTTTACTGGTGACATTATCGCGGCGCTGCAAAGAAACGGGCTGTTTCGCCTGCGGGCCGTTCTGGTCGGAACCGTGGCATTTCAGGCCTATTCGGCCCATCTCGGTGTTCGGTTGCCGAGCGCTTCGCTGCAAACCGGGGACGCCGACTTCGCCCAGTTCCATTCGGTTTCGGCCGAGGTCGGCGACAGCTTGCCTCCAATCCTCGATATCCTGCGGCAGGTGGACGACACTTTCCGACCGGTGCCGCATATGAACGATGGCCAGCAAAGCACTCAGTTCATCAACAGCCAATCCTACAAGATCGAGTTCCTGACGCCGAACCGTGGCAGTGCCGATCATGATGGCGAGCCCTCGCGGATGCCGGCGCTGGGCGGGGCGGCGGCACAGCCGTTGCGCTTTCTCGATTTTCTCATCTATCAGCCGGTTTATGCCGTGTTGCTGCATGGCGGCGGCATCCCCGTGCTGGTGCCGGCGCCCGAGCGGTTTGCCGTGCACAAGCTAATCGTGTCCACCCGACGCCGCGACGACCCGAATGGCTTTGCCAAGCGGGAAAAGGACCTGCATCAGGCGAGCCTGCTCGTCGATGCCATGGCTGAGACACGACGCCTTTCCGACCTTGCCGAGGCCTATATGGAAGCCTGGGAGCGGGGCGACCATTGGCAAAGCGCGCTGACCGGTGGGCTGAACGGACTGGGAGCCGCGCGCGCCGGGCAGGTCACGGCGGCCTTGCGGGCCGGCCTGGAGGAATTGGGGGAGGAAAGCGATCGATACTTTCGCTCGCCGCATTCCTAAACCGGCGGCAGCAGCTTTTCTTCGCGGCGCTTTGGCTTGAAGGGGGCCATGCCTTCATTGGCCAATTGGTCGGCGCGTTCGTTGAGTTCATGCCCGGCATGGCCCTTGACCCATTTCCAGGTGATGGTGTGGCGCTTGGTGGCTTCGTCCAGCGCCTGCCAGAGTTCAAGGTTTTTCACCGGCTTCTTGTCGGCGGTTTTCCAGCCGTTCTTCTTCCAGCCGAGCATCCAGCTCTGGACGCCGTTTTTTACATACTGGCTGTCGGTATGAAGCTCGATAGTGCAGGGGCGTTTGAGCGCGTTAAGCGCTTCGATGGCCGCGGTCAGCTCCATCTTGTTGTTGGTGGTCAGCGCCTCGCCACCCTTCAATTCCTTGGTATGTCCGCCATATTCGAGAATGGCACCCCAGCCGCCGGGGCCGGGATTGCCCGAACAGGCGCCGTCGGTATGGATAGTGACGGTATCAGTCATGATTGGCTCCGACACATTGCGACGCACAGGCTAAGGCCCGGCGGGCAAGCGGGGATAAATATTTCATCTTGCGACGGCGGCTTCGATGGTGCGCAGCTCGCGCGGAATGTTGAAGGCGATGTTTTCCTTGGCCGTGACGCGCGCCTCGACCTTGATGTCATAGCGCTGGGCAAAGGCCTCGATCACCTCGTCCACCAGCTTTTCGGGCGCCGACGCGCCGGCCGAAACACCCAGGCTTCGGATGCCCTCGAGCCGCGACCAGTCGATTTCGGCGGCGCGGTCTACCAGCATGGCATTCTTGCAGCCGGCCCGCTCGGCCACTTCCACCAGCCGTAGCGAATTGGACGAATTGGGCGAGCCCACCACGATCATCGCATCCACTTCCGGCGCCACGGCCTTGATGGCCTCCTGCCGGTTGGTGGTGGCGTAGCAGATGTCTTCCTTGTGCGGACCGTTGATGGCGGGGAAGCGCTGCCGCAGCGCCGTCACGATCTCGCGCGTGTCATCGACCGAAAGCGTGGTCTGGGTGACGAAGGCCAGGGTTTCGGGATCCTTCGGCTCGAACACCATGGCGTCGGCCACTGTTTCCACCAGGGTAATGGCGCCCTGTGGCAATTGGCCCATCGTGCCGACCACTTCGGGGTGTCCCTTGTGGCCGATCAGCACGATCTCGTGCCCCTCGGCAAAATGGCGCTGCGCCTCGACATGCACCTTGCTGACCAGCGGGCAGGTGGCATCGAGGAAGAACATGTTGCGGCTGCGGGCATCCGCCGGCACCGATTTGGGCACGCCATGGGCCGAAAACACCACGGGCGCATCGGTTTCCGGGATTTCGCTCAGTTCCTCGACAAACACCGCGCCTTTGTCTCGCAACCCGTCGACCACATATTTGTTATGCACGATGGCGTGGCGCACATAGACCGGCGCGCCGTATTTTTCGAGCGCGAGCTCGACAATCTGGATGGCCCGATCGACGCCGGCGCAAAAACCGCGCGGGGCGCATAGCAAAATGTCTAGTTGTGGCCGCTTTTCCATATCAGTCAGATGCTTTCGACGTCGCAGCAAGTCAAGTCTTGTTGCAGCGGCCAAGCCGCGCAGGCATTATAGGTTCGCAATTACGGCAAGGACTTAACGGTGAGTTTGGCGCAGGAAATGTTCGCGATTGCCCCGGCAATGGGGAAAGCGAACCTGTCCGCCAGCCAATTGAAGCTGTTGAGCGGCAAGGCCCGCTGGGTCTTCCGTGTCGGGGAAGCCGGCTTCCCTACCATCCCCACCATCGCGCTGACCCGGGCCGCCTGGGAGGCCCTGCAGGGCGAGCGCGCCCGCCGCGAAACCAAGCTGCGCACCCATTGGGTCGCGTGCCTGTTCAAGCTGGTGGACAAGGATGGCCGCCCGCCGGCCCTCGTCGTGCGCACCTCGGCAGCGGCGCATAATGGCGGACTGATGCCCGCCCGGATGGGCATTGCCGCCCCCGCCAATCCCGAAGATTCGGTCGATCCGACCCGCCCCCTGGCCAAGGCCATCAAGGCGGCCTTTGACAGCTATGGCTTCGGCCAGGGCTGGACGGCGCGGCCGGATGAAGACCGCGGCAAGCAGATCGTGCTGGTGCAGGCTGCGGCCGATGGCGAGATCGAGCAGTTCCTGACCCGCAATGCGGTGACCGGCGCCATGGGCCCGGCCCCCGTCAACGGCGCGCCCCTGCCGCGCATGTCCGAATCCATCACCGCCCTGGTCAACCTGCTCGACGCCAAGGCAGGCCGGCACATGAATTGCCTCGTCGCCATCCAGCGCGGACAGGTGCAGTTCCTCTCGGCGCGTCCGGTACAGGTCACCGCGGCGGCCGAACTCGAAGCGGCGGTGGATCGGGTCAATCGCAAGGTCTGGTCGGCGCAGAACGCCGTGACCCGCGTCGATCCGACAAGGCTGACGCAATTGCTGCATCCGCGGCTCAAATCCACCGACGGCGCTACGCCTATCGCCTCCGGCCTGGGCGTATCGCCTGGCGCGGCCAGCGGCATCATCGTCTTCAATCCTGAAGATGCGGCGCGCATGCGGGCGCGCGGCAAGCATTGCATCCTCGTGGTCAACGAGACCGGTCCGGCCGATATCGAGGGCATGAAGGCCGCCACCGGCATCCTGACCGCGCGCGGCGGCATGACCAGCCATGCCGGCGTGGTCGCCCGCATCACCGGCAAACCCTGCGTGGCCGGGGTGCGAACGCTCTCGGTCGACACCAATGAAATGGTCTGCCGCATCGGCGACCGCGAATTCCGCAGCGGCGATCGGCTGACCATCGATGGCAGCGACGGGCAGGTCTATGCCGGCCAGCTGCCCCTGGCCCAGCCCCATATCGGCGGCGCTATCGGCACGCTGCTCGGTTGGTCCGATGCCAGTCGCACCATCGCCGTGCGCACCAATGCCGAGTCGGTCGAGATCGGCGAAGACCGCGCTGAGCTTCGGCGCCGAAGGCATCGGTCTGGCGCGGTCCGAGCATATGTTCTTTTCGCCCGAACGCATGGTGGCCCTGCGCCGCGTCATCCTCAGTGAGGACGAAGAGGATCGCAGCCGGGCCATCAACGGGTTGATCGATTACCAGACGGGCGACTATTCGGCTTTGTTCTCGACCATGAAGGGCTTGCCGGTGACGGTGCGCCTGTTCGATCCGCCGCTGCACGAATTCCTGCCGCGCAGCGATGAGGATATCGAGGAAACCGCCGCGTCGCTTGGCCTGGCCGTACGCGCCTTGCGGCTGCATCTGGAGCGGATTGCCGAGATCAACCCCATGCTTGGCCATCGCGGCGTACGGCTGGCCATCACCTATCCCGAAATGCTGCAGATGCAGATGCAGGCGCTGATGGCCGGCGTTCGCGCCGCCAGTGAGACGCAGAGCGAGCCGGTTGCCGTCGAGATCATGGTGCCCTTCGTCTCCACCGCCAGCGAAGTGGCCTGGGTGCGCGACCGCTTCAACGCCATTGCCGCCAATTCGGGTCTGCTGCGCACCGACCGGGTCAAGTTCTCCTTCGGCACCATGATCGAATTGCCGCGTGCCTGCCTGCGCGCCGGCGACATCGCCCAGATGGTCGATTTCTTCTCGTTTGGTACCAATGACCTGACCCAGACCACATTCGGCATTTCGCGCGACGATGCGCCGACCTTCCTCGCGGCCTATCAGCGCAAGGGCATCTATGAGCGCGATCCTTTCGTCAGCATCGATGAAAAGGGCGTGGGCGAGATGATCTCCATTGCGATTCAGCGGGGCAGGGCGGCCAATCCCCGGCTCAAGATCGGCATTTGCGGCGAACATGCCGGCGATCCGACCTCGCTGAAATTCTTTGCCGGCCTGGGCGTCGACTATGTGAGCTGCTCACCCTATCGTGTGCCGGTTGCCCGGCTGACGCTGGCCCAGGCTTCTGCTTAAATAGCGCAGCGACAATCCCCATATGAAGGGGAGGGGCCGGGCTCGGCCGCAACAGGGATGGGACATACCGACGTGAGATTATTGCCGGTTCTGGTGGTGCTGCTGCCGCTGCTGACTGTTTCAACGCCCGCCGTCATGGCCCAGCCGACCGGTTCTCAATGTACCTCCATTGCCGCCGACGCCGAGCGCCTCGCCTGTTTCGATGCCGCCTTTGCCGTACCGGCGGGTGCGGTTGCCGATAGCGTGGTGTTCCAGTCCGAGCAGATGATTCCGGCCCGCCCCAGCGGTCGTCAGCCCGCCACGATCACGATCGCTTGTGCCAATGGCGTGCTGAGCGTCGCCTTTGCCTTTGCCGGCAATACCATGTCGGCCTTGGGCAGGGATGCTGGCATTACCTGGCAGTTCGACCTGCAGGCGGCCCGTAGTCGCACCCTGCCGGTCAATGCCGAAAATACCGCGATCCTACTGAACAATACCGCCGATTCCCTGGACTTCATCCAGAGCGTTGCCGGGGCGTCGAACCTTACCGTACGGGTTACTCCGGCCAGTTCGCGCTCGCTCAACGTGCGCTATCGGCTCGATACCTTCGCCGATCAGGTTGCCCCGGTGCGGGCCGCCTGCGGGGTCTGACAGTTCCCGCCGCTCATACCCATCTAACCCACCCACCAGCCGTCACCCTCGGGCTTGACCCGAGGGCTCTGCACTTGCGGAGTGATGGTCAAGTATAACGCCCTCGGGTCAAGCCCGAGGGTGACGCGCGGTGGGTGATGCGGCGGCGGTGCATCATCACCTGCCGGTGTTTCACCGCGACAAATCCGCCTGCCGCATTCCTGCCCGTGCTGTGCCACGGTTAACTCATTGCTGCGCCGCAAATCTTGTTTACGCGCTGCTAACCCTAATCAGACATCATAACAATTGTCGGCATTTTAGCGTCACTTTCGCCGATCAGTAGTTTTGTTGCGTAGCGTTGAGTAGCGTTTGATGGCTTCTTCCCACCGGCTGGTGCGTTCGCGCCCGGTCAGAGCGGTTCGCCGGCATCCCTTCACCAGGCTTCTGGTCGTCGGGATTTTTTGTGGCCTCGGCTATGTCGGGCTCACCAACGGCGCCTTCGGCCCCGCTACCGATCTTGGTGACATTGCGCCGCCCCAGGTCGCGCTCGCTACTGCCAGCATTTCCTATTCAGGTGTCGATCCTGTCATCACCGGGTCGGTCGATCATCTATTCGAAACCGCCAGCTTCACCGGCCCCAACCGGGCTGAAAAGACCGATCGCATGCGGCCGCCTGTCGATGTGCTTGCCCTGTCCCGCAGCTTCGAAGAGGTTCGCGTGCGCCTGGCGTCGCTGCGCGGCACGCCGATCGACCCCACGGACCTCGGCCAGTCGCGGCTCGCAGCTATCGATATCCCGGCGACGGGCGATGTCGAGATCGGGCCTCGCATGTCGGTGGCATCGATCGATCCAGCCACCGCCGCCGCGCTCGACGCCATTGCCGGAATTGCGCCGGAAGCGGCACTGCCCATGCCCGTCATGGCCTCCGAGCAGCTGGCCTATGCCCGCTCTACCGCCCCGGTTACCGGCGGTTTTTCGACCGGACCTTCCATGCAGGTATCGGACAAGGAATTGTGGTGCCTGGCTACGGCGATCTATTTCGAAGCGCGCGGTGAAACCTATCGCGGGCAGGTGGCAGTGGCCCAGGTCGTGCTCAACCGCGTCAAGGATTACCGCTATCCCGACACCATTTGCGGCGTGGTGTTCCAGAACCAGAGCCGGCGCAATTCCTGCCAGTTCTCTTTTGCTTGCGATGGCATTCCCGAGACCGTCAACGACCGCAAGTCATGGGCGCAAGCCGAGGATATTGCCAAGAGATTTACCGATGGTCAACTGTACCTGACCGAAGTCGGCGACGCCACGCACTACCATGCCAGCTATGTGCGTCCGGCCTGGGCCCCTCGCATGACCAAGGTCACCCAGATCGGGTTGCACATTTTCTACAAGTTCAAGCGCGGTTGGCTGTTCGGCTAGCGGTTGAAGCCGTAATAGACGAAGGAGCCGGCGGTGCCGGTGCGGAAGGCCGACCAGCGGCCGTTGGTCCAGTAGCTGAAGAAGTTGCGGTCGGGTTCGGCGGGGGAGACACTTATCCCCGGATACTGGACGTGATTGGAGAACATCGCGTCGGTTGAATAAGTGCCTGATGCGGTGGTGGTGATGCTCACATAGCTGACCTTGCCGGCCTCGACCTTCTTGACCCTGATAGTCGAGAGCGGATCGGTGGCGACCCAGTCTTCATAGTCGACGAGATAGTCGCGGTCCTCGAACTTGACGAGCTTGCTGGCATCGACGCCGCTGGGTGCGAATTCATCGGCCAGAGCCGTAAAAACCATGCCCGGGCCGATGGCAGCGACGCCGGTGGCGCAGATGGCGCCGAGGGTCATGCCAAGCAGCAGGCGGCGATCTGGCAGGTTCATGGCTGTTTCGTCCCGAAATGAAGCGATTGGCGACATTGTCTTAACGGTTCAGTAACCATGGCGGCCCCATGGGGGCAAAGTTCATCTTTGATTAAGGTTAATGTCCACAGGCCCGCCGGCCCTTGGCCCTAGACCGAAATCGCCTCGAAGGCGGCGATGAAACGGTCATGCGCCTCGCGCGTCGGCCAGGGCCGGATCAGCCGGTCGAAGGCATCGACGTCAAAGGCCGGCAGGCTGGGCTCGCCGAAGAATTTACGGGCCTCGGCTTCTTCGAAGCCGGCCAGGTGGATGGCCTCGAAAAAGGCGGCTTCCCGGTCGGCTTTCTTGACCTGCTTGGCCAGGGCCGCTGGCATGGCAGCGGGCAAGGAGAAGCGCAGGTAAATGGCCGACAGCAGCCGGTTTTCGACATCCTTGTAATTGCCGCCCATGGCCGCCTTGAAGGGCGAGATGATGTCGCCCATGACATATTCGGGCGCGTCATGCAGCAGCGCCTGGGCCTGGGAAACCGAGTCGCAATCGGGGCTGTGGGCGCGGAATAGTTCGAGGACCAGCACCGAATGCTGGGCCACCGAAAACGGATAATCCCCCCTCGGTCTGCCCGTTCCAGCGGGCGACGCGCGCCAGCCCATGGGCTATGTCGGAGAGCTCGACATCCATCGGCGAGGGATCGAGAATATCGAGCCGGCGCCCCGACAACATGCGTTGCCAGGCGCGTGCGCTTATGCGTGCCATCGGTCCCCAAATGCTAACAGACTGTTAGCATCGACAGTAGCATCGGGGCTCGATTCGCTGAACTGTGGTGAAAGCTGCCCGGAGCCCTCATGGTGAGCTTGTCGAACCACGAGGGCGAGCGAGTGGAGGCTTGGGTGCCACGCCGCTCGTGGTTCGACAAGCTCACCATGAGGGCTACTGGGGCTACTCTTCTGTCGCTGCCTCACCAAACGCATATGTCGCCCATGCGGGCAGCGTAACCGTCACCTTTTTGCCGCCCACTGTGACCGCTTCGGAATCGGTGATGCGATCGAGCCGGACTATGGCTACGGCCCTGCCGTCGACGACCTGGCCGATCGTGCCGGCTTCGCGACTGCCGGCGACCACGGCGCTGCCGGCGGGGGCGTCTATATCAGAGACAATGACCGGGCGGCGACGAGCCGTGCCGCGATGCTTCATGCGGCTGACGACTTCTTGGCCGACATAGCAGCCCTTCACGAAGTCGATGCCGTCGAGGATGTCGAGGCCGATATCGTGGGCGAAGGCGTCATTAGCGGGGAAGTCATTGCCCTGATGGACGATGCCGACACCGATCCGCTCGGACTGGTAGAAGGTGTCGTCCTGCACCCAGCCTTTGGCGGCTTCGACCGGGGCAATGGTGCGCCAGCCCATGTCGATGGGCCCCATGCGATCGGTATGGCGGATGCCTGGTGGCTCCTCGTCCTGCGCGAAGCCGACGCGGTGGGTTTCTCGGAGGTCATCGATCACGGCCTGGGCGCGCAGGCGATACATCTTCATGCGCTTGAAGAAGTCGTCGGCAACGGACTGGTGCACATCGACCCAGATGGCATCCTCGGCATGGCCGGCAAGGCCCTCGGCGAGTATCTTGCCTTGCGGTGACAGCAGAGCCCAGGCCGCGGCCACTTCGCTTTCGCCTGTGCCCGTGGTCGGAATTTCGCCGGTCACCACGTCGTTCAGCAGTTTATGCGCGTCGGGCCCGGAGAAACGGAACACGGCACGGTCGGCGCGCAGATGGATGGTCATAGACTTGCCTCTCGAAGCGCCCGTCGCATATGTCGTGCTACAAACATGCTACAAAAGCGACAGGACCCAAGACATGGCGCAGTACGATACCATTTTCAAGAACGCGACCGTGGTCAACCAGGACGGCGAGGGGCTGGCCGATATCGCGGTCAAGGACGGACGCATTGCCGCGCTCGGGACTGTCGAGGGCAGTGCTGCCGAAGTGGCGGATTGCACCGGGCTGCACATCCTGCCCGGCGTCATCGATACACAGGTGCATTTCCGCGAGCCGGGGCTGACGCATAAGGAAGACCTCGAATCGGGGTCGCTCTCGGCTGTGATGGGCGGGGTGACGAGCGTGTTCGAAATGCCCAATACCAACCCGCTGACCACCACGCGCGAAACCTTCGAGGCCAAGATCGCGGCGGGCACCAACCGCATGCATTGCGACTTCGCCTTCTATATTGGCGGCACGCATGAGAATGTCGGGCAACTGGCCGAACTGGAGCGGCTGCCCGGCTGTGCCGGGGTCAAAGTGTTCATGGGATCGTCCACCGGCTCGCTATTGGTGGCCGATGACGACGGCGTTGAGAGAATTCTGCGAGCAATCAGCAGGCGTGCAGCCTTCCATTCGGAAGATGAATACATGCTGGAAGAGCGCAAGCATCTGCGCGTGCCGGGCGACCCGTCGAGCCACCCGGTCTGGCGCTCGCCCGAAGTGGCGATGCGCTGCACCACAAGGCTGGTGAACCTGGCGCGCAAGACCGGCAAGCGCATCCATGTGCTGCATATCTCGACCATGGAAGAGATGGTCTACCTGGCCGACCACAAGGATGTGGCGAGCGTGGAAGTGACGCCGCATCACCTGACGCTGGACGAGACGGCCTACGTCACGCTGGGCACCTATGCGCAGATGAACCCGCCGGTGCGCGACAAGGCGCATCGCGCGGGCATCTGGAAGGGCGTGGCCAATGGCGTGGCCGACATCCTCGGCTCGGACCATGCGCCGCATACGCGCGCGGAAAAGGACCATGCCTATCCCGAAAGCCATTCGGGCATGACCGGGGTGCAGACGCTGGTGCCTACCATGCTGGACCATGTGAATGCCGGGAAACTGAGCCTGCAAAGGTTCGTGGACATGACCAGCCACGGGCCTAACCGGCTGTTCGGCATCGCCAACAAGGGGCGGATCGCGGTGGGCTATGACGCCGACCTGACAGTTGTGGACCTCAAGCGCCGCGAGACCATCACCAATGATTGGGTGAAGTCACGAGCCGGCTGGACGCCTTATGACGGGATGACGGTGACCGGCTGGCCGGTGGGCACGGTTGTGCGGGGGAAGACGGTGATGTGGCAGGGCGAACTGGTGACGCCGAGCGTGGGGCAGCCGATGCGGTTTCTGGAGAGTTTGTAGTTTTGGGGGATACTTCCCCTGATAGGGGGAGGAATCCGCGCGGTGGGCTGGACGATATTGCGCCGCGACCACGATCTCCCTTCTCCCCTTGCGGGAGAAGGTGCCCGAAGGGCGGATGAGGGGTAGCATGGGCGAACGCAGGACCCCTCACCCGATTTTTCCGGCTGAACGCCGCAAAAATCACCCTCTCCCGCAAGGGGCGAGGGGTGGCTCCACTCCTGGGGCGGCGTGGAGTTCCGGCTCTCAATCCCCGGCCACGAAGGCCTGCCATTCGCCGTTTTGGCCGACATAGACGCGCCACCAGAACCAGCCGCCGAACTGGTGCATGTCTTCGAGCTGTTCCGGCGTGATCACCCGATAGGCGTCGACGGTCTGCTCGGGCGTCAGGTTTTCGATGTCGGCGAGGGCGAGATAAGGCCAGACATAGTTTGGCGTGTCGCTGGAGGCGCCCAGCACGGCATAGGGCATTTCGAGCAGGTTGCGTAGCAGAGCCAGCATCTGGCGGCCCTCGGGATCGGCTGATTGCTCCTTGAGGTAGGCCACCGGATCGTCGGGCAGGCCGAAGCTGACATTGGGCGGAGTATCCTGCGCGGCGATGATGGCGCGCAGGCTTTCGATATCGCCGGTCTTCGTCGCCTCGATCAGTTGCTCATGCTTGAGGCGCACGGTTTCGGGCAGGGCGCCCAGATCGTCGCTGACCACCATATCGGCATAGGGATCGTAATCGGCTGCATCCTGGGCCAGGGCGGCCGGCATTGAGAGCAGCAGGGCGCTGATGATGGTAACGACGAGGCGCATGGTCGAATCTCCCGGTGACGGATAATCGGACGCTAGCACGGGGTCATGCCGGTTCTGAGGCAGGTCACTACTGCAGGATGCGCTCGAGATTGTATTCGCCGGAGCGAATACGGTCGGGCAGCAGGGCGATGAGGTCGGCAGTGGCGTCGTCGCCATGCATCTTGACGAAGGTGGCGAGCGCCGCGAACAGCGAGGCATGGGCCAGGGCCGCGCTCTGCACGCCATCGTCTTCGGCGCAATTCCAGGCTTCGGCGAGATATTCGAGGGCCAGTTGCCGCTCGCCCTGGTCACGGTCGAAGACGGCGGTGCCGGAGGCGGGTGCGAACATGGTTTTGCTCGTGGTCATGGCATCGGGACTAGCATGGTGGGGGCGGGGTGGCGCGCAGGAAGTAACCCGAAGGTTAACGGAGAGTGCGCACTTGTACGGAGACGTCCTTATGCGGCCTATTCGGCAAAGCGCGTATGGATGTCGCGCGCCGTGGTTTCGGCCTCGACCAACAGCCGGGTCAATGCCTCGCGGGCGGCCGGCGTGCAGGCGCGATGGAAGCGCGAATAGGCGGTGTAGCCGACGTTGAACGCGCCGGCCAAACGCTGGCGGCGGTCTTCATCGGGCTCGTCCAGCGCGATGAGTTCGGCCATCTGGGCGCGCCAGTCCTCGGTGCCGGCATCGCAAAGCGGCTGCAGGAAATAGAGGCTGCCCATGATCTCGGCCAGCCGCTCCATCTGGCGCTGATAGGGCGGATCGATGGCGAGGGCCGGAGCGATGCCCAGGGCAAGCAGGAGGACGATGGCGAGGCGGATGCGCTTCATGGCCGATTGCTTATCACCCTTGCGCCAAAACTGCGAAGGCCCTCGCAAGCACGTCATCCAGGCGGCTGGTGGTGCGCAGGGCGATGAGCGCGGCCGGGTCCATCCATTGGTGGCCGGCCACCTCGTCGGAGGCGCGCAACTGGCCGGAGAAATCGCGCGTGGCAAAGACCGCCAGCCGGAAGGTGCCGTCGCGACCCAGCGCCTGCACCATGACCGGGCGCGGATTGCGGATGGTGAGGCCGACTTCCTCCGATATCTCGCGGATGGCGCATTGCTCGATGCTTTCGCCTGGCTCGATGCGGCCGCCGGGCAGGGTCCACAGGTGCTGATAGGGCGCGAAGGCGCGCTTGATCAGCAGCACCTTGCCGTCGCGGACAATGGCGACGCTGGCGGCATTGGGAACTTCGTCGGTCAATTGAGGCTCATTTGCGATTCGGTTGCTTGCAGACTACCTGTTGTTTGCTGATTCAGGAGTGCGATCATGTGCGGACGCTACGCTTCGACGCTGCCGCCCGAAATGATGGGGGAATTGTTCAAGCTATTCAATTCCATCGATCTGGTGCCGCGTTACAATATTGCGCCGACCCAGCCGGTGGCCGCCATCTGGGAAGCGCATGGCAGGCGCGAGGCACATTTCGCCCGCTGGGGGCTGGTGCCCGGCTGGGTGAAGGATCCGCGCGACTTTCCGCTGCTGGTCAATGCGCGTGTGGAGACCATGGCGGAAAAGCCGGCCTTTCGCGATGCACTCAAGCATGGCCGCTGCATCGTTCCGGCCAGCGGCTATTACGAGTGGCACACCAATCCGGACAAGTCCAAGCAGCCCTATTACATCACCATGGAGGACGACCGGCCCATGGCTTTGGCTGGGCTCTATACGAGCTGGATGGGTCCCAATGGCGAGGAAATCGACAGCGTGGCGACGATCACCGTGCCGGCCAATGAGCAATTGTCGGAAATCCATCACCGCATGCCGGCCATTCTCGAGGGCGAAGCGATCGAGGATTGGCTGAATGTGCGCGAGGTGCGGGCGCGCGAGGCCTGGCAGCTGGCACTGCCGCTGGAGGATGGCGCGCTGAAGTTCCATCCGGTCTCGACGCGGGTGAACTCGGCCCGGGACGACGATGCGGGGTTGATCGAGCGGGTAGCTGTGGTGAAACCAGAGCCGAAGCCAAAGGTCGCCGGGGGTGGGCAACTGGATTTGTTCTGAGGGGGCGCCGCAGCCTCGGACCACACCCTCCCCCTTGAGGGGAGGGTAGCGTCGCTCGGCCCAAAGGGGCCGTAGCAGAGCTGGGGAGGGGGTTGCTGATGCCCCAAAGGTCCGCGTTCGTGGAACCCGCGACACCCCCCACCCTGCTCGATTCAACGGACTTAGCAAACGCTAAGTCCTATCTCGCTTCCCTCCCCTCAAGGGGGAGGGTGGGGCCAGCGGGGTGGTCGCTACATGATGCCGAAATAGCCCAATGCGTCGCCCATGGCGTCTTCTTCCCAGCCCAGATGAGAGAGCAGGACCTTTTCGAGGGCGTGATAGACGGTTTTGGCGTCTTCGAAGCGCGTCGGGGTCGGCTCGGCGGCGAGCGCATTGAGGGCGGCGACCAGGCGCTCGAGCAATTCATGCACCACGACATGCTCGGCCGTCAGCCGCTCGGCAATGGCCTTGAAGGCAGGCCCCTGCATGGCGAGCACCGGGAAGAGGTGGTGATCCTCGATGGAATGATGCGTGTCGACAATGCCGCAATGCTGGCCGCAGAGATTACCGAAGCGGCGGTAATTGGCGACCATGGCCAGATCGCCGGTTTCGGCGGTGATCTCGGCCGGCGTCACGCTGCCGGCATTGGCGCGTTCGATGAGCTTGCCGAGGGTGACCATGTTGTCGCGCAGGTGATCGTGGATCATGCGCAGGTGTTCCCCCGGTCCGCGCTGGGTGTCGGTCAGGCCTTCGAGCTTGGGTACCGGTGGGCGGGTGGCGTCGTCGAGGAAGGTGATATTGAGCAGCATGGCGGATAGATGGGGCCAGCGCGGGATGAGTGCAAGACGGCACTGCCATGTGGTCGGGTTCCGCGTATGTGACTGGCTCGTGCCATTCGGGCATAGCCCTCATGGCCTTCTTACCTAAATCCGCTCCACCGGAGCGGATTTGCCCTACGGGCCGGCTCGAAGCATCTTCCCCGGATTGAGGATGCCCTTGGGATCGAGCGCCATCTTGATTGCCCGCATCATGTCCAGCGCCACGGGATCCTTGACCTGTTTCAGCAGGTCCACCTTGAGCTGGCCGATGCCATGTTCGGCCGAGACCGAACCGCCGAGGCGCAGCACGATTTCGTAGATGGCCTCGTGCAGGATTTCGTCGGCGCTGGCCATGAAGGCCTTGGGATCGGCGCCGACCGGCTGGCTGAAATTGAAGTGGATATTGCCGTCGCCCATATGGCCGAAGGGCACGGGGCGGATGCCGGGGACCAGGCGCAGGGCGGCGGCGCTGCCCTCGGCGATGAGCTGGGGCACGGCGGCGATGGGCACCGAGACGTCATGCTTGATGGAGGCGCCTTCCTTTGATTGCACCTCGCTCATCTGCTCGCGGAAGGCCCACATGCGGGTGCGGTCTTCGAGGGATTCTGCGAAGACGGCATTGTCGAGCAGGCCTTCGGCAAAGGCGGCCTCGATGGCCGTCTGCAATGCGCCGGGCGCGCCGCCCTTCATGCGGCTGACTTCGATCAGCGCATACCAGGGGGAGGGGCCGGCGCTGGGGTCGCGGTCGAGGTCGCCATGGCGGAGCTGCATGTCGAGCCCGATCCGGGGCACGATCTCGAAAGCATTGAGGCGGCTGCCGATGCGCTCGCGCAGGTGCTGGAACAGGGTAAGGGCAGCTTCGGGGCCGGTAATGCTGATCAGCGCGGTTTCATAATCTTCCGGCTTGGGGAAGAGCTTGAGCGTCGCGGCAGTGATGATGCCCAGCGTGCCCTCGGCGCCGACCAGCAGGTCCTTGAGGTCGTAGCCGGTATTGTCCTTCTTGAGGGAATTGAGGCCCCGGTAGAGGCGGCCATCGGCGAGGACGGCCTCGACGCCCATGGTGAGCTCGCGGGCATTGCCATAGGCCAGCACATTGACCCCGCCGGCATTGGACGAGAGCAGGCCCCCGATACGGGCCGAGCCCTGCGAGGCCAGCCAGAGCGGGAAGATCATGCCTTCGGCCTCGGCGGCCTTGTGGGCGTTTTCGAGAATGGTGCCGGCCTCTGATGTCATGGTGCCGGCGGCGGTGTCGATGGCGCGGATGCGGTCGAGCTTCTGCAGGCTCACGATGACCTCGTCGCCGCGCAGGGGAACCTGGGCGCCCACCAGGCCGGTATTGCCGCCCTGGGGGATCAGGCCGACGCTGTTTTCATTGGCCCAGCGGACGATCGCCTGAACCTGTTCGACCGAAGCGGGCAGGGACACGGCCGCCGCCTTCTGGTGGAAGCGTTTGCGCGGCTCGTTGATATAGGCGCCCATCCGGTCCGGATCGCCGATGACGCCATTGGCGCCGAGAAGCGCGGTGAGCTGGGCAATCGTGTCGGCGGGGGAGAGGGTCATGGGAAACCGGAACCTGGTGTCATGCGGCTGGCGAATTCATCTTCCATGTGCCACAACCAGCGCAACGACTCCACTGCCTTAGGACGCGCCGGCTCAGCGGCGCGGGAATATCATGACAGCCCTGGTCTGGCCGGAAATCTACTTTGTCCGGCATGGTGAAACGCCCTGGAATGCCGAACGTCGCTATCAGGGACGCAAAGACATTCCGCTCAATGACAAGGGGCGCGGCCAGGCCAACCAGAATGGCCGGACACTCGCCGCCCTGTTCGCGGCGCGCGGGCTCGATCCGCAGGAATTCGAATGGCACGCTTCGCCCCTGGGCCGAACACGCGAGACCATGGACCGGGTGCGGGCAGGGTTCGCGGGGCATCTGCCGGATGTGCAGTATGACGTGCGGCTGATGGAGATTTCCTTCGGCGTGCTGGAAGGGGAACTGTTCGAGCAGCTTCCCGCCAACATGGCCATCGCGCCGGGCGAACGTACCGAGGATTACTGGGACTATCGGCCCGAGAACGGCGAAAATTACCGCGATGTCGAAGCGCGGCTGGCCGAATTTTCCAGCGTGCTCGGGGGACCGTCGGTGGTGGTAGCGCATGGCGGCATCGCCCGCACCCTGCGCGTGCTGATCGAGCATGCACCGATCGTCGAAGTGATCAACTGGGCGCCGCCGCAGGATGCGATCATGCATTTCACACCGGGGCGGATGGAACTGCTGCGGGGGTAGGTTGTTTGTGGGGCTGATCAGGCATATGTTATTGGCATATGCCTGATGGAGGCGCCAATGAACCAGATCAAGGTCGACAGCAAAGCCAGGACGGCGAGCCTGTTTCGCAATGGGCGCAATCAGGCTGTGCGTATTCCCGTGGAGTTCGAACTGCCCGGAACCGAGGTGACCATCCGCAAGGACGGCGACGCGTTGGTTATTGAGCCAAAGGCTGCGCCCAAGTCCTTTCTCGACGTGATTGCCAAATACGGTCCGGTCGATTTCCCCGATATCGACGACTCAGATCTGCTGCCGCTTGATGAGCCTGACCTGTGACGCTTCGGGCCATGCTGGACACGAACATCGTGTCGAGCCTGATGCGCTTAGGCCAAGGCGCGCTATGGAACAAGATGCACCACTTTGGGGCGCATCATATCGGCGTCAGTATCATCAGCGCGGCGGAACTTCGATTTGGTGCCGAAGCGAAAGGCTCAGCGCGGCTGACCAAGGAAGTTGAAGATTTTCTCCACGACATAGCGGTACTGCCGTTTGCCGCGCCAGCGGACGCGCATTACGCCCAGATCAGAGCTTATTTAAAGCGCGCGGGAACGCCGATCGGTGGTAACGACCTCTTCATCGCCGCCCACGCCCTGGCCCTCGATCTCACTCTCGTCACCGACAATATCCGCGAGTTTTCCCGCGTACCGAATCTGCGCGTCGAGAACTGGCTTGATTGACCTTGTAGCGTGGCCTGCCTAGAACAGCCCCAACCACGGGGCCGCGCCATGTCGTTCAATACATCAGGACATCTCTTCCGCTTCACCACCTGGGGCGAGAGCCACGGGCCGGCGCTGGGCGTGGTGGTGGATGGCTGCCCGCCGGGCATTTCCCTGACGCCGGAGATGATCCAGCGCGACCTGGACCGGCGTAAGCCGGGGCAGAGCAAATATACGACGCAAAGGCGCGAGGCCGACGAGGTGAAAATCCTCTCCGGCGTGTTCGAGGACGAACGTACCGACGGGCCGCGCACGACCGGCACGCCGATCTCGCTGGTGATCGAGAACACCGACCAGCGCTCCAAGGATTATGCTGACATCCGCGACAAGTACCGGCCCGGCCATGCCGACTATACCTATGACCAGAAATACGGCATCCGCGACTATCGCGGCGGCGGCCGCACCTCCGCACGCGAGACGGCGGCGCGGGTGGCCGCGGGCGCCGTGGCACGGCAGGTGCTGTCGGGCATTTCGATTCGGGCCAGCCTCGTGCAGGTTGGGCCGCACAAGATCGACTATGACAATTTCGACTGGGATCAGGTGGGCGAGAACCCGTTTTTCTGCGCCGACGCCAAGGCCGCAGCGCTATGGGCCGACTATCTCGACGGTATCCGCAAGGCCGGCAATTCGGTGGGCGCGGTGATCGAGGTGGTGGCCGAGCATGTGCCGGCGGGCTGGGGTGCGCCGATCTATGGCAAGCTGAGCGCCGACCTGGCCTCGGCCATGATGAGCATCAATGCGGTCAAGGGCGTCGAGATCGGCGCCGGCTTCGAGGCGGCGAGCCTGACAGGCGTCGAGAATGCCGACCAGATGCGGGCGGGCCCGGAGCGCCCCTATTTCCTCAACAACCATGCCGGCGGCATATTGGGTGGGATTTCCAATGGCGACCCGGTCGTGTGCCGCTTCGCGGTGAAGCCGACCTCGTCCATCCTGACGCCACGCCAGACGGTGACAACGGCCAACCAGGATACCGACATCATCACCAAGGGGCGGCATGACCCCTGCGTGGGGATCCGCGCCGTGCCGGTGGGTGAGGCCATGATGGCGCTGGTGCTGGCCGACCATGCCCTGCGGCATCGCGGCCAGACCGGGCGCGAGGGCGCGGTGGGGTTCGAGCGGAACTAGCGCTCAGCGTTTGCGTACGAATTCGGTGCGCAGCACGAGGCCCTTGATGGCGTCGTGGCGGCAGTCGATTTCCTCGAGATTGTCGGTCAGCCGGATCGACTTGATGACTGTGCCCTGTTTGAGGGTCTGGCCCGCACCCTTGACCTTGAGGTCCTTGATCAGCACGACGGAATCGCCATCGGCCAACACAGTACCCGATGCGTCGACAACGGTCGGCCCGGCTGCGGCCTCGGCCGCCAGTTCGGAAGCCGGGCGCCACTCCCCGGTCTGCTCGTCATAGACATAATCGTCATTGGCATCGGTCATGCTGGAATCCTGTCGAGGTCTCGGGGTTTGCCTTGCCCTAGCCGAAGCGGGCGGCAAAGACAAATTCGGGTGCTAGCTGGGGTCGCCGCGACCGAACACCAATACGGTTTCCACATTGCCATCGCCACCGGCAATAGGCGAGGGAACCGACAGGCGATGGGCAAAGCCCTGCGCGGCGACAAAGGCGGTGACCTCGGCCAGTGCGGCGGCGATGGCGGCTTCGTCCGTCACGATGCCGCCCTTGCCGACATTTTGGCGGCCGACCTCGAATTGCGGCTTGAACAGGATGACCGCCGCGGCATCGGGCGTGCAGAGCGCCAGGGGGCGGCGAGAACCTTGGTGACGGAGACGAAGCTGATATCGGAAACCAGCAGGTCGATGGGGTCGGGGATCATCTCGGACGTCAGGTCGCGGGCATTGACGCCCTCCATGCTGACGACACGATCGCTGCCCTTGAGGCGGCTATGTAACTGGTCATGGCCGACATCGACGGCATAGATGCGGGCGGCGCCGCGCTCCATGAGGACCTGGGTGAAACCGCCGGTCGAGGCCCCGACATCGAGACAGGTCTTGCCGGTAACATCGATCTGGCCGGCGTCGAGCCCGGCAAGCAGCTTGAGGGCGGCGCGGGACACATAGTTGGCGGCGGGGTCGCTCAGCGCCAGCGTGTCAGCCGGGCCGACCATCTGGTGCGGCTTGATCGCGGCAATGCCGTTGATGGTGACTGTGCCGCGCAGGATGGCGTCGCGAGCCCGGGCGCGGCTGGGCAGCAGACCGCGCTGTTCGAGGGCGAGATCGAGCCGGATGCGCTCGCTCATCCCTCGACCAGGCGCTTGACCTTGGCGAGTGCGGTGTCGCTGGCTTCCTCGTAGGACACGGTGCTTTTGAAAGTGCCGTCGGCATCGATGAGGAAGGTCAGGGCGGTGTGATCGACGAGGTAATAGGGATCGTCCTCGGCATAGCCATCGGCCTTTTCGCCAATCACGCCAAAGGCGGCCTTGACGGCTTCGGTCTGCGCTTCGTTACCGACCAGGCCAATGATGGAAGGATCGAAGCCTTCGACATAGCCCTTGACCACATCGAGCGTATCGCGTGCCGGATCGACCGTGACGAAGATGATGCGGAGCTGTTCGGGCGTGAGGCCGAGCGCTTCGCGCCAGGCGGTGGTTTCGGCCAATGTGGTGGGGCAGACATCAGGACAGAAGGTGTAGCCGAAAAAGATCAGGCTTGGCGTGCCCCTGAGGCTGTCCTGCGTGAAATTGCCGCCCTGGGTGGAGGCCAGTTCGAACGGCTGGCCGGTGACGCCCAGCGGGCGGGCCGGGGGGCGGAACAGGTAAAGCGCGGTGGCGCCGATGGCCACCACGGCGACCAGCGCCCAGAGCACGATGCGGAAATTGCGAAGGGATTTGGAGCTGGTTGTCATGGATATATGCCACGACCTCGTGGTTCGACAGGCTCACCATGAGGTCTACTGGGAGCCGTGATGTGAAGTAGACCTCATCCTGAGCTGGTCGAAGGACGAGGGCGTGGCGCGATATTTACGCGTCCAGCGGCTCGGTGCCAGTAGGCTTTCCGTCGCGGGAGAGGGTGATCTTCTCGATGCGGGCCTCAGCGGCCTGGAGCAGGGCTTCGCAATGCTTCTTGAGGGCTTCGCCGCGCTCATAGATGGCGATGGATTCGGCCAGGGGTGCACGGCCCGATTCGAGCTTGCCGACGATTTCCTCGAGCTGGGCCAGAGCGGCCTCGAAGCTCAGCGTCTTGACGTCGTCATTGTCGGCCATCGTTCCGGCTCCTAGTCTTCCAAGCGCCCGGTGGCGCCGTCCATCAGCATGGCGACATGGTGCGAAACACCGCCCGCCAAGCCCTTGAGGTCATAGCCACCTTCGAGCAGGGACACAATGCGGTTGCCGCAGCACTGCGCGGCGGCATCCATCAACTTTCCCGTGAGCCAGCCATAGTCGGATGATTGCCAGTTGAGCTGGGCCAGCGGGTCGCGTTCATGCGCGTCGAACCCGGCGGAGATGAGGATGAGATCGGGTGCGAAATCGATCAGCGCCGGGATGATGCGGTCGGCATAGGCCTCGCGCATGCTCTCCCCGCCGGTCTCGGGATCGAGCGGCGCATTGGCGATATTGCCGACACCGGTCTCGCTGGCCTTGCCGGTGCCGGGATAGAGCGGCATCTGGTGGCTGGAGGCGTAAAAGACCGTGGGGTCAGCCTTGAAAATGTCCTGCGTGCCATTGCCGTGATGCACGTCGAAATCGACGATGGCCACGCGCTCGGCACCATATTTGCGCTGCGCCTCGCGGGCGACGATGGCCGCGGTATTGATGAGGCAGAAGCCCATGGGCGTGGCGATTTCGGCGTGATGGCCGGGCGGGCGAATAGCGCAGAAGGCATTGTCGACTTCGCCCAGCAGCACCGCTTCGAGCCCGGCCAATGCGCCGCCCAGCCCGGTGGCGGCGGCGGAGAGGGAATTGGCGGAAATGAAGGTGTCGGCATCGAGCTGGCCGATGCCTTCGGCCGGGCGACCATTGCGCAGATGGGCGAGGTAGTTGGAATCGTGGACCAGTTCGGCCAGCATGAGGTCGCCCATGGGGGCGTTGCGGCGGATGAGCTTGTCGAAGCGCGGACGGCTCAGCGCCTCCTCGACGGCGCGGATGCGGTCGGCGCGCTCGGGGTGACCCTGCGGCGTGACATGGTCGGCAAAATTCGGCTGGCTGACGAGCAGCGTGGTCACGCGGGACGAGTCTCCTGATTCGGTCCTTCGTCTTGACGTGCGGGGGCGTCATTGTCAAACAACCGGCATGACCGACACCGCCGCCGACCCCCGAACCGTGGCCGAAGCCGCCGCCCTGCTGCGCGCGGGCAGGCTCTGCGCCTTTCCCACCGAAACCGTCTATGGACTGGGGGCGGATGCGACCAATGCCGACGCGGTGCTGTCGATCTACGAGACCAAGGGGCGGCCGCGCTTCAACCCGCTGATCGTGCATTGCGCTGACATGCAAATGGCAAGCATGCTTGCCGATTTCTCGCCGCTTGCCCTGAGATTGACTGCACTTTGGCCGGGAAGCCTGACGCTGGTGCTGCCGGCGAGGAAGGGCAATGGACTGGCCGATGTGGTCATGGCTGGGCTCGACAGCGTGGCGATCCGCATTCCCGATCACAAGCTGGCGCTGGAACTGATCGCGGCGGTAGGCCGGCCACTGGCAGCGCCGTCGGCCAATCCGTCGGGACGGCTGTCGCCGACCACGGCGGAGCAGGTGCGGCGGGGTTTTGCGGGGAAGGTGCCGGTGCTCGATGGCGGGCCATGCCGGGCGGGGGTGGAATCCACCATCATCCAGGTCGAGGGGGACCGACTGGTGCAGTTGCGGGCCGGGGCGGTGGCACGGCGGGAGATTGAGCGGCGGCTGGGTGTGACGGTGGAACTGGCTAAGAAGGGCGGTGCGGTGGCGGCGCCGGGCATGCTGGCGAGCCACTATGCGCCCAATGCGCAGATGCGGCTCAATGCCGAACCGCTTGCGGGCGAGGCCTATCTGGCGTTTGGGGATGCGCCGGACTTTGGCGGGGTGATGCGGAACCTGTCAGTGACGGGGGATCTGCACGAGGCGGCGCGGAATCTGTTCTCGATGCTGCATGAGCTGGATGCGGCGGGGGTGGGGGTGATTGCGGTAGCGCCGGTGCCCGAGGAGGGGTTGGGCGAGGCGATCAATGATCGGTTGGTGCGGGCGGCGGCGCCGCGGGAGTAGGCGCCTAATCTCCCAATACCTCGATGTCATCCCGGCCTTGAGCCGGGATCCATCCTGAGATGGATGGACTTGTCTGGTGGTCAAACGGCCTACCTTGCGGTTGTGGTGTGATCTCGAGATGGGCCCCGGCTCAAGGCCGGGGTGACATCGAGGGTGGGGTTGGTTTTGGAGCTTAATCCCGCACTTTATACGGCTTCTGATCCCGCATGAATCTGGCCAGCGCTTCGAGGTCCGGGTCCCCACCCGGGGGCAGGACGACGCGGAGGTTTACGTACAGGTCGCCATCGCCATAGAGGCCCTTGCCTTTGAGGCGCAGGGCTTTTGAGGTATCGACGCCGGGGGGCAGGTTGAGTTCGACCGAACCGTCGAGCGTGGGCACGCGGACCTTGGCGCCGAGCACGGCTTCGTAGAGTGTCAGCGCGACATCGGTGCGCAGGTCGGCGCCGTCGCGGCGGAATTGCCTGGACTTTTCGAAGCGGATGGTGACGAGCGCATCGCCGGGTTCGCCGAGGCCGGGCGAACCCTGGCCCTTGAGGCGGATCTGCTGGCCTTCCTCGACCTTGGCTGGAATCTTGACCGAGAGCACCTTGCCCGAGGGCATCCGCACGTCGATCGGCTTGGCCTGGTGGGCATCTTCCAGCGAGATGGTGGCGTTGACCACGACATCCTCGCCTTTCATGCTGCGGCCACCGCCTGCCGTCGCGCCGGCAAAGGGGTCCCACTGGGCGCCGCCGGTTGGGCCACGGCCGCCGCCCATTCCTGCGCCCATGCCGCCGCGCGGCTGGCCGCCGAAGCCGCTCATGAATTCCTTGAGGATGTCCTCGGCCGAAAAGCCGCCTGCTGCGCCAGCGCCGCCACGGGCGCCGCGCGAGGCGGCGCCGGGATTGAAACCGGCAAATTTCGGATTGCCGTCGGCGTCGATTTCGCCACGGTCGAACTGGCCTCGTTTGTCCTTGTCGTTCAACAGGTCATAGGCATTCGTCGCCTCGGCAAATTTGCCGTGCGCCGCTGGATCTTCCGGGTTCTGGTCGGGGTGATACTTCTTGGCCAGCTTGCGATAGGCGGACTTGATGTCCTTCTCGCTCGCCGATCTTGGCACCCCAAGCACGGTATAGGGATCGCGCATTTGGTCCGTTCAATGTCGAGGGCGTTGCTTCGCCCAAGGTTCGAGTCCTATATGGCCATGCCCTCCCGGCTTGTAAAGTTATGCGCGACGAAGGGATGATTCCACCATGCTCCAGACGCTGACCGAGCGCCTGTTCGACGACAGCGACCGCACCGACCTCGACCCTTTCGCCCTGTTCGAGGAGTGGTTTGCTTTGGCCAAGGAGGCTGAGGCCAACGATCCGCATGCCATGGCGCTGGCCAGCGTCGATGGCGAGGGCATGCCCGATGTGCGCATGGTGCTGCTCAACAGCCGCGATTCCCAGGGGCTTCTGCTTTTTCACCAATTTTGAGAGCGAGAAGGGCAAGCAATTGCTGGCCCAACCCAAGGCGGCCATGGTGATGCACTGGAAATCCCTGCGCCGGCAGGTGCGAATGCGCGGGCCGGTGCAAGTGGTGTCGCCGGAGGAAGCCGACGCCTATTTTGCCAGCCGGCCCAAGGGCAGCCAGATCGCGTCATCGGCCTCGGAGCAATCGCGGCCGGTGGCGAGCCGGGAGGCTTTGTTGACGCGGGTGGCTGAGGTTAGTGCGGAGATCGGTGACGACGCGGTAGTGCGGCCGATGCATTGGTCGGGGTTCCGGCTGGTGCCTGACAGCATCGAGTTCTGGAAGGATGGGGAGTTCCGGCTGCATGACCGGGTGAGGTTCGTGCGGGATGGGGATGGGTGGAGCAGCGCGCGGCTTTATCCTTAGGGGGATACCCCCTCCTAGCCTCCCCCTGACAGGGGGAGGAACGGATTGGAGATGTAGCGCGGTGGGCGGATGAGGGGGGCTTCCACAGGCATCGGATGTGCGGAGAGAACCCCTCACCCGTAATTTCTTCTGGACGAAGAAATTACCCCCTCTCCCGCAAGGGGCGAGGGGTGGCTCCACTCCTGGGGCCGGCACACCTTCCCAATCCCCGCTTGCTCGCCTAAAACCCTCACCATGGCTTGAGGGTGGATCATGGTCTGGGGACAGGAGCGGCCGGTGCCGGTCAAGTTTACCGGAACGCGGGGCGAATTGGGGTTCATGCTGCTGCGCGGCTATGTGCTGCTCATTCCCACGATCGGGCTCTATCGCTTCTGGCTCACGACGTGGAAGCGGCGCTTTTACTGGTCCAATACCGAGATCGACGGCGATCCGCTGGAATATACCGGCAATGCCATCCAGTTGCTGCTCGGCTTCCTGATGGCGCTGGCGGTGTTCGTGCCGCTCTATGGCTTGTTCTTCTACCTCTCCACGCAATCGTCGGAAGCGGCCGTCATCGGCTATGCCGGCGTCGGCGTGTTGCTGTGGTTCCTCATGGGCTATGCGATCTATCGGGCGCGCGATTTTCGCCTGTCGCGCACTTTGTGGCGCGGCATTCGCTGCGACCAGGGCGGCAGTGCCTGGAATTATGCCTTCCGGCGCTTCTTCTGGTCGCTGCTGGTGCTGGTGACGGCGGGGCTGGCCTATCCCTTCATGGCGGCGAACCTGTGGAGCTACCGCTATCGCCATAGCTGGTATGGCGACCGGCAATTCGGCTTTGCCGGTGGCTGGAAGCAATTGGCCGGTCCCTTCTATCTCTCCTATATCGCCATCGTGCTGCTCGGCGCGGTTGGATTGGGCCTGGGCTGGGCCACGGGTGCCATGCCGACGGCCGGAGTGCCACGGCCAGGCGGCGTGCTGGTCACGCTCGGGGCGGCGGTGCTGATCGGGCTGGTGGTGCTGTATTACCAGTCGCGGGAGCTGAGCCGCATGTTCTCGGCCGTGCGGCTGGGGCAGGCGGCGCTGAGCGTGCATGTGCGGGCCAGGGGTCTGCTCGGGCGCTATGTGCTGTTCGGGCTGGCGCTGCTGGGGAGCTATGTGGTGCTGGCCATTGGCGGCGTCGTGGTGGTGGGCGCCCTGGCGAGCGACGCCTTTGCCGGGGGCGAATTCGATCCGGCGGTGTTCATGCAGCATTTGCAGGGCAGTTTCGCCGTGCTGGTTGCCATCATCTTTGGCTACCTGCTGTTACTGGCGGCCTTCAGCCTGATGGCCGAACTGTTCCTGGGGCTGGGCTATTGGAAACTGGTGGCGCAGGGCGCCAGCATTACCGGGCTCGAGAGCCTGGGTGACGTCAAGGCGCGCGGCGAAGACACCAGGCTCGGGGGCGAGGGCCTGGCCGATGCGCTCAATGTCGGGGCCTATTGATGAGCATTGCCGGGCGTTTCCATGACGGATTGACGGCCCAGGTTCATGCCGTGGGGCTGGACCATGAGGCCGGCACGCTGGTGATCCGCAGTGGGGACGGCGCCGAACTGGCGCGCTGGCCGACGGCGGAGCTTTTCGCCGTGCCCAGCCGCAAGCATGAATTGCGATTGGGCGCCAATGGGCAACCGTCCGGCGCGCGCGTCGTGGTGAGCGGACGCGAGGATGTGGGCCGCGTGTTGGCGACGCTGCCGGTGCTGACCGAGAAGCGGCGCCAGCAGACGGGACGGGAAATCCGGCTTGCGGTGACGGCCACGGTGGCGCTGGCCGCTGTCATCGTGGCCTATCTCTATGGCGTGCCGCTGCTGGCGGGCCGCATTGCCGGGCTGGTGCCGCCGGCCTGGGAGCAGAGCCTGGGCGAGACGGTGGCACGGCAGATGGAGGCCAGCCTGAGCGAGAGTGGCGGCCTTGCGGTGTGCGATCCCGATCCGGACAGTCTCGCCAACCGGGCCATTACGCGTTTTGCCAACGCGGCAATTGAGGGCTCGGGCTCGCCGTTCCAGCTCGATGTCAGAGTGGTCAAGTCGGACATTCCCAATGCCTTCGCACTGCCGGGCGGACAGGTCTTCTTCTTTTCGGCGCTGCTGGACCAGGCCGAGACGCCGGACGAATTTGCCGGCGTGCTGGCGCATGAAGTGGGGCATGTGGCCTATCGCCATGGCATGGAGCAGTTGATTTCGACCGCCGGAACCGGCGCGCTGATCGGTTTCATCCTGGGCGACATGACCGGCATTTCGGTGGCGGCGGGCCTGGGCGCGACCATTATCGATGCCCGTTTTTCGCGCGATGCCGAGCGGCAGGCCGATGCCTTTGCCGCCCAGGTCGCCGAGCGCATGGATTTCAACCCGGCCGGCTTGGCCGACCTGATCAATCGCGTCGGGGCGGATGATGATTTTGCCCGAGCGCTGGCTTTGCTCAGCACGCATCCGCTGACCGAGGATCGCAAGGCGGCGTTGGAAGTGCTGAGCCAGCAGCGGCCAACCGGGCTGGAGCCACCCTTTACCACGGCGGAATGGACCGCGATCCAGGCCATGTGCGGGGCGCCGGGCAAGATCAAGCGCAAATGAGCGTTGGGCGGGGAAATCTTCAAATTCGCGCAATACCTTGCGGTTAGTCTTGCGGCGCATGTGAAGGGGCGGCATTGCGCATACTGATCCGGACATCGAAATGGGCGATTGCGGCGCGCCGGCTGGGCAGCGTTGCGGTGCCGCTCGTCATCATTTCGGTGCTGCTGCATCGCTTCGGGCTGATCACCAGCGACCTGTTTCTGGTGGCGATCCTGGCGGCGGGGCTGGTGGCGCTGGTGGCTGTGCTGGCCGCGGTGATCGCGCTGGCGCGGTTGTGGCAGACCGGCGACCGGGGCTGGGACAAGGCGTTGGCCGGGCTGCTGTTCGGCACGCTGAGCCTGCTGCCCTTCGCGTGGTACGGCAATTTGATGCTGACCTATCCTGCCGTAACCGATATCGCCACGACGGACCGGGCGCTGCTGCCGCTAGTCTTCGAGCCCGGCATGCAGGCCATGCCGGCGCCGAAAATGCTGTCGGCGGAAGAGATGGCGTCGGTTTTCCCCAATGTCGAGACGCGCACCTATCCGCTGGGGCTGGTGCCGACCTTTGGGCTGGTCGAGGCGCTGGTGGCCGGCAATGGCTGGGATATCCGCATGTCGCGCGAGCCGACATCGGGGCTCGATGCCGGGCAGATCAATGCGCGGATCATGACTTTGCCCGGCTGGCGCGAAGAGGTGGTGATCAGGGTGACCGGGACGCTGACCGATTCCACGGTCGACATGCGCTCGGCCTCGCTCAACGCACTGCATGATTTTGGCGCCAACGGCACGCGGATCGAGGATTTTCTCGCGGCGCTGGATGAGGCGGTGACCAACCTGCTGCGCGACAACCCCAATGCCAACCTGCCGATGGAAGCGGGGGGCGGAAGAGACGCCGGAGACGGAATAAGCGTCGGCAGACCTCATGGTGAGCTTGTCGAACCATGGGGGCGTGGCACCTGGGCCTCCACTCACTCGACCTCGTGGTTCGACAAGCTCACCATGAGGTCTTCATGGCATCTGGATGCGCGTTCCCAGCAATCCGCGCGATACCTTGAGCAATCCCAAATCCTCCAGATATTCGACATGGGCGGTGATGGTGAGGCCGGCGGCGCGGCGCACGGGGAGGGGCTGGGCCGGATAGATGGCGGCGACGATGGCCGTGATGGTGCGGGCGCCGGCCTTGACGGACGCGATGACCTGTTCGTTGCGCATCTGGCGGTGGGCCTTGAGGGCGGTGGCATAGGCCGGGCCATCGGCGATGGGGCCGCCATGGGCGGGAATATACTGGCGGCAGGGCAGGGCGATGACCTTGTCGAGCGAGGCGAAATAATCGGCCATCGAGCCGTCGGGCACCGAGACCAGCGTCGAATTCCAGCCCATGACATGATCGCCGCTGAGCAGAATATCCCCCACGCTGAAAGCCAGGTGGTTGGCGCAATGGCCGGGCGTGGTGTGGACGGTGATCGGCAGGTCGCCGGCCATGATGGATTCGTTGTCGACCAGGGTGCGGTCGGGGACCAGGTCCCAGTTGCAGGATTTGCGGATGGGATTGCGTTCGAATCGCCGCAGCGGACGCGACAGGCGATGTCGGCCCCCGAACCAGAGTGGAACATCGAGGTCTCGTGCCAGTCGCGCAGCCGATGCGCTGTGATCGCGGTGGGTATGCGAAAGAATGATGGCTTCGAGCGGCCGCCCGCCAATGGCATCGATGAGCGCGACGAGATGGACCGGATCGTCCGGCCCCGGATCGACCAGCGCCAGCCGCTCATGGCCCAGCAGAAAGCTGTTTGTGCCGGTGAAGGTATAGGCGCTGGCATTGGGCGCGGTGATGCGGGTAATGCCATCAGCAACGGCTACGGGCTGGCCGGTCTGGGGGTCGAAGTCCCTGTCGAAGGACAGGGTGGGGGCGGGCGATGCCATTGCACTCACTTTGCCGAGAGACTAAAGAAGTCGTGATTTGAACGACAGCGCGGCCCGGGAGGGGACGCCGGTTCAGACAAGCATGGAAGGTATGAAATGGCCGTGACTTTGACCACGCCCAATACGCTGCTCGGTGTATTCCAGCCCAAGGGCGACGCCGCGCGCCTCGTGTCCAATCTCGCAACCGTCGTGCTCGGCACGCTGCTCATCACCATCTGCGCCAAGATCAACGTGCCGGTCTGGCCGGTGCCGGTGACGCTGCAGGGCTTTGCCATTGCGGCGCTCGCGGCGGCCTTCGGCCTGCGCATCGGCGTTGCCACCGTCGCGCTCTACCTGCTTGAAGGCGCGCTCGGCCTGCCGGTCTTCGCCACTGGCGGCGGTCTCGCCTATCTCGTCGGCCCCACCGGCGGCTTCCTGCTCGGGTTCCTGGTGATGGCCGCCATCATCGGCTACGCCACCGACAAGGGCGCCTCGGGCAAGCCGCTGACCCTGTTTGCCGCCATGGTCGCCGCCGATGCGGTGCTGCTGGTGCTGGGCTTTGTCTGGCTGCTGGCTTTGTCCGGCAATGCCGGCTGGATCGACCAGAACAATGTGGTCGCCTCCGCCTTTGCCGGCGCCATCCAGCCCTTCATCGTCTGGGATATTCTCAAGATGGCCTTGGCCGCGCTGACTGTTACCGGCGCGTGGAATATTCTGGCCAAGCGCTAAACCGCTGCAAAAGACTGAAAAAGGCCGGCCTTGTGCCGGCCTTTTGCTTGACATTCTACTGCTCACTGAGCAACGGATTGGGTGAAGACCGGGTTCTGGGGGAACCGATGAATAACGCGTCGACCCGAACGGTGCTGCTCGCCGATGCCAGTGCCGACAACCGCCTGCCGCTGCGGCAGGCGCTGAGCGCGGTCGGCTTCACCGTGGCCGAGGTCGGCAATGGCAAGGACGCCATCGAGGCCCTGCGCCGTGACAGGTTCGACGTGGTGGTGACCGATCTGTGGATGCCGGGCGCCGACGGGATAGAGGTGATCCAGTCGATTCGTACCGTATCGCCGCTCTCGACGATTTTCGTGGTGACCGGGGGCGGGCCGGGCCTCTCCATTGCCTCAGCCGCGGCGCTGGCTCGGGTCTGGGGCGCCCGCAAGGTCTATGTAAAGCCCTTCGAGATCAGCGAACTGATCCAGGAAATCGTGATCCTGTTTCCGCCGCTTTAGCGCAGCACCGACAGGCGCCGGACGATGAGTTCGAGCGAGCGGGCAAAGCATTCCTGCTCGGGGATACCCAGTTCGCTGATCACTTCCTCAAGCGCCAGCGTGGGATCCTGTTCGAGCATGGTGCGGCCGGCACTGGTGAGTTCGAGCAGTTCGGCACGTCCCTTGGGCTGTTCGGCGGCCTTGGCCAGCAGGCCCTTCTGCACCAGCGTGCGCACGGTGCGGCTCACCGGCCCATTGGCAAGACCCTGGAAACGCGCCAGTTCGCTAGCGGTACGCTGGCTCACCGGAGCGCGGGAAAAGTACCGCAAGGCGGCCCATTGCGCCGGAAACAGGTCCGCGGCATAGCCACGCGAATGCAACATTCGGGCCGTAAGCTCGAGTAGTTCGGCGAGCGCAGATGTCGAAAGGGACCGCAAAGCCAACTCCGCCGCAACACTTCGGCCCCGACGCGCTGGCGTCCGGGCCGATTGGATCATTTTCCTGCCCCGCATTCATACAAACCCTTTTACACGACGAACAACGCCGCGTCACAGCATCGTTAAAAATGTTATTTGCTCACTGATTCATGTGTACAAAAGTGTGGATTTCCAATGGTCAGGCGGGCGTTGCGTCGGCGCGGCGATATCGATTTCACACCGAAATTCGGCCCGTAAAATGGCAAACGGCCGGGAGGGCTGTCCCGGCATCTTGACGGCAACGATCGGCTGTGATTGCTCGCCGCCTTCGGTGGAGCAATGCGCTCCTCTTCCCCTTTCCCTCACGCGTCGGGGCCCGCAAGGCAGGGCGCGATACAGCATTGGACATTTAGATGAAGGTCATCTTCGATACCGATCCGGGCATCGACGACGCCATGGCGCTGCTCTACCTGAGCAAGCTGCCTGAAATCGAACTGCTGGGCATCACCACGGTCGTGGGCAATGCCGACATTGCCACCACGACGCGCAACGCCCTGTTCCTGCGCCAGCGCTTCGGTCTTGCCGCGCCTGTCATCCAAGGGGCCGGCGAAACGCTGGACGGCAAGGTCAAGCCGGAACCGGTGGCCGTGCATGGCCATAACGGGCTGGGCGATATCGAGATTCCCGCGCATGTGGACGAGACCGGCCTGCGGGCCGGCACGGCGGCGCAGTTCATCATCGACACGCTGCGCGCCCATCCCGGCGAGGTGACGATCATCGCCGTGGGACGCATGACCAACCTGGCGCTCGCCCTACGGCAGGACCCCGCCATTGCCGGGCTGGCCAAGCAGGTGGTGATCATGGGCGGTGCCTTCGGCTACGAGGGCCGCAGCGGCAATATCACCCCGGCGGCCGAGGCCAATATCTATGGCGATCCCGTCGCGGCCGACGAGATTTTCGCTGCCGGCTGGCCCGTCGTGGTAGTGGGGCTCGATGTGACGCATGACATCATCCTCAGCGAAGACTATCTGGCGGCGCTCTCGGCCGAGGTCGGCGAGAATGGCGAATTGCTGCGCCAGATGTCGGACCACTATGCCCGCTTCTACAAGGAAATCATGGGACTGGCCGGCGTGGTGGGGCATGACCTGCTGGCGGTGACCTATACCCTTCGCCCCGATTGGTTCGAAACGCGCTCCGGCCCGATCTGCGTGGTGCGCGACGGCATTGCCGCGGGCCAGACCATCCAGATGCCGGCCGCGCGCAAGGGCGGACACCCTGATTGGGCCAACCGCCCGGCCCAACTGGTCTGCACCGCAGTCCATGCCGATGCCGTGTTGCGGCATTACCGCGAGACGGTCGCCGGCTGAGCATGTCCTGGAAAGCCGGCGCCCGGGGGCGTCGGCTTCCGCCATCAACGCAGCCTGGCGGCGATGTCGCGGACGGCCTGTTTCAAACTGTCCGCCGCCAGGGTGGATGCGGTATCGGTTCGCATGGTGAGGCCGACAGGGCCGATGGTTTCGCTGGTATCGACCGGCAGCAAAGCCAGCCGGCCCTGCTCCAGGTCGCGGGCGACCACGCCCTCCGAAATGATCCATACCGCGTCGGTCTGGCCCAGATAGGCGCGGCCGAAGGCGTCGGAAATGGTTTCCACCTCGTCGCGCAGTTTGGTTATGCCATGGGTCAGCAGCATCCGGTCCACCAGCCGGCGGATGAGCGAATTGGGTGTGGGCATCAGCGTCTGGTAGGGCTCGATCATCGACAGGTCGAACCGGCGTTCGCTGAGCAGCGGGTGGCCGGCGCGAACCACCATGACCACGCGTTCGGAATAGAGATGCTCGAAGGACAGCCCGACCATGGCGTCGGGCTCGGCCATGCGGCCGATGACGAAATCGACATCGCCGGTGCGCAGCAGGGTCAGCAGGTGATCGTTCGGCCCGGTAATGACCCGCGTATGCACGCCCGAACCGGTGGCGGTGAAGGCCTTGACCGCATCGGGCAGCAGACGGGCGGATACGGTCGGTAGCGCCCCGACGCGGACGATAGTGGCCTCATGCGTGTCGCGGGCCGCATCCATGCCCTGCCGCAACGCCGCCAGGCTCGTTGACGCGTAGCGGTAGAACACCTCGCCGAAGGGCGTGAGGAACAGGTTGCGCTTGCTGCGGTCGAACAGGTTGCCGCCCAGCACCTGCTCGAGCTCCTGAATGGTCTTGGATGCTGCAGGCTGGCTGATATGCAGCACCTGGGCGGCGTTGACGACGCTTTTGAGCCGGGCCACCTCGATGAAACAGACGAGGTGCCGCAGCTTGATACGAGGGTCGATGAGGGGCGCGACCAACGGTTTCTCCGGTTATGAGCTGGGCCCTGTGATGCGATCTGGCGGCAAACTCGGCCCGTTTGCATAATCGTCAGGTTATCGTTTGGAGTGTCTTAGTCATTTTACTTCTGCGGCGATAGCACCTTATATCGAGGCAGGGAGGCGGGATGGACTGCGTTCGGATCAATGACGTGCTGCTGCATTACCGACTGGCCGGCTCTGCCGATGCGCCGGTGTTGGCGCTGGCCAATTCGCTGGGCACCGATGCGCGCATCTGGGACGGGGTGATCGAGGCGCTCTCTTCCCGTTACCGCGTGCTCTCCTACGACAAGCGTGGCCACGGGCTGAGCGATACGCCGCCGGGCGACTATGTGCTTGACGATCATATCAATGACCTCGCGGGCCTGCTCGACTATCTTGATGTCGAGCAACTGGCGCTGGCCGGAGTTTCCGTCGGCGGGCTGATCGCCCAGGGTTTTGCCTTGCGTGATCCGGAACGGCTGACGGCTTTGATCCTGTGCGACACGGCGCCCAAAGTGGGCGATGCTTCCGGCTGGAACGCCCGGATCGACACCGTGCGCAAAGACGGGCTTGGTGCCATTGCCGACATGGTGATGGACCGCTGGTTCAGCCCCGGTTTCCAGCAGCAGCGCCCGGACGAGCTGGCCATGTGGCGCAATCTGTTCCTGCGGAGTAATGCCGAGGGCTATGCGGCGACCTGTGCGACATTGCGCGATACCGACCTCACGGCGCAGATCGGCGCTATTGCCGTGCCGACGCTGGTCGTGGCCGGCGCGGCGGACCGTTCGACTCCGGTGGACCTTGTGCGCACCTGCGCCGAGGCCATTGCCGGTGCGCGTTTCGAGATCCTTGATGGTGTCGGACATATTCCATCCATCGAGCAGCCCGCGGCTCTGGCGGCGCTCATGGAACAATTTCTGAAGGAGAACCGCCATGGCTGAAACCACGCGTTTCGAACAGGGCATGGCGACGCGCCGCGCGGTGCTCGGCAATGCCCATGTCGACGCCGCCACGGCCCGCAAATCGGCATTCGACGACGATTTCCAGACCTTCATCACCGAGGGTGCCTGGGGCTCGGTCTGGTCACGGCCGGGGCTCAGCAAGCGCGAACGCTCCATGCTGACCATCGCATTGCTGGCCGCGCTGGGGCATGATGAAGAAGTGGCCATGCATGTGCGAGCCACCGCCAATACCGGCTGTTCGCCGGATGACATCAAGGAAGCCCTGCTGCATGTGGCGGTCTATGCCGGGGTGCCGGCGGCGAACCGGGCCTTCAGGGTGGCGAAGGAAGAGCTGGCCAAGCGGGAGGCGGGGCAATGAGCGGCATAATTCTACCGGGCGCGGACGGGGCGCTCTATCAGCGCAACCGCGACTGGCATCCGCCGGCCGATACGCCCGGCTATAAGAGCACGACGTTCCGCGCGCCAAAGCATGCGCTGCTGTCGCTGGGTGGCACGGCTTCGGAGCTGACCGGGCCGACTTTCGGTCATTCCTCCATCAACCCGCTCGATAACGACCTGATCCGCAATTACAGCCAGGATGGCAGCGAGGCCATCGGCCAGCGCATGATCGTCTATGGCCAGGTGCTCGACGAGAATGCCCGGCCGGTGCCCGATACGCTGGTGGAGTTCTGGCAGGCCAATGCCGGCGGGCGCTACCGCCACAAGAAGGAAGCCTATCTCGCCGCGCTCGACCCCAATTTCGGCGGCTGCGGCCGGACCATTACCGACGAAAACGGTTTCTACTCCTTCCGCACCATCAAGCCCGGCGCCTATCCCTGGCCCAATGGCGGCAATGACTGGCGGCCGGCCCATATCCACTTCTCGGTCTTCGGCCATGCCTTTGCGCAAAGGCTCATCACCCAGATGTATTTCGAGGGCGACCCGATGATCTGGCAATGCCCGATCGTGGGCTCCATCGCCGACAAGTCGGCCATCGACCAGCTCATCGCCCGGCTCGACCGCCACAACACCACGCCCATGGACGCGCTGGCCTATCGCTTCGATATCGTGCTGCGCGGCCGCCGCTCGACCATGTTCGAGAACAAACTGGAGGGCAATTGATGCTGCACCCGGTTCCCACGCTGAAAGAGACGCCGTCGCAGACGGCTGGTCCCTATGTCCATATCGGGCTGACGCCCAATTTCGCCGACATCAAGGGTGTCTACGAGGCCGATCCCGGTAGCACCATGCTGACACCGGACACCAAGGGCGAGCGCATCACCATTGCCGGCCGGATTTTCGATGGCGCGGGCGCGCTGGTCAACGACGCGCTGGTCGAGTTGTGGCAGGCCGATGGCGATGGTTCCTATGTGGCGCCCATGGGGCCGAATTCCAATTCGGCGCCGGCCTTTACCGGCTGGGGCCGCCAGCCCACCAATGCCGAGGGCGTTTTCACCTTCGAGACCATCAAACCCGGCCCGGTGCCGGGTCCCGATGGCAAGCCCATGGCCCCGCATGTGAATCTGTGGATCGTGGCCCGCGGCATCAATATCGGCCTGCAGACGCGGCTCTATTTCGAGGACGAGGCCGAGGCCAATGCCGGCGATTTCGTGCTCAACAAAATCATGGACCCGCGCCGCCGCCTGACCCTGATCGCCCGCAAGGAGCCCGGCGAGGTGCCGCGCTACGTGCTGGACATTCATCTGCAGGGCGACAAGGAAACGGTGTTCTTCGATATGTGAGCAGGCCATACTGGCCCCATGAACCCGCTGCTCTCCGCCCTTGCCGGCGATGCCGAAATCGAAGCGCTGCTCTCCGACGATGCGCAACTGACGTCCATGCTGGCCGTCGAGGCCGCCCTGGCCGAGGCCAGCGCCGATTGCGGCTGGATCGATGAGGATGCGGCAGACGCCATCCGTTCGGCCATCGCCACTTTCGTGCCCGACCGGCCCGGTCTCGCCGCCGGCATGGCGCAGGATGGCGTCGTGGTGCCGGCTCTGGTGCGACAATTGCGGGCCGACGTGGCCGAGCCGTATCGCGCCGCTTTGCACAAGGGCGCCACCAGCCAGGACGTGATCGACACCGCGCTGATGCTGCAGCTGGCCAAGGCCTTCGACATCTACGAGACGCGGCTGACGGCACTGCTGGACCGGCTGGAGGCATTGGCTGTGGCGGCCGGGTCTCGCCCGCTGATGGCCCATACACGCATGCAGGTGGCCCTGCCTACGACCTGGAACGCCAAGATCGGCAGCTGGAACGAGCCCCTGCAGCGCTATCTGCGGGCACTGGCCGGCATGCGCCGGACTTTGCTGGTGGTGCAACTGGGCGGGCCGGTGGGTGATCGCGGCAGTTTCGGGGCTCATGGCGACGCGATTGCCGCCGGCATGGCGCGGCGACTCGATCTCGGCATTGCCGGCCCCTGGCAGGCCACGCGCGACCCCATCGTGGCGCTGGGCAATCTGCTGGCGCTGATCAGCGGTTCGCTCGGCAAGCTTGGCGCCGACATCGCCTTGCTGGCGCAGAACGAGGTCGGGACCGTGCGGCTCGAAGGGGCAGGGGGCTCGTCGGCCATGGCGCACAAGGCCAACCCCGTCAATGCCGAGGTGCTGGTGGCGCTGGCCCGTCACAATGCCGGCCTGTCGGGCATCCTCGGCCAGTCCATAGTGCACGAATACGAACGCTCCGGCGCCGCCTGGACCCTGGAATGGCTGACCCTGCCACCCATGCTGGTCACCACAGGCGCCAGCCTGCGCCTGGCCGACAAGCTGCTGGGCCAACTGAACATAAGCAACTAGTTAGCGGCCTTTGCGGCAAGACCGGATGGCGTGAAAACCCCGACCTCGCGAGAGGCCGGGGCTGATTGGTCGAACACCTGGTCATGCTCCCGAAGCAGATTCTGAAATCTGCCACCGGGGGCCACACTGCAGGATTACCGGATCGACATCTGGTCCGGCAGCCAGGTCACGAGATCGGGGAAGAAGATCAGCAGCACGGCCACCAGGACCGCTATGGGCATGAGGTACCACACGGACGACATGACGTCGTTCAGCGTGATCTTCTGGCCGAGATTGATCTCCTTCTCCTGGCATAAGGCGTGGATCACGAAGGACAGGATGCCGACCGGCGGTGTCAGGATGGCCAGCTCGCCCATGAACACGCAGAAGACGCCGAACCACAGGAGCGACACGTCGAGTTCGCCCAGGATCGGGATCAGCAGCGGCACTGTGAGCAGCATGATCGGCAGGTTTTCCATGAAAGTGCCGAGCAGCAGGTAAACCGCCAACACGATCAGCAGGAACGTGACCCGGTCAAAGCCGGCATGGCTCACCCAATCGGCGAAGCCGTCTGCCAGGCCTGATAGTGTCAGCAGGCTGGACAGGATCTGGGCACCGATCAGCAACAGGAAGATGGCGCCCGAGGTGATGATCGTGTCGACACCGGCATCGACAATGGTTCTCCACGATGTCTTGCCCTTGACGATGATGGTCAGGATCAGCGCACCGAGTGCCCCCGCCGCTCCGGCCTCGGTTGCCGTCAGCACGCCGGCAAACATGCCGCCGAGCACGATGCCGATCAGCACGGGCATGGGCCAGATGCCGGCCAGCGATGTCCAGCGCTGCGACCAGGTGATGACCTCGCCGTCATTCTTGCTGCGACCGCCGACCAGGCTTGGCCAGATCGTCGCCGCCAGAATGAGCGCCATGCTGAAGACGAAGGCCACGAACAGGCCGGGGATGATACCGGCCATCAGTTGCGGCCCGATGGGAACCTCGGCAATACCGGCATAGATGACCAGCGCCGTGCTGGGCGGGATCAGCTGCCCCGGCAGGCCCGAAATCATGATCGAGGCGATGGCCATGCGGCGGTCATAGCCGGCCCGCAACATTTCCGGTATGCCGATCCGTCCAAGCGCATATGTGGTGGCGAGCGTGGAGCCGCTCACCGCCGCCAGGCCGGTGCCTGCAGCATTGGTGCTGACGGCGAGACCCCCGGGCAGCCATTTCAGCCAGACCCGCGCTGCCACATACATCTGGGCGGTGAGCCCCGACTTCCAGAGCAGAATGCCCATGAAGATGAACATGGGCAGCACGCTGAAGGTCCAGTTCGCGACCGCATCGAACGGCTGGTTCTCCAGCATGGTGAACACGGCACGCGGGCGAATGGCCCACAGGCCGAGCAGGCCCGGTCCGGCGAGGGAGAAGGCCACCGGCACCTTGAGGAACAACAGCACCAGCATCAGGCCGACGGCGCCCAGGGCAATGACCTGCTTGGCCTCGAAGGCGAACATGGCGACCAGGCAGATAGCGATGGCGCCGATAATTGCGGCCCGGACCAGCCAGCGCTGGCCCTTGGTGGCCTCGGCGGGCTTCGCCTCTTCCTCGGCGATGCCGAGCCTTTCCAGCTCCAGTTGCTCCTGGTCCTTCTGGATTGCCCGTCCCATGATGAGGTTGGCCATTTCCATGAGGAACAGCACGCAAAGCGAACCGAAGGCGATCGGCGGCAGGAAGGTCGTCGGCCAGACGATCACGGCGCTGGTGCCGACCACATGCCGTCCCTGCGCCATGCTGTGTAGCGCTTCCTGGAACGTGTAGTAGGCGAAAGTCCCGCATAGAGCCGCCCCGATCAGCGCGATGCCAATGGCAACCTCGCGCTGGTTTTTCTTGGGCAGCATATCGAACAGGATATTCGCGGAGATATGCCGATTGAGAACCTGCGCCGCCACGAAGCCGGGAAAGGCAATCAGCGGTAGGTACCAGAAGGCCACAATTTCATTGGTGCCGCGCAAGGGCGTGTTGAAGAAGTAGCGCCCTGCCACATTGGCCAGCGTGTGCGCCATCAGCAGCAACACGCCGAACACGGCAGCAACCTGGATGAGCGTCACGAGAGTTTCGAGATACCAGCGTCGGGAATCGACGACGGTCACCTGCGAGCTTGCTGCCGTGTTCATTGCGCTCACTCCGGTCGATTGGGCAGCAGGATTTCTTCGAACAGGCGATCGACGAACGGGTCGATGTCAACCTTGCCCGGCTCGTACCACGCGCCGAAACTGGCCCAGCCGGGGTCCAGTTCGGTGTATCCGAGCTCGGCGACGATCGCTTCCCACTTGCTGGAGGCCGTCAGAAAGCCCTCCACAACGGCGTTGGCGTCGCCGAAATACTGGAAGGACCGCATCTCCTCGAGAACCTTGTCGTTTTCGGCCACCAACCGCTCGGCGGCGTCAGGCGACAGCTCGAGCACTTCACCGCCGGCATCGGCAATGTCCTGCAACCCGACCTGGGTCTGCTTCCAGCTCGCCAGGATGGTCTGCCGGATATAGGCCTTGGACAGGTCCCACAGCAGCTGGCGCGCCTCGAGCGGAATTTCCTCCCAGAAGACAATGTCGAACGCCATGTTGGTCGTGGTCAGCCCGAAGCCGGTATTTGCCGGCGCCAGCGCATGATAGGGCGCCAGCGGAATGATGCCGGCGACCTTGGCGGTGGTAATGGAGGTGAGGGCGCAACCGATAATGCCGCGCTGCAGGCCTTCGAACATCTCGCTATAGGGCAGCGAGACGGCAGAGGCGCCCAGCGCGTCCACCTCGCGGCCGTGGATCAGTCCACCGGCGCGGGTCTGTACGCCGGCCAGCTTTGCCACATCGTTGCGAGGCTCGCTGCAAAACAGGCCGCTGGCCGTTGTGCCGCCCTGGATGAAGAGCGGCTCGACCCCGTAGTCGCGCTGCTCCTCGATGGCTTCTTCGGTGCCGGAAGCCTCCATCAGGGTGCCCCAGGTCTGCAATGCACCGGCAATCGGCGAGGAATTCGAGACGAAGCTGAGATCGACCAGACCGGCGCTGATGGGGAAGTTCGAGGGGTCGTATTGGGCGATGACGCCGCCGAAGGTGATGCGCCCATCGGCCACCGCCGGCGCGGTATTGCCGGCCAGAATGGCGTTTCCGTAGACGACCTTGCCCTGGATTTTGCCGCCGGACCACTCGGTCACGGCCGCAACATATTGTTCCGAGGCCAGGCTGTTTTCGTCACCCGGGCTGCCGGTGACCTGCATCACCAGCTCCACCGGATCCATGTCGGCCAGCGCCGCGATGAACTCTTCCTTGGCCGCCCCATAGGGCAGCCCGGCGGCATGGCTGAGCGCGGTGGTCGACAGCAAAAGGGCAAAAGAAGTCGTTATGGCGGGCAGCACATGCTGCGACCGCCGTTTGAATTCGGCAAACATTCGGGTCTCCTCCCCGGTAGGCGCGACAGGGCTATGTCCTGTTTTGACCGTCCTTCTTCGTGGCGATCTTTTACGGACGAATAGCGTCTATAATACTCCGGAGCGAGCGGATGGCAAGAGTGTGCGCCATCCGAACAGGGAAGTATCGACGAATGTCGTAATCGGGGCAGGGCAGGAAACCTAGGGCTTGGGCGGTGCGCCCGAAGCTGTCAGCAGAAACCGGGCAAGCGACTTGGCGAACTCGTCGGCATTGAAATTATCCAGTGGCATCAGGCCATTGCCGGCTCGCACGATGCGGTTCAGGACCGTGCCTGATAGCGCCATCTCCAGCATCTGCGAATCCACCCCGGCCGGCAATTCGCCGCGGTCGATTGCCCGCTGGAAAATCTTGGCCTGGCGCGAGGCCGTGACGGCGCCGAGGTTGAACGCGACTTCCCGAACCTCGGAATAACGGCGGGTATCGGCATGCAGATTGAGCACGATCCCGCCCCGGGTTCCCAGGAAGCGATCGAGCATCAGCTTGATCATCGCGATCAGGTCCGCCTCGATCGATCCCTCATCGATCAGCGCGATCGGGTCCCAGCGCAGGGCGAAGGTTTCGCGCAGCAAGTCTTCGCGAGTCGCCCATCGGCGGTAGATCGCGGCCTTGCCGACACCCGATTGTTTGGCGATTGCATCGAAATTGAATCCCGCCCAGCCGGCTTCCGAATAGATCGCGATCGCGGCATCGAAGACTTTGTCTTCGATATTGGTGTCGCGAGGGCGTCCTCGACGGCGCGGTTCATCCGATGCGCGCAATTCTTCAGATGCCTCTTGCATCAAACCTCCAACTGCGTATTTTAGACGGTAATCGTCCGTAATAAAAACCTGGACGAAACTTTACGTGAGGGATGGAGGATCCGCAATGCAGCGGACTGAGCGGCCGCTTGCCGGCCTGATCGTTGTCGACCTGATGAATGGTTCATTGGCCGCGATCGGCCGGACCCTCGCTGAGCTCGGGGCAGAGGTGGTGTTGGTGGAAACTGCCAGCTCGGCACGCCCGGGCGCTGAAGATCGCCGCCGGCAGATCGAGTTTGCAGTTGGCAATGTCGGCAAGCAGAGCGTGGTGGTGGATCTCGATACACCCCGCGGCCGCGCCAGCCTCGATGCGCTGATTGCCCGCGCCGATATCCTGATCGAGGATGCGTCTCCCGCCGCCGAGGTGCAGCTGGACCTCAATGATATCCGCGACCGCTACCAGACGCTGACGGTGCTCTCGGTCAGCGATTTCGGCAGGGACAACGTGTTCAGCGGCTACCAGGCCACCGATCCGGTGCTGCATGCCCTGTCGAGCGAACTGGCGCGCTCCGGCATCAAGGGGCGCATACCCCTGCTGCCCCCCGGCCAGCTGGCCTATGCCACGGCCGCCACGCAGGCCACTTTTGCCGTCCTGCTGGCCTACTACAACCGCCTTCGCACCGGCTGGGGCGATTGGCTCGACTTCTCGGCGCTCGATGGCGTCTCGCAGGCGCTCGATCCCGGTTTCGGTATCGGCGGCAGCGCCACGCAAGGCGGCCGGCCGAGCGATATGCCGCGTGACCGCCCACCCAGGGGACAGCTCTATCCCATCATCGACTGCGCCGACGGCAAGGTGCGCATCTGCGTCCTCTCGCCTCGCCAGTGGCAATCGCTGCACAGGCTCATGGGAAGCCCCGAAGCATTTGCCGATCCCGCCTTCGGCAACACGAAGGTGCGGCGTGAATCGGAGGCGTTGAACGAGGCTATCGCCGCCCATTTCGCCACCATGACCCGCAAGGAACTCGAGATTGCTGGCGAGACATTCGGTGTGCCGATCGGTGCGGTGCTCTCGCTGGAAGAGGCTGTCGTCACCGAGCATATGCAAGCCCGCGAGACACTGACAACGGTTGCCGACGGTTTCGGCGGTACGATCCAGCTCACCAACGGCGCGCTGGAAATCAACGGCGTGCGCATGGGGCCACCAAAGCATGTCTCAGCGCGTGGCGCCGACAGCGTCAAGATCGGTGGCAAGCCGCTCGGTGCCCATCGCCAGGGTCCAAAACCCGGCAAGCGTCCGCTGGAAGGCATTCGCGTACTCGATCTCGGCGTCATCGTCGTGGGCGCCGAGCAGGGTCGCCTGCTTGCCGACTACGGCGCCGATGTCATCAAGGTCGAGGCCAAGGCCTTCCCGGACGGCGGTCGCCAGACCCTGAATGGCGAGCCGCTGTCCATGGGCTTTGCCGCCGGCCATCGCAACAAGCGGAGCCTCGGGCTCAACCTGAAGAGCGAGGAGGGCAGAAAGCTATTCCTGCGGCTCGCCGAGAAGGCGGATGTCATTCTCTCCAACTTCAAGGCGGGAACGCTGGAATCGCTGGGCCTGGGCTATGACGTCGTCAGCCAGATCAACCCGGAAATCATCATGGTCGACAGCTCCGCCTTCGGCCCGACAGGGCCGTGGAGCCGCCGCATGGGCTATGGCCCGCTGGTCCGGGCCAATGCCGGCCTGACCGACCTCTGGCGCTACCCCGACGATCCGGAAAGCTATTCGGACTCGGTGACGATCTACCCTGATCACACCGCCGCACGGGTCGGCGTGGTTGCCATTCTCGCCATGCTGATCGCCCGTCTCGGGCATGGCAGGGGCGGGCGGGTCAGCATCGCCCAGGCCGAAATCATGCTCAACCAGATGAGCGAGCAGATCGCCCTGGTCGGCGAGGGCCTGCCGCTTGAGCCCGCCGATGCGCCCTGGGGCGTCTTTCCCTGCAAGGGCGACGACGAATGGTGCGTGATAACGGTCCGCAATGATGCCGACTGGCAGGCGCTGAATGCCGTCACAGGATGGTCCAAGGTCTTGGGCGACACGCGTCTTGCGACCCGTGAAGGGCGCCATGTCCACCGGGAGCATATCGAGGCCGCCCTGCGACAGTGGCTTGCCGACAAGACACCGCACGAGGCCATGGCCATCCTGCAGCAGGCCGGTGTGCCGGCTGCGGCGATGTTCCGGGTTCATGACCTGATGGAGCAGTTCTATTTCGGCCAGCGCTCTTTCCTGCGCAGCGAAACCCACCCCCACATCCCCGGAAGCTACCTCGTGGAACGGCATTCCATTGTCAGCCACGACCTGGCCGAACCCCCAATGGGTGCCGCGCCGCTGATGGGGCAGCACACGACCGAAGTGGTGCGCGACTGGTTGCGCCTGACCGGTGCCGAGACCGACCGATTGGTCGCTGCCGGGGTCCTTGAGCCAATTGAACAGCCGGTCGCGGCGGAATGAGAGGAGAGCAATATGTCTGAAGAAAAGCCGGCGGTGCTGGTTGAGCGCCGCGAACACGTGATGATCATCACGCTGAACCGTCCCGAAGCCCGTAATGCCATCAACAAGGCAGTCCATGTCGGCGTCGGTACGGCGCTGGAGGAGGCCGAGCACGATCTCGGAAATCCGGGCCGTCATCCTGACCGGCGCGGGTGACCGCGCTTTCTGCGCCGGCGCCGATCTGGTCGCCGTATCGCGCGGGGAAAATCTGCGGCCCGATGACCCGGCCCAGCAGGCCTGGGGCTTTGCCGGCTTCGTCTCACACCCGATCAGCAAGCCTGTCATCGCGGCCGTGAACGGCTTTGCCCTGGGCGGCGGCACCGAGATATCGCTGGCTGCCGACCTGATCGTCGCCGCCGATAGCGCCAGCTTCGGCTTGCCCGAGGTCAAGCGTGGCATCTATGCCGGTGCGGGCGGCACGTTTCGCATCGTCGAGCAACTGCCCAGGAAAGTCGGCATGGAATTGCTGCTGACCGGCGAGCCGATCACGGCCCAGCGCGCCAAGGAACTCGGCTTCGTCAACGTCGTCGTGCCGCTGCCCGAACTGCTGGATGCGGCATTGGCTCTTGCGGCGCGCATCACCGTCAACGCCCCCATCTCGGTCCAGGCCAGCAAGCGGATCGCGCTGGGCATTATCGATGGGCGCATTCCGGCCGACAACGACGCCTGGGCCCGCAGCGCCGCCGAGGCCAAGGTCGTCATGGCGTCCGAGGATGCCAAGGAAGGCCCGCGCGCCTTCGCCGAAAAACGTACGCCAGTCTGGAAGGGACGCTGATCATGACCATGGATGCAGAACATACCCCCGTCATCGTCGGGGTCGGGCAATATAATGACCGCCCCGAAAACCCCGATGACGGTCTCGACTCATTGGGCCTCATGGAGCAGGCGCTGCGTCGCGCTGACTCTGATGCCGGCGGTGGTTGGCTTGGGGATATCGACTGGCTGGGAACGGTGGACCAGATATCCTGGCCGCAACTGGGCGAAATCACCGCGCCATTGAGCGAGCGCCTCGGCGCCAACCCCAAGCACCGCACCACAACCTCGATGGCCAGCGGCGACAGCCCGATCTTCCTGCTCAACGAGGCAGCCAATGCGATTGGCGCCGGGGAGGCCAAGGTGGCCGCCGTCGTCGGCGGCGAGGCCCTGCGGACGGCGGCGCATTTTGCCAAAAAGGGGAACGGCGGCTTCAGCTCGGTTCGTGAATCATCGATGCAGCGCGCACCGAGCTTCCGCAAGCGTTATGGCCTGGCGGGTCCGGTCGACCTCTACCCGCTCTATGAGAATGCCAGCCGCGCCGCTTACGGCCAGACCCTGGCTGAAGGGCAGGACGAAAGCGCCGCCATCTGGTCGCGCTTCGCGCAGGTCGCGGCGGAGAATGACGGCGCCTGGATTCGACGCGGTGCTACGCCGGACGAGATCAAGACGCCGTCCGAGAATAATCGGCCGATTTCGCACCCCTATAACAAGCTGATGGTGGCCAACAGCTCGGTCAACCAGGGTGCCGGCTATATCGTCACCAGCCTGGCCGAGGCCCGCCGTCGTGGCGTGCCGGAAAAGAACATCGTCTATATCGGCCTCGGCGCCTCCGGCCACGAGCCGGACGATCCGCTTGGCCGCGACCGCTACGACCGCTCGCCATCCATGGCCGTATCCATCAATCGCGCGCTCGAGCTCAATCGGCTCAAGACCGAAGACCTGGACTATGTCGAGCTCTATAGCTGCTTCCCCACCGTGCCCAAAATGGCCCGTCGCATCCTGAACTGGCCGCTGGAGAAGCCGGCCACGGTGTTTGGCGGCCTCACCTTCGGGGGCGGACCGATCGGCAACTACATGGCGCATGCCGTGGTCAGCATGGTCCAGAAGCTCCGTCAGGACGGACGTTTCGGCCTGTTGTTTGCCAATGGCGGCATCGCCACGCACAACCACACGATCGCCCTGTCCACCGAGCCATTCCCGCAGGCCCGGTTCCCGCAGGACTTCCACTTCCAGGCCGAGGCCGACAGTGCTCGCGGCGCGGTGCCGCCCACCGTCGAGAGCTACCAGGGCCCGGCAACGGTCGAGACCTATACCGTACTCTACGAGCGCGACGGCTCGCCCCGTTTCGGCGTCGTGGTGGCGCGAACGCCGGGCGGCGAGCGGACCCTGGCCAAGATCCTGCCCGATGACAGCGAGGGCATCGCCTTCCTGATCAGCGGAGCGGCAGAGCCGGTCGGAACCTCCGGCACCATCGTGCCCGGTCCCGATGGCGACCAGATCTGGCAGCGCGCCTAGGGGGCATAAATGGTGGACGTCGTCGCGGCGCCACGGCCGGTCATGAGCATCGGGCGCGTCAGCTTCTTTGGCGCGCTCCTGATCGCGATCGGCCCGATCTCGATGACCCTCTATTCCCCGGCGATGACCAGCATCGTCGAGGCAATGGGGACGACGGAGGCCATGGTGAAACTCACCATGACCTCCTACTACGCCGGTTTCGCCTTCGCCCAACTGCTGGCCGGGCCAATCTCGGATGCGCTGGGCCGGCGTGGTGTCACGGCGGGTTTTATCGGCCTGTTCCTGTTCGGCACCCTCATCTGCCTGGTGGCGCCCTCAGTCGAGATACTCATCGCCGGACGGGTGCTGCAGGGCCTAGGGGCTTCGGCCGGCGCGGTCATTTCGCGGGCTGTTATCCGCGATGTGTTCGAGGGCGACGATTCCTCGCGCATCATGAACCTCATCGGCATCATCCTGGCGGTCGGCCCCGCCTTTGCCCCCACCCTTGGCGCCCTCATCCTGTCATTCTGGGGCTGGCAATCGACCTTCGTCTTCATGTTCCTGATGGGGACTGCGGTGCTTGTCGCCATGCTGGTCGGAATGCGGGAAACCGCGCCGCCCGATCGGCCCAGCTTCCGGCTCGCGCCGCTCCTCACCAATTACGGCGTGCTGATCCGCAATCGTTCCTTCCTCGCCACCACCACCGTGGTGGCCGGCGCGGTGGGCATCTTCTATGCGCAGTCCACGCTGCTGCCCTTCGTGCTCATGGGCCGGATCGGCATGTCGGCGGGTGAATTCGGCATCGGCATGCTGCTGCAATGGGGCGGTTATTTTGCCGGGGCAATCGTGGTGCGGCGGCTGATGGATCGCGTCGGCGCCATGGCTTTGGTGCTGCCCGGTCTGCTGATCGTTTCGCTGGCGAGCGTGCTGCTGCTCAATACGCTCATCTTCACGCCCTCCTATCTCACTGTCATGCTGCCGATCGCGCTGCTGACCTTCGGCAATGCCTTTGTCGGCCCCGCCATGACCACGGCCACGCTGGCCCCCTTTCCCAGGATGGCCGGCACCGCCTCCTCGCTTATGGGGTTCCTGCAGATGGCGGCCGGCCTGCTGGTCAGCACCTTTGCCAGCCTGGCATCCGATCCTGTGCTGGCTCTGGTCGCCGCCAGTGTCGGCATGTCGGCAATGTCATGCCTTGCCTTCACCTACTACCGGTTGAAATTCCGTCGCGTTGAGGTCAATCCGCCATTGATCCTGCGGTCGCCCGCGGATGACTAGCTGCGATGGATTTGCCGGGTCGGTTGACGATTGCGGACGAATGGCGTCTAGAACGTCCGTCTTTTCCAGCCTGTCTGCCTGATCATGCTCAATGATGCTGCTCCCGCCCTCAATTCCCGTTGCCCCCTCGGGGCCGGCCCGGGGCGAGGGGGAATATATCGCCATAGGCGAACATGTGCGGTGGTACCGCCTTGTTTCGCCCATGGCGCCGATGGGTGGCGTCAATATATGGGCGCTCAGGGACGGCGATGGCTGGGCTGTCGTCGATACCGGCTTTGCCGATCCGGACAGTACTGCACAATGGCAGGTGATCCTGGACGACCTCGCGCTGCCCGTGACGCGCATCATCTGCACCCACTTTCACCCCGACCATATCGGGCAGGTGGGCATGCTGCAGCAGCGCTTCGATGCCCCTCTGTTCATGACGGATGTGGAGTGGCATTTGGCCAGGCGGATCAACGCGGCCGAGAGCAGCCCCTTTACCGAGCTGCTGCGGCGTTGCGGCCTCGCCGAGGAAGCCCTGGCCGCCCTGGCCGCCGGCAGGTCGGGCCGTTTCAGTTCGGGACTTCCCGAGCACTGCGAGATATTGACGCCGGGCGAGACCATCGTCATCGGAGAATTGCGCTGGCGGATCGAAACCGGCGCCGGCCATTCACCGCGGCCCGCCATTCTCGTCAGCGACGAAGCCCGGCTGGCACTGGTGGGCGACCAGTTGCTGATGCGGATCACCCCGCATGTCGGCGTGGACGCCGAGAACCCCGAGGGCGACCCTCTTGGCGCCTATCTCGAATACCTCCATGGCGCTGCCGTGATGCCAGGTGACCTGCTCGCGCTGCCCGGGCACGGCCCGGCCTTTCGGCAGGCCGGCTTGCGCGCAACCGAGATCGCGGACCACCATCACAAGGCGCTGGACTCGATCAGCCGCGCGCTTGGCACACCAAGCCTGGCCTCCGACATCCTTGTGCCGCTGTTCGGCCGCATCCCATCGGGCATGGGCCTGGTCCTGGCCCTCACGGAAGCCCTTGCCCATCTCAACCGCCTCGTGGCCGAAGGAAGAGCCCGGCGCTTTCTCGACGAGGCCGGCCACTACCGCTTCAGCCGCGACTGAAGCGGCGGAACCCCTGTCGGTGCAAAAAGACCCCGCGAGAGGCCGGGGTGATTGGTTGCTAAAGTCACCCGATGATCTGTCGGTGGAATAGGGCCGCCACCTTTGGCATTCAGATGGATATGCGCCCATCTCCGCCGCCCAAACAACCGCTGCCGCTTCCTAAAAGCGGACCTGGGCTACCCTTCTGGCGAAACCGGTCAGCATCGGTCGTAAGCATGCAGGCTGCGGCTCGAAGGGCTGCGCCTTGCATGTATCCGCCTCAGGGCAGCGTGTGATCCAGGAACCCCCTCATGCCGGCCAGCCAGAGCTGTCGCGGGGTGACTTGCAATTAATCACAACGATGATACAAATAACATTACGGATCGCGGCTTGACCGCCGAACTGAACCGCAAGGCCTATTGAACGAAGAGCAAAGAAGTCACGATGACTGTTTCAACCTGGTCCGATGAAGAGGCAAATCGGCTTGTCGCCACCCTTCACGCGCAAGGCGTGAACCGCGACATAGCGCTCGAGATTTATGCGACCCGTCAGCTCGGCCTCGATCCTTCACTGGTGCTCCATGGCGGGGGCAATACCTCGGTCAAGACGGCCTGGACCGATATCGATGGCCGTGAGGTCGACGTGCTCTGTGTCAAAGGCAGCGGTGCCGATATGGGCACGATCGGGCTGGGCGGAATGCCGCTGATGCGGATCGCCGAGCTCGTCCGCTTGATCGATATCGCGCAACTTTCCGATGACCATCTGGTCATGCTGCAGCGGCGCATGTTGCTGGACCCGGCGGCGCCTTCGCCTTCGATCGAAGCGCTGCTGCACGGCATCATCCCACAGAAATTTGTCAACCACACGCACGCTAACGCCATCGTGTCACTAACCAATCAGCCGCGTGGCGAGGACCTCGTCCGCGAACTGTTTCCAGACGCCTTGATCGTCCCCTATGTGATGCCGGGTTTTGATCTGGCCAAGGCTACGTATTCAGCACTGGCCGGCCAGCCCGACGCCGATGGTATCATCCTGCTGAAGCACGGCATTTTCACTTTTTCGGACGACGCGCGGGACGCCTATGAGCGGATGATCGCCATGGTCGACAAGGCCGAGCGTCGGCTGTCGCAGGGGCGGTCCAAGCCGTTTGCCTCGATCACGCTGCCCCATGCACTGGCCGATGCCAGCCAGATTGCACCCATCTTGCGCGGTGCCATTGCTATTCCTGGCGAGATCGATGACGTGTCGCGTCGATTTGTCCTTGAGCATCGCGCCAGCCCGGAAATTCTCGAATTCTGCAATGCTCCGGGCTTGCAGAGCCTGGTCTCGCGCGGCAATGCGACGCCCGAACATGTTCTGCGCATAAAGCGCACGGGCGTTGCCCTGCCGGCGCCGCGTCAGGATGCACTGGATGCCTTCCGGCAGGCAGTAGAAGCGGCAGTTGCGGCCTATTCCGATGATTACCGCCAGTACTTCGGGCGCAACGCTGCGCGCGCCGCCGAACCCAAGACCATGCTCGACACCATGCCGCGGGTCTTCTACGTGCCGGGCATCGGCCTGTTTGCTGCCGGCCCGACCAAGAAGGCCGCCGCCGCAGCGGCTGATGTCGCCGAAGCGACGGTGGAAGTCATCACTCGCGCCGAGGGCATCGACAGGTTCGAGTCGCTATCGGAGGCAGACCTGTTCGACATCGAATACTGGTCCCTCGAGCAGGCCAAGCTGGCCAAGGCGCAGGTCAAGCCGCTAACCGGGCAAGTGGCCGTGATAACGGGCGGCGCCGGCAGCGTCGGTTCTGCAATTGCCACCGCTCTCAAGGCTGAAGGCGCCGAGATCGCCCTGTTCGATCTCGGCGGCCCGTCGCTTGAAAAGGAAGCCGCGCGGCTGGGCGCTCTGGGTGTCGCCTGTGACGTTACTGATGTCGGCTCCGTCGATGCCGCGGTTGCGCGCACTGCGGCGCATTTTGGCGGTGTCGATATTCTCGTATCCAATGCCGGTATCGCCAGCCAGGGGCGCGTCGCGGAGGTGTCTGACGATGTGTTCCGTCGCGACTTCGACGTGAATTTCTGGGGGCATCAGTCGGTCGCCCGTGCTGTCGTCAAGGTGATGGAACAGCAGGGCAATGGCGGGGCGCTGCTGTTTAACCTCGCCAAACAGGCCGTCCGTTCCGGCCCTTACGAGACTTCCATAGCCGCCTTGCTTGCGCTCGTGCAGCAATACGCGATCGAGCATGGCGCAAGTGGCATCACGGCCAATGCCGTCCATTCCGATGGAGTGCATGCGGGGTTGATGGCGCCGCCAATCACGGCCAACGGCCACGTGCGGAGCAACCTGATTGGCCGCGAAGTGACCACGACCGATGTGGCTGATGCCTTTGTCTATCTAGCCAAGGCGCGTGTCTGCACCGGTGTTGTTCTGTCGATCGATGGCGGCAATGTCGGCGCGATGATGCGCTGACCTGGATTTGGCAGGGCCGCATGTGCGGCCCTCCTAAGTGACGCTCTGCGAGCCGCGATTAGCGCGGCCGTATGCAAGACGAATGACGCGTAACCCGATCGGGGCGCGGTATCTGGAGGATAGAATGGTCTACAATGTAGCAGTGATCGGTGCCGGCAACTGGAGCAAGAACCACTTGCTCGGCTGGCGGGCGCAAAAGGATGCCAAGATCACCTGGGTCGTGCGTTCCAACGAGGAACGGGCCAAGGCCCGGGCCGAGGAATGGGGCGTCGCCAATTACACTGCGGACTACAAGAAGGTGTTCGCCGACCCTGACGTCCACATCGTCGATCTGGTGCTGCCGCATGATCTGCACGCCAAACTGGCTATCGAGGCGCTGGAGGCCGGCAAGCACGTCGTGCTGGAAAAGCCGCTGGCCGAGAATATCGAAGATGCCCAAAGGCTGGCCGATGCCGCTGCTGCCAGCAAGCTCAAGGTCATGGTTGCGGAAAACTGGAACTACGGCACCTTCGTTTCCAGGGCCAAAAAGCTGCTTGAGGCCGGAGCTATCGGTCGTCCCTACATGATCCGTGGCGCGCTCGATCTCGATATCCGCTACGCCTTCAAGGGTGTCGCCTGGCGCCACCAGAGCGAGCGCATGGGCGGCGGCGTGCTGATCGATGCCGGCACCCACGCCATTTCGGTAATGCGTCATCTGATGGGTGAAATCACCGAAGTCTCGGCGCAGATCGACAATTACGATTTTCCCGATCTCGGCTCGATGGAAGATACGGCGCTTGTGCTGACCCGCTTTGCCAGCGGCGCCATGGGCCTGCTCAGCGCCACGGCTGTGGCCACCAAGGTGCGCAACAGCACCAGTTTCATGATCATGGGCGAAAAGGGGGCGATCGAGTTCGACACCCATGATCGCAGCTTCTTCACCACGATCGACAAGAAGCGGTCGGAGGAATTCACCCTTGAACCCTCCCGCGGACTTGTCGAGCAGATGACCCATTTTCTTTCCGCCATCCGGGAAGACACCACGCCGCTTACTTCTCCCATGGAACAGATGGGCTCGATGCGCACGATTCTTGCCGCGTATGAGAGCGCACGCACGGGGAGGACGGTCAAGACAGAGGAAATCAGGGCCAAGTAACTGGACTGATATTTTTAAGGGAGGACTACAATGACGTTTCTTGGACGAACCGCGCGGGCAATGGCCGCGACGGCCATTATTTCCGTACTGCCTATGCTGCCGGCACACGCCCAGCAGACTTTCGACGCCACGTTGGCATCGGTGAACTCGCCGGACTTCCTCACCGTGCAGGCGATGCAGATGTTCATCGACCTGGCCCGTGAAAAGACCGAGGGTGGCGTGAACTTCAACCTGGCCGCCAACGGCCAGATGGGGAGCCAGAAGGAAACCTACGAGCAGGTAATGGGCGGCATCATCGAAGCTGCCCATGTCAGCGGCTCGGTGTTCGGCGCTTCGCTGCCCGAACTGCAGCTCCTGCAATTGCCGTTCCTCTATCGCGACAATGCCCACATGGTGCGTGTTGTGTCCGGTGAGATCGGGCAGGGCCTCTACGACAAGCTCGAGGAAGCAACCGGCGTCAAGGTGCTGATGCTGGCTCTCGCGGACGGCCCGCGTTCGGTCTGGAACAATGCCCGGCCGATCCGTACGCCGGCGGACATGAATGGTCTGACGATCCGCGTGCCGGAAAACCCCATCATGCTCGATACCTTCCAGGCGCTCGGCGCGTTGCCGACGCCGATGCCCTTTGGTGAAGTCTATATGGCGGCCAAGCAGGGCGTGATCGATGGCGGTGAATCGCCGCCTTACGCGCTGGGTGAATTCCGTGCTTGGGAAGTTGGCAAATACTTCAGCCTCGACATGCACACCTCGGGCCATGCGGTGCTCGCCATCAATGCCGACTGGTACAACTCGCTTCCCGAAAACTACCAGGCGGCCCTTGAGGAAGCGTCGGCGGAATCCGTCGCCTGGTTCAATGTCGAACTGGAGAAGGCCAACGAGCAGGCGATGACTGACGCGGCCTCCCATGGCATGGAAATCAACGAAGTGGACGACCTTGATGCCTTCCGCGAGGCCGTTGCTCCTGTCTACGCAAAGTACGCGCCAATTGTCGGCGGGGAAGCCGCTATCCAGGCTGTGATCGACACGCCCTGATGGCCTTTTCGGGAGGGGCTGGTTCGCCGGCTCCTCCCCCTTTCAAAATGGGAGGAGCCATTTCATGCTCTCGCGTTTTCTCAAACGGCTGGATGCCGTTGTCATGGCCGTCAGCATGGTGGGACTTGTCACCTTGTTCGTGGTCACCTTGCTTCAGGTTTTCATGCGCTACGTCGCGCGGGTACCCTTCGTTTGGTCCTACGAGTTCCTGAGCCTGGTTTTTCTGTTCACCAGCGCTCTCGTCGGCGCCATCGTGCTCGGTCGCAAGGAACATTTCACGGTTCCCATGATCGCCGATGCGCTCGGTCCGCGTGGCAAGCTCTGGTTTGAACTGTTCTCGATCGGTGGCTGCGCGGTGTTCTCGCTGATCATTGCCATCGATGGGTTCCGTGTCGCCTGGCGCTTGCGCAACACAACGACACCCGTGCTCGGCATCAGCGAGGCAATCCCCAATCTCATTCTGCCTGTCATGGGCGTCTACATGCTGCTCCACACGATCAACCATCTCCACCAGTCGGTCTATGCCCTAACGCGCAAGGAGGGTCAGGCCCAATGATTGCAATCATCGTCTTCGTCGCGATGGCGGTCTATCTGCTGCTCAATATACCGGTGCCCGTTGCCGTTTCGCTGTCGGCCATGACCGCCATGACCCTCAATGGCGGCATGGATCTGCAGGTCGTCGTGCAGCGCATGTTCTATGGCCTGAATAACTACATCTATCTGGCCATTCCGCTCTTCGTGCTGCTCGGTCAGATCATGATGACGGCCAAGATCACCGAGCGCCTTGTCGATTTCGCGCTTGTCCTGGTTGGTCATATGCGTGGCGGTTTGGCCCAGGTGGCCGTCGTCGCCTGTGCTGTCATGTCTTCAATCTCGGGGTCGTCCTCGGCGGACGCCGCGGCGACGGGCGCAGTGCTCGGACCGTCCATGGTCAAGCAGGGTTATTCGCCCGGCTTCGCTTCGGCAGTGATTGGAGCAGCCTCGGCTGGCGCCGCCCTCATACCCCCCTCGATCACCATGATTGTCTATGCCTCGCTGTCGAATGTCTCGATCGCGCGCCTCTTCGTGGCCGGCATCATTCCGGGCATTCTGGTCGGGGCTGCCCTGATGTTTGCGATCTGGCGCTCGGCAATCAAATACAACCTGCCGGTTGGGACGGAGCGGCCAACCGTAAAGGTCGTCGGCAAGGCTTCGGCCCGAGCCTTTCTGGTCCTGCTTGCCCCGATCATTATCATTGGCGGCGTCGTTGGCGGCGTCTTCACGCCGACCGAATCGGCGGCCGTCGCGGTGCTCTACACACTGTTCCTTGCCTTCGTCGTCTACCGCTCGCTGCGGCTGCGCGACATGATCGGCGTGCTGGAGCGGTCTTTGGTCATCACGGCTCAACTGATGCTGACGCTGGCCGCTGCGTCGATTTTCTCATGGATCATCGCACGCGCCGGCCTGCCCAATCAGGTGGCACAATTGCCGATCTTCCAGGGTGACAGCGGCTGGATCGTGCTGATGCTGGTGATCAATATCGTCGTATTCCTGCTGGGCATCTTCCTCGAAGGCAGCCCGTTGCTGGTCATTGTCACGCCGATCTTCCTGGCACCGGCCCTTGCCGCCGGCATCGATCCGACGCATCTGGGGATCGTGCTTGCCATCAATCTTGCCATTGGCGGCATCTCTCCGCCTTTCGGCATGCTGATGTTTGTCGCCTGCGCAGTAACACCGGCGACGATGGTGCAGTTCTCCAAGGCGATCGTGCCGTTCATCGTGCTGATTTGCGCGGTTGTCCTCGTCATCTCCTATGTCCCGCAAATCACCCTTTGGTTGCCCGACATACTTAACCTTTGAGACCGGGGTGGGCGTGCCGCCCGCACGCCCACCCCCTGCCTACCTTCACTTCAGGAGCGCGGATCGTGATCCCAAATCAAACCTATGTCAGTCCTACCGAACGTCGCCGCCGCTTCAGGGCACGCCTCAAGACCGGTCGCACCATCTGGGTTCCTGGTGTGTATGACGGATTGAGTGCGCGACTGGCGGAGCAGGCCGGCGCGGAAGCCATCATCCTGGCGGGATTTGCCGTTTCCGCGTCCCTGCTCGGCGAGGCGGACGCCGAAATCTACACAATGACCGAGGTTCGCTCTATCCTTCGGCACATGGTCAACGTCACCACCGTCCCCGTCATGGCCGATGGCGACAACGGCTTCGGTAACGCCCTCAGTGTGATCCGGACCGTGCAGGAATATGAGGCGGCCGGCGCGACGTCGATCACTATTGAGGATCAGGCTGCGCCCAAGCGCTGCCCGATGATCATTGCCAGGCCCGCCCTGGTGCCCTTCGCCGAGGCTGTGGGCAAGATCAAGGCGGCGGTCGACGCTCGCCGCGACCCGGAAACCGTTATCGTCGCACGCACGGATTCTCTGGACCTCAACGAAGCCATCGACCGTGCCTGTGCCTATGTCGAAGCCGGTGCCGATGTCATCAAGCCGATCTGGGACGACATCGACTCGCTTGAAAAGTCCCGCAAGCTGCTCCAAGCGTGCCAGCGGCCGCTTTCGATTTCCATCGTGGAGTACATCGAGGAGAAATTTACCATCGAACAGATGGAAGAGGTTGCCGCGATCGCTACTGTCCCGGTTGGTCCGATAACCGCTGTGGCAAAGACGCTGCAGCAGACCTTCGATACGATCCTGCAAAAGAAATATTTATCCAGGTCGGACATTGCGCGAATGCCTGTGAAAGATTTCAAGAAGGTCATAGGTTTCGAGCAGATCGAGGCGTATGAACGCCAATATCTACCCCCTGAATAGGAACGGCACACGAGTTCTAGTGGCGGTATCATGAAGAAGACCGAAGCGACCGTTGCCGGCGCCGACGACATGGAAGTCGATGCAGCGTGGCTCCACTTCGTCGAAGGGTTGACGCAGGCAGAGATTGCCGAGCGCCGTGGATTATCACGGATGAAGGTCCATCGGCTGATCCAGCTTGCGCGCGATAAGGGGCTGGTGCGTTTCTTCGTGGAGCGTGTGCCCTCCGACTGCCTCGAACTCGAGGCACGGCTGATGGAGCGCTATGGCCTGACCAGTTGCACCGTCGTCCCGGCCACCGGCAAGGACATAGATAGCTCGCTCGATGTCGTGGCCGTCGCCGGCGCGCGCTTCCTGTTCGGGTTGCTGGAGCCGACCACGCCCAGGACAATCGGCATCGGTTCGGGGCGGACTATTGCGCGGGTTGTGCATAGCCTGCCGGCGCTGGCCCGTCCTAACACCACGTTTACCTCGATCACCGGCGATTTCGCCGAGCTCAACGAGGCCAACCCGAAAGAGGTCGTCAACGCCCTGATCCGGAAAACCGGCGGGGCGGGTTATGCGTTGCCTGCGCCGCTCGTCGCCGACAGTCAGGCGGACCGCGACCTGTTCCTGCGCCAGAGGAGCGTTGCCGCGACGCTTAAGGCGGCCGCCAAGGCAGACTTCTTCCTGATCGGCATCGGCCACGTCGGCAAGAACTCGTTCTGGGACAAATGGAATCTGGTCAGCGGCGATGAACTGCTCGAATTCGAGAAACAGCGGATTGTCGCCGACATTGCGGGCCACCTCATCGACGCTGATGGCAATCTCGGCGCCGGCAATCTCGCGTCGCGGCTCGTTTCCATCGACTATGCCACCCTGTGTTCGCGGCCTGTCTATGCGGTTTGTGGCGGGGTGGAGAAGGCTCAGGCCTTGCGGGTCGTACTGAAGTCGGGCCTGCTTGCGGGCCTGGTGGTGACGTCGAACCTCGCCAAGCTGGTCCTCTGATTTGAGCGGTGCAATGCCGCACGCCATTGCTGCGATGACCATTCGCCCGGCCGTCTCGGCCTAACGCCCTACATCCCCCACCGCATATGCCGTGGCCGTTGCCTTTGCGCAACCGACGCCGCGATCTGCATTGGAAATACGCATCCTCGGCTCATTCTGCTTGAAATTAATCACCTGAATGATACAAATAACAAATCAAACCGAGGGTCGTCAGACATTGATAAAAGTAGCAATCATCGGCGACCGCTTCATGCGGGCGAGCGTGTTCGAGGCCGCGCTGCGCAAGCGTATTTCGGCAGACATAGAGGTCTCCAGCATTGAGACGGATTGGCCCGATACACCATTCTATGGTCGGAACGGCCCTGCTGGCCCGGCCATTTCCGAGTATCAGGGCGAAGAGGCCAGGGTCATAGAAATTGTCGCCGACGCGCAGGTGGCCATCACCCATCTCGCACCATTCAGCCGGAAAGTGGTGGAGAGTTGCAAGCAGTTGCGGCTGCTGGGCCTGTCGCGCGGCAGTTCGGTGAATGTCGATCTCGACGCGGCGCGCGAGCGCAACATCGTGGTGACCAACGTTCCCGGCCGGAACGCCTCGGCCGTTGCCGAATTCACCATCGCACAGATTCTCAGTCTCACTCGCAAGTTGTCCGAGGGCAATGCGTCACTGTCCGCCGGCCACTGGCAGGGCGAACTATATCGCTCCGACAGGACGGGCGAAGAGCTGTCGCAACTGGCGGTCGGCATTATCGGCTATGGCGCCATCGGCCAGAGAGTTGTGCGCCTGCTCAAACCGTTTGGTTGCCGTATTCTGGTTTATGACAAATATGCCGAGCTCAATCTTTCCGATCTTGTAGATGGTGTTGAAAAGGTCGATCTGGAATTCCTGCTCGCGAACAGTGACGTCATTAGCCTCCACGCCCGGGCAACTCCGGAAACTGAAGGTATGCTGGGGGCGCGTGAATTTTCGCTGATGCGCCACGGCGCCTATCTCATCAACAATGCGCGCGCCTCCATGGTGGTCGCATCGAGTCTTCGTGCGGCGCTCAAGTCCGGGCAGCTGGCGGGAGCAGCACTCGATACGTTCGATCCTGAGCCGCCTCTGGCCAATGATGAGATATTGGCGATGCCGAATGTGACCGTGACGCCGCATATTGCCGGCGCGTCGCGTTTCGTTACGACGTTTGCGGCGGAGCGCCTTGCCGAAGAGGTTGCCCGTTTTCTGCAGGATGGGTCCGTAAAGACCCGCGTTGCCTGACGGAGATCTGGCACGGAGGAGAATGAACGGTTGAGGGAGGGGACATGCAGCCGGTAGTGATGGCTATTGACGCGGGAACGGGGAGTTGCCGCTGTCTGTTGTTCAATCTGAAGGGCGAAGAGGTCGCGTCCGCCAGCGCCGAATGGACGCATCCCGCAGCGCCCGGCGCGGCGGGCGGATTCGACTTCGACACCAACGCCAATGGCCGCCTTCTCGACAGCGTCATAAAACGTTGCCTCGCTAGCTATGGCGGCACGCCTGGCGACATAAAGGCCATATCCTCAACGTCGATGCGCGAAGGAGTCGTGCTCTACGACAAGGCGGGTGAAGTTCTCTGGGCATGTCCCAACATCGACGCCAGGGCTTCGGTCGAGGCCGAAGCGCTGGTGCAGGAGGGACTGGCCGATTTGATCTTCGATACTGCCGGAGACTGGGTGTCCATCACCACGCCCGCGCGGCTGAAATGGCTGGAAGCACATCGCCCCGATATTCTGGAGCGGACCGTCAAATTCGGCATGATCAGCGATTGGGCTGCTACCCGGCTAACAGGCGAATATTTCACCGAACCCAGTGCGGGATCGTCCACTGCCCTTTTCGATCTGTCGTCGCGCACATGGTCCCATGACCTCTTTGGCCGCCTCGGCTTGGATATCGCTATCACCCCTACGGTTGTCGAGTCGGGCTCTCCTGTCGGCGCCGTAACCGCAGCAGCAGCGGAGCGCACCGGTCTGCTGGCCGGGACGCCGGTCATTGCCGGCGGCGGGGATACCCAACTTGGCCTTCTCGGGCTCAAGCGCGGGCGGTTTGATGCGACCTTGTTCGGCGGCAGCTTCTGGCAGATGACGACTTTGCTGGACCACCCCCTGGTCGATCCTGCGCGGGGCCCTCGTACGCTTTGTCATGCCGCGCCTGGCCTGTGGATGGTTGAGGGTATCGGGTTCTTGAGCGGGCTGTCGTTGCGCTGGTTCCGCGATGCATTCTGGCAGGCGGAGGTCAGCGCTGCCGCGAAGAGCGGCATATCTCCGTTCTCCCTGATGGAAAAGAGCGCACAGAACATCCCTCCAGGGGCGAACGGGGTTACCGCGGTCATGGCCAGCGTCATGCAATCGGATGGCTGGACTCAGGCGCCGCCGACGTTGCTCGGTTTCGACTTTAACCGTCCGGAACAGACCGGCCGGGCAGCGGCCACGCGAGCGATCATGGAGGCCGCCGCTTACGCGGCTGGTGAACACCTCAAAATGCTGGAAAGACTGAGCGGCAACATCTTCCCGCAGATCGTCTTCAGCGGAGGAGCGTCACAGGGCAGTCTGTGGCCGAAAATAGTGGCGGACGTGCTCGGTCGACCTGTGGTCATTCCCAACAATAGCGAGTCGACATCGGTGGGGTGCGCTATGCTGGCCGCTGTCGGAGCGGGGCTGTTCTCAAACCTGGATGACGCCGGCGCCATGGCAAGCGGGCCTAGGCAGCAAATTGAACCCGATCTCCGGCACACAGCGGCCTATGAGGATCTTTCGCAGAAGTGGCTCAGGCTAAATGACGCCATGATAGGGCTGGGGGAGTCGGGGTTGGCGACGCCCATGTGGCGCCCGGCAGGCGCGCGAAGGAAGAAGAGTTTGCTCGCAGCCGGACATTGATTGTCGATGCTGATTCAGCAGGAAACCGGAGGGCCTGTTCAGTCGAGATCACTTCGGACACAGGGGCAAGCCTACTTAAGCCGCTTCCCAAGTCGGTAACCCTGTCGGTGTAAAAAGCCCGACCTCGCAAGAGGCCGGGCTTTGATTGGTCGGAGTAGCGTGATTCGAACACGCGACCCCCTGCTCCCGAAGCAGGTGCGCTACCAGGCTGCGCTATACTCCGTCAAAGCGACTCGGGATGTGTTGGCGGCGGGCCGGTTCGGCGCGCGTTGCCTGTCGCGATGGGGCGGGTTATAGCTGCGCTTGCTTGCGCGTTCAAGCGTCTAGAGCAGGCTTTTTACAGCAGCTGCGGCCGTGTTGCGAAGCCCGGGCAAACCGTGTAGGAACCGCGCCAAGTTGGGGTGTCGCCAAGCGGTAAGGCACCGGTTTTTGGTACCGGCATTCCCAGGTTCGAATCCTGGCACCCCAGCCAACGTCCTCTCAAATCGCTGAAATCAACGGCATGCGGGCGCGGCCTTTGGTCGTTGTTTGCCGCATGCTTTCCCACAGCTTTCCCGCTCCTTGCCTGCTCCTTGCCTGCTCCTTGGCTGTTGGGGCTTGCTCTCGGTCATTCATCCGCTTATGACATATGACTTATGACATATGTTGGAGCGGTTGATGTCTGATCTGTTTAGCGTCGCGGGGAAGGTGATTGTCGTCACGGGTGGCCTGGGGCAACTGGGGCGCGAATTCGCGACCTCGCTGGCCAAGGCCGGCGCCAAGGTGGCGGTCTATAGCCGCCGGCCGGTGACGCAGGACAAGCTCGACGAGCTGTTCCCCGGTCTCGGCGACAGCATCAAGGTCTACGAGGCCAGCGTGACCGACAAGACGGCGCTGGAAGCCGCGACGGAAAAGCTGATCGCCGATTGGGGCGTGCCGCATGCGCTGGTCAACAATGCCGGCATCGATTCCAAGCCCGATGGCGGCGCCGAGCAGAATGCGCCCTTCGAAGTCTATCCGCAGAAATTCTGGGACGACATCATCGATGTGAACCTGACCGGCGTCATGCTGTGCAGCCAGGTGATCGGCGCCAAGATGGCCGAGCAGGGCCGCGGCAGCATCATCAATGTCGGCTCGATCTACGGCTTGGTCTCGCCCAACCAGGCGCTCTATGCCTATCGCGAGAAGCGCGACGGCGTGCCCTTTATCAAGGCGGTGTCCTATGCGGCATCCAAGTCCGGCCTCGTCAACCTCACCCGCTATGTGGCGACCTACTGGGCCGAGAAGAATGTCCGCTGCAACCTGATCTCCTTCGGCGGGGTCAAGACCGGCAGCTTCGACAAGGAATTCGTCGACAATTTCCTCGAACGCGTGCCGATGCGCCGCCAGGCCGAGAAGGGCGAATATAACGGCGTGGTCCAGTTCCTCGCCTCGGACGCTTCCTCCTACATGACCGGCTCCAATGTCGTGGTCGATGGCGGTTTCACCGCATGGTGACCCCAGCCGCGCCGGATCGCGGAAAGCTGCATGCCTCGGTGGTTTCGGCCATCGAGGCCGAAATCCTGTCCGGTGAGCTGAAGGTGGGCGAACGCCTGCCGTCGGAAGCCGACCTGGCGCGGCGCTTCGCCATCAGCACGCGCTCGGTGCGCGAGGGCCTGCAAATCCTCGAAACCAAGGGCCTGGTGCGGCGCAAGCATGGCGAGCGGGCCGAGGTGGTGCGCGATGACGTGGAGCAATTCCTCGGTTCGCTGGCCACCACGGTGCGGAGCCTCTTTGCCGAGGACCCGGCCTATCTGGTCCAGCTCATGGATGTGCGGCGCATGTTCGAGCTCGAAGTGGTGAGCCGGCTGGCGGCGGGGGAGGGGCAATTGTCTCCCGATGTTGCCGCGGCCCTCGACGAACTCTCCGGTGCCAAGGACTTTTCGCAATATGCCGAGGCCGATGCGCGGTTTCACCGGGCTTTGGTGCAGTCGCTGGGCAATGAAATCCTCTCCAGCGTCTACGGCAATCTCTATGCGCTGATCACCGACGTCATCCGCCTGACCAGCCGCGTGCCGAGCAAGACGCAGGCCGAGGGCGTGGCCGAGCATGAAGCCATTTTCGACGCTATCCGCACCGGCAAGGTCGAAGGCAGCCGCGCGCTGATGCGCGAGCATATCGACAATTCCACCGCCTATCTGCAGCAGGCGATCGACGCCGCCAACCAACAAGGAAAACCCAGCTAAATGGCCGCTTACGACTATAACCAGACCGATTGGGCCGCCATCAAGCGCCTCGCCAAGTGGTATTCCGGCGATATCCACGACGTGCTCGACGGTCGCGGGCCCTATGGCTTCCTCAAGGGCATCAGCCAGTTCGGCGTGCTGGCGCCCGGCCAGGTGGTGTGCGGGCCGGTTTCGACCGTGCGCTACGAGCCCAGCACGCGCGTGGGCCAGCCGCAGGACGTCTATCACGGCGCCATCGACGCAGTGGTCAAGGGCGGCATCCTGATGGTGGATTCCTCCTGCGCCGAAGGTTCGGGCACGGGCGAACTGATGTCGAGCGGCGCCAAGACCAAGGGCGCGGCGGCGACGGTGGTCAACGGCACGGTGCGCGACCTCGCCGAGGTGCGCAAGCTCGATTACCCGCTTTTTGCCAAGGGCATGAGCCCGGTGGGCGTGTCGGGCCGCATGGAAGCGACGCACTATCAGGTCGATCTCGATATCGACGGCGTCCGTATTCGGCCGGGTGACGTGATCTTCGCTGACGTGACCGGGGTCGTTGTCATTCCGTCCGAACTGGTCGGCGTCATCGCCGATGCGGCCGACGAGTTGGGCAAGAACGAAGTTGCTTGCCGCCAGCGCATCCTGGCCGGCGAAGACCTGCAGAAGATCTGGCCCGTCGGCAAGGCCGGCGGTCCCGTCTGACAACGAAACGGCCGGCCCAAGGGGCCGGCCAATATCCGTCACGTCACCAGAGGAGGGGGCGTTGGTTCGATTACCGCACGTAGCCCAGCCGCTGGGAAATCAGATTGGCGTGGTAGATGACGACCTTGTTGAGTTCGTCCACCTCGGCCACAGGCATCTGCCAGGCCGGGGCGCTGACGCTGATGCCGGCAAAGACGGCGCCGGCCTGGTTGCGGATCGGCGCGCCGATGCAGCGCAGGCCGGGCTGATGCTCGCCATTGTCGATGGCATAGCCGCGCTCGCGCGTCTGTTCGAGTTCGTCCGCCAGCGCCGCCGGATCGGTGATGGTGGTTTCGGTGAAGCGCTCGAGCCCGGCCGCGATGACGCGATCGACGATCTCGGGCGGCTGATGCGCCAGGATGGCCTTGCCGACGCTGGTGCAATGCACCGGCGAATTCTCCACCATCGTATTGGTGAGCATCTGTTCGGCTTCGGTGCGTTGGATGACCACGGCGCGCAAGCCGTCGAACACCGCCAGATGCACGGCGCGACTGGTCAGGCGATGCAGGGCATCAACGATGACGCGGCCCTCACGGTGCAGTTCCAGATTGGCGAGAACCGTATTGCCCAATTCGAACAGGCGCAGCCCCAATCGGTAGAAATCGCGCTCGCGATCCTGCTCGATAAAGCCGACTTCGCGCATGGCGGCCAGCAGGCGATGGGTGGTGGAGCGCGGATAGCCGGTGCGGGCACAAATCTCGGCCAGGCTCAGCGCCCGGTGCGACGTGGTGAAACAGTCCAACACGCGCGAAACCTTGGTGAGAGACTTGAGGCTCTCGTCGCTGCGGGCCGGTTTGGCTGGCACGGATACTTCGACGGAATCGGTCATTGTCTACGTTTCAGCGCCTTGATTGCTCAGTCATTTGTGACTGAAGGGGGTCGATCTCGATAGTCTAGTGCCCATACCACCTCAAGCAAGCGGGGTGGCGCCATGATCTGCGGTGACCGCGTGGATGATTTCGGCCAGGCCAAGCATGCCGGGATCGTCGAGCCCGACGCTCTTTTCGGCAAACATGCGGGCGCGGCCCATGGCGGACGGGCGCTGCCGGAACTCGGCCAGCACCTGGTGCATGGCGTGACGCGAAGCGGCGGCAATGGAGGCGGGATTGTCCTTGCCGTCCATGGCCTTGGCCAGCGCGTCGAGCCCGTCGATAATGGTCTTGGCACCCAGCTCGGCCTTGCCGCGGGCCATGGCGGCGTCGCGGATGGCGGCGATGACGTCGCCCAGCCGGCTCCAGTCCATCGTTTGCTGTCCAGCATTCAGCTTTCCGGCCGTCATCATCGCGGTGATGATGAGCGTGCCCAGGCTCGATCCCGTCGAGGCCGCACCGGCCTTGGCCAGGGCCATGAAGCCGGCGCCCAGGTTGGGCGCGCTGCGGACATCGACAGCCGCAAAGGTGCCGATGAGACGAGCCAGCATGGTGCCGGTATCGCCGTCGCCCAGCTTGGCGTCGGCGGCGTTGAGCACATCGGTCAGACCGGTCATGGCCTGGTTGGCGCGGGCAATGGCATCGGCCAGCGTGTTGACGTCGATGGCCATGGCTCAGCCCACCTTCCAGAACGGGCAATCGGCGGGGGCTGCCAGCAGGCTTTCGATCTCGTCATCGAGGAAGCAGAGGCTGATCGAGGCGCCGCCCATTTCCATCGACGTGACATAAGGGCCGATCAGCGGCCGCACGATCGTCAGCCCGGCAGCATCGAGCTGCTGCGCGGCGCGGCGATAGAGGATGAACAATTCCTCGAAGGGCGTGGAGCCCAGGCTGTTGACCAGCACGGCCACCCGGCTGGCGCCTGCTGGACGTTCGGCCAGCAGCATGGAGATCATTTCGTCGACCAGTGCGTCGGCCGGGCGGATATTGTGGCGCCAGATGCCCGGCTCGCCATGGATGCCCATGCCGAATTCGATCTCGTCATCGGCAATGGTGAAATTGGGTCCGGCCGCGCCGGGGATCTGGCACGAGGAAAGGGCGACGCCGATGGTGCGAGTGCGGTCCACGGTCTTCTGGGCAATGGCGGCGACGGCGTCGAGATTGCCGTCCGCCTCGGCCAGTGCGCCGGCGGCCTTGTAGGCGAAGATCAGGCCGGCCACGCCGCGGCGCTTATGGGCTTCCTCCGGCTTGGCGCTGGCAATGTCGTCGGTGCCCAGCACGGTGCGGGTCTCGATATTCTCCATGGCGGCGAATTCGCTGGCCATTTCGAAATTCATCCTGTCGCCGCCGTAATTGCCGAACAGGCACAGCACGCCCGCGCCGCCATTGGCCGCCGCGATGGCATCCTGGCAGGAATTGATGGTCGGGCCCTCGAAGACATTGCCGATGGCGCAGGCATCGAGCAGGCCGTGGCCAACATAGCCGGTGAACAGCGGCAGGTGGCCCGAGCCGCCGCCGGAGACGACGCCGACCTTGCCCTGCCGCATCGGCACGTCGCGGGCAATGGCGCGGCGGTCGTCGCCGACGCGAACCAGGCCCGGATGGGCCAGGCACAGCCCGTCGAGCATCTCGTCGACATAGTTGGCGGGGTCGTTGATCAGCTTCTTCAAATCGTCCTCCCGGGCGCTGTAGCGGAAGGCGGGCCGCTTATGCGGCGGCCCGCCTCTGTTCAATCAGGCGGCGGACTTTGCTCGCACGTCAACCAGTTCGAGAACCGGGCCGAGCGCGGCGTCGATGGCCTTCTTCTGTTCATCGGTCACGCGCTCCATCGGCGCGCGCGGGTGGAACATGGGCAGGCCCTGACGATGCTGGATGTATTTGACGCAGGCCGGCAGGTTGTCGTGGCGGAGGGCATTCCACAGCGCGTTGAGGCGGAAGTGGATGTCCTTGGCGGTCTTGTGGTCGCCGGCCTCGACAGCGTTGAACAGCTTCACCGTGACACCCGGAACGGCGCACGTGAGGGCGCTGATGGCGCCATGTGCGCCCAGCGCGAAGCTGGGATAGAGCAGGGCGTCGATGCCGGTCAGCACGATATTTTCGGGCTTGGAGCGCAGCATCAGGTCGGAGACGGACTTCACGTCGCCCGAGGACTGCTTCATGCCGACAACGCCCGGCACGGCGTCCATGATGGCCAGCATGTCGTCGATGGAGAGGTAGTTCCACGGAATGACGTTGTAGATCAGGATCGGCACCTGGGTGGCTTCCCAGATGGCGCGGAAATGCTCGATCGTGGCTTCGCGGCCGGGCTTGAACAGGTAGTGGACCGGCGTGACCTGCAGGGCGTCGATCTTGATGTCGCCCAGCGCCTTGACGCGGTCGATGGCCTCGCGGGTCGACTGCACGATGAGGCCGACGACGAAGGGCACGCGACCGGCATTGGCGTCGTGGGCTTCGATCATCGCTTCGGTGAATTCGGTGGACGACAGCGTGTGGCCCTCGCCGGTGGAGCCGCCAACCACGATGCCACGCACGCCCGATTCGACCATGAAATCGACCTGCGCCTTGAGCGCGCCCCGGACAAGATTGCCGTCTGCATCGAAGGGCATCGACAGGGGTGGCAGGATCCCCGTCAGCGTGTTGCGCAGCTTGAGCGCGATCTGGTTCGTCATCGAAGTCCTCCAAAGCCGGGACGGCCGCCACCGTGGCGAGCCCGGTCCGAAACGTTTTGCACCCCTGGAGCCCAATTGCGCCAGTGCGGTCATGAAATTCCACAATACGGAACATCATTCCTGCATTTGATAGGAAGGAATGTGCGATGATGTCAATCAAATTGGTGCATATGGCTATATTCTATGCATCTTGCACACGGTTCGATCACATGATAGTTCCGGAATGTGGTACAGAAGTTTGCGATACGGCAAGCGTCAACACCGATGTCGGCTAGCCCGACCCACCCTTGGGAGGACAAAGAATGACCCTGATGAAGAAACTCGCCGGCGCCCTGGCGCTGTCCGTCCTGGCCGTCGCTCCGGCAATGGCCCAGTATCCTGATCACGCCATCAACCTGATCGTGCCATGGGCCGCAGGCGGCGGCACCGACGCCACCGGCCGCATCGTCGCGACGCTGCTGGAAAAGGAACTCGGCCAGCCGGTCAACGTCATCAACCGCACCGGCGGTGGTGGTATCGTTGGGCACACGGAAATCTCGTACTCGCCGCCCGATGGCTACACGCTGGGCGTGATCACGACCGAGCTGTCCATGTATCACTGGATCGGCACGTCGCCGCTGAACTACTCGAACTACGATGCCCTGGCTTTGTTCAACGCCGATCCGGAAGCGGTCTATGTCCGCACCGACGGCCCCGATATCGACGCCCTGCTGGAAGAGATTCGAGCCAATCCCGGCTCGGTCAAGGCCTCGGGTGCCAATCTGGGCGGCATGGCCCATCTCGGCTGGGCCGGCGTGCTGACCACCAATGGCATTGATCCTTCCGCCGCGCCATGGGTGCCGTCGGAAGGCGCTTCGGCCAGCCTGCAACTGCTGGCTTCGGGCGCCATCAGCGTGGTGACCACCACCATGCCTGATGCCCAGCCGATGGTCGATGCGGGCGAGGTCAAGCCGCTGCTCGTCGCCGCCGAGGCCCGCGTCGCTTCGGCCCCCGACGTGCCCACCGCCGAGGAAGCCCTGGGCAACAAGTGGGCCGCCTATGCCTGGCGCGGTATCGGTGCGCCCAAGGGCCTGCCGGATGATGTGAAGGCTCGCCTGGTCGAAGCGCTGGACAATGTGATCAACAGCGATGAGTTCAAGGAATTCATGGCCCAGCGCAAGTTCGGCATCGACTATCGCGATGCCGCCGGCTTCGAGGCTTTCATGAAGGATGCCGACGAATCCATCGGCCAGGCGCTCCAGGCCGTCGGCCTGGCGCAGTAAGCCGGTCCTGTTAATGCCACTGACGGCCGGGGTTCGCCCCGGCCGTTCAACCAACAAAGGGGGAGCGCATGAAGCGGTCAATTCCTATGGATAGTGTGCTCGGACTGCTGTTCGCCCTGGCGGGCGCTGCAATCCTGCAGCAGGCGCTCAACATGCATCCGCTGCCGGGGATGAATGTCGGGCCGGGCCTGTTTCCTTCCATTGTCGGCGGCGCCATGGCGCTGATGGGCGTAGCGCTGACCATCCAGGGCTGGGTGGTTCGCGATGTGCCCGAAGAGGACGCACCGCCGCTGGTGACCTGGTTCGCCATCGGCATCGTGGCTGCCATCGCGGCGGTCATCTTTGTCATGCCCTATCTGGGGTTCCTCGTGGCCGGCACGATCTTCTCGGTCGTCATCGTGCTGCTCAGCCGGGGCGGGTGGCTGCCGGCGCTGATCTTCAGCCCCATCGCTACCGCCACGATCTATTATCTTTTCACCATGGCCTTGCGGGTTCCGCTGCCACGTGGGCTGCTGGGGTAGACATAAATGGAAGCATTTGCTCTCGCCGCCGGCCTCGTCTTCAATTTCGAAACGCTGCTGACCATTTTCCTCGCCGCCGTGTTCGGCCTCTTCGTCGGCGCCATTCCGGGTCTCACCGCCACCATGGCGACGGCTTTGCTGGTGCCGATCACCTTCTACATGGCGCCCATTCCTGCTATCGCGGCGATCATCTCCTGCACCGCCATGGCCATCACGGCCGGTGACCTGCCCGGCACGCTGCTGCGCATTCCCGGCACGCCGGCCTCGGCCGCCTATGTCGAGGATTCCTATCGTCTGGCCCAGAAAGGGCAAGCGGGCCTAGCCATCGGTATCGGCGTGGTGGGTTCCGTGCTGGGGGGCCTGTTCGGCTTCCTGTTCCTGCTTTTCACCGCGCCCATGCTGGCCAAGGCCGCCTTGGGTTTTTCCAGCTTTGAATATTTCTGGCTGGCCGTGCTGGGCCTGAGCTGCGCGGCACTGATCTCGTCCGGCGGCATGGTCAAGGGCGCACTGGCGCTGCTGCTGGGCCTATTCATCGCACAGGTCGGCATGGACCCGCTGACGGCGACGCCGCGCTATACGTTCGGCAATCTCGAACTCATGGGCGGCATCAGCTTCATTCCGGTCATGATCGGCATGTTCGCCGTGTCCGAAATCATGCGCTCGGGCCGCCGCGCCATGGCCGAAGTGCCGCAGATGAACCTCAAGAACCCCTTCGAGGGCACGCTCGGCGCGCTATGGAAGTATCGCAAGAACCAGGTGCGCGGCTCGATCATCGGTTCGTTGCTGGGCGCATTGCCCGGCGTGGGCGGGGACCTGGCCGCCTGGATCACCTATTCGCTGGCCAAGCGCACCTCCAAGGAACCGGAAAAGTTCGGCAAGGGCCACCCCGAGGGCCTGGTCGAGGCCGGCGCCACCAATAATGCAGCGCTGAGCGCGTCGTGGATCCCGGCCATGGTGTTCGGTATTCCCGGCGATGCGGTGACGGCGATTGCCGTGGGCGTGCTGGTCATGAAGGGGCTCGACCCTGGGCCGACCCTGATGAGCCTGCATCCGGAAAATTTCTATGCGGTGATGATCGTCTTCGCCATCGCCAATATCCTGATGCTGCCGCTGGGCTGGGTCGCCGCCAAATCGGCCCGCTGGATTTTCGAAGTGCCGCGCGCATTGCTCAATGCCGCTATCCTGCTGTTCTGCATCGTCGGCTCCTATTCGATGAACAATTCGATGTTCGGGGTTACCCTGATGCTGATTGCCGGCGTCGTCGCCTATATCCTGGAGGCGCGGATGATCGCCATCGCCCCCATCATTCTGGGCATTGTGCTGGGGCCGCTGGTGGAGACCAACTTCACCACCTCGATGATGATTTCGGACGGCAGCCTGCTCGGCTTCTTCAGCCGCCCCGTCGCCGCCGTACTGGGCATTGCCACGCTGATCATCTGGGGCTTCGCCATATTCGGCACGATCCGGCGCCTCGTGCGGGGCAGTGGCGAAGTGGGGCAGGTCCCCGGATAGCCGGGCACTGAAAACGACGCGCCGCCGGTTCGATTTTCGCGCGTCGAAACAAGGCAGAACAGGTGACGCCATCAGGCGTCACCTTGATATCGACTCCGCACAAGGAGTCGATCCATGCCGCCCACTACAGCTTCCTTTCGCCAGTTCGCCGCGCGGCTGAGAGCCGGCGCACACCTGGCCGGCACTTTCGTCAAGACACCGACCAGCCACGCCATCGAAATCCTCGGCCAGACCGGGTTCGATTTTGTCGTCATCGATATGGAGCATGCCGCGATCGGCCTGGCGGCACTGGACCAGATGCTGCTGGCCGCGCGTGGCGCCGATATCGCAGGGGTGGTTCGCGTTGCCGAAGCGGCGCCGTCGGCGATCCAGACGGCACTGGATACCGGCGCTTCTGGCGTGCTGGTGCCTCATATCTGTTCGCGGGAACGCGCCGAGGCCATCGTGGCGGCGGCCCGCTACAAGGGCGGCAGGCGCGGCTTTGCCAATACGACGCGGGCTGGGGCCTATGGCGCGGTGGGGTATGAGGCCCATAAGGCCGCACAGGATCAAGAAACCGCCTGCATCGCCATGATCGAGGATGTGGAAGCCCTCGATGTCCTCGATGACATTCTGTCCGTTGCCGGGCTCGATGCCATCTTCATCGGGCGCGGCGACCTGACGGCCGCGCTGGGCGGCGAAACAATCAACGATCCCCGGACGACGGCGGTGGTGCGCTCGATCATGGTCGCCGCCATCAGGCACGGGGTGCCGGCCATCACCATCTGCAGTGACGGCGAAGATGCCCGGACCATGGCCGCGCTGGGCGCGACGGCATTCATGATGGGTTCGGACCAGGGTTTCATGGCCAAGTCGGCGCGGGCGGCATTGGCCACTCTCGCCGAACTCGAAGGGAGAGACAAAGATGCGCATTGACGAAAACAGGTTCGAACTGACGCGCGTGCTGCACACGCTGCTGATCGACTACTGGCACGATGTCGATACGAACTGGGGCCGCAATGCCCCCGATTACTATACGCCTGACGGGCTGTTCGAAGGCCCCGCGGCCTCCTATGCGGGGCGCGAGAAAATCCGCGCCTTCTACAAATGGCGTGAGGATCGCGGCGCCCGCACCGTGGTGCATTCGGTGCAGAATTTTCAGGCGCAGTTCGATGGCGGTCCCGACAAGGCAGTCTGCCACTGGTTCATGATGCTCTATGCCGCGGACGGCAAACCCGTCCTGCCCACGCATCCCCCCATCCAGATCGCCTATATGACCGACCGCCTTGTCAACACGGAGGATGGCTGGAAGGTCACCTTCCGCAAGTTCGACATCTGGTTCGAAGGCGGCACGCCGGCCACCAATCCGATCCTGGATGATAACTGACCGGCGGAACTAGAGGTCTACCTCGTAATCCCGCTCGGCGGCTGGATCGAGATGCGGGCGGTCGCTGATGAAGGCGAGGGCGTGTTCGATATTGATCCGCGTCTCGATCAATGGCTCCAGCACCATCTGCCGCACATCCTTGCGGGGTACCGAGGCGGTGAAGAAGCTCACCGACATGACCGCCGCGACCCGCTGCTTTTCGAGTATGGGCACGCTGAACGTGGTCATGCGGGTCGGCCCGGTGCCTGGCACCCGCATGGCCAGGCCCGACTGGCGGATACGATCCAGCAGGTCGCGGAACGTGGCCTCCTCGTCGGCGCCGAATTCGGCCGGCAGCCGCTTGCGCAGGGCGCGAATATGCCGGTCGCGCTCGTCCTCGCCACAGAAGGCCATATAGGCCCTGCCCATTGCCGAGCTGAGCAGGTCGGGGCGTTTGCCCAATACGGTATTGGTGTGGACAACGGGGCTGATCGTGCCGGTCCAGTATCGGATCTCGATGGCGTCGCCATCGATCTCGCCCAGCCCGATCGGCCACTTGATCTGCCGGGTCAGCCCGATGGCGAGCGGGCGGGCGATCTCGATCACCCGCGATATGCCGCTATAGCCCGCCGAGAGCTCCGCCACCTTGCCCGTGACGCGGTAGCCGCCGCACATATTGTCGCGAACGACATAGCCCTCATGCATCAGCGTTTCGAGCATGCGCACGATCGTCGGTCGCGGAATGCCGGTCTCGGCATGCAGCGAATTCACCGTCGCGATGGATTTCTGGTTGGCAACCTTGAGGATTTGCAGGGCGCGACGCACCGAGTTGACGGGCGGGTAGGAGCGATCCTGCGGGTCGGTCGAGCCCCGCCGGGAATTGGTTCGGCGATGCACGCTGGTCTGCGCGGGGGCGGCAACGCCCTCCTCGCGGTCCTGGTCGTGAACAGCTATTTCCATCTTCCCCCCGATCTGCCGCACAGGCGGCACTAGAGCTGCCAACTCTAGGGGTTGCGGTGTTCTCAACGAAATCACAGCGACTTCGATTTCACAAGGTGAAACCCGGAAGCCGGAATTTTCATCGCTCGAAATCCTGCAGGCGCGGCCCGTCCCTCGCCGGGCCTTGCCACATACTGGCCCGATCTAGATCGGCGCCCGGATTGGTTTGGCCGCCGCGCAAGGAGAATGAACAATGAGCGAACTCTCACGCCGGCAGGCGTCCCGGTCGGTCTTTTCCGAACAGGAACCCCAGCAGATCGGCAAAGACGGCCTGTCGCGGACCTGGATCACGCGGGGCGGCAATATGGCCGTCTGCGTCTCGGAGGTCGAAGCCGGTGCGGTGCTGACCTGGCAGGACAATCCCGAGGAGCACATGCTCATCATTCCGCCGCGCGGCGCGGCAATGGAAGTGGAAACCGGCGGCGAATCCATGCTGGCCGAACCTGACTCGCTCACCATCCTGCCACCCGGCTCGGGCCGGCTCATTGCCCGCGATACCGGCAGGATTGCGCGGATATTCTCAAAGGCGGCGACCGACGTCATGGCGCTTGCCATCAACAGCGATGCCTATGCCGATGGTGCGCCGGAACTGGCGCCGGTCGATCTCTGGCCCGAGCCGATCGGTGGCTTCAGGATCCGCCACTATCCGCTGGCGCAATATATCGACCCCCAGGGCGACCGCATCCAGCCGCGCTGCTTCCGGTCCACCAATATGATGGTGAACCTTTTCGGCCATTTCTTCACCCGTCGCGGCACGACGGAGCTAAGCCCGCACTGGCATGACGATTTCGAGCAGGCCTCGCTATGCCTGGACGGCGCCTGGATCCACCACATCCGCTACAACTGGGGCGCCGACCTGAACACCTGGCTTCCCGACGACCATTCGGTGACACCGACGCCATCGGTCATGGTCATTCCCGCCCGCGCCATTCATACCAGCCGGGATGTCGGCGCGGACGGACCGGAGAGTTCGCTCTACGACATCTTCTGCCCGCCACGCATGGACTTCGCCTCCAAGCCCGGATTTGTCCGCAACGAGGATGAGTATCCCCTGCCGGCAAGAGGCAATGACGGGGAGCCGAAGACCGGCGGCACGCTGCTCAGTTGGCAGAAGTCCGGCTGATGAGGACTGGCCGGAGCCGCCCTGGCTCCGGCCTAGAAATTCACGCGATCGCCGCCCTTCAATGCCAGCATGTCGCGGGCTTCGTTGGGCGTCGCTACGGCAAAGCCGAGCGCCTCGACCATCTGGCGCGCCAGCCGGACCTGCTCGGCATTGGATTCCGCCAGTCGGCCCGGCCCGGCCCATAGCGAGTCCTCGAGCCCGACTCGCAGATGGCCGCCCATAAGCATGGATTGCATGGCGATGGCCATCTGGCTGCGGCCGGCGCCCAGCACCGACCAGCGATAGTCGTCGCCGAACAACCGGTCGGCCGTGCGCTTCATATGCATCACGTCTTCATTATGCGTGCCGATACCGCCCAGAATGCCGAAGACGCTCTGGATGAAGACCGGCGCCTTGAGCAGTCCGCGCTCGAAGAAATGGGCGCAGGTATAGAGATGGCCGATATCGTAGCACTCGATCTCGAACCGCGTGCCGTTCTCGGCGCAGGTCGTCAGGATTTTCTCGATATCGGCAAAGGTGTTGCGGAACACCCGATCGCGCGAGCCTTCGAGATAGGGACGCTCCCATTCATGCTTGAAGTTGCCGTAGCGCGACAGCATGGGATAGAGGCCGAAATTCATCGATCCCATGTTGAGCGAGGCCACTTCGGGCTTGAATTCCGCCACCGGCCGCAGGCGTTCGTCGATGCTCATGGTCGGGGAACCGCCCGTGGTGATGTTGAGCACGCAATCGGTGCGCTGCTTTATCGCCGGAAGAAGGGCGCCAAACTGCTCGATCGACTGATCGGGCTGCCCGGTCACCGGGTTGCGCGCATGCAGGTGAATGATGGCGGCTCCGGCCTCGGCGGCTCCTATGGCTGCATCGATGATCTCGGCGGGCGTGACGGGCAGGTGCGGCGACATCGATGGCGTATGGATAGCGCCGGTGACGGCGCAGGTTATGATGATCTTGCGTTGTTTGGTCATGTTGGCGCTCCACTTCTGGCCGGCATCAGTAGCGAAACAACCGCCGCATACCCCGGCCAAAACCGCAGATTTCGAGGGCTGAAAGAAACGCGGCTCGGCGCTTCGATGGCGGCCGGCGGTCCGCGAATGCTTTCGGCAAATGAAAATCACGCAGAAAAGGATTCTCGGGGCAGGGGGTGTCGCCTAACCTTGGCACTCGTTCACGGGCGGCAGGTTCCCCGTGTCTATCGTCATATGCAGATGCGGAGGTCTCATGGGAGACGTTGTTATTGTAACGGGTGCCAGCAGCGGCATCGGCGCGGCCACGGCCCGCCTGCTCGGGGCCGCCGGCGCCAGCGTGGTGGTGAACTACAAGAGTTCGCGCGACCTGGCCGAAGGCGTCGTCGCCGAGGTCGAGAAGGCCGGCGGCAAGGCGATCGCCATCCGCGCCGATATGGGCAAGGAAGCCGATATCCTGGACCTGTTCGCCCAGACCGACAAAGCCTTCGGTCCGCTGACCGGCCTCGTCAACAATGCCGGCGTCAACGGCCCGCAGCACCGCTCAGCCGATAATTACGACTTCCAGGAGGCCATGGACATTTTCGCGGTCAATACGGTCGGCGTGCTCATCGCCTGCCGCGAAGCCATCAAGCGGATGTCGACCAAGCATGGTGGGGCCGGTGGCAGCATCGTCAATATTTCCTCGATCGGCGCCCTGACAGGCTCGCCCGGCCGGTTCATCCATTATGCCGGCTCCAAGGCGGCCGTCGATATCATCACCAAGGGCCTGGCGGTCGAAGTCGCGCGCGATGGCGTGCGCCTCAATGCCATCCGCCCCGGCATGATCGATACCCCGATCCATGCCAAGGCCGGCCAGGCGGATCGGGTGAAGGAATTCGCTGCCAAGAACCCGCTGGGCCGGGCCGGCCAGCCCGAGGAAGTGGCGGAGGCCATTGCCTGGCTGCTGTCGAGCAAGGCCTCGCTGGTCACCGGCGCCGTGCTCGATGTGATGGGGGCGCAGCGCTAGGAGCGCGCGCGACAAAGCGGGCGGTTTTCATTGCTCGAAACAATATGCGCGCGATCTGGCCCGGTTCGAAATCTGCCATAGCATCCCGATGCTGGCGCCGCGCGGCGTCTTGCGGCGGACCGCGCCGACTACGTTTGCGACCATGTACAGATGGCGTTACCACGCCACACCAGGGAGGAATATCGATGAATAGGTTTGTTTCAGGGCCCCGGAATACGGGCCGGACAATGCGGCACCGGCTGGCAATGACGGCCCTTGTCGTGGCCACGGTCCTCGGCCTCGCGCCCGCAGGCGTCATGGCCCAGGATTATCCCAACCAGCCCATCACCGCGATCGTGCCATTCGGCGCCGGCGGCGGGGCTGATACCCAGACCCGTATCTGGGGCGAGGCGATCGCGCCGCTGATCAAGCAGCGCATCATCGTGGAAAATGTGGCCGGTTCGGCCGGCGTGGCCGGCACCAAGCAGGGCATCGGCGCCGAACCGGATGGCTACAGCGTGATCCTGGGCGCCGCTTCGACCATCGCCATCAACCCCGTCACCAATACCGCTGCCGACTATGATCCGCTCACCGACATGCGCCCTGTCGCCCTGATCGGCTACACGCCCTACGTCATGGTCGTGGCCAACAATCTCGACGTGAAGACGCTGGGCGAGTTGATCGAATACGGTAAAGCCCATGAAGGGGAACTGACCTATGCGGGATGGACCGCGGTCGGCGAGTTCGCCCGCAAGGGCCTTGAAAACCGGACGGGCCTGGCAATGACCCCGGTGCCCTATAAGGGCGTGACGGAAGCCATGACCGATGTCATCGCGGGGCGCGTCTCGGCGAGCATCCTCGATATCTCGACCGCCCTGCCATTCATCCGCTCGGGCAGCGTCACCCCGATCGTGATGACCGGCCCCGACAAGTCGCCGGCTTTGCCCGACGTGCAGACCATCGATGAGGCGGGCGTCAGCGACTATCTCATCGATTCCTGGATCGGCCTGTTCGTTCCCAAGGATACCCCGGACGAGATCGTCGAATTCCTCAACGCCAAGACGCTCGAAGCGCTGCAGGGCCAGATGGCCACCGACCGCTATGCCGACCTCGAGATCGAGCGGCGCGACTACAATGTCGCTGAAACCTATGACTTCATGGAGCGGCAGGTCAGCGGCTGGAAAGCCCTGATCGAGGAAGTCGGCCCGGCCGAGTGACGAAATGGGCAATTGGCGGCCGGGCAAGGGTCCGGTCGCCGATTGCCGGGCTGCGCTGCGCCATGGCGAGCCGACAGGAGGACTTCGAACATGACATCTGAACCCGTGGCCATGACGCCGCCATCGCCGGTCCCCTATCACAGTCGTATCGACGTGATCGGCGGCGCGACGATCATCTTCATCGCCGGTCTCATCTGGTATGGAGCGATCGAACTCACCGTTGGCCAGATGGCCAATTTCGCCTCCGGCGCCCTGCCCAAGGCCATATCCATCATCCTGTTCGCCGCCGGCGGCTGGGTGTTCCTGCATGGGCTGATGCAGCGCGGTGAGGAGGCCGAGCGCTTCGAATTTGCCTTCCGGCCCACGGCCACCGTCGTCCTGGCCATCGTGCTGTTCGGCCTGTTCATCCGGGGTGGCGACTTCGGGCTGATATCCACCCCGCAACTGGGGCTCATGGTGGTCGGGCCGCTGACCGTCTTCATCGCCGGCAGTGCCACGCCGCAAATGCAGGTCAGGCAGTTGCTGATCCTGTCATTCGGGCTGACCGCGGCGATGTTGCTGCTGTTTCCCGACCTGCTGCGGGCGCCGATCCCGGTCTTTCCGAAATTCATCCAGGGCGCCATCCCGCCCTCATTCGGGATCGATGCCGCGGTGAGAGTGCTCTACGCGGCCTACGCCGCCCTGGCAGCGGCGCTCTATGTCGTCTTCTACAGAATGGCGGAGACGCAGCGTGACTGATCTCGCCCACCACCTGCTGCTCGGCTTCTCCGTCGTCCTGTCGGTGGAAAACCTCATGCTCTGCCTCATCGGCTGCCTGGTCGGCACGCTGATCGGCGTCCTGCCCGGCATCGGGCCGCTGGCGACCATCGCCATCCTGATGCCTCTGACTTACAATTCCGAGCCGGCCGGGGCGATCATCATGCTCGCCGGCATCTATTACGGCTCCCAATATGGCGGCTCGACCACAGCCATCCTGGTGAACATGCCCGGAGAATCCTCGTCCGTGGTGACGGCGCTGGATGGCCATGCCATGGCCCGGCAGGGCAAAGCCGGCAAGGCACTCGGCATAGCCGCAATCGGCTCGTTCATCGCCGGCACCTTCGCCACGCTGGTGCTGGCGGGTATCGCCATTCCGCTGTCCAAGCTGGCCCTCAGCCTGACCGCCGGCAATTACTTTGCCCTGATGGTGCTTGGCCTGACCCTGGCCATTGTCGTTGGCGGCGGCTCGCTGCTCAAGGCATTCTGCGCGCTGCTCATCGGCGTCGTCATGGCGCTGGTCGGTGCCGACCAGATTACCGGGGAACCGCGGCTCACCTTCGGGACGCAGGTGCTCTATGACGGCTTCGACATTGCCGTGGTCGCGATGGGGCTGTTCGGCATTGCCGAAATCCTGCGAAACCTCGAAACACCGGAAAGCCGGCCATTCGTGGGCGATGTGGTCGGCGGATTGCTTCCCAACAAGCAGGACATGAAAGCCTCGGCCGGGGCCATTGCGCGCGGCTCGATCCTCGGCAGCCTTGTCGGCATCGTGCCCGGAAACGGGGCCACGCTCTCCTCCTTCGCTTCCTATGCGCTGGAAAAGCGGGTGGCGCGCCACCCCGAAGAATTCGGCAAGGGCGCCATCCAGGGCGTTGCCGGTCCGGAATCGGCCAACAATGCCGCGGCCCAGACGACATTCGTTCCGCTGCTCACGCTGGGCCTGCCCTCAACCGCCACCATGGCGCTGATCGGCGGGGCGATGACGCTGCATGGTGTCGTGCCGGGGCCGCAACTGATCCAGATGCATCCCGACCTGTTCTGGGGTGTCGTTACCTCGATGTGGCTGGGCAATCTGATGCTTGTCGTCATCAACCTGCCGCTGATCGGCATCTGGGTGCGGCTGCTGAAAGTGCCCTATCACCTGCTGTTCCCCGCCATCGTGCTGATCTGCTGCATCGGCATCTATTCGGTGAATTCCCGCCCCACCGATATTCTCATGGTCGCCGCCTTCGGGGCCATCGGCTACCTGTTCTACAAGCTGAAATTCGAGCCGGCGCCCCTGCTGCTCGGCCTCGTCCTGGGGGGAATGCTCGAGGATTCGCTGCATCGCGGCCTGATCCTGAGCCGGGGCAACCTCTGGGGCTTCCTGGCCGACCCGATGACCCTCGTGCTGCTGCTGATTTCGGTGATCGTCGTCGTCTCGGCGCTTTCGCCATCGATCAGCCGACGCCGGCATGTCCTGGCCGAGGAGGGGTAGACACCCCAGGCCGCCACCAACCAACCACGACCGACGCGAGCCGGGAACACCCGTGTCCGCGCCCCCTGAGTCATGCCTTCAAGGAGAAGAGCCTTGTCATTGTTCGGAAGCCTGCGCATGCCGCGCAACCTGATCTTCGGCGCCGGCCAGCGGCGCTCGCTTGCCGGCTACGCCGCCGCATTGGGCCATCGCGCCCTCATCGTCACCGACGAACGGCTCGGCGCCGATCGCGCGCTTGCCGGTCTGGTGGATAGTCTGCGCCAGGCCGGGGTTGACGCGCATATCTTCGATGGCGTGATTGCTGAGCTCCCGACCAGTTGCATCGCCAGGGCGGTGGAAATGGGCAAGGCCGCTGCTGTCGATCTCGTCATCGGCATTGGCGGCGGCAGTTGCCTCGACGCGGCAAAGGTCACCGCTTTGTTGCTGACCCATGGCGGCAAGGCTTCGGACTATTACGGGGAATTCAAGGTGCCGGGCCCCGTGCTCCCCCTGATCTCGATCCCTACCACTTCGGGTACCGGATCTGAGGTCACGCCGGTCGCGGTGGTGACCGATCCCGACCGGGAATTGAAGGTGGGTATAGCCAGCCCTCACCTGATCAGCCATACCGCGATCTGCGACCCCGAGCTGACCTATTCCTGCCCGCCAGGGCTGACCGCCGTCTCCGGCGCCGATGCCCTGACCCATGCGATCGAAGCCTTCACCACGATGCGGCGCGAGGCTACTCCGACGATCACACACGAACACGTGTTTCTTGGAAAGAATGCGCTCACCGATCATTATGCCCTGATGGCCATTTCGCACATCGCCTCGGGTCTCAAGCGCGCTTATGACGACGGTGCCGACAGCGAAGCCCGCGCCCGGCTGATGCTGGGTGCGACGGCGGCGGGGCTGGCTTTCGGCACGGCCGGCACCGCGGCCGCCCATGCCGTGCAATATCCGGTCGGCGCCATGACCCATACGCCACACGGGGCCGGCGTCGCGGTGATGATGCCCTATGTCATGGAATTCAACCGCAAGTGGTGCGAGCCCGAACTGGCCGAGATCGGCCAGGCAATGGGGCTCGAACTGTCCGGGCGGCCGATATCAGAACAGGCGGGCGCCACCATCGATGCCGTCGCGCAGCTTTTCGCATCGATCGGCATCCCCCGCACGATTGCCGATCTGGGCGTCAGCGGCGCACAATTGCCGCGTGTCGCCGAGCAGGCAATGGGGATCACCCGCCTCATCAAGAACAATCCGCGTCCCATAGACCATAGCTCCATGGCCAGTCTGGTCGATGCCGCCTTCAGCGGCGATCGGGCCCGGCTGCGTGGAGCCAATAGCGAACCAAAGGCCAGTTGAGCTATGACCACAATGCACAAGACTACCCCGCAGACCGGCTTCGATCTGGCCGCCGTGCCGACCGGCCTGTTCATCGGTGGGACATGGCGGCCGGGCTCGACCGGCCAGCGGATCGACGTCATCGATCCCTCCACCGGCGCCGCCATCGCGGCGGTTGCCGATGCCAGCGTCGAGGACGCCATGGTGGCCGTGCAGGCGGCAACCGATGCCGGCACTGGCTGGGCCGCGACAGCACCGCGCAAGCGTTCGGAAATCCTGCGGCGCTGCTTCGAGCTGATGGTGGAGCGCAAGGACATGCTGGCCCAGCTCATCAGCCTGGAAAACGGCAAGGCCCTGAGCGATGCGCAGGGCGAAGTCGCCTATGCCGCCGAATTCTTCCGCTGGTTCGCCGAGGAAGCGGTGCGGCTCAATGGCGAAATCTCCACTGCGCCTTCGGGCGCCAACAAGATCATCGTCCAGCACCAGCCGATCGGCGTGGCCGTGCTGGTGACGCCGTGGAACTTCCCCGCCGCCATGGCGACACGCAAGATCGCGCCGGCACTGGCCGCCGGGTGTACCTGCGTGCTCAAGCCGGCGACCGAAACGCCGCTCACCGCCTATGCCCTGGCGGCATTGTTCGCCGAGGCGGGCGTGCCCGACGGCGTCGTCAACGTGATCACGACAGGCCGATCCGGCCCGGTGGTCAGCGCCATGCTGCACGATCCCCGCGTGCGCAAGCTGTCCTTCACCGGCTCGACGGAAGTGGGCCGGCGCTTGCTGCATGAAGCCGCCGACACGGTGATTTCATGCTCCATGGAACTCGGCGGCAATGCGCCGTTTATCGTCTTCGACGATGCCGACCTGGATGCCGCTATCGAAGGCGCCATGATCGCCAAGATGCGCAATGGCGGCGAGGCCTGCACGGCGGCCAACCGCTTCTATGTGCAGGGCGGCATTGCCGAGGCATTTTCGCAGCGTCTGGCCGAGCGCATGGGGGCGATGCAGGTCGGCCCCGGATATGAGGCGGCAACGCAATGCGGCCCGCTGATCAATCAGGGCGCGGTCGATCGCATTGCCGGCCTGATCGACGATGCGTCGAGCCGCGGCGCCAAAGTGCTTACCGGCGGCCGGCCGCTCGACCGGCAGGGCTTCTATTTCCCGCCCACAGTGATTGCCGGCGTTGCTGGCGATGCCACGATCATGCAGGAGGAGATTTTCGGGCCGGTCGCCGCAATCGCCACCTTCGCGAGCGAGGATGAGGTCATCGCTGCCGCCAACGCTACGGAATATGGCCTTATCGCCTATGTCTATACGCGCGACCTCGCCCGCGGGCTGCGCGTGTCCGAGCGGCTGGAAAGCGGCATGGTCGGCCTCAATCGCGGCATCGTCTCCGATCCGGCGGCGCCGTTTGGCGGCGTCAAGCAGAGTGGCCTCGGCCGCGAAGGAGCGCATCACGGCATTCTCGAATTCTGCGAGACCAAGTATATCGCCGTTTCCTGGGGCTGACGGCTCGCCGCCAGCCGGGCTTGCATATTAACATGATTATGTTACTCCACTTAAGGTCCGCCGAACGGCCCTGAGTGGAGTAACGCCATGTCCTACGACCGCACCGCTACCTTTACCGCCGTGCGCGCCGCATTGATGGCGTCTTATTCCGGCGCACTGGCCACGACCCGCTTGTCGCCGCTCGAGGCGCTCGAATGCATGGCCGCGGCGCTGGGGTCGCTCTATCGCGAAGTTGCCGATGCTCATATCGATCCGCAGGGCTGTCATTGCGGCTGGCAGCCGCATGCCGTGCTCGACATGGTTGCGCTGGAGCAGGCAATGGCGGCAAATGGCGCGCGTGACGAAGACGAGGACATGTTCGACCTGCGCTCGATAGCGCCGGCCGGTCATGGCTGACCACCAAAACCCCTGTTAGACCCATTTCATGATCAAGCGTTTCTTTTCCTATTATGCCCCTTACAAGGGCCTGTTCGCTCTCGACTTCGGCAGCGCCGTGGTTGCTGGCCTGCTCGAACTCGCCTTCCCGCTGGCCGTGGCCTATTTCATCGATACGCTGCTGCCGCAGAATGATTTCGGCCTCATTCTCATCACCAGCATTGTCCTGCTGCTCATCTATTGCCTCACCGCGGTTCTGCGCGGCGTGGTCAACTATTTCGGCCATATGCTCGGCATCCATATCGAGACCGACATGCGCCGCCAGGTCTTTTCCCATTTGCAGAAGCTCAGCTTCCGCTTCTTCGACAATCATAAGACCGGCCAGCTCATCACCCATGTCACCAAGGGCCTGGAGGATATCGGCGAAGTCGCCCACCATGGCCCCGAGGACCTGTTCCTCGCGGTCATGACCTTCCTGGGCGCCTTCGCGCTGATGTTCATGACCAATTGGCAACTGGCTGCCATCACCGTCGTCCTGGTGCCGGTTATGACCTGGCTCGTCAGCACCTATGGCGCGCGCATGAACAGCAACTGGCGCGAGCTTTACGGCCGGGTCGGGGACTTCAATACGCGCGTCGAGGATTCCATCGGCGGCGTGCGCGTCGTGAAGGCCTTTGCCAATGAAGGGCATGAGGAAAAGCTCTTTGCCGGCAACAACGAGGCCTACCGCACGACCAAGCTGCAGGCCTATGCGCTGATGACCGCCAGCAATGTCGTCACCTTCCTCAGCACCCGCCTCATCCAGCTCGCCGTCATGATCTTCGGCGCCTGGATGGTGACGCGCGGCGAGCTTTCCTATGGCGGTTTCGTCAGCTTCTTGCTGCTGGTCAATGTCTTCATGCGCCCGATCGACCAGATCACGCAGGTGCTCGAAATGTACCCCAAGGGCATTGCGGGTTTCACCCGCTTCACCCAGTTGATCGATACCGAACCCGACATTGCCGACCGCCCCGGCGCCAAGGTCGTCAACCACCTGCGCGGCGACATCTCGTTCCGCAATGTCAGCTTTTCCTACGAGCATTCCGGCCGCAGGATCATCGACAATCTCAGCCTTGATGTCTCGGCCGGCGAAACCCTCGCCATTGTCGGCCCGTCCGGCGCCGGAAAGACCACGCTCTGCGCCCTGCTGCCGCGCTTCTACGAAATCGAGGAAGGCGCGATCACCGTCGACGGAACCGATATCCGCGACATGACGCAGGCCAGCCTGCGCAGCCAGATCGGCATCGTGCAGCAGGATGTCTTCCTGTTCGGCGGCACTTTGCGCGAAAACATCGCCTATGGCCGGCTCGATGCCAGCGATGGGGATATCATCAAGGCCGTGCACAGCGCCCGTCTGGAATCGGTCATCAAGCGCCTGCCTGATGGTCTCGACACGCTCGTCGGCGAGCGCGGGGTGAAGCTGTCGGGTGGGCAGAAGCAGCGCGTGGCCATTGCCCGCATCTTCCTCAAGAACCCGCCGATCCTGATTCTCGACGAGGCGACCTCCGCGCTCGATACGGCAACGGAAGTGGCCATCCAGCGCTCGCTGGCCGAGCTGTCCGAGGGGCGGACGACGCTGGTCATTGCCCATCGGCTGGCCACTATCCAGCATGCCGACCGCATCGTGGTGATCGATGAGACCGGAATTGTCGAGGAGGGGAGTCACGAGGTGCTGTTGGCCAGGGATGGCGCCTATGCAGTGCTGCACAAGGCGCAGTTCGGGTATCTCGCGGGATAGGGAGTTTTTGTTGAGTACCCCTCCTAACCTCCCCCTGATAGGGGGGAGGAATCCGGCTGGTGGGTTTGGCTGGATCACGCCAAAACCCTATGTCGGGGGACTGTCACCCCAGTGACTTGGAACCGTCACCCAACTGTCAATCGCCATTGTTAGGCACGCCGGGCTCGCGATCAGACGGGCCGGCAGGAGCCCTCCTGCTGATATTCCGACAGCCAGGAGAGACCCGATGGTTCGCCATTCATTCGCAGCCGGCCTTGCCGCCCTGACCGTAGCCCTATCCTCCAGCATCGCGCTGGCCCAGACCGAAGTCACCTGGTGGCATGCCATGGGTGGCGAGCTGGGCACCAAGCTCGAAGAAATCGCCGCCGGCTTCAATGCCAGCCAGTCCGACTATGTCGTGACCCCGGTGTTCAAGGGCTCCTATGCCGAGACCCTGACCGCCGCCATCGCCGCCTTCCGCGCCAATGAACAGCCTGCCATCGTGCAGGTCTTCGAAGTGGGCACCGGCACCATGATGGCCGCCAAGGGCGCCGTCTACCCGGTCTACCAGCTCATGGCCGACAACAACCAGCCCTGGGACCCGGCGGGCTTCCTCGCCCCAGTGACCGGTTATTATTCGGACACCGATGGCAACATCCTGTCGATGCCGTTCAATTCCTCGACCCCGATCATGTACTACAACAAGGACGTGTTCGAAGCCGCTGGTCTTGACCGCGAAGTCGCGCCCAAGACCTGGGCCGAAGTCGAGGAATTCTCCAAGAAGATCGTCGAGTCCGGCGCTGCCTCCTGCGGCTTCACCAGCGGCTGGGTGAGCTGGATCCAGACCGAAAACCTCTCGGCCATTCATGACCTGCCCTATGGCACGCTGCAGAACGGCTTCGGCGGCCTTGCCACCGAATTCACCTTCAACGGCGAAACCCAGGCCCGTCACTGGGACAACCTGGCCAAGTGGAGCAAGGAAGGCCTGTTCCGCTATGGTGGCCCGGCCGGTGGCGCCGATGCTCCGCCGCTGTTCTACACCGGCGACTGCGCCATCTACATGAACTCGTCGGCCTCGCGCGCCGGCGTCATCGCCAACGCCGCCGGCTTCGAAGTCGGTTTTGCTCCGCTGCCCTATTATGACGACGTGATCGCCGAGCCGAAGAACTCGATCATCGGTGGCGCGACCCTGTGGGTGCTGAACGGCAAGTCGGCTGAAGAATATGCCGGTGCCGCGGCCTTCTTCACCTATCTCAGCCAGCCCCAGGTCCAGGCCGACTGGCACCAGTTCACCGGCTACCTGCCGATCACCAATGCGGCTTTCGAACTGGGCCAGAGCCAGGGCTATTACGAGGCCAATCCGGGTTCGGACATTGCCATCGAGCAGATTACCCGCGGCACGCCTTCGGACAATTCCAAGGGCATCCGCTTCGGCAACTTGACCCAGGCGCGTGACGTCATCGACCAGGAATTCGAAGCCGTGCTGGCTGGCAGCAAGACCGGCCAGGAAGGCGTGGACGCCGCCGTTGCCCGTGGCAACGAAATCCTGCGCGAATTCGAAGCTGCCAACCAGTAAGCGCGACTAGCTGGGCCCGGACACCAGTCCGGGCCCCATTCCATCTGCGAGGCTCCATGCAGACCAAGCGCACGATCTTTCCGAACATGTGGCTGCCCTATGGGTTGCTGGCGCCGCAACTGGCCATCACGCTGGTGTTTTTCATCTGGCCGGCTCTGCAGGCCGTCAAATCCTCGTTCGAACGCGAGGACCCGTTCGGTTTCAAGACGACCTTCATCTGGTTTGCCAACTATTCCAAGCTGCTGGCCGACCCGATGTATCTCAATGCGCTGTGGCGCACGCTGATCTTCGCGGTTCTGGTGACCGTGATCGCCATGGGCGTGTCGCTGGTCCTTGCCGTCGCGGTCAACCGCCTGCTGCGCTCGGGCCGGGTCTATACGACGCTGCTGGTGTGGCCCTATGCCGTGGCACCTGTCGTGGCCGGCATTCTCTGGTGGTTCATGTTCAATCCCTCCATCGGCATTCTCAGCTATGTGCTGGGGCAGATGGGCGTGACCTGGAACCACCGCGTCAATGCCGACCAGGCCATGATCCTGATCGTGCTGGCCGCAAGCTGGAAGCAGATTTCCTACAATTTCCTGTTCTTCGTCGCCGGGCTGCAATCGGTGCCCGCCTCGCTGTCGGAAGCGGCGGCGATCGACGGGGCAGGACCCTTCAAGCGGTTCTGGACCATCGTCGTGCCGCTGCTGTCGCCGACGACCTTCTTCCTGCTGATCGTCAATATCAACTACGCCATGTTCGACACATTCGGCGTCGTTGATGCCACCACGTCGGGCGGCCCGGCGCAGTCGACCAATATCCTGGTCTACAAGGTTTATGCCGACGGCTTCCTCGGCCTCAACATCGGCTCATCGGCAGCCCAATCGGTGCTGCTCATGCTCATCGTCATCGTCCTGACCGTGGTCCAGTTCCGCTTCGTCGAGCGGCGCGTGCAGTATTAGGAGCGCCCCATGGTCGAAAACCGCCCCTGGCTGAACGTCCTCACCCATCTGGTGCTGGTCGTCGGCGTCATCATCATTGCCTTCCCGGTCTATCTGGCCGTCATCGCCTCGACCCATGGTCCCGGCGCATTCCTGAGCAATGTCGTGCCGCTGCTGCCCGGTCCCTACCTGCTCGACAATTACGGGCAGATGCTGAGCCAGGGCATGTCCACCTCAGGCGCGCCACCTCTGACGCTGATGCTGGCCAATTCGCTGGTCATGGCTATCATCATCGCCGTGGCCAAGATCGCCATCTCGATCATCTCGGCCTATGCCATCGTCTATTTCCGCTTTCCGCTGCGGACGCTGGCCTTCTGGATCATCTTCATCACGCTGATGCTTCCGGTCGAAGTGCGCATCATCCCGACCTTCAAGGTCGTGTCCGACCTGGGGCTGCTCAATTCCTATGCCGGCCTGACCATCCCGCTGATCGCCTCGGCTACGGCGACTTTCCTGTTCCGGCAATTCTTCCTCACCGTGCCGGATGAATTGATGGAGGCGGCGCGGGTCGATGGGGCGGGGCCGATGAAATTCTTCCGCGATATCCTGCTGCCGCTGAGCCGTACCAATATGGCCGCGCTCTTCGTGATCCTCTTCATCTACGGCTGGATGCAGTATCTGTGGCCGCTGCTGGTGACCACCGACCCCAAATTCTATACCGTCGTCATGGGCATCAAGCGCATGGCCGCTGTTGCCGACGCCGATCCGCAATGGAACCTGGTCATGGCTGCCGTGGTGCTGGCCATGCTGCCGCCGGTTCTTATCGTCATCTTCATGCAGCGCCTGTTCGTCAAAGGCCTGGTGGAAACGGAGAAATAACATGGCCGCCATCGAACTCGCAGGCGTCAAGAAGACCTATCCCGGCGGCGCCCAGGTGATCCACGGCATCGACCTGGCTATCGGCGATGGCGAACTGGTGGTGCTGGTCGGTCCCTCTGGCTGCGGCAAGTCCACCCTGCTGCGCATGATCGCCGGGCTCGAAACCATCAGCGATGGCACGATTTCCATCGGCGGCGCGGTGGTCAATACCAAGGAGCCGGCCGAGCGCGACATCGCCATGGTGTTCCAGAATTACGCGCTCTATCCGCATATGACCGTACGGGGAAACCTCGAATATGGCCTTAGGAATCGCGGCACGCCGCGGGCCGAGATCGATGCCCGTGTCGAAGCGGCGGCGCGGACGCTGGAGATCGAGCCTTTCCTCGACCGCAAGCCGCGCCAGTTGTCCGGCGGGCAGCGCCAGCGCGTCGCCATGGGCCGGGCCATCGTGCGCCAGCCCAAAGCCTTCCTGTTCGATGAGCCGCTGAGCAATCTCGACGCCAAGCTGCGCGGGCAGATGCGTATCGAAATCCGCCGCCTGCAGCGCAGCCTGCGCACCACCAGCGTCTATGTGACCCACGACCAGCTCGAGGCCATGACCCTGGCCGACCGGCTGGTGGTGATGAATGGCGGCCATATCGAACAGGTGGGCAAGCCCACCGAACTCTACGACCGGCCCGCTTCGCTGTTCGTCGCCGGCTTTATCGGCTCGCCACCGATGAACCTGCTCGATGTCGCAGCCCTTGAGGCGCTGCCCGGCGTGACAATGCCCGCGGCGCTGCCGGATGGAACCGACATTGTCGGCATCCGTCCCGACGCCATTATACTGGGGGCTGCGGCATCGGGGGATATCTTGTTGTCGGGGACGGTCGAGCTGATCGAACCGGTGGGCGGGGAGAGCCATCTCTATGTGCGCGTGGTCGGGCTGGAACAGGCCATGATCATCGTCGCGCAGGGCCGTTCGGAGCTGGCGGAAGCGGCCAGTCTGGACTTCGTTCTGCCGGCCGAGGCGCTGCATCCGTTCAACCGCGCCACGGGAAAACGGCTGTAACAGGCACCGCCATGTCGTTGAACCGTCATAATATTCGGCTAGCGCAGCCAGTGTTACGCCACTGCAGGATCGGTCAGTCATGAACTCTGTCACCCTTGGAGAACTGGTTCTCACCAATGCAAGGATCGTGCTGGCCAACGAAGTGCTGGAAGGCTCGCTGCGGGTCGATGGCGGGGTCATCACCGATATCGGCGCGCCGAGCCGGACCGGGCTCGATCTCGACGGGGATTACTTGATCCCGGGCCTGGTGGAACTGCATACCGACCACCTCGAAACGCACTATGCGCCGCGCCCGCGCGTGCGCTGGAATCCGGTGGCCGCGGTGCAGGCGCATGATGCGCAGATCGCCGCCTCGGGCATCACCACCGTGCTCGACGCTATCCGCATCGGGCTCGATGAGGATACCGATGTCAGCGCCGAGGAAATGCGTATTCTGGCCGGGGCGATCCGTGCCGGGATGGATGCCGGGCGGCTGCGGGCCGAGCACTATATCCACCTGCGCTGCGAGGTTTCGGCGCCCGATTGCCTCGATAGTTTCCTCGCCATCAAGGACGATCCGCTGGTGCGGCTGGCCTCGCTGATGGACCATGCGCCGGGCCAGCGCCAGTTCGCCAGCCTCGACGCCTACAAGGTGTATTACCAGGGCAAGACCAAGATGAGCGATGCCGAGCTCGATGCCTTCACGGCCCGGCGTAACGCTCAGTCGCTGGCCCATTCCGGCAAGCATCGCCGCATGATTTCCCAGATGTGCCACGACCAGGGCATCGTGCTGGCCAGCCATGACGACGCCACCCGCGCCCATGTGGAAGAGGCGGTGGATCTGGGCCTGCATATCGCCGAGTTCCCCACCACGCTGGAGGCCGCACGCGCCTCGCGCCAGGCGGGGCTGTCCATTCTCATGGGCGGGCCGAACGTGGTGCGCGGCGGCTCGCATTCCGGCAATGTATCGGCGCGGGCGCTGGCCGAGGCCGACCTGCTCGATATCCTGTCCTCGGATTATATCCCCTTTTCCATGCTGCAATCGGCCTTCTCGCTTGCCGACGGCGTGGAGGGAATCAGCCTGTCCAAGGCGATCCAGCTGGTGACCAAACGGCCGGCGGAAGCGGCCGGATTCCACGATCGCGGCGAGATCGCCGTGGGCAAGCGGGCCGACTTCGTGCATCTGCGCATTGAGGACGGCATTCCCATCGTGCTGACGGTGTGGCGGCAGGGCCAGCGGGTGATATGAGCGGAACCTTCGTCGCGGTCGTCGGCCCCAGCGGCGTGGGCAAGGACAGCCTGATCGGCTTTGCCCGCGAACGGCTGGAAGCCGGTGGCCGCGTGCGCTTCGTGCGCCGCGTGGTGACGCGCCCCGCCGATGGCGGCAGCGAAGACCATGACAGCATGGATGAAACCGCCTTTGCCGCGGCTGAGGCGGCCGGAGAATTTGCCCTGAGCTGGGGCGCGCATGGCCTGTGCTACGGGCTGCCGGTGGCGCTGGAAGACGATCTGGCTGCCGGGCGCGTGGTGGTGGCCAACCTGTCGCGCGGGATGATTCCAGCATTGGTGGCGCGTTATCCCGATGCGCTGGTGGTGGCGGTGACGGCCGACCGGGCGGTGCTTGCGGAACGGCTGGCGAGCCGGGGGCGGGAGACCGCGGAATCCATAAGGCAGCGGCTGGATCGCAATGCGGGCGATGGCCTGCCGGCGAGCACGGTGCGGATCGATAATTCCGGGGCGCTTGAGGTGGCGGGGATGCAGTTTACCCGGCTGTTGCAGGATGTGGCTGGGGTTGTGCGGGCTTGAAGGCTGCTGTGGCACTATCGTTGCCTACCTACCGGCGCCTCCCGCGGACTTGATCCGCGGGTCATTCTCACCACGGCACAAGCGGCGGAAGACCCCCGGATCAAGTCCGGGGGAGGCGCCAGTGGGTGGGAGAGATCAGCGCCAATACCATCAAACCACCAATTCCATCCGCTCTGCCGGAAACCGGCTTAGCGCGTAGGATATTGGAATTGCTGCCGAATCCACGTCGACCGCCTCGGACACCAGCAGGATGGCGCCCGGTGCCAGGCCCAGCAGCTTGGTCTCTTCGACATCGGCATGGCGGGCGGAGATGCGGGTCGAAGCGCGGGCATAATCGTCTATGCCGTAGCTGGCAAAGACCGCTGTGGTCGATTGCAACTGGGCGATGCGCTCGGCGAAATCGGGGAATAGCCGATAGGGCAGCCAGGTGGTGGAGCGCGAGATCGGCCGTCCATCGGCGATGGACAGGCCTTCCGTGCGCACCACCTTGGCGCCCGGCTTGAGGCCCAGAGCGGCGGCTACGGCGGCTGTGGCATTCTCGATGCGGTGGCTGAGGCTTTGCGAGACGAGGCTGGCGGCCTGGCCCCTGAGACCTTCGCGAAATCGCGTGCGCCGGCCGATGGGGTAGGAGAGGCGGCGGGCGCTGCGGACGAAGGTGCCGCGGCCCTGTTCGGCGCCCACCACGCCCTCCTCGGCGAGCACGGCGAGGGCACGGCGCACCGTATGCCGATTGGCGGAAAAGCGTTCGGCCAGAAGGGCTTCGGTGGGCAGGCGATCGCCGCTGGCGAGCTTGCCACCGACAATGTCGAGGCGGATGGCATCGGCAATGCGCCGCCACAGAGCCACCCCACCGGAAACGTCTTTGGAAACTGTCATTGCATTTTCACACGAGAAGCGTAGGACCGGATTCAGGACATTAGTTGTCTAGTGTATTAGACAAATCGAGGCAAGCATGCAGACGCAACCCTCCATCGATAATAGCGCGCGCAAGGCGGCGCTGGATGTACTGGCCGCCGCCCCGGCGCGGGCTTTGGCCGCGCTGTGGGAAAGCTGGCCCGACAAGCCCGTGCATAAGTTCGTGCGCGGACCCGAAGTCGGGCTGGTCATGGTGCGCGGCCGCGCCGGGGGCGGGGGAGCGCCGTTCAACCTGGGCGAGGCCAGCGTGAGCCGCGCCAGCGTGCGCATTGTAAGCGGGGAAGTGGGGCACGGGTATTGCCTGGGCCGCGACCTCGCCAAGGCCGAGGCTATCGCCGTGATCGACGCGCTGTGGCAGCGCGATGCTGGGGCGGTGGAAGCGGAAATTATCGAGCCGCTGCGGGTACTTGCGGCGGAAGCCGACGGCAAACGTCGCGACGAGGCCGCGGCGACGCGGGTCGACTTTTTCACCATGGTGCGCGGGGATAACTGAAATGGATATCGGTCTCGACGGCGGATTTTCCGAGCCGGTGCGGCAGGCGCAGAGCAGTTTTCGGGCCATTATGGACGCTTTGGCCAATCCCGGAACGGTGCAAAAATTCGCGGATCCGGCGCCCGCACACGGTCCCCTCAGCGGCGAATTGGTTAGCACACTGTTAACGTTGAGCGACCAGGACACGTCAATCTGGGTGAGCGAAACCTTGCGGCAGACGGCCGGCGTGGAAGGCTTTGTGGCGTTTCATACCGGCGCGCCGATCGTGAACGAAACCGGGCATGCGGTATTCGCTTTTGCCGGGGCGGCGCGCGAATTGCCCAGCCTCGATGCGTTCAATCTCGGCACGCAGGAATACCCCGACCGGTCGACCACCATCGTGCTCGGCGTGACTGCTTTTGCGGGTGGCGACGAGATGGTTATTCGCGGGCCGGGGATCAAGGACCAGCGCAAGATTAGTCCCGTTGGGCTGCCCACGGATTTCGTCGCGCAATGGGCGGCCAATCGCGAGCTGTTCCCGCGCGGCGTGGACCTGCTGCTGGTGGGCGATGGCGCGGTGATGGGCCTGCCGCGCTCGACGCGGATTGCGGAAGGACATTGAAATGTATGTAGCCGTCAAGGGCGGGGAAGCCGCCATTGCCAATGCCCATGCCTTGCTGGCCGATCGCCGGCGCGGCGACCGCGCGGTGCCGGCCCTGCGGCTGGACCAGATCATGGAGCAGTTGGGGCTCGCGGTGGATAGGGCCATGGGCGAGGGCTCGCTCTATGACCGGGAACTGGCGGCTCTGGCGCTGGTGCAGGCGCGGGGCGACCTGATCGAGGCGATATTCCTGGTGAGGGCCTATCGTACGACGTTGCCGCGGTTTGGCTATTCGCAGCCGGTCGCTACCGGGGCGATGTTGATCGAAAGACGCATTTCGGCAACCTTCAAGGACCTGCCCGGCGGGCAGATGCTGGGGCCGACGTTTGACTATACCCACCGCCTGCTGGACCCGGCGATTGTTACCGGCGACGTGCCGGCCCCGGTGACGCGCGAGGCCGAGGCGGCGCAGGCGCCGCGGGTGACCGACCTACTGGGGCGGCAGGGGCTGATGGAGCCCGATGGCGAGACCGACCCCGAAGGCGATGTCGGCGACCTGACGCGCGAGCCGCTGGATTTTCCGCTCGACCGCGATCTGCGGCTGCAGGCCCTGGCGCGGGGCGACGAGGGTTTTCTGCTGGCGCTCGGCTATTCGACGCAGCGCGGCTATGGCCGCACCCATCCTTTCGTCGGCGAAATCCGCATCGGCGAGGTCGATGTGGAATTCGACGTGCCCGAATTGGGCTTTGCCGTGAATCTGGGACGCATAAGGGTGACCGAGTGCCAGATGGTCAACCAGTTCAAGGGCTCGGCGAAAGTGCCGCCGCAATTCACCCGCGGCTATGGGCTGGTGTTCGGGCAGGCCGAGCGCAAGGCCATGGCCATGTCGCTGGTGGATCGTGCCTTGCGCGCGAAGGAGTTCGGCGAGGACGTGGTGGCGCCGGCGCAGGACGAGGAATTCGTGATTTCCCACTCGGACAATGTGCAGGCGACGGGCTTCGTCGAGCATCTGAAACTGCCGCATTACGTGGATTTCCAGGCCGAGCTGGACCTGATCCGGCGCATGCGGGCCGAGCATGAAGCGGCCGAACTGAAGGAGGCCGCGGAATGAACGCCGTCGCCCAATACAACTTTGCCTATCTCGACGAGCAGACCAAAAGGATGATCCGGCGGGCCATTCTTAAGGCCATCGCCATTCCCGGCTATCAGGTGCCGTTCTCCAGCCGCGAAATGCCCATGCCCTATGGCTGGGGCACGGGCGGGGTGCAGGTGACGGCGTCGATTATCGGGCCGGATGACGTGCTCAAGGTCATCGATCAGGGGGCGGACGATACGACCAATGCGGTCTCGATCCGCGCCTTCTTTGCCAAGGTGGCGCAGGTGGCGACGACGACGCATACAGGCGAGGCGACCATCATCCAGACGCGGCATCGTATTCCCGAGCGGACGCTGGGGCAGGGGCAGATCCTGGTCTATCAGGTGCCGATCCCCGAGCCCTTGCGGTTCCTGGAACCGCGCGAGACCGAGACGCGCAAGATGCATGCGCTGGAAGAATACGGGCTGATGCATGTGAAGCTCTACGAGGATATCGCCCGGCATGGGCGGATCGCCACGACCTACGCCTATCCGGTCAAGGTCGAGGGGCGCTACGTGATGGACCCGTCGCCGACGCCGAAATTCGACAATCCCAAGATGCATATGAGCGAAGCGCTGCAACTGTTCGGAGCCGGGCGCGAGCACCGGATTTATGCGGTGCCGCCGCATACCGAGGTGGTGAGCCTCGATTTCGAGGATCATCCCTTTGCCATCCAGCATTTCGAGGAACCCTGCGCGCTGTGTGGCGCGGAACAGGTCTATCTGGACGAGGTGATCCTCGATGACCGGGGCGGGCATATGTATGTCTGCTCGGACACCGATAATTGCGAGGAACGGCGCGCGGCAGGGCATGTCGGGGCGCTGGGTGTGGAGGCGGCGGAATGAGCAAAGAGACTTTCCCAGTAGACCTCATCCTGAGCTTGTCGAAGGACGAGGTCGTGGCAGGATTGGCGTGCCCGCCCTCGTGGTTCGACAAGCTCACCATGAGGGCTTTGAGGACGCAGGAGTATTGCCATGAGGGGTTTGGAAATTTCGGAGAACCCCAATGACTGACCAACCCCTTCTCCGCGTCGAGAACCTGACCAAGTTTTACGGCTCCCGCCTGGGCTGCGCCGATGTGAGTTTCGAGTTGTGGCCGGGCGAAGTGCTGGCCATTGTGGGGGAATCGGGATCGGGCAAGACGACTTTGCTCAATTCGCTGTCGGCCACGCTGGAGCCGAGCGCGGGCCGCACGCTCTATCGCATGCGCGACGGGGAATGGCGCAATATCTATGAATTGAGCGAGGCCGAGCGGCGGTTCCTGGTGCGGACGGACTGGGGCTTCGTGCATCAGAACCCGGCGGACGGGCTGCGCATGACGGTGTCGGCGGGCGCCAATGTCGGCGAGCGGCTGATGGCGGTGGGCGACCGGCATTATGGGCATATTCGCGAGACGGCGCTTGATTGGCTCGGGCGGGTGGAGATTGCGGCGGACCGGATCGATGACCAGCCGCGCAGCTTTTCCGGCGGCATGCGGCAGCGGCTGCAGATTGCGCGGAATTTGGTGACTGGGCCGCGGCTGGTGTTCATGGACGAGCCGACGGGTGGGCTCGACGTGTCTGTGCAGGCGCGGCTGCTCGACCTGTTGCGCGGGCTGGTGGGGGAATTGGGGCTGGCGGCTGTCGTCGTGACCCATGATCTCGCCGTGGCGCGGCTGCTGAGCCATCGCATGATGGTGATGAAGGATGGGCATGTGATCGAGGCGGGACTGACGGATCGGGTGCTGGATGATCCGCGCGAGCCTTATACGCAGTTGCTGGTCAGCTCGATTTTGCAGGTGTGAGGATGATGGCCAATCATACCCCCACCCTCATTCCCTCCCCACAAGGGGGAGGGAAGCCCCGCCGGTGCGATGACGAGATTGTGCCACTTAACGTAGCTCCATCGTCTCCCTCCCCCTTGTGGGGAGGGATCAAGGGTGGGGGTTACTTCCGCATACATGGAGCCATCCAATGACCGCCCTGTCCGTCCGCAGCCTCGCCAAGACCTTCACCATGCATCTGCGCGATGGGGTGGTTCTGCCGGTGGTGGAGAATGTGAATTTCGAAGTCCAGCCGGGCGAATGCGTGGTGCTGGGCGGGCCGTCGGGGGCGGGGAAGTCTTCGATCCTCAAGATGGTCTATGGCAATTACGGCGTCGATGCCGGGGCGATTGTCATCCGGCATCATGGCGAGGCGGTGAACCTGGCGACGGCCGATCCGCGGACGGTGCTGACGCTGCGGCGGGATAGTATCGGCTATGTCAGCCAGTTCCTGCGCACGGTGCCGCGCGTCTCGGCGCTGGATGTGGTGGCGGAGCCGCTGGTGATCCGCGGCGTGGAGCGAGAGGAGGCGCAGGCGCGGGCCAGGGCGTTGCTGGCGCGGCTCAACCTACCGGAGCGGCTGTGGAGCTTGCCGCCGGCGACGTTTTCGGGCGGCGAGCAGCAGCGGGTGAATATCGCGCGCGGTTTCATCACCGATCATCCCGTGCTGCTGCTGGACGAGCCGACGGCGTCGCTCGATGCGACCAATCGGGCCGTGGTGGTGGCGATGATCGCCGAGAAGAAGGCCGCCGGCGTGGCCTTGCTGGGCATTTTCCATGACGAGGATGTGCGGGTGCAGGTGGCCGACCGCGTGGTCGATGTGACGGCGTTTGCGCCAAAGGTGGCGGCATGACCTGGTTGAGCGAGACGCCCTCTATCCATCCTACGGCGCAGGTCAGCGGCTCGACGCTGGGGCGCTATACCGAGGTTGGGGCGGGCAGCCATGTGTCGCGCTCGACGCTCGGGGACTATTCCTATTGCGTCGAGAATACGCAGATCGCCTATGCCGAGATCGGCAAGTTTGCCAATATCGCCAGCCATGTGCGGATTTATGCCTCGATGCACCCGATGGAGCGGGCCTCGTTGCACCATTTCACCTATCGCTCGAGCTGGTATTTCGAGGGCGAGGCGGACGATCAGGATTTCTTCGACTGGCGGGCGGGGCAGGGGATCACCATCGGGCACGATACCTGGATCGGGCATGGCGCGGTGGTGATGCCGGGCGTGCGGATCGGCAATGGGGCGATCATCGGGTCGAACGCTGTGGTGACGAAGGATGTGGCGGATTTCGCCATTGCCGTGGGTGTGCCGGCGCGGGTGATCCGGCAGCGGTTCAGCGATGATGTGGCGGGGCGGCTGGATGCGATGAAGTGGTGGGACTGGAGCCACGAGAAGCTGCATGCGGCGCTACCGGATTTTCGCAAGCTCGGGGTGGAGGGGTTTCTGGAGAAGTATGAGGGGTAGGGGCAGCGTCTCTACCCTCTCCCCTTGAGGGAGAGGGATGTTCTTCCGCGTTCAGCGGAAGAACCGGGTGAGGGGTTCTGCGCCATCCCATGCTTCAATGTTCTTGGATAGCGCAGGACCCTCATCCGCCCTTCGGGCACCTTCTCCCTCAAGGGGAGAAGGGGAGAAGTGCCCCCGCGACACCCCGCCACAGCGGCCTTGTGCATAGTCACGCAACCGTCATTCAACCGTTATCCCAGCTTCACGTCTCCGCCCTAGGTCTGCCGCAGTTCAACGGCGGGGCGACCCTGATGCTGAAGATTTCCAACGTATCGCGTCGGTTCGGTGACAAGGTCGCCGTCAGCGGCGTGAACCTCGAAATCCCGCAAGGGCAGATGGTCGGCGTGATCGGCCGCTCGGGCGCGGGCAAATCGACTTTGCTGCGCATGATCAACCGCCTGGCCGACGTGTCGTCGGGCTCCATCGACTATGGCGACCTGCGCGTCTCGGAGCTGCGCGGGCAGGCGTTGCGGAACTGGCAGCGCGACTGCGCCATGATTTTCCAGCAATTCAACCTGGTGCCGCGGCTCGACGTGATCACCAATGTCATGCTGGGGCGGCTCAATGGCCGCAATCCGGTGCTGAACCTGCTGCAGGTGTTTTCGCCGGGCGAACAGCTCGAGGCGCTCAAGGCGCTGGAGCGGCTCGATATCGCGGCGACGGCGATGCAATGGGCGCAGACGCTGTCTGGTGGCCAGCAGCAGCGCGTGGCGATTGCCCGGGCGCTGATGCAGGGGCCGAAAATGATCCTGGCGGACGAGCCGATTGCCTCGCTCGATCCGCGCAATGCGCAGATCGTCATGGACAGCCTGCGCGACATCAATGCCGAGGGCATCACCGTCATCACCAACCTGCATACGCTCGATACGGCGCGCGCCTATTGCGAGCGCATTATCGGCATGGCCGCGGGCAAGGTGGTGTTCGACGGCACGCCGGACGAGCTGACCACCGATGTGGCCCGCACCATCTATGGCGCCGACGGGCTCAAGGAAGCCTTTTCGGAGGCGATGACCTCGACGTCGATTGCGCCTGTCGCGCCCCTTCGCCTGCCGCGCACGCCGACCAACGCGCAGCAGGCTCCCTGATTTTACCGAAGTTCCGCGGCCCGAATTTCGGGCCTGCCGACAAACCCGCGTCACCAAAGGAAGATATCCATGACCGCGATCCGCACGATCCTGCTGGCCTCCGTGGCCCTGACCATGTCCACCGTTGCCTTCGCCCAGGACGTCAATGTCCTGCGCATCGGCCTCGATGGCGGCGAGAACGAGAGCGACCAGCTCCGCCGTTCCGAATGCGTCGTCGACAGCCTCAAGGCCGCCACCGGCGTTGCCGAAGTGCAGTTCTTCCCCTCGCCGGACTATAACGGCGTCATCCAGGGCCTGCTCGGCGGCACGATCGACATCGCCATCATGGGCGCCTCGTCCTATGCCTCGATCTACCTGAGCGACCCCGAAGCGGTTGACCCGATCCTGACCACCAAGCAGCAGGACGGCTCGACCGGTTATGTGTCGATCATGGTCGCCCGTGCCGATAGCGGCATCACCGACCTGGCCTCGACCAAGGGCAAGAAGCTCGGCTTTGCCGACCCGGATTCGACCTCGGGCTACCTGGTGCCGAACGTGTCGCTGCCGGCCGATCTCGGCATGCCGATCGCTGAATTCTACAGCGAAACCGGCTTTGGCGGCGGCCATGAAAACCTGGTTCTCGGCGTGCTCGACGGCACCTGGGACGTGGGCACCACTTTCGGTTCGGGCCAGGGCGCCTGGAGCGAAGGTTACACCACCGGCAACCTGCGCATCATGGTCGACAAAGGCCTGCTCGACATGGACGACCTGGTGGAAGTCTGGCAGTCGCCGATCATCCCGAACGGCCCGCTGATGGTGTCGAACAACCTTTCCGACGAGATGAAGGAAAAGGTGAAGGCCTATTTCGTGGGCCTGCCGGCAGCCGATTTCGACTGCTTCGACAGCTTCACCGGCGGCGGCTATGTCGATTTCGCCCCGGCCGACCAGCAGTTCTACCAGACCATCATCGACGCCCGTAAGTCGGTGATCGGGGGCTAACCCGCTCTCTCCCCACATTCGCCGAACGAGCTTCCCTCCCCCTTGTGGGGAGGGAATGAGGGTGGGGGAGTCACACGCTCCGAACGTGGGGAAAGAACCCCCACCCTTGATCCCTCCCCACAAGGGGGAGGGAGACGACTGAACCTTCAGCGGAAGCAGTTGCCCATGACCGATGTCCCGCTTTCCCCCGCCAACGAAACCCTGCTGCGGCATTATCGCGGCCAGGTTCTCACCCGGCGGGTCTATTCGGTGATCGGGGTGGCGCTGGTGGTGGTCGCGCTGTTGGCGGCGATGAACTATGCCAATGCGGCGAACTCGGGAAAGTTCTTCGACCGGCTGCCGTATCTGTTTGATTTCCTGAAGAATTTCGTGCCGAACGACCCGCTCGAAATCTTCCGGGCCATGTTCGATATCGAGTCGCCCTATTACGATGGCTCGCTGAAATTCGACTATACCTCGGACCGGCACTACCTGACCGAGAGCCTCTACATTCCCAACTTCGTCTACCAGCTGATCATCACGGTCAATATCGCCATTGTCTCGACCATTATCGGCGGCTCGATTGCCTTCTGCCTGTGCTTCTTCGCAGCCACCAACCTGGTCGGCGCGGGCGCGGTGCGTTGGGTGGTGCGGCGCATCATGGAAGTTTTGCGCGCCTTTCCCGAAATCGTCATTGCGGGGCTGCTGACGGCGGTGCTGTCCATCGGGCCGATCGCGGCCATCGCGGCGGTGTCGCTGCATACGATCGGTGCGCTGGGCAAGCTGTTCTTCGAAGTGGTCGAAAATGCCGACATGAAGCCCGAGGAAGGGCTGCGCTCGGTGGGGGCGACCTGGCTGGAGCGGGTGCGCTTCGCCATCCTGCCGCAGGTTTTGCCCAATTTCGTCAGCTACACCTTGCTGCGTACCGAAATCAATGTGCGCGCCTCGACCATTATCGGCGCGGTGGGCGGCGGCGGCATCGGCGAGGTGTTTCGCCTGTCGATTGGCCGCGACCATGCGGCCAAGACCTATGCCATCGTGATCCTGTTGCTGGTGACGATTGTCTGCATCGACCAGTTTTCGGGCTGGCTGCGGCGCCGGCTGGTCGGCAACCAATCCTTCGCTATGGGCCGGGGAGCGGCATGATGAGCACGATCAGCATCGCCGAGCGCAGCCGGCTCGAAAAGAAATATCCTGAAGTCTTCCGCCAGAGTTTCATGCGCCGCTGGGGGCTGTTGGTCGGCATCGGGCTGACGCTGCTCTATCTGGTGTTCTGCTGGTTCTTCTTCAGCGTCGGGCCGGCGCTGCAGAACGGCAAATGGGACCGGGCGGGTATCTATATCCAGGACTGGTATAGCTGGCGGGCGCAACCGCGCCTGCGCTTCGAGGATGGCGCGGTGGTGCCGCAATGGTCGAGCCGCGGGCAATATGCCGAGGGCGCCGAGATCGACTGGCTGACCCCGCATGACGACGGCAGCATGACCGCCACGTTCGGCGGTGCGGATGACCGGCTGGAGATTTCCACCAGCCAGGTGGACGTCTATGTCGATGGCGTGGCGTGGCCGGTGACCATTACCGCTGATGGTGCCATTGCGCCGGCGGATGCGCCTGCTGCCATCGAGCAGGATGGCAAGAAGGTGCTGGTGCATTACGGCTTTGCCGGGCAGGCGGAAATCCGCGACAACCAGGTGGCGGTGCAGCGCCGGTTCCTGGGCTGGGCCAATTTCCTCTACGATCCGCGCTCGCCGCTGTGGGGCAATGACCTGTTCGATACGGTGGGGCTGGTGTTCACCGGCCACGGTCAGCAGGTGCTGAGCGAATGGCTGGGCAACCGGGCCTGGCAGCATGCCGATATTCTTGCCAAACTGATGCAGACGCTGGTCATGGCCTTTGTCGGCACGCTGTTTGCGACGCTAGTGGCTTTCCCGCTGGCCTTCGTGGCGGCGCGGACCATTACGCCGAACCGGGCGGCCAACTGGCTGATGAAGCGCGGCTTCGATTTCCTGCGCTCCATCGACATGCTGATCTGGGCCCTGTTCTTCACCCGGGGCTTCGGACCGGGACCCATCCCCGGCATCGCGGCGATTTTCTTCACCGATACCGGGGCGCTGGGCAAGGTCTATGCCGAGGCGCTGGAAAATGTCGACGACAAGCAGCGCGAGGGCGTGAAATCGGTCGGGGCCAGCCCGGCCTCGGTCAACCGCTTCGGCGTGGTGCCGCAGGTGCTGCCGGTGTTCATTTCCCAGTCGCTGTATTTCTGGGAGAGCAATACGCGCTCGGCCACCATTATCGGCGCGGTGGGGGCGGGGGGTATCGGGCTCAAGCTGCTCGAGGCCATGGGCACCAATTCGGACTGGGACAAGGTGGCCTATATGGTACTGCTGATCCTGGGCGTGGTGTTCCTGTTCGACAATGTGTCCAATGCCATCCGCTCGCGGCTGATCGGGCCGGCGGCGCATTAGGGCGCGCCCGGGCTTCGGCTTGGTAATGGCAAACCGAAATGCTAGGGAGGCTGTTCGCGCTCATACAAGGGACGAGCATGGGCAGACCGATCGTTCGCCTGAAGGATATCGCCGACCAGACCGGATTTTCGGTGAATACCGTGTCGCTGGCTTTGCGCGACAGTCCGCGCATTCCCCAGGAGACGCGGGCGACGATCCGCCAGGCGGCCGAGGCGCTGAACTACCTGCCCAACCACATCGCCAAATCGCTGGTGAGCCGCGAGACGCGGACCATCGGGCTGGTGCTGACCTCGATCACCAATCCCATCCTGACGCTGGTGGCGCAGGAAATCGAATTGCGGCTGGCTGAGCGGGGCTATTCGACCCTGTTCGCCACCTCCAATGGCGATCACCACGAGGAAAAGAAGGTGATCGAGATGTTCCGTTCGCGACAGGTGGACGGCATGCTGATCTATCCGCGCGCCCATCGCGACCTCGATCATATCCGCCGCCTGCGCCAGGCGGGGCAACCGCTGGTGCTGCTGGTGGGCGACATGGATGCGGGCGTTGATGTGGTGGCCATGGACACGCGGCGGGGCAGCCACAAGGCGATGCGCCACCTGCTGGAGCAGGGACACAGGCAGATCGGGCTGATCGATGGCGGCGGCGAGCGGGGCAATTTCGAAAAGCTCGATGGCTATCGGCAGGCACTGGACGAGGCGGGCATTGCGGTGGACGAGGGGCTGCTGGTGGTGCCGCAGACCCATTCGGTGGCGGGCGGTTATGCGGCCATGGCGGAACTGGCGGCGCGGGGTGGCGGCATGACGGCTGTGCTGGCGGCGACCGACCTGCTGGCGCTGGGCGCGCTGCGCTGGACGCAGGAAAACGGGCGTCGCGTGCCCGACGACATGGCGATTGTCGGCTTCGACAATATCGAATTCGCTCAATATGCCGCGACGCCGATCAGCAGCGTGGACTATGCCGTGGGGCAGGTGACCGAACTGGCGGTGGAGCGGCTGCTCGGGCTGATCCAGGCAGAGGCCTTGCCGGAGCCGGAGATGACGTTGATCGAGCCGGACCTGGTGGTGCGGGCGAGCAGTGGAGCGCCTATTTCCGGTCCTTGAACCGCCGCTGATAGTCCGGGTCGTAGAGCGAACTTTCGCGGAAATCGGCTTCGTCCAGGCCGCGGCCGACGAAGATGATGGCGGTGCGCTCCACCGGATCGGCGGCAAAGCGCGCTTCGATATCGGCAAGCGTGCCGCTTATGATCTTTTCGTCGGGCCAGGAGGCGTGGAAGACCACGGCGACGGGGCAATCAGCGCCATAGAGCGGGGTGAGCTCGGCCACGACGCGGTCGAGGGCGTGGATGGCGAGGTGAATCGCCAGGGTTGCGCCGGTCGCGCCGAAGGCGGCCAGGGTTTCTCCTGATGGCATGGGCGAGGCGCGGCCGGAAACGCGGGTGAGGACCAGGCTCTGCGCGGCGGCGGGGATGGTGAGTTCGCGGCCGAGCGCGGCGGCGGCGGCGGCGAAGGCGGGAACGCCGGGGGTGAGCGTATAGGCAATGCCGAGGCGGTCGAGCCGGCGCATCTGTTCGGCCACGGCGCTCCAGACGGAGAGATCGCCGGAATGGAGGCGGGCAACATCCTGCCCGGCTGCGTGGGCGCGGATATATTCGGCCTCGATCTCGTCGAGGGACAGGGGCGCGGTGTCGACGAGGCGGGTATCGGGTCCGCACCAGGCCAGCATGTCTGGCGGCACGATGGAGCCGGCATAGAGGCAGACCGGGCAGGTGCGCAGGAGATTCATGCCGCGCACGGTGATGAGATCGGCCGCGCCGGGGCCGGCGCCGATGAAGTGGATGGTCATGGGGTGGGCCTCGGCGCAAGCGGAGGCAACCCCTCACCCGATTTTTCCGGCTGAACGCCGCAAAAATCACCCTCTCCCGCAAGGGGCGAGGGGTGGCTCCACTCGTTTGGCTGGCTGCGGTGCCCCCCCTTCTCCCCTTGCGGGAGAAGGTGCCCGAAGGGCGGATGAGGGGTTTCTTGCGATGGTCATGGCTTCGCCCACACCCATTGCACGATCGGCCGTGCCGGTTTCCAGCCGGTCATGCTGCCGATGGCTTCGGCGCGTTCAATTGAGAACCGGGTGAGAGTGCCGCCCAGTTCGGCGTGCCGGGCGAGGAGCAGGGCCTCCATTTCCAGCGTCACGGCATTGGCGACGAGGCGCCCGCCGGGGCGGAGGGCTGTGATGGCGGTGTCGAGCACGCCGGGATCGGAGCCGCCACCGCCTATAAAAACTGCATGAGGTTCTTCAAGTCCTGCAAGAGCTTCGGGGGCATGGCCTTGAATCAATTTGAGAGAGGGGACGCCCAGCCCATTGGCATTGCGCGATATTCTTGTCGCACGCACCGGATCGGCTTCCACCGCGATGGCGGATAGGCTCGGATCGGCCAGCATCCATTCGATGGCTACGGAGCCTGAGCCGGCGCCGATATCCCAGAGGAGTTCGCCGCGCCTTGGGGCGAGGGCAGAAAGGGTGAGGGCGCGGATTTCGCGTTTGGTGATCTGGCCGTCATGCTCGAAGAGGGCATCGTCGAGGCCGGGTGTCAGCGGCAGGATGCGGGCCCCGGGCAGGGCGACGACGCTGATGGCGCAGATATTGAGCGGGTTGATATCGGTGAGGGCGAAATTCATGGCGACATTGGTGCGCACGGTTTCATCGGGGCCGCCCAGGGCTTCCAGCACGGTGACGATGGAAATGCCGAAGCCGGATTCGGTGAGCAGTTTCGCCAGCGCGGCGGGGCCGTTTTCGTCCGAGGTGAGGGCGAGGATGCGCGCGCCGGGATGGAGATGGGGGCGGATGAGATCGAGCGGGCGACCGTGGAGGGAGAGGGTCAGCACATCCTGCAGCGGCCAGCCGAGGCGGGCGGCGGCGAGGCTGAAGGATGAGGGATGCGGGAAAACCTGCATCTGGCTGGCATCGATATGGCGGGCGAGGGTGGCGCCGACGCCGTGATGGAACGGATCGCCCGAGGCGAGGACGCAGACCTTGCGGTTGCGCAGGGCGATGATGGGGTCGATGGAAAAGGGCGTGGGCCAGGGATGCGCCTCGCCAGATATGGCTGACGCGGCCAGCTCGAGATGGCGGGTGCCGCCGAAGACCACTTCGGCATCGGCAATGGCGGCTTTTGCGGCGGTGCCGAGGCCGGAAAGGCCGTCTTCGCCTATGCCGACGATGGAGAGCCAGGGGGTGGTCATGGGGCACGCCCAGCGTGGTGGATGGCGCAGCACCCCCACCCTTGATCCCTCCCCACAAGGGGGAGGGAGACGATGAACACTGACCTCAGAGCTAGCGCCTCCCTCCCCTTGATGGGGAGGGATTGAGGGTGGGGTGGGGCCGCGCAAGCAGGATTATCCGTCATGCTTTGACCCCGCGCGGGGAATAGATCAGCGGGGGCAGGCCTTCGCGCTCTATGATGCGGGTTTCGGGGGAGCCGATGATGACGCAGGTGGCCATGTCGGCCTTGGTCGCGTCGGCCTCGGCTAGCGTCACAATGGTCATGGCTTCGTCGGGGCGGCCGGCGGCGCGGCCGAAGATGACCGGCGTGGTCCAGGGCAGGACTTCGCGCAGGATGGCGAAGGCGGTGCCGAGCTGCCAGGGGCGGGCCTTGGAAATGGGATTGTAGAGCGCAATGACCAGCCCGGCAGAGGCCACGGCGCGCAGGCGGGCTTCGATGACGGTCCACGGCTTGAGATTGTCGGATAGCGATATGGCGCAGAAATCGTGGCCCAGGGGCGCGCCGGCCCGGGCGGCGACGGCTAGCATGGCAGTGACGCCGGGGACGATGGCCAGATCGACGGCGCGCCAGGCGGGCGGGCCGGCTTCGATGGCTTCGCAAATGGCGGCTGCCATGGCGAAGACGCCCGGATCGCCGCCCGAGACGACGCAGACCTGTTCGCCCGAGGCGGCAGTGTGGAGAGCATCCTTGGCGCGGGCCAGTTCCTCTCTGTTATCGGAGGCGACGCGGCGCTGGTCGGGGCGGAGCGTGAGGCGGTCAAGATAGGGACCGTAGCCGAAGAAGACATGGGCGGCGGCAATGGCGGCCGTGGCTTCGGGCGTGGTTTGATCGGGGTTGCCGGGGCCGGTGCCGACGACTGTCAGTTTGCCACTCATGGGCGCGTGCTCCAGCCGGGGACCAGCACGATGGCGAAATAGGGGGCGACATCGTCGGTCTTGTCGGCGAGGCGGATGGCGTGGCCATTGGCCATGGTGCCGCGCTCGACATAAACGGCGGTATCGAGCCGGCCGGCGGCTTCGATGGCGCGGCGGATCTTGGGCAGGTTGCGGCCAACCTTCATGATGACGGCGCCATCACTATTGTTGAGGCGGGTGCTGAGATCGACTTCGTCCAGCGTGCCGGGAAGGACGGAGAGGATATCGTCGCCCTGCACCAGCGGTAGCCCGGCCTGCGACCAGCAGCCGGACATGGCGGTAATGCCGGGGATGACCTCGGTGTCGTAAATGTGGGCGAGGCGCACATGGAGATGCATGTAGCTGCCGTAGAAGAGCGGGTCGCCTTCGCTGAGCACGGCGACAGAACGGCCGGCATCGAGATGGGCGGCGACGCGGGCGGCGGCTTCCGCGTAGAAGGCCGAGGTGGCGGCCTTGTATGCGTCGTGGCGGCGATCGATTTCGGTGGTGACCGGATAACCCAGATGCTCCTCGATCTGGGTGGTGATGCGGTCAGCCACGATGGCGCGGGCATTGCTGGCATTGCCCTGCTTGGCGAACCAGGCGATCACGTCGGCGCTTTCGATGGCGCGCACGGCCTTCAGGGTGAGCAGGTCCGGGTCGCCCGGACCCGTGCCGACGCCAATAAGCTTGCCCCTCATATGCCCGGCCTCGCCACGGCATTGAGCGCGGCGGCCGTCATGGCCGAGCCACCGAGGCGGCCGCGGACGATGGCATAGGGGACGCCGTAGGAGTCTTCGGCGAGGGCGGCCTTGGATTCGGCGGCGCCGACAAAACCGACCGGCATGCCGAGGATGGCGGCGGGTTTTGGGGCGCCGTCGCGGAGCAGTTCGAGCAGGAAGAACAAAGCGGTGGGCGCATTGCCGATGGCGACGACGGAGCCGGCGAGGCGTGGCAGCCAGAGACGGAGCGCGGCGGCGGAGCGGGTATTGCCGATCTCGGCAGCGATGGTTGGCGTGGCCGGATCGCGCAGGGTGCAGATGACTTCGTTATGGGCCGGCAGGCGGGCGGCGGTGACGCCGCGGGCGACCATTTCGGCATCGCAGAAAATGGGCGCGCCGGAGGCCAAGGCGGCGCGGGCGGCGGTAACGAAGCCCGGGCCGAACTCGAAATGCTGCGCCGCCTCGACCGAGCCGGCGGCGTGGATCATGCGGATGGCGAGTTCGGCTTCATCCGCCGAAAAGGCCGAAAGATCGGCCTCGGCGCGGATGATGGCGAAGGACTGGCGATAAATCGCGTCGCCATCCCTGATGTAGTCATAGTGGTGCATCGTCATCCCTGGCGGTGCGCAAGGGCGGACTCGAGCTGGTCCGCATGCAATAGCGCCTGTGGCGTATCGCCCGCCATGCCCGCGATGACAAGGCCATAGCCGTCCGCACTGCCCACCAGCGTCACATCGGCGCGGCGCGGATGGGCGCAGCCCTTGACGCAGCCGGAGACGTGGAGGGTCGTATCGGGGGCGAGATGGGGCGCCAATTGCGCGGCCACGGCGCGGGCGGGAATGTGGCCGGAGGCGCAGCCATCCGAGCCGATGCAGGCGCTGATGCGGGTGCGGTTATCGTCGGGGGCAGTGACGAAGCCGAGGGCGGCGGCTTCTGCTACGAAAGCCGGCGGCGCGCCTATGGCGAGCAAAGCGTGATGCGGGGCGAGGCGGAATTCGGTGATGCCGTGGCGCGTGGCGGCTTCGGCCAGGGCGGCGAGCGCAGCATGGTCGCTGCTGCCGAAGGGCAGGGCGATGCCGGTCGCGGTCTGGTCGCGGAGAGCGAGGGTGCCGATGGGCGAGATGGATTGGGCGCGGTGGGGCTTGGCGGCGGCGCCGGGCAGGTCGGTGGCGCGGGCGGCGAGGCCCAGATCGGCAATCTGGCGCAGGTGGCGCAGCGTGATCATCAGCGCGTCATTGCGCAGGATCACGTCGCTCCGCCCGCCGACCGAACAGGCCCATTGGCCCGAGCCGATGGCGGCGAGGCGAATATCGGCCTTGAGCGGGGAGAGGTTCAGCTTGCCATTGCCATCGACGATGACAGTGACCTTGGGGCCGAGCCGGGCCGAGAGCAGCGTGGCCGCAGCGCGGATGGAGGCGGCGAGGGGACGCGGGTCGTCGATCTCGGTGGGGTCGTCGCCGGCCAAAGGCGGGGTTTCGACGACGAGGCCGCGTTCGATGGTGACGACAGCCTCGATGGCGCGGGCAAAGGGGGCGGCGGAGGCGGGGGTGAGGCCGCGGACCTGGAGATTGCCGCGGGCGGTGATTTCGACCAGGCCATTGCCGTGTTCGGCAGCGAGGGCGGCGATGCGGGTGAGTTGGGCGGGGGTGAGGCGACCGCCTCTGATGCGCAGGCGGGCGAGCAGGCCATCGCCGGTCTGCATCGGCGCGTCGAGCGACGGACAGGCGCCGCGGCGGCTTGCTGCGATGGGGAGGATGAGGGCCATTGGGTGGTTCTAGCGGATTGGGACGAGTGGGGAAATGGGGAGTCACAGATCTCACCCTCCCCCTTGAGGGGAGGGTAGCGACGCCTGGCCCGCAGGGCCTTGGCAGAGCTAGGGAGGGGGTGTCGGCGGGTGGCGCCGGCATTGAGTTCGTGGAGGGTTCGGCACCCCCTTCCTGCTCGATTCAACGGACTTAGCTGAAGCTAAGTCCTATCTCGCTTCCCTCCCCTCAAGGGGGAGGGTGGGGCCGGTGTGTAGGGCGATATGGTGCCCACCCAACAAATCACCCTTCTCCCCTTGCGGGAGAAGGTGCCCGAAGGGCGGATGAGGGGTTGGTTCCACAAGCCGTGAAGCATGGGATGGCGCAGGACCCCTCACCCGCAATTTCTTCTGGACGAAGAAATTGCACCCTCTCCCGCAAGGGGCGAGGGGGGCTCCACTCCTAGTCTCGTTTGCGCAGCAGGTAGGTGTCCATGATCCAGCCGTGCTGTTCCCGTGCGGCTTTGCGGGTGGCGACGATCTTGTCGCGCACATCGCCCAGGCGGCCGGCGACGGTGATTTCGTCGGGGGTGCCGAGATAGGCGCCCCAGAAGATGTCGAGGTTGGGATCGGCATTGAGGAAGGCGGTCTGGCCGTCGAGCATGACGATTGTGTCGTCGGTCACGGCGCCCAGCTTGCGGCCGGTGGTGATGTGGACGGGTTCGCCAATGCGGTTCAGCGCGATGCCGTGGGCCGCGGTGAGGGCCTGGATGGCCGATATGCCGGGGATGATTTCGACGGCGTGGTCGGCGCGCAGGCGCTCGACGATGCGGATGGTGGAATCGTAAAGGCCTGGATCGCCCCAGACCAGGAAAGCGCCGGCGCCATTGTCGGGGACTTCGGCGAGCAGGCTACGGAAAATCTCGGCGAGCGCGGCGTGCCAGGCATCGACGCCGGCGCCGTAATCGGGATTGGCGGCGTCGCGGCGGGGCACGCTGTAGGGCACCATGCGGCTCGCCCGATTGGTGACGTAGCGGGCAACGATATCGCGGCGCAGCGCGGCCAGGTCGGCTTTATCAGCGCCCTTGTCGGGGATGAACAGCACATCGGCGCGGTTGAGCGCGTTGATGGCCTGCATGGTCAGATGCTCGGGATTGCCGCTGCCGATGCCCACGATGAGGATGGTTTTCATATCCGCTTCCTTGCCCTGAGGCAGGGGGTGTTGACAAGCGGAGTGATCGGCAGTATTCAACCAATTAGTATTATACAAAACGGTTGAATGAAATGACCGACCCACTGAGCACCACGCTCGCTGCCCTTGCCGACCCGACCCGACGCGCCATTCTGGCCCGGCTGGCGCTGGGAGAGGCAAGCGTCAACGAACTGGCCGAACCCTTCGACATGACGCTGGCCGCCGTTTCCAAGCATATCAAGGTGCTGGAAGGGGCGGGGCTCGTCAGCCGTGGCAGGCAGGCGCAATGGCGCCCCTGCAAACTGGAGGCGGCACCGATGCGCGATGTCGCCGGCCTGGTCGAGTTCTATCGCAAGTTCTGGGAACAGAACCTCGATCAGCTCGATGCCTATCTCAAGAAACTGCAAACCCCTGAAACCGACAGCAAGAACTGAGGAGATTTCCCATGAACGCCCAGACTTTCCCCAACCCGTTCAAGACCGAACTGCCTGCCACCGAACCTCTCATCATCATGTCGCGCACGTTCGACGCGCCGCTGGCGCTGGTCTGGAAGGTGTGGACCGAAAAGGAGCATGTGGCCTATTGGTTCGGGCCGCGTGAGGACAATGCGGTCGTCGAATATGACGTGCGGACCGGCGGCAAGTGGCGGGTGATCTCGACCATGAGCGACGGCTCGGAAATCGTGTTTTTCGGCACCTATCTGGCGGTCGAGCCGAAGACGCTGATCCGCAACACTTTCGTGGTGGAAGGCCAGTTCGAGGAAGATCAGCAATTCTACGAGGAGCACCGCTTCGAGGAGCGCGACGGCAAGACCTATTACCGCTCGGTCAGCAATGTGGACTCTATCGAGTCGCGTGATGCCATCGTGGCGACCGGGATGGAATGGGGCGCCAATGCGAGCATGGTGAAGTTTGATGAGATATTGGCGCGGCTGAAGGCTGTAAAGTAAGGGGATACCCCCTCCTAGCCTCCCCCTGATAGGGGGAGGAATCCGACCGGTGGGTTTGGCTAGATAGTGCCACAAGCTCGATCTGTTCCTCCCCCTATCAGGGGGAGATTGGGAGGGGGTATCCCCTCAATTCGCGCCTTCGCGGTCCAGAAACCGGCCCAGATTGTCGAGCAAGATGGCGGTGCCTTCCTTGCGGATGGCGTTGCCGTCTTCGAAGCCGTCGAGATAGGCGCCCATTTCGGTCAGCTTGAGCAGCGTGTGGTCGCCATCGGGGACCAGCTCGAACGTGGCGAGCGACACCGAGATGCGCGTATCGTCCAGGTGCATGTCATAGGTGTAGACGATGCGTTCATCGGGCACGATGTCCTGATAGATCGCCTTGAAACTGTGCACCGCACCGCCGACCGGACCGCCGACGCTGGTCTCGATGCCGCCGATGCGGAAATCCATGGCGTGAACATCCTTGTTCCAGGCCTCGGGCGGGGTGAACCATTTCTGCTTGGTGGCCGGATCGGACAATGCCCGGTAGACGCGGGCCGGCGTGGCCTTGTAGCGGCGCTCCAGGGTGAAGCTGGCGTGAGTGACGGTGCGCTGGGTCATGAACGGGGCTCGGGCTCATCTGCGGTTTCGGCGAGGAAGTCGCCAAGGCGGTCGAGCCGCCGCGACCAGGCGGTGCGGCGGTCGTTGATCCATTGTTCGGCCAGGCTGAGGGTATCGGGCTGGATCTGCACGGTGCGGACGCGGCCGACCTTCTGCGAGGTGACCAGGCCCGAATTTTCCAGCGCCTGCAAATGCTGCACCACTGCGGGCAGCGACATGGCGAAGGGCTTGGCCAGTTCGCTGACCGAAGCCGGGCCGCGGCTGAGGCGATCGATCATGGCGCGGCGCGTCGGATCGGCCAGCGCCTGGAACATGAGATCAAGATTGGGCTGTTGGTTAAGCATGATATTAAGTAACAACTGTGGGGCTTTGGTGTCAATGCGCTTGACCTTCCCATTGGGCAATCCGGCAGGGAGGGGCATCGAACCAGAGGAGACGAGTGATGAAAGTTCTGATGATTGCCGCGGTCGTGATTGCCGGCCTGGCGACGCCTGCCCTGGCGCAGGACCATTCCGGCCACGGCGCCATGGCGGCAGCGGCCGACAGCGCCGCGACCACGGCCTATAAGGAAGCCAATAGCCGCATGCATGCCGACATGGACATTGCCTATACCGGCGACGCGGATGTGGATTTCATCCTCGGCATGATCCCGCACCACCAGGGCGCCGTGGACATGGCGCGCGTGGTGCTGGAGCACGGTACCGATCCGGAAGTGAAGGCGCTGGCCGAGGGGGTTATTGCTGCGCAGGAAGAAGAGATCGCCTGGATGAAGGAATGGTTGGCGAAGAAGGGGTATTGAGCAGGGCTTTCAGTCGACCTTCCCTCCCCCTTGTGGGGAGGGATCGAGGGTGGGGGTGTCGCGCTATCCGCACACATCTCGTTCGCGGATAGCTCGACACCCCCACCCTGCTCGATTCAACGGACTTAGCTGACGCTAAGTCCTATCTCGCTTCCAGCCATTCGGGCGTAGCCCTCATGGCCTTCTCACCTCAAATCGCTCCACCGGAGCGATTTGCCCTACGGGACGGCTCGAAGCCCCACAAGGGGGAGGGTGGGGCTGGTGGACGTGGGGAGAAGGACCTACGCTGCTTCCGGCGTATACCCCGCTTCGCGGATGGCGGCTTCGCCGGTGGCGCGGTCGCCGGTGAATTCCACCTTGTGGGTGGTCAGGTCGACCGAGATATCGGCGCCGGGCAGGGCGTCTTGCAGGGCCTTGCGCACGGTGCCGACGCAGTGGCCGCAGGTCATGTCGTTGACGGTGAGAATGGTCTTGTCGCTCATATTCAGTGTCCTTTGGTTGTAGGATGCTCGCCGGCAAGGTCGTCGAGTATGGGGCAGTCGGGGCGGTTGTCGCCGCCGCAGCAATGGGCCAGGTGCTTGAGGGTTTTGACCATCCCCTGCAGTTCGGCAATCTTGGTTTCGAGCGCCGTGATGTGGCTGGTCGCCACATCCTTGACCTCGGCGCTTGCGCGGGTCTTGTCCTGCCAGAGGCCGAGCAGGGTGGAGGTTTCCTCGACCGAGAAGCCCAAAGTCCGGGCGCGCTTGACGAAGCGGAGGACGTGGACCTCATCCTCGCCATAGACGCGATAGTTGCTGCCGGTGCGCAGGGGCGCGCGGATCAGGCCGATGGATTCGTAGTAGCGGATCATCTTGGCCGAGACCCCGGTAGCGCTGGAGGCTTCGCCGATATTCATGCATTCACTCCTTTCACCATACGCAGGCGTTGCGCATTGCCCACCACGAAGACCGAGCTGAGCGCCATGGCGCCGGCGCCGATCATCGGGTTGAGCAGGATGCCGAAGGCCGGGAACAGCACGCCTGCCGCCACCGGGATCAGCAGCACATTGTAGCCGAAGGCCCAGAACAGGTTTTCCCAGATGTTCTTCATCGTGGCGCGGCTCACCGTGAGCGCGTTGAGCACGCCCTTGAGGTCGCCACCCAAGAGGACCACGTCGGCGCTTTCGATGGCCGCATCGGTGCCGGTGCCGACGGCAATGCCGATATCGGCTTCGGCGAGGGCCGGGGCGTCGTTGATGCCGTCGCCGACATAGGCGACCGGGCCGAACTGGCGCAGCGCCTTGAGCGTGGCCACCTTGTCGGCCGGCAGCACTTCGGCGCGGACTTCGTCTATGCCGAGCCGGCGGGCAATGGCCTGGGCCGTGCGCTGGTTGTCGCCGGAGATCATTGCCGTCTTGAGGCCTATGGCATGCAAGGCATCGATGACCGCCTTGCTGGACGGCTTGATCGTGTCGGCGACGACGATCGCGGCGGCCAGCTTGCCGTCAATGGCGGCAAAGACCGGGGTCTTGCCCTCATTGGCGAGCCGGTCGATATCAGCGGCAAAGCCGGAGAAATCGAGCTGGCCGAGATGGCGCTGCGAGCCGATCGAGACCGAGCGCCCATCGACGCTGGCGGAGACGCCATTGCCGGCATGGGACTGGAAGTCGGTAACCGCGCCGAGGCTGAGGCCGGCTTGTTCGGCCGCTGCGACGATGGCCGACGCGATCGGGTGTTCGGACTTTGCTTCCACCGCAGCCACCAGAGCCAGCACGTCGTCATGCGCGAAGCCATCGGCCAGCACGAGGTCGGTGAGGGCCGGCTTGCCTTCAGTCAGCGTGCCCGTCTTGTCGAAGGCCACGACCTTGGCGTCGCGCAACTGCTGCAGGGCTTCGCTCTTGCGGAACAGCACGCCCAGCTCGGCGGCGCGGCCGGTGCCGACCATGATCGAGGTCGGTACGGCCAGGCCCATGGCACAGGGGCAGGCGATGATCAGCACGGCCACGGCATTGACCATGCCGAATATGGACGCCGGCTCCGGCCCCCAGATGGCCCAGACCGCAAAAGTGGCAATGGCCAGAGCGATGACAGCCGGCACGAACCACAGTGTGATCCTGTCGACCACGCCCTGGATCGGCAGCTTGCCGCCCTGGGCTTCCTCGACCATGCGGATGATCTGCGCCAGCATCGTGTCGCCGCCCACCTTGGTGGCGCGGAAGCTGAAGCTGCCCGACGTGTTGAGCGTGCCGCCGATGACGGAGGCTCCGACAGTCTTGGAGACGGGCAGGGGTTCGCCCGAGATCATGGATTCATCGATATGGCTGGCGCCCTCGGTGATTTCGCCATCGACGGCGATCTTCTCGCCGGGGCGGACCAGGATGATATCGCCGGCCACGACCTGTTCGATGGGCAGTTCCACCGCCTTGCCGTCGCGCTGCACGCGGGCCGTCTTGGCCTGCTCGCGCACCAGCCGCTGGATGGCCTCGCCAGTACGGCCCTTGGCCAGGGCCTCGAGCCAGCGGCCGACCAGGATCAGCGTGACGATGACGGCGGCGGCTTCATAATAGATATAGCGCGTGCCCTCGGGCAGCAGTTGCGGCGCGAAGGTGGCGACGACGGAATAGAGATAGGCCGCGCCCGAGCCGAGGGCGACGAGCGAATTCATCTCCGGCGCACCGCGCAGCAGGGCCGGAATGCCGATCTTGAAGAAGCGCCAGCCGGGCACGAACAGCACGATGGTGGCGGCGATGAAATAGGCCACCCACAGCACATCCATCGACACGACGGACATGATCCACATGTGGAAGGGCATGTAGAGATGGCCGCCCATTTCGAGCACAAAAAGCGGCAGGGTGAGAATGCCTGCGATCAGCACGTCGCGGCGCAGCACGGCGGCGTCCTCGTCGTGGTGCTGGTGGCCGGAATGGTCGTGATGGTGCATTTCGGGCGTCTCGCTGCCCTTGTAGCCGGCCTTTTCGACCGCCTTGAGCACGGCTTCGCTATCGCCGCCATGCACGGTGGCGCGTTCGGTGGCCAGGTTGACTGACGCCGATGTGACGCCGGGCACCTTGAGCAATGACTTCTCGACCCGCGCCACGCAGGAGGCGCAGGTCATGCCGGTAATGTCGATGGAAAGTGGCTTGGTATGGACGTGTTCGTTCATGATGTTTCACCTCGTCCTCAGCTATATAAAGGTTCCAATCATGGGAAGGTCAAGGGGCCGTTTGGGTGATTGTTTTGGCTTCGATGCCGCAGTCGTCTCCCTCCCCCTTGTGGGGAGGGATCGAGGGTGGGGGTGAGCCGCGCACACAGGGTTTGCGGAAGGAGCCCCCACCCGACCCCTTCGGGGCCACCCTCCCCACAAGGGGGAGGGAGAGGATCGCGTATGCGGCGCGGCCAGAGACCTGAAATCGAGCAATTTTGACGCATGCGGCAGGTTGGCGCTGCGACCTTGGCGCAGCTTAAAGCCCTGGCGGGGCAGGCCTATATCGGGGCGGTCAGGAGACGACATGCCATGCAGCCCGTCCGTAACGACATCCACAATTCCGATCTTCCCGTGCTCTGCCAGAGCTGCGAATCCCGCCATCAGGGGATTTGCGGTGCGCTGACATCTGAGCAATTGCTGGCTTTGGCGCGGCATACGCGGCGCGTGCACCATGCGGCCGGCCAGGAATTGCTGGCCGATGCCGAGCCGATCATCAGCTACGGCAATGTGCTGAGCGGGGTGGTGAAGCTGTCCAAGGTGCTGGAGGATGGGCGGCAGCAGGTGGTGGGGCTGCAATTTGCGCCGGACCTGCTCGGGCGCCTGTTTGCCAGCGAAAGCCGGGTCACGGCGGAGGCGGCTTCGGATGTGGAATTGTGCATGGTGCCCAAGCCGGCGCTGGAGGCGCTGGTGCGCGAAAACCCGGCGCTGGAGCATCGCATCATGCTGCAGACCCTGCGTGAGCTCGATGAGGCGCGCGACTGGATGGTGACTTTGGGCCGCAAGACCGCCGCCGAGAAAGTGGCGAGTTTTCTCTATCTGATCGCGAGTCATATCGACCCAACGCAGGAAGAGGTGACCAGTTTCGACCTGCCGCTGAGTCGCGCCGATATCGGGGACTTCCTCGGGCTGACCATCGAGACGGTGAGCCGGCAGATCAGCAAGCTCAAGGCCGATGGGGTGATCGAGATCGAGAATTATCGGCATGTCTCGGTGCCGGACGTGGCGCGGTTACGGGTAAGGTGCGGGTAGGGGCTGCAAGCTCCCCCATACTCCGGCCGTCACCCTCGGGCTTGACCCGAGGGCTCTATACTTGCCGAGCGTTCAGTAAGTGCAGAGCCCTCGGGTCAAGCCCGAGGGTGACGTGCGGTGGGTGTGGTGGCGCTGCTGTGGAGCTAAGCCAGCATCCCATTCCGCAGCGTCAGCACGCGGTTCACGGTGCCATCAGGAATGGTGGCGTGGGTGACGACGATCACTGTCCGGCCCTGCGCGGCCTGATGCAGGGTTTCGAAAAAGGCCACTTCCGCCGGGCGATCCAGCGCTGCGGTGGGCTCGTCCAGCAGCAGGATTTGGGCTGATGACAGCAGCACGCGGGCGAGGCAAAGGCGGCGGGCCTGGCCGACCGAGACGGTGCGGCCGCCTTCACCCACCATCGTGTCGAGGCCGGCGGGCAAAGCGCGGACGAAGTCGGCAATGCCGGCATCGGCAAGGGCCGCCCATAGGGCATCGTCATCGGCATCCCGGGCGACGCACAGGTTGGCGCGGATCGTGTCGTTGAACAGCGGGCTGTGCTGGCTGAGTAGGGCCACGCGGGCATGGATATCGGCCTGCAGCAGGGCGGGCAGGGCGGTGCCGCCCAGGGTGATGCGGCCGGCTTGCGGATCGGCGAGGCGCAGCAGCAGGGTCAGCAGGCTGGATTTGCCGCTGCCGCTGGGGCCGGTAATGGCGATGTGCTCGCCGGGGGTGACGGTGAGGTCGAGACTATCAAGCACGGGCGGGCCGCCATAGCCGAAGGTGACGTCGGCGAGGACGATGGTGGTATCGGCCGGAACGGGAGCGGGTACGGCTGGGTCGAGGACGGCAGGTGGGGCTTCGGCGATGGTGGTGAGGCGTTCGGCGGCGGCCATGGCTGTCGTGAGCTTGCCGACGCTGCGGACGATTGTGCTGGTGGCCTCGAAACTGCCTGCCATGGCCAGCAGCAGGCCGGCGAGCACTGGGCCTTCCACCGCGCCAGCGGCAAAGGCGGTCAGGCCGAGCCAGAGCGAACCGGCCAGCGCCAGCGCCGCGAGGGCCTGCACGGCGAAGCCGGCAAGCGCGGTCAGGGTCGAGAGGCGCCCCCGGGCAGCGGCAAGATGCTGGCTGGTCGTGGCAAAGCCGGCCTGGGCCGTGCCGAGCACGCCGAAGACGGTGAGATCGTCATGGCCCTCGATGCCGTCGAGCACGGCGGCGCGGGCATCGGCGGCGCGGCGGACCACGGCATTGCCGGCGGCGCGGCTGAGGAGGGTCAGCCCTGACGGAACCACCAGCACGGCGGCGCCGAAGCAGAAGCCGTAGAGCCATGCGGCACCGGGCAGCAGCCAGGCGAGCACGGCGGTCAAGGCCGCGCCGATGACGAGGGCGGCTGCTATAGGGCCGATGGCGACGAGGAAGGCGGTATCGAGCGCATCGACATCCGAGGTGAGGCGGCTGACCAGATCGCCATGGCGCAGGCTGCGATCGGCCAGCGGCAGGCGCGGGAACAGGCGGGCAAACAGCCATCCGCGCAGGCCGGACAGCAGGCGGAGCGTCGCGTCATGGCCGCTCAGGCGTTCGCCATAACGCGCGAGGATGCGGATGAAGGAAAAGCCGCGCACCAGCGACGAAGGCACGAACAGGTTGAAGGCGAGGCCCGCCGTGGTGAGGGCGGCCGAGGTGATGAACCAGCCGGACGTGCCGAGCAGGGCGATACCTGCGGCTAGCGTCACCAGCGAGAGCAGCAGCGCCAGGGTGAAGCCTTTGGCCTGGCTCAGGAACAGGCTGCGGAAGGCGAGAAGCGCTTTCATGCGACGCCCTTTCCCTTGCGGGCGAGCAGGGGCGTCGGCAGCAGCGCCTCGCCGGCAATGCGCCAGGCCCGGTCCATCCGGGCAGCGACATCAAGCGAATGGGTGGCGATGATGAGAGTGCGGCCGCGAGCATAGGATTTGAGGTCGTCGAGGACGGCCTGCTCCAGTCCGGCATCGAGATGGGCGGTGGGCTCATCGAGCAGGATGAGGCCGGCGTCGCGCAGATAGATGCGGGCCAGGGCGATGCGCTGCGCCTGCCCGCCGGAGAGGCCGAGGCCGCCTTCGCCCAGAATCGTATCGAGACCATCGGGCAGGGCATCGGCAAAGGGGGCGATATGGGCGCGTTCGGCGGCATGCCTGACATCGCCGGCCGAGGCGCCGGGGCGGGCCAGGGCGATATTGTGGGCGATGGAGCCGGCAAAGATGCGCGGCTTCTGGCCCAGCATGGTGACGCGGGCCCGCAATTCCGCCTCCGGCCAATCGGCAAGGGGGCGGTGATCCAGTGCGATTCCGCCTTCGTGGAGCCTGAGCCGGGCCACGGCCTCGAGCAGGGTGGATTTGCCGATGCCGCTGGGGCCGAGCAGGGCGATGTGTTCGCCGGGCGTGATGGTGAGATCGGCATCGGCGAGGATGACGCGGGCGGCGTCGGGCGTGCGCAGGGTGAGGCCGGTGGCGGTGAGGCCGGCGGGGCCGGTGCTCGGCGTGGGCTTTATGTCGGCGAGGGGGGCGGGCGCTGCGGGCAGCGTGCCGAGCTGGGCCTCGATTTCGCCAATGGCGGATTTGGCGGCGGCGCGGTCGTGGTAATGCGCGGCGAGCAGGCGCAGGGGATTGTAGACCTCGGGCGCCATCAGCAGCAGGAAGAGACCGAGTTGCAGCGTCAGCGGGCTGGAGCGCAACTGCAGGTAGTCGATGAAGGTGAGGCCGACATAGAGCGCGATGCCGGCGACGCCGAGCGCGGCGAAGAATTCGAGCACGGCGGAAGAGAGGAAGGCGATGCGCAGCACGCGCAGGGTGCGGCGGCGCAGTTCGTCACTGGCGGCGACGATGCCTGCCGTTTCTGCCTCGGCGCGGTCGAACAGCTTGAGCGTAACGATGCCGCGCAGCCGGTCGGCGAAGCGGCCGGTGAGCAGGCTGAGGGCGCGAGCCTGCCTGTCGGTGGCGATCTGCGCGCCCCAGCCGGCCAAAGCCATGAAGACCGGGATCAATGGTGCGGTGATGAGAAACAGCAGGCCGGCCAACCAGTCGAGCGGCAGGATGATGGCGCCGAAGGCAATGGGCAGGATGGCGGCCTGGATCATGGCCGGCAGGTAATGCGCGAAAAAGCCGTCCAGCGCTTCCACCTGATCGACAATGGCGGCCGAGGCGGCGCCCGATTGCGGCTGTTCGGCAGCGCGGGGTGAGCGAGCCAGCAGGTGGGAGAAGAGCGTGGCGCGGAGCTGGGCCTTGATGGCCTCTGATGCCGCCGTGCCGGCCCGGTCGCCAATGGCGGCGAGGGCGGCGCGGGCGAGCAGCAGCGCGAGGATGAGCAGGATGCCCGGCGTGAGCGTATCCACGGCGATACCGGTTTCGATGGCGCCGCCGAGGAGTGCGGCGAGTGTCCAGGCCTGCCAGACGAGGAGGGCGCCGGCCAGGAGGGGGGCGGCGATGGCGAGGATGAGCCAGGGGCCGCCGTGATGGCGGAGGCTGGAGAGGGTCCTGGCGTTGTGGCGGTCGGTCTCGGTCACGACATCTCCCTCGCGGCCATGTGCGAGATATCGGGGCCAAACCACCCACACCCTTGATCCCTCCCCACAAGGGGGAGGGAGACGATGAACACCGGTGGCTCAGCCTGCGTCTCCCTCCCCTCGATGGGGAGGGATTGAGGGTGGGGTGAAGTCACACGCGTCGATGCGGCGGTGGGAACTGCGATGGTCACTATGGGCAATCCAGTGGCACGACCTCGTGGTTCGACGGGCTCACCATGAGGTCTACTGCGGCAATCTATATCAAGCCCGCCCGAGACCCTTGATCTGAATCAAGGCATGGGCAAGTCTGGTGGGGCATAGAGTGCGCAGTGACGGCGGCGACTCGGGCGCTGCCAAGCATAGAGGCAGTACCGCCATGATCGACATGACTGTTGTCGAACTCTCGCGGTGGCAATTCGCGGCCACCGCCATGTATCATTTCATCTTCGTGCCGCTGACCATTGGCCTGTCCGTGATGATGGCCATCATGGAAAGCGTCTATGTGATGACCGGTCGCGATGTGTGGCGCAAGGCGACCCTGTTCTGGGGCACCTTGTTCGGCGTCAACTTCGCCATGGGCGTGGCCACCGGCGTGGTCATGGAATTCCAGTTCGGCATGAACTGGAGCTATTACAGCCATTATGTGGGCGACGTGTTCGGCGCGCCGCTGGCCATCGAGGGGCTGATGGCCTTCTTCCTCGAAGCCAGCTTTATCGGGCTGTTCTTCTTTGGCTGGGACCGGCTGAGCAAGGTGGGTCACCTGGCCGTGACCTGGCTGGTGGCGCTTGGAGCCAATTTCTCGGCTTTGTGGATCCTGATTGCCAATGGCTGGATGCAGAATCCGGTCGGCTCGAAATTCAACCCCGACACGATGCGCATGGAAGTCACCGACTTCGTGGCGGTGCTGTTCAATCCGGTGGCCCAGGCCAAGTTCGTGCATACGGTCAGCGCCGGCTATGTCTGCGGCGCGGTGTTCATCTTCGCCATTTCCTGCCTGTTCCTGGTGCGTGGCAAGCATGTGGAACTGGCCAAGCGCTCCATGGTGGTCGCCGCCAGTTTCGGGCTGGCCTCGGCTTTGTCGGTGGTCGTGCTGGGCGACGAGAGCGGTTATATCGCAACCGAGCACCAGAAGATGAAGATTGCGGCCATGGAGGCCAGCTATCACACCGAGCCGGCCCCGGCGCCGTGGACCATCTTCGCCATTCCCGGACCCGATGGTGGCGCGCCGAGCTTTTCCATCCAGGTGCCCTGGGTGGGCGGCCTGATCACCACCCGCTCGCTCAATGAGGAGCTGCCGGGCATCGATGAACTGGTCGAGCATGCGCAGACGCGCATTCGCTCGGGCATGGTCGCCTATGATGCGCTGCAGGACATCCGCGCCGATGGCAGCAATGCCGAGGCCCGTGCCGCGTTCGATGAACACTGGGCCGACCTGGGCTATGGCCTGCTGCTCAAGCGCTATCGCGAGGATGTCGGCAATGCGACCGACGCCGAGATCGCGCAGGCGGCGGCCGATACGGTGCCCGGCGTGTGGCCGTTGTTCTGGACCTTCCGCATCATGATGGGGCTGGGTTTCTTCTTCATCGGCTTCTTCGCGCTGTGGTTCTATCGCGCCTCGCGCGGATGGCTCGAGACCAACAAGCCACTGCTGTGGTTCAGCGTGTTCCTGCTGCCTTTGCCGTGGATCGCCATCGAAAGCGGCTGGTTCATCGCCGAATTCGGGCGGCAACCTTGGGTGGTGGAGGGCGTGCTGCCCACCTTCTACGCGGCATCGGGCCTTAGCTTCTGGGACCTGGTCATCTCGCTGAGCTTTTTCGTGACGCTTTACTCGGTCCTGCTGGTCATCATGATCATGCTGATGGTCAAGATCATCAAGGCGGGGCCGCAGGACAAGCTGTTCGCCGAGGACGAGGGCGATGACGCGGACTTCGTCGTCGCCGCTCTGCCCGCCACGCCTGCCAACAAGGAGCTCGGATCATGAGCACCATTCCGCTGGACTATGAAACGCTGCGCCTCATCTGGTGGTTGTTGCTGGGCGTGTTGCTGATCGGCTTTGCCATCATGGGCGGGCGCGATCTCGGCGTGGGGACGCTGCTGCCCTTCGCCGCCCGTACCGATGCGGAACGGCGTGTGCTGCTGAACGTGGTCGGACCCACCTGGGAGGGCAACCAGGTGTGGCTGATCGTGGGGGGCGGGGTGATCTTCGCAGCCTTCCCGCCGCTTTATGCGGTGAGTTTTTCCGGCTTCTACCTCGCCATGATCGTGATTCTGCTGGCGCTGATCCTGCGGCCGGTCGGCTTCAAATACCGCAGCAAGATCAAGGATGACCGTTGGCGCGCCACCTGGGACACGGTGCTGTTCATCGGCGGCTTCGTGCCCTCGCTGATCTTCGGGGTGGCGGTGGGCAATGTGCTGCTCGGCGCACCCTTTCATGTCGATGGCACGATGCGCGCCTTCTATACCGGCAACTTCTTCATGCTGCTGACGCCCTTCGCGCTGCTGTGCGGACTGGTGAGCCTGGGCATGATCGGGACGCAGGGCGCCGCTGTCATTGCCGGCCGCACCACGGGGCCATTGGCCGAACGGGCGCGCACCTATGGTTCGCTGGCCGGTATCGTGACCATCCTGCTCTTCGCGCTGGCCGGCGTGTGGATCGCCTTCGGCATCGACGGCTATGCCATTACCAGCACGGTCGACGGCAATGCGGCCATCAATCCGCTGGGCAAGAGCGTAGAACTGACCCGCGGCGGGTGGCTCGCCAATTACGGGCTCTATCCATGGATGATTGCCGGGCCGGTGCTGGGTTTTGCCGGGTTGGCCGGGGCGGTGATCGGGCTGCAGGCGCGGTTGCGGCTGGCGAGCTTGCTGGCGTCGAGCGTGGCCATAACGGGCATTGTCGCCACGGCGGGCCTGTCGCTGTTCCCGTTCCTGCTGCCATCCTCGACGGTGCCGGAGGCGAGCCTGACCCTGTGGGATGCCTCGTCGAGCCACCTGACGCTGTTCATCATGCTGCTGGTGACCGTGTTCTTCCTGCCGATCATCCTGCTCTACACCGCCTTCGTGTTCCGCGTGATGCGCGGCACGGTGAGCACCCAGTCGCTCGAAAAGAACCCCAACGCCTATTAGGAGACGCCTATGTGGTATTTTTCTTGGATTCTCGGCCTGGGGCTGGCCTGTTCCTTCGCCATTCTCAACGCCATGTGGTTCGAACTGCGCGAGGACCGGCGCGTCGCCGAGGAGGCGGAACCGGGTCGGCGCTAGGACTGGCACCCGTTTGGCGCATGGCGATGACCGGATGGTCAAAAATCGGTTAAGGTCGCCGCAGTGGCGACCTTTTCCGTTTTTCCTATTGAAATCAGGGTGTTGTGGTATGAGGTGGCCGATGTTGGCGTCTTGCTGGCTGAAGCGTGCCTAAACGGTTTGCCTCTTTAACGTGCACGTAGTGCATAACGGATGTGCAAAGAGTCCATCTTCTAATCACGACCAGACGACTATAGATATTGGTCATCAAAACGAAGGGGAACCGAAAATGAACATCCGCCAGAAAATCGCACAGTTTGCTCAGTATCAGCGCACCATGCGCGAACTCAGCGCCCTCGATCAGCGTCAGCTGAACGACCTCGGCATCACCAAGGGCGACATCAAGAACATCGCTCGCGGCGCACTGGCCCGCTAATACCGGTCCAGGCCGATCCAAGACTTGAGATGAAGGCGTCCAATCGGGCGCCTTTTGTCTGTTTGGGATTCGGTTCCTGATACCTTCCCCAACACAGATCGTCACCCTCGGGTCAGGCCCTGACGTGACGGCTGGTGGGGGAGATGCTTCCGGGTCTCAATCCGTGATGGTGAAGCGCGTCACGCTGCCGGCGCTCAGGGTCATGCGCTCGTAAGCCTCGCCACCGCCGAATTCGCCGCCGCCGACATCCCAGCAGCCGGCTGAGAGGGTGAAGCTGCGGGCACCGCCGGGCGGGATCGAGTCGCTGTCGGACAGGCGGTTGAAGCCGTAGGTGAAGTTGTTGCAGTCGGAAATGACGATGGCGTCGAGATAGCCATAGCTGCCGTTGACGATGATGAGGGTAGCTGTCGGTTCGCCGGGCCGGATCAGGTCGCCGCCGGTTACGCTGCAGCCGGCCAGCATTGCGGCCATCGCGGCCGACAGGCCGGCGGCAAGAAGCTTGTTCATGAAAATGTCCCTCCAAGGATGGAGGGACCTTAGGACCTGTGGGGGTGGGCGCTATCCCCGAACAGGGGGGATCAGCGGATGAGGTCGGCCGCCTTGCCGCCCAAAGCCGCAACCAGGTCGTCCGGCTTCATGCGGATCTGCAGGCCCCGCTGGCCGCCATTGAGGAAGATTTCGTCTTCCAGCGTCGCCAGTTCCTCGACGGCGGTCGGTATCGGCTTTTTCTGGCCGAACGGGCTGATGCCGCCAACCTTGTAGCCGGTCAGCCGCTCGGCATCTGCTGGTTTCATCATATGGGCCGACTTGCCGCCGAAGGCCGCGGCGAGCTTTTTCATGTTCACCTCCTCGTCGGAGGGCACGACGACGCAGACCGGCTTGCCATCGACCTCGGCCATCAGCGTCTTGAGCACGATGGACGGCGAAACCCCCATCGCCTCGGCCGCCTGCAACCCGACCCGGTCGGCATCGGGGTCGTAGTCATAGGTGGCGGTGGCAAAGGCGATGCCGGCTTTGGTGAGGGCGAGCGTGGCGGGCGTGGTCTTGGACATGCCGATTCTGCAGCGTGAGGTTGACCCGAAACCTAGCACGGCGTCGTTCCCGCGAAAGCGGGAATCCATGCTTCACAGAGGCAGATGGATTCCCGCTTTCGCGGGAATGACGTGGTGCGGGTTACCGCTGCCGTTTGCCGTCATGCCCCTCGCTGACCCCGATATCGCGCAGCAGATGTGGCGAGGCATGGATCAGGTCGATCGTGGTCTGGCGGCGACGATGGGCGGTGCCGAAAAGGCGCGGCATGCTCCAGCGGGGCAGGTGGAAGGCGGCAATCAGCGGTCTGGCAATGGCGTTCATGGCTATAAACAGCCTTATGGGGCTGCCTTCTGCTTTGTGTTCCATGCCGCTAAAATGGCTGGCAACAGGCCAAAATTCCAACTAAAGCTCGATAATGAGGCATAAGGAGATTTGATCCATGTCCAGTCTGCCGCCGCTGGCCGCCATTCGCGCCTTCGAGGCTGTGGCGCGACATCTGAGCTTTACCAAAGCCGCTGATGAGCTGGGCATGACGCAGGCGGCGGTGAGTTATCAGATCAAGATATTGGAGGAGCGCGTGGGGGCGCCGCTGTTCCTGCGCAAGCCGCGGCAGATCGCGCTGAGCGAGACCGGCGCGCGGCTGGCGCCCGATGTGAACACGGCCTTCGAGACCCTGCGCGACGCCTTCGCCGCCTCACGCGGGCGGGTGGAGGGGCTGCTGAGCCTGAGCTCGGTGCCGACCTTTGCCAGCCACTGGCTGGCCGCCAATATCGGCCTGTTCCAACTGGCCAACCCTGACATCGCGGTGCGGGTCGAGAGTTCGGCGCATCTGGTGGATTTTTCCGGCGAGGAATTCGATGCCGGCATCAGGGCGGCCACCAAGCTATCGCCCGGACTGGCCGGGCATCTGCTGCTCAAGGCGGAATTCGCGCCGATGCTGAGCCCGCGCCTGGTGGAGGAATACCAGGTCCGCGAACCGGCCGACCTGCTGCGCGTGCCGCAGATCACGCCTGACGATCCCTGGCTCTGTGCCTGGCTGGAACTGGCCGGCGTCGCCATGCCCCTGCGGCCCAGCCGGCCTTTCAGCCGGCTCGGGTCGCAGACGCTGGAGGTCGCGGCGGCCATTGCCGGGCGTGGCATGGCCATGGTGACGCCGGCCTTTTATGGCGACGAAGTGGCCAGCGGCCGGCTGGTGCAGCCCTTCGACATTCTGGGCTGGGACGGCCACGGCTATTATTTCGTCTATCCCGAAGCGCGACGCAACTCGCCCAAGATCAAGGCCTTTCGCGACTGGATCGTGCCGGCCACGGAGTCGCTGCGGGCCTAGAATATCGCCTTGTCCCGCGCCACGATCTCGGCCAGGAAATCGGCCACCAGCGCCACGCGGCTGATGCTGCGCAGGTCTTCATGCATGACGGTCCAGTAGCTGCGGGTCAGCATGTGGGCGGGCAGGACGGGCACGAGGCCGGTGTCGCGGCCGGCCATGAAGGCGTGGAGAATGCCGATGCCGGCGCCGGCGCGCACCGCCTCGGTCTGGCCCATGGCTGACGACACGGCCAGCGAGGAATGCCAGCCCTTGAGGAATTCGGCGGTGTAGTCGAGCGAAGCCGCATAGAGCAGGTCTTCGACATAGCCGACGAGGCGGTGGGCGGCGAGATCAGGGAGGCTCGCGGGGGGTGCCGTTGCGGTCGAGATAGGGCTGGGACGCATAGAGGCCGAGGCGATAGTCGGTGAGCTTGCGGGCGACCAGCCGGCCTTCGCGTGGGCGCTCGAGGGTGACGGCAATATCGGCCTCGCGGCGGGAGAGCGAGAAGGCGCGGGGGACGGGGACCAGTTCCACGCGCAAGCCCTTGTGGCGCTCGGTGAGTTCGCCCAGGCGCGGGGCGAGGAAGGCGACGCCGAAGCCATCAGGGGCCCCGACCCGGACCGTGCCGTCGATGCGACTATCGGCGCCGGCGGATTCGCTGGCCGCCAGCATGGCGCTTTCCATGGCCTCGGCATGGACGAGGAAGCGCTCGCCGCTGGGTGACAGGTCGGAGCCATTGGTGCGGCGGGTGAACAGCGTGCTGCCCAGGGCGGTTTCGAGTGCGGTGAGGCGCCGGGCGACAGTGGCGTGGTTGAGGTTCAGGCTGCGGGCGGCGCCGAGAATCTGGCCGCTGCGGGCTACGGCGAGGAAAATGCGGACGTCGTCCCAGTTCATTGGAATCTCTTGGGTTTTAGGGGATTACCCCCTCCTGGCCTCCCCTGATAGGGGGAGGAACAGATCGAGCTTGTGGCACGATATTGCCCGACCACCGCGCGGCTCCAGGGGGAGGTTGGGAGGGATTATACGGCTATAATTTTCGCACAACAGATACGAAATCTATCGTGTTGAACATCACAATTTATAGCGCGATGAGGATATCCCAACAAGGAGAGCCTCATGCGCACCATTGGCCATTTTATCGACGGCGTCGAAACGACCGGTTCCAGCACGCAGTTTCAGGATGTGTTCAACCCCGCCACCGGCGAGGTGCAGGCGCGCGTGGCACTGGCGAGCACGGCCGATCTCGATGCGGCTGTCGCTTCGGCGGCCGCGGCGCAGCCAGCATGGGCGGCGACCAATCCCCAAAGACGCGCAAGAGTGTTCTTCAACTATGTGGCTTTGCTCAACCAGCACATGGATGAACTGGCCGAACTGCTGAGTGCCGAGCATGGCAAGACCTTCGATGATGCCAAGGGTGACGTGTTGCGCGGGTTGGAAGTGGCCGAATTCGTGGCCGGCGCCCCCATCTGCTGAAGGGAGCTTACACCGAGGGCGCCGGGCCGGGGATAGATATGTATTCCATGCGCCAGCCCGTGGGCATTGGCGCGGGGATAACCCCGTTCAACTTCCCGGCCATGATCCCGCTCTGGATGCTGTCGCCGGCCATCGCTTCAGGCAATGCGTTCATCCTCAAGCCCTCGGAACGCGACCCCTCCGTGCCGGTGCGTCTGGCGCAACTGGCCATTGAGGCCGGGCTGCCCAAGGGTGTGCTCAATGTGGTGCAGGGCGGCAAGGAGACGGTGGACGGCATATTGCAGCACGAGGCGATCTCGGCGGTGAGCTTTGTCGGCTCGACCCCGATCGCGCGCTATGTCTACGCCACGGCAGCGGCAAATGGTAAGCGGGTTCAGGCCTTTGGTGGCGCCAAGAACCACATGATCATCATGCCCGATGCCGATATGGACAAGGCTGCCGATGCGCTGATGGGCTCGGGCTATGGCGCGGCGGGCGAGCGCTGCATGGCGGTCTCGGTGGCCGTGCCGGTGGGCGATGCGACGGCCGACAAGATTATCGCGGCTTTGCGTCCGCGCATCGAAAAGCTCAAGGTGGGACCGGCGACGGATCGGGCTTCGGAAATGGGACCGCTGATCACCGCGGCGGCCAAGAGCCGTGTGCTCGGGCTGGTGGATAAAGGCGTGGAGCAGGGCGCCACGCTGGTGGTCGATGGGCGGGATTTCTCTCTGCAGGGCTATGAGAATGGCTTCTTTGTCGGGCCGTGCCTGTTCGACCATGTGACGACGGATATGGACATCTACAGGGAAGAAATCTTCGGGCCGGTGCTGTCGGTGGTGCGCGCGAAGAACTATGAGGAAGCCCTTGAGTTGCCGTCGAAAAATCCATACGGCAACGGCGTGGCCATCTTCACCCGCGACGGCGATGCGGCGCGTGATTTCGCCTCGCGGGTCAATGTCGGCATGGTGGGGGTGAACGTGCCGGTTCCGGTGCCGGTCGCCTATCACAGCTTTGGCGGCTGGAAGGCGAGTTCGTTCGGGGATTTGAACCAGTATGGCACGGATTCCATGCAGTTCTGGACCAAGGTGAAGACGGTGACGACGCGCTGGCCGAGCGGCATCAAGGATGGCGCGGAGTTCCAGTTTCCGACGATGAAATAGCGTTAGCAGAGGGCCGCTAATGTTAGCGGACTGTTAGCGTTGAGCGGTGGCGGTTGTGTTTCCCTTCTCCCCTTGCGGGAGAAGGTGCCCGAAGGGCGGATGAGGGGTTGGTCCCACGGGCATTGAAGCATGGGCGAGCGCAGCACCCTCACCCGCTAATTTCTTCTGGACGAAGAAATTAGCCCCCTCTCCGCAAGGGGCGAGGGGTGACGACTGCGGGTGTTGCGATCAAACAAAACGAAAGGCCCGGTGATTGCTCACCGGGCCTCTTTATTTCCAGCGCGGGGAGGTGCGTCGGAAATTCCTAGACGATGCCGCTCGACCCGGCCGCGACCTCGGGGCGGACTTCGGCGACCTTGGCGCGGTAGCCGGAGGCGCGGTAGGTGGCCAGGGGATCGATGGCGCCGCCCTGTTCCATGCGGGCGGTGGCCAGGATGGGTTCGACATCGGTGCGATAGGCCAGGCGCAAGGCCTGGGTGGCGGCGAGGGCGTCATTGTCCTGCTGCGCGGCCTTGAGCTCGGTGCGGTCGACCAACAGGGCCTGGGCATAGGCGCGCTGTACATCGGCGGCCGATAGCATCAGGGACTCGATGGGGTCGGTGACATTGTGCGACTGGTCGAGCATGTGGGCGGGGTGGAAATCCTTATCGCGACTCTCGGCATCCACCAGCTCGTTGAAAACGAGGAACAGGCGGAACGGATCGATCGAGCCGGCGTCGAGATCGTCGTCGCCATATTTGCTGTCGTTGAAGTGGAAACCGCCGAGCTTGCCGAACTGGGCGAGGCGGGCGACGATCATCTCGATATTGACGTTGGGCGCGTGGTGGCCGAGATCGACCAGGCAATAGGCCTTGTCGCCCAGCTCCTTGGCGATGAGGTAATTGGTGCCCCAATCCTGCACGACGGTGGAGTAGAAGGCCGGCTCGTACATCTTGTGTTCGGTATAGATGCGCCAGTCATCGGGCAGGGCGGCATAGATGGATTTCATCGAGTCGAGATAATGTTCGAACTGGCGGGTGAAATTGACCTGGCCGGGGAAGTTGGAGCCGTCGCCGATCCAGACCGTGAGGGCTTTTGAGCCGATGGTCTGGCCGATCTCGATACATTCCAGATTATGCTCGATGGCCTGATTGCGCGTGGCGGCGTCGGCGGCCGAGAGCGAGCCGAACTTGTAGCTCTGGAGCTGGCCGGCTGCGTCGGCGAAGGTGTTGGAATTCATGGCGTCGAAGCCGAGGTTGAAGCGGCTGGCGGCCTGCTTCAGGCGGTTCGGATCGGCCTTGTCCCACGGGATATGCAGGGAGACGGTGCGGGTGGCCTGGGTGAGCTGGGCGATGACGGCGCAATCCTCGATCTTGTCGAAAATGTCGCGCGGCTCGCCCTTGCCTGGGAAGCGGGCAAAACGGGTGCCGCCGGTGCCGACGCCCCAGGAGGGGACGGCGACGGAGAAGGCGGCAACGCGCGCCTTGATGGCATCGATATCGACGCCGCGGCGGTCGAGACGTTCGCCGAGGGTGTCGTAGTCGACGTTGAGGTCAGCCACGCGCTTGGCGTTTTCGGCTTCGATGGTGGATTTGTCGATGATTGTTTCGGTCATTGGTGAGGCTCCTCCCGAGATCGTGGCTCCCACCCCCACCCCGACCCTCCCCACAAGGGGGAGGGAGGTCGACTGCCAGCTTGGTGCTAGCGGTTCCTGCGCATCCCTCCCCCTTGTGGGGAGGGAATGAGGGTGGGGGTGGGTTAGGCACTGAACTTACCGCGTAAACGACTGCGCGTTGCCCGCGTCGACGTTAATGATGTTGCCGGTGGATTTGGCCGAGGCGTCCGAGGCGAAGAAATAGATGGCTTCGGCAATGTCCTCTGGGAAGACCGAGCGCTTGAGCATGGAGCGCTGGCGATACATTTCCTCCAAGCCATCCTTGTCGGTCTTGTAGGTCGAGGCGCGCTGCTCGAGCCATTCACCGGCCCAGATCTTGGAGCCGCGCAACACAGCGTCGGGATTGACGACGTTGACGCGGATCTGCGCTTCGGCGCCTTCGAGGGCGAGGCACCGGGCGAGATGGATTTCGGCGGCCTTGGCGGTGCAATAGGCGGCGGCATTGGGTGAGGCGGCGAGGCCATTCTTGGAAGCGACGAAGACGACATTGCCGCCGATCTTCTGCTGGCGGAACAGGCGGAAGGCTTCGCGGGAGACGAGGAAATAGCCGGTGGACAGGATGTCCATATTCTTGTTCCAGAGTTCCAGCGTCGTGTCCTCAATGGGCGCGGAGGAGGCGAGGCCGGCGTTTGACACGAGGATGTCGAGGCCGCCGAACTCGACTACGGCATGGGCGAAGCCGGCGATGACGGCGGTTTCGCTGGTCACGTTGATATTGACCGGGCGGACGAAGTCGGCTCCGAAAGCCTGGCTCAGTTCGGCATTGGCCGCGGCCAGGGCGGTCTCATCGATATCGGCGAGAACGACGCAGGCGCCTTCGCGCAGCAGGCGGACGGCGGTGGCCTTGCCGATGCCGCCGGCACCGCCGGTGACCAGCGCAATCTGGCCGGCGAGGGATTTCGGCTTGGGCATGCGCTGCAGCTTGGCCTCTTCGAGCAGCCAGTATTCGATGTCGAAGGCTTCCTGCTCGGGCAGGCCGACATAGGTGGACACGGTCGAGGCGCCGCGCATCACGTTGATGGCGTTGACGTAGAACTCGCCGGAAATGCGGGCCGTGGCCTTGTCCTTGGCGAAGGTGAACATGCCGACGCCGGGCATGAGATAGACGACGGCATTGGGGTCGCGCACGGCAGGGGAATTGTCGTGTTTACAGCGGTCGTAATAGGCCTGGTAGTCGACGCGGTAGGCGGCGATCTGGTCGGCGAGACCGGAGATGACGGCGTCCACGTCAGGGTTGGCGGGATCGAAGTCGATGACCAGCGGGCGGATCTTGGTGCGCAGGAAATGGTCGGGGCACGAGGTTCCCAACGCAGCAAGAGGCCGAAGATTGTTGGAATTGACGAATTCCAGCACGGCGGCGCTGTCGTCGAAATGGCCCAGCTTGTGGCTGTCTTCCGAGATGAAGCCGCGAATGCGCGGCATCAGGCGCGCGGCGATGGCGCGGCGTTGGTCGGATGGCAGGGACTGGACGGCTTCGCCGCCGAAAATGGTCTTGCCCTCAGTCTGCTGCTCGAACCATTCGATGGCCTGGTTGATGATGCCGATAGTGGTTTCGTAGCATTCCTTGGGCGTGTCGCCCCAGGTGAAGAGGCCATGGGACCTCGAGGATCAGGCCCTTGGCATTGGGGTTTTCCTCGCAGAACTTGCCCAGCCACAGGCCCAGCTCGAATCCCGGCTTTTTCCAGGGCAGCCAGCCGATCGTGTCGCCGAAGATTTGCTGCGTCAGTTCCTTGCTGTTCTTCGAGGCGGCGATGGCGATGATGGCGTCGGGATGCATGTGATCGACGAAGGGGCGGTTCACATAGGCATGCAGCGGGGTATCGATGGAGGCGGCGCGCGGGTTGAGGTTGAAGGTGGCATGGGGCAGGTAGCCCACCATCTCGTCCTCGAATTCGACGCCGCGATAGAGACCCTTCAGGGCGCGCAGCTTGTCCATGTAGAGGGTCGAGAAGCCATCGAGCTTTATGGAAGCGCTGTCGCCGCCCGAACCCTTGACCCAGAGCACTTCGACCTCCTGGCCGGTCAGCGGGTCCTTCTGCATGATCTTGGAGGAGGTGTTGCCGCCGCCGTAATTGGTGACGCGCTTGTCCGAGCCGAGCAGGTTGGAGCGATAGACGAGCCGCTCTGGCTCGCTCATGGCGGCCGCCTTGGCGTCGTCCCAGAGGTTCGCGAGGCGCTTGGGCGCTGATGTGGACATGAGACTCCTCCAGATATCGTGTTTCGGCAGTTGGTCGCCAATGCCGCCCACCCACCGTGTCATCCCGGCCTGGAGCCGGGATCCATCTTGAGATCTCAGGATGGGCCCCGGCTCAAGGCCGGGGTGACAATCGAGTTCTGGGCGAGATCAGCGGTCCAACGGAATTCATATTTCGCCCGGACATGGCCATAGCGCATGCAAGCTGTCAATCAGAAACGATCAGAAATGATCATGAGCCAGCCGATATGATCGTTCGTGGCGTTTTGGTGATTGACACTGACCGGAATTGATGGAAGCAAATGAGGCAGGGAGAAGTCATTTGCACGAAACCGAACGTCATCGCGTCATATTGGCCGCCGTGCAGTCGCGGCCCGTCGCGACCGTCGCCGACCTCTGCGAAGTCACCGGCTCGTCGGAAGCGACGATCCGCCGGGATATCGCGGCTTTGCATGTGCAGGGCCAGTTGCGGCGGGTGCGCGGCGGCGCCGAGGCGCTGACCCCGCCGGCGCAGGGCGGGCTGATGGGCCGGCCCTTCTCGGTGAATGAAACGCTCAACATTGCGCAGAAGCGGGCCATCGCCCGCATGGCGGCCGAGATGTGCAATGACGGCGAGCCAGTCATCATCAATGGCGGCACCACGACCTACCAGATGGTGCATCACCTGACGGGCAAGCGGCTGAGTGTCTTCACCAACAGCTTCGGCATTGCCGAATTCCTGATCCACAATTCGCGCAATTCGGTCGTCATTCCCGGCGGCACGATCTATCGCGAGCAGAATGTCATCCTGTCGCCCTTTGGCGGCGTGGTGGCGAGCCATTTCTACGCCAAGCGCATGTTCATCGGCTGCCAGGGCATCGGCGCCCATGGGCTGATGGAAGCCGACCCGATGGTCGTGCAGTCCGAACTGGCCCTGATCGGGCAGGCGGATGAGCTGATCGTGCTGGCGGATTCATCGAAGTTTTCGGGGAGATCGAGCCTGATCCTGTGCGGGCTCGACCGAATTGCCACTGTCATATCGGACAGCGGCATCCGCGACGAAGACCGCCAAATGCTGGAAACGGCAGGCGTGCGGCTCATCGTGGCGGACATGACGGCTCAGAGCGACCGGCAAGCAACGGTGGCCTGAGCGACAAGGCTTAAGACCAAACCATCCCAGGGAGGGATTTTCGCATGAAACTCTTGAAGATACTGGCTGCAACGACAGCCGTCGCAGTTCTGCTCGCCGCGCCCGCCTATGCCCAGACGCGCATCGCGCTGGTGGTGAAGTCGCTCGGCAACGGCTTCTTCGACGCTGCCAACAAGGGCGCCCAGGAAGCTGCCGCCGAACTCGGCGACGTGGAAGTGATCTATACCGGTCCGACCGCCGCCACGGCCGAAGCCCAGATCGAAGTGGTCAATGCGCTGATCGCCCAGCAGGTCGACGCCATTGCCATTTCGGCCAATGACCCCGACGCGCTGGTGCCGGCTCTGCAGCGCGCCATGGAACGCGGCATCAAGGTGATTTCCTGGGATTCGGGCGTGGCGCCCGAAGGTCGCCAGCTTCACCTCAACCCGTCCGATATCGGGCTGATCGGCGAAACCATCATCAAGCTGGCCGCCGACTACCTGCCCGAGGGCGGCGACGTGGCCATTCTCTCGGCTGCGTCGACAGCGACCAACCAGAATGCCTGGATCGAGGCCGCCAAGGCCGCCATTCCGGAAAAGTTCCCCAATATCAATCTCGTCTCGGTGGTCTATGGCGACGATGACTCGGTGAAGTCCACCGAAGAGGCCAAGGGCCTGATCGCCTCCTATCCCGATCTCAAGGCCATCATTGCCCCGACCACGGTCGGCGTCGTTGCCGCCGCTCAGGTGGTGACCGACCAGGGCCTGATCGGCAAGGTCAACGTGACCGGCCTGGCCCTGCCGAGCGAGTTCAAGCAGTTCATCGACAATGGTGCTTCGCAGGCCGTGGCCCTATGGAACCCGATCGACCTGGGCTATGCGGCCGTGATGCTGGCCAATGACCTGGTCGAAGGCGGGGAAGCCGCGCCCGGCGCATCGCTCTCGATGGGCCGCATGGGCGAGCTGACGCTGGATGACACCAATGCGGGCGCCATGGCGCCTCCGTTTACCTTCGATGCTAGCAATATCGAAGAGTTTTCGAAGATCTATTGATCTGATTCTGACCCGGCGCTTCGGCGCCGGGTCTACCCCTCCCTAGCTACGCTATGGCCTGCGGCCAAGCTGCGCTACCCTCCCCTCAAGGGGAGGGTGAAGCCCGCGTACCTGGCAGGGCTGTGCCGCAGCCCCTGACCTCACCCTCCCCCTTGAGGGGAGGGTAGCGGAGATAGGGCCGATAGGCCCGTAGCGCAGCTAGGGAGGGGGTAATTCCCCCACGAGACATCCAATGACCGACCCCATCCTCACGCTATCAGGCATATCCAAGAGCTTTCCCGGTGTGCGGGCGCTGCATGATGTGGCGCTGGAGCTTTATGCCGGCGAGGTGACGGCGCTGATCGGGGAGAACGGGGCGGGCAAGTCGACCCTGGTCAAGGTGATGACCGGGATTTACCAGCCTGACGCCGGGGAAATTTCGGTGGCCGGGCAGGTGGTGAGCCTGCCGACGGCGCATTCTGCTTCGGCGGTGGGGATTACCGCCATCCATCAGGAAACGGTGCTGTTCGACGAGCTGACGGTGGCCGAGAATATCTATCTGGGCCATGCGCCGCGCACGCTTCTGGGGCTGATCGACTGGCGCAAGATGCGCGCCGAGGCGCAGGAAACGCTGGATTCCATGGCGGCTGGCATCGATGCCGGCATCAAGCTCAAGGAATTGGGCATCGCCAAGAAGCATCTGGTGGCGGTGGCGCGGGCGCTGAGCATCGACGCGCAGGTCGTGATCATGGACGAGCCGACCGCGGCGCTGAGCCAGAAGGAAATCGAGGAGCTTTACGTGCTCATCGACCTGCTCAAGCAGGATGGCAAGGCGATCCTGTTCATCTCCCACAAATTCGATGAGATCTACCGCATTGCCGACCGCTACACCGTGTTCCGCGATGGCGAGCAGGTGGGTAAGGGGCTGATCCGGGAGACCAGCCAGAGCGAGATCGTGCGGCTGATGGTGGGCCGCTCGGTGGAGCAGATTTTCCCGGCACGGCAGGCCGCTATCGGGGCGGTAGTGCTGGAGGCCAGGGGGCTGAGCCATCCGACCGAGTTCGATGACGTGTCCTTTGCAGTGCGCAAGGGCGAGATATTGGGTTTTTATGGGCTTGTCGGCGCAGGCCGCTCGGAAGTGATGCAGGCGGTGTTTGGGCTGACGCCGACCTCCGCTGGTACCCTGACGCTGGAGGGCGCGGCGATTGCGCCGAAATCGCCGGCCGATGCGGTGGAGGCCGGCATCGTCTATGTGCCCGAGGAACGGGGCAAGCAGGGGGTGATTACCGGCGAGCCGATTTTCAAGAATGTGTCGCTGCCCTCGCTGGGCAAGACCAGCAAATCCGGCTTTTTGCGCATGGCCGAGGAATTCGCGCTGGCGCGGACCTATACCGAGCGGCTGGACCTGCGCGCCTCGTCGCTGAGCCAGAACGTGTCGACCCTGTCGGGCGGCAATCAGCAGAAGGTGGTGATCGCCAAGTGGCTGGCAACACTACCAAAAGTGATCATTCTCGATGAGCCGACCAAGGGCATCGATATCGGGTCCAAGGCCGCCGTGCATGAATTCATGGGGGAACTGGTGGCGCAGGGGCTGAGCGTGATCATGGTCTCGTCCGAATTGCCCGAAGTGCTAGGCATGAGCGACCGCATCGTGGTGATGCGCGAGGGCAGGGTGGTCGATACGCTCGAGAATGCCGAGCTCAAGCCGGAAACGCTGGTGCGGCTGGCGGCGGGTATTGCCGAGGAGCATGCGGCATGAACCGGCTGCTGAAGCATCGGGAAATCTTCCTGTTTCTTGCTATTTTGCTCGTGCTTGTCCTGGTGACGGCGCGCTTCCCGCGCTTTGCCCAGCCGGGGAACCTGCTGACCATTTTCAATGACACATCCATCCTGATGATGCTGGCTCTGGGGCAGATGGCTGTCATCCTGACGCGGTCGATCGACCTGTCCATGGCGTCGAACCTGGCACTGACGGGCATGGTGGTCGCCATGACCAATGCGGCTTTTCCGGGCATACCGATCCCGCTGCTGATTGCGGGCTGCGTGGTGGTTGGCGCGGCGCTTGGGGCGTTCAATGGCATTCTGGTGTGGAAGCTCGATATTCCGCCCATCGTGGTGACCTTGGGCACGCTGACCATTTTTCGCGGGCTGGTCTTCGTGATTTCGGGTGGTGCCTGGGTCAATGCGGCGCAGATGAGCCCTGACTTCATCGGGCTGCAACGCGCGGTGTTGCTCGGCCTGCCGCTGCTGAGCTGGTTTGCCATCGTGGTGGCCGCGCTGTTCTGGGTGCTGATGACGCGGACGCCGCTGGGGCGGGCGCTCTATGCGGTCGGCGTCAACCCGACGGCCTCGGTCTATACCGGCATCGATGTGGGCAAGACCAAGTTCTATGCTTTCGTCATCGCCGGGGCGGTGGCGGGACTGTGCGGGTATCTGTGGATCTCGCGCTATGTGATCGCCTCGGTGGAAGTGGCCGGCGGGTATGAGCTGACCATCATCGCGGCCTGCGTGATCGGGGGCGTGTCGATTGCCGGGGGCATCGGCAGCGTGGCGGGCGTGCTGCTGGGGGCGATCTTCCTCGGCGTCATCAACAATGCGCTGCCGGTGATCAATATTTCCCCGTTCTGGCAGATGGCGATTTCGGGCACAGCGATTTTGCTGGCCGTGGTGCTCAATGCGCGCGGCGAGCGGCGCAGGGGGCGGGTGATTTTGAAGACGGCGGAGGGGGTGTGATGCTGACGATGGCGCCATACCCCCACCCTCATTCCCTCCCCACAAGGGGGGAGGGAAGCCTGCTCACCGGCTCTCTTTGTTCAGAGCAAATCCTGTGCTTCAGTGAGGCAGAGAAGGCGCAGCCTGCGTCTCCCTCCCCCTTGTGGGGAGGGATCAAGGGTGGGGGGTGGTTTGGGCATTGAGCGGGCAAGGGAATTGCGCAAGCGGATGCCGGCGCCGGAAGCTAGGCTCTGGAACGCATTGCGCGAACTACGCCCACTTGGCTTTCATTTTCGCCGGCAGGTTCCCCTGGGGCGGTATTATGCCGACTTCGCCTGCCATGCGCGCCGGCTGGTGGTTGAGGTCGATGGCGATACGCATGGGACTGACGCGGCGGTGAGCCATGATGCCCACCGCGACCGATTCATTGCTTCGCAGGGCTATCGCGTCATTCGCATCGGCAATGGCGACGTCATGGGCAATCTCGATGGCGTCCTGACAACAATTCTTTCAGCGCTCAACCAACCCCCACCCTCATTCCCTCCCCACAAGGGGGAGGGAAGCCTGGCCGGTGGGTCGGAAGATATTACGTCATGACCGACACCTCCCTCCACCGCAGTCTCCCCGACCGGCTCGACAAGCCGCTAAAATCGGCCGTCCTGAGCTGGGAGAGCCTGCTTGTGCTGGTGGCATTGGGGATTTTCATTCTCAATTCCTTCGCTTCGCCCTATTTCCTCAATGCCTGGAGCCTCTCCGATCTCACCTTCAACTTCACCGAGAAGGCACTGATCGCGCTGGCCATGGCGCTGCTGATCATTTCGGGGGAGATCGACCTGTCGGTGGCGGCGATCATCGCGCTGGCGTCCACAATGATGGGGTTGGCGCTGCAATATGGGGCGGATACGCCGGTGCTGGTGGCGGTGGGCGTAGGCGTGGGTATTGCCTGCGGGGCGTTCAACGGGTTCCTGGTGACGGGGCTGAAGCTGCCATCCATCGTGGTGACTATCGGCACGATGAGCCTGTTTCGCGGCATTGCCTTCATCATCCTGGGGGACCAGAGCTTCAAGGGCTATCCCAAGAGCTTTTCCTGGTTCGGGCAGGGTTATGTCTGGTGGGTGATCTCGTTCGAGCTGGTGCTGTTTCTGGTCTGCGCCGTGATCTATTGGGTGCTGCTGCACCGCACTAATTTCGGGCGGCGCATCTTCGCTATCGGGAATAACGATGTGGCGGCGCGGTTTTCCGGGGTGCGGGTGGAGCGGATCAAGTTCATCCTGTTCTGCCTGACCGGGCTGATGAGCGGCATGGCCGCCGTGCTGCTGACGGCGCGGTTGGGGTCGACGCGGCCGTCGATTGCCGAGGGGTTCGAACTGGAGGCCATTACCATGGTGGTGCTGGGCGGGGTGTCGATCCTGGGCGGGGCAGGGTCCATTCTCGGCGTGGTGCTGGCGGCCCTGATCGTCGGGCTGGTGACGTTCGGGCTGGGGCTGCTCAATGTGCCGGGGATCGTGATGACCATTTTCACCGGCTCGCTGCTGATCGTGGTGATCGCGCTGCCGATCCTGTTCCGCATGTGGAGGCAAAGGGCATGATCGAGGATGGCGGCTACGAGAAACACGCCTTCAAGATGCAGCTCAATCCCGGCATGGCGGAAGAATATCGCAAGCGCCATGACGCGATTTTCCCCGAACTGGTGGACCTGCTGCATGAAGCGGGGGTGAAGGACTATTCGATCCATCTGGACGAAGAGACGGGCATTCTGTTCGGCGTGCTGTGGCGGCGCAAGGACCACACGATGGACGATCTGCCCAACACCGAGGTCATGCAGCGCTGGTGGGCGCATATGGCCGATGTGATGGCGACCAACGCGAAGAACGAGCCGGTCTCCACGGACCTCGTGCCGATGTTCTGGATGAAGTGACGGTTCAGCTCTTGGTAGGGAAATGCGCGTTGCGGATGTAGCGCACCATCAGCCACACGCCGAGCAGCACGAAGGGTACCGCGGCGGACAGGGTCAGCGTCTTGGGCAGGTGCAGTTCCTCAAGCGGGCCGGCGAGGAAATAGCTCAGTATGCCCAGCAGGTAATAGCTGATGGCGATGGTCGAGAGGCCCTCGACCGTGCGCTGCAGGCGGAACTGGCTGACCGCCGTCTGGGCGATCGTGTCGAGTACGGTCGAATTCTGCACCTGCATGTCGAGGCTGATGCGGACATTGAGCATGGCGGTGGCGCGCTCGATCTTCTGGGCCAGCACGTTGAGGCGCTTTTCCATGGCCGAGCAGGTGGCCAGGCCCGGATCGACGCGGTTGCCGACGCCGTGGCTGAGGCTGGAGCCCAGCCCGGTGGGCGTCTCGCGCAGGCCGGCGAGCCGGGCGCGCAGGATGTCGCCATAGGCATGGCTCGCCGCGAAGCGATAGCCCAGCCGCTCGGAAAACTGCCCGGAGCGGACCGATAGGGCATGGAGGGTCGCCAGGGCGGCTTTGACCGCTTCGAGGCTCTCGGCATCGGAGAGGGATTCGACCAGTTCCCCCAATTCGATTTCGGCGGCGCGCAGAGCCGGCGACAGCTCGCGGGCCAAGGGTAGGCCGAGCAGGGCCATGATGCGGTAGGTTTCCACCTCCAGCAGGCGCCTCGTCAGGATGGAGCGGCGCAGGGCGCTGAGCTGGCCCCCGGCGAATTCGTAGCGGATGAACTTGTCCGCATCGGGCACGAAATCGGTCATCACCTGGGCGGTGCCATTGTCGATATTGGTCAGGCACAGGCTGGCCTGCGAAAATCCGGCCAAGAGGCGTTCGGGCAGCGTGTCGTCGCCGGTGACGTCGATGCGCACGGCGCCGATAAGGAAGCTGTCCGCCAGGATATCGATGCCGATGCCATCGGGGAAATTGGTCTTGTCGGTCAGGGCGCTGCGCCAGGTGACGGTGACGAATTCGGTATGGAATTCCCAGGTGATGTGGCGGCTGCCGATATCGAAACTGTGCTGGCGGTCGGACGGCACGGCGACGCCGGCCGCAGCGCAGAACGCGGTGAAGTTCTCGAACACCCGGGTCATGGCGCCGGCTTCGGACGGCATGACGAAGATCAGGCGGCGGATGCGCGCCGGCCCGTCCACGATTTCCACCGGCCTGGCATGGACTTCATCCATGATCGCGCGGCGATAGGGATGGTCGATAAGAGCTTCGGTCACGGATAGTCCTGAATCTGGTATCGCCAATCAGCGCGCAAAGCCGGCCGGTCGGCAATGCGACATTCGGCCAGACCGGGCCGATAGGGCAGTTATGTCGCAGGGCTCAGCGCTCCATCGCGGCAATCAGGCTTCGGCCCAGCGCTTCGCCGCTGCCCCTCGGCCAGCAGAGCCAGAAATTCATGTCGTAGCGCGGCCCGAGCGGCAGTTGCCGCAGGTCACCGCGGATGCGGGCGACCGAGGCTTGTGGCAGGACCGAGACGAAGCCGTGATGCAGGACCAGATTGAGGATGACCGGGATTGAGTCGATCTCGATCAGCCGGATAGCGCTGCGTTCGGCCTCGCCGAGATGATCGTCGAGAATGGTATTGATGCGCTGGCGCAGGCCGCTGCGGGCGCTGGGCACAGCCAGCGGCGCAGCGAGCAGGGCATCGGCAATGCCGTCGCGGCCCTCGGGCACGCCGACCACCGCCAGAGGTGTGCGGCCGACCACCTCGCCATCGAGATCGGCCGGCAGGTGCTCGGTATCGAGAAAGGCGACGTCGAACAGGCCCGACTTGAGGCCGGCCATGAGATCCTCGGCGGTGGTGGAGCTGAGGAAGAGCGGCGCGCGCGGGCGCTCGGCCAGCCAGCGGGCGGTCAGATTGGCGAGGAGACGCGCGATCTCGCTTTCATAGCCTAGAGGAATCACCGAGCCGAGCCGGGCCGTGGCGGCGCTCTTGCGGAAACGGTCTTCCGAAGCGCGGGAGAGGCGATGCCAGGCGGCGAGCAGGCGTTCGGCCGCGGCGGCGATGCGGGCGCCCTCTGATGTGACGATGGAGCCGCCACTGCCGCGTTGCAGCAGGGGCGCGCCCAGGGCGGCTTCGAGCTGGGCGATCTGGCGGGTGAGCTGGGGCTGGCCGAGATTGAGGCTGCGGGCGGCGCGGCGGATGCTGCCCTGACTGGCCACCTGGATGAAGCGGCTGAGCGCTTCGAGCTTGGTGGCGTGGCGGGGCGAAATGCTGCGGGCCAGATCGGCCGCCGCCGCGATATCGGGTTCGAGCCTGATCGCTTCGAGGCTGACGACGAGCCCGGACCCGGCGCGTTCGACCAGCCGAACCGAGACTTCCGCCTCGAACCGCGCTATAGATGCGGCAATGGTAGAGGCGGGGCGGCCCAGGGCGCGGGCAGTGGCGCGGATGCTGCGGGTGTGCAGCACGCTATGCATGGCGATGAGGCTAGCCGTATCCATTGCCCACCATTGCAGCAGGCCGGATGGATGCACAGAAAAACCGCATAGCCTGTTCAGTATTTGGGATATCCCATGTTTCAAATCTATCCAATAGCGTGAGGGCATGAACCAACAGGCTCCCACCTTGCATGCAGCGCCCATTACCCTCGACGGCAAGCCGCTGAGCTTTGCCGACATGGTGCGGATCGGCTCGCGGCGCGTGCCGCTGGCCGCCGACGAGGGCGCGATGCGCCGGGTGGCCGAGGCGCGCAAGGTGGTGGAACAGACCATTGCCAACCACCAGCCGGTCTATGGCTCGACCACCGGCGTGGGCGCCATGAAGGATGTGGAGTGGACGGACGACCAGCTCGACGCCTTCAATATGGGGCTGGTGCGGGCGCACCATTTCGGCACCGGCGAGGCCTTTTCCAGCGAGACCGTGCGCGTGGCCATGGCCATCAGGGTCAATATGGCGCTGACCGGGCGGGTGGGCTGCACCACGGACCTGGTGGAGGCCTATCTGTCGCTGCTGTCGGCCGATGTGGTGCCGGTGGTGCGGCGCACCGGCTCGATCGGCTGCGCCGATATCGGGCTGATGGGGCAGATTGGCGCCGTGTTGACCGGGGCCGGCGAAGCCATGTTCGACAGCCGCCGCCTGCCGGCCGGCGATGCATTGGCCGCAGCGGGGCTGAAGCCCTTCCGGCTGGCGCCGCGCGATAGCCTGGCCTCGATTTCGACCAATGCGGTGGGCTATGCCGCCGCCGCCAATGCCATCCGCGAGGCGGCCGGCACGGTGCGCGTCATGCTGGCGACGGGGCTGACCACGGCCGGAGCGCTGGGCGCCTCGCGCGATCCGTGGAAGGCGGTGGCCCATGTGGGCACCGAGCGCGAAGCCGGCGTCGGCGCCTGGCTCTATTTCAACGCCATGGGCTGGGACTGGCCCGACGCGACGCATATCCAGGATCCGCTGAGCCTGCGCATGATGAGCCAGGTGTTCGCCACCGGTTTCGAGACGCTGGTGGCGGCGGGCAAGATATTGCTGGCGGCGACCGGGCGGACCGACGACAATCCCGTGGTTGCCGGCGGGCAGGTACTGACCTCGGGCGGTTCGCTGCCGCTCGATGTCACGGTGTTTTTGCAGACGGCGCAACTGGGGCTGGCCCATATCGCGCGCAATTCGTTCAATCGCTGCGTGCTGCTGGGCAATGGCGGGCGGCGGGGACTGCCGGTCAATCTCGTGCCGCCAGGGGCGATTGCCACCGGCTTCGGACCGATCATCAAGCTGGCCGGGGAGCTGTTTGCCCGCGTGCTGACCATGACCAATGCCATCTCGCCCATGTCCATGGTGGTGGCCGGGGGCATCGAGGACGAGGCGGCTTTCCTGCCGCTGGTGGTGGAGCGGCTGGAGCGCCAGGTGCTGGCTTTGCGGCGCCTGGCGGCGCTTGAGGGGATCCTCGCGGCGCAGGCCATGGACATATCGGGCGATGCCCCCGGCAATGTGCCCGGCATCATCTATGCGCTGGTGCGGCGCCATGCTGACACATACTGGCAGGACCGCCCGCTATCGGCGGAAGTGGAAGCTGTCGAACAGGCTCTCGCCTCCGATGGCCTGATGAACGAACTAATTTCCCATTCAACGATTATGGAGTTGGACGAGTTTTTCGCGCTAGGCCCGGTTGCCTAGCATCTGGAGCCTCGCCCAATTTCGCCAAAGGGTTACGTTAGGGGCATGATCCGGAAAAGGGACTACCGGTTTTCCGACCAGATCATGCCAGACAGGGACAGCCGGGTTTGGAGCCCGGAGAAAACGGAGAAACCAATGCGCCTCACTTCCACGCTGCTGACCGCCGTTGCTGCGCTCGCCATTTCGATGACCGCTGCGAACGCTCAGGTGGTCGTCTCCTCCAAGATCGACACCGAGGGTGGTGTTCTCGGCAACATCATCAAACAGGTGCTTGAATCCAACGACATTCCGGTCGAGGACCGCATCCAGCTGGGCGGCACGCCCATCGTGCGCGAAGCCATCACCGCGGGCGAAATCGACATCTATCCGGAATATACCGGCAATGCCGCCTTCTTCTTCGAGAAGGCCGATGACCCGCTGTGGAACAATGCTGAATCGGCCTATGCCGAAGCGGCCAAGCTGGACTTCGAGGCCAACAAGATCGTCTGGCTGACCCCGTCGCCGGCCAACAATACCTGGGCCGTCGCTATCCGCAACGACGTGGCCGAGGCCAACAGCCTCAATACGTTCAGCGAATTCGGCGCCTGGGTTGCCGGTGGTGGCGAGGTGAAGCTCGCGGCTTCGGCCGAGTTCGTGAACTCGCCGGCGGCTTTGCCCAAGTTCCAGGAAGTCTATGGCTTCACGCTCTCGCCCGACCAGCTCGTGACCCTCAGTGGTGGCGATACGGCCGCGACGATTGCCGCGGCGGCCCAGCAGACCAACGGCGTCAACGCCGCCATGGTCTATGGCACCGATGGCGGTATCGCGCCTTCAGGCCTCAAGGTGCTCGAGGACGACAAGGGCGTGCAGCCGGTCTACCAGCCCGCGCCCATCATCCGCGAGGAAGTGCTGGCGGAATATCCGCAGATCGAGGAACTGCTGAAGCCGGTGTTTGAAGGTCTGACGCTGGAAGTGCTGCAGGAACTCAATGGCCGGGTGCAGGTGGGTGGCGAAGCCGCGGCTGCCGTGGCGACGGACTATCTGACCCAGGGTGGGTTTCTGGAGTAGGTGAATGGGGTGGGGGGCTCCATACCCCCACCCCCTCCCCTCCCCACAAGGGGGAGGGAAGCCTGTCCGGCGCGCTTGAGGACATTGTGCCCATTGCGCGTCGCCCCATCGTCTCCCTCCCCCTTGTGGGGAGGGATCAAGGGTGGGGGTGAGCCTCCGCAAACGCGAAGCCCGGAGCCAGCATGAGCATCGCCGACACCACAACCATCACATCCCGACCAGCCTGGCTGGCGCTCGACAAGCTGGGCGTGCTGATTGCGCTCATCGCGGCGGCGGGGGCGGCTTTGCCCTTTGCGCTGTTTCGCGCCAATCGCATCGTGCCGGGCGAGGCGCGGAGCCTGCTCGATGCACTGCCGAGTTTTCCGTCGGGCTTTCTTATCGGTGTGCTGCTGGTGGGTTTCGCCGTGGCTTTGCTGCGCTTTCCCGCTATCGCCAAGCTGGTGACCGGCTTTGTCGTGCTGGGCTTGCTGTTCGTTTTCATCGGCTGGTCGGCGACATACCTGACGCCGGAGGGGGACACCTTTGCCCGCGTGTCGCCGGGGGCCGGTTTCTGGCTGCTGGTGTTTGCCTTTGCGCTGCTGGTGACCGACGCGCTGACGCGGCTGAAACTCAAGCCGCTGGTGCGGATCGGCATCCTGCTGGTGGTGGCGATTGCCGCGGCCGCCCTGTTGTGGAGCGGGGCGTGGAACGACCTCTCCATTCTCAAGGAATATGCCAATCGCGCGGCGGCTTTCTGGGCCGAGGCGCGGACGCATCTGGCGCTGGCCTTTGGCTCGGTGGCCATTGCGACCGTGGTCGGCATTCCCGTGGGCATCCTCTGCTACAAGGTCAAGCCGCTGCGGGCCGGCGTGCTCAATGTGCTCAATATCGTCCAGACCATTCCGTCGATTGCCCTGTTCGGCCTGCTCATCGCGCCGCTGGCCTGGGTGGCGGCCAATGTGCCCGGCGCGTCGGCCATCGGCATTTCCGGCATTGGCGTAGCGCCGGCCATGGTGGCCCTGTTCGCCTATTCGCTGCTGCCCATTGTGTCCAACACGGTGGTTGGGCTGCTCAGCGTGTCTCCATCTGCCGTAGATGCCGCCAAGGGCATGGGCATGACCGGCACGCAGCGCATGACCGGCGTGGAGCTGCCACTCGCCTTTCCGGTCATCCTCACCGGCATCCGCATCGTGCTGGTGCAGAATATCGGGCTGGCCACCATTGCCGCGCTGATCGGCGGCGGCGGCTTCGGCGTCTTCGTGTTCCAGGGGATCGGGCAGACGGCCATGGACCTGGTGCTGCTCGGCGCGGTGCCGACGGTGGCCTTGGCTTTCGCCGCCGCCGTGGTGCTGGACGCCGCGGTGGAAATGACATCGCGCGGGGGGCGCAGCGCATGATCGAGATCGACGACATCACCAAGAGCTATTCCGGCACGGTCGTGGTGGACCATGTGACCCTGACCATCGAGCCGCGCTCCATCTGCGTCATCGTCGGCACGTCGGGCTCGGGCAAGACCACTTTGCTGCGGATGATCAACAAGCTGGTGGAGCCGACATCGGGCCATATTCGCATCGATGGCGAGGATATATCAGGCATTCCGGCTTATGAGCTGCGGCGGCGGATTGGCTATGCCATCCAGGGGCATGGCCTGTTTCCGCATCGCAGTGTGGGGCAGAATGTGGCGACGGTGCCCAAGCTGCTTGGCTGGGACAGGAAGAAGATCGCCGAGCGGGTCGATGAACTGCTGAGCCTGTTCCAACTCGACCCCGGCGAATTCCGTGACCGGCTGCCGCATGAGCTTTCCGGCGGCCAGCAGCAGCGCGTCGGCGTGGCGCGGGCGCTGGCGGCTTCACCCAACATCCTGCTGATGGACGAGCCCTATGGCGCGCTCGACCCTGTCATCCGCGCCAAGGCGCAGGAGGACCTGCTGTCCATCCAGCGCAAGATGGGCACGACCGTCGTGCTGGTGACGCATGACATGGAAGAGGCGATCCATCTCGGCGACACCATCGCCGTGATGGACAAGGGCAAGCTGCTGCAATGCGCCAGGCCCGCAGAGATCATCGCCAATCCGGCGACGCCGTTTGTGGCCGAGCTGATCGGCACCAGCGAACGACCGTTCCGGCTGCTGTCGCTGGCGAAAGTAGCCGATCATATCGAGGCGGGCGAGGGGGCGGGTGAGCCGATCGAGGCCGGTGCTTCGCTGCGTGACGCCTATGCCGAATTGCTGTGGTCGGGCCGGCCGGCTTTGCCGGTGCGGCGGGATGGGCAGATTGTCGGGCAGGTGACGCTGGCCGCGCTGTCGCGGCTGGCGGCGAGGCCGCAATGAAGATTGGCAATGTCATCAGACTGGCGGCGCTGGTCGTGCTGGTCTTGTTGCTGGTGCGGCCGGAGCTGTTCTCGGGCTTTTTCGGGCTATTCACCAAGAACAACCAGCCGGCGATCTACAACCAGGGCAATCTGCTCGATATCACGCTGAACCATCTGGCCATCGTGCTGGCGGCGACGGTGGCGTCCACTGTCATCGCGGTGGGGCTGGCCATTATCGTGACGCGGCCGTTTGGCGCCGAATTCCTGCCGCTGTCGCGCTCGCTCGCCAATATCGGGCAGACCTTTCCGCCGGTGGCGGTGCTGGCGCTGGCCGTGCCCATGCTGGGCTTCGGCACGGCGCCGACTTTGGTGGCCCTGTTCCTCTATGGGCTGCTGCCGATTTTCGAGAACACGCTGACCGGACTGACCAACCTGCCGCCGGCGGTGACTGACGCCGCCAAGGGCGTGGGCATGACGGGATGGCAGCGACTGCTCAAGGTGGAACTGCCGCTGGCTTTGCCTGTGATCCTGGCCGGGATACGGCTCTCGGTGGTGATTTCGCTGGCCACCGCGACCATTGGGTCGACCGTGGCGGCGCGGACGCTGGGCGAGGTGATCATCGCCGGGCTGCTGTCGAGCAATACGGCGTTTGTGCTGCAGGGCGGGCTGATCGTCGGCGTGCTGGCGGTGCTGATCTATGACGCGCTGTCGGCGCTGGAACGGTGGCTGATGGCGCGGACCGGGCAATTGGGGAGGACGGCGGCTTGACTATTGAGTACCCGACCTCGTGGTTCGAGGCTCGTGAAGAACTCGCACCTCACCATGAGGTCTCCCGGAATACCGCGCTCGCAGTAGCCCTCATGGTGAGGCGCGAGCGCAGCGACCCTCGAACCACGAGGGCGTGGCAGGACAGTCGTCGGGGGAACTGAAAAATGTCCGATTTCGATCTCGTCCTGTCCGGCACCGTGGTGCTGCCCGATCTGGTGGTGGAGAACGGCTATGTGGCCGTGCGCGATGGCAAGGTCGTGCATGTGGGGGAGGGCATTGCGCCCCATGCGCATGAGCGGCATGAACTGGGCAATGCGCTGATCCTGCCGGGGGCCATCGATGCGCAGACCCATTCGCTGAGCCAGAAGGACCAGGAGGATTTCATCTGGTCGACGCGCTCGGCGGCGGCCGGCGGCGTCACCACCATTGTCGACATGCCTTATGATGAGGGGAATCTGGTGTGTTCCGCCGAGGCGGTGCGCAAGAAAGTGGCGCATGCCGAGCCGCAAGCGCGGGTGGATTTCGCGCTTTATGGCACGATCAACCCTGAAGAGGGCGCCAGCCGGATTGCCGAGCAGGACGAGGCGGGTGTCGCGGCGTTCAAGTTTTCCACTTTTGGAACGGACCCGGTGCGCTTTCCGCGCATTCCGCCGGCTCTGCTGGAGGAATGCTTTGCCGCCGTGGCCAAGACCGGGCTGACGGCCGGCGTGCATAACGAGGACGACGAAATGGTCCGTGCCGCCATGGCCAAGGTGAAGGCGGCTGGCATTACCGACTATCGGGCGCATGCGCTGAGCCGGCCGCCGCTGACCGAATTGCTGGCCTCGTTGCAGATTTATGAGACCGGGGCGCAGACGGGGTGCCCGGCGCATGTGGTGCATTGTTCGCTGGGGCGCGGCTACGAGATCGCGCTGAGCTATCGCGAGCAGGGCTATGCCGCCACCATCGAGGCCTGCATTCACTACCTCACGTTGGACGAGGAGAACGACGTCGCGCGGCTGGGCGGCAAGGCCAAGATCAATCCGCCGATCCGGCCGCGGGCCGAGGTGGAAAAGCTGTGGGAGCATGTGCGGGCGGGCAATGTGTCGCTGGTTTCGACCGACCATGTGAGTTGGTCGGAAAACCGCAAGACCAATCCCGACATGCTGGCCAATGCGTCCGGCGTGCCGGGGCTGGAAGTCATGGTGCCGCTTTTCGTCATGGGGGCGTTGAAGCGGGGAATTTCGCTGACCTGGGCGGCCAAGCTGATGGCGGAAAATCCGGCGCGGCATTTCCGGCTCGACCATGCCAAGGGCGCGCTGACGCCGGGGCGGGACGCCGATATCGCGGTGTTGTTTCCCCGGTCCATGCGCTACGACGCGGCGGCGAGCGGGCACAATGTGGTGGGCTGGTCGCCGTATAACGGGATCGAACTGCCCTGGACTGTGGGGTTGACCTATCTGCGTGGGCGGCAGGTGTTCGACGGGACCAATGTGGCGCAGCCGGGGACGGGGCGGTTTGTGCGGCCGGGGGTGAAGCACTGATGCTTGGTGCCCAAAATACCCCCACCCTCATTCCCTCCCCACAAGGGGGAGGGAAGCCCGGCCGGTGCGATGCTGACATTGTGCCACGGAGCGATCCCCCATCGTCTCCCTCCCCCTTGTGGGGAGGGATCAAGGGTGGGGGTATCTCGCCATGATCCCCAATTCCCCCATAAGCACCAATCGGATCTCGTCCGATATCGATGCGCTGGCCCTTATCACTGAGCCGGGGCGGCCTTACACGCGGCGGGCGTTTACGCCGTTGTTTCTCGAAGGCCGCAAGTGGCTGGAACAGGCCATGCGCGAGGCCGGGGCGGTGACACGGGTGGATGCGGCGGGGAACCTGGTGGGGACCATTCCGGGCAAAAGGCCGGAGCTGGGCACGATCATGCTGGGCTCGCATTCCGATACCGTGCCCGATGGCGGGCGGTTCGATGGCATTGCCGGAGTGGTGGTGGCGCTGGAAGTAGCGCGGGCTTTGCGCGACCAGGGCGTGGTGCTGGAGCATACGCTCGAAGTGGTGGATTTCCTGGCCGAGGAAGTGTCCATTTTCGGCGTGTCCTGCATCGGTAGCCGCGGCATGAGCGGTACGCGGCCGGCCGAATGGCTGGCGCGGGAAAGCGATGGGCTAACGCTGGAGCAGGGGATTGCGCAGGTGGGCGGCGACGTGCGCCTGCCGGCGCAGCGCGACGACATCAAGGCGTTTCTTGAACTGCATATCGAGCAGGGGCCGGTGCTGCAGGATCAGCAACTCGATGTGGGCGTGGTGACGGCAATAGCCGGGATCACGCGGATCGAGATTATCGTGGACGGACGGGCCGACCATGCGGGGACGACGCCGATGGGGTCGCGCAAGGATGCGCTGACCACGGCGGCGTGGATTGCGCTGGGCGTCGAGGAATTGGGCAAGGCCCTGGCCAGTGGCGCGGCGCATTTTGCCGCCACTGTGGGCGAATTCGAGATGTCGCCCAATGCGGCCAATGTGGTGCCGGCGCGGGTGCGCATGCTGATCGATGCGCGGGCGGAACTGCGCGACGACATGGAGCGGTTCGTCGACGAACTCGACAAGGGCGTGGCCGCGATTGCCGAGAAGACCGGCGTGACCGTGTCGGAGCCGCGCATTGTGTCTGACAATCCACCGACGCCCTGCGATGCCGGGCTGCTCGATGTGCTTGATGCGGCCTGCGACAGCGCGGGCGCAAGGCATCGGCGCATGGCGTCGGGGGCGGGGCATGACACGGCGTGGATGGCACGGATTACCAGGGCGGCGATGATCTTCGTGCCCTGCAAGGATGGGCGTAGCCATTCGGCGGATGAATTCGCCACGACGGAAGATATCGCGCTGGGCGCGGCTGTGCTGCTGGACGCCGTGCGGGCGCTGGATGTGAAATTGCAGGAGACTGGATAATGGGGCGCATTCTCACCGAAAAGGATGTGGAGGCGGCTGTGCGCGGCGGCTCTGTCTATGCGGCGGGCGGTGGCGGCTGGGCCGACCATGGCCGCATGCTGGGCACGGCGGCGGTGCGCATCGGCCAGCCGGAACTGGTTGATATAGAGGAACTGGACGCGGATGACTGGGTGGCGACGGCGGCCGCCATCGGCGCCCCGGCTTCGACCACGCCCTGGGAAATGCGCGGGGTGGATTACATCAAGGCCGTGCAATTGTTGCAGGACGCGCTGGGCGAGAAGCTGAGCGGGCTGATGATCGGGCAGAATGGCAAGTCATCGACGCTGAATGGCTGGCTGCCGGCGGCCGCTTTGGGGCTCAAGGTGGTGGATGCGGTGGGCGATATTCGCGCGCATCCGACGGGCGATATGGGGTCCATCGGCATGGCTGGGTCGCCCGAGCAGATGATCCAGACGGCGGTGGGCGGCAATCGGGAAGAGAACCGCTATATCGAACTGGTGACGCGCGGGGCGACGGCGAAGGTGTCGCCCATTTTGCGCACGGCGGCGGATATGTCGGGCGGGTTTATTGCCTCGTGCCGCAATCCGCTGCGGGCGAGCTATGTGAAGCAGCATGCGGCTCTGGGCGGAATTTCGCTGGCGCTGAAGCTCGGCGAGGCGATGATCGCGGCCGAGGGCAAGGGGCCGGGCAAGATGATCGACGCCATCGTGGAGACGACGGGCGGGGTGATCCTGACCAAGGGCTACATCACGGATATCGACGTGACCTATACCAAGGAGGCGTTCGATATCGGCCGCATCACCGTGGGCGAGGGCGATAATGCGACCACGCTGCATGTGATGAACGAATATATGGCGGTGGAGGATGCCGGCGGCACAAGGCTGGCGACTTTTCCCGATGTGCTGACCACGCTGGATGCGGCGGGGCAGGCGCTGTCGGTGGGGCAACTGGGGCGTGGCATGTATGTGTTTGTGCTGCATGTTCCCAAGACGGGGATTCCCCTGAGTTCGAGTGTGCTGGATCCGGCGGTTTATCCATTTGTCGAGGAGCGGATGGGGATTGAGCTGGCGAAATATGCGCTGGAGAGCGTGACGCAAGAAGCTGGCCCATCCACGGTGTCACCCCGGCCTTGAGCCGGGGCCTATCCTGAGATCGACCCGCGGCCGCAAGGTCGATCAGTCAAACACCTTGCGGCAAAACAGAAATCTCAAGATGGATCCCGGCTCAAGGCCGGGATGACATCGAGTGTTTTGTGCCTCCGGAGAAGGAGCCTAAAAATGCCCACACCCAATCCCCGCCACCCCAACTTCCCCCATCCCCGGCGGGCCCGAGCTCCGCGCGAAAGGCTGGCGGCAGGAGGCGCTTTGCGGCTGCTGGAGAATGTGCTGGCGGTGGGGGAGAATCCGGACGAGCTGGTAGTCTATGCGGCGCTGGGCAAGGCGGCACGGAACTGGGCGGCGCATAAGGGGATCGTGGAAGCGCTGTTGGATATGGATGAGGACCAGACGTTGGTGATCCAGTCGGGTAAGCCGATCGGGCTGCTGAAGACGCATGCCAAGGCGCCGCTGGTGATCATGGCCAATTGCAACATTGTCGGGCAATGGGCGAAGGCCGAGGTGTTTTATGAGCTGGAGAAAAAGGGGCTGATCTGTTGGGGCGGGCTGACGGCCGGGGCGTGGCAGTATATCGGCTCACAGGGGGTCATTCAGGGTACGTATGAGATTTTCATGCGCATTGCCGAGAACCGCTTCGGTGGCTCGCTGGCGGGGCGGTTCATCCTGACGGCGGGGCTGGGCGGCATGGGCGGGGCGCAGCCGCTGGCCGGGCGCATGGCGGGGGCGGCGATATTGTGTGTCGACATCGATGCCGAACGCGCAAGAAAGCGGCAGGATGTGGGGTATCTGGAGGAGATTGCGCCGGACCTCGATACGGCTTTAGCGATGATCGACAAGGCAGTGGCGGAGAAGCGGGCGACGTCCATCGGGCTGGTGGGCAATGCGGCGGAGATTTATCCCGAGATTGCTAGGCGCGGCATCGTGCCCGACATTGTGACCGACCAGACTTCGGCGCATGATCTTGTTTATGGCTATGTGCCCAAGGGGATGAGCCTCGATGAGGTGAAGCGCCTGCGGGTCGAGGGGCCGGGGCAGTTGATGGCGGCGAGCCGGGCATCGATCGTCGATCATGTGCGGGCCATGCTGGCTTTCCAGCAGGCGGGCAGCGAGGTGTTCGACAATGGCAATCTGATCCGCACCCATGCCAAGGCGGGTGGGGTGGAGAATGCCTTCGATATCAAGATTTTCACCGAGGCGTATCTGCGGCCGCTGTTTGCGCGGGCGATCGGGCCGTTCCGCTGGATGGCGCTGTCGGGCGACCCTGAGGATATCAGGAAGATCGACGACAAATTGCTGGAGATGTTTCCGGACAACCGGATCGTCACCAACTGGATTTCCCTGGCGCGGCAGCATGTGCCGTTTGAGGGGCTGCCGGCTCGGATTGCCTGGCTGGGGCATGGCGAGCGGTCGGCTTTGGCGCGGGCGGTGAATGCTATGGTGGCCGATGGGACCCTGGCCGGGCCGGTGGCGTTCAGCCGCGACCATCTCGATGCCGGGGCCATGGCGCATCCCAATATCATGACCGAGCGGATGAAGGACGGGTCGGACGCCATTGCCGATTGGCCGATCCTCGATGCGATGCTGCTGTGCTCGTCCATGGCAGACCTGGTGGTGGTCCATTCGGGCGGCGGGGGCTATGCGGGCTATATGACGTCAGCGGGGGTGACGGTGGTGGCCGACGGCACGCCGGGGGGCGATGAGCGGCTGGAGCATGCGCTGACCAATGACACGGCGCTGGGCGTGATGCGTTATGCCGATGCGGGGTATGACGAGAGTTTCGAGGAGATTGCGGCCAAGGGGATTGGGCATATCGCGGTGGGGTGAGGGGTTCAGTGCTTGTGGCTTACCCCCACCCTCACTCCCTCCCCACAAGGGGGAGGGAAGCCTGCTCCGTGGCTAAACCATCATTGGAACACTGACGCGGCCCATGCGCCTCCCTCCCCTTGATGGGGAGGGATTGAGGGTGGGGTGGGGCCATAGGCGCTATTCTGCGATTAGCCCTCGAGCCCCGGATGCCTTGGTTTGCGGCGGTCGGGAAACAGCGGGATGACGTTGTCGGTCGCCCGTCTTGTTGGCACGGGATACGGCTTGGGCAGGGGCGCGCGGTTGCGGCGGTCGGGGCCGCGATAGCCTCCGAGGACGCCGACGACGCTGCGGGTGCGCAGGCGGGCCTGGATGCGCTGCAGCAGGTGGCGCGGCGACATCGGCTTGATGATGACTTCGTCGATCCCGGCACTAATGGCCTGGTGGCGCATGGGCGGGGTGATGGTGCGGGTGAGCGCGATGACCGGCACGTCCTGGCTGATCAGGTCATTGTTGAGACGGATCGATTCGACCATTTCATAGGCCGGGCGGCCGTCGCGATCGAAATCGCAGACCAGCATATCGAGCGGGGCGATGCGCATATAGGCGATGAGCTCGATATCGCTTTCGAACTGGCGCACCTTGAGGTGCGAGTCGCCGGCCACCACCATCGCCAGGAGCGACGACAGCGCAGTATTGGCCGCAATAATGGCAACGACCTTGGTCGGCTCTGACACTGACATCCCCCGGATAGTAAATGAAGCGTTACCATGGGGAAATGTCGGGAAGAAGAGGCCGGTTCCCGAAATGGATAATGGCTGGGGGAAAATACCGATGCGGGTATGAAAAAGCCCGCCGGAGGGCGGGCTTGGATGGAGTCCTTGTGGGTACCCCCTCCTAGCCTCCCCCTGATAGGGGGAGGAACAGATCGGGGATTTGGCACTATGTTGCCCCACCCACTGCGCAGCTCCTCCCCCTATCAGGGGGAGGTTGGGAGGGGATATCCGCCAGAAACTAAGCCGTGGCTTCGTCGAACATCAGCTCGACATGGTCCCAGTTCACCAGGTTGTCGAACCAGGCTTCGAGATATTTCGGGCGGGCATTGCGGTAGTCGATGTAATAGGAGTGCTCCCACACATCGACGCCCAGGATCGGGTGGCCGCCATGGACCAGCGGCGACTCGCCGTTCGGGGTCTTGGTGACTTCGAGCTTGCCGTTCTTGACGGACAGCCAGGCCCAGCCGGAACCGAACTGGGTTGTGCCGGCATTGATGAAATCGGCGCGGAACTTGTCGAAGCCGCCCAGGTCGGAGTCGATGGCTGCAGCCAGCTTGCCGGGCAGCTTGTTGCCGCCGCCATTGGGCTTCATCCAGTTCCAGAAGTGCACGTGGTTGTAGTGCTGGCCGGCATTGTTGAAGAGGCCGGCATTCTTGCCGTAGCTCTCCTTGACGATGTCCTCGAGCGGCAGGATTTCCAGCCCCGAGCCTTCCAGCAGCTTTTCGCCATTGGTCACGTAAGCCTGGTGGTGCTTGTCGTGATGGAATTCGAGCGTTTCCTTGGACATGTAGGGGCCAAGCGCATCATAGGCGTAGGGCAGGGGCGGCAGGGTGAACTTCGTGGACATTATGGCCTCCGATTTTGGGATAGACGCTGAGGATAGCGGCCTTGGTATAGGCCGTTTCGATAGTGGCAACAATCAGTTGGAACCGAACGTTCCTTCCAATCCGACCGCATTGAGCGCAAAGGCATAACACTCGGCGGTTTCCTTGAGGCGGTCGAACCGCCCCGAGGCGCCGCCATGGCCGGCCCCCATATTGGTCTTGAGGTATAATGGTGCATTGCCGGTCTTGGTTGCGCGCAGCTTTGCCACCCATTTGGCCGGTTCCCAATAGGTGACGCGCGGATCGGTCAGCCCGGCCAGCGCGAAGATGGGCGGATAGGCTTGTGGCCCGACCTGCTCATAGGGCGCGTAGGCGGCGATGCGGGCATAATCCTCGGCCGAGGCGAGGGGATTGCCCCATTCGGGCCATTCGGGCGGGGTGAGCGGCAGGGTCTCGTCGAGCATGGTGTTGAGCACGTCGACGAAGGGCACTTGGGCGATGATGCCGCCCCAGAGATCGGGGCGCAGATTGGCGATGGCGCCCATCAGCATGCCGCCGGCCGAACCGCCCTGCGCCACGATGCGGCCCTTTGATGTGTAGCCCTTGTCGATCAGCATTTCGGCCGCGGCGATGAAATCGGTGAAGGTATTGGTCTTGTGCTCGCGGCGGCCCTCTACATACCAGCGATAGCCTTTCTCCATACCGCCGCGAATATGGGCGGTGGCATGGACGAAGCCGCGATCGACCAGTGAGAGGGCGGAGATGGAGAAGGCCGAGGGCATGGACATGCCATAGGCACCGTAGCCGTAGAGCAGGGCGGGCGCGGAGCCATCGAGTTTGGTGCCCTTGCGGTAGAGCACGGTGACGGGGACCTGCTCGCCGTCAGGGGCGGTGGCGAAGAGGCGGCGGGTCTCGTAATCATCGGGGTTGTGACCGGAGGGCACTTCCTGCTCCTTGAGCAGGGTGCGGATGCCGGTTTCGAGATCCATGTCATAGGTGCGCGACGGGGTGGTCGGCGAGGAATAGGTGAGGCGGAACACCGAGGTGTCGAATTCGTAGCCGACCGACATGCCGAGGGAATAGGCTTCCTCGTCGAACCTGACGGTTTCTTCCTTGCCGCTGCGCAGGTCGCGCACGACGATGCGCGGCAGGCCCTCGAAGCGTTCCAGCCGCAGCAGGTGGTTGCGGATGACAATCGTGTCGAGGATCAGCACGCCCTGCTGGTGCGGGATGAGGTCGGTCCAGTTCTCGGCGCCGGAATTGTCCACCGGGGCGGTGACGAGCTTGAAGTCCTCGGCGCCATCGGCATTGGTGCGGATGTAGAGGACGCCGTCGCGCTCATCGATATCGTATTCGCGGTCGGTAAGGCGCGGGGCGACGAGGCGGGGGGTGCCGCCGAGTTCGGCATCAATCAGCCAGCATTCCGAGGTCTGGTGATCGTGGGCATCGATGACGATGAACTTGTCGGAAAGGGTGCGGCCGACGCCGACGAAGAAGCCGGGGTCTTTCTCTTCGAAGATGATGGGATCGCTGGCCTGATCCGTGCCGATAGTGTGCAGGCGGATGCGGTAGGGCCGGTGGTTGTCGTCATATTCGGTGTAGTAGATCGCCTTGGAATCGTTGCTCCAGACATAGGAGCCGGCGGTTTGCTCGATGACTTCGGCACTGTCCTTGCCGGTATCGAGGTCGCGGATGACGATGTCATAATATTCCGAGCCGGCGCGGTCGGCGGCCCAGGCGAGATAGCGGTGGCTGCGATCGTGCTCGGCCCCGGCAAAGCCGAAATAGGCGTCGCCGGCTTCCACGTTGCAATCGAGCAGAATGGTTTCGGGGCCGCCATCGCGGGCGGTGCGGACGATGAGGGGATACTGCTTGCCCTCGAGCATGCGCGAATTATAGGCGAAGGGGCCGTCGGGCGAGGCGATGCCGCTATCGTCCTCTTTGATGCGGCCGCGGATTTCCTTGTAGATCGTGTCCTGCAGCGCCTTGGTGCGCGTGCCGAATTCGGCCTCGTAGAAGGCGTTTTCGGCTTCGAGATAGGCGCGGATATCGGGGGCCAGCGTCTCGGGCTTCTGCATCACCTCCTGCCAATTGTCCGCGCGCAGCCAGTGATAGGGATCGTCGCGCTGGATATTGTGGAAGGTCACTTTATGCGACTTCCTGGCGGCGACGGGGGCGGTGGGCTTGGTCATGGCAGGTTCCGTAGAGGCGGGGCTATTCACATAGGACTGTGGGGCGGGGATGGGAAGGGGGGCGTGTTCTCGGCGTTGCTTCTGCTTCCGTGGCTCCCGTCACCCCACCCTCGGTCCCTCCCCATCGAGGGGAGGGAGGCGCATGGGCGATGTCAGTGGTCCAAGTATTGTCTCACGCGCTGCACGGCTTCCCTCCCCCTTGTGGGGAGGGATTGAGGGTGGGGGTAAGCCACGAGCTCAAACTCAAGGCCTTTGCGTAGGAATGGGTATGGCCTGCGTCCTTCGTTGGACAACTGCCTGCGCGGGGCCGTTTTGACTTGTCGCGGGGGGATCATTCGATATGGTCTTGCCGCAAGCCGGCCCACAGAGTCGGTTCCCGGGAGTATTGGCGGTTGGGGCTGGGTATGGATGCAAGCATAGCGCTGGTGGCGATAGCGCCATTTGTCGCCGCTTTGCTGGCGCCACTCGTTCACCGGGTCGCCAAACCTTTCGCCGGCTGGGTGCTGGCACTGGTGCCGGGCGGAATATTCCTGTTTCTGCTGATGCTGATCGAAAAGGTGGTATCCGGCGGGGCCATATCGGTGCGCATTGGCTGGGTGCCGGCCTATGATCTCGACCTGTCCTTCCTGGTCGACGGGCTGAGCCTCACCTTCGCGCTGACCATTTCGGGCATCGGCACGCTGATCGTGCTCTATTCCGGCGCCTATCTGAAAGGCCATCCGCATCTCGGGCGGTTCCTTGGCTTCCTGCTGGCCTTTATGGGGGCGATGCTGGGGCTGGTGCTGGCCGATAGCATGCTGGCCTTGTTCATGTTCTGGGAGCTGACTTCGGTCACCTCCTTCCTGCTGATCGGCTTCGATCATACGCGGCAGGCGGCGCGCCGGGGCGCTATCCAGGCATTGGTCATTACCAATATCGGCGGCATGGCGCTGCTGATCGGCGCGATTCTGGTGCATTGGCTCACCGGCCATTGGGAGATGAGCGCGCTGGGCGACGAGGTGCGCAACAGCGGGCTTTACGGGCTGGTGCTGACGGCTTTCATCGCGGCTGCCTTCACCAAATCGGCGCAGGTGCCACTGCATTTCTGGCTGCCCAATGCGATGGAAGCGCCGACGCCGGTTTCGGCATTCCTGCATTCGGCGACCATGGTGCAGGGCGGCGTGTATCTTTTGGCGCGCACCACGCCCTGGCTCGGCGGCACCGAGGCCTGGACGCTGATCCTGGTCTGCTTCGGCGGCGCGACCCTGCTCTGGGGTGGGCTGGGCGCGCTCAGACAGACCGACCTCAAGCAGATGCTGGCGCAGACGACACTGGCTTCGCTGGGGCTGTCGGTGCTGCTGATCGGGCTGGGGACGGAAGCGGCCATTGCGGCCATGGTGCTCTATTTCGTGGCGCATGCCTTCTACAAGGCGGGGCTGTTCATGGTGGTCGGCGCCGTGGACCATGAGGCGGGCACGCGCGACATCACCATTCTGGGCGGGCTGGCCGACCGCATGCCGCTGACCTTTATCGGCGCGGCCCTGGCGAGCCTGGCCATGATCGGCCTGCCGCTGACCCTGGGCTATTTCGCCAAGGAAGAAATGTATCTCGGCCTGTTGAGCGGGCAATGGCGCGACATCGCGGTGCTGGTCGTGCTGCTGGCGGGCAATGGCCTGCTGGCGGGCGTGGCCATGCTGGTGCTGGTGCGGCCTTTCCTCGGGCCGGTGCTGCCGACGCCGAAACTGGCGCATGAGGCGCCCATTGCCATGCTGGCCGGCCCGCTGGTGCTGGGCGCTGCCAGCATCGTTGCCGCTGTGAGCACCGACTGGCTGGGGCGGACCCTGCTCGAGCCGGGCGCGGGCGCCATTCTCGGGAAGGCGGTGACCAGCCACCTGACGCTCGCCATCAATCCGGCCAGCCCCATTTTCTGGCTGTCCATCGCCACCTGGGCTTTGGGCTATCTGGTCTATCGGCAGGCCGCCACGCTGCGCACGCTGCTGCGGCGCTTCGAGGCCGGGCTGGGCTGGACCGCCGATACCGTGTTCGACGCCGTCATGTTCGGGCTGATCCGTTTTTCGGGTGCGCTGACCCGGCTGCTGCATCACGGCCGGCTGGAAATCTACCTGGTGACGGTGTTTGCCGGGCTGGCGCTGGCGCTGATCGTGCCGCTGGTGGCGCTCAATGGTTATGACGTGCTGCTGCCGACCGCCGAGCTGGGCAATTGGGCGGCCAAGCTGAGCTGGCCGCAATTGCAGCCCTATGAATGGGGCGTGATCGCGCTGGCGCTGGTCGGGCTGGGCGCCGTGCTGATGGCGAATAACCGGCTGGTGGCCATTCTGGCGCTGGGCATACAGGGCACGTCGGTGGCGCTGATCTTCCTGCTGTTCGGTGCGCCGGACCTGGCCTTCACCCAGTTTATGGTGGAAGTGCTGTCGGTGGTGATCCTGGCGCTGGTGATGACGCGGCTGCGGCTGGACGAGCGCGACCAGCGGCCGTTCGAGGACCTAGCGCGCGACGGCACGCTGGCGCTGGTCTGCGGCGTCGGGGTGAGCCTGCTGCTGATGGTGGTGCTGTCGGGCGTGCTCGATACGCGGCTGTCGGACCTGTTTACCGCTACCAGCGTGCCGATCGCCCACGGGCACAATATCGTCAACGTCATCCTCGTCGACTATCGCGGCTTTGATACGCTGGGCGAGATTTCCGTGGTCATGGCGGCCGGCATCGCCATCATGGCTTTGCTGCGCAGCCGGGCGAAGCCGGCGGTGCCAAAACCCAAGCCGGCGCCACGTCGGCGCAGGAAGGCGGCGGCATGAACACGATCATCTTCCGCACTATCGCGCCGCTGATCGTGGCGATCATGCTGATCTTTTCGGTCTATGTCTGCCTGCGCGGCCATAACGAGCCGGGCGGCGGCTTTATCGGCGGGCTGATTGCCGCCTCTTCCATCGCCATTCTCGGCATGGCCAATGGCGCGGCGGAGACGCGGCGGGCCCTGCGCATCGATCCGCTGGCCATTGCCGGCTTCGGCGTGTTCATTGCCGGGTTTTCGGGCCTGCTGTCGCTGTTCACCGGCTCGCCCTTCATGACCAGCATCTGGCTCTATCTCGAACTGGGGCAGACCACGGTGCCGCTTTCGACGCCGATGGTGTTCGATATCGGGGTCTATTTCGTGGTCTTCGGCACGATCGCAGCCGTGGCGTTGGCGCTCGAAGGCGACGGCGAGGAGGAGCGCTGATGGATTATGTGCTCGCCGCGCTGGTCGGATGTTTCGTGGCGCTCGGCGTCTATCTGCTGCTGTCGCGCTCGGTGATCCGCATGCTGCTGGGCATGACCATTTTCGGCAATGGCGTGAACCTGCTGATCTTCACCGCCGGGCGGCTGACGCGCGAAGTCGCGCCCATCGTGCCGGCGGGGCTCGAGCAGCCGGCCGGTCCCATTGCCAATCCGCTGCCGCAGGCGCTGATCCTCACCGCCATCGTCATCGGCTTTGCCATGTTCAGCTTTCTGCTGGTGCTGGCCTTCCGCGCCTATCAGAGCCTCGATGCCGACAATACCGACACGATGCGCGTGGCCGAGCCGGTCAACGAGCCCAACCCGCCGCTGAGTTACTGACATGGTGGAAATGGTGCTGCCCGCAGCAATGATCGAGACCATGACATCAGCTGCCGACTGGGTGGTGGTGCTGCCGCTGGTGCTGTGCCTGATGGGCGCTGCCGCGACGCTGATGCTGCGCCGGTCGGGTGCCCTGACCTTCGTTTTCACCCTGCTGATCCTGGTCGCCGTCATCGCCTGCGAGGTGACGCTGCTGCTGCGCGTGCTCGATAGCGGCCCGTTGAGCATGACAATGGGCAAATGGCTGCCGCCCTTCGGCATCAGCTTTGCCGCCGACATTTTCGGCGCCGGTTTTGCGCTGACTTCGGCGGTGGTGACGCTGATCGTGCTTATTCATGCGCAGGGCGAACGTGGCGCCGAGGACGGTCGCGACGGCTTCCACTCCATGGTGCTGTTACTGTTGGCCGGCGTCACCGGCTCCTTCCTCACCGGCGACCTGTTCAACCTCTATGTGTGGTTCGAGGTGATGCTGATCGCCTCGTTCGGCCTGCTCGTGCTAGGCGGGCGGCCGGCGCAGCTCGATGGCGCGGTGAAGTATGGCTTCATCAATTTCCTCGCCACCACGTTTTCCTGCTAGCGCTGGGCCTGCTCTATGGCCTGCTCGGCACGCTCAACATGGCCGACATCATGCGGGTGGCGCCTGAGGCCAATCCGGCAGCCATGGCGGGCGTGGCGGCCTTGCTGCTGCTGGCTTTCGGCATGAAGGCGGCGGCTTTTCCCGTCAATGCCTGGCTGCCGGCTTCGTATCATACGCCGCCGGCCGTGGTGTCGGCGCTGTTTGGCGGGCTGCTGACCAAGGTGGGTATCTACGCCATGTTGCGGGCGCTGGTGGTGCTGCTGCCTGCCAGCCGCGATCTGCTCGAGCCGGTGTTGGTGGTGATCGCGGTGGCAACGCTGCTAATCGCACCGCTGGGCGCCATTGCCGAAACCAACCTGCGCCGCGCCATCGGCTTCTTCGTCATCGGGGGCGTTGGCTCGGTGCTGGTCGGCATTGCCCTGCCATCGCTGGCCGGGGTGAGCGGGGCAGGGCTCTATGTGTTCCACGCCATCCTGACCATGACGGCCTTTTATCTGGTCGCCGGGCTGGTCGAGCGGCGGACGGGGCAGAGTGATACACGGCGCATGGGCGGGCTTTATGCCACGACGGCGCCGGTTTCGATCCTGTTCTTCGTGCTGGTGCTGGCGACGGCCGGTGTGCCGCCCTTCCTCGGCTTCTGGCCTAAGCTGCTGCTGCTGCAGGCGGGGCTGGGTGAAGGCAGTTGGCTGGGCGGGCTGGTGGCGATCGCGCTGCTGGTCAATGCGGTGCTGACGCTGATTGCCGGCTCGCGGCTTTGGGCGCATATTTTCTGGCGGCCGGCACCAGAGGGCGCAGCCACGCCAGCATCGGCCTCGGTTGCGACCTGGCTCCGCGTCGGCACGGCCGGCGTATTGGTGGGTATCGTGGTTGCGGTGGGCCTGTGGCCCAACGCCATGTTCGAGGTCTTGCGCCTCGGCGCGCCGGATATGCTCGACCCGTCCCGCTATGTCGCCGCCATCGGTCTTGCAGGAGGCACGCCATGAATCCGGCCATGACTGTCGTCGTGCTGGCTCTCGTCTGGGCCGCCATTACCGGCACGTTCAGCGGGCTCAACCTGCTGCTGGGTGGCGCCATCGGCAGTGTCGCCGTGCTGCTGCTGCGCAACAGTCTCGGCCCGGCGCGCCGTTTCCGGCAGTTGCGCAATGCGGCGTCGCTGGCCGTGCTGTTTCTCTATGAACTTGGGGCGAGCGCGGTGCGGGTGGCCATCGTAGTGCTGACGCCGGACATGAAAGCGGCCATCAAGCCGGCCATCATCGCCTTTCCGCTGAGCGTGAAATCGGATGCCGAGATTACCCTATTGGCCAATCTCATCACCCTGACGCCGGGCACGCTGAGCGTCGATGTGAGCGAGGATCGCAGCCTGCTCTATGTGCATGCGCTGAATTTCGGCACCCGCGAGGCGCTGATCGCCGATATTGCCGGCGGCTTCGAGGCCAAGGTGCGGGAGGTCTATTCATGAGCCCGGCCGATGTGCTGTCCGTCGTCACACTGATCGCCCTGGTGATGCTGGGGCTGGCTTTGCTCATCTCGGTGGTCCGCATCATCATCGGCCCCACCCTGGGCGACCGGGTGCTGGCACTGGACCTGATGACGGTCATCGCCATGGGCTTTGTCGGCACCATCGCCATCCGCACCGGACTGATGCTGTACCTCGATATCGCCATCGCCCTGGCGCTGCTGGGCTTTCTCGCCACGGTGGCCTTCGCGCGCTACATCCTGTCCCGCGCGGCTAGCAGGGGGGATGCGCCATGATCGAGGCCATCGCCATTTATGCCGGCTGCGTGCTGCTGTTGCTGGGGGCGCTGTTCAGCCTGATCGCTGCCATCGGCGTGGTCCGGCTGCCCGATCTCTATACTCGCATGCACGCCGCTTCCAAGGCCGGAGCGGTGGGTGGCGGGCTCGTCCTGCTGGCGGTGGCTTTACTGTGTTTCGATGTCGGCGTGGGTGTGCGGGCAATAATCGGCTTTGTATTCCTTTTGCTCACCACGCCTGTCTCGGCCCATCTCCTAGCAAGAGCAAGTTATAGAACCACTGATCAATTACATATGAAAATGGTAGTTGATGAGCTCAAGTCTAAAAGTGGCCCCAATTCTGCCGCATGAGCGGCCCTATTTGTAACATGTTGATTATGGTATATCGGGTTGCGGCCGACAATAAACAGTCATAGGAATGAATCATGGCTGTGACTGCCCCTCGTCGTGGCCTAACAATAATAAATGGAAGGTTGAAATATGAGTGACACCGCCGGCGCGGCGACCGGTTACGAGCACGACCTGATCGAGCTCAGTACCGATATCGTCTCAGCCTATGTGAGCCACAACTCCGTCAACGTGACTGATCTGCCCAAGCTGATCACTGACGTCCATGGGGCCCTGCGTGCTCTGCAGACTAACGAGGTCCAGGTTCCTGTCGAGGAACTCAAGCCTGCCGTGCCTGTTCGCAAGTCCGTTGCTGCCGACTACATCATCTGCCTCGAAGACGGCAAGAAGTTCAAGTCGCTGAAGCGTCACCTGCGCACCCATTACAATCTCTCGCCGGAAGAATACCGCGAGAAATGGGGCCTGCCCGCCGACTACCCGATGGTTGCCCCCAGCTATTCGGCAACGCGTTCCAAGCTGGCCAAGGATAATGGCCTGGGTCGCAAGGCCGCCTGACGCAAATCCCCCCGCTAAGAGACGTCGCGTCCATCCGGACCCCGGCGACAACGACGTTCAAACGGTCGCCCCACGGGGCGGCCGTTTGAATTTGTACGGGACTTATCCCCGTAGGCTTTACTCGTTGCAGTATGTAGGAATAAATTCCTTGTTTGCGATGAGGCCTACCGATGTACGACTCTCTCTCACCCATGCATACCACGGTTTCCGGCGCCTGGCGGAGCAGGGCGCAATGTGGCTGTGATGCGGTGATAACTTTGGTGGCGCGGCGGAAAAACGTGCCGATCCGCCTGCTTACTCACAAAAGCCGCAGCCGCCTGCCGGTCGCGCGGGCGCGGCAGTTGGCCATGTATCTCTCTCATATCGTGCTCGGGCGCAGCCTGCTGGAAATCGCCGAAGCCTTCGGGCGCGATAGGACAACGGTCTCATATGCCTGCGCCGTCATCGAGGACATGCGCGACGATCCGCGTTTTGATGAGGAGGTGACCGCGCTCGAGCAGCAGATCGAGGCCGATATGGCCGGGGAGGCCGTGCATCATGGCTAAGACCCGCGATGACGACGTGCTGGCGCGGCTGGCCGCGCGTGACGCTGCCGGCTCGGCCTTTCTCGCCCCGCATCAACTGGCGGCGGCCGAGCGGCTCGAGCAGTTGATCCGCCGCGCCCAGCTCGCCCCGCGCGTGACCATGTCCTACAACCCGGCCAGTGTTGGCGGGGCACGGGCGGGCAATAGCGTGGAAACCGCCTCGCAGGGCGCAGCCGATGCGCGGCTGCGGCTCAGCCGGCTGGCCGGCATGCTGCCCACCGATTGCTGGGGCGTGCTGTTCGATATCTGCGGGCTGGGCAAGGGCCTGCAACTGATCGAAACCGAGCGGCGCTGGCCCCGGCGCAGCGCCAAGCTGGTACTGCGCATCGGCCTCGACCAGCTAGCGCAGCAATTCGGCCTGTCGGCCCATGCGACCGGCACGGGGCGTGGCACTGTCGATGGCTGGCTGGAGGCGCGCCTGCCGCTGATTGCTGAGGCGGAGTCTTAACTACATCTTGAACGGTAATAACCGGCCGGGCCGCGGCATGGTAGAAATGGGCATGCGGCAAAAGTTCGTCACCATCCAATACCTGCGCGGGTTCGCGGCCATGCTGGTGCTGGCCTCGCACGCGCTGCTCTATCCCCTGGTGGACGAGCATCTCGGCTATAGCCGGCTGGGCTGGCTCGGGGTCATCCTGTTCTTCGTGATATCAGGCTTTATCATGGTCGCGGTGACCGGAGAGGGGCGGTTTTCAGCTTCCGCTTTCCTGCGCCGCCGCTTCATCCGGGTCGTGCCGATGTATTGGGGCGCCACCCTGCTGGCCGCGGCGCTGGCTTTGCTGGCGCCGCAGGTCTTCAAGACCACGGTCTACGATACCGGCCAGCTCGTGCTGTCGCTGCTCTTCGTGCCCTTCTACAATCCGGTGAGCCACGGCATTCATCCGCTCTATAAGCTGGGATGGACGCTGAATTACGAAGTCTTCTTCTATGTCTGCTTCGCGCTGCTGGCTTTTCTGGGCGCGCAGTCGCGTGTCGTCTGGCTGACCATCGCCTTTACCGTCCTGGCTGTGCTGGGTGCATTGTTGCAGCCCGGACCGGCCATTGCCCAATTCTATACCAGCTTCATGCCGCTGGCCTTCTGCGCCGGCGCCTGGCTGGGGCTGGCGACTTTGCGCGGACGGCTGGGCACATTATCGCGCTGGGTGATCGGCCTGGCGCTGGTGCTGGGACTGGCGGGGCTGGTGGAGGGGTTCGTCTTCGACCAGGGCATCATGGAAGACGGCTTCGCCTTTATCGGCTTCGTCACCTTCGCCTCAGCGCTGGTGCTGCTGGCCGTGCATTTCGAGCCGCGCCTGCCGCGCGTGGCCCTGTTCGAGCATATCGGGGACGCGTCCTACTCGATCTATCTCGTGCATATCTATGAAGTGGCCATTCTGGCCGGGCTCGCCTTCCGGCTGCTGGACCCCGCCGACCTGTGGGCGGACTATTTCGTCGCTGGTGTGTCGATCATCGGCGGCACGCTGGCCGGCATATTGCTCTGTCGCTACGTCGAACAGCCGGTCCTGCGCTTCTGCAGCGGCCTGTTCAGCGGCAGCCGGCCCAAAGTGGCGCCTGCACCGGCCGAATAGATCGTTCAGTCATCCTGAGCATGTCGAAGGACGAGGTCGTGGCACCGTCTCGCCACGCCCTCGTGGTTCGACAGGCTCACCATGAGGGCTGCTGAATTAGCTCAGCGCCTTGCCTTCGGCCCGGATGCGATTGACCATGGCTACCAGGCCATTGGAGCGTTGCATGCCCAGATGCTCGCTCAGACCGACCTTCCTGAACCAGTCGATGGCATCGGTTTCAGCGATCTCGGCGGCCGGTCGGCCCGAATAGAGCGCGATGAGGACGGCCACCAGACCCTTGGTGATGATGGCATCGGACTGGCCACGGAAGGTCATGATGGCAGATCCGCCCGAACGGTCGACGCTGGACACCAGCCAGACATTGGACACACAGCCCTTGACCTTGTTTTCGGCAGTCTTGTCGGTCTCGGGCATGTCAGGCAGCGCCTGGCCGAGCTCGATGACGTAATTCAGCCGATCCTCCCAGTCGTCGAGGAAGGAGAGGTTTTCGGCAATGTCCTGGAAGGCTTGGGGCTCGCTCATGGTCGAGTATCTAGTCAAAGCCGCGCGGCATTACCAGAGCCGCCTTGTCGGCGGCTCCGGTGGGAATTGTCAGGCCATGACGGCCTGGCGCCCGGCCGCGGCGTAGGCTGGCGTAGGGCTGTTGCCGTGATAGCGGCGCGGGCGGCGGGTCCGGTCCCGCTTGCTGTCGCGCTTGCGCGGCAGGGGAAAGGCGGGGCTGTGGTAAAGGGCGACGAGGTCATCGCGCGTGAAAGTCGCGCCGCCAACCTCGAGCATGGCGCCATGCAGGCTCACCGGCGCAGCCTCTTCGAGCGCGAAACGGATGGCCTGGGCGGCAGTGGCAAAAGTGCGGCTACCCTGCGCCATGGCAGTGTGCCGGTCGCTGCCGAGATAAAGCTCGGCGCGAGCGTGGTAGTCTTGAAATGTCATTATTGTCTCTATGGCCCGGGCCAAGCCGCAGGGCCTTGTCTATGCCTCGGCAATGCCGGAGGCGGCATCCGAGCCCCCGGTGGGGGGCTCGGAGCAGTCTTACTTTACGAGCGTCAGGTTCGTCGCCGAAATCTTGCCGTCACGGCCATTTTCGAGCTCATAGGTGACCTTGTCACCTTCATAGAGCCCGGCAAGGCCGGAACGTTCGACGGCCGACACATGGACGAAAGCGTCCTTGCTGCCGTCTTCGGGCGAGATGAAGCCGAAGCCCTTGGTGGAATTGAAGAATTTTACGGTGCCGGTAATCATGGCTTTATCTTTCAGGTCGTGCCCCGGCCATAGGCCAGACAGCATCATTGCTGCCCGACACATGCCGGGCAGGTCTAAACGCTCTCAAAAACAGGGGGTGTGACCAAACCGGCGAGCCGGGATCAGATAGCCATGTAGCTCAAACGTATGGGCAACATATAGGCGCACATGGTGCCGATAGCAAGGCAATGGTGTTTGGCAGGAAAAAGCCCCAAGCACGGGGCAGCGTGCTTGGGGCCAAGGCCAGGGTTCGCTGGAGTGCGTCGCTTGGGGAAGTGACGCGAGCCCTGGGGTCTACTGTCGGGGGCTTGCGGCTCCCCGTTATCCCGCCCAGTCCGGCCGGGGCCGAGGTATGGGGGGCCAGAACAGCTGTCGGCGACTCATGCATGGGTGAACCGACGGACGGGGGAGACTGCAGCGCCGCGGCAATGACGGCCTTGCCGCCGGCGCACTGGAAACTGTCGCATTCGATAGCCTGGATCTGTTCGGCAATGACCTGCTGGCCCGCCGCCATGGCCTGTGCGGACATGGCCTGGGCATCGACGAAATCGACGCCGGGCTTGATCACCATATAGGCGACAGTCAGCCAGAAAACGGAACGAACGAGCAGAAACATTGCTTCTTTCCAGGGCTTTGGCAGGGCCTTCGCGGCCTGCATCACAAACACTAGAACGGCCGTCTTAAGCGCCGCTGGGACATTTCGATAAAATTTTAGACAAATGCGTCCCATCGTTTTGCTGGAGGGCAACGCCTTGTTTACGCTAACCCGAGAAAGGACCGCGCCGGAGCACTTGGACGTCTCTGCGGGCGGCAGGATTTAAGCTCGCCTTTAGCTCTTGGCCGGCAGGGTAGCGGCAACGAGACCTGAGCCATTCAGGCGTAACCGGTGCCTCCGGAAAACCTGTGGTTTCCAAGGGCATCCATGACTGCTGGCGTCGTGATAGTGAGTAATGCGTATGCGTAGCCTGTTCTCTTTCGGCGCAAGCGAAGAGATGTCCCTGGCCGTTGCCGGCACCGGCCACCGCCCGGAAATGCTGCGCCGCAAGACGCTGGCCAACAATGCCCGCATTCTGATTCTGCTGAGCGCCCTGGCCATGCCGTTCGCGGTCTATGGCCTGGTGACCGGCACCGCTTTTCCCTTTGCCGTCGCCGTGCTCGGCCTGGCCGGCGGCATGATCACGCTGGCGCTGCATCAGCGCCGGCTGTTCGAGGAAGCCGCGGCCGGGCAGGTCTGCATTCTGCTGGCGCTTGGCTGCATGCTGACCCTGGCCGATCCGCGCCTGGGCGATGCGGGTCTCGCCATTGCGGCCATCGCGCCGATTCTGGCTTCGCTGGTGGGGCGTGGCCAGTTGCGGCGCCAGAGCTGGGTGCTGCTGGTGGGCGTGGTCGGGCTGGCCGGGATCAGTGCTGCCTTCGCGGTGCCGGCGATTCCGGTGGGAGCGGGGGCGCTGATGGCCACGGCCATCGTGGCCTTCGTGACCAGTGTCGGAATTGTTGCGCATACCGCCAACCGCATCAACGCGGCCTATGAAGTCTATGACAAGGCGCAGATGACCGCCTATCGCCACCTGATCGAGCATGTGCAGGATGGCGTGATGCGCTTTTCCAGCGATGGCGAAATCCTGCTGGCGTCGCGCTCGTCCGAGCAGCTGTTCGGCTGCCGCCGCTATGAATTGTCGGGCGGGGGCTTGGGCGAGCGCCTGCATGTGCTCGATCGCCCCGCCTATCTGACCGCCTTTGCCGATGCCAACCAGGGCGGCAAGTCGCGGGTGATCGAGGTGCGGATGCGCCAGGACGATCCGCGCGCCATGAGCAGCGTGCCGCGCTTCATCTGGGTCGAGATCAGCTTTTCGCCGGTGCAGGACGCCGACAATGCCGGCCTGCGGCATGAAGTCGTGGCTTTGTTCCGCGACATTACCAGCCGCAAGGACAATGAACTGGCCATGGCCGAAGCGCGCCGCACGGCCGAGGAAGCCTCGGAGGCCAAGTCGCGCTTCCTGGCGACGATCGGGCACGAATTGCGCACGCCGCTCAATGCGGTGGTCGGGTTCTCCGAAATGATGAGCAGCGGCATCGGGGGCGAGCTGTCGACCACCCATCGTGAATATGCCGGCCTGATCCACCAGAGCGGCAAGCACCTGCTCGAAGTGGTGCGCATGCTGCTCGACATGTCCAAGATCGAGGCCGGCAAGTTCGAATTGCAGACCGAGCCCTTCGTGGTCGAGGACATGATCGAGCCTTGCCTCAGCATGGTCGAAGCTATGGCGACCAAGCAGCAGGTGACGCTGGTGACCGATATCGCCAGCCCGCTGCCGGCTTTGGTCGCCGACGAGCGCGCCTGCCGGCAGATCCTGCTGAACCTGTTGTCCAACGCCATCAAGTTCAGCCATCCCGGCGGGCAGGTGACGATCAGCCTCAAGCGGCAGGGCCAGAGCCTCAATCTTTCGGTCAGCGACCACGGCGTCGGCATGGCCCCTGAATCACTGACCCGAATCGGGGAACCCTTCTTCCAGGTGCAGGACGGATTGTCGCGCCGCTATGAGGGGACGGGCCTTGGCCTGTCCATCGTCAAGGGCCTGGTCGACCTGCATGAGGGCACTTTGCGGGCTATGTCCGAAATTGGGTCAGGGACAACGGTAACTGTTTTGCTGCCTATAAACGGTCCGGCAATAAAGACCGACGAAACTGCCGTCGTCACTCCTCTCCGCAAAGAGCCAGCCGCCGCTCCTGTTCATCCATGGCAAGACGAAAAAAGAAAAGCGCAATGACGGCAACCACTTTCACTCGCCTGCCTCTGCTGGCGGGCTCCGCTGTTGCAACCTCGCTGGGCCGGGCCGGCCTGTGGACCATGTCGCGCTATATGCGCGCACCGCTGGCCTCGACGGGCATGCTGGCGCTGGTCACCATGACCGCCCTGGCAGCGAGCAACGCCCTCTATTTCCAGACTGCGCGGCACCCCGCGCCGCTTTTCGCGCCGGCCATGGATGTGCCGGTGCCAGAACCGGTCGCGGCCCCCGAGCCCATGCCCGCGCCAGCGCGCGAGACGGCGGTCGTCACCGCGCCGGTGACGCAGGAAACCACCGGCAGCGTCGCGGCGCCCGCGCCGGTGATTCCCAATGCGCCTGTCGGCAATAGCGATGCCTTTGCCGTGCAGAAGAAGCTGACCGAACTCGGCCTGTTCAATGGCACGGTCGATGGCTTCTACGGGCCGATGACGGCCACGGCGATTCGCGCCTTCGAGCAGCGCAACGGCATGACGCCGACCGGCGCGATGACGCCTGCGGTGATCGACGCGATTCTTCGTGCCGATGCGGCGGGCAGGGTGCCCGTGGCCCAGGTTGCACCAGTGGTGCAGCAGGCGGCTATCGTGCAGCCCGCGCCGCAGGTGGTCCAGCCGCAGCCAGTGGCGCAGCCCGACCGGGTCGTGGCGCGCCTGCCGGACCTGTCGCCGGTCGACCAGGCGGTCGATACGATCGGCAATGCCGCGGCGCAGACCATCGATTCCATCGTGGCCGCCATCGACGATGGCCGCACCACGCCGGCCGCTCCGGCGGTAAAGCCCATTCCGGCCCTGCCGCTGGCGGCGGTATCCCAGCCCCAGCAGATGCCGGCGCCGGTCCAGGTGGCTTCGCTTGAAGCCATGGCCCCACCCGCAGCGGTGGCACCGGCCAATAATGTGCAGCTGGTCAGCCAGATCCAGACGGGGCTGGCGAGCCTGGGCTTCTATCATGGCTCGATCGATGGCCATCCTGGCGACGCCACGGCCAAGGCCATCCGCGAATTCGAGAATTTTCACAGCTACCGGGTGACCGGGCAGGTCAATCCTGATCTGGTTGGCCTGTTGCGGCAGGCCGGGGCGGCGATCTAAGCTCCTGCCATGAACAGCACGACCTTACCGGCCCGCGCATGAGGGCCTTGCGCAGCGATTTGTGGTGCGGCGTTTTCGTTCGCCGCCACAACGATCTCGGCAATATGTGCGTGGTGTCGCGCCGCGGCGACCCCATTGCCGGACAGGTGTTCATCGAGGTCGATCACCTCGATGGCACGCGCTCGCTGTTCACGCCGGCCCCGATGGCCAGCCGCCAGGACGATGCCAGCCTGGTGTTCCAGCGCCGCTTCAACCGGGTCGAGCCGCCCAGGGTGACCGAGCGCATCGACCAGGAGGTCAACTTCGACCCGGACCTGTGGGTGTTGAGCCTGGATTTGCGCGGGGATGATGTGGGGATCGAGGTGATTCAGTAGTCCTCATGGTGAGCCGGTCGAACCATGAGGGCGTGGCACGATAGCTCCACTCGCTCGACCTCGTGGTTCGACAGGCTCACCATGAGGTCTTTGTCGGCTCAACTCGCGCGGCGGGCGCCGATGCGGGCCAGGGCTTCGATGGCCTGGTCGACCACCGGATTGTGGGCCGGGGCCAGCGTATTGGCCGGAGCACGGCGCGGGGCCGCTTCCACGAAGGGCTTGTATTCGGGCTTGTTGAGCTCGAGCAGGTTCACCTCGCCGCGCCAGGCGCTCATCAGGTAAGCCATTGATTCCGGGGTCACATTGCCGAACAAAGTGGCGAAATCAGCCAGCGCGCGGGAGCGCTCGCTGTCATGGCTGGTGGCGTGGATCAGCACCTTGAGCCCGTCATAGGCGGTGCAGCCGAAGGCGCGCAGGATGACGAAGAGCGAGGCGCCGGTGACGTCATGCGCGATCTGGCCGCAACGAACTTCGTCGAGCCCGCTGATCTGGGACAGCAAGCGCGTGACTTCGGGGCGGCGATTTTCGGAGAAGAGCTTCATCAGCGCCTTGGTCAATTCGGCATTGGCGACGGTGAGCTGTTCGATGGTCTTGCTGATCGGCGCCTTGGGCGTTTCGCGATGGGCAAAGGCCTGGATGACCTTGACCCGGTCGATATCGGAAAGATCGAAGAAAGCCGGGGCCAGCAGGGCGGCGTCGAAGTCGCTGCGCTTGGCCAGCGACTCGGCGACCATGTGGTCCATCTGCGCCGAGCGGGCCAGGGCGCTGAGATAGGCGCCGCGCGGCACGATCGCCGTATTGGCGGCGAGGGCCCGGTAAACCTTGCGCGAATTCATCTGGAACAGCTTGGCCAGCACGACATTGGTGAGGTCGGCGCGGGCGGCAATGGTGGCGGCGCCCGGCACGTCATAGCGGGCGATAATGTCGAGCATGGTGGGCTCGGAAAGCTCGACGGCGCCGGACAGGAACTGGTTGAGGTCTTCCCCGATATTGTCGACCACGAGCTGCTCGAGGGCAGGGGACAGCATTTCGGCACGACCCAGTATGGCAGCGCCCTTGGCGCGGGCCTGCGGACCGGCAATGGGGAAGAGCCGGCCGGCCAGCGCTTCGAACTGTTCCATTTCGGGAGCGGTCGGCTTGCCGCGCCGCGCATAGGCATCGCAGGCTGCGATCAGCAAGGTATTCGTACGATCGACGCCACCCGTCTCGATGAGCAGTTGAAACGTCTCGTAGGGCTGAAAACCAAGCATATCTGGGGGACCGTCTATCCGGAATCGCATCACATTCGATGCGCATTCACTCTTGCCGCGAATTCGTTAGCAGACTGTTAACCTTGACGATCTCTTAATGACCCTACGCGAGGGGCGTCGCGCGACTGATTTGCAACGCGAAACCGTGGCCTCCATTGGGAATGGGGGAGCGAGGGAACTGGAGGCAGGCTTGGGAAAGCTCGTCAAATTCGATCAGCGGGCGAAAGCCGCAAAGGCTGGGGCAACCACGCCCGGCAACGCCCAGATCCTGATTTTCACCGGGGTACGTTATGAGCGCGGGATTTCGCAGCCGCCAAACACCAGGCTCGATCCTACGCGGCCCAAGCGCAAGCGTGGATAATTTCTTTCGCCTGGCCGGCGCTCTGGCCCTGGTGGCCGTGCTGGCCGGCTGCGTGGCGCGCCCCGTCGGCGATTTCGGTCGCGCCGCGCCGAGCTGGACCCATGACACGGCCATGCCCGCCGCCGGCAACTTCATCGCTGGCAATCGCGGCGAGCCGGTTTCGAGCTTCAACAAGACCGACCAGGAAGACGAGATGCATGACCGCGTCTGGCGCTTCCTGGTGGCTGTTCATGCCAAGGACTGGCAATTTGACGGCGCCGTGGAACTGCAGCGCACGCGCATCGTGCGGCCGCGCGACGAGCGCTTCACCATCGAGCGCTATTACAACTGGCTCAAGACCACGCAGTATCAATCCTCGCGCACGCGCTATGCCACGGTGGGGCGGCATGTAACGGCTGATATCGACACGCTGCCCACGACCTTCACCGCCATCTGCAAGGTGATCGAGATCGACCGGCAGCGCGCCATTGCCTATGGCGGGCTGGGCCACGACCTGCCGCCGCGGCTGGCCGAGGAAGTGGCGGCGCGGAAATATGAGAATGACGCTTTTATCGACTGGTTCGTGCGGGCGCTGAACTATCGCTATTCGAGCTATGACTATGCGCTCGATAACCTCTTGGTCGAAACCCCGCATGAGCAATCGCTGGCGGTGGACGAGGCGCTGCGGCGCATGGCGGTGTTCTTGAACCGCGCCAATCGCCGCGATTTCTGTGCGTCACCGGGCGGGCATCCGGGTGGGGGCGGTGGTGTCGTCATACCGTCACGCTTCCAGAATATCGGCGACACCGAGATTGTGCTGCCGAAATAGGGCGGTGACTTGGGGGTGGGCGTGGAGAGAACAGCGAGAACCGGCGCGGCCGGCGAAGTGTTTCTCGCTTTCCTCAAGCTGGGCCTGACCTCGTTCGGCGGGCCGATTGCCCATCTCGGTTATTTCCGCGACGAGATCGTGGTGCGGCGGCGCTGGCTGGGCGAGGCCGAATATGCCGACCTCGTGGCTTTGTGCCAGTTTCTGCCCGGACCGGCTTCGAGCCAGGTCGGCTTTGCGCTGGGGCTGTATCGGGCCGGGCCGCTGGGAGCTCTGGCGGCCTGGGCGGCATTCACCTTGCCATCGGCTGCCCTGCTGGTGATTTTCGCGCTGGGCGCGGGCCTGCTGGATGGGCCGGTGGCGCAGGGCGTGCTGCATGGCTTGAAGCTGGTGGCCGTGGCAGTAGTGGCGCAGGCCGTGTGGGGCATGGCGCGCAGCCTGACGCCGGACCGGCAAAGGGCGACGATTGCCGTGGCAGCGGTGGCCGTGACGATCCTGTTGGCTGGATCGCTGGGGCAGGTATCGGCCATAGTGCTCGGGGGACTGGCCGGGCTGGTCTTTTGCCAGGATGGGGCGGCATTGGCCGCGCCGGTGACGCGCTTTCCGGTGAGCCGGGCGGCTGGCGTGGCGTGCCTGGTGCTGTTTGCCGTGCTGCTGGTTGGCCTGCCGGTGCTGGCCGCGGCGGTGAATGCGCATGGGCTGGACCTGTTCGATGCCTTCTATCGCGCCGGTGCGCTGGTGTTTGGCGGCGGACATGTGGTGCTGCCGCTGCTCGATGCCGGGACGGTGGTCAGCGGCTGGGTGAGCAAGGATGCGTTTCTCGCCGGCTATGGCGCGGCGCAGGCGGTGCCGGGACCGCTCTTCACCTTTGCCGCCTATCTGGGCGCGGCAGGCGGCCCGGCGCCGAATGGGGTGCTCGGCGCGGCTATTGCGCTGGTGGCGATCTTCCTGCCCGGCATACTGCTGCTGGTGGGGGCGCTGCCCTTCTGGGACGGGCTGCGGGCACTGCCGCTGGCACAGGCTGGCATGCGCGGGGCCAATGCGGCGGTGGTGGGGATACTCGGGGCGGCGCTTTATGATCCGGTTTGGATCAGCGCCGTGCTGGACCCGCTGGATTTTGCGCTGGCGCTGACCGGATTCGTGGCCCTTGTGGCGTGGAAGGCGCCGCCCTGGACGGTCGTGCTGCTGCTGGCGCTGGCCGGCGGGGTGACCGGCGCGCTCGGATAGGCCACAAGACTGCATGGCGAGTCGGTCAGGAGATGGTCATGGGTGAACGGGTGCGGATCGCGGTGCTGTTTGGCGGACGGTCGGCCGAACACGATGTTTCGGTACTGTCGGCCACCAATGTGCTGGCTGCGCTGGACCCCGCCCGTTACGACGCCGTGTCTGTTTTCGTGACGCGCGAGGGGCAGTGGTTGCTCAGCAGTTTTGAAAACGGTGTGCCGGCCCAGCCGGAGAGGGGCACGGAAATCTGCCTTGTGCCGGGTGGACGCGGGCGCGTGCTGGCGGTTCCGGCCGATGGCGCGGCTTATGCCTTGCCCGATATCGACATCATCTTTCCCGTGCTGCATGGGCTGTGGGGCGAGGATGGCTCGGTGCAGGGGCTGGCCGCGGTGGCGCGCGTGCCGCTGGTGGGCTGTGGCATTGCCGGATCGGCCAATGCGCTCGACAAGGACCTTGCCAAGAGGCTGCTGAAAGAGGCGGGCACGCCCGTCGCTGCCTCGGTGACTATTGTGCCGGATGCGGCGCCTGATTTCGTCGCCCTGCAGGATGCGCTGGGCCTGCCGATCTTCATCAAGCCGGCGCGGCAGGGCTCGTCGGTGGGGGTCAGCAAGGTGACGTCGGAAGCCGATTACCAGGCCGCGCTGGCGGAAGGCTTCAAGCATGACAGCAAGCTGCTGGCCGAGGCCTTCATTGCCGGCCGCGAAGTGGAATGCGCCGTGCTGGAGGACAGGCATGCGGGCCTGTTCGTGTCGCGAATGGGCGAGATCGTACCGGCGGCAAGCCATGGTTTTTACACCTATGAGGCCAAGTATATCGACGCCGACGGCGCGGTTTTGCTGGTGCCGGCCAGCCTGCCCGAAGCGGTGGAAGCCGACATGCAGGCCGCGGCAGCCAGGGCGTTCCGCGCGCTGGGCTGCGATGGCATGGCGCGAGTGGATTTCTTCGTGACCGAGGACCTGACCTTCCTGGTCAACGAGATCAACACCATTCCCGGCTTCACCGATATCAGCATGTATTCCAAGGTGATGGAGGCCAGCGGCGTCGGCTATGCGCAGGTGATCGACCGGCTGGTGGAGCATGGACTGGCGCGGGGCGGCTGAGCGGCGGCAGGATTGCACGCTGCCGGTGGGGCGCTATTCTGCGTCGGTTGGCCGGAGGGGATGACATGCATAAGGGGTCTTGCCTGTGCGGCGCGGTGACCTTCACCGTCGAGGGTGACCTGGCGGCGCCGACAGCCTGCCATTGCACGAAATGCCGCAAGCATACCGGGCATTATGAGGCCGGGACGGATGTGAAGCGCAGCGCGCTCACCGTGTCCGGCGAGGAGAATGTGACCTGGTTCTGGTCGTCGGAAAAGGTGCGGCGCGGCTTCTGCGCCACCTGTGGCTCGTCGCTGTTCTTCGATCCGCCGCAGCGGGACTGGATCGGCATCTATATGGGCGCCTTCGACACGCCGACGCATGTGAAGCTGGCCATGCATATCTTCGTGGCCGACAAGGGCGACTATTACGACATTGCGGACGGGTTGCCGCAGAACCAGCAATGATGGTTGGAGATCGGTTTTGATGGACACGCCTGTGCTGACCGCCACGGTGCACGATCCGGTGGGGCGGCTTGCGCCGGCCACGCGACGGCTGGCTGGGTCGTTGCGCGGGGTTTTTCCGCATATCGCGCTGAATGTGTCGGATGCGACCAGGCCCGAAGTGCGGGCGGAGCTCGAGGCGCTGGGCGCAGACATCATGACCCATGCGGCGGGCGAGGCCATTATCGGCAAGGCGCGGCGCGATGCGGTGGCCATGGCGGCGGGGCGGCCGGCGCTTTATGCCGATTTCGACCATATGCTGCGCTGGATCGAGTGCGATCCGGAAGACCTGAGCCATGTGCTGGCCGAGCAGCCTGATGTCGACATGCTGGTGGTGGGGCGTTCGCCCGAGGCGCTGGCGCAGGGGCCGCAGCGCCTGCAGCAGAGCGAGCGGCTGGTCAACCATGTCCATGCCCTGCTGACCGGGGAGAACTGGGACCTGATGTTTGCCATTCGCCGCCTGTCGCCAGCGGCAGCCGCGCTGATCGTGCGGGAGAGCCGCGTCGATACGCTGGCCAATGATGTCGACTGGCCCCTGCTGGTGCGCGGAGCGGGGATGGTGCTGGGCTATGCCGAGTCCCATGCGCTGTTCTACCGGACGGTGGAGGAATTCGGCGACGCGGCAGACAGCGGCGACGGCGATCCGCTGCAATGGATCAGGCGGCTGGAATTCGCCGCGCAGCACGCCTCGGCGATGCGGCCTTATCTGCGATAGGGGACGCTGCAGTCTCTCTTCAAGGGATTGTTTTACTGAACTCATGCGCCGGCTAACCCTCTCCCCTTGTGGGAGAGGGTGGAAACCCGCGTCCAGCGGATTTCCGGGTGAGGGGCTGCGCTCGCCATGCTTCAATGCGGGCGGATAGCTCCAGCCCCCTCATCCGCCCTTCGGGCACCTTCTCCCACGAGGGGAGAAGGGGAAGGAGGCATTGACGCCCAAGGGCAGCACCTATTTCAAGGGGAGGTTGGGGCGCTACCCCTTGTGCCGCATTCGACTTCGGACAGTTCCTGCTCGAAGCGATGGCGCATGGCCTGGTGGGGTGGGGCGAGGCGAACCAGGATGAGGAGCTGGTCGCTGGTGGATTCGACGACGAGCAGGCCCTCGGCAATGTCGAGCTGCTGCTGGGCCAGGAGGCGCGTCTGGGCCGCGTTGAAAATGCCCAGCTCCAGCGTCTTGCCGATGCCGTCGCGATTGGTGGTCGAATAGGTGACGATGCCCGATGGATTGAACAAAGCCACCGACCAGAAGGCCTCGGGCAGCACGCCGCTGACATAGGCGGGGCCATTGCCTAGGTCGACGCGGCAGAGGCCATAGGCCAGGGCTGGATCGAGGCCCAGCGGATTGGGTTCGCCGGCCACGACGCGGGGCAGGATGACCATGCGGTTATCGGCATCGAGATCGGCCACGCGGCTCCACACCGACTGCTCGGCCAGAGCGGGGAGGGTGAGGATGACCACGATATGGATGATGCCGCCCAGCACCACGCCGCCCAGCAGCCAGAGCAGGAAGCGGATCATACGCATGCCCCCCTTATGATCGAGGGCATGGAGGCATCGCTGGAAAAGCCGGAAAAGGCGGCGGTGTCGTAGAGGGTCAGCACCAGCTTGAACGGGCCTTCGCCTGATAGTTCCAGCCAGTTGAGCGGCAGCAGGTCTGTGCCGACATTGATGATGATGGAGCCATCTTCGGCGCGGGCAATGGCGCTGCTGCGGATGGCGGCGGCAACATCGGGCGCGGCGATATTGAGGCCGGCTTCGTCCTGCGCCACCAGGGTCCAGAAGGTGGCGAGCGGGGTCTTGCCAAGAATGCGATAGCTGCAGTCGCGGGTAAGCGGCTGGCCGTCGCTATCCGACGTGGCGGTGAATTGCAGGCCCTCGGACTGGCCCAGTTCGAAGGCTGCGGTGCGCGCGAGATGGCCGCGCGTATAGGGATTGGGCGCATTGGCGCCGACATCGGGCCAGGCGGCCCATGGCCCGACTTGGGCCACGCCGAAGAGGCGACCATCGGTGAGGGCGTAATAGCTGAGGCCGAAACCGACCCCCAGCGCCACCGCGATCATCAACAGGAGATAGAAAACGAAGCGCACGGTTCAGCGGCTCGAAAATGCTGGAATCGGCATGGGCGGCGGAACCTGCGCGAAAGGACTGGACCGGTTGTAGCAAGGGGGGGCGGGGAGGCGGAAGGGCGAAGTGGCTTGCGGCCGACGCCTTGCCCATGAGATGAATGTGACGTCGATCCGGGAGTGATAATGTCTCCAGCAAAGGCCGAGCAAGTGAAGCTGACGGCCGGGTTATTGAACTCTTTGTCGTCCGGAACCATTTTAGCTGCGATAGTGGCTCCCTATATCGGCATGGGAATGGGGACGCTTAATCCCCAAAGCGACTTGCTAAATCTGACGGCACTCTCTGGATTGGGATTTGTCATCGGAATTGTGCTACACTTGGTAGCCAGGCGAAGCCTGCTCGACTTGGAGGACTGACATGACCAGTCTGATATTTTGGCTCTGGGGCCCCAGCCTTTTGCTCGCTGTTGCCGGCCTGGGGCTTTACCTCAACCGTCGAAACCGGATGCATCCCGGCGAGTAGTCCTGTCCTGATCAAACCAGAGCGTCGGTACTACATCCCCTGCGCTCGCACCGGCACGCTCGCCTGATGCCCTTCCGGCACCGCGGTTTCCAGCGTGGCGGCAAAGCGCCCGGCCAGGTCGACGAGTTTGCGGGCGGCGGCGGGGGTGAGGCTGGGGGGGGCGTTCGATGATTTCTTCTTCGAGCGCATTGGGGTCGGCTTCGGCGACCAGGGGCGGTTCGGGCACGAAATCGACGCCGAAAACCGGCAGGATCTCGATATTGGTATGGGCATAGGCCATGAATTTCTGCCAGGCCATGGCCGGCAGGCTGCCGCCGGTAAGGTTGCGGGTGGCATGATAGTCGTCATTGCCCATCCACACGGCGGCGACGTAATTGCCGGTAAAGCCGCAGAACCAGGCATCGCGATAGGATGAGGTGGTGCCGGATTTGCCGAGCACGGGCACGCCCTCGATGCGAGCGCGGGTGCCGGTGCCGCCGGTGATGACGCCGCGCAGCATGGAATTCATGTTGGCCACGGTGGTCTCGCTGAGCACGCGCTCGCGCGGGGCATCGGGATCGGCCTCATAGACCAATTCGCCATTGAGCGTGGTCATGCGGGTAATACCATAGCCCGGGGTCTTGTAGCCGTGATTGGCAAGCACGGCATAGGACGAGGTCATGTCCAGCACCGACACTGAGGCGACGCCGAGCGCCAGCGAGCGGGTGACAGGATAATCGGCCTGCAGGCCCATGCGGTGGCTGAGCGCGGCAATGGGCTCGCGGCCGGTCTTGATCGAGAGGGTGACGGGGACCGTGTTGAGCGACTGCGCGAAGGCGCTGGCCAGGGTGACCGTGCCTTTGTAGTTGCGGCCATAATTGACCGGGCACCAATCCCCGATGCAGACCGGGCGGTCGGTGATGAGATCGGCCGGAGTCAGGCCCAACTGCTCGAAGGCCTCGGAATAGACGAAGATCTTGTAGGCCGAGCCGGGCTGGCGGGTGGAGACGATGGCGCGATTGAACTGGCTCTTGGCATAGTCGGTGCCGCCGACCATGGCGCGGATGGCGCCCTGGGTATCGGTGACCACCATGGCGGCCTGGCTGACATCGTATTGCGCGCCCTGTTCGAGAATGGTCGAGACCACCGCTTCTTCGGCATATTTCTGCAACGTCGTGTCGATCGTGGTGCGGACCACGAAATTGTTGGTGGCGTGGTGATGCGTCTCGATCAGGTCCTTGGATTGCTCGAAGGCCCAATCGAGGAAGTAATTGGGGGAATTGGCATCGTCGGCCCGGCTGATCGGGGTGGCCGGGTGGCGCCGCGCCGCGGTGACCTGGCCCTCGGTGAGGAAGCCGGCGGCCACCATGTTGGACAGCACCAGATTGGCGCGCCCGCGTGCGGCGGCGAGATCGACATGCGGCGCATAGCGGGTCGGGGCCTTGAACAGGCCGGACAGCATGGCGGCCTCGGCCAGGTTGATGTCCTGCACCTTCTTGCCGAAGTAATAATCGGAGGCGGCCACGACGCCGAAATTGCCGCCGCCCATATAGGCGCGGTCGAAATAGAGCTTGAGGATCTGGTCCTTGGAATAGTGCCATTCCAGCCAGACGGCGAGGAAGGCCTCGATGATCTTGCGCTCCAGCGTGCGCTCGGAGGAGAGGAAGAGGTTCTTGGCGAGCTGCTGGGTGATGGACGAGCCGCCCTGGGTGGAATTGTCGCCCGCCGCATTGCTCATCAGCGCGCGCAATGTGCCGACTACGTCGATGCCGAAATGCTCGTAGAAGCGCCGGTCCTCGGTGGCCAGCGTCGCCTTGAGCAGGTAATCGGGCATGTCGTCGAGGGCGACGGAATCGTCGGAACGGATGCCGCGGCGGCCGATTTCGGTGCCAAAACGATCCTGGAACAGGACCGAATAATCCTCGGCCTTGTTGAATTCACCCGATGCGGTGGCATCGAAGGCGGGCAGGGCCAGGGCGGCCATCAGCACGCAGCCGATGGCGAAGAAGGAAAAACCGTCGCTGAGCACTTCCACGAAGGCGCGGCGGATGCCGGCGACATGGAAGATCGACATGAAATCCTGGAAGCGGGTATAGCCGCGGCCCAGCGCCTGCCAGAATTCGTAGAGCGAGGAATCCAGCCACGCATCGGCGGCGAGCATGCCGCCCGATTTCTTGCGCTTTTCCTTGGTATAGAACGGATCCTGCACCAAATGTCCCCGGAGCTGGTTTCACGGACTGTTGTCCGCAAGCGGCGATCAACGCAATGCAATCGCTGGAATATGATTGCCTTGCGACGCCGACAAGGGCAAACCGACAACAAGCTTAGCAGCACTGAGTTAAGATGGCCTTCTGGGAAGAAAAAACGCTGGACGAAATGACCGACGCGGAGTGGGAAGCGCTCTGCGACGGCTGCGGCCGCTGTTGCCTCATCAAGCTCGAGGACGAGGATTCGGGGCTGTTGATTACCTCGGACGTGCGCTGCCAGCTGCTCGACGGCGATAGCTGCACCTGCACCGACTATCCCAACCGGCAGGCCAAGGTGCCCGACTGCATCAAGCTGACGCCGCAGAATGTACGGGAAATTCCCTGGATTCCCACGACTTGCGCCTATCGCCGCATTGCCGAAGGCAAGGGCCTGGCCTGGTGGCACCCGCTGGTCTCGGGCGATCCGCAGACGGTGGTGGATGTCGGCGTCTCGGCGCGGGGCCGGACTTTTGCGGAACAGGACGTGGCGCCCGGCGAATGGGAAGAGCACGCGGTGGACTGGCCGGAATGGGAGCCACCGGAGCAGCTTTAGCGTGCATTGATTTTCGCGTGATGGCGATGCTTCCGGTGCACGCTCCGCTCCGGTTCTCGAAACCCGCTATTTTCGACTCGCCTAGCGCGAAGCTCAACACACGCTGCATGAGCTGGAAACCAGGCCATGGCCTGGTGAGCGGGCACGAAAAACCAGGCTGTAGCCTGTAGGTGCTGACAGGAGATGGCGTGTCCCTGTCCTTTCTCCCCTAAGTATTTACACGTCGTTAACCATTCCTGTGGCCTGATCCCGCCGAGCGCGAGCCTAGGATGGGCGATGACCATGACCGACACCGCGATTATCAAAGAGCAGAGCGAGCCGTTCTGGACCCGGGTCCGGGCGGCTTTGGCGCTGTTGCGGCCTGTGCCGCAGGAGCGGGTGCCGGCCTATGGGCAGGCGGCCATTGCGCGGTCCATCGGCATGAAGCCCAAGCTGGGCGAGCGGATCGAGGGCGAACTGGTGCGCGGCTGGAATCACGCGGCGGCGCGGCATGTGTCGCTGAGCCTGCTGGTGATCGAGATCGACCGTTTCGCCGACTATTTTACCGCCTATGGCAAGGCCGACGCGGATCGGTGCCTGCTGACCGTGATGCGGGCCATTGCCGACGTGCTGCCGCGGGAAGGCGATAGCTGCCTGCGCATGGGCAATGCCGGCTTTGTCATCGTGCTGCCCGACATGCCGGCGCTGATGGCGCGGGCGACGGCCGGCAAGATTGCCGAAGCGGTGCGGCAACTGGCCATGCCACACAAGGAAAGCCATGCCGGTGTGGTGACGCTGGGGATGGGACTGGCCGTGAGCAATCCGCGCGGCGGTTATGACAAGAAATTCTTCGAGGCCGGTGCCGAGGCGCTGAAGAAGGCTCGTCGCCGGGGCATGGGACGCATCGAGGGTGTGGATTTGCGGCCGGCGCAGGAGCGCAAAAGGAAACCGGCACGCGCTGCGTGATCGCGATTCCGCGCAGAACCGCGTGGCTAATTTTCCTTCTTGGGAGAAGGCTCCCCGAAGGGGCTATCCATAAGCATTGAAGCATGGGCGAGCGCAGACCCCTCACCCGTAATTTCCTCTGAACGAGGAAATTACCCCCTCTCCGCAAGGGGCGAGGGGTGGCTCCACTCTGGTCTATGTGGCTCCATTTCTGCTGATAGTGCTGGTCCGGCTTGCCAGCTCTCGCGTGAGCCACTAAGAAGCCCGTCCCAATTCTTGCCTGTCGCGTTTTTCGAACCGGAAAGTGGTGTCCACTTTTCGGGAGGCGCTTTCGCGCCGGCGGGCGCATTCCCTCTGGATGGTAGCCATGACCCTCGTTTGCGGCCTCGACTTCGGCACGTCCAATTCGACCATTGCGCGGCGCGATAGCGGCGGCGTGCCGCAATTGCTCAAGCTCGAGGATGGCCGCGAGACCATTCCCAGCGTGATCTTCTTCGGCTTCGAGGATGACAGAATGCATTTCGGCCGGCAGGCGGTGGCCGAATATGTCAGCGGCGCCGAAGGACGGCTGATGCGTTCGCTCAAGAGCGTGCTGGGCACCAGCCTGATCGGGGACACGACACGGGTCAAGGCGCGCAGCTATGGCTTTATCGAGATATTGGGTATTTTCATCGGCGAACTGAAACGACGGGCCGAGGCGGAGCTGGGGGGCGCGGTTGCTACGGTGGTCTGCGGGCGGCCGGTGCATTTCGTCGATGACGATCCGGTGGCCGATGCGGCGGCGCAGAGCCAGCTCGAAAGCGCGGTGCGGGCGCAGGGCTTCCGGCAGGTCGATTTCCAGTTTGAGCCGATTGCGGCAGCGCTGGATTATGAGCGGCAGGTGACGGCGGAGCGGCTGGCGCTGATTGTCGACCTGGGTGGCGGCACATCGGACTTTTCGGTGGTGCGGGTATCGCCGGAGCGGGCGCGGGCGGCGGAGCGGGGTGACGATATTCTGTCGACCGCCGGTGTGCATGTCGGCGGCACGGATTTCGACCGGCTGCTGTCCATGGGCAAGGTGATGCCCGAGCTGGGGCTGGGCACACGGACGCTTGACGGTAAGCGGCACCTGCCGGTGGCGCCCTATCATGACCTTTCTACCTGGCACCGGATCAACCGGCTCTATACGGCGCAGACCCTGCGCGACCTGCGCGGCACGCGGCGCGAGGCGCGGGTGCCCGAGCGGGTGGAGATGATGATCGAGCTGATCGAGGACCGGCTGGGGCACCGGCTGGTCGGCGCGGTGGAGGCGGCCAAGATCGCGCTATCGGATGCAGCCACGACGGATTTCGCCTTTCCGGTGCGCGACAGGCGGATCGAGACCACGATTGAGATCAGTGACTTGACCACGGCGCTGCACAATTCGGTGGAGCGCATTGAATCAACGATTGAAGAAGCGTTGCGGCGGGCAGGGGCGGCGGCAGGGGCGATCGATAGCCTGATCCTGACGGGGGGGTCGACGCAGGTGCCTGTCATTGCCGGGCGGTTGCGGGCGCTGTTTCCCGAGGCGGAACTGGTGCGCACGGATGTGTTGGGGAGCGTGGGGCTGGGCCTGGCGCTGGATGCGGCACGGAAGTTCGGGTGAGAGCGTACCCGCGCAACATACGCGATCGTCATCCTCGGGCTTGACCCGAGGACACTTCACTTGCTGGGTGCGCTGCAAAGTACAGAGCCCTCGGGTCAGGCCCGAGGGTGACGCCCGGTGGATGGGGCGCCGGCGCAGGTCATGCACATGAACCCAAACTAAACGCCCGGTTCGCGGCGGGTTCAGTGCAGTCGTGGCATTGGCACGGTCAACCAAACCCATTCACGCCGTGGCGCCCTTGCGGGCCGGCCTTCGGCGTGCCGTCGAGGAGACGACCATGACTGTTGCAAAGACCATTGCCGCCGCCGTTCTGGCCCTTTGTGCCGCGGCCCCCGCTTTCGCCCAGGACCCGACGCCAGTCGGCACCTGGCAGACCACGACCGGTGAGTCGCGCTATGCCGTGAGCTATTGCGGCGATGGCACCGCGCTCTGCGCCAAGCTGACCTGGCTGCGCAAGGATGCCCAGACCCCGGAAAACCTGGCGCTGCTCAACGAATATGTGGTGCAGGGCGCCCGGGCCACCGCCGAGAACAAGTGGCGCGGCACGGTGAAATACGAGGGCCATACCGTGTCCGGCTCGGTGACACTGGTGGGTACCGACCAGATGAGCCTTTCCGGCTGCCAACTGATCGCCTGCCGCAAAGTGGATTTCGTGCGGATCTGATTTTCGGCGGAATGCCGGAAATTTTGGGCCCCGTTGCGCTGCAGCGGGGCTTTGTTTTTTCCGAGGTTCAGCCGACCTTCCCTCCCCTTGTGGGGAGGGATCGAGGGTGGGGGTGCCATGCGTGCCGGACTCGTGGAGAGAACCCCCACCCGACCCCTTCGGGCCTCCCTCCCCACAAGGGGGAGGGAGGGCGCCGGTGGTGGGTTCCTGCATCCGGGTCTCGGCTGGAACTTATCCATCTTATCCCCGCGTCACGGTGGTCCTGTATAGTTCAGGCATGGTCACGAAATTGGGTCACGAGGCGGAGCCGGGGGCTCCGATCCGCTGGGATATCGTCCGGGCGGAATATGAGGGCCGCCACTTCCTGCCCGCCGTCATCTGCGAGCGCCACGGCATCACGCTGGCGCAATTGCGCTATCGGCGGGAGGTCGAGGGGTGGCCCAGCATAAGGGCACGCGTGGTGCGCCAGGAAGACCTGGTGGCGCGGATGCTCAAGGTTCTCGACAAACAGATAAGACGACTGGAGGCGGCGGTGGACGAACCGATCGACAAGCAGGCCAATGTGCTGAGCATACAGGCCAAGACACTCGACAAGCTGATCGAGATGGGCGCGGCGCAACCCAATGTGGAGCCGCCGACCAAGAAGGACATGACCGACCTGCGCAACAAGCTGGCCAAGCGCATTGAGCAATATCGCAACCGCTAGCCCGCCGGAGCGCCTGTTCGTCGATCAGCCGAAGCTGACCCCGCAGGAGTTTGCCGATCGCGTAGCCGATGCGGAGGCAATGTATTTCGACTGGAACTCGTGGGCGCTGGACAAGCAGCGCCCGCCGGAGGGCGACTGGACCACCTGGCTGCTGCTGGGTGGGCGCGGCTCGGGTAAGACACGGGCCGGTGCCGAATGGGTGCGCAGCCTGGTGGCGCAGAAAATCGGGCCGATTGCCCTGGTGGGCGAAACCATGGCCGAAGCCATTTCCATCATGGTGCGCGGGGAGAGCGGTATATTGAATGTGTGCTCCGAAAAGGAGCGACCGACGCTGCGGGGGCAGCGGCTGATCTGGCCCAATGGGGTCGAGGCTGCGGTGATGTCGGCATCGGACCCGGACCGGTTCCGCGGGCCGCAATTTGCGGCAGCCTGGTGTGACGAGGTTGCGAAATGGCCGCATGGCGAAGACGCCTGGGACCAGTTGCAATTCGGCCTGCGCCTGGGCGACCGGCCGCGGCAGATGGCGACGACGACACCGCGCCCGACGCGGCTGCTCAAGCGGCTGCTGGGGGACAAGCATACTGTGGTGACGCATATGGCGACGGCGGAGAACGGGGCGCAACTGGCGCCGCAATTTCTCGATGCGGTGGTGGCGCGCTACCAGGGCACGGTACTCGGGCGGCAGGAACTCGATGGCGAATTGATCGAGGACCTGCCCGGCGCATTGTGGCAGCGCGGCATGTTCCGGGCCTTTGCGGGCGGGAATATCGAGCGCATCGTGGTGGCGGTGGACCCGCCGGTGACGGGGAATGCGAGCTCGGATGCCTGCGGCATCGTGGTGGCCGGACGGGTGGGCGAGGGCGTGGCAGTGCTGGAAGATTGCACGCTGAAACAGGTGCGACCGCTCGACTGGGCGCGGCGGGCCGTGGCGGCCTATGTGGCGCATGATGCCGATGCCATCGTGGTGGAGGTGAACCAGGGCGGCGACATGGTGCCTGGTGTCATCGCGCAGGTCGATGCTCAAGTGCCGGTGCGGACGGTGCGGGCCAGCCGCGGCAAATGGAGCCGGGCCGAGCCGGTGGCGGCGCTCTATGCCCGCGGGCTGGTGAGCCATGCTGCGGGACTGACCGCGCTGGAAGACGAGATGTGCAGCTTCGGCGTGGGTGGATTGAGCGACGGCCACTCGCCGGATCGCGTGGATGCGCTGGTCTGGGCGGTGACGGAATTGCTGTTGAATGAGACGAGGCCGCAGGTGCGGGGGCTTTAGATGATGAGCGGTTTCAACGTTCAAAATGCCTGATGTGGAAATAGCGATGACGCACACGAAAGCGTCGCCCAGCTTGGACAAACACTCTTGGCTTAGCCCTCCGGTTCCCGTACGGTCCATTATCCTGTCAAGGATGAGGGGGAGATCATGCAATGGCGCATGCCAGATGTGGCTTTTTGATCATAGAAATGCCTGAAACCCTGTGTTAGGCAATTCTTACGATCAAGACCGAGCGTTCAGCCCTGGTTAACCCTGCAGCCCTGATACTTCTGGAACACATGGCCGTGCGTGGCGTTGAATGCATGCGCGCGAGGACCATATCTCCTTTGAAAGGAGGGCAGTCATTATGAGTAGCATGAAAAAGACCGCCGCCGCTGAAAACAACCACGGTCGTAAGTTCCCTGCTGAAGCTTACGAATGGAACGATGACGTGACCAAGGACGCCGTTGACAAGGTGCGTGAGGATGCGCGCCGGTACCTTGATAAGGGCGATTGGGAAGTCATCGATGGCTTCGGACGTAACTCCACCCGCTGAATGGTTCAAGCGCCCTCCAGCGGCGCTTGACATCGTAACCTGTCGCTACCCTGAAACGCAGCCCGAGCCTGGTGGACCGAAACTCCGCCCGGCTCTTGTTTTGAGCGTGTTGCGAGACAGAAACATGGGCATGATCGCTTTGCGCATCGCCTATGGTACAACCATCTCAAACTTATGCAGCGTTCTGAAAGTGACCTCATCGTGCAGAACGCTGAGGACATGCGTATCATCGGTCTTCCCCGGGCAACCCGGTTCGACCTCGAAGAATTGGTCATTCTTCCCTGGTGCCCGCCCCATTTTGATTGTTGGGAGGGGTATGAGACGCCGAAAATTGGTCAGTTGACCGAGCCATACGCCAAGGACTTGGCGTGGCTTATGCTCAAACGAGATCAGCGCGGCTAAAGTCGGACAGCCGTAGCGCCCAATTCCTTTCCAGCAAAAGACCTCGGCCAGTCCGGGGTTTTTGCTTTGCGTCAAGGACAGAGACATGAACTGGATCAGCCGCCTGCTGGGCGGGCAGACGAACACGCCTGATGAACGGAAGTCGTTCGGCGGGCATACGCTGCTGAGCCTCAACCAGCTCGGGGCAGCGAACTGGAGCCAACGGGGTTTTGCCAGCCTGGTGAACCAGGGCTTTGCGCGCAACCCGGTGGTGTATCGCTGCGTGCGATTGATCGCCGAGGCAGCCAATCGGGTGCCGTTGGTGGTGAGCGAGGGCGGCCAAAGGGTGGATGAGCATCCGCTGGCGACGCTTTTGGCGCGGCCCAATGGGCGGCAATCGGGCGGGGAAATGCTCGAGGCGGTCTATGCCTATCTGCAGACGGCGGGGAATGCCTATCTGCAGGCGGGGGTGGTCGATGGCGAGGTGAAGGGGCTGTTCTGCCTGCGGCCGGACCGCATGAAGGTGGTGGCCGGGGCCGATGGCTGGCCACAAGCCTATGACTATACGGCCGGTGGGCGGACCATGCGGCTGCGCCAGGATGGCGGGCCGGTGCCATCAGTGCTGCATATGGCGCTGTTTCATCCGATGGACGACCATTACGGCATGGCGCCGCTGGAGGCGGCGCAGACCAGCCTCGACATCCACAATGCCGCTGGGCAGTGGAACAAGGCTTTGCTCGACAATGCGGCGCGGCCTTCGGGTGCGCTGGTCTATTCGGCGGGCGGGCAGAGCCTGCGGGCCGACCAGTTCGAGCGGCTCAAGGCGGAGCTGGAGCAGAACTTTTCCGGCGCGGGCAATGCCGGGCGGCCGATGCTGCTCGAGGGCGGGCTCGACTGGAAGACCATCGCGCTCAGTCCGCGCGACATGGATTTCATCGAGGCCAAGCATGCCGCGGCGCGCGACATCGCGCTGGCCTTCGGTGTGCCGCCCATGCTGCTCGGCATTCCCGGCGACAATACCTATGCCAACCTGGCCGAGGCCAATCGCGCTTTGTGGCGGCAGACGCTGATCCCGCTGGTGGTGCGGGTGGCCGACGAGTTGAGCAACTGGCTATCGCCGGCTTTCGGCGGCGCGGTGGTGAGCCCCGATTTCGACGGCGTGGAAGCGCTGGCCGAGGACCGGGCAGCCCTGTGGAGCCGGGTGGGCGGCGCGGATTTCCTCACCGACGCGGAGAAGCGGGCGATGTTGGGGATCGGGGAGCGCTGACCAATGACGCGGCCCATACGTTCAATACTGCGGGCGATTGCTGCCGTTCGGTTTGCGACCCTGGAGATCAAATTCGATCTGCTGCTTCGAGCATTGGAGCGGCGCTATCGACCCGACCAGCCGAGAGCGCCGAAAGGCACGCCGGATGGCGGGCAGTGGATCGACGACCTGTTCAGCGCCAGCCAACAGGCACTGGCGGCGACAGAACGTGTTCGGGTGGCGGCCGGACCAAAGTGTGACGGGTTTTCCAGTGGCTGTCAGCTTGGCGGCAGTTTTGGTACAACCGGAATGTACCGTATTTTTGGCAAGACGCTGTGTCGGAGTTGCGCTCTTAAGATACTGGGGATTGAGAACCTGCCCCACATTGAGCAGCAAGAGACTCTGGGCCGCTTCGACTCGATGGGACAGAAATGATGTCTAGGCAACAGGCACTTTCAGCTATCGCTGTTGGGGACTTGATTTATGGCATTCGGGAGGATGGCCGGCCCGACTTATTGCTGGTTTACAGCGCCGACATCACCGGGTTTCTGGCTCGGAACGTGCCCAACCAAACGACGTTCAGGTTTGGGCGCGACGGCGAAGGACGCCGGATTGAAGACGGTCGGGGTTGCACGATCGTCTCCACCGCCAAGTTGCCCCCTGATCTGCAAGAGGTTGCGATTGGTTTGGACCGACGGATGGGATCCAACCCTGAATATCCCGACTCCAGAGTCACAGAAGACGAAATCCGCCTGGTATTGACCCACGACGAGTTTTTCGAGGCGCGCTTGCTGCCAGGAATGGAGGGTCTTGTGCGCAGAGCTCAGAAGCTGCGCGGGGTCGAGAAAATCCTGATGGTGGACTGGGACCCCGCCCATGCGCGGGATAACCCACCCTTTCCGAACCAATACCACGATAGCATACCGGCATTGGTGGACCTACTGGGGAAGGCACCTTCGCAGAACGATGTGGCGCGATTTCTGGCCGACCTTGCGTCCCAGCATCTAAGGTCGGCCAATGTGATCGAGCGAACCGATGCCGCCGCCGCCAGCCTGTTGCGGCTTCGTGAAACCTGGCCCTGACAAAGGATGTTGCGCATCACCAACATCTCCATATCAGATCGTGCCGCCGAAGTGGTGGACCGGCTGTGGGTGACGTTTCGGCCGCAGGAGCCGGGCGATGTGTTCGCGCTGGCATATATGTCGAGCTTTACGGAAGCCGACGGATCGACCGTGGATGGATTCACGCCCGGATAGACAGCTTATTCCCTGGCACCGGATGGCCTGGCCAGTGTGTGGCTCATTGCACAGCCGGCCGGGGCGCCCCAGTTCTACTTCATGCCGAAGTTCGATTGGAGCTGATGAGCACTATCGCGTAGACCTGGCCAGCGAGGCGTTTGAGACGTTTTCGATAGGGCCGGCAAAGGCTGACGTTTAGGCGGCGCGGGTCTGGCGATGGCCTGCGAGCAGGCCGCGTACCGAAATGTCTTCGTCGATGGCGGGCCAGTTTATGCCTTCGCCGCGACCGATCAGGCGCCAGTTGGAGCGGTCAGTATCCGATGCGTCACGCAGGCGGGGGGAACCATTCGACGGGCACCGAGAGTTGGCGGCCGTCATCAAGGATGACGCGCAAGACCGTGGCCGTGACGGCGACGTCAACGGCAAGCGGTTCAGTCTGCAGCGTCAAAGTGGTCATGACGCCATCAGAGCGCATTTGTCTGGGGGACAAAGGGTCTTCCACAACCACCGCACGTCATCCTCGGGCTTGACCCGAGGACGTTGCACTCACCGAACGTTCCGCAAGTTCAATTCCCTCGGGTCAGGCCCGAGGGTGACGATTGGGGTTGGGTGGACTGCAGCGGTTTCAAAGGAGAATCCACCATGGACGACTTAACCAGAACCGTCATCGAGCGGGGCGATCTCGCGCACCTTGCGCTGTTCCTGTGGGCGAGCGGCGCGAGTGCGCTGCTGGTGTGGAGCCTGCGCGAGATGGCCAAGGTGAATCAACACTTCAACGACTTCGTGCAGGAGATCGCGAGTTTGAATCGGCTTTTCAGGAAGGATGACTAAGCCCATGGCCAATAAGCAGAATCGGGAGAATGCGCAGCAGACCTTCCGGCAATTTGCCTGGAACCTGGCGGGGACGCTGGCCGGCGCCAAGGCGGGGACACGACCAGCGCAGGCCAAGCCGGGAAAGCGCTGATGCAGAAACTTTCCGAGTCCATTCCCATCGACGGCGAGGGGCGGTTTTCGGGCTATGCCAGCATTTTCAACCGGCTCGACAGCGGCGGCGATATCGTCATGCCGGGGGCGTTCAGCAAGAGCCTCGGCAAACGGCGCGATCGCATCAGGCTGCTGTTTCAGCATGACCCCAAGGAGCCCGTCGGCACCTGGGACACGATTGGGGAAGATGCCCATGGGCTGTTCGTCGCCGGGCGGCTGGTGCCTGATGTGCCGCGGGCCGATGCGCTGCGGCGGCTGATCAGAAACGGGGCGCTGGACGGGCTTTCCATCGGCTTTCGCACCGTGCGGGCCACCCGCGAGGGTGGCCACCGCAAGCTGTGGCAGGTGGACCTGTTCGAAATCTCGATCGTGACCTTTCCGATGATGGAGGACGCGCGGATCGCGCCCTCCTTCTATTCGACCGGCGCCGCCATCGTGGCCGCCACCAACACTATCCGCAACCGATAAGGACAGATTGCATGGACATGACCAGTGACGGCCTTGAAACCAAGGCCGGCGCAGGGAGCGACGTTGGCGCGCTCTTTGCCGAATTTTCGCGCGCCTTCGAGGAATTCAAGGCCACCAACGACCAGCGGCTCAAGGATATCGAGAAGCGTGGTTCGGCCGATGGGCTGATCGAGGGCAAGATCGAGCGGCTCAACGCCGTGCTCGACGGGCAGAAGGCGGCCATGGACCGCGTGCTGGTGGAGCGCGCCCGTCCGCTGCTGGACGGCAAGGCCGCCCATGACGACGGCGAATACAAGCACGCCTTTTCCGCCTATGTGAAGCGCGGCGAGGAAAAGGCGCTGTCGGTCGGCGTCAATGCCGATGGCGGCTATGTGGTGCCGGGGGAGACCGAGACGGAAATCACGCGGCTGATGACGGCCGTGTCGCCCATTCGCGCCATTGCGGGCGTGCGGCAGGTTTCGGGTTCGGTCTACAAGCGGCCGATTTCGGTGACGGGACCGGCCACGGGCTGGGTGGGTGAGACGGCTTCGCGGCCGACGACCAATAGCCAGACGCTGGCGGAACTGAGCTACCCGACCACCGAACTCTATGCCATGCCAGCGGCCACTTCGGCCTTTCTCGACGATGCGGCGGTGGATGTGGGCCAGTGGATCGCCGACGAGGTCAACGCCGCCTTCGCGGCGCAGGAAACCACGGCTTTCGTCACCGGCAACGGCACCAACAAGCCGACCGGGTTCCTCGCGGCGCCCACGGTGGCGGAGGGCAGTTGGGAATGGGGCAAGCTGGGCTATGTCGCTACCGGCACGGCCGGGGCATTGCCATCCAGCAATGCCAGCGACGTGCTGATCGACCTGGTCTATGCGCTCAAGGCCGGCTATCGCCAGAATGCGAGCTGGGTGATGAACCGCAAGGTGCAGGGCGCCCTGCGCAAGCTCAAGGATTCCGACGGCAACTATATGTGGCAGCCGGCGCAGACGGCGGATGGCAGGGCACGCTTCATGGGTTTCGACCTAGTCGAGGCCGAGGACATGCCCAACATTGGGGCGAACTCGCTGTCGGTGGCGTTTGGCGACTTCCGCCGCGGCTATCTGATCGTAGATCGCCAGGGCGTCAGCGTGCTGCGTGACCCGTTCAGCAGCAAGCCTTATGTGCTGTTCTATACGACCAAGCGTGTGGGCGGCGGGGTTGCGGACTATGATGCGATCAAGCTGCTGAAATTCGCGGCCTCGTAAGGACCGGCGAGGTGTAAGCCCCTCCCCCTTGAGGGGAGGGGTTGGGGTGGGGGTGTCGGCGGTTCAACGCATATCGAGCTTGTGAAAGCCCCGACACCCCCACCCTTGATCCCTCCCCTCAAGGGGGAGGGAGACGACTGCCGGCACGGCGAACAAACCAAAAAGGCAAAAACAATGATTTCCTACCTTCTCGCGGGGCCCGCGGAGGAGCCGGTTTCGCTTGCCGAGGCCAGGGCGTTCCTCAGGGTCGACGACACGGCCGAGGACGGGCTGATCACGACGCTGATCGGGGCGGCGCGGCTGCATGTCGAGGGCGTGACGGGGCGGGCGCTGCTGGCGCAGAGCTGGCGGGTGGTGCTCGATGACTGGCCTGATGACCGGCAGGTGAAATTGCCGGTGACGCCGTTTATGGCGGTGACGGAGATCACCGCCTATGACGCCGATGGTGCGGCGCATGAGGTGCCGCTGGCGCAGTTTTTGAGCGAGCCGGACCGGTTGCTGCTGCCGCAGAGCGTGGCGGGCATGCCGGCTTTGCGGGAGCGGCAGGGGATCGAGGTCGATTATGTGGCCGGGTTCGGCAGCGCGCCCGAGGATGTGCCGGCGGATCTGCGCCAGGGGCTGTTGCTGCTGGTCGGCTACTGGTTCGAGCATCGCGATGCGGTGATCGTGGCCGGATCGGGCGCGGTGGTGCCGTCGGGCTTCGAGCGTGTGGTTTCCGGCTACAAGCGGGTGCGGCTGTGAGCGAGCGTGTGCCCCCCATCGGCACGCTGACCGATCGCGTGCAGCTCAAGCGCCGGGAAATGACCAGCGAGGACGAGGGCGGGCATGTCGCGCTGTTCGTGCCGGTGACGAGCCTGTGGGCGCGGGTGCGGAGCCTGACCGGGCGGCAGGGCACCAGTGCCGATGGGCGCGCGGTGGAGATTTCCCATTCGGTGGTCGTGCGGTTTCGCCATGACGTGAAGCCGGGCGACCGCATGGTCTATCGCGGGCGGAACCTCGATGTGGTGAGCGCCGCCGATCTCAATGGGCGGCGGGCCTATCTGAGCTGCGCCTGCAGCGAAACCAGTTTCACGGGGTAGGGCGATGCATCCGATCAGCCAATTGCAGGGGGCGCTGGTGGCGGCGCTGCAGGGTGACGCGGCGCTGGTGGCTATCGTGGGGGCGGATGGCGTGTTCGACGCCGCGCCCAATGGGCGACCGGCGCCTTACGTGGTGATCGCGCGGCACGACATGATCCAGCGCGATGGCGACGCTGCGCCGGGGCAGGAGCATCGGCTGCTGCTGCATTGCTGGGGCGACCAGCCGAGCCGCAAGCGGGCGCTGGATATGGCCGAACGCGTGGTTGAAGTGGCGGTAGGACTGAGCGCGGCGGAGATCGTGGTGACGCATGGCGAGCATGTGCGGACCGAGACAGTGATCGACAAGGATACCGGGCACGCGCGGGCGGCGGTGGGACTGCGGTTTTTCAGCGAGGGCTTTTAGCCCCTCCCCCTTGAGGGGAGGGTGGTGTCGGACGTCCCGCCACCCGGTGCCCGCGGAGACCTCGGCACCCCCTCCCTGCTCGATTCAACGGACTTAGCAAGGGCTAAGTCCTATCTCGCTTCCCTCCCCTCAAGGGGGGAGGGTGGTCTCCACTCATGGGCCTGTTCGGTGCCCAACTTGAAAGGCGAAACACATGGCCGCTCAGAGCGGGAAGAATATGCTGCTCAAGCTCGACCAGACCGGGTCGGGGAGCTTTCTCACGGTGGCGGGTTTGCGCACGCGGGCATTGGCTTTCAATGCCGCCACTGTGGATACGACCGACCAGGAAAGCGCCGGGCGCTGGCGGGAATTGCTGGCCGGCGGGGGCGTGAAACGCGCCTCGGTGACCGGGGCGGGCGTGTTCAAGGACACGACGTCGGATGCGCAGGTGCGCAGCCTGTTCTTTGCCGGGACCATTCGCAACTGGCAGTTGATCATTCCCGATTTCGGCACGGTGGCGGGGCCGTTCCAGATCGTGGCGCTGGAATTTTCGGCCGACCATGCCGGGGAAGTGACCTTCGACCTGGCGCTGGAAAGCGCCGGGGAAGTGACGTTTGCGGCGATTTAGGAGAGGACCATGGCCATCATCCAACGCGGTGAAATCGAGGCCGTCATTGGCGGCGAGAGGCGCGTGCTGTGCCTGACGCTGGGGGCGCTGGCGGAGCTGGAGGCGCGGTTGCAGGCGGGGGACCTGGTGGGACTGGCCGAGCGGTTTTCCAGCGGGCGGGTTTCGGCGCGGGACCTGACGGCAATCCTGGGGGCGGGTTTGCGCGGCGGGGGCAATGCTGTCAGCGACGACGACCTGGCGCGGCTCAGCATCGAGGGCGGGCTGAAGGGGGCGGCCGAGATCGCCGCGCGGCTGCTCAAGGCGACGTTTGGAGAAGCGGCATGACGCCGTTTCCCTGGGAGGCGGCAATGGCGTTCGGGCTGGGCGTGCTGCGGCTGCCGCCAACGGAGTTCTGGCGCATGACGCCGCGCGAACTGGCCGCCGCCTGGGGCGCCATCATGGGCGATCGGGCGGGGCCGTTGGGGCGCGATGAATTCAATGGATTGATGGAGCGTTTTCCCGATGGCCGATGATCTCTTTCCCGACAACTTCAATCGCGAACTGGGCGATGTGGAACTGGAGCTGAACCGTATCGGCGACTTGGCCGATGGGGTGGCACGTTCGATCAGTGCCGGGTTCCGCGGGGCGCTGCTCGACGGGAAATCGCTCAAATCCGTGCTGGGGGATATTGCCCGCAGCTTTGCCGATATCGCGCTCAAGGCGGCGATCAAGCCGCTGGGCATGCTGGCTAACGGACTAATCGAAAACCTGTTTGCCGGAACCAATCCGGCGCTCGGCGCCGTGACACCCTTCGCCAAGGGCGGGGTGATCGCAAGGCCGAGCTACTTTCCGCTGGGCTCCGGCCTCGGCCTGGCGGGGGAAGCGGGGCCGGAGGCAATCATGCCTCTGGCCCGCGGCCCCGACGGCAGCCTGGGCGTGGCCGGCGGGGGCGGCGCGGTGCAGGTGACGTTCAATGTCACCGCGAGTGATGCGCGGAGTTTTGCGGCGAGCGAAGCGGAGATTAGCGCCATGCTGTTAAGGGCGGTGAAGCGGGGGACGCGGGGAAGTTAGGTATTCCCCGCAAACGTTCGTTCAAGGTCGCGGCGCTCTGCAGCTGTAAGGCGGCGCCCTGTGAGTGAACTGCCGGCATGCCGTGAGGGCGGCTTGGCGTGGATAATCTCCAGTTCGCCGAGCCTTGTGTGCAGGATGCGCCGGAACCGGCTTGCATTGCGGTTTCCCCAGACACCAAGGAACTTGTTGGAACTGACCAGCCGTCCGAAGGTCATGTGGCCACCAAAATAGTGGCTGAGGGCGGCAACGCTTCCGAATGCCTGGATGACATGCTCGCCGGCCGCCGCAATGCTGACCGCTCCCTGCCAGTTCCGAAACACATAAACCTTGGGCGGCCCCTCGGCCTGCCTTAGCGCATGGATTCCCGCGGGAATTTTCCCAAGGAAGAGAGGCGATATGACATTCCATCCCATTCGTTTCCCCCTCGACATTTCGCTCGGTGCCCGCGGCGGCCCGGAGCGCAAGACCGATGTCATCACATTGGCGTCCGGCCGCGAGCAGCGCAATGGGCGGTGGCAGCATTCGCGGCGGCGCTACAATGCCGGTTATGGCGTGAAGTCGCGGGCGGACATGGCTGCGGTGCTGGCGTTTTTCGAGGAGAGGCGCGGGCGGCTGCATGGGTTTTTGTGGCGGGACGGGCTGGATTTTTCCAGCGGTGGCGCGGTGCCTGATGCGCTGGACCAGGAGATTGGCACCGGTGATGGGGCACGGACCACGTTCCAGTTGAGCAAGCGCTATGGGGCGGGTTTTGACCCCTATCTGCGGCCGATCACGCGGCCTGTGGTGGGGAGCGTCAAAGTTGCGGTGGCTGGGGTCGAGCTGGGGAGCGGCTGGGCCGTGGACCTGGCGACGGGCGTGGTGACGTTCAGCGTGGCGCCCGGTGATGGGGCTGATGTGACGGCGGGGTTTCTGTTCGACGTGCCGGTGCGATTCGATACCGACCGGTTGGATGTGGAACTGACCAGTTTCGACGGGGCCGAAGCGCCCTCCATTCCGCTGGTGGAGATATTGCCGTGAGGACACTGGATATCGGGCTCGCGGCGCATCTGGCGCAGGGCGAGACGACGCTGGCGACCTGCTGGAAACTGGTGCGCGGCGATGGCGTGGTGCTGGGCTTTACCGACCATGACCGGACGCTGCGTTTCGGCGGCACGGATTTCGTGCCGGCGCATGGGCTGGATGGCGGCGAAGTGCCGGCGCGGCTGGGGGCGCAGGTGGAGACATCGGAGGTGCTGGGCGTGCTCAGCGCCGACGATATTACCGAGGATGACATTCTGCTCGGGCGCTATGACGGGGCACTGGTGGAGACCTGGCGGGTCAACTGGGCCGATGTGAGCCAGCGGGTGAAGCTGCGCAGCGATACGATTGGCGAAATCACGCGTGAAGACAATGTGTTTCGGGCGGAACTTCGCTCGGCGCAGCAGGGGCTGAACGCCACGCGCGGGCGGATCTATCAGGGGCTGTGCGATGCGGTGGTGGGCGATGCCAGATGTGGGGTGAACCTGGCGTCGCCGGCCTTGCGTGGCTTTGCCACGGTGACTGGCATCGTGGATGACCACCGCGTGGTGGTGGCGGGGCTTGATGGCTTCGCGGCGGGCTGGTTCGGTTTCGGCCGGGCCGAATGGACCAATGGCGCGCGGAGCGGCTTGCGCGATGGCGTGGTGACGCATCGGCGCGGGGCCGAGGGTGATGTGCTGGGCTTGGGCGTGGTCGTGGGTGCGTGGGTTGCGGTGGGCGACACGCTTGAGGTCACGGCCGGCTGCGACCGGCGCTTTGCCACCTGCAAAAGCAAGTTTGGCAATGCCGTCAATTTCCGTGGCTTTCCGCATATTCCGGGCAGCGACTTCGTGCTGCGCCATCCGCGCAATGGTGATGCGCTGGATGGGCGGGCGGTGGTGAAATGAGCGGGGATGCGGTGGTTGCGGCGGCGCGGAGCTTTCTCGGCACGCCCTATCGGCATCAGGCCTCGCTGCCGGGGGCGGGGTGCGACTGCCTGGGGCTGCTGCGCGGGGTGTGGCGGGCGCTGTATGGCGCCGAGCCGATGGCTATGCCGGCCTATCGCGCCGATATGCGCGATCCGACCAATGCGGGGGCGTTGCGGCTGGCGGCGGAACGGTTGCTGGTGGCGGAGGACGGGCCGCTGGGGGCGGGGCAGGTGGTGCTGTTTCGGCTCGGCGGCATGGCTGAGGCCAAGCATTGCGGGATTTTGGTGGGGCCTGAGCGGTTCATCCATGCGCAGGAGCGGCTGGGCGTGGTCGAGGCGAATTTAACCGAAGCCTGGGCGCGAAGGGTGAGTGCAAGGTTCCGGTTTCCGGGCACCTAAGAACCCCCTCATCCGCCCTTCGGGCACCTTCTCCCACGAGGGGAGAAGGGGATTCCGCGTTGTGGCGGCCACAACACTTTCTCTCTTCAGGGGCAAAAAAATGGCCACTCTGGCGCTTTCACTGGCTGGGCAGTTTGTCGGCGGCATGGTTGGCGGGCCGTTTGGCGCGACCATTGGGCGGGCGCTCGGCGCGCTGGCCGGGAGCGCGGTGGATGGGATGCTGTTCGGGGAGCAGCGCGCGCCGGCGACGGGCAGCGATATCCGGCTGCAGGGTTCGAGCGAGGGCGGGGCGGTGCCGCGGCTTTATGGCTGGAGCCGGCTGTCGGGGAATATCATCTGGGCTCGGGAGCTGGAAATGCTCTCGGCGGAAAATGCCGGGGCCAAGGGCTTCGGGCAGGAGCAACAGGAAGACGTGGTGGGCGCGAGCTTTGCCGTGGCCTTCTGCGAGGGCGAGGTGAACCGGCTGGGGCGCATCTGGGCCGATGGGCAATTGCTCGACACATCCGGACTGACGCTGCGCTTCTATCGCGGCACTGAAGACCAACTGCCCGACGGGCTGATCGAGGCGACGCAGGGCGTGGCGCCGGCCTATCGGGGGCTCTGCTATCTGGTGGTCGAGCAATTGCCGCTCAACCGGTTCGGGAACCGTATTCCGCAGCTATCGGTGGAATTGTGCCGCGTGGTGGGGGACCTGGAGCGCGATATTCGCGCCGTGACCGTCATCCCCGGGGCGACGGAATTCGGCTACGACCCGACCCCGCGCGTGCGGATCGCCGGGCCGGGGCGGACGGTGGGCGAGAATACCCACCTGGCAGCCAATGTCAGCGACTGGACGGCCTCTATCGACGAGCTGGTGGCGCTTTGCCCCAATCTCGAGCATGTGGCGCTGGTCGTGACCTGGTTCGGTAATGACCTGCGCTGCGGCAATTGCAGCATCGGGCCGCGTGTCGAGGCGGCGAGCCGGGATGTGCAGGGCACGAGCTGGAGTGTGGCGGGGCTGGGGCGCGGGGCCGTGCCTGTTGTATCGAGCCATGATGGTGGAGCGGCTTATGGCGGCACGCCTTCGGATGCGTCGGTACGGGCGGCGATTGTCGACCTCAAGGCGCGCGGGCTGAAGGTGACGCTTTATCCCATGGTGATGATGGACATCGCCGTGGGCAACAGTCTGCCCAACCCCTATGGCGGGACGGGGCAGGCGGCCTATCCCTGGCGGGGACGGATTACCTGCCATCCGGCGCCGGGGCGGGCGGGTTCGCCGGACAAGTCGGCTGCGGCGGCGGTGCAGGTGGCGACATTTGCTGCCGAATATCGGCAGATGGTGCTGCATTATGCCGGGCTGGCCGCGGCGGCAGGCGGCGTCAACACGCTGATCATCGGCTCGGAAATGGTTGGGCTGAGTACGGTGCGCGGGGCGGGCAACAGCTTTCCCTTCGTCTCGGCGCTGGTGACGCTGGCGGCGGATGTACGCGCCATTGTGGGCGGCGCGACGACGCTGACCTATGCGGCGGATTGGAGCGAATATTCGGGCTATCAGCCGGGCGGGGGCGAAAAATTCTTTCACCTCGATCCGCTCTGGGCCTCGGTCAATATCGATGCGGTCGGCATCGACAATTACATGCCGCTGGCGGACTGGCGGGACGGGCAGGGGCATGCGGATGCGGCGGTCTCGGCCTCGACCTATGACCTCGATTATCTCATGGGCAATATTGCCGGCGGCGAGGGCTTTGACTGGTATTATGCCAGTGATGCCGACCGGCAGGCGCAGGTGCGCACGCCGATCACCGATGGCGCGCATGGCGAGCCGTGGGTGTGGCGGTACAAGGATATCCGCAACTGGTGGAGCCGGGCGCATCACGACCGGCCGGGCGGGGTGCGCAAGGCGAGCGCGACGGCATGGGTGCCGGGTTCGAAGCCAGTGATCTTTACCGAGCTGGGCTGCGGCGCAGTGGACAAGGGGGCGAACCAGCCGAATATTTTTGGCGATCCCAAAAGCGCCGAGAGCGGGCTGCCGTATTTTTCGACGGGTACGCCCGATCCACTGATCCAGCGGCAGGTCTTGCGGGCGCATCAGGATTATTGGCGCGATCCCGGCAATAATCCGGCGGGCATGGTCGATGTGGAACGCATCTATCACTGGACCTGGGATGCGCGGCCTTATCCGGCCTTTCCGGCGCTGACCGATGTGTGGGCCGATGGGCCGAACCATCGCAACGGTCACTGGCTGACCGGGCGGCTGGGCGGCATGGCGAGCGACGAACTGGCCACGGCCATCGCCGCCGACCATGGCGTGGCGCTGAGCGCCGAGCCGGCCGCGCCCATGGTGGGCGGGCTGGTGCTGGGCAATGCAGCCACGGCGCGCGAAGCGCTGGAACCGCTGCTGGATGCGACGGGACTGAGCCTGCGCAATGCGGTGGATGGGTTGCATCTGGGCCTGGCGCGGCGGGGTGCGGCGGTAGGGCTCGATGCGGACGAGCTGGCGCAAGGCGAGGGCGCGACGCTGTCCCGCAAGCGCGGCGATCCGGCCGAGGCGCCGGGGCGGCTGGCGCTGACTTATCTCGATCGCGAACGGGATTACCTGACCGGCACGGTGACGGCGCTGACCGATGGCGTCGGCCCGTTGGTGGGCGAGGTCACGGCGCTGACGCTCGATGGTTCGGGTGCAAGGCTGGCTGCCGAGCGGATGCTCGACGGGCGGAGCGGACAGCGCGAGACGCTGGATTTCAACCTGCCGCCATCGGCCTTGGTGCTGGAGCCGGGCGATCTGGTGGAGATCGATGGTCTGGCCGAGGGGCCTTTCGAGATCGGCGAAATCCGCGACGGACTGATGCGACGAGTGACGGCGCGGACGCTGCCATCGGGCACGGCCGTGGCGACCGGGATTGGCCGGCCAATGGCCGGTGGCGCGGGGCCGGTGGTGCGATCGTTGCCGCTGGTGGCGGTTGCGCATCTGCCGCCCTTGCCGGGTGATCCGGGCCGGTCGCGGCTGGTGGCTGCTGCCTATGCGCAGCCCTGGCCGGGGAGTGTGCAACTGGTCGATGACGCGACAGGCGCACTGGCGGTGAACCTGTCGCGGCGTGGACTGCTGGGGACGCTCGAAACGCCATTGGCGTCGGGACCGACCGGGGTCTGGGACCGCGGCAATGTCATAGAGGTGACGCTGCTGGCGGGGCATCTGGCCTCGGTGGACCTGCTGGCGGCTTTGTCGGGCAGCAATCGGCTGGCCATCGAAACAGTCGGCGGCTGGGAAGTGATCGGCTTTGCCGAGGCCGAGCTGGTTTCGGCGGGGCGGTATCGATTGAGCCGGCTGCTGCGCGGGCTCGAGGGCACGACGGCTGGGGCTGCTGCAATGGGCGCGCGCGTGATGATGCTGGACTCGCGGGTGGTGACGTTGCCGGTGGAGCCGGGACTGCTGGGCGAAATGCGGGCGTTCCGCGTCTATGCCGGGGCAAGCGATGTCGAGGGCACGAGCCTGTCGATCGAGACCGGGCTGGGGCCGGCTTTGCCGCTGGCGCCAGTGCATCTGCGGGCGCGGCGCGCTGGCGGCGGGGATATCGGCCTGAGCTGGGTGCGGCGGAGCCGGGCCGATGGCGATGGCTGGGGCGTGGCCGACAGTCCGCTGGAGCACGTGCCCGAGCGCTATCGGGTGACGATCCTCAATGGCGGGACGGCGGTGCGGGTGCTGGAGAACAGTACGCCTGCGGTCGGCTATGCCAACGCCGCGCAGGTGGCGGATTTCGGCGCGCTGCCGGCGGCGTTCGATTTCACGGTTGAGCAACTGAGCCCGGTTCTGGGCGCGGGGCATGCGGCGCAGGGGGAATTTTATGGCTAGAAGCCGGTTCGATATCTGCCTCGACGAGGTGCTGCGGCAGGAGGGCGGTTATGTCGACCATCCGTCCGATCCCGGCGGCGCCACCAATATGGGCATCACCCACAAGACGCTGGCGCGCTGGCGCATGGTCTCGCCGTGGTGGAACCTGCCCAAGAGCGCAGTGATGGAGTTGCAGCGCCCCGAGGCGGCGAAGATCTATCGCGCCAGCTACTGGGATCGCTGCAATGCTGGGCAGTTCCCCGTCGGGCTCGACCTGGCGCTGTTCGACTTTGCCGTCAATTCCGGGCCTGATCGCGCCATCCGAACCTTGCAGGCCGAACTCGATGTGGCGGCTGATGGGCAGGTGGGGCCGCTGACGCTGGGCGCGGTGGAGAGCTATGCGCGGCGCAAGGGGCTGGGCACGCTGATCGGTGCGCTCTGCGACCGGCGGCTGGCCTTCCTCAATCGCCTGCCGACCTTCGCCACTTTCGGTCGCGGCTGGACCAACCGCGTCGCCGCGGTGCGGGCCGCGGCGCTGGCTGCTGCCGGCACGACGGCGCCGACCGACACGATCACACTCTGGAGAACGATTATGGACATTTTCAACGGCTACAAGACCTATATCGTCGCCACCTTCATGCTGCTGGCGGGCCTAGCACAACTGCTGGGCGTGGACCTGCCGGCGCTGGACGGCAGCTCGGCAGGACATCTCATCATGGAAGCGCTGGCCGTGCTGTTCCTGCGCAAGGGGCTGAAGGGGGATATCGGGAAGGCTTGAGGCTCAAATTTGGCTAAAGGCTTGCGTTCCGCCTCATTCATGTCCCATTCAGCAACGTCGCCCTATCTTGCCGGCATGAAAACCAAGACCATGAAATTCCTTGCTTCGATTGGCGTCGCGCTGGCGGTGGGACTGGCTGCGGCCGGGCCTGCGCAGGCGCAGGCTTGCCTCGACAAGCGCCAGATCCAGGATGCGGTGTCGTCTGGCCAGATCATGTCACTCGATGCGGTGCTGGCTTCGGCGGGCGTCGGCGGCAGCGCGGAAATCCTTTCCGTTCAGGTATGTGACGAAGGCGGCAGGCTCGTCTATATTATCGGCGTACTGACGCCCGAGGGGGAAGCGCAGAACCTGGTTCTGAGCGCGCAGTAACGCATAGACGTAGCGGGGGCCTGCAATGCGTATTCTCGTTGTCGAAGACGATACCAATCTCAACCGGCAGCTCAAGGAAGCCCTGACCGAGGCCGGTTATGCGGTCGACGTGGCTTTCGACGGCGAGGAAGGCCACTTCCTCGGCGATACCGAACCCTATGACGCCATCGTGCTGGATATCGGCCTGCCGCAGATGGATGGGCTTTCCGTGCTAGAGGAATGGCGCCGCGCCGGCAAGACCACGCCGGTGCTGCTGCTGACGGCGCGCGACCGCTGGAGCGACAAGGTGCAGGGGATCGACGCGGGTGCCGACGACTATGTCGCCAAGCCCTTCCATATGGAGGAAGTGCTGGCCCGTATCCGCGCTCTGGTGCGGCGTGCGGCGGGGCTGGCCTCCAACGAGATCGTGGCCGGCGCCGTGCGGCTCGATGCACGCTCGGGCAAGGTGACGGTCGATGGCCAGTCGGTGAAGCTGACCAGCCACGAATTGCGGCTGCTGAGCTATCTAATGCATCACAAGGGCAAGGTCATTTCGCGGACCGAACTGACCGAGCACCTCTACGACCAGGATTTCGACCGCGACAGCAACACGATCGAAGTGTTCGTCGGTCGCCTGCGCAAGAAGCTGCCCGAAGATTGCATCCAGACGGTCAGGGGCCTCGGCTACCAGATCGCCGAGGACTGAGAGGGTCTGGTTTGGCACAATTGCCCATTAGACCTCATGGTGAGCTTGTCGAACCACGAGGTCGTGCGTTCGGGTCTCCACTCTCGCGCCCTCGTGGTTCGACAGGCTCACCATGAGGGCTCTTTCATTGCTCCGTCTGGATCGCCATGCGTAAGGGGTCTATCGCGGCGTCATTGTTCTGGTTGTCGGCGGGCTGGCTGGTGCTGGCGCTGGTGGCGACCGGGTTCCTGCTGACCGATCTCTATTCGCGGGCGCTCGATGCCTCGCTCTCGGAAACGCTGGAATTTCACGTCGAAAGCCTGGCCGGCGCGCTGCTGGAAGAGGGCGATCCATCCAGCGCCGACATTGCCCTCAGCGATCCCCGCTTCGACCGGCCGCGCTCGGGATGGTACTGGGTCATCCGCGACGCCGACGGGGCGCTCTACAATCTCTCCACATCGGTGGTGGGCATCGACCTGCCCGACATGACCGGCCCCAGCGATACGCGCGGGCGGCGCTCGGCCATCATGGACGACGTGTTCGGCACGCGCATGCGCGTGGTGGAGCGTGCCGTGACACTGGCGCCCACCACCTACCAGATCGTGGTCACCGGCAATCTGAGCGAAATTCTCGAACTGGTGGAAGGCTTCCGCGGCCAGGCCTTCATCGTGCTCGGGGCCGTGGGAGTGATGCTGGCCATCATGAGCGCCATCGTGGCGCGCTTCGCCCTGCGCCCCATCGACCGGCTGAGCGCCGCCATCGAAAGTGTGCGCGAGGGCGAGAGCGTCGCCGTAACCGGCACCTATCCCCGCGAAATCGCGCCGCTGGCCGAAGAGGTCAACGAATTGCTGCGCTCTAATGCGCAGATCATCGAGCGGGCGCGCAACCAGGTGGGCAACCTGGCCCATGGGCTCAAGACTCCCATTGCCGTGCTGCGCAACGAGGCCGCGGCCCGCAAGGGAGCGCTGGCCGATGTCGTGGTGACCGAGAGCGAGAAGATGAGCACGATGGTGGCCACCTATCTCGAGCGCGCGCGGCTGGCGGCCCGCACCTCGGTGGTGGGCAAGAAGGCCGACCCGACCATGATCATGCTGCGGCTGACGCGCGTCATGCGCAAAATTCACCCCGATTGCACCATCGCCTTTCAGCGCCCCGATGCGTCCCTGCCATGGTTCAGGGGCGACGAGGCCGATCTGGAGGAAATGGCGGGCAACCTGCTGGACAATGCCTGCAAGTGGTCCAATGGGCAGGTCGGGGTGCGGCTCGATGCCGAGCGCAGCGAGACGGGCACGATGCTGCTGATCCGCATCGACGACAATGGCCCCGGCCTTTCCGAGGAAGATGCGCAGAAAGCGTTGCGCCGCGGTGTCAGGCTGGACGAAAAAACGCCGGGCAGTGGCCTGGGACTCGATATCATCAAGGAACTGGTGGATGTCTATGGGGGCAGCCTGGCCCTCAAACGCTCGGCTTTGGGCGGGTTGCTGGCGGAATTGCGCCTGCCCACCGCACGCCTGGGCGCCATGGCCAGACCAAATGCAACCTGACGCACTTTCGCCGCATTACGACAACAAGAGCCTCTCTAACGACCACGAGATAGTCACATCATGAACCGTATCGCCCTCATCGCCGCGCCGTTGCTTGCTTTGACCCTGGCCGGTTGCGCCAGCACTGGCCCGACCCAGGTGGCGCAGGCCCCGGTGGTCATGGCGCCGGTAACCCCGCAGCCGCTGGTGGCGAGCCCGGCCCAGACGACGCAGCAGGCCTTGCTGACCACCAGCGTCGCCAATGGCTTCGTCGATCCGGCCGCACTGGCCGTCATGACGGCCAAGGATTCGGCTGAGGCCAATAGCGCCCAGTTCTACGCGCTGCAATTCGGCCGCCCGGGCGCCCCGCGCCAGTGGGCCGGCGACAAGGGCACGACCGGCACGGTGGCCGTCGGCCCCTATGTCCGCGTCAACAATCTTGATTGCCGCGACTTCACCCACACGGTCAAAGCCAATGGCCAGGACTATGTGAAGAAGGGCACCGCCTGCCGCGAGCAGAACGGCAACTGGGCCGTGGTGCAGGGCGCGGCTTGATAGACCGCGTCGATAAAGGTCGCGTGCTTCCCGGATAAGGATTGTTTACCAACGCGCTATAGGGTTTGGGGACGAATTCGTTTTCCAGACCCGCTGCGTTGATGTCCCAAGCCGCCAATCAGAGTGAAATGCCGGCCTCCGCCGCGCCCCGCCGGGCTGGGCGCATGGCCGCGCGTCCCTTTGCCGGCCTCATCGATGCGATCCTGGTGCAGGACCCGGTGTCGTTTCCCTTTGCCGGATCGGTGACGCGCGCCCATGCCGAAGCCGGCTGGGTCTGGGTGCATCGCGATCTCTGCCCCGACCTGATCTCGGCCGATGGCGTGGCCAATGGCAATTTCTCGGCCAGTGACCTCGAAGCCATCATGCCCGATGTGCTGGCGCGCATGAAGGATGCGCTGGCCGCCATCGCCAAGGACCCCGAAAAGGACCGCCGCCTGCGCGCTGCTCTGGGCAGCACCGAGGCCCGCGACGCCCTGCCTGTTATCATGATGGCCTTGCGCAGCCGCGCGCTGCTGGTCAAGGCCAAGGCCTTTGGCAAGGCGGTCAACGCCATCACCGAGGACGGGGCGCTGGGCGTGGCCCTGCAATCCATGCCCCTGCAGGACCCTGCGCTCGCCTCGCTGCTGTTTCATGCCGCACTGGGCCAGATTGCCAATCCGACGCGGCTGGTCACCACCATCATCAAGCTTTCGGGCAATGCCACCGAGGCGGCGGTGATCCGCATGGGCTTCAGCCCGGTCATCGACGCCATCCTGGCGCATGCGCAGAACCAGATCCATATCCTGCAGCCGATGGGCGCCTTTGCCGATATCGACCTGGTCTGCCGCAGCCTCGAGCGCTTCCACCGGCTGGTACGCTCGCTGAGCGGTTATATCGAATTCGCGCGCGGTAGCCGCTGGGCCATGGTGCTTTCGGCCATCACCAAGCAGGTGTCGGATCGCATCGAACCGCGCCTGCGCGACGTGGTTTCCGACATCAACCAGGCCATGCGCCGCGGCCGCGAAGGCAGCGACCGGCTGGATAATGACCGGATCCTCGCCGCCATCAACGGCGTCTATCTGCTGGCGACCATCCGCGAATGCCGCGACTCGCTGGCGCTCAATGCCCTGTTTGACCAGGCCTGGAGCCAGACCGGCCAGGCGCTGGAAGTCCATCTGCAGCGCAATCTCGACCTGATCCGGCAAAATCCGGCCGACCCGGTCATCAGTGCGCGGCTCGATGCCGGCATCAAGATGGCCGAAGTCCGCTTCAATCCGGAATATGCCGACACGCTGAAGCGCGCCCGCGCTGCCGCGGAACGCCGGAGCTAACTACCTTCAAGACCTCGTGGTTCGACAAGCTCACCACGAGGGCTACTGGCGATAGGGCTCCACCAGCCTGATACTGACGGCGCGGCCCGGCTCGCGTACCCATGCCGCCTGTCCCGCGCGGCCAGCAATCAGCGCAATGGCCTTGCCATCCACGATCCGCAGCACGACGCCGATAGCCTTGAGCGGGTTGGTTTCGTCGGCATTGGCATGGATCAACGCGCCCACATCGAGCAGGCGCTTGTCGTTGGGCGCGACCAGCCAGGGCAGCGCGCCCTCGTAGCGGCCGGCGAGATAGGCGGGCGGCAGGGGCAGGGGGCCGGCGGAGGGGCCGATGTCGTCCTCGCCGCTTTCAACCGCCACCATGGCGACGCGCTCCTGCGCCACGATGCCGGCGCTGGCGGCCGGAATGGCGCCAAGCTGCACGCCGGCCGCGATATCGGCGATATCGAGCGGCTGCGGCGTATCGGCCAGCGACCAGCCGGCAGGTTTGGGCGCGAAGGGTAGCCAGCCCGGCCAGCGCGACTCCACCTTGCGCGGCCGCTCGATATGGCGCCAGCCGCCATCGAGAAAAACCGGTTGCGCCGCTTCGTCCGGCTCATCGCCGATTGGGGCCGGCGCATCGGGCGTTTCGTAGATCGGGTCGATCAGGCGGTCCTCGACCAGCCGGCGCTGGCGGCCGAGCAGCACATCGACCGCATCGCTGCCGCTGGCGAGGCACGCACTGCGGCTGAACCAGCCGGCGGCGCTGCCGGCCAGCACGATGCCATCGGGTCCATTATGCGGTTCGAGCCTCGCACTGGACCCATTCCAGGCGCTTTCCCCGCCCGCCATATGCCAGAGCGTGAGATCGGGCTGCCAGCCGCCGCTGACCACCAGCCGGTCGACGGGCAATTCCGGCTCGGGCCGCGAAAATCCCTCCATCGACAATCGTGGCATGGCGACGAGCCCGTTGCCCTTGGGCGCGGACGAAGCCGAGGCGACCAGGGTGCCGGCTGCCAGCGTGATGCCATAGGCTTTGGAGAATTCGATGAAGCGCGATTGCGGGCGGGGGCGGGAATCCACGATGCGCGGCACGGTAATGCCGGCATCGGTCGCCAGCATGGCGAGACGATAGGCCGGGCTGCTGCTGGTCGCCACAAGGGCCGATGCCCCCGGCCAGACGCCATGCAACTGCGCCAGCTCGAACGCTTCCAGCGTACCCACGACACCGGGCAGCCGATTGCCGGGAAATAGCGGCAGCCGCTCCAATGCGCCGGTGGCGAGGATGATATGGCGCGCACGAATATCGATGACCCGTCCACCCGGCGTGCCGTCGAGCATTTCGACCTGATGCAGCCGCACCACGCCGGGGCGCAGGGCAAAGGCCTCGGCACTGGTCAGCACGGTGATGGCGTCGGATTTGGCGACGGCGGCACTGAGCCGCGCAATGGCCTGGTCGGGCGTTTCCTCGCCCTCCTGCGTGCCGAACAGGCGTGACTTGCCGCCCAGCAAGGGCGAGGCTTCGGCCAGCACGACGCGCAAGCCGCGCTTGGCCGCGGCCAGTGCGGCCGAGAGACCCGCAACCCCGCCGCCGACCACGACGAGATCGGCTTCGGGACCCGGAGCGGCTGGGGTGCCGAGCCAGGGCCGCGCCAGCGCGTCGGGGCGGTCGATATCAATGGCGAGCGAACGCCCATAGCGCCGCAGCAGGCGGGTAACGGGGTTGCCCTTGGTCTTCCGTGCGGTGGTGAGATAGTCGGCGCCGTCGGTGGCGAGCGTGCGCTCCATCGGCAAGGCGCGCTGGTGATCGCCGGCCAAAGCGGCAAAGCTGATGGAGGGGGCGTGGCGGGACGACAGGGCCAGCAAGGCGCCATCGCGTCGCCCCACCGCGTCGATTCCCGAAGCCAGCGCGGCGCTGAGCACCGTATCGCCGGCAAAGCCCGAGATCACGCGGCCATCCAGCCGGAAGTGCAGCGGCTTGCTGCGGTCAATGGCGCTGCCGTGGAAATGGTGCTGCCGGCCGGTGCCGAGGCGGTTGGGCTGGCCCTTCATGCCACGCCCCCGAATTCGGCCACCGGCGAGGCGGCCACCGAGCGATCCACCAGCCGCGCGCCGAGCCAGGCATTCTCGGCCGGCCCTGCCACGCCGCAGATCCAGCGCGCAATGGCCGGCGCGAGAAAGGCGCCGGTAGGCCCGAGACCCGCCAGCACATCCGGCCCGCTGCCGCTCAACCGGCCCACGGCCGGGGCGGCATCGACAGTCACCACCGCTTCATAGCTCGATTGTCCGGCCTGGCGGAATTCCCGCTCGCGGCCCAGCAGCACGCCCAATGCGGCGGCGAAAGGGTCGATGGCGCCGGGACCGATGGCCGCTATGCCGCGTTCGGCCTGTTGCATCAGCGTCAGCCCGGTATCGAGTCGGTGCATCAGCGCCGCCGCCATGGGTCGCGTCGGCTCGGTGGCGATGGTGCTGTGAACCCGGCGGGTCAGCAAAGCCGGCCACAGCCCCGGCGGCGTATGGGCGAGAATGGCCGCATCGTCCGCCAGCACGGCCTGGCCGATCTCGACCCGGTCGTCGCCCGAAACCAGTTCCGCACTGCCATCGGCATGCACGGTCAATGCATCGCCCTCGAGCAGGCGGCGCACCTTGTGCTGCTCCAGCCAGCGATCGAGCCCCGCTTCCAGCGTAGGCCGATGCAGCAGCACGGCATCGCGCAGCAACAGTCCATCGCGGCCCACGCCGATGGCGCTCGACGGCACCAGCTCGGCCGCATGGCCGAAGGCTAGCGCCATATGGCGGATATGGGCCAACGCCTCCTTGCCGCCAGGCATTTCGCTGAAGAAGATCGGATCGATACGCGACCACGCGCGACGCCCGCCGATGCGCGAAATCAGCTTCAGCGCTTCGGGCAGGCTGGCCTTGAGCAGGGCCCAGGTCTCGGGGCGGGTGATCGGTGCGACCGAAAGGTCCACGGCGCGCGGCAGGCGATAACCCGATTGGCTTTCGCCGGAAAACACCACGCTCTTGCCATGCACCGACGCCAGCAGGCCAGCAACCAGCCGGGCTGTTGGCGTCGAGCCGATAATGACAAAATCCGCGCGGGCCTCACTCATGCCGCGGTGCTTGCCATCGGCAAAGCATCCGCGGCAATGCGCGCCTGTGGCAATGCGTCCGCCCCACGATCACGTGTTTTGGTGGTTTTTCGCCGCATTGGGCTTATAGATGACCCCATCTTGCCGCGTGCCGGCGTCAAGCATTTAGGCTCCATGCTTTTCTGGTTCATCGCCATCGCTGTTACCGCCATTGCCTGCGCCGCACTTTTTTACGCGGCGGGGTCGCGTGCGGTCAACGCGGGTCGTCCCGAATTGGACGATGCCAACAGCCATTTTCGCCTTGTGCTAGCGGGCATCGACACCGATCTGGCTGCCGGCAAGCTGGGCGATGCCGAAGCCACGGCTGCGCGCGGCGAACTGGCGCGCGAAATCCTGCGCCTCAAGGGTGAGACAGGCCGAGTCGCGGGCGCCGGACCGGCCTTTGGTCGTGCCGCCCTGCTGGTGGGGCTTGGCGGGGTCGCCGTGCTGGCTTTGGGGCTCTATGGACTGCTAGGCAGCCCTGATCTGCCCAGCCAGCCCTTGGCCGGCCGCAGCGATGTCGCCGCGCAGCAGATCGATATCGACGCGGCCATTGCCCGCATCGAAACCCAGCTTACCGCCAATCCCGACGACCTGCGCGGCTGGACAGTCATTGCCCCGGCCTATCTCGAAATGGGCCGCTATGCCGATGCCGCGCGCGCCTATCGCCGCATCATGGAACTGGGCGAGCCGACGCCGGACCTGCAGACCAATCTCGCCGAGGCCCTGTTGCTCGGTGCCGGCGATACGGGCTCGGACGAGGCCATTGCCCTGCTGCGTGCCGCCGCCGATGCCGACCCGTCCCATGCCATGTCGCGGCTCTACCTGGCTTCTGTTCTGACGGGAGAGGGGCAGTATGACGAGGCGATCCCGTTGTGGAACGCCGCCCTCGCTCTGTCCAAGGGCGACGAGCCCTGGTTGCCGGCGGCACAGCAGGGGCTCGCCGTGGCACAGAATGGCGGCGTTGCGCCGGCCAATGCGCAGGAAGCCGAAATGATCGGCCAGATGGTCAGCGGCCTCGCCACCCGGCTGGCTGCCGAGGGCGGCAGCGTCGAGGAATGGACCCAGCTTGTGCGGGCCTATCTCGTACTGGGTGATACCGGGCGCGCCCAGGCCGCCTATGACGATGCCGTCTCCGCCTGGCCGCAGGCCTTCGACCGGGGCGAACTCGATACGCTGGCGCTCGGCGCCGGCCTGACCCTCAATGGAGATCAGCTATGACCATGCCCTCCACCGTTCGCAAGCAGGGCTGGTCGCGCAAGCAGAAGCGGCTGGCCGTTATTGCCGGCCTCGCCGTGGTCGTGGCGCTGGCCACCACGCTGGTGCTGGTAGCCCTGCGCGACCAGATCGTCTTCTTCTATTCCCCGTCCGATGTGGCAGCGCGCGAAATCGCGGCCGGCACGCCGATGCGCCTGGGTGGCCTGGTCAAGGACGGCAGTTGGACCCGTACCGGGCAGGACAACAGCTTCGTCGTGACCGACGGCGCGCAGGATGTCGCTGCCCGCTATACAGGCATATTGCCCGACCTGTTTCGCGAAGGGCAGGGCGTTGTGGCCGAGGGGAGCCTTGGACCGGACGGGACCTTCATGGCCACCAATGTACTGGCCAAGCACGATGAAAACTACATTCCCAAAGAGGTCGTCGACGCGCTGAAAGCCAGCGGCGAATGGCGGCCGGAGGGCGGGCAGTGATGGTCGAGACTTTGTGCCTGGCATACCCCCACCCTCACTCCCTCCCCACAAGGGGGAGGGAAGCCTGCTCCGTGATCGGAGACGCACTGCGCCAGGCGCCATCGTCTCCCTCCCCCTTGTGGGGAGGGATCAAGGGTGGGGGTGATGCCGCCATATTCGCGAATGCCGAGGCTCCCCAAATATGAGCATCGAACTCGGCCACTTCGCTCTCATCCTAGCCTTTGCCATATCAGCGGTCTCGGCCGTGGGCGGCTTTGCCTTCTGGCGCTCCGGCCAGCGGATCGCGCTGGCACTGAGCCAGGGCGCGGTGCTGCAATTCATTCTCGTGGCCGTGGCCTTCGCCGCGCTGATCCAGGCTTTCGTCACCTCCGATTTCAGCCTGTTGCTGGCGGCGAACAATTCCCATTCGCTGAAACCCCTGATCTTCAAGATTTCCGGCGTCTGGGGCAATCATGAAGGCTCGATGGTCCTGTGGATCCTCATCCTCGTCGCCTTCGGCGCCATGGTGGCCGCCTTCGGTCGCCGGCTGCCCAGTGACCTGCTGGCGCTGGTGCTGGCGACGCAAAGCCTGCTCACCGCGGCATTTGCCGGCTTCACCATCTTCACTTCCAACCCCTTCGCCCGGCTCATCCCCGCACCCCTCGAGGGCAATGATCTCAATCCGGTGCTGCAGGATATCGGCCTCGCCATCCATCCGCCGCTGCTTTACGCCGGCTATGTCGGCTTCTCGATCTGCTTCTCCTTCGCCATCGCAGCTTTGATCTCCGGCCGCATCGATCAGGCCTGGGCGCGCTGGGTGCGGCCCTGGACCATGCTGAGCTGGACCTTCCTGACCCTGGGCATCGCCATGGGCTCCTACTGGGCCTATTACGAACTCGGCTGGGGCGGCTGGTGGTTCTGGGACCCGGTGGAAAATGCCAGCTTCATGCCCTGGCTCGCGGGCACGGCTCTGCTCCATTCCGCGCTGGTGATGGAAAAGCGTAACGCGCTGAAGATCTGGACGATCTTCCTCTCCATCATCACCTTCTCCCTGTCGCTGCTCGGCACGTTCCTCGTGCGCTCGGGCATCCTCACCTCGGTCCATACCTTTGCCAGCGATCCTACGCGCGGGCTGGTCATCCTGACGCTGCTGGCGCTGGTCATTGGCGGCGCTTTCGCGCTCTTCGCCTTCCGCGCCTCGACGCTGCGGCAGGGCGGCCTCTTCGCCCCGGTCAGTCGCGAAGGCGCGCTGATCCTCAACAACCTGTTTCTCGCCACCGCTGTCGGCGCCGTGCTGGTCGGCACGCTCTATCCTTTGCTGCTCGATGCCCTGGCCGGCACCACCATTTCGGTCGGCGCGCCCTTCTTCGATCTCACCTTCGGCTCCCTGATGGCGCCACTGCTGCTGGTGCTGCCTTTCGGGCCGCTGCTGGCCTGGAAGCGCGCCGACATCGTCGGGGCCGCCCAGCGGCTGATCGGCGCGGCGGCCCTGGCCATCTTCGCCACCATCCTGATCTCGGCACTGGGCGGCGTCAGCATATCCCTCGCCCCGCTCGGCCTGTTGCTCGGCTTCTGGGTCGCCTTCGGCGCCATTGCCGAACTGGTCGATCGCAGCAAGCTCGGCCGCATTCCGCTGGGCGAAAGCGCCCGCCGCCTGTTCGGCCTGCCGCGCTCGGCCTGGTCCACCGCCATAGCCCATTTCGGGATCGGCATCACCGTGCTCGGCATCGTCGCCACCACGGCCTGGGAGACCGAGCGGGTCACCACGCTCAATCCGGGCGAAAGCACCGAACTGTCGGGCTACCTCATCGCCTTCGACAGCTTCGCCCAGGTTCCGGGGCCGAACTATATCTCCGACGAGGGCCGCTTCACCATCACCGCGCCCGGTGGTGACAAGCGGCAGATGCTGGCCGACCGCCGCACTTATGTCGCCTCCGGTATGCCCACGACAGAAGCGGCCATCGAGACCTACGGCTTCTCCCAGCTCTATCTCCAGCTCGGCGAACCGCTGGACGATACCCATGTGGTCCGCATCTGGCACAAGCCCTATATCACGCTGATCTGGCTGGGTGCCCTGCTCATGGCCGGGGCCGGATTTCTCTCGCTCACCGACCGCAAACTGCGCGTCGGCGCCCCGCGCCGGGCGGCCAGGCAAACGCCACAGGCCGCCGAATGACCTGGCTCCGCGCGCTCCTGCTGGCTCTGTGCCTCGCCACTCCGGTTGTGGCGCTGAGCCCCGACGAAGTCCTCGATGATCCGGTGCTGGAGCAGCGTGCCCGCGACATTTCGGCCGGCCTGCGGTGCCTGGTCTGCCAGAACCAGTCCATCGACGACAGCGATGCGGACCTGGCGAAAGACCTGCGAGTGCTGGTGCGCGAGCGACTGGTCGCCGGCGATAGCGACGAGGATGTGCGGCAATATCTCGTCGATCGCTACGGCGAATATGTGCTGCTCAATCCGCGCGTGAACAGCCACACCATCCTGCTCTGGATCGCCGCGCCGGCCCTGCTGCTGGTGGGCCTGGGGACCCTGGTCGTGGTCGGACGCCGGAGGCGGGCGGTCGAGGCTGGCTTGAGCGCTGAGGAGCAGGCGGCTCTGGACGAGTTGAAGTAGCAAGCGCCCGCGAGGGGGCATTGCCCGAAAACCCTCATGGTGAGCCTGTCGAACCACGAGGGTGGGCACGCCGATCTTGCCACGCCCTCGTGGTTCGACAAGCTCACCATGAGGGCTACTAAGAGCATCTATCCCGGCCAGGCGATGCCCCGCCATAATCTCCGCCCCATTCCCGCCGCCAACATTGCCAAGGTTTAATGTTGGCGCAACCTCGCAGAAAGATCGCCCGTTCCATATCTACGCCCACAAGCTGTTGAGGGCTTGCCGAAGGAGAATGATTACATGCGCTCGACCATTCTGAAGCGTACCAGCCGCTGGCTCGGGGCCTCTGCCCTGGCGCTGCTGGTTGGTATTGGCGGTGTTTCCACCGCTTTCGTTATGACCGGTCAGGCCGCCACTGCCCAGGTGCAGAACGCCGCCCAGATCATCGTTCCCGAAGCGACGCAGCCGCATGCCGGCTTTGCCGACCTGGTGGAAGCAGTCAAGCCGGCCGTGGTGTCCATCCTCGTCGAAGCCGAGGAAAGCCCGCGCAACGTGCAGCGGCGCGGCGGCGAGTTCAATTTCAACTTCCCCGATCTGCCCCCCGATCACCCCTTCCACGATTTCTTCGACCAGTTTGGCGATCAGTTCGGCCGCCAGGGTCCGCGTGGCGAGCAGGCGCCCCGCCATTTCATGGCCGCCGGCTCGGGCTTCGTGATTTCGGCTGATGGCTATATCGTCACCAACAACCACGTGGTCGAGAATGCAACCAAGGTCACCGTGGTCTTCGACGATGGCACCGAACAGGTTGCCGAAATCGTCGGCACCGACGAGCGGACCGACCTGGCCGTGGTCAAGATCGACGGCACCGACCTGCCTTTCGTCAATTTCGAGACCGAAGCCAGCCGCGTCGGCGACTGGGTGGTTGCCGTGGGTAACCCGTTCGGCCTTGGCGGCACCGTGACCGTTGGTGTCATCTCCGGTTCGGGCCGTAATATCGGCGGCTCCAACTACGGCGATTTCCTGCAGATCGACGCGGCCGTGAATACCGGCAATTCGGGCGGTCCGGCCTTCAATACCAAGGGTGAAGTGGTCGGCGTCAATACCGCCATCTATTCGCCCAATGGCGGCAATGTCGGCATCGCCTTCGCCATTCCGGCAGCCACCGTCAAGGGCATCGTCGCCCAGCTGATCGACAGCGGCACCGTGACCCGCGGCTATCTTGGCGTCGGCATCCAGGATGTGACCCGTGACATTGCCGATGGTGTCGGCCTGGCCGAAGCCAAGGGCGCCATTGTCAGCAATGTGGCCGAGGACGGCCCTGCCGGTCCGGCCGGCGTCAAGTCGGGCGATATCATCACCGCAGTCGATGGCGATGCGATCGATGACGCGCTCGATCTCAGCCGCACCATTGCCGGCAAGTCGCCCGAATCCACCGTCGAGCTGACCGTCTGGCGCGATGGCGCCGAGACCAAGCTGTCGGTGCAGCTCGGCACGTTGAACGAAGAGCAGGTGGCCGAGGCCGATCAGGGCCAGAGCCCGGTTCCGCCGGCCCCGCTGCCGGCCGAAACCAGCGTCGGCCTGACCCTGGTGCCGAACTCTGACGGCTCGGGTGGTCTCTTGATCCAGAACGTCGAGCCGGATTCGGCTGCTGCCGAAAAGGGCCTGGCGGTTGGCGATGCCATCCTCGAAGTCAACAACACGCCGGTCAGCAGCCTCGATGAATTCGAGGCGGCCCTTGACGCGGTCAAGGCCCAGGGGCGCAATACCGCCCTGATCAAGGCCAGCCGCGACGGCAACGACCGCTTCATCGGCCTGCTGCTGGCTGCCGAGTAATACTCCTGCGGCTCCGGGGCTTCCCCGGGGCCGCGCCCCCGCCAACCACCACGGAGCGTCGCGGTGAAAATCCTGCTGATCGAAGATGATCGGGAAGCCGCGAGCTATCTCATCCAGGCGCTCGACGAAGCCGGCCATATCACCCATCACGCCGCCGACGGCGAAACGGGTTATGCCATGGCCTCGGGCATGGATTACGAAGTCCTCATCGTCGATCGCATGCTGCCCCGCCGCGATGGCCTCTCCATTGTCGAGATCGCTACGCGCCGAAGGCGACAAGACACCCGTCCTCATTCTCTCCGCACTCGGCGAGGTCGATGATCGGGTGACCGGCCTGCGCGCCGGCGGCGACGACTACCTCACCAAGCCCTATGCCTTTACCGAGCTGCTGGCCCGCGTCGAAGTGCTGGCGCGCCGCTCCAGCCCTTCCGAAGCCGCCACCAGCTATCAGGTCGCCGGCCTCAGCCTCGATCGGCTCTCCCGCAAGGTCGAGCGCGATGGCGAAACCGTACTGCTGCAGCCGCGCGAATTCCGCCTGCTCGAATATCTGATGAAGAATGCCGGCAAGGTAGTGACCCGCACCATGCTGCTCGAAAATGTCTGGGACTATCATTTCGATCCCCAGACTAATGTCATCGACGTGCATATGTCGCGCCTGCGCTCCAAGATCGACAAGGGCCACGCGACCCCGCTGCTGCACACCGTGCGCGGGGCCGGCTACATGATCCGCGAGTAGATCTTGACCCGCTTCGCCCAGATCTGGCGCACATCCACGGTTAGGCTGACGGCGACGTTCATCCTGATCTTTTCACTTTTCGCCATCCTGCTGCTGGCCTTCATCACCTGGCAATCCAGCGTGCAGATCCAGCGCCAGCAGGCCAATGACATCGACCGCGAGGTGCGGGTGCTGCAGCGCATCGACGCGGTGCAGGGCATCCGCGCCCTGGCCTTTGCCCTCGAACGCATTTCCCGCGCGCCGGGGCCGGGCGTCTATTATCTCGGCGACGCCACCGGCCAGTACCTGCTCGGCAATGTCACCGATGTGCCGCCCGATGTGCTGATCGAACCGGGCATCTACAGCTTCGACTACGAGCGGGCCAATCCCTTCATCGATCCGCCTGATGGCGCCGATACACCGCCCCGTCGCATCCGCACCGGCTTTGCCGTGGTGCGCTCGGTCGAGCTGACCAATGGCATGCGGCTGGTCGTCGGCCGCGACGTGGTGGAGCGCCAGGGCTTTTCGGCCATCATCGTGCAGAGCTTCCTGTTCGGCGTGCTCGGCATCATCCTGTTCTCGCTGGTAGCCGGCGGCATCACCGCCCGCCGCGTGCTGCGCCGCATCGACACGATCCGCGATACCTCGACCAAGATCATGTCGGGCAACCTGTCCGAGCGTGTCCCGGTCACGCGCCGCAATGATGAATTCGATGGCCTCGCCACCAATCTCAACGCCATGCTCGACCGCATCGAGCAATTGCTGCAGGGCCTCAAGGAGGTCACCGACAATGTCGCGCATGACCTCAAGACGCCGCTGACCCGCCTGCGCAACCAGGCCGAAACCGCCTTGCGCGACGGCGCCAGCGACGAAGTCCGCCAGCAGGCGCTGGAAACCACCATTGCCGAGAGCGACCGCCTCATCCAGACCTTCAATGCCCTCCTGATGATCGCCCGTGCCGAGGCCGGCGCCCCCTCGGGGGCGCTTGCCGACGTCGATGTCAGCGCCGTCGTGAGCGACATGGCCGAGCTCTATGGCCCGGTGGCCGAGGACGAGGGCATCGTCGTCGAAACATCGATTGCCGAGGGCCTGCATCTGCGCGGCAATCGCGAACTGATCGGGCAGGCCATGGTCAATCTGCTCGAAAACGCCGTGAAATACGCCAAGCCGGTCGGGGAAGGGCAGGGCCGCATCACCGTCGGCCTGCGCCAGCAGGATGGTCGCGCGCTCATCGAAGTCGCCGACAACGGCCCCGGCATCCCCGAAGCCGACCGCAAGCGCGTGCTGGAACGCTTTGTCCGGCTCGAGAAAAGCCGCTCCGAACCGGGCTCGGGTCTTGGTCTGTCGCTGGTTGATGCCGTGGCAAGGTTGCATGGCGGAACCTTCCGCATCGAGGACAATGCGCCGGGGGTACGCGCGGTGATCGATCTGCCAGCCTGACCTTCTTCCCCTCTTCCCTTGAGGGAGAGGGCGGTTTTCCGCGTCCAGCGGAAAACCGGGTGAGGGGTCCTGCGCCCTCCCATGCTTCAATGCTTCTGGATAGCGCGATACCCCTCATCCGCCCTTCGGGCACCTTCTCCCTCAAGGGGAGAAGGGAAGAGGCGCCTGAGCAAGTCCCCACCTTGCTCCCAACCCGCCGCCAAGCTATCCCTCGCTCATGGCCATCAAGCTCTCCGCCCTGCCGCCCATCGCCACGCCGCTTGTCCACGCCTGGCTCGCCGAGCTTCCGGCCGACCAGCGCGCCGCGCTCGCCGCTGCCACCCCTTCCATCGGACCATTGCTCGAATCCGCGCCCTACCTGCTGGCGCTGGCGCAGGACAATGCCGACTGGCTGGTCGTCACCCTTGCTGACAGTGCCGACGGCGCCTTTACCGACATCATCGACACCGTCGAGGGCGCCACCGCCGCCACCGAGGAAGAGCTAGCTCCCATCCTCCGCATCGCCAAGGGCCGCACGGCTTTGCTCGCCGCCATCGCCGAAACCGGCGGTGCCTGGACCACGGCGCAGGCAACAGCCGCCTTGTCGGACCTCGCCGATGCCGCGCTCGACGCCGCGCTGAACCTGCTGATGCGCCGCGCCGCCGAAAAGGGCGTGCTGGCCATCCCTGCCGAGCAGGCCACAGCAGCCAATTCGGGGCTCGCCATCTTCGCCCTGGGCAAACATGGCGGGCAGGAGCTGAACTACTCCTCCGATATCGACATCGTCGCCTTCTACGACCCCGAAAAGGCCGTATTGGCCGATCCCGGCGAAGCCACGAAAATCTATTCTCGCATGATCCAGAAGCTGGTCACCCTGATGGAGGACCGCCAGGCCCATGGCTATGTGTTCCGCACCGACCTGCGCCTGCGCCCCGATCCGGGTTCCACCCCCGTCGCCATCTCCTTCGACGCGGCGCTCGCCTATTACGAGAGCCGCGGCCAGAACTGGGAGCGCGCCGCCTGGATCAAGGCCCGCGCCTGTGCCGGCGACCGCCAGGTGGGCGAGGCCTTCCTGCGCGAGCTCGCCCCCTATGTCTGGCGCAAGCATCTCGACTTCGCCACCATTGCCGATATCCAGGCGATGAAGCGCCAGATCAACATCGCCAAGAATGTCGGCGATATCCGCGTGGAGGGCCACAATGTGAAGCTCGGCCGCGGCGGCATCCGCGAGATCGAATTCTTCACCCAGACCCAGCAGCTCATTGCCGGCGGCCGCGACAAGACCCTGCGCGTCAAGCCGACGGCCCATGCGCTGGCGGCCCTGGCCGATGCCAACTGGATCACGCCCAAGGCCGCCACCGAGCTGACCCAGACCTATTGGTATCTGCGCGGTGTCGAAAACCGACTGCAGATGCTGCGCGATGAGCAGACCCACACCATGCCTGCCTCGGCCGAAGAAGTGGCCGTCATCGGAAGGCTGATGGGCGAGCCCGACCTGCGCGCCTTCGAAACCACCTACCGCGCCGCTTTGGAACGCGTGGTCGGCTACTATTCCGAGCTTTTCACCGAAGGCGAAACGCTGGGCAGCGGCGAAGGCAATCTCGTCTTCACCGGCAGCGACGACGATCCGGGCACCGTGGAAACCCTCTCTGCCATGGGTTTCGCCAATCCCTCCAAGGCCATCGAAATGGTGCGCAAGTGGCACTATGGCAGCTATGCCGCCACCCGCGCCGCCGCCGCCCGCGCCCACCTCACCGAATTGCTGCCCGCTTTGCTGGCTACGCTCGGCGAGGCGGGCAATGCCGACGATGCCCTGCTGCGCTTCGACGATTTCCTGTCACGGCTGCCGGCCGGCGTACCGCTCTTCTCGCTGCTGCGCACCCATCCGGACCTGCGCCGGCTGCTGGTTCAGCTCATGGCCTCGGCCCCCCGCATGTCCGAGGCCGTCATCCACCGCGCCCATGTGATGGACGGACTGATCGATCCGGCCTTCGCCAATGACGTGACGCATCGCGACGTACTGATCGCCAAGGTCGATGCGTTCCTGGCCGAGTCCCGCTCCTATGAGGAAGTTATCGATCGGGCCCGCATTATCGGGCAGGAGCAGAAATTCCTCATCGCCGCTGGCCTCCTGTCCGGTACGGTCAGCGCAACTGGGGCAGGGGAGCAGTTCACCGCTCTGGCCGAGACGCTGGTCAATCGCCTGTTCGGCAGCGTCCGCACCGAATTCGAGCGCCGCCATGGCCGGCTGGCCGGCGGCCGCGTCGCGCTGCTCGCTTTCGGCAAGATGGCCAGCCGCGAAATGACGGTCACCTCAGACCTCGATTTTATCCTGCTCTACGATGCGCCCGACGCCGAATCCGACGGCGATAAACCGCTGACCACCAACCACTACTACACGCGCCTCACCCAGCGCCTCGTCGCAGCAGTCACCTCGCCCACCGGCGAAGGCGTGCTCTACGAGGCCGACATGCGCCTGCGGCCCTCGGGCAATGCCGGCCCCCTGGCCACCAGCATTGGCGGCTTCCGCGCCTATCACCGCGACAATGCCTGGACCTGGGAACACCTCGCCCTCAGCCGCGCCCGCGTCATCGCCGCCGACAATGCCTTCGGCGCCGAGGTCGATGCCGCCATTGCCGAGGTGATGAGCCGCTCCCGCGACGTTGCCAAGACCATTGACGACGTCGTCTCCATGCGCGCGCTGATGGCCAAGGAACGGCCCGCCCGCCATCCCTTCGACCTCAAGCTGGCCGAAGGCGGCCTGGTCGATCTCGAATTCATCGCCCAGTCGGCGCAACTGGTCGCCGGCAAGACGATCGGCCTGCCCCAGGCCCTCACCGCCCGCGTCCTCGCCCGGCTGGCCGAAACCGGCCTCGTGCCTGAGGGCGCGCGTCTGGCCGAAATCCACCTCACCTATTCGACGGTTCTGCAGGTGATGAGCTCGGCGCTGGTCAGTCCCTTCAAGGACGAAGCCTGGACCGACGCCTTCAAGGAATTGCTGGCCGGCCTGACGCACTATCCCGATTTCGGCCGGCTGGAACTGGACCTGCTCCAGATGCGCGGCGAAGTGAGCGCTGCGGTGGCGAAATGGTATGAGACGGCCTGGGGGCTTTAACCCTCCGCGGTGGCTCCCCTCACCCCACCCTCAATCCCTCCCCATCAAGGGGAGGGAGGCGCATGGGCAATGTCAGTGGTCCAATATTCCCTCATCCACCGGACAGGCTTCCCTCCCCTTGATGGGGAGGGATTGAGGGTGGGGTGGGGTTGAGTCACATGCACCGGCCTTGAGATAGGGAAAGTAAGAAACTCTATTCCACCCGCCGCGGCGGCACCGGCGTGCCCCGCTGCTCCAGCGCGCGCTTGACGCTTTCAGGGATATCCCGGCAACCGCATTGTTCGGCATGTTCGATATGCCATTCAATGCGCTGCTCGATATTGGCATTCTTGGGCATGCGGTGCGTTTCGTGCCAGTCCCGGTTGATCATCTCACGCCGCCTGCAAGGCGTTCGCCACCGGCAGGGGCAGCGAAATCGCCACCGTCGTGCCCAGCGACGGGCTGGAATCGATGGCGAGGTTCCCCCCGCTCAATTCGGCAATGGCCCGCGCGATGGAAATGCCCAGTCCCGGCCCGACGCCCTCGCGGGTAAAGGTGGAATCGCCCAGCGCGAAGGGCTGCGACAGGCTGGCCAGCCGCTCCTCGCTCATGCCCAGCCCGGTATCGGTGATCTCCACCACTACGCCATCGCGCGCCGGAAAGGCATTGAGTGCCACCTTGCCGCCCGCAGGCGTGAAGCGCAGCGCGTTTTCGACGATATTGCTGACCATGCGCGACAGGCCCAGCCGGTCGCCGCGCACCACCGCGCCGCTGGCCTCGCCCAGCACGAACACGATGCCGGCCCGCGAGGCCTGCGCCCGGAAACGCTGGATGACGCCGTCGAGCAGTTCGTCAATGGCCACCGGCTCGCTGCGCAGCGCCTTCTGCCCGCTTTCGAGCTCGGCCAGGTCGAGAATGGTGGCGAAGGATGCGAGCAGGTGTTCGCCCGATGTCTTGATGGACTGCACATAGTCCGAATAGCGCGCATCGCCCAGCGGCCCATAGGTCTGGTGCCGCATCAGCTCGGCAAAGCCGATAATGTGGTTGAGCGGGGTGCGGATATCGTGGCTGAGATGGGCGAGGAAATTGGTCTTGCTGCGGCTGGCCGCCTCGGCCTTGAGCTTTTCCTCGTGATAGCGCCGGGCCAGCAGCCGTTGTTCCTGCCTGATGGCATGGAGCATGGTGTCGGTCTTCTTGGCCTCGGTCACGTCGCTGATCAGCGTCATCAGGGCGCCGTCGCCCAACGGCCGCTCGTCGATCAGCAGGCACGAGCCGTCTTCGCGATGCAGCTCCAGCACCTTGTTGCCGTCGTCCTCGTTCACCAGCTTGATATAGCCGCCGATGGTCAGGCGCTTGACGGCATCCTGATAGCTCATGCTGAAACTGTTGAGGTCGAGCCGGCTGCGATATTGCTCGTTGCAGACGATGAGCTTGCCGCTCTTGCTCCAGCAGGCCACGCCCATGGGAATGGCGGCGGCCAGCGTGCGGTAATTGTCGCGCTGCACCATGTCGGGCATGTCGTCGCGTCGCCGCCGCGCCACCAGCAGCACGATCAGCCCCGCCAGCCCGAAGGCAGCCGCCCCGCGCTGGCCGATGCCGGTCCAATGGCTCGCCTGGGCGCTTTCGAGCGACAGCATGCCATGCGGTCCCGCAGGCACGGTCAGCTCGTCGCCCGACGCTGCAGGCGACGTCACCAGGCTTGCCTGGGCGATCGCGCCGAAGCGCTGGCCCGACGCGCCGATTGCTTCACTGGCGGCCTCGGCGCTCATGCCGGAAATTTCCGATGCCAGCACCGCGCCGATGATGGACAGGTCGCGGCGGGCATCATCGAAAGTGCGGGCGGCGTCATAGGCCACGAACAGCGTTGCCGCCAGCAGCGATGTCAGCGCCACCGCTAGGGTGATGGGAGACAGGGAAATGCGAAATGGCCGCGAGACGGACGCAGTGTCCACGACGCTCACCGGGCGGCGGGAAGCCGCCTGACCTCTGCCAGCACCGAATCCGGTAACGCTGGCGCCGGATGCCTCCGCCGACCGCATGTAATTCTCCCGATCTGTAAGGCTGTATTAGCCCGCCCGATTTGCCCTTTAACAAACAATGAATCACACCGACTCGCGTGTCCAGACCCCCTCCGGCGCGCCGGAGGGGTGTTCTGCAAAATCGCGAGTCGCCAGAATCACTTAGCGGTGAAGAAAAATTCTTCCAAGAATGGCCGGGGTTTAGGGCGCCGGGCGGGGCAGCCTTACCCCGCCAGCATGCGCGTCAGGATGTCAGCGGTATTCCGGCTCAGCGTGCCCCCGGCGGAGAGGCCCGTCAGCGCGGCCTTGGCGGCCTCGCGGCGTGTGCTTTCCAGCATCGGCCAGATGCGGAACCCGGTCAGCACGCGCGCCGCCACCTGCGGATTGACCTTGTCGACCTCGGTGACGAAATCGGCCACGAAGCGGAAGCCGGCGCCATCGGCCCGGGCGAACTGCGTCGGGTTGCTCATGGCAAACGTGCCCACCAGCGAGCGCAGCCGATTGGGGTTGGTCCTGGGGAAGGCTGGGTCGGCCAGGATGGTCTTCATGTCCTCGATCACCCCGTCGCGCGGTGCGGCCGCCGTCACGGTGAGCCACTTGTCGAGCACCAGCGGATCGCCGCCGAAGCGGGTGCGGAAATCGGCCAGCATGGTCGGCGCTTCCGGCGTGCCCGCCATGGCCGCAGTCGACAAAGCCGCCAGCCGGTCGGTCATGTTGGTCGCCGCGTCATATTGCTGGGCCACCAGCAGGGAGGTGCCGGGCGCATCGCTGCCAACGAGCAGGCTCAGCATGCGATTGCGCAGCGCGCGCCGCCCCGTACTGGCCGGATCGGGGGCATAGGGCGCCGTGCTGGCCAGCGCGTTGTAGGTCGCCAGCATCTGCCGCGACAGCGGTCCGAACACCGCCCGCAGCAACTGCTTGCGCACGTCATGGATGGCGCCGGGGTCGATATCCTTGCCGATCGTGCGGCCGATCAACTGCTCGTCGGGCAGGGTCAGTGCCAGCGCCTTGAAGGCGTCATCCAGTGTATCGCTGCCCAGCGTATCACCCATGGCCTGGCTCAGCGCCGCCACGGCCGCATCGCTCCATGGCTTGCCCTGCACGGCATCGACGGCCAGCGCCATGCCCACATCCTGCAAGGCCTGCCAGCGGTTGAACGGGTCGCTGTCATGCCGCGCCAGGAACAACTGATCCTCCTGGCTCGCCCCGGTCTCCATGATGACCGGCGCCGAGAAACCGCGCAGCAGCGAGGGCACCGGCCGGCTGGGAATGCCGGTAAAGACAACCTCGGCGCTGCCATCCCTGAGCACAATCATGTCGTCGCGCACTTCGGCGCCGCTCACCCCGCTCCAGCCCATCGGGCTGCCATTGGGCCCGATCAGTCCGAACTTGATCGGTAGCACCAGCGGTGCCTTGGTCGGCTGGCCCGGCGTCGGCAGCGTCTCCTGCTTGAGCTTGAGCGTATAGGTCTGCTTGTCGGCATCGTAATGCTCGGCCACCGTCAATCGCGGCGTGCCGGCCTGCAGGTACCAGGTCTTGAACTGCTCGAGCTCGATCCCATTGGCATCTGCAAACACTTGCAGGAACGCCTCGATCGTCGTGGCTTCCCCGTCATGCCGCTCGAAATAAAGGTCCATGCCCTTGCGGAAGCCGGCTTCGCCGAGCAGCGTCGCCAGCATGCGCACGATTTCGGCGCCCTTCTCGTAGACCGTGGTCGTATAGAAGTTGTTGATCTCACGATACTGGTCCGGCCGCGGCGGATGGGCCAGCGGCCCGCCATCCTCGGGGAACTGCGCGCTGCGCAAAGTCACCACATCCGAAATACGCTTCACCGCGCGAGACCGCTCGTCGCTGGTGAATTCCTGGTCGCGATAGACCGTCAGCCCCTCCTTGAGGCAGAGCTGGAACCAGTCGCGGCAGGTAATGCGGTTGCCGGTCCAGTTGTGGAAATATTCATGCGCGATGACCCGCTCGATGCCATCGTAATTGGCGTCGGTCGCCGTCTCGGGCTGCGCGAAGACCAGCCGGTCGTTGAAGATGTTGAGCCCCTTGTTCTCCATCGCGCCGAAGTTGAAATCGCTGACGGCAACGATGTTGAACACGTCCAGATCATATTCCCGCCCGAACCGGCGCTCGTCCCACGCCATCGATCGCTTGAGGCTGTCCATGGCCCAGAGGCACTGATCCTCCTTGCCATGGCTGCAATAGATGGCCAGGTCCACCTTGCGACCCGAAGCGGTGGTGAAGCTGTCGGTGATGGAACCCAGATCACCCGCCACCAGCGCGAACAGATAAGCCGGCTTGGGGAAGGGGTCTTCCCACACGGCATAATGCATGCCGTCGCCGGCATCGCCCTTGTCGATCAGATTGCCATTGGCCAGCAGCACCGGCGCCACGTCGCGCGGCGCCGTCATCCGTACCTTGAACACCGCCAGATTGTCCGGCCGGTCGAGATAATAGGTGATGCGCCGGAAGCCCTCCGGCTCGCATTGCGTGCACCAGGTGCCACTGGAGCGATAAAGCCCCATCAGCTTGGTATTGCCCTCCGGCTGGATGGTGACCTCGGTTTCCAGCACGAAGCGGCGCAACGGCGGCTCGACCACGGTCAGCCCATTGGCATCGGCCGCATAGGCCGACAGCGCCAGCGGCAGCCCGTCGATGGCGATGGAGCCCAGGCTCAGCTCATCCCCGTCAAGCACCAGCGGCGTGCCCGGCGCTGTGCCTTCGCGCGGCTCGACCGTCAATTGAGCGCGCACCCTTGTATTGTCGATACCGATCCTGAAATCCATGTCTACTGACACGATCCGGTACGGGCTCGGTGTGTAGTCCTTCAGGAAGATGGTGTGTTCGGTTTCGGTGCGCATGGATATATTCCGCAAAAATCGTCGGTCTGAAATGTGTCTGCGCCGCAACAGTAGATTCGGCGCATTCGTGTATCCTGATCGGCCAGCGACCGCTTCGGTCCACTCTTCTACGCCAATTGGGACGGCATTGGGGAGGGGGCTCCTGCCGGTTGTGGCACGCTGCTCCTCTGCGCCGTCCATGGGCGTATCGAGCACGGTATCCAAAATTTCCGGTCGGCATCGCATCGGCTCGTTCGTCCTGGTTCCATCGGCTGGAACCGGAGACGCCGTCTTCGCGATGCGGCCCTGCAATCACTGGTGAACAATAATGCTGCGTTGGTTCGAACGACGTCTTGATCCCTATCCCGGCGGTGATCCGGTAGAGCCCCCCAAGGGCCTGCTGGCTTTCTGTCTCTACTACAGCCATGGCGCCAAGAAATGGCTGGCGCTGATGGCCTTTGCCGCGGCCGCCGTGGCCATCGGCGAAATCGTCATCTTCGGCTTTATCGGCGATGTGGTGAACTGGCTCGCGGGCGCGGACCCCAACACGTTCCTGCAGACCGATGGGTGGAAGCTCGCTTTGATGGGCGCGATGATCGTGTTCATTCTGCCGGCTTTCGCGCTGGTCTCGACGCTCACCATGCACCAGACGCTGCTCGGCAATTTCCCGCAGCGCATCCGCTGGATGAGCCATCGCTACCTCATCCGCCAGTCGATGAGCTACTTCCAGGATGAGTTTGCCGGCCGCATCGGCGCCAAGCTGATGCAGACCTCGCTCGCCGTGCGCGAAGTGGTGATGAAGCTGCTCGACATGCTGGTTTATGTCGTCGTCTACTTCACCGGCGCGGTGATCCTGGCGGCCTCGGCCGATTGGCGCCTGGCCATTCCGTTCCTGGTCTGGCTCGCGGCCTATGTGTCGATGATGTTCTATTTCATCCCGCGCATGGGCAAGATTTCCCAGGCGCAGGCCGATGCCCGCTCCATGATGACGGGCCGCATCGTCGACAGCTACACCAACATCGCCACGGTGAAGCTCTTCAGCCACTCCAATCGCGAAGAGACTTACGCCAAGGAGGCGATGGACGAGTTTCTCGACACCGTCTACCGCCAGATGCGCCTGTTCACGCTGCTCAACATGCTGGTCCTGTGGTCCAATGCCCTGCTGCTGGCTTCGGTCGGCGCCACGGGCATCTGGCTGTGGATGCAGGGCGTGATGACCCCCGGCGCGCTCGCGGTGTCGCTGGGCCTCGTCATGCGCTTCCAGGGCATGAGCCAGTGGGTCATGTGGGAAATGTCGTCGCTGTTCGAGAATATCGGCACGGTTAAGGACGGCATCTCGTCCTTCTCGCTGCCGCGTGTCGTCTCCGACGCCCCGGCAGCCGAACCGATCGGCGCGGTCAATGGCGATATCAAGTTCGAGAATGTCTCGTTCCACTACGGCAAGAAAACCGGCGTGATCGACGATCTCAACCTGCATATCCGCCCCGGCGAGAAGATCGGCCTGGTCGGCCGTTCCGGCGCCGGCAAATCGACCATCGTCAACCTGCTGCTGCGCTTTTACGACCGCGCCGATGGCCATATCCTGGTCGATGGGCACGATATCGCCAAGGTCACGCAGGACAGTTTGCGCGCCAATATCGGCGTGGTGACGCAGGATACCTCCCTGCTGCACCGCTCGGTGCGCGACAACATCCTCTATGGCCGCCCCGATGCGACCGAGGAGATGATGCGCGAAGCGGCCGACCTGGCTGAGGCAACCGACTTCATCCTGGGGCTCGGCGATGCCTCCGGCCGCAAGGGCTTCGATGCCCATGTCGGCGAGCGGGGCGTTAAGCTGTCAGGCGGCCAGCGCCAGCGCATCGCCATCGCCCGCGTCCTGCTCAAGAACGCGCCGATCCTGGTGCTGGACGAAGCCACCTCCGCCCTCGATTCCGAGGTCGAAGCGGCCATCCAGGGCCAGTTGCAACTGCTGATGAAAGGTAAGACCGTGATCGCCATCGCCCACCGCCTCTCCACCATCGCCATGATGGACCGGCTGGTGGTGCTGGACAAAGGCCGCGTCGTCGAGACCGGCACCCATGCCCAGCTCGTCGATACCGGCGGCATCTACAGCCAGCTCTGGCACCGCCAGTCCGGCGGCTTCATCGACGCCGACCAGCCCGAGGAAGCGGCGCAGTAAACTGCCTCCTGGGGGAGGGGAGTGCGCCCGGCCAATGCGCCGGGCGCGTTCCCTTACATGCCGCTCGACGCCATCGGCTTGCCGGTTTCCAGCAGCGTCTTGAGACCGGCAAGGATGAGCGGCCAGCCCTCTTCGACACCGGCCTTGGCGGCCGCCGCATCGAAATGGGTGAGAGTGAGCTTGCACATCTCGCCCATCGGCTCGATTTCGTACATTACCCGGGTCTCCTTGCCCTCCGGCGCCCACGCCGCCTTGAAGGTGGTGACGAGCTTTTTGGTCGGCTCGATCTCGATGATCTCGCCATCGAGATTCACCTTCCCCTCCGGATCGAGGTAGTGGAACCGGCCGCCGACCCTGAGATCGGGTTGCACCCGGCTGCCATAGTAATACTGGCGGGTCATCTCCGGATTGACGATGGCCTCCCAGAGCGCGGTCGGCGTAGTGCGGATATAGGTGACGACGATGAAATCTGGCGTGGCGGCCATGGGCGTGGGCTCCTCTAGCTGTCGTTTCAAATCCACCGCATACCGCGCCAGCGGCTTGGCATAGGGCGCGATCCAGCGGTCCGCCAGCTCCTGGATCGGAGCGGCGTTGAGATAATGATGCTTGAACCGGCCGACCTTGCGGGTCACCACGAGATTGGCATCTTCAAGCACGCCGAGATGCTTCATGACGCCGAAGCGCGTCATGCCCATCCCGGCTTCGAGATCGGTCAGTGTCTGTCCATCCTGCCGGCGCAGCGCATCGAGCAGCGCCCGCCGGGTTGGATCGCTCAAGGCCTTGAAGATTGCGTCCACGGTCTGGACAATAGGTGACTAAATGGTCACCTGTCAGGCCGCCGTAGTGGCGCCCTCAGCTCGCCGCGCCGAATATCCGGCGGCGATGCCGCTGCCAGCCCTGGTTTTCGTCGGCAATATGCTCGAGCACCTTGTCCGCGCTCATCGGGCGGCCGAACAGGTAGCCCTGCATCACCGTGCCGCCGAGCCCGAGCAGGGCGTCGAGCTGTTCCTCGGTCTCGATGCCCTCGAACACGCAGGAAATGCCCAGGTTGCGGCACAGGTCGACCGTCGTCTTGATGATGGCCCGGCTGGTCGGGTCGCTGGTGACCTCGTTGACGAAGCTGCGATCCACCTTGATGCGGTCGAGCGGCAGCTTCTGCACATGCGTCAGGCTCGAATGGCCCGTGCCGAAATCGTCGAGCGCGATGCGCGAACCCAGTGCCAGGAGCGCCAGCAGGCCTTCATTGGCCTGGCCGATATCACGCATCACCGCAGTCTCGGTGATTTCGAAATCCACGCGGCATGGCCTGCCGGCCTGTTCCACCAGCGTGGCAATGGCTTCCATGGCGGTGGTCGAACCCAGGTCATGCGCCGACAGGTTTACCGATAGGCGCAGCGGCCGGGGCAGGGTCTCCGTCATGGCCAGCGCCTTGCGCAACACGGTCTGGGTGATCTTGGAAATCATCCCGGTCCGCTCGGCCAGCGGAATGAACTCGCCCGGCGAAACCTCGCCCAGGGTCGGGCTGCGCCAGCGCGCCAGCACTTCATAGCCGGTGGTCCGGTTCAGCGCGATGTCGAATTGCGGCTGGAACAGGATGTAGATTTCCTGCTCGAGATCGGCCGTATGCAGCGCATGCTCCATCCGCCGCACCCGGCTCAATTCGTCCGCATGCCGCTCGGAAAACACCAGCGCGTGCCCCCGCGCTTCCCGCTTGGCCACCCCGGTCGCATAATCGGCCCGGTCGAACAGCGTATCGGCCGTATCGCCGGGCTGCGACGCGGCAAAGCCTGCCGAGGCCGACAGATGCACGGTGCCAACCTTGAAGGCAAATGCCGGCCGCATGGCCTCGGTCAGCACATCGCCGCAGGCCTGCAACGCCGCCTCGTCATCAATCTCCGTCAGGATCAGCGCAAAGCTGTTCGAGCCCAGCCGCGCCACGAAGGTCGATGGCCGGCGCAGCGCATTGATGCGCTTGGTGACCTCCACCAGCACGCGGTCGCCGGTGACCTGGCCGAATATGTCATTGACCGATTTGAAGCCGTCGAGATCCAGCCGCGCCACGGCAATCCGCGCCTGCTGCGCCTCGGCCTGATCGAGCGCTTCCTGCAGGTGTCGCTCGAACGAACGGCCGTTCGGCAGCCCGGTCAGGCTGTCCACATTGGCCAGTCGGTGGTTTTCGTCCGACAGGCGCTGGGTTTCGGCCTGTTTGCGCTCCATTTCGGCGCGCGACGCCACCAGCGCGGCAAAATCCCGATAATTGCCAAGCAGCACGACCATCAGCGCGCCGACCACCAGCACCAGGTTGACCGCTAGGGCGCTGAACACCAGATTGCCGCTGATCAGGAAGAACGCGACGAACGGCGTGATCACGCTGAGCGCCACCATGGTCGCCGCCCCGCGCAGATGCATCAGGCAATAGACACAGCCAATGCTGGTAATGCCCATGAAGAAGGCGATATGGGCCTGCTGATACGGCCCGCCATAGGGATAAAGGCTCAGCGCCCAGCTCGAAAAGCCGATGCCGAGCAACGCCGATACCCATAGCGTGCTGCGCAGCAGCCGGCGGGCCTTGACATAGGTGATGCTGCTCCCGCGTGACCGCCACCACACCGCGACACGGGCCCCGCAGAACAGCGTCAGCAGGCCCGGAACATAGAGCCGCAGCAGGTCTGGAGCGCCGGCATGGGTCAGGGCAAGGGCCAGCGAATTGACCAGCAGGATGCCATACATCAGCGGCACCTGCCGGCTGAAGGCAAGGGCTTGTGCCTGCACCAGCTCCGGGTCCTCAGGAACGGCAAAGTACTGCACTAGCCTCTCTATAGCCGACATGGCCCGCCCGAGCTCCTTGCTCACCGGCCGAAATTAGCGGGGCAAACCCTAATACATTTGTAAACGCGCCGGCATGATTCAGGCATTTGCCGCGGAATCCGAACATAACAACGATGCAACCGGCGTCAGCGGCGCTATTCTCCCGGCAGCGCGTCCAGTGACCGGCCGATATATCGCAGGCCGTCGACGATCTCGTCGACCGTGGGTGCCCGGTCGGGGTCGGCCAGATGCTGTGCCGCCAGCCCGGATAGCAATGCCAGCAGCAAAGAACTCACCGCCCTGAACCTCTTGCCCTCCAAATCGGGTGTGGGCGTCAGGAAGTCCAGCGCCATCTCTCCGCGCAATTGCTCGTAGGCTCCGGCCAGCATCGCCTTGAGGTCCGGCAATCGCTGGATTTGCGCGAATATCTCAAAGCTCGCGATCAGCAATTGCGGGTCGGCGGCGAACTGCTCGATCAGTCGCTGCCAGGCCCCCGAGAAGCGCCGCAGCGAGGACATTTCCACATCGCGCATGCTGGGCGGCGAGAACCGGTCCCCCCAATCGCCCATCAGTTCCATCATCGCGGCCGCCATCAGGGCGTCCTTCGAGCCGAAATGATAGCCGATCGAAGCCAGATTGGTTCCCGAGGCGGCAACGATGTCGCGCGCTGTGGTGCGCGCATAACCCAGCTCCAGCAGGCACGTCTTCGCCCCTCTCATCAGGTCTTCCCGGTGTCCCACGCTTCCATTTCTCCATTCATTTGAGGCTTGCCGGCCCGATGCCCGACTCCTCCATAGCACCCGGCGCAGAAATTTACACGTTTGTATGAATTTGATCTATACAGATGTATTATACAAATGTATAAATTGCACCATGCAACGAGGAGAATTTCGATGGACACCGACAATTCCGTTCTGATTTCCGGCGCCGGCATTGCAGGCCCAGCTCTGGCATTCTGGCTTGCCCGGCGTGGTTTCGTACCCACCGTGGTCGAGCGGTCACAAGCCCCGCGCATCGCCGGCCATGCCGTGGATTTTCGCGGCGTTTCGCGTGAGGTTTTGCGGCGCATGGACCTGCTGCCGGAGATCGAGCGACAGGCGACGCATCAGGGCGACATGCATTATGTCGATGCGCGCGATCGCAGCCGGGCCGTCATGCCGGCCAACTTTGCCAGTGGCGAGGTGGAGATCATGCGCGGTGACCTGGTCCACATTCTCCACGAGGCGACGCGCGACCGCGTCGAATATCGCTTCGGCGACGCCATTGCGGCCCTGGATCAGGAGGCGGACGGCGTTGCTGTCCAGTTTGAGAGTGGCGAAAGTCGCCGCTTTGGTCTGGTGATTGGTGCGGACGGGCAGCATTCGGGAGTCCGGCGCCTGGCGTTCGGGCCCGAGCAGCAGTTCCTGCATCATCTTGGGCTCTATCTGGCCGTGGCGCGCATTCCCAACCTGCTGGGCCTCCACTATTCGGGCAAGATGTTCAATGCCCCGGGCACCATCCTGTCGGTCTATCCCGCCCGGCAGAACAGCGAGGCGCGCGCCCTGTTCTTCTTCCACGCCGATCCGCTCGACTATGACTATCGGGATGTCGAGGCCCAGAAGCGCATTGTGGCGGATCATTATGAGGGGCAGGGCTGGGCCGTGCCGCGCATCCTGCCGGAAATGCTGGCCTCGGAAGAATTCTACTTCGACAGTGTCAGCCAGGTGCGCATGGATGGCTGGTCGGAGGGCAGGGTGGCGCTGTTGGGCGACGCGGCCTTTTGCGCCACGCCACTGTCCGGCATGGGGTCGGGCATGGCGGTAACGGGTGCCTATGTGCTGGCTCAGGAACTTGAACGGGCCGCTGGCGATCACGGGGCAGCCTTTGCCCGCTACGAGGCACGCATGCGTCCTTTCGTCGGCAAGAGCCAGAAACTGGCGCAGATGGCGACGCATGGCTATGTGCCGACGTCCCGCCTCGGCATCGGCTTCATGCATCTGATGAACCGGCTCGTGGCGCGCCTGCCGGGCGACATGATCCTCAAGCCTGCCATCGAAGCCGCCAATTCGGTGTCGCTGGAAGATTGACGGTGCGTAACCCAGCTTCGCGCCCGATTTTTGTCGTGCGCCGGAGAAAGCCATTGGCACTTTCCCGGCGAGCGACTATCACCTGCAATCGATTGCAGACCCGCAAGGAGATCGATGGTGGCTGGTTTGGTTTATTCTGAAATCTCTTTGGCGGGTGACTTCGCCCTGTCCTCGCCGTCAAACGACATTGCGGCGCCCATCACCCTGCCGGGCGATGTCCACACCGCGCTGCTGGCCGCCAACATCATCCCCGATCCCTATTTCGGCGAAAACGAAAAGACGGTGATGTGGGTCAATGAAACCGCCTGGTCGGTCGAGCGCAGCTTCACCGCCAGCGCCGCCGATATCCAGGGCTACCTGACCCTGACCCTCAGCGAAGTGGATTGCATCGCCACCATCCTGCTCAATGGCGAAGTCGTCGCCAACACGCAGAACAGCTTCCTCCGCAACGACATCGACGTCACAGGCAAGGTGCGCGAAGGCGACAACACGCTGCGCATCGAATTCGCCATCGCCCCTGACGTCGCCAAGGCCCGCGCCGACGCGCATCCCTTCCCGATCCCCTTCACCTACAATTACCTGACCAACGGGCTGAAGGGCATCCATATGAACTTCATCCGCAAGGCGGCCTGCCATGCCGGCTGGGACTGGGGCATCTGCCTCATGCCGATAGGCGTCTATGGCACGATGAGCCTGCGCAAGTCGCGCCTGACCCGGCAGGAAAGCGTGCAGGTCGATCAGGCCCATGGCAACAAGTCCGTCGAACTGTCGATAAAGACTCGTCTTTTCGCCTTCGCTCACGGCACGGTTGAACTCGAACACACCATTGATGGCCAGGTGATAGCGGACAAGGTCTCGGTGCAGCCGGGCGATAACGTCTTCACCCACAATATCACCATCCACGATCCCCAGCTGTGGTGGCCGGCGGGGCAGGGTGCCCAGCCGCTCTACCAACTCACGACCAATCTCGAAGGCGAAAAGACTACGCGCCAGATCGGCCTGCGCAAGCTCGAATGGGTCGTCGAGCCCGACGAAATCGACCACACCTTCAAATGCCGCATCAATGGCCGCGACATCACGATGATGGGCGCCAACTGGATTCCGGCCGACGCCATTCCCTCGCGTATCACGCCCGCAGTCATCCGCGACTTGCTCGACAGCGCCAAGGCCGCCAATATGAACATGCTCCGCATCTGGGGCGGCGGCCAATACGAGCCGGACTATTTCTACGAACTCTGCGACGAGCTCGGCATCCTGCTCTGGCACGATTTCATGTTCGCCTGCATGAGCTATCCGTCCGACCGGCCCTTCCTCGACAATGTCCGCACCGAGATCACCCAGCAGGTGCGCCGCCTCAGCCACCACGCCTCCATTGCCCTGTGGTGCGGCGACAACGAGGTGATCGGCTCGCTGAGCTGGTATCCCGAAACCAAGGCGGCCCCCGAGCGCTATGTCGCCAATTACGACCGCCTCAATTCCATGCTCGGCAATATCGTCGAGGACGAAGACCCCGCCCGCCGTTTCTGGCCGTCCTCGCCCTCCATGGGCTATCTCGATTTCTCCGACGGCTGGCACGCCGATACGCGCGGCGACACCCATTATTGGGACGTCTGGCATTCGGCCAAGAGCTTCGACGCCTATCGCAGCGTCAATCCGCGTTTCGCCTCCGAATTCGGCTTCCAGTCCTTCACCTCGATGAATGTCATCGAGACCTTCGCCGAGGAAAAGGACCGCAACCCGTCCTCCCCGGTCATGGAAAACCACCAGCGCAACAATGGCGGCAATGCCCGCATCCTCGAGACCATGACGCGCTATTTCCGCTTCCCGCGCGATTTCGACCAGATGGTGTTCCTCAGCCAGATCCAGCAGGGCCTCGCCATCAAGACCGCCATCGAATACTGGCGCTCCACCAAGCCGCGCTGCATGGGCACATTGTTCTGGCAGATCAACGACATCTGGCCGGTGGCAAGCTGGTCCAGCCTCGACTACGGCGGGCAGTGGAAGCTGCTGCAATATATGGCGAAGCGCTTCTTCCTGCCGGTCAATGTCGTCGCCGTACCGAGCAAGGACAATGCCGAAATCACCCTCCGCGGCATCAACGACACCGGCAAGCCGGTAACCGTCGCCCTCGAAGTCCGCGCCGTGAAAGTCGGCGGTGGCGACCGCAAGGTTTTCGCCGGCAACACCGCCATCGGCCCCGACGCCGCTCTCGGCATCACCACGCTGCAGACCGCCGACCTGGCCGAAGACGAATTCCTGTTCTTCTCCTGGCGAGATTCCGCCGGCAAGCTGCTGGGCGAAAACGACTATTTCCCCAAGCCCTACAAGGCCTATGAACTGGTCGAGCCCAAGGTCCGCGCCGCCTGGTCCGATGTCGACGGCAATTTCGTGCTGACCCTCACCAGCGACAAGCCGGCTCTGTTCGTCACCGCCACCGTCGATATGCCGGGCTATTTCTCCGACAATGCCGTGACCCTCCTGCCGGGCCGCCAGACCGACCTCACCTTCACCCCCCGCCACGGCGCCACCCCATCCCCGGCCGAACTGGTGCAATCCCTGAAAGTCCGCAACCTGCGCGATACGTTCTAGGGGGAGTACAGGCTCAGCGGTGGCCTACGAGACCTCATGGTGAGCTTGTCGAACCACGAGGTCGCGCGAGTGGAGGCCGGTGTGCCACGCCCTCGTTGTTCGACGGGCTCACCATGAGGGCTGCTGAATGGTCGTCCAGCTTCCATACAAGTTTCCATTGACACCACGCGCGCCATCCCGCAACGCTAGCGCAAATGCCGCGCCCTTCCGCGCGGTCCCTTCGGAATTGCCATGTCGACCATCACAGCGCCGCCAGGCGACCGTCGCCTGTTGGGCATTGGGCTCGCGCTCGCCGCTTATTTCACCTTCACCTGCATAGACAGCTCGGCCAAATGGCTGGCTCTGGGCGGCATTCCGGTCCTGCAGATCGTCTTCCTGCGCTATGCCCTGCATCTGGTCCTGGTGCTCGGCATCAACCTGCCCAAACACGGCACCGGTCTCGTCCGCACTGCCAGCTTCAAAATGCAGGCTCTGCGCGCCGCCATGCTGCTCGGCGCCACCACCGGCAATTTCATGGCCGTGCGCTACCTCCCGCTCACCGTGACCGGCGCCATCTCCTTCACCATGCCGCTCTTCCTCTGCGCCCTGTCGGTGCCGCTGCTGGGCGAGCAGGTTGGCTGGCGCCGCTGGACCGCCATCGGCATCGGCTTCATCGGCATCCTGGTCATCGTCCGGCCAGGCACCGAAGCCTTCCATCCGGCAGCCCTGCTATGCCTCGCCGCCGCGGTGTTCTCCGCCTTCTATTTCCTGCTGACCCGCCGCATGGCCGCACACGATTCCGCCGCCACCCAGCAATTCTACGTCGGCTTCTTCGCCACGGTTCTCCTCGCACCGGTCGCCATCCCCTTCTGGGTCTGGCCGTCAGAACCCTCGGTCTGGATCGCCTTCTTCACTGTCGGCATTTTCGGTTTCATCGGCCACCAGCTCATCACCGTCGCCCACGGCTTCGCCCCCGCCTCGGTGCTGGCGCCGTTTTCCTATCTCCAGATCATCTTCATGGCCGCCTCGAGCTGGGTCATCTTCAACCAGCCCCCCGACATCTGGCTCTATCTCGGCGCCCCCATCGTCATCGCCAGCGGCCTCTACATCTGGCTCCGCGAACGCGCCCTGCACAAGGCCGCCACCTCGGTGGAAGCCGCGGAGCGCTAATAGCCCTTCAGCAGCATATCGAGCGCGAGGCTTATTCTGTCTTGTTCGTGAGCTACCGAACCGACAACAGGCCCAAGTGTGGAGGCCCGCACGGCAGCCAGATATTGGGTCACCAGCGATAACGGTACATCGGCCACCCTGATTATCGGATTGAGCCGCCCGGCCGGCACCGGCGCGACATCGAGCGACATCAGGGGAATGACGACCCGCGTGTTGAGCTGGTCCAATATATCAGCCTGCACCTCGACATAGAGATAGCCATCGGCGCTGCTTCGCACATCATACCGCGCCATCAGAACGGCCGATATTTTTCCAGGGGCAGCCCGTTCTTCTCCACCCAGTCATTGGAGCTCTGGATGGCCTCGGCATTCTCTTCCAGCCACCGCCGCTCACGCTCCTTGCGTATGGCCGCTTCAAGGCCGTTCTCCGCCGCCCGCGATACATTGATGTTGAGTGCGCGCGCCTCGGAGACCAGCTCTGAATCAAGCGTCAGGTTCGTCGGCTTTCGTGCTGTGGCTCTCATGTCAATCATCCCGGTTTCCGAGCAGTTTATGCGCATAAACATGCGCATGCAACTAGAGCTTCTCACTCTCCCGGACCGGTGCCTTCTCCGCGTCACCCTGCGTGATCAGTCGCGCGCTGCGCTGGCCGCTGAGATAGATCCACAGCCAGCTCAGTGCCACGGCCAGCCGGTTCTTGGTGTCGATCAGGAAGTAGATATGCGCCAGCCCCCAGGCCCACCAGGCGATCCAGCCCTTGAGCTGGATCCAGCCAAAGTCGATTACCGCCGCCCGCTTGCCGATCGTGGCCAGGTCGCCCGCATGCTTGTAGCGGAACGGCTTGCCCGCCGTATCACCCGCCAGCCGCGCCCGGATCACCCGTGCCGCATGCTTGCCGCCCTGCTTGGCTCCATCGCCCACGCCGGGCACCGGCTTGCCGTCAGGCATGGTGATCGTCGCCGTGTCGCCGACCACGAAAATATCGGGATGCCCGGGCACCGTCAGGTCCGCCTCGACCTTGACGCGTCCCGCCCGGTCCGGCTTCACACCCAGCCATTTCGCCGCCGGCGAGGCCTGCACGCCCGCCGCCCAGATGACGGTCGCCGCATCCAGCCTTTTGCCGCCATAGACCACGCCCGCGTCGTCCACCGCACTGACCGCCTCGCCCAGTTCCACCGTTACGCCGAGATCGCGCAGGGCCTTGAGCGCATAATCCGATAGGTCCGGCTTGAAATTGGCCAGCACGCGTTGCCCGCCCTCGATCAGCACCACCTGTGCTTCGCCTGGCAGGATACTGCGGAACTCGCCCTTGAGCGTCTCCCGCGCCAGCTCGATGATGGCGCCGGCCAGTTCGACCCCGGTCGGTCCCGCCCCGATGATGACGAAAGTCAGCAGCGCCCGCCTTCTGTCCGGATCGCTCTCGCGCTCCGCCGCCTCGAAGGCCAGCAGCAGCTTGCGGCGAATGGTCGTCGCGTCTTCCAGCGTCTTGAGGCCCGGCGCGAATTTCTCCCAGTCGTCATGCCCGAAATAGGCATGCCGCGCCCCGGTCGCGAGGATCAGGCTGTCGTATGGAACCCTGGTGCCGTCCTCCAGCACCACCGCCTTGCCATCAGTATCCACGACGGTCACCGTCGCCAGCAGGGTCGTGACTTCGCCCCGCTTGCGCAGGATATGGCGGATGGGCCAGGCGATTTCCGATGTGCTGAGCGAGGCGGTCGCCACCTGATAGAGCAGGGGCTGGAACAGGTGGTGGTTGCGCCGGTCGATCAGCGTCACATCCACATCGGCTCCCTCGAGCGCCTGCGCTGCCGCCAGCCCGCCAAACCCGCTGCCGACGATGACCACCCGATGCCGTGCCATGTCAAACCTCCTTGCTGCCCTCTATATGGGCGCCGAAAGCCTGGCCCGCATCCTCCATCGGTGCAAGGCTGCTAGGCGCTGGCCTGCCGCCAGCGCTCCGCATAGCCGTCGAAGCCGGGCACATCGAGCGGCGCGCATTCTATCCCGCCAGTTGCCTGCGCTTTGCCTGCGCCAAACAGCATGCTTGCACCCATGCTGGTTCCGGTTGCATCGCCCGATGCCCGCACTGTTACGCCCGTCAGCCTGGCAAGCGCCTGCCCGAACAGTTGGTTGCGCGCCAAAGGCCCCTCGATGATGATTTCGCGCCCCAGCCCGCAGAGGTCGAGACAGGTTCGCGTCATCAGCGCCAGGTAAAGCGAAGCCGCCGCCGTCCGCTCCGCTGCCGTGGCCGGCTCCCGCGTCCAGCGACCAACACCGGCAGGGAAGGGTCCCACGCCGGGCATGAAGCTCGGCTGCACCCGAATATCATCGGCAATCACCCGCGCGACATCATCCGCTTCGGGCGCGACGATGTCAGGCACCAGCAGGTCGAATTCCCGCCCGCCCATGAACCGCGCCGTCGGCACCGCCCGCCCGAAGGCATCGACATTGGCCAGGCTATCCCGCGCCGGGTCGAGCCGCCCGGTATCGCCGCCCACAGTCATGGCAATGGCCCAGGTGCCGGTCGACAGAATGGTGAAAGGCGCCGCATGCGCTCCCAGATGCGGCAGCAGCGACGCATTGGAATCGTGAATGCCGCAAGTCACCGGCGTCTCGGCCCCAAGCCCGGTCGCCGCCGCCACGGCGGGCAGAATGTTCCCCAGCACCGAAGCCGCCGGCCGCATCGCCGGAAACAATCCCGCCCAGCCCTGCGCCGCCACCATGCCGGAAAAATCGCCCCGCCCGGGCGCCCACAAATCGGTATGGCAACCCAGCGACGTCACCTCGCTCGCCATCACCCCGCTCAGCCGCCACGCCCAATATTGCGGATAGGTCAGGATCGCCGTGACGCGTGAAAATTCCGCCGCATGCGCCTGCGACTGCCAATAAACCTGCGCCCCCAGATTGAGCCCATTGGGCAGGCGCGGCGACAGGCTCTCGGCAAAATCCGGCCGCACGCCGGCATAGGCCGCCGCCGTCTCCTCCGGCCCACCATGCTCATAGTCGAGCACCGGCATGGCCAGGTCATCATCAGCCAGCAGCGCCGCCGTCGCCCCATGCGTGGTGATGGAAATCCCGTCCACCCCATGCGCCGCCTGCAATGCCCGCAGGCTCTCGATGATGAAGCCCCACAGCATGTCGACATCGGCATGCGGATAGGGCCCGTCGCGCCGCACCACATTGGCTATGCTGCGCACCGCCACCTGCTGCCGCGTCGTGCCGTCTATCAGCACCACCTTGGCATTGGTCTTGCCGATATCGATGACGGCAATGGAGCGGGGCAGGGGCATGGCTTGCACTCGATGATCTCGCGTTGCAAAGCCACTACTGGAAATCACGCCATCCCGCCACCGCTAACATGTTAGCGCCGAAGCTGGCCTACTTCACCACCAGCACCGGAATGGTGGCCCGCGCCAGCACTTCGGCGGCCTGGCTGCCCAGCAGCAGCCGCCCCAGCCCGCGCCGCCCATGCGACCCCATCACGATCATGTCGGCGCCCTGCTTGTCGGCCATCCCGAGAATGGCATCGGCCGCAATAGTCGATGGCAGATGCGTCTTTTCCAGCTTGACGCCCTCGGCCTTCGCCAGTGCATCGGCTTCATCAAGCGTTTCCTGGGCCGAACTGGCCTTGGCCTTTTCCAGCTCCTCAATGATCTCGCCGGTATTGATCGACATCATTTCCGCGCCAGGCGCGATGAGCACGGGCGGCTCGGTCGCGGTCACCGCAAACAGCCTTGCCTTGTTTTCCCTGGCCAGCGCCAGTGCGTGGCGCAGCGCCTTGGTAGCCAGTTCCGATCCGTCAATGCCGACAACGATGCGTGTGTACATGTCATGTCCTTTCGCTCTCTCGCCCAGACTACGCCCCTGGTCCGGCCCGTCATTGATCCAGATCATGCAGTCTCGCCGATACAATGCCCGGCCGAAACCTCCGTTCCCTGCAAATAAATGCAAAATTTGTTATGCAAACGGCGAATAATATTCGTTGGACTGACTTGTCCCGCAGCGTTAGCCTGGTGATGGGCATCGAGACGCTCACTCCTCTGCTGGACGCGGCGCCTCTTGTGGCTGCGTCGCCGGAGCAAGGAAGTTCCAGATGAACGAACTGAGCATTCTCGACTATCTGCTGATCGCATTCTCCATCGCCGTGTCCTGGCGCGTCTATACCAATGTCCACCCGCCGGCCGCCGAAGCCGATCCGCTGGCGCCCCAGCCCGCGCCGTCCTCCGGCGCCAGCCCGGCGGTCCATACGCCAGGCCCCGATGGCGACACCCCGCTTGCCGTCATCCTCAAACGCATCGCCACCGCCTGTCGCTATGACAGCATCGACACTTTCCTCGATGGCGCCCGCCGCGCCTATGAAATGATCGTCGGCGCCTTCGCCGCCGGCAATATGGAGCCCTGCGCCGACCTGCTGTCTCCGGCCCTGCGCGAGAGTTTCGCCAATACGCTTGCCGAGCGCGCCGCGCGGGGCGAAACTGCCGAAACCATGTTCATCGGCTTTCGCAGCGTGACCATAGAAAATGCCGGGCGCGATCAGGGCTATGCCTGGATCGACGTGCGCTTTGTCGCCGAACTGGTCTCCGTCACCCGCGACCGGGAGGGCAGGGTCATATCCGGCAGCCCCGACCGGGTGGCCGTCACGTCCGAAGTCTGGACCTTCGAGCGCGACTTGAAAGCCGGCCAGCCCGGCTGGCTCCTGGTGGCGACCGACGACGATGCGTGACGCCCCGCCGCATTTTGCCGTCAAGCGGATCTACGAGCCCCCGGCCGCCGATGACGGCAAGCGCGTGCTGGTCGACCGGCTCTGGCCCCGCGGCGTGAGCAAGGACGAAGCCGAGCTCGATCTGTGGCTCAAGGCGGTGGCGCCCAGCCCGGCTCTGCGCAAATGGTTCGGCCACGATCCCGCCAATTGGGACGAATTCACCCATCGCTATCGCACCGAACTCTCCGGTAATACCGAGGCGGTGGATCGAGCTGCGCCACATGCATGGCAAGGTGACGCTGCTCTACGCCGCCCATGACGAGCAGCACAATCACGCTCTGGTGCTGCTCGATTTCCTGCAGTCGTCGCGAAAGGCCTGACATGACGCTGCCCGACAGCTCGGCCTGCCACCTGCTGGGGAGCAAGCTCCCCCTCGTTCTGGCAGGCATGGGCGGCGTCGCCCGTTCCGACCTGGTCGCCGCCGTCACCGCATCAGGCGGCTTCGGCTTTCTCGGCATGGTGCGCGAGCCGCCGGAACTGATCGAACGCGAAGTCACCCGCCTGCGCGCACTGGGTCACAGCCGCTTCGGCGTGAACATCATTCCCGCCTCCACCGACCCGGCCTTGCTGGAGCGCCAGGTGTCCACCCTTATCGCGCTGGCCGTACCCGTGGTCTGCACCTTCTGGACCCTCGACCAGCAGGTGACGAGGCGCCTGCGCGATGCCGGCATCATGGTGGTGCATCAGGTCGGCTCGGTCGACGAAGCCATCGAGGCGGCGCGTTCAGGCGTCGAGATCGTCATCGCCCAGGGCCGCGAGGCCGGCGGCCACGTCCGCGGCACCCGCGCCATCCGCGACCTGCTCCCGGAAGTAGCCGACGCGGTCAAAATTCCGGTCCTCGCCGCTGGCGGCATGGCCACGGGGGCAGACCTCGTCACCGCCATGGCGCTCGGCGCGTCGGGCATCGTGCTGGGCACCGCCCTTATGGCCACCGAGGAATCCTTCGCCCACGCCTATCACAAGCAACGCCTGCTGGCGGCCGAGGCCGACGATACGGTGCTGACCAGCAGCTTCCATATCAACTGGCCGCCCAATGCCCCCACCCGCGTGCTCAAGAGCGCCGTCACCAGCGGCGCCCGCGGCGATCCCCATGCCTCCGAACGCCTGGTCATCGGCGACGAAGAGGGCCGCCCGATCTACCTCTTCAGCACCGATTCACCCCTCCGCTCCATGACCGGCGATTTCGGATCCATGGCCCTCTATGCCGGCACCGGCATCGGCTATATCACCGCGATCACCAGCGCCGCCGACCGGCTGGCGCAGATCGTCGCCGAGGCCGAAACCCTGCTGGCCATCGCGCCCGGAACGGCCGAGACCGAACCGGTCGAGCTCGCCTCGTCCGTCTGCTATGCCGGCGAAATGAGCGGCGCCTATATGGGCGAGGCCGACCTGGCCGACGATCTGTCCCTGCTCGCCGCCCAGATGCGAGCCGCCTTGCGCGCCGCCCTGGCCCAGGGCATGGATCCGTCCGCCTCCAGCCAGCCGCCCTTTGCCGCAAAAGCCGCGACACTGGCCAGCTGGGCCCTGCAGATGCGCCGCCTCGCGACCAATGAAAGCCAGGGCGCAGCCCTACCGCCGCATCCCGTCGTATCGGCCAGGCTCCCCGCCCAGGCGCTCATCCTGCAGTCCCTCGGTAGCCTGATCCCCAGCATTTCCCGCCCCGCTCTGCGCGACCAACTGGTGCAACTGCGCCTGTTCCTCGAAGGGCAGGGGCCTGCACCTTCTTCTCTAGCCAGCAGCAGGGGCTCAGCTCACCCTCCCCCTTGAGGGGAGGGTAGCGCCGCTCGGCCCGAAGGGCCGTAAGCAGAGCTAGGGAGGGGGGTGTCGGCGCTTCAGCAAAATTCGTGGAAGCCTCGACACCCCCACCCTCATTCCCTCCCCACAAGGGGGAGGGAAGCCCGTCCAGTGCAAGGGCAATATTGGATCACTGACCTCGCCCATGCGTCTCCCTCCCCCTTGTGGGGAGGGATCAAGGGTGGGGGTGGGCCATACGCATCGGGCTATCGGGGAAAGGTCGGCCAGCGATTACACCGCGCTCGACCGAAACCCTCGCCGCATCCGATCGATCAGCCCCGTCTCGGCGCGGCTCGAATAGACCATATGCACCGAATAGGAAAATTCAGGCGCATCCGCCACCCGATGCAGTCGCCCGCTTTCGAGAAAAGGCTGCACCGCGCTCAGCCGGAAATAGCCCGCGCCACCCACCCGCGTCAGGTAGAGCAGGGCCAGCGGACCATGCGAGATCAGCACGCCGGGGCTGGAGATTTCCGGGAAAGCCGCTTGGTGGCTGGCCTGGAACGACGCCCCCCAATCGATCTGCACATAATCCTCTGGCGGCCCGCGCTCGCCATCGGCGCTGGTGGTCACCATGACCAGCTTTTCCTCGGTCAGTAGCTCCACCACGCTATTGCCGCCCTGCGGCGGCGGATCATACAGCACCGCCATGTCCAGCGCCCCGCTATGTACCGCCTCCAGCAATCGCGACGGCGTATCCACCTCGGCCCGCAGCGCGATATCGGGCGCTTCATGCTTCATCCACACCAGCCAGTCGGCCAGGATCGGGTTCCACAGGCTGATTTCCGCGCCGACACTGGCAATGTCGACCCGCCCCTGTGGCAGCCCCACCTGTTGCCGCGCCCGGTCCCACACCTGCACCAGCGTCGTCGCATGGCGCACGAAGCGCTCGCCGGCCGGCGTCAGCCGCGCGCCGGATTTGTTGCGGATGAAAAGCCGTCGCCCAAGCTGGTCTTCCAGCGCATGAACCCGCGCACTGACCGCGGTTTGCGTTACGTTCAAACGCCCCGCCGCCGCAACAAAACTGCCCGTCTCGGCAATTTCGAGAAACGTCTTTGCTAAAGCGATGTCCATCCTAGATAAACCAGCTTTTTTGTTTTCATCAGACAATATCATTCATTTGACTGCTATAATTCCGGCTGTCAACACTCCGGTCGAATCCCGGAACCCTGCGACGGTCGCGCGCTTGGCCTGCGGCCGATAGTGGGTATTGTGCATTGCAGTTGGGGCCGGTCACCGGTCCGACAGAGGAGAATATTTATGAAGCTCGAAACGCTGGCGCTGCATCACGGCTATACGCCGGACCCGACGACCAAGTCGGCGGCAGTGCCGATCTACCAGACCACCTCGTTCACCTTCGATGATACCCAGCATGGCGCCGACCTGTTCAATCTGGCGGTCCCCGGCAACATCTATACCCGCATCATGAACCCCACCACCGACGTGCTGGAAAAGCGCGTGGCGGAAATGGAAGGCGGCATTGGCGGGCTGGCGGTGGCTTCGGGCATGTCGGCCATCACCTATGCCATCCAGGCCATAACCGGTGCAGGGGAGAACATCGTCGCCACCAGCCAGCTCTATGGCGGCACCTATAACCTGTTCATGCACAGCTTCCCCCGCCAGGGCATCGAAGTGCGCATGGCCGCCGGCGACGATTTCGCCGCCATCGAGGCCGCCATCGACGACAAGACCCGCGCGGTCTTCTGCGAATCCATCGGCAATCCGGCCGGCAATGTGGTCGATATCGAGCGCCTGGCGCAGATCGCCCACAAGCATGGCGTGCCGCTGATCGTCGATAACACCGTGGCGACGCCCTATCTCTGCCGCCCCTTCGATTTCGGCGCCGATATCGTCGTGCATGCCCTGACCAAATATATCGGCGGTCACGGCAATTCCATCGGCGGCATCATCATCGATAGCGGCAAGTTCGACTGGAAGGCCAACAAGGATCGCTTCGCGGTGCTCAACGAGCCCGATCCGTCCTATCACGGCGTCGTCTATACCGAGGCTCTGGGGCCGGCCGCCTATATCGGCCGTTGCCGCGTCGTGCCCCTGCGCAATACCGGCGCGGCCCTCTCGCCGCACAGTGCCTTCCTGTTCCTCATGGGCCTCGAAACCCTGGGCCTGCGCATGGACCGCCATTGCGAAAATTCGCTCAAGGTGGCTGAATTCCTTTCGAACCATCCCAAGGTGAGCTGGGTCAATTACGGGGCTCTGCCCGGTAACAAATACAATGCCGTCGCCAAAAAGATCACCAAGGGCAAGGCCTCCGGCATTGTCAGCTTCGGTATCAAGGGCGGGCAGGAAGCCGGCGGCAAGTTCATCGATGCCCTCAACATGATCCTGCGGCTGGTCAATATCGGCGACGCCAAGTCGCTGGCCTGCCATCCGGCCTCCACCACCCACCGCCAGCTCAATGCCGAGGAACTGGCCCGCGCCGGCGTCTCCGAAGATCTGGTGCGCCTCTCCATCGGCATCGAGCATATCGACGACATCATCGCCGATCTCGAACAGGCCCTCGCCAAGGCCTGACCCATAAGGAAAGGCGGCTCGTGCGGGCCGCCTTTCGCCTCGACATCTGGGACCTGGTTTGACTTCCAGTGCCCCACGGGCATAATGCGCCCATGCAATCTCTTCTGCGCCTTTGCAGCCATAGTTTCCGGGCGAGCTTCATCGCAAGCCGCTAGCCTGGTCTGGTTACCTGCCACCGGCAAGAACCAGCCCAGGGCCCTATCACCTTTCCCCAAGACCTGACGTGCCCCGCCTGCGCTTGCCGCCGGCTGACGCCACGCGCCCGGCTTTGCCGCGCGTGCCGCGATGGGCCGTCGCACGATAAGGCAACACACATGGCCAAGCGTAATGGCAATCGCGAAATGAAAAAACCCAAGCAGATCAAGGACAAATCGTCAGCCGTCAATTCGGTGTCCGAGCTCGCCGGCAAGCGGGCGCCAGCGGGCCGAAAATGACCACTCGGCACCAGGCCGAACCGACCACCGCCGCCGAAACCTCGGCGCGGCAGGTCGCGGCCCTGGTCTGGCGGCAGGCCGGCAGCGGCATCGAAGTCCTGCTGGTCACCTCGCGCATCAGCGGCCATTGGCTGTTGCCGAAAGGCTGGCATATCGAGGGCAAGACGCCGGCTGACTCGGCCTTGCAGGAGGCATTCGAGGAAGCCGGCGTCCAGGGCGAATCCGGCACCGAGCCGATCGGCGCCTTCGATTATCGCAAGATCCGCAAGCAGGGCGACGCCCTCGATTGCACGGTCGACGTCTTCGCCGTCCGGCTGCGCCGCCTGCTGGGCGACTGGCCCGAAAAGCCCCAGCGCCGCCGCGCCTGGTTCACCCTCGCCGAAGCTGCCGCCCGCGTAACCGAACCCGACCTCGGCCGCTTCCTGCAGCAATGCTCGCTCGCGGGCCTGTCCTGACGCCGGCCCCCCTCTCCCCTCGTGGAGAGGGGGGAAATCCGCGTCCAGCGGATTTCCGGGTGAGGGGGCTGCGCTCACCCATGCTTCACGGCCAGCGGATAGCTCGCCCCCTCATCCGCCCTTCGGGCACCTTCTCCCACGAGGGGAGAAGGTGAAAGCCCCGGCGACAGCACCACCCGGGAACCTTTCCCGCCCCACACCATCCAATGGTTCAGAACAGCGGCACAGGCCGCCGTCGAACCAGGAGATGCCAAGTGAAAGTCCTCGCCCTTGCCACTGCTGCCCTCATGCTGGGCGCGCTGCCGGCGCTGGCCCATGATGTGCCGGCCGATATCGCCAAGGCCCCGCCCGCGGGCAGTTTCGCCGCCGTCAGTGGCCTGGTCCCGCTGCCCGATTTCCTGCCCGGCATGGGCCAGCTCTTCGTCGATCCGGCCACCCTGCCGGCCGGCCCGTTCCTGGCCTATGACCACGATGGCGCCCTGGTCAGCACCATCTACATGCTGCCCATGAAGGACCTCAATCCCGACAACCGCTTCGAAGACCTCGCGGCGCCCGGCGGCAATGTCGACCACGTCGATGTCTACTACAATGCCGGCCATCCCGGCGTCGAAGAGCCCCATATCCATGTCGTGCTCTGGCATGTGCCGGTCGCCGACGAAGCCCGGGTGGCGCAGTGATGCTCACGCGTCGCAACATCTTGCAGGTCGGCGGGGTCACCCTCGCCGCCTTTGCCGTCCGCCCTCTCGTCGCGCTGGGCGCCGATACCATCGATCTGGCCATGACCGGCCGGCCCGACGGCTCCGATGTCTGGTTCGACCCCATCGGCATCCATATCCAGCCCGGCCAGACCATTCGCTGGACCAATCAGGATGCGGGCAATGCCCATACCGCGACCGCCTATCACCCGTCGATCTTCGACCGCCCGCAACGCATCCCCGATGGCGCCGAACCTTGGGATTCGGACTATCTCCTGCCCGGCGAGACGTTCTCGGTGACGCTGATCGTGCCGGGGGTCTATGATTATTACTGCCTGCCGCATGAGCATGCGGGCATGGTCGGCCGCATCGTGGTGGGCGACGCGCCAGCGGCGGATTATCCCGCTACGGTGACGGATGCCGCCCTCACCGCTCTGCCGGATGTCGCCCTGGCCAATTTCCCCGCCATTGCCGATATCCTGGCTGGTGGCACGATACGGCACGAATGAGGTTATGGGCGTCATGGATATGATCGCGACCGAACAGGCCACGGCCGAAAGCGAAACCGCCCTTGTCGCGCAGGCGCGGCAGGGCAGCGAAACCGCCATCCGCCGCCTCATCAAGGCCAATAACCAGCGCCTGTTCCGCGTGGCGCGCGGCGTGTTGCGCAATGATGCCGAAGCCGAGGATGTGGTCCAGGCCACCTATGTGAAGGCCTTCACCCATCTCGATACCTTCCGCGAAGAGGCCCGCTTCACCACCTGGCTCACCCGCATCGCCCTCAACGATGCCCTGGGCCGCATGCGCAAGCGCCGCACCACCACGGACCTCACGGCGCTCGACGCCGCCGCCCAGACCGATACCGGCCTTGCCGCCCTGTTTCCGATCTCCCTTGTGCCCCTTCCCGCCGATAGCGAGGCTGACCGAACCGAAATGCGCAAATTGCTCGAACACGCCATTGACGAGCTACCCGAAGCCTTCCGGCTCGTCTTCATCCTCCGCGATATCGAAGGCCTGTCGGCCGCCGAGGCCGCCAGCCAACTCGCCATCAAGCCGGAAACGGTCAAGACCCGCCTGCATCGGGCTCGCCAATTGCTGCGCGCCACCATCGAACAGCGCATTGCCGGCTCCTTCGCCGACGTCTTCCCCTTCGACGGCGCTCGTTGCGACAACATGGCCGACCGCGTCATCGCAACCCTGTCATCCCGTGGCGGCCTTGGTCGCGCGCCGGTCGTATAGTATAGGTGCGCGCCAATCTGGAGCGCATCCCCGACGTGCAAAGCCTCGACGCCGCAAACAAGCCCGACCTGACCCGCGCCCGCCGCTTCAGCGTGGCGCCGATGATCGACCTAACGGATCGGCATTGCCGCTATCTGCATCGCCTCCTCACGCGCGAAGCCCTGTTGTTCACCGAGATGATCACCGCCGCCGCCATCGTGCATGGCGATGCGCATCGCCATCTGCGCCTCAATGACGAGGAGGCGCCCGTCGCCCTGCAATTGGGCGGCTCCGATCCGGCTGAACTGGCCCAGGCTATCAGTCTTGCCGAAGACTACGCCTATGCCGAAATCAACCTCAATGTCGGCTGCCCCTCCGACCGGGTCCAGTCCGGCCGCTTCGGCGCCTGCCTGATGGCCGAGCCCGACCTGGTGGCCGATTGCGTCCGCGCCATGCGCGACACCACCGACCGGCCCGTCACCGTCAAATGCCGCATCGGCATCGATGATCAGGATACCGAGCAGAGCCTCGACCGCTTCGCCGATGCCATGGTCGCCGCAGGTGTCGATGCCCTCTATGTCCACGCCCGCAAGGCCTGGCTCAAGGGCCTTTCCCCCAAGGAAAACCGCACCATTCCGCCGCTGGACTACGATCGCGTCCATCGCCTCCGCGCGCGCCTCGCGCCCTTGCCCGTCATGATCAATGGTGGCCTCGAAACACTCGACGCCGCCGAAGCCGAAATGGCCCATATGGACGGCGTCATGCTCGGCCGCGCCGCCTATCACACCCCCATGCTGCTGGCCGAAGTCGACCGCCGCTTCTTCGGCATCGCCACCGAGCCGGCGACAATCGAAGCCGTCATGCAGGCCATGGCCGCCTATGCCGACCGCGAGGCCGAAGAGGGCACGCGCATCAACGCCATCACCCGCCACATGCTCGGCCTCGCCAACGGCCTGCCCGGCGCCCGCCAGTTCCGCCAGATCCTCAGCGTCGACGCCTGCAAGCCCGGTGCGGATTCCACGGTCATGTCACGCGCCCTCGAAGCCGTCACCCGCCCGCGTTTGGCGGAGGCCAGCTAAACCGGTGCGCTACGGGGAAGCGCTAAACTCTCCCACCCACAATCGCCTCCCGCGGACTTGATCCGCGGGTCACTCTCAGTACGGCACAAGCGGCAAGAGACCCCCGGATCAAGTCCGGGGGAGGCGCTGGTGGGTGGGAAAGAACGTGCCTACCTGAGGCCCCCTCAATCCTGCAGCTCCAGCGAGTTCTGCGTCACGCTGTACCGGCTCAGCGTTTCCAGGAATGTCATGCCCAACAGGCTCGTTTCCAGCGCCCCGCCTTCGGTGACAAACGCCACCACCCGCTCCCGCACAATGCCGCCCACCTCGATCCGGTCCAGCCGTACCCGCGCCGCCCGCCCGGTGCCATTGGCGGTGGAAACCGGAATGGTGAAGGCCAGCCCGTCGGTATCGATCCCCGCCGCCTCGGCATCGGCAATGGTCAGCACCACCGCGCTCGCGCCGGTATCGAAAATCATCGGCGTCGTATGGCCATTGACCGTGGCATTGATCTCGAAATGCCCGCCCATGCCGCGCCGGAACGTCGCCAGCCCCTGTTCGGCATCGACCACGGCAACCTCCGGCCGGAACTCCCCGGCCACCCGCGCCGCCACATTGGTCAATTCGTCCCGATAGGCATAAGTCAGTGCCGCGACACCAAAAATGCCGACCCAGAGCAACACGCTGCCCATCAGCTCCGACGCCTTGCGCCGCCGCGTGAACACCCCGCCCGCAATGACGATGAGGATCACCAGCAGGGGCACCAGTTGCGCCGTCTGCGCCTGCGTCAGCCCCACCATGCTTCCCGCATCGGCGCTGATCAGCAGCGCCAGCCCCACCGCGACAACCAGCGCAATGCCGATAAAGATCATGCCTGCGCCTCCGGCCGGTTCGTGTTTTCCATCAATACGATAAAGGCAGCGCTTACGCCAATTTCAAGGCCCGTCCCTTATATGGTCCCCCCACCGACCGTCACCCACTGACCGTCACCCTCGGGCTTGACCCGAGGGCTCTACACTTGCGGAGCGCCCGGTTAGTACAGAGCCCTCGGGTCAAGCCCGAGGGTGACATGTGGTGGCTGGGCGAAATCGGGTTTCAGACAAACCCCACCAACCCAGCCAGCACCGCAATTTCCACCAGCGCCCCCAGCGCCCCGATCAGGTCCCCGGTCTGCCCGCCCACCAGCCGCCGGCACAACGCCGTCCATCCGGCAATCACACCCACCGCCAGCAACAGCGCCGCCCCCAGCCCCACCAAACTCGTCGCCGGGCCGCCCAGCAGAAACAGCAGCACCACGGCAAACACCGCGCCCACCGCAAAGCCCTGCACCGGCAACCGCCCCGCCGTAGCCGAAGCCCCATCCGCCCGCGCCGGCGGCAAGGCCACCGCCACCCACAACGCGCCCGACCGCCCGACAATGCTCGCCGCCAGCCAGATCGCCCCCGCCGTCAGCGGATTGATATCAGCAACCGCCCCCAGCGCCGTCACCCGCAACAGCAGGAACAGGCAGAGCGCAGCCACGCCATACGTGCCATGCCGGCTGTCCTTCATGATCTCCAGCCGCCGCTCGACCGTGTGCCCGCCAAACAGTCCGTCCGCCGCATCGGCCAGAGCATCCTCGGCCATCGCCCCGCTGGCCAGCACCATGGCGCCCACCGCCAGAGCCGCGGCAAAATAGCTCGGCAGCCCGAGCAGCACCGCCCCGATCAGCAGCAAAGCCGGCACGATGCCGATGGCCGTGCTGGCCAGCGGCAGCGCCATGGCGATCCGCCCGAGATCCGGTGTCTGGTGCGGCGAATCCCCCGTCGGCAGCCGCGAAAAGAACCGCATTGCCATGATGAAATCGGCCCGCAGGCCAAGGCCGCCGACCGGCGCACGCGGGCTGCTGGGTTCGTCCGGCTCGATGGAAGGCTCGTTGGCGTTCAATTGCTTTTCGTCCCGCGATCGGCAACAAGGTCGCGTCCTTCCTAGCCAAAATCAGGCCGACTCGCCATGCCCCCGCTCAGCCCCGCCTATGCCGATGTCATTGAGCTCCTGACCCTGCCGCCCGATGGCGACGAAGCGGCCGTTGCCGCCGTTCGCGCCCGCGATGCGCAGCTCACCAAGCCATCAGGCTCGCTCGGGGCGCTGGAAGGCCTGGTCGAATTCCTCGCGCGCTGGCAGGGCAGGGCGCAGCCCCGGCTCGACAATCCCATGGTCACCATTTTCGCCGCCAATCACGGCGTGACCGACCAGGGCGTCTCCGCCTTCCCGCGTGAGGTGACGGCACAGATGGTCGCCAATTTCACCAATGGCGGCGCCGCCATTTCCCAGATTTGCGCTCTGCACGAAATCAACCTGCGTGTGTTCGAACTGGCGCTGGAAATGCCCACCGGCGACATCACACTGGAACCCGCGCTCGACGATAAGATGTGCGCCGCCACCATCGCCTATGGCATGGAAGCCATTGCCGGTAAGCCCGACCTGATCTGCCTGGGCGAAATGGGCATCGGCAACACCACCGTCGCCGCGGCCATCTACGCTGCCCTCTATGGCGGCAGCGGCGCCGACTGGGTCGGCCGCGGCACCGGCGTCGATGACGCCGGCTTGACCCGCAAGGCCGACGCTGTCGATCGCGCGCTGGCCCACCACGCCGGAACCCTCGATCATCCGCTCGCCATCCTCGCCCGTCTCGGCGGCCGCGAAATCGCGGCCATGCTCGGCGCCCTCATCGCCGCCCGCCACCAGAAAGTCCCCGTCATCGTCGATGGCTTCGTCGCCACCGCGGCTGCCGCCATCGCCCACGCGGTCAATCCGGCTGCCATCGATCACTGCCTCTTCGCCCACACCTCGGCCGAGAGTGGTCATGCCCGCGCCCTCGAAGCCATGGGCCAGAAAGGCCTGCTCGATCTCGGCATGCGCCTGGGCGAAGGTAGCGGCGCAGCCCTTGCGGCCGTCCTCGCCAAGACGGCGCTCCACCTCCACAACAACATGGCCACTTTCGAAAGTGCTGCCGTCAGCGGCAAGGACGCCTGAGCGTTTAGCCTCGTCGTTCCAGCGCCTGCAGCAGCGTGATCAGCTCCGGCGCAAGCTGCCGCATTTCGCGCAGATGCGCCACGGTCAGTGACCCGAGCAGCGCCTCTGCCTTGCCGGTCAGCGCCAGCGTCTGGCGCCGCCGATCGTGCTTATCGACTACCCGCGCCACCAGCCCACCATCGGCCAGCCGATTGACCAGCTCGGTGGCCGTTTGCGGCGCGATCAGCAATTGCTCGGCCAGCACGCCCACGCTCATCGGTGCCGGGCCGGCATGGCCCTTGATCGTCAGTAGCGCCTGATGTTGCTGCGGCGGCAGGCCGGCGGCCTGCGCCGCACGCGAACTGAAAGCCGTGAACTGGCGTAGCGCGAAGCGGAACCGCGACAGCACCTCATAGTCCGACTGGCTCAGTCGCTCCGGCTCGGCGCTCTGCATGGCTGCTACCCTCCTGGTCAGGATTGAAATATATCGTGATACGATATAACCGGCGCGTCATCTCATCCCAATAGCATGCCCCAGCGAGGACGACATATGCAGGACCGCGCCACCACCGCCCCGTCAGGTGCGCAAACCAGTGGGTCAGCCGCCTCGCGCCGTCTCGCTGATTTCACCACCGATCGGCGTGTTCTCCTGCTGATTGCCATGGCTGTGGTGATCGGCACGGCAGCCTCGGTGGCGGCCTTTCTGCTGGTCGAGCTGATTTCGCTGGTGTCCAACCTGATCTGGCTCGGCCAGTTCAGCACCGCCCCCTTGCACATGGATGCCGTGGCGCGCTCCCCCTGGATGGTGCTGGCGCCCGTTGTCGGCGGGCTGGTGATCGGCCTCATGGCGCGCTTCGGCTCGGACAAGATTCGCGGCCACGGCATTCCCGAAGCCATCGAGGCCATCCTGATCGGCGGCAGCTTGATGTCGCCCAAGGTCGCCGTGCTCAAGCCCCTGTCCTCGGCCATTTCCATCGGCAGCGGCGGCCCCTTCGGCGCCGAAGGCCCGATCATCATGACCGGCGGCGCCATCGGCTCGCTCTTCGCCCAGCTGTTCCATCTCAGCGCCGCCGAGCGCAAGACGCTGCTCGTGGCCGGCGCCTCCGCCGGCATGGCGGCAATCTTCGGCACGCCCATGGCCGCCGTGCTGCTGGCCGTCGAACTGCTGCTGTTCGAATGGAAGCCGCGCAGCTTCATTCCGGTGGCCGTCGCCTGCATGGTCTCCATGGCCTGGCGTCCGCTGATGTTCGGCACCGGCCCGCTGTTTCCGGCCGATGTCACCTTCGACCTGCCCTGGTGGGGCCTGCTGCTCTGCGCTGGCCTGGGCATTCTCTCCGGCCTGCAATCGGGCCTGCTGACCAATCTGCTCTACAAGGCCGAAGATCTGTTCGAGCGCCTGCCCATCCACTGGATGTGGTGGCCCGCCATCGGCGGTGTCGTCGTCGGCCTCGGCGGGCTGATCGAACCGCGCGCTTTGGGTGTCGGCTATGACGTGATCGCCGATCTCGCCGCAGGCGACGCTGTGGTCCAGGCGGTCATCGCCGTACTGCTGGTCAAGGCGGTCATCTGGCTCGTGGCCCTGTCCTCGGGCACATCAGGCGGCGTCTTGGCACCATTGCTGATCCTGGGCGGCGCTTTGGGCTATCTCGTCGGCCAGTTCCTGCCCGGCGATCCGGCGCTCTGGGCCCTGCTCGGCATGGGCGGCATGATGGGCGGCACCATGCGCGCCCCGCTGACCAGCACGCTGTTCATCCTCGAACTGACCGGCGATATCGGCCTGCTGATCCCGGTCTTCACCGCCGCCGTCGCCGCCTATGGTTTCACCGTGCTGGCCCTGCGCCGCTCCATCCTCACCGAAAAGATCGCCCGCCGTGGCCGCCACCTCACCCGCGAATACGGCACCGATCCCTTCGAAATGACCCGCGCCTTCGAGATCATGGTCAAATCCGTCGATACTTTGCCATCGGCCATGCCCGTCGAAGACGCCGCGGTCTTTTTCGGCCAGCCCGAACATGCCCACCGCTCCTATCCTGTCGTGCTGGACAATGGCGTGCCGGTCGGCATGGTGTCCCGCGCCGATGCCCTGCGCTGGCAGGCTGGCGACGATCACGCCGGCCAGACGCTTTACGATGTGGTGTCCGACGTCTCGCTCACCGTGGCCCACCCCGATGATCTGGTGGGTCGCGTGACCGACCTGATGGTCGCCGCCGATATGGGCCGCATTCCCGTCGTCGATCCCGCCACCCATGCCCTGGTCGGCCTCATCGCGCGCAAGGATATCCTCCGCCTGCGCAGCGCCAGCCTGACCGAGGAAAGCGAGCGCCGCGCCTTTCTGGGCCGTTCGGCGCAAGCGAGGAAATAGGGGGATCAGCCGGCTTCCGAGAAGATTTCTAGCCGGTTGCGCTTCTCCACCACCGGCGCCAGCGCGTCCATCACGCGGGCGCGGGGGAAGGTGGCGATCACTTCGGTGCCGAAGCGCAGCTTGCTGAACAGGTCGAACCGGCCCTGATGCAGTTCCATGATCTTCTGCACGATGGGCAGGCCCAGGCCCGCGCCCTGTTCGGCAGTCTTCTGCGCCAGAGAACCCTGGCCGAAGGATGAGAGCACGGTCTCGATCTCGTCCTCGGGAATGCCCGGTCCATTATCCTTGACCGAAATGAACTGTCCGCCATCGCCGCTCCGCGTCACCACCAGCACCACCTTGCCATGCTGCGGCGTGAACTTGATGGCATTGCTGAGAAGGTTCAGCACCACCTGGCGGATGGCGCGCTCGTCGCCCCAAAGTTTGGGCAGGTTGTTGCCGATATTATAGACCAGCTCGATGCCCTTGGATTTGGCGCGCAGCTCCATCATGCGGCGGCAATCCTCGGCGATATCGACCAGCGACACCACTTCCTCGTTCAACTCGTACTTGCCCGCCTCGATGCGGCTGAGATCCAGCAGCTCGTTGATCAGGTTGAGCAAATGCTGCCCGCTGCCATGGATGTCCCCCGCATATTCCTTGTATTGCGGCACCTGGTGCGGCCCCAGCAATTCCGATTTCAGCACTTCGGAAAAGCCGATAATGGCGTTGAGCGGCGTGCGCAGCTCATGGCTCATCGTGGCGAGGAATTGCGACTTGGCGATATTGGCCTGTTCGGCATGGCGCCGCGCCTCGTCCGACATGTGCCGGGCTTCTTCCAGCTCGCCGATCAGCGCATCTTTTTCCGCCTGGTGCGAAATGGTTTCGAGCTCGGTGCCGTGCAGCTGGCGGGCCAGGTAGACGAAGAAGATTTCGCCGCAAATGGCCACTGCGGCCAGCGTATAGTTGAGCGTGCCGCCCAGCGCGATGAGATTGGCCGAAACCGTCAGCGTCACCGGCAGCGTGCTCATCAGCGTGGCCGGGGGCAGGGTATGGGTCGCCACCGCATTGGCCGCCACGCTCACCAGCACCATGGCAAACATCACAGGCGTCAGCGTCGCCGGCTCCGCCACCAGCGTGAACAGCGCCAGCAATGACCAGGCTAGGCCATAAACCGTTTCCCCTGCCACGAATGTCGTGGTCCAACGGCTCGCATTGAACTTGGATGGATCGCTGGTCTTGAAGCGCCGCGCCATCAGCACGACGATCAGCAGGCTCAGGATCACCAGCCCCGCCCAGAGCGAGGTGAAGACGACGGGCACCCACAGGCTCGCCACGACGGAAAGAATGACCACGATAGCCGCCATGGGCAGTGCCGCATTGAGGCGGGACTGCGCATAGTCATGCATCAGTTCGAAATCGAAATCGGCGCGCGTACCCGAGCTCGAGGTCAGGCGCTGGCGCGCATCCAGCACGGTCTTCTGCGCCGTGCGCTTGCTGTCCCGTCCCATCTGGGAACGGACGTCATCGATGACAGCCGGCTGCGACGCCATGGAACTCGTACTCGTTACTAAATGATGCGAACAGAACACACATTCGCTACGCTCGGGACGACACTAGCGAGCGCGTAGTTAACAGGTGGTGAAATCCTGCAGCGACGAAGCCGGCGCAATGCCATCTTTCGCGGCCCGGGCGGGGCAGTCCTCGCCGTAGTGGTCCTGGCCGTTATCGCCGTCGTCGCGGCGGCGCTCGATTCCCCACCGCCACCGGTCGCCGGCCAGGCCCGCGTCAGCGACGGCGACAGCTTCCGCCTGGGCGAGAAGCGCATTCGCCTGCTTGGCCTCGACGCCCCCGAACTGGCGCAGAGCTGCACCGCCGCCGATGGCCGGACCTGGCCCTGTGGCCGCGCCGCGCGCGACCGCATGGCGCAATTTCTGGCCGCCGGCCCCGCCGATTGCCGCCCCGAAGACACCGACCAATATGAACGCCTTCTCGCCACCTGCAGCGTCGGCGGCCACGACCTCGGCGCCACTATGGTTGCCGAGGGCCTCGCCATCTCCGCCGGCCGCTACTGGACCGAAGAAGCCGCCGCCCGCAACCACCGCCTCGGCATCTGGGCCGGCGATTTCGACGCTCCCCGCACCTGGCGCGACGACCACCCCCGCCCACAGGGCATCAGCGGCTGGCTCTCCGCCCTGGGCCTTTGATGCAGAGACCTCATGGTGAGCCCGTCGAACCACGAGGTCGGGCGAGTGGAGGCTGCACCCCTGCGCCACCACATCACTTGATCTGCGCAAGTTTATTGCTAAACTTGCCCGGACGTGGCACGCATTGCGCCAATTTCGGATTAAATTGCGCCGGAATTGGAAATCAGATTTCGTGGGGGCATTATGGCACTGGACAAGATCGACCGAAAAATTCTCACGCTCCTGCAAAAGGATGCCACCATGCCGGTGGCCGAAATCGGCCGCAAGGTGGGGCTCTCCACCACGCCGTGCTGGCGCCGTATCCAGAAGATGGAAGAGGATGGCGTCATCCAGCGCCGCGTCGCCGTGCTCGACCCCGCCAAGGTCAATGTCGGCGTCACCGTCTTCGTCTCGGTCAAGACCAACGAGCACAACGACACCTGGATGCGCAAATTCTCCGGCGTCATCGACGAATTCCCCGAAGTGGTCGAATTCTACCGCATGAGCGGCGAAGTCGATTACCTGATGCGCGTCGTCGTGCCCGATATCGGCGCCTATGATGCCTTCTACAAAAGGCTCATCAGCAAGATCAACCTGACCGATGTCAGTTCCGCCTTCGCCATGGGCCAGATCAAATACACCACGGCCCTCCCGCTCGATTTCGCCATCGTGGTCGACGACGACAAATGACGGGCCTGGTCGGTTTCGAGCATGTCGGCATGACGTCCGGCAACCTGGACCGGACCATCGCCTTTTATTGCGACCTGCTGGGCCTCACTTTGGCCCAGCGCAAGCAGAACGACCGCGGCGAGATGGCCTTCCTCGATACCGGCAGCGGCATGCTCGAAATCGCCTGTCCAGCCGCCCAGATTGCCCGCTCCCGCGACGTGCCGCCCCATGAAGCCGGCCTGCGCCACCTGACCTTCGCCTTCGAAAGTGTCGACGCGATTTTCGCCAAGCTCGAAGCCGCCGGCGTCGAAATCCTCGAACGCCCCCGCGCCGCCGTCAACACCGCCCTGATCAAACGCGTCGCCTTCGTCCGCGACCCCGATGGCATCATCATCGAACTGATCGAACGCGCCGAGGGCAGGGGCTAGGCAAGATCCAACCCCGCAATCGCCTCCCCCAGCACCACCAGCATGTCCCGCCGCTCCCCATCCGGCAGCGCCAGTCGCAGCCGCTGTACGCTGTGGTCATTGTAGAGGCTCACCATGAAATCCTCGACACCAAGGGCGCCATAGTCGGCGATCGGTACCGCAACCGCCTCGGTCACCACAGCCATCCCGTCACGCCCCGCGCAAAGCGCCATCACCAGCCCCAGCGCCGGGTGCGCCGCCGCCAGTTCCGCCCGATAGGCAAGGATATCCTCCGCCCCTTCCACGGCAAACATCCGGTCCGCGAAGGCATCGATCAGCGCGGCCACCAGCATCGCCTTGCGCCGCGACAAGGGGGCTGCCTGCAGGCTGCGCCATTCCGCCTCGATATAGGCCCGATGCTGGCTCAGCCTATCCAAGATGCTTGCGGAAGAAGTCGAGCGTGCGCGCCGAGGCCTTGGTGCAGGCCGCCTCGTTAAAATTGCCCGGCCGGTCGCTGTTGCAGAAGCCGTGGCCGGCCGGATAGGTATAGATATCCGCCTCGGCATGCCGCGCCTTCAGCGCCTCGATCTGCTCCAGCGGAATGCCCGTATCCCGGTCGCCGAAATGCATCTCGATGGGAATGCGGGGCGCCAGCTCGATATAGTTCGGCACGCCGCCGCCATAATAGCCCGAGGCCGCGCTGAGCCCGATCCCCTCATGCGCCGCCGCCCGCCAGCTCACGGCACCGCCGAAGCAATAGCCGGTAATGCCCACCTTGCCGCCGGCCTTGGCCGCGCCGATGGCCGCTGTCACGTCCAGCATGGCCGTCTTGTGGTCGAATTTCTTCATCAGCTCGCCGATAATGGCAAACTGCTCCGGCGTGTAATTGTCGCTTTCGTAGCCGAACTCGACCCGATCGAACATGGCCGGCGCCACTGCCAGAAAGCCATGCCGGGCAAAACGGTCCACCACGCCGCGCACGAAATTGTTGAGCCCCCAGACCTCCTGGATGACAACAACCCCGCCGCGCGGCGCCCCTCCGGTTCGGCGCGATACGCGTTGAGGGTAAAGCCGTCACTGGCCGTCAATGTAATCCGCTCGCCCATTCTAGCCTCCCGTAACACTCATATGCCGCCCCAGCGCCGGTTCCGGCCGGCTGCGGTCGATGACGAAATCATGCCCCTTGGGCTTGATCAGCATGGCATGGTCCAGCGCCGCATCCAGCGCCGCCGGCCCGCCGTCGCGCAGCGCATCGCGCAAATTCACCTGGTCGTCCTGCCCCAGGCACAGATAGAGCTGCCCGGCCGCCGTCAGCCGCACCCGGTTGCAGCTCTCGCAGAAATTGTGGCTCATCGGCGTGATGAAGCCCAACACGCCATTGGTCTCGGCCACATGCACATAGCGCGCCGGCCCGCCGGTGCGCTTGTCGAGCTTGCTCAGCGTATAGCGTCGCGCCAGAAGGTCATGCAGTTCGCGCAGCGGCAGGTAGCTGTCGACCCGGTCGATGCCCACTTCGCCCAGCGGCATGCCCTCGATCAGCGTCAGTCCCATCCCGCGCCCATGCGCCCATGCCATCATGGGCTCGATTTCGTCGTCATTGACGCCGCGCATCGCCACCATGTTGATCTTGATGGCCAGTCCCGCCGCCTGCGCGGCATCAATTCCATCAAGCACGTCCGCGATCCGCCCGCGCCGCGTGATGGCGCGGAACCGTTCCGCGTCCAGCGTATCGAGCGAAACATTGAGCCGCCGCACGCCCGCATCGGCCAGCCCTTGGGCATGCCTGCGCAACTGGCTGCCATTGGTGGTCAGCGTCAGCTCATCGAGCCCATGTCCGATCCGCCCGCCCAACGTCGTCACCAGTTCCATGATATCGCGCCGCACCAGCGGCTCGCCCCCGGTCAGCCGGATTTTGGTCACCCCTCGCGCGATGAAGGCTCCGGCTATGGCCTCGATTTCCTCGAAGCTCAGCACGTCCTTCTTGGGCAGGAAGGTCATGTCTTCGGCCATGCAATAGACGCAGCGGAAATCGCAGCGATCCGTCACCGAAATGCGCAGATAGGAAATATGCCGTCCAAAGGTATCGACAAGCGGCCGGGCAGGGGAGGTCACAGCATTCATGGCGCCAACCTACATCCTGTCCGGCGGCTTTCAAAGCCGGCTCAAAACAAAAGGGCCGCCGAAACGGCAGCCCTCGAATTTGCGCGGGAGGCGCTTGTACTAGTGGTTGACGACAATCAACGCGCCAACCTTCACGCGTTCATAAAGATCGGTGACGTCGTCATTGGTCAGCCGGATGCAGCCCGACGACACGGCCTGGCCGATGGACCAGGGTTCGGACGTGCCATGCACGCGATAGAGGGTCGAGCCGATATAGAGCGCGCGGGCGCCCAGCGGATTGTTCGGGCCGCCTTCCATATAGGCCGGCAGGTCCGGCACGCGCTTGCGCATCTGCGGCGGCGGGGTCCAGCCGGGCCATTCCGCCTTGCGGGTAATGCGGTGGGTGCCCGACCAGGTAAACCCGTCCCGGCCCACGCCGATGCCGTATTTCATCGCCTTGCCGTCTTCGAGCACGAGATAGAGCCGCCGCTCGTCGGTCTCGATGACAATGGTGCCGGGCTTGTGGTTGGTTTCGTAGTTGACGATTTCCTTGCGGACCGGGCTGCCGCCGCGCGAACTCTGCACGATCGTCGACTCGTCTACCCATTCTGCGCTGTTGCGGTCGTAGACGAGCGCCGCCGTTGCGGGCAGGACGCTGCTAGCCGACAAGATAATCGACAGCCCGATCGCTATCGTTGACTTGAAATTGAACATCTGACGACTTGGCCTCTGGAATAGAGCGGGATTCGCCCGCTGCAATAATTGCGGGTGCTTACGCCCTTTGGGAAATAGCGAAAAGAGGCAACCGCCCCGGAATCGCCACACTCGCGCCACGTTCGCAAAATTGTGTTGCCAGCAGGTTACAGTTATCATTCACCAATCCGTGATCCACGCCCAAAGGCGGCATTGACAGGCAGGCCATCCCTTGCGATGGCCCTGCTAAATTTACCGCGCGAGGGCGACTATGAGTGAAGATCTGAAGCGGCAGGCGGCTGCCATGGCGCTGGCCGAAATACGGTCCGGCATGCGGCTCGGCCTCGGCACCGGTTCCACCGCCTGGCACTTTGTCGATCTGCTGGGCGAAAAGGTCGCCGCCGGCTTCGAATGCATCTGCGTGCCCACGTCCGAGGCCACCGCCCGCCAGGCCGAGGCGCTCAACATTCCCCTCTCCGATCTCGAAACCCTCGACCGGCTCGACCTCACCGTTGATGGCGCCGACGAGATCGATCCCCAGCTCAACCTCATCAAGGGCGCCGGCGGGGCCCTGCTGCGCGAAAAGATCGTTGCCGACGCCTCCGATGCCATGGTGGTCATCGCCGATGCGTCCAAGCTGGTGCAGACACTGGGCGGTCGCTTTCCGCTGCCGGTGGAGGTTAACCGCTTCGGCCTGGGCGCCACGCGCCGCGCCGTGGCCGAGCTCATCGAGCATCACGGCACCGGGGGCAACCTGCGCCTGCGCGAGACGTCGCCTGGCACGCCCTTCGTCACCGATGGCGGACACCTCATTCTCGATGCTTTTTTTGGCCGCATTTCGCAGCCAGAAGCGCTGTCGCGCGACTTGCTCGACATCGCCGGGGTGGTCCAGCACGGGCTTTTCCTTAAAATGTGCAAGACGGCTTATGTGGCGACGCCGGATGGCGTAAAAGCGCTGACGAGCGGCACGAACTGATGGACCGAGACAAGATGGCTATTTCGATGATGACCGGTGTTATGACGCGCGCACGGGCGCTGTTGGCTGTGGCGCTGAGCGCCGCCATGCTCGTGGTTGCGGTTCCCGCAATGGCGCAGGAAGTGCCGCCCGAGCAACTGGCGCTTGCGCGCAAATATATCGACCTGACCGACCGCGCCGCCGTCTACGAGATCACCCTCGTCGAGATCGGCATCGGCACCATGCGCCAGATCGTGCAGCAGAATCCCGAAATCATGGACGAAACTGACGCCGCCGTCGGCAAGGTTCTGGAAGAGTACAAGGAACGCAAGGGTGAACTGCTCGACCAGTTCGCGCGTGTCTATGCCGTGCGCTTCACCGTCGAAGAGCTGCAGGAAATCGTCGCCTTCTACGAAACGCCGACCGGCAAGAAACTGGCCCAGGCCAATACCGAGGTGAATTCCGACCTCCAGGCCGTGCTCCAGGTCTTCACCAACAACACGCGCTCCGAATTCTTCGCCAAGGTCCGCGCCGAACTGCGCGCTCAGGGCTTCGAAGTCTAGTCATTGCTGCATGGCAGACATCCGGCCCCGCCTTGTGCGGGGCCTTTTTTTATGCGAAGTGCCATCCAATATATCGCCATATGCCGATGATTACTCCGGGAGCCGCCGATGACCGATAGTTATGATCTCGTCGTTATCGGTGCCGGCTCCGGCGGCGTTCGCGCTGCCCGCATGGCCGCCACCTATGGCGCCAAAGTCGCCATTATCGAAGAGTTCCGCGTCGGCGGCACCTGCGTTATCCGCGGCTGCGTACCCAAGAAGCTCTATGTCTACGCCGCCCGCTTCCACGACATGTTCGATGTGGCCCAGAGCTTCGGCTGGCAGGTCGATGCCTCCTTCGATTGGCCGACCCTGGTCGCCGCCAAGGAAAAGGAAATCACCCGCCTTGAGGCCGCTTATGTGGCCAATCTCGAAAAACCGGGCGTCGAGATCATCCGCGATCGTGGCCTGGTCACGGGTCCCAATGGCGTCCACCTCGTGGGGCAGGGGCGTGACCTGACGGCGAAATACATCCTCGTCGCGACCGGCGCACATCCCTTTGTCCCGCCCATTCCCGGCGCCGAGCTGGCCATCACCTCCAATGAGGCCTTTGATCTGCCCGCGCTTCCGCATTCCATCCTCATCGAGGGCGGCGGCTATATCGCCGTGGAATTCGCCACCATTTTCGCGGGCCTCGGCGTCGACACCACGATCATCTATCGCGGCGACTGCATCCTGCGCGGCTTCGACGAGGACATGCGCCGCGGCCTCGAAGCCGGTCTCACCGACCGCGGCATCAAGCTGATCTATCAGACCACGATCAAGTCGCTCGCCAAGCACGGCAAGGACATTAGCGCCACCTTCAGCGATGGCGTCACTGCCCCCTATGGCGCCGTCATGTTCGCCACCGGCCGCAATCCCAATGTGCGCGGCCTCGGCCTGGACAAGGCCGGCGTCAAGTTGACCCCCATGGGCGCCATCGCCGTCGATGCCTGGTCGCAGTCCTCGGTGCCCTCGATCTATGCCGTCGGCGATGTCACCGGCCGCGCCGCGCTGACCCCCGTGGCCATCCGCGAAGGCTGGTACTTTGCCGAAACCGTCTTCAACGACAACAAGCTGGCCGTCGATCACTCCCAGATCCCCACCGCCGTCTTTTCCGATCCCGAAATCGGCGTCATCGGCCTCACCGAGACCGAAGCCGCCACCCATGGCGATATCGACGTCTACCTCGCCCGCTTCCGCCCGATGATGAACACGCTCTCCACCCGCACCGAGCGCATGATCCTGAAGCTCATCACCGAAAAGGATGGCGGCAAGGTCCTGGGCTGCCACATCCTGGGATCCGGCGCCGCCGAAATGATCCAGCTCGTCGCCATCCCCATGGGCATGGGCGCGAGCAAGGCCGACTTGGACCGCGCCATCGCCCTCCACCCAAGCGCCGCCGAAGAACTCGTCACCTTCAAGGCCCCCACCTACACCTATCGCGACGGCGAGAAGATCGGCGGCTGAGCGCTGTTCGGAACTCCATGCCACCCAAGAGTGGAGCCCTCCTCGCCCCTTGCGGGAGAGGGTGATTTTTGCGGCGTTCAGCCGCGAAAATCGGGTGAGGGGGCCTGCGCCATCCCATGCTTCAACGCTGATGGATAACGCAGGACCCCTCATCCGCCCTTCGGGCACCTTCTCCCGCAAGGGAGAAGGGAGCTCCGTGCCACCACCCCAACCAATTGCCACCCCGAATACCCTTGTCCCCCATCCCCAGCCTTGGTATTCCGCCCTGCAACAGCAGTAACGCGCGTGAGCGAGACCGAACATGACCACCTGGACCCCCGATAGCTGGCGCGCCAAGCCCATTTCCCAGGTGCCGGCCTATCCCGATGCCGCCGCTCTGGCCGAAGCCGAGCGCCAATTGGGCACTTTCCCGCCGCTGGTCTTTGCCGGCGAAGCGCGCGACCTCAAGAGCCGGCTCGCCGCCGTCGCCAATGGCGAGGCCTTCCTGCTGCAGGGCGGCGATTGCGCCGAGAGCTTTGCCGAACACGGCGCCGATCACATCCGCGACTTCTTTCGCGTCTTCCTGCAGATGGCGGTCGTGCTGACCCACGGCGCCAGCAAGCCCGTGGTCAAGGTCGGCCGCGTCGCTGGCCAGTTCGCCAAGCCGCGCTCCGCCGATACCGAAACCATCGATGGGGTGGAACTGCCCTCCTATCGCGGCGACATCATCAACGACATCGGCTTCACCGAAGCCTCGCGCGTCCCCGATCCCGACCGCATGCTGCAGGCCTATCGCCAGTCTGCCGCCACGCTCAACCTGCTGCGCGCCTTCTCCATGGGCGGCTATGCCGAACTGACCCGCATCCACGAATGGACCGTGGGCTTCATGAAGGGCTCCAACTGGTATCCGCGCTACGAGGAAGTCGCCCGCAAGATCGATGACGCCATCACCTTCATGGGCGCCCTCGGCCTCAACCCCGACAATACGCCGGCCCTGCGCCAGACCAGTTTCTTCACCAGCCACGAAGCCCTGCTGCTCGGCTATGAGGAAGCGCTGACCCGCCGCGACTCCATCACCAATGACTGGTACGCCACATCAGGCCACATGCTGTGGATCGGCGACCGCACCCGCCAGCCCGATGCCGCCCATGTCGAATATTTCGCCGGCATCCATAATCCCATCGGCATCAAATGCGGCCCCTCGCTGTCAAGCGACGACCTGCTGCGCCTGCTCGACCGCCTCAATCCCACCGATGAAGCCGGCCGCATCACCCTGATCAGCCGCTTCGGCTCCGACAAGATCCAGGCCAACCTGCCGCGCCTGATCGAAACCGTGCAGAAGGCCGGCCGCACCGTCGTCTGGTGCTCCGACCCCATGCATGGCAACACCATCAAGGCCTCGACCGGTTACAAGACCCGCCCCTTCGATCGCGTCCTCAGCGAAGTGAAGTCCTTCTTCGAAATCCACCGCGACATGGGCACCTATGCCGGCGGCGTGCATATCGAGATGACCGGCGATGACGTCACCGAATGCGTCGGCGGCGTTTCGGCGGTTACCGAGGCCTCTTTGTCGGACCGCTACAACACCTATTGCGACCCCCGCCTCAATGCCAGCCAGGCGCTCGAACTGGCCTTCCTCGTCGCCGAGGAAGTCCATGCCCAGAAGCCGCCGCACCAGCATCTGGCGGCCGGCGAATAATTTGGCTGCGGACCGAAACCGCAGGCCGGGCTCCGCGTTACCTGTCGGGCGCGGGGCCGCTCTATGATACGGTTTCGTGCCTTCCCTCGGTCGTCATGAAAGCCGCTTATGCCCAGGTCCTTGTTTCCCAGCGCCAGCCCCGAGACGCGGCAACGCCTTGAGCAGGATGCAACGCTCAAGCTGGTCAACGAGTATGACTGGGCGGCCAATCCGCTAGGGCCTATTCCCGCCTGGCCGCAAAGCCTCAAGGGCGCCGTGCGCGTCATGATGGCGGCGTCCATTCCCATGGTCATGCTGATCGGGCCTGACGGCATCCTGATCTACAACCAGGCCTATGCCGAATTTGCCGGCAACCGCCACCCGGCCATTTTCGGCCAGCCGGCCGTCGAAGCCTGGCCCGAGATCGCCGAGTTCAACCGCCACAAGATCGAAATGGGCCTGCGCGGCGAGTCCCTGATCCTGCGCGACCAGGAACTGGTGCTCAACCGGCATGGGCGGCTCGAATCCGGCTGGATGAACCTGCATTACAGCCCCGTTCTCGATGAAACCGGCATACCCATGGGCACGCTCTGCATCGTCCATGAAACCACCGGCCGCGTTCTGATGGCCGAAGAGCGCGAACTGGTTTCCCAGGAGCTCAGCCACCGCATCAAGAATATCTTCGCGGTACTGACCGGCATCATCAGCCTCTCCGCGCGCAGCCGTCCCGAAGTCCGGGCCTTTGCCGATGAACTGCGCCAGCGCATCTACGCCCTGGGCGAGGCGCATGACTTCGTCCGCCCCCACAGCCACGGCTCCAATCCGCCCGACAATCAGGACTCGCTCCGCTCGCTGATCGATCGCCTGATGCAGCCCTATCGGCAGGACGGGCAGGATCGCATTGCGTTCCACGGCGAGGATGCGACCATCGACGATGGTGCCGCGACGCCGCTGGCGCTGCTGTTCCACGAATTGGCCACCAACGCCGCCAAATACGGCGCCTTGTCCACTCCAGGGGGCAGGGTGAGCCTCACCGGCCGGGCCGGCGACGAATACTATCACCTGACCTGGAAGGAAGTCGGCGGTCCGCCGGTATCAGGTGATGCCGAGCTGAGCGGCTTCGGCTCGCGCCTCATCACCCTTAGCATCGAAGGCCAGTTGCGTGGCCGAATGGAGCGGATATGGGAACCCGACGGGTTGCGGGTCGAGATCGACCTGCCGGTCGATGCGCTGCGCCGTTCCGCCCGGCTGCAATCCTGACCGCGATCAGTTCGCGGCGCCTGCCGATTTGTAGCCGTTGAACAGTTTCAGCCGCGGCGGCGGGGTTGCCTCGGTGGCGTCATGCCGTGCCACGGCATAGGCCACGGCGGCCCGCAGGTCGCGGTCGGTCACCGGCTTGGGCAACACGCCCACCGTGCCCGGCACGCCATCGCCCAGTTGCGACGGATTGGCCGTCATGAACAGCACGGTCACTCCATGCGTCTGCGCCAGCACATGGCCGATGCGGATGCCGGTAGGGCCATCCCGCAGGTTGAGGTCGACCAGCGCCACATCCGCCTGCGCCGCCAGCGACAGCGCCGAGCGCTCATCCGCGGCGATTCCGACGGCCGTAAAACCCATCTCCTCGATCACATGCTCGATTTCGGCAGCGACGAAAATCTCGTCCTCCACCACCAGTATTTTCCGCTTCATCACACTAACTCTTCGTCGCACAACGCCTTCTGGCTCGGGGGCAACTCCCCAATGCGGTGTCAGTTGCCCGCGTAGGCGCATATTCGGGCGCCATGCGATCAACTCTGCGCTCCCCCGGTTACCAAAGTCCCAATCATCCTGCCTTTCCCGCTTAGCGGAAACTTAACCCTAATGCTTGATAAACGCGGGACACCCCATGCGGTGGGACCGATCCCGGAGGATACGATGAAGCGCTCCCTTCAAGGCACCGTGGCCATGCTGGCGCTTTGCCTGGCGGCCCCCGCTTTGGCTGCCGACTATTTCGCGCCCCCCCGATCTGCGCCCCGCCTATCCCAATACCTGGGAACAGCCCGACGACTCGATCCGCTTCGAATACGGCGTCGCCTACTGGTATTCCTGGGGCGGCCAGAATGCCGGCTTCAGCTCCGCTTTCGGTCCCGTCAACCTCAGCGTCCGCGATCAGACCCATATCGGCGAACTGCATGGCAAGATCGAGGATCTGTCGACCCAGACCTATGTCGCCGCCCGCGCCGGCCTGGGCTTCCACACGTCAGGCACCTACGAAATTTCTCCCGCTTCCTCGGGCGATATCGGCCGCGACTCCCGCATCGGCTATGTCGGCGGCGATTTCGGCTGGCTGCCCTTTGGCACCATGAGCGAAGGCTTCGCCGCCGGCGCCCTGGTCGGCTATCAATACTGGAAAGACGCCCCCGCTATCGGCACCGGCCAATATGCCGTCGCCTTCGATCCGGTGACCGGCGCGCCGACCGCAATGGGCGAAGCCCGCGACGATTTCGACATTCACGCCCTGCGCCTCGGCGTCAAGGGCACGGCCGAGTTCGACATGTTCGACATTCAGGCCGAAGCCGCCTGGATTCCCTATGCCCATGTGAGCGGTGCCCTTGGCGGCAGCGCGCCCGGCGGCTTCAACTTCCCCGGTGTTCCGGTCACCGTCTATGAAAATGCCCAGACCACGCTCAGCGGTCGCGGGCAGGGCGTCATGCTCGAAGCCATGGCAGGCTTCCACCCCACCGAAAACCTGGCCCTACGCATCGGCGGCCGCGCCTGGTACCTCGAAGGCAATCTGGACGCCGTCTTCAACGGCACCGCCGGCGGCGTCGCCCAGCCCACCATGACCTTGCCCTCCACCTACGCCTCCCTCTTCCGCTACGGCCTCCGCGCCGAACTCACCGGCAAATTCTAGCGCCTGGTTCTAGCCTCCGCCGGGATCTCAGAGACCTCATGGTGAGCTTGTCGAACCACGAGGTCGGGTGCGCCGATCTTGCCACGACCTCGTCCTGCGACAGGCTCAGGATGAGGTCTACTGGGACGCCGCACCGTTTAGCCCCGTCATCGCATCCATGCGCACAGCCCTATGGCTCATCGCCCATCCCGATGCTATTGGCAGGCACGTAGTTTTCGCCCACCACAGTCAGGCCCTCCCGTGACAGACCGCCTCCGTATTGCGCTCGCCCAGCTCAATCCCAAGGTTGGCGACATATCAGGCAATCTGGCGCTGGCCCGATCAGCGCTGTCGGATGCCGTCGCCGCCAAGGCCGATATCCTCCTGCTGTCCGAACTGTTCCTTACCGGCTATTTCCCCGATGACCTGCTGTTCAAGCCCAAATTCGTCGCCGACGCCATGCAGGCCGCACGCGACCTCGTGGCCGACACAGCCGGCACCGATGTCGTCCTCGTCCTCCCCACCGTCTGGCTGGAAAAGACGGGCCTGCACAATGCCGTCCTCGTCGCCGAAAACGGTCAGATCATCGCGACACGTCTCAAGCGCGAATTGCCCAATTCCGATGTTTTCTACGAAAAGCGCTATTTCGTCGCCGGCCCGCTGGCCGACCCGGTGATCATCAAGGGTGTCCCCATCGGCATCCCGATCTGCGAAGACATCTGGCACGCTTCGGTCTGCGAGCACCTCGCCATGCGTGGCGCCGAAATCATGCTCTGCCCCAATGGCTCGCCCTACTGGACCAGCAAGCAGCATGTCCGTAAGGACCTCGTCCGCGCCCGCACCGCCGAAGACGATGTGCCCATGCTCTATCTCAATCAGGTCGGCGGCCAGGACGAACTGGTCTTCGACGGCGCCTCCTTCGGCATGGAGCCCGGCAACAAGCTGGTCTTCCAGGGCAAGTCCTTCGAGACCGATTTCATCGTCTCCGACTGGACGCGTGGCGACAATGGCTGGACCTGTGCCAGCGGCGAAGTCACCGAACTCACCACGACCGACGAAGCCCCCTGGCTCGCCTGCGTGCTCGGCCTGCGCGACTACGTCCACAAGAACGGCTTCAAGCAGGCGGTGCTCAACCTGTCGGGCGGCATCGACAGCGCCGTTGTCGCGGCCATGGCGGTGGATGCCCTTGGCGCGGACAATGTCCACTGCATCATGCAGCCTTACCAGTACACGTCCGAAGAGAGCATCAAGGATGCCAGGGAGTGCGCCGAGCGTCTGGGTGTTCGCTACGACGTGGTGTCGATCCAGGACCCGGTCGATAGCGCGCTGGCAAACCTCGCCCCCATTTTCGGCGATCGTCCGCTCGATCTGACCGAGGAAAACATCCAGTCCCGCATGCGCGGACTGCTGATGATGGCCGTTTCCAACAAGCTCGGCTCCCTGCCGCTCACCACAGGCAACAAGTCCGAAATGGCCGTCGGCTACGCCACCATCTATGGCGACATGAATGGCGGCTACAATCCGCTCAAGGACATGTTCAAGATGGAGGTCTATCGCCTCGCCGCCTGGCGCAACAGCCACGTCCCCGGCGATTGCCTTGGTCCCTCGGGCGAAGTCATCCCCGTCGCCATCATCGCCAAGGCCCCATCGGCCGAACTGCGCCCCGACCAGACCGATCAAGACAGCCTGCCGCCCTATCCGGTGCTCGACGCCATCCTCAAGGGGATCGTCGAAGACGAGCTCTCCATCGCCGAGATCGTCGCCCAGGGCCACGATCAGGCCTTGGTCGAGCGCATCGAACGCCTGCTCAACATTGCCGAATACAAGCGCCGCCAGGCCGCGCCGGGTCCCAAGCTCACCGTCAAGGCCTTCGGCCTCGGCCGCCGCTACCCCATCACCAATGGCTACACAGACCGGGTGATCGGATGACTGTTGTTCGCTGGGCGCCGTCCCCCACCGGCCGCATCCATCTCGGCAATGCCCGCCCGGCTTTGCTCAACTGGTTCTATGCCCGCCGCCACGGCGGCACCTACATCCTGCGCATGGACGATACCGACCATGCCCGATCCACCCGCGAATTTGCCGATGGCATCGAACGCGATCTCGCCTGGCTCGGCATCACGCCCGACCTGCTGGTCCGCCAGTCCGACCGCACCGCCCTCCACGATGCCGCCCGTACCCGGCTCATCGCCGCCGGCCGCCTCTATCCCTGCTACGAAACCGAGGAAGAGCTGGACCGCAAGCGCGCCCGCGCCCGCCTGCTCAACAAGCCCCCCATCTACGACCGGTCGGCCCTCAGCCTCACCGCCGAAGACCGCGCCCGCCTCGAAGCCGAAGGCCGCAAGCCCCATTGGCGCTTCAGGCTCGATGGCCGCCCGGTCCATTTCGAAGACCTCATCAAGGGCCCGCAGACCGTCAACACCGCCTCCATGTCCGACCCGGTCCTGGTGCGCGAAGACGGCTCCTACCTCTATACGCTGCCATCAGTGGTAGACGATATCGACCTCGGCATCACCCACGTCATCCGTGGCGAGGACCACGTCTCCAATACCGGCACCCAGATCGAGATTTTCGAGGCCCTCGGCGGCGCCGTTCCCACCTTCGGCCACCACAACCTTCTTACGGACGCCGAAGGGCAGGGCTTTTCCAAGCGCCTCGGCAGCCAGTCCATCAGCGATTTCCGCGACCAGGGTTACGAGCCCATGGCCATAGCCATCATGGCCAGCCTCACCGGCACCAGCCTGCCCATCGAGACCTACGAAACCCTGGACGAAATCGCCAACCGGCTCGATTTCTCCATGGTCTCGCATGGCGCCGCCCGCTTCGATCCCGCCGAACTCGACAGCCTCAACGCCCGCGTGCTCCACGCCTTGCCCTATGAAGGCGCCGCGGCGCGTCTCTCCGCCATGGGTCTCGAAGGCGAAGCCATGTGGCTGCTGCTGCGCGACAACCTGCGCAAATTCGCCGATATCGCCGAATGGGCAAAACTGGTCACCGGCCCCATAGAGCCGGTCATGGCGGACGAGGACCGCGACTTCCTCGCCCTCGCCAAGGCCATGCTGCCGCCGGAGCCATGGGACGAAACCACCTGGAGCCAGTGGACCGACGCGCTCAAGTCAGCCACCGGCCGCAAGGGCAAGGCCCTGTTCCTGCCGCTGCGCCTGGCGCTGACCGGCCGTCACGACGGCCCCGAGCTTAAGTCCCTGCTCCCGTTGGTTGGGCGTAAGGCGTGTCTGGACCGACTACCCTGACCACCTTGTTGCCGAACTGCACCAGCCGCAATTCGGTCTCCGTCGCCGCCTGAACCGGCCGCGTCACCGGCGTTTCGCCCGGACCGGCCGGGCGTGGGCGGGGCAGGGGCACATCCACCAGCGTAGCCGTCTCCAGCGGCGCTTCGATCGGCGCCTGCACCGGCGCCACCCCGCGCGGGTCGCGCAGCGGCAGCGGGAAGGTCACCCCCTCCACCTCGATCATCGTCCGGCTCGAGCCATCGGCCCGCTCCGCCACGGTCATCCTGCCATCGGTCTGCGGCGCCACCTTGCAGCTCGCCGAAGGGCTGGTGTCGAGCGCATCGCGATAGGCAAACGCGGTCGGCAGCGCCGTATAGGGCTGGCCATACTGGTTGCGCATCTGCTCGGGCTCCTGGCCCGGATTATCGTAGAAATACAGCTCCACCGCCGTGGTCGGACAGCTCTGCTGGCAGGTCATCGCGTCATTGCTGACATAGTCGGGCAGGGTGGAATAGCTGATCGGCCAGAAATAGCCGTCGCTCAGCCGCACGCATACGGTCCGCACCGTCTGGTAGCCCTGATAGCCCCAATAGCCGCCGCTATCCACCATCTGCCCGTCGGTGAAGTCCCCCTCCGACGTCGTGCCGAAAATGCGGTCGAAAACCGACTGGCGCTCATTGGTGAAGGTCGCGCTCGACCCCTGGTTCGTGCCGCAGCCGAACCGCGCCATTTCCTGCAAAATGGCTTCGCGCTGGGCGCCCACCGCATTGGCTGTGTCGACCTGCTGGGCCACGCTGGCGGCCACGTCGCGCAGCCGCAGCACTTCGCGCCCGATCTGCTGGCATTGCGGCGTCAGCCTGATGCCCGCCTTGGCGGCATCATTGCATCCGTCGCGCACATAGCGGCTTTCCATCGCCTGCACATCGCGCTGCGCCTGCCGCGCCGCCTGCGAATTGCCGCCCATCTGCTGATAGGACGAATTGCCGTCGAACTGCCGCAACGCCGCTTCGAGCTGCCGGCATTGCGCGGCCTGCGCATAGGCCACGTTGACGTCAAGCAACACGCAGATCACAGCCAGCACCGTCAATATCAGGGCGCGCGCGCCGTTCCTGGCCAACAAGCTCGGTCAATCCTCTTCATGGGGCGCGCCGCGCGCCCAATTCATCCGCCCTTAAGACAACGCTAGGACCGATTGCAACATTATAGTGCGGTGACGGCGTTGTGGTAGCGCCGCAAGGCCACACGTTTGCGAGAATGCATCCCCGATGAAGCTAGCCACGCTCAGAAATAACCGCCCCGATGGCCAGCTCGTCGTGCTCTCCGCCGACAGCACCCGCTTCGTCTCCGCCACCCGCATCGCGCCCACTTTGCAGGCCGCCCTCGATGACTGGACCGCCCATGCGCCGGCCCTTTCCGCCCTTGCCGCCCAGCTCGATGCCGGCGCCATAGCCGGCCAGGTCTTCGATCCCGCCCAGGCCCTGGCGCCCCTGCCGCGCGCCTATCAGTGGATCGATGGCTCGGGCTATCTCAATCATCTCGAACGCGTCCGCACCCTCAAGGGCAGCAAGGACGAAGAACTGCAATCCACCCGTCCGCTGCTCTATCAGGGCGGCTCCGATTCGCTGCTCGCGCCCACAGATCCCATCCGCGTCACCGATCCCGATCTCGCCCTCGATTTCGAGGCCGAAGCGGCCGTCATCATCGGCCCGGTCCCCATGGGCGCCACCAAGGCCCAGGCATCATCAGCCATCCGCCTCGTCACCGTCTGCAACGACATTTCCTTGCGCCGTCTCGTGGCCGATGACCTGCAGAACGGCTTCGGCTTCTTCCACGCCAAGCCCTCCACCAGCTTCGCTCCCATCGTCGCCACGCCCGAAAGCCTCGGCACCGCCTGGCGCGACAATCGCCTGCACCTGCCCGTGCGCATCGAGGTCAACGGCAATCTCTACGGCCAGCCCAATGCCGGCACCGACATGCATTTCGATTTCGCCGACCTCATCGTCGAAGCCGCCCGCACCCGCCCGCTCGCCGCGGGCACCATTATCGGCGGCGGTACCATTTCCAACAGCCACGACGAGACCCTGCCCATCAAGCGCGACGGCATCGGCTTCGCCTGCATCGCCGAGGCCCGCACCGTCGAAAAGCTGAAATACGGCCGCGCCCGAACCCCCTTCCTCAAGCCCGGCGACGTGATCCGCATCGGCGCCCTCTCCCCCAACGGCCAATCCACCTTCGGCGACATGGTGCAGACAGTCACGCTGGTCTGAGGCCGGTTCTTGCTCGCCCTCTCCCCTTGAGGGAGAGGGTGGAAATCCGCGTTCAACGGATTTCCGGGTGAGGGGTCCTGCGCTGGCCCATGCTTCAATGCTCGTGGAAGAAACCCCTCATCCGCCCTTCGGGCACCTTCTCCCTCAAGGGGAGAAGGCAAGAGCCCAGGCATCGGAGATAAATACCTCGGGGGAGGGGGTGTCGGAGCGGCGGCACACCGGGTCGGTCAAATCACCCCGTCTTCAGCACAACCACTCCATTTCCTTTTCGGCTTGCTTTCCGCCCGCGCTCCGGTCAATCTCCCCGCCCATGAAGACCGGCATCATTCTGATTAACCGCTGCATTATTACCTGCTAACCACTGGTTGGCGGCGCGGTCTTCTTCATCCTGATTTTCTGATACCCGAAGAGCCGTACGCCAGCGCAACTCCGCATGGCCAGGATACGGACGCCTATGACAACGCCGCAGCTTTCCCTCTACAACACGCTCACCCGCACCAGGGAGGCTTTCACGCCCCTCGATGCGAACAATGTGCGCATGTATGTCTGCGGCCCCACGGTCTATGACTTCGCCCATATCGGCAATGCCCGCCCGGTCATCGTCTTCGACCTGCTGTTCCGCCTGCTGCGCCATGTCTACGGCGCCACCCACGTCACCTATGCCCGCAACATCACCGACGTCGATGACAAGATCAACGCCCGCGCCTTGCGCGATTTCCCCGATCTGCCGCTCAACGAGGCCATCCGCCGCGTCACGGAAAAGACCGAAGCCCAGTTCCTGTCCGACGCCAAGGCTCTCGGCGCACTCGATCCCACCATCCAGCCTCGCGCCACCGACAATATCGCCGAAATGCAGGCCCTGATCGGCAGCCTCATCCAACGCAATCACGCCTATAACGCTGCTGGCGAAGTCCTGTTCGACGTCAAGTCCATGCCCGATTACGGCCAACTCTCCGGCCGCAATCTCGAAGACAATCTTGCCGGCGCCCGCATCGCTGTCGAAGCGCACAAGAAGAACCCCGCCGATTTCGTGCTCTGGAAACAGTCCGCCGCCACCGAACCCGGCTGGGACAGCCCCTGGGGCCGCGGCCGCCCCGGCTGGCATATCGAATGCTCGGCCATGTCCGAGCGCTATCTCGGCCAGACCTTCGACATCCATGGCGGCGGGCTCGATCTCATCTTCCCGCACCACGAAAACGAGATCGCCCAGTCCCGCTGCGCCCACGGCACCCATGCCATGGCCAATATCTGGATGCATAATGGCTTCCTGCAGGTCGAAGGCCAGAAGATGAGCAAGAGCCTGGGCAATTTCGTCACCATCAACCAGTTGCTTCGCACGAGCAAATTTGGTGGCCGACGCTGGCCCGGTAGCGTGCTTCGACTGGCCATGCTTATGACGCACTATCGCGAGCCAATAGACTTCTCCACGCGCCGGCTGCACGAAGCAGAGTCGAAACTGCTTAAGTGGCAGGATTTTGCATCTGACCGGACCTATCGAGTTGCGTCACGAGACGTCTTTGATCGTTTTGTTCGCATTCTCGAAGATGATCTCGATACAGTTGGTGCGTTCTCCTATTTGGACCGTGTCGTCAAAGGAGAAGACGAGCGAAAGGGTCACCGTGCCGCGGTAAACAAGATACTGAAGTTCATGGGCCTTCCTGGTGCTGAGAGCAAAGCAACAAAAATAGCCCGCTCTCTTAGGACTATGGATGGTTTAGTCGCAACTTTGAAAAAAAGCGGCTGGAGCGACATGTTTCATGATCTTTCAAAGGGAGGTCGTTTTAGGTCGGGGGAGATTAAGCCCGAAGCAGAGATTGTTGGGCGACTTGACCGCTTGGTTGCAGCTTATGCGGCGGCTCGACCGAAACATCTCGCACTTCCAGACGATGTTTTGTCTGAGCTGAGCTTGCTCGAGACGGCAACGCTGGACCCCATCGAAGCTGCCATTGCCGCCCGCCTCGAAGCGCTCAACAACAAGGACTTCGCCAAAGCCGACGCCATCCGCAACGAGCTGTCCGAGCAGGGCATCTCCCTGATGGACTACAAGGACGAGCAGGGTCAGCGCGCGACGAAATGGGAGATGAAGCGGTGAGCGCAGTACCTGCGGAACCAGCCCCTCACCCGTCTCGGCCTCCGGCCGATCCACCCCTCTCCCTCAAGGGGAGAGGGAAACACCGCGCTTGCGGCAAACACGGAGTCCCCTTCTCCCCTTGAGGGAGAAGGTGCCCGAAGGGCGGATGAGGGGTCTGCGATGCACAAGCGAGCGCGGACCGATTGGCGAACCGCCAAAACCCCTCACTTGCGAACCTTTGCCAAGACAATGCGGCACGCGCCGACCGAAGCCGAACAAAAGCTGGGGCTGCTCCTGCGCAATCGCCGTTTCGTCGGCTACAAGTTTCGCCGGCAACTGCCCGTCGGCCAGTACATTGTCGATTTTGCGTGCCTGTCTGCCAAACTGATCGTCGAAGCCGACGGCTCCCAGCACGCCGAGTCCGCGACCGACGTCACGCGTGACGCCTACCTTCGGTCGCAAGGCTTCCGCCTCCTCCGTCTCCGCAACGATCACATCGTCACCCGCCCCGACGACATCCTCGATGTTATCTGGACCGCGCTTCACGCAACACCGGAGACCCCCTGATGGACCGCTACGCCATGCAAGTCAGCGGCGGCTGCCAATGTGGCGCCGTGCGCTATCACGCCACCGAAATGTTCGATAACGCCCATATCTGCCACTGCCGCATGTGCCAGAAGGCCGTCGGCAACATCTTCGCCGCCCTGGTCGCTGCCCCGCGCGAGGTCATCACCTGGACGCGCGGCACCCCGGCGCGCTTTCGCAGTTCCGAACATGTCGACCGTGGCTATTGCCGCGATTGCGGCACGCCGCTCTTCTACGACAATACCGAGGGCAACCGGGTCAATTTCACCATCGGCTCGCTCGATCATCCCGAGCTGTTCCCGCCCCATGCCAATACCGGCAATGAAGGCCGCGTCCCCTGGTTCGATACGCTGACATCGATCGAAAACGGCGGCGAGACCGAGACCGGCCAGGAAGACTGGGCCTCGGCCATCAAATCCACCAATCACCAGCATCCCGACCACGACACGGCCGTCTGGCCGCCGAAGTCCGAGTAAGACCATGTCCAAAGAACGCCTCTACCTCTTCGACACCACCCTGCGCGATGGCGCGCAGACGGCTGGCATCGAGTTCTCCCTCGAGGACAAGATTTCCATTTGCCGCCTGCTCGAGGAATTGGGCGTCGATTATGTCGAAGGCGGCTATCCCGGCGCCAACCCGGTCGATACCGAATTTTTCGATCGCAAGCGCACCGGCAAGGCGAAATTCACCGCCTTCGGCATGACCAAAGGGCAGGGCGCTCCGCCGCCAACGATCCGGGTGTGCAGGCTCTGGTCAATTCGGCGGCCGACGCCACCTGCTTTGTCGCCAAGACCTGGGATCACCAGGTCAAGGTCGCGCTCGAAATCACGCTGGAGGAAAATCTCGACAATCTCCGCGACACCGTCGCCACCGCAGTCGCCTCGGGCAAGGAAGCGCTGATCGATTGCGAGCACTTCTTCGATGGCTTCAAGGCCAATCCCGATTATGCCCTGTCCTGCGTCAAGGCCGCCCTCGATGCCGGCGCCCGCTGGGTCGTTCTCTGCGACACCAATGGCGGCACGATGCCCTCCGAGGTGACCGCTATTGTTAACAGTGTGCTGTCAATAGCGCCGGGGTCGCGATTGGGAATCCACGCCCATGACGATACCGGCCAGGCCGTCGCCAATACCCTGGCCGCGGTCGATGCCGGCGTCCGCCAGGTCCAGGGCACGCTCAACGGCATCGGCGAGCGCTGCGGCAACGCCAATCTGGTCACACTTATCCCCACCCTGGTTTTGAAGCCGTATTATGCCGAACGGTTCGAAACCGGCATCGACGCCACACGCCTCACGCGCCTGACGCAGCTGTCGCGCGCCTTCGACGACCGGCTCAATCGCGCCCCCGCACGGCAGGCGCCCTATGTCGGCGCCTCGGCCTTCGCCACCAAGGCCGGCATCCACGCCTCGGCTCTGCTCAAGGACTTTTCGTCCTACGAGCATGTCCCGCCCGAAAGTGTCGGCAATGAACGCTCCATCATGGTCAGCCAGCAGGCCGGCAAGTCCAACCTGCTGACCGCCCTCGCCCGTCACGGCATCGAACTGGCCAAGGATGACCGGCGCTTGGAAAAGCTCCTCGCCACCGTCAAGGAACGCGAATCGCGCGGCTATTCCTACGACGGCGCCGACGCATCCTTCGCCATTCTGGCCCGCGAAGTCCTGGGCACGCTGCCCAGCTTCTTCACCGTCGAGAACTACCGCGCCAGCGTCGAACGCCGCCACAATGCTCAGGGCGAGGAAATCACCGTCACCGAAGCGGTGGTGAAAATCCGCGTCGAGGGCGAATTGCTGATGTCCGTCGCCGAAGGCAACGGGCCGGTAAACGCCCTAGATCTGGCCATGCGCAAGGACCTGGGCAAGTATTCGAGCCGCATCGAGGACCTCGAACTGGTCGACTTCAAGGTGCGTATCCTGGACGGCGGCACGGGCGCGGTCACCCGTGTACTGGTCGAAAGCCGCGACGGCACCGGCGAGCGCTGGTTCACCATCGGTGTTTCGCCCAACATCATTGATGCCTCCTTTGAAGCTCTATATGAATCGATCACATATAAGCTGTTGAAGACAGAAGCGGCGCTGGGGACGACAGAGAAAGTGGCTTAACCGGGTAGTCCGTCCGCGCGGACGACTGCCACAATCGTCCTGGAGGACAAACTGGCCGAAACCGCTCCGAAAAAACCACTTGCGCTCACCATCGGGGCAGCGGCGGTTACCCTCGTTGTCATCATCGGTGTGCTGGCAGGTCCGTCCGTCGTCAATTGCTTCAATTCCGAAGACGGCATGGGCATGTGCCTGCGCGGCAAGATGACCGAAGCCGGCATTCTGCCCGCTCCGGCCCCCGTCGCCACCGCCGAGGCCGAAGCGCCCGCGCCCGAACAGGCCGCCGTGGTAGAGCCGGCCATCGCCGAGCCTGCCCTCGACGTAACGCCGGCCCCCGAAGTTCCGGACGATCTGATCGCCGCCACGTTCGGCCTGCTCCGTGCCGAGCCCGACGGCTCCGTGGTCATCGCCGGCAGCGGCACGCCAGGCACCGAGATCGAGGTCTATTCGGGCGAATCCCTGCTCGGCAAGGCCACGGTCGAATCCAGCGGCGACTGGGTGCTCGTGCCCGATGCACCGATCGCCCCCGGCGGTACCGAGATCACTCTGGCCGAAGTCGGCAAGACCGGCCGCGCCGCCCAGTCCTTCGTCGTCGTCATCAACGACGACAAGACCAGCGAGCCGCTGGTCGTCGCCAGCACCCCCGGCGCCGCCAGCGAAGTGCTGCAGGGCCTCGACCGCCCCGGTTCCGACACCACGACCCAGCTTGCCGCCGCCGATCCGGTCACGCCGCCCGCAGCGCCAGCCCCGGCGGCGACACCAGCGCCGACGGCCCCCACTGCCGAGACACCCGCTGCCGCCGCCACCCCGGCCGCGCCCGCGGCGCCTGCACCGACCGCGACGCCGCCTGAGGCAACCGCAACGCCTGCGGCCGAGCCCGCACCAACTTCGGAACCTGCACCCGCGTCGATTGAACCGGCCCCTGCGGCAACACCCGCTGCGCCGGCTCCCGCCGAACCCGCGCCCGTGGCAGAGCCAACCACCGCTCCGCCTGCGCCGGCTCAACCAGCGGCACCCGCACCTGCGCCCGCCGAACCGGCCCCAGCCACGGAACCTGCCATCGCCGCCACCGAGCCACCAGCCACGCCGCCAGCCGAGCAGCCTGCCACATCGGTGGCCGTCGCCGACCCGGTCGCTCCGGCGCCGGCGCCTGCCGCTCCCACCGTTGCCAGCGTGCCCCCCACTATCGATGCCATCGAGATCGAGGGCGACCGCACCTTCTTTGCCGGCGCCGGCACGGAAGGCGCCACCATGCGCCTCTATGTCGACGATGCCTTCATCGCCGACGCCACCGTGGCCGACGGCCGCTGGCTGGTCGAGGCCGGCAAGGTGCTGACCCAGTCCGAACAGCGCGTCCGCATCGACATGCTGCAGCCCGGCAGCGCCACTGTTGCCGCCCGCTCCGAAGTCGATTTCGTCGTAGACCTGCCCGCCGAAGCGGCCCCCACCGCCGTCGCCGAAGCGCCGGCTCCCGCCCAGCCCGCTGCAGCGCCCACTCCTGCGCCCGCTGAACCCGCCCCGGCAGCCGAACCGGCTCCCGCCGCCCAGCCTCAGCCGGCAGCGGCCGCCCCGGAACCCGCTGTAACCGCCCCGGCTGAGCCCGCGGTCGAACCGGCGCCCACGGCTGAACCAGCACCTGCCGCCGAACCAGCCCCAGCCGCCGAGCCCGCCGCGCCCGCGGCTGAACCGGCCCCTGCGCCAGCGGCTGAGCCGGCTCCCGCACCCGCCGCCGAACCGGCCGTGCCGACCCTCGTCGCCGTGGCCGTCGGTGGTCCCGATGCCGAGCGCTTCGCCTCCGGCAAGGCCATCATCCGTCGCGGTGACAACCTCTGGACTATTGCCCGCCGCGTCTATGGCGAGGGCATAAAATACACCACCATCTACGACGCCAATTCCGGCCAAATTCGCGATCCCGACCGGATTTACCCCGGCCAGGTGTTCGAATTGCCCAACTAAACTTTGCACAAAATGGCCCGCCCTCCGGCGGGCCATTGATTATTTGTGCGGAAGACCCCATTTTATCGCCAAATGACGATTAAACACAGCGAAGCCATGCGCGACGACGATATTGCGATCATCATGCGAGCGATGGGCCACCCCGTGCGGCTCAACATCCTGCGCATCCTGGCCCGGCAGGAGCGCGGCGAGTGTTGCTGCGCCGACGTCACCGACGAGCTGACCCTGGCCCAGTCCACCGTATCCCAGCACATCAAGGTACTGCTCGATGCCGGCCTCATCGAGCGCAAGCCGCGCGGCACGCGCAATTGTTACATCGTCCAGCATGACCGGTTGGCCGCCCTTGGCGACGCCTATTCCGGCATGATTGCGGGCTTCAGCCCCGCACCCACCAAACTGGAAGCGGAACCCGCCTGATGTCGTCTGACACCGCCGCGCCGAAACCGTCCGTGAGCGCGGACGAGGGATCGTTGTTCTCTACCGTTCGCAACCTGTGGTCCTATATGTGGCCCGCCGACCGCCCGGATTTGCGCCTGCGCGTCATCCTGGCCATCGGTGCCCTGCTGCTCAGCAAGGTCGCCACCACCCTCATTCCCTTCGCCTACAAGGGCATTATCGACAGCCTCGACGGATCGGCGCCCAATGGCGCGCTGATCCTCGGCCTCGCCGTGCCCATCGTGCTGGTCATCGCCTATGTCCTGGGCAACATCATCGATGCCGGCTTCCAGCAATTGCGCGACGTGCTGTTTGCCAGCGTCGGCCAGCATGCCGTGCGCAAGCTGGCTTTGCAGACCTTCCACCATCTCCATCGCCTGTCGTTGCGCTTCCATCTGGCGCGCCGCACCGGCGGGCTGAGCCGCGTCATCGAGCGCGGCACCAAGGGCATCGAAACCATCGTGCGTTTCGCCATGCTCAATATCGCGCCGACCATTGTCGAATTCGTCGTCACCGCCATCATCTTTGTCTGGATGTTCGGCATCACCTATCTCGGCGTGCTGGTGGTGATGATCTGGGGCTATCTCTATTTCACCATCAAGGCGTCGAACTGGCGGATATCCATCCGCCGCGACATGAACAATTCCGATACCGACGCCAACGGCAAGGCCATCGACAGCCTGCTGAACTATGAGACGGTCAAGTATTTCGCCAATGAGAAGATGGAGGCCGAGCGCTACGACACGTCCATGGCCGGCTACGAACGCTCCGCCATCCGCATCTGGACCTCGCTGGGTTTCCTCAATTTCGGCCAGGCCGTCATCTTCTATGCCGGCTTCCTCATCATCGCCATCATGGCCATTGTGGGCGTGATGAATCAGACGCTGACGCTGGGCGATTTCGTCCTGCTCAACACCTTCCTGATGCAGATCTACCGGCCGCTCAATTTCATCGGCTTCGTCTATCGCGAACTGCGCCAGGGCCTTACCGACATCGAGGAAATGTTCAAGCTGCTCGACCAGGATCCCGAGGTCCAGGACAAGCCGGATGCGCAGCCCTTGGCCATATCAGGCCCGGTCATCCGCTTCGACAATGTCAGCTTCCACTACGATCCCGAGCGCCCCATCCTCAAGGGCGTCAGCTTCGAAGTGCCCGCCGGCAAGACCGTCGCCATTGTCGGCCCCACCGGCGCCGGCAAGTCCACTATATCGCGGCTGCTCTACCGCTTTTACGATGTCAGCGGTGGCTCTATCACCATAGACGGGCAGGACCTGCGCGACGTCACCCAGGAAAGCCTGCGCTCCGCCATCGGCATGGTCCCGCAGGATACAGTGCTGTTCAACGACACGATCGGCTACAACATCGAATATGGCCGCCCCGGCGCCAGCGCCGAAGATGTGCGTGCCGCCGCCGCCATGGCCCAGGTCGGCCCCTTCATCGAAACCCTGCCCAAGGGCTACGACACCCCGGTCGGCGAACGCGGCCTCAAACTGTCCGGCGGCGAGAAGCAGCGCGTGGCCATCGCCCGCACCATCCTCAAGGCGCCCTCCATCCTCATCCTCGACGAGGCAACCTCGGCCCTCGACACCAAGACCGAGCGCGACATCCAGTCGGCCCTCGATGTCGTGTCGAAGAACCGCACCAGCGTCGTCATCGCCCACCGGCTGTCCACCGTCGTCAATGCCGACGAAATCCTGGTCCTGCGCGATGGCGTCGTCGCCGAACGCGGCAACCACGTGGCGCTGCTGGCCCATGACGGCCTCTACGCCCAGATGTGGAACCGCCAGCGCGAAGCCACCGAGGCCGAGGAACAGCTCCTGCGCACCGCCAACGACCCCGACGGCTTCGTCAAACGCGGCCTGCCAGCCGCCGAATAGGGCAGGGGCCTGGAGACCTCATGGTGAGCCTGTCGAACCAGAAGGTCGAGCGAGTGGAGCTTATTGTGCCACGCCTCGTGGTTCGACAAGCTCACCATGAGGCTACTGGAGCTTCAAGCGCGACGCGGTTCTAGTCCTCGTCGGACTCCGGGTGCTCTGCCTCGTATTTCGCTAGTGCCCGGTAGACCTGACCGCGTTCCACCACACTTCGCTTGAACAGCGCCGCGATGACCGGGTTTACGCTCGCCGGCGGGGCCGTAAGCAGAAAATCATAGAGGTCGGGCGACAGAATGATCGCAACGTCTCGCAACGTCTCGCCCGTCCTGCTGAACGCGAGTCGGGTTGTCCTCTAGCGATGCGATGACTTCGTCGAACTCTGCATTGATGGTTTCGACACTGATGGTCCGCATGGCCGCCTCCTCCAAAGAGATTGATCTGAAAGCTGCAAGAGCGCAAACAAAAAGGCCCGCATCGCTGCGAGCCTTTCCATTTCTCCGAACCAGCCTATTCGGCTGCTTCCGGCCGGCTGACCACGGTCACGCCGTTCTTTTCCTTTTCCACCAGCCCGGCATCCTTGCTGACGATGTAGCGCTTGGTGCTGTCGGCATCGTCGGGGATTTCCACGGCCATGCCGTCAAAGCCTGCCGGCACCGCCTGCGCTGCCCGGCCACGGCCGGTGGCGAAGCGCCCCAGCCGGCCGAACTGATGGCCGGCCCACTTGATCTGGCTCCACATCACGCTGGGCGCGGTGATCATCACCGGCACCATGACCAGGGTCAGGGCGGTCGAGAAGAACAGGCCCGAAACCAGCGCAGCCGAAAGGTGGATGAACCACGAACCGGCCAGGCCCCCGATCACCACCTCGCGGCGGATGAAGTCGAACTCGATATTCGCCCACATCGGGATCACGCCCAGAGCCGTCAGGAACGCGGTCAGCAGCACCGGCCGCACGCGCTGTGCGGCGGTAAGCAGCATCGCCTTGACCGGCTCGACATGCTGGTGCCGGTTATAGTCATTGTAGGTGTCGATCAGCACGATGCCGTTCTTCACCACAATGCCCGCCAGCGCCACGATGCCCAGCCCCGTCATGATGGCCGAGAAGCTCATCCCCGTTGCCAGCATGCCCAACAGCACGCCCGCCACCGACATGATGACCGTCGAGAGCGTCACCATCACCTGGTAGAAGCTGTTATATTCCAGCAGCAGGATGAAGAAGATCAGGAACATCGCCATGCCGAAGGCCTGGATGATGAACGCATTGGCGTCGCCCATCTGCTCTTCCGCGCCGCCATAGGCGATGGTCACCGTCTCGGGGAACGGCTGCTCGGCAATCCAGCTCTGCAGTTCGGCCACACGGTCGGCGGCATAGACGCCTTCCGGCAGGTCGGCCAGGCCCGCAGCGACGGGCATCTGGTAGACTTGGTTGCGCCGCTGGATGTTGGCGACCTTGGGCACAGCCGTCCGCTCGATGAAGTTGCTGACCGGGATCATGCCCTGCTGGGTGGCGATCCGCATCGAGTCGAGCGCATCGAATGTCCGCTCTTCCTCGGGCAGGCGCACCTTGATGTCGAGTTCCTTGCCGGTCTCGGCATCGCGATAGGTGCCCAGGTTCACGCCCGAGGTCACGAGCTGCACATAGGGCGCCAGCTCGCGCACACCGATGCCGTATTTGCCGGCCTCGTTGCGGTCGATGGTGATCTGCCAGTCGATGCCGGGGGAGGGGCGCCCGTCTTCGACGTCCACCGTGTTCGGCATGCTCTCGATATGCTCGCGGATCGCGGCCACGACAGGCACCAGGTCGTCGTAGTTCGTGCTTTCCACGCGCAGGTTGATGTCCTTGCCGGCCGGCGGGCCGTTCTCGGCTGCCAGCACCTGGATATCAAGGCCGGCAAAGCCCGCCACCCGCTCGCGAATATCGGCAAAGATTTCCTCGGCCTTGACGCGATTGTTGTAGTTGACGAGCTGCAACTGGAAATTGCCGATCGTGTCCGGCGGCATGGTGCCGAAGGCACCGGTCGAGCCGAACTGCATGATCACGTCCTGAATGCCGTGCACCTGCATGATCTCGTCGCCGATCTCGCTCATCATGTCGCGAATTTCTTCCGGCGAATAATTGCCGCGACCCACCACGGCTACCGTGGCGAATTCAGGCTCGGAAGCCGGGAAGGCCTCCGTACCGGTCGGATTGGCCACATAGGTGGCGAAGATGCCGATGATGATGGCAAAGCCCACCGCCAGTGTCGGCAGCGGCCAGTGCAGCAGGTGCTCCAGCGTCCGCACATAGATGCCGGTCAGGCCGCGGACCTTCTTGGAGTCGAACTTGTCCGCATACATCACGACGTCGGCGGCTTCCTTCTCCTTCTCGTCCACATGCGTGGAGGCGATGACCGCGCCGATGACAGGCATGAAGATCAGCGCCGAGATCAGCGAAGCGACCATGACGATGATCACGATCATCGGCAGGTAGCTCATGAACTTGCCGATAATGCCGGGCCAGAACAGCAACGGCACGAAGGCGCCGAGCGTCGTCGCGGTGGCGCCAACCACCGGCACGAACATCTTGCGCACCGCCAGGATGAAGGCTTCCTTCTTGGACACCCCTTCCTGCAGCTTTCGCTCGGCATATTCCACCACCACCACGGGGTCGTCGACGAGCACGCCCACCGCGATCACCAGGCCGAACATCACCATCATGTTGATGGTCATGCCCAGCGACTGGGCCACCAGGAATGCCATCATGAACGATAGCGGAATGGACATGCCGATCATGATCGCGGGGCGCACGCCAAGCGTCGCCACGCAGGTGATCAGCACCAGGGCCACGGCGGTCAGCACCGCTGCTTCGAGCGAGCGGAACAGCGACGTGGTCGTCTCTGCCTGGTCGAGGAAGAAGCTGTAATGCACGCCCGCCGGCCAATCCTTGGCCAGGGTTTCGGTCGTCGCCCGCACCTTGTCGGAGACGTCGATGATATTGGTGCCGAGCTTTTTGCTGACGCCCATGATCAGCGCCTGCGAGCCGTTCACCGTCGTATAGTCGGTGGCATCGGCCAGCGTGCGGGTGATCGTGGCGACGTCGCCGAAGGTCACGACGGTATTGCCGTCGGTCTTCAGCGGCAGCTCGAACACGTCCTGCGCATCGGTGATCAGGCCGGGAACTTCGATATTGAACGAGCCCTGGCCGGTATTGAGCGTACCGCCCGGCACCACCATGTTGTTCTTGGCCAGTGCGTCAAACAGCTGGCTGGCCGTCAGCCCATAGGCTTCCAGCCGCAGCAGGTCGATCCGCACTTCGAGGATTTCGTCACGGGCGCCCGAGAGCACGGCTTCGCGCACTTCGGCAATGCCTTCCAGGGCATCCTGCAGGTCCTCGGCGCGACGCACCAGTTCCTTTTCCGGCGCGCTGCCATAGACGGCCACCGAAATGATCGGCATGCCCACCAGGTCGATTTCCGCCACGACCGGATCGTCCGCATCGGTGGGGAGCTTGGACTTCAGGGCATCCATGCGGGCGCGGGTATCGGCCAGCGCCTGGTCCTTGTCGGTATTGATGTCGAATTCGAGGAACACCGAGGCATGCCCGGTGGTCGAGGTTGAACTGATATTCTGCAGCCCCGGCAGCGTCGCCAGCTCTTCTTCGGCCGGCTTCGCCAATAGGTTCTCGGCGTCTCGCGGGGAGACGCCGGTCTGGCTGATCGACACGTAGAGATACGGCACGTCGATGGCCGGGAAGCTCTCCTTGGGCAGCGACACATAGGCCGAAATGCCCGCCGCGAGCATGATGACCATGACCGTCAGGACGACACGCGGCATCCTGAGGATTTTGACGATGAAGTCGACCATGATCAGACGCTTTCTTCGCTGGCGGTGGGAGCTTTGGCTTCCGTGGCATCCACGGCCTGGCCGGCGGTCACGTTTTCCTGCCCGACGGTGATCACCGTGGCGCTGAGCGGCAGCCCGGTGACCCACACGCCGGCGCGGGTGTCGCTGACGATGGTGATCGCATGGAATGCCACCACGCCGTTTTCGACAGTGCGCACGCCCAGCGTGCCCTCGTCGTCAAGCGTCAGCACCGACTGCGGCAGCAGGTGGCCGGGGGCGGTGCCCAGGGTCACGATGGCTTCCGCCGTCACGCCGTCGCGGATCGACAGGTCTTCATTGGCGAATTCGATTTCGACCGGGAAGGAGCGCGTCGCATTGTCGGCAACGGCCGAAATGAACGTCACCTTGCCGTCCACCTTGGCGCCGGGCACCGTGGTGATGACCGCATCGAGACCGAGCTTGGCCAGGTCGATGCGCGATTCCGGCACCTGGCCGAGGAAGAGCATGGGGTTGAGCTGCACGATCGTCGCGCAGGGCTGGCCCTGGCCGAGCATGGAGCCTGCAATGGCCAGCGGGTCCTGCACGACACCGGCCACCTTGGCCTTGATTTCGGTGCGGTCGAGTTCGGCTTCGGCGTTGTCGAGGCCGGCCTGTGCCGATGAAAGGGAAGCCCTGGCCCCGCTCAGCGCGACTTCAAGGTCACGCGCGGTATTGGGGGCAGCGAGGCCCTTGGCCCGCAATTCGGCATTGGTGTCGAAATTGGCCTGGGCCTGCTGCAGGCCGGCATCGGCCTGTTCGAGCCCCGCCTTGGCCTGCGCCACCGCGGCAGCGCGCGTGCCCTGGTCCAGCGTGCAGAGCAGGTCGCCCACATCCACCGACTGGCCCTTGGTCACATGCACCACGTCGACAATGCCGGCGGTTTCCGCCACCGCGCCAACAGTGGCCTTGGCCTGGGTGCGCCCGCGCAGCGGCACGTCGATCTTCATCGGCTGGGCCACATAGGTCACGGTCTGCACGGTCGGCAGGGGCGCCGACGCGCCGCTTTCCTGCTCATTGCGCTGGGCAATGGTCAGGTGCGGGTCGGTTGCAGGATGGGGATGCTCGGCCAGCACGCCGGCTTCGGCGAGGGTCGTGTGAAGGGGGCCGTTTTCCTGGCCCTCGATCACGGAAATGATCGGCTTTTCGCCATTGCCGGGGCCCTGGCCGCCGACAACCAATGTCCCTGTTGCCAGCCAACCGCCGATCCCGAGCAGGATCAGAAAGGCCAGGCCATAGGAAAACAATACACGCATTGAGATTCGCCCCTTTACTCAGCCGCGTCTTTTTTCGGCTCGGCTTTCGCCAAATTGATCAGTTCGTGCATATGGGAGCGCATGTGCCGTTCGGCAACCTCCATAATCGCACGTCCATAATTGATGACCCATGTGTCACCCGCATTGCTGCCGCGTTCGTTGAACGCCTCCTCAAGCTTGCGATGACTGTCTATGGTTCGTTGCAGGAATTCATTGGCCCTTGCCTCGACCAGTTCGCGCGGCAAAATATGCGCGAAACGGGCAAACAGCAGGAACGGGCTGCGGAACACGTCGTCGCCAAGCGGTCCGGCCAGTTCCTCGGCAAAGGCCGTGCGGCCCGCCTCGGTAATGGAATAGACTTTCTTGGCCGGCTTGCCGACCTGCTGTTCGGTCCGGCTGGTGACGAGACCCTCGTCCTCCAGCTTGGCGAGGGCAGGGTAGATCGAACCGAAGCTCGCTTCGACGAAGTAGGCGCATTCGCCTTCGACGCAAAGCCGCCGGATTTCATATCCGGTCGCTTCGCCCTCGTAGAGGATCGATAGACAAAGGGTTCTGACATTCATGCGCTGACTCCGCCGGGCCATATGCCGGGCCGATATATGCCGGTCCTGTATAGGTTCGGCGTGAATCGCGCAAGTTCTGTGACCCAACAGATTGGGTAGACCAGTTAAGATCAGGTTGCATGGCTGGCGATTTAACCCAGCAATCGGGCCATTTCCACCGCCGCGCGCTGCGCCAGCGCATTGCTGGCAGCCGCCACGAAATACGGGTTGAGGAAAGCCAGGTCTCCCTTGCCGTAGCGCATGCGCTGCCCATCCAGCGTGATCACCACGCCACCCGCCGCTTCCAGCACCGCCTGTCCTGCCGCCGTGTCCCATTCCGACGTCGGGGTGAAGCGCGGGTAGAGCTGGGCATCGCCGCGCGCTAGCAGGCAGAATTTCAGCGATGAGCCGACCGATACATCGGCCTCCACATCCAGCGTCTCGCACAGAGCCGCCAGCGCCGCGTGTCCATGCGACCGGCTCGCCACGATGCGCAGCCGCTCCCGCGAAGCCACGGAAATCGACTGCTTTTCCGATGCGGCCCCATCAGTCGTATTGCAGAACCACGCCCCCGAGGCATCGCCGATAAAGGTTTCCCCGCTCACCGGCGCCAGCACCACGCCGAGCACTGGCACGCCTTGTTCCACCAGCGCGATATTCACCGTGAATTCGCCATTGCGCTTGATGAATTCCTTGGTCCCGTCCAGCGGATCGACCACGAAATAGCGCTGCCCCAGCTCAGGAATAATCCCGGCCGCCACGCTTTCCTCGCCCAGCACCGGAATGCTCGTCGGCAGCAGCATATCGAGGATAACGGCTTCCGCCGCCCGGTCGGCCTCTGTCACCGGCGAGCCATCCGTCTTGGCCACTGCCGCGATGGGGCGCGCATAGACATCGAGGATCACCCGCGCCGCGGCCATGGCCGCATCCAGCACCAGTGCGGTCAGTGCCGCATCAGTCGGCGCCTGCCCGACAGGGGCCATGTCAGCGCTCCACCACCACGTCGAGTCCCAGGTCGAGCGGCGTGGCCGCCATGGTGATCTGGCTGGTGGAAATGTAGTCCACGCCCGTTTCGCCGATCGACCGCACCCGGTCCAGCTTCACCCCGCCCGAGGCTTCCAGCTTCGCCCGCCCGGCATTGACGGCCACGGCCTGCCGCAGCGTTTCATTGTCCATATTGTCGAGCAGCACCACGCGCGCCCCCGCCGCCAGCGCCTCTTCCAGCTCCGCCAGCGTGGTCACTTCGATCTCGATGGCCACCAGATGCCCGGCAAATGCCTCGGCCGCCTGATAGGCCGCCGTCACGCTCCCGGCCACCGCGATATGGTTGTCCTTGATGAGAATGGCATCATCCAGCGCATAGCGGTGATTGGCCCCGCCGCCACAGCGCACCGCATATTTCTGGAACGCCCGCAGCCCCGGCGTCGTCTTGCGCGTATCGCAGATCTGCGCCCCGGTCCCCGCCACCGCATCGGCATAGTCCCGCGTCAGCGTGGCAATGCCGCTCAGATGGTTGAGAAAGTTCAGCGCCACACGTTCTGCCGACATCACCAGCCGGGCAGGGCCGGTCACCACAGCCACTACATCGCCCGCCGCCACCTTGTCGCCGTCAGCCACTTCAGGCGTAAAGCTCACGCCATCGCCCACCAGCCGAAACGCCGCCGCCGCCAGGTCCAGCCCCGCGATCACCCCCGGCTCCCGCGCCGAAAGGCTGGCCGTCGCCCGAGCCTCGGGCGCCAGCGTCGCCTGGCTGGTCAAATCCCCCGCCAGCCCCAGATCCTCCTCCAGCGCAGCAGCCACCGCACGCTCCACCAACAGGCGCGGCAATTCGGCAGGCAGGCGATTGGATCGTGACATAAGCAAGCTCCCTCAACTGTCGCTGCTCTACGCGCACACTGCCGCACTGGCAACCCGCCACCCCACCTTGGGACGGATGAGGCCGGCCTACCCCTCTCCCCTTGTGGGAGAGGGTGGAAATCCGCGTCCAGCGGATTTCCGGGTGAGGGGGCTGCGTCATCCCATGCTTCGATGCTAGCGGAGCGCTCAGCGCCCCCTCATCCGCCCTTCGGGCACCTTCTCCCACGAGGGGAGAAGGGAGCTCGGTATTCGTCCCAAGAGCGGAGTTTCCCTCGCCCCATGTCCCCGCCTCACACCAAATGCTTGGCCGTATGGTCCGCCTCGATAATTCCCTTCGTCAGGCTTCCCGTCGTCGGATAGAGCGGGATCAGGCAGGCCTGCAGCGCGTGATAGATATCCGGCTTGCCCACGAACAGGCGCGAGGTCGGTGTCAGGTCTTCCTTGAGTTCGCTGAGCCAGCCGCCGCGCTGGTGGTCGATCACATGGTTCTCGGCATAGTCCCAGAGCTTGCGATACCAGGCCTGGAAATAGTCCTCATTGTCGAAGGCCGAGATATAGGCGGCCGCCCCGATGGCCTCGCTCACCGGCCACCACAGCTTTTCCCGCATGATCGGCTTGTTGTCCCAGTCCAGCGTATAGAAAAATCCGCCATGCACGCTGTCCCAGCCCAGCTCGATCGACTGGTGGAACAGGGCGCGCGCCGCGCCCGTCATCCAGCTCAGCCGCTTCTCACCCAAGACCCACAACTGATACAGCAGCCGCGCCCATTCCAGCCAATGCCCCGGCGTCGTGCCGGAAGGGCGGAACATTTCATTGCCCTCGTAATTCCTGTCGAGCACCCAGTTCTCGTCGAAATGCTCGGCCACCCGATGCCCCAGCGGCACGGCATGCTTGAGGATGATCAGCTCGGCGATCCGCTCGGCCTTGGTGAGGTAGTCTCGGTTGCCCGTGGCCTCGAAGGCCGCCATCAGCGCCTCGGTCATATGCATATTCGCATTCTGCCCGCGATAGGGCAGGAGCTGGGACCAGTCGTGATTATATTCGTCGCGCACCGAGCCGCTTTTCTCTTCCCAGAACCGCGTATTGATCACCTCGGTCACATCGGCCAGCATCTCCTTGGCCAGCGGATGCCCCACCAGGCTCGCGCTCGATGCTGCCAGCAGCACGAAGGCATGGCCATAGGCCTGCTTGGCCCCATTGGTCACCCCGGCATCGTCGAGGCTCCACACATAGCCGCCCCGGCGCGGATCGCGATGCCTGTCCCAGATATAGCGCATACCATGATCGACGATTTCGTCCGATCCCGGCCGTCCGATCAGGCTGCCCAGCACCGCGCAATGCACCATGCGCGTGGTGACATGGATTTGCCTCGTGGCATTGTCGGCATCGAGCGGATTGCCGTCATCATCCAGCTCGAAAAACCCGCCCTTGGGATTCATCGACGGCGCTTCGAAGAAATCGAACAGGTTATTGGCCTGCCGCATCAGATACTGCCGATGAAACGGCCGGTTCGGCCACGGGCTCGAATTGGTCTTGGGCAGCGTCAGCTTGGCGTCGGTCATGATAACTCCCGGCCGGCAATGTCACGCACCGGCTCCTCATAAGTCGAGCTATAGCGAGGGTTTAGCAACGTTGCAATTCTGCGCGAGCCTTGCAGTAGACCTCATGGTGAGCCTGTCGAACCACGAGGTCGTGGCTACCCCCGCGCGTACCAACCCTCCACTCGCTCAACCTCTTCCGCCGACCCCAAAATCACCGGCACCCGCTGATGTATCCCCGTGGGCATCAGCTCGAGTATCTTCTCCTGCCCGGTCGTCGATTTCCCACCCGCCGCTTCCACCAGCAGCGCCATCGGATTGGCTTCATACAGCAGCCGCAACCGCCCGCCCTTGCTCACCGTCTCGCTGTCGAGCGGATACATGAAAATCCCGCCCCGCATCAAAATCCGATGGATATCCGCCACCATCGAACCGACCCAGCGCATATTGTAGCGCTTGCCCGCCGGCCCGGTTTCCCCCGCAACATTCTCGGCCACATAGCCCCGCGTCGCCGCGTCCCAGAACCGCTCCCGCGCCGTATTGATCGCATATTCCCCCGAAGCCGGCGCCACCGTCACCCGCTCCACCGTCAAGACGAACGTGCCGCTGCCATCCAGCGTGAACACCGCTGTCGAAGCCCCGAAAGTCAGCACCAGGCTCGTCGCCGGCCCATAGGCCGCATAGCCCGCCGCCAATTGCGCGCTGCCCTTCTGCAACAGGCCCTTGCGCGCATCCAGCACCGAAAAAATCGTGCCCACCGTGACGTTTACGTCGAGATTTGAAGAGCCGTCCAACGGGTCCGTCGCCACCATGAACCCGCCCTGATTCTCGATGTGAACCGCTTCATCCAGCTCTTCCGACACCAGAATCGAAATCTCGGGATTCTGCCTTATGTGATTCAAAACAATGTCGTTTGAGATCACATCAAGCGCCTTCTGCGCCTCCCCCTGCACATTGGTCGCCCCCGCCAGCCCCGTCTGCCCCGCAATCGGCGCGAGCCGCAACACAGCTGCAATCTCAGCGCTCGCATCAGCCATGGTGGCGACCACCGAGGCAAGCTTTTGGTCGACAGGCTGTGCAGCAAGCCATTGGGCGAGGGTCGTGGTCATGGGCGCTCTCGGTGCAGGGGAGGGATGTTCCACTCTCCCCATACGAGGCGGCAAGACAAGGCCGACTTTGGCATGGTGCCACGCCCTCGTGGTTCGAGGGTCGCTACGCTCCCGCCTCACCATGAGGGCTGTTGATACACCGAGTGCTCAGTAGTCCTCATGGTGAGGTGCGAGCCCTTCGCGAGCCTCGAACCACGAGGGCGTGCCCCTATGCCCCTCAAACCTCCTGCGCCAGATCCGCCAGCAACCCCGCTGCCACGCTCAGCCGCGACACCGTCAACTCGCCCTGCGTCAGCTCCGCCACCGCCGCCGCCGTCCGCGCAATGCCCGGCCGTGCCGTCCATCCGTCCAGCCCGCCTTCGCTCTTGAGCACATCGGCCGTCAGGTCGCGCTGCGCCCGCATCAGATTGGCCAGCGCCCGGTCCAGCGCCATGCGGTCGAACCGGTCGCTGAGCAGGATTTCGCGACCCTGCTCGATCACCGGCCACAGTTCGAACGCGGCGAACACCCCGAAGAAGGCCGCCGCCCCATCGGCCACCGAAACGCCCGACCGCTCGCTGACCAGCACGATATCGCTGGCATAGCTCAGCACCGGCAATTCGGCGATCCGCCGCGCCAGCGCTTCAGGCACGCCTTGTTCGGCCAGTTCCACCACGCGCATGGCAATGCCCTCGGCCAGCGAAGCGGGCAGGGTGCTGTTCAGCATCACCCGCAGCGCCGAAACGCCCGCGGCATGCCGCTCCACCAGTCCGGTCAGCCCCTGCGTCACGTCGGCATTGCGCAGGAACCACAGCGTTTCCTGCCGCAGCAGCGCCATCACCTCGGCATAAAGCTCCAGTTGAACCGCCCCGCCCACCGCGCCATCCAGCCGGTCCACCGCAGCGTGCAATTCGCCCAGCCCATAGGCATCGCGCGTCGCCGCATAGGCCAGGGCCACTTCGCCCGGGCTGGCGCTGGTCGCCGCCGTGAGTTCAGTCACAAAGGCCGGCCCGCCGCGATTGATCATCGCATTGGCCAGCACCGTGGCGATCACCTCACGCTTCAGCCGGTGCCCCGCCACCGCTTCCGGATAAGCCGTATGCAGCGTTTCGGGGAAATAGCGGTAAAGCTCGCCCGCCAGATACGCATCGTCGATCGATTTGCCCTCAAGCAGGTCGGCATAAAGCGTCAGCTTGGCATAGGCCAGGATCACAGCCAGCTCCGGCCGCATCAGCGCCTTGCCCCCATTGGCCCGCGCATCCAGCACGGCGTCACTGGGCAAGAATTCCACCGCCCGGTCCAGCAGCCCGCGCTCTTCCAGCCGTTCGATCAACTCGCGGTGGTCGGGCAATTCGCCCAGCCCGCTCCGCTCGGCCAGCGACAGCGCCAGCCCCTGCAAGTAGTTGTTGCGCAGGCAGAGCGCCGCCACCTCGTCGGTCATCGTTTCGAGGAACGCATTCCGCTTTTCGATCGCCAGCGAGCCATCAGCCAGCTTGGGCGCCAGCGCGATCTTGATATTGACCTCGAGATCGCTCGAATTCACGCCCGCTGAATTGTCGATGGCGTCGGTATTGATCCGCCCGCCCTTCAGCGCATATTCCACGCGCCCGCGCTGCGTCACGCCCAGATTGGCGCCTTCCCCCACCACCTTGGCCCGCACATCGCTGCCGGTAATGCGGATCGCATCATTGGCCCGGTCGCCCACCTCGGCATTGGTCTCGAGGCTCGCGCGGATATAGGTCCCGATGCCGCCGAACCACAGCAGGTCCACCTCCGCCTTGAGAATGGCGGTCATCACCTCGCCCGGCGTCGCATGCGCCACGCTCAGCCCCAGAGCCGCCTGCATTTCCGTGCTCAACGGGATCGATTTGAGCGAGCGCGAAAACACTCCGCCACCGGCAGAGATCAGCCCCTTGTCATAGTCCTGCCAGCTCGAGCGGGGCAGGGCGAACAGCCGCTGCCTCTCGGCCATGCTCACCGCCGCGTCGGGATTGGGATCAATGAAGATGTCGCGGTGATCGAACGCCGCCACCAGCCGCGTCTGCGGCGACAGCATCATGCCATTGCCGAACACGTCGCCGCTCATGTCGCCCACGCCGACCGCCGTAAACGGCTGGCGCTGGATATCGCGATCCATTTCGCGGAAATGCCGCTTCACCGTTTCCCAGCCGCCCCGCGCCGTAATGCCCATTTCCTTGTGGTCATAGCCGGCCGAGCCGCCGGAGGCGAAGGCGTCGCCCAGCCAGAAGCCACGCGATGTGGCAATCCCGTTGGCCGTGTCCGAAAAGCTCGCCGTGCCCTTGTCCGCGGCTACCACCAGATAGGGGTCATCCCCGTCACGCCGCACCACGTCCCGCGGCGGCACCACTTCGCCATTGACCAGGTTGTCGGTCACGTCGAGCAATGCCCCGATGAAGATCGTATAGGCCGCCGTGCCTTCCGCCTGGAACGCCTCGCGCGCCATGCCCGGCACCAGCCTTTTGGGCGCAAAACCACCCTTGGCGCCCACGGGCACGATCACGGCATTCTTCACCTGCTGCGCCTTGACCAGCCCCAGCACTTCGGTGCGGAAATCCTCCGGCCGGTCCGACCAGCGGATGCCGCCGCGCGCAATGGCGCCGAACCGCAGATGCACGCCCTCCACGCGCGGCGAATAGACCGAGATTTCCCGATAGGGCCGCGGCGCGGCCATGCCGTCCACCTTGGCGCTGTCGAACTTGATGGCCAGCGCCGGCATCCGCCCGCCATCCGCATCCCGCTGGAACGCATTGGTCCGCACTGAGGCTTCCACCAGGTTCTGGAACCGGCGCACGATCGTGTCTTCATCCAGCGAGGCCATGGCGTCCAGCGCCGCCGCAATCCGGCCGCGCGCCGCGTCCGCCGCCGCTTCGCGGTCGGCTTCATCGGGGTCATGCAGCGCGTTGAACAAGGCCACCAGCGCCGCCGCCGCCTCGGCCTGCTTCACCAGCACGGCCGCGATATAGCGCTGCGAATAGGATATCCCCACCTGCCGCAGATAGCGCGCCAGCGCCCGCAGCAAAGCCGCATCGGTCCAGCCCAGCGCGGTCCGGCTCACCAGCGTATTGAGCTGGTCGCTCTCGGCCAGCCCGTCCCACACCGCCAGCAGCCCCGCCTCGACGGCATCGCCCCGCGCCGCAGTATCGAACGCGCCGCCATCGGCCGGCGCCAGCACCATGTCGTGAAGATATCGCTCCACCCCGTCGCGCGGCACCACCGTATAGGTCCGCTCGTCGATCACCCGGAACCCGAACGCCTCCAGCATCGGCACGCGGTCGCTCAGCGGAATGGCGCTTTCCCGGTGGTAGAATTTGAGCCCCAGCGCGCCATCGGCCCCCTTGCGCTCCCGCAGGCGTATGGCCACGCCCGCGCCATCGCCCAGCCCGCGCAACACGGCAATATCCTCATGCGCGTCAGCCGCCGTATTGCGCGATTGATACGCCGCCGAAAACGCCCCGCGATAGTCACTGATCGAAGCCGGGTCGTCCGCCGTCGCCAGCAGCATGTCGCCGAAATTGCTGGTCAGCGCATCCACGCGCGCTTCCAGTTCCCCGCGGCTTGGCTGCGGCGTCGGCCCGGAAACCCGGCCGATGATCACATGCAGCCGCACCAGCTCCCCCTCGGGGAAATGCGGATAAAACGCCGAAACTCGCCCGTCATAGGCCTGCGCTAGGTAGCGCGTAATGCGCGCCCGCGCTTCCCCGTCATAACGGTCGCGCGGCACATAGACGAGGATCGAGACGAAATTGTCGAACCGGTCGATACGCGGCAGCACCCGCACCCGCGGCCGGTCATAGAGCCCGGCAATCGCCCCGGCAAATTCGAACAATTGTTCGCTGCCGATCTGGAACAATTCGTCCCGCGGATAGGAATCCAGCGCGCTCAGCAGCGCCCGTCCATCATGCCCCAGCGGGTCCACGCCCGATTTGCGCATCACCTCGGCAATCTTGCGGCGGATAACAGGCACTTCGGTATGCGGCGTCGCCTGCGCCTGCGCCGTGAACAGGCCCACAATGCGCAATTCGCCCAGCGCCTTGCCGCCCTCGCCAAACAGCTTGATGCCCACATAATCCATATGCGCGCGCCGATGCACCCGCGCCCGCACATTGGCCTTGGTGACCAACAGCGGCTCGTCCGAGCCCATGAAGGCGCTGTGCTGCGGCGTCGTTTCCACGAAATTGGGCCCGCTGCGCAGCACCCGCATATCCGGGTCGCGCAATATGCCCAGCCCGCTGCCATCAACCGGCTCCAGCCCGTCGCCAGCAAGCCGGTATTCGCGCATGCCCAGGAAGGTGAAATTGTGCTCGATCAGCCAGTCGAGAAAGCGCAGCGGCTCGTCCTTGCCCGAAGCCGGGCTCCGCTCCAGCGCGCCAATGGCCTGCCGCAGCCGGTCCAGCATCGGCTGCCAGTCGCGCACCGCCTGCGTCACCTCGGCCATCGTGGCCTCGATTTCCGCGGTCAGCGCATCCACATCGGCCACCGGATCGCTGTGGATATGCAGCACGCTCAGCGCCTGCCCGCTGGCCTCGCTCACCGCGCCGCCTTCCATGCGCACCACCGGGTGGGTGAACATGCGCACCGTGCCGCCCGCCGTCCGCAAAGCCGCCAGCGCGCTGTCCACGATGAAGGGCATGTCCGGCGAAATGATATCGAGCACCAGCGGATCGCCAGATTTCTGCGGCAGCGTAGCCGTCAGCCGGCTGTTGTCGCCCGAATAGGCCAGCAATTGCGCATAGGAATGCCGCAACGCGGCCTCAAACTGCTCCGGCTTCTGGCGCCCCAGGTCTTCGCTGTCGGTGGCCAGGATGGCCGCCTTGAAGAACCGGGCAAAGCCCGCATCACCATCAGCCAATGCCGCAGCCCGGTCCAGCAGTGCCGGACGGTTCGATTGACCCATATCCATTCATCGACTCCCCAACTCGCCTGACCACTCTAGCAGCCTGCCTGCCCCTGTCTGCCATCCCTTCGCACAATAGTGACGCTCCGCGATGCCTCGGTGACATCGGCCATAAAATTAGCGCTTCGGTCATACTCTGGAATGAATTTGCGCAATAATGCGTATCGGACCCCTCACGATGGTCCTTTTCTCGATCCTGTTACGAATGCAGCAAAATGTTTTCTCCGCGCCGCGATTGGCGCGAGTGCTCGCCTTGCGATACACTACTCGTCTGGTAGTCTTTTACTCATTCGATCTCAGCGGAGACAGAGATGAAGAACGCACCGAAATTTATTGCCTATGCTGCCCTCGCCGCGTCCCTGACGTTTGGTTTCGCGGTGACGGCGCATGGTCAGGACCGCACGCTGATCAATGTCAGCTACGATCCCACCCGCGAGCTCTATCAGCAGTTCAACGAGGCCTTTGTCGCCCACTGGCAGGAAACCACCGGCGAAACGGTCGCCGTTCAGGTGACCCATGGCGGCTCCGGCGCCCAGGCCCGCACCGTCATCGATGGTCTGGAAGCCGATGTGGTCACCCTGGCGCTGGAATCCGACATCAACGCCATTTCCGACGAGGCGCCCAACCTGATCCCGGCCGATTGGCGCGGCACGCTCGAAAACAACAACGCCCCCTATACCTCGACCATCGTCTTCCTGGTCCGCAAGGGCAATCCCAAGGGTCTCGCCGATTGGGGCGATCTGATCCAGGACGGCGTCGAAGTCATCACGCCCAATCCCAAGACCTCGGGCGGCGCCCGCTGGAACCTGCTTGCCGCCTGGGCCTGGGCCAAGGCGCAGCCCGGCGGCTCCGACGAAACCGCCCAGGCCTTCGTCACCGAGCTCTATAAGCACGTCCCCGTGCTCGATACCGGCGCCCGCGGCTCCACCACCACTTTCGTCCAGCGCGGCATCGGCGATGTCCTGCTCGCCTGGGAAAACGAGGCCTATCTGGCGCTCAACGAACTCGGCCCCGACGCCTTCGACATCGTGACGCCCTCGATCTCGATCCTGGCCGAACCCCCGGTCGCCCTGGTGACAGGTAATGCCGAGAAAAAGGGCAATACCGACCTGGCCCAGGCCTATCTCGAATATCTCTATTCCCCCGAAGGCCAGGCCATCGCCGCCGCCAACTACTACCGCCCCTTCAAGCCCGAATTGGCCAACCCTGATGACATCGCCCGCTTCGGCGAGGTCAACCTCGTGACCATCGAGGATTTCGGTGGCTGGCGCGAAGCCCAACCCCACTTCTTCGGCGACGGCGGCATCTTCGACCAGATCTACACCGGCACCCCACAGTAAGCGCCAGACATCAACGCCGGCCCTCGAGGCCGGCGTTTTTGTTTGAACTGGGAGTGAGCAATCACGAGTGGAGCCACCCCTCGCCCCTTGCGGGAGAGGGTGTAATTTCTTCGTCCAGAAGAAATTACGGGTGAGGGGTTCTCTCCACGAGTCCGACACGCGTGAGGCTAGTGCACCGTCGTCGGCGGCATCTCGGGAATTTCCTCCCCGTCACTGCCCACCTTCGGCCCCGCCCAGAACACCAGATACAGCAGCTCTTCCCCCGCTGCGTCGGTGATCTCGATCGACCGCGGTATCCGCGTATCGCCGCCCGTGCTCGCCGCGCGCTCGACAATGGCCTTGGCCAGGGCCGCCGCATTGTGCTCGGCCGCTTCCAGGTCCGGCAGCTCGCTGCCGTCAGTGTCGCGGATCAGTTCGTCATCGGTGCGATAGTGAAAATAGAACCGGGGCATAAGGGCCTCCCTCGACGGAGGAAACGTCAAAGCCGGCAGGGAGTTGCCGGCGCGACGCAATCGATTGTGTGAGCTTGGCAGCTTCGCGCCCGTCAGTCGAGCCCGGTTAGCCCGCGATAATCGTGCCGCTGCCACAGCAGCGGCGAGCGGCTGGCCGTCGTCTCCGTCTCGATGATGGCGCCGGCAAACAGCACATGGGTGCCCGTCTCGATCGAGCCGATCACATCGCAATCGAGCGCCGTCACCGCTCCCAGCAACATCGGATGCCCGGACGGCCACTGGCTCCATTGCCCGGCATTGAACCGCTCTTCCGGCTCCACCCGCCCGGCAAAGGCATCGGCCACCGCGGCCTGGTCATCCGCCAGCAGCGCCAGCGAAAAGCCCCCGGTCTTGGCGATCAGGTCGGCCAGCCGGCTCATGATGTCGATGGAAATCAGCACGGTCGGCGGGTTCATCGACAGCGACAGCATGGACGTCACCGTCCGCCCGATCCGCTCGTCGCCGCGTCGCGCCGTCACCACGCTCACTGTTGTCGCCATACCGGACATGGCGGCTCGGAATTCGGCATTGCCCACCACCGGTTGCCGGGGCGGACGCAGGCGCATGGCGTCGGGCAGGTCGAAATCGGCCATAACTATATTCACGATTCTTCTCGACGTGCGTTTGTTCTACCCAACGGGTCGTCCCCGCGAAAGCGGGAACCTCTGTTTTGACCGACCCATCCCACCCACGATGTCACCCCGGCCTTGAGCCGGGGTCCATCTTGAGATTTGGGAGCGGCCGCCGGGACACCTAGCCCAGGTTCGCTTCCGCGAATTCATAATTCGCCAGCTTGTCGAGGAAGTTGCTCACATAATCCGGCCGCCGATTGCGGAAATCGACATAATAGCTGTGCTCCCACACATCGAGCCCCAGCAGCGGCTTGCCTTCGCCCGTCGCCAGCGGATTGGACCCATTGGCCGTCTTGGTCACCTTGAGCTTGCCATCCGTCCCCAGCACCAGCCAGGCCCAGCCCGAACCGAACTGCGTCGTCGCGGCGGTCTTGAACGCATCCTTGAACGCATCCACCGAGCCGAAATCATCAGCGATCTTGCTTTCCAGCTTGCCCGGCAGGGCGCCGCCCTTGGGCGACAGCGCATTCCAGAAATGGATGTGGTTCCAGTGCTGCCCGGCATTGTTGAACACCGGCGCCAGGTCCGCCTTGCCATTGGCAAAGGCAATGATCTCTTCCAGCGACTTGCCGGCCAGGTCGGCATTTTTCTCCACGAATCCGTTGAGCGCGGTCACATAGGCCTGGTGATGCTTGTCGTGATGCAGCTCCAGCGTTTCCTGGCTCATGCCGCGCTCGGCCAGGGCAGCATGGGCATAGGGCAGGGCGGGAAGTTCAAAAGCCATTTCGGGTTCCTTTCGCTGGATCGGGGATGCGACAACTCCGGCGCTTGCATTCCGCCGCGTCGCCGTTTATTCCAAGTGATGACTTTGAAAACCGCTGGCGCCAATATGTCAAGCCACAACTTGGAAAATGTTGCCCCACGCGACGCAACCACCGAAAGCGTGAGCTGGTCGCCGCGCAGCGCGGCCGAGCGGGTGCTGATGGCGCTCAAGATGCATGGCGCGCTGTCGGCTTCCGCCCTCGGCACCAGGCTCGGCACCACAGGCGAAGCCGCCCGCCAGCAGCTCGCCCGTCTCGCCGAGGACGGCCTCGTCGTCGCCACCAGCGAAGCCAAGGGGGTAGGGCGCCCCACCCAGAGCTGGAGCCTCACGCCCGCTGCCCAGTCGCGCTTTCCCGACACCCATGCCGCGCTGACAGTGCAACTGCTCGGCATCATCAAGGGCTCGCTGGGCGAAGAGGCGCTCGATACCCTGATTTCCATCCGCGAGGCCGAAACCCGCGCCGCCTACGAGACCGAACTGGCCGACCGCACTACCCTGCGCGACAAGGTCGCCGCCCTGGCCGATCTGCGCTCCGCCGAAGGCTATATGGCCGATTGGCGCGAGGAGCCCGACGGTTCCCTTGTTCTCATCGAAAATCACTGCCCCATCTGCGCCGCCGCCACCGCCTGCCAAGGCTTCTGCCGCGCCGAGCTCGACGTTTTCCGCGCCGTACTTGGCCCCGGCGCCGAAATCGTCCGCAACGAACATATCGTCAATGGCGGCCGCCGCTGCAGCTACGCCATCCGCGAGGCTGACGCATGAGCGACTCCAATCCGCGCCCACCTGTCGGCACCCGCCACCAGCGCGTCGGCTGGGAAACCCCCGAAGGCCTCGACGAAGCCATGATCCGCGCGGTGGTCGACAGCTTCTACGCCGATGTGCGCCGCGATCCCCTGATCGGCCCCATCTTCAATCGCATCATCGCCCCCGAAGCCTGGCCGCATCATCTCGATCTCATCGCCGATTTCTGGAGCTCCATGCTATTAGGCACTGGCCGCTACGGCGGCCGGCCCATGCCCAAGCACATGGCTATTCCCGAATTGGCCGACCCCCATTTCATGCGCTGGCTGGCTTTGTTCCGCCGCACCGTGGAAAGCCTCTGCCCGCCCGATATCGCTGCGCTCTTCGTCGAGCGTTCCGAGCGCATCGGCAATTCCTTCCGCATGAACATCGCCATGCGCCGCGGCGAAGACATCACCGCCATGGCCCCCCTCCAGCGCGAAACCCCGCTCTGGACCCCGCCGCGCTAGTTGAAGGCGCGATTTCTTTCTATCGGCTCCTGCCCACCCTCCCCCTTGAGGGGAGGGTAGCGGCGCCTGGCCCGTAGGGCCTTGGCAAAGCTAGGGAGGGGGTGTCGAGGGTTCCACGAACGAAACCTTTGCGGAACCTCTGGCTGCGCCCACGCACCATTATTCTCCCCATCCCCCAATCCGCCGCCTCAAACCCCGCCGAAATCTTCCCAGCCCCGCCATTCTGGAAATTTTTTCTCTCCACATTTAACCAAACGCCATTGCTGAACCTTGAGAAACTCGACTGGGACGATAGAGTTATTGTCGCCGAACCGGGTTGAGAGGTCGACATGTACTGCGCCGAATCTGCCGCATCCAGGGCCGCCGCTTGAGCGCCGCCGTTTCGCTTGCGCCACGTCGGGGCTGGAGTTTTCGCCAACCCAGTGTCATCCCGGGCTTCGGGCTGACGCTCGGTTTCACGCTGACCTATTTCTCGCTGATCATCCTCATCCCGCTGCTCGCGCTGGCCATCCGCTCCGCTGGTCTCGGCCCCGAGGGCTTCTGGAAAGCCGCCACCGATCCGCGCGTGCTCGGCTCGCTCCGCGTCAGCTTCGTCACCGCGCTCATCGCTGCTGGCGTCAATGTCGTCTTTGGCACGCTGATCGCCTGGGTCCTGGTGCGCTACCGCTTCCCCGGCCGCCGCATCTTCGATGCCATCATCGACCTGCCTTTTGCCCTGCCCACCGCCGTCGCCGGCATTGCGCTGACCGCTATCTACGCCCCCAATGGCACGATCGGCGCCCTGTTCGCGCCGCTCGGCTGGCGCATCGCCTACACCCCGGCCGGCATCGTCATCGCCATGATTTTCATCGGCCTGCCTTTCGTCGTCCGCACCATCCAGCCCATCCTCGAAGAGGTGAGCCATGAGGTCGAGGAAGCCAGCGCCACCCTCGGCGCCAGCCGCTTCCAGACCGTCATCCGCATCATCCTGCCCAGCCTCATGCCCGCCATTCTCACCGGCTTCGCTCTGGCTTTCGCCCGCGGCGTCGGCGAATACGGCTCCATTATCTTCATCGCCGGCAATATCCCCTTCGTCTCCGAAATTGCCCCGTTGTTGATCTATATCCGCCTGCAGGAATTCAACTATGTCGGCGCCACCGTCATCGCCACGGTCATGCTGCTGCTGTCCTTCGCGCTGCTCTTCGTCATCAACCTGATCCAGGCCTGGTCGCGCCGGAGGTATGGCTATGGCAACTAAACTGCGCGCCCGCCTGCACCGCCGCGTCTCGCCCACCAGCGAAAGTCCCCTCGTTCAGTGGACGTTAATTGGCATTGCCCTGGCCTTCATGGCGGTTATCCTGCTGCTGCCGCTCTACGCGGTCTTCCACGAAGCCTTCGTCAAGGGCGTCGGCGCCTTCTTCGCGGCACTCGGCGAAAAGGATGCGCAGGCCGCCATCCGCCTCACCTTGCTGGTTGCCGCCATTGCCGTGCCGCTCAATGTCGTCTTCGGCCTCGCCGCCTCCTGGGCCATTGCCAAGTTCGAATTCAAGGGCAAGGCATTCCTCATCACCCTGATCGACCTGCCATTCTCGGTTTCCCCGGTGATTTCCGGCCTGGTCTATGTGCTGCTGTTCGGGGCAGGGAGCTTCCTCGGCCCCTTCCTCAAGAGCTACGGCATCGAAGTGCTCTTCGCCTTGCCGGGCATCGTGCTCGCCACCATTTTCGTCACCTTCCCCTTCGTCGCCCGGGAACTCATCCCCCTGATGCAGGATCAGGGCACCGGCGACGAGGAAGCGGCGCTCTCGCTCGGCGCCAATGGCTGGCAGACCTTCTTCCGCGTCACCCTGCCCAATATCAAATGGGGTCTGCTCTATGGCGTGCTGCTCTGCAATGCCCGCGCCATGGGCGAATTCGGCGCTGTCGCCGTGGTCTCGGGCAAGATCCGCGGCCAGACCACCACCATGCCCTTGCAGGTGGAAATGCTCTACAATGAATATAATGCTGCGGCGGCCTTCGCCCTGGCGTCGCTGCTGGCCTTGCTCGCGCTGGTCACGCTGGTACTCAAGACGGCTCTGGAATGGCGTTTCGGCGACGAAATCGCGGCCGGCGGTCACTAATTACGGGATTAGGTGTCTATGGAAGTTCGCGTTCAGAACGTGCGCAAGGAATTCGACCGGTTTCCGGCGCTGCACGATGTGTCGCTCGATATTCATTCGGGCGAGCTGATCGCATTGCTCGGTCCCTCGGGCTCGGGCAAGACCACTCTGCTGCGCCTCATTGCCGGCCTCGAAATGCCCACCCAGGGCAAGATCTTCTTCGGCGATGTCGATGCGTCGGAAAAGAGCGTGCAGGAGCGCAATATCGGCTTCGTGTTCCAGCACTATGCCCTGTTTCGCCATATGACGATCCTCGAAAACATCTCCTTCGGCCTCAAGGTGCGCCCGCGCTCCACCCGCCCGCCCGCAGGTGAAATCCGCCGCCGCGCCATGGAACTGCTCGATCTCGTCCAGCTCTCCGGCCTCGAAAAGCGCTATCCCAACCAGCTTTCCGGTGGCCAGCGCCAGCGCGTCGCTTTGGCCCGCGCCCTCGCCATCGAGCCGGCCGTGCTGCTGCTCGACGAACCCTTCGGCGCCCTCGACGCCCAGGTTCGCCGCGAACTCCGCAAATGGCTCCGCGAAATCCACGACCGCACCGGCCACACCACCGTCTTCGTCACCCATGACCAGGAAGAAGCCCTCGAACTCTCCGATCGCCTCTGCGTCATGAGCCAGGGCCGGATCGAGCAGGTCGGCACCCCCGACACCGTCTACGATCACCCCACATCCCCCTTCGTCTTCGGCTTCATCGGCGAATCCAGCACGCTCCCGGTCGTCGTTGAAAACAACGAACTTTGGGTCGGCGGCCGCGCCATCGGCCTGCCCGCCGGCGATGCCAGTCCGGGCAATGCCCGCCTGTTCTTCCGCCCGCATGATGTCGATCTCATCGAGGCCGATGCCTCGCTGGCCGGCGTCGTCAATACCGCGCGCCGCGTTGGCGGCACCCGCCGTGTCGAGCTCGAAATCGGCGGCGCCGGCCATCTCGTCGAGGTCGATCTGCCCTTCGACCATCCCGCCGGCGAAAAGACCCGACTCTCCTTCCGCCCCCGCCGCTGGAAACTGTTCCCGGCCGAATGATCGGCCGGCGGTATCGATTGCATCGGGACGAATCCGTTCGACTGCTAACCATCGGTCCCGCCTGCAGGATTTGCGGGATGTTAGTGTTCTGGCGACGGAATCCGGTTATGCTGGAACTCATTCGATGCGCCGGGGAAACGCCCAGTGTCAGAACTGACTGCTGCCGTAGTTGATGGGTTTACGCGGGGAACGCATCTGTTGCGCGCCGGGCTCTGCGACGAGGCCATGGTGGAGTTCCGCGCCGTCTATGCCCAGGCCGAAGCCGGCGACGACGGCGAAGTCATGGCCGCCTGCCTCTGCGAAATGGCCTGGTGCTGCTACAAGCTGGGCCTCATCGAGCAGGGCCTGGAATGCGCCATGGGCGCCCGCTGGCTCCGCCGCCGTCAGGACAACAAGGTCGAGCTGGCCCGCGCCTTGGCCGTGGAGGCCATCCTCTTTCTCGATCTCGGCTTCAGCGACGAAGCCTTCGATCTCGCCGAGGAAGCCGTTGCGCTGGCCGAGGCCGATGAGGATTCCGCTGTCCTGGCCTTCGCGCTCAATGCCAAGGGCATCGTGCTGACCGTCTGCCGCGAAATCGACATGGGCATGGACCTTATCGAGCGCGCCGTCTCGGTCGCCGCCGACCACGCCAATCTCGCCGCCGAAGCCTATTATCTGCTCAATCTCGGCTTCTGCCACGCCAAGATCGCCGAGGAAGCCGACAAGTTCGGTGAGGAGGAGCGCGCCATCGGCGAGCGCGAGGCGGCCATCGAGCTGACTGAACAGGCCATCGCCAAGGCCGAGAGCAGCGGTGACCACTGGAGCCTGCGCGTCGCCCTGGCCAACACCGCCGAAATGTTCGGCCTCGAGGGGCGCTACGATCTGGCCCTCGAATATCTCGATCGCAGCGCCCAATTGCCCGGCGATCCGGGCGTCAGCCTGCGCATCCACTATCTCTATACCCTGGGCGATGTCCTGCTGCGCGCCGGCCAGCTCCACAAGGCCCGCCTCGCCGTAACCGAGGCACTCGCCTTGGCCGACGAAAGCCACCAGATTGACCATCAGGTCAATACCGCCCACAAGCTGGCCGAAATCCTCGAAGCCCTCGGCGATACTGCCGATGCCCTGGCCTTGCACAAGCGCTTCCACACCCTCTATGTGCGCCAGTCCGGCGAAACCGCGCGCCGCCGCGCCCGCATCGAGGAAATCCGCGCCGAAACCGAGCAATTGCGCAGCCGCGCCGCCACCCTGGCCGATCAGGCCCTCAGCGACCCGCTGACCGGCATCGCCAATCGCCGCAGCTTCGACCAGATCCTCAATCGTCTCGCCGGCACGCCCGTGGCCATCGCCATTGTCGATCTCGACAACTTCAAGGCGGTCAACGACCATTTCTCCCACATCGTGGGCGATGCCGTGCTGCAGCGCGTGGCCCGCACCATGGTCGCCCAGATCGGCCCCCACGGCCATGCCGCCCGTCTCGGCGGCGAGGAATTCGCCCTGATCTTCCCCGACGCCCCCGAAGTCACCGCCGCCGCCTTCTGCGAGGGCGTGCGCGTCGCCATCTGCTCGACATCATGGTCCGACCTGGCGCCGGACCTGGAGGTGACCGTCAGCATCGGCCTCGCCACCGGCAATGGCAGCATGCCCTCCGCCGAACTGCTGCAAATGGCCGACAACCGTCTCTATGTGGCCAAGGCCAATGGCCGCGACCGGGTGGTGTGCGGCGATGGCCCGGTCATCGCGCCCATGCCCGCCACGTCAGGCGAACGCCGGCGGTGGCGCGCATGACCGCCCCGTTCCGCGCTTTCGAGGAAAGTCTGGCCCGCTACACCGATCCGGCCGAAACGGGCAGGGCGCTGCACGATCTCGCCGCCACCCTCATTCCCGCGCGTCTGTTCACGCTCACGGCCATCAACATGGCCGCCATGCAGGTCCGCCGCGTCTATTCCAGCCATCCCGACGCCTATCCGCTGCTCGGCACCAAGCCCATCGTCATGGATGACTGGTTCCGCGCCATGCAGACCGAGCGCCGCATAACCGCTATCAACACCGCCGCAGGCATGGAGGGCGAATTCCCCGACCTCACCCTGATCCGCGCCCTCGGCTGCAACAGCTCCCTCAGTATCCCCATCATGGCCGGCAACGACCTGCTCGGCACCATCAACGCCCTCGACGCCGAAGGCAGCTACCCGCCCGAAGCCATCGACCGCGCCGCCGACCTGATCATCCCGGCCACAGCGGTGTTCCTCATCCTGCGCAGCCATTTCGAGCTTTAGACATGGTCCACCCACCAGGCTCACCCATGAGGCCGGTTACCCCCTCTCCCCTCGTGGGAGAGGGTAGAAATCCGCGTCCAGCGGATTTCCGGGTGAGGGGGCTGCGCTCTCCCATGCTTCAATGCTGGTGGGGAACTCAGCGCCCCCTCATCCGCCCGGAGCCTGCCTTTGGGCGCTACGCGACCCGGAGGGGCACCTTCTCCCACGAGGGGAGAAGGGAAGGCTTATGGCAGCTGGAGATCAGTATCTTCGGTTCTTGCCCACCCTCCCCCTTGTGGGGAGGGAAGCGAGATAGGACTTAGCTTCAGCTAAGTCCGTTGAATCGAGCAGGGTGGGGGTATCTCTCCACGAGTCCAGTGCGTATGGCCGCCCCCACCCTCACTCCCTCCCCACAAGGGGGAGGGAAGCCCACGCAGTGGTTGGGGCGAGATCGTGCCAAATCCCCGATCTGTTCCTCCCCCTATCAGGGGGAGGTTAGGAGGGGGTACCCGCTAAAGACTCTTCTGGCCACCACTCTCGCTCAGCCCGCCCCCGCAAAAATCTCCCACCAATCCCCCTTGCAGTAAAAAAATTTTGGTGCTGGAATAGTAATTATGTCAGTCATTTGGCGCTGACCACCACTTCGCCGTTTTGTATCCTGCGGGAAGCGCTGATATGCCCCTCTACATTCTTCAGCGCCTCGGCATGATGCTCCTGACCCTCTGGGCCATCGTCACGCTGACCTTCTTCCTCATGCATGCGGTGCCCGGCGGCCCCTTCGTGTCCGAGCGCATGCTGGCCCCCGAAATCTCGGCGGCGCTCAATGCCAAATACGGCCTCGACCAGCCCATCTGGGCGCAATATCTCAGCTATCTGCGCGGCATCGTCACCTTCGATCTCGGCCCCTCCTTCAAATATCCGGGCGTTTCCATCAACACCATGATCGCAGATGGCCTGCCGGTCACCCTGCGCACCGGCCTGCTCGCCGTCATCGCCGTGGTCGCCCTCGGCGTCCCCCTCGGCATCGTCGCCGCGCTCAACCGTAACCGCTGGCCCGACACCACGGTCATGCTGATCGCCACCATCGGCGTCGCCATTCCCAGCTATGTCATTGCCACGGTCACGCTCTACATCTTCGCCCTGCGCCTCGGTTGGGTGCCCACTTTCGGGCTTGATGACTGGCGCGGCTACATCCTGCCGGTCTTCGCGCTGTCAGGTTTCTGGGTGAGCTTCGTCGCCCGCCTCACCCGTTCGTCCCTGCTGGAAACCTTCGAGCAGGACTATATGACCACCGCCCGCGCCAAGGGCCTGCGCCCCGGCCAGGTCCTGTTCAAGCACGGCCTGCGCAATTCGCTGGTGCCCGTCGTCACCGTGCTTGGCCCGGTGGTCGCCAATCTGATCACCGGCAGCTTTGTCATCGAGCAGATTTTCGCTTTGCCCGGCATCGGCCGCCAGTTCGTGCTGTCCATCACCAATCGCGACTACACCGCCATCATGGGCATCACCATTTTCTACGCTGCCGCCCTCATGGTGATGATCCTCATCGTCGACCTGCTCTATGCCGTGCTCGATCCCCGCATCAAGCTGACCGAGGCATCCGCATGAGCGACATCGCCCCCGAAATGTGGGAAAAGCTCCCGCCCGGCGATGGCGCTGCGGTCGTCACCGAGCCCAGCCTCACCTATTGGCAGGACGCACGCCGCCGCCTCTGGGCCAACAAGCCCGCCGTGGTCTCCATCGCCTTCATCCTGCTGCTGATAACAGCCGCCATCTTCGGCCCGTTGTTCAGCCCCTTCACCTATGCCGACCAGAATCTGCGGCTGGCCAATATCCCGCCCGCCTTCGAGACCTACAGTGTCGCGGACGGGCACGGGACCACCACCCGTTTCTTCCTCAACGCCTCCAATTTCAACCTCTACGAGGTCGATGCCGAGGGCCACGTCCTCGGCCTGCTGCGCGGCGAGCGCAAGGACATGCTCAAGAAGTCCCAGGCCTTCGAGTTCGGCGACACCACCATCACCCTCGACTACTCCAGGCTTCCGGCCAAACTCGTCGCCGAGGACGGCGCCACCATCTCCCCCTCCGGATGGTCGTGGAACCGCACCTATATTTTCGGCACCGACCAGCTCGGCCGCGACGTCCTCGTGCGCCAGCTCTATGGCGCCCGCATCTCCCTGACAGTCGCCTTCGTCGCCACGCTGGTGAACTTCTTCATCGGCATCTTCTATGGCGGCATAGCCGGCTATATCGGCGGCAAGACCGACGCCATCATGATGCGCATCGTCGAGATCATCGCCACCATCCCGCTGACGCTCTATGTCGTCCTGCTCATGGTGGTGTTCGATAGTGGCCTCTATTCCATCATCATCGCCATCGGCTCGGTGTTCTGGGTCGATATGGCTCGCATCGTCCGCGGCCAGATTCTCTCGCTCAAGAGCCAGGACTATGTCGCCGCTGCCCGCACCATGGGCGCCTCGACCACCCGCATCCTCACGCGCCACCTGCTGCCCAATTCCATCGGCCCCATCATCGTCACCCTGACCATGCTCATCCCCTCGGCCATTTTCATCGAGAGCTTCATGAGCTTCATCGGCCTGGGCGTTACCCCGCCGCTGGCCTCCTGGGGCACGCTGACCTCAGACGCGGTGGAAACCATGCGCGCCTATCCGCACCAGCTCTTCTTCCCCGCTGCCGCCATCAGCCTCACCATGTTCGCCTTCAATTTCCTCGGCGATGGCCTGCGCGACGCGCTCGATCCGAGGTTCCGGAAATGACCAGTCCGCAAATGACCCCGGTGCTTTCCGTCCGCGACCTCACCACCTCCTTCTTCACCCAGCGCGGCGAAGTCCAGGCCGTGCGCGGCGTCAGCTTCGACGTCTATCCCGGCGAAATCCTCGGCATTGTCGGCGAAAGCGGCTCCGGCAAATCCATCACCTGCATGTCCATCCTGCGCCTGCTCAAACCCGCTGGCCGCATCAAGTCCGGCTCCGCGACCTTCGACGGCCAGGACCTCATGACACTGTCCGAAGCCGACCTTAGTGATGTCAGAGGCAATCGCATCGGCATGATCTTCCAGGACCCCATGACCTCCCTCAATCCCACTCTTTCAGTGGGCGAACAGGTCATCGAAACCATCCTGCGCCACCGCAAGGCCACCCGCGCCCAGGCCCGCGCCCGGGCCATCGAGCTCTTCGAACTGGTCCGCATTCCCTCGGCCGCCGAGCGCCTCAAATCCTATCCGCACGAATTTTCCGGCGGCATGCGCCAGCGCGTCATGATCGCCATCGCCCTGGCCTGCGACCCGAAACTGCTCATTGCCGACGAACCCACCACCGCGCTCGACGTCACGATCCAGCGCCAGATTCTCGGCCTCCTCAAGGATTTGCAGGCCCGCCTCGGCATGGCCGTCATCCTCATCACCCACGATCTCGGCGTCATTGCCGAAGTCACCGACCGTATCGTGGTCATGTATGGCGGCCTCGTCATGGAGACCGGCCCGGTCCGCGACCTCTTCGCCCGCCCCATGCACCCCTACACACAAGGCCTTCTCGCCTCCGTCCCCGACCTGCGCGACGACACCCATCGCCGCCTCACCCCCATTCCCGGCTCGCCGCCCGACATGGCCCACCCGCCATCCGGCTGCCCCTTTGCGCCAAGATGCCCCCACGCCATGCGCCAATGCGCCGCCGCCCTGCCACCCATTTTCGGCACCGACCAGGGCGCCCGCTGCTGGCTGCACCACCCCGATGCTCCGAAGGTCGAGGTGGCGGCATGACCACCAATCCAGCCGCAAACTCGGTTGAACCCCTCCCCCTATCAGGGGGACTTTCGAGCGACCCGCAGGGTCAAATCGCTCCAGTGGAGCGATTTGAGGGAGGAAGGCCATGAGAGCTACGCTCGAATGGCGGGAGGGGGTATCCGAGGAAAAGACTCCCCTCGTCTCCATCCGCGACCTCCACAAGCACTTCCAGGTCGGCCGAGCCCTCTTCACCCCCCGCCCAACCCTGCGCGCCGTCGACGGCGTCGACCTCGACATCTTCCCCGGCGAAACCCTCGGTCTCGTCGGCGAATCCGGCTGCGGCAAGTCCACGCTCGCCCGCACGCTCATCCGCCTCTACCAGCCCACCTCCGGCTCCATCACCTTTGACGGGCTCGACGTCGCCACCGCATCCGAACGCGACCTCACCCCGTTCCGCCGCCGCGTGCAGATGATCTTCCAGGACCCCTATGCGTCGCTCAACACCCGCATGACCGTCCGCGACCTCATCGCCGAGCCGCTCGAAATCGCCCGCATCGGCACGCCGCAATCCCGCACCGCCAAAGTCCACGAACTCCTCGCCCGCGTCGGTCTTCATGCCGATCACGCCAATCGCTTCGCCCACGAATTTTCCGGCGGCCAGCGCCAGCGCATCGGCATTGCCCGCGCCATCGCGCTCGAGCCCGACCTGGTCATCTGCGACGAACCCATTTCCGCGCTCGACGTCTCCGTGCAGGCCCAGGTCGTCAACATGCTCGAGGATTTGCAGGACCAGCTCGGCCTCACCTACCTCTTCATCACCCATGATCTCTCGATGGTGCGCCACATCTCCGACCGCATCGGCGTCATGTATCTCGGCAAGATCGTCGAACTCGCCTCCAATACCGATCTCTACGCCCGCCCTTCGCATCCCTATACCCAGGCGCTGCTCGCCTCCATCCCCGTGCCCGATCCCACCGCGACGCGCCCCGTCGAGCCGATGCGCGGTGAAATCCCCAGCCCCATGCACATTCCATCCGGCTGCCGCTTCCGCACCCGCTGCCCCCTGGCCACCGACCTCTGCGCCAGCACCGAACCTGAACTCCGCGACATCGGCGGTGGCCACCTTGCCGCCTGCCACTATGCCGGTGATGCGGCACCCCCAAAGGCAGCGTAAGCTGGCCTCGACAAATAAATGACCGGGCCGGGGCCAACCCGCCCACAACAGGAGAGAAGACGATGACCAAGCACTTCCTGCCGCTGCTGACCGCAGCCTTCCTCGCCTCCACCGCAGGCGCCTTCGCCGCCGGGGAGCTGACCTATGTGGTCAATAACGAAAGCGCCAAATACGATCCCGGCACCACCGCCGAAACCTTCGCCGCCCCCATCATCGGCAACACGTTCGAAGGCCTGGTCCGCTTCGACGCCAATAACGAGATCGTCCCCGCCCTCGCCGAGACCTGGGACGTTTCCGAAGATGGCCTGACCTACACTTTCCACCTGCGCGACGCGAACTGGTCCGATGGCAAGCCGGTCGTCGCTGGTGACTTTGTCTATGCCTGGAAGCGCGTGCTGACGCCCGCCACCGGCGCCATGAACGCCCCCATGCTGTTCTCCATCGTCGGCGCCGAGGAAGCCTATGGTGCCGATGGCGCCGGCGACATCTCCATCAGCGCCCCCGACGACAAGACGCTGACCTTCACCCTCAAGCAGCGCGTCCCCTACATGATGCAGTTGCTGACCTACACCACCTTCTTCCCGGTCCGTCAGGACGTCGTGGAAGCCGATCCCGAAGGCTGGACCCGCAACCCGGCCACTTTCATCGGCACCGGCCCCTTCCGCGTCACCGCGTTCAACCAGGGCGAATCCGTCGTCTTCGAAAAGAACCCCGAATATTACGACGCCGACGCCGTTTCCCTCGACAAGCTCACCTTCCGCCTGATCCCCGATCCGGCAACGGCACTCGCCGCCATGGAAGCCGGCGATGTCGACGGCATCGAATCCGTCCCCGCGCCGGAAATCCCGCGCCTCTCGGTCGAATCCGATGCCTTCATGGTCGTGCCGGCCCTGGGCACCACCTACGCCCTGTTCAACCCGCACCAAGCCCCGCTCGACAATCTCGAAGTCCGCAAGGCCCTCTCCATGGCCATCGACCGCGAGGAAATCGTCGAATTCGTGCTGCAGTCGGCCGATATCCCGGCCCTCGGCCTCGTCCCCCCCGGCATGACCCTTGCCGGCGAGGACTTCACCGACGGCCGTGACACGTTCGGTCTGTCCGAAACCGCTGACGTCGAAGGCGCCCAGGCCCTGCTAGCCGAAGCCGGCTATCCCAATGGCGAAGGCTTCCCCGATACGCTCTTCGTCACCTATTCGTCCCCGCCGATCGAAAAGCTGCTCGAAGCCATCCAGCAGATGTGGAAGCAGAACCTCAATATCGACGTCGATATCCAGGCCACCGAATGGCAGGTCTTCTATCCCGAGGTCCAGAAGGTCGAATACCAGATCGCCCAGATGGGCTGGGGCGCAGACTATCCGCACCCCATGACCTTCCTCGACAACTTCGTCACCGGCAGCCCGAACAACCTCAACAACTGGTCCAATGCCGACTATGACGCCGCCATCGCCGCCTCCAAGGCGACGGGCGACGAAGCCGAATCCCTTGCCGAAATGCGCAAGGCCGAGGCCATCCTGATGAACGACCACGTCATCCTGCCGCAATACCACCGCAACAACTACATGATGATGAGCCCCAAAGTGATGGGCTTCTGGCGCTCCACGCTGAACGTCCCATACTTCCGGGATGCGCATTTCATGGAGTGAGGCGCGACCCGCAGGGTCAAATCGCTCCAGTGGAGCGATTTGAGCGCCGAACGCCCGAGCGCAAGCGAGGGCAAGAGCGTGCCACAACCACCGCCCCCCCTCGCCCCTTGTGGGAGAGGGGGGTAATTTCTTCGTCCAGAAGAAATTACCGGGTGAGGGGTCCTGCGCCCTCCCATGCTTCAAAGGTTGTGGCTGGCGCAAGAACCCCTCATCCGCCCTTCGGGCACCTTCTCCCACAAGGGGAGAAGGTGAACTCGGTTGGCGTGGCACGATCCCGCCTCACCCACGATCTGTTCCTCCCCCTATCAGGGGGAGGCTAGGAGGGGTACCCGCCAAAGACTCGCCTTCGCCTCACTCCTCGTCCCCCTTCACCGCCTCCATCGACACATGCGTCGACGTATGCGCCACATGGGGCAGGGCGCTGATCCGTTCCCCCAGCACTTCCCGATAGTCGGCAATATCCTTGGTCCGCACCTTGAGCAGATAGTCAAAGCTCGACGCAATCATATGCGCCTGCTCCACCTCAGGGATCGCCCGCACCGCCTTGTTGAACGCCGCCAGTGCTGCCTTGCGCGTATCGCTCAGCTTCACCTCGACAAACGCCACATGCGGCAATCCCAGCCGCTTGGGGTCGATCACCGCCCGATACCCCAGAATATAGCCCGCCTTCTCCAGCCGCGTGATCCGCGCCTGGCACGGCGTCTTGCTCAGGTTCACCCGTCGGCTCAGTTCCGCCACGCTGATCCGCCCATCCCGCGCCAGTTCATCCAGGATATGCCGGTCGATCTGGTCCAAAGTCTCGTATGTAACGGTTTTCATGGGCATAAATCCTGCAATCTACCTTCACGATAACGCTTCGCGCCGCAAAGCGCCACCAGATCAGGCGAAACGCCTGTCAAACTCATGGCATCCTCCGCCCAACCAGTAGCCCTCATGGTGAGGTGCGCTTCTTCAGCGCCTCGAACCACGAGGGCGTGCCCCGGAGGCTTCATGTCCATCACCACCATCCGCCACACCCTCCGCAGCCGGAACCTGGCCGACGAAACCACCCTCGTCCACGATCTCATCGCTGCCACCGACCTCGATGCCGCGGCACGCCAATCCATCTCCACCCACGCCGAAGCCCTCGTCACCTCGGTCCGCAAGGGCAACCGCCTCGGCCTCATGGAGTCCTTCCTCGCCGAATACGGCCTCGCCACCGACGAGGGCGTGGCGCTGATGTCCCTCGCCGAAGCCTTGCTCCGCGTCCCCGATGCCGAAACCGTCGATGCCCTCATTCACGACAAGGTCGGCGGCTCCGATTGGACCGGCCATTTCGGCGCCTCGTCCAATCAACTGGTCAATTTCTCCTCCTGGGCCCTCGGCCTCACCGCCGATGTCCTTGGTGACCCCGAAATCGGCCCCAGAAACGCCCTGCATCGCGCCATAGCCCGGCTCGGCGAACCCGTCATCCGCACCGCCGTCGCCCAGGCCATGCGCCTGCTCGGCAGCCAGTTCGTCTTCGGCCGCACCATTGACGAAGCCGTGGTCAATGCCCGCAAACCCGAAGCCCAGGGCTACCGCTATTCCTACGACATGCTCGGCGAAGCCGCCCGCACCTCCGCCGACGCAGCCCGCTATTTCGACGCCTACGCCCGCGCCATCGCCACCCTGGCCCCCCATTGCACAGCGCCGTCCGTCCGTGACAATCCGGGCATTTCGGTCAAACTCTCCGCGCTCCACCCGCGCTACGAGTTCGCGCAACGCCACCGCGTCATGGCCGAACTGGTTGATCTGACTCGCCAATTGGCCCTGTCAGCCAAATCAGCCAATATGGGCTTCAACATCGACGCTGAAGAAGCCGACCGCCTCGATCTCTCGCTCGACATCATCGCCGAAGTCCTCGCCACGCCGGACCTAGCCGGCTGGGACGGCTTCGGCGTCGTCGTCCAGGCCTATGGCAAACGTGTCCTGCCCTTGATCGACTGGCTCGACGCCACCGCAAAATCCCTCTCCCGCCGCATCATGGTTCGCCTCGTCAAGGGCGCCTATTGGGACGCCGAGATCAAGCGCGCCCAGGTCCTCGGGCTCGACGGCTACCCCGTCTTCACCCGCAAGGCCGCCACCGACATCAGCTACATCGCCGCCGCGAAAAAGCTCTTCGCCGCCGGCAACATCTACCCCCAATTCGCCACCCACAACGCCCATACGGCGTCAGCCGTCCTCCACCTGGCGGCCGAAGCCGGCCGCTACAACGACACGTTCGAGTTCCAGCGCCTGCACGGCATGGGCGAGCGCCTGCACGAAGTCCTGCGCACGAACCACGGCACCCGCACCCGCATTTACGCCCCCGTCGGCGCCCACAAGGACCTGCTGGCCTACCTCGTCCGCCGCCTCCTCGAAAACGGCGCCAACGGCTCCTTCGTCTACCAGATCGCCGACGAAGACATCCCGGCATCGGTGGTGGCCGAAGACCCCGTGGCCAAGGTTCTCGCTCTGGATGCCATCCCCAATCCAGCCATCCCGGCCCCTTCAGCCATCTTCGCCCCGCGCCAAAACTCTATCGGCCTCGACCTCACCGATCCCATCGCCTTCCCAGCAATGGAATCCGCCCGCGCCACCTTCGCCAAAACCCAATGGCACGCCGAGCCGCTGATCGCGCCACATCCACCGCGCGGTTCCTCCCCCTATCAGGGGGAGGCTAGGAGGGGGTACTCCGATCCCGCCCAGCTCACCAACCCCGCCAACCCAACCGACTCCCTCGGCACCGTCATCAACGCCACCCCGACCGACGTCACCGCCGCGATATCCGCCGCCACCGCCTCCACCTGGCCCGCCACCCCCGTCGCCACCCGCGCCAACCTCCTCCGCGCCACGGCCGACCTGTACGAAGCCAACCGCCCCGAACTCTTCGCCCTGCTAGCCCGCGAGGCCGGCAAGACCTGGGCCGATGCCGTGTCCGAAGTCCGCGAGGCCGTCGATTTCCTCCGCTACTACGCCCAGCAAGCCGAGGCCCATCCCCTCGCATCCCCCCGCGGCCCCATATCAGCCATCTCCCCGTGGAACTTCCCCCTGGCCATCTTCACCGGCCAGATCGCCGCCGCCCTCGTGTCAGGCAATCCCGTCCTCGCCAAGCCCGCGCCGCAGACCCCACTCATCGCCTTCCGCGCCGTCCAACTCATGCACCAGGCCGGCATCCCCGCCGACGCCATCCAGCTCCTGCCGGGGGCAGGGGAGGTCGGCACCGCCCTGACCTCCAACCCCGCTATTGCAGGCGTGGTCTTCACCGGCTCGCTCCCCACCGCCCGCAAGATCGACCAGGCCATGGCCACCCATCTGGCGCCCACCGCGCCCCTCATCGCCGAAACCGGCGGCCTCAACGCCATGATCGTCGATTCCACGGCGCTTCCCGAACAGGCGGTGCGCGACATTCTCGCCTCCGCCTTTCAGTCCGCAGGCCAGCGCTGCTCCGCCCTCCGCGTCCTCTATCTCCAGGAAGACGCTGCAGAGCGCACCATCGAGATGCTGAAAGGCGCCATGGACGAACTGACCATGGGCAATCCCTGGACCCTCAGCACCGATATCGGCCCCGTCATCGACGAAGCCGCCAGATCAAAAATCCAGGCCCACATCGACACTTACGAGAAAAACGGGAATCTGATTCATCGCTTGAAGTCGCGCGAAATTCCCGAAGAACCTCATGGTGAGCTTGTCGAACCACGAGGTTCGGGCACCGGCACCTTCGTCGCCCCCACCGTCCTGCGCATCAAATCCATTGCCGACCTCACCGAAGAAATCTTCGGCCCCGTCCTCCACATCGCCACCTTCAAATCCGGCGAACTGGATGCGGTAATTTCCGCCATCAATGCCAGCGGCTACGGCCTCACCTTCGGCCTCCACACCCGCATTTCCTCACGCGTCCGCCAGGTCTCCAGCAGCGTCAAAGCCGGTAATATCTACATCAACCGCAACCAGATCGGCGCCGTCGTCGGCTCCCAGCCCTTCGGCGGCGAAGGCCTCTCCGGCACCGGCCCCAAAGCCGGCGGCCCGCATTACCTGCCGCGCTTCACGCTCAGCCACGGCCCCGTCCAGACAGCCCCACTCCCGCTGCCCGGCCCCACCGGCGAAAGCAACATCATGCACACCGCCCCGCGCGGCACGCTCCTCTGCCTCGGCCCCACCGCTGCCGACCAACAGGTCCAGGCCACCATGGCTGCCACATCGGGCAACACCGCCATCCTGGCCACTCTCGACCTCGATACCCTGAGCAACGCCACCAGTTTCGATGCCGTGGCCTGGTTCGCCGAAGACGCCACCCTCCGGTCCATCCGCCAAGCCCTCAGCGCCCGCACCGGCGCCATCATCCCGCTCCTGACCTCAGCGGAAGATTCCGCCCGCCTCCTCGTCGAACGCCACGTCTGCATCGACACCACAGCCGCCGGCGGCAACGCCACCCTCATGGCGCAAGCGGGTTAGATATCGCCCCAAGAGTGGAGCCACCCCTCGCCCCTTGCGGGAGAGGGTGGTTTTCCGCGTCCAGCGGAAAACCGGGTGAGGGGTTCTCTCCGCGAGTCAGATGCTCGTGAAAGAAACCCCTCATCCGCCCTTCGGGCACCTTCTCCCGCAAGGGGAGAAGGGAAGGGTGCCCCAAACCCAATCTGTTCCTCCCCCTATCAGGGGGAGGCTAGGAGGGGGTATCCAACAAAGACTCTTATCCCGCTACCCCCGCGCCACCGCCGCCGCCAGCTTCGCCGGCACCGCCACCACCTTCCGGATCACAGCCACCCGCTCCGGCGTATAATACCCCTCCACATCGAGCATGTTCACCGTGCCCACCAGTTCCCCGCCCAGCACCACCGGCATGTTCACCACGCTCTGGCAGCCCAGCGAGTCGATCAGCTCATAATCCGGAAACACCTTGGCGATATCGGCAATCGTATTCGCCACGAAATACCGCCGCTCCTTGTGCACGATATCGAACCATGAATCATACCGGATCGGCTTGGTCCCAGAGGTCGGATAATTCGCCGCATCGCTCGTATAAGCCCGCCGCGCCACCTCGTTTTCCATGTCCACCGTCATATAGGTGAACAGCTTGGCCCCCACACTCGCCTGCACCAGCGCCTGCAGCGCCGAAAACGCCGCATCGGCCCCCTTGGCCTCGGCAATGGCAGTATCGAACCGTGCAATAGCATCAGCATAATCAGTCATGAATTTGGTCCTTGGTTTGAATTCTCGGCCCTTCGCCTCCCTCCCCCTTGTGGGGAGGGACCGAGGGTGGGGGTTCTGCGCGCGGGAAAAGGCGGGATGGCGACAAAGCCTCGATCTGTTAAGGGGGAGGCTAGGAGGGGGTATCCGCCAAAGAAGCGTCTCTCCCCGCCGTCGCCTCCAGCAATTCCCGCGAATAAGGCTCTACTAGCCGTCCCGACTTCAGCAGCGCCACATCGGCCACCTCGACGATCCGCCCCTGCCGCATCACCGCCAGCCGGTCGCAGAGAAAGCTCACCACCGGCAGGTTGTGCGTCACCAGCAGATAGGTCAGCCCCTGTTCCCGCCGCAGGCGCTTCAGCAGGTTCAAAATTTCCGCCTGCACCGACACATCCAGCGCCGAAGTCGGCTCATCCAGCAGCAGCACTTTCGGCTCCAGCATCAGCGCCCGCGCAATCGCCACGCGCTGCCGCTGTCCGCCCGACAATTGATGCGGAAAGCGAAACCGGAACCTTTGGTCCAGCCCCACCGCATTGAGCATCGCCTCGACCCGCTCGCCGCGACTGCCGATCCCGTTGATATCGAGCGGCTCGCTCAGCACGGCGTCGATGGTCTTGCGCGGATGCAGCGACCCATAGGGGTCTTGAAACACCATCTGCACCTGCCGCGCCACATCGCGATCCACGCCATGGCTACGTGCCTTGCCCAGCACGGCAATTTCGCCCGTCCAGTCCGGCGCCAGCCCGGCAATCGCCCGCAGAATCGTCGATTTGCCCGAGCCGCTCTCGCCCACCAGCGCAAAGCTCTCGCCCTCAGATATGTCGAGGCTCACCCCATGCACCACTTTCGTGTCGCCATAGGAAATATCGAGATTGCCGAGAGAAATCGCGCTCATGTGCCCGCCCATTGCGTCCGGTCGAGCACCGGCAATTCGTCGCGCGTTTCGTCGATCACAGGCATCGCCGCCAGCAGCCCGCGCGTATAGGGGTGCTGCGCCTTGTCGAGTTCCCCCGCCGCGCATTCCTCCACCACGGTCCCGGCATTCATCACCAGGATGCGGTCGCAATAGCGCGACACGAGGTTGAGATCGTGGCTGATCAGGATCAGCCCCATGCCCTTCCGCGTCACCAGGTCGTCGATGATATCGAGCACCTGCGCCTGCACGCTCACATCCAGCGCCGAAGTCGGCTCGTCCGCTATCAGCAGTTCCGGCTCGGGGATCAGCATCATGGCGATCATCACGCGCTGCCCCATCCCGCCCGAAACCTCCTGCGGATAAAGCCCGGCCACCCGCTGCGGATCATCGATCCGCACCGCTTCCAGCATCGCCAATATCCGCTCATTCACCGCCCGCCGCGGCAGCTTCTCATGCGTCACCAACGCCTCGGCGATCTGCTCGCCAACAGTCATCACAGGGTTCAACGAAAATTTCGGATCCTGCATCACCATGGAAATGCGTGCGCCCCGGATGGCCCGCATCTGCCGCTCCGACTGCGCCAGAATATCCACACCATCAAAGTCCAGCCGATCCGCCGTCACCAGCCCCGGCTTGCGGATCAGCTTGAGAATGGCCCGGCCCGTCATCGACTTGCCCGACCCGCTCTCCCCCACAATCCCCAGCCGCTCCCGGCCGAGGGTGAACGAAATCCCCTTCACCACCTCCACGCGCCCGCGATGAGTGGGAAAGCTGACCCGAAGATTTTGCACTGAGAGCAGGGTGCTCATGCCGAGAAAACCCCTCCCTAGCTGCGCTACGGCCCTGCGGGCCTAGCTTCGCTACCCTCCCCACAAGGGGGAGGGTGATCGCGGTGGCCAAGGCAAAATAGTGCCACAGAGTGGAGCCCACCGCCCCCTTGTGGGGGAGGCAAGCAAAGCTTGGCGCGCAGCGCCTAGCGCCGCTCGGAGGGGGTATCTACCGCCATCACTTCCCCTCACTCTTCGGATCGAGAACGTCGCGCAGCCCATCGCCCAGGAAGCAGAACCCCAAACTCACCACGATGATGGCAAAGCCCGGCATGGTCGCCACCCACCACTGATCGAGAATGAAGGTCCGCCCGCGCGAAATCATCGCGCCCCATTCCGGCAGCGGCGGCTGCGCCCCCAGCCCAAGAAAGCCCAGCCCGGCCGCGGTCAAGATCACCCCGGCCATGTCAAGCGTCACCCGAATGATCATCGAAGACGTACACAGCGGCAGGATATGCCGCACGATCACCCGCACGGGACTCGCCCCCTGCAGCCGCACCGCGGCGATGAATTCGGCATTGCGGATCGTCAGCGTCTCCGCCCGGGCAATGCGCGCATAGGCCGGCCACGAGGTGATGGCGATGGCGATGATCGCATTGTTGATCCCCGGCCCAAGCGCCGCCACGAAAGCCAGCGCCAGGATCAGCTTTGGCATCGACAGGAAGATATCGGTAATGCCCATCAGCACCCGATCGGTCCAGCCGCCGAAATACCCCGCCACGGCCCCGATCAGCAGTCCCAGCGGCGCCGAGATCAGCGCCACCAGCAACACGATGGTCAGCGTAATCTGGCTGCCCCAGATCACCCGCGAAAAGATATCGCGCCCCAGCTCGTCCGTGCCCATCCAGTGCATATCGGAAGGCGGCGCCAACCGGTTCGCCAGGTCCTGCCCGGTTGCAGAATAGGGCGCCAGAAACGGCGCAAAAATCGCCGTCAGCACCAGCACGAGAATGATCACCCCACCCACCACCGACAAGGGGTTGCGCAGCAGCGCCGTGAACACCCGATACGCCCGCCCGGCACTCGCCTGCCAGCGCGAAGTGGGGGAATCGTCCAGCAACCAGTCGCGCGTGGTCATGGAGACACCCCCTCCCTAGCGGCGCTACGGGCCGCTGGCCCTAGCTTTGCTACCCTCCCCTCAAGGGGGAGGGTGACATCAGGGGTGTGGCTAGATGTTGTCACCACACCAAGGCCCACCTCCCCCTTGAGGGGGAGGCAAGCAGAGCTTGGCGCATAGCGCCTAGCGCCGCTAGGAGGGGGGTGTCGAACGCGCCGAGACCGCGATGTTCGTTTGAACAACCCATCATCGCGCCCTCGGATCGAGCACCCGATACAGCACGTCGGATACCTTGTTGATGAAGATGAACACCGCCCCGATCACCAGCGTCGAGCCCAGCACCGCATTCATGTCCGCATTGAGCAAAGCCGTCGTCAGATAATTCCCGATCCCCGGCCACGAAAACACCGTCTCGATCATGACCGATCCCTCGAGCAACCCCGCATAGCTCAGCCCGATCACCGTGATCAGCGGCACGCGGATCGGGTTGAATGCATGCCGCCAGATCACCACGCGCTCCGGCACGCCCTTGACCCGCGCCGTGGTCACGAATTCCTGGCTCAACTGATCGAGCATGAAGCTGCGCGTCATGCGAGCGATATAGGCCAGGCTGAAAAAGCCCAGCACCGACGCGGGCAGGATCAGGTGGCTCACCGCATTCCAGAAAATATCCACTTCGCCGGCCAGCAGGCTGTCCACCAGGATCAGTCCGGTCACCGGGCTCACCAGCCCGTCATAGAAAATGTCGAGCCGCCCCGGCCCGCCCACCCAGCGCAGCCGCGCATAGAACACCGCCAATCCCACCAGCCCCAGCCAGAAGGCCGGCATGGAATAGCCCAGCAGCCCCACCACGCGGATGATCTGGTCGACCACCGAGCCCTGCCGGCTCGCTGCAATCACCCCCAGCGGCACGCCCAAAGCCACGCCGATGATGATGCCGATCGTCGCCATTTCCAGCGTCGCCGGAAAGAACCGGCTGAGATCGTCCACCACCGCCCGCCCGGTCGAAACCGACTTGCCGAGGTCCCCCGAAAACACGCCCACCACATAGTTGAAGAACTGGATCGGCAGCGGTTGGTCCAGCCCCATCTGCACCTTGGCCGCTTCGTAGACGGCAGGCGTCGCCCGGTCGCCCACCACCGACAGCACCGGATCGATGGGGATCACCCGCCCGATGAAGAAGGTTATGGCCAGCAGCCCCAGAAAGGTGAGGAAAACCGTGAAGACAAAGCCCAGCACCGCCGAAACGCCACGGCCCAGCCTGCGTCCTTGCGACGAGGCGGGGGCAGGGGAGGCGGCAATCTGCGGCTCGATGCTCAAGCAAAAATCCCCTAACAGAAACAGCACACTACGCCCGCAAGATGACTCTCTCGCAGACCTTGAAACCCTTCACATTTCGCTTCCACCATACAGAAAACTTTGCTTATATCAAAAAAATTTTGGTGGGACGGATGGCGGGCGCAGCACTGGCAAAGTCGGAACTGGAGGGGCATCCCAAAGTGGGTGCGCTCATTCGTGCTCGCCGCCGCCAGCAGCATATGACGCTCGAAGCGCTCGGCAAGGCCGCCGAAGTCTCCGTCGGCTATCTCAGCCAGGTCGAGCGCGACCACGCCACCCCCTCGCTCGGCACCCTGGCCGGCATTGCCCGCGCCCTCGGCGTCGGCATCGATTATTTCGTCTCCGCCCCCAGCGCGCAGACCGCGCTCACCCGCGCCAATGAGCGCAATCGCTTCTCGCTCGATGGCTCCTCCATCGTCTATGAGCGTCTCGGCACCGAATTCCCCGGCAACCAGCTCTCCAGCTTCATCATGACAGTGCCATCGGGCTACCGCTCCGAAACGGTGGCCCACGAGGGCGAGGAAATCCTCTATGTGCTGGAAGGCTCCATCACCCAGCGCCTCGACAATGAGGAAATGGTGATGAGCGCTGGCGACAGCCTGCATTTCCGGGGCAACCGCCCCCATTCCTGGTCCAACCATACCGACCAGCCCGCGCGCCTCCTCTGGACCGGCACGCTCACCCTCTTCCGCTCCTCGGCCAAGCCACCCCGGCAGGCCGTCGCGGTGGCAAAACCCGGCCCCGAGCCGGTGAAGAACAAGAAGAAAATCGTCAACAAGGAGAAACGCTCATGAAGATGCTTCGCGCCGCTTTGCTGGCGACGGCCCTCTCGCTGCCTCTGGCAGCCGGCGCCGTCTATGCCGCCACGCCCGCCGATGCCCTGGTCATCGCCCAGAATATCGACGACATCGTCGCGCTCGATCCCGCCCAGGCCTATGAATTCACCTCCGGCGAGATCAACACCAACGTCTATGACCGTCTCGTCGGCTACGAAGCCGAAGACACCACGGTCCTCGCCGCCGGCCTCGCCAGCGAGTGGGTGGCCGACGACGCTGCCAAGACCATCACCTTCACCCTGCGCGACGCCACCTTTGCCTCGGGCAATCCGGTGCGTCCGGAAGATGTGGTCTTCTCCTTCTCCCGCGTCATCAAGCTGAACCTCACCCCGGCCTTCATTCTCGCCCAACTCGGCTGGACCCCCGAGAATATCGCCGACATGGTCACCATCGCCGATGGTAAGGTGGTGGTAAAATACGAGGGCGATTTCTCCTCCGCTTTCGTGCTGAACGTGCTGGCCTCGCGCCCGGCTTCCATCGTCGATGAAGTCCTCGTCATGGAACATGCCGAAGGCGAAGACCTGGGCAATGCCTGGCTCAATACGCACTCGGCCGGTTCCGGCCCCTTCGTGATGTCCGATTATCGTCCGGCTGAAATCGTCCGCCTCACCGCCAACGAATCCTACTTCCGCGGCGCGCCGGCCATGAAGTCGGTCATCATCCGCCACGTCGCCGAAGCCGCCACCCAGCAGTTGTTGCTGACCTCGGGCGACGTCGACCTCGCCAAGAACCTCACCCCCGACCAGATCGCCGGCCTGCCCGCCGATACGGTCAAGGTGGAAACCTATCCGCAGGCCGCCGTCCACTTCCTCTCCTTTAACCAGAAGACCGAGTCGCTCACGCCCCCGGCCGTCTGGGAAGCGGCCCGTTACCTCGTCGATTACGACGGCATGACCCAGTCCTTCCTCAAGGGCCAGATGGAAATCCACCAGGCCTTCTGGCCCAAGGGCTTCCCCGGCTCCTATGACGAAACCCCGTTCACCCACGACGTCGAAAAGGCCAAGCAGATCCTGGCCGATGCCGGCATCGAGACGCCGATCAACGTCACGCTCGACGTGATCAACTCGGCGCCCTTCACCGATATGGCACAGTCGCTCCAGGCCACCTTCGCCGAAGCCGGCATCAATTTCGAAATCCTCCCCGGCACCGGCGCCCAGGTCATCACCAAGTATCGTGACCGCACCCACCAGGCCATGCTGCTCTATTGGGGCCCGGACTTCATGGACCCGCACTCCAACGCCAAGGCCTTCGCCTACAATTCGGACAATTCCGACGGCAACTACACGGCCACCACCACCTGGCGTAATGCCTGGGCCGTGCCCCAGGAACTGAACGACCAGGTCACCGCGGCGCTCGCCGAATCCGACCAGGCCAAGCGCAACGAGGACTACATCGCGATCCAGAAGGAAGTTCAGGCCAATTCGCCGATCGTGATCATGTTCCAGGCGGCCCTGACCATCGCCATGGCCAACAATGTCGAAGGCTACGTCAACGGCGCCACCTCCGACTTCGTCTACTACCGCCTGGTGACGAAGAACTAAGGCGGTCCCGACAGCGGCGGTGACCCAAGACACCGCCGCTCAGGAGCCGGGCGACCTCCTCCAGCCCGGCTCCTGCTCCCAACCCACCGCGCGTCACCCTCGGGCCTGACCCGAGGGCTCTTCACTTGGGGAGTGGTGGCCAAGTACAAAGCCCCCGGGTCAAGCCCGAGGGTGATGATCGAGTTTGCTATGCCACTGAGCCTTGAGTAGACCTCATGGTGAGCCTGTCGAACCACGAGGTCGTGCCTGCTATGGTGCCACGACTCGTCCTTCGACAAGCTCAGGATGAGGTCTGTTGAAGCCTTTCGACCAAGAGCACCCCCATGAACCCCACCCTCACCACCCGCCTCGCCAATCTCCGCGCCCGCATGGCCGCCACATCAACCGATCTCGTGGTCATCGGCCCCTCCAGCCACATGCTCTACCTGGCCGATCTTTCACCCCACGGCGATGAGCGCCCCGTGCTCCTCATGGTCTCCGCCACCTATGCTGGCTTCCTCATGCCCGCGCTCAATGTCGACAGCGCCCGCCAGCACACCGATCTGCCCTTCTTCCCCTGGGCCGATGCCGATGGCCCCCATGCCGCCCTCGAAGCCCTGATCGACGCCGCCGGTGTGCCGCGCATCAGCCCCTCCATCGTGCTCGACGAAACCATGCGCGCCGATTTCGCCCTGCTGGTCCTCGATGCGCTCCCCGGCGCGCACCGCCGCTTCACCAATGACACGGTCGGCTATCTCCGCTCCCGCAAGGACGATGCCGAATACGACGCGCTCAAAAAGTCGGCCGTCCTCAACGACGCTGCGATGAAAGCCGGCTTCGCCGCCCTCCGTCCCGGCATCACAGAGCTTGAAGTCGCCACCGTCATCCGCGACTTCTACAAGGCCCACGGCGCCACCACCGAATTCTGCTCGGTCTGCTTCGGCCCCAACGGCGCCTTCCCGCATCACCACACCGGCGATACGAAACTTCGCGATGGTGACGCTGTCCTCATCGATACCGGCGCCCGCATTTTTGGCTACCCCTCCGACATGACCCGCGTCGGCTTCCTTGGCTCTGCTCCTGAAGGTTTTGGCCAGATCCACTCCATCCTCGACCGCGCCGTCGACGCGGCCATCGCCGCCGCCAAACCCGGCGCCCGCGCCAGCGACGTCGACAAGGCCGCCCGCGACGTCATATCAGCAGCCGGCTACGGCCCCAACTTCCTCCACCGCACCGGCCACGGCCTCGGCATCGACATCCACGAAACCCCCTACATCACCGCCACCTCGGATACCGAACTCGAAGACGGCATGGTCTTCTCCATCGAGCCGGGCATCTACCTGCAGGGCCAATACGGCCTCCGCCTCGAAGACATCGTCATCATCCGCAACGGCCACGCCGAAATCCTCTCCGACATGCCGCGTACTGCGGTGGTTGGCGGATAGAGGACGGGAGTGGGCAGGTGAGCTCCTCGCCCACCGGCCGTCACCCTCGGGCTTGACCCGAGGGCCCTGCACTTGCGGGGCGCCGGTAAAGTGAAGTGTCCTCGGGTCAGCCCGAGGGTGACGATCGAGTAGGGGGCACAATCTCGCCCACCCACCGTGCAGATTCCTCCCCCTATCAGGGGGAGGCTAGGAGGGGGTATCCCCAGGAAAGACTCCAATGACCCCAACCCTCACCACGCCCCGCCTCATTCTCCGCGCCCACACGACGGCCGACTTCGCCGCCTGCTGCACCCTCTGGGCCGACGCCGACGTCACCCGCTTCATCGGCGGCCGCCCCTCGACTCCGGATGAAACCTGGCGCCGCATCCTGGCCTATGCCGGCCACTGGCAACTGCTCGGTTACGGCTATTTCTTGGTCACGGAACGCGAAACCGGCGCCGTCATCGGCGAATTCGGCCTTGCCGATTTCCACCGCAACGTCATCCCGCCCTTCGGCGACACGCCCGAAGCCGGCTGGGTCATGCTGCCGCAATATCAGGGCAGGGGCCTCGCCCGCGAAGCGCTGTCCGCCGTCCTCGCCTGGGCCGACCAGACCATGCCCCGCACCGTCTGCATGATCCACCCCGACAACGCCCCCTCGCTCAAGCTCGCCGCAAAACTCGGCTACACCGAATACGCCCGCGGCCAATACGGCGAACACACCCCCATCCTGCTGGAGCGGTTGGCAGGGTAGCGATTGAGGAAGCATGGCGGCACGCCCTCGTGGTTCGAGGGTCGCTATGCTCCCACCTCACCATGAGGGCTGTTGGAATACCGAGCCAAGAGTAGCCCTCATGGTGAGGTGCGAGTTCTTCACGAGCCTCGAACCACGAGGGCGTGGCACAACTTCAATAAACCCGCACCATCCGCCCATCCCCCCGCTCCACCAGTCGTCCGGCCCTCCCCACCAAATCCCCCGCCAGCGCCACCATGCCAGGGTCCGTCGCCAGCTTCCCGTCCCCGGCATCCTCGGTCGACAGCACGCTCGCCTTCAACAGCCGCGAATACGGATGCTCCGGATTATCCAGCACCGTCCGCGCATCGCCCATTTCCACGATCCGCCCGCGCTGCATGATGATCAGCCGGTTGGAAATGTAATAGGCCGTCGCCAGGTCATGCGTGATGTAGATGACCGAAACCCCGAAATCGTCCCTCAGGCTCTTGAGCAGGTTGACGATGCTCATCCTGAGCGACGCATCCACCATGCTGACCGGCTCGTCCGCCACCAGCAGCGGCGGATTGGGGATCAGCGCCCGCGCAATGGCCGCCCTCTGCAATTGCCCCCCACTCAATTCATGCGGATACCGTCCCCGCACTTCGGCAAGGCTCAGCCCCACCTTCTGCAGCGCCCCATCCATCGCCCCGTCGAGCTCGTCCCTTTGCGTGAGCTTCAGAAACCGCGCCGCCGTCGCCTCCAGATACCGGTCGATCCGCTTGAGCGGATTGAACGCCTCGAACGGGTTCTGGAATACCGGCTGCACATTGGCCATGAAATCCAGCCGCTCCGCCCGGCTCACCCGATGGCTCACCGTCTTGCCGCGAAAGCTGATTTCCCCCGATGTCGGCGTTTCCAGCCCCAAAATCATCCGCGCCAGCGTCGTCTTGCCCGAGCCGCTCTCCCCGATAATGGTGAAAATCTCCGGCGTCTCGGCGCTCAGCGACAGGCTCGCCTCCTGCACTGCCGCCACGCTGCGATGGCTCAGCAGCCCACCCATGGTGAAGCGCTTGGATACATCGCGCACATCCAGCAACGTGCTCATGCCATCACCGTCTGCTGCGGTGCCACCAGCGGCGCCACATCGTCCGAACGCCAGCAGGCGCTGCGATGGTCATTGGCCACGCTAACCAGCGGCGGCACCTCGCTCCGGCATTTGTCCACCGCCAGCGGACACCTTGGATGGAACCGGCATCCGGCCGGCGGCTCTGCCAGGTTGGGTGGCCGCCCCTCCAGCGCCGGGCGTTGCGCCGTATCCCCGATCCGCGGCAGGCTCGCCACCAGATGCGCGGTGTAAGGATGCTTGGGCGCAAAGAACATCTGCCGCGTCGGCCCTTCCTCCACCAGCCGCCCGGCATAGATGATGCCCACCCGGTCGGTCATGTTGGCATGCACGCTCATGTCATGCGTCACGAAGACGACGGACGACCCCATATCCTGCTGGATTTCCCGGATCAGCCCCAGCACTTCCTTCTGCACCACCACGTCCAGCGCCGTGGTCGGCTCGTCTGCGATGATGAATTCGGGGTGGCACACCGTCGCCAGCCCGATCGTCACCCGCTGCCGCATGCCGCCGCTGAGTTCATGCGGATAGGCATTGAGCACATCCGCCGGCAGTTTCAGCCGCTCCAGATGCCCGATCACCCTCTGCTTGAACGCCGCGCCGCGCAGTCCCAGCGGCCGCGCCGCGAAATCCTCAAAAGTCCGCCCGATCCGCCGCAGCGGATTGAGCACGCTCATCGAGCCCTGCATGATGTAACTCAGATGCTTCCACCGCATCGCCTCGATCTGCTCCGGCGTGGCCGTCGCCACATCCACATCAAGCCCCTTGAATGCATATTTCGCCGACCCGTCGACGATCCGCATCGGCGGCCGTATCGCCGCCGCCAGCACCTTGATGAAGCTCGTCTTGCCCGACGAGCTCTCCCCGGCAATGCCGTAGATTTCGTTGCGCCGGATCGACATGGTGATGTCATCCACCGCCCGAACCTCCCGGCTCACCCCGAAATAGTTCATCTGGTAATAAGCCTTGAGGCCCTCGACCTTGAGCAGATCTTCGGTCATGCCCCCATCCTCCGCAGCCGGCTGCGCGGGTCGATATATTCGTTGAGCGACACCGCCAGCAGGAAAAGCCCGATAAACAGCAGCACCACGATGATGACGGGGATCAGGATCCACCACCACGTCCCCACCACCATGGCCGAGTGGTTGTTGGCCCAGTAAAGCGTCGTGCCCACTGTGGGGATATTGATATTGGTGAAGCCCAGCACGGCCAGCGTCACCTCCAGCCCGATCGACCAGATCATGTTGGCCATGGTCGTGGCGAACACGATCGGCATCACATAGGGCAGGTGCTCCTCCAGCATGATCTTCATTGGCGACATGCCGGCAAACACCGCCTGCCGCGTGAATTCCCGATGCCGCAGCCCGAGCGTCACCGACCGGATCAGCCGCGCATCATAGGGCCAGCCGAAGCAGGCCATGGCCAGCGCCAGCGTGAACCCGTTGAGATTGCTCCGCAGCACGAAATAGAACAGGATCAGGATGGGAAAGATCGGGATGGCGACGAAGATGTCGTTGATGAACATCAGCACCCGGTCCACCCAGCCCCCCATATACCCCGCCGCCAGCCCCACCACGATCGAGATGACGCGCGAGATCAGCGCCACGGTCAGCCCGAAAATCAGCGTATTGCGGAAGGCGAAGCTGAGTTGCCAGAACATGTCCTGGCCGCGCGAATTGGTGCCGAACCAGTATTGGGCGCCGGGCGGCTGGTCGGGAATGGCGAGATAGATCTGCGTCGGGTCGACCGGCGAGAAAAAGCTCAGGCCGGCGAAGATGACGATCACAGTCACCAGCACGGCGCCGATGGCGAATTCCACATTGTAGCGGATGAGGTCCCGGAAAACGGCAAACATCGGCTACTCCGCCCGTACGCGTGGGTCGACCAGCGGATGCAGCAGGTCGATGATGAAGATGGCGCTGGCCACCGCGATGACAGCGATGCAGGACACGGCCAACGTGGTGGCGGAGTCACCGCGATTGACCGCGGTCACCAACAGGCTCCCCAGCCCCGGATAACTGAACACCTGCTCGGTGATGATCGTGCCGGAAAAGATGGCGCCCAGCGTCATCGCCAGCGAGGTGAGCTGGGGCACCATGGCATTGCGCATCACATAGGAAAACACGATCCGGTTGCGCTTCACCCCGCCCAGTTCGGCGAAGGTCACATAGTCCTCGGTCACGATATTGGACACCAGCGCCCGCATGCCCAGGAACCAGGTGCCGATGCCCACAATGGTCAGCGATGCCGCCGGCAGGATGGCATAATGCAGCACCGACAGCACGAATTCCGGCGTCCAGGCCTGCCGCACATTCATGGCAAAGCCCCCGCTGATCGGCAGCACCGGCCAGAAGAAGCCGAAGATGATGACCATCATGAAGGCCACGATGTAATAAGGGATGGGCTGGATGGCTATGGCCAGGATCCCCAGCGCCTTGAGCAGCCGCGAATTCTGGTAATAGCCGGCCAGGCCCCCCGCGACATTGCCGATCAGCCAGGTCAGCAGGGTCGATACCGTCAGCAGCCCGAATGTCCAGGGCAAAGCCAGCATGACCAGCTCGATCGCCGGGCGGGGAAACGCCAGCAGCGATGGCCCGAAATCGCCCACCGCCAGCCGGCGCAGGAAATTGAAATATTGCTCGTGCAGCGGCACGTCGAGCCCGAACATTTCGGTCAGCGCCGCGCGCAGGTTCTCGATGGCTTCCGGGCTATAGCTCGATTGTCCGCTGACCCGCCCGATGATCGATTCCACCGGGCTGATGGGCGAGAGATGCGAGACGAAAAAGGCGATGGAGCAGCCGGCAAAGATCACGCAGATGAGCTGGATCAGCCGTTTCAGGGCGAAGAAGAAATAGGCCTTCATTGTCCGCAGATTCCTCTGGTCAGGCGCCCGGCCGAAGCCGGACGCCCGGGGCTCGGGAGGTGAACGATTAACCGGCGGGCTTCAGCTGGGTCAGGATGTATTTCGAGTTGGCCCAGTTGTTGACGATATTGGCATAGGGGTTCGCCTCGGCCGTCGGGAACCCGGTCCAGTAGCGGGTGTCATAGGCCGAGAACACGTTGAACGACATGACCGGGATCACAGGCATCTCGTCCACCATCAGCTTGATGAAGTCATTGCCCAGCGCCACATTGGCATCGTGATCGGTGAACTCGGTCACCCGCATCGTCTCGATGATCTCGTCGAGTTTCGGATTGCTCCAGCGCTGCCAGTTGCGCGCCGTCTGGCGTTCGCCGGGCTCGGCCACATAGTCCGAATGCCAGCTATCGAGGAAGAAGGACAGGTCGGGGTTGCCGCCCCAGGTCTCGATCGACCAGCCCATCGCCGCCTCGTAGTCGCCCAGCGGCAGTTCATTGCCGAAAATATCGGGCACCGTCTCCGCCGTTGCCTGCACGCCGGCCCGTGCCCATTGCTGGGCGATATCGGTGCCCAGCCGGTTGATGACGCCGTCGGGGAAGGTCTTGAGCGTGAATTTGAACGGCTGCCCGTCCGCCATGATCCACTGGTCGCCCTGCTTGGTGAAGCCGGCCGCTTCCAGCAATTCCCCGGCCGCCGCCAGGTCCTGCTTCCACCAGCCGAAGCCGAACGATTTGTGGATCGCCGCTTCCTCAGTCGGCACGGACTCGCCGAATTGCGGGCGAACCATGTCGGCAATGCGCTGGCCGACAGTGGGGTCATAGGGCTTGATCGTCTGCTTGCCCGTATTGAGCTCATAGCCGATCAGGTAGTCCTGCAGCGGACCGTGATAGTCGTCGGTATGCGTGCCGGTCGGCGGCATGGCGATGGCCGACAGCGTGGCCGCGCCGCGATATGACGCCATCGACATTTCCAGCGGATCGAGCATCAACGCCAGCGCCCAGCGCACCCTGTTGTCCTGGAACATGGGGTTCTGGGTGTTGAAGATCACCATGGGCAGCGTCGGGTCGGGGTGGGCGTAGGGGAAGCCCGGGAACCAGCCCCGCGCCGTCGGGTCCTGGTTGGCCAGGGCGAACATGCCTTCCGGCGACAGGTCATGGATCATGTCGAGATCGCCGTTGACCATCTCGATCAGGCGTTTGTCATTGTTGGGAATGGAGCGGTAGATGACGAATTTCGGCGCCGGCTCGCCCCATTCGGCCATGGCGGTCTTGTCCCAGTCCGCTCGCTTCTCCCAGATATACCACCCGCCATTGGGGTCGAACGAGTTGAGCGTATAGGGCCCCAGGCCCACCGGCGGGTTGAAGTCGAATGCCTTCACATCGGCCTGCTGCTCGAAGATATGCTTGGGCATGATCCAGGCGCCGTTCCAGCGCACCGTGAACAGCGAATGGAAGCGCGCATTGGGCTTCTTGAGCTTGAAATGCACCGTGTAGTCGTCGGGCGTATCGACACTTTCGATAGCGTCGGCGAACGGGGCGCTCCACACCATGCCCGGATTGGCGATCTGGGTTTCCACCGTGTATTTGACGTCGGCGGCGGTGAATTCCACCCCGTCGCTCCACATTATCCCCTGCCGCAGCTTCACCACCATTTCGGTGAAGTCGGCATTATACTCCCAGGGCCCGGTCGCCAGCTCGTTATACATCGAGCCGTCCAGCCCATTGTCGGGGTCGATGAACCACAGCGTATCGAGCACCAGTTGGTGCAGCCCGTTCGACCACGAGGAGCCATTGCCGGCCACCCACATGTTGAAATTCGACGGGTTGGTCGAGGGGTTTTCGGGGTTGTTGATGATCAGCGTCTCGTTCCGCGGAAAATCGGTCAGTGGCGGTGTTGCCGCATCGTCCTGGGCAAAAGCCAGGCTGGTGCCGGCCGCGAGCAGCGCGCCGATTGCCGTCGTCCCGAGCAGGAAACCACGTCTATCCATTTGTATCCTCCCTTGCCGGCATGCCTCCCGCACACCGATCCACGGCGCCCTCCAGCGCCATCATAAATCATACTTAACCACCCCTAACGGGTTGTCAACGCACATCATGATATAAATCTGATAACATGATACACAATGCAAAAGGCGTACCCATTCGGGTACGCCCTTTCACGCGTTCACCGCGTCAACGCTAACAGTCCGCTAACGAATTCGAGCCGTGCGTGAACGCGAAAGCTCGATGCCCTCGCCGAGTGGAGCCACCCCTCGCCCCTTGCGGGAGAGGGGGTAATTTCTTCGTCCAGAAGAAATTACGGGTGAGGGGTTCTCTCCGCGAGTCCAATGCCCGCGAAAGAAGCCCCCTCATCCGCCCTCCGGGCACCTTCTCCCGCAAGGGGAGAAGGGCACTCCGCGGACATGGCAACATCTTGCCCAACCCACGGAGCCCACCCTCCCCCTTGAGGGGAGGGAAGCGAGATAGGACTTAGCGTCAGCTAAGTCCGTTAAATCGAGCAGGAAGGGGGGTGTCGAATCCTCCGCAAACCCAGCATCAGCCAACCCTCACCCGCACCATCTGATACGAATAAGCCGGCAGCCGCACACTCAGCACGCCACCCTCGGCTTTCGCGCCCGAGCCCTTGCGCGGCGCCACTTCCGTCTGGTTCCGCGCCGTATTCACCGCCTCCAGATTGTCATGCACCATCACCTGATGGTCGATCACCTGGCCCTCAGCAAACCCCTGCAGGCTCACCTCGACATCGGCAGCCTCCGTCCCATGCCGGTTGACGAGGAAAAAGCTCAGCACCCCTTCCTCCTCATTGTGCACCCCCGACACGTCCACATAGGGCGTATTGTCCTGGTGCACGCTGTCATAACCAGGCGAATTGACGATGAGATTCAACGCCGTACCCCGCCCATGGATCGAGGCGAAATAATACGGATAGTAGATCGTCTGCGCCCAGGCCGGTCCGCCCTTTTCCGTCATGATCGGGGCGATCACATTCACCAGCTGCGCGATGCAGGCGATCTTCACCACATCCGAACGGCGGATGAACGTGTTGAGGATCAGCCCCACCATCAGCACGTCTTCGAAATTGTAGATGTCTTCCAGCAGCCCCGGCGCATGCGGCCAGCCGCCATTGCCATCGAGGATGGCCCGATCCTGCTTGTTGGAATGGTACCAGACATTCCATTCATCGAACGAAATGTAGACGTCGCGCCTGCTCTTCCGCTTGGCCTTCACCTGCAAGATGGTGGACGCCACCGTCTCTATATAGCGATCCAGTTTGTGGTTCAGCGCCAGGTAGTTGGCCGTGTTTTTCTCGCGATTGGCGAAATACATGTGCAGGCTGATATGATCGACATGATCATAGGTATGCTCCAGCACGATGCGTTCCCAGTCGGGATAGCTCGCCATGTCCGAATTGGATGACCCGCAGACGATCAGCTCCAGCTTGCTGTCGAACATGCGCATGGCCCGCGCCGTATTGGCGGCCAGCTTGCCATATTCCGCCGCATCCTTGTGGCCGACCTGCCAGGGCCCGTCCATCTCGTTGCCCAGGCACCACATGCGCACATTCCACGGCGCCTTGCGGCCGTTCTTGATACGCAAATCGCTCCAATAGCTGCCACCGGGATGGTTGACATATTCGAGGAAGTTCCGCGCCTCGTCGACGCCGCGCGACCCCAGATTGACAGCCAGCATCATCTCGGTGCCGACCGTGGCGCACCAGTCCGCAAACTCATGCACGCCCACTGCATTGCTCTCGGACGTGTGCCAGGCCAGGTCCAGGCGGGTAGGGCGCTTGTCCCGCGGCCCGATGCCGTCTTCCCAGTTATAGGCCGAAACAAAGTTACCCCCGGGATAGCGCACCACGGGTATATTGAGGTCCTTGACCAGCTTGGCTACGTCGCCCCGCATCCCGTCCTTGTCGGCGCTGGGATGGTCAGGTTCATAAATGCCCTCGTAAATGGCCCGGCCCAGATGCTCGAGAAAGGCCCCATAGACCCGATCGTCGATCTTGCTGACCGTGAAATCCTTATGCGCGACGACCGAAGCCTTCACTTTGTCCTCCAATCCCGATTTTCTGATTTATATCAGTTGCCCCGTTGTAAACGAGGCCGCTCGGATCGCGCAAGGGGCAGGGCGGCAATAAATATGATTTTTGTGGCGGACGTCCGCAAGCCTATCGGCTCCTGCTCACCCTCCCCTTGAGGGGAGGGTAGCGTTGCTAGGTCCGAAGGGCCGTAGCAGAGCTAGGGAGGGGGTAATGCTGCGGGCCACCAATGGCCACCTCCTAAGGAATCCCTACCGCTCCGTCTGCAGCCGCATGATAATTTCCTGATCGTAATTCCCGAAGCCGCGCCCGAAAATATTGATGCCCCCCCGGATGTTTAGCCTCATCCTTTACCCCGATCCGCAACCGGATCGAATGGTGATTGGCCAGGTCCAGATCCACGAGCGAGATCGGCGAAATCTTCATCCCGTCGACATAGGTGCCGTCAGTCGTCACCCGCCAGCTCTTGAGCTTGCCATATTGGCTGCCCTTGAGCTTCCACCAGTCCGGCGTATAGACCCCGCGCTTGTCCCCGAAATCCCCGGGGCTGGTCCAGGTGCCGATTTCCGTGCCATTGACCGACAGCGTAATATCGCTCGGCCAGTCCGCCGAGGTGCCCGGCACTTCGCTGCTCAGCTCCATGGAAAATTCCATGGCCTCGATCTTGTTCTGGCTCAGCTTGGCATTGTTGGGAAACTGGTATTCCACATACCCCCGGGTGAACCAGATCAGTCCGGCTTTCATCCGGTCCGGGTCGAGAAATGTATCCGGCACGTCGAGCAGCCCGATGATCCCGTCGGTCGAACACAGCCCGCACGGCGCCGATACTTCGCAGCTTGTATAAAGCCCCAGCGGCATGGCCACCTCGATCGTGTTCGACTGCAGCGGCTTGATGTCTTCCTTGAACATCACAAGCACTTCGTCGAATGTCGAATGGCAGATCTTCTGGTTGCCCTTGCGCGCCTTCTGCGTCTCGGTGCGGATCAGCCCGGCCCCTTCCAGGATCTGGATATTGGTCGACACCGTCGACTGCGGCAGGCCGAGTTTCTCGGCAATGTCATTGCCGTTCATCGCTCCCTGCACATGCAGCAATTTGAGGATTTTCACCCGTATCGGCGAGGCCAGCCCCTTGAGAACCTCGATGCCCTCTTCGGGGTCCACGACTAGGAAATTACGGCTCATGGCAACGGCGTTCCGGGGCGCTATACTACGGCCGTATTGTCTATCAGTATTTTTGATACAATCAACTGCCGGTGTCTAAGACGCTTCGAGTGCCGACCCGACCAGGCTCACCCGGCATTGTTCCTGCAGCGCCTGCACATAGACATTCTTGGCCATGAACAGCGCCTGCCCGAAATAAACCTTCACCGGCGGCAGCACGTCGATCTTGACCTGCACCAGCCCCTCGTCCTCCGGCTCCACGCACCAGGCCGGGATGATGGCAAAGCCCAGCCCGCTCTCCACGCATTTCTTGACGCTCGAACTGCCCGAGGTCGAGGTGGAAGCCTCGGTCTGCCCGCCGCCCTTGGCCAGGAAGTCCATGGCCATATTGCGCAATGTCTGTCCCGGCTCATAGGTCACCAGCGGCCGCCCGCGCGACCATTGCGGAATATCGGCCGGCCGGGGCGGGGGGCCCCAACTGCGTGGATAGACCAGGTTCAGGTGATAGGTCCCCAGCAGGCTCTGCGGCACCACCGGATCGCCGAAGAACCGCTCGTTGATGCAGACATCCAGGCTCCCATTCTTCACCAGCTCGGCCAGCGACGTGTCGCGCTCATAGGCGATCACCTCGACATTGGGAAACTTGGCATGGAACTGCGCCAGCACCGCCGGCAGCAGGTAATAGAAAATCGCCTGCGGCAGCCCGATCCGCAGCACCGGGCGCTGGCTCGCCACCACCAGCGACAGCCGCTCCAGCATGATTTCCAGCTCCGGATGCAGCAGGTTGTAGAGCGCCACGCCGCGCGGCGTCAGCCGGATTTTCTTGGCACCCTGGTCGGATTCCACCAGTCGCTCATGCATCACCTGCTCCAGCCGGCGCACATGGTTGGCGGCCGACTGATAACTCAGGTTCATTTCGCGTGCTGCCGCCGAATAAGACCCATGCCTCGCCACGAGGTAAAAGGTCTGGATCAGCGTGAGATTGATTTCTGCCATGGGCTGGGGGCTCCTGCGCCTGATCATAGAGCCCGCGGTCAGCCGAACAAGCGACGGCAGGCCGAAAGGTCTACAAAAATGCTGCGCTTCACCCCCGTTTCATTTGTATCGACGCTTTCGGCACGCGCACTCCATTGTGCATGGACCCAGGTTCACCAGCGTCCGCGAAATGCCTCAGCCAGCAAGCGTTTTTCCCCGTTCACCAGGTGCCGTCGCCATTGTCGGCGCCGGCATTGTCGGCATGTCGGCGGCCCATTTCCTCTCCCGCGCCGGCTGGCAGGTGACCGTCTATGATTCCGGCGTCCTGGCCTCGGGCGCCACCGGTTCGGCCGATGGCGCCGTCTCGGTCGCCAGCAAGAAGCCCGGTCCGCTGATGACCCTGGCGGTGGCCGCGGTCAAATTCTACGAACACCTCACCGAAACCGGCATCCTGCTCGACGAATACCTTCCCCGCTCCACCTTCGTGGTCGCCTCGGACTCCGAAGAGCTGGCCGTGCTCGAACGCCACGCCGCCGAGCTGGAGGCCGCCGGCGTCCCGATCCGCCTGCTCAAGGGCGCTGCTTTGGCGCAAACCATCGGCGCGGCGGCCCCGTCTGCCATTGCCGCCGTGGAAGTGCAGGGCGAAGGTCATGCCGTCGGCTACCGCGTTGTCGAGCGCCTGCGCCAGCTCGGCGGCTTCGTCATCAGGCGCAATTGCCCCATCTCCGGCCTCCACATGGCCAATGGTCGCGTCACCGGCGTTATCACCGCCCACGGCACTGAACCCGTCGATGCCGTGCTGCTCGCGGCCGGTCTCGGCTCCACGCATTTCCTCGCCGGGGCCGACCTCATCCGCCCACGCAAGGGTCAGTTGATCGTTACCGATCGCGCCGGCAGCGATGCCCCGCATTTCCCCGGCCCGCTGATGTCCTGCCGCTACCTCGTCAGCAAGGGCAGCCAGCCCGCCGACGCAACCCCCGAAGCCCGATCTCTCGGCCTCGTCATCGATCCTTTGCGCACCGGCCAGTTCCTCATCGGCGGCTCGCGCGAAGACCGGGACGACCGCGACACCGCCGACGCCGCCATCGTCGCCAGCCTCCTCCGCGATGCCGTGGCGCTGGCGCCCTCCCTGGCGCAATTGCGCGTCATCCGGGTCTTTGCCGGCCTGCGCGCCGCCACCAGCGACGGCATGCCCATCGTCGGCCGCGTCCATGGCGCCGACAATGTCTGGATCGCCACCGGCTTCGAGGGCGACGGCATCTGCCTCGGCCCCATGATGGGGCGCCTGTGCCAGCAGATGATCTGCGGCCAGTCCCCCGAACAGGACATCGCCCCCCTCGACGCCGCCCGCTTCGGCCTGACCCTGGCGGAGGCGGCATGAGCGGCCAGACTTTCCTCTTCGACGGCGTCGCCATCCCCTTCGCCGCCAATGAAACCATCGCCATGGCTCTCGACCGGTCGGGCATTCGCAGCTTCGGCGCCGGCCAGGGCAGCAGCGCCGGCCGCTATTTCTGCGGCATCGGCGCCTGCCAGGCCTGCATCGTCGCGGTCGACGGCATCGGCATGGAAGCCTGCCTCACTCCGGCCCGATCAGGGCTCCGCGTCACCCGCATCGCGCCGGTGTCGCCATGAGCGCCGAAGTCCTCGTCATCGGCGGCGGCCCGGCCGGCATATCCGCCGCGCTCGAACTGGCCCGCGCCGGCCTCCGGGTCACGCTCTGCGAGCAAGGGCCGCGCCTCGGCGGCGCCATCCACCGCCAGCCCGACGATCCCGCCCGGCCTCTACGCGTGCCCCGCGCACAAAAGCGCCGCTGGCATTCCCTCTCGGCGGAACTCGCCGCCAGCAATATCGAAATCCTCTGCCGCCACATATTCGCCGGCATCGAAGGCAGCGGCGCCGTCCTGCTCGAAGATCGCGTTAATGCCCGCCTCGTCACCCGCCGCCCCGCCGCACTCGTGCTGGCCCTGGGCGCTGTCGAGCGGGTCACGCCAATACCTGGCTGGCAATTGCCCGGCGTCATCACCGCCGGCGGCTTGCAGATGATGCTGAAAGCCACCGGCGCCGCCCCGGCGGGCGATATTCTGCTCGCCGGTTCCGGCCCGCTGCTGGTTGCCGTAGCCGCGCAATTGGCCGCCCTCGGCAAGCCACCAATCGCCGTTTTGGAGCGCAGCACCAGTCCCGTTTCCCTGCCTGTCATTGCCAACCTGCTGCGCGCCCCGGCCTATCTCTGGGAAGCTGCCGGTTACTTGTTGACCCTGGCCCGATCAGGCCTGCGGCCGCGCCACGCCATCATCCGTGCCATCGCCCCCACCGCCGAAGGCCGCCTCTCGGTCACCATCGCTACCCATGCCGGGCTGCAACAGACGCTCGTCGTCGATCGCGTTGCCCTGCACGACGGCCTCCTGCCCAACGGCAACGGCACAGCGTCCACGCCCAACGGTCCTTTCACCGTCCGTGCCGGCGATTGCCGCGAAATTCTGGGCGGTGTCGCCGCCATTGCCGATGGTCGCCTCGCCGCCCGCGCCGTCCTCGCTCATCTCGGCCAGGCCGCCCCCGCCGACAACGCCCCCGCCACAATCCTCGCCCGCGAGCGCCAGGCCCAATCGGCCCTCAATACGCTCTACGACTATGCCGGCACCGACCCCGCCCAGCTCCCCGATGACACGGTGATCTGCCGCTGCGAGGGGCGAACCCTCGGCCAGCTTCGCGCCCTGCTGGCCTCAGGCGATCCGGTCTCCGCCCGCGAGATCAAGCTCAATGGCCGCTTCGGCATGGGCGCCTGCCAGGGCCGCTTCTGCGCTGAATTCGTCACCTCGTTTGTCGCCAGCCAGCGCGGCGGCGAAGCCCCGCACGTCTCCGAAATCGTCGGCACCCGCTGGCCGGTCAAGCCCGTGCCGATAGCTGCCTTCGTCACGCTTCCCCCGTCCAGTCCGCCAGAGTGAGTGCCGTGTCCCCACTGTCCCAACGCCTCCAGCCCGCCCCCGATCGCATCGAAATCACCTCGCCCTATGACGGGCGCGTGGTCGGCCGCGTCCAGCCGGCCAGTGCCGATGCCATCCTCGCTGCCGTGCGCCGCGCTCATGCCGCGCAGGTCGAATTCGCCTTCTCCACGCCTGCCCAGCGCCGCGACCTGCTCGACGCCCTGGCTGCTGCGATTGCCGGCGAAGCGGAATCCCTGGCCCAGCTCATCTGTGCCGAAGTCGGCAAGACCATTGCCGAGGCCCGCAACGAAGTCCGTCGCGCCCAGAATACCCTGCGCCTCTCGGGCGATGCCGCCACCTTCCTCGATGGCGAAGTGCTCCATTGCGGCATCGTCGCCGGCGGCGCCAACCGCCAGGCCGTCATCACCTATGAACCGACAGGCGTCGTCGGCGCCATCACGCCCTTCAACTATCCGCTCAATCTGCTGTGCCACAAGCTCGGCCCCGCCATCGCCGCCGGCAATGCCGTGGTGGCCAAACCCTCGCCCAAGGCGCCGCTCGCCGCCCAGCGCCTGGCCGAGCTCGCCATGGAATCCGGCTTCCCGCCCGGTCTGTTCCAGGTCGTGCATGGCGCCGCCGCCGAGGCGATCGCCCTGGCCCGCGCCCCCATCGACCTCCTGAGCTTCACCGGCGGTCCCGCCGCCGGCCTCGCCCTCAAGAATGCCGCCGGCCTGGTCCGCTGCCTCATGGAGCTGGGCGGCAATGACCCGCTCTTCGTCATGCCCGATGCCGACCTGCCATCCGCGATAGCCACCGCCATCGCCCAGCGCTACGAGATCGCCGGCCAGAGCTGCGCCGCCGTCAAGAAGCTCTATCTTCACGCCGATATCCACGACGCCATGCTCGACGCGCTGGTTGAGGCCGCAAAGGCCATCCGCCACGGCGACCCGCTTGATCCCGCCATACAGATGGGCCCGGTCATCGATACCCAATCCGCCGCCCAGGTCCGCACCCGCATCGAAGCCGCCACCGCCTCCGGCGCCCGGCTGCTGGTCGGCGGCACGGGGCAGGGCGCCATGCTGGCGCCATCAGTCCTCGCCGATGTGCCGCCCGATAGCGATCTCTTCGCCCAGGAAACCTTCGGCCCGGTCATTTCCGTTCGCCGCTTCACCGATGTCGGCGCCGCCATTGCCGAGGTCAATGCCGGCGCCCATGGCCTGCAGGCCGGCGTCTTCAGCAACGACCACGCCGTGCTCAAACGCTTCTCGCGCGAACTCCGCGTCGGCGGCGTGATGATCAATGAAGGCCCCGATTTCCGCGCCGAACACGTCCCCTTCGGCGGCATCAAGGGCAGCGGGCTTGGCCGTGAAGGCGTTCGCATCGCCCTGCGCGAAATGAGCGAAACCAAAGTCGTCATCGACTAGGGAGGAGGATTACAATGCGCATTGCAGTTTTCGGCGCCTCCGGCCGGGTCGGCACCCGCCTGGTCGAAGCCATCCTCACCGATCCGGGCCTCGAATTGGCCGCCGCCCATGTGTCGCCCGGTTCCCCGTGGATCGGCCGTCAGGTCGGCAATACCGTTGTCGAATACCGGCCGGCCGAAGCCGCCATCAACGCCCATTGCGATGCCATCATCGATTTCTCCTCGCCATCAGGCAGCCTCTACCTGCAGCGCATGGCCGGCCAGCGTCCCGTGCCCATTGTCATCGGCACCACCGGCTTTGCCGAGGCCGACCTGGCCGAAATCCAGGCTGCCGCCCGCTATCGCCCCATCCTGACAGGCGCCAATTTCGCCTTGGGCTTCACCGAGTTCGCCCGCAATGCTCGCCAGTTTGCCGCGGCTCATCCGGGCGCCCGGGTTTCGATCGAGGAAACCTATCACCGCCGCAAGAAGCGCGCGCCCTCGGGCACCTCGCTCCTGCTGGCGCGCACCCTGCGCGATGCACAGGCCGCCGCGGGTGCCAGCCCTCCCGAGCCGGAAATCCACGTCCATCGTGTCGGCGACACGGTCGGCATCAACGAGGTGCGCTTCGACCTCGGCGATTCCGAAATGCGTTTCACCTTCTCGGTGCAGACCATCGCCGCCTATGCCCGTGGCGCGCTGGCTGCTGCCATTCAACTGGTCGAATCCGGCCTCGGCCCCGGCCGCTACGACGCCTTCGACCTCTGACCCCTTGCTGCAAAGGCCGCGACAATGAACTTGAGCCCCGCCTTCACCGGCGTCTTCACCGCCCTGGTGACGCCCTTCGATGAAAACGGCATCGACTACCCGGCCTTCGACCGCCTGGTCGAATTGCAGCTTGCCGCCGGTGTCAAGGGCCTCGTCCCGGTCGGCACCACAGGCGAAGCCGCCACCCTCTCGCCCGACGAAGCCGCCGCTCTGGTCGCCCGCACAGTCAAGCTGTCCGCCAGCCGCGCCTTCGTACTGGCCGGTGCCGGCTCCAACAGCACCGAGCACGCCGCCGAGGCGGTCCGCGCCTGCGAAGCCGCCGGCGCCGATGGGTGCCTGGTCGTCACACCCTATTACAACCGCCCCAGCCAGGCCGGACTCGAACGCCACTACGACGCCGTCGCCGCCGCCACCGGCCTGCCCATCATGCTCTACAGCGTCCCCGGCCGCTGCGGCGTCGAGATCGCGCCCGAAACCGCCGCACGCCTGCATGCCCGCCATCGCCATATATTCGGCATCAAGGAAGCCGGCGGCCGGTCCGAGCGCATCAGCGAGCTGCGCGCCGCCTGTGGCCCCGATTTCGTCCTCCATTCCGGTGACGACGCGCTGGCGCTGCCCTTCATGTCACTGGGCGCGCTGGGCGTCACCAGCGTCGTCTCCAACTACGCGCCCGAGGAAATGGTGGCCCTTGTCGCCGCCTGGCATCGCGGCGATCACGCCACCGCTTTGGCCCTACATGATCGGATTTTCGCGCTCGCCAAGGCTTTGTTCATCGAGGGCAATCCAGTGCCTGTAAAGGAAGCCCTGGCCCTGCGCCACCAGATGGCGGGCACCGTGCGTGCACCGCTGGCCCCGCTCGCGCCGGCCAGCCGCACCACGCTGGTCGCGGCATTGGAAGAGTTCGCCGGGGCGAATAAATGACCCCGGACTCTTCCAAGAAATGCCACAAGTGCGGACTGTCCGTTTGCATTGATGCAGCCCGGACGCACCTGCACTCTGAATATCGGAAGGTTGGTCACCATGACCATTGCCACCACCATCAGAGGGAGAAGATGATGAAACGACTGATTACGATAATCGCCGCCGCGTGCGTGGCGATGGGCGTCGCCGCCGCGCCGGCCGTCGCCCAGCAGAGCACGATCGACCAGATCAAGGAGCGCGGCGTCCTGCGCGTCCCCGCCATCCTCAACGAAGACCCCTATTTCAACAAGGACCCGCGCACCGGCGAATGGCGCGGCTTCGTCATCGACATGGCCGGCGATATCGCCGAGACCCTGGGCGTCGAGCTCGAAGTGGTCGAGAGCACCTGGGCCAATTCCATTCTCGACGTGCAGTCGGGCAAGGCCGACATCGCCCTGGCGCTCACGGCCCTGCCGTCCCGCGCCCTGTCGATCTGGTTCTCGGCCCCGACCTACTACAACAGCTTCGTCATCGTTTCGCCCAAGCCCGAATTCGCTTCGGCCACCTGGGCTTCGCTCAATGACCCCGCCGTCACCCTGGCGGTGGACCTGGGCTCTTCGCAGGATCTGATCACCCAGCAATACCTGCCCAAGGCCAATGTGCTGCGCTTCAAGACCCGTGACGAAGCCATCCTGGCCGTGGCCAGCGGCAAGGCCGATGCCATCGTCAACACCGTCCTGAACTCGGTGGTCATGGTCAAGCGCAACGCTGCCCTGGGCCAGGTCTATGTGCCCCAGCCGGTGCTGTCCTCGCCCTCGGTCATCGGCATCAACTACAATGCCGACGAGCAGTTCAAGTCCTTCATCTCGGCCTGGGCCGACTACAATCGCCGCGTCGGCAACAACCAGACCTGGATCGTCAACGGCCTGTCGCCGTTCGAGATCGGGCTCGACGACCTGCCCGACAATTTCGACCTCGGCGGCTGATCCGCAATGCCGGGGCGGCTTCGCCCCGGCTGACTTCTTGAAGGATATGTGATGCCGTACAAATGGGATTTCAGCGCCGTCCTGCAATATTGGGACCTGTTCGCCTGGGGGCTGTGGCTCACCTTCGCCTATACGGTCGGCTCGATCATCATCGGCGTCGTGCTGGGCCTGATCCTCTGCTTCGGGCGGCTGTCCCGCTTCCGGGTCATCGGCGGGCTGGCGCGGGCCTATCAGGAAGTGTTCCGCTGCACGCCGCTGCTGGTGCAGCTCATGTGGTTCTACTACGCGCTGCCTCTGCTGCTCGGCATCACCATCGAGAACTATGTCGCGGCGATGCTCACGCTGTCGCTCTATGCCGGCTCGTTCTATTCCGAGATTTTCCGCGGCGGCATCCTCTCCATCGACAAGGGGCAGACCGAGGCGGCAAAGGCCATCGCCATGTCCGACCGCCAGGTCATGTGGCGCATCGTCATCCCGCAGGCCTTCAAGCGGGTGCTGCCCTCCTTCATCAATCAGTCGGTCATCCAGTTCAAGAACACCTCGCTGATCTCGGTGATCTCGGTGGGCGAACTGGCCTACATGGCCGCCGTCGTCAACGGACAGACCTACCGTCCATTGGAGGCCTTCACCGTCGTCGCGCTGCTCTATTTCGTGGTTCTGTTCCCCATGACCCAGGCCGCCGACTATGTCGAACATCGCATGCGGGTGAGTGACTGATGGCCGCAATTTCAGGAAACCCCATGACCGACGCCGCCGAACCGATCCTGACCGTCAGGGGCCTCGAAAAGAGCTACAACAAGCTGCGCGTGATCAAGGGCGTCGATCTCGACCTGCATCGCGGCGAAGTCCTCGCCATTATCGGCCCCTCCGGCTCCGGCAAGTCCACGCTCATCCGTTGCCTCAACCTGCTCGAAACCCCCACGGCCGGCGAGATGGCCTACAATGGCCGCCGCGTCGAAAACCGCTTCCAGTCGCGCGACGGCAATATCGGCTGCGGCGAGCTGCGCCGCCATGTCGGCATGGTGTTCCAGCACTTCAATCTCTTCCCCCACAAGACCGTGATGCAGAATATCTGCGAAGGTCCCGTCGCGGTGCTCAAGGAGCCGCGCGCCGAAGTCGAGGCGCGGGCGCTGGAACTGCTCGGCAAGGTCGGCCTGCTCGATAAGCGCGACGCCTATCCCAATCACCTCTCCGGCGGCCAGAAACAGCGCGTCGCCATCGCCAGGGCCCTGGCCATGCGCCCCGATGTGCTGCTGCTCGACGAAGTCACCAGCGCGCTTGATCCTGAGCTTGTCGGCGAAGTGCTCCAGGTCATCCGCCTCCTCGCGCAGGACGGCATGACCATGGCCATCGTCACCCACGAAATGGCCTTCGCCGCCGATGTGGCCGACCGTGTCGCCTTCATCGATGGCGGCGTTATCGCCGAACTCGGCACCGCCGACAGCGTCATCCGCCACCCCGCCAGCGAGCGGCTGCAGGCCTTTCTCGGCCGCTTCAATGCCTGATCGGAGCATGCCATGAAGGTCCTGATCATTGGCGGCGGCCGCATCGGCCTGGCAGTCGCGGGCCTGCTGGCCGGCTCCGGCCACGATGCCGAAATCGCCGATGTAACGCGCGAGGCCCTGGACCACGCCGCCCGTCGCGGCTTCCGCACCCGCCATCTCGATGCCAGCCGGCGCAAGGATTGCGTCGAGGCCCTGGCCGGCTTCGACATCGTGGTCAATGCCGCGCCCACCCGCCTCGCCGCCGCCATTGCCGCCGCTGCCATCGAGGCCGGCGTCCACTATGTCGATACCGCCGAGGACATTGCCCCGGTCAGCGACCTCGCGGCATCCGCCAACCACGGCAAGGTCATCCTGCCCGGCTGCGGCCTGTCACCGGGCCTCGTCGCCAATCTGGCCGCCGAACTGGTCGATGCGCTCGATGGGCCCATTGACATGGTGGTCCGCGTCGGCGGCCTGCCGGTGCATCCCTCCAACGGCTTCGGCTATGGCCTGTCCTGGGATGTCGATGGCCTCATCGCCGAATATACTGGTCTCTGCGAAGGCATTGTCGAAGGCCAACTGGTCAGCACCGCGCCCCTGCAGGATTACGAGAGCTTCGTGCTCAATGGCCGCCCCTACGAAGCGTTCAGCACGGCCGGTGGCCTGGGCAGCCTCTGCGCCGCGCTGCAGCACAAGGTGCGCAATCTCAGCTTCCGCACCATCCGCTATCCCGGCCACCTGACCCTGGCGCGCTTCCTCTTCGAGGACCTCGGCCTCAAGCGCCGCCGCGACATGCTGCGCACCGTCCTGCGCTTCGGCGTGCCCGATGTGGTTCAGGATGTCGTGGTCATCTTCATCAGCGTCCGCGGCTTCCACCAGGGTGTGCCTGCCGAACGCTCCTATGTCCGCAAGATTTACCACGAGCCGATGCGCAGCCAGTTTCCGGTCACGGCCCTCAGCCACACCTCGGCCGCCCATCTCTGCACCATGCTCGACCTGATCGAGCAGGGCCACATCGCGGGCAGGGGCCTCGCCCGCCACGAAACCATCCCCCTGAAACGCATCAGCGAAAACCGCTTCATGGCGCCCCTGCTGAACCGCCCCATGTCGGCGGGCACAGCGCCCGCATCGGAAGGCGCCTAAGCCCCGAGCCCTTGGTCCGGCGCGACGCTAGGTAGCGCACTCCTGCCCACCCTCCCCTTGAGGGAGCGTTCATTTTGGACGCTTAGGGCCGGTCTCTTTCCCTTCTCCCCTTGTGGGAGAAGGTGCCCGAAGGGCGGATGAGGGGCTACGAGCCATCCACCGGCACTGAAGCATGGGATGGCGCAGACCCCTCACCCGGAAATCCGCTGGACGCGGATTTCCCCCCTCCCACAAGGGGAGAGGGACGGTCGCTCATGAGTCCGAAAACGCACCCTCCCCCTTGAGGGGAGGGTAGCGCCGCCTGGCCCGCAGGGCCTTGGCAAAGCTAGGGAGGGGGTGTCGAGGGTTCCACGAACTCAGCGCCGTGAAACTAAGCCCCAAACCGCCCCACCGGTACCCCCGCCACATCCACCCGCAACCGCGCCACGCCGTCGCGTCCCTCGTCCCCCTTGGAATCAAGGCTCGTCACATAAATCGTCCGCATATCCGCATCCCCGAAACACGGCATGGTCGGCGTCTTGATCGGCAAATCCACCCAGTCGAGCAATTCCCCCTCGGCCGAAAACCGGTTGAGCCGCCCCGCCGATGGCCCCGCCGACCAATAGTCGCCAGCCAAGTCGCAAGCCCCGCCATCCGGCCGCCCAGCCGCTTCGTCATGCTCCCGCAATCGCCGCCTTTTGCTGACCGCCCCGGTCACTGCGTCGAAGTCCCAGCAATCGAGCCAGATCTCCCCGCGCGAGTCCGAATGATACAGCCGGTCCCCCGCCGCGTTCCACGCCAGCCCGTTGGAAATGGCAATGCCCTCGGCCACCACGTGCACCGCGCCATCCGGCGCCACGCGATGGAGTTTCGCCGCCGGCGCACCATCGCCGCTGCCATCCATGCTGCCGACCCAGAAAGCGCCATCCGGCCCCACCTTGCCGTCATTGAGCCGCATCTCCGGCTTGGCATGCTCCACCCGCGCCACCAGCTCACGCGCTCCCGTCTCCGGGTCGAACAGCACCACGGTATTGCGCAGCGCCACCACCAGCCGTCCGCCTTGCGCCAGCCCGAAACTGGGCACCGGCTCGCCAAACGCCCAGCGCCGCCGCGCACCACTGGCAATCTCCACGGCATGGATCACCCCTGCCGGAATATCGCACCACAACAGCCGCCCATTGTCCCCATCCCAGACCGGGCTTTCCCCCACGCCAAAGCGCTCGCGCACCAGAAAACCGATCTCGGCCCCCGTCATGACGTTCTACCGCTCATGCGCCAGGCTCCACTCGCGATAGCGCCTGCGCCCACCCTCCAGATGGTGCCGCATCGCCACCCGCGCCTCATTCGCCTGCCGGTCGCTGATGGCGTCGAAAATACGTCTATGCTCGGCCTGGATCGTGTCGAGAAAGTCCGACTTGTCCTTCTCGTCGGTAAAGCTGGCGCCCAGCGCCCGGCGCGGAATGAGCCGCTCGCCCATTTCGTCCACGAACAGGCGGAACCGCGCATTGTTGGTGGCGTCGGCAATGGCCCGGTGAAAGCTGCGATCGGCGTCGGTCGCCATCGTATTGTCTTCCAGATGCCGCGCGAATTGGCTCATCGCCTGTTCCATGCGCAGCAGGTTGGTCTCCGTGCGCCGTTCCGCCGCCAGCCCCGCCGCCTCGATTTCCACGCTCATGCGGAATTCCATGAAGTCCAGCACGTCGCCGATATCCTGCGGTGCCTCCATGAACATCGTACTGCCGCCCATCGGCTTGGGCGGTTCGCTGACATAGACGCCGCTGCCGCGCAGCGAGCGCAACCGTCCCTCGGCTTTCAGGCTGGCGATCGCCTCGCGCACCACCGTCCGACTGACGGAAAACTGTTCACACAGCCGGTCCGATGGCGGCAGCTTGTCGCCCGGCTGCAATCCATCCTCGGCAATCATGCGGACCAGCCCGTTCTTCACCCGGTCCGTCAGTCGCAATGCTTCGATTTCCGCCATCTGTTTTGCCGTTCGTCTGGACCGCACATCGCACGCGTCGATGCTAACAGTCTGTTACCCAATTCCCACCATGTGTGAACAGGCGCGGACTCGGGTAAATTAGTCGAACCTGTCATCCTGCGATAGCCGCCGGACACCGCTTTTGCGCCGCTTATGCGGTGCGCAGCATGCATTCCTCTTGTAGCATGGCAAAATCTTTCATACAACTTTTGAGAAATCATAAAACACGAGGCGAGTCATGTATATCGGCACCCAGCTCAGCGGTGACAAGCTGGAACAGGTGGGCGATCGCTATCTGCGGCAACTGGCCCAGCTCGGCATCGTCCATGTCTGCATCGACCCGGTCGGCAGCCCCTATGACTGGACGCGCGACATCCTGGCCCGCCATATCGACCGCATTGATGCCGCCGGCCTCGTTCTCGACATGGTGCAACTGCCGCTGTCCTCCGCCGGCATCGACAAGGTCCGCTCGCCCGGTATCGTGCTGGGGCAGGAGCCTGACCGCGAGCGCGAGCTCGACGGCATCTGCCGTCTCATCGAGCTGCTGGGCAGCCTCGGCATCAAGGCCGCCAAATACAATTTCAACATCCTGGGCATTCCCCGCACCCCGTCCGAACGCGGCCGCGGCGGCGCCGTGCTTTCCACCTATCGCGCCGACCAGGTCACCGACGCCGACAAGCCAACCAGGGCAGGGCAGGTGAGTACCGACCAGATGTGGGAGCGCATCACCCATTTCCTCGAGCGCGTCGTGCCGGTGGCCGAGGCCAGCAAGGTGCGCCTGGCCTGCCACCCGCACGATCCGCTGACCCCGCCCGGCTACAAGGGCGTGGAAGAGCGCGTGCTGGGCAGCGCCGAAGGGCTCAAGAAATTCGTCTCCATCGCCGAAAGCCCTTATCACGGGCTCAATTTCTGCCAGGGCACCGTCGCCGAAAGCCTCGACAATCCGCGCGAGGAAATCGGCGATATCATCCGCTGGTTCGGAGAGCGCAAGAAGATCTTCAACGTCCATTTCCGCAACATCAAGGGCGGCCGCTATTCCTTCACCGAGGAATTCCCCGACGCCGGCGACATGGACATGCCCGCCGCCCTGCGCCTTTACAAGGAAGTCGGCGTCGACTGCATGATCATGCCCGACCACGTCCCCGATATCGACGGCGAAGCCCCCTTCGAAACCGCCTTCGCCTTCACCTTCGGCTACATCATCGCCCTCTTCCAGGCCAACGGCTGGGATCCCTACGGGCGGTAGCCGATCTGTGGCCAAACCCGCCGGGCCCACCCTCCCCCTTGAGGGGAGGGAAGCGGCGCCTGGCCCGCAGGGCCTTGGCAAAGCTGGGAGGGGGTGTCGAGCTATCCACGAACCAGGTGTTTGCGGAACCCTCGATACCCCCACCCTTAATCCCCTCCGCACAAGGGGGAGGGAGACGATGAACACTGGCATTGCCACTCGACCTTCAAGGCCACGCCGATGCGTCAGCGGCCGCTGAGCAGGCTTCCCTCCCCCTTGTGGGGAGGGAGTGAGGGTGGGGGTGAGCCACAAAGCACCGGCCCCGAAATTCCATCGAACAGCCCCCAAAACCAAAAAGCCCGGACCTAACGGCCCGGGCTTTTCTGACGCAGGGAGGACAGCGCCAGGGAAGCTCTCAGCGATGCGCCGCAATCAGCTGCGCCAGGGTCTCGCGCTCAGCCGCGTCCAGTTCCGTCAGCGGCGTGCGCACCTTGCCGGCGGGGTGCCCGATAATCTCCGCCCCGGCCTTGATCATCGACACGGCATAGCCGCGCTTGCGGTCGCGCAATTCGATCAGCGGCAGGTAGAAACTCCTGAGCAGGTCCTGCACAGTCGCGCCATCGCGCTGCCGCACGGCGGCGTAGAAGCGCAAGGCCAGCTCGGGCACGAAGTTGAACACGGCCGAGGAATAGGTCGTCACGCCCATTTCGAGATAGGGCTGCGCAAACACTTCCGCCGTCGGCAGGCCGCCGACATGTACCATGCGGTCGCCGATCCTGCTGGCCACCTGCACCATGAGCTGCAGATCCCCGATGCCGTCCTTGTAGCCGATCAGGTTGGGGCACATCTCGGCCAGCCGCGCCAGCGAGTCGGGCGTCAGCCGCGTATTGTCGCGGGCATAATAGATCACCCCGATTCCCACGGCGTCGCAGATCGCCTTCATATGCGCGACAATGCCTTCCTGCTCGGAAAACATCAGGTAATGCGGCAACACCAATATGCCCGCCGCGCCGGCTTTTTCCGCCCGCCTGGCCAGGTCCACCGCCATACGCGTGCCATAGCCCACGCCGGCCAGCACCGGCACATTGGCCGCGCTGTTGCGCACCGCGGTGCCGATCACATCGTCATATTCGTCATAGCCGATGGAAAAGAATTCGCCCGTGCCGCCCGCCGCGAACAGCCCGGCAATGTCATAGGACGACAGCCATTGCAGGCGCTTTGCATAGGAATCGCGGTTGAATTCCCCCGCCGCATCGAAGTCCGTCACCGGAAAGGAAAGCAGGCCTGAACCAATCTTGGCCTTGATTTCGTCGAGGGTCACGTCCGTCTCCTGCTGCAGATAATTAGTATGATTGCTTCGAGTTAGCACTGCCGCATTCGCCCTGTCAACGGCATATGCACTCTACTCGATATGTGCAAAACCAAAAGAAGTATGATTTCTTATTGACAATGCCGTTGCAGTCATACGAAAGTGCGTGTCACCGAGACCGGAGGCAAATTCCGGCTGGCATCTGCTCACAAGCTTGATGGGAGGGAAAATTGAAGCATTTCAGGGTCGCCGCCATGGCGGGGATATCTTTTTTGCGCTGGCCACGGCCGCGCTGGCGCAGGACTACAAGCAGGCTCCGGAGCTCGATGCGCTGGTCGCCAGCGGCGACCTCCCGGCGGTCGCTGAGCGCCTGGGCGCCGAGCCCCGCGTCATCGTTCCGGTCGACGAGGTCGGCACCTATGGCGGCACGTTCCGCGGCGGTATGGTGGGCGGCAATGACCGCAACATGCTCTTCACCTATTTCGGCTACGAGCCCCTGCTGGCCTGGGATGCAGACTGGTCCGGCGAGGTCGAGCCCAATATCGCCAGCGGCTACTCCGCCAGCGCAGACAGCAAGTCCTTCACCTTCACCCTGCGCGAAGGCATGAAATGGTCCGACGGCTCCCCGTTCACCTCGGATGACGTCGCCTTCTTCATCGAGGACATCCTGCCCGACGAAAAGCTCTTCCCGTCCAAGCCGGGCTGGCTGACAGTCGAGGGCGAATTGCCCACGATTTCAGTGGCTTCGCCCACCGAATTCACCATTTCCTGGACCAAGCCCAACGGGCTGTTTATCATCAACGCCGCCAGCGTCTACGGCGTGCAGCTGGCGCTGCTGAACAAGGCCTATTGCAGTCAGTTCCTGCCCAAATACAACGAGAATGCGGATGCCGAAGCCAAGGCGGCCGGCGCTACCGACTGGTCCGAGCGCATGGTCGCCATGTGCGGCATCGGCATCGAGGCCATCGAGCGCTGGCGCAATCCGGAGCGCCCGACGCTCGAAGCCTGGCGCATCACCGACCCCTACGTCGCCGGTGCCACTCGCGTCGCCTTCGAGCGCAATCCCTACTACTGGAAGGTCGATACAGCGGGCAACCAGCTGCCCTATATCGACGATCTCAGCATCTCGGTGAACGCGGAATCGCAGACCCTGCTGCTCAGTGTTCTGGCTGGCGAAATCGACTACGAAGTCCGCCACACCGCCAATCCCATCAACCTTCCGGTACTCGCCGAAGGCATGGAGGCCGGCAGCTACCACATCAGCAGCCGCGAATCCCGCGTCGGCAATGCCATGACCATCTCGGTGAACCTCAACTCGCAGGACCCGATCAAGCAGCCGATTTTCAGCAACAAGGACTTCCGCATCGCGCTGTCCCATGCGCTGGACCGCCAGGCCATCATCGACACGCTCTATCTGGGGCAGGGCACTGCCCAGCAGGTTTCCCCGCGCCAGGGCACGCCCTTCTACAACGAAAAACTGGCCACCCAGTACCTCGCCTATGATGTCGACGAGGCCAATCGCCTGCTCGACTCCATCGGCCTCGACAAGCGCGGTGGCAATGGCATGCGCTTGGCTCCCGATGGCAGCCCGCTCGTCGTCAATGTCGCTGCCGTGACCGCCCTCGGCGCCATGGCCGATGCTGCCGAGCTCTTCGTGCAATACTGGCAGGCCGTGGGCATCGATGCCCGCTTCGCCGCCATGGACCGCACGCGCTTCTACGAGGAAAAGACCGCCAGCCAGCATGACATCGTGGTCTGGGGCGCAACCTCTGGCGGCATCGACGTCTTCATCGATCCGCGCGACTACTTCCCCTTCTCCACCGAAAGCAATTTCGCCATCGAATGGGGCAAATACTACACCGGCGCCGGTGGGCAGGAGCCGCCCGATTACGTCAAGGAGCAGTGGTCGCTCTACGACCAGATCAAGGGCACGTCCGACCCCGAACAGCAGGCCGCCCTGTTCCAGCAGATCCTCGATATTGCCGCCGACCAGTTCTACCAAATCGGCGTCAGCACGGCGATCAACGGCTTCGCGGTGGTGGGCAACACTCTGGGCAACGTGCCCGAGAATACCCCGACGGGCTGGATCCACCCCGATCCGGGTACGCTGAATACCGAGCAGTTCTACTTCAAGCAGTAGTAGGCTTCGGCGGTCCGGCCACCAGGCCGGGCCGCTCCCTGAACCGGGTGACCAGCATGTTGTTCTTCATTCTCAAGCGGATCGCCGGCATGATCCCGGCCATGTTGGCGATTTCCGTGCTGGCATTCGTCGTTATCCAACTGCCGCCCGGCGACTATGTCTCCACCTACGCCGCCCAGATCGCCCAGTCCGGCGAGCGGGTCGACAGTGCCGTGCTCGAAAGCCTGCGCGAACGCTACGGCCTAGGCGAAAATGTCGTGGTCCAGTATTTCAAATGGATCGGCGGCATTGCCCGCGGCGATTTCGGCGACAGCTTCGAATGGCGCCAGCCGGTCACCGAGCTCATCTGGGGCCGCATGGGCATGACGGCGCTAATCTCGCTCTGCACGCTCGTCCTGATGTGGGCCTTTTCATTGCCCATCGGCATCTATTCGGCGGCGCGGCAATATTCAGTCACCGACTATCTCTCGACCGCCTTCGCCTTCCTGGCCATGGCCACGCCCAACTTCCTCCTGGCCATCGTGCTGCTCTACATCACCACCATGTGGTTCGGCGTTTCGGTCGGGGGGCTGTTCTCGCCCGCCTTCGAAAATGCCCCCTGGTCGCTGGCCAAGCTGTGGGATTTCATCACCCATGCCTGGGTGCCCATCTTCGTGCTCGGCACGGCCGGCACCGCCTCGCTCATCCGCATCATGCGCGCCAACCTGCTCGACGAGCTGCACAAGCCATATGTCGAAGCCGGCCGCGCCAAGGGCCTGCCCGAAGCCAGGCTCATCCTGACCTATCCGACCCGCGTCGCGCTCAATCCCTTCATCTCCACCGTCGGCTGGGTTCTCCCCGCGCTGATCTCGGGCGAACTCATCGTCTCCACCGTCCTCAACTTGCCCACGGCCGGCCCGCTGCTGCTCCAGGCCCTCAAGAGCCAGGACATGTACCTTGCCGGCGCCTTCATCCTGCTCAGCGGCGCGCTGGTGCTGATCGGCACGCTGGTCTCCGACATTCTTCTCGCCATTTCCGATCCGAGGATCCGCCTGTCATGACCCTCGAAAAACCCTTCAACGAGGACGACCTGCTCGACCAGCAGGTCAATGCCGGCCAGCTCCAGGCCGCCGGTCAATGGGCCATGGTGTGGAACAAGTTCCGCAAGCATCGCCTGGCCGTGGTCGCCCTGTTCGTCGTCGGCTTCATCTATTTCGTCGCGCTCTTCGCCGAATTTCTCGCGCCCTACGATCCGGGCAAGTTCGATCCGCGCTACACTTTCGCGCCGCCGCAAAGCATCGGCCTCTTCGTCGATGATGGGGCAGGGGGCTCGCGCTTCCAGCTCCATGTCACCGGTTATGACATCGTGCTCAATCCTACAAGCTTCCGCCGCGAATTCACGCCGGACCCGAGCCAGGTCATCCCCATCGGCTTCTTCGTCGCCGGCCAGAGCTACAAGATGTGGGGCCTGTTCGAGACCAACCTGCATTTCATCGGCCCGCTCGATCCCAGCCAGCCCTTCTTCCTGGTCGGTGCCGACCGCCTCGGCCGCGACCTGCTCAGCCGCACCATCCATGGCACCCGCATTTCCATGTCCATCGGCCTGGTCGGTGTCGGCCTCTCCCTGCTCATCGGCATGATCCTGGGCGGCATTTCCGGTTATCGTGGCGGCATGGTCGACCGCGTCATCCAGCGCGTCATCGAATTCATCCGCTCGGTCCCCACCATTCCGCTCTGGCTCGGCCTGGCCGCCGCCATGCCCAAGGACTGGCCGCCCTTGCAGGTCTATTTCTCCATCCTGGTCATCCTCTCGCTGATCGGCTGGACCGAGATCGCCCGCGTGGTCCGCGGCCGCTTCCTCAGCTTGCGCACCGACGATTTCGTCATTGCCGCAAGGCTCGACGGCGTCAGCGAATTCCGCCTCATCATGCGCCATATGATGCCCTCGCTCTATTCGCACATCATCGCCGCGATCACCCTGGCCATCCCCAACATGATCCTGGCCGAAACCTCACTGAGCTTCCTCGGCTTGGGTCTGCAACCGCCCATCGTGAGTTGGGGCGTGTTGCTGCAGGACACGCAGAACCTGCGCGCCATCACCCAGGCGCCGTGGCTCTTCGTGCCAGGCCTCTGCGTGGTCGTGGCCGTGCTGTCGCTCAACTTCCTCGGTGATGGCGTCCGCGACGCCGCCGACCCCTATGCCAAGTGAGGCTGCCATGACCGACAAACCCATCCTGCGGGTCAGCAGCCTCTCCGTCGATTTCCCCATGCACCGCTCGGTCCTCCATGCGGTCAAGGATGTCAGCTTTGACCTGCATCGCGGCGAAACCCTCTGCGTCGTCGGCGAAAGCGGCTCTGGCAAATCCGTCACCGCCCGCGCCATCCTGCAACTCGTCGCCAAGCCCGGCATGATCACGTCAGGCCAGATCAATCTCGCCGACGACGGCGGCGAAGTCGACATCGTCGCCCTGGGCAATAGCGGCCCCGCCATCCGCCAGATTCGCGGCCGCCGCATCGCCATGATCTTCCAGGAGCCGATGACGAGCCTCTCGCCCGTCCACACTATCGGCCACCAGATCGTCGAAACCATCCTGCTGCACGAAAAGATCACCAAGGAAGCAGCCCGCCAGCGCGCCGCCGCTCTGCTCGACCGCGTGCGCATCCCCAATCCCGAAGCGGCGCTCGATCGCTATTCCTTCGAATTTTCCGGCGGCATGCGCCAGCGCGCCATGATCGCCATGGCCCTGTCCTGCAACCCGGAAATCCTTATCGCCGACGAGCCTACCACTGCGCTCGACGTCACCACCCAGGCCGAAATCCTCTCGCTGATCCGCGAGCTCCAGCGCGATCGCGGCATGGCCGTGCTGTTCATCACGCACGACATGGGCGTCGTCGCCCAGATCGCTGATCGCGTCATGGTGATGTTCCGCGGCGAAAAGGTCGAGGAGGCCAATGTTTTCGACCTCTTTGCCCGCCCGCAACAGGCCTATACCCGCGCGCTGCTCGGCTCTGTGCTCAAGCTCGAAACGCCCGCGCCGCGCCCCACACGTCCAGTCGCGGAAACGCCCATCGCCCAGATCAATGATCTGGCGCTGCATTTCCCGCTCAATCCCGGCTTCTTCGGCCGCCCCACTGCCTATCTCAAGGCTATCGACGGCATCAGCCTCACCATCAACGAAGGCGAGACGGTCGGCGTGGTCGGCGAATCCGGGTCCGGCAAGACCACGCTCGGCCGCACCCTGCTGCGCGTCTATACGCCCACCGATGGCCAGGTGAACTACCGTCGTGGCGACGGCACCACGGTCGACATCGCCTCGCTCGGCAAGGCCGGCATGAAGTCGCTCTATGGCGAAGTGCGGATGATCTTCCAGGATCCCCATTCCTCGCTCAATCCGCGCATGACGATCTACCAGATCATCTCCGAGCCCCTGCGCACCAATACCGACATGTCCGAGTACCAGATGATGGATCGTGTGCAGGAATTGCTCACCCGCGTCGGCCTGCCCGCCGATATTGGCGACCGCTATCCGCATGCCTTCTCCGGCGGCCAGCGCCAGCGCATTTCCATCGCTCGCGCCATCGCCGTGCGGCCGCGCCTCATCATCGCCGACGAACCCACCTCCGCGCTCGACGTCTCGCTCCGCCACCAGGTGCTCGACCTGATGCGCGACCTGCAATCGGAATTCGGCCTCTCCTACCTCTTCATCTCGCACGACATTTCGGTCATCCGCTATTTCTGCGACCGGGTGGCCGTGATGAAAAACGGCAAGATCGTTGAGATCGGCGACGTGGCGCAGATTTGCGAGCGCCCCCAGCACGACTATACCAAAACGCTGATCAGCGCCGTGCCGCGCCCCGATCCTCGCCTGCGCGCCGACGCCCCCGCCTGAGGATTTTGCCATGCCCCAAATCCTGCTGACCGGCGCTTCGGGAAGGCTCGGCACCCATCTGCGCCACTGGTTTACCGCGCGGGGCAGGGCCTTTCTCGCCACTGATATCATCTCGGCCCCCGATGACGCCCCCGTCGAGATCGCTGACCTGGCCGATCGCGCCGCGGTGGACCGCCTGATGGCGCGGGACATTTCCGCCGTCATCCATTTCGGCGGCATGTCCAAGGAAGCCGGCTGGGACACCATCCTTCATGCCAACATCATGGGCAGCTACAATATCTTCGAATCCGCCCGCAAGGCCGGCGTCCCCCGGGTCATCTTCGCCTCGTCCTACCATGCCCAGGGCATGTATCCGACCGACGAGACGCCCATCGCCCTGACCGATCCCTACCGCCCGGATTCGCTCTACGGCGTCTCCAAGGCCTTCGGCGAAACCCTCAGCCGGCTCTATTTCGACAAGTTCGGCATTGAATGCCTCGCCATCCGCATCTGCACCGCCGGCCAACCCGGCACCACCCGCGAAGCCCGCCTCTGGTTCAACCGCGACGACATGGCCAGCCTGGTCGATCACGCCCTCGACACGCCAAACCTGGGCCACCGCACCCTCTTCGGCATCTCCAACAACCCCAACGCCTTCTTCCTCACCCCACCCGATCCCGCTTTCGGCTGGGTCCCAACCCACAGCGCTCTCGAACTCGGCACCCCCGACCCGCGCGACCCACTGGACCCCGCCGATCCCCGCAACCCGCTGGTGGGCGGCATCTTCACCCAATGGGGCCATTTCGACGACGAAGATCCGCGCTAGTGATCTGTGCCTGAGGGCCGTAAACGGTGTGCGGCTAACCAAGCTTTCCGGCAGCGAGGGGCTGACGTGAGGAGCAGGGCGATGCCAGGCGGATCCCCTCGGTGTCAGAACAGGTTTTCGAGGTCCAGCTCTACTGGAATGTCGAAGTTGAAGCCCTTGGTGTAACCGATCCAGCGGCCCAGGAAGATCACGGCCACCCAGAAGATGAGCGACAGGGCACCGGCGAGCTTGGCTGCGGTGGGCGTGGGGACGTCCTTGTCCCACAGGTCGGCATGGCGAGCGGTAATGAGTTCGTAAATGAACATGTTGATGCCTGCCAGCGCCAGGGCCACCAGCTTCAAGCGAAATTCGGTGTTGATATAGAAGGTCGTGGCATTGGCCGTGAACATCAGCACGCCAGTGACGGCTGCCACGGCAAAGCCGATCCATGTCCATTTCAGCAGGTCATGGGTCACGAGTGACAGCGACCGGCCGTTGCCGGGAAATCCCAGCAGGCGCAGATCGACGATGGAGATGGTGCCGAAGACCAGCACGACGCCGATGACATGAAACACATTGATGATCGGCCCGGCATAAATCGAGTCGCGTATCGCGGTGGCGATGCCGCTGGCTTCAATCCCCTGGGCGATAGCCATCAGATCCATTTGGTTCTCTTTCTGCGAAACGGACGGAGTGGTCAGCCGACGAGTTGCGGTGACAGGGAGCCCCAGATTCGGGCATCCCAGGCAATCAGGCGGCCCATGACGATGACGCCGAGCCAGACCAGCAGCGTGAGGGCGGCGAGCAGGCGGGTCGACGGCTGGGCAACCAGCGTGGTTTCCCATTGTTCGCGGTGGCCGGCCAAGTGGCGTTGAAAGCCGAAGACGGTCAGGATGCCGATTCCGAGCAGGGCCATCTTGGCCCAAAACGAGAAGCTGATCAGCTCGCGCGCCGGCTCGCCGATGACCATCATGACGCCAGTGATGACGAGGACGGCCAGAGCTCCCCAGATAAAGGGCATGAAACGGTCGCTCGTGGCGCTCAGGCTCTGATCGCGGCCGGCCCAGCCCCAGATACGCAGCACCACGACGAAGAGAGAGACAAACACTACGGCGATGGCGACGATGTGGATCGACTGCACCAGGGGGATGACCCACAGATTGGCGGCGATGGTGTTGCTGAGGCTCGTCCCGGCCAGCCAGGCGGCAAATTCGTTCATGTCGATCGGTCCCGTTGCACAGGCGAGGCGGCAGGGCCACCCAGCTCGGACCAACCTTTTGGGGTTGCCCGATGCTCGATCACTCCTCCCTGGCGACGCCCAACCTGTTGGCGGTCGGTGCGGCGCCGGCCTCGCGGCTATGGCGCATAGTCTCGCGACAGCCGTCGTAAAACCTGCACGTTCTAAACGGGTTTTTTGCATGAAAGCGCAGGCGGTAGAGGGGCATAGCAAAAGGCCGGACCCCAGGGCCCGGCCTTTTCCAGAGATGGCGTGAGCCCTATTGGGCGTCGGGATTGTATTCCTCGGCAAGGGCGCCTTCCTGGGGCATCACGCCTTCGCCATGCGCGGTGGAGCCTTCGACCGAGTCGCAATGCATGCCGGCGGCGGGTGGCGTCTTTTCCGGGCACTTGAACAGGCCAGAGGAGCCGCGGTCACCGGCCGGCTGGCCATTGCGCAGCGGATGCAGGCCGGTGCTGAAGATGGTGCCGGGCGGGAAACCATTGACCGAGATGCCGTCCCGAGCGACAGCCGCCGAACCGCCCATTTCGACGGCCCAGATGACGGGCTCGCCAGCTTCGTTGCGCAGCACGGCCTTGCGCTCTTCGTCGAGCGGAGCAAAGAAAATCTGCAGGTGATTGGCGTCCGGATTGATGCGAACGACCACGCCGGTGAAAACCTTGATCTGGCTGCCATCGAACATGGCAAAGGAGTGGTGCGCCTGGGTGGGCAGCGTCAGCGCCGCGATGGCTACCGCGCCGGATAAGGCCGCAGCCAGCAGGGACTTGAAGAAGCGCATTTTTGTCGTGTCCTCTTGTGTGGATGGGGGCCGGCGGCCAATGCGCCGCCGGCCGGTTGGAACTAGAAGCCGAACAGGGCGTCCTCGGCGTCGGGACGGGTCATGCCTTCTTCGTGATACTGCTCCCAGATCGCGGCCCAGGGACGACCGTACCAGTCGGTGGCCTGAGCATCGTAGGCCTGGCCGGGCGCCAGCGGCGTGGCAATGCCGTCGATCGGGAAGATGGTCTGCAGGCATTCGACGAACATATAGGGGTCGCTGTCGAGCATGCCGGCATTGCGCACCAGGTCACGGTCCATGCGCACCGGTTCCACCAGCGCTTCGGGATCGTAGAAGATGGCTTCGTGATGCACGCCGGTAACTGTGCCGTTGGCATCCTTGTTGGGCGTGTAGATCTCGACGCTCTGCATCTTGCTCGAATGCTCGAAAGCATTGTGGGTGGTCCAGCCCTGCACGTTCGAAGTCCAGGTAATCAGGGCCTCGCCGTCCCAGAAGCCGATGGTTTCGCCATACCAACGCGACACGTCCTGGCCGAGGCGTGGCACCACACCTTCTTCATTGAACTCGCGACCGATGAATATCTGGGTGAGGGAAGTTGTCGGCGACGCCGGTGATCCACTGCACCACTTCCGGTGTCACCAGCAGCTGGTGGTCGCGGGTGGAATATTCGTGGTAGCGGCGCATGAAGCCTTCCGGCCAGCAATACTGGCTCTGCCACTGGGCCGCATTGGTATGGGCCTGGTGGTAATGCATCTGCACGGCGCGCTTCTGGTATTCGGGCGTCAGCAGCGACAGGATGGTGGGCACCTGGTTGATGCGCATGTACCACCAGTTCTCACCGCTCTTGACGTAGCGGCCGTTCCAGTCGGGCGGCGGGTTGTCGCGGTCATAGACGGTTGGGCCGCCCTTGGCTTCGGTCTCGGCGAGGAGGGCCTCGTAGTGCTCCTTGGCGGTGGCGAAGCCATAGGGGCTGACGATGTTTTCGCGCGCATAGTCAACGTCGCAATGACCCCAGGGGGCAGTATCGGCGGTTGCGCCCATCACCGCCTGGCCATAGGCGCCCCACATGGATTCGAGCGCGATGCCGCTGTTGCAGCGGAAATAGCGCGGATCGGTCCACAACTCCTGGTCTGCGTAGAAGTCTTTCGACGTAAACAGGTCTACCGGCAGCGGCTCGACGCCTTCCGGCACCGTGCCGGCTTCGGCCGAGCCGACAAAGGCATTGTCCTGGCCGGTGCGGAAGGCCGAGCCCTTGCCCGCCCCGATATTGAGAGCGGGGTCGTTCTGGTCGGCCATCGGCCAGCCGCGACCGACGCTTTCATTGTCCTGCGCCATAGCGAGCGGCGACAGCACCATCGCCAAGGCGACTACAGACGCGCCGATGGCTCTCGATGGTCGTTTCAACACATGCATAATTGGGTCCTCCGATGTGGGATGGCTGCCTGTCTCGGCGCGGCCGCAGCACTATTCGTGCGGCCGGATTTCCCATCCTCGACCGGCAGGTTCTTCGGTTTAGGCGGGACTGACCTGCATGATCGCGCGGGGTTTTCTGCATGAAACCTGCCGGCCCGGGGGCTGCAAAACCTGGGGCGGAACGACAGGTATTGCGGTTGCCTCAGCGTGCCAGCAGATCAAGCAGTTCGGCGCGCGACCGGGGCAGGGGAGCATCGGCGGAGAGCACGCCCCGTACGCGCAGCGCCCTGGCGATATCGAGCAGCAATGGCGAGCGGATACGCAGCCGCTCCAGCAGTGCCAAATCGTCGAATACGGCGTCTGGCGGACCCAGCCGTGCAATGCGCCGCTCGCCGAAAATCGCCACGCGCTCCGCCCAGCCATAGGCGACATCCATGTCATGGGTGGCGATAACGATAGCGGTGCCGCCGGCATTGATGTCCTCGAGTGTCGCCAGCAGTTCGCTGACACCGACGGGGTCGAGCCCGGCCGTAGGTTCGTCGAGCAGCAGCAGCCGCGGACCCATGGCGAGAATGCCGGCTAGGGCCACGCGCTTGCGTTGCCCGAAGCTGAGCAAATGGGTTGGGCGGTCGGCCAGGTCGGCGATGCGCATGGCCGCCAGTGCAGTGCGCACCCGGGCGGCGGTGGCATGGTCGTCGAGGCCGAGATTGAGCGGGCCGAAGGATACGTCCTCGAAGACGCTGGCTGCAAAGAGTTGGTCGTCGGGATCCTGCAGGACAAGGCCGACGGCGCGGCGCCACAGCGCCAGCCCCTCGCGATCATAGCGGCCGGGTGCACCATCGATGCTGACGCTGCCGCTGCGCGGGCGAAGCGAGCCGTTGAGCGTGAGGAGCAGCGTAGACTTGCCCGCCCCGTTTTCACCCAGGATGGCGAGCCGCTCGCCGGCGGCGATATCGAGATTGATACCCGAAAGCGCGACATTGCCGCCTTCGTAATGGTAGGAGACATCCCGAACCGACAGCACTCACACCACCCATAATGCAAGGCCGGTCAGAGCCAGCGGCACCAGCGAAACCACCGACAGCCGGCGCCAGTTGGTCTGCTGTTCGATCGACACGAAACGCAGGTCGCCGGTAAAGCCGCGGCTGGCGAGGCCGTCATTGAGCCGTTGTGCCCGGCTCAGCACGCGCGGTAGAAGGGCTACCGCGAGACTGCCGCTCGACCGGATCGACCGCTTCCAGCCGCAATGGCCAAGCCGGTTTACCTGGCTGCGCCAGCCCGCATCGAGGCAATCGAGCAGCAACCAGATCATGCGCAGCATTAGCAGCGCGATATCGGAAAGATCGCGGCTGACTCCGATATGGCGCAGCAGATCAAGAATGCTGGAAAGCGGGGTAGTCAGCGCGAGAAACAGCAAGGCGGCGACGCAGGCCGTGCTGCGCAGGCCGATGAACAGCGCCTGGCCGACGCCGTCGAGGGACGTCAATCCGAACCGGGGCTCGTCAGCCGCGAAGCTGACCGTTATCAATTGCGCCAGCGTGCTGAGCGCGATGAAGCCAAGCGGTACGCTGGCGGCATGGCGCAGGTCATGCAGGGTGATGCGGGCGCCAGCCAGCGCCAGGCCAACCGCAAGCGCAAGGATGGCCGCCAGCACCAGCCAGTGGCTGGCCAGCAGAGCGGCGACCATCATGCCAAGCGCCAGCAGTCCCTTTTCCGCCGTCGGCAGGCGCCGCCAGCGGTTGGTGTGGGCGCTGCGATCAATGCTGCGCATGCTTTGCGGCCAGCGGGTGCGCGTCCGGCTCCTGGTTTTTCGGCGTTGCGCTGCGGCGGCCGAAATAGAACCCGACCAGACCGGCACCGAGTGCAGCCTGCAGAGCGAACAGCAGGCTTTCGATTTCCCCGCTCGGCGGTTCCCAGATGGCGGTGAACCACGGCTCGTAATCAGGCTGGATCTCGGTGATCAGCTCTTCCGCCTGCCCGTCGGCGCCGCTGAATTCCGCATCGCCCCCGTGATGGAGGACGAGTGGCAGGATGGCCAGCGCAACGACGGCCAGGATCATGACGACATTTTTGTTCATGGTTCAGGCCGCCTTGGGTGAGAGGATGTTGAGCAGGGACAGTTCCTTGCGGCTGTATTTCTGCAGCAGGTTCACCACAACCACGGTCAGCAGCCCCTCGCTGATCGCCAGCGGTATCTGGGTGAAGGCAAAGATCCCCAGGAATTTTACTGCCGCGCCGCCAACGCCCCCAACGGGGTCCGGAAAGGCGATGGACAACTGCAGCGCCGTGGTAACGTAGGTGGCAATGTCGCCCAGGCAGGCGGCAAAGAACACCGCGATGGATAGCCCGAAGCCGGCCTTGGTAATCGAGCGATAGAGGAAATAGGCAACGAACGGCCCGACGATGGCCATGGAAAACACATTGGCGCCGAGCGTCGTGATCCCGCCATGGGCCAGCAGCAATGCCTGGAACAGGAGGACGATGGTGCCGAGCACCGCCGTTACGGTGGGGCCGAACAGGACGGACGAAAGGCCGGTACCGGTGGGATGCGAGCAACTGCCGGTGACCGACGGAATTTTCAGCGCCGACAGGACGAAGACGAATGCGCCCGACGCGCCGAGCAGGAGTTTTACTTCCGGCTTTTCGCGGACCAGTTTGGTGATCCGGTGGGCGCCATAGAGCACGAACGGCGCAGAAACCGCGCCCCAGGCAATAGCGTGCGAGGCTGGAAGATAGCCTTCCATGATATGCATAAAATGTCCTCCCGATGCGTGACGGGAGGGCCGTTTTCCGGCTTTACCACTCCCGATCCTGCCGTCGATAGTCCGTTGGGCGTGAGCGCTAATCCTGCACGATCAGGTCCAGATATCTGCACAAAACTCGTTCTGCTGCCGCCGCTTAGCGTCCGCGGATTTCGCCGGGCTCAAGCCGGTAGTAACCGCTAAGGCGAATCTCGATCTCGACCGGTGTGTTGACGTCGCGGTTGAGAAAATACCAGCCATGGATGCCGTCGAGCGGCGCAGTGAAGGCGCCATTGACGCCGGCGGATGTACCGGCCTCATAATTCATCACGTTGATGGTGGGATCGTGCTCGGTCTCGAGCGTGTGGCCGTGAAACTCATAGTCAAGAGCATGGCTGGCAGTCCAGGAATAGACCAGCGTATCGCCGGGCTGCATGGTGACCTTGTACTCCATCTGCCCGTAATTATCTTCGAGCCCGCCCAGATGGATGCTGACGGTATCGCTGCGGAACGGCGTTGCGTAGCTGCGGGCGATCTCCGCCGGCGCTGCGCGGGTTTCGATGACGATTTCGGGTGTGGCCGCCAGTCGGTCGAGCCCGATCAGCTGGCCGAAGCCGGTCGGGTCGATGCGATATTCGGCCGGCAGCACGAAGAGCACGGTGACCGTGCCGGCGACCAGAAAGGTCGCGACGAGTTGCAGCCCGAGGCGGCTGGGTGGCGGCGCGGCGATGGTCATTCCGATGTTGCCGGCTGGTTGGGCTCGAAGGCCGTGCGGCCGGCTATGATGCCGGGTTCGAGCGTGTAGTGACCGGCCAGCTTGAGCTCGATCTCGATAGTGCGGTCAAAGCTGGGATTGAGCATGTACCAGCCATGGATGCCGGTCATCGGTGCGACCAGTGTGCCATAGGAAGTCGCGGCATCGTCGATCCGGTACCAGTGCACATCGGTGACCGGCTGGTCCGGCACGATCACGGAGTGTCCATGGAACTCGTAATGCAGGGGTTCCGAGGCCGTCCAGGCATAGGAGACGATATCGCCTTCTTGCATGGAAATCTTGTATTCGAGCTGACCGTAATTCTCCATCAGGCCGCCCACGCTGATGATGATCGTGTCGGTGCGGAACGGGGTTTCGGTGGAGCGGGCGACCTCGGGGCCGACGATCTCCTGCGCCTCGACGGCATCCTGGGAAATGCCCGGCTTGACGGCCAGTGGGGCGGCGATGGCGACCAGGGCGAAGACGACGAGGGCAGGGGCCCAGCTTTTGGCGGTCAAGGCATTACTCCGTGAAATAGCCGATGAGCTGGTATTGGAACAGCACGAAGCCGGCCACCATCAGCACCACATTGGCGGCAACTGCCTGGCGTGAAAAAGCCGGATGGCTGCGCCACCAGGTCATCAAGAGCAGGATGAAGGAGAGGGCGAGGATCTGTCCCAGCTCAACGCCGACGTTGAAGGCCACCATGTTGGGCACGAGGCCATCGGCGGACAGTTGCAGGTCCTGCAGCTTGGTGGCGAGGCCGAAGCCATGCGCCAGCCCGAAGCCCAGCACGGCAAAGCGCGGATCGAAATTCAACCCCAGCTGCCGGAAGCCGCCGAGATTGTCGATAGCCTTGTAGACGACGGACAGGCCAATCACCGCATCGACGAGATGGGGGCTGAGATGGATATGGGCCAGCACGCCCGTTAGCAGCGTAAGCGAATGTCCCAGGCTGAACATCGTCACATAGAGCGCCACATCGCGCATGCTGGTGAGGAAGAACACGACGCCGACGAGAAACAGCAGGTGATCATAGCCGGTCACCATGTGCTTGGCGCCCAGATAGAGATAGGGCCCGATCTGCCAGCCGCTGGCCGACGCGAGGAATGCTGCGTCGCCACCGCTGACGCCATGTGCCAATGCCGGGCTTGCCCAGGACAGGGCGACCGCGGCGGTTGTCGCGATAACGGCGGGGCGAAACGGCATTGATCCTCCCATGGCGGTCCGTTGTCCGGATATCATGGCCATCCCGGCAGGATTGTGCGCCGCGCTGGACGGCGCAAGAGCAGCAGAGCCCGCTTCATGCAGGAGATTGCGCGGCTTTGTGCAGGCATGGCGATTTCGTTGAAGCGCTCCAGGCTCCGCGCTTGCGGGCAACCCAAAACGGGATCGACGACCGGCGCCGATCCCGCCCAAGGGAGGAGAGAAAACGTGGCGCCCGGGAAATAGGACTGGCGCCAACGTCCTCAGGATGCTCGGAAATCGCGTGCAATACCTGCACGATCCGGACAAGTTTACGGCATGATCGGCGCGACTAGTCCACATCGTCGGCGCGCAGTCGCATGGCGACCGATCCCAGCCGCCCACCCCAGCGGATGGCCGATGGGCGCTTCTCGAGCTTGGATATTCCCAGCACCGCTTCGAGTGTGCGGGCATTCCGCGCCAGATCTGCGATCGTGTATTCGCCGACAACGTCGAGAAAGGCCGTCAGCGCCCGGTCCAGAACCTGGGTATAGAGGCAGTGGCCGCGCAGCGGACAGGCTTCGGGCTCGTGCTCCATGCATTCGGAAAGCGCGAAACTATCCTCGGTGATGCGTAGCACGTCGCCGAGATTGATCTCATCGGCCGGGCGGGCCAGCCGGACGCCACCGCGCCGGCCGCGCACCGTTTCGAGCAGTCCGTTCTTTGCCACCGGCAGGATGATCTTGAACAGGAACATCTCCGAAATGGCATAAGTGCGGGCGATATCGCTGACGCGGCTGAGCCCGGGTTCGTTGACCGCGCAATAGACCAGCGTGCGCACCGCGTAATTGGTCTGTTTGCTAAGGCGCATGGGCGGTGCTCCGGGTCATGGTCTGCCCATCACATCGGAAACAACTGGGTCAGGCCGGTCTGAACCATCACCGTCAGTCCGACTCCGGCCACCATGCCGCCAACAACACGGGCATTGGCATAGAGCTTGTCGCCGCACCACAGCCAGTAGGCGGCCCACATCGCCGCCAGCGCCACGACGACCTGAATGATGGCGAAGCCGAGCAGATAGCCAGTCAGCGAATTGATGCCGGTGCCGACGATGCTCTGCGCATAGGCGGCGCCATGCAGGAACCCGCCGGCGACGAACAGCCCCATTTCCAGATGGCCCAACCGGCGATGGCCCAGGGCCAGCGCCAGTCCGAGCAAAGCCACGGACAGCGCTACATACCAGGGTAGGAAGGGCAGCGTTACGCCTTGTACGACCGCCAGACACCCCACCACCGTGCCGGCGACGAACAATACCGGCAGCAACCGCGAACCCTGTGCCACCGCGGTCAGCACGCCCAGCGCCGCGACGAAGGCAAAATGCTCGAAATTGATCACCGGATGCGCCAGCCCTGAAAGCAGTCCGGTCGAGAAGCTATAGGGCAGCGTGCCGCCCAGGGCATGGTGCGCGAAGGCCTCGGTGCTGATCAAAATCAGCATCAGGCCCGCCAGGAGAACCGGACGGGTGAACTGCATATTTCCTCCAACCGCATTGGCCGGGTTGGTCGCGGCACGTATGCTGCCGCCAGCATGGCCAAGCCCCAAAGCCGTGGCAACATACCGTTCGACAGGAATGTGCAGGCATTGGCGCGGAAACGTGCAGGCATGGGTGGGAAATGAACCGGTGTCATGCCCACTCGGAACCGCCGCACCATGCGACGGCTCGCAAAACCATGGAGGATACCATGAAAACCGCATTCGTATCGCTTGCCGGCGCCCTGCTGCTCGTCGTCGCCCCGGCCATGGCTCAGGATGGTTTCAACGCCAGCTTTGCCGATCCCGCATGGGATGGCGTCACTGTCCCGGCAGGGCAGCACTGTCCGCTGCAGGGTGGAGCTGGCGCCACTCCGCCGCTCGACGTCAGCGGACTGCCGGAGGGCACCAGCCAGATCAACCTGTCGTTCAACGACGAGACCTATGAGCCGATGAACAATGGCGGCCATGGCGTGCTGGGCTTTGCCGTGGAAGCCGGTGCCACCAGCGCGAGCCTGCCTGCTGTGCCCGGCGCGACCGAGGACCTACCCGAGGGCGTGACCCTGGTCACCGCCAACAAGACCAGCGGTGGCTTCCTGACGCCGGGCTACATGCCGCCATGCTCGGGGGGCGCCGGCAATACCTATTCGGTTGATGTCATCGCCGTCGACAACGCCGGTGCCGAACTGGCGACCACGCGCGTAACGCTCGGCACCTACTGATCGCAAACCGGCGGTCCTGCACGATCCGACCATCCGATTCATGCAGGACCGCCCCTGGCCAAGCCCGCACCATCAAAGGAAAACGAGCGTAGCGGGAGCTGAGGGTGCATCAGAATAGGCCGGAAGAAATGCAGGTTGGCTCGCAGGCGGACCTGGCCATTGTCCTGGCGCATGGACGCGGGCGCAGCCCTGCCGACATGCGCGCGCTCGCCGACAGGCTGGCGCTCGACAATGTGCGTTATCTGTTTCCGGTAGCAGAAAACAGCACCTGGTATCCAAAGCTGTTCCAAGATGCCATCGCCGATAACGAGCCCTCACTCAGCGATGCCATCGCGCATTATGAAAGCGTCGTCGCCGGGCTTGAAGCCGAGGGCTTTCCTCCCAACCGTATCGTGGTTGGCGGCTTTTCGCAGGGTGCCTGCCTTACCGCAGAGTTTCTCGCGCGGCATCCGCGTCCCTATGCTGCGGCCGTGCTGTGGACTGGCGGTCTTATCGGTCCCGAGGGCACCCAATGGCCAGTGCGCAAACAGCTTGCGGATATGCCGGTATTCATTTCCACCAGTGAAACCGATCCTTGGGTGCCGCCGCCGAGGGTGCGTGAAACACATGCCTGGTTGCGTCAGTCGGGCGCGTCCGCCACCATGCTCATCTTTCAGGAGCGCGAGCATAGCGTGCTGGACGAAGAGGTCCGCGCCGTGCGTGCCATGATTGAAAGGGCGCGCCTGGGCCTTGCTGCCTAGTCATTATTCGGCCTGATATTTTGCTTAAATTGTCGGCATTGATGCATCTTGTATGGTAGTATCGATGTCCCCTAGTCTGATCGCCAAAGAGCAGATGGGGGCGGACCTGAAGCGGCGCCATGACCGTGATCCGCACCCAGCCGGCCTAGAGGATCGCCCTGCGGGGCGATGGAGAGGAGAAAGCCATGTCCGTGGCAAAGCCGTTCCGGGAGAACGAAACCCATTGTGTGCTCCCGCGCAGCGATCTCGAACCCAAGTCGAGCGCAAAGTATAACTGGACCTCGCTCTACGCATCGTCCCAGCGCGAGTCCCCGTACGAAGGCTATTTTCCTGCGGTAAAAGACCAACTGCTCGTGCTGCATCGCAGCGGTCCGGCGACCATTCAGCGCCTGGAAACCTCCAAGCCGGTCAATGCCGTCGTGCCCGCGGGCGGCATCCATCTGGTACCGGGAGGCATGTCGTTCAATTTCCGCCTGCTCAACCACCTGCAGACGCTGCATGTCTACGTGCGCCGCGCGGTGATCGAGGAAGTTGCCAGCGAGATGATCGATGGCGACCCCAGCAAGATCGAGATACCGCCGCTGATGCTGGACGAGGATCCCAAGCTCCTCAACCTGCTCAACGCCATCCTGCTGGCGCTGGACGATAGCGACTATGCCACCTCGATCTATATCGACTATCTGTCGCGGGCCCTGGCCTCCCAACTGGTGCGCAGCCACTCGCTGGCGACGCTGCGGCCGCAATCGGCGCTGAACCCCACAGGCCAGATCGGGCCGTCGATCGCCGAGGCCATCGCCTATATGCGTGAAAACCTCGAATTTTCCATCAGCCTGGCCGATATCGCCAAGGCCATCAATCGCAGCCCGAGCCACTTCGCCCGGCAGTTCCGCAGCGAATTGGGCATGCCCCCGCATCACTACCTGGTCAATCTGCGCATCGAAAAGGCGCAGATTCTGCTCGAACGCAGCAAGACCTCGATCGCCGAGATCGCCTTCGAATGCGGCTTTTCACACCAGGAGCATCTGACCCGCTTTTTCCAGCGGCGCGTCGGCACCACGCCGGCCGCCTATCGCCGTTCCAAGCAAAACTGACGCCCACGTCAGGTTTTGCGGGAGAGGGCTGGAAATCCGGTTGTTTCGTGCAGTTCAGCGAACTGAATCATGCAGGCGTGCGCTGACGGCAGGTTCTAGGACTTGACGACGGGCGGACCATCTGCCCGGTGCGGTTCTGGAGGGGTCCATGCAGGCCTTTGTCTACCAGGCCCTTTCCCAAAGAGTCGTCTTCGGGTTCGGGACGCTGGCTACCATCGGTGACGAGCTTGGCGCACTGGGATTGTCCCGCGCGCTCGTACTGTCGACGCCCCAGCAACGGGCCAGCGCCGAAGCCCTGGCCGCGCAACTGGGTAGCAAGGCCGTTGGTGTTTACCCCGATGCCGCTATGCACACGCCGACCGATGTCACGGAAAAGGCGATGGTGGTGGTTGGCCAGCTCAAGGCCGATTGCGTCGTCTCGCTCGGCGGTGGTTCGACCACCGGCCTGGGCAAGGCCATCGCTTTCCGCACCGACCTGCCGCAGATCGTCATTCCCACCAGCTACGCCGGCTCGGAGGCAACGCCGATCCTGGGGGAGACCGAGAATGGCGCCAAGGTCACCAAGCGCGATCCCAGAATCCTGCCCGAAGTCATCGTCTATGACGTCGACCTGACCATGACGCTGCCGGCCGCGATGACCGTGACCTCCGGCATGAATGCCATCGCCCATTCGGTCGAGGCGCTTTACACCCAGGACCGCAACCCGATCATCTCCATGCTGGCCCAACAGGGGATTGAAGCGCTGGTCCGCGCGCTGCCCGCTATCCGCGCCAATGGCGACGATCGCGAGGCGCGCAGCGACGCACTGTTCGGAGCATGGGCCTGCGGCACCTGCCTTGGCGCCGTCGGCATGGCTCTGCACCACAAGATTTGCCACGTATTGGGCGGCAGCTTCGATCTGCCGCATGCCGAGGTCCACACAGTCATCCTGCCTCACGCGACAGCCTATAACGAGCGCGCCGTGCCCGACCTGCTGGCGCCGGTCGCCCGCTCGCTCGGCGCGGCGAGCGCCGGGGGTGGGCTTTGGGATTTCGCCCAGGGCCTCGATGCACCGCTTACCCTCGCCGGCATCGGCATGCGCGAGAGCGACCTCGACCGGGCCGCGGACATAGCCTGCGCCAACCCATACTGGAACCCACAACCCATCGTGCGGGACGAAATCCGCCAACTGCTCGACGACGCCTATTTCGGGCGCCGGCCGGGCCGCTGACGGCCAACGACAACAAAGATCGACAATCGGAGGAAAACATGAAGATCAAGGGACTCGCAGACGGCAGCTATCTGCGTTCGATCAACCGCCGCACCCTGCTCAAAGGTGCTGCCGCTGGCGGCGCGGCCGTCACCATGGGGTCGCTGTTTGCCCCGGCAGTGCGTGCCCAGACCGCGATCAAGATCGGCTATGTAACGCCGCAGACCGGCCCGCTCGCCGCTTTCGCCGAAGCCGACGATTTTGTGCTCGGCGTCATTCGCGAACTCCTCGGCGGAGGGCTCGAGACTGCCAGCGGCACCATCCCTGTCGAAATCGTGGTGCGCGACAGCCAGTCCAACCCCAACCGTGCCGCCGAAGTGGCCCGCGAACTGATCGTCGATGAAGGCGTCAGCCTGATGGTCGTCGCCTCGACCCCGGAAACCACCAATCCGGTTTCGACCCAGTGCGAACTGGAAGAAGTCCCCTGCATCTCCACCATGGCGCCGTGGCAGCCCTGGTATATGGGCCGTCAGGCCAATCCGGCGGCCCCCGAAGCATTCCGCTATACCTATCACTACTTCTGGGGCCTCGAAGACATCATCGGCACCTATACGGCAATGTGGAACCAGCTCGACACCAACAAGTCGGTTGGCGGGCTGTTCCCCAATGACGCCGACGGCAATGCCTGGGGCGACGCCGCTCTGGGCATCGCTCCCGGGATGGCCGCCGCAGGTTACACCGTGGCCGACCCGGGCCGCTACCAGAACCTCACCGAGGACTTCTCGGCCCAGATCAACGCCTTCAAGTCGGCCAATGCCGAAATCGTCACGGGCGTGATCATTCCCCCGGATCTGACCACGTTCTGGACCCAGTCCAACCAGCAGGGCTTCAAGCCCAAGGCGGCGACCATCGCCAAGGCGATCCTGTTCCCGTCCGCCGTGGAAGCGCTGGGGCCGCTGGGCCACAATCTCTCCTCGGAAGTCTGGTGGACACCCAACCACCCCTACACCTCCTCGCTGACCGGCGAGACGGGCGTGCAGGTGGCCGATGCCTTCTCGGCAGCCTCGGGTCGGCCGTGGACCCAGCCGATCGGCTTCATCTATTCGCTGTTCGAGGTGGCAATCGACGTGCTGAAGCGCGCCGCCGATGTCAGCGATCCCGATGCCATCACCGAATCCATCGCCGCCACCAATCTGCAGACCCTCACCGGTCCCGTGCAGTGGGGCAAGGACGCCGATCTTGGCCCGATCGCCTCGAACGTCTCCAAGACCCCGCTGGTCGGTGGACAGTGGCGCCTCAAGGACGACGAGACATTCGAACTCGTCGTGGTTGAGAACGTGCTGGCGCCTGAAGTGGCGCTCGCTGGCGAGATGGAAGCCATCGCCTGATCGCGTGACGGGGCCCGGAACGCCTGGCGCGCTCCGGGCCCCCTCCAGTTATGACGGGCGGCATGCCGCCCGGGGGTAGTGACTATGTTGCTCAAACTGACCGCAGTCTCCAAGCGGTTCGGCGCTGTCGTGGCCGCCGACGCTGTGGACCTGCATGTCGCCAAGGGCGAAGCGCTCGGCATTATCGGGGCCAATGGCGCCGGCAAGTCGAGCCTGTTCAATCTCGTTACCGGCGTCATGCGCCCGGATTCAGGCTCGATTGAATTCGAGGGCAGGGACGTGACCCGCGTCGCGGTGCGCGAGCGCTGCCATGCCGGCATTGGCCGCTCGTTTCAGATCCCTCGGCCATTCGAGAGCCTTACCGTATTCGAGAATTTGATGGTTGCCGCCGAGTTCGGCCGCCTCGGGCGGACCGGCGACGCCGTTGCGGTCTGTGGTGGCGTACTGGAAGCCACGGGCCTATCGGCCAAGGCCAATATTGTCGCCGGAAGGCTGACTCTGCTCGACCGCAAGCGGCTCGAGCTGGCGCGCGCCATGGCGACGCAACCCAATGTGCTGCTGCTCGACGAGATCGCCGGCGGCCTGACTGAGGCCGAGTGTCACGAACTGGTGGCGCTGATCCGGTCGCTGCATGCCAGCGGCATCACCATCGTCTGGATCGAGCATATCGTACACGCACTTCTCTCGGTGGTCTCGCGCCTCGTCGTGCTCGAATTCGGCAAGAAGATCGCGGATGGCGAACCGCATGCCGTGATGAACGAACCTGCGGTCCGCCGCTCTTATCTTGGCCTGGAAGAGGTGGCGTCATGACCGCAATGCTCGAAACGCATGGGCTGGAGGTCTTCTATGGCGACTTCCAGGCTCTGTTCGGTATCGACGTCGCCATCAATGCCGGGGAGACCGTGGCGATCATCGGCTCCAACGGCGCAGGGAAATCGTCGTTTCTCAACGCGTTATCCGGCCTGGCTGGCTCCAAGCCCGACCACATCCTGCTCGATGGCAAGCCGGTCGGCGGCACCGCGCCATTCGATATGGTCAAGCTCGGTGTGGCCCTGGTTCCCGAAGGTCGCAAGCTGTTCCCATCGCTGACGGTCGAAGAAAACCTGATGATCGGCACGCATGGCAAGACCGTCGACCGCGGCTGGAACCTGGCCTCGATCTACGACATGTTCCCCATTCTCGAAGAGCGCCGCAACCAGATGTCGACCACCCTCTCTGGCGGCCAGCAGCAGATGGTGGCCATCGGCCGCGGGCTGATGAGCAATCCGCGCGTCCTACTCTGCGACGAGATCAGCCTGGGGCTGTCGCCGGCAGTGGTCAAGGACGTCTATGCCGCCATTGAGGTCATCAAGTCGCGCGACACCACCGTGCTCATCGTTGAGCAGGACCTCTCCGCCGCGCTCAAGGCGGCCGACCGCATCTATTGTTTCATGGAAGGACGCGTCAGCCTTCAGGGCCGCCCCGGCGAGCTGAGCAAGGACGCCATCCAGAATGCCTATTTCGGAGTCTAGCCACGCATGACCATGGCCAACACCATCATCCAGGGCATCCTGCTTGGCGGACTCTATGCCCTCTATGCAGCGGGCCTCTCGCTGATCTTCGGCGTCATGCGGCTGGTGAACCTGGCCCATGGCGACTTCATCGTCATGGGTGCCTTCATCCTGCTTGCCCTCAGCACCAGCATCGGCCTGCCGCTGCCTTTCGCATTGCTGATCGCCATGCCCTTCATGTTCGCCTTTGGCTGGGGGTTGCAGCGGGTCATTCTCAATCGCACGCTGAAGGGCGATCTGCTGGTGCCATTACTGGTGACCTTCGGCCTCCAGATCATCGTGCAGAACGGCCTGCTGCAGATATTCTCCGCCGACAGTCGCAAGCTGTCGCTGGGTGCCTTCGAGACCCAGTCGGTTTCGCTCGGCGGCGGCATTACCATCGGCGTCATGCCGCTGGTCACCTTCGGCGTCGCCATCTTCGTTATTTCGATGCTGAGCTTCATCTTCTACAACACCGCGCTCGGCCGCAAACTGCGGGCGACCTCGGACTCCACGACCTTCGTGCAGATCATGGGCGTCAATCCGCACAAGGTCTTTGCCGTCGCCATGGGCATTGCGTTCGTGGTCATCGCCATCGCCGCCTTCTTTATGGGCGTACGCTCCAATTTCGACCCCAGTGTCGGTCCCGCGCGCCTGCTCTACGCCTTCGAGGCGGTAGTGATCGGCGGGCTCGGCTCGCTCTGGGGCACATTGGCCGGCGGTATTATCCTGGGTGTCGCGCAGACCGTCGGCGGGGCCATCAACCCCGAATGGCAGGTGCTCAGCGGGCACATTGTCTTTCTCATCATCATCCTGGTGAGGCCGCGCGGCCTCTTTCCCAAGCAGTAGGGCCGCGCCATGCAGGACAATTCCACCGCCACCGCCACCGAATCCAAGCCGGCCGCCCGTTATGTGCTGACCATCGGCAATCGCTTTTCCAGCGCCACGCTGATCCTGTTCGGTATCCTCGTGGTGGTACTGGCCTTCGCGCCCACATTCCTGACGCGCTCCAACGTCCAGGACCTGATCCTGATCTTCCTCCTGGTGGCACTGGCCCAGTGCTGGAACCTGCTGGCCGGCTATGCCGGGCTCATTTCGGTGGGCCAGCAGGCCTTTGTCGGTCTTGGCGGCTATGCGCTGTTCGCCTTCATCATCACCCTGGGTGTCGATCCGTTGCTCTCGGTCCTCATCTCGGCTGTTGTGGTAGCGGTGATCTCCATCCCTGTCGGGCTCGTGGTATTCCGCATGCAGGGCGCCTATTTCGCCGTGGTGACCTGGGTGGTCGCCGAGGTGTTCCGGCTGCTCTCGTCGCAGTGGAAGGTGCTCGGAGGAGGTACCGGCACGTCGCTGCCCCGTTCGGTCAGCGAGAACTTCATCGGGCTCGATCTGGTGCGCGAACTGTTCGGCGTCCGGTCTGCCGCGGCACGCGAGATCATCATCTACTGGGCCGCGCTGATCGCCGCCGTCTTCGTCATCGCGGTTGCGTACCGCCTGCTGCGATCACGGCTGGGCCTGGCGCTCAGCGCCATCCGCGATGGCGAGGTCGCGGCCGAAAGCGTCGGTGTCGATATCAACCGCACCAAGTTCATGATCTATATCTTTGCCGCCTTCGGGGCCGGCCTGGTGGGCGCGCTATACTTCCTCCAGACCAGCCGCATCTCTCCCGACGCCGGCTTTGCGCTGCTCGACTGGACGGCCTACGTGATCTTTATCGTGGTCATTGGCGGCATCGGCACCATTGAAGGGCCTATCCTGGGCGCCATCATCTTCGTGGTGTTGCGCAGCCTGCTGGCCGGCTTCGGCCCCTGGTATCTCATCGTGCTCGGCATATTGGGTATCGTCGTCATGCTGTTCGCGCCCAAAGGGCTGTGGGGTGTCTTCTCGCAGCGCACCGGCATCGAACTGTTCCCCACGCGACGGAGACTCGAGCGCCGCGACGACTGACCACAGCCGAATGATTGCAACTAGGGCGCGTTGCGGCAGCGGCGCGCCCTCTGTGTTTTGGCCCCGGATTCGACCCTCCAAACAGGCCGATATTGTCTGTTCGAACTTCGCATCCCTCGGAAGTCACTGATCTTTTTGGCGTTTTTGGCTTGATCGTTTCATGCAGAAGTTGGGTTTGGAACATGCAGGGCACTCCATGGGGCCAAGCATAGGTTCAATCCCAAGCTGCCGGGCAGCAACCTGTAACGTTCTCGACTTGGCCGAAGCTGCTGCTGCGTCTCTCAATACAACGCGTCAGCCTGTTTCAATTTGGCGATCCGAAAACAGCGGTCCTGCCGGCAAGCCTCAACGGGCCAATACTGTCGTCAATCCCGGCAATAGTGGCTCATCAATGAGAACGACTGCTCGGCAATGCGTTGCGGGTCAGAAACGAAAGGGAGTTAAAATGCGCGAGGAACACAAGCTCGTCACCGGAATCCACCACGTCACCTCGTGCGTGGCAACGGCGCAGGAGGACATCGATTTCTTCACCCGTGTCATCGGGCAGCGGATGATCAAGCAGACGGTGCTGTTCGACGGCAAGGCGCCGATCTATCACCTCTACTATGCCAATGCGAATGCCGAGATCGGCACCGTGATGACCACCTTCCCCTACCGCCAGGATGGCCGCAAGGGTCGCCGCGGTTCCGGCCAGGTCGCCACGACAGCCTACAGCGTCAATGAGGATTCGCTCGACTTCTGGGTCAAGCACCTGAGCAAATACGGCGTCGCCCATAACGGCATCGAGAAGCGCTTCGGCAAGAACCTGATCCACTTCGCCCATCCCGCCGGCCTCCAATTCGAGATCATCGGCGACAACCGCGATACGCGCGGCGGCTGGACCACTGACGAGATCAACGAAGCCAATTCGGTGAAGGGCTTCCACAACGTCGTCATGTCGGTGCGCGAGACCCAGGCGCAGCACGACTATTTCGTCGATGCGCTCGGCTTCCAGAAGACCAACCAGGAAGGCGACTATATCGAATACAGCATCGGTGAAGGCGGGCCGGGCAAGACCATCGTGCTGCGCCACGATGCCAACCTGCCGCAGGGCAGCTGGACCTTCGGTGAAGGCACCGTGCACCACGTCGCCCTGGCTGTAGCCGACGATGAGCGGCAGAAGGAGCTCAAGCTCTGGCTCGAGGGGCTCGGCTATACCGATGCCTCCGAACAGAAGGACCGCAATTACTTCCACTCCGTCTATTGCCGCTCGCCGGGCGGGATCCTGACGGAATTCGCCACCTGTGACATCGGTTTTGCCACCGACGAGCCGCTCGCCGAACTCGGCCAGAAGCTGCAGTTGCCGCCGTGGTTCGAGAGCCGCCGCGAAGAGATCGTGGCGCCGCTCGAGCCCATCACCGTTCCCGCACCGCGCTGACCCCCAGGCGTGGCATGCAATCGGGGCCGCCATGGTGCAAGCCATGGCGGCCCCGAGCTTTTTCTGGCACCGGACAGTCGGGTTTGTGCAAAGGGTCGGGTCTGATTGTGCAGGCCCGCCAAGGCTCTACCTCATAGCGTGCTACCAGCGGCACAGACCGCGCTCGATACGAACGGGAGGACATGTTCGGATGAAATCTACCAAAATTCTCGGCGCCGCGGGGCTCGCCATCCTGTTGAGTTCAACTGCGGCCTTTGCCGCCGGCGAGGCCGGTCCGCTCCATCTGCGCGGCCTGGGCAATTTCTATGTCGGCGCCGTGGTCAGCGAGCCCGATGCCGAAGGCAATGTCAGCGTCACCAACCAGATGTATGTCGGCTACGCCCTGCCGGCCGAAGCCAAGCATGACATTCCGCTGATCCTCGTCCATGGCGGCGGCGGCCAGGCTTCGGACTGGTTCTCGACGCCCGACGGGCGTGACGGCTGGCGCAACTATTTCGTCAATGCCGGCTTTGACACCTACTGGGTCGATCGCCCCGGCTATGGCCGCTCGCCGACAAGTGCCAGCTATGGCGACGGTCAGATCGCTTCGGCCAATTCGGGCATCATCGCACGCCTCTCTGCCTCCGATAATTTCCCTGGCGGTGAAGTTACCCCGACCAGCGAAGGCGTTATTGGCTGGCTCAAGGGCTCGTCGTCTACGCCCTATGCCGGCAACGAGATCGCCGCCAAGGACCTCTCCGAACTGCTCGACAAGGTTGGTCCGGCCATCCTGGTACTGCACTCGGCCGGCGGCGGCAGCGGCTTCTGGGCCGCCGACCTCAACCCCGAAAAGGTCGCCGGCATCATCGCCATCGAAGCCTCGGGTTCCGATGGCCTGAGCCAGGCCCAGAGCCTCACCTTCGACCCCCCGCTGACCGCCGACTTCGTCCCGGTCGAGGGCGCCGATGGCTGCAAGCTGCAGCCTGAAGGCGCTGTCAGCACGCTGACCAACCTGGCCGGCATCCCGGTGACGCTGGTTTCGACGCCCAACAGCTTCCTCGGCGCGCCGCAGGTCTGTGCCCTGGCCTCGCTGCAGCAGGCCGGTGTTACTGCCGAGCTGGTCAAGATGGAAGATGTCGGCGCCCCCGGCACCGGTCACTTCCTGATGGCCGAAACCAACAATGCCGACTCCGCCAAGGCGATCATCGATATCGCCGAAGGCATGCTGGCCGAGTAATCGGTCAACAGCTTGAATGTGAAGGCCCGCCTCACGGCGGGCCTTTTGCTTTGCCCGCCCGCTGCGCGTCACCCTCGGGCTTAAGGGAGGGCACTGCATTTGCTGAGCGCGCCTTAAGGATAGAGCTCTCGGTCAGGCTCGAGGGTGACGCGCGCGATCCGGTGTGCGTGACGGTCGGTAAGCGAGGTGGCGGGACGTGGGGCGAGCCCCGTGCATGAAAAAGGCCCCGGCAGCGATGCCGGGGCCTTTCACCGATGCTAAAATTCTTAGAAGGGCAGGGCGTAGAGCGTGTAGCCGATCCAGCGGCCGGTTGCGATCACCGCGAGCCACAGGCCCAGCGACAGCAGGCCGGCGATGCGGGCGGCGGCGGGAACGCGCGCATCCGGCGCGTCCCAGTTGGTGACGCTGCGGGCCGTGACCAGTTCGAAGATGAACATGTTTATGCCGGCCAGCACCAGCAGGCCCATCTTCCACCAGAACAGCGTATTGCCGCCATAGGTCGTGGCGTTGGAGGCGAACATCAGCCCGCCGGTCAGCAGGGCAAGCACGAAGGCTGCCCAGGTCCAGTGCAGGCAATCATGGGCGACTTCGGTGAAGCGCCGGCTGCGCGAGGCCACCCCGAGCAGGCGCAGGTCGACGATTGCGATGACGCCGAAGACCAGCGCGATGGCGATGACATGCAGCGACTCGATGGTGGGAAACATCCAGGCCGAGAACTTGATTGCCTGCGACAACTGCAGTGCCTCGAGCCAGCGGAAAAGCGGAGAAAAGTCCATTTCAGCCTCGCCGGTCAGTAGACGGGTGGAAAGAAATTGTCGGCATAGGCGATGAACCGCCCGGCAAAGATGATGCCCAGCCAGACCAGCAGCGCCGCCACGGCGAGCACGCGCACGAAGCTGCGGCGCGCATGGGTTTCCTCCCAGATAGCCGGGTGGCTGCGCAGCGTCACCTGGAACATGGCGGTGGACAGCAAAGCCACGGCCAGCAACGCCATCTTGGTCCAGAAGAATACGTTGAGCAGGCTCCGCACCGGCTCGCCGATGATCAGCACCGTGCCGCTCAGCAAGAGGATGATGAAGCCGATCCAGACCCAGGGGATGAAGCGGCGGGCCGTCTCGGTCATGGATTGGCCGCGGCCGGTCAGGTTGAGAATGCGCATGTCGATCATGAAGACCGACGAGAGCAGTAGTGCGATGGCGACGATGTGGATTGTCTGCACCCAGGGCACGACCCAGAGCGTGTTCTGGATCCAAACGCTGAAAGGCGTCAGCGCGAGGGCATTGGCGAAACTGTCCATGAGATCTCTTCTCGAAAATGGCTGAGGCGGGCCGTGGCCCGCCTCGCCTTGATTATTGTGCCGGCGCTTCGGTGCCGGTCGGTGAGCTCTGGAGCGCCGATGGCGTTTCCTTGCCCTCGATCAGGTGCGCCTCGAAATTGGGCGCATTGTCGAGCCAGCCATTGTCCTGCCACAGCTTGACGTTGTCGCCGGCCGGGCAGCCGGCATCGTTCGGCGTAACCACCGTGCCGTCAGACAGCTTGACGAAGGCCATGTGCCCGCCATTGCGGCCGTCGCGCAGCGGACACATCACGACGCGGACGACATCGCCCGGCTTGAACGTGTCGCCGGTGATGCCACGGGAGATCTGGCTGACCGGCGCGGAGCCTTCAAAGCCCCAGCGCTGTGTCTCGCCCTCGTTCTCGACGGTGATGAACAGCCAGGCATGGGGGTTGTTGAAGGCCCAGGTTTCCACCACCCCCTCGACCATCACCTGCCTTGAGGTGTCGAACATGGCGAAGGAATGGTGGGCGAGAGCGGGGGCGGCGATGCCCAGCGAGAGGGCGAGGGCGCCCAGGATAGGAAGATGCTTCATTTGATACCTCGAAATCCTTGTGGTGGGAGCGGCAGGGCGCAAGCGTCTTGCTTGCGCCCGTTCGTGGCTCACTGGCCGCCTTCGAGCTCGGGCATGCCGTCGGCACCCAGGGCTTCATTATTGGGATCGCGCGACTGGCCGGGCAGTTCCGGAAAGGCCGTATAGCCGCGGGCGTCCTTGTAGCCGGGGTCGCCCGGCAGCAGGTAGTTGGTGTTGCCGTCTGCGTCCTCGTAGGAATTGGACGTGGTTTCGCATTCCCAGTTGCGGATGCGGGCGCCGGCATTCTCGAGATCGGGACGCCGGTTGTAGGTATAAATGGTGGTCACCGGCTTCAGCAGCGCATGCTCGTCATAGAAGGTGACGTTGACCTCGATGCGGTTCATGCCGTTATCGAGCGTCTTCATCTCCCAGATTTCGACGGTTTCGAGCTTATTGGAGGTGAGCGGCGCGCCACGGAGATAGTCGGCCGGCAGCACGTATTTGGTGTTCACGATCAGCTTGTTGCCGTTCCAGAACCCGATGCTGTCGCCGGTCGAGGAATGGGTGCCATAGGGGTTCATATGCTCCGCGCCGATATAGATGCGGCGGCTCTCGTTCATGAAGTCGTTCAGGAACCAGGACTGGTCGGGCGTATTAACGAATTCGCGGGTATAGGGCTCCCAGAACCAGCGGGCGAGGCCCGGATATTCGCAGTGCGTCAGCCGGTCATAGGGCTGCTCGCCGAATTCCACCATTTCGGCGCGACGCGCCTTGTAGGCTTCCTCATAGGCTGGCGTCAGCACGCCTTCCTTGACCACGGCATCGACTGGGGCCATCGCTGCGGCCATGGTGCCATCGACCAGGAACAGGCTGAACATGTTGTTGCCGCCCGGCGACCACTGGCCTTCCCACTTCGGTACCGATTCATAGGTATGCTTGGTGCCGCCATGGGCCGCATCGAGCAGATACTGGTAGTGCTGTTCGGATGTGGTGAAAGCGTTGATCGGTGGTGTGGCAGCTGGAATCGGCACGCCCTGGGCGACGGCGATGCTGACGGCGCTGGTCGCGAGCAACAGCCCCACGCCAAATGCCATTGCAATTTTCTTCACTCCCATAGTCTTCCTCCTCCGCCATTGATGGTTGGTCGGGCCGGCGGCAGGCACCTGCAATCACTCCTCCATGGATGATCCCTCCAACGATATTTCTTGTATCAAGATAGTTCCTGCATGTTTTCTGATAAATATATGCACGATCGAGCCTTAAAACTTGGCATCTATGAGAAGTATTTCAGATATATTTCCTGATCTGCAAAACTTGCTTTTGCATCGCAGGTTTTACGGTGGGCCGGTCATATGTTTTGGCTTGTCGCAACGGGATGTGCCGACTAGGCTGCCATCCCCGGTAACTGGCGCAGACCAGTGCGGGCGGATGGAGGAGGCGCAGCATGGCGACGGCGGCATTCGACGTGCGTGAGACACATGGCATCGTCATGCGGTCGGAAAATCGCATGCGCGTGTCATGCGACGGCCACGGCTGGTCATCCCTCTACGCCTCGGCGCAGCGCGAACAGCCCTATGAAGGGCACTTCCCTCCGGTGCGCGATCAGTTGCTTGTGCTGCACCGCAACGGGCCGGTGGCGGTGGAGCGGCTCGACGACGGGCGTCCGCAGCGGCATGTGGTGCCGGCCGGCGGCGTGCATCTGTTTCCCGGCGGGCTTCCCTTCAATGTGCGTCTGATGGGCGAACTCGACACGGTCCATGTCTATGTCCGCCGCAAGGTGATCGAGGAAGTGGCGGCCGATATGGTGGAGGGCGATCCGGCCTTGCTGGAAATTCCCGCCGATATTGTCGATGACGATCCGGCGCTGACCGGCATGCTCGATGCCATCACCCTGTCACTGGGCGATGGCGACTATGCGACGGCCATCTATATGGACCATCTGGCCCGCACCATCGCGGCGCAGTTGGTCCGCCGCCACTCCCAGGCGCGGTTGAAATCCAGCCGGCAACCCGATGTCGGCGCCGACGTGGTCCGCGCTCTTGAATACATGCAGGACAATATCGCCCGCTCCTTCAATCTGGCCGACCTCGCCAAGGCAGCAGGGCGCAGCCCCAGCCATCTGTCGCGGCAGTTCCGCGACGCCTTCGGGCGCCCGCCGCATGCCTATCTGATCGACCTGCGGCTCGACATGGCGCAGGCCCTGCTGCAGCGTACGCGGGAGCCGATTGCCGCGATTGCGGTCGATTGCGGCTTCTCCCATCAGGAGCACTTGACGCGGCTGTTCCGGCGCCGCTTCGAGACCACCCCGGCTGCCTTCCGGCGCCGCGCACAATCCTGAAGCAGTCTGGTTATTTCATGCAAGGAACCCGGCAAATCATGCAGGCCGGGGCTTACCGGCTTGGCTAATCCTCAATCTTGACGCCCGGGCTTTCTCCTGGGCGCAAGCAATTGCAGCGGCTCGCTTTTCGGATGACGGAACAACCGTCCCGGGCGCCGCGCAGAGGAGGCCGATTTGTCCACGCGCGACTTCGACGAGCATTCGATCACCCAGGCAGTGCTCGACCGCTTCGCGAACACCCCTGACCCGAGGCTCAAGCAGGTGTTGCAGAGCCTCGTCCGCCACGCCCATGACTTCGTTCGTGACGTCGATCTCAGCATGGACGAGTGGCTGGAGGCGATCATGTTCCTGACCCGCACCGGCCAGATCAGCGATGACAAAAGGCAGGAATTCATCCTGCTGTCCGATACGCTGGGCATATCCATGCTGGTTGATGCCATCAACCACCGTATGCCCGAAGGCGCCACCGAAACCACGGTCCTCGGCCCGTTCTACGTGCAGAACCCGCCCGAGCTGAGCAACGGTGCCGATATCTCGGGCGGCGAGGAAGGCGTGCCTCTGCATGTGGCCGCGGTCGTAACCTCGCCCGACGGCAAGCCGCTGGCCAATGCCGTGGTCGATGTCTGGCAGTCCGACGACGACGGCTTCTACGACGTGCAGCGGCCCGAGATCGAAGGCGCCAATCTGCGCGCGCGTTTCCGTACGGATGCCGCCGGCCGCATGGCGTTCTGGACCATCGTCCCCAAATTCTACCCCATCCCGGCCGATGGCCCTGTGGGCGATATGCTGGCCGCCACCAACCGCCACCCGTTCCGGCCGGCTCATATCCATTTCATGATTGCCGCCGCCGGCTACGAGACGCTCGTGACCCATCTGTTCATCGACAACGATCCTTATCTCGACAGCGACGCGGTGTTCGGCGTCAAGCAGTCGCTGATCGTGACGCTGGATGAACATGACGGTGGCAGCGCCCCCGAGAACCGCTCCATGGCTGGGCCGTGGAAAAGCCTCGAACACCATTTCGGCCTGAAGCCGCAGCGCTGAGGATATGACCATGCTTGAAACCGGCGTCCTCATTGTCGGCAGCGGCCCGGCTGGCTCCTCGGCAGCCGCTTTGCTCTCGACCTATGGCATCGACAACACCCTGGTCACCCGCTACCGCTGGCTGGCCGATACCCCGCGTGCCCACATCACCAATCAGCGCACTATGGAAGTGTTGCGCGACCTGGGGTTGGAAGAGCAGGCCATGCTCTACGCCACCCATCAGGAGTTGATGGGCAACAATGTGTTCTGCGCCAGCCTTGCCGGCGAGGAACTGGGCCGCATGCGCAGCTGGGGCAACGATCCGCACTCCAAGGCCCGCCACCTCAAGGCCAGCCCGACCGAGATGGTCGATATCCCCCAGGATCTGCTGGAGCCAGTGCTGTTCGGCGCCGCCGCCAAGCGCGGCACCAAGGCGCGGCTCTCCACGGAATATCTCAGCCATATTCAGGACGAGACCGGTGTCACCGTCACGGTACGGGACAGGGTGCTCGACCAGACGTTCGAGATTCGCGCCAAATACCTGATCGGCGCCGATGGCGGCCGTTCGCAGGTGGCACAGGATATCGGCCTGCCCATGGTCGGCAAGATGGGTGTCGGCGGTTCGATGAACATCACCTTCAAGGCCGACCTGTCTAGATATGTCGCCCATCGCCCCAGCGTCCTCTACTGGGTGCTGCAACCAGGCTCGGATGTCGGCGGCATCGGCATGGGTCTCGTCCGCATGGTGCGGCCTTGGGACGAGTGGCTTATCGTCTGGGGCTACGACATCGACCAGCCGCCCCCGGAAATGACCGACGACTTCGCCCGCAGCGTCGTGCATTCGCTGGTCGGCGACGATACGATTCCGGTGGAGATCACCGGCTATTCCACCTGGACGGTGAACCACATGTATGCCAAACGCTATTCCAGCGGCCGGGTGTTCTGCATGGGCGACGCGGTGCACCGCCATCCGCCGTCCAATGGTCTGGGGTCCAACACGTCAATCCAGGACGCCTTCAACCTCGCCTGGAAACTGGCGCTGGTGCTCAATGGCGCTGCTGGCGAAAAGCTGCTCGACAGCTACAATGCCGAGCGCGCGCCGATCGGTAAGCAGGTGGTGGATCGTGCCAACAAGTCCATCGGTGAAACCGGACCGATCTTTCAGGCGCTGGGTCTGCTCTCGACCAAAGATGTCGACCAGATGCGGGCCAATATGGAGTCGCGCAAGCGCCCCGACGTCGAAGGCCGGTCCCGCCGCAAGGCTCTGCGCGATGCCATTGCCTACAAGGTCTATGAGTTCGACGCCCATGGCGTGGAAATGAACCAGCGATATCAGTCCTCCGCGGTGGTAAGCGATGGCTCGGCTGCGCCGGCCTTCACGCAGGATCCCGAACTGATCTACCAGGCCACCACCTATCCAGGCGCGCGGCTGCCGCATGTCTGGCTGGAGCGTTCCGGCCGTCAGGTCTCTACGCTGGATCTGGTAGGGCAGGGGCGGTTCACCCTGCTAACCGGCATCGGCGGCGACGATTGGGTCGCGGCGGCCGAAGCCTTGGCAGCGGAGCTGGGTGTACCGCTGACGGCGGTTTCCATCGGTCCCGGCCGCGACTATGAGGACCCGTTTGGCGATTGGGCCAACAGCTCGGAAATAGCCGATGGCGGCTGCGTATTGGTGCGGCCCGATCAGTTCGTGGCCTGGCGTTCCATGGACACGACGGCCGACTGCCAGGCGGCCTTGCGCACCGCCCTTCGCGCCGTGCTCTCCCGCTAGCGTGGCCCGGGTTCCCTATCGTGGGCCGCAGGATGGCGATGCGGCCCTGTTCGACCGGCTGGCCCAGGAGCGTGGCGAGCCGGTCGAGAATATTTTTCTGGCGCTGGCGAATGCGCCGGCAGTAGCCAGCGCGGTGCTGACCATGGCCACGGCGCTGCGCCAGCAGACGGCGCTCGATCGGCAACTGCGCGAACTGGCTGTGCTGTCGGTCGGGCAGGTGCTTGAGGCAGAATATGAACTCGCCCATCACCACAATTCAGCGGTTCGGGCCGGACTGGGCGCGGCCAAGCTCGCCGGACTTTCACAGCCGGAACAATCCGGGCGCTATAGCGAAGCCGAATTGGCCGTGATCGACTATGCTCGTGCGGTGACGACGACTGGCCGAGCCGACGCGGCGCTTTGGTCGCGCATCACCCGGGCCTTGCCGCTGCAGGAGCAGGTAGAACTGGTGGTCACTGTGGCCTGGTACAACGCTGTCGTACGGATGATCCTACCGTTGGAGATCGATATCGAAGACTGGCTGGTACTTCTGGAGCCGGGCCAGCCCTGACGGCGGGATTGTGCAGGCCAGAGCCGGGACGAGCGGGCACACTGCCACCATGATCATGCATCGAAGGACATTCCTCGCCGGATCAGTGGCATTCTGCGCAGGCACGGCGGTTGTCCCCGTCTATGCCCATCCTTCCTATGCGTTGTTCGACCTCGAAAAAGTGGCGATTTTTGAAGGCACGGTCGTCAAGTTCGACTACCTCAACCCCCATTGCTGGCTTTTCATTACCGTGGTGGACGATGCAGGCGTTGAAACGCTGCGCGGTTTCGAGATGGATGGTCCGCCCGGCCTGATGCGGCAAGGTATCAGGCCCAATTATTTCAGTCCGGGCGAGCAAGTTGCCGTCAAATCCAATCCGCTGCGGGATGGTCGCCCGGCGGGCCTGTTCCGCGGTGTGCTCAAGGCAGACGGGGAAGGGTTCGGGGATGTCGAGGGACTGGTGCCCCCGCTCCCTCCCGGTTAGCTATTCGGCTGGTTGAGCGCTCGGCGCCGCGGCGATATTACGCTCTTCATGCGCATGGGCAGGTTTTTTGCCCATGGGTAGCAGGCGTGCCGAATTGAGAATGAAGGCCAGTTCCGAGCCGGTATGGATCATGACCGCCAGCACCGGGCCGACAAACCCGGTCATGACGAGCAGGATCCCGATCGCGTCGATGACAACTGTGCCCGCGAAGTTGAACCAGATCACGCGCCGGGTCCGCCGCGCCAGCGCGACCGTCTCCACGAAGCGCTCGAGATCGTTTCCGAGCAGGACGATATCGGCTTGCTCCCGAGCCACGGCCGTGCCGGAGCCCATGGCAACACCGACATTGGCGGCCGCCAAGGCCAGTGTATCGTTGACCCCGTCGCCGACCATTGCCACTGCGGCGTTGCTGGCCACCAGCGTCTTGATGTGTTCGAGCTTCTGCTCGGGCAGCAGGCGTGAGCGGACGTCGGCAATGCCGAGTTGCGCCGCCACAGCGTCGGCAACCTCTGCCGTGTCGCCTGTGAGCAAGACGGTGCGAATGCCCATCTCGCGCAGCGCGCTGACGGCGCGTGCCGCTTCGGGCCGCACCGTATCGGCGACGCTGATGCTGCCCAGATAGCGCCCGCCACGCGACACATGGATCGGGGTCGATCCGCGCGGCAGCTCGCCGGCTTGGACGGAGACCGAATTCTCCAATAGCCAGTCGCGATTGCCCACCAGCACCCGCTCGCCCTGACTGACCGCAGCAATGCCGCGTCCCGCCGTGTAGGAGAATGTCTCCGGCTCCGCGATGGTGATGCCGCGCGCTTGCGCTAGGCCGATGACGGCCTTGCCCAGGGGATGCTCGGAGCGCAGCTCGGCCATCGTGGCGGCGGCCAGCAGGTCGCCTTCCTCTATGCCGTCGGCGGGGTGTATCGCAACGACTTCGGGCTTGCCGAAGGTCAGCGTTCCCGTCTTGTCGAGCACCACGGTGTCGACGACTCCAAGAGTTTCGAGATGCGCGCCCCCCTTGACGATGGCGCCCAGCCGCGCGGCGCGTCCTATGGCCCCAAGAATGGCCAGCGGCGTTCCCGCCGCAACGCCGCAGGCGCCGGCGACGACGATAACCGAAATGGTGGAATTCACGTCGCCCTTGGATATCCAGTATTCAAGGACGGCAAAGGCCAGCGCGACATAGACGATATAGGCCGCCAGCCGGTCGGACAGATGCTGGATGGGTGCCCGCGACCGTTCGGCCTGCTCGATGGTCTCGATGATGCGGCCATAGCTGGTGTCCTTGCCGATGGAGCGCGCATCGATTTCCAGCGCGCCGGAGCGGTTGATGCTGCCGGCATAGACGTGGTCGTCCACCAGCTTTTCGATGGGCATCGACTCCCCGGTAATGCGGGATTCATCGACATGCGAACTGCCACCAATCACTCGTCCATCAACGGGGATCAGTGCGCCGGGAGCCACCAGAACGATATCCCCCGGCCGCAGCGTGCTGCTGTCCACTTCGGCGATCTGCCCGTTTCGGCGCACCGACACCTGCCTTGGCAGGAGTTCCAGCAGATTGCGGATGGCGCGCCGACCACGCTCCAGCGTCATGCCCTCCAGCACCTCTGCCACCAGCACGAAGAAGGTAATGATCAGCGCCACGAAGAAGTAGCCGGTATAGGCCGCGGCCAGGATGGCGATGCCCATGGACAGTTCCATGGTCATCTTGCGCCGAAGGATGCTTTCCCATGCCTCCTCCAGCAAGGGCCAGCCGCCGATGACGATGCCGGCCAGGGCCCACCAGCTGAACGGCAGGAAGACCTGGTCCCCAATCATCAGCAGCGGCGGGTTGGCGTCGGGCCACTGGAAATGGACAGCGACCGCGCAGAGCGCGACGAAGGCAATGCGGACGCCCATCAGCCAGTCGAAGGCGTGGTGATGGTGGCCATCATGGTCGTCATGGTCATGGTCGTTATGGTCGTCGTGGTGATGATGACCATGGTCGTGATGCCGATGGTCTGCAGCGTGGTCTGACATGGTACTCCTCCCGCCGCTGCTCGTGGCGCGGCTTTGCAGGATACTTCATGCCGACCAGGGCTCCGGCACAACCGGCTCCATGCAGGCTTTGTGCCGGACTTCGTACGTTTCGTGCAGGCACGAAAAAGAAGTTGCTGCCGCACGTCGAATTCCGCGCGATATCGCCGCCGTCCGCAGGCCATGCAGCAATTAGGCCCGCTCTTCGTATTCGAGGGTCGCAGCGGCGAGGAATTCTGGACGAGCTGTCAAGTGCTGAACCGCGCCAACCGTAAACGCAGCTTGAGCGCGAAATTACGGGTTGCCTTTGGGTTGAGCGCAGCATTGAGCGCGAGAAAGACCGCGCCGCCTGCCGTGCCGCCCGCCATGAGATGAACGATCGGCCAGGCCTCGCCGATGGAGGCACTTGCGAAATATGCCGCCAATCCTGAAGCGGCGGCGATTGCGAGCGACTGTCCGGCACTCTGCCACGGTATTGGTATCGGCGTGAGGCGTCGGCTGATGAACACCGTGATAGTCAGACTGGTCAATGTACCACCGGCCAGAGCCAGAGCCGCGCCGATCTCGACGAGTTGGGGAATGAGCAGGATCGAAAGGCCGATGGTGACGATGGAGGCCGCTCCATCGATATAGACGAGGAGCCAGGGGCGCTTATGCGCGTGGATAACGTTGGCGAAGGCAAAGCTGCCGATATTGGAGAACAGTACCGACGCGGCGATGATTGGAAAAAGCACCGCCACCTGTCTGTGATAGTCGGCCGGCAGGACCAGGGCGGCAATGTCGCTGCTGAGCGCGACCAGAAGCGCCGCGACAGGCAGGCAGAGCCGTAAGATGAGCGCCAGCATCTCCGAGAGATAGGAAGCAGCAGCATCCGGCCCTATCGTGTCAAAGCGGCTGACCATTTCAGGAAACGCGCCCATCTGGACTGCGTTGGAAACCATATCGATGGGCTGCCGGGCAAGGGCATAGGCCACGGCAAAGATAGCAACGGCACCCGCGTCATAGTAGGCATTGAGGAACAGACGTTCGCCATTGTTTACACCAAAGCTGACCACCGCCATGATCACCAGCGGGGTGCCGAAAGCGATAAATTCGCGATAGGTGAAACGGGACGGGCCCGGCACGACGTTGCGGAGCGCAACTGCCGCAGCCGCAAGCCCGGCAAGCAGCGTGCCGGCGCTGGACCCTAGGGAAACCACCGTGAAGGTTGCCGGAAAGACGAGCAGCGCCAGAACGGGCAGGCCAAGCTGCAGCACCGAGCGCAGGAATTCGAGAAGGGAATAGGCCGAGTGACGCTGCTGCATCTGCAGCACGGTGAGGGCAAGGCGGCCAATGGCGCCGACGACCAGATAGGTGGCGACTGCCGTGGCAAATTCCGCCCAGCGGTCCGGAGCCACGAACCGTGCGGCCGTGATGGAAACCGCAACGCCCAGAACCGTGGTGAGCACCAGAACACGACCGGCCACGACCAGACTGCCGCGAGAAATTCTGCCCTTGCCGCCCAGACGCAATAGAGAAATACGCAGCCAGTTGGTGACCGCAACATCGGTCATCTCGCCGATGGTGACCACCAGTGTCAGAAGCCCGTATTCGGTCTGATCGAGCAGGCGAGTAGCAATGACGATCAGCAGCAGCGCCGACAGGCGCGTGAACAAGATCGCCGGGGCATAGATGACGGTGGAGCGCAACAGCATGGTGAAACTTTAGATATTTCCGCCGCTACCGAACAGGACTTCCACCTGGTAATGTAAATTCTCACATTTTGAATAAAATTTTAGGCGTAAACCCCATATTGCTCTTCTTCTTCTGGGTCGTGATTTGCTGCATTAAGGTCGGGGCATGACGCAGAATTTTCAAATGACTCGTCCCTTGCATGTCATTGTTGCGACGCCATCGGGTACGACGGGCCAGGGCGGGATCGACCGCATTATGGGAACGCTCAAACAGGCGCTGATCGACTCGGACGAGAAGACGATGAACGTGCGTTTCCTGGAAAGCCGAGGATCAGGAAACGTCTGGCTCTCGCCGTTCCAGATGCTACGGTTTTGTGGCACCATGTTCGCATTGAAAAAGCGCGGTGAGCTCGATGTAGTCCACATCAATCTCTCGCAGAAGGGCAGCACGTATCGCAAGATGGTGATTGCCTGCGCCGCGCACCTGCTTGGAGTGCCCTACGTACTGCATCTGCATGGTGCCGAATACCAGACTTTCTGGAAGGCAAGCGGGCCCGGAAGCATGGCGATCCGCGCCCTGTTTGAAGGCGCGGCCAATGTGGTGGTGCTTGGCACGGTCTGGCGGGATTTCATCCTGAGCCGGACGCGTGACATCGGCGATCGCGTTACCATCGTGCCCAATGCCAGTGCGCCACCGACGCTGCCTCATATCGGCGGTGGCGAGGGGGTGCATATCCTGTTTCTGGGCCGTCTCGGCGACCGTAAGGGTGTTCCCCAGCTCTGCGAGGCGCTTGGCCGCATGCAGGGCAACCCGGCCTGGCGGGCAACCATTGCCGGCGACGGCAATGTCGACGCTGTGCGAAACGCCATCAGCCAAATGGAGCTGGCCGATAGGGTGGATATTCCCGGATGGGTCGGACCACAGCGCGTGGCGGAGTTGCTGTCGAGCGCTGATATTCTGGTGCTGCCTTCCTTTGCCGAAAACCTGCCTGTCTCCGTCATCGAAGGCATGGGGTCTGGCCTTGCAATTGTCACCACGCCGGTTGGTGCCGTCAGGGATATCATCGCCGATGAACATTCCGGCCTTCTGGTTTCGCCCGGAGACGTCGAGGCACTGACCAAGGCATTGGTGCGGCTGGTCGATGATCCCGACCTCCGCCGGCGTCTCGGCGAGGCTGCCCGCGCGACGCATCGCGACCGGCTTCATCCGGCGATCTTTGCCGACTCGATATGCAAGGTCTGGCGCCATGTGGCGGCACGGCAGAGATCGACCAGCGCTCTGGAGGTTGGCCGGATCACGGAAGCGGAAAGCAAATGACCGTGCCGCTGCGCCCGATTTAAGGCTGGGCTATCGGGCTTGGCTGAGGCCCAATGCCTGCAGCAGATCGGGATCCGCCTCGGCCGATCCCTCGGGCAGAATGACGGACATGCCATAGGGGTTCGAATATTCCCAGATCGACCAGGGTATGCCGAAACGCTCGGCCCCTTTGCGCAAGGCGGTGAGATAGCGCAGCCGATCCACGTTATGTGCGCCCATGCGCCCATCCGGCGTCATGAGAATGGTGCCAAATTCGCCCATGAAGAGCCGTTCGGTCGGGATATCGTGTTCTTCAGCCCATCGCACGGCCTGGTCGAGCAATGCATCGAGCTGCGCCTGTCCGGCATCGGCCGCAAAATAATCCGCGGCGATCTTTTGGAAAGCGGCCAGATTGAGCGCCTGGACAACAGGATCCACATTATCTGCCTGCATGCGCGCTTTCAGTTCAGCGATTGACCTCGTCAGGCTCCCCGTGGCCGCCGGCCAGGGCAAGCCGGACACAAAGCCGTCCGGATCGTCCGACCGCTGATGGGTAAAGCTGTGTGGCTGGTACATGTGGAAGCTGTAGCGGATGCTCGGGTCGTCAAAGCTAGGGTCGAGATCGATAAGGCCGGCGATACTGCCCCCGCAAGCACCAGTGGCAATGACAGTGAGGTCGGCCGAAACGGCGCGGATATCGGACACCACGGCGGCCATGATCTTTTGCCACTCACCCGAGCTGTCCGCTCCGCAAGGGTAGAAGCCAGGCTCGTTGAACGGTTCGAGGGCAACAGATGAGGTGCCGAACATCGCCAGCATTCCGGCGACATCGGCGACCATGCCACGATAGCGCCTGGTCCCTTCACTGTTCGCGTTGCTATCCAGCCCGGCAAGGCTGTATTCGGGTTTCTGTCCTACGGCATGCAGGTCAAGCACCGCGGCAAGACCGGCGCCGGTGACTTGCCCTACCGCGGCCCTGAGCACGTCGAGGGCCTCCTGCCGCTTCGCCCCCTGCGTGGCCAGAAGCGGACCGGGGTCGACGGACAGCCGCACGAAGTCAAAACCCATTTCACGGATACGTGTGAATTGATCGCCCGTTGGCCAGTCGGACAGCGGCCTGCCGCCGGAGAGCCATTCCTCGATCGAGCGGTACGGCGGCCAGCGGTAGCTACCGTCTTCTTCAAGCGGCGACCAGTTAAGCCATTCATGCACGCTCACACCGCGGCGCAGGGAAGGTCCGCTTTCCTGGGCAAAAGTCGCGGCGGCCAAGGTGAGGCTGGCAAGAAGGGCCAGAAACAGACGAACCATGAAACCTCCAAATGGCGGGCTGATATTAACCGAATAGGCATGGAGGACGCAGGCATTTTGGTATCGTGGTGTATGGAGGCCAAAACAACAGGCATGCCGTGAACCTTAGCTGGTACTTCAATCGTCTGCGCAGCATGGGACCTGCCGAAATCCTGCACCGCGTGCGGGAGAGGTGGCGCAAGACGGCTATAAAAAAACGGCACCAGGGATGGCACGGTTTTCCTTCTGCGCAGGCTCGGCCCATCTGGCAAAACCTGCATGCCAGGGTGATGTCCGCCTCACCGGGGCAGCGGGAGCAGATCGCGGCCTCGGCTGATGCTTTCCTATCAGGACGGTTTGAGGCGCTTGGGCAAACCTGGCCAGAGGCCGCCCTTGCTGCGCCCTACGACCAGCTGTGGCATCTCGATCCAGTCAGCCAGACGAGCTGGCCCGGTTCGGAAACCTATTGCTTTGACGTGCGGATCGACTATGGCGGCGGCAAGGGCGACATCAAATACGCTTGGGAAGTCAACAGGCTGCAGATTTTGCCTGTTCTGGCTGCCGATTATTGCCTGGACGGCACCTCGTCTCGCCTTTCGGCCATAGAAGAACTGCTGGCAAGTTGGTATGCCCACAATCCTCCTTTTCGCGGGATTGCCTGGATGTCGGGCATCGAGATTGCCCTGCGGGCCGTCAATATTCTCGCCATGCTCGACCTGGTGCAGGAAAAGCTTTCGCCGCAAACGCGCGAGCAGGCGACCCGGATCCTGGCGGCGAGCGCCCACTGGCTGGAGCATTTCCCCTCACACCATTCTTCCGCCAACAACCACCGCGTGGCTGAACTGGCTGGCCTCTATCTAATCGCCTTGTTCCGCGACCAGATGACAGCCTCTTCAGGGGCCTCTGCCGAGCTACGCGCTGAACTGCAGAAGCAGATTTTGCGCGATGGCACGGGCGCCGAGCAGTCACCAACCTATGGGGCCTTTACCGCCGAGCTGGTGCTGCATTGCGCACAGGCCGCCCGAGAAAGGGGCGATCCTTTCCCGCAAGACACTGACGACCGGTTGCGAGCCTTTGCCGACTTCATTTTCGTTCTGGGTGCGGGCCGATTTGGTGATGACGATGAGGGCAGGGTGGTCTGCCTGGGGCGCGAGGACGATTATCCCATAACCGTCGCCAGTGCGATCAACCGCTATTGCGGTGGATCTCCCGTCACCCATGAGGATTTTCGCGCCCTTTTCTTTCCTGCGGCAGATTCCGGGCCCGACGCGTCGCCGGAAGGACTTTTCGTCTATCAAGAGGGGGGCTATCTCTATGGAGGAGAAGGCTCGGAGACCATCTGATAGGCTTGCGCTTCGATCATGGCCCCCTGGGATATCTTTCGATCGCCGCTCACGGACATGCCGATGCGCTGTCGCTGTGTCTTGATCTCGACGGTGAGCCGGTGCTGATCGATCCGGGCACCTATCTCTATGGCTCGGGCGGGAACTGGCGGAGCTGGTTCCGCTCGACGCCGGCGCACAACACGCTCAACATTGCGGGTCAGAGTCAGAGTGTTATGTCCGGGCCGTTCAACTGGTCGAGCAAGGCCAAAGCGCGGCTGATTGAACGTTCGGAGGAGCCCGACTGGCTTTGGGTGGCCGAGCACGATGGTTATGAGAAGCGTTTTGGCGTTCGCCACCGGCGCGAGGTTGGCCATGACAGCGGCGCTATCCGGATCGTCGACCGACTGATCGGCCGGCACACTGATGTGGCGGAAATTGTCTGGCAGTGCGCGCCAGATATCGAGGTCGAGCTAACGGGAAATACGGCAGTATGTCGCCGCGCTGGCCAGGTCTGCCTGGCCATTGACCTGCCACAAGGCACGGTATCCGTGACCCAAGGAGGCCCGCCATCGGGTGGCTGGGCATCGACGCGGTTTGGCACCAAGGTTCCTGCGGTGAGGATTGCCTGGCGCGGCAATGTCGGCGCGACCGGCGTCATGACGATTTTACGACCATTTTGCCGTTAACTGAGATTTGGGTTGGCCGCCATTCGGGGGGAACGATCTGGTATGGCTTGTTTCAAACAAGGCTTACCTATTGATGGAGCCAACAATTCCATGATTGCAGAACTCTTTGCAAAGATCGCAGACAAACTGTCGCCGGAAAATCTTGTTACCGGCGGCTTGCTGCTCCTGACTGCCTTGGGCAGTGCGCTCTGGGCCTATTGGCGCACGGTGGAGAAGAAGTCCTTATCGGAGTTCTTCGAGTTTGCTCTGCCCAAGGAAGTGATCTTGCACCCATCCGCCAAGGCGGATTTTCTGTTCTGGATCACCAAAAAGCTCATCATGCCTTTCCTGCTGATTCCGGCCGGCGTGATTTTTGTGGCCGCAGGGGCCTGGCTGGTCAATCAGAGCCTGGGCGCGCTGTTCAATATTCATGAGCCGCTATTGGGTGAGGCAGACCCGTTGGTCATCGTTGTCTTCACGCTGACCATGCTGCTGGCCTATGACCTTTCCTATTACATCTACCACTATGCCCAGCATAAAATTCCCCTGCTTTGGGAACTACACAAGGTGCACCATTCGGCCGAAGTGCTGGTCGGTGTGACCAAGGATCGAGTGCATCCGCTCGACGATCTGATGAACCGCATTTGGGATGGTGTCATTCCGGGCATCTGCTTTGGCATCTGGACTCTGATTGCCCTTGATCCCGTGGAAGTGACGGTCTTCGGCATCAATGTCTATGTCATCCGCAATATCCTGATGATGGATTTCGTGCGGCATACCCACTTCAAGATTTCCTTCGGAGCAATGGACAATGTGATCCTGAGTCCCCACTGGCACCAGCTGCATCACAGCGCCAACCCCAAGCACTACGACAAGAATTTCGGGCTGCTGTTTTCCTTTTGGGACCGCATGTTCGGCACCGCCTGCGTCCCCGAGCCTGGCGAGGACTTCAAGTTTGGGCTGATGGACAAGGATCATGCCGAGTATCAGTCACTGTTCGGTCTCTATATTCTGCCGCTCAAGAAAATGGCCCGGATCCTGTTGCTTCCCCTGGCACGGCTGCGGCGTCGGCCGGTGCAAGAGTTGCCCCGTGTCGAGGGCGAGCACAAATGACCCGCTCCATGACACATGCGCGAGAGCGGCTTGAAATCGTCACCGACGCGGGACGCCTCGCGGCGGTGGGGCCTGCCTGGACGAAACTCTGGGAAGCGACCGGTGGCCTCATTTTCCAGAGCCACGCTTGGGTGTCGCGGTGGTGGCAGACCGCGCCGGATCGGGATGAGCGTCAATTGCGTGTCGGCTTGCTCTGGGTAGGTGACGAATTGCACGCGGTGCTGGCCCTCGCCACGCATCGCCGGCGGGGTCTGACAATCCTTGAATGGGCTGGTGTGAGCCACACCGATTATTGCGACATACTGAAATCGGATAGATGTGACACCGAAGCGCTGGAGCGCCTGTGGCATCAACTCCACCGGCAAGGGAGATTCGACGTCGCATTTCTGTCGCGTCTTCAGCCGGGCGCTGCAGCGCTGGGGCTTTCGGGCTCCGGTTTCTCGCACCTGCGCCGCGACCGGCGCACCGAACTCAGCCATCGCATTACTGGCTGGGCCGATGGTCAGGCCTGGTTCAATGGACTGTCCAAAAAAGCCCGAAAGAATTATCGCCGCAGTTGGAAGCTGCTCGAAGAACAGGGCCCGGTCAATTTCCATCTGCTTACGCAAGACGAGTCTGTCGAGCCGGTACTTGAACGCCTGATGGTACTCAAGCGCAACTGGCTGGAAGCCCAAGGGCTCAACTCGACTTTGTTCGTACAGGACATGAGCGCGCTCAGGGCGCTGGTTGGTGTTCTCGCGGATGCCGGGATGTTGCATCTCTTCGTGCTCAAATGCGGCGAAGATCTTGCTGCCATTTCCGTCAATTTCCTGCAGAACGGCACGATGATGGCCTTCCTGACTAGCTTCGATCCCGCCTTCGAGCGCGGATCGCCAGGGACCCTGCTGATCCAGGAATATACGCGCTGGTCGTTCGATCACGGCCTGACGGCGGTTGATTTTCTTTGTGGTGCCGAAGCGTTCAAAACGCGTTTCGCCACCGATGCAGTGAGCCTTGCGACGCTTTCGGCACCCGGCTCGCTCAAGGGGCGGCTGGCGCTAGCCATGGATGGTGCGCGTCACTCCATGCAAAAGGCGCGAAGGCATTTTGAGGGGAAGCCGGCAGGCGCTCCCCCGGCGGATGAGGCGGATGCGGAGGCCGCCTGGGCCTCTGGTCAACAGGTGACGGAAACGCCCCAGCGAAAGAGCTAACGCGCCTCCACACTCGGCCGCTTGCCAGTCGATGCAGGTTTCCAGCGCCTTATCGTGCGTTTTTGTGCGTGGTAGGTGAGAAGGCCGTGAGCCAGATGATCTTGATATCGAGCATAAGGCTCCAGTTGGCGATGTAGTCGAGGTCGTGGCGGATGCGCCCTTCGACCTGCAGCGGCGATATCAGCTCACCGCGATAGCCGTTAACCTGGGCCCAGCCGGTTATGCCCGGCTTGATCCGGCGCCGACCGGCATAATCGGCAAAATCTCGATCCAGCTCCCGATCTTGACTGTTGGCATGCGGGCGGGGGCCGACCATGCTCATGTCTCCGACGAGTACGTTGAGCAGTTGCGGTAGCTCATCGATGCTGGTGCGACGGATAAGCCTGCCCAGGGGCGTGATACGACTGTCCCCTTCCTTGGCGGGAGTGATCGTTCCCGTCGATTCGGTGACCCGCATGGACCGGAACTTCAGGATAGAGAAGGTTTCGCCATTAAATCCCTTGCGTTGCTGCCGGAAGAGGACAGGACCGCCCCCTTCCAGACGGATAAGCAATGCCACGAGAACAAGCACCGGCAGGGTGACCAGCAGTGCGCCGCTGGCTGCGACGATGTCGAACAGCCGTTTGGTCAGTTGGGCTCCATCATCAAGCGGGCGGGTCGACAGGCTCAGCATCTGGGCAGCGCCCGGGGGGAGCCGGGGCTGGGGAGAAAATGCTATACCCAGTGCATAGCCGCGGGCGGCATACAGTGTCTTCTTGAGCAGAAGAGTGTTCGATGGTGCGGCGTAGTCGCCGACGATGATGAGCCTGCTACAGCCCCTGGCTGTGGCTTCCGAAATGAACCGGTCCAGCGCCAGGGCATCCCGGTCGATCCCTGCGGGGTCAAGGCGAACTACCACCTGAGCGCCGTTCCGCCAGATCTTGCTGCGCTGTTCGAAGTGATGCAGGTCGTCCATGTGTCCAATCAGGCCGATCCTGTCGACCTGAAACTGGCCAACATGCATCATGGCTAGCACGTGCCGGTAGAGGGCCCAGCGCACCAATCCGAGCATCAGGCCGGCCGCCCCAAAGGCAAGCATGTCTGGGATGTCCGGCGCCGCGGGCGGCGCGTTGGCAAGCTGGGCAACAAGCCAGCCAAGGCTGACTGCCGCCAGGAAGGCAACAGGGGCGCCCAACACATCAAGATATCTGAGCCGCTGCTGATCCATGAGCGTTCTTGCCGCCGGAAAGCTGGTTACCCCGAAGACACAGGCCGAACACAGTGCAGCCAGCAGCGCGACTCCCCCCTCACCCCATGGCAGGCCGACGGTCATGAAAAGCAGGATGAGGGCGCTAACGAGCGCCTCGAGGGCCGTCAGGCCCAGGCTCATGGCTAGCCAGTTGGCGACGCGGAACCGGCGCCTGCGACGCATATCGGTAACGCGATGGGTAACGCTGTCCTGAAACACTGAAGGACCCATTCTTGCTAGCTAACGATCGGTTAACGCTTAGCAAGCCAGCGCGGGCCCGGCATTGGCCATTTGCGCAAAGGGTTAATCCGCCATCCGCATGTAGCCAGCCGCATGAGGCGCTCGTGGCGTTAAGCATTCGATCAGCTCGCGGCCCTGCCAGGCCATGTGCGTGTTAAGGTTTTGTTCATCATGACGCATCAACAACGCTCGGCCTGCTTATGTACAAACGAACAGTCGCAATACTGGCAACGAACCCGGCATTTTCTTCTATTTACGGGCGTTTCCTGACGGAGTCGTGCGGCTATAAAGTGCCCTGTTTCGAACATGGTGCGGCTCTTCAGACCTTTTTGCAGATTGCGCCCGTGCAGGTGATCGTCGTCGATGATGAGGCCCGCAGCGGCGGCATCGAAACGATGCGCGCGGTCCGTACCCATCCCAAGCTGGCTTATCCCGATCCGGGTATCATGGTGATAACGCGGGCACGACCGGCCGTGCAGCATTACTTCCGTGCAGCAGGCGCCGATATCGTTCTCGAAAAGCCCGTGAGACATGGCCGGTTGGCCGACGAAGTCCATCGATTGTTCGCGCTGGCTGGTCAAAGGCGTTTGCCGCTGGCACTGGGCGAAACCCATGGGTACCAGTTTGCGTCTCATGCCTCCGCTGACCGCGATTCACGGTCAGAAGCGAAGGTGATATCGCTTGATGCGTGGAAGCGCGCAAATCGCCAGGCGATATCACCACTCAGCTGAAGCCGGAAGCTCCTGACCGGCCATTCCGGCCCGCGCCTGGATCAGCGCAATAAGGCCTCATATTGCGCGGCGATTGTTTCAACGGAAAAGTCTGACGCTCGAGACATGAGCAATTCCCGCGGGGGTGGCCTGTCGAGGGTTTCCGCTATCGCCGCCGCCAAAGCGTCGGCGTCGCCGACAGGCACCAACGCCCCGTAGCGGCCATCTGCAAGGATTTCGCGCGGCCCATGAGGCGCGTTGGTCGAAACCACGGCAACACCATGTGCCATAGCTTCGATCAGCACATTGCCGAAACCTTCGCTCGTGGAGGTCAGCACGAAGAGATCCGCTGCCTGATAAATCGCGGCCGGTTCGTTTACATAGCCGGGAAAGAGCACCCGCTTGCTCACACCGAGCTGGTCAGCGTAAGCGCGCAATTCGCTTTCGAGTGGTCCTTCGCCAAAAATGGCCAGCCGGGCAGGGCGGCGGCTTGCCAATCGGGCGAAGGCGTCAAGAAGTGTCTTGTGATCCTTGACTTGCACCAGCCGTCCAGCCGTCACGATGAGCGGACCATCGCCCATGGCCTGCGCCGCGGCGTGCCAAGGGTAGTCCCGTTTTGCCGGCTGGGCAGGCGGGAGCGGATTATGGACGACGGCAATCTTGCTTGCCGGCAGCCCCCGCGCGACTAGATCGCGGCCAACGCCCGCCGAGACCGCAACGGCTCGAGTAGCGCGCTGTGCCACGATACGCGACAGGGCAATGGCGATCCTGGCGCCAAGATTGCTCGAGGGCAGGCTGTTGGCGGCGTGATAGGTGGGAAAGAACCGAGCCCTGCTGCGAGAAAGCACCAAGGCCAGCGCCGTCGTCAGATTGGCAAATTCGGGGGCCGAAAACACCGCGTCAGGCTTGGTCCGCCTGAAATATCGGGCACTTTTCCATATGCCTCTCAAGGTGGCGGCTTTGCCGAAGCCTTCACCGCGGATAGGCATGTCGAGAGAGACCAGTTGCACCTGGTCCGACAGCAACGCCAGATTAGGCCCGTCCGCATTCCAGGTGAACAGGGTGACCTGATGGCCGCGGGCCGCCATGGCATTGGCCATGAGGGCAAACACCCGTTCAGCACCGCCCCCGCGCAGGCTGGGAGTATGGAAGACGACGCGGAGTTTCATGGCGGCTAGCGGCGGGGCACCGGTGGATGACGCAGATCGCGAACGATCCCAAGACCAATCACCGCCAACATGCCCAGCGCGAAACCGGCAATGGCGCCAAGAGCGATCACCACCACCGTGCGGGGCGGCCATGACCGCGAGGCCGGCGGCACGGCGGTGGAAATCACGCGCACATTCGTTGTGTCGATCTGTTCGCGTTCGGTAATCTGGCGTGCCCGGGTCAGGAAGCTCTCGTAGACAGCCGATTTGGCGGCAGCGTCGCGTTCCAGCTCACGCAGATGGACCTGAAGCTCATTGTCCGAGAATACATCACTGGTGAGGCTATTGGCCTTGGTGTTCAGGGCGTCGAGATTGGCCTGTGCCTCAACCACCGCCGATTTGGCAGCGGCCACTGCCCGGTCCAGCTCGGTGCGAATCTGAGCCTCGGCCGCGTTGAGTTCGCCCGTGAGGTTGACGATGGTGGGGTGGCGTGGACCCAGCGTGGTGGATTGGGCGGTAAGCTGTTGGCGCAGGGACGCGGCGCGGTCCCGCAGGGTGGCCAAGCTGGTGGCCATGACGCCCGTCGTCGGAATGGCATCTAGGCCTGCGCTGCTCAGGGTCTGATAATTGGTCTGTGCTTCGATGAGGCGCGATTGCGCATCAACGACCTGCGCGTTGAGAGCGCTCATGGTTTGCACGCTCACCAATTGACCATTGGCAGAGGTGGAAAGATTGTTTTCACGGCGAAAGGCCTGAACGCGCTCCTCGGCGGTTTGCACCGTGGCCTTGAGCTCGTCGAGCCGGGAGGCCAGTGCCGCCGCGGCCTGGGCAGCGCCGTCGGCCTCGGCTTCGGCCAGTTCGGCCTTGAAGGATTTTATGATGTCGTCGGCGATGGCGATGGCCTTGCCGGTATCCTCGGAGGAGACCTGCAGGCTCGCCACAAAGGACTTCTCGTCCGCCGTGGCCGACACGTGCTCGCTCAGCGCGCGGAGCGCCGCAAGATGTGCCTCCTCGTCCGTGGGCGCGGCCTTGCTTCCAAACAGGCTCGACAGGCTGAAACCGGATGGAGAGGAATTGTGGAACTCGGGGTCGTTGACAAGATCGAGATTGGTAACGACGCGGTCGAGCACACTACGCGAGGTCAGGACGCGCAGCTTGCTGCCAACTGTCAGCAATTGCCCGTCGACCTGTCCGGGCTGGTTGAACAGGTCGCCCTCGACAACCTGCAGATTGCCCGGGTCGATCATGATGTCGGTGGTCACCGTGTAGCGCGGCTTGCTCAGCACGGCATAGGCACCGCCCCCCACAGCGCCGGTCGCGCCGAGGACCGCAGCCAGCAGCAGCCCCTGTCGCAGCCAGACGAACAGGCGGCCGAAATCGAGTTCGAGAAAATCGCCGATCTTGTCGAGCGTGATGGTGTTGTCCGGCGCTGTCGTGTGGTCAGTTGCGGCCTTCTGCGGATACCGGGGGGCGTCATAGTCAAGCCGCGAATAGGCACGGATGCCGGAGCGGGGTGGGGGGCTGCCAGCTATGTCGGCCATGGCGTTAACGTCTCGTTTTCCACACTGGGCTATTGTTAGGACCTTATACAGCATGGCTGCTGGCCCGCTTCCGGGACTCGATTTCTTGGTTAAGCGGCGGCTGGCCACATTCTCGTCTGGTGGAAAGTGAACCCTCCGGCATTCCAGTCAGATCAGCTCGTGCTCAGCCGAGATCGGCATGCCCGCGCTATGACGATGGTGCTGTTTCTGCTGGCGGCAGTTGCCTTTACCGTGCGCTTCGTCATCTCCCCCACGGTGATGGATAGGCTTGTCGCCTATACCGGCGAGGGCGGTGCCTTTTATGAAAAAGTGCATTTCGGCAGCTATCTGATCCTCCTGCTCCTGCCTGTCACGTTGATGGCGCGCCCGTTCCGGCTGGCCGGTGACGAGATTGCCAAGTTCAAGGCGCTGTTCTGGTTTATCGTTACCTTGCTCGCGATCGTGGTTGTTCTCTTCCTGGCCAAGCGTGCCGGCGCATCGGTGTTCCTGGTCGATACCTATGTGACTGCCGCCGCTGCCGGCCTCATTGTTCTGATTCTCGGACCGACCTCCCGGGTGGCCATGGGGCATTTTTTGCTCCTGCTGCTCATCCTCAGTGCCGTGATTGGCATTGGCGAGGCAGCCCTGGGTAAGCGTCTGATGCCCTACGACCTTGATGAGGTGATCTTCCGACCCTTGGGGCTCTCCGATCATCCGCTGGGGCTGGGCGCTCTCAGTGCCATGGCCATCGGCTTCGTGCCTCTGGCGCACTGGCGGCTCTGGGTGCGGATTGCGGCCATCTTCGTGCTGTTTGTGGGTGTTGCCGCCTCGGGCGCGCGCTTTGCGCTGCTCATCGCCGTGGCGGAAATCCTCGTCCTGCTTCTGTTCCTACCCTGGGGCGGCCTCAACCCACGGCAGACGCGGCAGGCCAAGCTGATCGTTTTCGTGCCGTTACTGGCGGGCGGCGTGGCACTGATCGGGCTGCTTGCCAGCAGCGGATTTCTCGGCCGGTTCGGCGGCACTCTTTTCGACGAGAACTTCTTCGCGCGCGTCACGGTCAATCAAGCTTTTTCGCTGGTAAGTTGGAAAGAGCTGCTGTTCGGCATGCCCCCCGCCGATCTACTGGCGCTGGTGAACAAGGAACTCAACCTTCCCTATATCGAAAGCGCGCAGGTGGTGATCGGCCTGACCTTCGGCATTCCCATGGCGTTGGTGTTTCTCGTGGCCTTTCTGCAAATCCTGGCCAAACTGCTGTACCGCGCGCCCATGGCGGCCTGGATCGGGACCGGCGCCATTATCCTGGCGGGCCTGTCGAACAATAGCTTTTCGAGCAAGGCCCCCACCATCATGATCCTGTTTGTGTTGCTGATGGCCTTTGGAGGAGGGACAGCGAGCGTGGCAGGCAGGAAAACCTGACTATTTCTCAGCCGGCGCTGTCCACCACCTCCAGGCCCGCCGCTGAATTGAACGTATGAATGGCCGCGAAGCGCGAGGTGATTGGCGCCGCGATGGGCAGAACCGGCCCCAGGCGCACGTCGTCAGCATCAAGCTGCAGGATTTCCCTTAGGCCCAGTCCGCCGCCATAGCGCTTGGTTCCATCCTGCACCTTGAGCCAGAACCGCCCGTCCTGAGACAGAATCGTGCCACCCGGACGAGCTCCGGAACGGTCGATGGCGATCGGATTGAGCCGGTGCGGGGTGTAGGGACCACGCAGGTCTGCTGCGGAATACACGACCATAGTATCCGAAGCGCTGCCGGGACCGACACGCATAGTAGCAAAGAGATAGAACAGCCCATCCCGCCTGATCAGGGTGGCGTCGTTGATGTCCACGCCTTCGAGCAGGACTGTGTCCACTACCCAACGCTCGGGAAAGGTCTCCGCACGATAGAGCACCAGTCGTTTGGCACCACCGCTTTCGGGAAGCATGAATATCTCCCCGGCATGGGCGATCACCTGTGGATAGGAGAGATGGTAGGCCTCCTCAAGTACGATCCGGGGGCGGCCGAAATGCCCGGCTGGCTCCAGCATGCTGACTGAGACCACGCCCCGCCCCAGCGCGTAAGGAAATTCCTCGACGAAAAGGAAGGTTTGGCCGTCATGTGCAAAGAGAAATGGGTCGGCGTAAAAGCGCTCACCATCGTCCGGTAGGACTGTAAACACTGCGGGCCCCAGGTCTGCTTGCTCGGGCGTGAAGCCAGCAGCCTGCCGATAGCCGACCTGCCAGTAGAAGGGCCGGCGGCGGCCGAGCCTGGCGCTGGCCTGACGAAAGGCAGCTCTCGCTGCGTGCGGCAGATAATGACGAAGAAAGCCGTGGCGTGGGGGCGGCGTGTCCGCAATCGCTACGGGGGAGAGCTTGCCAGCGAAATACCGATGGGTCGCCTGTTCAAGCAAGGCGGCTGCACCCGCTAACAGCTCATCGGCTGCACGTGAGAGCCAGAGCATATTCGAAATCATCGGGGTTGCGGATGCGACGGCTGCGCCGCCACGCCAGACCACCAGTTCGGGCAGGTCTCCACTGGCAAACATTTCCGCAAAGCCGGCGCTGACGCTACTTTGGCCGGCAATCGTCAGGCTCAGAGTCCTGCGGTCCTGGCGCGCAACTCTGCCCGTCAGATCGATGACCAGGTCGGCATCTGCACTGGACGTTGTGTCGGCCACCGACGCCCGGCTGGCAAGGCACGGCCCGAAGCGCTTCGCCTCAAGCGAAAGGATGCGGTTGAACACGGAAGCTCGGTGCGCGCCATTCTCGCCTTCGCATAAATCCGCCTGATACCCTTGGGCGCGCAGCCGGTTGCGCAGGAGCAAGGTCCAGTTCTCATAGTAAAACTTCGGAATGATTATTAAAATTTTGCTCAAATTTTAAGTATTAACCGCCGCTTGCCATGACAATGTCTTCGGTGCCTAAGAATTTGGGCTGTAGATATTAACCATTCGTTAATATTTCATCCTGCCCAGAGATTTAGGGAGCTATATCTCCGCTGCGCGCTGCTGAAGGGCAGGGCATCGTCGCGCGGCGGAACAGTTCATGAATCACATCACAACACAGCGTCGAGAGCGTAAGAAACTGCTGGTCGTGTTCGGCACGCGACCTGAGGCACTCAAGTGCTTTCCGGTGGTACGGGAGGCCCTTGCGCATCGGGACTTTCTGACAAAAGTCTGTGTCACGGCCCAGCATCGGGAAATGGTGGACCAGGTGGTTGCGCTGACCGGCATGCCCGTGCACTACGATCTCGACATCATGCAGCCCGGCCAGTCCCTGTTCGACGTCACCACAAGGGTGCTCCGGGGCATGGAAGCCATCCTGGACGATGCCAGGCCCGATATTGTCATGGTGCAGGGCGACACAACCACCGCAATGGCCGCATCTCTGGCCGCGTTCTATAAGCGCATTCCGGTTGCCCATGTCGAAGCGGGACTGCGCAGCCACAATATCGATTCTCCGTTCCCCGAAGAATTGAACCGCCACATCACGGGCAATATCGCGACCTGGCATTTTGCGCCGACCGAACAAGCCAGGAGCAACCTGCTGGCTGAGGGGAAGGATGCCAGCCGCATTTTCGTGACGGGAAACACCGTCATCGACACATTGCTGTATTTCTCGGGGAAGCTGGATACCGATCAGGCCTTGAGTGCTGCGCTGGCATCGGGTTTCCCCTTTCTCGATCCGGCTAAAAAGCTGATCCTGGTCACCAGCCATCGCCGCGAAAACCAGAATGGCGGGCTCCAGAGAATCTGCGCTGCGCTCAAGACACTGGCGGCCCGCGGTGACGTTCAGATCGTCTACCCCGTGCATCCCAGCCCTGCCGTTCGCACGACCGTGGAAGCGGAACTGAGCCAGGTGCCGAACATTTTCCTGATCGAACCGCAGGACTATCTGCCGTTCCTCTACCTGCAGAAGCAGAGCTACCTGGTCCTGACCGATAGCGGTGGCGTGCAGGAGGAAGCCCCATCGCTGGGCAAGCCGGTGCTGGTGATGCGCGACAATACGGAACGTCCCGAAGGGGTCGCTGCCGGCACTGCCCGCCTGGTCGGAACAGATACCGACGCTCTGGTCGCCCATTGCAGCGCTTTGCTGAACGACCCGGCGAGCTATCAGAGCATGGCCCAGCGCCGCAATCCTTATGGCGACGGTCTGGCAAGCGCCCGCATTGTCGAGGAGTTAACTGAAAATGTCTGAGATTCGGACTGTTTCCGTCATCGGCATGGGCTATATCGGCCTGCCGACCTGCGCCATATTTGCCAAGGCTGGGCTGGACGTTTTCGGGGTGGATACAAATCCCGCCGTTGTGAGCAAGGTCAATCAGGGCGAGATACATATTGTCGAACCCGACCTGGCGGGCCTGATCAGTCATGTCGTCTCTACCGGTCGCTTGAAGGCGTTTGAGACGCCGCAGACGGCAGATGCCCATGTCATCGCCGTGCCCACGCCCTTTACCAGCGACCACAAGCCAGACGTCAGCTATGTGATGATGGCAGCAGCGGCGATTGCGCCGGTGCTCAAGCGTGGCGATCTGGTCGTGCTCGAATCGACCTCGCCGGTCGGCACCACGCGCCAGATGGCCGACGTTCTGGCCGAGCTTCGCCCCGATCTAAATTTCCCGCATCTGCAGCCCGATGACGCCGACGTGTTCATCGCCTATTCGCCAGAGCGTGTTTTGCCGGGAAGGGTTCTTACCGAACTGGTCGATAATGACCGCTCAATCGGCGGGCTGTCACGGGCGTCATCGCAGCGGGCGGTGGAGCTCTATTCCACCTTCGTCGCCGGCGACCTCTACATTACGACTGCGGAAAGCGCCGAGATGGTCAAGCTCACGGAAAATGCCTTCCGTGACGTGAACATTGCCTTTGCCAATGAACTTTCGGCGGTCTGCCAGCATCTGGGCCTTAACGTGTGGGAAGTCATCGAACTGGCCAACCGGCATCCGCGCGTCAACATTCTCAATCCAGGCCCGGGTGTGGGTGGACACTGCATCGCTGTGGATCCTTACTTCATCATCGATGCCGCGCCTGAGCAGACGCCAATGATGCAGGCCGCGCGAAAGATCAATTCAGGCCGGCCACATGGGGTGATGCACGAGGTCGAGGCGCTTCTCGAACCGGGGCGCCGCCACACGATCGCGTGCCTGGGTCTGAGCTTCAAGTCCAATATTGACGACATGCGGGAAAGTCCCGCCGTCGAAGTCGTCAAGCTCATCTCGGAACTGCCAGATGCGACGGTGCTTGCCGCCGAGCCGCATGCGCAGGGCCTGCCCTCCGAACTCGAAGGGCGCGGCATCATCTTTATGGATGCCCTGTCGGCCATCAGCAATGCCGATATCGTCCTTCTACTGGTCGATCACCGCCAGTTCAGCTTCATCGATCCCGAAGCGCTCAAGGACAAGAAACTGATCGATACCAGGGGATTGTGGACCTGGCGCAAGTCCAAACGCACCGATAGCCGCATCGAAGGGCGCAACAGTACGCTCCGCCCGCGTCGGCGGAGCACGGACAGGGCCGCCTGATCATGAGTACAAACTGGCAAGCCCATCCGCTGCTTCTGGCGCGACGCCGTACCTTCCTTGGCGCGCCTATCCACGATCTGAGCATGGACGAAACGCTCGATCTGGCAATAGAGGCCATGCAGTCGAAACGGCCCATGCTGCACACGGTGATCAACGTCGCCAAACTCGTCAACATGGGCAAGAATGCCGAACTCCGCGCCGATGTTGCATCGGCCGACGTCATCAATTTTGATGGCATGGGCGTGCTCTGGGGCGCCAGGCTGCTTGGCGTGCCCGCCCAGGAACGGGTTCCTGGCGTCGACCTGATGAGCAATCTCCTCGCCCGTTGCGAGAAGCAGAACTTTCGCCCCTATCTTTTCGGCGCTGAGCGCCATGTGCTTGAGGCCATGGTCGTGGAACTGCGTCGGCGTCACCCCGGGTTGAGCATTGCCGGCATGCGCGATGGCTATTTCAAACCGGATGAAGAGCCCGCAATTGTCGAGGCAATCAATGCGTCCAAGGCCGATTGTCTTTTTGTCGCCCTGCCCACCCCGCATAAGGAGCGCTTCCTCAAACGGCACCGCGAGGCACTGACCCCGAGTTTTGTTATGGGGGTCGGCGGCAGTTTCGACGTTTACGGCAACAAGGTTCGCCGCGCGCCCAAATTCATGCAGGCGATGGGGCTCGAATGGCTTTTCCGCACCATGCAGGAGCCCAGGCGGCTCTGGCGCCGCTACTATGAAACCAATACCGCCTATGTGGTACTGCTTTGGCACGCCTATATGGATCGTCGCTCCGGGTTCTGAACGGGAAGTACCCCATTCCGACAATCAGCCTGGAAGCCGCCGCAAATTGTGCGCGCCGACAACTCTCCACTGACCGAGATTGCACCTAACCTATTGATTCAGTTCCATGACCGCCGCTATGCGATCAGTTGGCAGAAACCGGCAAAATTCGAACGTCTGCCCCCCAGATTCGCAGTCTGGCGCGAGCCATTGAAATATACAGACTTTTTCAGCCCGCACCGAGGGCGAGCCAAATAAGCCGGGCGGGGCCAGTCATAGAAATCGAGCGGTGTGCCCACCTGTTCGATGACGCCGTCACGCATGAAAAGCCTGCTTGTGTGAGGCTCTGTGTGCGACTTCCAGCACACGAAAAATCGTGTGCCGTTTTCTACTTGCCTTTGAAGGCTACGGAGATTTTGGCTGGGGAACCTGGATTCGAACCAAGATTGACGGAGTCAGAGTCCGCTGTTCTACCGTTGAACTATTCCCCAGCAAGGGACCGGGCATTGCCCGTCGGTTTGGCGCGGAGCGGTAACGCGTCCGGCGCGGGCACTGCATAGACAATGCGGATTGAGATTGCAAGCGCATCTGACATGCCGCCCACGCGCCACGGCAGCATTGCGCTTGCCGCCCCCTTGCACTACCGTCATCGGCGACACGCAATGAACAGTGCGCTCGGGCGCCGCCGGCTTGGCCGGTTCCGGCGACCGCGCACGACAGGAGACTTCTGTGACCGATTCCGATCGGTCCGCTGCCGGGCTTTCCTCGCTTGACGAGCCGGCAATCCGTGCCCCGTCCGTTCCTGGACTGGCGGGGAGGGCAGGGGGCAATGCCCCCATGCCTGCAGCGGACAAGCGGACGCCAGCCGCCCCGAATCCGCGCAAACATCGCGGCCCCATCTATGCCGCGCTCGACCTGGGCACCAATAATTGCCGCCTGCTGATCGCCCGCCCGCATGATCATGGCTTCCGCGTACTCGATGGCTTTACCCGCATCGTCCGCCTGGGCGAGGGCGTTTCCGTCACCGGGCGGCTGAGCGATGCGGCCATGGAACGCACCATGGAAGCCCTGCGCCAATGCCGCAACAAGCTGCGCGAGCACCAGCCCGCCCGCATGCGGCTGATCGCCACCGAGGCCTGCCGCGCCGCCGAGAACGGCCCGGCCTTTCTCGCCCGCGTCAAGGACGAGCTGGGGCTCGAGCTCGAAATCGTCGATCGCCGCACCGAGGCCGAACTGGCCGTTACCGGCTGTGCCGACCTCATCGAGGGCGCCGCCGCGGGCGCCTTGATGTTCGATATCGGCGGCGGTTCGTCCGAACTGGCCTGGCTCGATTTTCGCGGCGGCCGCCCCAGGGCGCAGGGCCGCATGTCCGCCTCGATCCGTTCCTGGCAATCGCTGCCGGTGGGCGTCGTCTCCATTGCCGAGAAATTCGGCGGCGTCGATGTCACCCCTGATGTCTTCGAGGCCATGGTGCTCCATGTGTCCGAGCATCTGCGCCAGTTCCGCGGCCGCGAAAAGCTGCGCCAGATGATCGCCACCCATCCGGTGCATCTCATCGGGACGTCGGGCACGGTGACCACGCTGGCCGGGCTCCATCTGGGGCTGGAGCGCTATGAGCGGCAGAAGGTCGATGGCCTCTGGATGAAGCGCAGCGATGTCGACGACACGCTCAAGGTGCTGCTGTCCATGCCGTTCGACCGTCGGGTGTCCCATCCCTGCATCGGCCGCGACCGTGCCGATCTCGTGCTGCCCGGCTGCGCCATTTTCGAAGCCATTAGGCGCGAATGGCCTACCGAGCGCGTGCGCGTCGCCGATCGCGGCCTGCGCGAAGGCATCCTGATTTCCCTGATGGACGCTGACCGCACCCAAAGTCGCGCGTCGCGCTATGTCCGGAGGAATGGCAATGGTGGATAAGGCTCTCGGTACGGGCGGCCGCAAGTCCGACAAGGATCTCAAGATCCGCGTGAAATCGGCCAAGGGCCGCAAGGTCAGCTCCACCAAGTGGCTGGAGCGCCAGCTCAACGATCCCTATGTGGCGCGCGCGCGCGCCGAGGGCTATCGCTCCCGTGCCGCCTTCAAGATTCGCGAGATGGACGAGAAGCACAAGCTCTTCCGCAAGGGCATGCGCGTGGTCGATCTGGGCGCCGCCCCCGGCGGCTGGTCGCAGGTGGCAGCCAAGGCTACCGGCTCCACGCCGGCCAATCCGCTGATCGTAGGCATCGACTATCTCGAAATGGACCCGATTCCCGGCGTCATCCTGCTGCAGAAGGATTTCACCGACGACGATGCGCCCGCCATGCTCATCGAGGCCATGGGCGGCAAGAAAGCCGACCTTGTCATGAGCGACATGGCCTGGCCCACCACCGGCCATCGTCCCACCGATCACCTGCGCATCGTCCAGCTCATCGAGATCGCCGCGGCTTTCGCGCTCGACGTGCTGGCGCCCAACGGTACCTTCGTCGCCAAGGTGTTTCAGGGCGGCACCGAGCATGAACTGCTGCATATGCTCAAGCGCCATTTCAAGACCACCATGCACGCCAAGCCGCCATCCAGCCGGCAGGATTCGGCCGAGGCCTACCTCATTGCCAAGGGCTTCAAGGGCAGTAACGACACTGTGCCAGGCGAAGGCGAATACGACCGCTAAGGCACTTCATCCCCCTGGGAGATGAAAGTGCCGGCCTTCAATGGGGATGCGGCGCCTTCGTCAGCTCGTGCCCGGCATTCTTCGGCAGCCGCATGAACATGACAGTGGAAATCGCGCAGATCGCGCCGACCACGAAGAATGCGGCGTGGAAGTCCGACAGCAGCAATGTGCCGTCGCCGCGGAAGACCTGCGTCGCCTCCAGCACGCCCCCGCCCACGGCGATGCCCATGGCCATTGTCAGTTGCGAACTCACCTGACTGATCACATTGGCCTGGCCGGCATCCTTGTCGTCGATATCGGCGAAGACGAATACGCTTGAGCCGGTCCAGAAGGTGGAGTTCCAGAACCCGGTGAAGACCAGGATGCTGATGATCAGCGGCACCGGCGTTTCGGGCGTATAGAGCCCCATCACCACGATGCCGAGTGCCGAAATGGCGGTCGAGATGATCAGCGACAGCTTGAAGCCGAGTTCCTTGAAGATCCAGTCGGCGAAGAACTTGGCGATGATGGCGCCCACCGCCCCGGCAAAGGTCACCATGCCGGATTCGAACGGCGTCATGCCGAAGATCAGTTGCAGCATCAGCGGAAACAGGAACGGTGTCGCCCCCTGTCCCAGCCGGAAGGCCGAGCCGGCCACGATGGCGCTGCGGAAATAGGGAAAGCGGAACAGCCGCACATCGAGCAGCGGATAGTCCGTGCGCAGGGCATGGCGCACATAGATCGCGCCGATTCCGATGCCGACCACGGTGGCGATGACCCCGATGACAGGCGGCAGCGCCGGCAGGCTGATCACCGACGTGCCGAAGGCGAAGAGCGCAAAGGCGGTGCCCGCCAGCACGAAGCCGCCCATGTCGATCCGCCGCGGCGCGTTGCGCTGCGTATCGGGCATATACCGCCCCACCAGCAGCACGCCGACAATGCCGATCGGCACGTTGATGAGGAAAATCCAGTGCCAGCTCAGGAAGGTGGTGAGAAAGCCGCCGAAGGGCGGCCCCATGATCGGGCCGATCAGCCCCGGAATGGTCAGCCAGGCCATGGCATTGACCAATTGGTGGCGCGGCGTCGCCCGCACCAGCACCAGCCGCGCCACCGGCGTCATCATCGCCCCGCCCATGCCCTGGAGGAAGCGGGCGACCACGAAAGCCAGCAGCGAGCCGGAAACCGCGCAGGCCACCGAGCCGACCATGAACACGATCATGGCGACGCGGAACACGTTGCGCGCCCCGAATCGGTCGGCCATCCAGCTCGAAACGGGAATGAAGATGGCGAGCGCCACCAGATAGGCGGTCAGCGCCAGCTTCAGCGAGATCGGATCGGTGCCGATATCCTCGGCAATGGCCGCCAGCGATGTGGCGATGACCGTCGCATCCATGTTTTCCATGAACAGCGCGGTCGCCAGAATGAGGGGCAGGATGCGTGACACGGCGTCTTGCCGGGAAATTCCCGGTCACTCCTTCTCGATAGCGGTGTTCCGGTGGCCCGAAACATTGCTGCCGGCATCGGCTGGCAGCCGGAAATAGATGAAGCCCGCAAAGGCGCTGAGCCCGCCGACCACGAAAAACGCGATCTGGAAATCGAACAGCGTCAGTTCCCCGCCATGGGTCCGCGTGCTGATCTCGAGGATGGCGCCGGCCACCGCCACGCCGAAGGCCACGCTGAGCTGCTGGGCCACCGCCACGATGGCCGTGGCCTGGCTGGCCTCTTCGTCGTCCACATCGGCATAGCCCAGGGCGTTGGAGCCGGTGAAGAACACCGACCGCAAGATGCCGCCCGCCAGCAATATGGCCATGATGACCGGCGTCGGCGTGTCGATATTGAACAGCCCCTGCGCGGCGATCAGCAGCCCGCCGAACAGCGATGCGAAGCCCAGCACGCGCGGAAAACCGAAGCGGGCATAGACCCGCTCGGCGATGAACTTGCTCATGATCGCGCCGATGGCCGAGACGAAGGTAATGGCGCCGGACTGGAACGGATTGAGCCCGAAGCCGAGCTGCAGCATGAGCGGCAGCAGGAACGGCACTGCGCCCACCCCGATGCGGAAGAACGAACCGCCGGTAATCGAGGAGCGGAACAGCCGATGCCGCAGCAAGGCAGGGTCGAGCAGCGGAAACTTGGTGCGCCGCGCATGCAGCAGGTAGAGAATGCCCGCCGTGACGCCGATCGCGATGGTCATATAGCCATAGATGATCGGCAGCGCCGGCAGGCTCACCACCGACAGGCCGAACACGCAGCCGGCAAAGGCCATGCCCGCCAGCACGAAGCCGACCGTATCGACCGGCCGCGGATTGCGCTGATCGGGCACGTTGAGGAACATGCCGGCCAGGATGATGCCGGCAATGCCGATCGGGATGTTGATCCAGAAAATCCAGTGCCAGCTCAGATAGGTCGTCAGGAACCCGCCGATCAGCGGACCGGTCAGCGGGCCCAGCAGCCCGGGAACGGTGAGCCAGGCCATGGCCGAGACCAGTTCGTTTCGCGGCGTCGAGCGCACCAGCAGCAGGCGCCCCACCGGCGTCATCATCGAGCTGCCGATGCCCTGGAAGAAGCGCGACATCACGAAGGTTTCGAGCGAGAACGAGAACGAGCAGGCCAGCGAGCCCAGCATGAACACGAAAATGGCCAGCCGGAAAATGTTCTTGGCCCCGAACCTATCGGCCATCCACCCGCTGATCGGAATGAAGATGGCCAAAGCCACGAAATAGGCCGTCAGCGCCAGCTTGAGCGCGATCGGATCGGTGCCGATATCGGTCGCGATCGCCGGCAGCGACGTGGCGATGACGGTCGAATCCATCTGTTCCATGAACAGGGCGACCGCCAGGATGAGGGGTGTGACGCGGATCACGGGGATGGGTCCGGGGAGGAATCGAGGCGACGACAGGCGACGCTGGCAGTATGGACGCCGCCACCGCCGCTGAAAAGGTCCAAACCTGATCTTGTATGGTAGATTTATGCGTTATCGACACGCCTTTAGTCCAACAGGCCGCCCCTCTGGCGCAGCGCGCCGCCCCGGCACGGACAGCAACGCTGCCATGCGCGTCACTCCCGCCCTTTCCAAACTGTCAACCCGGTGCTATTGACCCTCGCCAACCTGAGCCTGCGAGTCCTTTTCGCCCCGGCTCGTACTCCAACATTTCTGATTGCATCAGAAGGCAGGAAAGGTCTGGCCTTGGCGAAGATTATTACTACCGCAACCGGCGATTACGCCCTGACCTTCGACGACGTGCTGCTGCAGCCGGCGCGCTCCGATGTCCTGCCCACCGAAACCGACATTTCCACCTATGTCACCAAGGACATAGCGCTCAATCTTCCCATCCTCAGTTCGGCCATGGACACCGTCACCGAAAGCGGCATGGCCATCGCCATGGCCCAGGCCGGCGGCATGGGCGTCATCCACAAGAACCTCACCGCCGCCGAGCAGGCCGAGCAGGTCCGCCAGGTCAAGAGCTTCGAGTCGGGCATGGTGGTGAACCCCATCACCATCGGCCCCGATGCCACCCTGGCCGACGCGCTGGCCCTGATGCAGGCCAATCGCATTTCCGGCATTCCGGTCGTCGAGAATGGCGGCAAGGGCGGCCGCGCCACCGGCAAGCTGGTCGGCATCCTCACCAACCGCGACGTGCGCTTCGCCTCCCATCCGGCCCAGCCCATCCGCGAGCTGATGACCCACGAAAACCTGGTCACCGTGCGCGATGGCGTCTCCAAGGACGAAGCCAAGGTGCTGCTGCACAAGCACCGCATCGAAAAACTGCTGGTCATCGATGCCGATGGCCGCTGCACCGGGCTCATCACCGTCAAGGATATCGAAAAGGCCCAGCTTAATCCCAACGCGGTCAAGGATGTCCAGGGGCGCCTGCGCGTCGCTGCCGCCTCCACGGTCGGCGATCAGGGCTTCGAGCGCTCGCTGGCCCTCATCGATGCCGGCGTCGACCTGCTGGTCATCGACACCGCCCATGGCCACTCCGTGCGCGTCGCAGAGGCCGTCGAACGCGTCAAGCGCGAGAGCAATTCCACCCGCATCGTCGCCGGCAATGTCGCCACGGCCGAAGCCACCCGGGCATTGATCGATGCCGGCGCCGACTCGGTCAAGGTCGGCATCGGCCCCGGCTCCATCTGCACAACCCGCATCGTGGCCGGCGTCGGCGTGCCCCAGCTCGCCGCCGTCATGGCCTGCGCGGAGGAGGGGGCCAAGCACGGCGTTCCCGTCATCGCCGATGGCGGAATCAAATTCTCAGGCGACATGGCTAAGGCATTGGCGGGCGGTGCTTCCTGCGTCATGGTCGGCTCGCTGCTGGCCGGCACCGATGAAAGCCCCGGCGAGGTCTATCTCTACCAGGGCCGCTCCTACAAATCCTATCGTGGCATGGGTTCGGTCGGCGCCATGGGCTCCGGCTCGGCCGACCGCTACTTCCAGCAGGATGTACGCGACCAGATGAAACTGGTCCCCGAAGGCATCGAAGGCCAGGTGCCCTACAAGGGCGCCGCCGGCGCCGTGCTGCACCAGCTTGCCGGCGGGCTGCGCGCCTCGATGGGCTATACCGGCGCCCACAACCTGAGGGACTTCCGCGAAAACTCCGTCTTCGTGAAAATCTCCGGCGCCGCCCTCAGCGAAAGCCACGTCCACGATGTAACGATTACTCGTGAGGCCCCCAACTACCGCAGCGGGCGGTAAGTCCAAACTGAAGCAGCCCCACCCACGATGTCACCCCGGCCTTGAGCCGGGGCCTATCCCGAGATTTGCCCGCCGCCGCAAGGTGGATCGTGTTTCTTCAGAACATCTCAAGATGGATCCCGGCTCAAGGCCGGGATGACACCGAGTGCGGGAACGCACGGGGAAATCAAAAACCCGCTGCTCCCACCGCGGGTTTTCCTCACCCCATCTTCCGCTTGCTCTTGTCGTTATACGGGTTCTCGCTGCCCCCGCGCACCCACAGCCGGATCGGCGTGCCCTTGATGTCGAATGCCTCGCGCAGCCCGTTGATCAGGTAGCGCTGATACGCCATCGGCAGCACTTCGGGCCGCGACGCGAACAGGATGAAGCTCGGCGGCCGCGTCTTGGCCTGCGTCATGTAGCGCAGCTTGAGCCGGCGCCCGGAAACGGCCGGCGGCGGATGCCCCTCGACCATGCCCGCCAGCCACCGGTTGAGCCGCGCCGTCGATACATGCAGGTTCCAGGTCCGCTCGATGGCGAAAATGGCGTCCATCAGCTTGTCGATATTCTTGCCCGTCAGGCCCGACAGCGTCACCAGCGGCACGCCGCGCAACTGCGGCAGCAGCCGTTCGCACGCTTCACGTAGCGAAGCCAGCGCCGCATTCTTGTCCTCGATCAGATCCCACTTGTTGACCGCGATGACCAGCGCGCGGCCTTCGCGTTCCACGAGGTCCGCCAGCGCCAGGTCCTGCTTCTCGAACGGAATGGTCGCGTCGAGCATCAGCACCACAACTTCGGCATACTGGATCGACCGCAGGCTGTCGCCCACCGCCAGCTTTTCCAGCTTTTCGGTGACGCGCGCACGACGGCGGATGCCGGCGGTATCGACCAGGTTGATCACCCGGCCTTCCCATTCCCACGGCACCAGGATGCTGTCGCGCGTAATGCCTGCCTCGGGGCCGACCAGCACACGCTCCTCGCCCACCATGCGGTTGATCAGCGTCGATTTGCCGGCATTGGGCCGGCCGACAATGGCCACGTTGAGATAGCGCTTGGGATTCCAGCGGAGCGTGGCTTCGTCGCCTTCGCCCTCGAGCATGTCCTCGGTGATATCGACATCCACCTCGGGCAGTTCGTCGAGGTCGGCAATATCCTCTTCGCCCTGTTCGGCCGCCACGCGGTCGATCGCCGCCGACACGATGGAATAGAGTTCCGACAGGCCCAGCCCGTGTTCGGCCGAAAGCGGGATCGCCTCGCCGAAACCCAGCTTGAACGCCTCCACCAGCCCGGCTTCCGCCGCGCCGCTTTCCGCCTTGTTGCCGACCAGGTGCACGTCCTTGCCGGCCTTGCGCAACACCTGCGCAAAGCGCTGGTCCAGCGGCACCACGCCGGCGCGGGCATCGATCATGAACAGGATGACATCGGCTTCGCGGATCGCCAGCTCGGTCTGCTGGCGCATCCGGTCTTCCAGGCTCCCGTCGGTCACGTCCTCATAGCCGGCCGTGTCGAGAATGCGGAAGGTCAGGTCCGCAATGCGGCCCTCGGCCTCGCGCCGGTCGCGCGTTACGCCCGGCGTATCGTCGACCAGCGCGATCTTGCGGCCGACGAGGCGGTTGAACAACGTGGATTTGCCGACATTGGGACGACCGACAATGGCAACGGTGACGGTCATGCGAGCTTGTTCCGATCCGGCGTCAGGCGAAAGCGCTCGCTTATTCAGCGACCGGCTCGGCCTCGGTGGTGGCAGCAGGGGCATCTGCAGCCGGGGTTTCGGCGGCAGGGGCCTCGTCGCTGACGATTTCGTCTATGGCGCTGGCCGCGGCCTCGGCATCAGCCGCCGGCGCTTCGGCAATGGCGCCCTGCGACAGCAACTGCGCCAGGTAATAGCCCATGCGGTTGCGCGTATTGCTCTGGGTCAGCGGGTCATTCACCACAGCCTCGAAACTGGTCTGCGCGGCGGCGAAGTCGCCGGCCTTGTACTGCGCCAGTCCCAGCGCTTCGCGGGCCGCATTGCGCAGCGGACCGCCCTCGGCGGCAATGCTGCCGGCGCGCGAGTCGACATCGGCCAGGCTGCCGGCATCCACCATCAGCGTGGCGCCCAGCACCAGCGCCAATTCGCGCAGGCGCGGATTGGATTGGGTATTGGCCAGCTCGTCATAGGCGGCCACGGCATCGGCAGTGGCGCCTTCGCGGGCCATCACGCCCGCCTTGCGGAACTGCGCCAGCACCGGATAGCTGCCCGAACCGTCGGCAATCAGCGTGTCGAGCTGGCTCTGCGCGGCCGGCAGGTCGCCGCCATCGATCAGGTCGAACGCGGCATAGAGCTCGTCCGACGACTGGGCGGCATTGTTGGCATGATACCAGGACCAGCCTTCATTGACCGCCACCAGCGCCACCACGGCCACGGCAGCCCCGATCACATAGGGGCCAAACCGCCGCCATAGCGCCCGCATGCGGTCGCTGCGCAACTCCTCATCGATTTCCTGGAAGATATTGTCCTGGGACATGGCCTGCCTAAGGTCGTCTTTAATTTGCGCGCACGTTTAGCATGGCTCCCATGGAAAGCAAATGCGCCCCTGAGCCGCCTCACGGCGCGCCCGACAGGTCAGCAGCATCCTGCCCACCGCCCATGCGGCCCAGCGTCCACTCGGCCAGGTAATCCGGCCGTCTTATGCCCGGCACCGTATGCACCAGCCAGAACGAGCGCACCGCCCAGCGATAGGGCCGCCGCAATTGTCGTTCCGGCACCCGTTCGGGCCCATACCAGATGGTCAGATGGGGTACGCTGGACGGCCGTCCCGCCCGCAAGCCGCGCCGCTGCATCTCCCGCCCGATATCGCCGTACAGCCCCAACAGGTCCCGCGCCCCGTTCGAACAGCTCAGCACGGTCGGATATTGCGCCCGCCCGCCCGTCTTCGGCCGCGCACCGGCAAAGGTCTGCATCGTGTCGAACACGACATCGAAGCCCGGCCGCCGCACCGCTTCGCCCACTTCCAGCGCTTCGTCCAGCAAATCGCCGCCGATTTCCCGCCCGCGCTGCACCATATGCAGCGACACATGCTGCCGTTCGGCCCGCACCACATTGCGCACGCCGAACTGCCGTCCCAGCCGCTCGGCCCCGCGCTCGATCTCCTGCGCCAAAGCCGGCGGCGGCAGCAGTGTGAAATAATACCGATGCTCCAGCGCCTTCGCCTCCGCTACAGGCGCCCCACCGAAAAGCTCGAATTGCATCTCCATGACATGGCTCATTGTTCCCTGTTTGTTCTTTTTGTAGAACGGCCGACGGCAGCGGTCAACCACCATCGCTGAATCCCGCCACACTTGTAACTCCCGTCCCGACGCTCCACCGGGATAGCGTTCTCCCATCACGGCGGAGGAACGGACATGGCGGCATTTGCAACAAAGAGAACCGGCGCTTCGTTACGCGCATGGAAGCTCGATATATCAGGCATGCTCCGGCTCGCCGCCGCCCCGACCTTCGCCCTGATGAGCGGCATCGCTGCCCTCAGCACCCCCGGCATGACCATCTGCACCGCCGCCATGTCCTGGTCGCCGATCAGCGACATGGCCCTGATGTATCTCCTGATGGCCATCTTTCATCTGCCACCATGGCTGGCCCTCGTGTCAGCCCGTTTGCCGCGCCAAACCCAAGGAGACCAATAATGCAACATGCTGTAGTTTCACACGATGAGTGGCTGGCCGCTCGCCGCGACCTTCTGAAAGCGGAGAAGGAGGTCACCCATCTTCGCGACAGGGTCGCGCAACAGCGCCTTGCCTTGCCCTGGGTTCGTATCGACAAGGAATACGTGTTCGACACGCCCGAAGGCCCGCGCACGCTCGCCGATCTGTTCGAGGGCCGCTCGCAACTTCTGGTGCAGCATTTCATGTTCGCGCCGGGATGGAAGGAAGGCTGCCCCAGTTGCTCCTTCATGGCCGATCACACCGACGGCATGAACCAGCATCTGGCCCATCACGACGTGACCATGATCGCCGTGTCGCGCGCCCCGCTTGCCGATCTCGAGCGCTATCGCCACCGCATGGGCTGGCAATTCCGCTGGGTGTCCTCGAACGGCAGTCCGTTCAATTACGATTTCCGGGTCAGCTTCACCCCCGAAGAAGTGGCCAGCGGCCACATCGACTACAACTTCGGCGAGTGGGACGAGACCGGCGAGGAATGGCCCGGCCTGAGCGCCTTCATCAAGGACGAGGCGGGCGATGTCTTTCACACCTACTCCACCTTCGGCCGCGGCGTGGAGGTGATGATGGGCACCTACGCCCTGCTCGACCTCATGCCGAAAGGCCGCAACGAAGACGAAGGCATGGACTGGGTCCGCCGCCACGACCGCTACAAATAGCCATCGCGCGGCGGACTCTTGCGGGCCTACATCCGATGAATAACCGGCGAGTGGCTGAGCCGAATCTCTTTCATCCGATCTTCGTTCAGTATATGTTCTTTGTGCTACGGAGAAGGATGCCAAATGTACGAGGTCTTTGACAGCTTCTGCAAAATTCCGACGTGGGACACGCCGCATGCGCTCGATGAAGGGCGATTCAGGGCTGCGCTCAGCGAGGTCGTTCATCTGGCCGACTTCTCGCCAGAAGAAATGGGTCGCTACATTCAGCTAAATCACGCCGAGCCGATCTGGCCAAAGACCGCTGCTCAACTCGACAAGGTGATCAATCGTCTCGTGGAGTATGCAACGGTTGAACAGAAGCGCGCCCACCGCCGTGTCTAGCTCCTCGAACTGCTGCCAATAAGCGGGGACGCCGCTTGGTCTGCGTGCGTTCTTCCATTATTCCCATTCGATGGTGCCGGGTGGTTTGCTGGTGACGTCATAGACCACCCGGTTGATGCCGCGCACTTCGTTGATGATGCGGGTGGCGGTCTTGCCGAGGAAGTTCATGTCGAACTGATAGAAGTCGGCCGTCATCCCATCGACCGAGGTCACCGCGCGCAGCGCGCAGACGAATTCATAGGTCCGCCCGTCGCCCATCACGCCGACCGTCTGCACCGGCAGCAGCACGGCGAAGGCCTGCCAGATCTTGTCATACTGGCCCGACTTGCGAATTTCATCGAGATAGATGGCGTCGGCCTGCCGCAGGATATCCAGCTTCTCCGGCGTAATCCCGCCGGGGCAGCGGATGGCGAGGCCTGGTCCGGGGAAGGGGTGCCGCCCGATAAAGCTCTCGGGCAGCCCGAGTTCGCGCCCCAGCACGCGCACTTCGTCCTTGAACAGCTCACGCAGCGGTTCCACCAGTTGCATATTCATGCGCTCGGGCAGCCCGCCCACATTGTGGTGGCTCTTGATCGTCACTGACGGTCCGCCGGTAAACGACACGGATTCGATCACATCAGGATAAAGCGTGCCCTGCGCCAGGAATTGCGCGCCACCGAGCTTCCTGGCTTCTTCCTCGAACGTCTCGATGAACAGCCGCCCGATGATCTTGCGCTTGGTCTCAGGGTCCGATTGCCCGTCGAGCTCCCGCAGGAACACCTTGGACGCATCCACATGCACCAGCGGGATATTGTACTGGTCGCGGAACATGGTCACGACCTGCTCGCTCTCATTGAGCCGCATCAGCCCATGATCGACATAGATGCAGGTCAACTGGTCGCCGATCGCCTCATGGATCAGCACGGCCGCGACAGAGGAATCCACCCCGCCCGAAAGCCCGCAGATCACCTTGCCCGTTCCCACCTGGGCGCGGATTTTCTCGATCATCTTCTGGCGATATGCCGCCATGGTCCAACTGGCGTCGATGCCGCAAATCTTGTGGACGAAATTGGCATAGAGCCTGGCGCCATCGGGCGTATGCACCACTTCGGGGTGGAACTGCACCGCCCAGATGCGCCGCGCCTCGTTGGCGATCATGGCAAAGGGCGCATTGGCCGACGTGCCGACCACTTCGAACCCCTCGGGCAGGGCTACGACGCGGTCACCATGGCTCATCCACACCTGGCGCTCGGTCCCCAGGTCCCACACGCCGTCATAGAGCGCGGCAGCCTTCTCGACCTTGACTTCGGCCCGGCCGAATTCGCGGTGATGCCCCGCCTCCACCTTGCCGCCCAGCGCCATGCACAAAGCCTGCTGCCCATAGCAGATGCCCAGGATCGGCACGCCTGCGTCGAGGATTGCAGGATCGATGGTCGGTGCATTCTCGTCCAGCGTCGAAGCGGGCCCCCCGGACAGCACCACGCCGCGCGGCTGCATCGCCGCAAAGGCGGCTCCGGCGCTCTGGAAGGGGTGAATTTCGCAATAGACGCCGGTCTCTCGAATGCGGCGCGCAATCAGCTGGGTGACTTGCGAACCGAAGTCGACGATGAGGATCGATTGCGGGCGGTCGGACGTATCTGTGCTGTGCATGGCGAGCCATTATCGCCACGCCGCAGATTCCGCAAGCATCTCCCACGCAGACGAGGCCTGCAGCGTGGTTAGTTGAGGATCGCGATGGAGAGATTGAGCAGGCTGGCAAAGCTCACCCAGGCCAGATACGGCACGAACAGCCACGCCGCCGCGGTATCCAGCCGGAGCGCCGAGATGATGAATGCCACGATCAGCGCCAATATGGCCAGGATGACGGCAAAGGCCGGCCACAGCATCTGCCCGATGAACCAGATCGGCGACCACGCCCAGTTGAGTGCCATCTGCGCGAACCAGACCTTCATCGCCCCGCTGCCGGCGTCGATCATCCATATCCGCCAGCCGGCGACCGCGATCATCACATAAAGCGCAAACCACACTGGCCCGAAAATCCAGTTGGGCGGGTTGAATGGCGGCTTGGCCAGCCCTTCATACCAGGTACCCGGCACAGATTGCGTGCCGATCAGCGCCCCCACGCCAATGACCACGACGAGGAAAATGCCCAGCGTCAGCCAGGGGCGGGGAGTCTTGTAGTCGGCGAGGGAAGGTACGGTCATGGCTCGGGCTCAACGGGGCTATATTACCCCCAACGCGCGAGGCTGTCCGCGGTTCACTCCACCAGCCGCAAAGCGTTGAAATAAAACCCGTCCGTACCTGTCAGTCGCGGCGTCAGCGCAATCCCGCCCTTGCCGGTCGCCAGGCCCGCGGGCAGGGCGGTGCCAAAGGCGGCCGCCCACATATCTTCGGGCATGACGGAGGCAAAGCCCGGATTGCCCGCGAGAAAGCCTGCGATTTGCTCGTCGTTTTCTTCCGGCAGGATCGAGCAGGTGATGTAGACCAGCGTGCCGCCGGGTTTCAGATAGCGCTGGCCCTCCGCCAAAATCGCCGCCTGTTCGCCCACGCGCTGGCTCAGCAGCTCCGGCGTCAGCTTCCACTTGGTGTCCGGCCGCCGCCGCCAGGTGCCCGTCCCGGTGCAGGGCGCGTCGATCACCACGCGATCCATCTTCCCCACGAGATCGTCCAGCGCCCCCGGCTGCGGCGCCCGCACCTGCACATTGCGCGCGCCATTGCGCTTCAACCGATCATAGATCGGCGCCAGCCGGTTGCGGTCGCTGTCATAGGCAAAGATTTGCCCCTTGTTCATCATCGCCGCCGCCAGCGCCAGCGTCTTGCCGCCGGCCCCCGCACACAGGTCCAGCACCTGTTCGCCCGGTTGTGCCCCGGCAAGGGCCGCCACGATCTGGCTGCCTTGGTCCTGCACCTCGAACCAGCCCTTGAGATAGCCTTCATCCGTCGTGACATTGGGCGTCCGCGCATCGCGCGGCCCGGCCTTCATGGTCACGCCGAGCGGGGCAATCGCCGCTTCCTCGGGCGTGAAGCGCGCCAGCGACTTCATCACCCGCTCGCGGCTCGATTTGAGGCTGTTGACCCGCAGATCCAGCGATGGCCGCCCGGCCATGTCCTGCCCCTCGGCAATCCAGTTGTCGCCGAAGCCGCGCTCCAGCGACGGCGCCAGCCATTCGGGCACATCCGCCAGCACAAAGCCGGGCACATCATCGCCCAATTGACCGACGGCCCGCGCCATTTCCTCCGCGCTCAGCGCCTCGGGCGCATGATTATCCCCGGCAAAGCTCTCGCTCAGCGCCGCCGGGTCTTCGCCCCAGTCGCGCACCGCCACCGCCAGCACCAGCGCCCTTGGCGTATCGCTGCCCATCAGCGCCGCATGCGAGGCCCGCCGCCGCAGCGCGTCATAGACCAGGTTGCCGATGGCGGCGCGGTCGCCGGCCCCGGCAAAGCGGTTGTTGAGCCCCCAGGCCTTCAGCGCTTCCGAAACGGGGCGCTTGCGCGTCTCGACATCGGCAAGCACGGCAATGGCGGCAGAAAGGCGACCGGGGAGGCGCATCAGATACTCGGGGCTAGGATGATCAATCGCAGCACGAGCCATACCCACAGAAGCGCCAGCACCACAAGGCCTGCCGTATAAAGCGCAAACCGCCGATAGACCCGATTGCTGATCACATGCACGGCGGCATGGGCATAGCGAAGCGCCACGAACAGCCAGGCCAGCACCACCTCAGCCCAGCCGGCCCCGCCGCTCCATAGCGCTAGCAATGCCGCGACATAGAACAGCACCGGCAGTTGAAACTGATTGTCGAAACTGTTCGACAGCAGCCGCGCCCGCAGCGGGTAGGCGGCCCGGTCCGCGGCGATATCCTTGACCGCGATTTCGCCCCGCGCCACCCGCGGCACGCGTTCGAATCCCAGCCAGATCAGAATGCCCAGCGTCAGCAACACCTGCGCGGCGATAGCCAGGATCAGCAGTTTCTCGGTCAGTGGCATAATGAACTCCACCAGCAATTACGGCGCTTTGGCCCGATTGGTTGCATCGGCATGTGAAATCAGCGCCGGCCTGCCGCGACAAATTTTCTCTCCCCATGGTGCAAGCGGCCGATTTGGCCCTATATTGCGCCGGTCAAAGCGACCCGATGCTGAGAGCGGGGCCGCATTCAATGAAAAGACCTTGTTCGCAGAAATATTGATCGTCGTCGTCCTGACCATCGTCAACGGCTTGTTGGCAATGTCGGAACTGGCAGTCGTTTCCGCCCGCCCGGCCCGCCTTCGCGCCATGGCCGATCAGGGCAATAAAGGGGCCGCCACGGCCATCCAGCTTGCCGATGATCCCGGCAAGTTCCTCTCCTCGGTCCAGATCGGCATCACCCTTGTCGGCATCCTGTCGGGCGCCTTTTCCGGCGCCACTCTGGGCCTGCGGCTGACCGGCTGGCTCCAGTCGATCGGCGTGGCCGGCAATGTTGCCGATGTGCTGGGCGTCGGCGTCGTCGTGGTGCTGATCACCTATATCTCGCTCATCATCGGCGAACTCGTGCCCAAGCAGATCGCCCTGCGCGATGCCGAAGGCGTCGCCGCCCGCGTGGCTCCGGCCATGAAGCTGCTGGCCGCCATCGGTTCGCCGGTGGTCTTCGTGCTCGATGTGTCCGGCAAGGCCGTGCTGACCCTGTTGGGGCAGGGCGGCGAGGCCGAGGAAACCGTCACCGAGGAAGAGGTCAAGACCATCATCGCCGAGGCCACCACGGCTGGCGTCATCGAAAGCGACGAGCATTCGATGATATCGGGGGTCATGCGCCTGGCCGACCGCTCGGCCCGCGGCCTGATGACCCCGCGCCTCGAAGTCGACGTGGTCGACCTCTCCGACGATGGCGACGAAATTCGCCGCACCATCCTCGATACCCATCGCTCGCGCCTGCTGGTGCAGGATGGCGATGCGGATTCCATCATCGGCGTCGTGGCCATCAAGGACATTATCGGCGTCTTCGCCAATGGCCAGCCGCTCGATATCCGCAAATTCGTGCAGCCTGTCCCCGTGGTCATGGACCATGCCGATGCGCTGGACGTGGTCCGCGCCATCAGAAATTCCACCGTCCATATGGCGCTGGTGGTCGATGAATACGGCCATTTCGAAGGCATCGTCACCTCGGGTGACATCCTCGAAGTCATTACCGGCGTCTTCCAGGAGGAAACCGGCGACGACCCGGCCCTGATCCGCCGCGAAGACGGCTCCTGGCTGGTCGCCGGCTGGATGCCGGTCGACGAGTTCAGCGACAAGCTCAAGCTCGCCATCGCCCGCGACGCCAAATACGAGACCGTGGCGGGCTATGTCCTCTCCATCATCAATCGCCTGCCGGCCGTTGGCGAAATCTTCGAGCACAATGGCTGGAAATTCGAGATCATGGACCTCGACGGCCGCCGCATCGACAAGGTCCTGATGACGCGTTTGGATTGACGCCAGACCTCCGGCCAACCCTCTCCCCTTGTGGGAGAGGGTGGAAATCCGCGTTCAGCGGATTTCCGGGTGAGGGGGCTGCGCCATCCCATGCTTCACTGCCGATGGATAACTCGGCGCCCCCTCATCCGCCCTTCGGGCACCTTCTCCCACAAGGGGAGAAGGGAAAACTGCCCAAACATCCACGGTAGGTGCTGGCACCGTCCATAGTTGATATCATGCCCGATGAAGCCAGAAACCCCAGGGGAGATGCAGCATGGACACTTTCACCGGCGGATGCCTCTGCGGCCAGGTTCGCTTCGTGGCATCGGGCCGTCCCTACCGGGTCGGCATCTGCCATTGCCTTGATTGCCGCAAGCATCACGGCGCGCTGTTCCACGCCTCCGCGATTTTTCCCCAGGACGCTGTGACGATATCAGGCGATACCAGCGACTATGCCGGCCGGTTCTTCTGCCCCCGTTGCGGCTCTTCGGTATTTTCCCGCTCAGGCGACGAGATCGAGATCAATCTGGGCTCCCTGGACGAGCCGAACCAGTTCGTCCCGACCTACGAACTCTGGACCATCCGCCGTGAAGCCTGGCTGCCGCCCTTTCCGCTCAGGCATTACGAGCGCGACCGCGCCTCCAGCAGCCGCGCCGAGGAATAGCCGCCTCCTTACTCGGCCAGCGTCATCCCGAACCACACGGTGCGCCCGATGGTCTGCAGCGGCTCGAATCCGCTGCGCGTCCAGAATGCCACCCCGCCGGTATTGCCGGCACTGGCCCCCAGATGGATTCCGCTCACCCCGGCCTCCCGCGCCTGTGCGATCCACATCTGCAATAGGCCCGTGCCGATCCGCTGCCCGCGCAGGCGCGATAGCAGGTTCATATGGATATGGGCCGGATAGCGCGCCACGATATCGGGTGGATTGTCGCCGGGCTCGCGCATGGCCGCAACGCGCCCGCGATCCGCCGGCGTCAGCTCGGCCTCCGGCACCTGCGCATAATGCGCGCGCAAGGCGGGCCACCAGTCGCGCTCCAGCTTGGCGGCAAAGGCCCTGGTGTCATGCGTGCCCACGATATAGCCGGCAACGCCCTGTTCATCCTCGGCCACGAAGACCTGTTCGGGCTCGATCACCCCATAAGGCGCCGAATACAGATGGCCGATGGCCTTCCGGTCATTATGCAGCGGGCTCGCATCCTGTCCGGCATCCCCGGTCACGAGGCAGATCTCGTAAAGCGCCTCGAGATCATCAGCGCGATAGGCCCGCAGTTCGACCATCAGATCTCCTCGAAGGCGCCGGTCTCGATGTTGAACAGCTTGCCGCTTTCCTTCACCGCCGGGCTGATCAGGTCGATCAGCTTGGGGGCAATATCGGCCGGCGTGGGCAGCGTATCCGGATTTTCCCCCGGCATGGCCTTGGCGCGCATCGCGGTACGTACTGCGCCGGGATAGAACACGTTGACCTTGACCTTGGTCTGCGCCACTTCCCCGGCATAGGACTTGGCCATGGCGTCCACCGCCGCCTTGCTGGCGGCATAGAGCCCCCAATAGGGCCGTGCCGAACGCGCCGACGAAGACGACACGAATACGGCGCGTCCCGCCGTCGATTGGCGCAGCAGCAAGTCGGTCGCGCGCAACAGGCGATAATTGGCCGTCACATTGACCGCCATCACCTTCTCGAAATCTTCCGGCTTCACATGGGGCAGGGGGCTGAGCACGCCCAATTGCCCGGCATTGGCCACGAGGCCATCGAGGGCCCCCCAGCGCTCGAAGATCGCCGCGCCCAGCCGGTCGATGGCGTCGCCATCGCGCAGGTCGAGCGGCACCAGCGTTGCCGCCGATCCAAGATCCTGGATTTCGTCGTCGAGTTCCTCGAGCCCGCCCACCGTGCGGGCCACCGCCACCACATGGGCGCCGCGCCGGGCAGCCTCGATGGCCGATGCATAGCCGATGCCGCGCGAGGCGCCGGTGACGAGGACGACCTTGCCTGCCAGATCCTGGCCGGTTTGATCCTGATTTCCAGCCATTAACCGGCCTCTTTGAGCAGGGAAACTTGTTTCGGCTCGCTCTTGGCGCGCCCATTGAGATCGGTCAACTGCGTCGGATAGTCGCCCGTGAAATAGTGGTCGGTGAATTGCGGCGCCGCATTGTTGCGCTTTTCTCCACCTACGGCCTCATAGAGGCCATCGATCGACAGGAAGGCCAGCGAGTCAGCGCCGATGAACTTGCACATCGATTCAAGGCTCGCATGCTGGTTGGCCAGCAGCTTTTCCGGGTCCGGCGTGTCGATGCCGTAATAGTCCGAATAGAAGATCATCGGGCTGGCGACGCGGATATGCACCTCCGTCGCGCCGGCATCGCGCATCATCTGCACGATCTTGACCGATGTCGTGCCCCGCACGATGGAATCGTCGATCAGCACCACGCGCTTCCCCGCGATTTCGGCCCGGTTGGCCGAATGCTTGAGCTTGACGCCGAAGGCGCGGATCGACTGCGTCGGCTCGATGAAGGTGCGGCCCACATAGTGGTTGCGGATGATGCCCAGCTCGAACGGAATGCCGCTCTGCTGCGCATAGCCGATGGCCGCCGGCGTGCCGCCATCGGGCACCGGCACCACCACATCGGCTTCGACCGGCGCTTCCTTGGCCAGGTTCATCCCCATGCGCTTGCGCGCCGCATAGACGCTGCGCCCCGCCACGACCGAATCCGGCCGCGCGAAATAGACATATTCGAACAGGCACGGCCGTTCCGGCTGCTGCCGCGCCGGCTTGCGTGCCTCGATGGTGATCGAGCCATCGGGCTGGATTTCGCAGATCACCACCTCGCCATTCTCGACGTCACGGATATATTTCGCACCGATAATGTCGAGCGCGCAGGTCTCCGAGCAGAAGATCGGCTTACCATCGAGTTCGCCCATCACCAGCGGCCGAATGCCGATCGGATCGCGCGCCGCGATCAGCTTGGTGCGGGTCATCGCCAGCATGGCATAGCCGCCTTCCATCTGGCGGATGGCGTCGATGAAGCGATCGGTCGAGGACGAGTGGCGCGACCGCGCCACCAGATGCAGCACCACTTCGGTGTCCGAAGTCGACTGGCAGATAGCCCCGGTGGCGATGATCTGCCGGCGCAAAGTCAGCCCATTGGTGAAATTGCCGTTATGGGCGATGGCAATGCCGCCATCCTCCAGCTCGGCAAACAGCGGCTGCACATTGCGCAGGGCCACTTCGCCCGTGGTCGAATAGCGCGTATGGCCCATTGCCATCGAACCGGGGAGCTTCGCCAGCAAAGCCGGGTCGGTATAGTGGTCGCCCACCAGCCCCATGCGCTTTTCGGTGAAGAACTGCTTGCCGTCGAAGCTGACGATGCCGGCCGCTTCCTGCCCGCGATGCTGCAGGGCATGCAGCCCCAGCGCGGTCAGCGTCGCGGCGTCGCTATGCCCCAAAATGCCAAACACGCCGCACTCTTCATGCAGCGTGTCGCCTTCAAGATCATCGAAAGAGTTTTCGCTCGGATGGTTCACCGGGCTCTCCATGCCAATGCTGCCCAACCGCGGGCTTGAGCGTTTTCAGCAAAAGTGGACGCCACTTTCGCGGTTCGAAAACGCGCCTCATAAATGCGTGCCGCCAATGGCGACAGGGCTAGCGGATGAGGGGTTGCCCATCCCATAGCCCATTTTTCGTGTGCCGACCAATGCCCCGCAAGACGGTCAGACTTGTGGCAGGCGCGCCGCGCTCACCGTTTTATGATCAGGCCTGCGGCGCCGCCGCGGGCACGTCGACCGGCGGCGCCACCGTGCCGTCCTCGGTCGAATCCGTGCCTTCGTCCAGCGGGATGGCCGGCGATTCGGAATCTTCCGTCAGCCCCGTGCCGCCCTGCAGCAGGTCGGTCACCTGCTGTTCCAGGCCTTCCGGCAGCAGCGAGATCAGCGTCTGGCCCATGCTCTGCAGATGCGGCAGCGATTGCGATTCCGCGGCCCAGCTCGGCAGGTTGTTGGGCAGCAGCCAGGTGCCGAAAATGGTGATGACGATGGCGATCAGGATGCCGCGCAGCACGCCGAACACGAAGCCCAGCGTCCGGTCGATCGGCCCGATGCGGCTATCGACCACGAAATCGGCGATGCGCATGGTCAAAAGGTGCAGCACGATCAGCGCCACGATGAAGGTCACGACCACGGTGGCGATATCGGCCACGATCTGCTCGGCAATATATTGCCGCGCGATTTCGGGGTGGTACTGCCACATATAGATGGCGATAGCGGCCGAGCCGGCCCAGGTCGCCAGCGACAGCACTTCGCGGGTCAGCCCGCGCGCGGTGGCCAGGATCGCCGAAATCAGCACCAAAACACCAACACCAACGTCGAACGCTGTCAGCATATGTCTTCGCTAGCTCCGTTTGCCGCCCCGGCAGTGTGGCGCTTCGTTTAGCCGCTTTGTGGCGGGATGCCAAGGGCAGCGGGCCTGGCCGATGCCAATCTCCAAAAAAACTGTTAACCTGACGCCGCAGCACCCGCGCGACACAGCACAGGCAATGGAGACGTCATGAACAGCAAGAACAACCAGCGCGTCTATGCCATGAGCGTGGCCAGCGTCTATCGCCTCTATCTCGAAAAGGCCGAGAAGAAGGGCCGCACCAAGGAAGAGGTCGACGAAGTCATCCGCTGGCTCACCGGCCACAGCCAGGAATCGCTGGAGCGCGAACTGACCAACAAGACCACGTTCGAAACCTTCTTCACCCAGGCGCATCTCAATCCTGACCGCGCGCTCATCACCGGCTCGGTCTGCGGCGTCAAGCTGGCCGAGATCGAGGAGCCCCTGATGAAGGAAATCCGCTACCTCGACAAACTGGTGGACGAACTCGCCAAGGGCCGCCCCATGTCCAAGATCCTGCGGCAGCAGCCGGTCGACGCCTGATCACCACTCGTCGCGTTCCGGCTCCCGCGGCTTGCCCGCCGCCGCGATCCGCCCCACCAGCTCCGACAAAGCCGAAAATTCCGACACCGCCAGCCCCGAGGCCCGGTCCGCCGTGCCCAGCCGCCCGGTCGAAACCGATTTGAACCCCAACTTCTGCGCCTCGCGCAGCCGCAGCGAACCATGCGCCACCGGCCTGATCCCCCCAGCCAGTGAAATTTCCCCGAAATAGACCGCATCCTTGGGCAGGGGGGAACTGGTCAGCGACGAGATCAGCGCCGCCGCCACCGCCAGGTCCGCTGCCGGCTCGTTGATCTTCAGCCCGCCCGCGACATTGAGATAGATGTCATTGGCCCCGATCCGCACCCCGCAGCGCGTTTCCAGTACCGCCAGCACCATGGACAGGCGCGAAGAATCCCAGCCCACCACCGCCCGCCTTGGCGTACCGAGCGGGGAGGGCGCCACCAGCGCCTGGATTTCGATCAATAGCGGCCGCGTCCCCTCCATGCCGGCAAACACCGCCGAACCCGCCGCCCCCTCGTCGCGCTGGTCGAGGAACAAGGCCGAGGGGTTGGCTACCTGCTCCAGCCCCAGCTCGGTCATGGCAAACACGCCGATCTCGTCGGTCGCGCCATAGCGGTTCTTCACCCCGCGCAAAATCCGGAACGTATGGCTGGCATCGCCCTCGAAATAGAGCACGGCATCCACCATATGCTCGACCACGCGGGGGCCGGCAATCTGCCCGTCCTTGGTCACATGCCCCACCAGCACTACCGCCGCGCCGCTCTTCTTGGCGAAGCGCGTCAGCGCCTGCGCCGACGTGCGCACCTGCGTCACCGTGCCCGGCGCAGAGTCAACCCGATCAGTCCACAGCGTCTGGATCGAGTCGATGATGACCAGGTCCGGGGCAGGGCCGTTTTCCAGCGTGGCGAGAATGATCTCCACATTGGTCTCGGCCGCCAGCATCACATTGGCTTCGCCCAGCCCCAGCCTTTGCGCCCGCAGCCGCACCTGCGCCACCGCCTCCTCGCCCGAGACATAGACGACGCTTTTACCTTGGTTGGCCAAAGCCGCCGCCGACTGCAGCAGCAGCGTCGATTTGCCGATCCCCGGATCGCCCCCCACCAGCAGCGCCGAACCTTTGACGAACCCGCCCCCGGTCACCCGGTCCAGCTCCGCCAGCCGGGTCACCACCCGCGCCGCGCTCTCCGTCTCCCCGGAAAGCGGCACCAGATTGGTGGGTCGTCCATTGGCCTTGGCCGATTTCGGCCCCGCGCCGACTCCTGAGTCGGTGATTTCCTCGACAATGGTGTTCCACTCGCCACAGGCATCGCACCGCCCCTGCCAGCGCGTGGTCACGGCCCCGCAGGACTGGCAGACGAAGGAAGAACGGGATTTGGCCAAGACGGGTCTCTACACTTGCAACGCTATCAAGAAGCGTAGCCGGTCTGAGGAAATCGGGCAAGAACAAAAAGAGAACTTTTGGATGAACTATCCCACCCCGGATCGTCACCCTCGGGCTTGACCCGAGGGCTCTACACTTGCTGAGCGCTAGGTAAGTACAGTGCCCTCGGGTCAAGCCCGAGGGTGACGGCCGGTGGATGAGGAAGGATTGAGGGTGGGGCAACATGCGCTGAAGCTCTGGTTACCCCCGCGCCGCCGCTCGCTCGGCCAGCCCGCGCACCGTGTTCCAGTTCCGCGCTGTCACGGTGCCGGCGCGCTTCTCGATCAGCCCCGGCAGCCGCGGGCTCTGCGAGGCGCGCCCCGCATAATCCACGAACAGATGCGTGCCCTCGATATGCACCCGCTCCGGCCCCTCATAGTCGCCCAGCCACGAAAAATCCGGCCTGGCCCCGGCAAAGAAATAGACCGTCAATTCGCTGGGCCGCTCCGCTGCCGCCTCGGGGAGGGGATTGGCCTTGACCAGCCGGTGCAGTGTCGCCGCCTTGCGCACCACCGCCACATTGCCCGGTCCCAGCCCGAGCCCCCGCACCACCGCATTCATGTCCGCGGTGACTTCGGCAATCCCCTTGTCGCTGCCCACGATCATGTTGCCCGTCGCCACATAGGTCTGCGGCGCATCATAGCCTGCCGCCGCCACGGCATCCCGCCATTGCGCCATCGACATGATCTTGTGCGTGATCGGCCCGATGGCCCGCAGCAGGATGACGTAGATTGTCATTCCGGCGGCAGATTGCCGTCGCCGACATAATTGCGGCTATAGCGTCCCTTGAGCGAGGTCAGGATTTCGTAGCCGATCGTGCCGCCGGCATCGGCCTGCTCATCCACCCCGATGATGTCGCCGAGGATTTCCGCCCCTTCGCCGGGGCTCGGAATGTCAGGCCCCAATTCGGTAATATCCACCGTCACCTGGTCCATCGACACCCGCCCGAGCACCGGGCACGCCTTGCCGCGGATCATCACCTTGGCGCCCGGCCGCGTATTGCTGCCCGACAGCGAGCGGAAAAATCCGTCGGCATAGCCATGGCTGAGAATGGCCAGCCGGCTGTCGCGCGACAGCGACTGGGTGGCGCCATAGCCCACGCTTTCCCCGGTGCGCGCTTCCTTCACCTGCATGATCGGCACATGCAGCGTCACCACCGGCGCCATCGGGTTCTTGCGGCCATTCACCGCCCGCCCGCCATAAAGCGCAATGCCCGGCCGCACCATCTGGAAATGATAATCCCGCCCCGTCATCAGCCCGGCCGAATTGGCCAGCGATGCCGGAATCCCCGGAAACTGCGTCATGACCGAACCGAACAAAGCCAGTTGCGTACGGTTCTTCTCATGGTTCGGCGTGTCGGCGCAGGCCAGGTGGCTCATCACCATTTGCGGCGCATAGCCCAGCGCCTGGATGCGCTCGCGCACCATCGCCGCTTCGTTCAGCCGGAAGCCCAGCCGGTTCATGCCGGTGTCGAAATGGAAGGCGGACGGATAGGCCTCGTTGCGCTCCACGCATTTGGCCAGCCATTCCTCCAGCATCGCCATGGAGGAGATGATCGGCATCAGGTTCTGCCGCACATAGAGATTGGCCGCGCCCGGATAGAGCCCGTTGAGAATAAAGATATGTGCATCGGGCACCGCCGCGCGCACCGCCATGCCCTCGTCCGGCGTCGCCGCAAAAAGAAGCGCGCCCCGGCGGCATGCAGCGCCTTGCTGGCCATGGTCACGCCGGTGCCATAGGCATCGGCCTTCACCACAGCACCGGTCAGCGCGCCGGCGCTCACCTTGTCCAGCGCCCGCCAGTTCCGGGCCAAGGCCCCGAGATCGATACTGAGTTGCCCCCCAAGGCCAGACGTCAGCGCCATGCCTATTCCATACGCTCGGGCAGGTAGTCGGCGCGCGCCAGGTTGCCGAAGCGCGTGAACTGCGCCTCGAAGCTGAGCTGCACCGTACCGGTGGGGCCGTGGCGCTGCTTGGCAATGATGACTTCGGCTTTGCCGTGCACCTTTTCCATCTCCCCTTGCCAGGTCATATGCTCTGGCGTGCCCTCTTTGGGCTCCTTGTTCTTCAGATAATACTCTTCGCGGTAAACGAAAAGCACCACGTCGGCGTCCTGCTCGATAGAGCCCGATTCGCGTAGATCCGCCAGTTGCGGATGCTTGTCGTCGCGCGCTTCCACCTGGCGGGAGAGCTGGGACAAAGCCACGATCGGCACTTCCAGCTCCTTGGCCAGCGCCTTGAGCGTGGTGGTGATTTCGGTCAGTTCCTGCACGCGGTTCTGGCTCGATGCCTTGCTCGAGCCGCTCAGGAGCTGCAGGTAGTCGATGACGAGGAAATCGAGCCCCTTCTGCCGCTTCAGCCGCCGCGCCCGCGCCGCCAGCTGCGCCACCGAGATACCACCGGTATCGTCGATGAACAGCGGCAGCTTGCTCATCATGTTGGAGACATCAACCAGCTTGGAAAACTGGCTGTCATGAATGCGCCCGCGCCTGATATCGGACGACGAGATTTCCGCCTGCTCGGCCAGGATACGCGTGGCCAGCTGTTCCGAACTCATTTCCAGGCTGAAGAAGCCGACAACCCCACCATTGGTGGTCTTCTGATGGCCGTCAGGCGTCACCTCGCCCTTCCACGCCTTGGCGACATTGAAGGCGATATTGGTCGCCAACGACGTCTTGCCCATGGCCGGGCGTCCCGCGAGGATGATCAGATCGCTGCCCTGCAGGCCGCCCATCTGCCGGTCGAGGTCGTCCAGCCCCGTGGCAATGCCCGACAGGCCCCCATCGCGCTGATAGGCTTCGCCCGCCATCTGGATCGAGGCGCTGAGCGCGCTGGAAAAGTTCTGGAAGCCGCCATCATAGCGACCCTTTTCGGCCAGCTGGAACAGCTCGCCTTCGACCTTTTCGATCTGCTTGTTCGGCGTCATCTCCACGTCGCCGTCATAGGCGACCGACACCATTTCCTCGCCCACCAGGATCAGGTTGCGGCGGATGGCTGTGTCATAGATGGCCTGGCCGTAGTCGCCGGCATTCAGCACTGTCGTCGCTTCGGCTGCCAGCTTGGCGAGATACTGTGCCATGGTCACGTCGGGCAGCAATTGCTCGGGCAGGTGGGTCTTGATCGTGGTCGGATCGGCCGATTTGCCGGCGCGGATGATCTTGCCGGCGATTTCATAGATATCGCGGTGCACGGGCTCGTAGAAATGCACCGGCTCGAGAAAATCCGAGACGCGGTAGAATGCATCATTGTTGAGCAGGATGGCGCCCAGCAGCGCCTGCTCCGCCTCCACATTGTGGGGCGCCAGACGGAAGGACTTGTCTTCGGCCGGATGCAGCCGCGCGATCTCTGCCATAATGCCCCCGGGAACCGTTAACCTTTCTTAACCACGCGACTCGGCGTCGTGTCTTGGCCTATCGACCCGCTGGTTAATGTCCCGTGACCCACCCCTGTGAACTTTGTGGACAACGGGGAATGTGCCGCAATGACCTTGCATGTGAGCAAGGCAGGAGCATGGCGCGAGTCGGTCCCGCCGGGCTACCCCGGACGCACCCTGCCTATCCCACCCGCATCACGGGTTCGGCCAGCTCCGCCGGTGCCTGCTCGGCCTCAGTGGCCATGCTGAACGTGGCAACCACGCGGTTCCTGCCATTGCGCTTGGCCACGTAAAGCGCCGCGTCCGCGGCAGACAGGGTCGCGCCAAGCTCGGCGTGATTCTGGTGATCGGCCACCCCGATGCTGACGGTGAATCGGATATCCGCATCGCCGCAACCGGGAACCACCATCTGGCTGACCACGTGGCGTATCCGTTCCGCCGCGGCTTCGGCGGCAGCCGGTGTGACGGCCTGCAGGCCGATGGCAAATTCCTCGCCGCCGATTCTGGCGGCAAAATCGTCGGGGCCGACACTGCTGTTCAGCAGCGCGCCGATCGCCCGGATAACCGCATCACCCGCCGGATGGCCATGAAAGTCGTTGATGGCCTTGAAGTGATCGATATCGATCATCAGCACGCAGAACTGGCTGGCATTGCCCCGGGCGAGCGCCTTGCGCCCCCGGTCCATGAAGGCGCGGCGATTGAGCAGGCTGGACAGCTCGTCGCGCGTTGCCGCGACCTCCAGCGCCTCATTGCTCACGCGCCATGCCGCGTTGAGGCCGGCAACCGCGAACGGCCCGATGGCGATCATCGCCACGCCGAGCCGGTAGGATGACAGATCCCCCACCTCGCTCAGCACGAAACCGAACGGAATCTGGCCCGCCGGGCCGGCAATGAGCAGCCAGACAGCCGTCGCCATCGTCAGCGCGCTGGCCGTTGCCGGGCGGAAGCACACGGCGCACCACAGCAGCGCCGGGATGCTGAAGGCGATGGCGCCGGGTCCGCCGCTTACATGCATGAAGCCGACCGAGGCCAGCAGCGTCGCGATGGCCGCGCCCTGCCGCCAGGCGATCCCGCGATGGCCATAGACGGTCATCGAATCCGCGCGGTATCCCACATTCAGCGTTATGATCAGCGGCACGAAGATGGCGTAGTTGACAAATTCGGTGGTGAGCCAGAGGTCTAGCGCGCGGACCCCGCTCATGCCGAACAGCATTGGCCCGGCCACCATCCCGGCAAGGCCTGCCGCCGCGGATGCCGCCGCAAGCATCAGCATGATATAGATCGTATCCATCGGCCGGCGCAGCAGCAGCACGTTGCATGGCAGCAGCTTCGAGACCAGCAGTCCCGCGGCTACGCCCACCAGGTTGGTCCCGTTCAATATTGCGCTGGCGCCAAATGCGCCGCCCGTCAGCAGATCGGCGGTCATATAGGCGGCAGTGGCCACGATCCAGGTGAGGGGCCGGTTGGCTTCGGGCCGGATCAGCAGCAGGCTCAACAGCAGCGCATTGGCCGGCCACAAGCTCGCCAGGGAAAACAGCAGCCGCGTGTGAATGCCGACAAAGCAGGCGCCCAGAACAAGCACGCCGATGCAGAGCGATAGCAATGTCGGATTGGTCGGGAGCGGGTCCCATTTCGATCGGGGCGCGGTCAAATCTGGCACTACGTCTGAAACTACTTGAGCCAGTCTAGGCCGTGGCGGTTAACGATCCACGAGGCCGGTCCATACAAAGCAAACTCCACGCAAACAAAAAGGCCGGGCGCAGGGCCCGGCCTCTTCAATGCGTTGCGAGCCGATCAGACTTCGTCGTCGAAGCGATCGTCCTGCTGCGCGTCCTTCTGGCCGGCGGCGAAGTCGCCTTCCACGTCATCTTCATAGACGGTGACGGTCACGTCTTCACCGGCGCTCTGGCGGGCGGCTTCGTCTTCCGAGCGGGCGACGTTGACGGTGATGGTCACGGCGACTTCGGCATGCAGGTTCAGCGGCACGGTGTGCACGCCGACCGACTTGATCGGGTCGGTGAGGTCGACCTGGCTGCGCTGCACGGTGAAGCCATCGGTGGCCAGGGCTTCCACGATGTCGCGCGAGGCGACCGAGCCGTAGAGCTGGCCGGTTTCACCCGCCTGGCGGATGATGATGATTTCGCGGCCGTTGAGACCTTCGGCAATGCCGGCAGCGGCGTTGCGGCGGTCGTCGTTGCGCTTTTCGATATGGGCGCGTTCGGCTTCGAACTTCTTGCGGTTGGCTTCGGTGGCGCGGAGCGCCTTGCCCTGCGGCAGCAGGAAGTTACGGGCGAAGCCGTCCTTGACGGTGACTTCGTCGCCGATCGAACCGGTACGGCCGACGCGCTCGAGCAGAATGACTTTCATTTGGGTATTCCTTAGTAGCTGTCCCGTCTCTCGGACGGTTAGGAGCCCCGGACCATCCAGAACCCCAACGATGTGCCCTTTACAGGCACGGGCAGGCCAAACAGGAAGTCGTTGGGCTGGATGAGATAGTGGTGGTTCGCGAGAACCGGAGCGGAGCGTACCTAGGTACGTGAGCACCGGAAGCGCAGCGCACCGCCACTAGATCGCCAGCCCAGCGAACTTACTGGACGGCATACGGCATGATGCCGATGAAGCGGGCGCGCTTGATCGCCTGAGCCAGTTCACGCTGCTTCTTGGCAGAAACGGCGGTGATGCGGCTCGGCACGATCTTGCCGCGCTCCGACACGTAGCGGGAGAGCAGGCGCACGTCCTTGTAGTCGATCTTGGGCGCGCCCTCGCCCGAGAACGGGCAGGTCTTGCGGCGGCGCTGGAACGGACGGCGGGCCTGGGCGGTGGTGAGGTCTTTGATTGCCATAGCTTTGGGTCCTTATCTTAGAAACGGCGCGGACGGCGTTCGCCGCCGAAGCCACCACGGTCGGGGCGACCGCCATCGCGGTCATCGCGATCGCGCTTCTGCATCATGGCCGAGGGGCCTTCTTCCAACTCGTCGACGCGCACGGTCATGAAGCGCAGGATGTCTTCATTGATGCGCATCTGGCGTTCCATCTCGGCAACGGCCTGCGGCGCTGCTTCGATGTTCAGCAGCGTATAATGCGCCTTGCGGTTCTTGCGGATGCGGTAGGAGAGACCCTTGAGGCCCCAATATTCGTTCTTGGTGACCTTGCCGCCGCCAGTGGCGAGGATTTCGGTCAGCGCAGCGGTCAGTTCTTCGACCTGCTGCTGGGAAACGTCCTGGCGTGCCAGGTAGATATGCTCGTAGAGGGCCATGAATGCGCCTTCGTCAGTGGTTTCAAACACAGCAACATCTGGCGCGGAGCCTCCTTGAAGCCGAGAAGGGCATCAAAGCAGTCTTGCAAAGAGCGGGAACACGGGAGGCCGGGCCATCGCCCTATTTGCCGTTCTTTCAAACAACAAACCCTCCGTTCAGCCCCCGGCCAAACGAATTGCTGGCGCGGCTATAGGGGAAAGGGGCCGCCAGATCAAGCAGAAACGCCGCCAGCCAACGGCCGGCGGCGCAATAGGGGAGGCTGCAGGCAGTCGTTACTGCGCGAAGCTGATCGTCCCGCCCGATTCCGCCGTCAGCGGCTCCGTACCTGCCGGCAGTCCGTTCACCGACAGGATATAGGCCGCCATGTCGGCATAGACCTCGGCCGACAGCGAATCCGGCGCAGATGGCGGCATGGTATGCACCTTGGCCACCAGGTCGGCGGCCGCCGCACCCTCCCAGTTCTCGTGGAAGAACTCGCCGGCCAGCGGCGGGCCATAGGTGTTGTTGGTCAGCGTATCGCCATGGCAGACCGCGCAATTGGCGTCGAATGCGGCCTTGCCCGATGCGACCTGGGCCTCGGTGAAGCTGGGCAGGTCCCCAGCCGCCGCGGCATCCTCCGCCGGAGCCTCTTCCGTTTCGCCCGCGGCGGCCTCATCCCTGCCCGCGCAGCGACTGCTCATTGGGCGGCGGAACGGCGCTGGGGTCGCCTTCGCCCGCATAGGTATAGGCGATGATCTCGCCCGGATTGGCCAATTCGCTCGTCGTGCCGCCCTCGGTATTCTCGGCCAGGCCCGTCGCGTCGGTGGCAATATAGATGGTCTTGCCGTCGGCACTTACAGCCACGTCGCGATAGCGGTTATTGGTCTGGAAATAGCGCTCCACCGTGCCGTCCACGGCCTGCCCGTTCTCGTCGAGCGGCAGCACATAGATCGAGCCGCGCTTCAGCGTCGGCGCCAGCAGCACCTTGTCCCAGCCCGGAATGCGGTCATCGCCGCCCTGGTAATATTCGACGCTGGTAATGCCCACTGTCGGCCAGCAGATGAAGTCGGTGCCCTTGCAGTCCGGCACCACGAAATTCCAGCCGGTATCGACCGTGAACATGGTGGCGATGGGATCGACCATCGGCTCGGTGAAGGCGGATTCGGGTTCATGCGGCACATTGTCGGGAATGGCATATTCGCTGAACGTGGTCTCCGCGCAGGGCGGATTGGCGGCCAACTCCCAATTGGCATGCTCATAGGCCTTGTCGTCGTTGAGCCCCGCCACATTCGGCCAGCCGTAATTGCCGCCCGAGGTCAGGATATTCACCTCGTCATCGGTCTTGGGCCCATGCTCGGTGGCATAGAGCGTGCCATCCGGCCCGAAGGCGATGCCCTGCATATTGCGGTGCCCATAGGTAAAGACGTGGCTCTGCACGCCATCGAGCTCCGGATTGTCCTCGGGAATCGACCCATCCAGGTTGAGCCGCAGCGACTTGCCGACATAGGCGACATAATCCTTGGCGGCGATTTCATCGGCGGTGGGCAGGCGCTGCGCCTCGATCGGCAGGCACACATTGGCGCCCTGGTTATTCCCCTGGTCGCCCAGCGTATAATAGAGCGTATTGTCCGGCCCGAATTTCAGCCGCCCCGAATTGTGGTCATTGCTGGCCGGCAGTCCCGTGATCAGGTCCACCGGGTCGCTCAGCGTGCCATCCGCCTCGTTATACGAGAGCCTGATGATCTTGGTGTAGAGCATGTGATAGGGGCTGCTCGCGTCGGTAACCTGCGGGTCCGCGCCTTTTTCCTCGTCGACATAGCTATAGGCGGCATAGACATAGTCATTGCCGGTGCCCTGGCCCAGTTCGGGATGCAGCGCCAGCCCCATCAGCCCGTCCTGGCCACCCGGGGCCGAGATTTCATCGATCGTGATGGCGACATGCTGCTCACCCGTCGTGGGGTCGATGCGGCTGATGCGCTTGCCGGTCCGCTCCGTCGTCCACAGCATGCCGTCCGGTCCCAGCGTGATTTCCCAGGGATTGGCCAGTCCCGTAATCACCACCGATTGGGTGAATTGCTTGGCGCCGGTCACATACGAATCCGGGCTTTGTGCGACGCTGGGGCCGACCAGTGCGGTGCAGGCCAGCAGGGCGCAGATCGAAGTCAGGTTTTTCATGAGACGCTCCCTTGGTTGTCAGCGATCAACGCGTGGCCCGGCAAAACGTTCAACAGCGCCGGAACTGCGGATAAACCACTGATCTTGCTGCGTTTGATTTCTCCCTCTCGACATCCGCCTTGACTCCGCCACACACTCCCGGCAAACGCCGCGCAACTGGACAGTCTCCTTATGGATTGTCTAACTGATCGCAGAGGGGGCCACATCATGACCAGCTACGCATTCACCTTTCCGGGGCAGGGCAGCCAGGCCGTCGGCATGGGCAAGGACCTGGCCGCGGCCTATCCCGAGGCCCGCGCCGTATTCCAGGAAGTCGATGAAGCCCTGGGCCAGCGCCTTTCAGCCATCATGTTCGAAGGTCCGGACGATATCCTGCGCCTCACCGAAAACGCCCAGCCGGCCCTGATGGCCGTCAGCGTCGCCGTTGTCAGGGTGCTCGAAGCCAAGGGCATCCGTCTGGCCGATCACGCCGCCTATGTCGCCGGCCACTCGCTCGGCGAATATTCGGCCCTGTGCGCCGCCGGCACCTTCTCGCTGGCCGATACCGCGCGCCTGCTCAAGACGCGTGGTCAGGCCATGCAGAAGGCCGTGCCCGTCGGCCATGGCGCCATGGCTGCATTGCTCGGTCTCGATCTCGAAACCGCCAGCGCCGTCGCCGCCGAAGCCGCCCAGGGCGACGTCTGCGATGTTGCTAACGACAATGCCCCCGGCCAGGTCGTCGTTTCCGGCGCCACAGCCGCCGTGGAACGTGCCGTCGAAATCGCCAAGACCAGGGGCGCCCGCCGCGCTTTGCTGCTGCCGGTCAGCGCCCCGTTCCATTGCTCGCTCATGCAGCCGGCCGCCGAGGCCATGGCCGTTGCGCTGGCCGAAGTCACCATGAATGCGCCCGTCGTGCCGCTGGTCGCCAATGTGCTGGCCACCCCGATTTCCGATCCGGCCGACATCCGCCAGCGCCTGGTCGAACAGGTCACCGGCGTCGTCCGCTGGACCGAGACTGTCACCTGGCTAACTGGTCAGGGCGGAGTGACCCATCTGGCCGAACTGGGCACTGGCAAGGTCCTCACCGGCCTCGCCAAGCGTATCAATGCCGAAGCGACTGCCACATCAGTCGGCTCGCCTGCCGATATCGATGCCTTCGTTTCCGAACTCACTTGAATCAAGCCATTAAGCGCTTGAATCACTATCTCCATCGGGAGGACTAAATGTTTGATCTGACTGGCAAACGTGCCCTGGTAACCGGCGCCAGCGGTGGCATTGGCCGCGAGATTGCCAAGGCGCTCGCCGCCGCCGGCGCCACCGTGGCGCTGTCAGGCACCCGCCTCGGCGCGCTGGAAGATACGGCAAAGGAGATCGGCAAGGATTGCCCCATTCTTCCCGCCAATCTCAGCAAGCTCGATGAAGTCGACAAGCTCGTCCCATCTGCCGAAGCGGCCATGGGCGGCCTCGATATTCTCGTCAACAATGCCGGCATGACGCGCGACAATCTCTTCATGCGCATGAAGGACGAAGAGTGGGACGAGGTCATCGCCGTCAACCTCACCGCCGCCTTCCATCTCAATCGTGCCGTTTTGCGCTCCATGATGAAGCAGCGCTTCGGCCGCATCATCGGCATTTCCTCGGTCGTCGGCGTCATGGGCAACCCGGGGCAGGGCAACTATGCCGCCTCCAAGGCTGGCCTGATCGGCATGAACAAGGCGCTGGCCCATGAAGTGGCCAGCCGCAACATCACCGTCAATTCCATCGCGCCCGGCTTCATCGCCTCGGCCATGACTGACGAACTCAACGACAAGCAGCGCGAGTCGATCCTCTCGACGATCCCTTCCGGCCGCCTCGGCACCGCCCAGGAAGTCGCCGCCTGCGCCGTTTTCCTCGCCAGCGACGCGGCGGGCTACATCACCGGCCACACGCTCAACGTCAATGGCGGCATGGCCATGATCTGATCGGCCGGCCGGTCTTCCCTATGCGGGTTCTTCTGGGCAAAAGCCTTGGAAACGAGGCATTGAGCGGCTGGCGGAGCCCCATCAAGTGTGATACTCGCCGCCGCTGGCACCGGTGGTGGACTGCCTTGCAGACGCCCGAAAGCGCGCCTACATTGCCGCCAAGTCAGCCAAACGGTGCTTGAAGATTTGGCACTCCGCCAATAAGAAGCGAAACGAAACCTCGATTTCGAAAAAGGAAGTCTAATATGAGCGATGTCGCTGATCGGGTCCGCAAGATCGTTGTGGAACACCTCAATGTGGATGCCGAGAAGGTTGTCGAAAAGGCCAGCTTCATCGACGATCTGGGTGCGGACTCCCTCGACCAGGTCGAACTGGTGATGGCCTTCGAAGAAGAATTTTCGGTTGAGATCCCCGACGACGCCGCCGAGTCGATCCAGACCTTCGGCGATGCCGTGTCGTTCCTCACCAAGGCCGTCGGCTAAGCCCGTCGGGCTTGGGCCGGGTTAGGCAGGCACAGCATGGAATTGCGCCGCGTCGTTGTCACCGGGTTGGGCCTCGTTACGCCCCTCGGTACTGGAGTTGAAGCCACCTGGGCCAATATCCTGGCCGGAAAGAGTGGCGCCGTCAGGATCGACGACTTTCAGGTCGATGATATCGCCTGCCAGATTGCTCATCGCTTGCCGCTCGGCGACTATGCCGAGGGCAAGTTCAATCCCGATGAGTGGATGGACACCAAGGAACAGCGCAAGGTCGATCCCTTCATCGTCTATGCCATGGCTGCCGCGCAGCAGGCTATCGAGGATGCCGGGGTCGAGCCGAAAACCCAGGAAGAGCAGGAACGCACTGGCGTCCTGATCGGCTCGGGCATCGGTGGCGTGGGCGGCATCTACGATGCCTCCATCACCCTGCACGAAAAGGGTCCGCGCCGCATCAGTCCCTTCTTCATTCCCGGTCGCCTGATCAACCTGGCCTCCGGCCAGGTCTCCATCCGTTTCGGCCTCAAGGGGCCGAACCATTCGGTGGTCACCGCCTGCTCCACCGGCGCCCATGCCATCGGCGATGCCGCCCGTCTCATTGCGCTCGGCGATGCCGACGTGATGGTGGCCGGCGGCGCCGAAAGCTGCGTCAACCGCCTGTCGCTGGCCGGCTTCGCCGCCGCCCGTGCGCTTTCGACCGGCTTCAACGACAATCCCGAAGCCGCCTCCCGTCCTTACGACAAGGATCGTGATGGCTTCGTCATGGGCGAGGGCGCCGGCATCGTCGTCCTCGAAGACTATGAGCGGGCCAAGGCCCGGGGCGCCAAGATTTATGGCGAAGTGATCGGCTATGGTCTTTCCGGCGATGCCTATCACATCACCGCCCCGTCGCCCGATGGCGATGGTGGTTTCCGCGCGATGAGCGCCGCCATCAAGCGCGCCGGCATTGCTGCGTCCGATATCGACTATATCAACGCCCACGGCACCTCGACGCCGCTCGGCGACGAGATCGAGTTGGGCGCGGTCACACGCGTCCTTGGCGACTCGGCATCGAAGGCGGTGATGAGTTCCACCAAGTCGGCCGTTGGCCACCTGCTGGGCGCCGCCGGTTCGGTCGAAGCCATTTTCTGCCTGCTGGCGATGCGTGACGGCATCGCGCCGCCGACGCTCAACCTCGACAATCCCTCGGTCGACACGGTGATCAATCTGGTGCCCAAAAAGGCATTCAAGAAGGAGATCAACGTGGCGCTGTCCAACAGCTTCGGCTTTGGCGGCACCAATGCGACCCTGGTCATGCGCAAGGTCGGCTGATTATCCACGCTTTGATGAGAGGCACATCGCGTCACCCGCGATGTGCCTCTTGTCTTTGTCGCAGGGCATCAACAATATGCCGCAAAACCATTGAACAAGACCCGTCCATTCCCCAATGACACGGGCTCCGAGGGTGATCCAGCACGATGAATGATCGCAAGGTCCGGCGCCGCCGCCGCTCAAGCAACGGTTTCGTTGATATCCTCAACGGCTTGCTGACGCTGCTGGTTCTCGGCCTGCTGGTTGCCGGCGGCATCGTGCTCTACGGCGCCTCCCAGTTCTACGGCGAAGGCCCGCTCACCGCCGAAACCACCTTCCGCGTCGAAGCCGGCTCCGGCCTCTCCTCCATCGGCCCGCGCCTAGAGGAACAGGGCCTCATCTCCAATCAGTATATTTTCCAGGTCGGCAGCCGCGTCGCCAATATCGAAGGCACCGTCAAGCAGGGCGATTTCCGCATCCCCGCCGGCGCCAGCATGGCCGATATCCTGCGCGAGCTGATCGAGGGCAACCCGATCCGCTACGCCGTCGTCATCCCCGAAGGCTGGACCGCCTGGGAGGCCGTGCAGCGCCTCAATGCCGATGCCAATATCACGGGCGAAATCTCGACCCTTCCCGCCGAAGGCTCCATCCTGCCCGGTAGCTACGACTACGTGCCCGGCGATACCCGCCAATCCGTGCTCGAGCGCATGCAGGCCGCCATGACCAGTGAACTGGCTGCCGTCTGGGAAGCCCGCCAGCCCGACCTGCCGCTCGAAACGCCCGAACAGCTCCTGGTCCTCGCCTCTATCGTCGAGCGAGAAACCGGCGTCGCCACTGAGCGGCCCCAGGTCGCCGCCGTCTTCGTCAATCGCCTGCGCGAAGGCATGCGCCTGCAGTCCGATCCCACCATCATCTATGGCATCACCAAGGGCCAGGGTTCACTGGGCCGCGGTCTGCGCCGCTCCGAAATCGAGGCGCAGACCCCCTACAACACCTACCAGATCGATGGCCTGCCGCCGACGCCCATCGCCAATCCGGGCATCGATTCCCTCAAGGCCGTCGCCAATCCCGACACCCACGACTACCTCTATTTCGTGGCCAAGGGCGCCTCGCCCCGCGAGGGCCATGTCTTCGCCGAAACCTATGCCGAGCATCAGGACAATGTCGCCCAATACCGCCGCATAGCCGCCGAAGCCGCTGCCCAGGCAGAAGCCGATGCCGAAGCCGCCCGTCAGGCCCTCGAGGCCGAGCAGGCTGGCGAAGCCCCGGCAGCCGAGTGACCCAGCCCCTCGCCAGCATGACCGGCTATGCCCGCGCCACCGGCGCGGTGCCCGGCGCGTCCTTCGCCTGCGAGGTGAAATCGGTCAACGGCCGCGGCCTCGATATTCGCCTGCGCCTCGCCCCCGGCTTCGATGCGCTCGAAAGCGACATCCGTCAGCGCATCGGCAAACAGGTCACCCGCGGCTCGCTGACCCTCAATCTCTCCGTCGAGCGCGACGGGGCAGGGGGCGACCTGCTGGTCAACCGCCAGGCCCTCGCCACCGTCCTCGCTGCCATCGACGACCTGCGCAGCGCCGTACCCGCCGCCGCCCCGCCCAGCCTCGATGGCATTCTCGGCCTCAAGGGCGTACTCGAACAGCGCGACCGCCCCATTTCCTCCGATGCCGAGGAATCCCTGACATCAGCCATTCTCGACGCCGCGTCCCGGGCGCTGTCCGATCTCGTCCTCGCCCGCCGCCAGGAAGGCAGCCAGATCGCCGCTGTCCTGCTCGACCGCCTCGACGAAATCGAGACCCTGGTGCAGCGCGCCGAGGTCCACCCCGCCCGCAGCCGCGACACCATCCTCGCCAAACTCCGCCAGCAGGTGGCCGACATCGCCGCCGATATCGCCATCCCCGAGGATCGCCTGGTGCAGGAAGCCCTGCTGCTCGCCACCAAGGCCGATATCCGCGAAGAACTCGACCGCCTCACCGCCCATATCGCCTCGGCGCGCCAGCTCATAAACGGCGGCGGCGCCGTCGGCCGCCGGCTCGATTTTCTCGCCCAGGAATTCAACCGCGAGGCCAATACCCTGTGCAGCAAATCCAATGCGGTGGAGCTCACCGCCATCGGCCTTGACCTCAAGGCGGCGATCGATCAACTACGCGAGCAAGTGCAGAACATCGAATAGGATCTGGCTGATGGAATTTCAGCGCCGTGGCGTCATGCTGGTCATCGCTTCGCCCTCGGGCGCCGGCAAATCTTCCATCTCGCGCGCTTTGTTCGGCGCCGATCCCAATATCAAGCTGTCCGTTTCGGTCACCACCCGCGCCCGCCGCACCGACGAGGTCGAGGGCAAGCACTACTATTTCATCGACATCGAGACCTTCAAGCGCATGCAGGCCGATGGTGAATTGCTGGAATCGGCCGAAGTCCACGGCAATTTCTACGGCACGCCCCGCGCCCGCGTCGAAGAACAGCTCGCTGGCGGCAACGATATCCTCTTCGACATCGACTACCAGGGCACGCTCCAGCTCTACAAGAACAGCCGCAAGGACATGGTGACGGTCTTCATCCTGCCGCCCACCATCAAGGAACTACGCGCCCGCCTCGAACGCCGCGCCCAGGACAGCGTCGGCACCATCGAAAAGCGCCTGCACAACGCCCGCCGCGAGATGGAGCACTTCAACGAATACGACTATGTCATCGTCAATGAAGACCTGGAAAAATCCGTCGCCCGCGTCCGCTCCATCCTCGTCTCCGCCCGCTTGGAGCGCGAACGCCAACTGAACTTGTCCAGCTTCGTCAAGGACTTGCAGAGCCAGATCGATTCTCTTTGAGAAGGTGAAGCGCGGGATGAACTACGAATATCCCGCTTGCGGCCCCACCCCACCCTCGATCCCTCCCCATCAAGGGGAGGGAAGCGCATGGGCCATGTCAGTGTTCCAATACCACCCCGGCCACCGGACAGGCTTCCCTCCCCCTTGTGGGGAGGGGAGTGAGGGTGGGGGTGTTTGGCCCCGACATAAGTACGCTTGCTCCCCCTCAGCCCTACGCCTTCACTGAATACTCAGTAGCCCTCATGGTGAGCCTGTCGAACCATGAGGGCGTGGCGCAATGACCCCACCCGCCATCCGCCGCGGCACGCCGGCCTTCCTGCGCGCCAACATCGCCTTCTTCCTCTCGGCCTTTTCGGTCTTCGCCTCGCTCTATTCGGTGCAGCCCCTGTTGCCAATGTTTGCGCAATATTGGGTGCGCGATGCCGGCACCGCCTCGCTGGCCCTCTCGGCCACCACAGCCACCATGGCCGTGGCCCTCATCCCCGCCAGCCTGCTCGCCGACCGCCTCGGCCGCCATCGCCTGATTGTCGGCGCGCTGCTCATCACGGCTATCCTTGGCATGCTGCTGCCCTTCACCCAGGTCTGGTGGCAACTCATCACCCTGCGCACGCTGATGGGGCTGACGCTGGCGGGCATCCCCGCCGTGGCCATGGTCTACCTGTCAGAGGAAATGGCCCCCGAAGCCCTGGGCTATTCCATGGGCCTCTATATCGGCGGCACGGCCATTGGCGGCATGGCCGGCCGCGTCATTTCCGGCATTCTGTCCGATTTCCTCGGCTGGCGCCTCGGCACCGGCATTCTCGCCGGGCTGATCCTCGCCGCCGCCATTGCCGTCGCCATCCTGCTGCCCAAGCCGCGCCAATTCGTCCGCGACCCCATCGGCCTCGCCACCCTCTGGCGCCGCTGCCGCGCCAGTTTCGACGATGCGGCTCTGCCCTGGCTCTTCGCCAGCGCCTTCCTGCTCATGGGCGGCTTCGTGACGCTCTACAACTATGCCGGCTTCCGTCTGGCTCTGCCGCCCTTCCTGCTCAGCCACTCGGCCATCGCTGCGATATTCCTTGTCTACCTGCTGGGCAGCGTCAGCTCCACCTGGGCCGGCGGCCTGTCGCAACGGCTAGGCCGCAGAAGGGTGTTCTGGGCGCTGGTCGCGCTGATGGGGGCAGGCATGGCCGTCACCATGTTCGACAACACCATCATCGTCATTCTCGGCCTCGCCATCGCCACTATGGGTTTTTTCGCCGCCCATGGCGTGGCCAGTGCCTGGGTCACCCGCCGCGCCCGCATCGGCAAGGCCCAGGCCTCGGCCATCTACCTCGTCGCCTATTATCTCGGCGCCTCGATCCTCGGTACGCTGGGCGGCTACGCCTGGACCGCCTGGGCCTGGTCCGGCGTCATGCTGGTCAGCGGCGGCGCCGCTCTGCTGGCGCTCCTAGTCGCCATCAGGCTCGCTTTCGTGCCAGCTTTGCCCATGCCGGAACATCCGCCGGAGCCGCCAGCGGGGGCGTAGTCCGCCCAGATTTCAGCACTCTGCCGAGCTGTGGCCTTGTCGCCCTCACAATGCGATGTTACATAATAGTTCAACATTTCAGGATTGAATGTCATGGCGAAAACCATACGTGCGGCGCTATCTCCAGGCATTTTGAGCCATACCCGGCTCAAGAAGTCGGGCGGATCGCTGGTTATGACCGTGCCGGCAGCGGCGCGTGACACGCTGCATCTGCACGAGGGCCAGGAATTGACCGTCAAGGTCGAAGACCAAAAGCTCGTTTTGGAACCAGCAGTGCGGCGCCCGAAATATACGCTTGAGGAACTGCTGGCTCATTGCGATTTCGACGCCCCCCTTAGTGAGGAAGAACGCGCCTGGCTTGACGCTCCTCCCGTTGGTCGGGAACTCCTGTAGCAATGGAGCGAGGGGAGATATGGCATTGCGACTTGTCACCGGCCGCCGGCCGCGAGCAGAAGGGTCCGCACTATGTGCTGATCGTGTCGCCTCGGGCCTTTAACAAGGGCGGTGTACCTCTGGTCTGTCCGATAACCACCGTCGGGAATTATAGCCGTATGAGGGGCTTTGCTGTGAACCTCTCTGGTGCCGGCACTGGCGTAACCGGCGTTATCCAGGTGGACCAGTTGAGTGCATTGGACATGATTGCACGCAAGGGCAAGCCCTCGGGTGATGTGGTCCCTGACTTTATCATGGAAGATGTCTTGGCGAAGATTGCCACGATAGCGCAATAGGCTGGGATGAAGCGGGGTTACCGCAACCCCGGCAGCGCCCTTGCCATGGCCAGAAACGCCTCCACCGGCAGCTCCTCGGCCCGCTCGTCCCCCTTGAGCCCGCCGGCCGCCAGCAGGCCGTCCACCGGCACCCCCGCTGCCTTGAGGCTCTGCCGCACCATCTTGCGCCGCTGGCCGAAGGCCGCACGGGTGATGTGTTCGAGATTTTTCACCGTCACGTCATCGCCCACCGGCTTGGGCACCAGATGCACCACGGCCGAGGTCACATTGGGCGGCGGCACGAAGGCCTGCCGTCCCACATTGAAGGCAATCCGCGCCTCGCTGCGCCATCCCGCCAGCACACCCAGCCGCCCATAGGCGTCGTCGCCCGGCCGGGCACAGATACGCTCGGCCACTTCCCGCTGGAACATCAGCGTCAGGCTGTCGAAAAAGCTCGGCCACGGGTCCAGCGTCAGCCAGCCGGTCAGCAGCGGCGTCGCGATATTATAGGGCAGGTTGGCGATGATCCGCGTCTTGCCGTCGGCCAGCGCGCGATAATCCATTTCCATGGCATCGCCGCTGATCACGGTCAGCCGGCCCGGATAGGCCTCTGATATCTGCGCCAGCGCCGGCAGCGCTCGCGCATCGCGCTCAATGGCGATTACCTCGCGCGCACCTTCGGCCAGTAGCGCCCGCGTCAGCCCGCCCGGTCCCGGTCCCACCTCGATGACGCGCACACCCTCCAGCGAGCCCGCCACGCGGGCGATGCGTGCCGTCAGGTTCAGGTCGAGCAGAAAATTCTGCCCCAGCTCCTTCTTGGCGCGCAGGCCATGCTCGGCGATCACTTCGCGCAAAGGCGGCAGCCTGTCGATCTGGCTCATCGCGCCGCCGTCATCGCATCGGCCATTCTGATGGCCGCGAGGAAACTGGCCGGCGAGGCGCGGCCCGTGCCGGCCAGGTCGAAGGCCGTGCCATGATCCGGCGAGGTCCGCACGATGGGCAGGCCCAGCGTCACATTGACGGCATCCTCGAAGGCCACCGTCTTGATCGGGATCAGCGCCTGGTCGTGATACATCGCCACCACAGCGTCATAGCGCGCCCAATGGGTCGGGTAGAACAGCGTATCGGCGGGCAGGGGGCCTTCCACCCCGATCCCCTCGAACTGCAACTGCGCCACCGCCGGCCCGACGATTTCCAGCTCCTCCCGCCCGATGCCGCCACCTTCGCCCGCATGCGGGTTGAGCCCGGCCATGCCGATCTGCGGATTGGCAATGCCGAAGCGATGCTTGAGGTCATGCGCCACCACGCGCACGGTCTCGACGATCAGCTCTTTCGTCAGCAGCCCGGGCACGTCCTTGATCGGCACATGGATGGTGACCGGCACCGCGCGCAGGCCTCCATGCGCCAGCATCATCACAGGCAGATGCGGCTTGCCGCCATTGGCGCACAATTCGGCGAGGAATTCGGTGTGGCCGGGATGCTTGAACCCGGCATGGTAGAGCGCGCCCTTGTGGATCGGCGCCGTCACCAGCCCGCGGCAGGTTCCCGTCAGCGTCGCCGCCACCGCCATCTCGATGGCGCCGATCACCGCCCCGGCCGAAACCTGCGAGACCTGTCCCGGATGGTCCTGCACCAGCCCTTCGACCTGTGCCACCGGCAGGGCATGGGCGAAGACCGCCCCGGCACCCGCTGCCCCGACATCGGCGATATCCACGTTCAGCCCCAGCCGCAGCGCCCGCGCCCGCAGGAAGGGCGCATCGCCGAACAGGCAGAAGGGTGGCAGCTTCAGTTCATCCCGCCGCGCATAGAGCGCCAGGACGATATCGGGACCAACCCCCGCGGGTTCGCCCATGCTGATGGCCAGCGGCATGTCCATCTCGGCCCCCAGGCAAGAAGACCTCGGGCCCCGCGGGGCCCGAATGCTTAGTTATAGATGATCTTGGCGCGGGCGCGCAGGTCCGCCAGATAGGTCGAAACCTCGCCTTGCAGTGCCTGGTTGCCCTGTTCGGCGCGCAGGTCGCTCTTGAGGAAGGTCAGGTCTTCGGCCTGCGTCTTCTCGCACACGGCCAGCATCGACACGCCCGATTCAACCACGCGCGGCTTGGTGATGCCGCCAACATTCAGGCCCGCCAGTTCCTTGGCAATGGCTTCCGGCATCTGCGTGGCATGGCGCCGGCCCACATCGATGACGGCCGCGTCGGTATAGCCGAGCGACAGGTCCACCGCGCTGTCGCAGCCGGCGAATTTCGAGCGGTAATTATTGGCCTGGCCCGAGCGTCCGCTCGAACCGGCACCCACGAAGATGATTTCCTTGAGGATATAGTCAAAGGTCTGGAAGGCCTGCACCTGGCCCGCCGCCTGCTGGTCCAGGGCAAGTTCCGAAATCTGCACCTGCGGCATGATCGCCCGCTCGGTCACTGCGTTCCACGCAATGGCGGCGCGCAGGCGGTCCTGCAGCGTCTCGGTGCTGACGCCACCCTGCTGCAACAGCGCGACCAGCTTGTCCTGGCTGACATTCATGTTGCGGGCGATTTGCAGCAGCGCCTCGTCGATCTGCGCATTGGAAACGGTAACGCCCAGCCTTTTGGCCTCTTCGACCTGCAGGGCTTCGGTGATCAACTGTTCGGTAGCGCCGCGCGAACCGGTCTTGTTGCCTTCGATGGCGAACAGCTTAACGCGCGCCGCGATCTGCAGGTCGGTAATGGGCGTGCCGTTGACCGTCACGCGCACATTCTGCGCCATCGCCGGCAGTGCCGCGGCAAGGCTCAGGACCATGCCGATGATCATGGCGCCGGCAGCGCGCCCCCAAACAGTCTTGGCCATTGTCAGTATCCGCCTCGCGTCAATCCACCCGCCCTCAATGGGGCGGGAATAGCGCGCTGTCAATTGCCCCATGATTGAGGCCAAAATCCGATAATCCTAGAAATCCGGAACCGCCACGGCGCCCGAATAGCCGACATTGAGCCCCGCCGGTGCCTTGAGTCGGAACGTGGCGGTGAGCCGCGTGTCATTGGGCGAGGTATGCGTCGGCCCGGTGCGGGTCGCATTGGCGCCGATCACCAGATAGCCATCGTCATAGACCACGCCACCGCCCACCTGCAGCCAGTTATTGGCCGTCAGGTCCCAATAGCTGTTGGCTTTGATCGACCAGTATTCCGCCACCGGCACGGTCACTTCCCCGCCGATTTCCTGCCGCGGCAGCACCATGCCCTGGCCCGGATTGGCTTCCATATAGGTATAGCCCAGCGCCGCGCCCCAGCCGTCCTGGTTGTAGCTGGCGCTCAGCCCCGCCCGCGCCACCTGCAGATCGGCCGGATCCACCTGCAGCTTGCCGCCGACTTTCACCCCCGGCATGAACGAGCCATAGGCTCCCAACACCGCATAGGACGCGGTCGCATCCATGCCCGAACCCACGGCCGTATTGGCCTGTCCGGGCGTGGCAAAGGCATTCGCCCCCGCGATATGGAACGATTGCCCCGCGATCAGCTCGATATAGCCGCCATCGGCGAAATTGGCCTGGTAGCGCCCGCCCACCGTGGCCCGCAGCCCGGTCTCCTGCCGGTCGCCGCCCGAAAAGCGGTTATAGCTGAACAAATTCGTGTCATCGAACACGAAGCTCTGCGCATCGTCATTGGTAATGCCGACACTGGTCGTGTCCGAGCCACGCCACGCCACCTGCGCAATCGGCTCGATCAGGTGCACCGTCGAGCCATCGCTGGCCGCCATCGGGAAGCGCACATCCATCGCCGCAATGGGCGTCGCGCTCCACAGCGTCGTCGCCCCCGGCAGCAGCGGGCTGGTGCCGTCGTAATAGGCCACATCCGCCCGCCCGCCGAGATAGGGCGTCGCGACGAACCCGCCGCCGCCGATCCACTGCGTCTGCCAGCCAGCCTGCAGGCTCAGATGCTGCTTGTTGCCCTCGTAGCCATAGACATAGGGCACGCCATTGACCGTCCTGGTCGCATCGGCGCCGCGCTGCACGCCCAGCAGGCGCCCGCTGATCTCGACCCGCCCATTGCCCGGCCCCAGCTCCTCGATATGGGAGAAGCGCAAGGCCGGCAGGGTCGAGCCCTGCTGCGCCTGCGTCGACGCCGCCACATCGCCCAGCAGGTTGAATTGCTGCACCCGCGCATCGATGAACGTGTCGTCATTCACCTGCGTCGCATAGACCTGGTTGACCGTCGATTTGCCGACAGTGAGCAGGTAATCCTTCAGATAGGCCGCGTCGGTGAAAGCCGTATAGCTCCAGCCGACCGTCCAGTCCGTCACCGGCTTGAATTCGCCCGAAGTCTGGATCGCCCCGCGCCAGTCGCGCTTGGCTTCGGCAAAGGTGAAAGCCGTCTGGTCGAGCTGGTACAGCCCCGAAGCCTTGATCTGGAACGAGCCGCTGTCGAAGCGCTGGATCCATTCCGCGCCCATCAGGAAGCCCTGCCGGCTCATCAGGGTCGGCGTCAGGATGATGTCGGTCCAGCGGCTGGCATAGGCGTAATAGGGCACTTCCAGCACATGCCCGGTCTTCTCGCTATAGTCGTAGCGCGGCATCCGCAAATTCGCGAGCGCCGACTCGCTGGTGTCGGGCAGCCACAGATAGGGCAGCCACGCCACCGGTATCCCCAGCAGCGACAGCGTCGGCTGTTCGAGATAAAGCGAGCCGTCCTCGGCATTATAGGTGATGCGTGATGCATTCACCGACCAGCCGATGCGTCGTCCCGCATCGTCGATACACTCCCCGCAGGGGGCGTAGCTGGCCTGTTCCATCAGCGTCCGCAGGGCGGCGTCATAATCCACGCTGTCGGCGGTGATCCGCGCCCCGTCATAGGTGGTGATGGTCAGCGAGTTGAGGAAGGCCTGCTTCATCCCGCCGGTTATGTCGAGATCGGTCATGTCGGCGACATTGCCCGACGGGTCGCGCACACTGACTGCGCCGACGAATTTTACCGAATTGCTGGCCCGGTCATACACCAGGTTCTGCCCGGTCACCGTATAGCCGCCCTGGCTCAGCACCACATCGCCATTGGCGGTGATGATGTTGGTGCGGCTGTCGAAAGTCAGCGTATTCGCCTCGACCCCCACAGGGGCGGCGGGGTTGACCGGGGCGCTGAAAAAATCGCGTGGAACAATGCCTTGGGCGAAAACGCTTGTGCTCAGGGTAAGCGCAAGCAGCGCGCTGGCCCAGGCCAGGCGGCGCGGCGGCATCCCCCTTCTCGCCTTCGCCTTCATATTCACGCGCGCCCGTCTTCCTTGTGTAGCAACACCGTCACGCCGATGACGATGGCCACGAACGCCGGTCCGACTGCCGCAAACGTGGGATCGAGAACGCCGGTCGACCCGGCACGGTCGGCCATCTCGGTAATCACGAAAACAACGAACCCGAGCACGATCCCGTAAAGGACCGCTGGACCATAATTAGAGCCTCTTCGATAACCTGCGGTAAACGCAAAAGCAATGAACAGCGAGCCCGTCAGCACCAGCGGCAGCGCCAGGAGCTTGATGAGGCGCATCGTCGCAGCGGTCCTTACGCTGCGGTCGGAAACGCCGGTTCGCAGCAGTTCGGCCAGTTCGAAGAAGGTCAGGTCTTCGGTGGAGGACAGTTTCAGCCCCAGTTCGGCCGCCGACGAGCTGGTGGGCACCCGGTAATTGAACACCCTTTGCGCCGGCTTGTCCGGGTTACGAACCACCGCCTCGGGAAATACCCATTCCCCACCTTCGAGCACCGCTTCGCTGGCCTCGACACGCTCTTCGGCGCTGTCCCCCAGGTGAAACAGTGTCACTTGGCCCAGCACCGAGCCGCCCGGCCGCATGCCGGTGGCCATCATCACGTAATGCGTGTCTCCACTGCGCTGCTCGAGCCACACTTCGCCCGGCGGCGTCAGCAGCGCCGTCTGTCCCGGCGGGGTCGGGTAGAGCTGCCGGTTGAGCTGCGTGCTGACCGTTTCGAGCCCCAGTGCCACCACCAGGCTCACCAGCGCCAGCGCGATGACCGGCGCCCGTACGATGCGCCAGATCGACAACCCGCTGGCCTGGATCACCGTCAGCTCATGCTTGGCCTTGAGGTCGAGAAAGCCCAGCGCGGCGCCCATCAGCACGGTCACCGGCAGCGTCTTGATCGTCCATTTCACCGCGCTCGCCGCCACCATGACCAGCGCCATCGGCACGCCATGCGCATCGGCCACGAAGTTGAACCGCCAGGTGTCGAGCGACTCCACCAGCGCGATCAGCCCGTAGAACACGAACACCGTCACCCCGATGCGGCTGCCGAGCCGGTTGAGCACCAGCCAGTCGATCCGTGTCATGGCGCCACCGCCACGGGCAGGGCGCGGGGCCGGGTCCGCACCAGCAATGCGACACCCGCGATCACGATCATCGCCAGTGCGCCCGTTGCCGTGCCCAGCGGGCTATAGGCGCTGATGCCCCGCTCGCCAAAGGCGATCAGCAGCACGCCCGCCTCCATCGGCACCGGGATGCGCGCCCGCCTGCCGCTCGGAAAGCCCATCAGCGCCAGCATCATCATCGCCATGCCGATCACCCGCAGCCCCTCGGCCATACGATTGGCCAGTAGCGTCAGCAAAGCAGGGCTCCACCGCCCCGTCGCCATCGCCTCGCCGACCAGCGACGGCGTGTCCCGCTCCAGCATCGGATTGCTCTGGCCGATCGGTTGCGACAATTGGTCGACATTCACGTCGTAGCGCCCGAAGGTGATCTCCGAAAACCGCCCCTTGTCGCTGTTATATTGCAGCGTGCCATTGCGCAGTTCGAGCACATAGGTCTGCCCGTCGCTCGCCACCCGCGCGGAGTCCGCGATATAGGTCCGCCGCATTTCGGGGTCCCGCCGGTCATCGGCAAAGAATTCGCGGATTTCCCCATCAGGCCCGCGCCCCCCGATCAGCAGCACCACGCCCGGCGTCACCTGGGTAAACCGCCCCGGCCGCAGCGTCGAACTCACCAGGTCCGCCGCGATGCTGGCGCTGAGGGCATTGAGCTTGCGATAGGCATAGGGCTCGACGAAATTCGACAGCAACAGCACCCCGACCACGCCCGCGCCGGCTACCACAGCCGTCGCCCGCCACAGCGATCCCAGCCCGTAGCTGGTATGGATGATATGCAATTCCCTGTTAGCCTGCAGCGCCTGCAGCGCCCGCGCCAGCCCGATGCCGACGCAGACATAGAAAAAGGCAATGGCCAGCGGCGGCATCGTATAAAGCGCCTGCACGCCCAGCACCCAGATGCTCTGCCCCTTCACCGACACTACGTCGAACGAGCGCAGGCAGTTGACCAGCCACAGCAGGAAGCACACCACGCCGAACAGGATCAGCGCGTCCGTCACGAACAGGCGTGCAAGATAGGCTGTCAGTCTCTTCATGCGGTCGGCCAGTATCTCCGGTGCGAGCCGGACCTTGGTGCAGTTCGCCGCCCCAGACAAGCGCACACAACCTTATACGCGGAATTGTCCGCAGCCCTGTTGCCCGATTGACGCTGCGATACCCGTCAGGAAACCGTACGGTACGGCTTTGCCCACCCTCCCCCTTGAGGGGAGGGTAGCGGCGCTCAGCCCAAAGGGCCGTAGCAGAGCTGGGGAGGGGGTAATCTTGCGACCGCAGTACCCAGTGCCCGGGCTTTCCCCTTCTCCCCTTGAGGGAGAAGGTGCCCGAAGGGCGGATGAGGGGTGTCGAACTCTCCCGACGCTCGGAAGCATCGCTTGAGGACAACCACCGCCACCCGCTTTTGCGCCAACGGCCCGCTAGTAGTATGGAATACTCCAATCTCACCACCGCGCGAATCTCGCCCGCTCTGCCCAAGGCCCCCAATGTCCCAGTCCATCACCATCCGCACCGCCGCTCATGCCGGCGTTCCTGCGGGTCTCACCGTCATCTACGCTGCCGAAAACGAAGCGCCATCCGGCGCCGCCGCCACCGTCTGGGCTGCGACCGGCCTCGCCTGGGCCGAAACCGCCGAAGCCGGCGCCTTCAAGGGCAAGCAGGGCCAGGCACTCGATGTGCTGGGGGCAGGGGGCAAGCGCCTGCTCGTCCTCGGCCGCGGCAAGAGCGATGCCGATGTGCCCCTCAATGGCTGGACCGACCGGGGCGGTTCGCTGCTGGCCAAGATCGCCGCCACCCGCGCCGAAACCGTCGCCGTCGTCATCGACGAGCCCGGCGCCACACCAGCCGCCATCGGTGAACTCGCCGCCGGCCTGCGCCTGCGCCACTACCGCTTCGACAAATACAAATCGGCGAAATCCGACGACGCCCCCGCCGCGCTCGCCGTCACCCTCCACGTCGCCGATCCCGCCGCTGCCGATGCCGCCATTGCCGATCGCGGCGCTACCGTCGATGGCACGCTCCTCGCCCGCGACCTCATCAACGAACCGGCCAACGTCCTCGGCCCGGTCGAATTCGCCGCCCGCGCCGCCGAACTCGCCAGCCTGGGCGTCGATATCGAAGTGCTCGAACCCGAAGCCCTCGAAAAGCTCGGCATGGCCTCGCTGCTCTGCGTCGCCCAGGGTTCCGACCGTCCGGCCCGCCTCGTCGTCATGCAATGGCGCGGCGGCGATGCCGGCACCGCCCCGCTGGCCTTTGTCGGCAAGGGCGTCGTCTTCGATACCGGCGGTATCTCCATCAAGCCCGCCGCCTCCATGGAAGACATGAAGGGCGACATGGGTGGCGCCGCTGCCGTCACCGGGCTCATGCTGGCGCTGGCCACCCGCAAGGCCCCGGTCAACGTGGTCGGCGTCATCGGCCTGGTCGAAAACATGCCTTCGGGCAAGTCCGTCCGCCCCGGCGACATCGTCAAGGCCATGAGCGGCACCACGATCGAAGTCATCAATACCGATGCCGAAGGCCGCCTCGTTCTGGCCGACGCGCTCTGGTACACGCAGGACCGCTTCAAGCCCCACTTCATGATCAACCTGGCGACCCTGACCGGCGCCATCGTCGTCGCCCTCGGCCACGAACATGCCGGCCTCTTCTCCAACAATGACGAACTGGCCACCCGCCTGCTCGGCGCCGGCATCGCCGCTAACGAAAAGCTCTGGCGCATGCCGTTGGCCCCGGCCTACGACAAGCTGATCGAATCCAAGTTCGCCGATATCCGCAACTCGGTCGGCCGTCCCGCCGGCTCCATCACCGCCGCCCAGTTCCTGCAGCGCTTCGTCAACGACACGCCCTGGGCCCATCTCGACATTGCCGGCACCGCCTTCGGCGCCGGCAATTCCGAGGTCAACACCTCCTGGGCCCCCGGCTTCGGCGTCGCCCTCCTCGATCGTCTGGTCAGGGATCACTACGAACGGTAAAGCTGTAACCTCAATAGACCTCATGGTGAGCTTGTCGAACCATGGGGTCGTGGCATGGAGCCTTGTGTGGCTGACGTCCTCTTCTATCACCTGGAACCTCGCCCGCTCGAAGCGGTCCTTCCAGCCCTGCTGGAAAAGTCCATCGAGCGCGGCTGGCGTGCTGTGGTGGAAGTCGGCTCCACCGAGCGGGCCGAAGCGCTCGATTCCCATCTCTGGACTTATCGCGAAGACAGCTTCCTCGCCCATGGCCTTGCCGGCGACGAGACCGACGCGCATCAGCCCGTCCTCCTCACCACGGGGTCAGACAATCCCAACCACGCCAATGTGCGGTTTTTCGTTGACCGGGCAGTGCCCCAGTCAGCCGACGGCTACGAGCGAATTGTCTATATGTTTTCAGGACACGACCCCGACGCCGTGGCCGAAGCGCGATTAGCCTGGGTAGCTCTCAAAGCTAACAGTACGTTAACCTATTGGCAGCAGGAAGCGAATGGCCGCTGGGTCAAGAAAGCCTGACCGTTAGGCCATCTTGCCGTAGAGTTCGTCCACCATCTGCGCCACCTTGATGGCCGAATAGATGCTGCCATAATTGATATTGCCGTTCGAAGCGACCAGCGCTCCGGCAGCCACGGCCGGCAGGCGCTGCCACATCGGCTCGCCATCCAGCAGGGCCGCGCCTTCCGGCGACGTCGTCGCCAGGATGATGCCATCGACCTGGCCCAGCGTGTCGCCAAACGCTTCCGCAGGGGTCTCGCCCGCATCATAATCCTGCCCTTCGGCCGGCGGGATCGTCCTGGCGCCAAGATCGACAAGTACCTGCGGCTGCAGCATTTTTGAGCCGTTCATCATGTAGAATACGCCCTCGGCCGGCTGCACGCTGACCACCGTTCTGCTTGCCAGTTTCTCGCCATGCCGCGCCTTGATATCGGCGATCAGCGCGTCGTATTCGGCAAAGGCTGCCTCACCTTCTCCCTCCCGGCCCAGCAGGATCGCCAATTCACGGAACGCGTCCTTCCAGGGCTTGTCGTTCGAGGTGGTCACCACGGGCGCTATGTCGCGCAGCCGGTTGGCCGGCCACCATACGCTGTCCGGATCATAATCGGCGCAGATGATCAGGTCAGGATCCGAAGCCAGCACCTGCTCGATGTTGATTTCCGAACCATAGAACTCCAGTCCAGCGGGAACCGGCACCCAGCTTCCCGGCGTGGAATGGCCATAGCCCACCACCGGCAGGCCCAGCGCCAGCGCCGGCTGCAGGTCGAGCCGCGAGTCGATGGCGACGACACGCTTGGGCGAAACCGGGATGTCATAGGTACCGTAAATCGTTGTGACCGAACGGGTTTCCTGCGCAAAGGCGCGGCCCGGCAGCATGGCGCCGAGCGCCAGCCCGGCGGTTCCGAGCGCGAAATTACGACGATTGAGCTTGATGGACATCGGGATCGTTCCGGAGCGTTTTCACTAGCCCGCTACTGGATCCACTTTTAGTTGAGTGTCAATATCAACTTATAGCCGAAGCGTCAGAATTTGGAGGTCTTTTCCTTGCCCGCACCCGTCTGGCGCGGCACCGGGGCCACCGCCTCGGGCATGTTGGCCTCGTAGAGTTCCATGAAGTCCTGCATCATCTCGTAGCAGAAGATGACTTCCACCGTATCCGGATCGTAGAAGGCATTGGCCTCGCCGCAGCGCTTGGCGGTGAACTGCACCGGGTTGCGCAGGCTGTAATTGTTGCGCAATTCGTCGGCCACCTGATCGAACACGCCGCTCGATTTGAAAGCGTCTGCCGCTGCTCGCAGCCGTCCGCCGGCATCGCGATAGGTCACGGTAACCTCGGTGCCGCGCCCATTCTTGTTGCCGCGCCCGCCCAGCAGGCCCTTGAAGGCCCGGTCCACCGTTTCATAGTCCCAATAGCAGCTGTCCTGCCGGTCGCGCTCCATGCGGTATTCGTTGGCGATGGGCCGGAACGCCGTCTCATCCATGCCCACCATCAGACAGACGATCTGGTAGGCGCGCTGCTTGTCGAGGCTGTGCCCGGCGGCATAATCGCTCTCGTCGCCACCGCTGTCATAGGCAACGCCCGACAGGATCCAGCCCTGCGCGGAATCGGCCAGCGCCCGGTCGCTTTCCGGCGTCCGCTTGTTGAGCAGGGTCCAGGTGGCCATGTTGTCCGCCGCATCCTCCTCCCGGCCCAGAATGGGCAGGTCGAGCTGGTGGAACAGTAGATGCGCTACTTCGTGATAGAGCGTGAACAGGCTGTTATTATAGGCAAAACGCCGGATTTCCGCGCGCTGCGCCTTGGTCACTTCCTGCGCCTGCGCCAGCCCGGGAATCCAGAGCAGGCAGACGAGGAGGGCAAGGAGCAGCTTGGAACCAGGGCGGCGCATGATGCACTTTCGATGGCGTCTTGGGCTGCCAGCAAATGGCAACCGCGTGTCACTGTCAACGGGCAGCCGGCTTCAGGGTTAGTGCTTTCCCGGCGCCCAATCCTTGTCGGCCAGCTCGAAGCCCGAGAACTCGAATCCCGGCGCGACCGTACAGCCGACCAGTGTCCAGGCCCCCGTGCTGACGGCCGATTGCCAGGTTCCCGTGGGCACCACGACCTGCGGGCGCTGCCCGGCATCGAGGTCCGGCCCCAATACATGTTCATCCACGCTTTGGCCGTCGGAAATCCGCAGCTTCAGCGGCGAACCGGCATAGAAGTGCCACACCTCGACCGCGTCGATCCGGTGCCAGTGCGACGCATCCCCGGCCTCGAGCAGGTAGTAGATCGCCGTCGAACGCGCCCGGCCGCCGGCCTTTTCGCCATCCTCGAAGGTGCGCGCAAACCAGCCCCCTTCGGGATGCGGGCGCATCCCCAGGGTAAAGATCACGTCCTTGGCGGCGAGCTTGCTCATGCGCGCTCTGCTTCCTCCAGCTCGGCGCTCAGCACCAGCCATTGCTCTTCGGTGGTCTCAAGATCGGCCGCAAACCGGGCCTTGTCCTTGCCCAGCGCAATCAGCCGGTCGGGTGCGCCGTTGTAGACCTTGGGGTCCTCGAGCTGGGCATCGATTTTGTCGATTTCCACCTTCAAACGGGCAATCTTGGTTTCCGCATCCTTAACGGAATTCTTGAGCGGGGCGATCTCGGCACGCCGCGCCGCGGCTTCCTGCTTGCTCAGCTTCCCCTTTCCCGCGGAGCCCTTCGGCTCCTTGGTCGAGGTGATGTTGCGCTGATAAGTGTCCAGATCCTCGTCCAGTTCGCTGATCGTGCCGCCCTCGGCGATCCACAGCGTATCGCAGGTCGCCTCGATCAGGTGGCGGTCGTGGCTGATGATCAACACCGCGCCCTCATAGTCGTTGAGCGCATGCACCAGCGCATCGCGGCTGTCGATGTCGAGGTGGTTGGTCGGCTCGTCGAGGATCATCATCCCCGGTCCGTTGAAGGTGATAATGCCCATCAGCAGCCGCGCGCGCTCGCCGCCGGAAAGGTTCTTGGCCTTGGTGTCCATGCGGCTGGTGGTCAGCCCCATCTGGTTGAGCCGGCTCCGGCGCCGCGCTTCATTGTCCTTGGGCATCAGGTCGACCATATGCTCGAGCGGCGTCCATTCCGGCTGCAGCTTGTCCATCTGGTGCTGCGCAAAATGCGCGATTTCCAGCTTCTTGCCCTTGTTGAATCGCCCGGCCATCGGCGCGATGTCGCCCGCCAGCAGCTTGGCAAAGGTCGACTTGCCATTGCCGTTGACGCCGATCAGCGCGATGCGGTCATCGGGATCGATGCGCGTCGTGATGTTCCGCAATATGGTCTTGTCGCCATAGCCAGCGGCCACGCCATCCAGCGTGATCATCGGGGTAGGGGGCTCGTTTTCCGGCTGCTGGAATTTGAACGGCGCCGCATATTCGTCGAACATCGCCGCGGGCGGCTTGAGCTTCTCGATCATCTTCATGCGCGACTGGGCCTGCTTGGCCTTGGTCGCCTTGGCCTTGAAGCGGTCGACGAATTTCTGCAGATGCGCAATCTGGTCCAGCGATTTCTCGCGGCTCTTGTTATTGAGCTCCATCTGCAGCCGGCGGGTATTCTCGAACGTGTCGTAATTGCCCTTGTAGAAGGTCAGCTTGCGATGCTCGAGATGGATGATCGAGCTGACCGACTTGTTGAGCAGGTCGCGATCGTGGCTGATCATGAAGACGGTATAGGGATAGGTGGCGAGATACTTTTCCAGCCACAGCGTGCCTTCGAGATCGAGATAGTTGGTCGGCTCGTCCAGCAGCAGCAGGTCGGGCTGGCTGAACAGCACGCCGGCCAGCGACACGCGCATGCGCCAGCCGCCCGACAGCTCATGCGTCGGCGCATTCTGCCGGTCCTGCTCGAAGCCCAGGCCCTTGAGAATGGCCGAAGCCCGGCCCTCCGCCGAATAGGCATCGATATCGGCCAGGCGCGTATAGACCTCGCTGATGCGGTCCGGGTCGGTTGCCGTCTCGGCTTCCGCCAGCAGCGCCGTGCGCTCCTTGTCGGCCGCCAGCACCACGTCGAGCACGCTTTCATTGCCGGCCGGCGCTTCCTGCGCCACCGCTCCGATCCGTGCCTTCTTGTTGAGCTCGATCGATCCGGCATCAAGGCCGATATGGCCCTGGATCAGGTGGAACAAAGTGGTCTTGCCCGTGCCGTTCTTGCCGACGAATCCGGTCTTGGAGCCAGTCGGCAATACCACCGAGGCGTCTTCGAACAGTTCCCGGCCCTGGATGCGATAGGTGAGGTTGTTGATGGTGAGCATGGTCAGGCAATCTGAGGAGAAAGCAGGCTGCAGCAAGCAACGGACGAAACCGTGGCAACCGGCCTGCGACAAAAGTGTTGCCGTTGGATAGAGTTAAGCGACCCTTATGGCAACCGGCTTTGCCGCATGGCCGCTGCCCGCATCAGGGCAATAGAGCCGGCAGCTCCGCCAGGAAACCCTCGCGCACCACCGGCCCCAGATTGTCGGCGGTCCGCTTCCCGTCCACCCGCAACCGCGCGAACACCACGACATCCTCGCCCCGCTGCGCCCAGCCGACGAACCAGCCCAGCGGCTGGTCGCGATAATAGAGTCCCTGACCATCCGACACCCAGCCGCTGCCGGTCTTGCCGCTGACCGACCAGTCTCCGGCCTCGAAAGCAGGCAGGATCGCCGCCGCCCAGGCCTGCGCATTCGTATTGAACGGCAACCCGCCCTGCAGCAGCCGGCGTATAAAGGCGACCTGCTCGTCCGGCGAGATGGTCAGCGATGCGCCGAGCCAGCCATGCGTCAGCCCGTTGTCCTTGCCCGGTACGCCGGACACGTCCCCATTGCCATAGCCGAGTTCGGCGACATAGCGGCCGAACGCCTCGCTCCCCAGCAGGCGCGTGATCTCGCGCGAATACCACAGCACGGAGTCCCGCTCCCACATGGTCGGGTCCACCGGCTTGTGGTCGCGCTCCGGCGCCGTCAGCCCGGCATGCCATTCCCAGCGCGGCGTCTCGCCATCGATGAGAATGCCCGCCTCATAACCGATCACCGCCAGCGGCAGCTTGAAGGTCGAGAATGGTGCGAAACGCTGGTCGCATATGCCCTCCCGCACCAGTGTGGTCCCACTATGCCCATCGAGGATAACAGTACAATTGACCGGTTCCGCCGCCATGGCGCTGCCGGTGGTCAGGCCGAGGGCAATGATCGGCAGGATATGAAACAGGCGGTGGACCATGACGCTTGGTTTCCGTTGAACGCTTTTGTCGGGCGACTAACGCAACCGGCATGTCGAAAATGTGGAGCCTGTGCCGCAGCCGCCGGGAATGTGCCGCACACGGCCCGTCTTGCGCCCGTCAAACTCTCCCGTTACAAGGCGCCACCTTTTCCAACAGACCCATTCAAGGATCGACCCTCATGGCGCTCGAACGCACCTTCTCCATCATCAAGCCCGATGCCGTCCGTCGCAACCTCATCGGCAAGATCATCGCCAAGTTCGAGGAAGCCGGTCTCCGCCCGATCGCTCTCAAGAAGATCCACATGACCCGCGCCCAGGCCGAAGGCTTCTACGCGGTCCACAAGGAACGCCCCTTCTTCGGTGAACTGGTCGAGCAGATGATCGCTTCGCCCGTCGTCGTGCAGGTGCTGGAAGGCGAAGGCGCCATCCTCAAGAACCGCGAAGTCATGGGCGCCACCAACCCCGAAAATGCTGCCGAAGGCACCATCCGCAAGGAATTCGCCCTCTCCATCGGCGAAAACTCGGTCCACGGTTCGGACGCGCCGGAAACCGCTGCCACCGAGATCAAGTTCTTCTTCAACGACGACGAACTGGTCGGCTGATGCCCTACGTCAACGTTCGTATTCTTGAAGACAACGTCACTGCCGAACAGAAGGCCGACGTGATTGCCGGGATTACGGACGTGCTCGTGCGTGTTCTGGGCAAGAACCCGGAAAAGACGTTCGTCGTGATCGATGAAGTTCCGCTCGAGAACTGGGGTCTTGGCGGCAAGTCCGTCGCCGAGCTGCGCAAGCAGCCCAAGGCCTGACCGGCCCCCGGATCGAAACACCAGGCCGCCCGCCGGGCGGCCTTTTTGCTTTGATTGTGCTATACCCATCCAACCGCGAAGGCCGAGGAATTTTCTCGGTGCGGCAATGACGCCAAATGATTGGTCGGCGTCCAAGAAAGCCAAAAATGTCCCTGCCTGAAACCATTCTCCCCCCGCTCGCCCGCGCGCTCGCCGCCAAGGGCTACGAAACCCTGACGCCGGTACAAGCTGCCATCATCGAAGACGAAACCGCTGGCCGCGACCTGCTCGTCTCCGCCCAGACCGGCTCCGGCAAGACCGTCGCTTTCGGCATGGCCATCGCGCCGACTTTGCTTGAAGACGCCGAGCGCTTCACCGAAATCGGCGCGCCTTTGGCCCTCGTTATCGCACCAACCCGCGAACTGGCGCTCCAGGTCCAGCGCGAACTCGATTGGCTCTATGCCGAAGCCGGCGCCCGCACCGCATCCTGCGTCGGCGGCATGGATGCCCGCACCGAGCGTCGCGCCCTCGAACGCGGCGCCCATATCGTCGTCGGCACGCCTGGCCGCCTGCGCGATCACATCACCCGCGGCGCCCTCGATATGTCGGCTTTGCGCGCCGTCGTGCTCGACGAGGCCGACGAAATGCTTGATCTCGGCTTCCGCGAAGACCTCGAATTCATCCTCGACGCCGCCCCCGAAGACCGCCGCACCTTGCTCTTCTCCGCCACGGTCCCCAAGCCTATCGCCCAACTGGCCAAGACCTTCCAGCGCGATGCCCTGCGCGTCGCCGCGACCAGCGCCAGCGAGCAGCATGCCGATATCGACTACAAGCTGATGCTGGTTCCCGCTGCCGAGCGCGAAAACGCCATCATCAACACGCTGCTCTATTTCGAGGCCGTCAACACCATCGTCTTCGCCTCCACCCGTGAGGGCGTGAAGCACTTGTCTGCCCGCCTGCACAATCGTGGCTTCGACGTCGTCACCCTCTCGGGCGAACTCTCCCAGGCCGAGCGCACCAATGCGCTGCAGGCCATGCGCGACGGTCGCGCCCATATCTGCGTCGCCACCGACGTCGCCGCGCGCGGCATCGACCTGCCCAATCTCGATCTGGTCATCCATGCCGACCTGCCGACCAATCCCGATACGCTGCTGCATCGCTCCGGCCGCACGGGCAGGGCGGGGCGCAAGGGCACCTGCGTCATCATCTCGCCGATGCATCGCCGCAACGTCGCCCAGCGCATCCTCAAGACCGCCCGGCTCGACGTGTCGATGATGCAACCGCCCTCCGCCGAGGAGATCGAGGCCCGCTACCGCGAGAGCATTCTGTCGAGCGAGGCGCTCACCGCGCCGGCCACCGAGGAAGAAACCGCCTTCATCGCCCAGCTCATGGCCCGCCACACGCCCGAAGCCATTGCCGCCGCCTATCTGCGCCAGCAGCTCGCCGCCCGCCCGGCGCCCGAGGATGTGTCGGACGCCCCGGTCTTCGACAAGCCCGGCGACAAGGACCCGCGCACCCGCGAACGCTTCGAGGGCGGCACCTGGTTCAAGGTTTCCGTCGGCCGCAAGCACAAGGCCGAGCCGCGCTGGCTGCTGCCCATGCTGTGCAAGGCCGGCGGCGTCACCAAAACCGCCATCGGCTCCATCCGCATCTTCGACACCGAATCCATCTTCGAGGTCGCCGCCCAGAAGGCCGATGCCTTCGCCAGGAGCATCGAGAAGAACGGCTCCGGTGAACGCGGCGTCACCATTTCCGCCGTCGATGGCCCCGGCGAACGCCGCTCCGGCCCGCCGCCGTCCCAGCGCCGCCCGCCCGGTCCCATCGAGCGCTACGACCCCAACGCCCCGCGCCCCGAGCGCGCCGACCGCAAGGCGCGCTACGGTTCGGCTGGGCTCCGGCCCGGCGATTTTGCCGAACCGGCCACCGGCGCCTGGGACCCCGCCGCCGAACCCGCTCGCGCGCCAAAGCCGGATACCGACAAGCCCCGCGCGCCAAAGGCCCCCAAGGCCCCACCCAACAAGGACAAGGGCAAGCCCAAATGGGCCGGCAAGGACGGCGCCAAGGCCAAGAAGGACCACAAGCCCAAGCGCAAGCCGCAAATCTGATCTCTGAGGCCTCATGGTGAGCTTGTCGAACCACGAAGCCGGTCCCCCGACGTCCGGAGAGAAAACCTTGCTCCCCACCATCTTCAGCTTCTGGCATGGGCCGATGAGCTGGCTCGAGGCGTTGTCCATCGCCTCGTTCAGCCGCCGGGGTCATCGCGTCGAGGTCTATTCCTACGATCCCATCCCCGATCTGCTGGCCGGCGCTGTGGCCTGCGATGCGGCCGACATCCTGCCGCGCGAGCGGCTGATGTTCTACAAGGGCAGGGGAACACCCGGCGTCTTCTCCGATCTCTTCCGCATGACCGGCCTGCGCCAGCAGCGCGGCGTCTATGCCGATCTCGATGTCTATTGCGTCCAGCCGATCGTCGGTCCGCCCGACTATCTCATGGCTTACGAGCGTCCCGGCTCGGTCAATGGCGCGGTCCTCCACATCCCGGCCGATGCCCCGCTGCTCGATGACCTGCTCGGCATTTTCGTCGCCGGCCCGCGCCCCCTGTTCGAGCCGCACCTGCCGATCTTCCGCCGCCTCGAAGTCGCGGCGCGCCGCCTGATGGGCCAGCCTGTCCCGCCCGAATACATGCAATATGGCGCCACCGGCCCCATGGCCCTGACACATTATGTGCGCCAGCGCGCCCTGTCCGGGCATGTCCTGCCCAGCTCCGCGCTCTATCCGATCCCTTATGAGGGCATTCCGGCGCTCATGCAGCCGGGCTCCAGCACCGACACGGCCATAAAGCCCGATACGCTGGCCATCCACCTCTGGCGCAGCCAGCTCACCAATCGCGGCCGGGCCGATATGCCCTTGCCACCACCCGACAGCGCCATGGCCGAACTCTGCCGGCGCGAGGGCCTCAACCCGGCGGCTTTCTCCTAAGCGGGCTCAGCCTGTTTCCGGCTGGCCGCAATCTGCTTTGCCAGCAGCGCAATATCGTCCGCGAACTTGGTGGCCCCGGCTTCCATATGCTCGGGCCATTGCCCGAACTTGCGCAATAGCGGCACGAAACGCGCCACATCGGCCTTGTCCCATTCGCTGAGGAAATCCCCCAGGATCAGAAATTTGTAGGCGCGCACCGCCTCGATGATCGCCCGGCCGGCATCGGTCAGTTCGATGATCGTCCGCCGCGCATCCGCCTGGCTCACCGCCCGGCGCGCATAGCCCGCCTCGACCATTTCGCTTACCACGCGGCTGGCCCGCGACGGGTCGATCCCCAGCCGTTCGGCCACGGTCGCAACCATAGTCTCGCCCGCGCTGTCGCCGAACTGCGCCGCCGGCGCCTCTATGGCCACCAGCACATCGAACTGCGCCAGGTCGATGCCCACCTTGAGCTCCACCAGCGCGCGATGCCCCAGCTCGCGCCGCATGGCGCGGCGCCGCCAGTTCTGCATCAGCGCATCGATGCTGATCACCGCTTCCACGGTTTCCGCATCCACGCCGGCCTTGCGCAGCAGGGCATTCATATCGGTCTTGCCACCGGATAGGGGCATGGCAGTCCTCGCAATTTCACATGCTTTCGACAATTACGTGCTATTGACATGCAATTGTCGGGGGCAGATATATGCCGCAATAATTCATACTGCAAGTGGGCGCGACTCCCCGCGATCACCTTGCGCCAAAGGATATTCAATGTCTCAACCTGCACAATCCGCCGCTGCGCCGCAGTCGGCCGCCGCTGCGCTGCAGTCGGCCAGCGAAGAGCCGCAGGCTCAATCCGTGGGCCTCATTATCGGCGCTGTCGCCGTGACTTTGCTGCTGGCCTCGCTCGGTCAGACCATCGTCTCGACCGCTCTGCCCACCATTGTCAGCGAATTGGGCGGCCTCGAACACCTGACCTGGGTGGTCATCGCCTATCTGCTCAGCTCCACCGTGGTTGCCCCCATCTATGGCAAGCTCGGCGACCTCTACGGCCGCAAGATCGTCTTGCAGGCCGCCATCGTCATTTTCCTTATCGGGGCAGGGCTCTCCGCCTTCGCCAATTCGATGAACTTCCTCATTTTCGCCCGCACCGTGCAGGGCCTCGGCGGCGGCGGCCTCATGGTCGTGGCCATGACCGTGGTGGCCGACGTCATCCCGCCGCGTCAGCGCGGCAAGATCCAGGGTATTTTCGGCGCTGTCTTCGGCGTGGCCACCGTGGTCGGCCCGCTGCTCGGCGGCTTCATCGTCGAACACCTGACCTGGCAGTGGATTTTCATCATCAACCTGCCGCTGGGCATTCTGGCTCTGGCCGTCATCGGCTTTGCCCTCAAGCCCAAGGTGACGCGCGTCGCCCATAAGATCGACTATATGGGCTTCGTCCTGCTCACCGCGGCCCTTTCGTCCTTCGTGCTGGCCACCAGCCTGGGCGGCAATACCTTCCCCTGGTTCTCGGTGGAAATCATCGGACTCGTCGTCCTGTCGCTGGCCGCCCTCGTCACCTTCGTCTGGGTCGAGTCCCGTGCTGCCGAGCCGGTGCTGCCGCTGCAGCTCTTCCGCAACAATACCTTCCTCGTCACCAATGCGGTCGGTTTCCTGGTCGGCATGGCCATGTTCGGCTCCATCACCTTCCTGCCGCTCTACCTGCAGATCGCCAAGGGCATTTCGCCCACCAATTCGGCCTTCCAGCTCCTGCCCATGATGATCGGCCTGATCAGCGCATCGACGCTGTCAGGTTTCATCATGAGCAAGACGGGCCGCTACAAGCTGTTGCCCATGCTGGCCTCGGCCGTGCTGTTCTGCGGCCTGCTGCTGCTGGGCATGATGCAGCTCGATACGCCCGATTGGCAGATCGCGCTCTACATGTTCATCGTCGGCCTGGGCATCGGCCCCATCAATAGCGTCGGCGTCACCGCCACGCAGAATGCGGTGCCGCGCGAACTGGTCGGTGTCGCCACCGCCGGCAGCACCCTGTTCCGCCAGATCGGCGGTTCCATCGGTGTCTCAGTGTTCGGCGCCATCTTCTCCAGCGGTCTTGCCAGCCAGATTGGCGGGACCATGCCGTCCGGCGGCGGCGCCTTCAACGCCCAGGCCATCCAGGCGCTGCCCGAAGCGGCCCGCGCCCAGGTGCTCGAAGGCTTTGCCGCCGCCTTGCACCCGGTCTTCCTCACGGCGGCTGGCGCGGCCATCATCGCCTTCGGCCTCTCCTTCCTGCTCAAGGAAATCCCGCTGGCCACCACCCTGCGCAAGGAACCCGAGGCCGAAATCGAGGCCGAGGAAAACGCCACCGCGGCGGCCGTTGGCGCCTGATCCATGCATCTCCGGACCATAAGATGGTCCGGGGACGCACTTCACCTTCGCTCCGATATGGCCTATCTAAAGACCGCGCGTGGACGACCTCGCGCGGTCTCCATTTTCCCGGCTGGGACGACCCGCCACAAGACGCCATCGAGCGTCGTCAGGAGTAAAATCCCATGGCATGGGTCTATCTCGTCATTGCCGGCATTTTTGAAATGGGTTGGGCCATCGGTCTCAAATATACCGAAGGCTTCACCAAACTCGTCCCCACCTCGCTGACCGTCATCGCCATGGTCATCAGCGTTGCCCTGCTGGGCCTTGCCCTGCGCGACCTGCCGGTCGGCACCGGCTACGCTGTCTGGACCGGCATCGGCACGGTCGGCACGGCTTTGCTCGGCATGTATCTCTTCGGCGATCCGGCCACCGCCGCGCGCCTGGCCTGTATCGGCCTTATCGTCGCCGGCATCATCGGCCTCAAGGTCCTGAGCTAGCGCCGGTCACTTTCGAGTAAATTTCTGGAATTTCAAACACTTGCGCGCGGTGGCGGAATCACCCTGCCATCGCCCTGAATCACTTTCTCAAGCGACCGCACTGTTGCAGGAATGCTCGGGTTCCGCGCCACCGCATCCGCTCCCGGAATTGTTAATGGTCAAATCACCGAACCTTGCTAGATTCGCTTCATAGATTGCCGATCTAGCGTCGCCGGCCCCCATATCTCGGAGAGCAATAGTGCCCTTGCGCTGGCAGGAAGTGGCTGTGCCACTCGTCGTTATCGTTTCGCTGATCGTCCTCAAATATCTCCCCATGACATCCGGTCTGCCGCTCGCCCGCGCCGCTGGCGTCGTCGCCTTCGGCTATGCTGCCTTCCTCGCCCTCCGCCTGGTGCAGAGCGAAGAGGCGGTCAGCGTCGATGGCTGGTCCGAATTGCGCCCCTCCATGGTGGAATATTTCGCCTGCTACGGCGCGGCCGCGCTGGCCGTGGTGCTGATGAGCGCCATCATCGTCATCGGCGGTGTCAGGCATGTCGAACCCACCCAGATGATCGCCACCTTCATCGCTTCGCTGCTGCTGGGCGGCGGAGCTGTTGCCATCGGTCTGGGCGGGCTGTTCACCCGCGTGCGCTGGAACAACAGCCAGGTCGAACACCGCAACGCCTTCGGCCGCGAAACCACTTTGGCCTGGTCCGATGTCCGCTCCGTCCGCCCCAACTGGCGCGGCGTCACCATCGCCACCCACGACAGCAGGCGCGTCACCTTCTCCCAGTTCCACTCCGGCGCCGCCCAGCTTGCCAAGCACGCCACCAACCGCGCCCGCCGCAACACGGAAACCGCCGCCAAGGCCTTCGCCACGCTCTGAGCCGAGAATGACGCCTCGTGGGCACAACGCTGCCCCACGCTCGATGTCATCCCGGCCTTGAGCCGGGATCCATCCCGAGATCGCGCCACAGCCGCAAGGTAGGTGGGCCGCGACCACCGACTTATCCATCTTGTCCCCTCCCACCCAACCGCGCGTATCATCCTGCCATCTTCCGGGATACGGGCGGCGCTGCAGCGACGGGCGTCCGGAAGCCAGCCGGGGGAGTGGAGGTCGCGCTCCGCTCCGGGTCGAGCGGACGAGGCATTCGGGCGGGAGCTACGGTGAACGCTGGGGTCTGCGATCGCGCCGTCCGAGCAAGTCCCGGCATCCCGAGGCGGCTTCCGTCTCATTTTATTACTCAGAGGCGATAGCCGTCTCGGGGTCCGCCCCTGCCATCCTGGCATGCGACTATCCGATAACCGCGTTGCAGGCGGCGCTCGCGCACGCATTCACGCCGCAAATATCATCCATCACCCCAATTCAATTGAGCCCCGCCCCGCCCTCCGGTAACCTCGTGCCATGAACCAGCCCATCGCCATCCGCACCGCCCGCTCGGTCTGCCCGCATGATTGCCCCTCCGCCTGCGCGTTGGATGTGGATATCGTGGACACGCACACCATCGGCCGCGTCCGTGGCGCCAAGGACGATCCCTATACGGCCGGCGTCATCTGCGAAAAGGTCGCCCGCTACGCCGAGCGCGTGCATCACCCCGAGCGTCTGATGCACCCCCTGCGCCGCACCGGCCCGAAAGGCAGCGGCCAGTTCGAGCGGATCACCTGGGATGAAGCGCTGGACGAAATTGCCGCCCGCTTCACCGCCATCCAGGCCGAGCACGGCGCTGAATCCATCTGGCCCTACTTCTATGCCGGCACGATGGGTCACGTGCAGCGCGACGGCATCGACCGCCTGCGCGCCGCCAAGGGCTATTCCCGCCAATACGAGACTATCTGCATCGGCACGTCATGGCCGGGCTATATCGCCGGCACCGGCCTGCTCGGCGGCGTCAATCCCGAACAGATGGCCGAGAGTGACTGCGTTGTCATCTGGGGCACCAATGCCGTGCATACCCAGGTCAACGTGATGACCCACGCCATGCGCGCCCGCAAGGAGCGCGGCGCCAAAATCGTCGTCATCGACGTCTACGAAACCGCCACCATGGCCCAGGCCGATATGGGCCTCATGCTGCGCCCCGGTACCGATGGCGCCCTTGCCGTCGCCGTCATGCATGTCCTGCTGCGCGACAATCTCGCCGACCGCGCCTATATGGAAAAATACACCGATTTCAGCCCGGAATTCGAAGCCCATCTGGCCACCCGCACGCCCGAATGGGCGGCTGAAATCACCGGCCTCAGCGTCGCGCAGATCACCGAATTCGCCCATCTCGTTGGCACCACGCCGCGCAGCTATTTCCGCCTCGGCTACGGTTTCACCCGCCAGCGCAATGGCTCCACATCAATGCATGCCGCGCTCTGCATTCCCGCCATGACTGGCGCGTGGCAGCATCGCGGCGGCGGCGCCTTCCACTCCAATTCCGGCACCTGGCAGCTCGATAAATCCGCCATCAATGGCGCCAGGATGCAGAAGGGGGAGCCGCGCTGGCTCGACATGTCCGAGATCGGGCCCATCCTCACCGGCGACGCCAAGGCGCTGAAGCATGGCGGCCCGGTCAAGGCCATGATCGTGCAGAACACCAATCCGGCTGCCGTCGCGCCCGACCAGACGCTGACCCATCGCGGCTTCGCCCGCGAAGACCTGTTCCTCGTGGTCCACGAGCAGTTCATGACCGAAACGGCCGAATTCGCCGATATCGTCCTGCCCGCCACCATGTTCCTCGAGCACAACGACTACTACACGCGCGGCGGCCACACCCGCGTCCTCTATGGCCCCGCCGTCATCCAGCGCCCCGGCGAAACCCGCTCCAATCACGAAGTCATCAACGCCATCGCCCTGCGCCTCGGCCTCGACGACGATATCTTCAAGACCATCGATCGCGATGTCGTCGCTGAAACTTTCCGCCGCTCCGGCTATCCGGCCTTGGAGGAGGTCGAAAAGACCGGCTTCGTCGATCGCGAGCGTCCCGACGCTGCCGCGCGCTTTGCCGATGGCTTTGCCTGGCCCGACCGGCGCTTCCGCTTCGCGCCGAACTGGCAGGATGTCGCCGACAGGAAGGGCTATCTCTGGACCTGCGATCCGGCCGAGCTGCCGCGCTTTGCCGATCACTGGGCCATCAACGAGCCGACGGATGCCGACCACCCATTCCGCCTCGCCACCAGCCCGGCCCGCGCCTTCCTCAATTCGACCTTCAATGAAACGCCCGGTAGCCAGAAGCGCGAAGGCGTGCCTTCGCTCTTCATCCACCCCGGTGATGCGGCGCCCTTGGGCATTGTCGATGGCGAATTTGTCGCCGTCGGGAATATCAGGGGGTCGGTGGATCTCACCGCCCGCATCCGCACCGGCCTGCCCAGGGGCGTCGTCATTGCCGAGGGCCTCCACCAGAACAAGGCGCATCGCAAGGGCAAGGGCATCAACACCCTCACCAACGCCACCCCCGCCCCGCCCTTCGGCGGCGCCACATTCCACGATGCAGCAGTCTGGGTCAGGCGGGCGGACACCCAGTAGCCCTCATGGTGAGGTGCGCTTCTTTAGCGCCTCGAACCACGAGGGCGTGGCACTAGGCGAGGTAAGCACCCCAAAAGAAATACCCGGTCATGATGACCCCATATACAATCACCGCCGAGCGTATCCACTGCGTCGGAATTCGATGGGCATTCTTCGCCGCGACATAACCACCAATGGTCACCCCCACCAGCGCAATGGAGCCATGATACCAGTCGATCGACCCGCTCAGCGCAAACCGGGCCACGGCCACCACCGCCACGATGCTCGACACATAGAGCTTGAGCCCGTTCATGGCATGGATATCGCTCATCCCCGCCGTTGCGAGGAACGCCAGCAGGAGAATGCCCAGCCCGGCATTGAAGAACCCGCCATAGATGCAGACCCCGGCCAGGAATGCCATCAGCAGCACACTGCCCAACGCCTTCATGCCGCGCCCGCCGCCGCTCCTGGCCGCCACGAAGCCGTTGATCTGGTTGCCGAAGACGAACAGCAGCACGGCAAAAGCCATCAGCCAAGGCACGACCAGGTCGAACAACTCGTCCGACACCACCAGCAGCAGTTCCGCCCCGACATAGCCGAACACCGCCGCAATGATGCCATAGAGCACCAGCCGGTCCTTGTACGGCGCCATGGCATGCCAATAGCCCGCGGCCCCGCTCGCATAGCCGGGTAGGGCGGCGTAGGTGTTCGACGCATTGGCGATGACGGGGGGTATGCCGACAAACAGCAACGCCGGAAACACGATGAACGAGCCGCCACCAGCAAGCGAATTCACCGCTCCGCCCAACAGGCCGGCAATCAGCAGGAACAGCGTCTCGATCATCGATATCCCCAATATGAGCGACACAGGCTGCATACGCCGTGGGCAAGGCGTGGCCCAACGCATTTGTCTGATCGCCCCATCACCGGGATTGATCGCATACCCGCCATGCCGTTGACAAAAGCCACCCTCACGCGCATATCCCACTCAGGTCGCTGGCACCCGCCGCTCGCCGGAAGCAATTCCGATGGTGAAGTCCAGTCTCCGAGCAGAAGAACGAACCATTGGTTCATCTTTGCAAGGCGCATCATGGCAAAGCGAGCCCCCATGGAACAGTCGCCTCATTGCAGATGAGAGGACCTATCATGTCGTTTTCACTCGATACCCCTTCCGCCCAGACTCTCAAAGCCGAAGCCAGGGACCTGCGCCAGCAGCGCGCCACTCTCGGCGAAACCCTGTCGCATGGCGCCGCCCTCGAACAGGTCGCCCGCGCCCATGGCTATCGGGACTGGAACACCGCCCGTGCTGCCCTGCCGGATCGCGTCGTCGCGCCCTGGCAGGTCGGGATGCGCGTCAAGGGTCTCTATCTCGATCAGCCCTTTGCCGGCATGCTGATCGGTGTCCAACTCCTCGGCAACATGCAGAGCTACACCGTGACCATCCAGTTCGATACCCCGGTGAACGTCACGCCGACCTTCATGTTCGCCGCCTTGCGCCACCGCGTGGTCTCGACCGTGGATATCCACGGCATTTCCAGCGCGACGCGCGGCAATGGTAACCCGCAGATGGTCCTGCGGCGGGCCTGACCATGACAATGATTGCGGGCAAGGCGGCGTCAGGTCGCCTTGCCTTTCATCGTAAGGTGCCGATATATGATGCGACGTCAATCTAACGGAAGCCGGCAATGACCACCCAGACCAAGCCGATCGAGGCCTATTCCCTGCCCACGCCAAATGGGCAGAAAGTCCACATCATGCTCGAAGAGCTCGGCGTCCCGTGGAATTACCACCGTATCGATATCGGCAAGGGCGAGCAGTTTACCCCCGAATTCCTGGCCATTTCGCCCAATAACAAGATCCCGGCCATCGTTGACCCGGAAGGGCCGGGGGGTGAACCGATCTCGATCTTCGAATCCGGCGCCATCCTCAAATATCTCGGCCTGAAATTCGGCAAGCTCTATCCCACCGACCTGCGCCAGCAGGTCAAGGTCGATGAATGGTTGTTCTGGCAGGTCGGCGGCTTCGGTCCCATGCTGGGCCAGAACAATCATTTCAACGTCTACGCGCCCGAGAAAATCCCCTACGCCCAGAAGCGCTACACCGATGAAACTCATCGCCTGTTCCGCGTGCTGAACACCCAGCTCGCAGGCCGGGATTACATTGCCGGTGACTACTCCATCGCCGACATCGCCTCCATCGGCTGGGCCCAAAGCTGGGAGCGCTACGGCATTTCCAAGGCCGAAATGCCCAACTTCGCCGCCTGGATCGAGCGTCTCAACGCCCGTCCGGCCGTCGAGCGCGGCCTGAACTGGGGCAAGGACACGCCGCAGAAGAGCCTTGCCGACGACAAGGATGCCCAGAAGGTCCTGTTCAACCAGCGCTGATCGGTTACTCGGCCACGGGTTCGGGGATCACCCGGACCCAGTCCTGCCCCTGGCAGATGATGTTGTAGAGCACGCAGCCATTGAGCCGGATCAGGTCCGGCCCCAGCATCTCGACATAGCCCGAATAGGTATTGCCATCCTCGGGATTGTAGATCGCCCCATCATAGACATGCGGCTTCTGGCTAGGCAGCAAAGTCAGGATTTGCAGCCCCAGCATCGGCCGGCTCCGCAGCGCGGGGTCGGGGTTGCGGACGTCGGGAAAGCTTTCCACGGGCATCGCCATGGCCGCGGCATATTCCTCCTCCGTCAATCCCTCGCGCGGCACCACGATCTTGCTGAGCGTGCCGCAAAAGCCCTCCGGGCACAGCGCGATGGTGATTTCGGACAGCTCCAGCGTCTGCCAGATGCCCTCGATCGGATCGAGAATGCGGTTGGGGTCAGGCGCGAAGGGTTCCTGGGCATTGGCACCCGCCATGCCGGCCAGGATCACGCCCGCGCCGATACAAAGTCTCAAGCCGCCGTTTGCCATGCGCTCCACCTGCCGCCGGAGGGTCAATCGCGATTCGTCGCGCCACACGATCTAGCCGCCATTCGTGGCGGCCATAAAGCAAATACCGTAACAATCGCACCGCGCGGCATGCTGGGCCAAAAACCGCTTGCCTTCGCAACCCCCGCCCGCTATCCACCCCCTGCCGGAGAGGTGGCCGAGTGGTCGAAGGCACGCCCCTGCTAAGGGCGCAGGGCTCTAAAGGTCCTCGTGGGTTCGAATCCCATCCTCTCCGCCATCCCCCCAAATATCAGCGGTCGCTGCGCGGATATCGGCAATCAGGTCACGCTGCGCGCTGGTAGGCACCCAGTCGGCGCGGAAGGTCAGCCCGATGGGCCGCGTCGTGTCCGGCAATCGGGCGGGCAGGCGCACGACCATGCCCTGCAGCAGATCGGAGCGGATTTGCAGCCCCGAAATGAAACCGAGATGATCCGTCACCTGAAGGAGTTCGCGCATCAGCACCATCGACCCTGTCTCGACTAGGCTGCTGGGGCGGTTTGGTGCCGAAAATACCTTTTCGAACATGTTTCGCGCCGGTGTGCCTGGGATATTGACCACCCAGGGGAAGCTGGTCAGCTGCGCTGGTTTCAGATCGGCTTCGTCCAGCAACGGATGTTCCGGCCGGCACACCACGATCAACTCGTCTTCGAATAGCGCCTCCTGCACGACCTCACCGGCGGGCGGGGGAATGCGCATGGCGCCGAGCAGGAAATCCACCTCGCCGCGCCGCAATCCAGCGATCAGGTCGTCATAGGGCCCGTCCAGGGCCTGGATGGGCAGGTTGGCACGGCGCCGGCGGAAGCGGGCAATGGCATCGGGCAGGATGGACGACCGCGACAGCGGCATGGCGCCAACGACGATCCGCCCCACCTCGCGACCGGAAAGCTCGCCCAGTTCAGCCTCCGCCTGATAAATTTCGGCAAAGGCCAGTTGCACCGCCTGGGCCAGCCGCAACGCCGGCCGCGTGGCATGCATGCCGCGGGACGAACGTTCGAACAGCTGCCGTCCCGCATCCTTTTCGAGGTCACTGATGGAGCGGTGGACGCTGGGTTGGGCCAGGCCGAGCTTCCTCGCGGCCAAGGTGAAGTTTTCCGTTTCGACCGCAGCGGCCAACGCAGTCAATTGCGAGGATGTGGCGGTCAGGTGCAGGCGAGGGGAGAGATCGCCCAGTGTCGGGTCGAGCAGCGCAAAGGCGCGCCGCACGCGGTTGGCCAGCAGGCCCCCGGCCGCAGTCACCAGCAATCCCTGCGGACTGCGATCGAAGAGCTTGCTGCTGAAATGCTCTTCCAGTTTGCGGATGGATTGGGTTGCGGCTGGCTGTGAGACTGAGCAAAGGCCGGCTGCCTGGGAGATCGATCCGCTATCGACAGCGGCGAGGAATACACGGAGATGCCGCAGATTTGGCTTCATCTCCGTCGCCCGCCCTTGCCATGCCTGATTGTGCGACATCATAGGCTTTGTGCGCTGCCTGGTCCACGCGGTCCTAGAACACGAACCCGTCGAACAGCTTGCGTGCCGTGCGCAACACGGCCGCATTGGTCACCACACCGTTCACGACGCTGGCGATGACGCTCATCTCGCCGGTCGGGTGCTCCACCGAAATCAGCTTCTCTTCGCCATCGGGCACCTTGGCCAGTTCGGCGGCTGGGCCCTCGGGCAACAGGCATGCCGTGGCGACACTGACCGCGCCGAGTACGCCGATGGCATCGTGGCAGCGATGGGGAATGAAGGTGCGGGTGGAGATGGCGCCGCCCGCCACTGATGCCGAGACCATGGTCATCTTGGGCACCGAACTCTTGGTCACGTCACCGAGATTCATCAGCGGCCCTGCCTTGAGGCGGATGGCTTCGAGTTTTTCGCGCAAAGCCGCGTTGGCCTCCAGCGTCTGTGGGCTTTCATTGCCTGATATGCCAAGATCGGCGGCCCGCATGACGACGCAGGGCATGCCATTGTCGATCAGCGTGCAGTCCACGCCCTCGATCACATCCACCGCCTTGCCCGTCGGCAGCAATGCGCCGCAGCTTGAGCCGGCCGTATCGGCAAAGGTGATGGGAATGGGCGCAGCGGTGCCGGGCACGCCATCGATGCGCGCTTCGCCGTCATAGGTGACTTTTCCGCCCGGCGTTTCGACACGCGCCTCTGCCACCTGGCTGGTATTTTCCATGAAGATGCGGACCACGGTTTGCCCATCCCTGGCTTCAACCAGCCCGCGCTCTATGGTGAAGGGACCGACGCCGGCTAGGATATTGCCGCAATTCTGCTGGTCGGTAACCGTGGGCTGGTCGACGAAAACTTGCAGGAACAGGTAATCGACATCGATGCCTGGGCGCTTGGAGCGCTGCACCACCGCGACCTTGGAGGTCAGCGGATTGGCGCCGCCCATGCCGTCGATCTGCCGCGGATCGGGCGAGCCCATGATGCGCAGCAGGAAGGCGTCGCGGTCCTCCGGCAGGTCTTCGGCCAGGAAGTACCCGCCCTTGGACGTACCGCCCCGCATCCACATGCAGGGGACGCCGGGACTAGACATATTTCAGCCCCTTCTCGGCCAGCTTCTCGCGCATCTTGTAGATATCGAGGCCCAACTCCCCCGCGGCAAGCCGCTTGCGCTTGTCCTCCTCGGCGGCGACGCGCGCCTCGGCCTTCTGCGCTACGGCCTCCGCCTCTTCGCGGCGTACCACGCAGACACCGTCGTCATCGGCCACGATGACATCGCCGGGGTTGATCAGTGCGCCGGCGCAGACCACAGGCACGTTCACCGAGCCCAGCGTTTCCTTGACCGTGCCCTGCGCGAAAATGGCCTTGGACCAGACCGGGAATTTCATTGCCGCAAGGTCGGCCACATCGCGCACGCCCGCATCGATGATGAAGCCTTTGCAACCGCGTGCCTGTGCCGAAGTGGCCAGCAGGTCGCCAAAATACCCGTCTTCGCTGGGACTGGTCGGGGCCAGCACCATGATGTCGCCCGCCTTGAGCTGCTCGATGGCAACATGAACCATCCAGTTATCGCCGGGAGGCGCCGAAATGGTCACCGCGCTGGCCGCCAGCCGTGCGCCCGCATAGATCGGCCGCATATGGCTGGCCAGCAGCCCCTTGCGCCCCTGCGCCTCGTGTACGGTAGCGACGCCACAGGCGGCAAGGCGCTCGACGACAGCAGGGTCAGCCCGCTCGATATTCTGGACAACGACGCTCATCACAACTCATCCACGGTGCGCGGATAGATCGACTGGAAACCCTCGGCATATTTGGCCGGACGCCCGCCGGACTGACCGCCGGAATTGCGCGTGAAGTGATTGGCCCGGTTCTCGGCGACGTTCTTGTAATAGTGCCAGAGGTGTTCCTGCCCCTCCATGGCCTGGATGGCCGCCCACTTCTTGTCCCACACATCAGTGATGTCGAGAAACACGTCCGGCTTCCAGTCCATCTGCTCGGTCTGGTGCGGTTCGAACAGGTAGACCTGCGGCGCCCCGAGAATCTTCTGCCCCGGATTGTGCCCCCAGGCCTGACCGATGGCGCGGCATTCGAGCGTCCACTGCGACACATACATATGGTCGGTATTGTAGGGGTCGTATTTGGAATGGGTCATGATGAAGGCCGGCTGCACCGCCCGCATCACATCCACCAGCCGGTCCTTGGCCTCCCGCGTCATCTCCAGCGGGTAATCCCCCAAATCGAAAAACTGGATATCGTGTACGTCGAGCGCCTTGGCTGCATTCTCCGCCTCGACACGGCGACCGGCCTTGACCTTGTCCAGCGTCATCCCTGCCTGCTTCCACAGCTTGGCGCTCTCGCCGCGCTCGCCATAGGAGAGGCAGACCACGGTCACCTCATAGCCTTTGGCGGCGTGGGCGGCGATGGCGCCACCACAGCGCCAGACGAAATCTGCCGAATGGGCACTGACGATAAGGGCTGTCTTGGCCATGAATGCCGATCCTTCCTGCCTGCGGGCATGTTCACGCCATGCTAGGAGATGCGGCAGCAGAAGCACAATTCGAATAGCTGTCGATGATATAAGTTTTGGCTATAGCGCGGCAGATTTCATCGCCGCCGCAATCGAGCGTTCATGCCGCTGTCGAACCGCATGCTCCCGGCTGGCTGCGCACCCAATCTGCTATCAAATTCAGACCATTGTGATACCACTCTCGACAAGTCCGGGCGAACGCCCCTAAGCTCTCTTTAGATGGCTGCTGCCTGCCCCAAACGAGCGGTGCAAAGACCCGCCCGCAGGCCGGCATCCAACGCGTCACGACCATCGGGGTGCGGCTTGGCGCGATAGAAACAGACACCTCAAAGGGAGTTGCAATGTATACGAAGCTTTCCCGGACCGCCTTTGCCGGCCTGGCAGCGGCCCTTCTCGCGACGGCGGCTTTGGCTCTGCCGGCCCAGGCGACAAATCTGCGCATGGCCTGGTCGCAGGATGCCACCGGCCTCGATCCTCATGCCCAGACGGCGTTTTCGTCGCTGCGCCTGCTCGAACTCATCTACGAGCCGCTGGTGCGGAACGATACCAATCTCGACGTGGTCCCTGCCATTGCAGAGAGCTGGGAATTTTCCGCCGACGGGCTGACCCTGACTTTCAAGCTCGATCCCAACGCCAAGTTCAGCGATGGCGCGACCGTGACCTCGGCCGACGTGAAGGCCTCCTTCGAGCGCCTGCTTGATGAAGCCACCGGCGCCGCAGCGCGCTCCAACTTCCTCTCCATCGCCTCGATCGATGCGCCCGATGACGCGACCGTGGTGTTCAACCTGTCCCAGCCTGATGCGCCGCTCCTGGTGGCCATGGCCTCGATCAATGCCGCCATTGTGCCCGCCAAGGCGATTGCCGACGGTTCGGTCGCCACCACCGCATTGGGCTCCGGCCCCTTTGTGCTGGATAGCTGGGAGCCCAATTCCCGCGAGGAACTGAGCGTCAATGCGAACTGGGCCGGCGGCGACATCGCCTACGATGGCATTACCATCTCCGTCCTGCCCGACGAAACCGCCATCCTGGCCTCGCTGCGCGCCGGCCAGACCGATTTCGCCCTGATCAACGATCCGCTGGTGGCGACGCTCGTTCCCAACGAGCCCAACCTGCAGCTCAATGCCGTGCCGGGCCTGGCCTATAACGTGCTCCAGCTCAACCCGTCCCGTCCCCCCATGGACAATCTCAAGGTGCGCCAGGCCATGTCCTGTGCCGTCGATCGGCAGGACATTCTCGATACCGCCCTGGTGGGCGAGGGCAAGGTCACCGGTCCCCTGACCATGCCGGCCTATGCCAGCGATCCCTCGACGCTGTTCTGCTACGAGCAGGACCTGGAAAAAGCCAAGGCCCTGATGGCCGAAGCCGGCGTTGACGGCTTCTCCGCCAAGGTCATCGCCGCCACCGGCGAACCCCCGGTCGCTTCGGCCGAGGCGCAGGTGCTGCAGAGCCAGCTGGCGGAAATCGGCATCAAGCTCGAAATCGAACTGATGGAACTCAATGTCTATGTCGACCGCTGGCTAGCCGGCGATTTCGACATGGCGGTAGCCCTCAATGGCGGTCGCACGGACCCCTATCCGATGTACAACCGCTACTTCACCAAGGACGGCAACCTGCTGAAAGTGTCCAACTTCACCGATGACGAGATCGACAGCCTGCTCCAGCAGGGGCGGGTGGAGACCGACATTGCCAAGCGCAAGGAAATCTTCCAGCAATTCGAAGCCCGCCTGACCGAACTGTCGCCGTGGATCTGGCTGTCCACGTCCAATATCTACACGGCGCAGCTCAAGACCATTTCCGGCTTTGAATCCTCCGCCACCGGTACGCTCTTCGGGCTGACCAAGGTGACGCTGGGGCAATAGCCTCGCATTGGGCGGGCCTGCGGGCCCGCCTTTCTCCTGCCTCCACGGATTGACACCATGACCTATCTGGCGCGGCGGCTCGTCACCTTTCCGCTGATCCTGCTCGGCGTTTCGCTGCTGGTGTTCTTTTCCATCCGCATGATTCCGGGCGATGCCATCACCGCCATGCTGGGCACCGAGGCGGGCCTGCTGACCCCGGTGCAGCGCCAGGCGTTGGCGGAATATTTCGGCATCGACCAGCCCGCCGTCGTGCAATATGGCCGCTGGCTGTGGGGCGTGCTGCAGGGCGATCTCGGCCTGTCGGTGACCTATGGCAAGCCGGTGCTATCAATCATCCTCGATCGCTTTCCGCTGACGCTGGAACTGGCTCTTCTTTCCATGGTTATCGCCCTGGGCGTGGGCATTCCGGCCGGTGTGCTGGCGGCAACGCGCAGCGAGCGGCCCGCCGATGTCATGGTGCGCATCCTCGCCATGCTCGGCCAGTCGACGCCCGGCTTCGTCATCGGCCTCGTCATCATCTACGTGCTCTCGGTCTATTTCGGCTTCATTCCGGCCATGGGCAGCTTCGCCTCGCTGTGGAGCGACCCGCTGGCCAATCTGGGCCAGTTGATCTTCCCCGCCATCACCCTGGGCTTCGCCTTCGCAGCCTCGGTGACCCGCATTTCGCGCGCCTCCATGCTCGACGTGCTGAGCGACGATTATATCCGCACCGCCCGGGCCAAGGGCGCGTCGGCGCGCAGCGTGGTCTGGCACCATGCCCTGCCCAATGCGCTGATCCCGGTGGTGACGCTGAGCGGGGTGGAATTCGGCTACCTGCTCGGCGGCGCCGTGATCGTCGAGCAGATATTCGCTCTGCCCGGCCTCGGCCGACTGACGCTCGACGCTATCGGCCAGCGGGATTATGCGCTGGTGCAGGGCTGCGTGCTGTTCATTGCGCTCAACTTCCTCGTCGTCAATCTGCTGGTCGATCTCGCCTATGCCGCGCTCGACCCGCGCATAAGGCTGGGAGCGCGCTGATGCGGATCCTGCGCGCCATCGCCGCCCACCCCACCGGCCGTATCGGCGCCGGCATCATCCTGCTCTATCTGCTGCTGGCGCTATGCGGCACCATCGGCTTCACCCCGCACGATCCGCTGCAACAGTTCCGCATCGACCGCCTGCAGGGCCCCAGCGCCACCTATCTCATGGGCACGGACCTGTTCGGCCGCGACACGGCCAGCCGCCTCATGGTGGGCATCGGCCAATCCTTCCTCATCGCCTTTGCCTCGGTGGGGCTGGCCAGCCTTGCCGGCACCATTATCGGCCTGCTGGCCGGCTGGTGGGGCGGCTGGCTCGACGGCGTCTTCATGCGCTCCATGGACGTGCTGCTGGCCTTTCCGGCAATCTTGCTGGCACTGCTGATCATCGCCATTGTCGGGCCGGGCACCTTTACCAGCGTCGTGGCTATTGCCGCGGTCTATACGCCGATCTTCGCCCGCGTCGTGCGCGGGCCGACCCTGTCACTCAAGCGCCGGGAATTCGTCGATGCCGCACGGACTTTCGGCAGTTCCGAGCGCTATATCCTCAGCCGCCACCTGCTGCTCAACCTGGTGGCGCCTCTCACCGTACAGGTGACGCTGGCTCTGGCCTGGGCGCTGCTGACCGAGGCGGGCCTGAGCTTCCTCGGGCTGGGCACCCAGCCGCCCGCGCCCTCTTTGGGGCTGATGATGAGCGAGGCGCGCAACCTCATGCAGCAGGCGCCGTGGCTGCTGGTCTTTCCGGGCCTCACCATCATGCTGGGCATTCTCGGCTTCAACCTGTTCGGCGATGCCCTGCGCGACATTCTCGATCCTCGTACGCAGGAGCGGCCGGCATGACCTCGCTCCTTTCGGTCCGCGACCTCAGCGTGGGCTTCGGCCGCGATCCGGCCACCAACCCGGTCGTGCGCGGCGTCAGCTTCGATCTGGCGCCGGGCGAAACCATCGCACTGGTGGGTGAAAGTGGCTCGGGCAAGTCGGTGACGGCGCTGTCCATCAACCGGCTGGTGGATTTCGGCGGTGGTCGCATCGTCGGCGGCACCATGGCCTGGACAAGGCCGGACGGTTCGACATTCGATCTGGCACAGGCCGATGAGCGGGCGCTTCTGGGCCTGCGCGGCCGCGAGATCGGCATGATCTTCCAGGAGCCGATGACCTCGCTCAACCCCGTCCACACGGTGGGTGCACAGATCGAGGAAGCCTTCCGGCTCAATCGCGGCCTCGAAGGCCGGGCCGCCTCCGACGCGGCGCGCGAGGCGCTGGACCGGGTGCGCATTCCCGATGCGGCGCAGCGCATGAAATATTACCCGCATCAGCTCTCCGGCGGCATGCGCCAGCGCGTGATGATTGCCATGGCTTTGGCCGGCAATCCGCGCCTGCTGATCGCCGACGAGCCGACCACTGCGCTTGATGTGACGGTGCAGGCCCAGATCATGGCTTTGCTGGCCGAGCTCAAGGCCGAGCTGGGCATGGCGATGATCTTCATCACCCACGATATCGGGCTGGTTGCTGGCATAGCCGACAGCGTCATGGTCATGCAGGATGGCCTCGTGGTGGAGCAGGGGCGGCTCGACGCCGTGCTCGACGCCCCGCAGCATGACTATACGAAACATCTGCTCGGCGCTGTGCCGCATTTCACCGGTGGCCAGGCGGTGCGCCGCGACCACCAGCGGTCGCCTGACGTAAAGCCGGCCGTAAAGGTCGATGACCTTGTCGTCCGCTTTCCCATCGGCGGCGGCTGGTTCTCGCGTGATGCCGGGGCCATCCATGCCGTGGAGGGCGTTGGCTTCGACCTCGTGCCGGGCGAAACACTTGCCATCGTTGGCGAAAGCGGCTCCGGAAAATCCACCACGGCCCGCGCCATCCTGGGCCTGACCGAAGCCACACGCGGCGCTATTGTCACCGCGCCGGGCCGCCATGGCCGGCCGGTACAGATGGTGTTCCAGGACCCCTTTGCCTCACTGAACCCGCGGCTCGATGTGGCTGCCCTGCTGGCAGAGCCAGCCATTGCCGCCGGCATGAAGGTAGATGCCGCCCTGCGCCAGCGCATGCTGCAATTGCTGGAGCGGGTCGGGCTGCCCGAGGATTCCCTGTCGCGCTATCCGCACCAGTTTTCCGGGGGGCAGCGGCAGCGGCTGTGCATCGCGCGGGCGCTGATGCTCAACCCCGATGTGGTTGTGCTGGACGAGGCCGTGTCGGCGCTCGACGTGTCGGTGCAGGCCAAGGTGCTCGACCTGCTCATTGATTTGCAACACGAATTCGGCCTGGCCTATCTGTTCATCAGCCATGACATGGCGGTGGTCGAGCGCATCGCCCATCGGGTGGCGGTGATGTATGCCGGGCAGGTGGTGGAAATCGGCGCTGCCGCCGCAGTACTGGCGCAGCCGCAGCACAGCTATACCAAACGCCTGATCGCGGCGGTGCCCGGCATCGAGCGGCGGCGGCAGCGCTATAATGTGGATACGACGGCGGTGCCGTCGCTAATCAAGCCCAAGGGCTACGAGCCCGGCCCGGCACAGTGGGTCACGGCGGGCGACGATCATCTGGTTAGAGTAGAATAATCATGGGTTTAGATGAAAAATTCGACCGCGCTTTCGCCCTGCTGGCCGAGGCGGTTGCGGCAGGAAAAATCCCCGGCGGGGTGCTGGGGCTGGTCGATGCGTCCGGCAAACGGGTGACGCGGGCCATTGGCGAAGCGCAGAAAATTCCGGTTTCCCGGCCGATGACGGAGGACACCTGGTTCGACCTGGCCTCGCTGACCAAGGTGCTGTTCACGACGCCTCGTATTCTGGCTTTAGCGGCGGAGGGACGGATCGATCTCGATGCGTCGCTGACGACTGTTATTCCGGATTTCGCGCAGTACAATCCCGATAACTGGCAACGAAAAATCACGTTCCGCCAGTGCCTTGGCCACCAGACGCCGTTTCCGGGTGTGTTTCCGCTCTATACCTATGGCGACGATCCCAACCGGCTGCGGCATTTCGTTTTGCAGCGGGATTGGAAGGCGGGACCTGCGGTTTATTCGGACATCAATTTCATTCTGCTCGGCATTGCCATCGAGCGGCTGGAGGGCAAGACGATCAGGAATATCGAGCCGGGACAGGGGTTTGCTTGGAGTGTCGACCCCGACAACGCGGCGGCGACAGAGCATGATCCGTGGCGGGGACGGGTGCTGTTCGGGGAGGTGCATGACGAGAATTGCGCTGCCTTGCAGGGCTCGGGCCATGCCGGACTGTTCGGCACGGTTTCGTCCGTGCTGGCGTTCGCATCTGGGGCGCTTAATGCTAACGGACTGTTAGCATTAAGCGTGCCGCTGATGCGAACACCGCTTTCGGCGCGCCGCACCCATGGCTGGGAGCGGCCCTATGAAGGCTGGTCGGGCGGCGAGCGGAATTCGCCGGGCACGATCGGCCATACCGGCTTCACCGGCACCGGCCTGTGGCTCGATTTCGATCGCGGCCACGCCTGGACGCTGCTGACCAATCGCGTTCACCCGACCCGGCATTTCGACAGCGGCATCTTCGCCCTGCGCCGCGCCGTGGGCGACGCCATCAATAGCGAGGAATGACCATGGAGCCGATCTGGACGATAGGGCTGATGACCGGGACGGTGCTGGACGGCAATATCGACATTGCCATGGTCCGCACCGATGGCGAGACCATTGCCGAATTCGGACCCTATACTTTGGCGCCCTATAGCGCCGAGGTAAGGGCGCTGCTGGAGGAGACGCTGGCGGCGGCGCGGGCGTGGAATTTCGTGGGGTCGGACCCGGAGATTTTTACGCGGGCGGAAGAAGCGCTGACGCGGGCGCAGTCGGAGGCGGTGCTGGATTTCGTCGCGGCGCAGGGCATGGCGATGGGCGATATCGGCGTGGTGGGCTTTCACGGCCAATCGGTGCTGCATCGGGCGCCGCAGCCCGGGCGGATCGGCGAGACGCGGCAATTGGGCGATGGCGCGCTGATGAGCCGGATGCTGGGGACCAAAGTGGTCTACGACTTCCGCAGCGCCGATGTCCGTGCAGGCGGGCAGGGGGCGCCGCTGGCGGCGGCCTATCATCAGGCGCTGCTGCGCAAACTGGGCAAGACCGATGGCGCGACGGCGGTGCTCAATCTGGGGGGCGTCGCCAATGTGACCTATTGGGGTGGGGCCGATACGCTCATTGCTTTCGATACCGGGCCGGCCAATGCGCCGATCAATGATTTCATGAAGGCGCGGGGTCTGGGCGAGATGGACCGCGACGGGGCACTGGCGGCGAGCGGGACGGTGGACGAGGCGCGGCTGGCCAAGCTGCTGGAGCATCCGTATCTGACGGCGGTCTATCCCAAGTCGCTCGACCGGTTTGATTTCCCCGCCAGTATCGGTGACGGGCTGGACGATGCGACCGGGGCGGCGACGCTGACAGCGTTTACCGCTGGGGCGGTGGGCAAGGCGCTGGATATGCTGCCGAGCCGCCCGACGCGGCTGATCGTGTCCGGCGGCGGGCGGCATAATCCGACGCTGATGCGGATGCTGGCGGAGCGAGCTGGCGTCGAGGCAGTGGATGCCGATGCGGTCGGCTGGCGCGGGGATGCGGTGGAGGCGGAGTGTTTCGGGTTTCTGGCGGCGCGGGTGCTGCGGGGGCTGCCGATCAGTTTTCCCACGACGACGGGGGGTGAAGGCGGCTATGACGGGCGGGAGGGTTGTGGGGTAGGGGGGAACCGAAGCGCCTGTGGCCCCACCCCACCCTCGGTCCCTCCCCATCAAAGGGGAGGGAGGCGCATGCCGACATTCCCGGTTTCACTCAACGCTCCGCAAACACCGAACGGGCTTCCCTCCCCCTTGTGGGGAGGGAATGAGGGTGGGGGTGTCGAGCTCTCCGCGGACTCGGTGTTTGTGGAGTCTTCGACACCCCCTCCCTAGCTCTGCTACGGCCCTTTGGGCCGAGCGACGCTACCCTCCCCTCAAGGGGGAGGGTGGGCAGGAGCGGAGGTTTTCGTGCCTATAGAGCCTTCTGTAGGAACGTCCGTGTGCGGCCCTTGGGAAAATCTGGGAGGGCACCGAACGGCATGTAGCCGGCGCGCTGGTAGGTTTTGAGCGCCACCGGATTGAACGTGTCGATCCATGCGGCGTGACAGCCGCGGTTGCGGGCTTCGGCCTCGGCACTTTCGAGCAGGCGGGCGGCCCAGCCCTGGCCGCGCTGGCTCTCGTGCAGCCAGAGCCATTGGATATAGAGCCAGCCCCAGGCGGTGTAGCCGGAGAGGCCGCCCAGGATGGTGCCGGCTTCGTCGCGCAGGAGGACGGCGAGGGGCTGGCGGTTGGCGGGGCCGACATCGCTCTCGTTGAAGGCGGCTAGGCCGTCGCCGATGGTGGCGAGGTCTTCCGGACTGGGGCTGGCGGTGAGGGTGAGGTTCACGGCATGGGCCGGATGAAGTGGTTGTCCGCGATCCGCACGATTTCCGGTTGCGGCAGCGCCGATTGGCGGCGGATGGTTTCGATCTGGCTCAGTTCCTCGCCGGCTTCGGAGAAGCGTTTGTCGGGATCGGGCACGGCGGAGAGCAGGAGGCGCGTGTAGGGGTGCTGGGGATTGCCCAGTACGGCTTCCATGTCGCCCCATTCGACGATCTGCCCGGCATACATGACCATGATGTCCTCTGCCACATAGCGGGCGGTGGCGATGTCGTGGGTGATGTAGAGTAGGGCCAGGCCAAGCTGGGCTTTCATGTCGTTGAGCAGGTTGAGGATGCCCAGGCGCACCGAGACGTCGAGCATGGAAGTGGGCTCGTCGGCCACGATGACCTGTGGGTTCACCGCCAAGGCGCGGGCGATGGAAATGCGCTGGCGCTGGCCGCCGGAGAGTTCGTGGGGGAACTTGGCCATGAGCTGGGCCGGGTCAAGCTTGACGCGCTGGAGCAGTTCCTCGACGGCGGCGCGGCGCTGGGCGCGAGTGAGATTGCGCTGATGCAGGCGCAGGGGGCGGTCGAGATGATAGTGGATGGTGTGGGCCGGATTGAGCGAAGCGAACGGGTCCTGGAACACCATCTGCACCGAGGAGCGGTAGGCCTTGAGGGCCTTGCCGTCGGCTCGGCCCATGGGCGCGCCGCGAAACAGCAACTGGCCCTGGTCGGGCGTATATTCGCGCATGATGAGGCGGGCGGCGGTGGTCTTGCCGGAGCCGGATTCGCCGACCAAAGCCAAAGTGCGGCCGGAATGGAGGGCGAAGGAGACCGCGCGGGCGGCATAGACCTCGCCGAACACCTTGGAGACATTGTCGAGGGCGAGAATGGGCGCGTCAGTCATGGAGCCACCTCGCCGGTGATCTGGACGCCGTGCAGGCGCGGCATAGAGGCCCAGAGCTTGCGCGTATAGGCGTGCTGGGGCGCGTGGTAGATGGTCTGCGCATCGTTGACCTCGACCAGCTCGCCTTCGAGCATGATGCCGATGCGGTCGCTGACCTGCACCATCAGGCTCAGGTCATGGGTAATGAACAGGACCGAGAAGCCGAGCTGCTTGCGCAGCACGTCGATGCGCTGCAGGATTTCGCGCTGCACCACCACGTCGAGCGCGGTGGTGGGCTCGTCCATGATCAGCAGCTTGGGATTGAGCGCCAGGCAGATGGCGATGACGATGCGCTGGCGCATGCCACCCGAGCATTGATGCGGATAGGCAGAGAGCCGGTCGGGCGAGATATCGACCAGCTTCAGGAGTTCGGCGGCCCGGGCGCGCGACGTGGCGCGGGATGCCCCTGTATGGGTGCGCAGGACATCGTAGAACTGGTCTTCGATGGTCAGCACCGGATTGAGCGAATTCATGGCGCTCTGGAACACCATGGCGACTTCGCGCCAGCGGAATTTGCGCAATTCGGCATCATCGAGCGTGAGCACGTCGCGGCCATCGACCAGGATCTGGCTGCCCTTGCGGATGAGCGCGGGCGGGCGATGCAGGCGGCTGACGGCGAAGGCGATGGTGGACTTGCCGCAGCCGGACTCGCCGGCCAGGCCGAAGAGTTCGCCGGGGGCGATGTCGAAGCTCACATCCTTGACCGCATGGAAGTCGGTTTCGGCGCCGATATAGTCGATGTTGAGATTGCGGACGGAGAGGACGGGACTGGTCACAGCTTGCCCTCCCCAGCACTGACAAGGCCGACCCAGCGGGCGAGCATGCCGCCGGTCCTGAGGCGCGGATTGGCGATTTCGTCGATGGCGAAATTGACCAGCGCTAGGCCCAGGCCGAGCAGCGCGAGGGCGAGGCAGGGCGAGAGCAGGTCCCACCAGGCGCCGACCGAGAGGGCCGAGGCATTCTGCGCATTGTAGAGCATGATGCCCCAGGAGACGGTGTTGGGATCGCCCAGGCCGAGGAATTCCAGGGTGGCTTCGGCGATGACGGCGAAGATGATGCTGCCGATGAAATTGATGCCGACGATGGAAATGAGATTGGGGAAAATCTCAAAGGCCATGATGCGCCAGCCGGGCTCGCCCAGCATTTCGGCTGACTTCACATAGTCGCGCTGGCGAATGGAGAGGGTCTCCGAGCGGGTGACGCGTACGCCCCAGGCCCATGAGGTGAAGCCCAGGATGACGGCGATGACCAGCGGGCTCGCCTGGCCGATAAAGGCGGCCAGCACCAGCAGCAGCGGCAGGTTGGGGATGACCAGGACCATATTGGTGAAGAAGTTGATGACCTCGTCGATGACGCCGCCCTTATAGCCGGCGATGATGCCCAGCACCGTGCCGATGACGGTGATGAGCAGGCCCGCGCCGATGCCGACGGCGAGCGATACGCGGGCGCCGTGGACGAGGCGGGAGAAGACGTCGTGGCCGAGGCGGGTCGTGCCCAACCAATGCTCCCATGACGGCGGCTGGTGCGGGCGGCCGACGCGCTTGACTGGGCTGTATTCGGTGAGAACAGGCGCGAAGATCGCCACGAGAATGATGAGCACGAGAATGGCGAGGCCGATGACGGCCTTCTTGTTGTGGAGCAACTGGCGCAAGAGGGTCATGGCTCAGGCCTTCTTGAGGCGCGGATCGAGCAGGACATAGCTCAGGTCGACCACGAAATTGGAAACCAGCATGGCGCCGGTCATGATGAGCAACTGGCCCTGGATGACCGGGTAATCGCGGGCGAGGATCGCCTGGTAGAGCGTGTTGCCGAGGCCGGGATAGTTGAACACGACCTCGATGATGAGCGAGCCGGAGAGGATGGTGCCGATGGCGATGGCCAGGCTCGATACGGTGGGTAGCAGCGCGTTGCGGGCGGCGTACCACAGCATGACATTGCCATCGCTGAGGCCCTTGGCGCGGCCCATGACGATATAGTCCTCGCCGAGCAGGTTGATCATGTTGTTGCGCATGGTGACGGCGAAGCCGCCGGTCAACACCGTGACCAGTGTCAGCATGGGCAGGGTGCCGTGATAGATGACGCTGGAAATATAGGTCCAGCTGAAGGCCGGATCGAGCATGGGGTCGGCGGCATAGCCGTTGGGGAACCAGCGCAGGGTGTAGCCGAAGACGAAGAGCACGATCAGCGAGACGACGACGGCGGGGACGGAGCTGGAAAAGATGGCCAGCAGCGAGGCGATGGAGTCGAACAGGGTGCCGCGCCGCCAGGCGGCCATGACGCCCAGGAACGTGCCGAGGGTGAAGCTGATCAGGGTGGCGATGCCGACCAGGCCCAATGTCCAGATCAGGGCGCGGCCGAGCAGGTCGGTGACGGGCAGGGGGAAGTATTTAATCGAGCGGCCGAGATCGCCGGTGAAGACGCTTTTGAGATAGGAAAAATACTGCTCATGCAGCGGCGCATCGATGAAGCCGAAGGTGAGCTTGAGGGCGTTGAGATTTTCGAGTGACAGTTCGGAGCCGGCGCTGGCGAACATGATCTCGATCGGATCACCCGGCATCAGCCGCGGCAGGAAGAAATTGATGGTGGCGGCGGCGAGAAAGGCCGCGAGGTAGAACGCCAGTCGCCGCAGCAGAAAGGCCATGGTGATGTGTTCCTTTCGGTTGCGAGGGTGGCCCTCTCCCCTTGAGGGAGAGAAATCCGCGTCCAGCGGATTTCCGGGTGAGGGGTTCTGCGCTCGCCTATGCTTCAATGCACGTGGATAGTGCAGGACCCCTCATCCGCCCTTCGGGCACCTTCTCCCTCAAGGGGAGAAGGGGACAGTGCCGAACGCCGCAGTCTGCCTATTCCACCGGATCGAGATCCAGCAATTGCAGCAGGCGGGCCGGGTTGGCGTTGGAGACGACGGGCGAGTATTTCGGATCGTCCGCATCGGCCCAGCCGGTGAAGCGGCTGGTATTGTATTCGTAGAAGCTGGGGCTGTTATAGACCGGGATGACCGGCATGGCCTCGGCCACAATAATCTGCAGCTTGTCCATCAGGGCCTTCTGCTCGGCGGGGTCCTTCACCTGGGTATATTGCCCGAGCAGGTCCATCACCTCGGCATTTTCCCAATGCGGGGCGGTGAAGCGGCTCTTGCCGAAATCGTCCGGATTGAACGAGCGGATATAGGGGAAGTAGGGATTGGCCGCCGAGGCCAGGGCGTTGAGCGTCATCGAATAGTCGCCGGCGATCAGACCAGAGGTCCAGACAGCGGCTTCCGGGGTGCTCATCTTCACGTTGAGGCCGGCTTCGGTGAGCGATTCCATGGAAATCTGCACCGCGTCGATCCAGTCGGTCCAGCCGTTCGGCACCATGATGTCGATGGCGATGGGCGTGCCGTCAGGATTGTCGCGGAAGCCGTCGCCATCGGCGTCGACATAGCCGGCCGCATCGAGCGCAGCGATACCGGCATCGAGGTCGAACTGGCCGTACTGGCCGTATTGGGTGGCGACCTCAGGGTTGGCGAAGCTCTTGTAGAGCTCGCCCAGCATGGAGGGATCGTCATTGACCAGCGGATAGCCGTAGCCGGCAATGTCCACGATGGTCTGGCGATCGATCAACTGGGAGAGGGCGCGGCGAAAATTGACATCGTTGAACGCCTTGCGGTTGTTCTCGTCGGGCGTGACCATGCTGAGCTGGAATGAGACCAGGCTCGACGGGGTGAACCAGTATTTGTGGTGTTCCGGGTCCTTGGCGACGAAGGTGTTGTCGATATCCGGGATGAAGCTCGTGGCCCAGTCCAGCGTGCCATCGGCGAGGGCCGCGAGTACCTGTGGATTGTCGGCCAGCTGGGGCAGGCGCAGGCAATCGACCTTGAGATTGTCGGCATCCCAGTAATTGGGGTTGCGGCACTGCTCGTAGACCTGCGGGGTGAAGCGGGTGATCTCGGTCATGGGACCGGAGCCGACGGGGTTCTCGTTGGCGAAGGTCACGGGGTCGGCGACATCGGCCCAGATATGCTCGGGGACGATGGGCATGCCCACGATCGTGTTGGCGATCAGCGAGTTCGGCTCGTTGAGGTTGAACCTGACCGTGCGGTCATCGACCTTCTCGACCGAGGCGAGCTGGGCCGAGACGGAGATGAAATCGAGCGCCGGGAACTGCTTGATGTAATCGTAGGTGAAGACCACGTCGTCAGCGGTCAGCGGCTCGCCATCGGACCATTTGAGGCCGTCGCGCAGGGTGAAAGTGATCGACTTGAGGTCGTCGGCCAATTCGAAACTCTCGGCGAGGCGATAGTTGGCCTCGTTGCTCTTGAGGCGGTTGAACACGACCAGCGGCTCGTAGATGAAATCGAGCGTGGTGGCGCGGGCCGAGGTCTGGCCGAAGGGGTTGAAATTGCGCACATAGGTCGTGGTCTGTTCCGAACTCACGGTCAGCACGTTCTGGTCCTGCGCAATGGCGGGGGCCGCCATGGCGAGAGCCGCGGCCGAAACGGCCACGATCAGCGAAGACTTCAGCATTGCATTCCTCCTCTGCATAAGCCCGGCTTCACGCCAGACCATTATCCCTGAAAATCCGTTCGACGTCCGCATGGAGTGCATGCACATCCACGCGCTTGCTGCCGAGCCTTTGCTGGGCCCGGGCAATTCGGTTCTGGCTCGCCGCGCTCAGCGGGCGTGCGGCCCGGGCGGCGGCCTGGCTGGCGGCGAGATCGCCCTGGCTGTGCAGGGCAATGTCGTAGCCGGCGTCGAGCGCTGATGTGACCCGCTCGGGCCAGGTGCCGCTCAGTGCCTCCATTGTGAGGCAATCGGTGATGATGACGCCATCATAGCCCAGCTCGCTCCGGATGAAATCGCACACGATGGGCGAAACGGAGGCGGGGCGGTCGGGGTCGAGCCGGGTGAAGATGAGATGGGCCACCATGGCCCATGGCGAAGCGTCCCTGAGGGCGACGAAAGGGCGGAAGTCGCTGTCGCGCATGTCCTCGATCGCGTCTTCGACTACCGGGCAGGCGAAATGCGGATCGACGGTGACGCGGCCATAGCCGGGAATGTGCTTCATGATCGGCATGGCGCCGACTTCGAGCATGGCCTCGATGACGACGCGGCCCATGGTGGTGACCAGTTCCGGATCGTCGCCGAAGGACCGCTGGCCGACCACGTCATGCGTGCCCTTGCGGGCGAGGTCGACGACCGGCGTTGTGCCGCTGCCCAGGCCCAGTTCGACCAGCATCGTGCCCATGGCCAGGGTCGACAGACGCATGGCCTGCTTGCCGGCTTCGCGGTCCTTCCGCGCTAGGGCGCCGAAACTGCCGAGACTCCGGAACAGCGGCCAATTGCCATTGTCGAGCCGCTGCACACGGCCGCCTTCCTGGTCGATATAGACGGGGGCATCCTCGCGACCGACGGCCTCGCGGAACTGCGCGCAGAGACGCCTGATCTGCTGGGGATTGTCGAGATTGCGCTTGAAGAGGAAGAGGCCGAAGGGGTTGGTCTCGCGGAAGAAGGCGATCTCGTCGGCGGAGAGTTCATGGCCGGGCATGCCGACGAACAAAGCGAGGGGCGTGGACATGGTCAGGCTCCGGCCTCCGCTTTCGGCTTGAGGCGCAGCAGGCCCTGATAGATGTCTTCCTTGTCCGACGGGATCGGCATGGCGCCGGCCGCCTTGACGTAGAAATCCACCGGCCCGGCCGAGCCGATGACGGCATAGGCATAGCCATGCGCCTTCATGGCTGTCAGCGCGTGATAGAACAGGGCGAGGCCGATGCCCTTGCCGCGCTGGTCTTCGGAGACGCCGGTGGGGCCGAAAAAGCCGCGTGCCGTGGCATCCCAGCAGGCAAAGCCGACCAGGGTGCCGTCAATGGTGGCGACGAGGCAGCCCGGCGGCTGGTGCGCCATGGCGGCGCTGACTTCGCTGACCCAGTATTCGGAAAAATGCTCGCGCACCCAGTCCTTGATGATGTGCTGTTCGGGGGGCAGGGCGGTGCGGATGGTCGCTTCCACGCCTTCGGCGCGCTGGCGGAGCTCATCAAGCTTGCGGCTATAGAGATTGACCAGCAGGTCCATCGCCGCGCTCCTAGCTGGCCGCGCGCGGCTGGTGCTGGGCGGCAGCGCGACGCAGAAAGCCGCCGGATTCGGTCAAAGCCGCTTCGCCGGCCGCCGCATCCAGCCCGGTTAGCGCCATGAGGATGGCGAGCTTCACATTGTTATTGGCCTGGACAAGATAGTGCTCGGCCTCTTCGGTCGTGCAATCGGCCACCTCGACCAGGATGCGCGTGGCGCGGGCCGCCAGCTTGGCATTGCTGACCGACAGGTCGACCATGAGGTTTTCATAGGACTTGCCGATGCGGATCATGCTGGCCGTGGTCAGCATGTTGAGCACCAGCTTCTGCGCCGTGCCCGACTTGAGGCGGGTGGAGCCGGTCAGCGCTTCTGGGCCGACAACCGGCGAAATGGCGATCTGGGCGATATCGGCAATGGCCGAAACCGGATTGCAGGATAGCGCGACCGTGGTGGCGCCGACCTGATTGGCATATTCGAGCCCGCCGATGACATAGGGCGTGCGGCCGCTGACGGCGATGCCGACCACGACATCGCGGGCTGCCAGATTGACGCGCTCCAGGTCGCGGCGACCCTCGTTGCGGTCATCCTCGGCGCCTTCGATCGGATGGCGCAGCGCATGATCGCCACCGGCAATCAGCCCCACCACCATCTCTTCGGGCACGCCGAAAGTGGGCGGGCATTCGGAGGCGTCGAGTACGCCGAGCCTGCCACTGGTGCCGGCACCCATATAGATCAGCCTGCCGCCGGCCTTGAAGGCATCGACGATCTTGTCGACGGCGGCGGCGATATGGGGCAGCACCTGCTGGACGGCGCCGGCAACCTTGGCGTCCTCGTCATTCATGGCTGTCAGTATCTGGCTGGTCGACATGAGGTCGATCTGCATCGTGGCCGGGTTTCTGGCTTCCGAAACCAGTTGTCCCAGCTCGGCCATCAGAACGCTTTTTGCCATCGTATCCTCGCGTCAAATCCGGTCGGGATGCTAGGAGCGATTATTCCAAGTGTCAACGAAGTGTGGAATATTGTATTCCTAAATGGCGCGGCCTGTGCACAATGCGGGACGACGACGAAAGCAAGCCCATTGCAATCGGTCGGCCATCGGCCCTAGTGCTGCTGGCCCGTCCGGTTCGCCTCACAAGGGAAATGGCATGTCGATACTCAAAGCGCTCAGCGCGCAACTCGATTCCCTGACAGCGGCCGACCGGCAGATCGCCCAGTTCATCATCGACAATCCCAACGAAATGCTGGCCATGTCCTCGGCGGCCCTGGCTGCGGCGACCGGGCGCAGCCAATCCAGCGTGGTCAAGTTCAGCCAGAAGCTGGGCTATGGCGGCTACCAGCAACTCAAGCTGGCGGTGAACAAGGCCAAGGCGCTGGAATGGCACGCGCCGGGCGGGGTGATCCACGGCACGATCGACGCCAGCGACAGCTATGTGACCATCCTGCAGAAGCTGATCGGCAGCAAGCTGCTCTCCATGCGCGAAACGCTGGCCGCCAATAATGAACACACGATCGATCTGGCGCTGGACGCGCTGGTGAATGCGCGCAAGGTGCAACTGGCCGGGGTGGGCGCCTCCTCGCTGGTGGCCAAGGACTTTTCCTACAAGCTGCTGAAACTGGGGCGGACGGCGCTGATCGACAGCGACAGCCATATCCAGATTTCCAACGCTTCGGCGCTCAACGAGGCCGATGTGCTGCTGGCTTTGTCGCATTCGGGGCGGAGCCTGGAGCCTTTGCGCATTGCCGAAGTGGCCAAGAAGCGGGGGGCTACCGTTATCTCGATGACCGGGCTGCATCCCAATCCACTGCTGGACCTGGCCGATATCCACCTGTTTACCGTAGCCGACGAGGAAAGGGTGCGCTCCTCGGCCATCACCTCGCGCGATGCGCAACTGATGCTGATGGACATGCTGTTCATCCTGCTCATCCGCCGCCAGGCCGATTCCCACGACTATATCCACAATAGCGAGACGGCCGTGACCGTGCTGAAGGCGCGGGGGTAGGGAGAGTCCTCTGCCTTGTGCGCGTAGCCCCACCCCACCCTCGGTCCCTCCCCATCGAGGGGGAGGGAGGCGCCAGATCGACCGTCAAAGATTATCCCGGACATTTTTCCTGTCACTGGACGGCTTCCCTCCCCCCTTGTGGGGAGGGAGTGAGGGTGGGGGTGTCACACGCATCGGATCTGCTGCAGATGACGAGTTTGTAATATTCTATTCTTGACATAGACCATTTTTGGAATTCAGTATTCCAATGTCGGCATTCGCGTGGGCGTGGTGCCGGCACGGGAGCGGCCGCGCTGTCGCGGGACCCCGGAGGAGGAAACTTGGCTCAACTGTCTCTCCACGGCATCAAGAAGCGCTTTCGGGAAACCGCGGTGCTGCACGGGATCGATCTCGAAATCGGGGATCGGGAATTCGTGGTGTTTGTCGGACCGTCCGGTTGCGGCAAGTCCACCCTGTTGCGGCTGATCGCCGGGCTCGACCCGATTACCGATGGCGAATTCTTCCTCAACGGACAGCGCATGAATGACGTGGCGCCCTCCAAGCGCGGCATCGCCATGGTGTTCCAGTCCTATGCGCTCTATCCGCATATGGACGTCTACGAAAACATGGCCTTCGGCGCCCGGCTGATGGGCCTTTCCAAGGACGAGGTCGAGGCGCGCATTGCCGAGGCGGCGCGCATGCTGCGGCTCGAGCCGCTGTTGCAGCGCAAGCCGCGCGAACTCTCCGGCGGCCAGCGCCAGCGCGTGGCCATCGGGCGCGCTTTGGTGCGCAAGCCGGCGGTGTTCCTGCTCGACGAACCGCTGTCCAACCTCGACGCGGCTTTGCGCTCGGAAGTGCGGCTGGAAATCGCCCGGCTGCACCGCCAGATCGGCGGCACGATGATTTATGTCACCCACGACCAGGTCGAGGCGATGACGCTGGCCGACAAGATCGTGGTGATGAATGCCGGGCGCATCGAACAGGTAGGCTCGCCCCGCGAACTCTACGAGACGCCGGCCAATACGTTTGTGGCCAGCTTTATCGGCTCGCCCCGCATGACGCTGATCGATGTGACGCGCGAAGGCGATCGCCTGAGCATGAAAGATGGTGGCGGATCGCTGGCGCCGGGGGCATTGCCCGATGCGGCCGCGATGAAGCTGGGCGTGCGTTCCGATGCCGTGCTGCTGACGCGCGGGCAGGGGGGCGAGGGCTTTGCCGGGCAGGTCGTCTACACCGAATATCTGGGCGACAACGCCTATGTCTATGTGCGCCTGAGCGACGGCACGCTGCTCGCCGCGCGGGTTGGGCCCAATGACGGTTTCGAGCCCGATACGCCGGTGACGATGACCGTCGCGCCGGGCGCTGCGCATTTCTTTTCCGCCGAGGATGGCCGGCGGTTGGCCCCATAGGGCCGGAGGAAACATGTCCATACCGAACAGAGAGGGAAGAATGAAAAGCAACATGATCCGCATCGGCGCTGCCCTGGCCGCGATGGCCGTGGCCGCCCCGGCCTTGGCCCAGGACCTGACCTTCTGGAGCTGGCGCCAGGAAGACCGCGCTGCCTATGAGCAGTTCATCGATACGTTCGAGGCGGCCAATCCCGGCATCACCGTGAAGTTCGAGACCTTCGAGGCCGCGAACTACAACACCATCCTCGCCACGGCTTTGGCCGGCGGCACCGGGCCTGACGTGATGATGGTCCGCGCCTATGGCGGGTTGGAGAATGTGGCGACGGCCGGTTATCTCGAGGAGCTGACTACCGACAGCGTGCCGGCTCTGGCCGATTTTGCTCCGTCCGCGCTGGATGCCGAACGGGTCCGCGCCGATGGCAAGCTCTATGCCGTGCCCTTTGCCAGCCAGACGCAGCTCGTTATCTACAACAAGGCGATTTTCGACGCCAATGGCCTGGCTGAACCGCAGAGCTGGGACGAACTGGTGGCGCTGAGCCAGAAACTCAAGGATGCCGGCGTCATCCCCTTCGCCAACGGCACCGCAACGGCCTGGCAGAACGAGACCGTGACCTTCGGTCTGGGCTCCTCGCTGATGGGCCAGGACTTCTATGACGCGCTGATGGCCGGCGAGGCCGACTTCACCGACCCGCGCTTCACCGATGCGCTGGGCTCGATCGCCGAAGTGGCCGCGGAATACTTCCCCGATGGCTTCATCGGCCTCGACTATCCCTCGGCCCAGCAGTTGTTTGCCTCGGGCATGGCCGGCATGTTCATCGGCGGCTCCTATGAAATGGCGACCTTCCAGGGCCTCAACCCCGATATCGAAATGGGCGTGTTCGCCGCGCCGGGCAAGACGGCCGAGGATGCCAAGCTGGTCGGGCTCTATTTCGACGGCGGCTATGCAGCCAATGCGGCCGGCGCCAACAAGGAAGCCTCGATCAAGTTCCTGAACTATCTCGCCAGCCAGGAATTCGGCCAGGCCTTCGCCAATACGCTGAGCAATATCTCGACCGTGCCGGGCGTGACCTTCGACAACCCGCTGCTGTCAGAGGTCAATGACCTCAACAAAAGCTCGATCCCCTACCTGATGCTGGCGCATTTCCGCTATGGCGAGCCCTCCGGCTCGGTGCTGATCCAGGGCGAAATGCAGAAGCTGTTCTCGGGTGAGACCACCCCGGCAGCCATCGGTGAAGCGCTCACGACCGGCCTTGCCGCCTGGTACGAGCCCTTCAAGAAATAAGGCGGCTCTCCCTCCGCCTGGGTGGGGGCCCTGTCCCCACCCTGACTGCCTGAGGGTGACCATGCGACGCTTCGTGCGTGTGGCCACCCCCACCCTTGATCCCTCCCCACAAGGGGGAGGGAGACGATGAGCATCGGCCTCCCAGCCTGCGCCTCCCTCCCCTCGATGGGGAGGGACCGAGGGTGGGGTGGGGCCAAGTGAACCGAGCCAAGCGAGCCCTCCATGCCCAAACTCAGGATGACCGGCCGCGGCCTGTGGATCACCATACTCATCGTGCCGCCACTGGTCTTCGTGGCTTTGTTCATCGTCTATCCGATCGTTTCGGCCTTCGCCTATGCCTTCTTCGACTGGCAGGGCCTGCGGCGCGGCGAATTTGTCGGGCTGGACAATTTCTGGACGGTGCTGTTCGTCGAGCCCTACCGGAGCTGGACCATCAATGCCTTCTCGCACAACATCATCGTGTTCTTCGCGCTGATGGTGCTGCAGAACGGGCTGGGGTTTATCCTGGCCTATGCCTTGTGGCGGGAATTGCCGGGCGCGCGCTTTCATCGCGTCGCCGTGTTCCTGCCGGTGGTGCTCTCCACCATCATCGTGGCTTATCTCTTCAAGCTGTTCCTCCACCCGTTGTTCGGCGTAGTCAATATCAGCCTCAAGGGCATTGGCTTGGGCTGGATGGCGCAGCCATGGCTGGGGCAGGGCGGGACGGCGCTGTGGTCGCTAATCATCGCGCAGGCCTGGCACATGGTGGGCTTCCCCACACTGGTCTTCCTGGCCGGCATGCAGCGCATTCCGGGGGAAATCCTCGATGCCGTGCGCATGGAAACCGAGAGCGAATGGGTCAAGATCACAAAGGTGGTCTGGCCGCTCGTGGCGCCCAGCGCCACTATCGTGTTTACGCTGCTGTTCGTGGGGGCGTTCAACTGGTTCGAGCTGCCCTATATCATGGCCGGGCTCGACGGTTCGCCCTTCGGCTCGACTGACGTGCTGGGGCTGTATTTCTATCGCACCGCCTTCGGCAACGTGTCCTCGGGGCAGCAGGATTTCGGGCTCGGCAGCGCGTTGGCCGTGTTGATCTTCCTGTTCATTGCCGTTATTGCCGGCGTCATCACCACGCGGCTGCGGGCGCGGGAGATCCAGCTATGAGCGCCGCCGCCAATACCTATTACGACCGCCGGGGCATCATGGGGACGTTGGGCCGCGACGGGCTACTGCAGATCATCCTGATCGCCAATACCATCATCATGCTGGCGCCCATCGTCATCATGGTGTTCTCGGCCTTCAAGACCACGCCGCAAATCTTCCAGTCGCCGTTTGCCATTCCCGATTTCACCCATGTCGGGAATTTCCTCAAGATCTGGACGCAGACCAATTTCCTGCGCTACCTGCTCAATTCTTTCGTGGTGACCGGCGCCTCCATGGTGCTGATCCTGACGCTGGGGACCATGGCTGCCTATGCCATCGGGCGCTACCAGTTCACCGGCTCGACCTTTATCCTGATGTTCTTCCTGGCGGGGCTGACGCTACCGCTCAAGCTCGCCATCATCCCGCTGTTCATGCTGATGCGCGACCTCTCCATCCTCAACAACCAGCTCAGCCTGATCTTCGTCTATACGGCCATGGGCCTGCCCACGACGGTCTTCATCATGACCGGCTTCATCCGCACCCTGCCCAACGAGCTGGAAGACGCCGCGCGGATGGATGGGGCGAGCGAAGCGCGGATCATGTGGGCCATCATGCTGCCGCTGGTGCGGCCGGCCATGGTGATTGCCGGCATCCAGAATGTGGTGCCGATCTGGAATGACTTCTTCTTCCCGCTGGTCTTCATCCAGAACGATGACCTCAAAACCCTGCCGCAGGGGCTGACGACGTTCATGGGCGAATATACCACCGACTGGGGCGTGCTGTTCTCGGGGCTGACGCTCTCGGCGGCGCCGATCATCCTGATCTATATCGTGCTGTCCAAGCAGTTTATCGCCGGCATGACCTCGGGGGCCGTGAAGTGAAACTGCCATCCGGACTCATCGTCTCCTGCCAGGCGCGGGCAGATAATCCCTTGCATGGGCCGCAATTCATGGGCGCCATGGCTTTGGCGGCGCGCGATGGCGGGGCCGTGGGCCTGCGGGCCAATGGGCCGGAAGACATTGCGGCTGTGATCGCGGCGGGGCTGCCGGTCATTGGCATTCACAAGGTGTTTTCGGACGATTATCCGGTTTATATCACGCCCGATTTCGCGGCGGCCGAGGCCATTGTGGCGGCGGGCGCTGATATCGTGGCGCTCGATTGCACCGAGCGGCCGCGGGACGGTGAGCATCCGAAAGTGCTGGTGCGGCGCATCCGCGAGGAATTGGGGGCGGAGGTTTTCGCCGATATTTCCACTGTGGATGAGGGGCTGGCCGCGGCCGACTGGGGCGCGACCTATGTGGCGACGACGCTGTCGGGCTATACCGAGGCGACCCAGCCCAAGCCGGACGAGCCGGATTTGAAACTGCTTGAGACGCTGGCGCGCAGATTGAGCGTGCCCGTGGTAGCTGAAGGGCGCTACAATAGTCCGGCATTAGTGCGGCAGGCCTTTGGGGCCGGCGCCCATGCGGTCGTTGTCGGAACCATGATCACCAATCCCCGCGAGATCACGCGCATGTTCGTTGCCCAGGGTGTGCCTCTTTGAGCCGTAGCGCCCATATGGGGCTCGATATCGGGGGGACAGCCAGCCGCTGGGTGCTTTGTGGCGATGATGGGCAGGAACTGGCCCGCGGCAAGGCGCAAGGCGCCACCGGGCATGTGTTCAACCCGGCCGAGAAGGACAAGCTGCGCAATGCGCTGTCGGCTATCTCCACGGACGTCGCGGCGGCGGGTTTTGCCCTCGTCAGTGTGACGGCGGGGCTGACCGGCTATGGCGCGGCGGTGTCCGGCGAGGTGAAGGCTCTGCTGGGTGACGCATTCGGCGTGGCGCCGGACAAAACCATCGTCATCGACGATGTGGCTTTGGCCTATATGGCCAATTTCGCGCCGGGCGAGGGGCATCTGGTTTCGGCCGGCACCGGCTCGATCGGCATCCATATCGACAAGGATGGCGCTCTGGTTCGCGTCGGCGGGCGCGGCATATTGATCGACGATGCCGGGTCGGGCAGTTGGATCGCCTTGCAGGCGCTCGACCGGATGTACCGGGCGCTCGACCATACCGGCTCTTTCGACAGCGTGCGCCGGCTGGCCGATCATCTGTTCGCGGCTGTCGGTGGCCGGGACTGGAGCGATATCCGCCAATTCATCTATGCCGGGGATCGTGGCCGCATCGGCACGCTGGCCGTGGCCGTGGCCAAGGCTGCCGCCGAGGGTGATGGCGTGGCGGAAACTATCCTGCGCGAAGCGGGCGGTGAACTGGCGGCTTTGGCCGGTGCCCTGATCGCACGGGCGGGCGCGCGGCCCGTGGGCTTTATCGGCGGCGTGCTGGCGCTGCACCCGGCCATTCTCGCCGAAATCCGGCACCGGCTGGCTGGGCAGGAGGTGCGCCTGCTGGACGCCGATGCAAGCCTGGCAGCGGCCCGGCTGCAGGCATTGCGGCAGGGCGGCTGGATAGAGGTGTTGGCGGAGCCGGCGCGGTAGTTGTCCGGCCTGTATCGGTGTGTGTGGCTCCACCCCACCCTCAATCCCTCCCCATCTAGGGGAGGGAGGCGCCAGCTCCAATGCCGGTGTTCATCGTCTCCCTCCCCTAGATGGGGAGGGATCAAGGGTGGGGGTGGGCCGCGCTTGCTGAACTTGCAGCATCCGCCCCCTCTGTACCGATGCTTTCGCCGAAATGGGAAAGACTCTAGGCTTCGGGGCGGTTCGAGTTCGGGAGGACGATGTGGTGAATATTGGCGATAGCGAGGGCAAGGCCTGGTTCACGCAGGACCGCTTCGGCATGTTCATCCATTTCGGGCTCTACGCGTTGGCGGCGCGGCATGAATGGGTGCAGAACCATGAGGAAATCGCGCCCGAGGACTATGTCCGCTATTTCGAGCGTTTCGACCCGGACCTGTACGATCCGCGGCAATGGGCGCGGCATGCCCGGCAGGCGGGGATGAAATATGTGGTGCTGACGGCCAAGCACCATGAAGGCTTCTGCCTGTGGGACAGCAAGTTCACCGACTACAAGGCGACCAACACGCCCTATGGCAAGGACCTGCTGAAACCCTTCGTAGAGGCCTTCCGCGCCGAGGGGCTCAAGGTGGGATTCTACTATTCGCTGCTCGACTGGCATCATCCCGAATTTCCCATCGACGGCATCCACCCGCTTCGCAACCACCCCGCTGCGCTGGCGCTGAACAAGTCGCGCGATGTGCGGAAATATGCCGAATACATGCGCAATCAGGTCACCGAACTGCTGAGCGATTTCGGCGAGATTTCCGTTATCTGGTTCGATTTCAGTTATCCCGACCGCGACTATCGCGGCATGGCGGGCAAGGGCCGCGCCGATTGGGAGAGCGAGGAACTGATCGGCCTGGTGCGGCGCCTGCAGCCAGACATCATCGTCGGCGACCGCCTCGACCTGCCGACCGACGGCAATTTCCCCAAGGACCTGGCGACGCCGGAGCAATATACGCCGCGCGTGGCGCCGACGGCGAGCGGCAAGCCGGTGCGGTGGGAAGTGTGTCACACCTTCAGCGGGTCCTGGGGCTATCACCGCGACGAAAGCACCTGGAAGGATGCAGGCCAGCTCATCAACCTGCTGGTCGATACAGTGGCGCTGGGCGGCAACCTGCTGATGAATGTCGGGCCGACCGGGCGCGGCCTGTTCGATGCCCGTGCCGTCGAGGCACTGCAGGTCTATGGCCGATGGCTGGACATGAATGGCCGCGCCATTTATGGCGCCGGTGCTTCGGCCCATGTGGCGCCCAATGGCTACCGCTTCACCCAGAAGGACAATCGGCTCTACCTGCATGTGCAGACCTGGCCTTTCCGCCATATCCATATCGAGGGATTGGCGGGAAGGGTGAAATATGCCCAGTTCCTGCACGATGCCAGCGAGATCCGCTGGCTCGACCCGGATGAGGCAGTGGAAACCAATACGGGTGTCGCGGTGGGTGACGGCATCCTCACCCTGGAGCTGCCGGTTATCAAACCGGACGTGGTGGTGCCGGTTATCGAGCTGGTCCTGGGGGATTGAGTGGCTAGATAAGACGCAGCATGTCTCTGGCCTGGCTGCGACCCATTTCGGCGCGGATGAAGTCGCGCATGGCTTCGATGAACCGGCCGCTGCGGGCTGGCCTCGGGCCATTGGGGTGGATCGTGGCGTAGGTGATCCACTTTTCGATGGCCAGGGGCTTGAGCACCAGCGGTTCGTCATCGGCGATCCGGCCGCAGATGCAGTCCACTACGGTGAGGCCGGCGCCATCGCGGACGAGGTTCTTGACCACCGGCGTCGATGTCGTTTCCACGCGGATCTCCGGCGTCAGGCCGGAGGCCGAGAAGATGTCGTCCAGCCGTTCGCGCCAGCGCTGGCCCCTTGGTCAGGGCCACGATGGGGTAGCGGGCCAGGTCGTCGAGGGTGATATCGGCCTGCTGCGCCAGTGCATGATCGGTGCGCATCAGCACGCCGAGGCGGGTTTCGAGAAAGGGCTCGATGGTGAGGTCGAGAATGCCATTCTCGATGGGCAGGGAGATCACGCCCACATTATAGGCACGCGCGGCGACCTTGCTTTCCAGATCGAACCGCGTTTCTACATTGATCACGCAGTCAAAGGCCTCGTCGCGCTGCTGCATGAGGACAAGCGAGGGCGAAATCAACCCCATGGCCAGCGGCGCCGCGGTCACCAGGCTCAGCAATTCATTGGTCTGGGCACGGATTTCGGCGGCGATGAGCTCCATCTCGTCGAGACCGCGCAGGATATGCTCGGTCTGCCGGTAGAAGCGGTCGCCTTCCTCGGTCAGTTCGAGCCGGCGCTTGGAGCGGGAGAACAGGTTGAGCTTGAGTTCGGCCTCGAGCAGCGACAGCAGGCGGCTGGCGGCGGAGGGCGATATGTTGAGATCCTGGGAGGCCTGGGCGAGCGAGCCCGTCGTCACCACGCGGCGGAAAATCCTGAGCGAGCGCAAATTCACCGGGCAACCTCCCCGCAGACCGCGTCAGTCCTAGCGTCCCGGCCGGATCATTTCAAATGTCTCGCCGGCCTCGACATAGTCACCGCGATAGCCACAACGGGCGATGGTCCGGGCGCGGGTGATGTCGAACAGGCCATCGACCAGGCAGGCCTGATTGATGTGAACCTGCACGACCTGCCCGATAACCAGATGGGTATCGACCGGCGCACCGGCCAGGTCGGTGAGCTGTTGCACCTGCACCAGGCGGCATTCCATGGCCGCGGCCACGCCGGCGACCCGCGGCGGCGCCACCTTGTCCGAGGGCAGCTTGGCGAGTCCCGCCAGCTCGAATTCATCGATATGGGGCGGCAGGACCGCCGATGTCTGGTTGACGGCCTCGGCCAGATCCCGCGTCGCCAGGTTGAAGACGAATTCGCCGGTCTGTTCGATATTGCGCACGGTGTCCTTGCGACCCTCGCTGCCGAAGATCAGGATCGGTGGCTGGTGGCTGAACATGTTGAAATAGCTATAGGGCGCCAGGTTTGCCGTGCCGGCGCTATCCAGCGAGGAAATCCAGCCGATGGGGCGGGGCCCCACGATGGCCTTGATCGGATCATGCGGCAGCCCGTGACCCTGCGCCGGGTCGAAGGAATGATAGCTCGTCATGCGGCGGCGCTTGTCATCGTGCGGGCCAGGCCTCCGATCGGGATCGCATCGCGGTGGCGGTTGCGGCAGCCAGCGAGGCAGCCTTGCGCGCAATCGCTATGCTGTCGCCCAGATAATGCGCCGGCACAAGAGCCGCTTCCATTTCGGCCCGGCTCATCGCGGCGCTGACCTGGCTGTCTTCCAGCAGGGTATCGGCAAGGCCGGCGGCGCCATCGTCGCTATGCAGCACGGCATGGTGCACCAGATCATGCGCGGTGGTGCGGCCGATCTTGCGGGCGAGGATCATCATCAGGTTTTCGCTGGCGATGACATTGGCGTTGAGCTGCAGGTTCCGCGCCATGCTGTCAGTGCGGACATCGATATTGGCGAGCGTGTTTTCCAAGCGCTCGGCCAGCTCCCATGCCAGTGCCGAGGCGCTTTCTATCGTGCTCGACATCAACTGGTTGCTCGATGCGTCGCCCTCATGCGCCGGCATGCCGGCTTCGAGGGCCGGGGTAACCTTGGAGCGCAGATGGGCGGCCGCCGACACCAGATGCACGACATGCTTGGGATTGACCTTGTGCGGCATGGTGGAGCTGCCGACCACTTCCATGCCGAGCGTTTCGCCGATTTCGTCGATCTCGTCGGCCATGAGGCGGTAGAGCTCCGAGCCGATGCGGCCGACACTCATGCCGAACAGAGCCAGGCTCGCCACATATTCGGCCTGGCCATCGAGCGAGGCGCGATCGGGCACCAGCACCGGGGTCAGGTTGAGGCGGCGGGCAATGGCGGCGTTGAGGGCTTCGCCCTTGCCCTCGAAGGAGTGCATGGCGCCGATGGCGCCGCCAAAATGCAGCGCGAAGACGCGTTTTTCGGTCGAGAGGAACCGCTCGTTCTGGCGTGCCAGTTCCTCTATCCAGCCGGCCACCTTGAAGCCGAAGGTGATGGGCAGGGCCTGCCGGTGGTTGGTGCGGCCTACCATGACGGTTTCGGCATGCTGGTCGGCCAGGGCGCCGAGCCGGTCGATGGCGCGGGCCAGCGCATTGAGCATGGCGCGGTGGGAGCGGCGGACCAGCAGCAGTCTTCCTGTCGACATGATGTTCTGCGTCGTGCCGCCCCAATGCACGAACCGGCCGGCCTCGCCGCAGATATCGGACAGCGCCCGCACCAGCGAAACGATGGGCGCCATGGTTTCGGCCACCGAGAGTTCGAGTTCGGCCGTGTCGAAATTGTCCAGCCGCGCCTTGCTCGCGATCTCGTCGGCGGCCCATTGCGGGATCATGCCGATTTCGGCCTGGGCCAGCGCCATGGCCGCTTCCACATCGAGCCAGGTCTGCCAGAGATTGGCGCGGGAGAAGACGGTCTGCGGGGTGATCATGGTTTCGCCGGCACTCACTTCCTGTCGCTCCCGGCAGTGGCCAGTTCAGGCACCGAGGAGAGGAGGAGCCGGGTGTAATCATGCTCCGGCGCGCGCAGGATTTTGCGCGCCTCGCCCATTTCGACGATCCTTCCCTGATGCATCACGGCGATCCGCGAAGCGACCTGATGCACGACGGCGATATTGTGGGTGATGAGCAGGTAGGTGAGGCCCAGGTCTTGCTGCAGGTCGGCCAGCAGGTTGAGAATCTGCGCCTGCACCGACACGTCGAGCGCCGAAGTGGGCTCGTCGCAAACCAGCAGAGCCGGCTTCATGATGAGGGCGCGGGCAATGGCCACGCGCTGGCGCTGCCCACCCGACATCTGGCTGGGGTAATTGTGCAGCACACGCTCGGGCAGGCCGACGCGGTCCATGACATCAAGCACCGCCTGTTTGCGCGAAGCGGCGTCGCCGATGCGATGCACGTCGAGCGGCCGGGCGATGATCTGCGCGATGGTGTGGCGCGGATTGAGCGAGGAATAGGGGTCCTGGAAGATCGGCTGCATCAGCCGCGCGCGCTTGCGGCCATCCATGGCGTTGACCGCCTCGCCATCGAGCAGCACAGCACCGCCATCGGCGGGGCTGAGGCCGAGCAGGATTTTGGCCAGGGTGGTCTTGCCCGATCCGGATTCACCGACCAGCGCGAAGGTTTCGCCGCGGCGGATCTGCAGCGACACGTCATTGACGGCGTGCAGGGTCTTGGTCTGGCCGAACAGGGTCTTTTTCACGCGGTAGAATTTATGGATGCCCTGAGCCTCGATCAGCGCCGGCCCTGTCGTCACCATGGGCGGGGACATTTCCTCGGTTGGTTGCGCCGGGGGCAGGGTGGCGATCTCGGCGGGGGTGAGGATGCAGCTATAGCTGCGTGCGCCGTCGCCTTGCAGCGGAGGGCGCTGCGTGCGGCAGATGTCGCGGACATGGGCGCAGCGCGAGGAAAAGACGCAGAAATCGACCTCACCGAGCAGCGCCGGCACGATGCCGGGAATGGCGCCCAGCCGGCGGGGCGTGCCGTCCATCTTGGGCACGCAGGCCAGCAGGCCGCGCGTATAGGGGTGCATGGGATTGGTCAGCACCTCATGGCACGGCCCTTTTTCGACGATCTCGCCGCCATACATCACCGCCACCTTGTCGACAGTCGAGGCGACCACGGCCAGGTCATGGGTGATGAGGATCATGGCCATGCCGAATTCGCGGCGGAGTTCGGCCAGCAGCTCCATGATCTGGGCCTGCACCGTGACGTCGAGCGCCGTGGTCGGCTCGTCGGCGATGATCAGTTCAGGTTCGTTCATCAGCGCCATGGCGATCATCACGCGCTGGCGCTGGCCGCCGGACAGTTGGTGCGGATATTGTTCGAGCCGGCCGACGGGGTCGGGTATGCCCACACGCTCCAGCAGTTCGATGGCCCGGGCTCGTGCAGCCTTCGGCGAGAGGCCGGCGAACTGCACGGCGGCCTCGGTCAACTGCCGGCCGATAGAATAGACCGGATTGAGCGATGTCATCGGCTCCTGGAAGATCATGGAAATCTTCTGCCCGGCGATGGAATGGGCGAATTCCCGATCATTGGCGGTATCGATGGCCACGCCGTCCAGCGCGATGGCATTGGCCCGCAACTGCGCGACGCGCGGCAGCAGCCGCATCAAGGCGAGGGCGGTCATGGACTTGCCCGAGCCCGATTCCCCGACAATGCCGATGGCCTCGCCGGCCTTGAGATCGAAGCTGGTGCCCCGCACGGCCTTGAGGTCGCCGACCGCGGTGTGGAGGACGACTTCGAGGTCATCGACGCTGAGGATGGTGCGTTTGTCGAGCATGCTCAGTTCCTCCCCTGCGGCGAGGTGATGTCACGCAAGCCATCACCCAGCAGGTTGGCGCCGATCACCAGCAGGAACAGCGACACGCCGGGCAGAATGACCAGCCAGGGCCGGTAGAACAGGGCCTGCTTGCCCTCGGCGATCATCAGGCCCCAGGACGGAGTGGGCGGCTGGATGCCGACGCCCAGGAAGGACAGCGAGGATTCGGCCAGGATCGAAATGCCCAGCTCGAAGGTGAAGATGACGATGATCTGGCTGGAGAGATTGGGCAGGATTTCGGTGCGCAGGATCTGCCAGCGCGTGGCGCCCATCGCCTTGGCGGCGGCCACGAAATCCTGCGACTTCAGCCGCTGCGTCGCCGAGCGCGTGACCACGAGGAAATAGGTCCAGTGCAGCACCCCGATTATGCCGATCACCACCCAGACCGACGGGCCGATGATGAACACCAGCGCCATGGCTAGCAGCAGGCCGGGCAAAGCGAGCTGGGCCGTCAGCAGGAAACTGACCGAATGGTCGACCCAGCCGCCGAAATAGCCGGCGCAGACGCCCAGCGTGACGCCGATCATCATGCCGATCAGCGCGGCGCCGAAGCCGATGGTCAGCGATACCCGCGCGCCATAGATGAGCCGGCTGAGATAGTCGCGGCCCACCTGGTCGGTGCCCAGCAGATAATCCCAGTTGCCGCCTTCGGCCCAGACGGGCGGCAGCAGCCGGTGGGGCAGGGATTGCGCGAAGGGATCGTGCGGCGCCAGCCACGGGGCCAGCAGGGCAACGAGAATGAGCGCGCCGACGATGACCACGCCGGCAATGAAGCCCTTGTGTTCAAAGGCCCGGCGCAGCATCAGCGCGCGCGGCGTGGGGGTTTTCGCTTCCGAGGCGGCGGGCAGGTCGGCTTGTGAGGAGATGGTCATGTGATGCGGATCCTCGGATCGAGCGCTGCATTGAGCAGGTCGGCCAGCAGATTCATGAGCACGAAGATGAGGGCGAAGATGAAGATCAGCATCTGCACCGTCGGGATGTCGGAGCCCAGGATCGACTGCAGCGCCAGCCGGCCCAGGCCATTGATGGCGAAGACGCTTTCGGTGATCACCGAGCCGCCGAATTTCTGGCCGAGCTGCACGGCCAATACGCTCACCACAGGCAGCAGCGCATTGCGCATGGCGTGGCGCCGGAGCAGGGCAAAGCCGCGATAGCCCTTGGAGCGGGCGGTGCGGATATAGTCGGATTCCATGACCTCGATCAGCCCGGTGCGGGTCAGCCGCATCACGGCAGGGACCGAACTGGCCCCCAGCACGAAGGCCGGCATGACGAAATGCTGCCAGGAGCTGTCGCCCGAAATCGGCAGGATGGGGATCATGACCCCGAGCAGGATGATCAGCATCAGGCCCAGCCAGAAACTGGGAATGGCCTGGGCCGAAACGGCGAAGGTGAGGGCCAGGCGGTCGGCCCAGGAATTGGGCCGCAGCGCGGCAATGGCCCCCAGCGGAATGGCGATGACGATGGTGACCATGAGCGCCGACAGGGCCAGGGCTATGGTCACCGGCGCCCGCTCGAGCACCAGCGAGGCCACATCCTTGTTCCAGTAATAGCTCTCGCCGAAATCGCCGCGGGCGACACCGCCCAGCCATTCGAAATAGCGGACGAAGACCGGCCGGTCGAAGCCATAGGTCTGCCGGATCTGCTCGACGATCTCGGGGGTGGCATCCTCACCGGCCAGGGCCGAGGCCGGGTCCGTCGCATAGTTGAGCAACATGAACGTGGCGAAGGAGACGACAAGCGCCACGGCAAGCGCCAGCGCTGCCCGCTGCAGGATGTATTTGAGCATAGCATCAATCCTTGTTCGAGCCGGCACCAGGCCGGCTCGATGTTTGGAACTCGCCTATTTCCAGCTTGCCGAATAGAGGCGGGGCAGACCATCCGCATTGAGCGGGAAGTTCAGTTCCGAATTGACCAGATAGTTGACCGAATAGGTCACCAGCGGAACCCAATAGGCTTCATCGGCGATGATGGTCAGGGCCTCGGTATAGAGGCGGCGGCGCTCGTCCTGGTCGCTGGTGGCTTCGGCGGCAAGCACCAGCTCGGTGAGCTTTTCGTCGCCCGACAGGTTGCGGTCGGTCGTGGCGTTGAAGTGGATATTGGCGATCAGCGCCGTATCGGCCGTGCCCCCCGAGCCCCAGGTGCCGATATAGGCCGGGATTTCCTGGTTGGCACGGGCCTGATCGAGCGAGGCCAGCTGCACATAGCGCAGGTTGACGTCGATGCCGATCTTTTCGAGATCGGCGGCCACCGCCTCGGCCATGGGCCGTTCGCGATAGGCCCACAGATCGAGCGGGAAGCCATCGGGATAGCCGGCCTCGGCCAGCATTTGGCGACCGAGTTCGGGATCGTACGGATAATCCTGGATGCTGGTGTCGCAGCCGAACTGTGCCGGATGGCACGGCGTATGGATGGGCTCGGCCGTTCCGCCGACCAGATACTGGGCGATGTCGGCCTTGTTGACCGCATGGTTCATCGCCTGGCGCACCTGGCGGTTGGTCAGCGGGCCATCCGGATCGGTATAGCCGGCGGCATCGAGCACGATGAAGGATACGCGCAGGTCGGGGCCGGAGAGGTGCTCGACCATGGGCAGGCCCTGGACGCTCTGGGCCACGTCCAGCGGCACATTGTACATCCAGTCGATGCCGCCGCTCATCAGCTCGGCCTGCTGGGTTCCGATATCGGGAATGGTGCGGATGACGATGTTTTCTATCGGCACGTCGCCCTTGGGGCTGTTGGAGTAGTAGCCGTCATAACGCTCCAGCACGAGTTCCTGGCCCGGCTTGAAGCTGGCCACGCGATAGGGGCCGAGGCCGACCGGCTCCAAAGCGGCGGCGTTGCGCACGACCTTGCCGTCCACGTGATAGGTGTTTTCCGGCCGGATGCTGACGCGCGTGGCAAGGTCGCGGATGGCCAGCGGGTAATCGTTGAGCAGGTGGAAGCGGACGGTGTAATCGTCCACCACTTCCGCCGATTTGAGCCATGTGGCATGGCCCGGCCCGGGATGGCTCTCGCTTTCCGGATCGATGATCCAGTTATAGGTATAGGCCACGTCGCGGGCGGTCAGCTTCTGGCCATTGTGGAAGGTGACGTCGTCGCGCAGCTTCACCTCGATGGTGAGCGGATCGATATATTCGTATCCGGTCGCGACGGCCGGTTCGAAGGCGTTGGTCTCGGGATTGATCTCGAAGAGGTTCTCGTCGATCAGGTCCGCGATGATGATGTATTCGCGCTTGGTCGTGTAGTTGTAGTCGAGTTCGAGGATTTCCTCCACGAAGGCGACGCGCAGCGTATCATCCGACTTGCCGGCAAGCGCCGGGTTGACGACAGCCGTGCCCAGCAGGGCCGCAAGCGTGATGGCTTTCAAGAAATGCATTGGTTCCTCCCTAACACTTCGGCGTAGCCTTCCCAAATTTCCGTCTGTTCCAAAAGTCGAAACATTGGAGCTATAGATGCGAAATTTCGCAGAGTCGCAGCTGTCGCGAACGGGAAGGGAGACGCGGCGCCATAGCCCGTCTCGGGACGAGCGGGGCAGGGCAATGATGTTGGGACTCTGCCGGCCTGGCAACCGCCTGGCCCACATTTAATGGGGCCGGATGCGCCTCAGCGGCGGGCTTTGCCGGTCGCCGGAACCCGGCTGGCAGACGGGCGGTCGGGGTAGGGCGATGACGCGGCTTTTTCTGCGAGAGCTCGGCGGCGCCATTCGTTGAGCAGCCGGACCAGTTCCTGCCGGCTGAGCCTGGGATTGCCATAGAGGTCTGGCAGGACCTGGGGAGCCTGCGGCTTGCCCTGTTTGTCGACGGCGCCCGGATTTTCATACAGCACCTGTTCGACCCGGCCGCCATATCGGAAGGGCAGGAGAGACCGCTTCATCAGGGCGAACTCGCTCACCTCCTGCCAGGACAGGCGGATGCGGTGGAAGACATGGCCGATTTCGAAGCCCTCGGCATGGAGCTTCAGGCTCGCCGCATCCGGGAATACCAGCATCAGGATGGCCCGCATGGCCAGCATGCCCCAGAACAGCAGCGAGATGATCACCAGCATCATGTCTTTCCCGCCCGACATGTAGCCGCGGACCCGCGCATAGTCAGAGGATAGCAGCCAGATCATCAGGGCCAGGGCACCGAGATAGACGGCCAGCATGATCAGGATCCGCCGGCGGTTGAAATGGAGCAGCACCGGCCCGGGAAACCGGGCGAGGATGGCTTCGGCCTCACGCTTCGACGATGTGGACACGCCGGTCCCCCTTTTCACGCGCAGCGAAGGCCAGCCGCTGGTATGCGGCCAGCCGGGTGCCGTGTGACAGCGTCAGGATAGGGCAGGCGTGGATGTTGCGCTTGGACTGGGGCGAAGCCCGGTCTGTCTTCCGGCGAAATGGTGCCGTCAGTGGCGCGCGGCGTGAATTGTCCTGGCCCGCACATCCGAGGGGGTTTCGCCGAAGGTGCGCCGGAACACGCGGTTGAAGTAGGACAGGTCGCCGAAGCCGGCATCGAGCGCGATCGTGCTGATCGAGCGGCCAAGGGCGGCGGGGTCGCACAGGGTGCGCATGGTCCAGGCCAGCCGTTCGCGCAGTACGAATTCCGAGAAGGTCGTGCCCTCGCTTTCAAAGAGCATCTGCACATAGCGGGTGGTCACACCCTGCTGGGTGGCGACCTGCTGCACCGACAGGCGGTGATCGCCGAGATTGGCCAGGACGTGCTGGCGGATCGTATTGAGGCGGGCGGCCTGGACGCCACGGCCGCGCACGATCTCGGCAACGTCGCGGCCGGGGCCCATGGCCACCGCGACCAGATCGTAGATGTGGCTGACAATGGCATGTTCGGCCTGCGCCGACAGCGGTTCGTCGGTGTACCGCAGCAGGTCGAGATAGCCGCGCAGCAATTGCAGCACGCCACGATCTGCCGGCAGCATGCGCATCTGGAAGTCGCCGGCATTGGAGACGAGATGGGCGAGCCGGGCGTAATCGAGCCGCAGCGTGACATGGCGGCAGGCCGATGCGCATTCGGCGGCCAGCGCCTGCTCGGTCGAGACGATCAGGGCCGAACCGGGCGTGATGTCGTCTTCGCCGGCCCGATGCCTGACATGCAGGTCATTGTCGAACAGGCTCATCATGAATGTGTCGCTGCCGCCGTAGCGCGTCGGGTCGATCTCCATCCGATGCGGCGAATTATGGCCCCACATCACATTGAGGCCGGGCATGGCCCGCAATTCGGCATCAACCACCGGGGCCTCGGTGAGGGGGATGAGCTCCATGTTGCAGATGCCGCGCCCGAACACCTCGCGCAAAACCGTGTTGCGCTCGATCTCCGGCAGGTTGGCGCTGGAAAACCGCATCAGGGGCGATGGCCCCGACCGCTCGATATCCATGATAACTCCCACGCTATTCGAATGTGATCCGGATCGCCGCAGTCGTTGGTCGGGGCGGAGGATAGCATCGGTGGCGGCGCTGGTCACGCGTCCCGATAGAGGGGCGGGTAGGGGATGAAGGAGTGTCAGTCGGGCGCTTGGCACAGGCCGCTGCTATAGCCGGTGGACAGCACGCCGTCATACCAGCCTTGATCGGACCGGACGGCGGGGTAGCCGCCATTCTCCCAGGTTCTGGATATGGTGACGGCGCCCGCGCTGAGGCCGGCAAATTCGTAGCTGAAACGAAGGACTGGCTCCAGAATTTCGAGCCGGGCCGGCACGGTCTGGTCGGTAGATGTCATGGTCGCGGCGCCGGTGGCGGTATCCGTGACGGCGAAGCTGATGGGCACTGGGGTCTGCACGAAGGTCTCGGGCGCAATGATTTCGCCCGAGACCAACTGTCCCCCGACATAAGGCTTGAACAGGCAATCGAGGCGCGCCGGCACAGTGTCGTCGGCCGCCGTGGCGATGGGCAGGAGCATCACCGCACCCCACAGGGCCGCGCGCATCATTGCCATCCGATCAGAATGCGCAGCCGAATGCGGCGACGGCCGTCTTCATCTGCTCGGCGGAGGTGACGCAGGCCGCCTCCAGCGTCGGCTTGGTCTGCGGATTGGCGGCGAGCGAAATCCAGCCTGACCGCAACTGCTCGATCTGCCCCTTGAAGGCGTCCTGCTGGGCAGCGGGAATCTTGTCGGTCACACACATCTCGTACTTGGTCAGGAAGTCGTCGCAGGCGGCAATGCCGATCGGCTCGGCGGCAAGGGCGGCGGTGGCAAGGGCGCACGGCAATACGAAAGTCAGGGCGAAACGAAGCATCGGGAATTCCTTGGGTTTTCAAGTGACCTGATCATTGTACCGACCGGCTTCGGCCGGGGCTTGGACTGGAGCGAAACCCGGCATGTCCCGATGCGAAATGCGGCGCGGCGGCCCGGCTTCGCATCAGGCCAAAGCCCGCTTCGCTGCAGGCCAAGCCACAATGGAAGCCGCTGTCTATGGTGGCGCGGACCGGGCTTGCCCGGGTGGAGGTTTCACTGTTGATGCACCGCTTTTTCGCCGCCTATATCGCGCTGACGATCCTGTGCGCTGCCCCGGTCGCGGCCGCTCCGGCGGTGCTGTCGCTCGAACAGGAGCAGGGGCTGGAGACGGGCGATTCCTTCAGCGAATGCGAGGGCTGCCCCGAAATGGTGGTCGTGCCGGCGGGCACGTTTGTGATGGGTTCGGAGGCGAATGTATTCGCCCAACCGCTCCATGACGTTCGCATCGCGGCGCGTTTCGCGGTGTCCAGCACTGAGGTCAGCGTCGCGCAATACGAGGCCTTCATCGAGGCAACCGGGCATTCCTCCGAGCCGGGATGCTCCGTCGTGGAGGACGTGTACAACGGCTATATAGAGCGGCGCGAAGAGCTTTCCTGGCGCGATCCGGGTTTTCCGCAAACCCCGGCGCACCCTGTCACCTGCGTGACCTGGAATGATGCAGAGGCCTATGTGGCCTGGCTCGCCCAGGTGACGGGCAAACCCTATCGCCTGCTCACCGAGGCGGAGTGGGAATATGCGGCGCGCGGTGGTACGACGACGCCCTATGCTTTCGGCGCCGATACCAGCGATATCTGCCTTTATGGCAATGGCGCCGACAAGACCATGCAATATTCAGCCGAGCGTCCTGACGTCATCACCGACATCCACGATTTCGCCTGCAGCGACGGGTATGTCTTTACGGCGCCTGTCGGCAGCTTTGCCGCCAATCCGTTTGGATTGTACGACATGCAGGGCAATGTCTACGAATGGTTGGTGGACTGCTCGGCCATGCTGGCGACGGGCCGGGGTTACCAGGATGCCCCGGCTGATGGCTCGGCCTGGATGCTCGACGATTGCCGCAGCCATGCCATGCGTGGCGGCGGCTGGGCGTCGGCGGCCCGGGAACTGCAGGTCGCAGACAGGGCCGAAGGCGCCCTGCCCATGGATGATACGGGTATCCGCGTTGCCCGGGATCTCCTGCCGTACCGGGAGGGGCCGCAATAATGGAACTGCTGCTCTGGTTCGCACTGGCCATCGACGCCGCCATCCTGCTCGCCGCTGCCGTCAAATGGCAAAAGGTCGCCGCGGCCAGGCACTGGCAGGCCACCGTCGGGCGCATCGTCTCGTCGCAGGCCGAGGCGCGGCTGATCAGAAAATCCCCCATCGGCGAAAACATGGTCGAGAACAGCGAGATCCGGAACTTCGCCGCCGTCACCTATGCCTTCAATGTCGGGCGGGCCAAATTTCATGGCAATCGCCTCAGCTTCGGAACCGATACCGGTAATGCCGGGGTTACCGAAGCGCTGAAGTGCTACCCCGAGGGCATGGAAGTGACGGTCTACTATGATCCGTCGGATCCAGAAAATTGCGTGCTCGACCGCGATCCGCCCAGCGCCGGCTTCTTCCGCACCATGTTTGGCGGCGGCCTTGCCGCGGGGGCCGTCATTGTGGTGCTGCTGCTCGGGCTGAATGGCAGGTTCAACCTGGGATCGATCATCCGGCACGACCTGCAATGGACGCCATCACTGGCCGCCGCCGTGGCCCTGGCCGTCGGTGCCCTGGCCCTGGCCTCGGCCGCGGTCAAACTGCAGAACATCCACCGGCACTGGCAGACGACCAGCGGCACGATCGTATCGTCCGGCGCCGTCAAGCTCGCTGCGCATGCCAAGCTGCTGGGCCCGAGCAGGTATTTCCAGGACCGCACTGTCTACGACTATGTGGTTGACGGTGTGCGCTACCAGAGCAACCGCATCAGTTTCGGCGACCTGGCCTTCTCCAACAGTCGCCATTTCGCCGAGGAGCAGGCGGCCCGTTTCGCGCCGGGCAACCGGGTCGATGTGCATTACGATCCGGCTGCCCCATCGTCGGCGGCGTTGCAGATCGGCGATCCACGGCTCGTCTGGTGGTGGTCGGCCGCAGCCCTCGCCTTGCTGCTGCTCGCCCTGGCGCTGACCGGCATACTGGCCTGAACCCGCCTTGGCCGGTGCTTCGTTGCACGACAATATCGGCTTCGCCCCAGCCCAAGCACAGCTCTTCCGCCGACGCTATCAAGTAGTGCGGCAGGGAGCGAAACGATCATGATGGCAATGGTTTGGCGGGCAAGAAAACCGCGCCGGGAATATGTCTGCCTTTTGGCCATGGGGCTTGTCGCCCTGCCTGTCCTCCCCCGGCAGGCCGTTGCTGCCTGCATCCCGGCCGGCGGCACGGACTATGCCTGCAGCGCCTCCAACACTGCTCCGCAGGTGATTGTGGCCGATGACGCCAACGTATCCACAAATGCCGGCTTCAGCGTCGATACGACCGGCACGGCTGCCAATGCGCTCGATATCAGCGGAATGGGTGCCATTACCTATACCGACCTCAATGGTTCACCCCTGACCGCCGGCGGCATCGGGCTCGCGGTCCTGTCAGGCGGCGACATTGTCGCGGGGTCGGACGGGGTAGTCACGATCGATACCAATGGCGTCATCAGCGGCGACCTGGAGGGGATTTCTGTCGTGAATGAGGGCACCGGTGCGACCAGTATCACTGCGCATAATACGGTCACCTCCGCGAATGGGCGTGGCGTTTACGCCGGGCACACCAATGCCGCCAATGCCAGCACGCTGAGCATCGATGTCCAGACGGTAACCGGCTTCCACGGCATCTTCGCACACAACATGATCGGCGCGATCGACATCACTGCAGCAGGATCGGTCACCGCCACGACCGGCAACGGCATCGTGGCATCGAACCCCTTCGGCATCGCTACCGGAGCCGTGACGATCAATGCCGAGGCTGTCAGCGGCGCAGTGCACGGCATTCTGATCGAGAATGAAGGCACGGGCGCAACCAGCCTCACCGCGACGGGCTCGGTCGTCGGGACCGACGGGCTCGGTATCCATGTCAGCACAGACAATGCCGCCAACACGAACGGCATTGTCGTCAATGCCCGCGATGTCAGTGCCGGCACGGACGGCATCTCGGCCCAGAGTGACGGCACAGGGATGACCAGCCTCACCGCGAGTGGCGCGGTTGTCGGCGCCGACGGGAGCGGCTTTCTGGTCGAAAGCACCAATGTCGCCAATACCGGCGGCGTTGCCATCAATGCACAGGCTGTCAGCGGCGGCATGCACGGCGTTGTCGTTTACGATTCCGGCCTCGGTGCAAGCCGCATTGACGCACAGGGAACCGTCAATGGCACGGCCGGCAGCGGCATCTTCGTCCGCAGCGACAATATAGGCAATCTGGGCGGGATCGACATCGACGCGGTGGCGGTCAATGGCAATGTGCACGGCATCTATGCCGAGAACCATGGCCTAGGCGCGGCCACCATCACGGCGACGGGGGACGTGACCGCGCTCGTCGACAAGGGTATCGCCATCGGCAACGACCACGTCGACAATATCCATGCGGTCACTGTCGCGGCGCAGGCCGTCACCGGTGGTGACTATGGCATCTATGTCAACAATTCCGGCCGTGGCGTGATCGATATCCTTGCCGCGGGCACTGTCACGGCGACGAATGGCGCAGGCGTTGTCGCCTGGGACAGCACGGCGACCAATACCGATGGCATGACCGTCCAAACGCAGGCCGTCAATGGCGCCACGGACGGCATTGTGGTGGAGAATGTCGGCACGGGCGCGACGAGCGTCACGGCATCCGGCGCCGTCGTCGGAACCGACAGATTCGGCATTATCGGCGTGCTGACGAACGCGGCCAATGCCAGCGCTCTTGCCATTGATGCCCAATCTGTCAGCGGCGGCGTGGACGGCATGCGGATCCGCAATGCCGGCACTGGTGCGACCAGTATCGTGGCGTCTGGCGCTGTTGTGGGGACCGACGGGGCCGGTATTTCCAGCATCCTGGGCGCCGGCAATTCAGGGGGCATTGCCATTGATGCTCAGGCTGTCAGCGGCGGCACGCATGGCATTGTCGTCTACGATCCTGGCCTGGGCGCAGCGCGCATTGATGCACAGGGCACTGTCATCGGTACGGCAGGCAGCGGTGTATTCATCCGCAGCGACAATACCGCCAATCTCGGTGGCGTGGACATCGACGCGGTGGCGGTCAGCGGCAATGTGCACGGCATCTATGCCGAGAACCACGGCCTCGGCGCGACGACCATCACGGCGACCGGCACCGTCACGGCGATCATCGACAAGGGCATCGCTGTGGGCAACGACCATTCCGGCAATTTGAATGCCGTCACCGTCAATGCCCAGGCGGTCAGCGGTGGCAATAACGGAATTTTCGTCAACAACCAGGGGCAGGGCGCGATCAATATCGTTGCCGGCGGCGCTGTCGCGGCGAGCAATGGCATCGGCATTGAGGCGAGCAACCATGCGGCCGGCAATACAGGCGGCATCATGATCGACGCACAGTCCGTGCGGTCCGACGGCAGCGGTGATGCCGGCATCTTCGCGCTCAATAACGGCTCGGGATTGACCGATATCGCCGTGGGCGGGCTCGTCGAGGGCAGCGGCGGCGGCATTGTTGCCCTGTCGGCCAATGGCGCCGCCATCGACATCAGCATCGCTGGCGAGGTGCGAAACCTGTCGCAGGCGTCGCAGGACATTGCCATTGCAACCACGGGCGGCGCGGCAGTGATTGCCAACACCAACCGCCTGCTCGGCGTGGTGCAGCTGGGCGACCTGGCCGACAGTCTGAGCAATGCCGGGACATGGAACAGTGCAGGCGGCACCAATAGTTTTGGCGCCGGCATGGATAGCGTAACCAACCAGGCGGGGGCAGCGCTGATCGCCGCTTCACTGGCCGGCGCTGTCGAGACGACGCGGTTCGATGGTCTCGAGGTCTTCGACAGTTTCGGGCGGGTCACGCTGGCCGATGGCGGGGCGTCGGACCGGCTGGAGATCGATGGCAATGCGGTCTTCAAGGCGGGTTCAGTCCATGCCGCCGACACCAATGCGACCGGTGCGGCCGATCTGGTGCTGATCGCCGGCAGCGCCGATATTGCCGGGGCAGTGCTCGATATTGCCAATCAGGGCGGCTACCTGCCGGGTCAGACATTTACCGTGCTTACCGCCGCGGGCGGCCTGTCCGGCGAGTATGCCGCGATTACGGGCGTGGTGCAGTCCGCTTTTCTCAGCCTCGAGGACAGTTACGACGCCAACAATGCCTATCTGACCGTGGTGCAGAGCCAGGCGCTGAGCGACGTTGCGGGGACGCCGAACCAGATGGCGACCGCTGCCGGGCTGGAGAGCCTGGCGCCCGGCCATCCGGTTGTCAGCGCCGTTCTGGCTCTGCCCGATGAGGACCAGGCGCGCGCCGCCTTCGACCAGCTTTCCGGCGAAATCCATGGCTCGCTCCAGACGGCGCTGCTCGACAATAGCGGCTTCGTTCGCGATGCGATGGGCGACCGGCTCCGCGCAAGGCTTGGTGCGCCCGAGGTGGCCTATGTGCCTGTGCTGGCCTATGCGCCGGGTGCGACGCCCATTCTGGTCGCGCCCGAGCGTGTCGAGCCGGTCTTCTGGGGGCAGGGCTTCGGCGCGTGGGGGGCGGCCGATGGCGATGGTAATGCCGCCGGCCTCGACCGCCAGAGCAAGGGCCTGCTGATCGGCGCCGATGGGCTGCTCGGCGACTGGCGCATCGGCATGCTGGCCGGCTATGGCCATGTCGGCTTCACCGCGGCGGATCGTGTCTCATCGGGGTCGAGCGAGGACTACCATCTCGGCCTCTATGGCGGCACGGAATGGGGCGACTTCGCCTTCCGCGCCGGCCTTGCCCATAGCTGGCACGATATCGGGACCGACAGGGCGGTGGCCTTTCCCGGCTTTGCCGGCAATGCCACGGCCCAATACGGCGCCGGGACGCTGCAGGCTTTCGGCGAGCTCGGCTATGGCATCGAGGCCAGTGGCATGCGCTTTGAGCCCTTCGTCAATTTCGCCCATGTGCGGCTGAGCCATGATGGCTTTACCGAACGCGGCGGGGCGGGGGCTCTTGCGGTGCAGGGCACGACGAGTGGCGTCACCTTTGCCACGCTGGGCCTGCGCGCGGAACATCATCTGGCGCTCGGCACGGTCGAGGCCACGTTGCGTGGCATGGTCGGCTGGCGCCATGCGCTGGGCGATACCACGCCCACCAGCAACCATGCCTTTGCGGGTGGTAGCTCCTTTGCGATTGCCGGGGTGCCGCTCGCCAGAAACAGCGCCCAGGTGGAGGCGGCGCTCGATCTGGCGCTGACGCCGAATACCAGCTTCAGCCTGGCCTATAAGGGCCTGCTATCGGCTTCGGCACAGGACCACGGCTTCACGCTCGGTCTCGCAGGCCAGTTCTGAGACGGCCTCAGACCGGCGAGGGGTTGGACTTGGCACGGGCCATCTGGCGTTCGATATCGGCCAGCAAAGCCGGCAATTCGCCGGGGGAGCGGATGGTGTAGCGCGGCACTTCGATGGCCTCGGCCGGGATATGGCTGCGCTTCCGGGACCAGTTCTGCCAGATGCTGATAATGCCCAGCCGGTTGGCGCCGCCGATATCGCGCTCCAGGTGATTGCCCACCATGACGATGGCCTCGGCGTCTGACGTGCCCAGCCCCAGCGCGGCCATGGCCTTCTGGAACATGCGCTGGTCGGGCTTCTCGCAGCCTTCCGCCTCGGAAATGACCTGGGCGTGGAAATGCGGGCTGATGCCGTGGCCGCCCAATATGGTGGCAAAGCTGCGGACGCGGCCATCGGCCACCAGGGCAATGCGATAGCCGTCCTTGGCCAGGGACTGCACCATTTCCAGCGCGCCGGGGATGAGCCCGGCCTCGATGACATAGCCATCGGCATCGAACTTCTCGCTGGCCTCGTTGACCAGCGTATCCCCGCTGTCGAGGAAGACGGCCTTGAGCAAAGGCTGCTCCTGCCGCACCTGGGCGAGGACGGTTTTCACACGGCCCGGAATCCAGGCCGCCAGGTCGTCCCAACTGCTGAATTCCGCTGTGGCCAGATCGAAAAGCTGGTTGAAGCCGAAGGTGGGCAGGAAGGCGCGGGCCTGCAGGTAGCGCTTGACGGCGCGGTGGTCTTCCGGCGTCACCGCGCCCAGATGTTCGCGGAACATGTCGTTGATGAGAATACCGGCACGCCCGGCCAGTTCCTGGCAGGCCACTGCGGTGCGTTCGGCCCCCGGCAACTGCTCCTGGGCAGTGGCGGTGAAGGCATGCTTGCCCGGCGTCGAAACCAGCACGACCCGGCCGGATTCCAGCGGCAGGGCGCCATCGGGCAGTTGCATGGCGAACTTGCCGCCATGGGCGCTGGCCTCGATCGCGACGACACTGTCATCGGCAGCGAGCTTGAGCCAGATATGCTCGAGTTCGTAGAGGTGCTGGATGTCCCAGTCCCACCAGATGGCATATTCGATGACCTTGGCGACGCCGGGCTCGAAGGCGATGGGCAGGCCGGTCGAGGGCGAACGGGCCGGGGCGTCCAGCACGGTGATGCCGACATGCGAGGGCAGGAAGGGCTCGTTGTCGCAGAAGCGAATGACCGGCGCCAGACGGCGCGCCAGTTCGATATCCGCGCTCGTGGTGGGTCGGACAGATGGCGACATGAGGGCTTCCCCGAAACCTGAAATAAACAGCTTGCAATCTTGTAATCGTTTTCAGGTTCAAACCGCAAGTCGCCTCCAAGGGTAAATTTTCAACGAGAGAAAAGAGCGGGCATTTGGCAGGAAAATCGCCGGCATGCCCGTGACTTCTCCCGATTATGCCCGTGCCGGTGCCTGCGGGGATAAATCAGGGCAGGGGAATGGTGGAGGCGCGGTGGATGAGGGTGTTTTCCAGCACCACCTGGCGCGGCGACTTGCTGACCCCGGTCATGTGGTCGATCAGCGTCGTGGCGGCGAGCTGGCCCATTTCGTGGATGGGCTGGGCGATGGTAGAGAGGGTAGGGAAGGTGACTGCCGACTCCATGATGCCGTCATAGCCCAGGATGGAAAGGTCCGTGGGCAGGTCGAGGCCCAGCGCATGGGCCGAATGCATCACGCCGATGGCCAGCATGTCGGTGGTGGCGAAGATGGCTGTCATGCCCGGATTGGCGCGGATCATGGTGTCGCCGATCTCGCGGCCGATCTCGAAGCTGGCAATATCGAAAGGCGGCGACCAGATGATCTCTACATCGGTGGCCAGATCCGCGGCGGCCTGGCGGATGCCGCGGGCGCGCTCGCTGCCTACATCGGCCGCGCCGCCCTTCTGCGCCACGATGCCGGCGGCCACGCCGATACGGCGGTGACCCAGCTCGATCAGGTGGCGCATGCCCTGGTAGCCGCCGGAAAAGTTGTCGCAAACCACCGAGCTGACGGCGGCGATCTTCGGCTTCATGTCGACGAAGGAGACGGCAATGCCCCGGTCGCGCAGCAGGTTGACCTGCTTGATGGTGCGGGCCGTGGCGGCCGAGGGGCGGATGATGACGCCCTGCACCCGCATTTCCAGCATGGTGTTGAGATAGGCCTCTTCGCGATCGGCATCGCCATTGGTCGAGCAGAGCAGGACGCGATAGCCCTGGTCGAACATGGTGTTCTCGATGGCATAGGCCAAAGCGCTGCTGAAGGGCGTGCGCTGCTGGCGCAGCAAGACGCCGACGATGTTGGATTGCTGGGTGCGGAACGACGAGGCCAGCCCATTGGGCCGGTAGCCCAGTTCGGCAATGGCCTTGGTGACGGCTTCGCGCACCGCCGGCCGCACATGGGCATAGTTGTTGACCACGCGCGAGACGGTCGCAATCGACACATTCGCCAGCCGCGCAACGTCCTTAATTGTTACCACACTGTTAACCTTGAGAGTGGCCGAAGGGGCCGATTAGCGGCTTACGCGGTAACAGTTTTTCACCGTTCCGACCATGTCGGCTTTCATATCTTGTTTTGAAAACGTTTACAAGATACCGTCACCCAATCGATATGCGTGGGTAATAGTTACGAGGTGCATCAAGCACCCTTGGACGTGAGGCTTCCGGCGCAAACCCACCGGCCGGACCTCGGAGGATGTGACCGTTTTCATTTCGTGGGAGGGAAGCATATGCAGAAGGATCGTTTCGGCGTAACGCGGCTGCTGGCGACGACGTCAGTGCTGCTCAGTGCAACGGCTCTGCCCGGCGCCATCGTGCTGCCGGCGCAGGCCCAGGACGCAGCCAATGTCTGCGCCAGCGGCTATACGGAAGCGCCGCAGCTCAAGGCCATGGTCGATGCGGGCACCTTGCCCCCGGTGGCCGAGCGCCTGCCGCTCGAGCCACTGGTTGTCGAGCCGGCCGAGGAAATCGGCGTCTATGGCGGCCAGTTCATCGATAGCTGGGGCGGCGGCAATGTCGCCGATATCCGCCAGTTCGGCTACGAGCCGCTGGTGCGCTGGAGCGTCGATGGCTCCGAAGTCGTGCCCAGTATCGCCAAGAGCTGGGACATCAGCGAGGACGCCCGCAGCTATACCTTCCACCTGCGCGAGGGCATGAAATGGTCCGATGGCCAGCCCTTCACCGCCGACGACATCATCTTCTGGTGGGAGCGGGTGGAGAACAATCCCAAGGTCATGACCGGCGGGCCGCGTGGCGAGCTCAAGAATAACGGCGCGGTGCCCACCGTCACCAAGGTCGACGACTATACGGTGACCTTTGCCTATGAGGAGCCCAACGGCCTGTTCCTGCAGAACATGGCCGGCCCCTATGGCCAGCGCGTCGTGATGTTCCCCAAGCATTACATGGAACAGTTCGATATCGATCTGAATCCGGACGGTGTCGCTGACATGATGCAGGCCGCCGGCGCCACCGACTATGCTGCCTGGTGGAAGGGCAATGTCGGCTCCTATGGCGATGCCGCCCAGTTCAACGATCCCAAGCGGCCGTCGCTGCTGGCCTGGATCGGCCAGGATTCCATCCTGGGCAAGGAGCGCGTGACGTTTGTCCGCAATCCCTATTATTTCAAGGTCGATCCCTCCTGCCAGCAGCTCCCCTATATCGACGAGCGCGTCTGGACGGCGGCGGCCGACCCGGAAGTGACGCTTCTGCAGTCCATCCAGGGTCAGATCAGCATGTCGCCGCGCAATGTGTCGACGCCGCAGAACCGTGCCGTGTTCTTCGACAGCCAGGAAGCGGGTGATTATCACCTCGTGCCGGCCACCAGTTGCGACTACAACACGGCCGTGCTCGGCTTTTCGGTGAACCATCCGGATCCGGTCAAGGCCGAGGTGTTCGGCTCCAAGGATTTCCGGGCCGGCGTGTCGCTGGCCATCAATCGCCAGGAAATCATCGACACTATCTATCTGGGGCAGGGCGAGCCCTTCCAGCCGGCGCCGCTGCCGAACTCGCCCTTCTACAACGAGAAGCTGGCCAAGGAATTCACCGAGTTCGACCTGGCTGCTGCCGCCGAGCATCTCGACAAGATCATCCCTATGGGTGCCGATGGCGTCCGCGTCGGGCCGGACGGCAAGCCGTTCAAGTTCTCGGTCGAGATCAATGCCGACTTCAAGCCGGACACGGTCGACGCCTTCCAGCTCATCGAGCGTACCTGGAAACAGGCCGGGCTCGACGTGACCATCAACTACCATTCGGACGAGCTGTTCGGGAATGCCCGCGCCAAGCCCGATGCCGACGCCGCCGTGTGGGTGGGCGAGAATGGTTGCGGGCAACTGCCGCTGCTCAATCTTGGGCGCTTCATGAACGACTATGGCTATTGGTCGCTGGGCAACTGGAGTGGCTGGGCCGCCTGGGACATGCTGCGCCTCAACCCCGATGCCGAGCTGCCGGAAGGCTGGTCGCCCGTCGAGCCGCCGGCCAATGTGCAGCGCCTCTACGAGCTGCGCTCGACCATTCCGACCACGGTGGGCGAGGAACAGGCGACGCTGATGGGTGAATTCACCGACCTGCTGGCCGAGGAATTCCTCACCATCGGCATCGCCAACCCGGCGGGCTATTACCGTTCGGTCAAGAACGACCTGCACAACGTGCCGGCCGAACTGATCGAGGGCTGGCTCTATCCCGGCCCGGCCCCGGCCAACTTCGCCACCTTCTTCTTCAAGCCCTAAGCTCTCCCAGAGCCCGGATGGCCCCGCTGGGGCCATCCAATTCCTGGCCGGCTTCGTTCATTCCCTTTGCGGAGCCGGCTATTTTATCGATGTGGGGCAAGGGACGGGCATCGTGTTCGTGACTCCACCCCACCCTCACTCCCTCCCCATCGAGGGGAGGGAAGCCTGGCCGGTGACTGAGGCGGCATCGAGCGAAACGCGGAATGCGGTCATGCGCCTCCCTCCCCCTTGTGGGGAGGGATTGAGGGTGGGGGTTGCTTCCGCAAACGCCAGACGGAAAGGAGACCGCCAATGGGATCATTCATGCTGCGCCGGATCATCTATGTGATCCCCGCGCTGATCGCGGTCTCGCTGATCTCCTTTCTCGTCATCGCCATTCCGCCCGGCGATTTCATTACCCGCACCGCCGAATTGCGCGCGGCGCAGGGCGATATCATGCCGCTGGCCGAGCAGGAGGCGATGCGCCGGGCCTATGGGCTCGACCTGCCCATCATGGTGCAATACTGGAACTGGATATCGGGCGTCGTGCTGCGCGGCGACTTCGGCTATTCCTTCTCGTTCAACCTGCCGGTCAAGGACGTGATCTGGCCGCGGCTGGGCCTGACGGTGGTGCTGTCGGTGGCGAGCCTGCTGTTCATCTGGGTCGTGGCGATCCCCATCGGCATCTATTCGGCGGTGCGGCGCTATTCGGCCGGCGACTATATGGCGACATTCCTGGGCTTTCTTGGGCTCGCCATCCCCAATTTCCTGCTGGCGCTGGCGGTGATGTATGTCGCCTTCGCCTGGTTCGGCATGAATGTCGGCGGGCTGTTCTCGCCGGAATTTCTCGAAGCGCCGTGGAGCTGGGCGCGGGTGCTGGACCTGCTCAACCATCTCTGGCTGCCGATGATCGTGCTGGGCACGGCGGGCACCGCCAGCGTGATCCGCATCATCCGCGCCAACCTGATGGACGAGTTGCACAAGCCCTATGTCACGGCCGCCCGCGCCAAGGGCAAGGGCGAGTTCGGGCTGCTGATGAAGTACCCGGTGCGCCACGCGCTCAATCCGTTCGTTTCCGGGCAGAACGACATCTTCGTCGAGATCGTCTCGGGCGGCACCATCGTCGCCATCGTCATGGGGCTGCAGACTACCGGGCCACTGCTGCTGGATTCGCTGCGCACGCAGGACATGTACATGGCCGCCAGCTTCATCCTGATGCTGAGCGTGCTGGTGGTGGTGGGGACATTGCTGAGCGACCTGCTGCTGGCGTGGTTGGATCCGCGCATCCGGTATCAGCAGGGGTAGGGGTGATGGCAGTTTCATTTGAGATGCGGAAGCGTACCCCCCTCCGAGCGACGCTAGGCGCTGCGCGCCAAGCTCTGCTTGCCTCCCCCACAAGGGGGGAGGTGGGCTCCACTCAGTGGCACGATCTTGCCCAAGCCACCGCAATCACCCTCCCCCTTGAGGGGAGGGTAGCGAAGCTAGGTCCGCAGGGCCGTAGCGTAGCTAGGGAGGGGGTGTTGCTGCGCTCCCAAGGAGCTCCCCCATGAGCATATTCGACGAAACCACCGGGCAGGTTACCCCCATTGCCCCCATCCACCAGCGCGGGCGGGGCTATGACGGGCATTGGGCGCTGGTGTGGCAGAAATTCCTGCGCCACAGGCTGGGCGTGGCGGGCGGCATCGTCGTCATCCTGGCCTATATCGTGGCGTTGATCCCCGAATTCCTCGCGCCGGTGACGCTGGAAGCCTATAATCCCAGCTACAGCTATGCGCCGCCGCAGGCGATCCAGTGGGGACTTGATGAGGGCGAGGGCTGGCGCTTCCTGCCGCATGTGAATGCCTACAAGACCGAGATCGACTACAATTCCGGCCGGCGGCTGTTCGTCGCCGATCCGGATACGGTGATCCCCATCGGCCTGTTCGTGCAGGGGGAGAGCTATAATCTGCTGGGCTTCATTCCCACCGACCGGCATCTGTTCGGGGCGGTCGAGGAGGGGCAGCCGTTCTTCATTGCGGGGGCGGATCGGCTGGGTCGCGATATCCTGAGCCGCACCATCTATGGCACGCGCATTTCCATGACGATCGGGCTGATTGGGGTGGCGCTGAGCCTGCTGTTCGGCATCCTGATCGGGGGCATTTCGGGCCTGTTCGGCGGGGTGGTGGACAACATCATCCAGCGCTTCATCGAATTCATCCAGTCCGTGCCGGCCATTCCCCTGTGGATCGGGCTGGCGGCGGCCATTCCGCAATCCGTGCCGCCTTTGCAGGTCTATTTCCTCATCACCATCATCCTGTCGGTGCTGGGCTGGACGAGCCTGGCGCGGGTGGTGCGCGGGCGGTTTCTCGCCATGCGCAGCGAGGATTTCGTCAAGGCGGCGCGGCTCGATGGCTGCGGGCCGGTACGCATCATCTTCCGGCATATGCTGCCCAGCTTCCTGAGCCACATCATCGCTACGGTGTCGCTGGCCATTCCGGGCATGATCCTGGCGGAAACGGCGCTGAGCTATCTCGGCATCGGGCTGCGCACGCCCATCGTCAGCTGGGGCGTGCTGCTGCAGGAGGCGCAGAATGTGCGCACCATCGCCTCGGCGCCCTGGCTGCTGCTGCCGGGCGGGGCGGTGGTCATCGCCGTGCTGGCGCTCAATTTCCTCGGTGACGGGCTGCGCGACGCGGCCGACCCCTATTCGGACTGAGGCGCATGGACAATCTGGTAGAAATCCGCGGCCTCACCATCACCTTTGCCGGGGCGGTCGATGTGGTGACCGAACTCGATCTCGATATTCCCGCCGGCAAGACGCTGTGTCTGGTGGGGGAATCGGGCTGCGGCAAGTCGGTGACGGCCAAGGCGATATTGCAGGTCATCGACCATCCCGGCCGGGTGTCGGGCGGAGCGATCAACCTGCGCCAGGCCAATGGCGATGTGCTCGATATTGCGGCCACCAAGCCGACCAGCAAGGTGATGCGCCATGTGCGCGGCGCCGATATCGCCATGATCCATCAGGAGCCGATGAGCTTCCTTTCGCCCCTCTACACGATCGGCAACCAGATCAGTGAGGCGCTGACGCTGCATCGCAAGGTGAGCGAGAAGGCGGCGCGGGAAGAGGGCATCCGCATGCTCGAACAGGTCGGCATGCCCGACCCCGCGCGGCGCTATGACAGCTATACGTTCCAACTGTCGGGCGGCCAGCGGCAGCGGGCGATGATTGCCATGGCGCTGATCAACCAGCCGCGCCTGCTGATCGCGGACGAGCCGACCACGGCGCTGGATGTGACCACGCAGGCCAATATTCTCGACCTGCTGGCGCAATTGCAGCGCGACAGCGGTATGTCGGTGCTGTTCATCACCCACGACCTGGGCGTGGTGGCCGAAATCGCCGATGAAGTGGCGGTGATGTATCTCGGGCGGATCGTCGAGCGCGGGCCGGTGAAGGAGGTGCTGGAAAATCCCAAGCATCCCTATACGCGGGGGCTGCTGGCTTCGATGCCGCGGCTGGATGGGGATTTCAAGGCGCCGCTCAAGGCCATTCCGGGCATGGTGCCGCCGCCGGTTTTGCGGCCGACGGGATGCTCGTTCCATCCGCGCTGTGAATGGGCGGTGCCCGGCTTCTGCAACATGATTTCGGTGCTGGAGACCGAGCTGGGCAATGACCACATGGTTGCCTGCCATGCCTATGGTCCGCAGGCGGGCCGGATCGACAAGAGCGCTGCTCGGGTTGGCGCGAATGTTGCTGCGGTGGAAAAGCGTGCCGAAAGCACCGAGCCGCTGCTCAGCGTGCGCGACCTGCACAAGCATTTCCCCATTCGGTCAGGCTTCTTCCAGCGCCAGACCGGAGCGGTGCGGGCGGTCAACGATATCTCGCTCGATATCTATCCCGGCGAAACGTTGGGCCTGGTGGGGGAGAGCGGCTGCGGCAAGTCCACTTTGGGGCAGACCATTGTCGGCCTGCACCGGGCCGATAGCGGGGCGATCCGCTTTGCCGATGGCAGTCATGAGCCGGTGGACCTGCTGACCGCGCATGGCGCCACGGCCAAGCGCCTGCGCACTGATATCCGCATGATCTTCCAGGACCCCACCGGCTCGCTCAATCCACGCATGCGGGTGCGCGACATCATCGGGGAAGTGCTGCAGGTCAACAGCCGGTACAGCGCTGGCGAGATCGAGGGCCGGGTGCAGACACTGCTATCGCGGGTCGGGCTGAGCCCTGATTATGCCGAGCGCTATCCGCATGCCTTTTCCGGCGGGCAGCGCCAGCGCATCGCCATTGCCCGCGCGCTGGCATCGGACCCGCGGCTGGTGATCGCCGACGAGGCGGTGTCGGCGCTCGACGTGTCGGTGCAGACCCAGATCATCAACATGATGAAGCAGCTCCAGGCCGAAATGGGCCTGACCTATCTGTTCGTCAGTCACGACCTTGGCGTCATCGCCAATATCAGCGACCGCGTGGCGGTGATGTATGCCGGGCGGATTGTCGAGATCGGCAGCACCGAAGCGATCTTCCACAATCCGCGCCACCCCTATACCGAGGCGCTGCTGGCCGCCATTCCGGGGCGCGGCATGGGCAAGAGCACGGATCGCATCCGGCTCGGCGGGCATGTGCCGAACCCGAGTCGGGAGGTCGCCGGCTGCGCCTTTGCCGACCGCTGCCAATATGCCCAACCCGCCTGCCGTGCGGTTATGCCGCCCCTCGACGGAACGCCGGATCATCGTTTCGCCTGCATCCGGGCCGATGAATTGCGGTTGCGCACAGTTACCGGCCAGCCGGAACTGCTTGGCGCGTAAATTCAGTCGACAGATCAGGGAACTGGCGTACAATGCCTGTTCTAAATTGGTGCGATAAGGGAACATGCATTCCACGATACAGCTGATCGACCTGCTTGGCGCGGGGGCATTGCTGCTCTGGGGTCTGCGGATGATCAAGACCGGCGTCATGCGGGCCTTCGGGGCATCGCTACGCCTGTGGATTGCCAAGGGCACGGGCAACCGCTTTGCCGCGGTCCTGTCAGGCATCATGGCCACGCTGGCGCTGCAATCGTCCACGGCGACCGCCGTCATCACCGCGAGCTTTGCCAGCAATGGGGCCATCAATCCGCGCATGGCGCAGGCGGTGATGCTGGGCGCTAATGTCGGCACGTCGATCGCCGCGGTGATCCTGTCGCTCGATGTGCACTGGTTCGCCTCGGCCATGATCCTGATCGGGGTCACGGTGTTTTCGCTGAGCAAATATGCCCGCGGCAAGGGCGTCGGCCGCGCGGTGCTGGGGCTTGGCCTGATGCTGCTGGCGCTGCAACTGGTGGGCAATGTCACCGATCCGCTGCGCGAATCCGAGGTGATGATCGCCATCCTGTCCGGGCTGGCCGACGCGCCGGCCTTTGCGCTGATCCTGGCGGCCGTATTGGCTTTCGTATCGTCATCGAGCCTGGCCGTGGTGCTGTTCGTGGCTTTGCTGGCTTCGGCCGGCATCGTGCCGCCGGCGCTGGCGGTGACGCTGGTGGCGGGCGCCAATCTGGGCGGCGCCATTCCGCCGCTGCTGGCCGTGCTGCGCGAGGGCACCGAGGCGCGCCGGCTGACCTTGGCAAACCTGGTGGTTCGGGCCATCGGCGCCATCGTGCTGACTATTTTCGCCGTGCCGGCCGCGGCGCTGCTGCAGACCATTTTGCCCAATGCCAACGCGCTGACCATTGCCGCCCATATCGGCTTCAACCTGGCGCTGCTGGTGCTGTTCCTGCCGCTGCTGGGGCCGATCGGCAAGCTGGCGGCGCTGGCCATGCCCAAGCCCGCCACGCCGGAGCGCGGCACCCGCTATCTCGACGATACCGTGCTCGACACGCCGACCATTGCGCTGGCGGCGGCGGAGCGCGAGACGCTGCGGGTCAGCGATATCGTGCTGCGCATGCTGGAGGGGGAGCCTCGACGCCCTGCGCAAGCCCGGTCCGGCCAAGCGCAGCTCGGTGTCTCTGCTCGATGACGATGTGGATGCCTTCAACCAGGCCATAAAACTCTACCTGACCCGGCTCGACCAGACCGAGCTGGACGATGACGATGCGCGCCGTTCCGCCGAAATCATGAGCTTTGCCATCAACCTGGAACATGTCGGCGATATCGTTGAAAGCGGGCTGTGCGACATTGCCGGCAAGATCGCCAAGCGGCAGTTGAAATTCTCGGCCGATGGCCTGGCAGAGATCGTCGCGCTCTATGAAAAGACCATCAGCAACATGCAATTGAGCCAGACCGTGTTCATGACGCGCGATCCACAACTGGCCCGCCAACTGGTGGCCGCCAAGGTCGATGTGCGCCGGCTCGAGGCGCGTTCGGCCAGCACGCATATCCAGCGCGTGCGCGAGCGCGTGCCGGCCTCGGTGGAAACCAGCTCGATGCATCTCGACCTGTTGCGCGACCTCAAGCGCATCAATGCGCATCTGGCCTCGGTGGCCTATCCCATCCTCGAAACCAAGGGCGAACTCGATGAAAGCCGCCTGCGGCCCAATGCCGTCCTCGAACCGAAGCCGGTCGTGAAATAAACTGGAGCCAGCAATGAACTACGATGCCATCCTTGCGGACATGGTTGCCGTCGCCCGCGAGGCAGGAGCCCTGACGCTGCGCTATTTCGAGCGTTTCCGCGACCTCGAAATCGGCATCAAGGGACCGGCGGATTTCGTCTCCGACGCCGACAAGGAAAGCGAATTGCTGATCCGCAAATTCCTGTTCGAGCGCTATCCGGACTGGAGCTTTACCGGCGAGGAATTCGAGCCGGTCCACAAGAGCGACGAATATCGCTGGCTGGTCGATCCGATCGACGGCACTACCAATTTCATCAACGGCATGCATTACACGATCTCGATTGCCCTGCGCAGGGGCAATGAGACGGTTTGCGGCGTGCTGTACAACCCATCCGCCGACGAGATGTTCACCTCGATCAAGGGGCAGGGCGCCTTCATGAATGGCGACAGGCTCAAGGTCAGCGAGCAGGCCGATATCGGCCTGTTCAATATCGGCACCGGCCTGCCGACGCCGGGCCTGTCGCTCTATCCCGGCGCCTATGAGCGGCTCGATGCTATCAGGGCGCCTGTCGGTGCCGTACGCATCGTCGGCAGCGCCGCCAATAGCTGCGCCTATGTCGCGATGGGGCGGCTGACCGGCTACTACGAGGAAACCGGGTTTGTCGATACGGCGGCGGGGATTTTGTTCGTCGAGGAAGCGGGCGGCATTGTCACCGACTGGTGGGGGCGTGGGCCGGAAGTGTTCGAGCGTACGGGTACGCTGCTGGTCGCCAACAAGGCGACGCATGCGTTTTTGCTGGAGAAGCTGAAGGATGTGCCGCGGAAGGAGCCGAAGTAGAGGGGCGCGGAGGGAGCAGTCGTCTCCCTCCCCCTTGTGGGGAGGGATCAAGGGTGGGGGTGTCGAGCGTTCCGCATCCGCTGAGTTCGGGGAGCCTTCGACACCCCCACCCTGCTCGATTCAACGGACTTAGCTGACGCTAAGCCCTATCTCGCTTCCCTCCCCACAAGGGGGGAGGGTGGGCTCCACTCGTGACATCACCCCATCAGCGCGATCAACCCTTCCGGGTCATCCGTGGTGATCTGGTCCACCCGCAATTCCAGCAGGTGCTCGACATGGGGTTTCATCTCGGCGCTGGCTTCGCGGATAGTCCAGGCGTCAATGCGTTTGCCGTGGCGGTGGAAGGCTTCGACGATGTCGAAGCCGGCATCGGCCGAGCGGGTGACGATTTCCCAGTAGAGATAGATCAGGTCGGTGCCATCGAGTGCGGCGACGGCGTCGTCGACGAAGGTCTGTAACGTGCCGCCGGCCAGGGCGGCCTTGAAGCGCTCGCCGTCGCTGGCATCGTAGCCGCTGCGCATGCCGGGTACTGCGGCAGTGAGCAGCTTGAGCGCTGGGGCCGAGCCCGAGGAGATGATGATATTGCCGGCTACCGGGCCGGTTGCGGCGGCGAATTTGGCGATGGCTTTGCTGTCGAGGACGGTTTCGTCCTCCTTGTAGTCGAGCTGCAGCAGCGCATCGGGATGTACCTTGCCCTTGGCCATCAGGGCGCAGAGGTCGTCGAGCAGCATCACCTTGTCGGGGATCGGCGCGCCATCATTGCCGCGCAGGTGAAGCGTGCGGATCGTGGCGTCGCTGGTTGCGGCGACCGGGCCGTGGCCGGTGGTTTCGCGGTCGAGCGCCATGTCATGCAGCACGGCCATGCCCTTGTCCGCTGTGACGACGAGGTCCACTTCGACACTGGCGCCCAACCGCATGGCTTCGAGAATGCGTGCGCCGGTAAAGACCGGATCGGACGCCTTGCGGCGACCGCGATGCCATTTGAGCCAGGTGCGGTGGCCATTGCGGGTGATGGCGATGGGGTCGGTCATGTCAGGTCCGATGGATGACGGCGCCGTCGCGATAGGCGGCGACGGCCGTGGCGGCCAGCGTGACGCCCTGGCCGGCTTTGAACAGGTCGGGATGGGGCACCATCACCTTGATGCGGGTGGCGTCGTTGAGATCGAGGTCCACCAGGCCATGCGTGCCGTAATCGGTGACGCGATGCACCTTGCCCTGGCTGCCCTCGCTCGCCACGGTCAGCTCGAGCGCTTCGGGGCGGATGGCCAGGATGGCCGGGCCGTCGCTGACGGGCAGGGGCGCCGAATAGCCCGCCCGGGTGAAGGTGCCATTGGCCACAGTGCCCTCGATGAGGTTCATCGTGCCGATGAAGCCGGCGACGAACGGCGTCTGCGGTTCGCGGTAGATGATGTCGGGGCGGTCGACCTGCTCGGTCTTGCCATCGCGCATGACGACGATGCGATCGGCCATGGACAGGGCCTCGTCCTGCCCATGGGTCACGAACAGGGTGGTGATCTTGAGGCGCTGCTGGATATCGCGCACCTCTTCGCGAAGTCTTTCGCGCAAGTGCTGGTCCAGACTCGCAAAAGGCTCGTCGAGCAGCAGGATTTTCGGCTCGAGTACCAGCGAGCGGGCAAGGGCCACGCGCTGCTGCTGGCCGCCCGACAACTGGTTCACATGGCGCGTGCCATAGCCGCCCAGGCCGACCAGTTCGAGCACGGCCTCGACACGCCGCTTGATCTCGTCAGCCGGGATGCGCCGCAGCTTGAGGCCGAAGGCCAGATTCTTGAACACATTCATATGGGTCCACAAGGCATGGCTCTGGAACACCATGCCGGTGGGCCGTTTTTCGGGCGGCAGGTGCGTGATGTCTTCGCCATCGATGGTGATGAGGCCGCCGGTGGGGCGCTCGAAGCCGCCCACCATGCGCAATAGGGTGGACTTGCCCGAGCCGGAGGGGCCGAGCAGGCAGACCAGCTCGCCATCGGCCACATCGAGCGAGAACGTGTCCACGGCCACCACATTGCCGGCGGCGAAGACTTTGGTGACATCGGAGATTTTGAGAACGGACATATGCAGTTTCCTAGCCGCCGAAGCCGCGGGCAAAGGCGCCGCCGCCAATGACGCGCCGGGCGAACATCAGGGCAATGAAAGAGGGGACCCAGAGCATCACCGAAAGCACGGCGCCATACTGGATGACCATCTGGTTGTTGATGAAGGAAATCATCAGCACCGGCATGGTGCGGATGCCGGGCGCGCCGATGAGCCAGGCGCCTTCGGTTTCGTAGAAGGTGCCGACGAAGCTCAGCAGCACGGCCGCGGCAATGGTCGGGCCGGCCTGGGGCAGGGTGACCGACCAGAAGACGCGCAGCGGTCCGGCGCCCACATCGCGCGCCGCCTCTTCCATGCGCCGATCGACCGACTGGAAGGCGGCCACCGGGATCCAGATCATGAACAGCAATGTGCCTACGAGCTGGATGAGGACGACGCCCCAGAAGGTGCCAATGAGGTTGAGCTGCAGGAAAATGGCAGCAATGGCGATCAGCAGGCCGAATTTGGGGAAGGCATGCCCGGCCAGGAACGAGAAGAACAGGACATTGCGGCCGGGAAAGCTGAGCCGGGCGAAGGCATAGGCCGCCGGCAGGCAGATGGCCGCCGAAAGCAGGGTGACCACGGTGGAAAGCTGCAGGCTCAGTGTCAGCGCCGACCACACATCGGGCCTTGTCAGCGTCTGGTTCCAGAAGCGCAGGCCGAATTGCTGCGGCACTACATTGGGATAGCGCCAGACCTCGGTGAAAGCCCAGGTGGCGACCACCAGCATGGGCAGGATGATGGCCGCCGAGAGCAGGGCGGTAAAGGCTATGCCGGTCCAGTCGATGGGCACGCGGTTCGGCGCAGGCCGGGGGGCGGCGGTGGCGGCAGGAGCGAGTTGTGCCATGCTACTTCCCCTGGTTGCGTGCGACCGAGCGCACATAGAACAGCCCGAAGGCGATGCAGAAGCAGAAGGTGATGACCGCCTGCGTGATGGCATTGAGCGGGTCCTGCACCTCGCGGAAGGTGCGGTTCATGAACGGCCCCATCATTTCCGGCGCGGCCGGGCCCAGCAGGTAGGGCAGGGTGAAGGACGAGAAAATGCCCAGCACGGCAAAGGAAATGGCCACCAGCATCGAATTGGAAATGCGCGGCAGCACGATATGCCAGAACACCTGGAACCGGTTGGCACCGACATCGCGCGCCGCCTCGATGGCGTGATTAGCGACATTGCCCATGCCCGACAGCAGGATGAGCACGGTCAGCGGGATATTGTCCCAGACCAGCCCGATCACCGGCCCCCAGGGCGTGAGATAGGGCGTGCGGATCTTGGGCAGGCCCACCGCATTGAGCAGGATATCGACCATGCCGTTCGGGCCCAGCACGCGGATGAACGCATAGGCCAGGATGATCGAGGGCACGAACATGGGGAAAATGGCCAGCGCCTGCACATAGGCCGGCATCCGCCCGGACGAGAAGCGCAGGTAAAGCGCGATCGGCAGGCAGATGACGAGGAGCAACAGGGCGCACATGCCCGTGGTCCACAGCGTCACCAGCAGATTGTTGATGCTGTACTGGTCGGAAAAGAAGAAGACGTAGCTCGACAGCGTGAAGCCCGGAACGCCTTCGGCATCGGGTCGCCAGATGGTCCGGCCGATGGCGCTGAAGATGGGCCAGATGATCAGCCACGCCATCAGCAATACGGGGATGGCGACGAGCAGGAGGCCGGTTGGCCTCCTGCTTTCACCCGTGGTTTCGATGAGCGGGCGTGCCGCTCCCTCAGACAGTTCGGTCACGAGTTGCGATCGACGTTCGGTGCGACGTTGCGGTACCAGCCATCATTGATGGCGGCTTCCCATGCGCCCGACGGGAAAGTCGGGATGGTCTGCGGCACGATATCGGCAAAGCGTTCGCGCAGTTCGGGCGAGATATAGTCCCACGATACGCCGGGGAAGCCGCCGAGTTCGGTCAGGATGGCGCTCTGGATGTCTTCGGACAGAATGAAGTCCGCCAGCTTGAGGGCGGCATCGCGGTTGGCGCCATTTTCCAGCACGATGCTGCGGGTAAACCCGCCCACCAGCGCCAGGTCCTGGAGCTGGACGAGGCCGGTCGTATCGGGCAGCACGCCCTGATCGATGGCCTGGAGAATCTGGTCCGACCAGACCGGGGTCATGGTCACCACGCCCTGGGCCAACAACTGGATGGACTGGGTGTTGCCCGACGAATAGGCGCCATTGTCATAGAGCGACGGCGCGATATCGGCCAGCAGTTCCCAAGCCTTGCCCAGCGCTTCGTCGCCGAATTCCTGGGTATAGTTGTCCACGGTGAACACCGCGGGATCGAGCCCGTTGGCCTGGTGAATGGCCCGGCGCACGAAATTGCCGCCCGAACCGCCCTTGTCGGGGCGGTTATAGACGAACTGGCCGGGATTGGCCTTGATCCAGGTAACCAGGTCGTCCCAGGTCTTGGGGGCGTCTGCGGCGCTCAACTTGGTGCCGTCATAGGCCAGCAGCACCTGGCTGCCGCGATAGGGCAGGCTGTAGTCGCTGTCGAAAGCCAGCGGGTTGACCTTGGAGAAGTTGGAAAGGCCGGCTTCCTTCATGTTCACATAGATGCCGGCATCGATGGCATCCAGCGGCAGCTGGGCATTGCCGGATTCGAAGAAGTCCGCCTGCGGGTCGGTATTGGTCTGCTTGGCGGCAATGGCGCGTTCGCCAATGGCGATGATGCCGGCGCCGTCGCCAGCATCGACCAGGTTAATCGACAGGCCCGGATTGGCGGCCTCGAAGGCCGGCTTCACCGTATTGGTCCAGAAATCGAGAATGTTGCTGTCCGAGCTGGTGTACCAGTCGATGACGCCTTCGGCACCGAAGGACATGCGGGGCAGCATCAGGGCGCCGGCAGCAGTACCGGCAGCAAGCATGAAATCACGCCGTTTCATTGTAATCTCCCAAAGTCCGTTCATTGGAACGGATGTTCCACGAGGCGGTCAGTTCCGCCTTTAGGTTTCATCGATCTTGCGTCGACCTCTCCCGGCCGGAAGCTAACTACCGGTCGGAAAATTATGCAAGCGGAAACCCGCCGATCCACGACACAACGATCCGCGCGTAGAAATCACAGCTCTGCGACAGTCGTGTAACAGTCGCCCGAAACCCACATTCCAGCGCGGCGTGGCGCGTCAGGTTGTGTGGTGTATCATATTGAATTCAATGAATATAATTTGGAACAATGGCGACGCCTCCACACGAGCTGCGATATTGCGACGGCGTCATGTCGCGGCGTTTCGGCGTAGCGCGGCGCGGGCACGGGCGCGGAAGAATTTGTGTCGGAGAGACCCGGTCGGATGGTTTCGGGCGGCGGCGGGGCAGTTTCGAATGAAGCGCGCAAGTCGTTCCAGTAATAGAATTGACGTTCTATTATGACAGTGCGGGCATGGATGGGGAGATTCTGGATCGACTCGCGGAAACCAAGACGCTCCCGGATGGGATCCGGGAGCGACGGATAGAAGAATCAAAAGTTGTGTTGGGACCTAGACGCGGCTGGCCAGTTCTTCGAGCTGGGCGGCGCACATGCCCCAGCCTTCGTGGAAGCCCATCTGCTTGTGGGCGGCGGCATCTTCGGCGGTCCAGTGACGGGCAATGGCGGTGTAGCGCGTCTTGCCCTCGCCGGCATCCTCGAAGGTCAGGATGGCGGTGAAGAAGGGCTTGGCTGACGGCGCCCAGTCACCGGTAAAGGCATCGGTGAAGACCAGCTTTTCGTTGGGCACGATTTCGAGATATTGCCCGGCATTGGGATATTCGGTGCCGTTCTCGTCGGCCATGGTCATCACATTGCCGCCGCCGGGGCGCAGGTCCATCTCGACCTTGGGCGTGGTCCAGGGCCTGGGGGCAAACCACTGCTTGATGAGATCAGGCTGGGTCCAGCACTGAAACACCTTGTCGCGCGGGGCATTGAGCAGGCGGGTCAGCACGAGGTCGCGGTCGGTATCCTGGGTGGGAAGCGCGTTGGTCATTGTAGTCCTCCTTGATGGGCAGTTTCATCATGGCGACGAGCGGCCGGACCGGCTTTCGACACGTCCCTTGTTGATTTTGATCTTTTTTGTGCTGCGGCGATGTCCCGGCTTGGCAGGCGGGCCCGGAGGATGTTTGCTGTAGCCAGCCCTAGGAGACCTGCCATGACCGAGCCAGTGCCACCCATTACCGCGCCGCAAAGCCGGGCCGGCCGGGCCCTGGTCGGCTGGTCGATTTCCGGCCTCGCCGAAGCGACCAATGTGCCGGCCAGCGAAATCGAGCGTTTTGAAGCTGAAACGCTGCGACCCGACGCCAATTGCCAGCGCGCCATCCGCGCCGCGCTGGAGGAGGCTGGCGTGGTCTTCCTGCCCGAGCAGGACGGGGTGGGCGCGGGGGTGCGCCTCAAATTCCCGCGCCAGACCGTCAAGCGCATCCAGACCTGGGAAGGCGAGGGCGGCACAACCGGCGAAGACGACATCGCCTGACCTCTCTATAGCGAAAGCCTGCAATGCCCCTTTCCCAACGGACCCTCGAGCAGGGCTGGACCCTGACCTGCGCCCGGCCGCGCGGCGCGCCGGCTTTGCCGGACACTATTCCGGCGACAATGCCGGGCACGGTGCATACCGACCTGCTGGCGGCGCGGCTGATCGCCGACCCCTATCTCGACCTCAACGAGATAACCGTCGATTGGGTGGGGCGCTGCGACTGGCGCTATGAACTGGAATTCGAGTGGCAGGACGATGGTGCCGATCATGTCGAGCTGGTCTGTCCCGGGCTCGATACCTTTGCGCAGATCGTGCTCAACGGCGCGATAGTGGGGGAAACGGCCAATATGAACCGGGAATACCGGTTCGATGTCCGCGGGCTGCTGCGGGCAGGGGCCAATACGCTGACGATCCTGTTCGAATCGGCCTGGACACGGGGCGAGGCGCTGGCGGCACAATATGAGCCGCGACCCAACAACTATCCCGGCCCGGCCAACCTGATGCGCAAGATGGCCTGCAATTTCGGCTGGGACTGGGGTCCGACGCTGGTCACGGCAGGCATCTGGAAGCCGATCCGGCTGGAAAGCTGGAGCAGGGCGCGCATTGCCAGCGTTCGCCCCGAGGTGACGCTGGAGGGTGCGGATGGTCGCGTGCGGGCGCATGTTGATGTGGAGGGCGGCGCGGGTTTGCGCCTACGGGCCAGTGTGGCCGGGATAGTCAAAGAATTGCCGGTGGGTGCGGTGCTTGATCTTGTCGTGCCCAGTCCCGCTTTGTGGTGGCCGCATGGGCTGGGCAGCCAGCCGCTATATGAGCTGGTGGTGGACCTGTTGGATGAAGCGGGCGCCGTAACCGATTCCTGGCGCAGGAAAATCGGCTTTCGCTCGCTGCGGCTCGATACGGCGCAGGACGATAAGGGTACCGCCTTCACCTTCGTCATCAATGACACCGAGGTCTATATCTGCGGCGCCAACTGGATCCCGGACGATTGCTTCCTGCCGCGGGTGACGCCGGAGCGCTACGCCACCCGCATCGCGCAAGCCAAAGCCGCCAATATCAACATGCTGCGCGTCTGGGGCGGCGGTATCTACGAGACCGAGGCGTTCTACGAAGCCTGCGACGCGGCGGGCATGCTGGTCTGGCAGGACTTTTTGTTCGCCTGCGCCGCCTATCCGGAAGAAGGTGACCTGCCCGATGAGATCGAGGCCGAGGCACGGGACAATATCGTGCGGCTCATGCCGTATCCGTCGCTGGTGCTGTGGAACGGCAATAACGAGAATATCTGGGGCTGGTTCGACTGGGGCTGGCAGGACGTGCTGGAGGGACGGAGCTGGGGGCTCGGCTATTATCTCGACCTGCTGCCACGCCTGGTGGCGGAGCTCGATCCGACAAGGCCTTATTGGGCGGGGAGCCCCTATTCCGGGTCGATGGATATCCATCCCAATGATCCCGCGCATGGCTGTTCGCATGTCTGGGACGTGTGGAACGAGGTCGGCTACGAGCATTATGCCGACAGCGTGCCGCGCTTCTGCTCCGAATTCGGCTGGCAGGCGCCGCCGACTTGGGCGACGCTGAGCCAATCGGTGCATGACCAGCCGATGACGCCGACCTCGCCGGGTGTGTGGCATCACCAGAAGGCGACATCAGGTAATGACAAGCTGCTGCGCGGGCTGGATGGGCACCTGCCGGCGCCTGGCAATATGGATGACTGGCACTATGCCACCCAGCTCAACCAGGCGCGCGCCATCCGTTTCGGCGTGGAGCATTGGCGCAGTCATCGCGGCACCAATATGGGCGCTATCGTCTGGCAGTTGAACGATTGCTGGCCGGTGACCTCATGGGCCGCCGTGGATGGCTATGGCCGGCGCAAGCCGCTCTGGTATGCGCTGCGCGCCGCCTATCATCCGCATCTGCTGACGATCCAGCCTCGTGGGGAAAGGCTGCATGTCTTTGCGGTCAACGAGCGGACCTTGTTCTGGCGTGGGCCGGTGACGGTGAAGCGGGTGCGTTTCGATGGCACGGTGCTGGCGGAATGGACGCATTGGCGGCTGTGTGCCGACCGGCTGGATATCGCCGCGCTGGCCATCCCGGACGACGTGGCAAAGCCTCATAATCCGCGTGATGAAATGCTGGTGGCGACCATGCATGACAGCGTGGCGCAGTATTATTTCAACGAGGATGTTGACCTCGACCTGCCGGAGGCGCGGGCGGATATCGTCGTGGCGCGAGATGGCGGGGACTGGCTGGTGACGGTGACGGCGCGGAGCCTGCTGAAGGATCTGTGCCTGTTTGTGGACCGTATCCACCCCGATGCCAGCGTGGATGAGATGCTGGTGACGCTGCTGCCGGGGGAGAGCAGGGTGTTTCGGGTGAGTTGTGCTGTGGAGCTGGATGCGGGGATGCTGGGAGCGAGCCCGGTGTTTCGCTGTGCCAATCAGTTGGTGAGATAGCGCGCCACCGCCACCGGCCGTCACCCTCGGGCTTGACCCGAGGGGGTTACACATGCCGAACGCGCCGTAAGTGCAGAGCCCTCGGGTCAAGCCCGAGGGTGACGATCGGTGGGTGGGACAGGTGAAGCGCTTAGCACCCCTATCGCCTTCAGCGCGGGCCGCAGCCGGCCTTCATTCGCCGCCAGTAAGCGTTCCGCGCCATCGACGCTATCCGCCCCGGCCGCCAGCAATATCGCCGTCTTCACCGCGCCGCCGGCCTGTTCCAGCGCGGCGGCGGCCTGGTCTTCCGACACCTGGCTTACGGCCATGACAATGCGTCTCGCGCGGCCGCGCAGTTTCATGTTGTCGGCGATCAAGCTGACCATATAGCCGTCATGCACATGGCCGAGATGGATGGCCATCATGGTAGAGAGCATGTTGAGGGCGATCTTCTGCGCGGTGCCGGCGCCCATGCGGGTCGAGCCGGCAATCACTTCGGGCGGTGTCGGCAGGCAGATGGCGACGTCGACGCGATCGAATAGCGGCGCGCCGCTATTATTGCTGATGCCGATGGTTTTGGCGCCCGCAGCGCGAGCTGCCTCGACGGCGGCCATGGGATAGGGCGTGTAACCGCTGGCGGTGAGGGCGATGACGCAATCGCCCGGGCTGACCTGGACCGCCGCGATTTCGGCGCGGGCCGCATCGGCATCGTCTTCCGGGCCGCCCACCATGTCGATGAGGCCGGCAACGCCACCGGCCAGCAGGACCTCGATACGATCGCGGGCCAGGCCATAGGTGCCGGGCAGTTCGAGTGCATCGGCCAGCGCCATCAGCCCGGAACTGCCGGCCGCGACATAGACCAGCCTTCCGCCACAAGTGAGGCAATCGGCGGCCAGTTGCGCCGCCCTGGCGATATCGGGCACAGCCTGCTGTACCGCTGCGGCGGCCTCGGCCTGCGCGGCCGCGAGAATCGCCAGCGCCTCCTGCGGGGGCAGGGTATCGAAGCCCCTGGCGCGGGCATGCGTCATCTCGGTTCGGGTTGCGCTCATACCGGTCTCCAGTCGCCGCAATAATGCCAAAAAAATACCACTTGTCTATATGACGGCCGGAATCGGGTTGCTCAACCAGGGATTTGCCCACCAAAACCCCAATTGCACCAGAGCCATGCCCCGATTGTGCAGAAACGTGATTTGGGGCTTGGTAAATGGTATTTTATTGGTATCATATTGCCGGGAGGATGGGCGACTGGTCAAACGACGGATTTTTAGTGATATGCAACGCGATGACGGGCGCCACAAGGCGAGGGGGGAAGAGTGACCGACGTGTCGAACAGTTTCTTTGCCGACGGCCCTGTCGTGCTGCCCTCCGGCGGCCCGCTCTATCTGCAGCTCAAGCGCTGGATCGAGGATGCCATCCATAGCGGCGCCATCAATCCCGGCGACGCGCTGCCCTCCGAACGCGATCTGGCCACCAAGGTGGATGTCTCGCGCGTAACCGTGCGCAAGGCCGTGCTGCAGCTGGTCAAGGATGGCGTGCTGGTGCAGCGCCACGGCTCGGGCACTTTCGTGGCGCCGCAGACGCAGCGCGTCGAGCAGTCGCTGTCGCAACTCACCTCCTTCACCGAGGATATGGCGCGGCGCGGCATGGCGGTGCGGGCCGAATGGCTCGATCGTGGACTCTATCTGCCGTCGCCGGAAGAAACCGTGATTCTGGGACTTAGCTCGGGCGAGCAGGTGGCGCGCATTTCGCGCCTGCGGCTCACAGGCGATACGCCGCTGGCTATCGAGCGGGCGAGCCTGTCGTCGCGCATCTTGCCCGACCCGGCGGGTATTGGTGACAGCCTCTACAAGCATCTCGATAAATCGGGCAATCGACCCATCCGCGCCATTCAGCGCATCCGGGCCGCCAACCTGGCCGATGAGGATGCCCATCTGCTGCAGGTGCCGGCCGGCTCGGCCGGGCTCAATATCGAGCGTACCTCCTACCTCGCCTCCGGGCGGGTCATCGAATTCACCCGCTCCATCTATCGGGGCGATACCTATGATTTCGTCGCCGAACTGCGGATTGGCGACTAGTCCGGCAATGGAGGCGGGAAGACGTGAGCACTGAGACCTATATGCGCCAGGAAGTGGAGGCCATTCCCGGCGTCGTTGCCAATTTCCTCGACCAGTCCGGTTCGGTACTTGATGCCGCCGCTGCGGCTTTGCGCGAGCGCGACCCGGCTTTGGTCGCCACGGTTGCCCGCGGTTCGTCCGATCACGCCTGTTCCTATCTCAAATATGCCATCGAGCTGACGCTCGGCCTACCGGTCGCCTCCATCGGGCCGTCAATTGCCTCGATCTATGGCAAGGATCTCAAGCTCGGCCGCGCTGCCACCATTGCCATTTCGCAATCGGGCAAGAGCCCCGATATTGTCGGCATGACGCAGTCGGCCCGCCGCTCGGGCGCCGCGACCATTGCCATCACCAATACGGCGGGCTCACCTTTGGCCGAGGCCTCCGATTTCACCATCGACTTGCATGCGGGGCCGGAAAAGTCGGTTGCGGCCACCAAGACCTTCGTGACTTCGGTCGTGGCAGGGCTGTCGCTCATCGCCCGCTGGAGCGGCGATACCGCGCTCGATGCCGCCGTCAATGCGCTGCCCGAATCCCTGGGCCAGGCCGTGGCCTGCGACTGGTCCGAGCTGGTCGGCGCGCTGGACGGACATAATGCGCTTTATGTGCTGGGGCGCGGGCCGGGCTTCGCCATCGCCAATGAGGCGGCGCTGAAATTCAAGGAAACCTGCAATATCCAGGCCGAATCCTATAGCGCGGCCGAAGTGATGCATGGGCCGGTGGCCATCGTCACGCCGGGCTATCCGGTGCTGGGGCTGGCGGCGCGCGACGCGGCCGAGGCCTCCGTGGCCGACATGGCGCACAAGCTGGCCGGGCAGGGGGCTCTCGCCTTCCTCACCAGCGACCGGCCCGGCGCGGCGAAGGCCTTGCCCTTCGCTGCCACCGGCCACCCGATCACCGACCCGCTGGCGCTGATCGTTTCCTTCTATGGTTTCGTCGAAACGCTGTCGCGCCATCGCGGGCTCAATCCCGATGTGCCGCCGGCCCTCAAGAAAGTGACGGAAACGGTATGAGCGACCTGCTTGCCATTAGCGGTGCCCGCATTTTCGACGGGCACCATTGGCATGATGACGCCGCGCTGCTGGTGGAATTTGGCCATGTTGCGGGAATTGCGGATGCGGTTCCGGCCAATGCCGAGCGAGTGCGGCTCGACGGTGGCATGCTCGTGCCCGGCTTTATCGACCTGCAGGTCAATGGCGGCGGCGGCGTGCTGTTCAACAACGATCCGTCAGTGGACGCCATCCGCACCATCTGCGCCGCCCATGCGCAATTCGGTACCACGGCGCTGCTGCCGACGCTGATCACCGATACCGTGCCGGTCAATATCGCCGCCATGGCCGCCGGCAAGACGGCGGCGGAGCAGGGCGTGCCCGGCTTTATCGGCCTGCATCTGGAGGGGCCGCATCTCTCGCTCGCCCGCAAGGGGACGCATGACCCTGCGCTGATCCGGCCGATGGACAGCGAGGATCTGGCGCGACTCGTCGCGGCGCGGGCCGGCCTGCCCAACCTGCTCTGCACGGTAGCGGCCGAGACCGTGACGCAAGATCAGGTCGCTGTCCTGGCCGATGCGGGGATCATCGTCAGCATCGGCCATTCCGATGCCGATGCCGCCACAACAGGCGCTGCCTTTGCCGCCGGCGCCAGCATGGCGACGCATCTGTTCAATGCCATGAGCCAGCTGGGCAATCGCGAACCCGGCGTGGTCGGCGCGGTGCTGACCGGCGACGGCGTTTCCGCCGGGCTGATTGCCGACGGCATCCATGTCCATCCGGACGCGATCCGCATTGCCTTGCGTGCCAAATCCGGGCCGGGCCGCATCTTCCTTGTTACCGACGCCATGTCGCAGACCGGCACCGATATCAAGACGCTGACGCTCAATGGCCGCACGATTACGCGCGCCGACGGCGCCCTGCGCCTGGCCGACGGCACGCTGGCCGGCGCCGATCTCGACATGATCGACGCGGTGGAATTCATGCATAGCCGCATCGGCCTCCCCTTCGAGGAGGCGGTGCGCATGGCCTCGCTCTATCCGGCCGAGGCCATGGGCATCGAAGGCGAATTCGGCCATTTGCGCCCGGGCGCTGTCGCGAGCTTCGTGCACCTGTCGGACGAGCGGAAGGTGCGCGCGACGTGGATCGGTGGTGCGGAAGTGTTTCGCGCCTGACTAGCCCCGCCCGATATAGGGCATGGTGGTCGCCATGACAGTCATGAACTGCACATTGGCCGAGAGCGGCAGGCCGGCCATGTAGAGCAGTGCGTCGACGACATGGCGCAGATCGAAGGTCGGCTCCGGCATGATTGTGCCATTGGCCTGCAGCGAGCCGGCATTCATGTGGCTGGTCATGTCGGTGGCCGCGTTGCCGATATCGATCTGTCCGCAGGCAATATTGAAGGCGCGGCCATCGAGCGAGATCGCCTTGGTCAGCCCGGTAATGGCGTGCTTGGTCGCCGTATAGGAGGCGGCGCCCGGCCTGGGCACATAGGCCGAGATCGAGCCATTGTTGATGATGCGCCCGCCCTGGGGGTTCTGGTCGCGCATGGCGCGGAACGCTTCGCGCGCCACATAGAAGGCGCCGTTGAGATTGGTATCGACCATTTCCCGCCAGGTGACGACATCGAGATCGCCGAAGGAAACAGCCGGTGCGAAGCGGCCTGCATTATTGAACACCAGGTCGACCCGGCCATAGCGCTCTTTGACCCCGGCGAAGAAATGCGCCACCGCCGTCGGGTCGGTCACGTCGCATTCGGCCCAATACCCCTTGGTCTCGACCGCCACGGTTTGCAGCGCGTCGGCCCGCCGCCCGCAAATGGCGACATCGTATCCCGCCGCGGCCAGGCCCAGCGCCGCGGCCTTGCCGATGCCCGAACTTCCCCCAGTGATGACGGCAACCTTCTTCTGGCTTTGCATGTTCGCTCCCAATTGTGGCGAGGCGGAATCGCCGCCTCCGGCTTTTCGAATTTCCGGCATGATTCCGCCGCATCCTCGCTGCGTCTATGGCAGGCGCATTGCTGGACGCCGGGCCGAATATAACGCCGTCGGCGCGCTTGCGCGCTGTAACATGCCCGCAAAACGGGCGGATTTTAACGCTTCCTTCAGCCGGGTTAACAGTCGGTTTCCGTCTGTGTGCTGAATCTGCAACATCCGGTTCCCAACCATGTTGCGCGGCGGCAAAACGGCTTTTGCGCGATTGCGTCATTTTTCGTCATGCGTAGAGTGGGCCTTGCGAATCCATGCATGGGATCGTTTGTCGGTCGCAGCGCGACGGCAACACACTGCACCACGAATAGTGTGGTCGCGTTTCGACAAACCTGCCGGGAAACCGGTACCAAGAATGACTGACTTTGGAGGTCAACTAATGAAACTCAAGAGCCTTATCCTCGGTTCTGTTGCTGCTGCCGGTCTCTCGACCGCCGGCTTCGCTGCCGATCTGGGCGTTCTCACCTCGCTCGACGTCTGCGACGAACTGGGCCTGTCGGGCCTGACCATCTCGTCCGACACCAACTGCCTGCAGATCTCGGGCGCCGTGAACTACACCTTCGAATGGGGTAACTTCAACGGCGGCGGCCATGTCATTGCCAACACCCCGTTTGCCGGCGCACCGAACACCGACGGTGTCGTTTCCGTCGACACCCCCAGCAACCTCGTTGGCGTGTCCAATCAGGATTGGGACTCCAAGGTTGAGACCCTGCTGAAGTTCGTCGGCACCGCTTCGAGCGATTTCGGCCCGGCTTCGGTCGTGATCAACCTGCGCCAGCGTGACTACCAGCGCGCTCGTGATGCCATCGGCGTCGTGAACGGCGATGCGCATCCGCTCCGCGCCCAGGACGCCTATGTCCAGGTCGGCGACACCACCATCCTCAGCGCTGGTAAGAAGGGTTCGATCTTCAACGAAGGCGATGACGAGCCGTTCAACTTCACCGGTCTGTTCATGTCCAAGGATGCTGACGTCGGCGTCTGGGAAGGCCCGGTTCGTAAGGGTGGTCATGTCATCCAGCTCGAATCCAGCTTCGGCGAAGGCCTGGTCGGTAAGATCGGTCTTGAAGCTCTCGACCGTACCGACAACGAAGCTGGCAGCCTGATCGGCGTGCTGCAGTATGCCGGCGAAGGCATCACTGCTCACATCAGCGGTTCCGTTGGTGGCCTGCTCGACGGCGTTCAGACCGTTGGCGATACCTATGCCGTGCATGCTGGCGTGACCAGCACGTTCGACGCCTTCAAGCTCCGTGCAGCCCTGGCCGCTGGCGGCGGCTACAACCCGGCCGGCAACTGGTCCTACTGGAACGGCCTGGTTTCGGGCGAAGCCAAGTTCGACATGTTCAAGGTTGCTCTGTCGGCTGAAGCTGCTGGTGGCACCGCCGTTGGCGGCGCTGCTCTCGACACCGACTTCGGCTTCGGCGGTTCGTTCGGCGCCACGGTTACCGATGGCATCGAAATCAACATCGGCGGCCGTTACTTCAACGACGGCACTGCCGGCGTGGGCGATGGCTACCAGGTTGCTGCTCAGTTGATCGCTTCGCTGACCGAAACCGTCAAGCTGACCACCGAAATCGGCGTCTACGGCCATGCCGCCGACGTTGCTCCGGCTCCGGTTGCTGCTGCCTACTCCGACTTCTACGGCAAGGCCGAACTCGGCTGGACCCCTGGCGGCGGCTTCTCGTCGTCGGTTGGCGCCACCGTTCAGCAGAACGGCGCTTACAAGGTCACCTTCAAGGCCTCCAAGGCCTTCCAGTAATCCTCGGATTACGACCTGCTACGGAAAGGGCCCGGCTCACGCCGGGCCTTTCTGCTTTGGGGGAGAGTGTGGACACCCGGCCGAGGATGGGCGGTGGGGGTGGCGTATCGCCGCCCACCCTCATCGCGCGCCTAGCCCCGGACTGTCACGTCAGGCCTAACCTGAGGGCTCTGCACTGGCGGACGCCGGTAAGTATCGTGTCCTCGGGTCCAGCCCGAGGATGACGCGCAGCGGGAGTGGCGCCGCCACCGTTGCTAGCGATCGTCGGGTGGACTTGGCGTGATTCTTCGCATTTCCATGGACCTGCTGCGGACGACCTGGCATCTGCTGAAATTCGCCCACAGAAACAACCACTTACTCCCTCCATTTTCGTTCCCTCGCGCCGCGAAATGCAATAGCCTCGCCGAAATTGCGGACATTCACTGGAACGGGAATGATCAGGGACCTCATCAAGTGGGTCGTGCCGGGACTCGCCACTGTCCTGGGCGGCACGACTTTGTGTCTGGCGATGACATCGACCTATATCGCCGACGATCTGGCGGCGCGTAGCGCCACGGCTATGAGCGCAGGCGGTTACGATTGGGCTGAACTGTCGCTCGACGCGCGCGACCTGACATTGACCGGCACCACCACCGACCAGGCGCAACTGGACTCTGCCGTCACGCGGCTGGCCGGATTGGCCGGCATCCGCTCGGTCGCCACTGATGTGACGCTGGCGCCGACGGCCCGGCCTTATATATTGCACGCCGAACTGGACCAGGGCGCGATCGCACTTTCCGGCGCCGTGCCGAATGAAACCACGCGGCAACGCCTGTTGGCGCTGGCCGGGTCGGAGCAGGGCGCACTGGAACTGCGATCCGGCATGCCGGAGCGCCGGCTCTGGGTGGCCGGCGCCGAATTTGCCATCGATCGGCTGCAATATTTCGACCAGGGCGAGGCCGTCGTGTCCGACCTGACCGTCAGCCTCAACGGCAGGGCCAAATCCGAGCGCGCTTTTCGTGACCTGCTGATCGTGCTGCGCGCCGGCGCGCCGACGGGGCTGGAACTGGGCGAGGTCACCATCGCTCCGGCGCTGGTTTCGCCCTATGCGTGGAATGCCGCTTTCGATGGCAAGCGGATCGATGTTTCCGGTTACGTGCCCGATGATGCCCTGGTCGAACGCTATCGCACCGCCGAGGTGTCCGGTGCGCAGGTGGCGACCGGGCTGGCGCTCGGTTCTGGCGAACCTACTGGTTTTGCTGAGCTTTCCCAGACCCTGCTCGAACAACTGGCGCGGCTCGAATATGGTGCGGCCAGCATCACCGATGGGCAGAGCACGCTATCGGGTGCGCCGGCTACGCTCGAAATTGCCCAAGGCATCGTCGAGACGCTCGAACCATCGGGCACGATCGTGGTGCTCGAGCCGCCGCGGATCGCGGATTACTGGATGAGCGCCACGCGGCAGGCCGGGGGCGTCGTGGTGTTCGACGGCTATGCGCCCGACGAGGCCACGCGCGAAGCCTTCAGCCTGCGTGAGGGGGCCGATACCAGCTATCTCAAGCTGGGCCGCGGCGCGCCCGAGCGCTATCGGTCAGGTGCCGATTTCGGGCTCGATGCGCTCGAGAAGATGAGCGAGGGCCGCATCGCCCTGCGCGACAATGTGCTGACCATTGTCGGTACTGCCCGGTCGGGTGTGGACTATGACGCGCTGCTGGCCATGATGGCGGGTGAAGCGCCGCAGGGTCTGGTGCTGGCGCGCGCTGAAATTTCGGCGCCCCGCGCCGCCACCTGGTCCTGGTCCGTGAGCAAGGATGCTGATGGCGCTGTGGCGCTGTCAGGCCTGGTGCCCTCAGCGGCCGACGAGGCCGCCTTGCTGGCCGAAGCCGGAGAAGGCGCAACAACAGCAATGACTTACGCCTCTGGCGAGCCCAATGGCTTTGTCGCTTCGGCGGATACGGCCATCGACTTACTGCAATGGCTGCGCGACGGCACTGTGACCTATGACGGCATGGGCTGGACGGTGACGGGCACCGCCAATTCGGCCATCGACAAGGGCGCTATCGAGGCCGATTTCACCACGCGACAATTGGCGGGCGCGGGCTGGTCCATGGCGATCGCCGTGCCGCCGCCGGCAATTCCCGAAATTGCGCCCTATCTCTGGTCCGCCACGCGCACGGCTGATGGCGTCACGTTGATCGGGCATGTCCCCACGCCGAGCTTCAAGAGCTATCTGGCAGTTCATGCCGGCGATGCCGTGGTGGATTCCACCGAACTGGGCCTTGGTGCGCCGAGTGATTTCGTGGCTGCCGCGACGGCCGGGCTCGATGCGGTGCTGGGACTCGTTGAGGGCGAAGTCAGCTTCGACGGTACGGCGTGGTCGCTCAATGGGCGCGCCGAGTCCGAAGCCCAGCGCGACACGGTTCTGGCGGCGCTGGCCGCTGCGACCGACAGCAGCGGTTGGGCGATCGATATCGCCGCGCCGGCGCCTGAGCCGATTGCCACCACGCCCTATATCTGGTCGGCGACCAAGGCCGCCGACGGGGCGGTGACGCTGCGCGGCCTGGTGCCGGTGGAATCGCTGCAGCGCTTCCTCGTGGTGCGGGCAGGGGGCAATGTCAGCGATGAGACGAGCATTGATGCCACGGCGCCCGAGGGGTTTGCCGAGGACCTGCTGGCCGCGCTCGGCGCGCTGGCCGGGCTGTCCGAGGGCAGCGTGAGCTATGACGGCGCCGGCTGGACGGTAAGCGGCACGCTTGCGAATGCCGAGGCGGCAGGGGTGATCGATAGCGCTATCGCCACGGCGAAGACGCCTGTTAGGGGCTGGACGCTGGCACTGACCAGCCCGCCGGAACCCGAGCCCGTGGCCGAACAGGTCGTCGAGGCAGAACCTACCGTGGAGGCTGAACCCGCGGCTGCTGAGGCCGAAGCCGCTGTCGAATCGCAGCCTGCGCCCGCACCGGGTGTCGAGACTGTCGCGCCGGTCGAACCGCCCGCTGTTGTCGATCCGAATTACGCTTTCTCGGGGCAGCGTTCGGCCGGTGGCGAGGTGGTGCTGAGCGGTCAATTGCCGTCTGATCCGGCTCTGCGCTATTTCGCGTCGATCAGCGGCGGCGATATTGCGGCGATCAGCATTGCCGAGGGTGCGCCCGAAACCTTCCTGCCCAGCGCCGAAACCGGCCTACGGGCGCTGCTCTATCTGCTCGAAGGCCAGCTTGATTTCGCCAATGGCGCTTGGTCGCTGCGCGGCATTGCTGCCGATGACGGGGCCCGCACCGCCGTATTGGCGGCCATCGCGGCCGATCCGGGCGCGGCGGATTGGACGACGGCAATCGACCTGCCGCCTCCGCCGCCAGAACCCGAACCGGCACCACCGCCGCCGCCTGTGGCGCCGGTTCCGGTCGACATAACCGCCTGCGCAGCGCCGATTGCCGAGTTTTCGGCGCGCAATTCAATCCTGTTCCAGTCGGGCGCGGCGCTGATCGCGGCCGAGTCAGATGCGGCGCTGGATGAATTGGCGCTGGATCTGGCGGCGTGCCCCGATGCCGTGGTGCATATCGAAGGCCATACCGATGCCGATGGCGATGAAGGCCTGAACATGGCGCTTTCGGTGGCGCGCGCCGAGGCGGTTGTGGAGGCGCTGGTGACGCGCGGCGTCGCGCCGGCCCGGCTCTATGCGGTCGGCTATGGCGAAACCGCGCCCATTGCCGACAATGACACGGCGCAGGGCAAGCGGCTCAACCGGCGTATCGTGGTGAGTGTGCAGCCGGAGCATTATTGAAGCGGCGGGATATGGCGATGAACTGGACTTCGCTGCTCTATCTGCTTGAAGTTTATTGGCCTTATCTGGCGGGGGCGGGGCTGATCGGCCTCGTCGTCGGCTGGCGCAGTTTCTCGCCGCCAAAGCCGTGAGCGCGTGATGACCAACCTGGCCCATATCGCTGAAACCGCTTTGCTGCTGCTGGCGGCCTATATGCTGGGTTGCATCATCGGCTATGCCGCTCGCCGCATTCTCCATGCCGGCCGGGGTACGCGGCAGGTTACGGCCGTCGCTCCGGTTGTGGCGGAGCCGTATCGGCCGCGCAGCACGGCGGCTCGTCTCGCCGCCAGCGTCGAGGATGTGCCCGATGATGTTAAGCCGGTGGTCGCCGCCAGGCCTGTTGCAGCGCCCGAAAAGCCGGTGGTGGAAAAGCCTGCCAGCCGGCCGCGTCGCAAGACGAAATCGAGCGATTCCAGGCCTGCTACGCTGTCCGAGCCGCGCAATGGTGGTGCCGACAACTTAAAGCAGATCAAGGGAATCGGCCCGAAAATTGAAGCATCGCTTCAGGCTATGGGCATTTTCCACATCGACCAGATTGCCGGCTGGAGCAAGGCCGAGGCGGAATGGGTCGAGGGGCAATTGGCGTTCAAGGGCCGGATTCGGCGTGAGCGCTGGGTGGAGCAGGCGGCGGAACTGGGCAAGGTCAGCGTCGGCGCTTAGGGGCGGGTTTTTCTGAAATCTCCTGAAACCTCATGGTGAGCTTGTCGAACCACGAGGTTGGGTGAGTGGAGCCATGGTGCCACGCCCTCGTGGTTCGCCCTTCGACAAGCTCAGGAGGCTCACCATGAGGGCTACTGGTTGATGGTGCGCGCGGCGGCTAGGCCGCTTTTCCCAGCAATTGCGTATTGGTCTGCAGGACGAATTCGGCCACGGCTTCGATTTCTTCGCGCTGGTCGAACAGAGCCGGCGAGCCCTGGCCGGCAATGGTCAGGGCGACAGCGTCGGGGCGGCGGCGGACCATTTCGTCGAAGGTTTCGCGGCGGAGCTGGTCGGTCAGTTGTGTGCGCAGCAGCATGAGCGGGGCACAGCTCAGCGCGTCGAAGAGCGGCCATTGCGCCATCAGCACGTCATCGAAATTGATGCTGGCCAAGGCCTCGATCAACCTGATGTCATAGAGCGGGCGGGCGCGGCCGCGCTTGTCGATGAAGTGGCTGCGGCCCATCAGAGCGTCGAGCCGGTCATCGGGCAGGCCGGGATAGTCGCCGCCGAGAATGCGGTGGAAGCCCGCTTTCACCAGCTTGGCCCCACGCAGCGCCTCGACATGCGCCAGATTGCTGCGCAGCCGCACAATGCCGCGTGAATCGGTCACCGGGCCGGAATCGAGCAGCACCGTGCCGGCAACCAGCAGGGGACGGTGGGCCGCCAGCGCCATGGCGACCTGGCCGCCATGCCCCTGGCCCAGTACGATGGCGCGGCCGATGCCCAGCGCGGTTATGACCGAGGCCACGTCGTCGGCATCGGTCAATGAGCTGTAGTCGCCGGGCTTTTTCCGGTCGTCGGCGCGGCCGCGGCCCGGCAGGTCGAGCAGCACGACCGGCCAGTCGCCGCCGCCGACCCGACGGAAATAGGCCGCGAATTCGGTGAAATCGCTCATATTGCGCTGATAGCCGGGCAGGCAGACCACCGGCAGTCGCCGGCTCGACAATTGCCCCGCCACATGCACGGCGGCGCGGATGCCCGCTGCCAGTGGCACATGGGTTACGGGCAGGGGCGCGAAAGCGGGATGATCGGCGGGGACGGTGCGCGGCATGGGCGCCATTTAGGGGCAGGGGGACGATAGGCTCAAGGGGTTTTGTCGGCTGAGACAGCAATGCAGGGAGTAGCCCTCATGGTGAGCTCGTCGAACCATGGGGGCGTGGCACGATGCCTCCACTCGCTCGACCTCGTGGTTCGACAAGCTCACCATGAGGTCTCCGATATGAAATCCGCTACCGGATGCTCCGCAGCGCTTGCTGCAATGTCACCGGGCTGTCCCCCAGCCGTTGACGATAGACCAGGTAGTTGCCGAGCACGCGCTTCACATAGGTGCGTGTCTCCTGGAACGGGATCAGCTCGACCCAGATCACCGGGTCGACATTGTCGGCGCGGGGGTCGCCATAAGCCTTGATCCATTTATTGGCATTGCCCGGGCCGGCATTGTAGGCGGCAGCGGCCAGCACCAGCGAGCCGTCATAGCGGTCGAGCTGGGCGCCGAGATAGGTCGAGCCGAGCAGGGCATTATAGGCCGCGTCGCTCACCAGCCGGCTGGCCGAATAGTCCACGCCCACCTTGCGGGCCACATCCTGCGCCGTGCCCGGCATCAACTGCATCAGCCCGCGCGCGCCGGCCGATGAGACGGCGTCGATCTGGAACATCGATTCCTGCCGGGCAATGGCGTAGACGGCCGCCCGGTCGGCGGCCAGTTGGGCATTGGTGGGCAGGCCATCCTCGGGGAAACTGAACAGGTCGAGCGGCGTGCCGCGCTGATCGGCCGTGTTGGCAATGGCGATGGCCACATGATGCGCGCCGATTTCCTGCGCCAGCCGCGCGGCCAGCAGCATTTCGGCGCCGCCGGTCAGGCCATTGCCGAAATTGCGCAGTAGCGGCACCGCCATATTGGCCTGTCCATTGGCGGCCAGCAGGCGCACCGCCCGCACGATCGGATTGCTGTCGAACAAGGCTTCGCTCTGCCGCCAATCGGGCAGGGGGCGGAGGTCGACCCCGGCCTGGCCCAGTTCGGTGCGCGCCAGTTGTCCGTAATAGACATTGCCATAGCGGGCTGCTGCTTCGAAGGCGGCCTGGGCGGCGGCGGTGTCGCCGAGCTTGAGATTGGCGCGGGCCAGCCAGTAATTGGCCTGCGTCACGCTGTCGGGCAGGGTGGACAGGCCGGCCATGGCGGTGAAATGGGTCTTGGCGGAAGCGGCGTCATCGAGGAAGGACAGGGCGATCCAGCCGGCGTGGAAACGGGCTTCCACCAGCCTTCCTTCGGGGCCTTTGTCGTAATCGGCGGCGGCTCGATAGGCCAGCTGGGGCTCGCCGACATCGAGCAGCTTGCGCAGCAGCGTGCGGCGCTCATACCACCACTCGGCGGCATCGGGCACCACGTCGGGCGCCTTGGCCAGCCAGTCGACCGCGCTCTCCCACAACTCGAACTGTCTGGCGCGCTGCGCCCGCGAGAAGATGAAGACCGGATTGGACTGCATGGAGGGATCGACGCTGTCGAGCCGCGCCTTGGCATCGGCATCGTTGCGCGATACCGCCGCCCGCGCCACGACCAGCGATTTCTGCGCGTCCGACAGATAGGGCAGCAGGCGCTCGCTGCCGCGCGCCCGGTCATGCATCATCAGGTGCATGGCGCGCGCCCAATGGGTGTCGCGGTCGAGCAGGCTGCCGAGCGTGTCGAGGACCTCTGTCTCCTGCTCTTCGGTCAGGAAATTGTCGATCCAGATGCTTTTGGCGATGCTGGTGGCGCGGCTGGTTTCGCCCTGCGCCAGATAGGCCTTTGCCAGCATGATCTGCCCGTCGATCGTATTGGGCATGGTGCCGCCCAAAGCCGCGACCACTGCGTTGGGGTCGGTTTCGGCTTTGGCCAGCGATTGCTCGATACGGGTGCGATAGATGCCTTGCGTGGCAAAGTCCGGTGCGTCAGCGGCGAAACGCTGCACGGACTGGTAATCGATCTTGCCGGCGTTGAAATAGATGGCCGCCCACTGGATGGTGCGACGCTCCATGGCGTCGGGCAGGGCGCGGGCCTTGGTATAGGCGGCCACGGGATCACCGTCGAGCAGCTCATCCAGCGCAGCGCGGAACGCGGCTGAGCCGCGCGCATCGGCTGCGGGCGCACCGGCATTGGCCTGCACCGTGCCGGTGGTTATCGGGTCGATCGTGTCATTGGCCGTCGCATGCGAGATGGGGGCAAAGCTCAGAAGGCCCAAAACCGCCGCGATGAGGCCGGCGCGAAATTGCCGCATCATCTGGTGTCCTGCTGGTACGCAAGTTACATGGCCAGCAAGGAGCCCCCATCCTCGCGGTTAACCCATCCTTACCCTCTGGGGGTAAATATCAGGTTGCCGCTGCGACGATCCCTGCCGGCTGCCGCCAACGAAAATATTGTCGTGGCAGCCAAGTGTACGTATGGTGCGCCAACTCAAAACCGGCCGCACCCATGCGGTCTATGCCATCCCGCCACGGCTGAACTGTGGCACCCAAACCAAGGACATCTCGACAATGCTGCGAGGATCGATAACGGCGCTCATCACTCCCATGCTCAATGGGAATGTGGATGAGAAAGCCCTCGCGAGCTTTATCGACTGGCAGATAGCCGAGGGCACGCATGGCCTGGTGCCTGTCGGCACGACCGGCGAAAGCCCCACTGTCAGCCACGAAGAGCATCGCCGCGTGGTCGAAATCGCCGTCGAGGTCGCTAATAAGCGCGTTCCTGTCATTGCCGGGGCCGGGTCCAACTCGACCGCCGAGGCGGTGGAACTGGCAAAGTTTGCCGAAAAGGCCGGCGCCGACGCGGTGCTGTCCATCGTGCCCTATTACAACAAGCCCAATCAGGAGGGCATGTTCCAGCACTTCTCGGCCGTGGCCAAGGCGATCGGCATCCCGGTCATCCTCTACAGCGTGCCCGGCCGCACCGTGGTCGATCTCACCATCGACACCATTGCGCGCCTGCACGAGGCCCATGCCAACATTATCGGCGTCAAGGACGCGACGGCCGATCTGGGCCGGGCCAGCCTGCAGCGCGACAGGCTGGGCAAGGATTTCATCCTGCTTTCGGGCGAGGACATTACCGCGCTGGCCTTCAACGCCCATGGCGGCCATGGTTGCATTTCGGTGACATCCAATATCGCGCCGCGCCTCTGCTCGCAGATGCAGGAACTCTCGCTTGCAGGGGACTTCAAGGGGGCGCTCGCTATCCAGGACAAGCTGGTGCACCTGCACAAGAACCTGTTCATGGAGCCCAATCCGACGGCGGTGAAATATGCCGCCAGCCGGCTCAACCGCTGCGCCAATGAGCTGCGCCTGCCGCTGGTCCCCGTCGCCAAGGCGACCGAGGAAGCCGTGGACTTTGCAATGCGCCATGCAGGGCTTATCTAAGAGCCTATGAGCCAGAAGAACGACAAGAACAAGAACGGCATCATCAGCCACGGTCTCGTGGCTGAAAACCGTCGTGCGCGCTATGATTACGCGATCGGAGAGACGCTGGAAGCGGGCCTGGTGCTGACCGGCACCGAGGTCAAGTCGCTGCGGCTGGGCAAGGCGCAGATCACCGAAGCCTATGCCTCGCCGGAAAAGGGCGAGCTCTGGCTGATCAACGCGCATATCCCCGAATATCTGCAGGCCAACCGCTTCAACCACGAAGAGCGCCGTCCCCGCAAACTGCTGGTGTCGCGCAAGCAACTGGCCAAGCTCGACCAGGAAGTCTCCCGCGCCGGCAATACGATCGTGCCGCTCAAGCTGTTCTTCAACGACCAGGGCCGCGCCAAGGTGCTGATCGGCCTGGGCAAGGGCAAGAAGAATTATGACAAGCGCGAAACCGAGCGCAATCGCGACTGGAACCGCGACAAGTCACGCATCATGAAAGAAGGCGGGCGGGGGTAGGGGGCCAGATCGTGCCACGCCCTCGTGGTTCGAGGCGCTGAAGAAGCACCTCACCATGAGGGCTGTTGCTACACCGAGTTCCCAGTAGCCCTCATGGTGAGGTGCGAGCCCTTCGCGAGCCTCGAACCACGAGGGCGTGGCACTTATGGTGCGCTATTCCTCGGTCGCTACCGGCGCCACTACCGGCCGCGTGCTTGGCGGGCGCCCCACCGTCTTGGCAAGTTCGGCCACGTCGATGAAGAAGTCGGCCTGCCGGCGCAGGTCGTCGGAGATCATCGGGGTTGCGGTGGTGAGGGTGGAGACCACGGTGACGCGCTTGCCCTTGCGCTGCAGCGCGGCGACCAGGGCAGTGAAATCGCCGTCGCCCGAGAACAAAACCATGTGATCGTAGAACGGGGCGAGTTCGAGCGCGTCGACAGTCAGCTCGATATCCATATTGCCCTTCACCTTGCGGCGCCCCGTGGCATCGGTGAATTCCTTGGCCGGCTTGGTGACCACGGTGAAGCCGTTATAGTCCAGCCAGTCGATCAGCGGGCGGATGGAGGAATATTCCTGATCCTCGATCAGCGCGGTGTAGTAATTGGCGCGCAGCAGATAGGCGCGGGCATTGAAATCGGCCAGCAGGCGCCGGTAATCGATATCGACGCCGATTGCCTTGGACGTGGCGTAGAGATTGGCGCCGTCGATAAACAGAACGATCTTTTCCCGCGGGTCGATGGGCATCTCTCGTCTCCCGTCAGCGGCCTGGCCGCCCAAATCATTGCGCTGCAAAAGCAGCCAAAAGGTTTATTTAAATTCCGCAGAGGGCATTAACTTAATTTCGGTATTCGCATGTTTTCCGATGTCCGGCAAGACATCGCCCCTTCCGCAATCAAGACATGGCTAATGCGCGCCCAGCGGTGCAGGGCAACCTTGTGCCCATGGGACCACTGGTGTATGGGAGGCGTTCATTCCATAAGTTTTGGAGACGTCTGTGGCACGCGTCACCGTTGAAGACTGCATCGAAAAGATCGACAACCGCTTCGATCTCGTTCTCATGGCGGCCCATCGCGCGCGCATGATTTCGTCCGGCGCGCAGATCACTGTCGCCCGCGACAACGACAAGAATCCCGTTGTGGCCCTGCGCGAAATCGGCGACGGCGCCATTTCGCCGGAAGACCTGCGCGAGGACCTGATCCATTCGCTGCAGAAATATGTCGAAGTCGACGAGCCCGAGAGCCATGCGGCTCCGTTGATCGAAAGCGCCGGCGACGACGATTCGATCAATTTCGACACGATCAGCGAAGAAGAACTGCTGCGCGGCATCGAAAGCCTGGCCCCGCCGGAGCGCCGCGACGACTGATTTCGGTTGGTTGCTTGAGTTCAACACCCTCGGCAAGTCCGGGGGTGTTTTGTTTTGGGTATTCTCTTCCCAAGCGCCCGCAACTCAGATACGCAACCCGAACCCTTCCCATTTTCTTTCAAAACGCTAAGCTCTTTCCTTCGAGCGAGCGGCGACACCTCCCATGATGCGTCAGTACGAGCTTGTCGAACGCGTTCAGGCCTACAATCCTGATGTCGACGAGCAGTTGTTGAACAAGGCCTATGTGTACGCCATGCAGAAGCATGGCTCGCAGAAGCGTGCCTCGGGCGACCCCTATTTCAACCATCCGCTCGAAGTCGCCGCCATCCTGACCGAGCTCAAGCTCGACGACGCCTCCATCGCCGTCGGTCTGCTGCATGACACGATCGAGGATACCGACGCGACGCGGGCCGAGATCGATCAACTGTTCGGCGCCGAAATTGCCGCCATTGTCGATGGGCTGACCAAGATTGACCGCCTCAACCTGGTGTCGCGCGAGGAGGCTCAGGCCGAGAACCTGCGCAAGCTGCTGCTGGCCATCAGCCAGGATGTGCGGGTGCTGTTGGTCAAGCTCGCCGACCGGCTGCACAATATGCGCACGCTGCAATTCATGCCGCCGGAAAAGCAGCAGCGCATCGCCCAGGAAACCATGGATATCTATGCCCCGCTCGCCGGGCGCATGGGTATGCAGGACATGCGCAACGAGCTGGAAGATATCTCGTTCCGGATTCTCCAGCCCGAGCATTACCAGGCCATCGTCGCCCGGCTCGACGAAATGCAGGCGGAATATCGCGAGACGATCGCCACCATTTCGACCGAACTGAGCGAGCGCCTGGCCGTCGAGGGCATCACCGCCCGGGTCAAGGCACGGGTGAAATCGCCCTTCTCGATTTTCAACAAGATCGAGCGCAAGTCGATCGCGCTGGAGCAGCTCTCCGACATGATCGGCTTCCGCGTCATCGTCGGCTCGGTCGAGGAATGCTACCGCACGGTCGGCGTGGTCCATACGCAGTGGAAGGTCGTGCCGCTGCGCTTCAAGGACTATATCTCGGTCCCCAAGCACAATGACTACCAGTCGATCCACACCACCATTGTCGGCCCCGGCCGCCAGCGCGTAGAGCTGCAGATCCGGACCGAGGACATGGACCGCATCGCCGAATTCGGCATTGCCGCCCATGCGCTCTACAAGGACGGCGCCTCGGCCAATCTGGGCCGTATCGAGCAGGAATCGCAGGCCTATGGCTCGCTGCGCCAGACCATCGGCCACCTGACGACCGGCAATTCGTCGACCGAGGATTTCCTCGAATATACCAAGCTGGAACTGTTCCAGGACCAGGTGTTCTGCTTCACCCCGCGCGGGCGGCTGATCGCGCTGCCGCGCGGCGCCACGCCCATCGATTTCGCCTATGCGCTGCATACCGATATCGGCGATACCTGCGTCGGCGCCAAGATCAACGGCTCCATCCTGCCGCTGGTGACGCAGCTCCGCTCGGGCGACGAAGTCGAGATCATCCGCGACCAGAACCACTCCCCGCCGATGAACTGGCTGGGCATTGCCGCTACCGGCAAGGCCCGTGCCGCCATCCGCCGTGCCGTGCGCCTTGCCGCCACCCAGCGCGCTTTTGCCCTGGGCGAACATGTGCTGCTCATGATGCTCGAGCGCGAAGGCGTCATGCTGGACGATGGCGAGGCCAAGGCGCTGGCCGAGGCTTTGGGCACGCCCAGCCGGCGCGACCTGCTGATCGCGGTGGGCGAGGGCAAGATCGGCTCCGAGCCCCTGGCGGCCGAACTGGCCAAGCTCAAGGGCCTGCGCAAGCGGCGCCGCAAGCTCGACCTGCCGGTGGCCGACACGGCCGATGGCTGGTTCGCTTTGCGCGCCACTGACCTGTTCCGCTTCCGCGTGCCTGGCGGCCAGCGCTCCGGTCCGCGCGCCAAGGCGGCTTTGGCCCAGCTCGATTTCCATATGCCGGTGACGGTTTCGGGGGAGGGCGTCGTGCCGGGCGACCGGCTGGTCGGCATTCTCCAGCCGGACTCTCCGATGCTGGTCTATCCGATCCATTCCGAAGCGCTGATCGACCTGCATGACAGCGACGTGGCCTGGGTGGACGTGCGCTGGAACCTGACGGGTGAGGACAAGCTCTATGCCACCGTCATCACCATGGAGAGCGTCAACAAGCCCGGTTCGCTGGCGCAGATTTCCTCGGCGATCGCCGCCTGCGATGCCAATATCAACAATCTGGTGATGCGGATGATTTCGCCCGACTTTCACCAGATGATCTTCGAAATCGAGGTGCGCGACCTTGCGCAACTCACCGATGTTCTGGCAACGCTCAAGCGCAGCCCGGGTCTGTCAGCCGTCCAGCGCGCCGGCATCCGCGAAGCGGGCATGATTTCGACCCTGGAATGGGACGGCAATGTCGACCGGAGATTTGTTGATGACGAAAGATGACGTGCTGACCATTTTCCGCGAATGCGGTGCCATGCTCGAAGGCCACTTCATCCTGTCATCCGGCCTGCGCTCGCCGATCTTCCTGCAGAAGGCCAAGGTGTTCCAGTATGCTGCGCAGACCGAAAAGCTGTGCAAGGCGCTGGCCGAACGGATCCGCGCCGAAGTGCCCGGCGTGACCAAGGTCGTTTCGCCGGCCATTGGCGGCATTATCCCCGGCTATGAAACCGCCCGCCAGCTTGGCGTTCCGGCGCTCTATACCGAGCGGGTCGACGGCAAGTTCGAATTGCGCCGCGGCTTCGAGATATCGGCCGACGACAAGGTGGTGGTGGTGGAGGACATTGTCTCGACCGGCCTTTCCATCCGCGAATGCGTCGAGGCCTTGCGCGGCATCAGCGCCAATGTCGTGGCCGCCGCCTGCCTGATCGACCGATCGGGTGGCGAAGCCGATGTCGGCGTGCCGCTGGTGAGCCTGATCGAATTCAAGGTGCCGGCCTATCCCGCCGACCAGCTGCCGCCCGAACTGGCCGCCATCCCGGCCGTGAAGCCGGGCAGCCGCGGCATCCAGGGCGTGAAGTGAGTTTGGACATCGCCACGAACGCGGTTTCCCCTTCTCCCCTCGTGGGAGAAGGTGCCCCGAAGGGGCGGATGAGGGGGGCAGTGCGCTCCGCATCCCCCTCATCCGTCGGCTGCGCCGCCACCTTCTCCCACGAGGGGAGAAGGGAAGAAGGAGCCCCTCCATGATCATCGGCCTCGGCTCCGATCTCATCCAGATCCATCGCGTCGAACAGACGCTGGAGCGCTATGGCGCCCGCTTCACCAATCGCTGCTTTACCGAGATCGAGCGCCGCAAATCCGATCGTCGCGCCCAGCGCGCCGCCTCTTATGCCAAGCGCTTCGCTGCCAAGGAGGCCTGTTCCAAGGCACTGGGGACCGGCATTTCCTGGGGCGTCTACTGGCGCGACATGGGCGTGGTGAACCTGCCATCGGGCAAGCCGACCATGCATTTGACCAATGGCGCGGCAAAAGCGCTGGCCCGCCTTGTGCCCCCGGGCCACGTGCCCCACATCCACCTGACCATCACCGACGATGCCGGGCTCGCCCAGGCCTTCGTCATCATCGAAGCGCTGCCGCAAGATGACCCCGGAAAGTTGTAGACTTTTCGGATCGGGTCATCGGTCACTCCGATTGACCCGGCGGGCTCAAACGCCTAACGCTTCGACACCGTCTTTCCGGGGAATTCCATGAGCCAGCCCGCCGACAAGTCCATCAAGAAATCAGCGGCCAACGAGTGGTGGGAAACCATCGTCGTCGTGGTCGAGGCTTTGCTGATCGCCATCGTGCTGCGCTCGTTCCTCTACCAGCCCTTTTCCATTCCCACCGCCTCCATGCAGCAGACGCTGATGATCGGCGACTATTTCGTCGCCAACAAGTTCGTCTGGGGCTATGGCAAGCATTCCTTCTCGCTCGGCCGCTATGGCGATTTCTCGCTGCTCGATTTCGAACTGCCGATCAATAACCGCATCTTCGGGCGCGAGCCGAACCGGGGCGATATCGCCGTGTTCCGGCCGGTGCCGCAGAATATCGAATATATCAAGCGCGTGGTCGGCCTGCCGGGCGATACGATCCAGGTCAAGGCAGGGCGCCTTTACATCAACGGCACCATGGTGGAGCGCGAGCAGATCGGCACGGCGCAGGATACCGACAGCAATGGCGATACCCGCGAAGTCACGCTCTACCGCGAGACTTTCCCGGAGGGTACGACCCACATCATCCAGGAAATCTCGGACAATGCGCCGCTCGACAATACGTCGGAATATGTCGTGCCGGCCGGCCATTATTTCATGATGGGCGACAACCGCGACCGCTCGGCCGATAGCCGCGTGCTCAGCCAGGTCGGCTATGTGCCGGCGGTGAACCTCATCGCCAAGGCCGAAGCGCGCTTCTTCTCGATCAAGGACAATATTCCGCCCTGGCAGCTCTGGCAGTGGCCGGCCAATGTGCGCTGGGACCGCATGTTCCAGGGCGTTGATCACCAGCCTCTATGAGCCGAGGCGCGCGCAACCATGACAAGCTGCAGTTCCGGCTCGGCTACCGCTTTGCCGACCCGGACCTGCTGGGCCGCGCGCTGACCCATTCCAGCGCCGTCTCGCCCGCCAAGCGCATCGAATATTCCTACCAGCGCCTCGAATTCCTCGGTGATCGCGTGCTCGGCCTGGTCGTCGCCGACATGCTCTATCGCCGCTATCCCAAGGCCAATGAGGGCGAGTTGAGCCGCACGCTCAATTCGCTGGTGCGCAAGGAAACCTGCGCCGTCATCGCCCGCACGCTGGACCTTGGCTCCGAAATGCATCTGGGCGACAGCGAAGCCCGCACCGGCGGCGCCGAGAAGGAAGCCATTCTCGGCGATGTCACCGAGGCGGTCATCGGCGCCATCTATTGCGACGGCGGCATGGCCAAGGCCTATGAATTCGTCGAGCGCATGTTCGAGGAATTTCTGGCCGACGGCTCGGCCAACAAGGCCGACGCCAAGACCACATTGCAGGAATGGGCCCAGGCCCGTGGGCTCGAGCCGCCCACCTATACCCAGACCGACCGGCGCGGCCCCGACCACGCCCCCGAATTCACCATAGCAGTCACCCTTGGCGACTATGATAGTCTCAGCGCCACCGGCCCTTCCAAGAAGATCGCCGAACACAAGGCCGCCGAACTGTTCCTGATCGCCCACAAGGTGTGGAAGGAAGCCTCGAGATGAATACGCCCGAACAACTGTCCGACACCTCCTGCGGCTTCATCGCCCTGGTCGGTGCGCCCAATGCCGGCAAGTCGACCTTGCTGAATTCGCTGGTGGGCACGAAAGTCTCCATCGTCACTCACAAGGCCCAGACCACGCGCAGCCAGGTGCGCGGCGTGGTCACGCTCGACAAGGCGCAACTGGTCTTCATCGACACTCCAGGCATTTTCGCGCCCAAGCGCCGGCTCGACCGCGCCATGGTCGATAGCGCCTGGGGCGGGGCAGGGGATGCCGATATCGTCGCCCTGATTGTCGATGTCGACAGGGGGGTGACGCCCGAGCTCGAAAAGCTGCTGGAAGGCCTCGAAAACGTCAATCATCCGCGCATCCTGATCCTCAACAAGATCGACACGGTCAAGAACGAGGAATTGCTGGCGCTGTCGGAATCGATCAACGCCAAGCTCCGCTTCGAGGCCACTTTCATGATCTCGGCGCTCAAGGGCTATGGCGTGCAGGACTTCATGGATTGGTGCGTCAAGCACATCCCGCCCGGCCCCTGGCACTTCCCCGAGGATCACCTGACCGACCTGACCATGGCGATCACGGCGGCCGAAATCACGCGCGAAAAACTGTTTCTGCGCGTCCATGACGAGATCCCGTACAATTCCACGGTCGAAACCGAGAGCTTCAAGATCCAGAAGGATGGCTCCTACAAGATCGACCAGGTGATCTATCTCTCGCGCGAGAGCCACAAGAAGATCGTGCTCGGTGCCGGCGGACAGACCATCAAGGCCATCGGTGCGGAATCGCGCAAGGAATTGATGGCCATGTACGAGGTGCCGATCCACCTGTTCCTGTTCGTGAAAGTTCGCGAAAAGTGGGGCGACGACCCCGAGCGTTACCGCGAAATGGGGCTGGAATACCCGCATGGGAAGAATTAGCGCACTACGTGCAACCCCCTCCCTAGCGACGCTACAGCCCTTCGGGCCTAGCTTTGCTACCCTCCCCACAAGGGGGAGGGTGAGATCGAGCTTGTGGCACGATCCAGCCCAAACCACAGCACCCACCTCCCCCTTGAGGGGCTTGGAGCCGGCCGAAGGCAAGATCGCTCCAGTGGAGCGATCTTAGGCGACAAGGCCACGAGGGCTATGCCCGAATGGCCGACAAGCAAAGCTTGGCGCGTAGCGCCTAGCGGCGCTCGGAGGGGGGTGTGCCTCCGCGTACGCCAAATCCCGTAAATGGAATGGACCGGTGAAGCCCTGCTGATCGGCGTGCGCCGCCATGGCGAGAGCAGCGTCATTGCCGAAGCCATGGTGGCCGGCCGTGGCCGCCATCTCGGCCTTGTCCGCGGTGGCCGCTCGACCAAGCTCGCCGCTGCGCTCCAGCCCGGCAATACCGTCCAACTCACCTGGCGGGCGCGGCTGGAAGACCATCTGGGCACGTTCACGGTCGAATTGCTGCAGGCCCGCGCCGCCGAACTGATTGCCGACCGCACCCGGCTCTATCTCAGCCAGCTCGTCTGCGAACACCTGCGCCTGCTTCCCGAGCGCGATCCGCATGATCGCCTGCTCGGCATGGCCCTGCGGCTGATCGAAAGCGCGCCCGATGGCGCCGCCCTGGCCCGGTTCGAACTAGCACTGCTTGACGATCTCGGCTTCGGCCTCGATCTCAACTCCTGCGCCGTGTCAGGCACGCGTGATGATCTCACCCATGTCTCGCCCAAATCGGGCAGGGCGGTGTCCCGCGCCGCCGCGGCGCCCTATCTCGACCGCCTGCTGCCGCTGCCGAGCTTCCTCACCGCGAGGGGCAATGCCAGCCCGCATGACATTGAAGACGCGCTGCGTCTGACGGCACATTTTCTCCAGATTCAGGTCTGGGGGCCGCGCCGTCTCACCGTGCCGGCAATACGCGACACGATTGTCAAGCAACTGTCTGCGGAACCCTAGAAGAAGCGGGAGATGACCATGGTTATGACCGTGATCGTCAGCAACCCGGCCGCCGCGCGATGGGCGCCGGCCATCCGTTGATGCAGGGCGCTTTCGGCGCTATTGCCGCCGGCAAGGGCGCGGCGCGCCGGGCCGACAATGCTGCCCTGGACAGCGCCGGCAATAACGGCGGCCAGGATTCCGAACAGCAGGATCAGTTCCGACGTGCCCAGGGCGCCACCGCGCCAATAGGCCCAGAGCGCCAGGCCAGTCAGGACCGTCAGCCCCGCCGAACCCATCTGGAAGGGAAACAGCCGCTCGGCCGAACTGCCGGCATTCGGGCCGAGATTGGCCAGTGTCGCGGTGGAGCCGGCCCAGAAGACTCCGGCGCTGGCGTGAATCACGATCACGACGATCATGAGAGTGTCCATCAAAACCTCCATTCGATCGGAGCCGATCCTACGCCGGTCAGTTAGATGGGTCAATATATTGGATTACTCAAATGAATTATCGGCCGGGGTTTTGGTCAGTTTTGCCAGCAGCGCCTGGAAGGTTTCCAGCTCCGCGGCGGTGAGATTGTTCAGCATGTCCGGTGGCTCGTGGAATTCGGCGAGCAGGTCATGCATGGTTGTGGCGCCCTGCGCGGTCAGCGCCACCAGCTTGACGCGGCGGTCGGTGGGCGAGGGGCGGCGCTCGGCAAGTCCGGCCTTTTCCAGCCGGTCCACCACCCAGGTTGCGGTGGACGGGTCGCAGCCCCATTGCCGCGCCAGCGCCCCAATGGCCTTTCCCTCGTCGCGATCCAGCGTGTAGAGGGCCCGCGAGTCGTTGGGCGTCAGGTTGCGCCGGCCCAGGCTTTCCTGGCGGCCGGCATTTGTCTGCATCAGGATATCGAACATCAGGCGCCACGCCTGGCGCGCAGCATCATTTCGGGCGGAGGAGGGCGAGTTCATGCCAATAGTCACCAGACGGAATTTTGCTCTTTGGTCCTGTCATATACTTTGATGGATCGAAGGACCAAATGTTCGCCCATCCGTCCCAAGGAAAATGGCAGTGTAGTGCGCCATAACCCGTGCAAAACCGCGTGTTTGCGCACAAAGCCGGCCTCGCCCGCTATACTGCTTTCCTGATTCGTTCCCCCGGAATGCCTGCCTATGTCTGATAGCGATACCCTCCCGCCTGCCGACGACCAGCGCGTCGTCGACCTGAAGCAGGCCCTTGAGGAGCGGTACCTCTCCTACGCTCTCTCCACCATCACCCAGCGGGCGCTGCCCGATGCGCGTGACGGGCTCAAGCCCGTGCATCGCCGCATCATTCATGCCATGCGCCTGCTCAAGCTGGCGCCGAACGAGGGCTACAAGAAATCCGCCCGTATCGTCGGCGACGTGATCGGCAAATTCCATCCGCATGGCGACCAGTCGATCTATGACGCGCTGGTGCGCCTGGCGCAGGATTTTGCCCAGCGCTATCCGCTGGTCGATGGGCAGGGCAATTTCGGCAATATCGACGGCGATAGCGCCGCGGCCATGCGCTATACCGAAAGCCGCATGACCGACATCGCCATGCGCCTGCTCGAGGGGATCGGCGAAAACGCCATCGACTTCAAGCCGACCTATGACGGCGAGGACGAAGAGCCCGTCGTCCTGCCATCGAACTTCCCGAACCTGCTGGCCAATGGCTCGACCGGCATTGCCGTGGGCATGGCGACCTCGATTCCGCCGCACAATGTGTCCGAGCTGTGCGATGCCGCTTTGCATCTTATCAATGTCAATCCAGCGGCTTCCGCCCACGACCTGACTCAGTTCGTGAAGGGGCCCGACTTCCCCACCGGGGGCATCCTGGTCGAGTCGCCATCGTCCATCGCCCAGTCCTACGAGACCGGCCGCGGCTCGTTCCGCCTGCGCGCCAAGTGGCAAGTGGAAGAAACCGGCCGCGGCGTCTATCTCATCGTCGTCACCGAAATTCCCTATGGCGTGCAGAAGTCGCGGCTGGTCGAAAAGATCGCCGAATTGCTGCTGGCCAAGAAGCTGCCTCTGCTCAAGGACGTGCGCGACGAAAGCTCTGACGATATCCGCCTGGTGCTCGAACCGCGTGCCCGCACCGTCGATGCGGTCATCCTGATGGAGCAGTTGTTCAAGACCACTGATCTCGAAACCCGCTTCCCACTCAACCTCAACGTGCTCGACAAGGGCGCCGTGCCCAAGGTGATGGGGCTGGCCCAGGTGCTCAAGGCCTGGCTCGAGCATCGCAAGGAAGTGCTGGTCCGCCGCTCGACCCATCGCCTGGAACAGATCGCCCACCGGCTCGAAGTGCTGGCCGGCTATATCATCGCCTATCTCAACCTCGACGAGGTGATCCGCATCATCCGCGAGGAGGACGATGCCAAGGCCTCGCTGATGGCGACATTCGAACTGACTGACGTGCAGGCCGAAGCCATCCTCAACATGCGGTTGCGCTCCCTGCGCAAGCTCGAGGAAATCGAGCTGCGCAAGGAGCATGCCGACCTGACCGAGGAAAAGGCGCATCTCGAAGGCCTTTTGGCCTCCGACAAGCGGCAATGGGGCAATATCAGCAAAGAAATCGAGGCGCTGAAAAAGGCCTATCCGCTCACCAATGCCGATGGCACGCCCCATGCGCTGGGCGCCCGCCGCACCATTCTGGGCGATACGCCGACCGCCGACCTGGCCGAAGTCACCGAGGCCTTTATCGAGCGCGAGCCGATCACCGTCATCCTCTCCGAAAAGGGCTGGATTCGCGCGCCGCGCGGCCATGGCACCGATGTCAACGACGAGCGCGGCTTCAAGAGCGGCGACCGGCTCAAGATCGCCATCAAATGCGAGACCACCGACAAGCTGCTGATGCTCACCACCGGCGGCAAGGTCTATACTTTGGCCGGCGACAAGCTGCCGGGCGGGCGCGGGCAGGGCGAGCCGGTTCGCATCATGGTAGATATCGAAGAGGGGCAGGATATCGTCGATATCTTCGTCTATCGCCCCGGCCAGAAGCGCATCGTCGCCTCGTCTGCGGGCTATGGCTTTATCGTCGGCGAGGACGAGATGATCGCCAATACCCGCAAGGGCAAGCAGATCCTCAATGTCGGCGCGCCGGACGAGGCGGCCCTGCTGGTGCCTGTGGCCGGTGACCGGGTTGCCGTTATCGGGCAAAACCGCAAGCTGCTGGTCTTCCCGCTGAGCCAACTGGCCGAGATGAGCCGCGGCAAGGGCGTGCGCCTGCAGCGCTACAAGGATGGCGGCATTTCCGACCTTAGGACTTTCTGGGCCGCCGATGGGCTGACCTGGATGGATTCGTCGGGCCGGACCTATACCAAGCCTACCGAGGAACTGACCGACTGGCTTGGTGACCGTGCCGCCGCCGGCCGCCAGCCGCCCAACGGTTTCCCGCGCAACAACAAGTTCGTCGGATGATCCGCCACTGCGTCTTCGTCAAGTTCCGCAGCGATGTCGGCGCCGACGAGCGCGCCGCAATCTATGCCGGGCTCGGCGCCCTGGTGGGGCAGATCGAGGGCCTGCTCGCCTTCGATTTCGGCCCCAATAGTTCGCCCGAGGGGCGCAGCCAGGGCTTCAATGACGGGTTCATCATGGATTTCGCCGATGAAGCCGCATGTGACCGCTACCTGCCGCATCCGGCCCACAAGGCAGCGGGCAGCCGGCTGGTGGCGGCGCTGGAAGGCGGCCGGGACGGGCTGATCGTGTTCGATTTGAAGGTGGGGGCTTAGTGCCACGCCCTCGTGGTTCGAGGCGCTGAAGAAGCGCACCTCACCATGAGGGCTACTTCTGGCTTGGTGTATCAGTAGCCCTCATGGTGAGGTGCGAGCCCTTGCGAGCCTCGAACCACGAGGGCGTGCCCCCGATCACTCCACCGAAAACGTGAACACCACCGGCAGGTGATCGCTCGCGGTTTTCTGGCCGGCATGCAGGTCGTGCACCACGACGCCACCGCGTGTCATCACATGGTCCAGCGGCAGGAACGGGATCGTGTCGCGCCAGGCGCCGAAATAGAACCAGCTCAGTGGGTAGGTCACGAGGTTCACGGTCTCGCGGGTAAACCCGTTGCGGGCCACGAAGTCGCGCAGCGAATAAGACCACGGGGTCGAGTTGAAATCCCCCGCCAGGATCATCGGTCCCTCGATCTTGTCCACCACCTCGGACAGCGCGTCGAGCTGCTCATGCTGGCGCGCGACGGGGATCGGCCAGTCCATATGGGTGGTGATGACCGAGAAGGTCTTGCCATCCTCGGTCTGGAAATCGGCGAGGATATGCGCGGTGCGGGTCGTGCCATAGGCATTGTTGGGGCAGGCCCCGTCATCCACCTGCGCGAAGGGAAGGCGGGAATAGAGCCCCAGATTGGCCCGCTTGCCGCCGCGGCAGCGCACGAAGAACGGGTAATCCGCCAGTAGCAGGGGATGCAGGTCCGTCGCCTGTTCGCCGAAATATTCCTGCAGCACGATGATATCGGGGTCTTCGGCCCTGATCGCGGCGATGACCTTTTCCATCTCGTAATTCATGCCGAACAGATTATGCGTCATCATGGTGACGGTGCCGCTTGCGGGCGCCGTCGGCCGGGCCTGCTGCGAGCCGATGAATTCGGGCAGCATCACATTGGCCGATGCGGCCAGCCCGACCAGAACCACGATGACCGCAACGCTGCGCAGCGTGCCGCGCAGCAGCACGGCGACGATAACGAGACCGAGCAGCGTGCCCGGCAGTAGGAAGATCTGCGCATGGTTCAGCAGGTCGAGTTCTGGCACGGCAAAGCCGAACAGTGCGAGGATGGCGAGCATGGCCACGCCAAGCGCGCCCAGCACGAGACCAAGCCGGATCAGCTTAAACAACAAAGACATGGCAGGTCCGGCAGGTGGGCATGAGGGGCGATGTCGCCGAGACATATGGCGCAAGCAAGGCCGGGGCAACGAAAAAGGGCGACCCGGGGGCCGCCCTTTGCAGCAGGATTGCGGGCTTGCTTACGCGCCGAACAGGTTCGACGACAGCAGGCCGAACAGCGTCGCCAGCGAGCGCACCACTTCCACCGGCACATTGGTACCGACGAACTGGCCCGAGGCATCGACCTGCGACGGGGTTTCGGTGAGCACGCCATCGATATCGATGGTGACGTGCTTGGATTCCTTCATGATGATCTGCGCGGTAATGCCGTCGGCCGCCGCGAACAGGTCGCTATTGGCATCGCCCACGACGAACAAGGCATCGTCGCTGGCGGCACCGGCAGTGGGCAGGGTGAGCGTCAGGTCATACTGGGTCTGGGCATCGACACCGGGCGAGTCGGTCCAGGGCATGTTGCCCTTGAGCACATATTCCTTTTCGGCGCAGCTCGCCTTGAGGTCGAGGAACCAGCTTTCGGTCTGGTAGGCGAACACCATATTGCCCGACCAGGTGCAGCCCGTATCGGACGGCAGGCCGGCCGAGGGGATGAAGAGGCGCGTCAGGTCGACCGTATCGACGCGGTCATCGATGACCGACCCGCCGGAATTCTGGCCGAGATTGGCCATGATCGAATCCTTGAGCGCCGAGGCGCCGCTGGAGGTGACTTCCGGCTTGAGGTTCATCGAGCCGGCAAAGGCGCCGGCCGAGGGCGCGACCTTGCCGAGGGCCAGGTAGTTGACCGCCATGCCGGAGCCATCGGTATAGCCATCGGCATTGACCGTGTAGCCGCCCGAATACTGGGTGCGCGGCAGCAATTGCTGGTTGGCCGGATTGACGATCGAGCCGCTGCCGGCCACGGCACAGGCCTTGTCCGAGCGCACGACGAGGAACTGGGTATAGCCAGCCGAGCAGGTCAGCTCGAGCTGGGTCTTGACCTGGGCATCGCCGATGGTGACGGCGAAAACGTCCTTGCGGGACGGGTCCTTGAGCGAGGGCATGGTCGCCCCGGCGGTGAAATCGACATTGGGCGGCACGGCGGCCTGCGCAAAGGCGGTGGCCGGCAGGGCGGCCAGCAGGAGGGACGCGAGGTAGATGCTTCTGATCTTCAACGAGGTTCTCCATGGACAAAGGATGGAAGAAGAGGGCGCCCCGTTTCCCATCGGTCCACAGCCGCCCGCGCTGATCACTGTCAGTAAACGGCTGAACGATAGCTGACGGTCTGCGTCAGAAACAATTCAGCTTCGAAGTAACGTGATAGTCTTAGTCGAGCGAACACCAGCCCAGCGTGCCCCGCTGGACTTCCAGAGGCTTGTACAAAGCCTTGTAGGCCATCTTCGGCGAATCCTTGACCCAATAGCCGAGATAGACGTAGCGCAAGCCCGCCGAGCGGACCTGCGCGATATGGTCGAGGATGAGGTAAGTCCCCAGGCTGCGCGAGGCGAGGTCGGGGTCAAAGAAGGAATAGACCATGGAGAGCCCGTCGGGCATCACATCGGTCAGGGCCACCGCCACCAGGGTCTGGTCGGGGTGGTTGCGCAGGCGGTATTCGACCAGCACGGACTGCACCGGCGTATCCTCGACCATATATTCGTAGTCGACGAAGCTCATCTGGTTCATGCCGCCACCGGCATGACGCGATTCCAGATAGCGCTTGAACAGCTCGTATTGCTCGCTGGTCGCCGTGATGGGCCGCACTTCGACCGACAGGTCGTCATTGTGGCGCAGCACGCGGCGGAAGCGGCTCGACGCCACGAAGTCATTGGCGACGATGCGCACCGACTGGCAGGCATTGCAGCCTTCGCAGGCCGGCCGGTAGATCAGGTTCTGGCTGCGGCGGAAGCCGTTCTCGCTCAGCAGGTGGTGCAGGTTCGCCGCGCGCCGCCCCGTCAAATGGGTAAACAGCTTCCGCTCCTGCTTGCCCGGCAGGTAGGGGCACGGCATGGCCGCGGTCAGGAAGAGCTGCGTGGTTTCCGGCGTCTGGTCGGTCATTCATGACCCTTGAGTGCAATCAGGAGAATGTACTCCCGCGCCTCAGACCCGGCAATGACTCAATATGCGCTGCTGGCCTGCGGCGAACGCGCCTGCCGCCAATGGCGCACCATGGGCGAGCGCCGCACCATCAATGTGCCGGTGATCAGGTCGTGGATCATCTGCCGGCGCGGCGTGAACAGCGCGAAGAGCAGCGACAGCGGCCAGGAAATCCAGGTGGTCAGCCAGAAGACGGCGGCATGGATGATGGCCATCCACCCGTCGAGCGGCTGGCCACGCGTCGGGGTCAGCACGATATCCATCATCTGCATGCCCATGGTGGCGCGCCGGGGCGAGCCGAGCGTCGCGCCATAATAGAGCACGATAGTGGCCGGAACCACGAAGATCAGCGCCAGCCAGGCCAGGCCAAAGGTCAGGAAGCCGGCGATCAACCCGACAAAGGCAAAGGCCAGAATCATCAGCCCCATGACAAAGAGGTCGATGAAGAAAGCCAGCACGCGGCGGGTCAGCACGCCCTCGAACAGTTCGGGGGCCGTGGCGGGATCGGGCAGGGTGGTCTGGTTCTGGTTCATGAGCAGAACATTGTCACCAATGGGGCAGGGTGCAAGGGGAAGGATGTAAAATCGTGCCACGCCCTCGTGGTTCGAGGCGCTGAAGAAGCGCACCTCACCATGAGGGCTGTTGATACGCCGAGTCCCAAGTAGCCCTCATGGTGAGGTGCGAGCCCTTCGCGAGCCTCGAACCACGAGGGCGTGTCCCAGACCTACCGCGCCAGTTCCCGCGCCACTTCCAGCGCGAAATAGGTGAGTACCCCATTGGCCCCGGCGCGCTTGAAGGCGTGGAGGCTTTCCAGGATCGCCCCGTTGCGGTCGATGGCGCCGGCCGCGGCCGCCAGCTCGATCATCGCGTATTCCCCGCTCACCTGGTAGGCGTAGATGGGGATGTTGAAGCTGTCCCGCGCCCGCCGCACGATATCGAGATAGGGCAGGCCGGGCTTGACCATGACGCTGTCGGCGCCTTCGGCAATGTCCTGCTCGATCTCGCGCATCGCCTCGTCGGAATTGGCATAGTCCATCTGATAGGTGCGCTTGTCGCCCTTGAGCCGGCTGCCCGAGCCGACCGCTTCGCGGAACGGTCCATAGAAGCAGGAGGCATATTTGGAGGCATAGGCCATGATCTGGACCTGCTCGTGCCCCTCGTCGTCCAGTGCGGCGCGGATGGCGCCGACGCGGCCATCCATCATGTCCGAGGGGGCAATGATGTCGGCGCCGGCCTGGCTCTGCACCAAGGCCGAGCGGATCATGACGTCGACGGTCTCGTCGTTGAGGATTTCGCCGTCGCGCACCAGTCCGTCCTGGCCGTCGCTGGAATATTCGTCCAGCGCCACATCGGCGATCAGCCCCACTTCGGGCACGGCGCTCTTGATGGCCGATAGCGCCCGGCACATCAGATTATCAGGGTTATAGGCCTCGGCGCCGTTCTCGCTGCGCAGATGGTCAGGCGTATTGGGAAACAGCGCCAGTGCCGGAATGCCCGCGTCGCGCGCTGCCTTGGCCGCCTCGACGCAGAGATCGACACTGAGTCGCTCAACGCCGGGCATGGTGCGGATCTGCGTCTTTTCGTTCTGCCCCTCGATGACGAAGAGCGGCCAGATCAGGTCGGATGGCGTCAGCACGGTTTCGCGCACCATGGCGCGGCTCCAGGCGGTGCGGCGCGTGCGGCGCAGCCGCTGTCCGCCGAGAAATGCCATATCGTGCTTCTGCCAGGTGTCGGCCATGGAGTGGCTCCTTGTCTGTGCGTTCCGTTTAGCAGCGCCTGTCCGCCCGTCCAAGCTCCGGCTTGTCGCATCTGTTGCATGGGGATAGAAAACCGGCATGGATTTCAGCTCCCCACCCATTGCCATCTATATCCGCATCGTCGCCATCATCAGCCTGCTGCTGGGGCTCAACGATGCGGCCCGCCTGCTCGGCGTCAATCTGGGCGCCGTCAGCCCTATCGAGACAATGGGCATGACCGGCTTCGTCTATCTCGCCATTTTCGCGCTGGCCCGGCTGTTTGCCGCCGTCGGCCTGTGGATCAAGGCGAGCTGGGGCGCCGTATTGCTGGTTGGGGCGACAGTGCTCGAACTGGCGCTTTACCTGCTCGGCAATCCCGATGTCCGCATGACCGCCTTCGGCTTTGCCGTGCGGCTGGTGCTGCTGGTGTCGATCATTGTCATCTTCGTACTGTCCATCCGCCTCAACCGGGCTCGCGCTGCCGACTAGACCACGTTCGGGTGAAACTGCTCGATGGTGATTTCCTCGGCCATCGCATCCTGTGGCGCCCCGAAGCTGATGACGGTGGTGAACCAGCGCGTCACTTCGCCATTGAGCCGGAATTCCAGCGGCAGCAGCACCGATCCGCGCCAATGGCTGCGCACGGTGGAGAGTTCCGCGGCCCCCGGTTGTGCCATGGCGCGCCGCAGGACGGCGCCCATGGCCGATTGTGGCCCGTGCCGCCGCACACCCTCGCGCATCCGATGCAACAGATATTCGGCCACATCGGTCCAGTTGACGATCGACTCGCGCACGGTACCCGGCTTGTAGACCAGGTCGACCAGGTTGACCCGGCCCAATAGCTCCCTGTCGGCGCCGATCATGTTCAGGGCCGGCGGATTGGCGTCGAGGATATTGAAGGCCATGTCGAGCACGATGGCGGGGTAGGGCTCATGCGCCTTGAGCAGCAGGCCTGCCGCCTGGCGCACTTCCGCCATCGCCTTGCTGTGCCAGTCGCTGTCGCCGAATTGCGGCGCGAAGCCCGCGGCGACCAGCATGGCATTGCGCTCGCGCAGCGGCAGGGTCAGTGCCTCGGCCAGCCTGAGCACCATATCCACGCTGGGCTTTGACCGTTCGGACTCGATGAACGAGACGTGCCGCGCCGAGACGTCCGCACTCAGCGCCAGCTCGAGCTGGCTCATGCCGCGCAGGCCGCGCCACTCCCGCAATATCGTGCTGAACATCATTGCCCTCCATTGGCTCGCCACCATGAACCGGGTGGAGCCGCTATTCCATTACCTTGCACGTAATTGAAACCATGACCTCAGCCGCGGCACCCTCGGGCCATCGACAAACCCGAACACGGAGTGCCGTCATGACTACAATGATCCAGACCTCGCCCCGCCTCGATCCGCATCTTGTTTATGGCGTGGATGCCATCGTGTCGGCTGCCATGGGCATCGCGCTGCTGGTGCTGGCCGAACCGCTGACGCAGATGGCCGGCTGGAGCCTGCCATCAGGCTTCCTGTGGACCATCGGTCTGCTCCTGCTGCCCTGGGCCGCCTTCAATGCCTGGATAGCGCGGACCGGGCATCCGGCGCAGGGCGTGGTTCGCGGCAATATCATGGGTGATATCGCCTGGGTGGGTGGCAGCATCGCGCTCATTCTGCTGCACGCCCCGAGCCTCAGCCCGCTTGGCCTGGTACTGCTGGCGGGGCAGGGGATTGCCGTTGCCGGCGTTCTCGCGCTCAAGCTGGCGGGTGCCCGCGCCCTGGCCTGACGCTGGCAGGTGAAGGGCGGCCCTGCCGCTCTTCACACCCTCGTAAGGTTACAAATTTATGCACTGGTGTAACGAAGAATAAAGCCAAATTCTCATTGTTTTCCAGTAAGATGTGCTTAATCACGTCGCTTAGGGCGATCTTAGTCCGCACGCCGTAGTTTGGCCTCATGAGATGCGAAAAATCGCACAGACTGCAAAACAGTGAGGCACAAATGGCAATCAAATCCAACGCAGCCGAGGCCATCGTCCCGGAACGTCCGCAGAGCCTGAAGCCGCTCTATCTGGAAGCGGTTTCCCGTGTGGAACGTCTCCACCGCCGCCTGCTCGATCTCATCAAGGATGAGTTCGACCGCATGGGGTGGGACGATATCAACCCGGTTCAGGCCCTGCTGATGTTCAATATCGGCGATGCCGAACTGACCGCCGGCGAATTGCGCTCGCGCGGCTACTATCTAGGCAGCAACGTCTCGTACAATCTCAAGAAGCTGGTCGAAACCGGCTACATCTTCCAGGAGCGCTCCCGCTCCGACCGCCGCTCGGTCCGCATCCGGCTGACCCCCAAGGGCGAGGAAGTGGCCGAAGTGATCGACGAGCTCTATGACCGTCACCTGAAATCCATCGATAAGGTCGGTGGCCTGGGCGACGACGAATTCGACGGCCTCAACAAGGCCCTCGCCCGCCTTGAGCGCTTCTGGGTCGACCAGATCCTCTACAAGCTCTAAGGCCGCTACTGCCTCTGTTGCAGTCGTGCCACACCGTTATGCAAACGCCGGTCCCCTGGGGCCGGCGTTCACATTTGTGCCGCAAACACGCGTGAACTGCATGGTTAGTGGTTTGCAACCATTTCCTGCGTATTAGTGGTTCATGAAGTCCTTGCCGGGTTCACATGCGGTTGAGCGCGTTGTGACCTGGGGGATGCGATGGTAAAAAACCGGCCTGCTTCGCGGCTGGAAATTTCGGGTGAATTGATGCGGCTGAATCGACGTTCTCTGCTCCGGTATACGGCTCTGGCCGGGGCATCGCTGGCTATGCCTGCCCTGGCGCGCGGGCAGGAATCGATCTTTGACCTGATGAATCGCGGCAATGTGCTGCGCAATGTCGACAAGGACGGCAATACGGCGGCCGCCGAAGCGCTGATCGCCACCAATGAGCCGATCCTGTCCTACGACACGGTCCACAACCTGCAGCTCGCCATCTCGCAATACGAGCCTTTCGTGGCCAATGGCGGCTGGGAAGAAATTCCCCAGGAAGCCTTCCGCCTGATGATCGGCAAGTCCAGTCCCGCGGTGATCGCACTCAAGCGCCGCCTGATCTCGTCGGGCGACATGCCGCTGGTGCCCAATGTCAACGACCTGTTCGACGAAGAAACCGATCGCGGCGTCCGCACCTTCCAGGCGCGCCACGGCCTGGTGCTCAACGGCCAGGTGGACGAGGCGACCTGGTATGCGATGAACGTGCCGGCCACCACGCGCCTGCAGCAGCTCTATCTGAACTTCACGCGCGTCCAGAGCATGGCCGCCAACCTCAATCCGCGCTACGTCGTGGTCAACATCCCGGCGGCGACCATCGAGGCCGTCAATGACGGCATGGTCGAGCAGCGCCACACGGCCGTCGTCGGCCGCGTCGATCGCGCCACCCCGATCATGGCCAGCAAGATCAGCCAGATCAACTTCAACCCCTATTGGCACGTGCCCAAGTCACTGGTCGAGCGCGACCTGACCAAGTACATGCTGGAAGATCCTGAATACCTGGCCAAGCAGAACATCCATATCTATGACGGCAGCGGCACCGAGATTTCGCCCGCCAGCATCGACTGGAACAATCTCGGCAACGCCATCAACTACATGTATCGCCAGGAGCCCGGCGCCGAAAACTCGATGGGCCACTGCAAGATCAACTTCTACAATCCCTATGACTGCTACCTGCACGACACGCCGACCAAGGCGCTGTTCGGCGAGAATGCCCGCTTCCATTCGTCGGGCTGCGTGCGCGTCGAGGGGGTGAACCAGCTGGTTGCCTGGCTGCTGCGCGACAATGGCGACTGGGACCAGACCAAGGTGGACATGACCTTCGAGTCGCTGCAGCGACTCGATGTGGAATGCAAGGCCCGCGTGCCGATCCACACCACCTACATCACCGCCTGGGCCAATCGCCAGGGCACGGTCAGCTTCCGTGACGACGTCTACAAGTTCGACGAGCAGGGCAAGGTGTCCTTCGAACAGGCCTGAGTCTTTTGCGGTTCAGCGATTTGCAGCGCCCTCCCTTGCGGAGGGCGTTTGCTTTTGGCGCGCATGGAATCCTGCTAATGTGGCGGCGGGGGAATGCGCCATGGCCGACAATGAGGTCTATTTCGAATTCGTGCAGGTCGGCCAGCAGATGCGGGTCGCTGCCATCGACGCTGCCACGGGCACCGAAGTCATCGTCATCACGCCCGTATCAGCCAACAAATACCAGATGCAGCAGATTGCCATGGCCAAGCTGCGCAAGAAGCTGGGGGAGGCCGCGCCGCCACCGCCGGCCAGTTCCGGCAAATTTGCCTGAATGGCCGGTTTGCTCACTTCCCCTGCAGCGCGTTCTGGGCCATAACTCCCTCGTTCGCGCGACTGGCGAGAAAAGATGGGGAACCATCGGGGAACGCGAACCTTAGAGAGCCGCTCGCCTGGGCACCCATCCGCAACCAGGGAGCCCCTATGTATATGTCCCTTCCTTCCCGGCCTTGGAATCGCAGTTCGCGACATGATAAAGCCATGGCCATGTCGACCCATTTCGTCTCTTGCGAGGTCATTGTCCCATGAGCGCCGCTACGTCTTCCTCGCTCTTTCCCAAGTTCTTCTCCAACACGCTGGCCGAAACCGATCCCGAGATCGCCGAGGCCATCCAGAACGAGCTGGGCCGTCAGCAGCATGAGATCGAGCTGATCGCCTCGGAAAACATCGTCTCTCGCGCCGTGCTTGAAGCGCAGGGCTCGATCATGACCAACAAATATGCCGAGGGTTACCCCGGCAAGCGCTACTACGGCGGCTGCCAGTTCGTCGATGTGGCCGAAACCCTGGCCATCGAGCGCGCCAAGCAGCTGTTCGGCGCCAAATTCGCCAATGTGCAGCCCAATTCCGGCAGCCAGATGAACCAGGCCGTGTTCTTGGCGCTGCTGCAGCCGGGCGACACCTTCATGGGCCTCGACCTCAATTCGGGCGGCCACCTGACGCATGGTTCGCCGGTCAATATGAGCGGCAAGTGGTTCAATGTCGTCTCCTATGGCGTGCGCCGCGACGATCACCTGCTTGATATGGACGAGGTCGAGCGGCTGGCCCATGAGCACAAGCCCAAGCTGATCCTGGCCGGCGGCACGGCCTATTCCCGCGTCTGGGACTGGGAGCGTTTCCGTCAGATCGCCGATTCCATCGGCGCTTATCTCATGGTCGACATGGCCCATATCGCCGGGCTCGTGGCCGGCGGCGTGCATCCTTCGCCGGTGCCGCATGCCCATGTCACCACCACCACCACGCATAAAAGCCTGCGTGGCCCGCGCGGCGGCATGATCCTCTCCAATGACGAGGATATCGCCAAGAAGATCAATTCGGCCGTGTTCCCGGGCCTGCAGGGCGGGCCGCTGATGCATGTCATCGCCGCCAAGGCCGTGGCCTTCAAGGAAGCCTTGCAGCCTGAATTCAAGACCTATGCCCGTCAGGTGGTGGACAATGCCCGCGCCCTGGCCGAAGCCCTCAAGGCCCACGGCCTCGACGTGGTTTCCGGTGGCACCGACAACCACCTGATGCTGGTGGACCTGCGTCCCAAGAACGCCACCGGCAAGCGGGCCGAGCAGGGCCTGGGCCGCGCCTTCATCACCTGCAACAAGAACGGCATTCCCTTCGATCCGGAAAAGCCCTTCGTGACTTCGGGCATTCGCCTCGGCACGCCCGCCGGCACGACGCGCGGCTTCGGCGTTGCCGAATTCCAGGAAATCGGCAGCCTGATCGTCGAAGTGCTCGACGGGTTGCGCGAAGCCAATTCCGATGAGGGCAATGCTGCCGTGGAAGCGGCTGTCGGCGCCAAGGTGAAGGCGCTCACCGCGCGCTTCCCGATCTACGCCAGCTAGGATTTTTCGATGCGCTGTCCCTATTGCGGCAACGACGATACGCAGGTCAAGGACAGCCGCCCGACCGAAGATTCTGGCGCTATCCGCCGCCGCCGCGTCTGTAATGGATGCGGCGGCCGCTTCACCACCTTCGAGCGCGTCCAGCTACGCGACCTGACAGTGGTGAAAAAGAGCGGCCGCAAGGTGCCGTTCGACCGCGAAAAGCTGGCCAAATCGGTCTATACAGCCCTGCGCAAGCGCGCGGTGGAGTCCGAGCGCACCGAGCGCATGATTTCAGGCATTGTCCGCCAGCTCGAAAGCCTTGGCGACGTGGAAGTCACCTCCGACCAGATCGGCGAATATGTCATGGATGGCCTCAAGGGCCTCGATGACGTCGCCTTCGTCCGCTTTGCCTCGGTCTACAAGAATTTCTCCGCCGCAGACGACTTCCGCAACTTCCTGGCCACCTTGGCCGAAGGCGGCAAGAGCACGCTGCGGGACGACGAGTGAGCGGCCTTTCCGCCGAAGACCGGCGCTGGCTCGATGCCGCCGTCCGCTATGCCGCGCCCTTCGCCGGCACCACTGCGGATAATCCGGCTGTCGCCGCCCTGGTGGTCGATCCGCGCATGCAGGCTCTGGTTGCCCGCGCCGTGACCGCCAAGGGTGGGCGCCCGCATGCCGAGGCCGAGGCGATTGCCAAGGCCGGGTTCGAAGCCGCGGGCTGCACGCTCTACGTTACGCTGGAGCCCTGCCATCACTGGGGCCGCACGCCGCCTTGCGTCGATGCCATCATTCGCGCCGGCATCATGCGGGTCGTCATCGGTGCGACTGACCCCAAATCGGCCGGTGGCAGCATGGCCCAGCTCGAATCCGCCGGCATCGAGACTGTCCTCGCCCGCCACGCGCCCTCGCAGGCGCTGCATGCCGGCCATATTCTACGACATCTTGCCAATCGGCCCTTCGTCACTGCGATGCTGGCCGTTTCGGCCGATGGCATGATCGGTCGTCAGGGCGAGGGCAGGGCGCCTGTCGAAGGCCCAGCCCGGACCTGGATCGAAATACTGCGCGCCCGGTCCGACGCCGTTCTGGTCGGAGCAGCCACGGCACGCGCCGACAATCCCGCGCTGACGGTGACGCTGCCCGGCCTGCCCGGACGGACGCCGCTTCGGGTCGTGCTGGCCGGTGCGTCCGGCGTCGATCGCAAGGTGAATCTGATTGGTGGCTTTTCCGGCTATCGTACTGTGATCATTGCGGAAACATCAACTTCGATCGATGCGCCGGTCTCGGTCGAAACCATGCGTGTCACGGGCAAGGCAGGCCGCCCCGATCTGGCCGCGACGCTGACGAGCCTGGCGGAGCGGCATATCCAGAACCTGCTGGTCGAACCCGGTCAGCGCCTCGCCGCTGCCCTGCTCGAAGCCGATCTGGTGGATCGTTTCGCCCTGATCACGCGTGCCGAAACCATTGGCGCCGACGGGGTTCCGGCCAGCGCGGATGGGCCAATTGCCGATGTCCTGGCCGCAGCAGGCCTGGTCGAAGCCGGCGGGCAGGCGCTTGGCGATGACCATTTGACGCTCTATGAGCGGCCTGCGCGGACAGATTGAACCGCCACCCCTGTTGAAGTTCCTCCCGTGGAAGATTATGGGGTTGCGACGCCCGTCCGGGCAGCGCGGCCCAGCGGCCACACAGCAAAGTTGAAAGTTCGAATGGCCGACGCCCCCAAACGCGACCCGCAGACCGACCGCCCCGCCAATCAGCGCGGAGCCGCGCGTCTGGCCGCCGTGCAGGCGCTCTACCAGATGGATGTCGGCCGGGCGACGCTCGAGGATACGCTGGCCCAGTTCGGCGCCTTCCACCTCGGCCGCGAAATCGAGGGCGAGCAGTATCTGCCGGCCGATGCCGATTTCTTCCGCCAGATCGTCACCGGTGTTGCCAAGCATCAACTGGCCATCGATCCGGCCGTTGATCGTGCCCTGGCCGAGGGCTGGCCGGTCGAGCGGGTCGATGCCACCTTGCGCGCCATCCTGCGCGCCGCGGCCTTCGAACTGCTGCGCCGCAAGGATATCCCGCCCCGCGTCGTCATCACCGAATATGTCGACGTGGCCAAGGCCTTCTACGAGGACGACGCCAGCGGCCTCGTCAATGCGGCGCTCGACGCCATCGCCCGCGAAGCCGGCGTGGATTTGACCGAAAGCGGCAAGCCGAGCTGATCTTCTACTCGGGCATCGCCCCGTCCCCGATATGGACCTCTTCGCGCGGCCCCAGGCTGGACGCGTATTTTTCCTTCGCCCTTACCATCTGGAACAGCGCATCGACATCGGCCGCCCCGAAGGCCTGGACCGCCTGGTAGAGGTCGGCGCCGTAAACGCCATCCACTGCGCCATCGTATCGCCCCAGCGCCTTGAGCGCGGTTTGCAGCGCCTCGACCGTCGCCACTGTGTCCAGGGCATCGCCGCCCCAGAAATTGTCGTAGTTATTCTGGCTCCACGCACTCTTGGTGCCCCAATAGGCCAGCAAAAGCCAATATCCCGCCCGCTCCGCATCCTGCCGGGCCGTATATTGCCCCTGCAACTGGGCTCCGATCTCGGTAGATCCGGTGCCGAAAGCGTAGAATAGACCAAGCAGCGTCATCGCGGCCGGGTCGCCATGCACGGCGGCATAGCGCGCATACTCGCCCAGCGGCAGCGGCAGGTCGCTCGCGCTGGCATAGCCATTCCAGACCATATTGGCGAGGTAGCCGGCGCAGACATAATTGTCATGGGCCGCGCTCTCCGCGGCCGCGACATCGTAGTTGGGGCCATTGCCGTCGAGGTCGCTATATCCGAACGTGCGCAGCGCTTCGCAACTGATGGAAACACCGAATTCGCCATCACGGGCGCGTTTCATATAGTCCAGTGCGTCCTCGGTGCTGACGCCTGAATCTTCGTCGAACATGGTGCTGAGTGCATATTGTGCTATCGGCAGGCCTTGCTCGGCCAGCCTGCGATAGGCAGCGGTGGCATAGAGATTGTCCTGCTGGTCGCCCCCGCGCTCGGCAAACTGATCGCGCGCCACGGCATTGTAGAACTGCACGTCCGGGTCATCGGGAAACCACCCGATGGCGAACTGGCAGGCGGATAGGGCATTTTCCAGCCCCATCCGGGGAACCCAGTCGAAATGATCGTGGTCGCCAAAGGCGCCGATGCAGGCCTGCCGTGCGGCCTCCTGCTGCGGCTTGGCCTTGGCGAAAGCCGGCCCGCTCATGAGGCCGGTACATGCAATGAGGGCTGCGATCCGCAGCGCCTTTCCAGACGTCGTTCCATGCAACATGCAAAAGCTCGCTACCAGAGGCCGCCAGATCGGCGACCAGCTTAATGCGCGCTATGCGGGCTGTCGATGCGGGCGTTACGCCTAGAACGACTGCAGGATCTGGTCGATGAAGCTGCGGTCTTCGCCGAAGGACGGGGTGCGGCGGCTTTCGATGGCGATCGTCTTGCCGTCCTGCAGGCCATAGACAGCCTTGTCGACGACCTTCTTGTTCTTGTCGAAATAGACCACGAGAACGGTGCGCGAATCGATCATCGTCATGCCGAAGGCGGTCTGGCGCACCTTGGTCTCGACATAATAGAATGCAGACTGATCGCCGAACGTATTGGTCGACTGCGGCGAGCCGAGCACCAGTGTCACAAGCTGCTGGCTCTGGCCCGGGCGGATTTGCGCCATGGCGCTTTCCGAGATTTCATATCCCTGGGTCCGCTTGGTGATCAGCGACGTGCTGCTCGTGCATGCTGCCAGAGTCACGGCAAGCAGGGCGGCGGCGGCAAGCGGCACGATGGAACCGGAAACGGTACGCAGAGGCATGAATTTGACTTTCCCGATGGCTCTCGACTATAGGCACGGCAACAAGGCGGCGACCCCAGGGTCGCCGGAATGTTTAGCTGCCAACCTGTCCCTCTGGCAAGCTGGCATTGGCCCGGTCGGGCCGTTTGCCCTTGTTAGGCCGATCAAGATGCTGAGCGCAATCCCATGATCCTGTCCCTGTTTCGCAAGAATACAGCAACCGAACCGGTTTACGCCGTCTATAGCGCCATTGTGGCGCAATCCCGGCAACCACGGTTCTATGCGGAGTGGCAGGTGCCTGACACAGTGACCGGGCGCTTCGACATGATCAGCCTGCATCTGGCGCTGCTGTTCCGCCGCCTGCGCGCCGAAACCGGCGAGCAGAAGGACTTCAGCCAGGCCGTGTTCGATCTGTTTTTCAAGGATATGGACCGCTCCCTGCGCGAAATGGGCGTCGGCGATCTCGGCGTGCCCAAGCGCATCCAGAAAATGGGCAATATCTTCTTCGGCCTGCTGGCGGCGATGAGCGAGGCCATGGACCGCAACGACGCAGCGGCGCTGCAGGCCGTGCTGTCGCGCAATATCTTCGATGGCGCTACGGGCCCCCATGTTGCGGCGCTGGCCGATTATCTGCTGGCCGAGGACAAGGCGCTCGGCGCCCAGCCCAGCACGGCCATCACCCAGGGCGCCCTGAGCTTCGAGGCGGCCGCGTGAACGCTACCGAAACGCCGCTATTCGACGCCGTCGTCCGGATCGACAGGCTGCCCGCCACCGGCCGTGACCTCACTGTGTCCCTGGACGAGCCGACTCGGGCCGCTCTGGCCGAGATGCTCAAGCTCTCCGCCGTCGATTCCTTCAGCGCCACGCTGACCGTTGTGCCCCTGCGCGGGGGCATCAGGGCGCAGGGCCAGTTGGTGGCCGACATCGTCCAGCCCTCAGTGGTGACCTTCGAGCCGGTGGGCCAGCATGTCGAGGAAGTGGTCGACCGTGTCTTCCTGCCCGAGGCCCATGCGCACAAGCCCACACCGGGCTCGGAAGTGTTCGTCGATCTCGAAGACGAGGACTTTCCGGACCATATCGATGGCCCCGAAGTCGATCTCAGCGCCTTGCTGATCGAAACGCTGGCTTTGGCGATCGATCCCTATCCGCGCCTGCCGGGGGAAAGCCTCGACTCGTTGGGCATCGATGTTGCCGGAGCGCCTGCCGGCCCCTTCGCCGCGCTCGAAAAGCTCAAGAAGTCCACCGATATTGACCGCTAGATCAGGGATGCAGGGCTTGCACCGACTCCCTGATGGGATATGTTTGGCTGCCTCTTCGTGAGGCGCAGAACGGGCTGAAATGACCGATACTATAACAATATCAGTGGATGCCATGGGCGGCGACAATGCCCCCCGCGCAGTCATCCACGGAGCCTCCCTGGCCCTTCGCGAGCGCAAGAATACCCGCTTCATCTTTCATGGCCGGCAGGAACAGATCGCGCCTTTGCTCGATGAATTCCCCGAATTGCGGCCCGCCTCCACCGTGCGGCACTGCGAGACCGTCATCGCCATGGACGAAAAGCCCAGCCAGGCCCTGCGCAAGGGCAAGGGCACCTCTTCGATGTGGATGGCGATCCAGGCGGTGAAGGACGGCGAAGCCGATGTGGCCATTTCCGGCGGCAATACCGGCGCGCTGATGGCCATGGCCACCTTTTGCCTGCGGCCGATGAAGGGCATTTCGCGCCCCGGCATCGCCGCCATCTGGCCGACCCTGCGCAGCGACATCATCGTGCTCGATATGGGTGCCACGATCGGGGCCGATGCCAAGCAATTGGTCGACTATGCGATTCTCGGCTCCGCCCTGGCGCGCTGCCTGTTCGACGATGACGCGCCGACGGTCGGCCTGCTCAATGTCGGCACCGAGGAGGTCAAGGGCCTCGACTATATCAAGGAAGCCGGCCGCGTGCTTACCGAGGCCAGCGGCTCCGGCTTCACCTATCACGGCTTTGTGGAAGGCGACGATATCGGCAAGGGCACGGTGGATGTCGTGGTCACCGAAGGCTTTGTCGGCAATATCGCGCTCAAAACCGCCGAAGGCACGGCCCGCCAGGTCGGCTCCTACCTGCGCAGCGCGCTCAAATCCAACCTGATGAGCCGCATCGGCGCGCTGTTCGCCACCTCGGCCCTCAACGCCCTGCGTCGCAAGATGGACCCGCGTACCGTCAATGGCGGCGTGTTCATGGGCCTCAACGGCATCGTCATCAAATCGCACGGTGGAACCGACGAAATCGGTTACAAAAGTGCATTGAGTCTCTCCTATGAAATGGCGCGCAGTCGCCTGATCGACAAGATCGGCGACACCATGCAACGCTTTCCCATCAAGGTGGCCTCTGAAGCCCCTGAAGCAGAACCCGAGGCGAATTCGGCGTGACCAAGACGCGTACCATCATCCGCGGTGTCGGCAGCTACCTTCCCGAAAAGGTGCTCACCAACGCCGAACTCTCCACCATGGTCGAAACCTCCGACGAGTGGATTCAGCAGCGTGTCGGCATCAAGCAGCGCCATATCGCTGCCGAAGGCCAGTTCACCTCCGATCTGGCGGTGGAAGCGGCCAGGCAGGCCATGGCCAATGCTGGCGTTACCCCTGATGAGATCGATCTCATCATCGTCGCCACCACCACGCCGGATTATACGTTCCCGGCTGCCGCGACCCTGGTGCAGATGAAGCTGGGCATGCATCACGGCATGGCCTTCGACATACAGGCGGTGTGCTCGGGCTTCGTCTATGCCATGGCCACGGCCGACAGCTACATCAAGAATGGCATGGCCAACCGCGCCCTGGTTATCGGCGCCGAAACCTTTTCGCGCCTGCTCGACTGGACCGATCGCACCACCTGCGTGCTGTTTGGCGACGGCGCCGGCGCGGCCGTGGTGGAAAAGCTCGAACTCGACGATGACGCCCCCGAGCGCGGCGTGCTGGCCTCGGCGCTTCGCTCAGACGGGCACCATTGGGACAAACTCTATGTCGATGGCGGGCCTTCCACCACCGGCACGACCGGCCATGTGCATATGCAGGGGCCGGAAGTGTTCCGTCATGCGGTCGGCAAGATCACCGACGTCGTCTATGCGACGCTCGAAAAGACCGGCTACACCGTGGCTGATCTCGACTGGTTCGTGCCGCATCAGGCCAACAAGCGCATCATCGACGGGGCAGGGGCCAAACTCGGCCTGCCGCCCGAAAAGGTGGTGATGACGGTGGACCGGCATGCCAATACCTCCGCAGCTTCCGTTCCTCTGGCGTTGAGCGTCGCAGTGGCCGATGGCCGCATCAAGCAGGGCGATCTCGTCATGCTCGAGGCCATGGGCGGCGGCTTTACCTGGGGCGCGTCCCTCATTCGCTGGTAGAGGCCACCGCGAGCCGATTGACCTTAGCCGTTTCAAGGCGTTAGTGTCTTTTGGGCGGAGGAACCCAGCGCAGAAATCGATCGCACGAGGGTCTTGTGACGAACCGATAGCGCTGAGCGAAGGGAAGGATTCCCGCGGTATGGCTCAACTCCCATCAGGGTTGCGCCGAAGCCAATTTTGATCAGGGACGTGACCCATTCGTCCCGGCGTGGGGGTTTTGCACCTTTCGGCAACACGGGGGTACGAATGACGCAGAGGACGATAACGCGGGCCGATCTGGCTGAGGCAGTCTATGGCACTGTCGGACTATCGCGGACCGAGTCGGCGGAACTGGTGGAGAGGGTGCTCGAGCTTATCGGCGATGCCCTGGTCACCGGGGCGAACGTCAAGCTGTCATCCTTTGGCTCCTTCCAGGTGCGGTCCAAGAACGAGCGTATCGGCCGCAATCCCAAGACCGGCGAGGAGGTTCCGATCCTTCCACGGCAGGTTCTTGTGTTCAAACCATCCAACGTGTTGAAGTCCAAGATCAACAAATCTATGGTTCGTGCTGGAAAATAAGCCATCCAGCGAGTCTAAGCCTCCGTGGATAAGTCGCCAGACGCCTTCCGGACGATATCCGAAGCCGCCGATGAGCTGGACCTGCCCCAGCATGTCCTGCGCTTCTGGGAGACGCGTTTCTCCACCATCAAGCCGCTGAAGCGCGGCGGGGGGCGCCGCTATTACCGCCCCGAGGACGTGATGCTGCTGCGCGGCATCCGCCATTTGCTCTACGATCAGGGTTTCACCATCAAGGGCGTGCAGCGCATCCTCAAGGACCAGGGCAGCCGCTATGTCATCGCCGTGGGCGAGGGCCGGCCGCTCGAAGATATCCTGCCGATGATCGAACAGGCCGAAAGCGCCAGCGACGAGGCCGAAATCGAAGAAGCCGTCATGCTGGCCAGTCCCGGTCTCGACCGGGAGGCACGCGACAAGCTGTCTGACGTGCTGCGCGAATTGCTGGAATGCAAGCGCATCCTGGAACGCGCCAGGGAAACTTGAGCGCGGCCCGCAGGGACAAATCGCTCCAGTGGAGCGATTTGAGCGCTCAAGGCCATGAGGGCTACGCCCGAATGGCGGTCATGGAACGAACGTTCTAGATTGACACTATGGCGGTGCATATGTTGCATCGGCACATCGTTCCCGGAGACTTCAAAATGACCACTCGCTTCGGCCTGCTCGGCGCTGGCCGCATCGGCAAGGTGCATGCCAAGGCCATCTCGTCCAATCCCAAGGCCCAGCTTGTGGCGGTGGCCGATGCCTTCGAAAAGGCCGCCAATGATCTGGCCTCCCAGTACGGTTGCGCCGTGCGGAGCGTGGGTGAGATCCTGAAGTCATCCGATATCGATGCGGTGGTGATCTGCACGCCCACCGATACCCATGCCGACCTGATCGAGCAGTTTTCCAAGGCCGGCAAGGCCATCTTCTGCGAAAAGCCCATCGACCTCGATGTCGAACGTGTCAAGGCCTGCCTCAAGGTGGTCGATGCTGCCGGAGGCACGCTAATGGTCGGCTTCAATCGCCGCTTCGACCCGCATTTCCAGGCGGTCAAGCACACGATCGACCAAGGCGAGATCGGCGCCGTGGAGATGGTCACCATCGTTTCGCGCGATCCCGGCGCCCCGCCGGTCGACTATATCAAGCGCTCCGGCGGCATTTTCCGCGACATGACCATCCACGATTTCGACATGGCCCGGTTCCTGCTGGGCGAGGAGATCGACACCGTCTCCGCCCAGGCCTCGGTGCTGGTCGATCCTGATATCGGCACGGCCGGCGATTATGACAGCGTCTCGGTGATGCTCTCCACCGCCTCGGGCAAGCATGCCACCATCTCCAATTCGCGCCGCGCCACCTATGGCTACGACCAGCGCATCGAGGTGCATGGTAGCAAGGGCGCCGTTTCCGCCGAAAACCAGCGCCCGGTTTCCATCGAAGTGGCCAATGCGTCGGGCTATACCCGCCCGCCGCTGCATGACTTCTTCATGACCCGCTATACCGAGGCCTATGCCAACGAAATCAGTGCCTTTATCGACGCCGTTGAATCGAAATCTCCGGCTTCCCCCAGCGGCATTGACGGGCTGATCGCCCTGGCACTGGCGGAGGCGGCGCTGAAATCGGTCAAGGAAAGCCGGGCGGTGAAGGTGAGCGAAATCACCGGCCCGCTGGCCGACAGGTCGGTCTTCCAGGGCCGCTGATCGCAAACGAATACGAGGGGCGCCGCTTTGGCGCCCTTTTTTGTCTAGGCTGCGATTGGTCCAAACGCGATGAACCAATGAAATTTTTGCCCTTGCTTGCCGGTCTGTTGCTTGCCTCGCCTGCCGCCGCGCAGGGCACCGACCCGCATACCGTCCTCACCCTGCGCGGCGAATGCCAGGCGCTTGCCGCCGGCTCCGAGGACCTGATCGACATCTGTGCCGGCGAAATCATGCAGGTGATCTACACCGACCACCGCATGGAACTTGCCATCTGGACAGACAGCCCAAGCGGCCGTTTCCTGGTTTTCAGCGGCCCCGCCACCGAGGACGAGGCGGGTCTGGCCCAGCAGATCGACCTCGTGATCGATGGTCAGGATGGCAGCGGCAACAACAATGTCGACCGCGCAGCCACCGGCCAATGCACCCTGAATGGCAATCCCTCGGAAGGCCCGGTCCAGTTCACCTGCGAGGCCACGGACGACGCCGGAAATGGCTATCGCTTCGCCTTCCTCACCGATGGCGGCGTGCCGGAAAACATGCTGGATTAGCTATTTCAACAGCCACTCATGCTCGGCCGCATTGTGGAATTTCCACACCCGCTTCGGCCCTGCCATGACGTTGAGATAATAGAGATCATACCCCGCCGTGGTCGCCACCGGGTGATACCCCCTGGGCACCAGCGTTACGTCGCCATCTTCCACCGCCATCGCCTCGTCGAGGCTCCGGTCGTCGGTATAGACGCGCTGGAAGGCAAAGCCCTGGGGCGGGTTGAGCCGGTGGAAATAGGTCTCTTCCAACTGGCTTTCATGGGGCAGGTTGTCCTGGTCATGCTTGTGCGGCGGGTAGGACGAGGTATTGCCCTGCGGGGTGATCACTTCCACCACCAGCAGCGAATGGGCCGCGCCGTCATCCTCGGGCATGATATTGTAGACATGGCGCACATTGGCGCCCGTGCCACGGCTGATGCGCGGATGCGTGCCGGGCGGAATGACCCGGGCGGGATAATCCCCGCCGCCCGGCGCGGCACAGACAGCCAGCTCCAGGTCAGTCGTCGCGTCGGCGGCCCAGGTGGCGCCCTGCGGCACATAGACGGCCCATGGCGCGCCCTCGAACGGACTCATGCGCTCGCCGATCTCGCCCAGATCCACGCCATTGACGGAAATCCGCGCCTTGCCGCCCACCAGCACCAGGCACAATTCCTGCGTGCCGGATTCGCCGCCGGTCACTTCACCCTCGGCCAGCTTGTGCAGGGCGAAGCCGACATAGGTCCAGCCGGCTGAGGCCGGTGTCACCTCATGGACGAGGCCCGTCGTCCCCTTCGGGCGTATCAGGAGGTTGGATTTGCTCATTGGTCGGCTCCTCCTTGGGAAAGGCATAGAAGAAATTATACAGCGAATAGGCGAGGGCAGCGCCCACCAGCAGCGCCCAGAACATGTCGCCGCTCCACAGCAGCTCCCAGCCGAGCCAGAGCGCCAGGAACAGCACCACGGCCACGCGCCGCCAGAGCGGGCGGAACCAGTTCAGATCACTTTGCTTGAGCGCCATCGGGTCCCCTCGGACAAATCCACATTGACCATGCTCTAGCACAGCTCACCCCTTGGGAAAGCCCTCGGTCTCGACCGTGTAGCCCGCCGCCGTCATCACGCGCATGAGTTCCCTGTGGCCCACCTGCGCCATTCGGAGCGGCGTGTTCTTGACCGGATCCTGTTCGGCCTCGACCACGAACCAGCCTTCATAGCCGTAATCGGCGAATTTCTGCACGATGGCCCCGAAATCCAGCGATCCATCACCCGGCACGGTGAAGGCGCCAAGTGCGACCGCATCGAGGAAGCTCTGCTTGCTGCGGTCCAGCCCGTCGACCACGGCGCGGCGAATATCCTTCACATGCACATGGGTGATGCGGGCGTGGTGATTGTCGATGGCGCGCAGCACATCGCCCCCGGCAAAGGCCAGGTGCCCGGCATCGAGCAGCAGCGGAATGCCTTCGCCCGAATGGCGCATGAAGGCGTCGAGCTCCGGCTCGGTCTCCACCACGGCGGCCATATGATGATGATAGGCGAGGGGCATGCCCTGTTCCGCGCACCACTCGCCAAAGGCCGTCACCTTCCGCGCATAGGCCTTCATCTCGTCATCGGAGAGTTTGGGCTTCTGCGCCAACGGAATTTCGCGCTTGCCCTGAATGGAACGGCCCACTTCGCCATAGACGATGCAGGGCGCGTTGACCGCCTTGAACAGGTCGATCATCGGCGCGATGCGGTCCTGGTTGGCCGAAATGTCTTCATCGACCAGCGTGCCGGAAAACCAGCCGCCGCACAGCGTCACATCGGCCGCCCTAAGAATGGGCAGCATGACGGCAGGATCGTCAGGAAAACGACGACCTTTCTCCATGCCGGTAAAGCCCGCCGAGCGAGATTGGCGCAGGCATTCCTCCAGCGACACGTCATCGCTCAATTCCACCAGATCGTCGTTCCACCACGCGATGGGCGACATGCCGAGTTTAGCTTTCATCTTCGTTCCTCTCAGCCGGCTCGCTGCGCTTTCAGCGCCACCACATAGGCCTCGCGTGCTGCATTTACCTGCGGCCGGTCGCTGACTTCTGGCACCGCCACGTCCCACCAATGCCCACCGGCATCGGTGGTGATGAGCGGGTCGGTGTCGATGACGATAACAACGGTGCGGTCGACGCTCTCTGTTTCCTGCAGGGCCGTTTCCAGCTCGGCGACGGACGCCACCTTGCGCGCTACCGCACCCATCGACGCCGCATGGGCGGCAAAATCGATTCCGGGCAGAGTGACATGCTGCGTATCCTTCAAGAGATTGTTGAAGTTGGCGCCGCCGGTCGCCATCTGCAGCCGGTTGATGCAGCCATAGCCGGCATTGTCCAGCAGCACGATGGTCAGCTTGGCCCCCAGCATGATCGAGCTGGCGATTTCTGAATTCAGCATCATATAGCTGCCATCGCCGACCATCACGACCACGTCGTCCTTGGGCCGGGCCAGCTTGACGCCGAGCCCGCCGGCAATTTCGTAGCCCATGGTCGAGAAGCCGTATTCGAGGTGGTAGCTGCCCGGCGCATCGGCCTTCCAAAGCTTGTGCAATTCCCCCGGCAAACCACCCGCCGCGCAGACCAGAGTGGCGCTCTGCCGGGCCCGCTGCACGGCGCCGATCACCTGAGCGTCGGAAGGCAGTTCGGCATTGGTGCTTGATGTGGCCTGGTCGGCGGCCACCAGCCATTCATCCTTGCCCGCTTGCGCCTTGTCGGTCCAGGCCTCGTCGGCCTGCCAGCCGGTCAGCGCGGCGTTCAGCGCTTCCAGCCCGGCCCGGGCATCCGCAACGAGGGGCAGGGCCTGATGCTTATGGGCATCGAAAACCTGCACATTGAGCCCGATGATCTTCAGATCATCATTCTTGAACAAAGCCCACGAGCCAGTGGTGAAATCCTGCAACCGCGTGCCCACCGCCAGCACCAGGTCGGCCTCTTCGGCCAACTGGTTGGACGCCGACGTACCGGTTACGCCGACCGAACCCATATTCAGCGGATGATCATGCGGCAGGCTGGACTTGCCGGCCTGCGTCTCCAGCACCGGCACGCCATGGATTTCGGCAAACTTGCGCAGCGTATCGCTTGCCTCGGAATAGAGCACGCCGCCGCCGGCAATGATCATCGGCTTGCTCGCCTTGAGCAGCGCAGCCGCGGCCGTGGCGAATTCGTCGGCATCGGGCATGATCCGCCTGACGGTCCAGACCTTTTCGGCAAAGAAGCTCTCGGGATAATCGTAGGCCTCGGCCTGCACATCCTGGCATAGGCTGAGCGTCACCGGCCCGCATTCGGCAGGATCGGTCAGCACGGCCATGGCGCGGCGCAAGGCGGGGATGATCTGCTCGGGCCGCGTGATGCGGTCGAAATAGCGGCTCACCGGCCGGAAGCAGTCATTGACGGAAACCGTGCCGTCGCCGAAATCCTCCACCTGCTGCAAGACCGGGTCGGGCAGGCGGTTGGCGAAGACGTCGCCCGGCAGCAGCAGCACCGGCAGCCGGTTCACATGCGCCAGAGCGGCCGCCGTCACCATGTTGAGCGCGCCCGGTCCGATGGAACTGGTACAGGCCATAAAGCGGCGGCGGAAGCTGGCCTTGGCATAGGCGATGGCGGCATGGGCCATGCCCTGCTCATTCTGCCCGCGATAGGTCGGCAGTTCATCCTTCACGGCATAAAGCGCCTCGCCGACGCCGGCCACATTGCCATGCCCGAAAATAGCGAAGACACCGCCGAAGATCGGCACGGTCTCGCCGTCGATCACGGTCTTCTGCGCGGTCATGAACCGCGCCACGGCCTGGGCCATCGTCAGTCGGATCGTCTTCTGGCTCATCGGCCTGTTCCTCAATTCAGTCAGTAGACCTCATCCTGAGCTTGTCGAAGGACGGGGTCGTGGCAATGTCATGCCAGATCAACCTCGTGGTTCGACAGGCTCACCATGAGGTTGATTGTGAGCGCGGGCTAGGCCGCCTCGCTCTTGCCCAGCCGTTCCCATATCTCGACCAGCGCGCCGAACTTGCGCGCCATTTCGGCCACGGCCTGCTCGTCGCCGATCCTACCCGCCAGCCAGGCCTTTGCCGACTCGGCAAATATGGTGCGGCCCACGGCAAAGCCCTTGACGCTGCGCGCAGTGCGGGCGGCGGCAAAGCCAGCCTCCAGCGCCTCTTGCGGTGCCTCCAGCCCCAGCAGCACCACGCCGCGGCACAGCGGATCGCGCGTCTCAATGATGGTGTCGATGGCAGCCCAGGCGGCACGGCTGGCCTGCGGTTCGAGTTTCCACCAATCCGGCCTGACGCCGGCATCGTAGATCTCGCCCAACACGCGCGCCACCGTGTCGTCATCCAGCGCGCCATGCCGGCTGGCGATGATCTCGATCAGCAATTCGCGACCAACCTTGCGGGCCGCTTCATAGGCCGTGCGCAGTTTGTCGATCTGCTCGCGCTTCAACTCCTCCAGATCGTCCGGATGATAGAAGCACAGCACCTTGATGCAATGATCCACCGGCCAATCCACCAGCCGCGAGCCCAGGTCTTGGCTGAATTCGAATTGCAGCGGCCGCGAGCCGGGCAGTTCGATCGGCTTGCCGATCCAGAAATCCGGCAATGCCCCCGCGGCAAACAGTGCATCCCGCCCATATTTGTCGTCCAGCAGCATGCCGAAGCCGGGTCGGCCCTTGGCGACGTTTGCGGCCGCCTTGACGGCAAGCGCCTTGAAGGCCGGGATGCGCGCCAGCAATTGTGCATCGCCATTGGCGAGTTCTTCGAGCTGGCTGCGATGGTCGATGGCCAAGGCCATGAGGCTAGGAATTTCCCGCCGGCGATTGGTTGCCCAGTGAAGGTGGTTGAGCGCGGCATCCTTGCGCAAAGCGCGCTCCGTGCTGCCATGCTCGAGGAAGTAGGTGAGTTCCGGCCAGCTCGGATATTCCGGTGCGCAGAGCAGGCGGCTGACGGCGAAGGCGCCGCAGGCATTGGCCCAAGTCGCGCTGGTGGCGTGTTTCTCGCCGCGCAGCCAACCCCGCAGCCAGCCGCTCATGAAAGCGTCGCCCGCACCCAGTACGTTATAGACCTCGATGGGAAAGCCCTTGCCGACAATGCCCTGTTCCAAGTCGTCGGGTATCGGGCCGTCATAGACGATACAGCCCATGGGCCCGCGCTTCAGGACAATCGTGGCGGAGGACAGGCCGCGGATCGTCCTGAGCGCGGAGAGCAGGTCGGCCTGGCCGGAAGCGATGAGCACTTCTTCCTCGGTGCCGACGATGAGATCGCAATCGGGCAGCACGGACTGGTATGTCCGCGACACCACATCCGAGGCGACATAGCGCGAAAAGCCCGCTTCATGCCCCGCCAGTCCCCACAGATTGGGGCGGTAGTCGATGTCGAAGGCGATCAGCGCGCCATTGGCTTTGGCGATGCTGATCGCCTTTTTCTGCGCGGCTTCGCTATTGGCGCGGCTGAAATGGGTTCCGGTGACCACAATGGCCCGCGCCGAGCGGATCAGATCTTCGTCGATGTCGCTCTCGTCGAGCGCCATGTCGGCGCAGTCGGTGCGGTAGAAGATCATCGGCGAAACGCCTTCGGCTTCCACCGACAGCAGCACCAGCGCCGTCAGGCGTTCGGGGTCGGTGGCGATGCCCTTGGTCTCGACGCCCTCGCGGACCAGCTGTTCGCGGATGAAGCGGCCCATCTGCTCATTGCCGACGCGGGTGATCAGACCCGATTTGAGGCCGAGCCTTGCGGTGCCGACGGCAATATTGGTCGGGCAGCCGCCCACAGACTTGGCAAAGCTCCCGACATCTTCGAGCCGCGTGCCGATCTGCTGGCCATAGAGGTCGACAGAGGCGCGCCCGATAGTGATGACGTCGAGCGGCAGCGTCTCCTGCTGCTGATGCGCATTCGTCACTCCGGTCTCCTCATGGCCGCTTCGCTCTACCGAAACACGAAACATAAGTTCCGACTATTCGTCAATGTGGAATGTTCGTTCCAATTGTGGAACTTGCGCCTGCTGTGGCTTATCGGCGGCGGCGCTTCTCGGCAATGCTCACGGTAAGGGCCATGGCAAAGGCCATGCTGGCCGAAAGCGAGCGGAATCCGGCGTGGTCCGCCTCCACCACCTCGAACCATTCCCGCGAGCATTCGGCCAGCGGTGAAAAGGCGGAATCGGTGAGCGACACCACCGGAATGCCCCGCGCCGCCAGCGCCCGTGCCTGGGCGGCGCTTTCCGAGGCATAGGGCGAAAAGCTGATGGCGAAAGCGGCATCGTCAGGCGTCGCCATGGCCAGCAGGTCATCGTCTATGCCGGCCGAGGTGCCGACCAGTTGGCAGCGCACTTTCAGCTTGCCGAAGGCGTAGGCCATGTAGCTGCTGATGGGGTAGGAGCGCCGCTTGGCGATGAGGTAGATGGTCTCGGCATTGGCCAGCAGCGTCACCGCGCGCTCGAAGGCATCGGGCTCCACAGCGGTCGCTATCGTATCGATCGAGCGGTGCGCCGCAGCGATGAAGCCGTTGAAAATCGTGGTGCTTTCCGCCAGTGCCGCGCCATCCTGCTCCAAGGCGCGCAGGCGCTCCTCATAGGACGAGGTGCGTTCGCGCAGGCGGGCGCGGAACAGCAATTGCAGGCCGGAAAAGCCGTCAAAGCCGAATTGCTGGGCAAAGCGCACCAGCGTGGAGGGTTGCACATCGGCCGACAGGGCAATGCTGGCCGCCGTGCCGAAGGCGATATCGTCGGGATGGTCCAGCGCATAGGCCGCCACTTGGGTCAGCCGCTTGGGCAATTCGCCCCGCCGCTCCAGTATCGCGGCGCGCAAAGTGTCGAAATCCTGGGGCGGGGTGATTTTGGCTGATATCTCGGACATTGGCGCGCTCCGGCTTTGCGCCACTAATCCTCAATCCGCGCCGCTGATCAAGAAAAATTGGAAATTTTATTCCGCATATGGAACGGCTGCCCCCGGGACAGATGCCGGGAACAGCGAGGCGTCAGGCCATGCTGAGCGTGCGCCGCTGGTTGGATTCCACCCAGAAGATGAAGGTGGAGGCGGCGAGGATCAGCGCCGCGCCCGGCCAGAACCAGACGGACGGCACCTGCGACAGGAAGAACCAGCCCAGGAGGCCACTGAGCGGCACCTTGAGATCGCCGAAGGGCTGCAGATAGGTCGCATCGGCCGCCTTGTAGGCCACGGCCAGCAGGTATTGCGCGGCAGCGGTGAGGGCGCCGAGCAGGACCAGCAGTAGGAGGGCAGTCCCGCCGGGCAGGGCGAAGACGTTGTCGGCAAGGCCCGCCGGCAGCAGGCCGGGGGCACCGATGCCGAGCGCCCAGACGGCGAGCAGGATCAGCAGATGATTCGGCGTCACCAGCACGAGCAGCGAAATGGTCAGCGTTTCGGGGCTCTCGCCCTGCTTGCTGAGATATTTGGTCAGCACATCAGTCGTGGCCCAGAGGGCGGCGGCGATGACAGGCACCAGCGTCGACGAGGTCAGGCCTTCGGCGCCGACGCCCGAGACGATGATGGCACCGGCAAAGCCCACGAGAGCTGCCCCTATACGGGCAGCCGAAGCCCGCTCGCCGAGAAACAGCGTCGAGCCGAGAATGATGAAGAGCGGGCCGGTGGCCAAGAGGGTCACCATCTGCCAGATCGGTACGCCCGTGGCGAAACCATAGACGAAGACATGCACGCCCAACGCCGAGGCAAAGGCACGGATTTCGTGGGTGATCGGGTGGCTGGTGCGCAGATTGCCGAGGCCGATACGCAGGATCAGCGGCAGGGCCAGCACCGAGGCAATGACATATTGCCAGAAGGCCATGCCAGTCGAGCTCATGCCGAAGCCGCCATACTCCACCGGGGTCGGCAGCGCCGACTGCAGCAGATTGCTCCCGGCAAAGGCGAGACTTGCCACGATCATGAAGAAGGCGCCGGTTGCGGCGCCATTGCGGGGAAGAGAGGAAACCTGGCTCATTAAAAGTCCTTTCCGTAACCAGTTTCCTCAGGGTTACGGGAAGTGGCGCCATTGCCTGCGCCCGGCCCAAAATGGGCTGCGGACGCCGACAAGCAGCGTTGGTCCCGTTCTCTTTCATCCGGACTATACCGTCGGCTCCGGAATTACACCGGATCTGCTGACCCCTCGGACACTGGTCCGAAAGCGCTCGCGGGCTTGGCGTTGCCGCCTTTACCGCCGGTGGGGAATCGCACCCCGCCCTGAGAACAATGCCGGACTATCGCCCGACACGAGGGAACATAGGGCAGGGGGCGGGGAGGGGCAAGTAGACACAAAGGTGTAACTGTGCGCCATCAGCGAACGATGAGGAAAATCTGTTCATGCCAAAGCGCCGCCTGTGATCGCGGTTGTCGTGTGTAGGCGGCCCCCGAGACGGCAGGTGCCTCTGAGTGATTTTAAAACTGAGACGCTTGCCGTCTCGGAGTGCCGGTTTTTGGAACTGTACGGGGGATCGCGCACACGCTTCTGCCCGGACTCGAACCTGTGGGAGAGGCAAAACCCCCACCCGGCTCACTCCGCCACTGTTCGCCTGCAGGCCGCCGCGCGGAGTGATGGGGAGAGGATACGCCTGATTTTGAGCAGGGAGGATAAGATGGATAAGTCGGTGCGCGTGAGTTACCCCCACCCTCATTCCCTCCCCACAAGGGGGAGGGAAGTCTGGCCGGTGGACGCTGAAGCATCGAGGACATACGGAATGCAGTCATGCGCCTCCCTCCCCCTTGTGGGGAGGGAATGAGGGTGGGGGTATGTTTGGGCACGATCTACCTAGTCGGGTCCGATCCTAACCCCTATCCAGCCAAGCCACCTGTTCCGGCGTCAGCTTGATATCGAAGGCCTTCAGGCTGTCATCCAGCTCGCCCAGCGTGCGCGGGCCGATCAGGGGAATCGACGGGAAGTCCTGGGTCAGCACGAAAGCCAGGGCGACATGGATCGGGCTGTGGCCGAGTTTCTGTGCCAGCTCGATGGCGCGGTCGCGGCGGGCGAAGTTCTTGTCATTGTACCAGCAGCGCACCAGTTCCTCATTGTCGGTCTTGTCGCGGCCGGCGCGGTCGGTGAAGAAGCCGCGGCCCTGGCTCGACCAGGAGAAATTGGTGACCTGCTTGTCCCGCAGCCACTGCTTCCACGCATCGGTGGAGGAGGTGACGCAGCCATCCCAGATCGGTACCAGCATTTCGCTCAGGGCGAAATTGTTGCTGAGCGCCATCGGCTTGGTCTTGCCCGTGCGTTCGGCATAGGCCACCGCCTCGTCGAACCGCTCCATGGTCCAGTTGGAGCCACCGAACGGCCCGCGTATGCGGCCCTTTTTCACTTCCGCATCCATGGCATCGACGAACTCGCCGACCGGCACATCGAGATTGTCGCGATGCATGAAATAGACATCGACATAGTCGGTCTGCAGCCGGTCGAGCGACTGGGTGAGCTGCTTGGCGATGACATCAGGGTAGCAGAGCGGGCTATGCGCGCCCTTGCCGATCAGCACCGCGCCCTCGCGCGTGCCGCGATTGCGGTGCCATTCGCCGAACAGCTTTTCGGTATAGCCGGCGCCATAGACAAAGGCCGTATCGAAGATATTGCCGCCCTTTTCCCAGAAGGCGTCGAGCAGGATGGCGCCCGAGGCGAAGGTGCGGAAATCTTCGAAACCCAGCGCCACGGCCGAGGCCTGCTTGCCCAGGCCCGGAATGCTCCGCTTGGGAATGGCGCCCTCATTGGGGCCGAGCTTGCGATTGGCCAGCGTATTGACGCGGTTGGCCGATTTCTCGACCGAGAATTCGATCCCGGCATCCTTGCGCCAGGCGTCGAGCACGCGGGCATTGCCCAGGCTGTCGGCCCAGCTCATGCCCGGCGCGGCGAGCTCCTGCCGCTTGGCGAAGATGGCTTCGGCAGCGGCATCGACCTCGAAGGAATAGACGTGACGGGTCTCGTTGACGCTGACCGTCTCGGTCTTCCCGCCCTTGATGATGTCGATGCGACCCAGCCCCTGGTCCCTGTTGCCATTGGCGAACCAGAAATCGGGCACTTCGATCCGGCCTTCGGAGCCATGGATGCGCAGCACATTGTCGAGATTGGCCATGACGGCGCAGGACACCTGGGCGACAATGCCGTTTTCGAAGGTCAGGATGGCTGCGGCCCAGTCGTCGGTGCCTTCGTCATTGAGCTTGGCCGTGCCGCGCACCTTGACCGGATCGGCAAAGGGCTTGCCCATGACCTGCCCCGCGACGAAGCGGGCCATTGAGACCGGATAGCCGCCGACATCGAGAATGCCGCCACCGGCCAGCGCCGAGGCGAACAGCCGATGCTGCGGCTGGAACTTGCCCATGGAGAAGCCGAAGCTCGACTGGATCATGCGCACTTCGCCGATGGCGCCGGAGCGGATCAGCTCGGCCAATTGGGCGGCCTGCGGATGCAGCCGGTACATGAAGGCCTCGCCGGCAAAGGTGCCGGCCTTGCGATGGGCATGGAATACCGCGTCGATCTCGAAGGCCGAGAGGGCGAAGGGCTTTTCCACCAGCACATGCTTGCCGGCCTCGGCCGCCTTGATGGCCCATTCGGCATGGCCGGTATGGGGCACGGCGATATAGACGGCGTCGATTTCCGGATCGGCCAGCAGGGCCTCATAGCCATGGACCACTCGCACACCGGGAAAGTCCTCGGCCAGACCCGGCCTATTGGGATCGCGCGTGGCGATGGCGGCCAGCACGCCATGCTGGCTGCCGGCGACGCCGCCCCGGAAGGCCTTGGCGATGCTGCCCGGCCCGATAATGCCCCAGCGGATTTTGGAAGTCATTTTATGTCCTATCAGTAGACCTCATCCTGAGCTTGTCGAAGGACGAGGTCGTGGCACGATCTGTGATGGCGACCTCGTCCTTCGACAAGCTCAGGATGAGGTCTTCTTGTGGTCTGGTGGGTTCGTCAGCGCAGCCGGTGGCCCTTGTCGTCGAAGATGTAGGCCTTGTCGGCGCTGATCGAGACGGTGATGCGTTCATTGCCGTTTTCGTGGCGCGATTCCTCGCGCTCGACCACCAGTGCCTCGCCGCCGGCGCTGGCATAGACATAGCTGGTCGAGCCCAGATGCTCGGCCACGTCCACATCGAGCGTGATGTCGATATCGCCCGCGCCACCCATGCCGAAATGCTCGGCGCGTACGCCCACGATCACCGGATCGCCGACCACGCCGCTGGTGACGGGCAGGGTGAGGCGGGCCTTGTCATGATGGGTTAGCTCCACTGTGATCTTGCCGGTCGCCTTGTCCACGATGGTCGCGGGCAAAAAGTTCATCCTGGGCGAGCCGATAAAGCCGGCCACGAACTGGTTGGCCGGGTCGTCATAGAGGTCGAGTGGGCGCCCGACCTGCTCGATAATGCCGTCGCGCAGCACCACGATCGTGTCGGCCAGCGTCATCGCCTCGACCTGGTCATGCGTCACGTAGATGATTGTGGTCTGCAATTCCTTGTGCAGCCGGGCGATCTCGATGCGCATATGTACGCGCAATTCGGCATCGAGGTTGCTGAGCGGCTCGTCGAACAGGAAGACCTGCGGATTGCGGACGATGGCCCGGCCGATGGCGACGCGCTGCCGCTGGCCGCCCGAAAGCTCCTTGGGGAAGCGGTCGAGCAGCGGCTCCAGCGCCAGGATGCGCGCCGCATCGCCCACCTGCCGGGCGATCTGGTCCTTGGCGACGCCGGCAAAGCGCAGGGCAAAGCCCATATTCTCGCGCACCGTCATATGCGGGTAGAGCGCATAGGTCTGGAACACCATGGCAATGCCGCGCTTGGAGGGCTCGACATCGTTCATGCGCGTGCCGCCGATATCGAGTTCGCCTGATGTGATGTGCTCGAGGCCGGCGATCATCCGCAGCAAAGTGGATTTCCCGCAGCCGGAGGGGCCGACGAAGACCACGAATTCCTTGGACTTGATGTCGAGGTCCACCCCCTTGATGACTTCCAGCGAGCCGTAGAACTTGCGAATGCCTTTGAGGCTGAGGCTGCTCATTTCATGTCCCTCATTTGACGGCCCCCAGCATGCCCTGAACGAACTGGCGCTGCAGGACGAAGAAAATGACGAGGGTTGGAAGCGTTGCGAGTACGGTCGTCAGCAGGATGACGCCGTAATCGGGTGTGTAGGCAGCCGTGAGCGCCGAGATCACCAGCGTGATGGTCTTGTTTTCCGGCGTCTGCAGCACGATGAGCGGCCAGAGATAGTTGTTCCAGGCGTTCATGAACACGATGATCGTGGCTGCCGCATAGGTGGAGCGCATGGTCGGCAGGTAGACGAAGAGGAAAATCTGCCATTCCTTGAGCCCGTCGACCCGCGCCGCATCGCGCAACTCGCCCGGAAAGGCCTTCGTCGCCTGGCGGAAGTAGAACAGGATGAAGATCGACGCGATGGTGGGCAGGATGACCGCGGTGAAGGTGTTGGTCAGCTGCGCCCGCGAGATCATGACGAAGAGGGGCACCATCAGCGCGGCAAACGGGATCGACAGGAATAGCAGCAGGAGCTGGAAGATCCGTTCGCGCACCCGCGAGCGGAAAATCTCGAAGCCGTAGCCGGCCAGCGATGAGACGGCGAGTGTCAGGATGGTCGACACGATGGCGATCAGGAACGAGTTCCCGAAGACGCGCCAGAGATCGACCTGCGACAGCAGGGTCTGGAAATTGACCACAAGATTGCTGCCCGGAGTCATCTTGCCGGTGATGATATCGGTCGACTTGTTGGTGGCGCCAACCGCCATCCAGAAGAAGGGAAAAACCGACAGGAAGGCGGCCAGCGACAGGAACAGATAGACCCCCGCCCGCCGCAGCATGTAAAGGCTCATGCCCCCCTCCTGCGGTCGCGCGCGATCATGAACTGGATGATGCTGAGCACGGCGACAATGGCGACGATGACCCAGGAGACCGTGGCCGAATAGCCGAAGCTGGGCATCATGCGGAAGGTGAGGTTGTAGATATACATCGACAGGGTCATCGTGCCGTTGCCCGGCCCGCCCTGCGTGATGTTGTTGATCTCGTCGAACAACTGCAGCGTGCCGATGGTCGACAGGATCGTGGTGAACAGGATCACCGGCTTCAGCATCGGCACCGTGATGTTCCAGAACCGCGCCCAGGCCGGAATGCCGTCGATGCGGGCGGCTTCATAGATCGATTTGTCGACGTTCTGCAGCGCCGCCAGGTAGAAGATCATGTTGTAGCCGGTCCACCGCCAGGTGATGGCGGAGATGATGACCACCTTGGCCCAGAACGGATCGGTGAGCCACGGAATGGGCGCGCTGACCAGATGCAGCGACATGAGGGCCTGGTTGATGATGCCGTCATTGGAAAACATCGACTTGAACAGGCTGGAGTAGGCGATCAGCGAGGTCACGCAGGGCAGGAACAGGATGGTCCGGAACAGGCCGCGGAAGCGCAGGGTCGCGTCGTTGAGCGCCACTGCGAACAGCAGCGCCAGAACGATCATGATCGGTACCTGGATGATGAAGAAGATGATGGTGTTGGTCAGCGCCTGCACCAGCAGGGCGTCATTGGCCAGCCGCTGGATATTGGCCAGGCCCCCGAAGGAGAAATTGTTGCCGCGCCCCACCTGGAAGCTCATCCAGAGCGACCACAGGATGGGATAGATCATGAAGATGCCGAGCAGCACCAAAGCCGGCATCACGAATGCCCAGCCGTTGATCTGCTCGTTACGGTCCAAACGGGTCTGCGCCATGCCCCCTCCGATCAAATGCAATGGTTCCAGCGGATCGGGGCGGGCCGGAGCCCGCCCCAGTGTTGGAAACTACTGCATCTGCTGGCGGAGCTGGGCGTCGATGGCCTGCAGGGCCTGGTCGATATCGCCACCATTGGCGATGTTGGGCTGCGCCCGCACGGCCAGGCGTGCTTCGGGCGTGAAGGTGCCGTAATCGACCGCCGGAACCTGGGCCAGCCAGTCCGAGAAGTTCTGCCACACCGGCTCGTCGTTGAAGAACGGGTCGCTGGCCTTGTAGGCGTCGCCTTCACGCGCGGCCAGCAGCGAGCCGACGGCGCCCTGGTTCACCAGGATGCCCTGGTAGAAATCGACATCCTCGGCCCAGACGGTCTTGAGGAAGTCGATGGCTTCTTCCTGATGCTGGGAGGAGGCCAGCACATACCAGCTCGAGCCGCCATTGTTGGAATAGTGGGTCGCGCCATCGACGCCATCGAGCGCCGGCAGGGGAGCCACACGCCACTTGCCGGCCTGGTCGGGCATGGACTTGATGGTGCCGGTGATCCAGACGCCCTGCGGCACCATGGCCACCTCGCCCGAAGTGAAGGCGCCGGTATAGCCCGTCCAGTCCGAAACCGGCTTGATGAGGCCGGACTGCGCCATTTCCTGGAAGGTTTCCAGCGAAGCCTTGAGCGCCGGATTGTCGATGATGTTCGGTTCGTTCCCGTCCTTGAGGTACCACTGGCCGGTGGACTGCATCATCATGATGATCTGGCCGTCATCATTGTAGTCCATGTCGATGAGCTGGTGGCCGGTCTTTTCCAGCACGTCCTTGCCGATCTCGATCAGGCGGTTCCAGGTAATGTCCTGGACGTCTTCCGGCTTGTAACCGGCTTCTTCCAGATAGTCGGAGCGGTAGAACAGCCCGGTCACGCCGGAGTCGAAGGGCAGGGAATAGGATTTCCCCTCATAGGTCGCGGCCGCCACCTTGTAGGAGGCGAATTTCGACATGTCGATGGAATCGGAAAGCGGCACGAACGAGCCGGGGAAGGACTGCAGGAAGCGCTGGATATTGTCGTCCTGGATCAGCACGATATCGGGCAGGCCATCGGAAACGCCGGCCAGCAACTGGGTCTGCAGCTTCTGGTTGATCTCGTCCTGGCTGACATTGTTGATGTTGAAGGTCGTGTCCGGGTGCGCTGCGGTGTAGCGCGCGCCGGCATCGGCCATGGCGGGAATGTTGAAATTGGGGTCCCAGCACCAGACCGTCAGTTCGGCGGCGGCAGCGGCGACGCTGGCCATGCTGATACCGGTGAGGGCGATAGCGAGCGTGCGGGTCCACCGCATGACATTGCGAGACATAGTCTTAGTCCTCCCTTTTCGTTTGCTCTTCCTCTGAGCGCTACCTAAGCTATCTGTCTGGCACGTGGCGTCCCTCACAATGGGCATGCGGAGTTGGCGGAAAGTAAGATGACTGAAAGGGCTTATTACGAACCGGGGACCAATGGCGTAGAGCGCCTGCCGACCGAAATGAACATGTTTCATACCTCGCCACTGCTGATGCGGTCGGCACACTGGCATGCTCAGGTCGAGGTCAACTACATCGTGCGCGGCTGGGCCCATTACCGCATGAGCGGCCACCAGGTTCGCTTCAATGCCGGGGACATGGCGCTGTTCTGGGGTGGTTTGCCCCATTGCCTGGACGACGCTTCCGACGACCTGATCTATGCCGGCGGGCACCTGCCGCTGGTGCATTTCTTCCGGCTGCGTCTGCCGCAGAATGTGCAATCGCGGCTGATGCAGGGGGCGACGCTGATCACCCAGGCGACCGATGCCGCCGACCCCTACAATTTCGCCCGCTGGAACGACTATGCCCGTTCGGGCGACCCGATGAAGGCAGGCATGGCGGTGGACGAACTGCTGCTGCGCATCGAGCGCGTCCGTTTCGAGCCCTATGCCCTGCTGCCCGGCCCGGAAGCCGTGGTGAAGGCCGTGGATGGGCTGGACCACCATTCCTCGCCCATCGTGGTCCGCATCTGCGATTTCATCGCCGACAATTTCCGCGAGGAAATCGACTCGACCGACATTGCCCTGGCGGCCGACATCCATCCGAAATACGCGATGAACGTGTTCAAGAAATCGACCGGCATGACGCTGAACGATTATGTGAACCTCATGCGGCTCAGCTATGCTCAGGCCCTGCTGATGCAGGACGATGCGAATGTGCTGCAGGTCGCGATGGATAGCGGCTTTGGTTCACTCAGTGCATTCAACAAGTCGTTCCGCAAGATCGCCGGCATGTCGCCGTCCGATTTCCGCCGCGACCTGCGCTGCCGGCCCAGCGTGCCCATGGCCCGCGCCCTTTCCTCCGCGCCGATGAACTGAGCCATGCTGACGCGGCGGCTGGCGGCACTGTTGTTTGGCGCCGCAGTCGTCATTGCGCTGATCCTGCTGCGCGCCGCCGATCCCTATGCCGTGCGCGTGGCGCGCGAAACCACCTTCGATACCTTCCAGCAGATCAGGCCGCGCCCCGAACCGCTGGACCTGCCGGTTCGCATCGTCGATATCGACGAGGCCTCGCTGGCCGCCGTGGGGCAATGGCCATGGTCGCGGCGCGATATGGCGACGATTGCCAGCCGGCTGACCGAACTGGGCGCTGCCGCCATCGCCTTCGATATCCTGTTTTCCGAACCCGACCGGCTGTCGCCCGCCATCGGGGGCAACGGCGCCGATTACGATGCCCAATTCGCCGCAGCGCTGGCGACGGGACCATCGGTCCTGGTGATGAGCCGGGCAGTGGCCGGCAGCGCACCGCCACCGCCCAAGGCCGGCTTTGCCATGACCGGCGCGGATGTGCTGCCCAGCCTGCCGGCGCTTGACAGCGTGGCTGCGCCGCTGCCGGTACTGACCCAGGCTGCCACCGGGCTCGGCGTGGCGAGCCTCGACCGCGAAGGGGCCGGCGTGGCGCGACGCCTGCCACTGCTCTGGTCCAACGGCGCGGCGCCATTGCCGACCCTGGCCGTGGAGGCTCTGCGCGTGGCGCAGAACGCTTCCACCTTGGTCGTGCTGGGCGATTCCGCCGGGGCAGGGACGGTCAATGGCCTACGCATAGGCCAGTTCGAAGTGCCGACCGGCCCCAGCGGCGATATGTGGCTCTACTATCGCGACCTGCCTGAAACGACCTATGTGCCGGCTGCGCGGCTGCTGGGCGCGGATTATGCCGAACTGGCCCCCATGCTGTCAGGCCATATCGTGCTGGTCGGGGCCTCGGCCGCCGGCCTGCTCGATATCCGCGCCAGCGCATTGGGTGAGGCCGTGCCCGGCGTTTCCATCCACCTGCAGGCGCTGGAGCAGATGCTGACCGGCACCTTCCTGCAGCGGGCCGACTGGGTCGGCGGGCTGGAATTGCTGATCATCGCCGTGATGGGCCTGGCCGTGGTGCTGGTCCTACTGCTGACCGGCCCACTGGTGGGATTGCTGTTTTCACTGGCGATTGCCGCCGTGGCGACGGCCGGAAGCTGGCTGGCCTTCAGCCAGTTCGGCATCCTGCTCGACCCCAGCTTCGCCCTGTTTGCGGCCCTGGTGACCTATGCTGCCATGGCCTTTTTCCGCTTCGCCGTGACCGACGCCGACAAGCGCCGCATCCGCCGGGCCTTTGCCCATTATGTCGAGCCGGCTCTGCTGATCCAGATCGAGGCCAATGCGGGCCTGCTCAAGCTGGGCGGCGATGTGCGCGAAATGACGGTGATGTTTTCCGACGTGCGCAATTTCACCGCCCTCAGCGAGCGCACTGCGCCGGCCGAACTGGTCGCCATGCTCAATCGCCTGTTTGCCGGGCTCGGCGCGGCCATCGTCGCCCATCACGGCACGATCGACAAATTCATGGGCGACGCCATCATGGCCTTCTGGAACGCCCCGGTCGACGTGCCGCGCCACGCCCGCCACGCCTGCGAGGCGGCTTTGGACATGCGGGCGGCCCTGCGCGCCCTCAATGCGCAACAGGCCGAGCCTGTCGCCATCGGCATCGGCATTTCCACCGGCCCGGCTCTGGTGGGCAATATGGGTTTCGAAGCCCGCTTCGACTATTCCTGCATTGGCGACACCGTGAATGTGGCCAGCCGGCTGGAAGGTGCCTGTCGGCGCGTCGGCTACGACATTCTCGTCACCGCGGAAACCCGCGCCGCCGCACCGGAACTGGCCTTTCTGGCCGCCGGCTCCGTCGTGCTCAAGGGCATCAGCCAGCCCGAGCCGATCCACCTGCTGGTGGGCGATGCGGCTCTGGCGGAGTCCGACGCATTCCAGGCGCTGGCCACCGCGCATGACGCCCTGCTGGCGGCCTGGGTCGACGGCGCAGATGCGGGTGCCTTGGTGGAACGCTGCCGCGACCTGGCAGCGGCCATCGATACCAGGCTCGTCGAATTCTACGACGCCGGCCTCACGCGCAGCGAAGACTTCCGCACAGCGCAGCCCGCCAACGCCTGACGCATCGCCGTTCGGGAACTGCCATCGCCGATGGCCCGTTACTGTGACGTCGCCCATTCTCGGGCCCCAAGGCAAAGCGTCCAATGACTTACGCCCCGTCGCATATCTCGCCGAGCGCCAGTGACCTCACTGCCGCGATCGACAAAAACGCCCTCTGGTCCGTCGACCGCGCGGCCTCGCCGCTGATCGGCACCGCCATTCACAATGGCCATGCCCTGCGCGACGAAGTGGCCGCCATCATGGGTCTCGATGCGGCCGGGCGCCTGCGCGAGGAAGACCCCTTCACCGCCTATGCCATCCGCGACGTGCCCAATCGCATCATCTTCCATCGCTCGCGCTTCGAGATCGACCTCAACCGCGATACCGAAGGCGCCGTCTATCTGCGCCCCGACCAGGCCTGGGGCCTCGATATCTGGGCGCAGCGGCCTGAAGACGCACTGGTTCGGCGCTCGCTGGACGTTCACGCCGCCTACTATGCCATGCTGCACCAGATGCTGTCAGCCATTGCAGCCGAGCACGGCCAATTCGTGCTGCTCGACATCCACAGCTACAACCACCGCCGCAACGGTCCCGACGCCGATCCGACCCCGGAGGCCGACGCGCCGCAGATCAATATCGGCACGATCTCCATGGATCGCGCCCGCTGGGCCCATGTCGTCGATCCCTTCATGGACAGCCTGCGCGGCTTCTCCTTCCGCGGCCAGCCGATGGATGTGCGCGAAAACATCGCATTCGAGGGCAGGGGCGAACAGACCCGTTTCGTCCATGCCAATTTCCCCGATAGCGGCTGTGCCATCGCCATCGAGTTCAAGAAATTCTTCATGGACGAGTGGACGGGCGAGCCCGATATCGAGGCGCTGGAAGCCATGCGCGCCATGATCACCGCGTCGCTGCCCGTGCTGCTCGACAGTCTCAAGGCGTCTGCATGAGTGCCGCCAACGACAAGCTGCTGGCCGAGTTCGCCAAGGCGTTGGAGGCTGGCGAGCCCATCCGCCGCGATTTCGGTCGGGGCGAGCGGCTGCATATCGACCGGCCCCTGCCATTCCTCGTCGTGCATGTCGGACGCCGTCGCGAACCGGCCGCGCTGGATGTCGTCACTGCCAATTCGTCCTACCTGCTGGTCCGCAATCTCGGCACGGCCACCGCGATCATCAAGCTGGTCGCCGAGGCGATGACGGCGCGGTTCGGCGCCTTTATCCTGCTCGATATCGGCGAGCTGGCGCGCGACCTGCTGGCCAGCGACGCCGACTATCTGCCGCCCTTCGAAATGAGCGTGTCGGCCTCGGGCAATGGCCCGATCAAGCAGGCATTGCTGGCCTTTTCGGCCGCCGTCGAACAGGCCGAGGCAAAATATCGGGCGCCCCAGATCGCCCGGCCGAAAATCGCCGACGATCCGGCGGCGAAGTTGGCCCGCCAATTGCCCGACCTGGCCTCGTTGACGGTGCGTTTTGCGCCCATCTACCGGGTGCCGGAACCGGACGCGGTCTATCCCGAGCTGCTCGAGCGGCTGGTCGCCAATATCGTCGATGCCGGCCTGCGCGCGGTGGCCGCCTTTGTCGATGCCACCGGGAGCCTGGCCCTCTCGTCCCATCGCGCGCTCGGGCGCCGGGCCTTTGTCGATGCGGTGACCCGCGCCGACCGCGCTATCGACGAAGTGGCCCAGTCCTTCGATTTCCTGCTGGCCGTCACGCCGATCAACGCCTTGGCAGCCCGCGCCGAATTCGCCGAGAATGGCAGTGAGCGGGCGCCCCGTTTTCTCTACCGGCCACTGACCATCGATATATCCAGGCAGAAAAAGGCGCTGTTTTCCGTCGCGCTGGACCATTTCGAAGACCCGGTGCTGACCACGCTCTATCGTGAGAAACAGCAGGAACTCGACCTGCAACTCTCCCTGCTGTCAGCCCGCGAGACCCCGCGCTACGTCGAATTTGGCCGCGCGCTCTATGGTCCGGTCGAGCCGAGCCTGCTCAAGGCCGCCCGGAAAATCCTCGACGAAACCAAACCCCGCCGCGGCAAGCGCAAGGGCGATGGCGATGATGCCGACGTCGCCTTCGTGGAACGCCGCGCCCGCGCGATGATCAAGTCCTATGCCGGTGACTATGACGGCTTTTCGGCCAGCGTCGAACTGCGTGACGATCTGCCTTCGGGCCTGATGGTATCCGGCGGACGACTGCTGATATCGAGCAATACCACCATGGCCCGCCAACGGGTCGAAGCGCTGCTGAGCCACGAAGTCGGCGTGCATCTGTTGACCTATTTCAACGGCTCGGCCCAGGGCCTGCGCCTCTTCCGCTCGGGCCTGGCCGGCTATGAGGGTGTGCAGGAAGGCCTCGCCGTGCTGGCCGAATATCTGGTGGGCGGCATGACCATTGCGCGGCTGCGGCTCATCGCGGCGCGGGTCGTCGCCTGTGCCGACATGCTCGATGGCGCCACCTTCGTCGATTGCTATCGCCTTCTGGTGCGCGACCTCGGCTTTTCCGATGCAGCGGCCTTCAACCTGGCCTTGCGCGTCTATCGCGGCGGCGGCCTGCCCAAGGACGCGGTCTATCTGCGCGGCTTGCTCGAAGTGCTCGCCCATCTGCGGGCCGGCGGTTCGCTCGATCCCTTCTGGATGGGCAAGATCGCGGCCAGCCATTTCGGCGTCATGCAGGAATTGGGCACGCGCGGCCTGCTCAAGGCGCCGCGCCTGCTGCCCCAGTTTCTGTCCCATCCCGAGGCCGACAAGCGGCTCAAGGCGGCTTATGCCGGCATCACCCCACTAGAAATGTCGGCCAACTAGGAGCGTCACCCCATGCGCATTGCGTTTTTTGTCAATTCCATCAAAGGCGAAACGGTCAATTACTCGACCACCCACCTGGCGCTGGCTGCGCTCAGCCGGGGCCACGATATCTGCTACCTAACCCCCGGCGATTTCGTGCTGCGGCCGGATGACAGCCTGCTGGTGCGGGCATTGACCCTGCCGGCGAGCAATTACAAGAAGGCCGAAACCCTGTTCAAGGACCTGCAGGGCAAGGAGACCAAGGTGGAAACGCTCGACGTTTCCGAGATCGACATCCTGCTCCTGCGCAACGACCCGTCCGAGGACTCGGCCGACCGGCCCTGGGCCGCCCAGGTCGGGGCGATCTTCGGTCGCCTGGCCGCAGCGCGCGGCGTCATCGTGCTCAACGACCCCGATGGCCTCGCCCGCGCGCAGAACAAGCTCTATTTCCAGGATTTTCCTGCCTCTGTGCGCCCCGAGACCCTGATCGCCAAAAGCCTCGATGAAATCCGCAGCTTCATCGAGCAGCAGAAAAAGGGCGTCATCCTCAAGCCCCTGCAGGGCTCTGGCGGCAAGAACGTGTTCAAGATCGCCTCGCCCAAGGAATCCAACATCAAGCAGATTTTCGAGGCGGTGAGCGAGGAGGGTTACCTGATCGCCCAGAGCTTCATGCCCGAGGCATCGGAAGGCGACGTGCGCTTCTTTCTGATGAATGGCGTTCCCCTGCAGCGCGAGGGCAAGTTCGCCGCCTTCCGCCGCGCCCCCGCCAAGGGCGAAATTCGCTCCAATATCCATGCCGGCGGCAGCGCCGTACCCATCGAGGTCAACAAGACCATGCTTGATATCGCCGAAACCGTGCGGCCCAAGCTGGTGCAGGACGGCATGTTCCTTGTCGGGCTGGATATCGTCGGCGACAAACTGCTGGAGATCAACGTCTTCACGCCGGGCGGCCTCAACAATCTCAGCCAGATGTACGAGGTCGATTTCCCCATGAGCGTCATCGAAGCGCTTGAACAGAAGGTTGAAATCAAGAAGGGCTATCGCGGCGCGCTGAGCAACCGCGAACTGGCGACGCTGTAAGTGTCGATTTCTTCCTGAGCGCCCGCCCTTCTTCCCCTTCTCCCCTTGAGGGAGAAGGTGCCCGAAGGGCGGATGAGGGGTCCTGCGCTATCCATCTGCACTGAAGCATGGGAAGGCGCAGCACCCCTCACCCGGTTCTTCCGCTGGACGCGGAAGAACCACCCTCTCCCTCAAGGGGAGAGGGGCGAAGAAGCGAAAATGACCTACTGCCGCGGCATAGTGGCTGGCGTAAGGCTGCGCTTCTGCGCCGCGATGCGGAAGGGTGCATTGGCCGCGCCATAGCCACCATAGCCGCCCGCCCGCTGCACCACTTCGAAGAAAAAGCCTTCGCCCACATTGGTCGAATAAAGCTGGAAGAATTCCCCGCCCGCGTCACGGTCATAGAGGATGTTGGCCGCCCGCAGCCGCTCCAGCAGGTCCCCGCCAATGCCGAGCCGCGCCTGCAAGTCACTGTAATAATTCGGCGAAATCTCCAGCGTCTTCATGCCATTGGCCTGCAGCGCCGCCGCCGTGGCGAAAATGTCGTCGCTGGCAAAGGCCAGATGCTGGATGCTGGAGCCGAAGGTTTCGGCAATGAAATGCCCGGCCAGCGTGCGGTGGCTCTCGGCCCCGTTGAGTGTCAGCCGCAGCGACCCCGCCGCATTCTCGATCACCTGGCTGCGCACCAGCCCCGAGGGATCGACCACATCGACCATGGGGCTCTTCTCGGCCACGAAGATGGAGCGGTAGAACAGGATCCAGGTCAGCATCTCCTCGTAATTCATCGTCTGGGCCACATGATCTACCCGTCGCAATCCGGCATCCCGGCTTGGCTCGGGATCGCTTACCGGCTCGAACTCGATATCCCACACCCGACCCAGCGGGCTCTTCTCGTCGAGAAAATAAATCACCCCGCCACCAATGCCGCGAATCGCCGGAATGCTGAGCTGGTTCGGCCCGACGCGCTGGCTGAACAATTGCGCCCCCAGGGCACGCGCGCGATCCACCGTCGCCGCGGCATCATCCACCATCAGCCCCAGCGCATAGGCCGAGGTGCCATGCGTGAGATAGGCCGAATGCGCCAGTCCCTCGCGCTCGGTATTGATGACGATATTGATGTCACCCTGCGTGAAGCGCTCGACCGCCTTGCTCTTGTGCCGCCCGGTCAGCCGGAAGCCGAGCCGGCGCAGATGCCCCGCCAGCACCTGCGCTTCAGCCTCGTCGGCCGCGAATTCGACAAAAGCTACCCCCTGCACATCGACGCGCGGCGGCAGCACAGGCACATCGATGGCAATGTCCGGCTCGCTGTTGCGCACCTGATCCATCAGATAGACCAGCGAGCGATGGCCATCGGCGGCAATGGTGCGCGGCGAGCCGGAGCGGAACTGGTCGTTGAAGATTTCCAGCGAAATTGGACCATTATAGCCGGTGGCCGCCACCGCCCGCATGAAGTCGGTGACATCGAGATCGCCTTCGCCCGGCATATTGCGGAAATGCCGGCTCCAATAGAGCAGGTCCATGTCGATTTCAGGCGCATCGGCCAGTTGCACGATGAAGATTTTGTCGCCGGGAATAGATCGGATCGAATTGGGGTCGATTCCCCGCGCCAGCGTGTGAAAACTGTCGACAATGATGCCGATATTGGCGTGATCCGCCCGCCGCACGATCTCCCAGGCGTCTCGGTGGTCATTGACATGCCGGCCCCAGGCCAGCGCCTCATAGCCGACCCTGAGATTGCGCTTGGCTGCCCGCTCGCCCAGTTCGCGCAGGTCCGCAGCGGCACGATCGATCCCGCCCAGCGCCAGTGGCGACACGCTGGAACAGACCAGCATCAACTCGGTCCCCAGCTCCCCCATCAGGTCGAACTTGCGCTCCGCCCGCTCGAAGGCCTGGCTGCGCTGCGGCTCCGGCAGCCCCTCGAAATCGCGGAACGGCTGGAACAGCGTAATGGTCAGTCCGAGATCGGCCACCATCACCGCCACGTCGCGCGGCGAGCGGTCATAGGCCAGAAAGTCGTTCTCGAAAATCTCGACGCCATCGAACCCTGCCGCCGCAATGGCTTCCAGCTTCTCTCGCAGATCGCCGCTGATCGACACGGTGGCTATCGAGGTTTTCAAGGCGCATCCTCCAGTTCGCACAAAGAGTACGAACTAGTTAGTACATTTGCAAGGAGGGTGGCTGAGGGGTGGAGGGAGCGGGGCGGGGAAGGGGTGGAGCAGAGTGGGAAGCGGAGGGCAGAGCGGCGAGATAGGGTGGAGGTAGGGTGAGGGTGGAGGAGATAGGAATGAAGGGGCCCTGATGCGGCTAACGTGCGATGCCGGCAATGGTGTGCAGATCCCGCACCAAGAGTGGAGCCACCCCTCGCCCCTTGCGGGAGAGGGGGTAATTTCCTCGTTCAGAGGAAATTACGGGTGAGGGGCTTCGAGCCGGCCGAAGGCAAAATCGCTCCAGTGGAGCGATTTTAGGCGAGAAGGCCATGAGCGCTATGCGCGAATGGCTCCCTCCCATGCTTCAATGCCGACGTATAACGCGGCGCCCCCTCATCCGCCCTTCGGGCACCTTCTCCCGCAAGGGGAGAAGGGGGTCACCGCGGGGTTTGTGGCGAGGCGCCGCTCACACCCCGCCCAGCTCGTCCGCCTTCACCACGAACCGGATCACCATGTCTACCGTCTGCCGCCGCAGCGATTCCTGATAGGCCGGGCTCCCCACATCCTTGCCGAAAATCTTCGAAAACGTCGCCCGGTTGGACACGTTGAAGAAACACAACGCGCTGATCTGCCAGTGGATTTCCAGCGGGTCGAGTCCGGCGCGGAACACGCCATCGGCCAGCCCCTTGGCATAGATCGCCTCGATACTGCCGATGGCCGTGACATTGAGGTCGCGGATCACCCCAGACCGCTCGAGAAATTCTCCATGGTGGATATTCTCGATCATCACCATGCGGATGAATTCCTCATGCTGGTGATGGTGGTCGAAGGTGAATTCCACCAGGCGCTTCAGCGCATCCAGCGGCGGCAGGCCTTCGATATCGAGCTTGGCCTCGCCCTCGCGCACCTGGCGATAGGCGTTTTCGAGGGCGCTGACATAGAGCCCTTCCTTGCTGCCGAAATAATAGTAGATCATCCGCTTGGAAGAGCGGGTCTTGGCGGCGATTTCGTCGATCCGCGCGCCGGACAGCCCATTGAGCGCGAATTCCTGCGCCGCCACTTCGATAATGTTCTGTTTCGTGCCCTCGGGGTCCTGGACCCGCGAGGTGCCGTCCCGGGATTTGGTGCGGGATGTCGAAACTGGAGTGCTCATGCCGTCGTCGCCTTCCTCGGCGGCAATTGACTAAACTAACCAGTTCGTACATTTTGCCGCAAATCGCCTTGCAGCATTTATCCTTGTGCCGCGAGGGAAAGACAAGGCCGCCGCCGCTTTTCTGCCGGCCGGCGGCTGTCAGGGAGACTTCGCCTTGTCCACCGCCAGCAGCCAGCCCGCGCAGTCCTTTCGCGTCTCGGTCCTGCACAATCGCCTGCCCAGGCCCGATGGCATCACCATCGGCCTGGTCGGCCGGGGCATTGCCGCCTCGCTCTCGCCGCTGATGCACGAGCAGGAGGGCGCCAGGCAGGGTCTCGACTATCGCTATCACCTGATCGATTTCGACCGGCTCGAGCTCGACGATACCAGCCTGCCCGATATCCTGGCCGAAGCGCGAGACCTCGGCTTTGCCGGACTGAACGTCACCTATCCCTTCAAGCAGGCGATCCTGCCGCTGCTCGATGACCTGGCGCCCGATGCCGCCGCCATCGGCGCGGTCAATACCGTTGTGCTGGGCGGCGCGCGGAGCGTGGGTCACAATACCGACTGCTGGGGTTTTGCCGAAAGTTTCCGCCGCGACCTGCCGCATGTAGCGCGGGGCAGGGTGCTGCAACTCGGCTCCGGCGGAGCAGGCGCCGCCGTGTCGCAGGCCTTGCTGCAATGCGGTGCCGAGCGACTCGATATCTACGATACCGACGCGCCACGCGCCGAGGCCCTGGCCGAGCGGCTGCGCCGCCTGCTCGGCGCCAGTGCGCAGGCAGTGACTGATGTAGCAAGTGCCGCAAAAGGGGCCGACGGCATCGTCAACGCCACGCCGGTCGGCATGACCAGGCATCCCGGCCTGCCCATAGACGCCGCTTTGCTCGAAAGCCGGCACTGGGTCGCCGATGTGGTCTATTTTCCGCTGGAAACCGAACTAGTCCGCCACGCCCGCGCGCTCGGCTGCTCCGTGCTGTCAGGCGGCGGCATGGCCGTCTATCAGGCGGTACGGGCCTTCGAGCTGTTCAGCGGCCGCCAACCTGACCCCGTCGCCATGACTGCGAGTTTCAGCGCCGCGGTCAAAGCGTAACCGCGCGCTTTCGGGTTCGCTCCCGGCCAGTGGCCACTTCGCCCCAGTCCAAGCGCTATTTTGCTACGGCGGCTAAGCTCAAGCCGGGGCACGATTGACATGGCAACGGCCATGGACTGGAGGCGTGATGAATCCCGCCATATGGCTGCCGCGGCAGGCCTGTCTCGCTCTGCCGCTCGCCTTGATCGTCTGCGGGCAGCCGCTGGCACAAGAGGCCCTTCCGAGCGGGGCGCAGGGGGCAACACTGGCCGGGGCATGCTTTACGGCCGGCAGTCCGGGCGGCGCCCGCTTGCACCCGCCATCCGACATCGTTGCCCTGATGCTCCGCCCCCGCGATCCACAACGCGACGGCGACGGCAGCTTCCCGGCCGATGGATCGGTGACGCGGGAACCCGCCGGTCCGGACGATGTCCCGGTGACCCTGACCGCGGCTTACGCCGATGATGCGGTCGACGGCCCGATCTGGGGCCAGCGCTTCACCTGCTCGCCATATGACGGGCGTTTTATCTGCGGGGTCGCCGACTGGTGCGCCGATGTCGGCTTCGACCTGACCATTGATGGCTCGGATGGGATCACCCTGGAAATACTGGATGACGCCGGTTCGATCGGCGTTCTGGGGGATTCCTGCAACGAGGCCGGGCGCGCGCTGGGCGACGAGACGACCCCGACCATGAGCTTCCACCTGGACCGGCGCCCGATCGCGATCTGCCATGACCAGTGAGCGCCCGGCTTTGAGTATCCGGGCGGCCTGTCTCGCTGCTGCGCTGCTGTCTGCGCCCGCGCCGGCCCTGGCGGCCCCGGCCGGTGCCCATGCGCTCTACGCGCAATGTCTCGAAGGCAGCGACGGCTCGAACTTTGAATGGGAACAGTGCGGTCTGGACTATATGGCGCGCGAGCGGCAGCTTCTGGACAACACCTGGAAACAGCTGCTCGACGGCAGCACGGGCCAGACCCGCCGCGACCTGATCAACGAACAGGATGCCTGGACGACGTTCAGCACCTTCGCTTGCATCTTCTACGCCAATGGCGATCTCGGCCGCGAGGGGCAGGTGCTGGATTACCCCGCCTGCGTGGCCAGCATGTTCGCCGATCGCACCCGAAGCTTGCGATCCTATATGGGCGTGCCATGATCCGGTCATCTGCCGACGATTGGTGAGGTCGCGAGCGAATCGACCTAGATTCGCCCGGTGCTCAGCACGTAATCGACGCCACTCCTGATATGCCCCGTCAGCTTGCCGACAATGCCTTCGGCATCGCGCCGCATGGCCAGGTCGAACAGCGCCCGGTGGTCGTCCATCACCGCCGAGCCGCGAAAACTGGCTGCCAGCATGTGGTAGCGGATGAAGCGGTCGAACACCGAGGCATGCAGGTCGAGCAGCGTGCGCGAGCCGCAGGCCGAGATCAGCGCATTGTGGAAAGCAAAGTCGTACCGCACCCACTGCGCCGTACGATCGATCTCGCCGGCCAATAACTGCGCCTCGACCACGCTCAGCTTGTGGTGGGCCGCTACCACGCGCCCCTCCCAGTCGAGATCGCCGGTTTGCAGCGAAAGCCTGATGGCGTGGCTTTCGAGCAGCAGGCGCAAATCGGCCACCTCGAGCAGGTTTTCCGCCGTTGCCGGAGCCACCTCGAAGCCGCGCTGCCCCTCGGCCACCACGAACTGTTCGCTGGCCAGCCGATTGAGAATCTCCCGCAGCGTGCTGACGCTGGCGCCATAGCGGGTTTTCAGCGAGATCGAGCTTGAGCTTTTTGCCGGGCGGCAGGGCGCCGGCAATGATGTCGTCCCGAATCCGCCGGAAGGCGATATCGCCAATGCCTTCGTCTGTGAGCTGTCTGTCGTCTGCCAATTCTGCCTCCGTCACCGGCTTTTACCCAAGGAAACGCCTGACGTCAAAGCAATCAGAAAATATCAGATGAATTAAAAAACACATGACAAACGGAAAACGGGCCGCTAGTTTTCCACCAGTGGGAAACGTGCCATTGACTTGAACGAACTATTTCGTACATTGTGCGTCGGGACGGAAAACGACGGTGATACGGCCGTGCGTCCGGTGAGGATGGCCCGCTTGCTGCGGGCACAAATGGGAGGATGACAATGCGTTTTGGATTCACGCGCCGCGCGGTGCTGCTTGGTGGCCTGATGCTGGCGGCTGCGATGCCCGCCATGGCACAGGACAAGCCCGTGCTGCGGTTTTCGGCGGTGTTCTCGGCCGAGGATATTCGCGCCGAGATGATGGACCTGTTCGCCGGCCAGATCATCGAGGATTTCACCCTCGAGCCCTATTATGGCGGCAATCTCTTCAAGCAGGGCACCGAACTGGTGGCCTTGCAGCGCGGGAACCTGGAAATGGGCAATATCGCCCCGCAGGACGTGTCCAACCAGATCCCGGCCTGGTCGGTGCTGACCTCGGCCTACCTGTTCCGCGACGCCGCCCATCTGCGCACCTTCTTCGACAGCGATGTCGGGGCTGAATTCAAGCAGATGGCCGAAGACCAGCTCGGCATCCACATTCTGGGCCCGACCTATTTCGGCGCCCGCCAGGTCGGCCTGCGCATCGACAAGGAAATCAAGACTCCGGCGGACATGGCCGGCATCAAGCTGCGTATGCCCGGTGGCGATGCCTGGCAGTTCCTGGGCGAGGCGCTGGGCGCCAATCCCACGCCGATGGCCTATGCCGAGGTCTATACCGGCCTGCAGACCGGCGCCATCGACGGCCAGGACAATCCGCTCCCCAACGTCGAGAACATGAAGTTCTACGAAGTGATGGACCAGATCGTGCTGACCTCGCATCTGGTGGGCTATGACCTCCTGGTCATTTCCGGCGATGCCTGGAATGCCATGACGCCCGAACAGCAGGAAAAGGTGCAGGCCGCCGCCACGGCAGCCATCGACTTCAGCCAGCAGGCACATCTCGATCGCGAAGCCGAGCTGCTCGAGCAGTTCAAGACCGTCGGCCTCAACATCTATGAGCCGGACCTGGATGCCTTCCGCGCCCATGCCCAGCAGATGTACCTGGACTCCGACCTGGCCAAGGACTGGCCGGAAGGCGTGATCGACCGCATCAACGCCCTCTAGACTGAACTCCGCATGCGGCGGTACCGGTTTGCGGTGCCGCCGTACCTGCCTCGGAGACTGCTGATGAATTCCCGACTTGCCGGCCTCGGCGCGTGGTTCCATGCCCGCGCTGAAAACATCCTCGCAGCCATGCTCGCCGTTATGTTTTCGGTGTTCATCCTGCAGATCGTCTTCCGCTACATCCTCAACCTGCCCATTGGCTGGACGCATGAAATCAGCGTCATCATGTGGTTGTGGATGGTCCTGTTCGGTACTGCCTTCGTGGTGCGCGACAGCGAGGAAATCCGCTTCGACATCGTCTATTCGGCAGTCAGCGACCGCTGGCGGCGGGCTATGGTGGCGATCACGGCCATCACGCTCATCTTCTTCTTCGCCATCTCGCTGCCCGCGGTCATCGACTACGTGCTGTTCATGAAGGTCGAGAAGACCGCCTATCTCAAGATCCGGTTCGACTGGCTCTATTCCATTTACGCCATCTTCGCGGTGGCCACCATCGTCCGCCAGTTCTGGCTCGGCTGCCAGGCTATCTGGGGCAAGGGCCCCGAAGCGTTCGATCCGACCAAGGCGAGCTCCGGCATATGATCCTCTCCACCGCTTTCACTCTCGCCCTCGGGCTGATCATCGTGCTGTCGGTGTTCGGCCTGCCCATGGGCCTCTCCATGATCTGCGCTTCCGTGCTCTACCTGCTGATGCGCGGGCAGGACATGGGCATCGTTGCCGAGCAGTTCCTCAACGGCATGTATTCCAACTACATCATGCTGGCCGTGCCGCTCTTCATTCTCGCCGCCGAGATCATGAATTCGGGCACCCTGTCCGAGCGCCTGCTGCGCTGGTGCGATGCCGTTGTCGGCCGCTTCCGTGGCGGCCTGGCCCAGGTCAATATCCTGCAATCCATCGTCTTTGCCGGCATGTCCGGCTCAGCCATCGCCGATGCCGCCGGCTCGGGCAAGATGATGCAGCACATGATGACGCAGGACGGCAAATATACGCCCAGCTACGCCGCCGCGCTGACCGCCGTCACTGCCGTGATCGGGCCGATCATTCCGCCCTCCATCCCCATGGTGCTCTACGCGCTGATTGCCGATGCCTCCATCGGCTACCTGTTCCTGGCCGGTGTCGTGCCGGGCCTGCTCATGGCCGGCGTCATGATGATCCAGGTCGCCGTCACCGCCCGCACGCGCAACTTCCCGGTCGAAAAGCCGGTCCCCCTGCGCCAACTGCCCAAGATGACCTGGCATGCTTTGCCGGTGCTCTTCATGCCGATCGTGCTGATGTACGGCATCTATGGCGGCATCACCACGCCGACCGAGGCCGCCGCCGTCGCTGCCTTCTATGCGCTGGTCGTTTCCATCGTCGTCTATCGCAGCGTCAGGCTGCCCGACCTCTATGCCGCGCTGCTGACATCAGCCAAGACCACCGCCTCCATCGGCATGCTGATCGCCGGCGCGCTGGTGTTCAACTATGTCGTCACCATCGAGAACATCCCGCACAGCCTCAGCGCCATCCTGCTCTCCTGGGATCTCAACCCGATCACCTTCCTGATCGCGGTCAATATCCTGCTGCTGATCCTGGGCTGCGTGCTCGAAGGCACCACCATCCTGCTGGTCATCGTGCCGGTGCTGATCCCCACCGCCTCGGCGCTGGGCATCGACATGGTGCATTTCGGGGTGGTTGTGGTGGTCAACATCATGCTGGGCCTGGTGACGCCGCCCTATGGCCTGCTGCTCTTCATCATGACCCGCATATCCGGCGCCCCGATGAAGGCCATTGTCGGTGACGTCCTGCCATTCCTCGGCGGGCTGGTCCTGGCGCTGATCCTCTTCACCTTCGTGCCCGAAACGGTGCTCTGGCTGCCCCGGATGTTCGGCTATGGCGGTGGTGGCCTATGAAGCCGATCTATGTCCTTAACGGCCCCAACCTCAACCGGCTGGGCAAGCGCGAGCCGTCCATCTACGGCGCCACCACGCTTGATGAGGTCGAGCAGATTTGCCGCGCCACCGCCGGCGACCGGCCCATCGTGTTCCACCAGACCAACAGCGAGGAAAAGCTGATCGATCTTGTGCACGAGGCCATAGACGAGGGGGCAGGGATCATCATCAATCCCGCCGCCTTCACCTTCACCTCGCTGGCCCTCCTCGATGCCCTCAAGATGTTCGAAGGCCCTGTCATCGAGTTCCACATCTCCAACATCCATAAGCGCGAGCCGATCTATCACCGCTCCTACGTGTCGATTCGCGCCGACGCCGTCATGGCCGGCCTCGGCGCCCGCGGCTACGCCACGGCCGTTACCGCCATGCTGACGATGCTGGCCGACCGCGCCTAGGGCACGATCGGCGTTGAATTTTTCGTTTGGTTCCGTTTCGGGCAAAATCGCCTCTTGCCTCAGATGCCGAGCTTGTCTATGTCACGGGCCAGTCGGGGCGTAGCGCAGCCTGGTAGCGCATTTGTCTGGGGGACAAAGGGTCGTCGGTTCAAATCCGGCCGCTCCGACCATTCTCACTTTTCGCAGAACTCGCGCCGCCCGGCATCGGGCGGCACTGCCAGCCTGGAGCCTTGCCCATGCCGCTGACGGCGCGTGAAATAGAGCCCGTACTGGCATGCTGGGATGAAGTCGAAGGTGCCCAGGCCCGACTCATCAATCACTCCGAAAACCACACCTTTCAGCTCGACACCCCGGCGCGGGGCAGTTTTACCCTGCGCATCCATCGTGCCGGCTATCAGTCGCGCGGCTCGATCGAGAGCGAACTGGCCTGGCTGAAAGCCCTGCGGCAGGATACGTCGCTCCCCATCCCCGAACCGGTCCCCGGTCGCGATGGCCAGATGCTGCAGCGTTTCGGCACAGATGATGGTGAGCGACTGGCCGTGCTGTTCCGCCACATCCCCGGCAGCGAGCCGCAGCCCGAGGGCAAGCTGGACGACCTGTTCGGCACGCTCGGTATCTACGCCGCCACGATGCACAACCATGTCACCACCTGGCAGCGCCCGCCCGGTTTCGAGCGGCAGGTCTGGCAGGCCGCGACCATTCTGGATTCCGATGGCCTATGGGGCGACTGGCGCATTGCCCCCGGCGTCAACCGCAACAACAGGCCAGTGCTCGACCGGCTGGATTCCGCCCTCTGGTTGCGCCTGGCCGCCTATGGCACCAGCCCCGACCGCTACGGCCTGATCCATGCCGATATGCGCCTGGGCAATCTGCTGGTCGATGGCGACAAGCTCACGCTGATCGACTTCGATGATTGCGGCTTCTGCTGGTTCGCCTACGACTTTGCCGCCGCCATCTCGTTCTACGAGACCAGCCCGGCCATTCCCGTGCTCAAGGCGGCCTGGCTCAAGGGCTACCAGTCCGTGCGTCAGCTGGGCGCCGAGGATATCGCCGCCATCGACGCCATGGTCATGCTGCGCCGCATGGCGCTGCTGGCCTGGATCGGCTCGCATGCCGAAACCAACCTTGCCCAGCAGCATATGAACGGCTTTGCCGATGGCACGGCCCAGCTCGCCGAGCGCTACCTGCGCGGCTCTCTCTGGCCGTAACGCTACCCTGGAGACCTCACGGTGAGCTTGTCGAACCATGCGGCCGGCCGACACCCGTCCTAGATCAGCATCCGCTCCCGTGGCGCCGAGGCGCGGGCGTCATTGCCGATGGCGCTGGCAATGCCCCAGATCAGCCCGGCCACCAGATAATAGTGCCGCCAATGGTCGGAATCGATGATCGCCGATTCGCCGACCAGCATGGTGAAGGTCGCCACCAGCGGGATCATCATCAGGCGATAGGGGGAGGGGCGGGTCAGCGCCGCAATGCCGCGCCACAGCGTCAGGATGACCAGCAGGTAGTAAAACGCCCCGCCGCCCCAGCCATAGACATGCAGCACCGAGACATAGACGTTATGCGGCTCCTCGATAATGCGCAGGTTGTGGAATTCGCTCGGCCCGATGCCCAGTGGATGGTCCAGCGCCAGTTCGAACGCATAGCCCTGGCGGCCGAAACGGCCGGTTTCCCCTGAATCGTAGTTCTGTCCGGCGGCGCGGGTCTCGAACAGGTCGGCCACCGAGGGAATGCTCAGCAGCCCCGCCAGCGCCACGACAAGCATGGCCGCGCCCACCAGCGACATGATCATGATGCGGACCTTGTCGCGCGCTGCCGCCTCCAGCCAGAAGCACAGCACCAGCACAATCAGCGACGACAGCGCGAAATGCCCCCACGCAGCGCGCGAGAAGCTGACGAACACGCCCACGAACAGCACCAGGTAGATGAGGGCGGCAATGATCGCGCTGCGCCCCGAACTCAGCAGGACCCGCTGCAGCGCATACATGGCCGGCAGCACCAGGAAGGGGCCGAACACATTGGGATCGTTGAAGGCGGCCTTGGCCCGGCCATAGCGCAGGAAGATATCAGCCCCCGGCATGATGCCGAGATAGGCCAGCGTTCCCACCAGCGCTGAAATCACGGCGGTCGCCGTATAGGCATTCATCACCAGCCGCATGCGCCTTTCGGTCGCCTCGGCCACGTAATTGGCGATGAAATACGTCGTCAGCAGCAGGAAGATGGTGACGATGGAAAAGATCAGCGCATCGGTGATGTCAGTGAACCGCACCTGGAAGCATGCGATCAGCGCGAAGGGCGTGAAGCCGATGAGAATGGCCAGCAGCCCGAAGGTCGACCGATAGAGCCCCAGCCCGGCCACAAAGGCCAGCGGCAGCACGACGAGAAAGGTCAGCTCGTACGGCGAGGGCTCGAACAGCACCAGCCCGCCGGTAAAGATCCACACCGCCACCATGACATCGAGCAGGCGCATGGCGCGCGCGCGGATGACGGCAAGGCCGAGTCCATTGGACCCGGCCCCGGAATGTCCGCCCTCAAGGGTTCCGGTGGCGCTCAATAGGCATTCTCGTTCTTGGCCACGAGCGAGACCGGCGTCATCACCACGATGTAGAGATCGAACAGGATCGACCAGTGCTCGATATAGTAGAGGTCGTGGTTCACCCGCTGCATGATCTTTTCGATCGTGTCGGTTTCCCCGCGCCAGCCATTGACTTGTGCCCAGCCCGTCATGCCCGGCTTCACCCGATGGCGGGCGAAATAGCCTTCCACCGCTTCGTAATAGAGCAGGTTGTCGGCCTTGGCCTGCAGCGCATGCGGCCGTGGCCCGACAATCGACAGCTCGCCCTTAAGCACGTTGAACAGTTGCGGCAGCTCGTCGATGGACGTCTTGCGGATGAACTTGCCGACCTTGGTGACGCGCGGATCGCCCTTGGTCACCTGTTTGACGGCATTGTGGTCCAGCGTTTCGGTCCGCATCGAGCGGAATTTGTAGATCTTGATCAGCTCGTTGTTGAAGCCGTGCCGGTTCTGCCGGAAGAACACCGGCCCCTTGCTTTCGAGCTTGATGGCGATGGCCGTGACGATCATCACCGGCGACAGCAGGATCAGCGCCGTCAGTGCCACCACCTTGTCGAACACCCATTTGAAGACCAGGTTCCAGTCCGAAATCGGCCGGTCGGCCATGTCGAACACGGCGATATCGCCGACATAGGAATAGGCCTTGTTGGTGAATTTGAGCTTGCTCATATGCGCCGACAGGCGGATATCGACAGGCAGCACCCAGAGCTGGGTCAGCATATCCAGCACGCGCTTTTCCGCCGAAAGCGGCATCGACACCATCACCAGGTCGACAGGTGTGCGTCGTGCGAATTCGATGAGGTCGGCCACCTTGCCCAGCTTGGCATAGCCCGCCACCATGTCGGGCGAACGGTCATCGATCCGGTCGTCGAACAGGCCCAGCAGCAAGATGTCATTGCTGGCGCTGGCGCCGATCTGCTCGATCAGCACTTCGGCATCCTTGCCGCCACCGACGATGACAGTGCGCCGCCGCAGCCGTCCTGCCGCCGTCCAGTGCTGCACCAGCGCCCGCAGGCCCAGGCGGAACCCGATCAGCAGTGCCGCCCCGCCAATATACCAGCTGATCAGCCAGACGCGCGAGAACAGGTCCCCCGCCTTGAAAAAGAAGATGCCGACCGTCAGCAGCGTCATCACCAGCGTCCAGGCGACCAGCGTGCGGCCAATCTGGTTGAACACGGTGCGATACGCCGCGATACGATGCGTGCGCGCCGCGTTGAACAGCACATTGGCCATCAGGCACGCGGCCAGGATCACCGGGACATAGAAGGCCGGCTGCCCCAGCTCCACGTAATATTCGTAAATGCCGTAGCCCAAAGTCGCCAGCAGCACGGCCTCGACCACCTGCGCCACCCCGACTACGACGGCGCCCGAAATACCGCGCTCCACCGGAGCGGCGATAATGGCCTCGGCCTGATCGGAAAGCGAGCGCCCCGCTTCGCCTGCGGCGCTTTGCTTGGATACGTGCTCCAGCACGGCCTGCTTGGGGTCAACTCGATACATGGGACGCTACCGGAACAGAACTCTCCCGGCACTATCGGCTCAATGGGTTTATATCAGATGAAGTTGAAGCCTCAACCTCGCGCCAATACGGCCTGGTAGAGCGCCTCGATCCCGTCGGTCATCGTGGCCAGTGAAAACCGGCTTTCGATATGGGCAAGACGCGCCAGCATCTCCGCCTCCGCCGCGTCGGGATCGTCCAACACGCCCTGCATCGCCGCACCCAGTGCCACGGCGTCACCTGATGGCACCAGGCTTGCCGCAGTCGGCCCGAAAATCTCGGGAATCCCGCCGACATTGGTGGTGATCACAGGCAGCCGCGCCGCTGCCGCTTCCAGCACCACATAGGGCAGGGACTCCGCCAGCGACGGCACCACCGCAATGCGCCCCCTGGCAAAGGTCGGCCGCGCCGGCTGCGCCCCCAGCAGCGTGATGCGTTCGCCCAGCCCCAGTCGGGCAATCTGCGCCTCGAATTCGCCCCGGCTGGGCCCGTCGCCTGCCATCACCAGATTGGCCGGCGTCCCGTCGGCGCGCTTCACCCCAACCAGCGCCTCGGCCAGCACATGAATGCCCTTGAGCTCCCGCAATTCGCCGACAAACACGAAATCCGCCGCATCCGGCTCCGGTACCATCGGAACGAATTCGTCCGGCGCCAGGCCGTTATGGATCACCTCGGTGGGGCAGGTGGGCGCCCCGATCAGCGCCGCATAGGTGGCCTGTGCATAGGCGCTCTCGAAGACGACCGCCCCGGTTCGCGCCATCAGCCAGCGCTCCAGCAGGTGGAACACCCGCCCGGACAGCGAAGACCGTGAAAAATGCAACACCCCGCCATGCGGCGTATAGAGCGCCACCGCCTTGCCGCCGCCCAGCAGCGCCAGCCGGGCGTAAAACCCGCCCTTGGCCCCATGCCCATGCATCACATCGATATCAAGCGAGCGGGCCAGCTTGCGCACCGCGAACGGCGTCTTGAGATCGCCCCCGCCCAGCACGCGGGGCATGGCAAAGCGGTGGATGCCCAGGCTCGCATGCGGCAGCAATTCGGCCAGCTTGCTTTCGGTCTGCGCGTCGTTGGCCAGGCTATCGACCACCAGGCCCACAGCGTGGCCATTGGCCGCCAAGGCCCGTGTCAGGTCCGCCACATGGCGGAACAGCCCTCCCACCGGTGCCCGCATCACCTGCAGGATACGCAGTGGTTTGGCCATTAGAACCAGCGTTCGAGAATGACGATCGTATCGCCCGGATAGATGGGGAAATCGAGATCGACATTGCCCTTGACCATCTCGTTGCCCTGGCGGCGATAGACCACGGCACGATTGCGGTCCGCCGTATCGGAGAACCCGCCCGACGTGCTGATCGCCGCCCGCACGGTCATGCCGTAGACATATTGGAACTGCCCGGCATTCTGCACCTCCCCCTGGATGAAGAAGGGCCGGTATTCCGCCACTTCCACCGCCACATCGGGATTGCGCATATAGCCATTGGCCAAGGCCCCGGCCAGCCGGCTGGCGGCCATGGTCGTGGTGACGCCGCGCACCTGCACCGGCCCCACCAGCGGGAAGGCGATCGAACCGCTATCATCGATGCGATAGGTGTCGCTCAGTTCAGTGTCGCCATAAACGGTCACCCGCACCGTGTCGCCGGTGTCGAGCTGATACGGCCCCTTGGTCTCGACCAGATAGGTCGCCGGGCGCGTTGTGGCGCATCCCGCCAGCGGCAGCATTAGCGCGATCGTGAGGACAGGCAGCCAGCGCATGAGAATCCCGGGTCATTCAGTGCACCGCAATGTCGCGCGATCGTGGTTAACAAAGTCCTTCCGCGGCCATGGTATTCTTGCGATCTGCAAATGGGTTAACGGATTGATTACCACGATGAGGCGATAAGACGGCGCAGGAAAGAGGGGTGGCGATGACGTTTGAGTCGCAGATGGTGCGTGATGCCCGGATCGATGTCGGCGCGGTGCTTGGCGTCGTGTTCAGGCGCCTGCCGCGCATCGCCATCGTGACGGTGGGCCTGCTGGCGGCAACCTTTGCCGTCGTCATGTTCATGCCGCGCCTTTATGAATCGTCCGCCTCCATCCTGGTCGAGCCGCGCAGCAACATCTATTTCCGCTCGCCCGGCGAACAGGTGCCGACCTCCCCGAGCGCCGATGCCGGCGTGGTGTCCAGCCAGATCGAACTGATCAAGTCACGCGACACGCTGCTGAACGTCATCGACAAACTCGATCTGCGCTCGGTTCCGGAGTTCAACGGGGCAGGGGGCGGCGGCTTTTCGCCCATCGCCATCGTCTCGCAACTGCTCGGCCGCAAGGCCGCGCCGGTCAGCGTCGACGAAGTCGTCCTCAATACGCTCTACGATCGCCTGACCGTCATTCAGGAGCGCGACTCCCGTATCATTTCGGTGCTGGTGCGCTCCACCAGCCCGCAGCTTGCCGCCGATGTCGCCAATGCCGTCGCCAGCGCCCACGTTGCGCGCCGCACCCAACTCTCGCTGTCCGATACCGCCGAGGCGTCCGGCTGGCTGGCGGACGAGATCGCCAAGCTTCGCGTCTCGGTCACCGCGGCCGAGACGGCCGTCGCCAATTTCAAGGTCGATAACGACCTCTTCATCGGCACCAACAATACCAGCCTGGCCGACCAGCGGCTCTCCACCATTGCCACGCAGATCACGGCCGCCCAGGAGCGCAAGAACACCGCCCTGTCTCGCGCCGCCCTCATTCGCGGCCTGATCGAGCAGGGCCAGCCCATCGATGGCGTGGCCGATGTCCGCGAATCCGTGGTTATCCAGCAGCTCAGCCAGGAAAAGGCCCGCCTGCAGGGCGAAAAGGCCCAGCGCGCGGCCACTCTGCTCAGCAATCATCCGACCATCCTGGCGCTGACCGCCCAGATCGCCGAGCTGAACAACCAGATCACCCTCGAAGGTCGCCGTGTCGCCGATGCGCTCGAAGCCGAGGCGCAGATCGAGGCCGACCTCGAAACCTCCCTGCAGGCCGACCTGACCCGCGCCAAATCCTCCGCCTCGACAGCCACGCAGGATACCGTCACCCTCGATGGCCTCGAACGCGAGGCCAAGGCCCAGCGCGACCTGCTCGAAGGCTACCTGCAGCGCTACAGCGAAGCCATGTCGCGCACCGAATCCAATTCCGCTCTGCCCGATGTGCGCGTCGTCAGCGTCGCCGCCCCGGCGGTTTCGCCGGCCTCGCCCAAGACCGCGCTTATCCTCTTGGCCGTCGGCATCGTGGCGCTGGCGACCCAGCTCGGCATCATCATCTTCGGCGAGCTGATGTCCGGCCGCGCCATCGTGCCGCTGCGGGAGCCCGAGCGTCCCCAGGACGAGCTCGACGAAGTGCCCTTCATCGAAGCCGAGCTCGAGCCCGAACAGCGCTGGGAAGAGCCATCAGATCGCGCCATGCTCGAACCGGCGCCGGATGAGGATTTCGAGGTGGCATTCGAGCCCGACCTGGAACCCGAACCCCAGTTCGAGCCCGAACCCGAAATGGCCGAAGTGCCACCGGTCATGCCCGCCGAACCGCTCGCGCCTGTCCCCGATCCCGCCGAACTCGAACATCTGGTCGAGTCGCTGGCCCGCTTCGGCACGACCGAGGACGTGACCCCTGCCGAACCGGCACCGGTCCACGAACCCGCTGCCGCGCCGGTCCCCGATAGCCTGCCAGGAGTCATTGGCTTGGCGTCGCTCTCCTCCGATCTGGTGCTCGGCCGCACTCATCTGCTCATCCTCGCCGCGCATAGCGACAGCGCCGACTGCGCTGCCCTCGCCGAAGAACTGGTGGCCGATGCGCTGGCCCGTGGCCTCAGCGTGGCCCTGATCGATGCCGGCAGCGCCCAGGCGGGCGACGAACCCGGCCTGTCCGATCTCAGCACCGGCACGGCCAGCTTTGGCGACGTGGTGCAGAAATCGGCCGATAACAGCTTTGCCGAAGTCGCGTGGGGGCAGGGGACCATTATCGACCGCGACTCCACCAAGCCGCTGACCCTGGTCGAGGCGCTTGGCGATATCTACGAAGTCGTGGTGCTGATGACCGGCCGCGTCGGCAGCGCCTCCACCCTGCCCATGTTCTACGACCTCGAAGGACGCCTCGTGCTGGTTGCCGGCGATGACGACGACCTGGCTTCGGTCGCCCGGTCACGCGAGCAATTGCTGGCCGCCGGTTTCGACCGCTGCGAAGTCGCCGCCGCCCCGGCCCGTGTCGCTGCCTGACCTGGAGATGCATTCGTGTCAGCCAAATATGCGGCCATTCGCGCCATGTTCGAGGCCCTTTGGCTGTCGCGGCTGCCCGGCCTGATCCGCACGCTCTCGTCCTCCCGCGGCGTGATTTTCACGCTGCACCGCGTCTTGCCTGAAGAGCCGGCCGATTTCTCGCCCAATGCCATCCTGCAGGTGCGGCCCGATTTCCTCGACTATGTCATCGAGCGCGTTCGCGATCTCGATCTCGACATTGTCAGCCTCGATGAGGCCCTTGAACGCCTCGCCGCGCCCCAACCCGGCCGCCGCTTCATCGTCCTGACCTTCGACGATGCCTATAAGGACAATCTGCGCCACGCGCTGCCCATCCTGCGTCGGCACGATGCGCCCTTCACTCTCTACGTGCCCACGGCACTGGTCGATGGCGTCGGCCAGCTCTGGTGGCAGGCCATCGAGGACATTATCACCCGCCAGGACGCCATCGCCATGACGTCGGACGGTCAGACCGACTATGTCGATACCAGCACCACTGTGCGGAAGAACGCGGCCTTCAACACCCTCTACTGGCAGATGCGCAAGATGCCCGAACCCGACCGGGTCGCGCTGGTACGCAGCTTCGCCACCGCCTATGGCTACGATCTCGACCGGCAATGCCGCGACCTGATCATGGATTGGCAGGAATTGCGCCTGTTTGCCGGCGATCCGCTCTGCACCATCGGCGCCCATACCGTCCATCATTACGAACTGGCCAAGCTCCCCATCGAGCAGGCCCGCAGCGAGATGGCCCAGTCGGTCGATATCCTGCTGGCGCAATTCGGCCAGCGTCCGGCCCATTTCTCCTATCCGCTCGGCGGCCCGCTCTCGGCCGACCAGCGCGAATTCGACCTCGCCCGCGAACTCGGCTTCCGCTCAGCGGTGACGACACGCCCCGGCGGCCTCTACGCCCGTCACGCGGCCTCGCCGCACGCTCTGCCGCGCGTGTCCTTGAACGGATACTTTCAATCTCGCCGCTATGTCGATGTTTTCGCTACCGGAGCAATCTTCTCCGCCATGGGCAAACTGACCGGATAGGCGGTTAGACTTTCCCAGTAGACCTCATGGTGAGCCTGTCGAACCACGAGGTCGTGGCACCAACCCTAAGCGTCCGGCTTCGCCATCCAGCGAATAATCCACATGGCCGGAAACAGCCAGCCCATGCCCGCCACGATGAAATACGGCATCAGGATCCAGATCGGCAGGCCGGGCGGAAATGCCAGGTAGATCGAGGTGAACACCGACAGCCAGGCCACGATGGAGCCGAGGATCAGCAGGATTCCGAGTGCCTTGCGGCTGCGCTGGGTCATGTGCGGCATCGCGCCTGTTGCGGTAAGGTCCGCTCGGGCATACCACTCCGCCACGCCCATCGACACCGGGAATCTGCCGTGACCACCATCCAAAATGCCGCACTGAGCCAGACCACGATAGCCGGGGACCGGCTGCGCCCCGTGCGCATCTGGCTATACCTGCTGGCCTTCATGGTACTGTGCATGGTCATGGTCGGCGGCATGACGCGGCTGACCGGGTCGGGCCTCTCCATCACCACCTGGCGCCCGATTTCCGGCATCATTCCGCCGCTGAACGAAGCCGATTGGTTGGCCGAATTCGCCGGCTACAAGCTGATCCCGCAATATGATGTCTATAACCACTGGATGACGCTGGAGGACTTCAAGGGCATTTTCTGGTGGGAGTGGATTCACCGTTTCCTCGGCCGCATGATCGGCTTCGCCTTCGCAATCCCCTTCGTGGTCTTCCTGGTGCAGAAGCGCCTGACCCGCGACATGGCCGTGCCTTTGGCCGGCCTGTTCCTGCTCGGCGGCTTCCAGGGCTTTCTGGGCTGGTGGATGGTCTCCTCCGGCCTCACCGAACTGACTTCGGTCTCCCAATACCGTCTCGCCACGCATCTCACCGCCGCCGCCTTGCTGCTGCTGGCACTGGTCTGGGTCGCCCGCCGCATGCGGCCGCAACCCACCGAGGGCAGGGTCACCCGCTTCAACGTGGTCTCCATCGCCCTGCTGCTCGTGCTGCTGGTGATCCAGATCGCCGCGGGCGGCTTCGTGGCGGGCATCGATGCCGGCATGGGCTACAACACCTGGCCGCTGATGGAAGGCAAGCTCATCCCCGACGGCCTGGGCGCCTATGAGCCGGGCTGGCGCAGCATGTTCGAGCATGGCCTCACCGTGCAGTTCAACCACCGCATGCTGGCCTATTTCATCACCGCGGTGATCGCCGTGCTGCTGTTCCTGCAGGCCCGCAAAGCAGGTTTGGGCGGCGTCCATCGCTGGCTGGTCCTCATCGCCGTGCTGGTGCTGGCGCAGGTGGGGCTGGGCATCGCCACGCTGCTCTCCATGGTGCAGATCGATCTGGCCGTCAGCCACCAGGGCCTGGCCTTCATTCTCGCCTCGAGCGTCTGCGCCTATCTCGCCGACCTCACCAAGACGCATTCACTGGGCGCGACGCGGTAATATAATACCGCATCCGTAACCCATTGAAATACAACGCTCTTTTAAAGGCGCTTGACCCATATCGAATCCTGCTCTAGTGGAGCGGCCGAACGGGCTGCTTTCCTCCTTGGATGAAGGCTGCAAGCCCCAGGAAATCTAGGGAATTCTAGCATGAGCACTTACTCGGCAAAACCGAGCGAGATTGAAAAGAAGTGGATCCTGATCGACGCCAATGGCCTCGTCGTGGGCCGCGTCGCTTCGATCATCGCTTCGCGTCTGCGCGGCAAGCACAAGCCGACCTTCACCCCGCATATGGACATGGGCGACAACATCGTTGTCATCAATGCCGACAAGGTGAAGCTCACCGGCCGCAAGCTGGACCAGCATAAGTTCTATTGGCACACCGGCTTCCCCGGCGGCATCAAGGACCGGTCTGCCCGTCAGATCCTGGAAGGCCGTTTCCCCGAGCGCGTGCTCGAAAACGCCGTCCGCCGCATGATGCCGGGTGGTCCGCTGACCCGCGCCCAGCTCAAGAACCTCCGCGTCTATTCCGGCGCCGAGCATCCCCATGAAGCGCAGAACCCGGCCAAGCTGGACGTTGCTGCGATGAACTCCAAGAATGCGCGGGTGAAGTAATATGGCTGAAACCATCAACTCCCTCGAAGACCTCGCGACCACTGACGTCGCTCCGGCCGTGAACACCGCTCCGGTGCATGTCCAGAAGCTCGACGCCCAGGGCCGTGCCTATGCCACCGGCAAGCGCAAGAACGCCGTTGCTCGCGTCTGGATCAAGCCGGGCAAGGGCAATGTCGTGGTGAACGGTCGCGAATTCGCCACCTATTTCGCTCGTCCGGTGCTCCAGCTCATCGTCAAACAGCCGATCGTCGCCACCGAGCGCACTGACCAGTATGACGTCGTCGTCACCGTTGCCGGTGGTGGCCTGTCCGGTCAGGCCGGCGCCGTGCGTCACGGCATCTCCAAGGCGCTGAACTTCTTCGAGCCGGGCCTGCGTCCGATCCTCAAGAAGGGCGGCTTCCTGACCCGCGACAGCCGCGTCGTCGAACGCAAGAAGTACGGCAAGGCCAAGGCCCGTCGTTCCTTCCAGTTCTCCAAGCGCTAAGCTTCGGATCGAATGTGCAAAGGGCCGGGAAACCGGCCCTTTCTTTTTGCCCGGATACCCCCTCCTAACCTCCCCCTGATAGGGGGAGGAATCTGGCCGGCGAATGGGGCAAGATCGCGCCACAAACGCGATCTGTTCCTCCCCCTATCAGGGGGAGGCCCCCGCCCTTCGTTCAGAAGAAATTACCGGGTGAGGGGTTGCGATCTCTCCGCGTCCACCAGATTTTGTCAGCATGCAAATCCTCGTCACCCGTTTCCATCTCCTGCTGCTGACCGTCACGCTGGCCATGACCGGCGTCGGCATGCTGCGGATTCCGGAGGATTTCGTCTTTCTCGCCCACTGGTCCGGCACCAGTGCCGACTGGCTCTGGCCGCGCCTGGTCATCTTCGTGGCGCCGGCAATCCAGTTGCTGCTCATGGCCATTTTCTTCCTGCTCGGCCGCCTGCTGACGAAAAACCAGTATGCCAAGGCCCAGCATATCCTCCAGCCGGCTTTGACCGCGCTGATGGGTGTCGTTGCCGCCACCCAGCTCGGCCTGCTGCTGTCAGGCATCGGCTCCGATCTCGATTTCGTCCGCGTCACCGCCTTTGCCCTTGGCGCGGCGCTGCTCCTGCTCGGCGTCGTCCTCTACGAAGCCGAGCGCCACACCTATGCCGGCCTGCGCATGCCCTGGCCGGTGCGCTCCGACCTGGCCTGGCGCATCGTCCATCGCGCCACCGGCATGAGCTACGGCCTCGGCGGCGTCTGCGTGCTGGTCCTGGCCTGGCTCGATGCCGGCATCGGCATGCTGATCCTGTCCTTCGCCGCCGCCCTTCTGCTGCCCGCCGTGGTGGCCGGGCTGGTCACCGTGCTGTTTCTCAACCGCTGACCGCGCAGCATGGCCATTGCTGGGAATGGCTCGCTCCCGGCAGGAAATTTCCCGCAAAGCCCCCGAAACGCAATGCTTTGCGCTGCGATTTTTCCGTTAAGGGCGTAGAATCGTGCTTAATTTCGAGGCGTGCCGCCCAATTGTTGGGCGTGCCCTCGGCTCATTGCAGGTCAACACATGTCTCCAACCGTTGTTTCCGCTGCTCGGGCGCCGCGCGCGCCCAAGCCGTTTTATGCATCCTTCGGCTTCCAGGTCCTGGCCGCCATGGTCATCGGCCTGATCCTGGGCTACATCGCTCGCCAGATGGGTCCTGACGCCGCTGGCGGCGCCAACTGGCTGGTCCAGACGCTCTCCACTGTCGGCTCTGCCTTCGTGTCGCTGCTGCGTGCACTGGTGCCGGTGCTGGTCTTCACCGCCATCGTGGCCTCGATCGCCAATCTCCGCGAACTGCAGAATGCGGCCAAGCTGGTCTGGCAGACCCTGCTGTGGTTCGCCATTACCGCGCTGATCGCCGTGGCCATCGGTATCGCCCTCGGCCTCATCATCCAGCCGGGCCTCAACACTGCCGTCGCCGAAACCGCGGCCCGCGCCCCGTCGTCGTCGGGTTCCTGGCTCGATTTCCTCAAGGGCCTGATCCCCGCCAATATCTTCGGCCTCCAGGCGTCGACCCGCGTCACCGATAGCGGCGCCACCACCAGCCTGAACTTCAACGTGTTGCAGATCCTGGTGGTCTCCATCGTGGTCGGCATCGCCGCCCTCAAGGTCGGCCCGGCTGCCGATCCGTTCCTCGCCTTCAACCGCTCCTTCCTCAAGATCGTCCACAAGATCCTGTGGTGGGTCATCCGGCTGACGCCCATCGGCACCATCGGCCTGCTCGGCAATGCCGTTGCCGTCTACGGCTGGGATGCCCTGGCTCAGCTCGGCTGGTACTCGGCGGCCATCTATATCGGCCTGGCCCTGGTGCTGTTCGTGGTCTATCCGGTGCTGCTGCAGGCCCATGGCCTCAACCCTATCCGCTACTTCCAGAGCGCCTGGCCGGCCATCCAGCTCGCCTTCGTGTCGCGTTCCTCCATCGGCACCCTGCCGGTCACCGAGCGCATTACGGAAAAGAACCTGGGCGTGCCGCGTGAATATGCCGCCTTCGCCGTGCCGCTCGGCGCCACCACCAAGATGGACGGTTGCGCCGCCATCTACCCGGCGATCTCGGCCATCTTCGTGGCCCAGTTCTTCGGCGTGCCGCTCGGCATCGAGCACTACCTGCTGATCGCCTTCGTGTCGGTCATCGGTTCGTCCGCCACCGCGGGCCTCACCGGCGCCACCGTCATGCTGACGCTGACGCTCTCCACCCTCGGCCTGCCGCTGGAAGGCGTCGGCCTGCTGCTCGCCGTCGATCCGATCCTCGACATGGGCCGCACCGCCGTCAACGTCGCCGGCCAGGCGCTGATCCCGACCATCGTCGCCAAGCGCCAGGGCATTCTCGATCAGTCCGTCTACGACGCGGGCGAAAGCATCGACTCGCTGGACACGGCGGACGCGGTTCCTGCCGAATAAAGCAGGGCACATAGCCAGACGAAAAAGGGGAGGCGAAAGCCTCCCCTTTTGTTTGTCTCGCTACCCAACACGTCATTCCCGCGAAAGCGGGGATCCACTTTTCCACGGGCCCAACGAATGGATTCCCGCCTTCGCGGGATGCCGCAGCGGCACCGCACAGGTTCTATTTCGTCTTGACTCTAATTAGTCATTTAACTAATTAGCGTATGAACGAAATAAGGACCACCACGCCGTGGGCATCAACACCGTCTTCGAAGCCCTGTCCCATCCGGTCCGCCGCAAGGTCCTCGCGCTGCTCAAGGCCGGCCCGCTGAGCGCCGGAGACCTCGCGACCCATTTCGACATCAGCCGGCCCACCCTCTCGGTCCACTTCGTCAAGCTGCGCGAGGCCGATCTCGTCGTGGTCGAGCGGCAGGGCACCAGCCTCATCTACCACCTCAATGCCAGCATTCTGGAAGCGGCCCTGGCCAGCCTCCTCTCGCTCAAGGATGATGAAGAATGACCGCTTTGCGCGTTTTCACCCGCCTCAACCATCTCCTGTTGTCGCTGATCGCCGTCGCCACCATTGCCGGCGTGGTCAGCATCCCCGCCGATGCTCGCCTGCCCATCCACTGGGACATATTCGGCCAGCCAGACCGCTTTGCCGGCCGCGACGATGCGCTGATCCTCACGCCCGCGCTGGGCCTTGCCATGCTGGCGCTGTTCTGGGCCATCGGGCGCTTCGCCAGCCCGGAACGGCTGGCCGGCGGCCGCCATGTCATGGAGGCGGTGTTGCCCGTCATCCTCGCCATGTTCCTGGCCTTCCAGCTCGTCCTGGTCTTCCAGTTCGATTTCGCGCTTCCCCGCGTCGTCGCCTGGAGCGTTGCCGCCCTGCTGATCGTGCTTGGCAATATCATGCCCAAGTCCCAGCCCAACCGCTATGGCGGCATAAGGCTCCGGACTACTTTGGCCGATCCGGCCAACTGGGCAGCCACCCACCGCTTCACCGGCCTCGCCATGATGATATCGGGAGCCCTGCTGGTCATCCTCACCCTGTTCACCGGCGCCGCCCCGATCCTCATCATCGGATCGCTGGTCGCGGTATTGCTGCCGCTGCTGCTGGGCGTGCTCCACAGCTACCGGATGGCGCGACGGGGCAGGGAATAGGAAGAGTTCCTCGAAGAGAGTCGGCGCGCTCGATCCAACGCTCATGCCACACCCTGTCAGCAGGTCATGGCACGACATGCGGGCAACTGAACCGGAGAGATTTCCATGCTGGACCATGTCGGCCTTCGCACCACGCAATTCGACCACCTGATGGCCTTCTACAAGGCGGTATTGGCGCCCCTTGGCTATACCGTGATGATGGAATATCCCGGCGCCGCCGGCCTGGGCCGCGCCTATCCTGATTTCTGGATCGGCGCCGATGACAAGGGCAGTTCCAACATCCACCTGGCCTTCAAGACCGACGACCGCAAGGCAGTGGACGCCTTCCACGCCGCCGCACTCGCCCATGGCGGCAAGGACAACGGAGCGCCCGGCCTGCGCGACTACACCCCGACCTATTACGCCGCCTTCGTCATCGACCCCGACGGCAACAATCTCGAAGTGGTCTGCAACGAGGAATAGAAGCTGCCCCCTCAGGGGAGCGCTCACTTCGGACTTCTGTGGCTCCCGTCACCCCACCCTCAATCCCTCCCCATCAAGGGGAGGGAGGCGCTAACTCGGAATCCTGTGTTCATCGTCTCCCTCCCCCTTGTGGGGAGGGATCAAGGGTGGGGGTGGGCCGCACAAATCGGACTACGAAGAAGTTCGGAGCAGGTGCCCGCACTCACCCCACCAGCTTCAGCGCCGGCTTCTTCGCCTTCCGCACTTTCTTCGCCTTGGGCATGCGGGGCACGTAATTGTTCATCACCCGCTCGATCACCTTGATGGCCTTTTCCGCCCCATCCTCGCCATGCAGCTTCTCGGCCACATCGGCGGCATTGCGGCGATAATCTTCGTTGGTGGAAAGGTCGGCCAGTGCCCCGGCCAGGATTTCCGAGGTCAGCTTGCGCAGCCGCACCGGCTTGGGTCCGCAGCCCAGCTCATAGACGCGGCGGCCCCAATAGGGCTGGTCCACCGTCTGCGGCACCACGAATGTCGGCCGCCCCAGATGCAGCCCCGCCGAGGTCGTGCCCGCCCCGCCATGATGCACCACGGCCGAGACATATTTGAACAGCTTGTCGTGCGGCGCCTTCTCGATGGCGAAGATCGTGTCGGGCAGGTCCTGCGGATTGATGCCGCCCCAGCCACGGGCCACCACGGCGCGGCCGCCCCACATCGACACGGCCTCCTTGAGAATCTTGGTATTGCGCTCCGCCCCGAACGGCATCGAGCCAAACCCGATATAAACCGGCGCCTCGCCCTCGGAGAGGAATTGCTGGAACTCGGCTGACGGCTGCCAGTCGGTCCGGTCATGCAATTGCCAATAGCCGGTCACCAGCGCGCTTTTCGGCCAGTCGCGCGGGCGCGGCGATACCACCGGCGAATAGGCGTAGAGCGTGGTCAGCGATGTGCCGTCCGTATTGCGGAAGAAGCCGCCCTTCTTGCGCGCATCCAGCCCCATCAACTCACGGCGCAGCTTGTTGCGCGGCAGGTTGTAGTAGATCTGCTGCACGGTCATCGCCGTATAGGTCAGCTTGTTGAAGGCCGGCCCGAAATCGGCGCCGTAATAGATGCAGAGTGGGAATTCGCTGGTCGAATTCAGCGGCTGCAAGGCCACCATGATGGCCGGAATGTTCATCGCCTCGGCAATGTCGATGCCGAAGCTGGTATTCATGTTGAGGATCAGCATGTCCGCGCCCTGGCACATATGCCAGGCGTGGCGCGCTGCCGTATCCACGATCTGCTGGCCCTGCCGCAACAGGCTCGGGCCGTTGATGAGCATGGACTGGCTCATCGCATTTTCGAATCGCTGCTGCGTCAGGAAAGACTGGATCGACGGACCCAGCGTATGGAACTCGATTCCATAGCCTTCCACCATGCCCTGGAACTCTTCGGAAGCCCCCAGGACAACCGAATAGCCGCGCTCCTTGAGCGCAATCGCAAGGGCCAGATAGGGTTGAACGTCGCCTTGCGTGCCGATCGTGACAAGGGCAATCCGCTTCAAAATCTTACCTCACCATATGACCGTCTGAGCCGAAGGTTGGCACCCCTCGGACCATTTACAATACCCTGTGGAGGATTTATGAACGGCCTGTCGATAGCTGATTTCCTTACAAAAATCGCATCTGAAGGGCAAGGGACATGCAGTCTCTGTACACTATTGCCAAGGTTGGAGCCTCGCTCGCCGCAAGCGTAGTGGCCCATATTGCCTTTGCATTGGCTGCACCCGCGCCCGTGGCGGCGGCAAACGCCCGCTAGCTCTTCCCCTATGGCCTAGCCGGGCCGGGAAGAGCCGAACACGAGACCGGCCCCTGCCAAGGGCCACTTAACCCGTTCACAACCACAATTCCGCGATAATATCCGCCTCTAACAGCAGAGGCGTGGCGCCCCGGGCGCGTCGCGGCCAGTTTCAGGTCCCAGCAGGACCGTCGAGGAAATCATGAGCGCCGACTTCCACAAAATCCGTCGTCTTCCCCCTTACGTCTTCGCCCATATCGATCCGCTCAAGGCCAAGGCCCGCGCCGAAGGCGTCGACGTGATCGATCTGGGCATGGGCAATCCCGACATGCCCACCCCGCAGCATATCGTTGAAAAGCTGCAGGAAACGGTCAAGGACGGCCGCACCCACCGCTATTCCACCTCGCGCGGCATTCCCGGCCTGCGCAAGGCCCAGGCCAGCTATTACGGCCGCCGCTTCGGCGTGAAGCTCAATCCTGATACCCAGGTCGTGGCCACTTTGGGCTCCAAGGAAGGCTTCGCCAATATGGCCTCGGCCATCACCGCCCCCGGCGATGTGGTGCTGGTGCCCAACCCGACCTATCCCATCCATTCCTTCGGCTTCATCATGAGTGGCGGCGTCGTCCGCTCCATGCCCGCCGATCCGAATGAAGATTTCATGCGCTCGCTCGATCGCGCCGTGCGACACTCGATCCCCAAGCCCATCGCGCTGGTGCTGAACTATCCGGCCAACCCCACGGCCTATACCGCCAGCCTCGATTTCTACACCGAGGTGGTCAAGTACTGCCGCGAGCACGACATCTTCATCCTCTCCGATCTCGCCTATTCCGAGATTTATTTCGACGAGAAGGACCCGCCGCCCTCCGTGCTGCAGGTCCCCGGCGCCATGGACATAACGGTGGAATTCACCTCCATGTCCAAGACCTATTCCATGCCCGGCTGGCGCGTCGGCTTCGCCGTCGGCAATGAGCGCCTGATCGCGGCCCTCGCCCGCGTCAAATCCTACCTCGATTACGGTGCCTTCACCCCCATCCAGGTTGCCGCCGCCGCCGCCCTCAACGGCAGCGACGATGTCATCGACGAAGTGCGCAAGGTCTACAAGCACCGCCGCGACGTCATGGTCGAGAGCTTCGCCCGCTCCGGCTGGGACATTCCGGTCCCGAAAGCCACGATGTTCGCCTGGGCCCCGATCCCGGCCCAGTTCGCCCATATGGGCTCGCTCGAATTCGCCAAGCTCCTGATCAAGGAAACCGGCGTCGGCGTCGCCCCCGGCGTCGGCTTCGGCGAATATGGTGACCAGTATATCCGCCTCGCCTTCGTCGAAAACGAACAGCGCATCCGCCAGGCCGCCCGCAACATCAAGAAGCTGCTGGGCTCCAAGAGCGGGGCAGGGAACGTGGTACCGCTCGTCGGGTAGGGCGTTTGGCCTTCCCTCTCTTGTGAGGAAAGGGAAGGCCTTGCACTATTTCAAGAGTGCGGCGAAGGCTTCGTCGAGCTTGGCATCGGCTTCTGCAAGCGCGCTCTGCTGCTGTTCCAGCCACGCCTTGTCGGACGCGACGGTACTGTTCATTTCCTCAATCATGCTGGCAACTTCGCTGGATTGCGGTCCGCCGAAACCCTGGCTCTTCTCCACCATGTTCTGAGGCTTGAGGGCTGCCAGGAAGCTCTCCTCACCCAGCGCCAGCTCAGCTGGCAACTGCAATTCCTCGGCTGCTTCGGCATAGACAGCCTTGAAGTCTTCATAGGTGATGTCGATCGGGCGAAGATCGTTGGTTCGACCGAAATTCACGACCAGGGCTGCGATGTGATGAGCTTCCCGGAAGGGGATATTTGCTTCACGCTGGAGGGTATTGGCCAGCTCAGTCGCCGTAGCGTAGTCGCCAAGGACAACGTCCAGCGCGCGATCTTCGTGAAACTCGAAAACCTCGAACATGTCCTCTATGCGCTTGAGAACCCCTGTTGTTGCCGTCAGCGCCTCGATCGGTTCCTCGCCGATCATGTCGGTGTCGCCACTCGCTGACTTGATGGAGTCGAACATATAGGCGGCGCCAATTCCCACCACATCGCTGGCTCCGGTGCGGGTGCTGTTGACGCCACCCGGATTTTGCTTTTGCGGCATGATGCTGCTGCCGCCGTCCAGGTCGTAGGGGAAGGTGAACCACGGCTTTACCATGCGGAACTGGTTTTCCAGGTCCGAGGACAATTGGCTCGACGTCATGGCGATAGCCGAGGTGACGCCGACAATATGCATGGCCGATTCCAGCGTGGCCAGATGCACCGAGTCGAACGAATTGCGGATCGGTGCGGTGAAGCCAAGGAGGTCGGACAGTTGCTGGCGGTCGATTGGATAGCTGGACGTCCCCATGGCTGCCGACCCCATGGGTGAATAGTTGACCACGTCATAGGTCTGCTCGATATAGTCGGCGTGACGTTCAAATGCGCCGGCATAGGCGGTGAGGTAGTGTCCCAGCGAGATGGGTTGCGCCTGCACCCCGAGCGTATAACCGGGCACGATGGCGTTCGGATATTTCGCGGCATAGTCGAGCAGAGCCTGACGGGTGTTGATCAGCTGTTCGTATGTCGACAGCAAGAGGTCCCGCTCACGCAGTCGCAGGCCGCTCCTCCCCATGTCGATGGTGCTGCGGCCGGTGTGAAGCCTGGATATATCGACGCCACCGATCTCGATCATCAAGGGCTCCAGGCCCAGATGGTATCCAGACCGGGAGAAGCCCGGCTCCGACGACAACGCGTAGACCTGCTCGATTGTGTCGGCGATGGTTTTCGCCTGCTCCGGCGTGATAACGCCCTGATCCGCCAACATGACGGCCGATGCCCGGTTCATGCGATCGAGCCAGTCGAAGTCGTCGCGCGGGTCTTGTGCCATCAGCGGCGACGCACTCCAGCCGGTCAGGGCCGTCGCCAGGGCCAGCGATGCGAGCAGAGTTTTGGTAGTCATATCTTCCTCCTCGGTTCCACGGGTCGTCCGTGGACAGCGCCTCTAGTGCAAACGACGTGCCAGCCCGAAATGCGCTATCGACCGGGGAGGGGTGCCAGCCAATGGGCAATTTACTGCCGATCATTCGAGGTCAAATGAGCAACTTATTGCCGCTTCCTGCTCTGCAAAACGTCTATTTCTTCTGGACTGGCAGTTATTTACCCGTAACTGGACGACCTGCGGGAGGTCCGGCAAATAATTACATGACAAACATACTCATCTTTCGTATAGAGCGGCACCTCCCTCGATAGGTGCCCCCATGCCCAAGCTCCTCCACACAATCCTGGTCGCCATTCCTCTGGCCTTCACAACCCCTGCCGCTTTCGCCCGGGCCTTCCCTGTCAGCGTGGACCATGCCTATGGCACCACCACCATCCAGGCCGCGCCGCAGCGTGTCGTCACCTGGGGCTGGGGTACGCAGGATGCGGTGCTGGCCCTGGGCGTCGTGCCCGTCGGCATCCCGTCGATGACCTATGGCGGCGACGGCGAGGGCCTGCTGGCCTGGACCCGCGCGGCGATCGAACAGAGCGGCCAGCCCATGCCGGAAATTCTCGGCGATGGCGCCGGCACCCCGAATTTCGAAGCCATCGCCGCGCTCGACCCCGATGTCATCATCGCCGTCTATTCCGGCATCACCGAAGCCGAATATGCCCGCCTGAGCCAGATCGCCCCCACTGTCGTCTTCCCCGAAATCCGTTGGACCGCCAGTTGGCAGGACGTGGTCCGCCTGACCGGTGAAGCCCTCGGCAAGCCCGGCGAAGCCGCCCAGCTCATCGCCGACACCGAGCAGTTCATCGCCGACGAGGTCGCCAAATACCCCGCCATTGCCGGCAAGACCGTCATCAACTTCGTCGATAGCGGCGAAGGCTCCATCTCCATCCGCAAGGCCATCGACCCGCGCACCAAGCTGCTGCTGTCCTTCGGCCTGCTGCCCGCCCCCGAACTCGACAACAGCGATCCCGCTGCCTTCAACTACCTGCTGAGCTACGAAAACCTCGCCTCGCTCGATGCCGATATTCTCGTCGCCTTCATGGACAGTTCCGAAGCGTTCTTCGCCCAGCCCTTCGCTGCCCGCGCGCCGCAGGTCGAAAAGGGCGCTCTCGTCTTGGTCGATGGTGCCTCCACCACTATGGCCGTGGGCGGTGCGGTCACGCCGCTGTCCCTGCGCTGGGCCTTGCCCGATCTGGTCTCCGCCGTCGGCGCCGCTGCCGAAGCCGCCGAAAAGCCCTGATGTTCCAAATCCCTGGAAGACTATCATGAATCATCTCGTCAGATCCGCCATGGCCGCCGCCATCCTGGCAACAGCCGGCTTTGCCACCGCCGCGCAGGCGCAGACCTTCCCCGTCACCATCGCTCACGCCTTCGGCGAAACCACCATTCCCGCCAAGCCGCAGCGCATCGTCACCTGGGGCTGGGCCAGCCAGGATGCCGTGCTGGCGCTGGGCGAAGTCCCGGTCGGCATTCCGTACTTCGCCTATGGCGGCGACGAAAACGGCGCCCTGGGCTGGGACAAGGATGCCGTGGCCGCGCTGGGCGGCACATTCCCCACCATCCTGCCGGCGGGCAATGACGTCCCGATAGAAGCCGTCGCCGCCCTCCAGCCCGATCTCATCATCGCCGTCTATTCCGGCCTGACCGAGGACGAATACAATACCCTCAGCGGCATCGCCCCCGTCGTCGCCTATCCCGAACTGCCCTGGAGCACCGCCTGGCAGGAGGTCATCACCACCTCGGGCAAGGCCATCGGCAAGGGTGCCGAAGCCGAAGCCCTCGTCGCCGAACTCGAACAGTTCATGGCCGACGAAACCGCAAAATATCCCGAAGTGCAGGGTGCCACCTTCGCCGGCATTGCCGAATATAATGGCGAAGTCGCCGTCTATGCCGGGCTCGATCCGCGCATGAGCTTCCTCGAAGATCTCGGCATGGTCCTCGCCCCCAGCGTCACCGAACTGGCCCAGGGCGAAAGCTTCTTCTATTCGCTGAGCTTCGAAACCTTCGACCGCCTCACCAGCGACATCCTGATCTCCTATTTCGAGACCCCCGAAACCGACGCCGCCTTCTTCGCCAATTCCCTCGTCGCCCTGCAGCCTCAGGTCAAATCCGGCGCCGTCGCCCATGTCGTGGGCGCCGAACTGATCAATTCAGTCTCCCCGCCCACCGCGCTCTCGATCAGGTGGGGCTTTCCCCAATACATCAAGCTGATCGCCGACGCGGCGAAGGCGGCCGGGAAGTAGGCAGGGGCAGGGCACTCTCTTCCCGCACTCACGGTGTCACCCCGGCCTTGAGCCTGGGCCCATCTCGAGATCAGGCCACAGCCGCGAGGTGTGGCGATCGGCGGGACGATCTGGCGGCTGTTATGGCGATCCCGACTCAAGGCCGGGATGACATCGTGGTAGCGGCGAATGAAGGGCAAGCCGAGTCGCATCTTCGGCCCGCAACCCACACAAGCCGCTGACTTTTCCATCAAACTCCTATTGACGACTAGGCATATTCCTATGCACATGGCGCCACCATGAGTGATATTGCTTCCTTCCGCCAAGCCGTCGAAACCTTCATCTCCGCCCGTGGCTGGACGCCGACACGGTTCGGCCGCACCGTCGCGGGCGATCCGCTGTTCGTCTTCGACTTGCGCGAGGGCCGCGAGCCGCGCTCCGATACCCGCACGCGTATCCTCAAGGCCATGCAGGATTTCGGCGATGGCGAAACCCAGACGCCCCTGCGCGTCGGCGTCGCCGGCCTCGGCAATGTCGGCGCCACCCTGGTCCGCATCCTGCAGAAGGACGCCGCCGACCTCACGCGAAAGCTAGGGCGCCAGCTCGTCGTGACGGCTGTTGCCGCGCGCTCGCGATCCCGCGACCGCGGCATTGATATTTCCGGGCTCGACTGGTTCGACGATCCGGTCGCCCTCGCCAAGTCCGACGGCATCGATCTCTTCGTCGAACTGATCGGCGGCGAAGACGGCCCCGCTTTTGCTGCTGTGAAAGCTGCCCTCGAAATCGGCCGCCCCGTCGTCACTGCCAACAAGGCGCTGCTCGCCAAGCACGGCGTGACCCTTGCTCGCCTCGCCGAGGAATCCGGCGCCCAGCTCGGCTTCGAGGCCGCCGTGGCCGGCGGCATCCCCGTCATCAAGACCCTGCGCGAGGGCCTGGGTTCGGCCCGCATCGCCAAGGTCTTCGGCATCATGAACGGCACCTGCAATTACATCCTCACCCGCATGGGCAATGAGGACATCAGTTTCGCCGACTGCCTCAAGGACGCGCAGGCCCTGGGCTATGCCGAAGCCGACCCCACTTTCGACGTCGAAGGCTTCGACACCGCCCACAAGCTCTCCATTCTCGCCACGCTCTGCTTCGGCTACGAGATCGCGCCCAACGAGATCCGCGTGGAAGGCATTTCCCGCATCACCCAGCACGATATCAAGGTCGCCGCCGAACTCGGCTACAAGATCAAGCTGCTCGGCATCGCCCAGCGCACCGATCAGGGCATCGAGCAGCGCGTGCACCCCACTTTCGTGCCCAAGGGCTCGGCCATTGCCGGCGTCGATGGCGTGATGAATGCCGTGGCGCTCGAAACCGACCACGTGCACGAACTGCTGCTGGCCGGCCCCGGCGCCGGCGGCCCACCCACCGCCTCCTCGGTGCTGTCTGATATTCTCGACATCGCCCGCGGCACCCGCGTGCCGCCTCTGGGCGTACCCAGCCACGAGCTGCTGCCCTATAAACAGGCCCCCAACCGCGCGCATGATGGTGGCTATTATATCCGCCTCAATGCCAAGGATGTGCCCGGCGCCCTGGCCGCCATCTCCACCCGCATGGGCGAACGTGGCATTTCCATCGATTCCGTCATCCAGCGGTCCGATTTGGGCGCTAAAGCCGTCGCGCCGGATGGCTCGCCCACCCGCACCGTGGTGATGATCACCCAGCAGACTTTGGAATCGTCCGTGCGTGAATCGCTTGCGCAGATCGCCGCCGACGGGTTTATCGTCGGTGAACCGCAATTGATCCGGATCGAAACGCTCTGATATCCCCACCCGGGGCAAGTCAGGCCCGGGAGGAAATATGAGACTTTCGAAGGTCGAGGGCGAAAAAACCCCCGCCAACCTGCATCGCAGCCTGGCGCTGGAACTGGTGCGCGTCACTGAGCGCGCTGCCATCGCCGCTGCCGAATGGCGCGGCAAGGGCAATGAGCAGGCGGCCGACGAAGCCGCCGTGCTCGCCATGAAGGCCGAGCTCGACCGCGTCGCCATTTCCGGCCGCATCGTCATCGGCGAAGGCGAAGCCGGCGAGGTCGACAATCTCTATATCGGCCAATCCGTCGGCGCTGGGCAGGGGCCTGAGGTCGATATTGCCGTCGATCCGCTCGAAGGCGTCACCCTCTGCGCCAAGAACCAGCCCGATTCCATCGTCGTGCTGGCCATGGCCGAGCGCGGTGGCCTGCTCAACGTCGCCCGCAACGTCTATATGCACAAGATCGCCATCGGCGCCGAATACGCGCCCGGCACCGTCCATATCGACTGGACGGCCACCGAAAACGTCAAGGCGCTCGCCAAGGCCAAGGGCGTGCCGCTAAGCGAAATCACCGCCATCGTGCTCGATCGCCCGCGCCACGCCGCCCTCATCGAGGAGCTGCGCACCACTGGCGTCGCCGTCAAGCTCATCAGCGACGGCGACATTGCCGGCGTCATCCACGCGGTCAATACCGAGGATACCGGCATCGATATCTATCTCGGCTCCGGCGGCGCCCCCGAAGGCGTCCTCGCCGCTGCCGCTCTCCGCTGCATTGGCGGCCAGATGCAGGGCAAGCTCATCCTCGACACCCCGCCCAAGCGCGACCGCGCTGTGGCCATGGGCATTACCGACCCCAACCGCATCTACGATGTCACCGATCTGGCTGCGGGCGACGTCCTCGTCGCCGCCACCGGCGTCACCGACGGCACCTTGCTGGAAGGCATCCGCCTCCGCCGCAACGCGGTGCAAACCAGCACCATCGTCATGCGCTCCTGGAGCCAGACCGTTCGCTGGATCAAGGCGCAGCACGCACGGTAAAGCGGCGAGTAGCCCTAACGGTGAGCTTGTCGAACCACGAGGGCGTGGCAGATACCGCTCGCCCAAGAGTGGAGCCACCCCTCGCCCCTTGCGGGAGAGGGGGTAATTTCTTCGTTCAGAAGAAATTACGGGTGAGGGGCTTCGAACCGGCCGAAGGCAAAATCGCTCCAGTGGAGCGATTTTAGGCGAGAAGGCCATGAGCGCTATGCGCGAATGGCAGGCGCCCTCCCATGCTTCACCGCCCGTGAAAGCGACCCCTCATCCGCCCTTCGGGCACCTTCTCCCGCAAGGGGAGAAGGGGAACTCGTTGCCTGCCAAACACACCGGCCGGATTCCTCCCCCTTTTCAGGGGGAGGCTAGGAGGGGGTACTCTTCCTCTTCCCACCACCTCCCAAATCGCCTACCTCTCCCTCATGCTCGACGCGCCGCGCCCTTTCCTTGACGTCACCCGCTCGGTCACCGGCCGCGCCTGGATCGACCGGCTCGATGCCGCCACCACCCGTACGGCCACCGCCATCGCCCAGCGCGCCGGCATCTCCGAAATCCTCGCCCGCATCATCGCCGCCCGCGGCGTGAGCCTCGATGAAGCCGCCACCTGGCTCGAGCCCACCATTCGCGGCCTCATGCCCGATCCCTCGACGCTGACCGCCATGGATGCCCTGGCCGAGCGCCTCGCCAAGGCCATATCAGACAACGAGGCCATTGCCCTCTTCGGCGATTACGATGTCGACGGCGCCTGTTCCTGCGCCCTCATGGCCAGATACCTGCGCCATTTCGGCATCGAGCCGCAGGTCCACATCCCCGACCGCATTTTCGAAGGCTATGGCCCCAATATCGCGGCCATGGACAAGCTGATCGATTCCGGTGCCACCCTCATCATCACCCTCGATTGCGGCACCACCAGCGACGGCCCCATCGCCCATGCGCGGCAGAGGGGCGCCGATGTGCTGGTCATTGACCACCACCTCAGCGACCACGAGCTCCCCGACGCCACCGCTCTGGTCAATCCCAACCGCCCCGACGATATTTCCGGCCTCGGCTATCTCTGTGCCGCCGGCGTCACCTTCATGGTGCTGGTCGCCGTCAACCGCGCCTTGCGTAACCGCGGCGACACCGGTCTGCCGGACCTGCTGAAACTGCTCGACCTCGTGGCGCTTGCCACCATCTGCGATGTCGTCCCGCTCACCGGCCTCAACCGCGCCTTCGTCGTCCGCGGCCTCGAAGTCGCCCGCCGCGGCGACAACAAGGGCATTGCCGCCCTGGCGCTCGCCGCCCGGCTCAGCGGCCCGCTCAATCCCTATCATCTCGGCTTCCTCATCGGCCCGCGCATCAATGCCGGCGGCCGCATCGGCAATGCCGCCATGGGCACTGAACTGCTGACCGTGGACGATGAACACCACGCCCTCGCCATCGCCGCCCGGCTCGACGAACTCAATGCGGAGCGCCAGCGCATCGAGGTCGAGGCTGTGGAGGAAGCCGCCGCCGTCGCCGAAATGGAAATCGGCAGCGGGGAGGGGCCGCCGGTCCTCGTCCTCGCTTCAGCCAATTGGCATCCCGGCGTTGCCGGCCTCATCGCCGCCCGCCTGCGCGAACGCTTCGAGCGCCCCACCTTCGCCATCGCCCTCGGCCCCGATGGCACGGGCACCGGCTCGGGTCGCTCCATGCCCGGCGTCGATCTCGGCCGCGCCGTCATCGAGGCGGTAGAACTCGGCCTCGTCGCCAAGGGTGGCGGCCATGCCATGGCGGCCGGCGTCACCATCAAGCCGGGCCAGCTCGGCCCGTTCCGCTCCTTCCTCGCCGGGGCGCTCTCGGTCGATGTCACCGCCGCCCGCGCCGCCACCGCGCTCTCCATCGATGCGGCACTGACAGCGCGCGGCGCCAGCCTCGATCTGGTGCATGATCTGGAGCGGGCAGGGCCTTATGGATCAGGCAATCCCGGCCCGGTCTTCGCCTTTCCCGCCCATCGCGCCCGCTTCGCCCAGGTCGTCGGCAAGGGCGGCCATGTCAGTTTCACCCTGGCCTCCGAGGATGGCGCCCGCCTCAAGGCCATCGCCTTCCGCGCCGCCAGCACGGCCATTGGCGATGCCCTGCTGCGCGATGGCGATTCGGCGTTCCACTTCGCCGGCGCGCTCTCCATCGATCACTATCAGGGCCGCGAGCAGGTGCAGCTCCGCCTTACCGATCTGGCCCGCCCCAAGGGGTGAAATCGCAGAAACTGCTGCTTGCATATCCCCTTATGGCGGATAAACTGGCTTCAGGCAGACCCTGGAGGCGCTGTTTTCCGCTCAAGGGTGTGCCGCCGACACGCGCATTGAGACGACAGCTCGGATGCTGTCGCCAGGTTTAGTAATTTGGATCAAGCGGCCCGATGACGAAGTCCCTAGCAGAAAATTCCACCGATACCGGCGCAACCCTGTGGACCCGGTTTGCCTCCTGGGCCGTCGAGCGTATCGGCGTGACCATGATCGGCAAGCCCAGCCATGGCGCGCTGACTGTCATTTTCCCCAATGGCCGCACCCGCACGGTCGGCAATCCGGCGACCGGCGAACACGCCGTGCTGCGCCTCAGAAATTTCCGCGTCCTCACCGAGGCCATGCAGCGCGGCACCGTGGGTTTTGCCGCCGCCTACATGAATGGCGATATCGAAGTGGACGACCTCACGGCCCTGTTCCGCTTCTTCCTGCAGAACCGCGACATGTTCGAAAGCGCCAATCCCGGCTTTTTCCGCAAGGCCGCCGGCGACCTGCATTACCACCTGGCGCGCCGCAACACGCTCGAAGGCTCCAAGAAGAACATCGCCGAGCACTATGACCTCGGCAACGATTTCTACGGCCAGTGGCTCGACCCCTCGATGACCTATTCCTCGGCGGTCTTCACCTCCGGCGACCAGAGCCTCGAAGAAGCCCAACTCGCCAAATACCGCCGCGTCGCCGACATGGCCGGCATCACCGAGGGCTCCTCCGTGCTCGAAATCGGCTGTGGTTGGGGTGGTTTCGCCGAAACCGTCGCCCGCGACTACAAGGCCCACCTGCGCGGCATTACCCTCTCCGCCGAACAGCTCAAATTCGGCCTCGAACGCCTGGCGCGCCAGGGCCTCGACAAATTCGCCACCCTGGTCTTCGAGGATTATCGCCACACCGAAGGCCAGTTCGACCATATCGGCTCCATCGAGATGATCGAGGCCGTCGGCGAGGACAACTGGCCGAGCTATTTCCAGACCATCCACGACCGCCTCAAGCCCGGCGGCACTGCCGCCATCCAGGCCATCACCATCCGCGAAGAGGATTTCGACGGCTACAAGAGCGGCCCCGATTTCATCCAGCGCTACATCTTCCCCGGCGGCATGCTGCTGACCAAGACGGTGATGAAAGACTTCGGCGACAAGTACAATCTGGTGCTCGAAAACGTCGAAACCTTCCGCCTCTCCTATGCCCGCACCCTCAAGCTCTGGCGCGAACGCTTCCTCGAGCGCTGGCCCATGATCGCCCCGCTCGGCTACGACGAAGAATTCAAACGCAAGTGGGTCTACTACCTCTCCTATTGCGAAGCCGGCTTCACCGAAGGCTCCATCGACGTCGGCATCTACCAATACCGCAAACCGGCCTGACCGCCGCTCTGCGGCCCTCATGTTAGGGAGTGTAGACCTGAAGCGCAGGCCTTACCCTCTCCCCTCGTGGGAGAGGGTGGAAATCCGCGTCCAGCGGATTTCCGGGTGAGGGGGCTGCGCCATCCCATGCTTCACTGCCAACGGACAGCCCGGCGCCCCCTCATCCGCCCTTCGGGCACCTTCTCCCACGAGGGGAGAAGGGAAAGCACCCAGACATCCAGAATAGGCATCCCCTCAGGGTGCCAGTCGTCCCACACTCCCTTGCGCTAAACATGACTTGACCAATCAACTTACCTCCCGTAGGGAACGGCCAAGTTTCGTCACCAGCGCATGAGCCGAAAATGCCGTCCAGGACCCTGCTTTCCCTCGCCGTCGCCGCCTTTGCCCTGACCCCGCTCATGGCCCATGCCGAACCCTGGTCCTACACCGATAGTCTGGGCAACACCGTCACCCTCGACGCCGTGCCCACCCGCATCATCGCCAGCCAGGACGCCGCGGCCGGCCTCATCCCGCTGGGCATCCGCCCGGTCGGCATCTATGCCGATGGCCCCCTGGCCGATGCCAAGGCCCTGCAGGGCCTCGACCTCACGGGCATCGAGATCATCGGCCAGGCCTGGGGCGAGGTCGATATCGAAAAGGCCGCCGCGCTGCAGCCCGATCTGGTCATTGCCGAATACTGGCCCCTCGACAATGCCTGGAGCGGTGGCGAAAACGTCGTCAATGCGCTGACCCCGCTCGCCCCCATCACCGGCCCCACCAATGGCGATTCCATCCTCGCCCTCATCGAGGATTACGAAACCATCGCCACCAGCCTCGGCGCCGATCTCGACGAGCCCTCCATCGCCGCCGACAAGGCCGCCTTCGCCGCCGCGAAAGCCGCCTTCGAGGCCGCCACCGCAGCCAAGCCTGATCTCACCGCGCTCGCCGTCTGGGCCGGCACCGACGCACTCTATGTCGCCGCCACCGCCGGCGCCGCCGAGCTGATGGATTTCCACGCCTGGGGCCTCAACCTCATCGATCCCGAAGTCGCCGATGACCGCGGCTATTGGGAAACCCTCTCCTGGGAAAACACCGACAAGTACCAGCCCGATCTGATCCTGGTCGACAATCGCTCGCCCGCCACCATGGAAACCGCTCTGGCCCAGCCCACCTGGACCCTGATGAAGGCCGCCGAAGCCGGCGCCGTCACCGACTGGCCGGCCTTCTGGCTACGCAGCTACCACGCCTATGCCGGCGAGCTCGACAAGATCACCGCAGCCATCAACGCCGCCGACGAGAACCTGGGCGACTGATGCCCGACACACCGGCAGGCGTCGTCAGGACCAGGGGGGCCGCGCTTGCGCTCGGCCTCCTTTGCCTTGCCGTGGCTTTGCTGCTGGTCGCCTTCTTCTCCATCACCGTCGGCGCCCGCCCGATCACGCTCGAAACGGTGTGGACGGCGCTAACCGCCTTCGACCCAGATTCCACCGATCACCGCATCATCTGGGATCTCCGCCTGCCGCGCACCGCCATCGGCCTGGCCGTCGGCGCCGCCCTCGGCCTGTCCGGCGCAGTCCTCCAGGGAGCCACCCGCAATCCCCTGGCCGATCCGTCCATTCTCGGCATCCACTCCGGCGCCGCCGTCTTCGTCGTGCTCGGCGTTGCTGTCTTCGGCATCACCCAGCTCAGCGCCTATGTCTGGCTGGCCTTTATCGGCGCTGGCGTCGCCATGCTGGTGGTCTATGCCGTGGCCTCGCTCGGCCGCGAAGGCGCCACCCCCATCAAGCTGGCTTTGGCCGGCGCGGCGATGACGGCCGCCATGCAGTCGGTCACCAATGCCATCCTGCTCACCAGCCCGCGCACGCTCGATGAAATCCGCTTCTGGCAGGTCGGTTCGCTCGTCGGCCGCGATATGGAAATCTTCATCCAGGTCGCCCCCTTCCTCGCCGTCGGCATCGTCCTGGCCCTCGCCACCGGCCGCATGCTCGATGGCCTCTCCATGGGCGAGGACGTCGCCCGCTCCCTCGGGCAGAATGTCGGCCGCTCCCGTGCCATAGCCGGCCTCGCGGCGGTCATTCTGGCCGGCGGCGCCACTGCCGCTGCCGGTCCCATCGCCTTTGTCGGCCTCACCGTGCCCCACGTCGCCCGCGCCATGACCGGCCCCAACTACCGCTGGATTCTGCCCTATTCCATGCTGCTGGCACCCATATTGCTGCTTGGCGCCGATGTCATCGGCCGCGTCATCGCCCCGCCGGGCGAGGTGCAGGTGGGCATTGTCACCGCCTTTCTCGGCGCGCCCTTCTTCATCGCGCTGGTCCGCCGCCGCAAGCTGGCCAGCCTCTGATGACCGCGCTCGACGCAACAGGCACCGTCCGCCACATCCGCCACCGCCTCGCCACCCGCCGCCGCACGGTCACGCTGGCGCTGCTGGTCCTCCTGGCGCTGACTTTCGCCGCCGCCCTCTATCTCGGCGATTACTACGTGCCGCCGGGCGAGGTGCTGCGCTCGCTGCTCTCGCCCATCACCGGCCTGACCGACAGGGGCGTCGATTTCATCGTGCTCAATGTCCGTCTGCCCCGCGCCACCCTGGCCGTTCTGACCGGAATATCCTTCGCCCTCAGCGGAATCATTTTCCAAACGCTTCTGCGTAACCCCTTGGCTAGCCCCGATATTATCGGCATTTCCCATGGCGCCAGCGCCTCGGCCGTGTTCTGCATCATCATCCTGGGCTTCTCCGGCATCCTTGTTTCGCTGGGCGCCCTGGTCGGCGCCATCGTCACTGCGCTCGTCATCTATGCCCTGTCCTGGCGCGGCGGCGTCACGGCCTATCGCGTCGTGCTGATCGGCATCGGCATGGCCGCCATGATGGCATCAGTCATGTCCTACCTGTTCACCCGCGCCCGCCTCTTCGAGGTGCAGAAGGCCCTTGGCTGGCTCGTCGGCAGCCTCAACGCCTCCAATAGCGGCGATATTATCGGCCTCGCCATTGCCCTGGCGCTGCTGCTCCCCGTCACCGTGCTGCTGGTTCGCACGCTCGATGCCATGCAATTGGGCGACGATACCGCCACCGCCCTCGGCGCCCGCGTCGAAGCCGTGCGGCTGGGCCTCATGCTGGTCGCCGTGGCCTATGCCGCCTTCGCCACTGCTGCGGTCGGCCCGGTCACCTTCGTCGCCTTCGTCGCCGGCCCCATCGCCCGCAACCTGCTGTCAGGCGCGGGCAAGGGCTTTGTGCAGGCCGCTCTCGTCGGCGCCCTGGTCATGCTCGGCTCGGACCTCGTCGCCCAGCACGCCCTTCCTGCCGTCCAACTCCCCGTCGGCGTCGTCACCGGCATCTTCGGCGCCGGCTTCCTGCTCTGGCTGCTGGTCGTCTCCAACCGGGCCGGTAAGGTGAACTGATGGTACTCCACCCCCGCATCTCAAGTAGACCTCATGGTGAGCTTGTCGAACCACGAGGGCGTGGCACCGGCGGCGCGCCCGTCCGCATGGTTCGACAAGCTCACCATGAGGCCTTCGAGAGGATTGTGAAATGACCACGAACCACCAGCTTCTCGCCGCCGGCATGGATCTCGGCTATGGCGAGCGCAAGGTCGTGGACGACCTCAGCCTCACCATCCCGCCCGGCAAGCTCACGGTCATCGTCGGCGCCAATGCCTGCGGCAAGTCCACCGTCCTCCGGGGTCTGGCGCGCCTGCTCGCGCCCACCCGCGGCGCCGTCTATCTCGATGGCAAGCCCATCCACCAGATGCCGACCCGCGAAGTCGCCACCATCCTCGGCGTCCTACCGCAATCCCCCATCGCCCCCGATGCCATCGTCGTCGCCGATCTGGTCGGTCGCGGCCGCTATCCCCATCAGGGCTGGTTCCGCCGCTGGACCCCGGAGGATGATGCCGCCGTTGCCGAAGCCCTCACCGCCACCAACACGCTCGACCTGGCCGACCGCCCGGTGGATGAACTCTCCGGCGGCCAGCGCCAGCGCGTCTGGATCGCCATGGCCCTGGCCCAGCAGACCGACGTCCTGCTGCTCGACGAACCCACCACCTTCCTCGACATCAACCACCAGGTCGAAGTCCTCGACCTCCTCACCGACCTGGTCAAGCATGCCGGCCGCACCGTCGTCGTGGTCCTCCACGACCTCAACCTCGCCTGCCGCTACGCCGACCACATCGTCGCCATGAAAGCCGGCCAACTGGTCGCCGAAGGCCGCCCCGCCGACGTCATGACCGAAGCCGTTGTCGCCAACGTCTTCGGCATGACCTCACGCGTCGTCATCGACCCCATCTCCGACACCCCCATGATCATCCCCATCGGCCGGCATCATGTCGGGGCAGGGGTCCTGGCCTGACGCTTGTCATCCTCCGGAGTGGAGCCACCCCTCGCCCCTTGCGGGAGAGGGTGGTTTTCCGCGTTCAGCGGAAAACCGGGTGAGGGGTTCTCTCCACGAGTCCGATAGTGCCGTGAAAACCGGCATTTGCAGGCCAGCATCGGCTGACCGCACTAGATGATGTTGGCGCCCTCGATCGCCCGGCACACCGCCTCGGTCACGTCGCGCGTTGTGGCTGTGCCGCCGACATCCGGCGTCAGCACGCCTTCGCCGGTGACGCGCTCCACGGCATTCATCAGCACCCTGGCCGCCTTGGCTTCGCCGAGATGCTCGAGCATCTGCGCTGCCGTCCAGAACGTGGCGACCGGGTTGGCGATGCCCTTGCCGGTGATATCGAAGGCCGAACCGTGGATGGGCTCGAACATCGAGGGAAAGCGCCGTTCCGGGTCGATATTAGCCGTCGGGGCAACCCCCAGGCTGCCAGCCAGTGCGCCAGCCAGGTCCGACAGGATGTCGGCATGCAGATTGGTGGCGACAATGGTGTCGAGGCTCTGTGGCTTGAGCGTCATGCGCACGGTCATGGCGTCGACCAGCATCTTGTCCCAGGTGACATCGGGAAATTCCTTCGATACCTCGGCGGCAATCTCGTCCCACATCACCATGCCGTGGCGCTGCGCATTGGATTTGGTGACCACGGTCAGCAGCTTGCGCGGCCGCGACTGGGCCATGCGGAAGGCGTAGCGCATGATGCGCGTCACCCCCACACGGGTAAAGATGGCGACTTCGGTGCCCACTTCCTCGGGCAGGCCGCGATGTGCCCGCCCGCCATGGCCGGAATATTCGCCTTCCGAATTTTCCCGGATGATGACCCAGTCGAGATCGCCAGTGCCGACATTGGCCAGTGGCGACTGGATGCCGGGCAGGATGCGCGTTGGCCGCACATTCGCATATTGATCAAAGCCTTGGCAGATCGGCAACCGCAGGCCCCACAGCGTGATGTGGTCCGGCACGTCGGGCGCCCCGACCGCCCCGAAGAAAATGGCATCGAACGGCTTGAGCGTTTCGATGCCGTCCGCCGGCATCATCGCGCCGTGACGCTTATAATAGTCCGAACCCCAGTCGAAGGTCTGGGTGTGGATTTTGAAATCGCCGACGCGCTTTTCCAGGGTTTCGAGCACCTGTAGGCCGGCGGCGATGACTTCAGGGCCGATGCCGTCGGCCGGGATGGCGGCGATACGATATTCGCGCATGATGATATCCGTATGAAGAAGGTGGGCGCGGCAACAGCGCCGCGCCCGGGGAGGTCAGTTTTGGGGCAGCGTGGCGATCAGTGCGCCCAGGCGCTCCAGCTCGCTCTTGAAGCGCTCGTCCAGCGCCGCGGGCGTCGCCATCTCGGCGGGCACCGGCGCGGTGCCCAGTCCGGCAAAGCGCTCGATCAGCGTGGGGTCCGTCAGGGCAACCTGCAGCGCCGCCGGCAGCTTCAGCCTGATATCTTCCGGCGTTCCGGCGGGCGCCCACAGAGCATGCCAGGCGGAAACCTCGAAGCCGTCGAGGCCGCTTTCGGCCAGGGTGGGCAGGTCCGGCAAGACTGCAATGCGCTCACGCGTGGTCACCGCATAGGGCTTGATTTCGCCGGCCTTGATCTGGGTAGTGGTATTGGTGGTCTGGTCGCACATCAGGTCGATGCGGCCTCCGATCAGGTCGGTCATGGCTGGCCCCGACCCCTTATAGGGCACATTGGTCAGCGTGGTGCCGATAGCCTCTTCCAACAGCATGCCGCACAGGTGGGACACCGCGCCAACCCCCGCCGTGCCGAAGGTGACCTGATCGGCATTGTCCTTGAGATAGGCGAGCAGTTCAGTGATATCGGCCGGCGGCAGGTCATTGCGGCCGACGATCGTCATGGGCACTTCGGTAATCAGGCCCACCGACGTGAAATCGGCTGGAACATAGGGCAGGGCAGGGTACAGGGCGGCAAAGGTCGCCACCCCGATATGATAGAGCAGCAGCGTATAGCCGTCGGGCTCAGCCTCGGCGACGGCGCCCGAGCCCAGCGAGCCGCCCGCGCCGCCCTGATTCTGCACCAGCACCTGCTGGCCGAGTTCCTTGCCCAGCGCATCCGCCACCAGGCGCGCCACCGTGTCGCTGGGACCGCCCGCCGCGGCCGGCACCAGGATGGTGATCGGATGGTCGGGAAAGTCCTGCGCCATTGCCAGCGTCGAGACGCTGAGGCCAGCCATCAGGGCCACGGTGGCCGCTATTTTGGTGATCATGGAATTCCTCCCTTGCAGCATGTCTATGTATGTTATCTTGCATGCAAGAATAAATGTGAGGATGTGCGCTACCGTTTGTCAACCGGAAATCGGCACGCTAGGCTGGCGGCGTAATGAGAGGCATCATGCGTTCTACCCAACAACTTCAGTCGTCGTCGGCCCCGCACAACCCACCGCGTCTATCCGTCGAGCCGGATGTCGAGGCGGATGACGGCAAGCAGAATCTGGTCGATCTGGCCTATGCCGAAATCAAGCGGGCCATCCTGGATAACGTCTTTCCTCCCGGCTTCCAGGCTGCCGAGGTGGACATAGCCAAGCGCCTCGATATGAGCCGCACCCCGGTTCACGAAGCCATGGCCCGCCTGCAGGAGGAGGGGCTGGTCCGCATTCAGCCACGGCGCGGCATCCTGGTGCGCGGCCTGACTTCTGAAGATGTGCAGGAAATCTATGACGTCATCATCGCCCTGGAAGGGGCGGCGGCCGCCCGTCTGGCGCAATTTGGCAGCGAGGAAAGGCGCAAGCTGGTCGCGGCGCTTGAAGCGCAGACCTCAGCCATGCAAAGGGCGCTCGAAGGCGAAGACCTCAAGCAGTGGGCCGTCGCCGACGAAGCCTTCCACGACCTTCTCGTGGCCAATTGCGGCAACCGGCGCCTGCAAAGGATTGTCGGCACTGTGAAGGACCAGTTGCACCGTGCGCGCATGTTCACGCTCAATCTGCGCCCGCTGCCTGTCACCTCGGGCCAGGAGCATCGCACGCTCATCGCGGCCATCGCCGCCGGCGATTCCTGAAACCGCCAGCGTCGCCGCGCGCCTCCATCGCACCCATGCCCGCGACCAGTTGCTGCCGCTGATCGCCCGCCTCAACCTCAACAACCTCTAGCTGCACCCGCCCGGCGCGCGGCAAGCGCAGGTCATGGCCATGCGCATTCGGCAACATGCCGGCGACGGCCTCGAGTAGGGGGAAGAAGAAATCCTGGTACGCCCAAGGGGAATCGAACCCCTGTTCCCGCCGTGAGAGGGCGGTGTCCTGACCGCTAGACGATGGGCGCGGAGCAAGGAACTCGATGCTAGCTGTCAGCTTCCCCGCCAGCAAGGGGGAATGGTACGCCCTAGGGGAGTCGAACCCCTCTCTGCACCGTGAAAGGGTGCCGTCCTAACCGATAGACGAAGGGCGCTTAAGCGCTGGTCGACCGTATAGTTGGGGGATTTGTTAAGTGCAAGCCCCTGTGGATGTTTTTAACACCCCGAGAACGTCACCGGCCGCTTATAGCCGCGCGGCCGGTCGCGCACATCGACATGGATGAAGCTCTTGCCCGGATAGCAGCCCAGCCCGCCGACGCTGCCGGTCTGCATGGCGAAGGCGATGAGTTGGCCCTTGTCGACGCCCGGAATGTAGAAATCGGCCGCCATGCATTTGGTGTGGTAGGAATTGTCCGCGCCGCCCGCCGCGCTGTTATGCTGTCCGTCGCGATAGCCGGAATTCATGATGACCTTCTTGCCGAAATGGCCCTCGAATTCCCAGATGAGGAAGCGCAGCTTGGGCGAAATGCAGAGCGCATTGACCTCGCGGCTGGAGACGAACGTGCCCCAGTCGCTGCGTTTGCCGGCATAGCCCGAGCCGCTGGAGCTGGCGAACATCGCCATGGGGGCACAAGCTGCTAACGCGAGGGCCGTAACGACCAGGGCGGCGATGGAGCGGGTTTTGGTCTGCATGGCGGCTTCCGAAAGACCCCTGTTGCGCTTGCGCAACAGGCAATGGTCCGTTCTGTGAAGTCGCTAAAATACGATCGGTTTTGCTAACCGCCGGCTAAGCAAAACGGTTAACGAATTTCACCGCATCGTTTCCGTCGATGCTAACAGTACGCTAACCGATAGCTACCATTTGCCACTGTTCGGCATCGACAGCCACGGCTCCTGCGGCGGCAGCGATCCGTCCTGGATCAGCTCCACCGAAATCTCGTCCGGCGAGCGCACAAAGGCCATATGCCCGTCGCGTGGCGGCCGGTTGATGGTGATCCCCATATCGCTAAGATGCTGGCAGAGCTTGTAGATATCCTGCGTCCGATAGGCCAGGTGCCCGAAATTGCGCCCGCCCGTATACTCCTCGGGGTCCCAGTTATAGGTCAGTTCCACCTCGCCGCCCGAATCGCCCGGCGCAGCCAAGAAAATCAGCGTATAGCGACCTTTCTCGTTCTCGCTCCGCCGCACCTCTTCCAGCCCCAGGCCCTCGCAATAAAAGCGCAGGCTGGCTTCGACATCGGTCACCCGGACCATGGTGTGCAGGTATTTCATGGGGCTGTCTCCTTTGGCGAAATTGTTGCAGCTGGCCTACCAAGCGCCGGCTTGCGCCGCAATTCCAAACAGAGTCTTAACAATTGCTTTTGAATCGGACACAGTGTCCTCCTGTCTTGTGGAGTACCTCGCGGCAGCGAGGCGAGTAAAAAGGGCTTTGGGGAGCATGGGGGCCAAGTTCACTGGCGAAGGCGAAGAAGGCACGGGCCTGTCGGGGGAGACAGGGCCGGCTGGCCACGATGACATGCTGTCGTCGGATGCCGGGCATGACACGACGATCGAGGTTTCCGGCGCTATCAAATGGTTCGACGCCGGCAAGGGCTTCGGTTTCATCGTGCCCGACAATGGCATGCCCGATGTCCTGCTGCATGTGACCTGCCTGCGCCGCGACGGCTACCAGACTGCCTATGAAGGCGCCCGCATCGTTGTCGAGGCGCTCAATCGCCCCGGTGGCCTGCAGGCCTTCCGCATCGTCTCCATGGACGGATCGACCGCCCGCCATCCCGCCCAGATGCCGGCCCCGCGCACCCATGTCGTGGTCGAGCCGACCTCGGGCATGGTCCGGCTCGAAGTCAAGTGGTTCAACCGCATCCGCGGCTTCGGCTTCCTCTCGGCCGGCGAGGGTACGCCCGATATTTTCGTCCATATGGAAACCCTGCGCCGCTTCGGCATCACCGAATTGCGGCCGGGCCAATATGTGCTGGTGCGCTACGGCAATGGCCCCAAGGGCCTTATGGTCGCCGAAATCCGGCCCGATGGTTGGGGCGACGCACCGTCTTCCCACTAGGATTCACCATCATGTTCCATGCCCAAGGCCTTGCCCCGGCGCTGCGCCGCGCCGCGGTTGCGGTAGCGATTGCCACCGTAGCGCTGCCGCTCGCTGCCTGCAGCGATGAAGGCAAGCTGGTGCTGCATTCGGCGACCGGCGATTACCGCTTCAATGTCGAGGTGGTCGATACGCCCGAAAGCCGCGCCCAGGGCCTGATGTTCGTGCAGGAACTGGCCGACGATGCCGGCATGCTGTTCGATTTCAAGGAAGAGCGCCCGGTATCCTTCTGGATGCGCAACACCTTCATTCCGCTCGACATGATCTTTGTCGGCGCCGATGGCGTGGTCAAGACCATCCACGTCAACGCCCGCCCGCATGACGTGACCTCGATTCCATCCGAAGTACCGGTGCAATTCGTGCTGGAAATCCCGGGCGGCCGCTCGGTCGAGATCGGGCTCAAGCCCGGTGATACGATGGAGCACGACCGCGTAGGAACGCTGGCCATCGACTAATCCTACAGCCGGTGAATGACCATGCAGTCGATCACCGCCCACAGATGCAGGCTGGCGCCCGCCACCACGAAGACATGCCACAGTGCATTCTGGAATTTGAGCCTTTCCCACAGGTGGAACACGATCCCCAGGGAATAGGTCACCCCGCCCGCCAGCAGCAGCCAGAGCGTCGTCGCCGGCAGCGTTTGCGCCAGCGACTGGAACACCAGTATGCCGCTCCAGCCGATGGCCAGGTAGAGCACAATGGCCAGCCGCCCGAAGCGCTCGGGCACGATCAGTTTCAGCGCCACCCCGATCAGCGATGCGCCCCAGATAAAGGTCGTCATCAGGACTCCGGTCGTGGTGCCGCCGATGACAGCGAGGAAAGGCGTATAGGAGCCGGCAATGAACAGGAATATGGCCGCCTGGTCGAAGCGGGCCAGCAGCCGCTTGATCGGCGAAACCGGCCACAGATTATAGGCCAGCGACACGCCGAGCACGGCCACGAGCGAGCCGACATAAACCACGAGGGCAGGGGCGGCCTCAGGCGCGGTTTCCAGAATGGCGAAGGCCAGCAGGATCGATCCGGCCGCAATGGCGACCACGAGGCCAAGCACATGGACAATGCCGTCCACCACCAGTTCGGCAAGGGTGAACGGCCGCTGCTCACGGCTCCACCACGAATATTTTGCCACTGGCTTCTGCACGGCTCGCGTCCTCCTGGTTCCCGAACCTGACGCAGGGAAGTGACCAGATTATTGCCGCAACACGGTCATCGTGCGGCATCGTAAAGCCCGGCTCAACGCATCTGGTGAATAACCCCTTGCCCGACAAGGCCGGCGCTTGACGCGTAACGCGACCGTTACTACTGCATCGTCAAAACCTTCGGAACGCCCATGCCGCCTCTCGCCACCCTCGTCGCCCTGGCCGACCCAACACGGTGCCGCATCATCGAAATCCTGCATGAAGGCGCCCAGCCGGTGCATGTGCTGGCCGGCCATTTCGATATCAGCCGCCCGGCCATTTCGCGCCACCTGCGCGTGCTCCGGCAGGCGCGGTTGATCAGCGAGAAAAAGGTCGGCCGCGAAAACCGCTACGCACTGCATGCCGATCGCCTGAAACCGGTCGGCGACTGGCTTGCCGGGCTGACGCCGGCGTCAAAGCCCATGCCCAAGCCGAAGGCGATTGCCAAGCCGAAGCCTGCCAGCAAGGCAAAGCCCGCAATCGTCGTGGCGCCGGCTCCCATTCCCCCGCAGACGCCCGTGCCCCCCGCGCCAAAGCCGGCCCCGGCCAGCGCCGTCTCGCAGATGGGTTTCGATTTCTAGCTTAGCCCCGGTATTCCACGCCCAGTTCCCGTAGCGCCCGCCAGACCACACGGCAGGTCTGCGGCCGATGCCCCGGCGCATGCAGCAGGATCACATCCGGAATCCCGGCCACCTTGGCCACTTCCAGCTTGGCACCCGTATCCGAAACGTTACGGATGATGCAGTTCAGGCTGGTCTTCCCGAAGGTGATACGGGCTTCGATAGCAGTGTTCCGCCGCGGCGCCAGCCTGCGCTCAAGCAGCAGAGCCGAGGGGCCGGACGAAGATTTGGACAGGTCGCGCATAAGGCCAATTACCGACCCCGTCCTTGCCGAAACCTTAAATGAGCCGGGACACCGGCAGACACCGTTACCCGGCGCTCTATCGGTTCGGTGCATTTTTAAGCAAGGAACTGGCGATCCCGGCAGGACTTGAACCTGCGACCAACAGCTTAGAAGGCTGCTGCTCTATCCAGCTGAGCTACGGGACCAGCGCAGTGGCCTCATTTAACGCATTTTCGCGCAAAGGGAACGCCTTGTGCCGCGCTATTGCACAGCCAGCGCCGACGGTGCCGCATCCGAGCCCGTCGGGGCAGGGGGGCCGGCCAGTGGTGCCCCGCACGATCATTTCCGAGCTCAGCACCATATGCATCGGCACCCGATCGCGCCGCTCGCCCTCGATCAGGTCGATCAGCGCCCCGGCAGCGATCCGCCCCAGCGCGGCCCGCGGCTGCCGCATCGTGGTGAGCGGCGGCCAGACATGCGCCGCCAGTTCCAGGTCGTCGAACCCCACGACCGACACATCGCCGGGGCAATCGAGCCCGCGCTGGCGCAGCCCGGAAATGAAGCCGATGGCGCTTTCGTCATTGGCCGCGAAAATCGCCGTGGGGCGGTCGCGAAGGCCCATGAAATGCACCGCCGCCACCTGGCCCGCCTCCATCGCGAAACCGCCCTGCAGCAGCCATTCCGGCTTTATCTCCAGCCCCGCCACCTGCATCGCCCTGGCATAGCCGCGCTGGCGTTCGCCGGTCAGCACATTGCCCTGCGGCCCCAGCACATGGCCGATGCGCTTATGCCCGAGCGCGATCAGGTGGCGCGTGGCCTGCTCGGCTGCATAGCCGTTGTCGGTCTTGACCGTGTGGAACGGCGCATCGGGAATTTCCTCGCAGGCCACGATCAATGGCACCGGCATGGGATCGCCGGTCAGCATCATCAACTGCTCAAGATCCACCGAGCCGTCGAACAGCAGCAAGCCATCCACCCGGTTGGACATGAAATAATCGCGCATAAGCAGGCCCGAACTGTCGCCCGGAAAGCGGTTGGCCACCAGCACGCCATAGCCGCGGCACGCCGCCTCCCGCTCCACCGCATCGAGGATGACCGAGAAGAACGGATTGCCGATATCGGGCAGCGCCACGAGGATGGTTCGGGCGGTTCGCTGGCGCAGCGAGCGGGCCGACTGGTTGGGTGTATAGCCGGTAACGCGCACGGCCTCGGAAATTCGCGCGCGGGTCTGCTCGCTCACCCTTTCAGGGCTTGAAAGGGCGCGGCTGACCGTAGCTGTAGACACTTCCGCGAAACGCGCAACATCTTGAATTGTCGGCGTTTTCTTCACCAGAGTCATTCCCGGCAGCACCCCTCTCGCTGTCAGTTATGCAAACGATCTAAATCGATCTTGACAGGTGCGCAAGGCGTGTACGAAACTAATGCAATCGATTGCAGAGGTTTCGGGAGCCGAACGATGCAATCGATTACACGCCGCCAGCTCGGGATGCTTCGCAAGAAGGCAACCTTGCGGCTGGCAGCTTCGCGGGAGCGCTTCGCTCCAAGTGATCGTTGGGAGGACATTCTATGAAGAAGTTTGCAGTGGTTGCCGCTATGGCGACCGCTTTGCTCGGGTCGACTGCCGTCTTGGCTGCTGACCTCGAAGTAACGCACTGGTGGACCTCGGCTGGTGAAGCTGCCGCTGTCGCCGAATTTGCCCGCGTGTTCGAAGAAGAAACCGGCAACCACTGGGTGGATAGCGCCCTGGCCGGTTCGGGCACCGGTGCCAACCCCGTCATCATCAGCCGTATCATCGGCGGCGACCCGATGGGCGCCACCCAGATGAATACCGGCCGTGACGCCGAGGAACTCATCCAGGCCGGCCTCATGCGCGACCTGACGGACGTCGTTGCCGACATGAACATCGACGAATTCTATGTCGATGAATCGCTGCTCGAGCCTTGCCGCTACGAAGGTGGCCTCTACTGCCTGCCGGTCAATATCCACTCGTGGGATTGGCTGTGGCTCTCCACCAAGGCCTATGAGACCATCGGCCAGCCCGTTCCGAAGGACTGGAACGAATATGTGGCCTCCTGGCCCGCTCTGGAAGAAGCCGGCATCCTGCCGTTCGGTCTTGCGACCGGTTGGCCCTTCTCGGGCATTCCGGGTGTGCTGATGGCCGGTCTCGGCGGTTCGGACCTCGTGCTCGCCATCAACCGCGACAAGGATGCCGAAGCCGTTCGTGGCCCGGAATTCCGCAAGGTTGCCGAAGCTCTGGATCACCTGCGCGGCGTTCTCTCGCCCGACATGATGGTTCCGGCCTTCGCTGACGTTGGTAACCAGCTGCTCGAAGGCACGGCTGCCGGTAATATCCACGGCGACTGGCTGCAGGGCGACCTGCAGGTTGCCGGCGGCGTCCCCGGCGAAGACTACGAATGTCTCCCCGCTCTCGGTCTCGGCGATCAGCTGAGCGGTGGCGGTGACTCGTTCTACTTCCCGGTTCTGCCCGAAGGCACCGATCCGGCTGTGATCGAAGCGCAGACCCAGCTGGCTCGCCTGCTGATCTCGCCGGAAGCCCAGCTCGCCTTCAACCTGAAGAAGGGCTCCATGCCGATCCGTACCGACATCGATCTGAGCGGTGCCAATGCCTGCATGACCAAGGCCCTCACCTTCCTCGACAAGGGCCTGCTGCCCTCGGGTGACTTCTCGCTCTCCAGTGACACCCAGCAGCAGCTGACGGACCTCAACACCGAGTTCCTGGATGACGACAGCATCACCGTCGACGACTATGTCGAGCGCTATGCTTCGATCATCGAACAGGCGGACTAATCGTCCGGCTTCTCGGATGAGACTGCGGTCTCATCGTTGAAAAGCGGTGGTCGGCCTTGATCGACAAGGTCGACCACTTTCTTATGGAGAGATTGATGGCGGATACAGCCGTTTATAAGGAAGAGAGCGCCGGCATAGCCGGTCAGCGCGGCTTCCTTCGGAAGACCTTCCTTCACAACATACCCGCCAAGATCGCGGCCCTGCCGATGGTCGCCACCGTACTAGTCGTCTTCGTCGGCTGTACCCTCTGGACCGTCTATTACTCATTCACCAATTCCAGGCTCCTGCCGACCGGCAAATTCATCGGTTTCGAGCAGTATGAGCGGCTCTTCGCCACCTCGCGCTGGAACATTTCGGTCACCAACCTGATCAGCTATGGCGCCATGTCGCTGGTGCTCACGCTGACGCTCGGCTTCCTGCTCGCCGTGCTGATGGACCAGAAGATCCGCTTCGAAAGCGCCTTCCGCACCATCATGCTCTATCCCTTCGCCCTCAGCTTCATCGTGACGGGCCTGGTCTGGCAGTGGATCATGAATCCCACGCTCGGCCTGCAGGGCACGTTGCGCAATCTGGGCTGGGAAGGCTTCACCTTCGACTGGATCGCCAATCCGCGCATGGTGCTCTTCGCGCTGCTCATCGCCGGGCTGTGGCAGGGCGTCGGCTTCTGCATGGTGCTCATGCTGGCCGGCCTGCGCGGCGTCGATGACGAAATCTGGAAGGCCGCCCGTATCGACGGCATTCCCACCTGGCGCACCTATGTCTCCATCGTCCTGCCCATGATGCGCGGCGTGCTGGTGACGGCCGTTGTGCTGATCGGCTCCGGCATTGTCCGCCTCTACGACCTCGTGGTGGCGCTGACCAATGGCGGCCCGGGCATCTCCTCGGAAGTGCCGGCCAAATACGTCTACAACTACATGTTCTCGGGCGGGAATATCGGCCAGGGTCTGGCCGCTGCCACCATGATGCTGCTGACCGTTATCATCATCATGGTTCCCTGGGCCTATCTCGAATTCGGCGGAAAGGGACGTCGCTCATGAGCCAGACCGCAACCATGGCCGGCTCCGCGCCGGAAACCGGAGCCAGCACCGCCGTCGAGCCGCGCGGGCCCCGGCCCAAGCCGTTCTTCACGCCGCGCAAGATCATCATCTATTCGGTGCTGGTGCTGTTCTCCTTCTACTTCCTCTTTCCGCTCTATGTGATGATCGCGACATCGTTCAAGACGATGCCCGAAATCCGCTTCGGCAACATCTTCGCGCTGCCCCAGCAGATCAATTTCGATGCCTGGGTCCGCGCCTGGACCAGCGTCTGCACGGGCCTGACCTGCGAGGGCCTGTCGCCCGGCTTCTGGAACTCGGTGAAGATCACCATTCCGAGCACCATCGTGTCGATCTTCATCGCGGCGGTGAACGGCTATGCCCTGGTGAACTGGCGCTTCAAGGGCTCCGAAATCTTCTTCGCCATCCTGATCTTCGGCTCGTTCATCCCCTACCAGGTATTCCTCTATCCGCTGGTGATGATCACTCGTGAACTGCGCATCTTCGGTACGCTGCAGGCCGTCATTCTCGTCCATACCATCTTCGGCATGCCGATCCTGACGCTGCTGTTCCGCAACTACTTCGCGTCACTGCCGCAGGAGCTGTTCAAGGCCGCCCGCGTCGACGGGGCAGGGTTCTGGCGTATCTTCTTCGAGATCATGCTGCCCATGTCGCTGCCGATCTTCGTGGTGGCGCTGATCCTGCAGGTCACCGGCATCTGGAACGACTTCCTGTTCGGCGTGGTCTTCGCCGGCACGCAGAACTATCCGATGACCGTCCAGCTCAACAATATCGTCAACTCGGCCCAGGGGTCGCCGGAATACAACGTCAACATGGCTGCGACCGTGCTGACGGGCCTGGTGCCCCTGATCATCTACTTTGTGTCCGGCAAGCTGTTCGTTCGCGGCGTGGCCGCCGGCGCCGTGAAGGGATAATTCAATGCAACACAGCGTTTCCATCCGCGATCTGTCGCTTAACTTCGGTAGCGTGAAGGTGCTCGAGACCCTCAATCTCGACATCGAACAGGGTGAGTTCATCGTCCTGCTCGGGCCCTCGGGCTGCGGCAAGTCCACCCTGCTCAACTGCATTGCCGGCCTGCTGGACGTCTCCGCCGGCCAGATCTTCATCGGGGGCAAGAATGTCACCTGGATGGAGCCCAAGGACCGTGGCATCGGCATGGTGTTCCAGTCCTATGCGCTCTATCCGCAGATGACCGTCGAGCGGAACCTCAGCTTCGGCCTGCGCGTGTCGGGCATGAAGAAGGACGAGATCGAGCGCCGCGTCGCCCGCGCCGCCGAAATCCTCCAGATCGAGCCGCTGCTCGCCCGCAAGCCCGCCAACCTGTCCGGCGGCCAGCGCCAGCGCGTGGCCATCGGCCGTGCTTTGGTGCGCGACGTGGACGTGTTCCTGTTCGACGAGCCGCTGTCCAACCTCGACGCCAAGCTCCGCTCGGACCTACGCGTCGAGATCAAGCGGCTGCACCAGCGGCTCAAGAACACCATGATCTACGTGACCCACGACCAGATCGAGGCCCTGACCCTGGCCGATCGCATCGCCATCATGAAGAATGGCGTGATCCAGCAGCTCGCCGATCCGCACACCATCTACAACAAGCCGGTCAATCTCTACGTCGCCGGCTTCATCGGCTCGCCCTCGATGAACTTCATCGATGGCACGCTGGATGGCTCCTCCTTCACCGCCGAAGACGGCACCGTCATTCCGGTCGCCACCTACGACTTTGCCGACAAGGCCAAGGCCACAGGCAAGGCCGTGCTGGGCGTTCGCCCCGAGCATATCCTGCTCGGCGATGACGCCGCCAAAATGCCCTACACGGCGGAGGTCGAGATCGAGATCGTCGAGCCCATGGGCTCGGATACCCTGGCCTGGACCACCATTGCGGGTCGTCCCGTGACGTTCCGTGCGGCCAGCGACGTCCATCTCGAAGCCGGCCAGAAGCTGGTGATCGGCTTCGACCCGGCCCGCGGCTCGTTCTTCAGCACCGAGACCACCAACCGTCTCTAGTGCCGACCTTACCATCCCGCGGTGGCGCCTCCGGGCGCCCCGCTCCTGTCCTTCTGCCGCTATCAGGCAAAATGTTACTTTTGCGGTGATTGGCCTGTCCGGCAGGCGCGACAGCATCCCTGAACAGCTTTACCCCTGCATCGCCAGAACCGATGCCATGGTTCCATTCCAACGTTACAAGAGGCCACGATGACCGAATTGTCATTCCAGCTCTACAGTGCCCGCAACGTCCCCTCGCTCGAGGACTTTCTCGTCACCCTCGGCAAGCTGGGCTACACCCAGACCGAAGGCTTTGGCGGGCTTTATGCCGATGCCGCCGGCCTCGCCGCCAATCTCAAGAAGAACGGCCTCTCCATGCCGACCGGCCATTTCGGCCCGGCCCAGGTCGCCGATGTCTCGACCACGCTCAAGACCGCCGAAACCCTCGGCATGAAGAAGATCATCGTCCCCCATATCGGCCCCGAAGGCCGCAGCGAGGACGAGTCCAAGTGGCTGGAACTGGCCGAAACGCTGGCCAAGGCCGGCGAGACCTACACGAAAGAGGGCTACGGCTTCGGCTGGCACAACCACGATTTCGAATTCGTGCCGACCACGTCCGGCCGCACCCCGATGGAAATCATCCTCGAAACCGCGTCCAATATCGAATGGGAATGCGACATCGCCTGGGTCGTGCGCGGCAAGGCCGATCCGATCGCCTGGTTCGACCGCTATGGTGACCGCATCACCGCCGTCCACGTCAAGGATATCGCCCCGTCAGGCCAGAATCTCGATGAAGACGGCTGGGCCGATGTCGGCCACGGCGTGCTCGATTGGGACAACCTGATCGGCAAGGTCACCAGCAAGACCAAGGCGCAGTATTTCGTAGCCGAACATGACAAGCCCTCCGATGCCGAGCGTTTCGCAACCCGCTCCATCGCAACCGCCAGCAAGTGGAAGTAATCCAGATGGCCAAGACTTTTGGCGTCGGCATCATGGGTGCCGGCAATATCTCCAGCGCCTATCTGCGCCTCGCGCCCCTGTTCAAGGGGCTCGAAGTGCGCGCCGTCGCCGACATCCTCCCCGCCGCCGCCCAGAAGCGCGCCGAGGAATTCGGCGTCACGGCACAGACGCCCGACGAGCTGCTCAAGAACAGCGAAATCGACGTCATCGTGAACCTCACCATCCCCTCGACCCACTATGCGGTGTCGATGGATATCGTCTCGGCGGGCAAGCATGCCTATTCCGAAAAGCCCTTCGTGCTGTCCCTCGAAGAGGGCATGGCACTGAAAAAGGCCGCCGATGATCGTGGCCTCAAGGTCGGCTCTGCCCCCGATACCTTCCTGGGCGGCGCCCACCAGCAGGCGCGCGACATCATCGACAGCGGCAAGCTCGGCAAGATCATGAGTGGCACGACCCATGTCATGAGCCGCGGCATGGAACACTGGCATCCCAATCCGGATTTCTTCTTCCAGCCCGGCGCCGGCCCGATCCTCGATCTCGGTCCCTATTACGTCACCGACCTGATCCACCTGCTTGGCCCGGTCAAGCGCCTCTCGGCCTTCACCAACATGGCCCGATCAGAGCGCGAAGTGACCGCCGAAGGCCCCTACAAGGGCACCTTCGTCAAGGTCGGCACGCCCACCACCATCCATGGCGTGCTCGAATTCGTCTCCGGCGCCATCATCACCATGGGTGCGAGCTGGGATGTGGCGGCCCACGGCCACCACAATATCGAACTCTACGGCACCGACGGCTCGATCTTCGTGCCCGATCCGAACTTCTTCGGCGGCGATCTGGTCACCGCGGATATTTCTGGCACCCGCACCAAGGTCACCCCGTGGGATCACCCCTTCGGCAAGGCCAATCAGGACCTCGACAGGGAGCATCCGCGTGCCAATTACCGCACGGCGGGCCTGGCCGATATGATCGCCTCGATCGACGGCGGCTATAATGCCCGCTGCGGCCTCGATGTAGCGCTGCATGCGGTGGACGTGATGACCAGCCTGCTCAAGGCCGGCGAAAGCGGCCAGGTGCTGACCCTGTCGACCACCTGCGACCGCCCCAAGGCACTCACCCCGGCCGAGGCCCAGGCCCTGCTGAAGTAGTGAGGTGCGTACCTCATTGACAGGCATCACCTGCCGGTCAACATTGTCAACTAACGAGCCAGACAGGCGGCGGGCACCCGCCGCCTGTTTGCATGAAACGGCAAAAGACCAGGGCGCGAAGCGCTCGAAACGAGGAGAAACGATATGCGCACCATCAAGGGGCCGGCTATTTTTCTGGCGCAGTTCACGGGGGATGCGGCGCCGTTCAATTCCTTCGACGCCATTTGCGGCTGGGCCGCCAATTACGGCTACAAGGGCGTGCAGATCCCGACCTGGGCCGACAGCCTGATCGATATCGAGAAGGCCGCGACATCAAAGACCTATGCCGATGAACTCAAGGGCACCGCGGCCAAACATGGTCTGGAAATCACCGAGCTGGCCAGCCACATCATCGGCCAACTGGTCGCCGTGCACCCGGTCTACGACACCCTGTCGGACGGCTTTGCCATTCCGGCGGTGCATGGCAATCCCAAGGCGCGGCAGGAATGGGCCGTGCAGCATCTCAAGCTGTGTGCCGCCGCTTCAAAAAATCTCGGCCTCAAGGCGCATGCCACCTTCTCGGGCGCGCTGGCCTGGCCCTTCCTTTATCCCTTCCCGCAGCGCCCCGCCGGCCTGGTCGAAGAAGCCTTCGACGAACTGGCCCGCCGCTGGACCCCGATCCTCGACATCTTCGACGAAAACGGCATCGACCTCTGCTACGAGATCCATCCGGGCGAGGACCTGCATGACGGCATCACCTACGAGATGTTCCTCGAGCGGGTGAACAACCATCCGCGCGCCAACCTGCTCTACGATCCCAGCCACTTCGTGCTGCAGCAGCTCGATTATCTCGACTATATCGACATCTATCACGAGCGGATCAGGATGTTCCACGTCAAGGATGCCGAGTTCAATCCGACCGGCCGCCAGGGCGTCTATTCGGGCTACCAGAGCTGGATCAACCGGGCAGGGCGCTTCCGCTCGCTCGGCGACGGCCAGGTCGATTTCGCCTCCATCTTCTCCAAGATGGCGCAATACGACTTTGCCGGCTGGGCCGTTCTGGAATGGGAATGCGCCATCAAGCACCCCGAGGACGGAGCCCGCGAAGGCGCCGAGTTCATCAAGAACCACATCATCCGCGTCACCGAAAAGGCCTTCGACGATTTCGCGGCGTCGGGCACCGATCTGGCGGCCAACCGCAGGATTCTGGGGCTTTCGTAACCCCCCACGCCCTCGTCCTTCGACAGGCTCAGGATGAGGGCTACTCGCACTTTCAGTAGACCTCATGGTGAGCCTGTCGAACCACGAGGTCGTGGCACCATCCAGCCACAGGCTGGAATATTGAGGAGGCATCAATGGCTGAAAACGGCGCAAAGCGCATTCGCCTGGGCATGGTCGGCGGCGGCACGGGAGCCTTTATCGGCTATGTCCATCGCGTCGCCTCCCGCATCGATGGCGATTACGAGCTGGTGGCCGGCGCCCTGTCGTCACGCCCCGATGTGGCAAAAGAATCCGGTCGCAATATCGGCCTGGCCGAAGACCGCATCTACACCTCCTATGAGGACATGGCCCGCGCCGAAGCCGCGCGCCCCGACGGCATCGAGGCCGTTTCCATCGTCACGCCCAACCATATGCATTACAGCCCGGCCAAGGCCTTCCTTGAAGCGGGCATTCACGTGATCTGCGACAAGCCAATCACGAGCACGCTGGAAGATGCCCGCAAGCTTGCCGCGATCAAGCCTGCCAACGGCGCCAAATTCCTGCTGACCCACAATTACACCGGCTATCCCCTGATCCGGCAGGCCCGCGAACTCGTCGCCTCCGGTGCGCTGGGCAAGATTCGCGTCATCCAGGCCGAATATCCCCAGGATTGGCTCACCGAAGCCACCACTGACGACAACAAGCAGGCCTCCTGGCGCACCGACCCGGCTCGGTCAGGCGCCGGCGGCGCCATCGGCGATATCGGCACCCACGCCTATAACCTCGCCCGCTTCGTTACGGGCTTGAAAACACAGGCAGTTTCCGCCGATCTCACCAGCTTCGTCCCCGGCCGCCAGCTCGATGACAACGTTCACATCCTGCTGCGCTTCGAAGGCGGCGCCAAGGGCATGCTCTGGGCCAGCCAGGTCGCTGTCGGCAACGAAAACGGCCTCCAGCTCCGCGTCTACGGCGACAAGGGCGGTCTCGAATGGCGCCAGGATAATCCGAACTACATGTGGTTCACCGAATTCGGCAAACCCAGGCAGCTTCTCACCCGCGGCGGTGCCATTTCCGGCAACGCCGTCTCGACCATGAATGTCCGCATTCCCTCCGGCCACCCCGAAGGGTATCTCGAAGCCTTCGCCACGCTCTACAGCCAGTTCGCTGCCATCATCCGCGGCGACGGCGCCGCCTATGAGGGCCTGCTGCCCACCATGGCCGACGGCGTCGAAGGCATGCAGTTCATCGTGGCCTCGGTGCAATCGAGCCAGAACGACGGCAAGTGGACCAGGCTCAGCGACGTCTGAGCCGCCGCAAACCCGATCTGTTCCTCCCCTGTCAGGGGGAGGCTAGGAGGGGGTACCCTCTAAAACTTATTGTATCCGTTCAACCGCATACCCGGCCTGCTCCAGCAGCTCGAGCACATTGCTGTCCCCGATCAGATGGGCCGCGCCCACCACGATCAGGTTCTCGCTGTTGTCAGCCAGCATGGTCTCGATCGGCGCGATCCAGTTGCGGTTGCGCGCATAGAGCAGCCGCTCCAGGAAACCCGCCTCATAGCCGCCCATCCCGGTGATGAACGCATCGCTCAACTGGTCCGGCGTGCCGCTCATCCAGCTGCGCAGCATCTTGTCCATCACCTTGGGCAGCGTATCGAGCTGGTCCAGCGTCGCCACCAGCATGGCGACCTGCTCCTCATCCGACGCGCCCGCCAGCACTTCCAGCTGCTCGCTGCCGGTTTCGAGGAAGCCAAGCCGCTCCTCCGGCAGGTCGGGCAGCAGCAGCAGTTCCACGCCATCAGCGGCAAAACCCTTGCCGGCCATGGCCTGCACCGTGATTGTGTTGGCAGCCAGCCACGGCTTCATCGCCTGCACCATACCCATCGGCATGTCGATATCGGCGGCCTTCGCGCGCAGTTGCGTCTCGATCGTTTCCCCCAGCACGTCGGTCAGCAGCGTGCCATCGGTATAGACGCCGCGCATATAGGCCTCGGCGCCCACCTGCGCCGCCGCCGCCGGGCGGATATCGGTCTCGAACACGATCCTGTCGGCATCGGCCAGAAGGGTGTCGAACAGCTCCGTTCGCCACGCCGTCCCCTCCGGCAGCACATGGAACGAGCCAAACAACCAGATCGCGCTGTCATCGTCGCGAACTTCCCACATGGCCGGCTGGGCCTGTGCGGGCAAAGCAAGGCCAAGCGTGGCAAAGGCAGGGAGCAGGCAGCGAGCCGATAGTTTCATGGACTGGTCCTCGATGTCGTCCTGTCCAAGATAGGGCGTATGGCGTTAAAGGCTAGAGCCAGGCGGCAACACTGCCCCAGACCAGCGTCACTCCCGATACCAGCAGCAATAGCAGAATCAGGCGGCGGAAGGTCTGCATGGCCAGCCGCCGGAACAGCAACACGCCCAGCACCGCCGGAATAGCGAGCGCCGGCGCGATCCAGGCAAACATCACCAGCGCTTCGCTGGTAATGCCGCCTGACAGGGCATAGGCGCTGAGCGTGATGATATGCATGGCGATATTGAACGCCTGCAGCACGCCGCGCTGCGTATCCTTGTCCCAGCCCCGCAAAGCGGTCCATAGCGCCGGCACTGGCCCCGAAATCCCGGCCAGTCCGCCCAGTATGCCGCCGGCAAACCCGGCTGTGCCATCGGCTATCCGCCCACCATGCCGCCAGGCATAATCCGCCGGCAGCAGCAGCATGACCGGGCAATAGAGCAGCAGGAACACGCCCAGCGCGAATTTGAACAGTGTGGGATCGACCCACTGCAGCAGCATCACACCGAATGGCACGCCGATCAGCCCGCCGATGACAAGCGGCAGCAGGCGCCTGACATCAAATCCGCGCCACACCCAGGGCAGGGCCACCAATTGGCCGATGAGGGAGCCGAAGACCGCCATTGGGGCCGCCAGTTGCGGGTCGATGGCCCAGGCCCAGATCGACAGGGCCACCAGCGAAAAGGCGAAGCCGGATACGCCTTGGGCGAACCCCGCTGCGACGGCTCCAACCAGCACGATCAACAGCACGCTATCCATGCGGTCTCCCGAAAACAAAAGCGCCACAATCACTTGTGGCGCGTTGCATCATTCCTGTTGCCGGGACCTCTAATGCGTCCAGGGCGTCTTGCGATCGGCGCGGAAATTGTCGGGATAGCTCTGCCGCTTGGGCGTGGCGTCATGCGCCGGCTGCACCGAATAGGCGATGCCGCTCTTCTGCGCATAGGCTTCCGCCTCTTCCTGCGATTCGAAGCTGAGCCGCACCTGCTGACGCGTGTCGCCCGAGCTCGTATAGCCCATCAGCGGATCGATTTCGCGCGGGCTGGCCGGTTCGTAAACCAGCACCCAATGCCTGGATTTCCCTTTTCCCGACTGCATGGCGTTAGGGGCCGGGCGGTAGATACGGGCGGTCATGCAAGGTCCTCAACACGATGCAGGTGCGATGGTCGGAGTACAAAGATTCGAACTTTGGACCCCCGGTTCCCAAAACCGGTGCTCTACCAGGCTGAGCTACACTCCGAGATCGCTCATTCCGTTACCGTGTTCGGTTGCAAAGGGCAAGCAGCCGATGCGGCCCTTCGCACTATTGACGGGCAGGGGGCATCACCCGCAAAACCATCGGCATGACCGATCTCACCAAGCCTTGGCCCCTGGGCCTCGATAGTCGCCGCTGGCCGTGGTTCTGTCTGGGCGTCGTGCTCGGCGTTGCCCTGCTGTCGCAGATCGATATCTGGGCTTCGCGCGGCGCCATCGGCTGGCCCGACCAGTGGCGTGCGCCGTTTTTCTTCATCACCGATTACGGCCTGTCGGATTGGGTGCTCATCCCCTCGCTGGCCGTCTTCATTCTCGCGCTGCCCGCTGCATTGCTGCTGAAACATCTGGCGCGCCTCGTCGCCATCGAAATCACGCTGCTGTCGGGCTTCATCTTCCTCGGCGTCGGCGTGCCGGGTCTCATCGCCAACCTGCTCAAGCGCCTGATCGGTCGTAGCCGCCCCAGCGAATTCGAGATTTCCGGCGCCTTCTCGTTCCAGCATCTCTTCAATGGCTGGCAGTTCCAGAGCTTCCCGTCCGGCCATACCACCACGGCCATTGCCCTGGCTTTCACCATCGGCTTCCTCTGGCCGCGCCTGTTTCCGCTGTTCTTCGTCGTCGGCGCCGTGGTCGGCATTTCGCGCGTGCCGGTGGGCATGCACTATCCCACCGACGTTTTCGCCGGGCTCATCGTCGGCATGCTCGGCGCCTATCTGGTACGCAATGTCTTCGCCCGCCGCGGCTGGCTGTTCACCAGGCACCCCGATGGCCGCATCACCCGCCGGCCTTTCGTCGCCATCAGGCGCTCCGTTCAGCGCGCCTTTGCATAGCGGTCGATCGCGGCCTTGAGGTCCGCCTTGAGGTCCTCGACGCCCTCCAGCCCCACATGCAGGCGGAACAGGTTCCCCTCGGCGGTCCAGGGCTTGGCCGTCCGGTTCTTGCCCAGCTTCACCGGGGTGCACAGGCTTTCAAAGCCGCCCCACGAATAGCCCATCGTGAACAGTTCCAGCCCATCCACAAACGCCGCCACCGAAGCGCGCGGGGCAGGGGCCAGCAACACGCTGAACAGGCTCCCCGACCCGGTAAAGTCACGCTGCCACAGGGCATGGTCCGGATGGGCCGGCAGAGCCGGATGCAGCACCTGCATCACTTCGTCCTGCCCTTCGAGCCAGCCCGCAATGTCCAGCGCCCGCTCCTGATGCTCCTTCATGCGGATTGCCAGCGTGCGCAACCCGCGCGCCACGAGGAATGCATCATCCCCCGAGGTGAAAAAGCCGAGCTGCGCCCGTGTGCGCTCCACATCGGCCCAGGCCGCCTCGGTGGTCGAGATCGTGCCGGCAAAGGCGTCGGAATGGCCTACGAACATCTTGGTGCCGGCATGCACGACGAGATCGGCCCCCAGCGCCAGCGGCTGGTGGTAAAGGGGGCTGGCCCAGCTGTTGTCGACGATGAGTCGGGCACCCCCGTCATGCGCGGCCTTGGCCAGCGCCGGAACGTCCTGCACTTCGAAAGTCAGCGAGCCGGGGCTTTCGGCTAGCACGGCGCGCGTATTGGGCTGCATCAACGCTGCCAGTCCCGACCCGATGCGCGGATCGTAAAACCGGGTCGTCACCCCCATCCGCGCCAGAAAACCATCGCAGAAGACCCGGCCCGGCTCATAGGCGCTGTCGCTGACCAGGACGTCGTCGCCCGCCTTGACGCAGCTCAGTAGCGCAATGGTGATCGCCGCCAGCCCCGATGGCACCAGCCTTGTGCGATACGCCCCCTCCAGCTCTGTAACGATGGCCTCGACGCCTTCGGTGGTGGGATTGCCGGCCCTGCCATAGAGATAGCGCTGCTGCTGCGCCTCGATATCGGCGAGCGTTTTGAACAATACGGTGGAGCCCCGATAAACCGGGGTATTGACAAAGCCGAACTGCTCGCTGGGTTCGCGCCCCCCATGAGTCAGCACTGTCTCTACTGACGCACCGGAAATGCTGCCATTTTTCTTGTCATTCATTGTAGGCTCACTGCTCAAAATCAGATCATTTCGCGATACGTGGCTAATTAAGCGACAGCTTTGCTGTCCCAAGCCGCCATCAGCCCTTGACGCAACACGCAATAGACGCTTGCATGCTTAACAGCATCACAACCGCCATTCAAAGGCGGTGGTGCAACCCGGAGACGCTGACGCAAATCTGATGAACTCCGGGACAGGGTCAGGAAACAAAAAGGCAATACAATGCAAAAAACGCTCGCAACGATCGCTCTGGCGGCCTCTCTCGGCCTCGTAGCGACGACGGCACAGGCGGCCATTCTCGATGACGTGAAAGCCAAGGGCTATCTTCAATGCGGTGTGACGGGCGGCGTCGCCGGCTTCTCCGCACCGGATTCGAACAACGTCTGGACCGGGCTCGAAGTCGATTTCTGCCGGGCCATGGCCGCTGCCATCTTCAATGATGCCGATGCCGTCCGCTACACCTCGCTGACCAGCCAGGAACGCTTCACCGCGCTGTCGGCCGGTGAAATCGACGTGCTGTCGCGCACCACCACCTGGACGATGAGCCGCGATACCCAGCTCGGCATCAGCTTTGTCGGTACCATGTATTATGACGGCCAGGGCTTCATGGTTCGCAAGGCCGATGGCATTGCTTCCGCTCTCGACCTCAGCGGCGCCGCCATCTGCATCGAATCGGGCACCACCACCGAGCTGAACGCGGCCGACTATTTCGCCGCCAACGGCATGGAATTCAACACCGTGGTGTTCGTCGACCAGGACGAAGTGGTGAAGGCCTATGAAGACGGCCGCTGCGACGTGTACACGACGGACTCCTCGGCCCTGGCTGCCGAACGTTCCAAGTTCGCCAACCCGGCTGACCACATCATCCTGCCGGAAATCATCTCCAAGGAGCCCCTCGGCCCCGTGGTCCGCGCCGGTGACACCACCTGGTTCAACATTGCCCGCTGGACCTATTTCGCCCTGCTCGAAGCCGAGGAGCTCGGCGTTTCGCAGGCCAATGTCGATGAGATGCTTGGCTCGGACAACCCGGCCGTCAAGCGCCTGCTCGGCGTTGAAGGTGACTTCGGCACCCCGCTCGGCCTGACCAAGGACTGGGCCTACCAGATCGTCAAGCTGGTCGGTAACTACGCCGAGTCCTTCGAGCGCAACGTTGGTCCCTCCACCCCGATCGGGCTGGAGCGCGGCCTGAACGCGCTGTGGAAAGATGGTGGCATCCAGTACGCCGCGCCGATCCGCTAAAACTGAACAAGCCCGGCGCTCCCTTGTGGGGCGCCGGATGCTTTTGTTCCGTCGTCCACCCTCGCGGGGTGGCGCGTGGAACGGCCGTCATGGCCTGGGGACACCTATCACATGACCACACTTGATACGGGGCCCGCTGCGGCCCCCAGGGTTTCGTTTTTCAACGATCCGGTAATCCGCGGCATCATCTACCAGGTCGTCGTTGCCGGCCTGCTGATTGCCTTCATCGTCTGGATCGTCGGCAACACCGCTGCCAACCTGGCTGCGCAGAACAAGACGACCGGTTTCGATTTCCTCTGGAAGACGGCCGGCTTCGACATCAGCTTCGCGCTGTTCCCCTGGTCGCGCGCCTCCTTCTATTGGGAAGCCTTCCTGGTCGGCATCACCAACACGCTGCTGGTCGCCTTTGTCGGCATCATCTTTGCCACCATGCTGGGCTTCACCATCGGCATTGCGCGCCTTTCCAGCAATTTCATCGTGTCGCGCCTGGCCACGGTCTATGTCGAGACCATCCGCAACATTCCGCTGCTGCTGCAGCTGTTCTTCTGGTATTTCGCCGTGCTCAAGGCGATGCCCTCGGTGCGCGAGTCGATCCTTCTGCCCTTCGATTCCTTCATCAACCAGCGTGGTATCTTCGTGCCGCGCCCCATGCCCGACGAGCAGTTCGGCTTCGTCTGGATCGGGGTGGCTCTGGCCATATTGGCCATCATCGCGCTGCGGTTCTGGGCAAAAAAGCGCCTCGAAACCACCGGCCGGCGCTTCCCGGTATTCCTGTCCTCGGTTGCCCTGCTGATCGTCCTGCCGGGCCTCGTCTGGTTTGCCAGCGGCGCCAGCGTCGCTTTCGAGCCGCCGGTGCTGGAGCGCTTCAACTTCAAGGGCGGCATCCAACTGCCCCCCGAATTCGTCGCCCTGCTGTTCGGCCTCTCCATCTATACGGCGTCCTTCATTGCCGAAACGGTTCGTGCCGGCATTCAGGCCGTCAACAAGGGGCAGACCGAGGCGGCCCAGTCGCTCGGCCTCAAGGAGGGTGACCGGCTGCGCCTGGTCATCGTGCCCCAGGCCATGCGGGTCATCATCCCGCCACTGACCAGCCAGTATCTCAACCTCACGAAGAACTCCTCGCTCGGCGCCGCTATCGGCTATCCCGAGCTGGTCAACGTCTTCGCGGGGACGGCCCTGAACCAGACCGGCCGCGCCATCGAATGTATTGCGCTGACCATGCTGGTCTATCTCATCTTCTCTCTCCTGACCTCGGTGATCATGAACTGGTACAATGCCCGCGTCAGCCTGGTGGAAAGGTAGGAGCCGCCATGACCGACCTTGCATTCGTCCGCTCCGATCTGGTTGATGCCAAGCCGCCACCGCACCGCACCAGCGGCGCGTGGGCCTGGGCACAGAAGAACCTGTTCGCCACCCCGCTCGACACGCTTCTTACGGTGCTGGGCATCCTCTTCCTGCTCTGGGTAGTGCCACCGATCTACAATTTCTTCATCGGTCACGCCGTTGGTCCCAACGGCACCGTCGAAGAATGCCGCATGGAAACAGCCGGCGCCTGCTGGGCCTATATCAGCAGCGAGATGGAGTTCTTCATCTACGGCTTCTACGACATCCCCGAACACTGGCGTCCCAATATCGTCTTCGCCCTGGGCGCGCTGCTGTTCATTCCGCTGTTGATGCCCAAAGTGCCGTTCAAGCGCACCAATGCGGTGCTCTTCCTCTTCGTCTACCCCATCGTCAGCTATTACCTGCTGGCTGGCGGCGTCTTCGGCCTCAAGCCGATGCCGACCGAAAAGTGGGGCGGCCTGCTGGTCACCCTGATCATTTCGGTGGTGGGCATCACTTTGTCCTTCCCCATCGGCATCGTCCTGGCGCTCGGGCGCCAGTCCAAGATGCCTGTCATCAAGACGTTGTGTATCGGCTTCATCGAGCTGGTGCGCGCCGTGCCGTTGATCAGCGTGCTGTTCATGGCCTCGATCATGCTGCCGCTGTTCATGCCCCAGGGCATGACCATCGACAAATTGCTGCGTGCTCTGGTGGGCGTCACCCTCTTCACCTCTGCCTATATGGCCGAAGTGGTGCGCGGTGGCCTCCAGGCCATTCCACGCGGGCAATATGAAGCCGGTGCCTCGCTTGGCCTGGGCTACTGGCAGAGGATGTATTTCATCATCCTGCCCCAGGCGCTCAAGCACGTGATCCCCGGCATCGTGAACAGCTTCATCGCGCTCTTCAAGGATACGTCGCTTGTCTACATCGTAGGCATGAAAGACCTGCTCGAAGCGGTGAAGACCAAGAACGACACCGCGCTCGAATGGCAGTCCGCCAATACGGCCACCACCGGCTATCTGTTTGCCGCCATGGTGTTCTGGGTCTTCTGCTTCGGCATGTCGCGCTATTCCATCTTCATGGAGCGCCGTCTCAATACTGGCTACAAGAGGTAGTTCAATGTCTCAGGTTTCCGAAACTACCGTGGATCGCCCGGTCGACACATCTCACATGCAGGTGTCCTCGACCAATGTGGCCATCGAGGTCATCGGCATGCACAAATGGTATGCCGACTTCCATGTGCTGCGTGACATCAACCTCAAGGTGATGGAGGGCGAGCGTATCGTCATCGCCGGGCCCTCGGGCTCCGGCAAGTCGACGCTCATCCGCTGCATCAACCGGCTGGAGGAGCATCAGGAAGGCCAGATCATCGTCAACGGGACGGAACTCACTGCCGACCTCAAGCGCATCGACGAGGTGCGCCGCGAAGTGGGCATGGTGTTCCAGCACTTCAACCTGTTTCCCCATCTCACCATTCTGCAGAACCTGACTTTGGCCCCCATCTGGGTGCGCGGCATTCCCAAGGCCGAGGCCGAGGATACGGCGATGCATTATCTTGAGCGGGTCAAGATTCCCGAACAGGCCCTGAAGTTCCCGGGCCAGCTCTCGGGTGGCCAGCAGCAGCGCGTGGCCATCGCCCGCTCGCTCTGCATGCAGCCGCGCATCATGCTGTTCGATGAGCCGACGTCCGCCCTCGACCCCGAAATGGTCAAGGAAGTGCTCGAAGTGATGATCTCGCTGGCTGAAGACGGCATGACCATGATCTGCGTGACCCACGAAATGGGCTTTGCCCGCCAGGTGGCCAATCGCGTCATCTTCATGGATCAGGGCCAGATTATCGAGCAGAACGAGCCCGAGGCCTTCTTCTCGAACCCGCAGCACGAACGCACCAAGCTCTTCCTCAGCCAGATCCTTCACTGAGGCCCAATCCCGGATTGCCCGTGCATAATGCACAGGGCAATCCGTTGCCCGGCTTGACCGCATCCCTCCGCCTGCCAATATGTTGGTGAAAGGCAAGGAAAGCCGCCGGTTTGACCAGATTTTTCAAGCGATTGCTGTCTTTGGCGGCGGGCTTTGCCTGCCTGCTGACGCTCGCCATCGCCCCGGCAAGCGCGCAAACCTTGGACCTGGTGCGCGAGCGCGGCTTTCTCATCTGCGGCGCCACCAATGCCTTGCCCGGCTTTGCCCAGCAGGATGCGCAGGGCCGCTGGTCGGGCTTTGACGTCGATCTCTGCCGCGGCATTGCCGCTGCCATTTTCGGCGATCCGGAAAAGATCGAGTTCCGCGCTTTGCGAGGCGAAACCCGCTTCGCGCCGCTGCAGACCGGCAGGGTGGACGTGCTGACCCGCAACGGCCCCTGGACCGAGCGCCGTGATACCCTCTATGGCGCCGCCTATGTCGGCACCGCCTTCTTCGATGGACAGGCTTTCCTCGTCCCGCAATCGCTCGGCGCCGTCTCGGCTTTCGAGCTCGACGATGTCAGCGTCTGCGTCATCGATGGTGGCGAGGAACTGGAGCGTATCCAGGAATTCTTCTTCGCCAACCAGGCCAGCTATACCGAAGTGCCCTACGAAGATGTCGCCGACCTGGCCGTCGCCTACCAGGCCGGCCTCTGCCAGGCCGTATCAGCGTCCGGCCGCCAGCTCCAGGCCATCCGCCGCGCGCTGCCCGATCCTTCCGCCCATCGCATCCTGCCCGAGCGCATCTCCAAGGAACTGCTTGGCCCGGTGGTTCGCGAGGGCGATCCGCAATGGTTCAACATCGTCCGGTGGACGCTCTACACCCTGATCAATGCCGAGGAAGTTGGCATCACCCAGGCCAATGTCGATTCCCTGCTCGCCGCCCGCACCCCCGCCGTGCGCCGCATCCTCGGCGTGGAGGGTGATTTCGGCACCCCGCTCGGCCTCGCCCCGTCCTTCATGGCCAATGTGCTGCGAGCCGTCGGCAATTACGGCGAACTCTACGACCGCCATTTCGGCCCCCAGACCGGCGCCGCCCTGCTGCGCGGCCAGAACGGCCTCTGGACCAATGGCGGCCAACTCTACGCCCCGCCGGTGCGCTAGCCGCAGGGAAACGGGTAGGACCGGTTCACCCAACGGCCGTCACCCTCGGGCTTGACCAGAGGGCACTTCACTTATCGAACGCTCCGCAAGCACAGGGCCCTCGGGTCAAGCCCGAGGGTGACCATCCGGGGTGAAGAACGGGCGGTGTTCCAATAATCGGCGGAATCTACTCCGCAAAAACCACGCTTACCCGCCGGTTCTGCTTGCCCTTTTTCTCGATCTTCCCCAAGGCAAGCTTGCCGATTTCCTGCGTATTTCTCACATGCGTCCCGCCACAGGGCTGCAGGTCCACGTCCCCGATGCGGATCAGCCGCACGCGCCCCTGGCCCATGGGCGGCTTCACATTCATCGTCTTGATCAGGTTAGGATTGGCAGCCATTTCCGCATCGGTGATCCATTCCTGCGTCACCGCGTGATTGCCTTCGACTAATTCATTGAGCGCCGCCTCCAGCGCCGGCAGGTCCTCGGGCACCTCCGGCATGTCGAAATCCAGCCGCCCCTTGTCCTCGCCCACGGAGCCACCGGTCACCGCAAACGGAAATACCACCGACAGCAAATGCAGCGCCGTATGCATCCGCATCAGCCGATAGCGCCGCTCCCAGCCGATAGCGGCCGTCACCGCTTCACCCACGGCCACCGTGCCTTGCCCTTCCGCCGGCACATGCACGATCCGCGTCTTGTCGCCTTCCGGATGCACCGCGGTGGCAATTGCCATCACCGACCCATCCGCTTGAGTGATCGTCCCGGCATCCCCGGCTGCCCGCCCGAAGCGGCATAGAACACCGTCCGGTCGAGCACGATGCCGCCATCCTCCGTCACAGCGACCACCTTGGTCGGGGTCGATTGCAGATAGCTGTCGCCGCGAAACAGGAATTCGGTCATGGCAGGAAAAATCTCAGAGCAGGGGGGAGAGCAGCTTGGCGGCCTGGGTCAGGAAACGCATCCACATCGAGCGCCCCCGGACCTCGTTCAGGTCGACCTGCCGGCAGAGCTTGAAATCCTCCGCCAGCATGGCCTCGACATTATCGATCGTATGCTGGTCGGCAAACCACAGCGTGATCTCGAAATTGATGGCAAAGGACCGGTTGTCGAAATTGACGCTGCCGATGGAGGCGATCTGGTCGTCCATCAGCACCACCTTCTGGTGCAGGAACCCGTCCTGATAGCGATAGATCGACACCCCATGCTCGATCATCGCATCGGCATGCGCAATGCTGGCCAGCCACACCAGCTTGTGGTCTGGCTCATTGGGCAGCATCACCCGCACATCGACGCCCCGCAGCTTCGCCGCATACAGCGCCGTGCGGATATCGGTATCCGGCACGAAATAGGGGCTGACGATCCACACCCGCTCCCGCGCCCGACCGATAATATCGGTAAAGGCAATGGCGCATTCTTCCAGCTTGTCCGCCGGCCCGCTCCCCATCACCAGCACGGACTGGTCGCCCGGCGTAGCTACCGTCTCGGGCGGCGTAGCCGGCAACACTTCCCCGGTCGCCCATTCCCAATCCTCGCGGAACAGCAGCGCGCAGCCCAAAGCCGCCGGTCCTGAAACCCGCACATGCGTGTCGCGCCAGCGCCCGAAGCGCGGGTCGTCGCCGAGATATTCCACGCCCACATTATGCCCGCCCACCCAGGCATGCTCGCCATCCACCACCACGATCTTGCGATGGTTGCGATAGTTGATCCGGGTCGGCCCGTAGAAACGCAGGAATTTGTGCCGCTGGTTGAACCCAGCCACCTTGATCCCCGCCTTGCGCAATTCGGCGCGATAGCGCTTGGGCATGCCAGTGCTGCCGATATCGTCATAAAGCAGGAAGACCTTCACCCCGGCATTGGCCCGCTCGATCAGCCGCTCCGCCAGCTCCTGGCCCAGCGCATCGTCCCGCACGATGTAGAACTGCACCAGCAGGTAGTCCTTCGCCTTCTCGATGCCGGCAAAGATCGAGTCGAACGTCGCTCGTCCATCCACCAGCAATTCCACGTCATTGCCGTTGAGAAACGGCACTTCCGACACCTTCACCTGCACCGGCCACTTATGGCTGGTTTCCCGGTCGATCAGCGCCAGGTCCTTGGCCCGCAGCGGGCGCGCGGCGCGGCCATTGCGAATGCGGTCGGTGGCATAATCGTCAAACGCCTTCCAGCCGAACAGCAGGTAGAGAAAAACCGTGGGCAGCGGCAGCAGCGCCAGCGCCAGGATCCACGCAATGGACCCCTGCGACGTCCGCGAATTCATGATCTCGCGCACCGCGCACACAAAGGCCAGCACATAAACCGCAGCCATGATCGCGGCCACGACATGAAACTCTGCCAGAAGCGTAGCCAGAAAATACTCGATACCGATCAAAGCACCGCCCCGGAGTCGTGAGGGCGCCACTCTATCAGCGTGGCATGATTGAACAATGCCGGCCGTTGACAACATCATCGCGCGGCGTAGTCTCACTTTGTGCCTGTGCAGCCGGCCGCTCGCGCCCCCGACAGGGGAGGGTGAATGCACGATAGTCCTGCTGGTTTGATCCCGATGTCAGGGCAAGCCGTCAGTAATGCGAGCGCTGACTTCGACGTCCTTGCCCATGTGAGAGGTTCAAACCATGCACAACTTCATGGACGCAAAACTCATGGCCAAGCTCCTGCGGCAGGGGCTGGCCGACCGCCAGATAGACCTCAGCCACAGCGAATGCCTCGAACTGGTCGCGCGCCAGTTCGGTGTCGCCAACTGGAACATCCTGAGCGCCCGGATCGAGGCAGAGGATAAAGAGCCGGCTCCGCTGCCCGCCGGTTGGTTCCTCAGCGGCAAGAGCCCTGCATTCTATCATGCTGGGCTGGACCCCGACCGACCGGGAACTGTTCTCATCATGCATCGCGACGAGCTTGCCGGGCAGATCCGCGGCGACGACTTCTGCACCGTCATGCAGAGCGCCGATGCGACCTCATTCCGCGGCAAACGCCTGCGGTTGTCCGGCGACCTGCGGACCGACGAAGTTTCGACGGGAGCAACGCTTTGGTTCCGCGTCGACGGGCCCAAGGGCACCATCCAGTTCGACAATCTGGAGTTCCGCACCCAGGACGGGCCGCTCAAGGGCAACTGCGACTGGACCGAACGCAGTGTCGTATTCGACATTCCCGCTGAGGCAACAAGTCTGCACTACGGCTTCTACCTCAAGGGTCTCGGCAAGGTCTGGTCCCGTCGCTTCGCGCTGGACACGGTCGATGCGGCAACGCCTGTGAGTGCCAATCGGGGTGGCATTCTCCCGGGCCCGACCAATCTCGACTTCCGCCAGCCGCCCACCAACTAACGGCAAGCACCAGCGATCACCTGGCCGACTGGGTGATCGCTACTCCGCCTCGATCACACTGGAAATATCGATCGGCGTCCGCCCTTCGAGCCACCCCGGCACCGGCAGGCCCTTGCCATGCAGGAATTCCGGATTGAAGATCTTGCTGGCATAGCGGTTGCCATAGTCGCACAGCACGGTGACGATGGTCTTGCCCGGCCCCAGGTCGCGCGCCATGCGCACCGCGCCGGCGATGTTGATCGCGCTCGATCCGCCCAGGCACAGGCCCTCATGTTCGAGCAGGTCGAAAATGTAGGGCAGGGCCTCTGCGTCGGAAATCTGGTAGGGATTGTCGATCGTCAGCCCCTCCAGGTTCGCCGTGATACGCCCCTGGCCGATGCCCTCGGTAATCGAATTGCCCGAGGATTTCAGCTCCCCATTGGCGTAGAAATTGTAGAGCGCCGCGCCCTCAGGGTCGGCCAGTCCGATCTTCACATCCTTGCTGCGCGCCCGCAGCGCCTCGGCCACGCCCGCCAGCGTGCCGCCCGAGCCCACGGCGCAGATGAAGCCGTCGATACGCCCGCCCGTCTGCTGCCAGATTTCCGGCCCCGTCGTCTCCACATGCGCGCGCCTGTTGGCGACATTGTCGAATTGGTTGGCCCAGATGGCGCCGCCAGGCAGCTCCCTGTTGAGCTTTTCGGCCAGGCGTCCGGAAATCTTGATGTAATTATTGGGGTTCTTGTAGGGCTTGGCCGGAACCTCGATCAGCTCGGCGCCATACAGCCGCAGCGCGTCCTTCTTTTCCTGGCTCTGCGTCTCGGGGATCACGATCACCGACTTGAAGCCCAGCGAATTGGCCACCAGCGTCAGCCCGATGCCGGTATTGCCCGCCGTACCCTCGACAATGGTGCCGCCCGGCTTGAGCGCGCCCGATTGCACCGCATCATGGATGATGAACAGGGCCGCCCGGTCCTTCACAGACTGGCCCGGATTGAGGAATTCAGCCTTGCCCCAGATCTCGCAACCGGTGAGCTGGGACACCCGGTTGAGACGGATCAGCGGCGTGTTGCCGATGGCGGAAATCAGGTCTAGGTGCTTGGACATGGATCAATCTGGCAGGTCGATGAAAGACTTATGCTAGGTGTGAGCCCGTCCTCCGGCAAGCCTTAACCGCCTCATCCGGCAAGGCTTTTCGCCACGCTCCGGCGCCGCGCAACGTCCGTGCGCCAATGGCTCGCCCACGCAATATCATTCCTGCCTTCACCGGGTCATTCCCGCGAAAGCGGGAACCTCCGTTATGTGGACTGTCCTGCCAACCGAGGCTCCCGCTTTCGCGGGAATGACATTGGTAATGGTCCACGGGTCGCCCGGGACTATTCCATCACCTCGGCCAGATGCTCCAGCGCCGCGCTCCACGCTTCCATCGAAAAGATGCGCGATTCCGGGTCGGCATGGGCCAGCCCGCGTTCGGTCAGCGTCACGCGGGTCTGCTCGTCGCCAATGGCCTTGAAGGCGATTTCGAGCACGAAGATCAATTCTTCTGCATCATCGCCTTCGCCATCCTTGTGGACCCAGCTCATGACCAGCTTTTCGTTCTCGACGAATTGCAGGATTTCTCCGCTCACGACATGGTCTTCGGGGTCCTCGTCGTCGCCAAAGGTGGTGAATGTGTATTCGCCGCCCTCGAAGGCATCGAGTTCGGCCTCGTCGGCCTGCCATTGCTCGATCAGTGCCGGGTCGGTCCAGGCCGCGAACACGTCATCGATATGGGCGTCGATGGTCCGCGTCAGGGTGATCTGGCTTTCGCCGTCCGTTTCCATGCCATTGCTCATGCCGCCGCCTCTTTCCCATGCAGTTCCGCGTGTCGTGGCAGGAAGATGGTGAGGAAACCGAGGAACGGCAAGAAGGCGCAGAGCCCGAACACCGCCACGATGCCGATCTGGTCGGCCAGCGCCCCCAGCACGGCCGCGCCGATGGCGCCGATGCCGAAGGCAAAACCGAACACGAAGCCTGCCACCATGCCGACCTTGCCCGGCACCAGTTCCTGCGCATAGACCACGATGGCTGAAAAGGCCGAAGACAGGATCAGCCCCACCAGCACGCTCACCACCGCCGTACCGAACAGGTTCATATGCGGCAGCAGCAGCGTGAAGGGCAGGGCGCCCACGATGGAGCACCAGATCACCGTCAGCCGCCCGAACCGGTCGCCCACCGGCCCGCCGATAAAGGTGCCGGCCGCGATGGCCCCGAGGAACAGGAACAGATAAAGCTGCGCCTGCTCGGCGGTGAGCGCGAATTTCTCGATCAGGAAGAAGCTGTAATAGCTGGTGATCGAGGAAATATAGACATACTTGCTCAGCAGCAGCGCCCCGATGACCAGGAACACCATGGTCAGCCGCCGCCGCGACAGCACCTGCTGCGCCGCCTTAAGCACCGGTCTGCCCGAGCTCGCCCGCTGATGCGCCGCATACCACCGCCCCACCGCCGCCAGGATCACCAGCGCCGTGATGGCCACCAGTGCAAACCACGCCGTGCTGCTCTGCCCGCGCGGCAGCAGGAAATAGGCGGCGGCCAGCGGACCGACCGCCGTACCGACATTGCCGCCCACCTGGAACAGCGACTGCGCAAAGCCCAGCCGCCCACCCGAAGCCAGCCGCGCCACGCGCGACGCTTCCGGATGAAAAATGGCCGAGCCCACGCCGCCCACCATGGCCGCCAGGATCAGCAGGCCGAAACTGTTCGCCGTGGCGATCAGCCCCACGCCGACAAGCGCAAACACCATCGAGACGGCCAGCGCGTAGGGCATGGGATTCTTGTCGGTGTAATAGCCGACCACCGGCTGCAGCAGCGACGCCGTCATCTGCTGCGCCAGCGTGATCAGCCCGATCTGCACATAATCCAGCCCATAGGCATCCTTGAGCAGCGGATAGAGCGCCGGCAGCAGGAACTGCATCAAATCATTGAGCAGGTGCGAGGCGCTGACCGCGACGATGATGATGAGCGATGTCTGCTGCACGGCAGGTGCAGTCTTGGCCGAAACGGCGTCCATGGGAGAGAAGTCCAAAAATGGCTGGAATATGTGCAGGCACCCGTACCCCGCTCCACCGGCTCTGGCAATGGTCCCCACCCATGCAACGACAATGGCGCGCCCGCGTTTTGTCGCACGGGAGGAAATCATGAGCACCGATCATTTCGTCGTCTCGCAGCGAGACAGTGCCTGGCAATTCAGCTTCCGGGGCGATGTCACCGCGCCCTTCACCAGCCGGGGTGCCGCCATCGAGGCCGCCATCGCCGCAGCCGGCAAGGTCGAGGGCGCCGAAGTCGCGGTGGTGCTGCGCGACGGCGATCTGCGCAGCGAAACCATCTGGCGCAGCAGCCAGACCGATCTCACCGAAAGCGAGACCGAACAACTGGCAGCCGATATCGAACGCGACAGCGACGCCTGAGACTATCGGTGATTTAGGGGGAAATGGCTCCGCGAGCTGGACTCGAACCAGCGACCATTCGATTAACAGTCGAACGCTCTACCAACTGAGCTATCGCGGAACATCGATGCCTCCGTGCCGGAAGCGAGGTCCATGTACCGAACTTGTTTTGCTTTGCCAAGCCCTTTCGCCCAGATGTGCAAAAGTCGCTTCGGGTTCGCGCCGGAGTGGAGTTTACCCTCCCCCTTGAGGGGAGGGAAGCGAGATAGGACTTAGCCCGGCTAAGTCCGTTGAATCGAGCAGGGTGGGGGTATGCACCCGCCTATGCCTTTGTCGGGTGCGTGCGCTTCGCCAGCATCAGCAGATCAGCCATCGTATTCACATTGAGAAACGGATCGGCCGCGCACCGGCCGCTCCAGTCCACCCGCCGCGCACCCATCGCCGCCTGCAATCCCTTGAGACTTCGTGGTGCCGTCTCCGCCAGGATTTGCCTCGGCAGGTCCGCCAGCGCCGCGATCCGCCAGATCGCATTGGGCGGATAAAAATCCGCACCCCAGCCGGCAAACGCCGCCGGTGCATCGCCCAGGGCCTCGATCATCACCGCCGCGAAATCATCAGGCAGAAACGGCGTATCCACCGCCGCCGACATCAGCAGTCCATCGCCGATTCCCCGCGCCTCCAAAGCCGCCACCGCCGCCGCCAATCCCGCCAGCGGCCCGCCGACTGGCGCAGCCAGGTCGATTACCGCCACCGCATCATCCCGCCGTCCGCGCCCGTCATCCTCAGGCCCCACCGCAATCATCAGCGGCGGCGCCACTGGCCCCAACGCCGCGGCCACGCGGTCCACCAGCCGCCTGCCGCCGATCCGCAAATCCGCCTTGCGCACGCCGCCCAGCCGCTCGCCTCTGCCTCCCGCGATGATCACGCCATGCGGCAAGCTCACTTGCCCGTCGTCTCCGGCTCGGGGCGTATGCCGAAGCGCAGCAACAGCATCATGCCGATTCCCGCCACCAGCCCCCAGAACGGCGCGCCGACCCCGATAATGGTGATTCCCGACGCCGTGGTGATGAAGGTCAGTGCCGCCGGCAACCGCGTCTCCTCCATCACCAATGCGCCTGACAGCGCCGCCGTCAGGCTCGACAGCAGCGCCAGTCCCGCCACCGCCTGGATCAGCAGCGGCGGCGAGGCGGCGATGAAGGCTGCAGCCAGGCTCGCGGCCGGGGCCAGCAGCAGATAGACAACGCCCGCCGAAATCGGTGCCGGCCAGCGCTTGGCCTTTTCCGGATGCGCCTCCGGCCCGGCGCAGATCGCCGCCGTGATCGCCGCCAGATTGCTGCTATGCCCGCCGAAAAACGCCGTCACCGCGCTGGCCAGCCCCGTCATGACAAACAACGGCGCGGGCTTGAGCGTGTAGCCATTGGCCCGCATCACCGCCAGCCCCGGCAGGTTCTGCGACGCCATGGTCACGATATAGAGCGGCAGCCCGATCCGCACGATCGCGTCCAGCGTGAACACCGGCATGACCGGCACCGGGCTCGGCCAGCTGCCATCCAGCGCCCCCGCCGGCAGGTTCGTCGTCAGCGCCAGCACGATCCCCGTCACCACCACGGCAATCGGCACCGCATAGCGCTTGGCAAAGCGCAGCCCGATGACCCAGGCCAGCACGATCGGCAGCGCCAGCATGGGCATTTCCGCCACCGCCGTGATCGGCGCCAGGCACAGCGTGAACAGCATGCCCGCCAGCATGCCATTGGCCAGCGGCGCCGGAATGGCCCCGATCAGCCGCGCCAGCGGCTTGATCAGTCCCGTCAGCACGATCAGCCCCGCCGCCACGAGGAATGCCCCCGCCACCGCGGGAAAACCACCCACCGGCTCGCCGACTGTCAGGATGAAGGCCACGCCCGGCGTCGACCAGGCAAAACTGACAGGCAGCTTTACCCGTGCGCTGACCACGATATTGAGAATGCCGATGGCGATGCACACGCTCATCAGCCCCGAGCCCGCCTGCTGCGGCGAGGCCCCGGTCGCCGTCAGCGCCGCCAGCACCAGCGTGAACGTGCTGGCATAGCCCACAATGGCGGCCAGCGCCCCGGCCATGACAGGTTGCAGATAGTCGCGCCGGCTGCCGCCGGTTATCGTCATTTGGCTCACGCTGTGCCCTCGTCCCATGCGAGCCAGCAACCTATGCAAGCCCGCCGTTCCGGTGAAGCGGAAACATCATTTCACGGCAAATCATGCGGGCGTGGGAACGACCGGCAATCACCTAAGGAATATTTGGAAAATTGATGGAGGCCACGTCCGGAATTGAACCGGAGTACGCGGATTTGCAATCCGCTGCGTAACCACTCCGCCACGTGGCCTCTGGCGCGGGGTTCTAGTCCAGCGCCCTTTCTTATGCAAGGTATCGGGTTGCCAAAGAGTTATTTTCCGGGAGGGCGTCCGTGAGCCACTTTTTGTTTCGCACACGCACCGTCGCGATCCTGCTGCCGGTGCTCGCGCTCTGTGCCATATCGGTCCCCACCGCAGCGTCCGAAATTGCCGCCTGCACAATCTCTGCCTGGTCGAACGATACCGACCCGAACGGGCTCAATATCCGGGCCGGCGCCGGAAGCGATACCGCGATCATCGGCCAGATCCCTGTCGGCGGCGAAGTCTCGATCACCGGAGCGAAGGATGGCTGGTTCAGGATCGATCAGGCCGTGCTGATCGACTACGAGTCAGATGAAACTACCGACGTTTTTGCCGGCGAGGGCTGGGTTTCCGGGCGGATGCTCGGCCTTGTCCTGCATGACGATTTACATGCCGCCCCCTCGGACGACAGCCCGGTCGTGGCCCGGCTGTTCCACGAGGATGCGGAGGGGAACATCGGCGGGGCGGATTCGTTTGGGGTTAGCCGAATCCTTACCTGCCAGGGAGACTGGGTTCAGGTCGAAGGCACATTCTTCGACACCCCCCTGACCGGCTGGGCAACGCGGACCTGCTCAAACCAGGTGACTACCTGCTCCTGAGCGCTTGCATCTGCCGGGGGTAAGGGAAAGCCCAACCCGACGCCTCTCGATCCGGCCCGCATACCCGCCATGCACCGCCATTTTGCCGCAACGCCCTCTCGGCCCTTGCCATGCCCCGCACCCGACGATATTCACGTCCGGCATATGGTTTGAGCCGGGCAGGGCTGTCTTCATGGTCGATTTCGAACGCGCACGGGCGCAAATGGTGGAGAACCAGCTGCGCAGCGGCGGTGTCACCAATGCGCCGATTCTGGCGCGGATGCGCGCTATCAAGCGCGAAAATTTCGTCGCCCCCGAGCGGCGCGACCTGGCCTATATAGACGACATTCAGTGGCTCGGCGACCGCTTCATGGCAGCGCCGGTCACGCTGGGCAAGCTGCTCAAGCTGGCCGAAATCAGCCCGACCGATACCGTCCTCGATATCGGCGCCGCCACCGGCTATTCCACCGCCATCATTGCCGGCCTCGCTGCCGCCGTCACCGGCCTCGAGCCCGATGCCGGGCTGGCCGCGACGGCATCGGCCAATCTGGCCGCGCTGGGCCTCGACAATGCCAGCGTCATTGCCGGCGGTATCGAGCGCCTCGGCAAGGCCCGTTTCGATGTCATCATGGTGCAGGGCGCGCTTGATAGCGTGCCGGACGCCTTCACTGCGGCGCTTGCCGATGGTGGGCGTCTCGTCGCGCTGATCCGTACGGGGGCCGTTTCGGTGGCCCATGTTTTCGTCAGGTCTGGCGGGCAGGTCACGGCGCGAGCCGAGTTCAACGCCGTTCTGCCGCCGCTCTTTGCGCCGCAGCGTGATGAGGAATTTGTGTTCTGATGTGGTATTATACGTCTGTGTTGCCTCAGGGGCACGGCACGGATTATTCGCACATTAATGTTTAGTAGGGATTGTCGCGGCCGGTTGTCTACCCCATGTGCCGCGCATAGAGTTCCGGGGTTTTTGGAGGCGGGCAATGGGTTTTCGCGTTAAATTGGTCGCAAGTGCGCTGGCCCTGGCTTTGGCTGCCGTTTCGGTGGGCGGGGCCCGGGCGCAGTCGATCAGCCAGGCGCTGACCATTGCTTACGATCATGCGCCCGATCTGCAGGCGGCCTTGCTCAGTGCCAAGGCTGCGGCGGAAAACGTCGCTCTTGCCCAGGCCGGCATGCGCCCCCAGATTGGCGCGAGCTTGGGTGGCACCTACAGCTGGTCGGCCGGACAGGCCTCGCTCGGCAATCCCTCTGGTGCCTTCTCGGACAGCCAAACCTATACGGCGGGTCTTTCCTACAACCAGACCATCTTCGACAATTACAAGACCGATGCGCAGGTCGAGGCCGCCCGCGCCGGTGCCGAGGCCGCCGAATACCAGATCCGCAATACCGAGCAGAATGTGCTGCTCGCCGTGGTCCAGGCCTATATGTCGGTGCTGAGCGATCGCCAGCTGGTCGCCCTCCGGCAGGAAAATATCAGCTTCTTCCAGGCCCAGTTGCAGTCGGCGCGTGACCGGCTCGATGTGGGCGAGGGCACACGCATCGATGTCGCCCAGGCCGAAGCCCGCCTCGCCCAGGGCGATGCCACCTACCGTGCTGCCGTCAGCAGCCTTGAAATCAGCCAGGCCACCTTTCAGCGCTATGTCGGCGCCGCCCCGCAAAATCTCGACGCCTCGCACAATTATGCGCGCCTGATCCCCTCGTCATTGCAGGCTGCTCTGTCCCAGGCTGAAACGGGCCATCCGGCCATCCTGATGTCCAAGGCCGCCATTCGCGCCGCCCAGGCCGGCACCGATTCCGCGCAGGCCGCCTTCGGCCCCTCCGCCAGCGTTAGCGGCTCCATTGGCACCGCCTACAGCAATCCGGGCGGCGCGCAGGGCATCAGCGGCAAGCTGGGCTTCACCATCACCATCCCGCTCTATGCGGGCGGCGCCATCGGCGCCAGCGTGCGCAAGGCCAATATCGAGCAGATCAAGTCCGAGGTCGACGCCATGTCGTCCTACGACCAGATTCGCGAGGCGGTGATTTCCGCCTGGGCCGGCATCCAGAGCGCCGATGCGCAGATTTCCGCCGCCAATGCCGCTGTTTCGGCCGGCCGAACCGTGCTTGACGGCGTCATTCAGGAACGTGACCTGGGCACCCGCACCACGCTCGACGTGCTCAATGCCCAGGCCGAGCTGACCACCGCGCGCGAAGGGCTGATCAACGCTTCGACCAACAAGGTCATCGCCACCTTCTCGCTGCTGTCGGCCATGGGCCACCTCACCGCGACCGATCTGGGCCTGGCCGTCGAGGTCAAGTCCGCCGTGCGGTACAATCAGGTCGTCGAGGACGTCTGGCAGGAATTGCGCACCGTCGCCGAGTGATCGGACGCCCGTTCCGGGCGCCTTTTCACCAAACTGCACGCACTGCCTTCGTTGTTCTGCAACGTCCGACATCTATTGCTTTACTGTCGATCCGTGGTGGTCGGGCTATGCTCGGCCACAACTTTTAGTGGAAGACCGCTCTCAGCGTGCTGTGGCGATTCCTAATTGCAGCCGCTGACGCTAAGGTGTTGTTGACGAATCAGGTTGGCGGCACCGGCGGATGCTGCAGGTCGGTTCGGGCGCACGAGTAAGAGGCACTGATGAACAAGCCGGCACCCAAAGAACCCTCTATGGATGAAATCCTGTCGTCCATCCGGCAGATCATTGCCGATGACGATGCCGCCGGGGTGCCGCGCCGTCCGACAATTCAGGCCGCGCCCCCGCCCATGCAGGCGACGCCGGCTCGGCCCATGGCCGATTCGCTCGATCGCGATCTCAGCGACATGCTCGACGATATCGAGCCGCTGGCGCTTTCGCCCAACCAGATCGTCGACAAGGGTGACGACGACGAGGAAGCCGGTGGCTTCAGCTTCGATTCCATCCTGGCCGACACCGCGGCCGATGAAGCCGCCGCGGCATCCGCACCGCAACTGGTCGATCCCGACGACATCACTTTCGCACCGCCCGAGGCCGTCGAGGACGAAGAGGAAGAGCTTCCCGCCTTCGATCCGCCGCCCATGGCCGTTGCTCAGCCAGCGCCGCAACCGCAGCCCCAGCCGGGGATTGCCCAGGCCGCGCCGCTGCCCGACCCGACCCTGTCCAGCGACATGGCCGATCAACTGCTTGGCCCGGCCACCCAGGCCGCCGTGCGCAGCTCCATCACCAAGCTCAATGGCCTGGGTCTCGGCAATGCCGGCGCCACCATCGAGTCCCTGATGCGCGACATGCTGCGCCCGATGCTCAAGGAATGGCTGGACGAAAACCTGCCCGCCGTCGTCGAGCGCATGGTGGAACGCGAAATCACCCGCATTTCCCGCGGGGAATAGGCCTTGGACCGATCGATATTCAGCTCAGGCTGAGCCGAAAATGTTGGTTTTCGAGAACCGGCCCGGAGCGCACTTTGAGTACGTGAGGACCGGAAGCGCAGAAAACTGGCATTTGCAGGCCGGCATCAGCTGAATGGCGATTGGTCCTAAAGCAAGGGCGGTTGAGGCGGCTTGATGGTCTCCAGGACCTGGAGCCGCCTTTCCATTTCCAGCCTTTGCTGGTTCGCTTCCAGCATCCGCAGCTTCATCTCCAGCGTCCTGCGCTCGGCATCGGCGGCCACTTCGCGTTGCAGGCAGACCAGGCGCTCCTGATTGTTCCGGATCGCTTCGGCGCTATTGCCGGGCACCACGGCGGGGCAGGCGCCCAGCGCCGGCGTAGCCACCAGAATGACCGCCACCGCGGCCAATACCATCGCCTTCATTGCTGCCTCCATGTTAAAGCCTGTTCAGGCGAAACGCGCGCCGCGCCTGCTGGCTCCCTGTTGACCCCGCACCCGGCATTTGCTTGAAGTCTGCCAACCTGTCTATCCCGCCCGCCACACTCCCTCTGGCGGGTCGCTGTTGTTGCGAGTCACCAATGCTTGAAAAGTCCTATGAGCCCGGCGCCGTCGAAGACCGCGTCTATGCCGATTGGCTCAAGGCCAATGCCTTTGCCGCCGGGGCAGGGGCCGCTGCTGGCGCCGAGACCTTCACCATCGTCATTCCGCCGCCCAATGTCACCGGCTCGCTCCATATCGGCCACGCGCTGAACAACACGATCCAGGATATCCTGATCCGTTTCAACCGCATGCTGAAAAAGGACGTCCTCTGGCAGCCCGGCACCGACCATGCCGGCATCGCCACCCAGATGATCGTCGAGCGCCAGTTGATGGAGCGCCAGCTTCCCGGCCGCCGCGAAATGGGTCGCGAGAAATTCGTCGAGCGCGTCTGGGAGTGGAAGGCCGAAAGCGGCGGCACCATCATGAACCAGCTCAAGCGCCTCGGCGCTTCGGCTGATTTCTCCCGCGAACGCTTCACCATGGGCCAGAATGGCGCTGCCGACGACCAGATGGTCCGCGCCGTCACCAAGGTCTTCGTCGAGCTGCACCAGCGCGGCCTGATCTACCGCGCCAAGCGCCTGGTCAACTGGCATCCCGGCCTCGAAACCGCCATTTCCGATCTCGAAGTCGAAAATATCGAGATCAAGGGCCACATGTGGCACCTGCGCTATCCCCTGGCCGATGGCGTCACCTATCAGTTTCCGCTTCTGGACGAAGAAGGCAATGTCACGGGCCACGAAACCCGTGACTACATCATCGTCGCCACCACCCGCCCCGAAACCATGCTGGGCGATACCGGCATCGCCGTTCATCCCGAAGACGAGCGCTATGCCCCCCTGGTCGGCAAATTCGTCGACCTGCCACTGGTCGGCCGCCGCATCCCCATCGTCGCCGACGAATACGCCGACCCTACCCTGGGCACCGGCGCCGTCAAGATCACCCCGGCCCACGATTTCAACGACTTCGAAGTCGGCGCCCGCAACAATCTCGACCAGATCAATGTCTTCACCACTGGCGGCGCCATTATCTCGGCCGATTTCATCCCGACCGCCTATCGCGGCATGGATCGCTTCGTCGCCCGCAAGGCCATCGTCGCCGACCTGACGGCCCTCGCGGAGGAAAATCCCACCCGCGGCCTCGATCACATCGAGGACAAGAAGATCATGGTCCCGCATGACGAGAAGAGTAAGCTCGTCGTCATCGAGCCCTTCCTGACCGACCAATGGTGGGTCAAGGCTGACATTCTCGCCCAGCCCGCCATGGCCGCGGTCCGCGAAGGCCGCACCAAATTCGTGCCCCAGCAATACGAAAACACCTATTTCGCCTGGCTGGAAAACATCAAGCCGTGGTGCATTTCGCGCCAGCTCTGGTGGGGCCATCAGATTCCGGCCTGGTACGGCCCTGACAATCACGCCTTCGTCGCCCATAGCGAAGCCGAGGCGCAGAAGCTGGCCGACGCGCATTACATGAAGCCGACGCAGCTCACCCGCGACCCCGACGTCCTCGACACCTGGTTCTCCTCGGCCCTCTGGCCCTTCTCCACTTTGGGCTGGCCGGACGATACCGCCGAGCTGCGCCGTTACTACCCCACCGACGTTCTCGTCACCGGCTTCGACATCATTTTCTTCTGGGTTGCCAGAATGATGATGATGGGTCTTGAATTCCTGGATAAAGAGCCGTTCCACACGGTCTACATGCATGCTCTGGTCCGCGACGAGAAGGGCCAGAAGATGAGCAAGACCAAGGGCAACGTCATCGACCCGCTCCAGCTCATCGACCAATACGGCGCCGACGCCACCCGTTTCACCCTCGCCGCCATGGCCGCGCAGGGCCGCGATCTCAAGCTCTCCCTCCAGCGCGTGGAAGGCTATCGCAACTTCGTCACCAAGATCTGGAACGCCGCCCGCTTCCTCGAAATGAACGAGTGCCGCCGCGTCGAGGGGTACGATCCCAAGGCCAACAAGCTCCCGCTCAATCGCTGGATCGTTGGCGCCACCGCACGCGGCGCCGCCGCCGTCACCCAGGGCATTGTCGACTACAAGTTCAACGAAGCCGCCAATGCCGCCTATGACTTCGTCTGGGGCACCTTCTGCGACTGGTATGTCGAATTCGCCAAGCCGGTCCTGATGGGCGAGGACGAAGCTGCCAAGGCCGAAACCCGCGCCACCGCGGCCTGGGCGCTCGACCAGATTCTCGCCATCCTCCACCCCTTCATGCCCTTCGTCACCGAAGAGCTGTGGGCCGAGACCGGCAAATTCGGCGCCCCGCGCGAGGCCATGCTGATCCTCTCGGAATGGCCTGACCTGTCCGGCCTCGAAGACCCCGAAGCCGATGCCGATCTCAACTGGCTCATCGACGTCATCACCAATGTTCGCTCGGTCCGCTCGGAGATGAACGTCCCGGCCGGCGCCAAGCTGCAAATGGTCGTGGTCGGGGCAGGGGAAGACACATTGCGCCGCCTCGTCGCCGGCACCTCGCTGATCACGCGCCTGGCCCGCCTCGAGGAAATCTCGCCGCAGTCAGAGGTTCCCGGCGAATCCGCCCAGTTCGTCGTCGGCGAAGCCACCTTTGCCCTGCCTTTGGCCGGCGTCATCGACATCGCGGCTGAAAAGGCGCGCCTCGAAAAGGAAGTGACCAAGCTCGACGGCGAAGTGCTCCAGATCGACAAGAAGCTCGGCAACGAACAATTCGTCGCCAAGGCCCCCGAAGAGGTCATCGAAGAACAAAAGGCCCGCCGCGAAGCCGCCGTGGAACGCCGGCATCACATCATCGAAGCGCTCAAGCGCCTGAGCTGACGATCTCCGGTTACCCACCGGGCTCACCCTCCCCCTTGTGGGGAGGGAAGCGAGATAGGACTTAGCTTGCTAAGTCCGTGATCGAGCAGGGTGGGGGTATCTCACCGCGAGTCCGGTGCGCGTGGCCACCCCCACCCTTGATCCCTCCCCACAAGGGGGAGGGAGACGACTGCGAGTTCGGCGGCGTCAAATACTCCCCTGCACCCGATGCAGCCCGGCATAAAGCCCATCCGCCGCCATCAGCGCCTCATGCGTCCCTTCCTCGCCAATCCCGTCAGGCGTCAGCACCAGAATCCGGTCCGCATGGCGCACGGTGGACAGCCGATGGGCAATCACCACTGTCGTCCGCCCTGCCGCCAGCGTCAGCAGCGCCTGCTGCACCGCCCTTTCGCTCTCATTATCCAGCGCGCTGGTCGCCTCGTCGAAGATCAACACGGCCGGATTCTTGAGAAACGCGCGGGCAATGGTCAGCCGCTGCTTCTGCCCGCCCGACAGCTTCACCCCGCGCTGCCCGATATTGGAGTCATACCCCTCCGGTAGTCCCATGATGAAGTCATGCGCATTGGCCGCCTTGGCCGCCGCGACCAGTTCATCGTCACTGGCCTCCGGCCGTCCATAGCGCAGATTCTCCGCCACCGTGCCGCTGAACAGATACACATCCTGCTGCACCACGCCAACGCTGCGCCGCAGCGAAGCCAGCGTCACCTCGCGCACATCCTTGCCGTCAATGGTAATGGCCCCGCCACTCACATCGTAAAACCGCGGGATCAGCGCACAAAGCGTGCTCTTGCCCACGCCTGACGATCCCACCAAGGCCACGAATTCCCCCGGCGCGATATCGAGCGATAGCCCCTTGAACACGGGCGCGCCGCCATCGCCATAGTCGAAGTCCACATCGCGAAAACGGATCGCCCCGCTGATCGGGCCGATATCCACCGCACCGGGCGCATCGGCAATGTCGGGCTCTTCCTCCAGCAGTTCCATGGCGCGCACGAAACCGGTCGCGCCCTCCTGCCAGAGCCGGATGAAGTTATCCAGCCGCCGCACCGGATCGACCAGAACACCCACGCAGAGCAGGAAAGTCAGCATCTCCGCCACGGTCAGCTCGGCATGCAGGATGCGGATGGCCCCGCCCACGATCACCATGATGGTGACCAGTTGAGCAAAGCCGTCCATGCCCACCCAGAGCAAGGCTTCACTGCGATAGCCGTCCTTGCGGCTTTGCAGGAAGTGCTGGTTCTCCACCTCGAACCGCTCCAGCTCCATCGCTTCATTGGCGAAGGACTGCACCACGCGCACCCCGCCCAGCGCATCCTCCACCCGCTCGTTGACGCCGGCGATCCGCTCCTTGCTGGTCTTGAGCGCCACATTCATCCGCCGGTTGAAATGCCGCGCATAGAGCACGGCCGGCGGCACCAGCAGGGCGATCAGCCCGGCCAGGACCGGGTCGATAATGGTCAGCACCACCATGGCCCCACCGAATTTCAGCACGCTGATCGCCAGGTCTTCCGGCCCGTGGTGGAACAATTCACCCAGCCACAGCGAGTCGTTGCTGATGCGGCTCATCAATTGCCCGACGCGCTGCCGGTCATAAAAGCCGAAGCTGAGCTTCTGGCAGTGCTCGAACAGCTCCCGGCGCACATCGGCCTCGATCCGCGCGCCCATGGCATGGCCCTGATAGTCGACGAAATAGGTGGCCAGCGACTGCACCAGGAACACGGCGAGCATCACCCCGCCCATGCCCAGGATTTGCAGCAGCGCATCGTCAGCCGCCGCCAGTTCGGGCAGGCGCGTGGTGATATAGCTGGCGCAGAGCGGCAGGGCGATCGCGCTGGCGGCCACCAGCACGGCACAGGCCAGGTCGGCCAGCAGCAGCGGCACATAGGGTCGATAATAGCCCAGGAATTTCTGGGCGCGCGCCATTGCCCGGCCGGAAGAGCCGTCCCGGTTTCTGGTCAGTCTGGCGAGAAGTTTGAGAAAGAAGTGGCTACGGCTGGCGTCTTGGCGCTGCTCCTGCCACGAATTTTGGGAATGCATGAGTGATCACGTCCTGTTGAAATCTGTCTCCTTTCGCGTTGAACAGGGTTTTCATCGATGCGCTCCTTGGTTCGCTTGTCGGCGAAGTATGATCATCGCGCTGCCGTCAGCAACCTTTTCACGCCGGGATGGCCGCGTCGGGGCAGACTCTGTGACGATTCCGCAACATCACGTGTGAATCGATTTCACCATGCCGTGCAGCAACGATTTGGCGATATTTGTCGCCACAATCTCATCCTAAACGAGACGGCATAGGCATCTGGGGGCGGATGGCCTGTAAGCGACGGTAAGGCCCGCGCTTGCGCGTTTTTCTCCCCATTGCCGAATCCGGCGGCGAAGCTCCTGGCTTCGCCATTTTCGGCGGCAAACGACGCTGTGCCCGCATCATACCTCCCGATCGCCATGCGGTCGGCCGAATGCGGTCACAAACGGAGTTTACCAAAAAGTTAATGTCCGGAGTGCTGCCGTCAGGCTGCCGCACCGGGGCAGGGCCGAATATCCGGTTCGGCAAACAAGGTTTGCCCGCTTCGCGGGCCAGAAGGAGCAAGATGCGGACTGTTAGGGACCATTCCCTGATTTCCGTTGCAACGGCAGCGATCCTCGCCTTCTCGGCGGTGATGGCGCCTGCTTATGCCCAGACGGCCGCCGATGCGGCGCTGAATATGGCCAACATGCTCGATGGGGCCGGTGGCGGCGTATCCGGCGACGATCTGCTCGCCGCCCTCGAAGATGCCGCCGATGCGGGCCAGCCCATGGCCATGTGGCAGCTCGGCACCATGTATGAAAACGGCGAAGGCGTGGACAAGGACCCGGCCAAGGCCTTCGGCTATTTCGCCCAGATCGCCAATCAGCACGCCGATGCTGCGCCCAAGGGCGTCGAGGCCGATATCGTGGCCCAGTCCTTCGTCAAGGTCGGCGATTACTACAAGGAAGGCCTGCCTGACGCCGGCATTCCCGCCGATGCCGAGCGCTCCCATGCCCTGCTGCTGCATGCCGCCACCTATTTCGGCGATGCCGATGCGCAATATCGCGTCGGCCTGCTCTATATGCAGGAAAACGAAATGGGCATTAATCCGCTGCAAAGCGCCCGCTGGTTTTCCCTCGCGGCCCGCAAGGGCCATTGCCCGGCCCAGGCCCAGCTTGGCGACATGATCTTCAACGGCGTAGAGGGCATCGAAGCCCAGCCGGTCGAAGGCCTGATGTGGCTGGCCATCGCCCACCAGCGCTGCGCCGGCACCGGCGACGCCGCCTGGATCGACGAACGCCTCAACCGCGCTGTCTCCCTCGCCACCCCCGACCAGCGCACCGAAGCCTTCGCTCTGGCGGAGAGCATCGCCCCACAGTTTGCTGGCTTCTGAGCGAAGAAGGCCACGAGATCTACGGTCGAGTGGCGGGCAGGAGAATTCCCCACCCACGATGCGTCACCCTCGGGCTTGACCCGAGGGCTCTACACTTGCGGAGCCTTGGCTAAGTGAAGTGTCCTCGGGTCAAGCCCGAGGATGACGGCTGGTGATTGGGCAAAATCGTGCCAGGCACTCGATCTGTTCCTCCCCTATCAGGGGGAGGCTAGGAGGGGGTATCCCCTAAAACCGAAACTCCCCCTCCACCGGCACATGATCGCTCGGCTTGTCCCAGCCGCGCACATCCTTATGCACGACAACACCCTCCAGCCGATCCGCCGCCTGCGGCGACAGCAGCAAATGGTCGATGCGGATGCCGGCATTGCGCCGCCACGCCCCCGCCTGGAAATCCCAGAACGTATAGGACGGCTCCGACGTCGTTGCCCGCAGCGCATCGGTCAGCCCCAGATTGAGCAGCGCGCGCCAGCGCTCCTGGCTTTCCGGCCGGTAGAGCGCATCGCCCCACCAGGCCTCCGGATCATGCGCATCGATCGGCCCCGGGATGATGTTGAAATCCCCCAGCAGCACGAAGGGCTCTTCCAGCGCCAGCCGGCCCTCGACATAGGTCTCAAGCCGCCGCATCCAGCTCAGCTTGTAGGGAAATTTCTCGCTGTCGACCGGATTGCCATTGGGCAGGTAGATGCCGCACACCCGGATCGCCCCGGTCTCCACCGAGAACACCCCCTCGATCAGCCGCGCCTGCTCGTCGCTGTCATCGCCCGGCAGTCCGCGCGATACCTCGTCGAACGGTAGCAGCGACAGGATCGCTACGCCATTCCAGCTCTTCTGCCCATGCGTCTCGATATTGTAGCCCAGCGCCTCGATCTCGAGCCGCGGAAAGCCCTCGTCCACCGTCTTGATTTCCTGCAGCACGACGATGTCGGGCTTTTCCTCGGCCAGCCATTTCAGCAGCGCTTCGATCCGGGCTTTGATGCCGGCAATGTTCCAGGTGGCAATACGCATGGCGAGTCTCCGTTGGCCGCCAAGCTAGAGCATCGGACCGAAAAGTGCGACGCGGTTTTCGGGCAAATCCGATGCGTAAGATGTGACGGGCCGGGTAGGGGGCAACCGGTCAGGCTGCGTATACCGCCTGAAGAATGTCGTCGCGGAACGGCCCGTTGCAGCCCTCGAAGGTCGTATTGGTGCAGACCACTGTCGTCATCCGGTTGACCGGATCGACCACCCAATTGTGTCCCCATGCGCCGCCCCAATCCACCGTGCCGACAGGGCAGGGATTGTTCGCCGCCATCGGGTCCTGCAACAGCGCGCCGATAAAGCTGAAGCGCTTGCCGGCATCCACCTCGCGTCGGGGCAGGTCGCCGATCTGGTTGGCCAGCGCCATGGCCATCGTCTCCGGCGCCAGCAGGCCCGGATTGCCGTTATAGACCTCCAGCAGCTTCATGACGTCGTCCGCCGTTCCCGCCATGCCGGCCCCGCCATTCTGCGGCGCCGCCGGGTTGAAGATGCGGCCGGGGGAGAACACCGTCGTGCCATAGCGATCGGCCACGGCATGCGGCTCGCCCATGCGCACCGGCGGATTGCCATCCGCATAGGGCGTCGCGAGCCTCTCCTTGTCCGTCACGTAAAAATGCGCGTCGGTCATATCAAGCGGCCCGGTCACATACCGCCCCAGCGCATCCTCAACATTGGAGCCGTTGATGGCCGCCAGTACCCCGCCCAGCACATCGATACTGGTGCCATAGTCCCAGCCCGTCCCCGGCGCAAAGGCCAGCCTCACCTTCGCGATATTCTGCAGCGTCTCGGTCAGCGAATTGACCGGCCCCGACAGCCCGCCGCTGGCATCATCAGGCACATTGCCATAGGCCAGCCCCGACGTATGGCTCAGCAAATGCCGGATCCGGATATCGGCCTTGCTGCCATCCGGATTATCAGGCGTGAACCACGGCAGATACCGCGTCACACGGTCATTGAGCCCGATCAGCCCGAGATCGACCAGCCGCAACACTGCCGTCGCCACGATGGGCTTGGTCACCGAAGCCAGCCGGAAGATCGCCTCGCGCCGCATCGGCATATTGGCCTCGCGATCCGCCGGCCCGGCAGCCCGCGCATAAACCTCCTCGCCATCCCGCTTGATCAGGATGACGCAGCCGACAATGCGCTGCACCAGCGCGGCATCCACCGCCGCGTCCACGCGTTCGATCAGGCTCATGCGTCCCTCCTCTTTGGGCGAGACGCTATGGGGAGATGACTAGGATTTCAATGTTTTAGACGGCAAAGCTCGTGCCGCAGCCGCAGGAGGCCACCGCATTGGGATTCTTGATCTGGAAACTCTGCCCGATCAGGTCGTCGACGAAGTCGATCTCCGCCCCGCCCATGAATTCGAGACTCATCGAATCGATCAGCACCACGGCATCGCCCTTGCTCAGAACGATATCGTCGTTGCCAGGCTTTTCCTGTACGAGATTGTATTCATACTGGAATCCCGAACACCCGCCGCCCGCCACCGAAATGCGCAGCACTGTTCCTTCCGGCTCCTTGGACAGGATACGGGACACCCGCTTGGCAGCGCGATCGGTCAGCACAACGTCGGGAGAGGCAAGGGCGGTAGCAGTCATGATAGGTCCACGCCGTAATGTCATAACGGTAGGGCTAAAATAGTAACTCTTGCCGGAAATGAAAAGGCCCAAAAGATTGAGCTACCATCACCGATGAGCGATACAGCCCCCTACGCATCCAAGCCCGAACGCTCCCTCGGCCGCCTCCACGGCACCGGCCCCAGCCCCACGCGCTCTGAATTCCAGCGCGACCGCGACCGCATCATCCATTCCACCGCCTTCCGCCGCCTGCAGCAGAAGACCCAGGTCTTCCTGCAATATGGCGGCCATTTCCGCAATCGGCTCACCCATACGCTCGAAGTCAGCCAGATGGCCCGCTCCATGGCCCGCGCCTTGCGGCTCGATGAAGACCTGGCCGAGGCCGTCGCCCTCAGCCACGATCTGGGCCACACCCCCTTCGGCCATGCCGGCGAACGCGCCCTCCACAGCGCCATGGCCCCCTATGGCGGCTTCGATCACAATATCCAGGCCATGCGCGTCGTCACCCGCCTCGAAAACCGCTATGCCGAGCATGACGGCCTCAACCTCACCTGGGAAACCCTCGAAGGCATTCTCAAGCATAACGGTCCCCTGACCAATCCCGACGGCACGGCCTATGGCCGCTACATAAAGGAAGGCCTCCCCACCGGCCTCGACGACATTCCCGCCGTCGCCGACCTGCGCCTTTCCAGCTTCGCCTCGCTCGAAGCCCAGACCGCCGCCATTGCCGACGACATCGCCTACAATGCCCATGACATAGACGACGCCCTCCGCGCCGGCCTCATCACCCTGGCCGACCTGGTCGATGTCCCGCTGGCCGGCCCCATCGTCCGCGAAGTCCTCGCCCGCTATCCCGATATCGCCCCCAAGCGCCAGGCCCACGAAGTCCAGCGCCGCCTCATCACCCGCGCCATCGAAGATGTCATCACCACGACGTCAGCCAATATCGCCGCATCCGGCGTCGCTTCAGCCGAGGATGTCCGCAATGCCGGCCGCACCCTCGTCACCTTCTCTCCCGCAGCCGCCGAAGCCGAACGCGGCCTCAAGACCTTCCTTTTCGACCGCGTCTACCGCCACGAAACCGTCATGGGCCCGGTCCGCCAGAGCGAAACCGTCGTCACCGACCTCTTCGCCCGCTACATGGAAACCCGCGACCTCCCCACCCGCTGGGGCGAAGCAGCCGCCTCCGCGCCCGACGCCGCCCATCTCGCCCGTATCGTCACCGATTTCATCGCCGGCATGACCGATCCCTATGCCCTGGACGAATACCAGCGCCTGTTTGACGCTCGCCCGGATTTCCGTTAACCCCGGCGCACTTTAGTTTCCGGGTTTATCATGGACGTTTTCGCTCTCTTTTCCGCGCGCATCGGCAATGCCATGCAGGTTCTCTTCCCCCAGGCCGGGGCGGACCTGCTGGCCCGTATCGTCGTGGAACCGCCGCGAGATCCCGCCCATGGCGACCTCTCGACCAATGCCGCCATGATCGTGGCCAAGCCGCTCGGCATGAATCCGCGCGAAGTGGCCAATGCCCTGGTCGAACACTTCAAGCACGACACCGACGTCACGTCAGTCGAGGTCGCCGGCCCTGGCTTCATCAATTTCCGCCTCGCCACGCCCATCTGGCATCAGGTCTTGCGCTCCGTCGCCGAGCAGGGCGCCGATTACGGCCGCTCCACCCTGGGCGGCGGCGAAGCGGTCAACATCGAATATGTCTCGGCCAATCCCACCGGCCCCATGCATGTCGGCCACACGCGCGGCGCCGTGTTCGGCGACACGCTTGCCTCGCTCATGGCCTATTCCGGCTACGAGGTGACGCGCGAATATTACATCAATGACGCCGGCAGCCAGATCAACACGCTCGCCAATTCCGCCTTCCTGCGCTACCGCGAGGCCCTGGGCGAGACCATCGAGATTCCGCCCGGCTTTTATCCCGGCGATTACCTGATCCCGGTCGGCCAGGCCCTCAAGGCCGAATTCGGCGACAGCCTTCTCGGCAAGCCGGAAGCCGAGGTCACTCCGCTGGTCAAGGAACGTGTCCTGGCCGCCATGCTGGACCTCATCAAGGCCGATCTCGCCCAGCTCAATATCCATCACGACGTGTTCTTCTCCGAGCGCACGCTGCACGGGGCAGGGGGCGATATCGAGCTCACCCTGGCCTGGCTGCGCGCCGAAGGCATGATCTACGAAGGCCGCCTCGATCCCCCCAAGGGCAAGACCCCCGAGGATTGGGAAGACCGCGAGCAGACCCTGTTCCGCGCCACCGACTATGGTGACGATGTCGATCGGGCCCTGATCAAGTCCGACGGCTCATACACCTATTTCGCCGCCGATATTGCCTATCACCGCAACAAGTTCCTGCGCGGCTTCAAGCACATGATCAACGTGCTGGGCGCCGACCATTCCGGCTACGTCAAGCGCCTGCAGGCGGCCACCAAGGCCGTCTCGCTCAACGCCGCCGATATGGATGTCCGCATTTGCCAGCTCGTCCGCCTGCTCAAGAATGGCGAGCCGTTCAAGATGTCCAAGCGCTCCGGCGATCTGGTCACCCTGGCCGATGTGGTCGAGGAAGTGGGCGCCGACGCCACCCGCTTCATGCTCATGTATCGGCGCAATGACGCGGCGATGGATTTCGACTTTGCCTTGGTCAAGGAGCAGACCAAGGACAATCCGGTCTTCTATGTGCAATATGCCCATGCCCGGACCCATTCCATCTTCAAGACCGCCGCCCGCGACCTGCCGGCCCTCGATTTCTCGCCCGCCGCTCTGGCTGCTGCCGAAATCGAGCGCATTGTCACGCCGGCCGAACTCGATCTTGTTCGGGTGCTGGCCGCCTGGCCGCGCACCGTCACGGCCGCGGCCGTGGCTCACGAGCCGCACCGCATAGCCTTCTACGTCCACGAGCTTGCGGCCGCCTTCCATAGCTTCTGGGCCAAGGGCAAGGACGATGTCAGTTTACGATTTGTTAATGAAGACGATCCAAAGCTCACTTTGGCTCGACTCGCGCTGGTTGATGCCGTGCGTCAGGTTATCGTCAACGCACTAGCAATTCTGGGCGTTTCCGCTCCCGAAGAGCTTTCATAATTCGGGCGCATTACTATGATGACTCGCGGCATGATGCCCCAATTGGGGCAGCGCCGTAGTAGTCGTAATCAAGAGGGCGCTGGTTGATGTCAGCGAAACCGCAGCCAATGGCCGGACAATCTGACGCCGCAGACGATCTGATTGCTGAGCTTGCCAAGCTCATGGCGCAGGATGCCAAAGGCGATCGTCCGGCGGAAGCGGCCGCTCCAGCCTTCTCGGTGCGTATTCCCGGCGGCGATGCTGCCCCGGCGGCCACGCCTGCGCCCGCGCCCACGCCCCGTTTCGATTTCGATCGCACCACGGCCCTGGCCGCCGAACAGCCTTCGGCGCCTGCCGAGCCGGCCGCCGATCCCGCGTCCGAAGAAGCGCCCGAGCCGTTCCGCTTCGATTTCGGCCTCGACAAGCCCAAGGCGCCCGTCGCCGAGGCGCCCGCCGAACCCGTGGAAGAACCGGCCGCCCCGGCCGATCACGACAGCATTGCCGATCTGATCGCGGCCGAGCTTTCGAACGAATCTGCCCCGGAGCCGGTGCCGCAGCCCGTTCCGGCGCCTCCGGTCTCCCGCGCGACCCCGCTTCCGGTTTCGGGCGCCCCCAGCGACAAGCCGGCTGGCCCCAGCCTCGATACATTCAATCTGCGCCCCGCCGCGCGTCCCGAGCAGGATCGCTTCAAGATTCCTCCGGTCTTCGGGCTCAGCTCCCGCCCGGCACCGTCCGAACCATCAGTCAGCCCGGTTGAGCCCGCTCCCGAGGCGCCGGCCCCGGTCGAGCCCTTTGCCGGCTTGCGCCAGCCCACTCCGTCTGTTGCGGTCAATCCCGGTCCTGCGCCTGAGGATGACGGCCTTGGCCGTGATCCCATCGACGAAATAGAACATCTCATCGGCCGCGCCATGCGCGTCGAATTCGACAAGCCCGGCGTCGCTGCCGAAGACCGGCCCGTAGCCAGCCCGGCCCTGCACAATCTGGCAGCCGTTGCCGTGCCCGCCGCGGCAGCCGAGCCTGCGGCCGTCGAGCCCGCCGCGGCGCCGCGCGCCCTGTCCGGTGCCGACGAAGCCATTCTCGCTGCGGCCGAAGCCACCGGCGCCCAGATCGGCTGGGTCGAGGCCCCCGAAGTCGATGAGACCGAAGCGGTCGCGCCTGTGCCCCGCCAGCGCCGTGCGCGCGGCTTTACCATGAGCCGTTCGCTGGCCGGCCCCCTGGTTGCCGTGGCGCTGCTCCTGGCTGCCGGCTTTGGCCTCTATTGGGTTCTGGGCATGGGCGGTGATTCCGGTCCCGCGCCCTTGCTCACCGCCGATACCAGCCCGATCAAGGAAACGCCGGCCGTTCCGGCCGATGCTGCTGCCGCGCCGCAATCGATCGTCTTCAACGAGATCAATGGTGTCGTGCCGGGCGCCGAGGAACAACTGGTCTCGCGCGATCAGGCCGATGTCAACGAGGTCACCCAGGTTCCCCCTGCCGCCGATGTGAGCGAGGAAGGCCTGGCCAATCGCAAGGTTCGTACCGTCACCGTTCGCCCTGACGGCACCATTGTCAGCGGCGACGAAAGCGTTGCCGGCAGCTCCATCCTGCCGGTGGATCGCCCCAATGTGCCCGAAGTTCCGGGTGCCGAAACCGCCAGCCCCGAACTGCTGGCCAGCGCCGATCCCGAGCCCGCCACGCCGGCCGCGACCCCGGCAGCCGAACCCGAAGTCACTGTGACGCCCGTCGTCCCCGGTTCCATGGTTCCCGCCATCGATGCCGCGGGCAATCCGCTGGCTGGCAGGACCGCGCCTGTGCCCATGCTGCGTCCGGCCGGTCTCGTGCAGGCCACCGAGCCCATGGTTACGGCCGCTGCGCCGGCCAATGCCGTCAACGCCGTTGTTGCCCCCGCTGGTGGTGGCAATCTGTTGCCGCCGCCGCCGGCCAATTCCGCCTTCGGTACCACGCCAGCGGCCACACAGCCGGCCACCAGGCCGGTCGTGGAAACCCAGCAGCCGGCCGCCACCGCCAATATTCCCGGCGCTGTGGAAGTCGATGCCCTGCCCAATTCCGCGCCGGCCTATGCCCAGCTTGCTTCGCTGCGCAGCGAGGAAGAGGCCCGTCAGGCCGCGCAGAACCTGGTCGCCCGCTTTGGTCCGCTCTTCGGCGGCGCCAATATGGAAGTCCAGCGTGTCGATCTCGGCGCTCGCGGCATTTACTACCGCGTCCGCGTCCCGGCCGCTTCGACCTCCGCTGCCACCAATATCTGCACCAATGTCGTTGCCGCCGGTGGCGATTGCGTCGCGATGTGACCTGCCGGTCCGAGCGACCGGTGTAACATCGTCTTCAATGCTTGACGCCCGCGGAACCAGTGGCCAAGGATGGCCCAGGACTCCTGCAGCGCGGCACTGAATTTATGACGACTGCCCAGACCGACTGGTTTGATACGGCTGCCCAACCGGCGCCCGAAGACGTGATGTATGTCGATGTCGGCGGCTATGAGGGCCCGCTCGATCTGCTGCTCGACCTCGCCCGCCGCCAGAAGGTCGATCTTGCCGCCATTTCCGTGCTGGCCCTTGCCGAGCAATATCTCGCCTTCATCGAAACCGTGCGTGAGAAGCGCATCGAGGTTGCCGCCGACTATCTCGTCATGGCCGCCTGGCTCGCCTACCTCAAGAGCCGCCTCATGGTGCCACAGGCGCCCTCCGATGACGAACCGTCCGGCGAGATGCTGGCCGCCATGCTGCAGTTCCGCCTCAAGCGCCTCGAAGCCATGCGCGGCGCCGCCAGCCAGTTGATGAACCGCCCGCGTCTCGGCTTCCAGGTCTATGCCCGCGGCATGCCCGAGCCCATCGAGATCAAGCGCACCTCCCTTTGGGAAGCCAGCCTCTACGATCTGCTCAAGGCCTATGCCGGCCAGCGCGAGCGCGGCATCACCACCGACTATTCGCCCATCCAGCGCACCGTCTGGTCGCTGCAGGAGGCGCGGGATATCCTCCAGCGCCTGATCGGTGATAGTTTCGAATGGGTGTCGATGGATTCCTACCTGGCCGATTACCTCTCGACGCCGGCCGAGCGCGCCACCATCCGCGCCTCGAGCTTCGCCTCGAGCCTCGAACTGGTCCGCCTGGGCCAGATCGACCTCCGCCAGACCGAGACTTTCGGCCCGCTCTTCATGCGTCGCCGCAAGGCAGACCGGCCGTGAGCGGGCTTTCCGATGACGATCGCAGCGAAGTCCTGGAGCGCAACCTGCGTGTGCTCGAGGCTCTCCTTTTCGCGTCAAGTGAGCCTCTCGATGCTAACAGTCTGCTAACGTATTTAGGGGAAGGCGCTAACATTGGTGAACTGCTGCTGACGCTGCAATCCCGCTACGCCACGCGCGGGGTAAACCTGGTCCAGCGTGCCGACAAATGGGCCTTCCGCACCGCCGAAGACCTCGGTTTCCTGCTGCGCCGCGACGAACAGGAGAACCGCCCGCTCTCCCGCGCCGCCCTCGAAACCCTCTCCATCATCGCCTACCACCAGCCCGCCACCCGCGCCGAGATCGAAGAGGTACGCGGCGTCGCCACCGGCAAGGGCACGCTCGACCTGCTGATGGAAGCCGGCTGGATCCGCATGCGCGGCCGCCGCCGCACCCCCGGCCGCCCCGTAACCTACGGCACGACCGACGCTTTTCTTGATCACTTCGGGCTGGAAACCCTCAGCGATCTGCCCGGCCTCGACGAACTCAAGGGCTCTGGCCTGCTCTCCAGCCGCCTGCCGCCCAACCTGCAGATCCCGCTCCCCTTCGACGGCGCCGCCCTGCGCGACGACGAGGATCCGCTCGATCCTGACGATCTCGGCAGCGACGAGGAGGAACAGGACTGATGGCCGAAAAATCCAGCGCTGACTGGGGTTTGCGGGGCACGACCGGCGTCAGCTTCGCCGCGACGCTCGAATTCGACGCCGTCGAGGTGCAACTCGGGGGCAGGGTGGTGCTCGACCGCTTCAGCCTCACCCTCAAGCCCGGCGAGATCGTCTGCCTGCTCGGCGAATCCGGCTCGGGCAAATCCACCGCCCTGCGCGTCGCCGCTGGCATCCAGCCCATCCACGCAGGCGCCGTGCGCATCAACGACGAGATCGCCTCCGCCCCGGGCCTGACCATCCCGCCTGACCGGCGCGGAATCGGCCTGATGTTTCAGGACTTTGCCCTCTTCCCCCACCTGACCGTTCTGCAGAATGTGCTGTTCGGCCTGCGCAAGCTCGGCCGCACCGCTGCACTCGCCCAAGCCCGCGCCGCCCTGCGCCGGGTCGGCCTGGCCGATCGCGAGGCCGACTTTCCCCATAGGCTCTCCGGCGGCCAGCAGCAGCGCCTGGCGCTGGCCCGCAGCGTCGCTCCGCGCCCCGGCGTCCTGCTGCTCGACGAACCCTTTTCCAGCCTCGACGCCCGCCTGCGCGAAACCGTGCGCGAGGAGACCCTGGCCGTGTTGCGCGAGACCCACGTCACCAGCCTCATCGTCACCCACGACCCCGAGGAAGCCATGGTGCTGGGCGATCGCGTGGCCCTGCTGCGCCATGGCCGTATCGCCCAGATCGGCACGGCCGCCGAGATTTACCGCCACCCCGTAGACCTGGACGCCGCCCGCTTCTTCTCGCCGCTGAGCGAGATCGACAGCCGCGTTGCCCAGGGCCACGTCACGACGCCGCTAGGCCCGCTAGCCACGCCGGAACTGGCCGAAGGTACCAGCGTCACGGTCGCCATCCGCCCCGCCGGCGGCGCCGCCATGGCGGCCAGCGGCCCCGGTACGCCGGGCCGCATCGTCGGCAAGCGCGACGCCATCGGCGTGGATATCTGCGAGGTCATGGTCGATGGGCTCGACGTCCCGCTCGGCCTGCGCCAGCCGTCCGATGCAGCAATGAAGGTGGGACAAGATGTATTCGTCACGCTGAACCCGGAACACGTTCTTGTGTTTGCGCGCGATTGAACCTATTTCTGACCTATCTTTCGCGTGTAACGCGTTCTGAAATTTAGGGAGACCAAAATGCACGCGCCAGGAATTTGGGGCATTCTCGTTGTCGCCGTCGTCGTGATCCTGCTGTTCGGTCGCGGCAAGATTTCCGGTATGATGGGCGAAGTCGCCTCGGGCATCAAAGCCTTCCAGAAGGGCATGAAGGACGACGACAAGCCGGTGGAACGCGTCACCACCACGGCCGATGCGCCCGTCGCCGAGCCCGAGAAGAAGGACGTCTGAAGCGTCGGACTGAAAAGTGGCTTCCAATTTTCAGTCATATCCGACGCGACTTTGACGGGACGTCCTGACGTCGCCGGCCGCGCCGCTGCTTTGAAGGAATAGAATATGCTCGGCTTGGGCTGGACAGAGATGCTGGTGATCGGCGTCGTCGCGCTGATCGTCATCGGGCCGAAAGATCTGCCTGTGGTGATGAACCGCATCGGCAAGATCGCCGGCCAGATCAGGCGTATGGGCAACGAGTTCCAGCGCGAGATCAACAAGACCACCGGTCTCGACGAAGTGCGTAACTTGCGCAATTCGATCGCCGCTCCGCTCAAGAAAACCAGCGACGAAATCCGCAAGGAATTCAACGCCATGACGCCTAACGGCCCCAAGCCGAGCGGCGTCATCAAGCCCGCCGATCCCAAGGCCGAAAGCGTCGTTGACGAGATCAAGGCCGCCGCCGGCATGACGCCGCCCAAGACCGCCGATCAGGTCGCTGCCGAGGCCGGCTTCAAGCCGCCCCGTCCGGCCGCCAAGGCGGCCGCGGCGCCCGCAAAGAAGCCTGCGGCGAAGAAGGCTCCTGTAAAGGCCAAGGCTGCGCCGACCCGCCCCGTCGTCACCACCGACCTGGCGCCGTTGGACGCTCCGGCTCCGGCCAAAAAGCCCGTCGCGAAAAAGCCGGCTGCCGTGAGGAAGCCGGCGGCAAAACCCGCTGCCAGCAAGCCGCAGAACCCGACCGAAGCTGCGCCTGTAGCAACCAAACCTGCACCGAAGAAGCGTGCCGCTGCCAGGGCCAAGCCTGCTGCAGCCGAAACCGCCAAGGCCGGGGACGCATAAACCATGGCCGACACCAAGCAGATCGAAGACAAGACCAAGGAACCCGAGGACGAGCTCGCCGGCAGCGAAGCGCCGCTGCTCGAGCATCTGGTCGAGCTGCGCAAGCGGTTGATCTACTCGGCGATCACCATCGTCGTGTTGATGGCCTTCTGCTTCATCTTCGCCAGCACCATCTATGACTGGCTGCTGATCCCCTACAAGAACGCGGTCCCCGGCGCGAACCTCATCTTCACCGCGCCACAGGAGCTGTTCTTCACCTATCTGAACGTGGCCCTGTTCGGCGCCATTTTCCTCGGCTTCCCCATCGTCGCCAGCCAGATCTACATGTTCGTGGCGCCCGGCCTCTACAAGCATGAGCGCAAGGCGTTCCTGCCCTATCTGGTCGCCACGCCGATCTTCTTCGTGGCCGGCGCGGCCCTGGTCTATTTCATCGTCCTGCCCATGGCGCTGCACTTCTTTGCCGGCATGCAGACCGCCGATATCCAGATGCTGACCAGCGTCAGTGAATATCTGGGCCTGGCCATGCTGCTGATCCTGGCTTTCGGCGTCTGTTTCCAGCTTCCGGTCATCCTGACGCTGCTGGCACAGATCGACCTGATCCACGTCGATACGCTGAAGAAGGGCCGTCGTTACGCCATTGTCGGCATCCTGATCTTTGCCGCCTTCATCACGCCGCCCGACCCGATCTCCCAGATCGGCCTTGCCTTGCCCATGTACGCGCTCTACGAACTTTCGATCATTTCCGTTCGGATGATCGAAAAGCGCCGTGCCGCGGCCCTGGCCGCCCAGGAAGCGGAACTTTCCGGTTCATCCGAATAGACAAGTAGACCTCATCCTGAGCGTGTCGAAGGACGAGGTCGTGCCCCAGTGCCGCGCCTCGTCCTTCGACGGGTGAGGTGAGGCGACCGGGGCGTTCTTCCCAATCAGAGAGGCGGGCAGCGACCCGTAGCAACCGATGTTCGATATCAAGTGGATCAGAGCCAACGCCGAAGCCTTCGACGCCGCCGTTTCGCGGCGCAAGGGGATTTCCGTGCGCGCCTCCGATCTGCTCGCCATCGACGACCGCCGCCGCGACATCATCACCCGCCTGAACGACGCGCAGGAAAAGCGCAACGCGCTCTCCAAGCAGATCGGCCAGGCCAAGGCGCAGAAGGATGAAGCCAAGGCGCAGGAGCTGATGGCTGAAGTCGCCAGCCTCAAGGACTTCATCCCGCAGGGCGAAGCCGACGAACGCGCCGTCGAACTCGAATTGAGCAATGCCCTCTCGGTCATCCCCAATCTGGTGTTCGACGACGTGCCCGATGGCACCGACGAAACCGGCAATGTCGAATATTTCGGCCGCAACGGCTCGCCCGAAACCGCCGCCAAGGCCCGCGCGCCCAAGCCAAAACTCTCGTTTGCGCCCAAGGAGCATTACGAGATCGGCGAAGCCATGGGCCAGATGGATTTCGAAACGGCCGCCAAGCTCTCCGGCAGCCGCTTCGTCGTGCTGAAAGGGCAGGTGGCCCGGCTCGAACGCGCCATCGGCCAGTTCATGCTCGACCTGCACACGACCGAGCACGGCTATACCGAAGTCCAGCCACCGCTGCTGGTGCGCGACGAGGCCTTGTTCGGCACCAACCAACTGCCCAAGTTCGAGGAAGACCTGTTCTTCACTCCGCATGGCGAAAGCCGGCTGGCGCTGATCCCGACTGCCGAAGTGCCGCTGACCAATTTCGTCCGCGAGTCCATCCTGGCCGAGGAAGAGCTGCCGCTGCGTCTCACCGCCCTCACGCCCTGCTTCCGTTCCGAGGCCGGCTCGGCTGGTCGCGACACCCGCGGCATGCTGCGCCAGCATCAGTTCAACAAGGTGGAGATGGTGTCGATCACCACGCCCGAAACCTCTGTTGACGAACATGAGCGCATGCTGGCCTGCGCCGAGACCGTGCTGCAACGCCTGGGCCTGCACTATCGCGTCATGAACCTCTGCACCGGCGATATCGGCTTCGGTGCCAAGAAAACCTATGATCTGGAAGTCTGGCTGCCCGGCCAGGACACCTATCGCGAAATCTCCTCGGTCTCGGTCTGCGGTGATTTCCAGGCCCGCCGCATGGATGCCCGCTATCGGCCATCAGGCGAAAAGCAGGCGCCGCGCTTCGTCCATACGCTCAACGGGTCCGGCACCGCCGTCGGCCGCTGCCTCATCGCTGTAATGGAAAACTACCAGCAGGCAGACGGTTCGGTTTCCATTCCCGAAGTACTCCAGCCCTATATGGGCGGAATCAAAGCCATTGGCGGTCGTGGATGAGCTTGCGCTTTCTCATCACCAATGACGATGGCATCGATGCGCCCGGCATCGCCATCATGGCCGACATCGCCCATGCACTGAGCGATGACGTGTGGATCGTGGCGCCCGATGGCAACCAGTCGGGGGCAGGGCACCGCTTCACCCTCGGCCGGGAGCTGCATTTCGAGCGGCATGGCGAGCGCAGCTTTGCCGTGGTTGGCGGTTCGCCTGCCGACTGTGTCGTTGCCGGCATGACCCATCTTCTGGGTGACCGCCCGGCCGATGTGGTGCTGTCAGGGGTCAATGCCGGCCAGAATCTGGGCGATATCATCAACTGCTCGGGCACTGCGGCCGGCGCGCGGGAAGGGGCCTTGCAGGGCGCCATCGGCATCGCCATGAGCCAGGGCATCAATTACGAGCATGGCCGCGATGTCGACTGGTCCAACGCCATTCGCCATGGCGAGGCCGTCGCCCGCGCCATCATCGCGGCCGTGCAGGGCCGCGAGCACTATTACAATGTGAACTTCCCGTTCTGCCCGCCCGACACCACCAAGGGCATAGCCGTGGTGCCGCACCAGCGATTCTCGCGCTCGCCCTTCCGCTATTATCCGAGCGACAATGACGGCAAGTTTTTCGTCGCCATCCCCGAAACGCCGATGCCGTTGGATCGCTCTGCCGACTTCGAAATCCTGCGCAGAGACGGCTATGTGACGGTAACGCCGATGCTGCTGCAGCAGACCGATACGACGCTTGTCGAGCGCCTGCGGGGCACCCTGTCGCTGTAGGGTACCGGCGCCCGGCTCTTAACCTTACCCAATCCAGAATCCCGCCATGACGATTTCGCTCAAATCGCATCGGCTTTAAACTCGTCTTTACCTTACCGGCCTAGTCTCAAACTCGTGTTGAGTACCTGCGTACGAGTAAGCTGATGAGTATCCGCGTATCCCGTCGGGCGCCCAAAGGTGCCGTTGCAATGGTGGGCCTTGTGGTCGCCGCTGTTGCGCTGTCCGGGTGTTCCAGTCTCGGTAGCCGATCGTTTGGCGATCCGACGACAACCGGCGCCCTGCCGCAGAACGCTCCTGCCACAAGTTACAGCCAGCCCATGCCGGCCAGCCTGGGGTCGCCCCAGGCCATGGTGGCCGAAAACCGGTTCCTGCCGCCCGCCAATGTCGGTGGTGGCTGGAATGCCCCAACCAATGCCGGTGTGCAGCCGGCCTGGAACCAGTCGGTTGCAGGCTACAGCCAGCCGGTAACGCCGGCCGGCGCTCTGCCATCCGTCCAGTCCCAAGACCTTCCTGTACTGAGTAATTCGTCTTCTCAGGGATCCGCTATGCAACCCCAGTCCGCTTTCGCCTCGACCGCTCCGATGCCGTCGCCCGCCGTTCTCGGCACTTTGCCGACCAACAGCTCCGTGCCATCTCTTGCGGCGACCACGCCTGCACCGTCTCTGCCAAGTGCCGGTGGCACCTTCACCCACACCATTGCCAGCGGCGAGTCGCTTTATACCATCGCCCGCCGCTACGAGGTGACGACCCAGGCCCTCGTCCAGGCCAACAACCTGTCCTCGCCCGACAAGATCGTCGTCGGCCAGAAGGTAATCATCCCTGGCCGCGCCGACCTGCTTGCCACCAAGGCGCCGACCCAGGTCGCCAGCACCACGCCGATAGCCACGCCCGCTCCGGCGCAGCAGCCGCTGCCGCAGGCGACGCCGAACGTCGTCCAGGCCGCGACCACACCGGCCGCATCCACCTTGCCGCAGCAGGCTGCACCGGCGGCCCAGCCGACCCAGGTGGCCAACGTGCCGGCCGCTGAGCCGGTTATGTCGGGTAGCGACAAGTTCCGCTGGCCCGCCAGCGGCCGCGTCCTGGTCGATTTTGCCTCATCCAAGGGCACCGGCATCAATATCGAAGTGCCGGAAGGCTCTGCCGTCAAGGCTGCCGAAAATGGCACGGTGATCTATGTCGGTTCCGGCGTCGAAGGCTATGGCAACCTTGTCCTGATCCGCCACCCCAATGGCTATGTCTCGGCCTATGCCCACCTGCAGTCGATGAGCGTCGCCAAGGGCGCCACCGTCGGTCGCGGCGACACGATCGGCGCCGCCGGCATGACCGGCTCGGTGACCAAGCCGCAACTGCATTTCGAACTGCGCAAGGGCGCCACGCCCGTCGATCCGGTCCCGCTGCTGGCGAGCTGATCGAATTACGAAATCAACGAAGGCCCCCGCGAAAGCGGGGGTTTTCGTTTGTGGTGCTAGATCGTCTTGCCCAGTTCGCCCGCCAGTGTCCGCACCAGTTGGATCGCGACCCGGCCCGAACGGGCGCCGCGGGTGGCCGACCACTCGATGGCGCGGGCGCGGAGCGTTTCGTCGTCGATATCCAGCCCGTAATGGTCGGCATAGGCGCGGACCATGGTGAGGAAGGTGGGCTGGTCGCAATTGTGAAAGCCCAGCCACAGCCCGAACCGGTCGGACAGCGACACCTTTTCCTCCACCGCCTCGCCGGGATTGATCGCCGTCGAGCGCTCATTCTCGATCATGTCGCGCGGCATCAGGTGGCGGCGGTTGGATGTGGCATAGAACAACACGTTTTCCGGCCGCCCCTCCAGCCCGCCATCGAGGATGGTCTTGAGCGATTTGTAGCTGGTCTCGCCATTGTCGAAGCTGAGATCGTCGCAGAAGACCACGAAGCGCGCATCCTCCCCGGCGATGCGGCGCATCAGGGCAGGGAGCGTTTCCAGGTCCTCCCGCGCAATCTCGATCAGCACCAGCCGTTCGAACCCCTCGGAGCGCCTCTGGTTGATGTCGCCGTGGATGGCCTTGACCAGCGAAGACTTGCCCATGCCGCGCGCGCCCCAGAGCAGCGCATTGTTGGCGCCATGGCCGCGGGCGAACTGTTCGGTATTGCGCAGCAGGATATCCTGCACGGAGTCGATGCCCTTGAGCATGCCCAGCGGCACCCGGCTGACCCGGGGCACGGCCATCAACACTCCGGCATCGCCATCCCAGTGATAGGCGTCGGCATCGCCCAGCGCCGGTTGCCCTTCATTGCGGCCGGGCGCCAGGGCATTGAGAGAGCGGGCGATTTCACTCAGTGAAGCGGCGATTTCGGCCAGGTATTCCTTGCTGTTCAAGACGGCTATTCCTCATGGTCGGCGCGGCAAATTGCGGCCCCCGGAATGGCTTTGCAATCGCCGGGGTGCAAATGTATAGTCCGCGCGATTTTGACCGGGGCGCAAGTGCAACAAGCCCCAAATGCGTCCAGCAGCGTCGTAACGTTGATGCGGGTCTCTGGCGCCGCCCCTTCACAAGCCAAAAAGAAAAGATAGGAGCCTCGCCTTATGTTTGTAACGCCCGCTTATGCTCAGGCAGCCGGTGCCGCGCCCGGTGGTGGAATCAACGATATTCTCATCCAGCTGATGCCGATCCTGCTGCTGGTGGTGATCTTCTGGTTCCTCATCTTCCGCCCGCAGCAGAAGCGCCTCAAGGCCCAGCAGGCCATGCTCGCCTCGATCAAGCGCGGCGATACGGTCGTGAGCACCGGCGGCATTATCGGCAAGGTGACCAAGGCTGTTGACGGCGAAGACCTCGAGATCGAGATCGCGACCGGCATCAAGGTGAAGCTGGTACGCGGCATGGTTGCCGATGTTCGCTCCAAGGGTGAACCGGTCAACGACAACAAGCCTGCCTAAGCGGCAGCACTAGAATATCACCGGCGCCCAAGGGCGCCGGTTTTTCCTTTCAGGACGTCTTTCATGCAGTTTTCGCCCGTTCGTACCGTCATTATCGCTATCGTTTCCCTGCTGGGTATCCTGTTCGCACTCCCCAGTTTCCTGCCGGAGAATGTGCGCGATTCCTGGCCGGGCTTCCTGCCCCGGCAGACAGTGGTTCTGGGTCTCGACCTGCAGGGCGGTTCACACCTGCTGCTGCAGGTCAACGAAAGCGGTATCGTCTCGGAACGCCTGCAATCGCTGCGCCGCGACGTCCGCAATACCCTGGCCAACGACAACGGCATCGGCAACCTGATCGCCACCGACGAGGCCACCAGGACGCTGACGGTCGAACTGACCGATCCGACACAGAAGGAAACCGCCCGCACCGCCATTGCGGCTTTGCAGAATACCATCAGCAATTCGCTGATCGCGGTCGGTGGCGTGAACGAGCTGGCCTTTGGCGAAACGCCCGATGGCAAGCTGACCGTGACCCTGACCGAAGAAGGCGTCAGCGAGCGCATGTCGGCTCTGGTGGCGCAGTCTATCGAGGTCATCCGCAAGCGCGTCGACGAACTCGGCACCACCGAACCATCGATCCAGCGCCAGGGCACCAACCGTGTGCTGGTGCAGGTGCCCGGCTTTGGTGACAGCCAGCGCCTCAAGGACATCATTTCGCGCACCGCGCGCCTGACCTTCCACATGGTCTATCCGGGCATGACTGCCGCCCAGGCCGAGGCCCAGGGCCTGCCGGCCGGCACCATGGTCCTGCCCAGCCAGGACGGCGGCTCGGAACTGCTCTACGAAGACGTCGCGCTTGGCGGTGAATCGCTGGTCGATGCCCAGCCCAGCTACGATTCGCAGCGCAACATTCCGGTGGTCAGCTTCAAGTTCGATACGCGTGGCGCCATCACCTTCGGCCAGATCACCGGCGCCAATGTGGGCAAGCGCTTCGCCATCGTGCTCGACAATACGGTGATTACCGCCCCGGTCATCCAGCAGCCCATTACCGGCGGCTCGGGCCAGATCAGCGGTACATTCACCACCGCCACGGCCAATGACCTGGCCGTGCTGCTGCGCGCCGGCGCCTTGCCGGCCTCGCTCGACGTGGTCGAGGAGCGCACGGTGGATGCCAGCCTGGGCGCCGATTCCATCCAGCACGGCTTGACGGCCGGTGTTGTCGCCAGCGTGCTCGTCATCGCTTTCATGGTCATTGCCTATGGCCTGTGGGGCGTGTTCGCCAATGTCTCGCTGATCCTCAACATCATCCTGATCTTCGGCGCGCTCTCCATGCTGGGGGCAACGCTGACCCTGCCGGGCATTGCCGGTATCGTGCTGACCATCGGCATGGCCGTGGACGCCAACGTGCTGATCTACGAACGCATGCGTGAAGAACAGCGATCGGGCAAATCGCCGATCCAGGCCATCCAGGCCGGCTTCGAGCGCGCCTGGGGCACCATCATCGACTCGCACCTGACCCAGCTGATCGCGGCCATCGTGCTGTATTTCCTGGGTTCGGGCCCGGTGCAGGGCTTTGCCGTCACGCTGGCGCTCGGCATCCTGACCTCGCTCTTCACCTCCTACACGGTGACCTCGTACCAGGTGCATGCCTGGTATCGCGCGACCCGGCCGAAAGTGCTGAAAATCCAGCATTTCCGCTTCATCCCGGACGGCACCAAGATCCCGTTCATGAAGATTTCGCGCTACGTGATCGCCTTCTCGATCGTCGCCAGCGTGCTCTCGATCGGTTCGGCCTATTTCAAGGGCTTCAACCTGGGCATCGACTTTGTCGGCGGCACCGCCATCGTCATCCAGCATGACGGCGGCCCGGCCGATGTCGGCCAGGTGCGTGAACTGCTCGATGGGCTCGAGCTGGGCGAAGTGCAGGTGCAGGGCTTCGGCACGCCCGAAGACGTGCTGGTGCGCGTGCAAGCGCAGGAAGGCGGCCAGGACGCCGACCAGGTTGCCGTCACCAAGGTCCGCGATGCGCTCGCCACCGAAAACTACACCGTGCGCAGCACCGAGGCCGTGAGCGGCACCGTGTCCAGCGAACTGGCGTGGAAGGGCACGATGGCGGTGGTCATCGCGCTCGTTGCCATCCTGATCTACATCTGGTTCCGCTTCGAGTGGCAATTCGCCCTGGCCGCTGTGACGACCACCACCCACGACGTGATCATGACCATCGGTCTGTTCTCGATAACCGGGCTGGAGTTCAATCTGACATCCATCGCGGCCGTGCTGACATTGGTGGGCCTCAGTTTGAACGAAACCGTGGTCGTGTCGGACCGCGTGCGTGAAAACCTCCGAAAACATCGAAAGATGCCGCTGCCCGAACTCATCGACCTGTCGATCAACCAGACCATCGTGCGCACGTCGCTGACGCAGTTCACCGTGTTCCTGGCCCTGATTCCGCTGGTGCTGTTCGGCGGCGAAGTGATCCGCAGCTTCACCATCGCCATGACCTTCGGGTGTCTCGTCGGCATGTATTCGTCGATCATCGTCAACGGCCCCATCCTCATCAATTTCGGCCTCAAGTCGAAAACCGAAGAGGACAAGCCGACGCCCAAGGCCGCTGACGGGGCCTCCGTCTAGAGCCGGAGGTTCATGTGACCGACGCGCGGCACTATCCCGGGCAGGTTGGCATCGATGCCTATGGCAATGGGGGTTTCCGCTTCGCGGGAATCTCCCATCGCGGCTCGCTGCTCTGCCTGCCCAGTGGCATGTTTGCCTGGGATGTCACCGATGTGGCCGACATCACGGCGGAAACGCTGGCGCCGGTCTTTGCCGTGGCCGACGATATTGACGTGCTGCTGATCGGTGTCGGGCCTGACATAGCCGCTATTCCGCGCGACCTGCGCGAGGCCCTGCGCGAGCGGAAAGTCATCGTCGAGGCGGTGAATACCGGCAGCGCTATCCGCACCTATAATGTGCTGCTGGCCGAGGAACGCGCCGTTGCCGCGGCCCTGATCGCCGTCGACAAGGTGCGCTGATGGCCGAGGCCAGCTTTGCCCATGCCGCCGAGGCCCTGCGCCAGAACGACCGGGACCGGTATCTCTCCACCCTGGTTCTGTCAGGCGCCCATCGCGATGCGGTGACCGCGCTCTATGCCTTCAATGCCGATGTCGCCTCGATCCGCGAGCGCGTGTCCGATCCCGCGCCGGGCGAAATCCGGCTGCAATGGTGGAGCGATGCGCTGGAGGGCGAAGGGCATGGCGCCGTGCGCCAGAACCCCGTCGCCGATGCTTTGCTCGATACCATCGGCCGCTACACTATTCCGGCTGGTACGCTGCTGCGGTTGATCGGCGCCCGCCGCTTCGATCTCTACGACGATCCCATGCCCGACCTCGAAACGTTCGAGGGCTATGCCGGCGAGACGGTGTCGACGCTCTACCAGCTTGCCGCGATGATCCTCAATGAGGGCGAGACCATCGAGACCGGCGATGCTGCCGGCCATCTGGGCGTTGCCCATGCCATGATCGGCCATATCAGGGCCTTCGGCCATGTTTCGGCGCAGGGCCGCATCATGCTGCCCTGGTCGATCTTCGCCGCCAATGGCGTGCGGGAAGGCGAGATTTTCTCGGGCACCGAAAGCGAAGGCCTGTCAGAGGCGCTGGGGCAGATCGGTGACCTGGCGGCCGAGCATCTGGGCAAGGCCGAGACGGCGATTGCCGCCCTGCCGGCCCGGCTCAAACCGGCCTTTGCCAGCATTGCCGTGCTCCAGGCGCAGCTTGCGCTGCTGGGCCAGCGGCCGGGTATTTTCGCGCCGGCCGCCGACGATCCCGACTGGCGCAAGATCGCCCGGCTGGCCTGGTGGAGCTGGCGCAACCGCTGAACTCTCGATAGCCCTCATGGTTCGACAAACCCACCATGAGGTTTCCGGGTGTTCCTTGCCCCAGGCCTCGCTCAGGCCCAGCTCTTCAAATCCTCCAGCGCGCGGGAGGTGATTGCCCGGCGCTTGGCGATGGTCTTGTCCGGCCCGCGCCAACGCGCCACGCCTTCGGGCCGCGTGATGCTGACTTCGGGGAACAGGCCGAAATTGACGTTCATCGGCTGGAAGCTGCGGGCGCCGCTATAGCTTTCGGACTCGATGTGGCCGCCGGTAATGTGATCAACCAGCGCCCCGAGCGCCGTGGTTCTGGGCGGCGTCGTCAGTGTCTCGCCCCGCGCCTCGGCAGCGGCGAGGCGGCCGGTGATGAGGCCGACAGCAGCACTTTCCACATAGCCCTCAACGCCGGTCACCTGACCGGCAAAGCGAATGCGTGTATCATTTTTTAGTTTAAGATCGTCCCGTAACACTTTCGGTGAGTTGATGAATGTGTTGCGGTGCAAGCCGCCAAGACGGGCGAATTGCGCATTCTCCAGGCCGGGAATCATGCGGAAGATTTCAGCCTGAATGCCGTAGCGCATCTTGGTCTGGAAGCCGACCATGTTCCACAGCGTGCCCAGGGCATTATCCTGCCGGAGCTGGACAATGGCGTAGCACTTGACCGTGGGACTGCGTGGATTGGTCAGGCCAACCGGCTTCATCGGCCCGTGGCGCAGCGTCTCGACGCCGCGCTCGGCCATGACTTCGATGGGCAGGCAGCCGTCGAAATAGGGGACCTTTTCCCAATCCTTGAATTCGTGCAAAGGCGCGGTCTTCAGCGCCTCGACAAAGGCAAAATACTGGTCCTTGTCCATCGGGCAGTTGAGATAGTCCGCCCCCGTGCCGCCCGGCCCGGCCTTGTCGTAGCGCGACTGGGCCCACACCACATCCATGTTGATGCTGTCCTTGTGGACGATGGGGGCAATGGCGTCGAAAAAGGCCAGTGCATCCTCGCCGGTCTTGGCCAGGATGGCATCGGCAAGGGCAGGGGAGGTCAGCGGGCCGCTGGCGATGATGACATTGCTCCAGTCATCAGGTGGCCAGCCGGCCACTTCCTCGCGGACCACGGTGATATTGGGGTGATTGTGGATGGCGCGGGTGACTTCGGCCGAAAAGCCGTGCCGGTCCACCGCCAGTGCGCCGCCCGCCGGCAGCTTGTGCAGGTCGGCCGCGCGCATGATCAGTGAGTTGCAGCGGCGCATTTCCTCATGCAGCAGGCCCACGGCATTCTGCTCGTGATCGTCGGAGCGGAAGCTGTTGGAGCAGACCAGCTCGGCAAAACTGTCAGTGCTATGCGCGTCGGTCTCTTTGACGCCGCGCATTTCGTGGACGATCACCGTGGCGCCCGCCTCGGCAGCCTGCCATGCGGCCTCGGAGCCGGCGAGACCGCCGCCAATGATGTGAATAAGTTCTTGACTGGACATGGCGGGCAGATAGCAAGCGGGGCTCGGGGGCGCAACCGGCACTTGTGGTTGCCAGCACGCAGATTAGCATGCGCGGCGAAACGGGAGGATAAGATTGAGTCCAAATCTGACGCTGTGGGGGCGCGCCAACTCTGCCAATGTGCAGAAAACGCTGTGGGCGCTTGAGGAACTGGGCCTGCCCTATACCCATAAACTGGTCGGCGGGTCGCATGGCGGGCTGGATGAGCCGAGCTATCGGGCGATGAACCCCAACGGGCTGGTGCCGACCCTGCAGGACGGCGAACTGACCGTGTGGGAGAGCCACGCAACTTTGCGCTATCTCGCTGCCAGCTATGGCGAAAATACGCTCTGGCCGGTGGATCCGCGCGAGCGGGCCATGGTGGATCAATGGACCGACTGGACCGCGACGACGTTCCAGCCGGCCTGGATTGCCGTGTTCTGGCTACTGGTGCGGACGCCGCCGGAACAGCGCGACGACAAGGCCATCGCGGCGGCGCTGGCGAAGACGGTTGCGGCCCTGCGCATTCTCGATGCGAACCTGGCCGAACGAGACTATGTGGCCGGGGATAGATTGAGCTATGCCGATATCGCTTCCGGCGTAGCGCTCTATCGCTGGTTCACTATGGATATCGACCGCCCGGCCATGCCCGGCGTCGAGAACTGGTATCGGCGCTTGCAGGAACGGCCGGCTTTCCGCAAGGCTGTCATGGTCAGTTATGACGAGCTCGTCGCCAGACTAGCCTTTTGATCCAGAAAGCAAAACAGCCGCATCTCAGAGAGAGGCGGCTGTTCGATTTGCGCAGGCTGAAAGTTCAGTTGAGCAAATATTAGAGGGCGCTGGCATGATCGCGGGCGATGCGATTGATGTCGGTACGCGAAATGCCCAGATCGTTGAGCTGACGATTGTCGAGAGCGGCGAGCTCACGAACGGTCTGCTGGTAAGCGGCCCACTTTTTGAAAGTCTTGCGAATGTCCATTTGAAGTCTCCTTTCGTTTACGAGCTTGTATTTAGGGCAGGGCTCGTCGGTTGAGCAGTGGGAGATTGGTCAAATGGGTCATGCGTCTGGCGCAGGGCTTTAACCAAACCCGTTCATGCGGGGTTAATGCGTCGGGCAAAGTCATGGCCGCCCTGTGGTGGAGAGGCGGCCATGCGGCAGGTTTTGCGGACACAAACGGCTCAGCGGTCGAACAGGCCGCGAGTCATCTTGGAAAAGTCGGGGCCCGAAAGCCCCAGTAGATCGGCATCACGCGTCGAGGGAACGTCCATTTCCCGCAACGTCTGCTTGATGTCGATCAGGCGCTTCAGACGCCAGACGGCACGCACAAACATCGGCGTATTCCCTTCAGGTCAGAGTGCTGACACTTGCAAGATGGGACGATTTGTCGGCCGACGCCATGCCGTAAACGTCAAGCACTGCATGCGCGAGGTGCATGGCGGTTTTCGTGAGATTGTCATTTTCGAGGGAATACCCCCTCCTAGCCTCCCCCTGATAGGGGGAGGAATCCGGCTGGTGGGTGGGCAAGATGGTGCCGCAAACGCGATCTGTTCCTCCCCCTATCAGGGGGAGGAACAGGAGGGGGTACCACACCAAAACCCCCTTCACCACCCCCCGCTAATGCTAACGGACTGTTAGCATCGACGCGTCGGATGCGTGAATCGATCTGGCCCTATTCCGCCGCCCGCGTCGCGAAATGCGGGCGCCTGGCCATGACTTCCTTGAGGAACTGGCCGGTATAGGAGCGGGCATTGGCGGCCACGTCTTCGGGCGTCCCCACGGCGACGATCTCGCCGCCGCCATCGCCGCCCTCGGGACCGAGGTCGATGACCCAGTCGGCGGTCTTGATGACTTCGAGATTGTGCTCGATGACGATAACCGTATTGCCGCCCTCGACCAGCTCATGCAGCACGTCGAGCAGCTTGGCCACGTCGTGGAAATGCAGGCCCGTGGTCGGCTCATCCAGCATGTAGAGCGTGCGGCCGGTGGCGCGTTTGCTGAGCTCCTTGGAGAGCTTGACGCGCTGCGCCTCGCCACCCGACAGGGTGTTGGCCGGTTGGCCCACTTTGACATAGCCCAGGCCGACGCGTTGCAGCGTGGCAAACTTGTCGCGGATGACAGGGACGGCGGAGAAGAAGTCCACGCCCTCATCAATGGTCATGTCGAGCACGTCGGAGATCGACTTGCCCTTGAACTGCACTTCCAGCGTCTCGCGGTTGTAGCGCTTGCCCTTGCAGACATCGCAGGTGACGTAGACGTCGGGCAGGAAGTGCATCTCGATCTTGAGAACGCCGTCGCCCTCGCACTTCTCGCAGCGCCCGCCCTTGACGTTGAAGCTGAAGCGGCCGGGGCCGTAGCCGCGCGTCTTGGCTTCGGGCAGGCCGGCAAACCATTCGCGCAGGGGCGTGAAGGCGCCGGTATAGGTAGCCGGGTTTGAGCGCGGCGTGCGGCCGATCGGCGACTGGTCGATATCGATGACCTTGTCGAGGAATTCGAGGCCGGTCAGGCTTTCATGCGGCGCCGGGACCACGCGGGCGCCGTTGAGGCGGCGAGCAATGGCCTGGTACATGGTGTCGATCATCAGGGTCGACTTGCCGCCGCCCGACACGCCGGTAATGGCGACGAAAAGGCCCAGCGGCACATCGACCGAGACATTCTTGAGATTGTTGCCGGTGGCGCCCTTGACGCTCAGCACCTTGCCCTGTCTGCCCTGGCGACGCTCGGCCGGCATGGCAATGCCCATGCGGCCGGAGAGATATTTGCCGGTGAGGGAGTCAGGGTGGTTTAGAATGTCCTGCGGCGTGCCCTCGGCGACGATATGGCCGCCATGCACGCCGGCACCGGGGCCGATATCGACCACATAATCGGCCGTCATGATCGCGTCTTCGTCATGTTCGACCACGATGACCGTGTTGCCGATGTCGCGCAGCCGCTGCAGGGTTTCCAGCAGCTTGGCATTGTCGCGTTGATGCAGGCCAATCGAGGGCTCGTCCAGCACATAGAGCACGCCGGTCAGCCCGGAGCCGATCTGGCTGGCCAGCCGGATGCGCTGGCTCTCGCCGCCCGACAACGTGCCCGAATTGCGCGACATACTGAGATAGTCGAGGCCGACCGCAACGAGGAAATTCAGCCGCTCGTTGATTTCCTTGAGAATGCGTTCGCCGATGGTCCGCTGGTTGGGAGTCAGCTTGGCGGGCAGCGCTTCGAACCAGGCGACCGAATCCTTGATCGACTTTTCGGTGACCTGGCCGACATGCAGCCCGTCGATCTTGACGGCGAGGGATTCCGGCTTGAGCCGATAGCCGCTACAGGCCACGCAGGGTTTGGCTGACATGTATTTTTCGATCTCTTCGCGCATGCCGGCGCTTTCGGTTTCCTTGTAGCGGCGCTCAAGGTTGCCGATGACGCCTTCGAAGACCTTCGAGGTCTTGTACTGGCGCAGGCCATCGTCATAGACGAAGTCGATCTTGGTCTTGTCGGTGCCGTAGAGCACGGCGTGCTGCACATCGAAGGGCAGCTCGTTCCAGGCCGTGCCGGTCGAGGCGCCATAATGCTTCACCACCGCCTGCAGGGTCTGCAGGTAATAGGGCGCCGAGGTCTTGGACCAGGGCAGGATGGCCCCGTCGCGGATGGACAGGGTCGCATCGGGCACGATCTGGTCGGGGTCGATCTTCTGCTCGGTGCCCAGGCCATCGCAGACCGGGCAGGCGCCGAAGGGGTTGTTGAACGAGAACAGGCGCGGCTCGATTTCGGCAATGGTGAAGCCGGAAACCGGGCAGGCGAACTTTTCCGAGAAAGTGACCTGGCGCGGCGTGCCATCCTCGTTCTTCTCGTCGGCCAGCTCGACCAGGGCAATGCCGTCGGCCAGCTTCAGCGCCGTCTCGAAACTCTCGGCCAGGCGGCCGGAAATGTCGGGCCCGACCACGACACGGTCCACCACCACTTCGATATCGTGCTTGAACTTCTTGTCGAGGGCCGGGGCATCCTCGATCTCGTGATACTCGCCATCGATCTTGACGCGCTGGAACCCCTTGCGCATCAGGTCGGCCAGTTCCTTCTTGTATTCACCCTTGCGGCCGCGGGCGATCGGCGCCAGCAGGAAAAGCCGGGTGCCTTCGGGCATTTCGAGCACCTTGTCGACCATCTGGCTGACGGTCTGGCTTTCGATGGGCAGGCCTGTGGCCGGCGAATAGGGCACGCCGACGCGGGCATAGAGCAGGCGCAGATAATCGTAGATCTCGGTGACGGTGCCAACCGTAGAGCGCGGGTTACGCGACGTCGTCTTCTGCTCGATGGAGATGGCCGGGCTCAGGCCCTCGATATGCTCCACATCGGGCTTCTGCATCATTTCGAGGAACTGGCGGGCATAGGCCGACAGCGATTCCACATAGCGGCGCTGGCCCTCGGCATAGATGGTGTCGAAGGCGAGCGAGGATTTGCCGGAGCCGGAAAGCCCGGTCATCACGATGAGGCTGTCGCGCGGCAGCTTGAGGTCGATGCCCTTGAGATTGTGCTCGCGGGCGCCGCGCACGATGATCTCACGGTTCTGGCTCGGTCTTGGCGTCATCATTTCAGTCCATGGCTCTCTGCGCGCAAAGGCGGCGCGGCGGCAAAATCGGTATCGGCTGCGGGGCAGGGAAGCCCTTCAGATAGGCGCGGATCGCCCGTCTCGCAAGCGGCCTCGGCGCATGGCCGCTCCTCGGTCCGCTCACCTTAGCGTGTCCCCGATCGCTTGCCAAAGCGTCCTTCGTCGCCTGGAACATAAGCGGAACGATAGGGATTCGGTCAAGGGCCGACATGCTGGGTCAATCCATGCCAGGCGGTGAACAGGGCTGCCGCGACGAATAACGCGCCGGCGCCGCGGCCGATCCAGATCGTGACGTCGGGGTGGCCCACCAGCGCATCACGCCCGCGGCCGGCGGCCAGCACCAGCCCGCCATAGATGAGGAACTGCATGGCGACGGTCATCAGCCCCATGACCAAAGCCTGCGACCAGATGGGGCCGTATTCAGGCCGCATGAATTGCGGGAAGACGGCGAGGACAAAGAGATAGGCCTTGGGATTGAGCAGGCAGGTGACGAGGCCCTGGCGGAAGGCCACCCAATCGGAGCGGGTGGTGGCACTGCCGATACTGTCCACGGTGATGGAACTGCGCAGCAATGTATAGCCGATCCAGGCCATATAGGCGGCGCCGATGAGGATCATCACCTGGAACAGCATGGTGGGTAACTGGGTGAGCACGCCGACGGCCAGTGCGCCGAACATCGTGTGGACCGCACCGCCCACCATGATGCCGCCAACGGCGCTGAACCCGGCGCGGCGGCCGCGCGTCAGCGCATTGGCCAGCACGAAGAACATGTCCATGCCCGGCACCACGATGATGCCGAACAGCAGGATGAGGTAGAGCCAGAGCGCCTGGGCGTAGTCCATGAGGGGTTTCCGAGTGAAGGTCTGGCTTTGGGGCAGGGCTGCTGACAGGGCGTGTCAGGAGCGCGCATCGCTCTTGACGGGTTACCGAAAACGGAACATAAAGAGAACAAGAACACTTCTGTTCACAACTGTAGCAACAGGCAGGCGGTGGACTGCGCGCGGGAGTAAGATGCCGCCGCTATGTAAGTGAGCGTCCCTGCTGGCTTGAGGTCCGGGGACTGAATCGAAAAGGAATTTTGCCATGGCAGGCAGCGTGAACAAGGTCATCCTGGTCGGCAATCTCGGCGCCGATCCAGAGGTGCGCAATCTCCCCAGCGGTGGCAAGGTGGTCAATCTCAGCGTCGCCACCTCCGAGAACTGGAAAGACAAGAATACCGGCGAGCGCCGCGAAAAGACCGAGTGGCACCGCGTGGTGATTTTCTCGGAAGGGCTGGCGCGCGTGGCCGAGAGCTATCTGCGCAAGGGCAGCAAGGTCTATCTCGAAGGCCAGTTGCAGACCCGCAAATGGCAGGACCAGTCCGGCCAGGACAAGTACAGCACCGAAATCGTGCTGCAGGGCTTCAACTCGAACATGACCCTGCTCGATGGCCGCGGCGAGGGCGACAATGCCGGCGGCGGTTATGGCGGTGGCGACACCGGCTTCCGCGGCGTGCGCGACAACAATAATGGCGGCGGTGGCGGCCAGCGCCCCCGCGCCAACGCCCCGGCCTTCGAGCCCGGCGGCATGGACGACGACATTCCGTTCTGAGGACGGGATTTGGGAGGCGCCCGGTGGGCGCCTCTTTTGTTTTGGGGGGTGGGCTGGTTCAGATTGGACGCATTCCATCCGTTCAATTTCCACGATATCATTCCCGCGTAGGCGGGAATCCACTCTGTGGAGAGCCCTGTAAGAATGGATTCCCGCCTACGCGGGAATGACGCTGCGGAAACTAAAGCGTCCAGATTGAACACTCCCCCATCGAAGGGAGGGAGGCGCTGGAGCGACCGTCAAGGGTTACCCCACTTCCGTAGTCATAGGGCACAGCTTGTGTGGGGCGGTGTTTTACTCCGGGTGTTTGGGCAGCTCCCTTCTCCCCTCGTGGGAGAAGGTGCCCGAAGGGCGGATGAGGGATCCTGCGCTATCCACCAGCATTGAAGCATGGGCAAGCGCAGCACCCCTCACCCGTAATTTCCTCTGAACGAGGAAATTACCCCCTCTCCCGCAAGGGGCGAGGGGAAGGCCGGTGCGTGCGGCCAATCCTGTGGAGATCACAGGGATGGATCCCGGCTCGAGGTCCGGGCGCGGGCCGGGCGCGGGATGACATCGCGCAGTTGGCAGCATGGTGCCATGCCCACTGAACGTCATCCTCGGGCTTGACCCGAGGACACTTCACTTATGCGGTGTTCCGCAGGTGCAGAGCCCTCGGGTCAAGCCCTGACGTGACAGACGGTGGGAGGGGCAGCGTGGTGCCACGCCCTCGTGGTTCGAGGCTCGCAAAGGGCTCGCACCTCACCATGAGGGCTACTGGGAACTCGACATCTCAGCAACCCTCATGGTGAGGTGCGCGTTCTTCGCACCTCGAACCACTGACGCGTGGCACTCACCCCGCGCAATCCCCTCACGCCGCAAAGGTGCGGCTGGTGTCGCGGCCGGCGGCTTTGGCGGCGTAGAGGGCGGTGTCGGCCTGGCGGAACAGGTCTTCGGCGCTGATGCCGGCGCGATAATGGGCCACGCCCACCGAGGCGCCGAGATGGAGCGTCTGGTCGAGCCTGGTGACGGGGCGGCGCATGGCTTCGACGATATTGCCGGCCAGAATTCTGGCGTCGCCAGGCGACATGTCGGCATCGAGCAGCACGGCAAATTCGTCGCCGCCGATGCGGGCCACGAGGTCCGCGCCGCCGCAGCTTTCCAGCAGGCGGATAGCGGCTTCCTTGAGGCACTCATCGCCAAGGGCATGGCCATAGGTGTCGTTGACCTGCTTGAAGCCGTCGAGATCGACCAGCAGCATCGTGCCGATGCGCTTGCGGCCCTCGTCCAGCGCGGCAAGGCGCGCCTGGAACTGGCCGCGGTTCGCCAGGCCCGTCATCACGTCGAATTCGGCGAGATAGCGCGTCCGGTCGGCCAGCAGCTTTTCCTCGGTAATATCCTGCTTCATGCCGAAAATGCGATGCGCGACGCCGTCGCGGCTTTCCACCGCCCCGGTCAGCCGCATCCAGCGCCGCTTGCCCGTGGTGGTGATGATTTCGCAATCGAGCGAGAAATCCGAACAGGTGGCGATGGCCTGGGCGCGTGCGGCCTCCATCTCCCGGCGCGAGCTCTCGCTGTAAAGCGCCATCGTGGTTTCGCGGGTAATGGGCGTATCGCGCGCAATCTCGAACAGGTCGTAGACGCCGTTGGTCCAACTGAGGCTGTTATCGGCGAGATTGCATTGCCAGATGCCGATGCTGGCCGTGGCCGAGGCGCGATCGAACAGGCTCCGCCGCTGCTCCTCGAGCGCGTCATAATCGGCAATGGTCCGCGCCTGGGCCGCGATCCGGCGGCGCTGCTGCGCAATGGCGGCCTGGGCCAGAACCTCGCCGGCCAAAGCGGCAATGGTGGTGGCCATGCCGGGGCTGCGCGGGCGCGGATCGAACAGGCTGAGCAGCCGCGTCGGCTGGCCGGGTTCGGCCGGCAGGACCAGACCGGCATAGAAGGCTGGTGATGCGATGACCAACGGCTGGCCGGCGGCAAGGGCGCGGGCTTCGAGCGCCGGCAGGTCGGTTGCGGCAGGGCCGGTGGCGGCGGTGACTCTGGACGTGCCATCCGACAGCAGGCTCAGCCGCGCGCCGGCAATGCCGAGCAGGGGAGCACAGACGCTGCAGGCGAACGCCAAGGGCGTCGCCCGCCAGCATGGTGGCGGAACTGGGCTGGGTGTCGGCACTGGTCACGGCAAGGCTGCGCAATTGGGCGCTCCGGGATAATTCCCGAACCCTAGCGCCAAGCTGGTTAAGACTTCTTCAGCCGCAAGGGCCCGGGATTTAAAACAAATCCCGGCGCGTGCCGATGAGCGGCCTGGCCATTACCGGGAGAAGGGCACCTCGGCGCGGAGGCTGTCGCCGCTTTCGACATAGACCACTTCGAACACCACATTGATGGCGTCGTCATTGAGGCTGATCTGGGCGGAAATGTTGAGGTCCTTGCCCTCTTCGTCCTTGTCGCGCTCGCGCAGGTTGAAGATGAGGCCATTGCCGCGTTTCTGGCCCACGGCAATGCCGGTAAAGGTGGCGTTGGAGCTCATGGCGGCCTCGAAGCGCCGGCTGGCCTCGACATAGGCCATGGTGCCCGCCACCGAAAGCTGCGTGCCGGCCAGGGTGCAGCGGCCGTTGTAATTGACCTTCTGCTGATTGCCCTGGGTCAGCGACATACGGCAGACCACCGTTTCGGTATTGGCGCCGATCAACACGCCGCGCCCGCGCCATTCCCCGATATAGGATTGCAGCAGGGCCACATCGGCCGGGGCTGAAAGCGCCGGGCCCGCGCCGCAGAGAGCCAGCAGGCCTGCCAGCGCGGCGGCGCGCCACCGGGATGCGAAAGAAGTCATTGCACTTAGCCTCCAGTGAATCATGCCTGCGGCAGATCTCGAAATCATGCCCCCCGGCAGATTTCATCCCCAAACCTTCCCGATAATCCGCCGCCGGCAAACCCCGATCTGGGGGACGGCGTCAGAATCAGCCGAGCTATGTAAGCGGGCGCCACTGCGGCCCGCAAGCGCCGCTCGCTATACCGTGTGCGGATGGCCGCCCTCCGTGCCGCCATCGCCGGTCGCGGTGTCCCCGGTCGGATCGTCGGGGGTCGCGTCGTGATCGACGGTGCGCACCTTTATCTTGCCCAGCGGCTGGAAGAACTTGCCACCCGCCGCCAGCAGAGCCGGCAGAATGAACAGGTCCCCGATAACAGCGAAAGCGAGGGTGGAGACGAAGAGCGTGCCGAACAGCGCCACCTGCGGCAATTCGGAGAAGGTGACGATGACAACGCCCGAGCACAGGATGATTGTCGTGGCAACGATGGCCCCGCCAATGCGATCCAGCGTGTGCTTGACCGCTTCGAGATGCGGGCGTCCTTCCTCACGGCGTGAATGCAGATAATGCGACAGGAAATGCACCGTATCGTCCACCGCGATGCCGAAGGCGATGGTGAGGGCGATGACCGTGGTCAGTTGCAGGCCCTGGCCGCTGAGATAGAGCCAGGCAATGGTGCCCAGTACGGGAAAGAGGTTGGGAATGGCCGAGGCCAGGGCGACCCGGAAGGATTGGAAGGCGAAGCCGATCAGGGCGATATTGACCAGCACCGACCCCGTGAGGTCGAGTTGCAATCCGGTGACGATCTGGTCGGTGGCATAAGTGGTGAGAATGCGGAAGCCGCCGATTTCGGCGCCGTCTATGCCAGCCGCCCGCATCTCGGCGGTGACATTCTCGACCAGGAGCTTCAGATCTTCGGAATCGATAATGGTCGGCATGAAGCCGGTGACAAGCGCCTGCGATCCGTCATCGGTCACGAAGCGCTTGCGCATGAAGGTGCCGACGGCATCGAACACCTCTTCGCGGGTAAAGCCGCTATCGGTGTAATTGGTCAGCGCCGCGGCGGAGATGACCTTGTTCTGCCCGAGATGGCTTTCGAGGATTTCATGGACCTTGCGAATGGTCTCGAAATCGCGCGGGGTGACATTGGGGTCGTTATCGGCCAGCGGCACGCGGATATAGAGCGGCGCCACGCCCCCCACGCCATCGTCGATCTCCTCGGCCGCGGTCAATGCGGTCGAATCCTTGGCCACGAAATCCTCGAAGGAGAAATGCGGCTTGATCAGCACGTAGGGGATGAACAGCACCAGCGTGACGACAATGGCCAGGATGGACAGCAGGCGCCCGAAGCGGCTGGCGATGAACCAGGCGAGGGGCAGGGGGGCCGTCAATACCAGGCTGGAACGCTTGGGGGCCTTGAAGCCGAGCCGCACGGCGGCTTTAAGCATCAGCGGCAGGAAGGTCATCAGGCACACGAACAGCAGGAACGTGCCGATGCCGCCGGCAATGGAGAATTCGCGGATGCCCTGGCCCGGTGTGAACCAGAGCGAGGCGAAGCTGACCAAAGTGGTCAGCATGGTGAGGCCCGCCGCGGGGCCGACCAACTTGACCGTGGCATCCACCGCCTTGTTGGGCTCCATGCCGTCGCGCCAATAGGCCAGCCAGTTGAAGATGAAGAACATCGACTCCGCAAAGCTGATCACCAGCACCAAAGTCGTGACGATGATGGTGAGGAAGGAGAAGGAGCCGAAGAACAGGAGGATTATGCCCATCGACCACATCACCGCCAGGAACGGCGTGGCTGCGACCAATAGCGCGCCGGGTAGCGAGCGGAGGGCGAGCAGGGCGATGATGGCGCCGAGCCCGAAACCCCAGACGGTGAACTTGACCTGGTCGTCCACCGCGGCATTGAGCATTTCCGAGGTCCAGATCGGCGGGCCGGTCAGCTCGATGGAAATGTTCTCGTCCTGATAGGGCACGATCGTGTCGCGCAGGGAGGCGATCATGCGTTTGGTGCCGTCGCCCTTGGTCATCTCCTGATTGGGGAACATGATGAGCACCACGCCGCTCAGATCCGGCGTGATGAGGTTGCGCATCATCGGGTCGTTCTGCTGCAGGTCGCTCAGCGCGATGGCAACTTCGCCGAAATCGTCCATGCCCTCGGGCACGGCCGGCACCGAACCGCCGCGGCCATCGGGCTTGCGCAGGGTGAAGGGCGACATGGTGCCTACGGCGAATTCATTGAGCTCGAGATCGAAGGCCAGTTCGCGCACGCGCTCCAGCGTTTCGGGCTCGGTCAGGCGCGGGGAGGAGACCAGCACATAGATGTCATTCTCGAAGGTGCCGAAGGTTTCCGAGAGCTGGGCATAGGCATCGTAATGCTCGCCGGAATGGGCATAGACGCGCAGCAGGTCGCCATCGACATTGGCGCGGGGGATCTGCGTGAAGCAGAGGATGGAGAAGGCCAGCACGGCCAGTGCCACGGCGCGCGGATAGCGCAAAGTGGTGAGGCCAATATATTCGAGGCCGAAGCCGATGGATCGATCATAAGCGAAAAGCGCCCAAAGGCGGCTGAAGAACGATCCAACTGACACGGCGACCCCGACTCCGCGAAATACGGCAACAAATTGGCGCGATTTCGGCGGGTTGTCACCATGGCGGCCGGCAATGGCCGGTGTTCGGGGGATGATTGTTGCAAGAATGCCTGCGGATGGGTTGGCCCACAGGTTACCTTCTCCCCTCGTGGGAGAAGGTGCCCCGAAGGGGCGGATGAGGGGGCGCTGAGCGATCCACGGGCTTTGAAGCATGGGATGGCGCAGACCCCCTCACCCGGTTTTCGCTGAACGCGAAAAACCACCCTCTCCCACAAGGGGCGAGGGGGCTTCGAGCTTGGGGCGGCTTATTGTGCCAGCGCCGCCTTGTTCTCTTCCAGAAACGCCACCAGCGCCTGTGGTTTGCGGCCGGAATAGCGTTCGACGACATCTGTGGTGATGGCGTGGTAGCCGGCGGCGGCGTCGCGGTCGAAGGCAACCAAAAGGGCGGCATAGAAGGCGGGCAGGCCGGCGGCTTCGAGGCCCGCCTGCAATTGCTCGGCCGTGAGACCGACGCGGGCGACGGGCTTGCCGGTCAGCCTGGTATAGAGCGCTGCGACCTCGGCCTGGGTGACCGGGGCAGGGCCGGTGACGTCGACAATGTCCCTGCCGCTGGCCGAGAGCAGGGCGCCGGCGGCGGTGCGGGCAGTGTCGGCGCGGGTGACATAGTTGCGGCCACCGCCCTCGGTGGCGTCGAACAACTGGCCGCTGGCCAGGGCTGCACCGGCGCCGACAAGGGTCATGTCGGCATAGATGTGATTGCGCAGCAGGGTGAAATCGAGGCCCGAGGCGGCGATGGCCTGCTCGGTCCAGTAATGGTCGGCAATGCCGCCGGCATCGGCATTGGGCCGGGCATGGGGCGCCGAGGTATAGGCGAGATAGCTGACGCCGGCCGCCTTGGCTGCGGCAACCGCCGCGGTCTGCTGTTCGCGGCGGTTGGGCGCGACGGTGCTGATGATCAGCGCCCGGTCGACCCCGGCAAAACCGGTGACGAGCGAGGCGGCATCGTCGAAATCGAGACGACGGACTTCCACGCCCTGGGCGGCGATATCGGCAAGCTGGGCCGGATCGCGCGTGCCGGCGACCACTTTCGTTGCGCCGCGCGCCAGCAATTCGGCCGCGGCCAGCCGGCCGAATTGGCCGGCGGCGCCGGTGACCAGCAATGTCTTGTCCTTGAAATCAGTCATGTCATGTCTCCTGCTTGCCCCGCTTGCGGCACAGGCCAGCGGAGAGTAAGTATCGAAAGGAGAGTGCTATCTAGTCTGCGCGGGGCGCGGCGAAAAGGAGGCACTTTTGCCGCATAACGTTACCTGGAGGTGCCCCCATGCTCAGCGCGCTGGAAGAAGCCGGTCTCTACATTGCCAAATGGGCCGAACAGAATAGCGGCGGCTCGCTGACGGATTGCCCGGTGCGTGGCGTGCTGGACCGGATCAGCGACAAATGGAGCATGCTGCTGGTCATGACGCTGGCCGATGGCCCGCGGCGCTTCAACCAGATCCGGCGCGAAGTGCCCGATATTTCCCAGAAGATGCTGACCCAGACCCTGCGCGACCTGCAGCGCGACGGGCTGGTGGCGCGGCGCGTCTACGATACCAAGCCGCCCTCGGTGGAATACCGGCTGACCCCCATGGGCGAGTCTATCATCGTGCCCTTCGGGCACCTGATCGAATGGGCCAGCGAGAACCACAGGCGGATCACCGCGTCGCGGGTGGAATTCGACGCCGCCTGACGCGTCAGGGATAGGTTACGGATACCGGCGGAAAGCGCAGGGATTCGGCGGCGCAGGCATGCCACTCCATGTCGGCATTGGCCTCGCTTTCGCGGCCATAGCACCAGTCCTGTGCATTGAGCGCGGCGCCATAGATTGAGCGGGACACGCAGGCGACCTGGATTTCCACGTCGTCGCTGGTGGAGAGCCGGCATTGCCCGTCGGCGGCATCATAGAGCGCGATCAGTTCCTCCGGCGTTTCGGTGGCGCCGGAGAAATCCAGCGGGCTTTGGGCCGACGTCGCGCCGCAAGCGGCCAGCAGGACGGCGATGGAGAGCAGATAGCGGCCTGATCTAGGCATCTCGATTCCTTTGGCGTTTGGCCAGCCTCGACCACACGACAAGGCTGGCGAAATACAGCAGGATGCCGCCAATGGGCATGACATAGACGGCGGCAACCAGTTCGCACGAGCCGTCCTGGCAGGTGCCGAGAAAGCCCAGGCGGGCAAGGAGCAGCCCGGCACCCAGAGCGAGGCCACAACTGGCGACGAGGATCACGGCGAGGATCAGTACCCGCAATCCGGCGCCCAAAGCGACGGATGGTCCATCCATGAGGTTTCCTTCTTCCGCGGCGACTCGATCAGGGTCGGCCGCAAAGATGACGAGAATTTGATCCGGCCGGACGGCTAGAGGATGAGATTGGGCAGCACCAGCTGTTCCCAGAGCCGCTGCGGGCCTTCCTCGGCGCCTGATGTGTCGTAGAGACCGGCCAGGACGACGCAGGCCAGGCCCGCTTCGGGCAGAACGAACAGGCGCTGGCCGCCATTGCCGAAGCCGGCAACGCTTTGCGTGCCGGCGGCAAAGGCGGGCGGCGTGGCGCTGTCGAGATACCAGAGATAGCCATAGGCCTGGCCCCAACTGGTCGTAGTGCGCGGCGTCCAGCTTTGCGCGAGCCATGCGGCTGGCACCACGGTGCGACCCTCATGGCGGCCGCCATTGGCCAGCATGGCGCCGATGCGCAGCAGGTCGAGGGCACCGAGCCGTAGGCCGGCGGCGGCGGAATAATTGCCATCCATGCCGGCGAACCATTCGCTATTGGTGATGCCCAGCGGGGTGAACAGGTTGTCCTGGGCAAAGGCTGTCAGCCGCTGGCCCGAACCACGTTCGATCAGCGCCCCCAGCAAGGCTACGGCGCCGCCCGAATAAATCCAACGCGCGCCCGGCGCGGCGACGATCGGGCGATCGAGGGTGAAGCGATAGCGATCCGGGGCGAATTCCATGGCGATCTCGGAATTGCGCGCATCGGTATAGGGCAGGCTCTCGTCCCATTCGAGGCCGAGCGTCATGTCCAGGGCATGGGCGACGGTGAGACGCCGCCGCGCGGGATCGGCAGCGAGATCGGCATATTCGGGGAAGCTGTCGACTATGGGCGCGTCGAGGCCGGGGACGAGGCCACGATCCAGCGCGATGCCATAGAGCAGGCCGACAATGCTCTTGGTGACGGAGCGCAGGTCATGCAGGCGTTCGCCGGTGAAGGCGATGAGGCCGAGGTCGCCCACGGCGATCTGCTGGTCATTGCCGGTGAAGTAGCGTTCCAGCACCAGCCGGCCATGGCGGCAGACGGCTATAGCATGGATGGCGCCCAGCGTGCCGCCAGACACCATGGCATCCAGCTTTTCCGCGATATCGGGCGAAAATCCCTGCGAATCCGGCTCGCTCCTCATCCAATCCATGCGCGTCCCTCCCGTGCGGAGGCAAGTTGACAGGGATTTGGCAAGATGGGGAAGCGATATGTGCCCGCGCTGCGGATTTCGCTACTATGGCCGGGCCGGCGATGCAGCCCTGTGAGATTGAGCCATGACCGATCACGCGACGCCCAACCTGCCATCCCGCGACTTCGATGCGACCGCGCGCTTCTATGCTGCGCTCGGCTTCACCGAAAGCTGGCGCGATCCGGACTGGATGATCCTGCGGCGGGGCGGGCTGCAACTCGAATTCTTCCTGCTGGCCGAACTCGACCCGGCAACCAGCTCATTCGCCTGCTGCCTGCGGCTCGACGATCTCGATGGTTTTTACGCCGCCTGCCGGGCGGCCGGCATTCCCGAGGCCAGCACGGGGTGGCCGCGCCTGCACCCGCCGCGCCTCGAGGACTGGGGCGGAACGGTGGGCTATCTGGTCGATCCCGACTGCACGCTGTTGCGGCTGGTGCAGAATTCCGGTTGATCGCAAAGAAAGTTTTGCAAAGATTTGTTTGCGATGATATGACGGACCCATAGCGAGGTCCTGTCATGTCCGAAAAAACCCTGCGCGATATCAGCAGTGTCGTTCCCGATGCTACGGCGCTCAAGGCGCTGGCCCATCCCTTGCGACTGCGCATGCTGGGCCTGCTGCGCATCGAGGGGCCGGCCACCGCGTCGGGACTGGCGGCGCGGCTGGGGCTGAATTCGGGGGCGACGAGCTACCATTTGCGGCAGCTGGCGCAGCACGGCTTCATCGAGGAGGACGCCGAACGCGGCAGCCAGCGCGACCGCTGGTGGCGGGCGCGGCACGAGGCGACCAATGTCATGCCCGCAAATGCGGAAGGCGAGGCGCTGGAACTGGGGCTGGCTTTCGAGCGGGCCGCCCTGCATGGGCAGATGCGGCAGATGCAGCGCGCTCAGGCCGCCTATCCCGACCTGCCGCAGGAGTGGCGGCAGGCTTCCACGGTCAGCGACTATACGATCCCCCTGACCGCCGAGGCCGCCAAGGCGCTGGTGGAAAAGCTGCAGACCGTGCTGTGGGAGGCCATGGCGGCCGCTCCGGCTCTGGGCACGCCGCTGCCGCAGGATATGCGGCCCTTCACCGTGGTCCTGCATGCGGCGCCCCATGTTGGCGAACCGGCGGCGGGAGAGGGGGAATGAATATTCACCGCGCCTTCGTCGCGCTGGCCGGCGCTACGGTGCTGTCCACATCGGGTACGCGGCTTTCCGCCATCGCCATTCCGTGGCTGGTGCTGACCACGACAGGCAGCCCGGTTCTGACCGGGCTCGCCGGCTTTGCCGAAATGCTGCCCTATGTGCTGGCCAAGGCGCTGGGCGGGCCACTCATCGACCGCATCGGCGCCAGGCGGATCGCCATCTGGTGCGATTACCTGTCGACGATCGGGGTGGCGCTGGTGCCCTTGTTCTATTGGGCGGGGCTGCTCTCCATCTGGGTACTGCTGCCATCGGTGGCGCTGATCGGCGCCTTGCGCGCGCCGTCCGACGCGGCCAAGCAGGCGCTGGTGCCCACGGTCGCGGCTCTGGGCAAGGTGCCGCTGGAGCGCGTCACCGGCGTCATGGGCGCCAGCGACCGGCTGGCCGGCACTGTTGGCGCGGCGGCGGCGGGCGGGCTGATTGCGCTACTCGGGCCGGCGCCGGCTTTGCTGGCCAATGCCGTGGCGTTTCTGCTCTCCGCGCTGGTCGTGGCGATCGGCATTCCCCGCCACGAGGCACCGGCGCGCGACCGTTCGACCAGCTATCGCACCGAACTCGCGGCCGGCTGGACCGTGCTGCGCAGCGACCCGGTCTTGCGGGCGCTGGTCATCATGATCGCCATCACCAACCTGTTCGACCAGGCCTATGCCACGGTGCTGCTGCCGGTCTGGGTGCGGACGGCGGGGCTCGACGTGACCTGGGTCGGCATTTTTCTCGCCGCCTTTTCCGGGGCATCGATCGTCGGCGCCGGCATTGCCGCGGCCATCGGCGAGCGCCTGCCGCGGCTGACCGTCTATACGATCGGGTTCCTGTGCGCCGGGCCGATGCCCTTGGCCATCTTCGCCATGGATGCCGCGCTGCCGGTGCTTGTCGGCGTGCTTGTCGTGAGCGGCTTTGCCGCCGGCTTCCTCAACCCCATCCTCGGGGTGATCCTGTTCGAGCGCATTCCGTCCGCCATGGTGGGCCGGGTGATCGCGCTGTTCGGCGCGCTGGCCTGGGGCCTGATGCCGTTTGGCGGGCTCTATGCTGGGCTATTGGTCGACAATCTGGGCATCGTCGTCGCGCTGGGCATAACGGGATTGCTCTACCTTTTGGCCACGCTGGCGCCCGTCGCCATACCCAGCTTTCGCCAGATGCGGCGCAAACCGCTGGTCCCGGCCTGATCTCCACAGTTACTGGCGTGCATAAATTCGCATATTTCCGCGAAATCGCCTATCAAAGGAGCAGCCTAACCAACGTAGAATCATCCCAGTGACCGATACGCCTGAGAACGGAACTGGCGCACCGCCGCCCTCCGATATTTCGATAATCGCCATCACCGACGAGATGCGCAAAAGCTATCTCGATTATGCGATGAGCGTGATCGTGAGTCGTGCGCTGCCCGACGTGCGCGACGGGCTCAAGCCTGTGCATCGGCGCATCCTGTTCTCGATGAACGAGAATGGCTACGAATATAACAAGCCCTATCGCAAGTCGGCGCGCGTGGTCGGCGACGTTATCGGTAAATACCACCCGCATGGCGACAGCGCGGTCTATATGGCCCTGGTGCGCATGGCGCAGGATTTCTCCATGGGGGAAATGCTGGTGGAAGGGCAGGGCAATTTCGGTTCGGTCGACGGCGATATGCCTGCGGCCATGCGCTATACCGAAGTGCGCATGCAGAAGATCACCAATTCCCTGCTCGATGACCTCGACAAGGACACGGTGGATTTCCGCGACAACTATGACGGCTCCGAACACGAGCCGACCGTATTGCCGGCGCGCTTCCCCAATATGCTGGTCAATGGCGGCAGCGGCATTGCCGTGGGCATGGCCACCAACGTGCCGACCCACAATCTGGGCGAGACCATCGACGCGGCTTTGCTGCTGCTCGACAATCCCGATGCGCTCACCGAGGAACTGATGGAAGTCCTGCCAGGGCCGGATTTCCCGACGGGCGGCATCATCCTGGGCCGCGCGGGCATCCGCTCGGCCTATGAAACCGGCCGGGGCTCCGTGCTGGTGCGCGGGCGCGTGGCGGTGGAGGAAATCCGCAAGGAGCGCGAGGCGCTCATCATCACCGAATTGCCCTATCAGGTGAACAAGGCGACCATGGTCGAGAAGATCGCCGAACTGGTGCGCGACAAGCGCATCGAGGGCATCGCCGACCTGCGCGACGAGTCTTCGCGCGAAGGCATGCGCGTGGTCATCGAGATCAAGCGCGATGCGCTGGCCGATGTGGTGCTGAACCAGCTCTATCGCTTCACCGCGCTGCAAAGTTCGTTCGGCTGCAATTTCGTGGCGCTCAATGGCGGCAAGCCGCAATTGATGAACCTGCGCGAAATCCTTTCGGCCTTCATCGATTTCCGTCACGAAGTGGTTACGCGTCGTGCCCGCTTCCTGCTCAACAAGGCCCGCGACCGCGCCCATATCCTGGTGGGTCTCGCCGTGGCGGTTGCCAATATCGACGAGGTCATCGCCCTGATCCGCACCGCGCCCGATCCGGCGACGGCGCGCGAGCAGCTGATGACCCGCCGCTGGCCGGCTGCCGATGTGGCGCCGCTGATTGCGCTGATCGACGATCCGCGCCACCGCATCAACGATGACGGCACGTTCAACCTGTCCGAGGAACAGGCCCGCGCCATCCTCGAACTGCGCCTGGCCCGCCTGACGGCGCTGGGGCGTGACGAAATCGGCGAGGAACTCAATGGCCTGGGCACCGAGATCGAGGACTATCTCGATATCCTGCGCAGCCGTGAGCGCGTGATCGAGATCATCCGCACCGAACTGACCGAGATCAAGGAACAGTTCGGCACGCCGCGTCGCACCGAAATTTCCGACGTGGTCGGCGATTTCGACGACGAGGACCTGATCGCCCGCGAGGACATGGTCGTGACCGTGAGCCACGAGGGCTATATCAAGCGCGTGCCGCTCTCGACCTATCGGGCGCAGAACCGCGGCGGCAAGGGCCGCTCGGGCATGGCGACGCGCGAAGAAGACTTCGTGTCGCGTCTCTTCGTGGCCAATACCCATACCCCCGTGCTGTTCTTCACCGACCGCGGCATTGCCTACAAGCTCAAGGTGTGGCGCCTGCCGCTGGCCCAGGCCAATGCGCGGGGCAAGGCCCTGATCAACATCCTGCCGCTGGAGCAGGGCGAACGGCTGACCACCATCATGCCGCTGCCCGAGGACGAGACGAGCTGGGCCAATCTCGACATCATGTTCGCCACGACGCGCGGCACGGTGCGCCGCAACTCGCTGGCCGATTTCGTCGAAGTGCGCCAGAACGGCAAGATCGCCATGAAGCTGGACGAGGGCGACCAGATCGTCGGCGTCGAGACGGCGACGGCCAATGACGACGTGCTGCTGACCACCGCGCTCGGCCAGGCCATCCGCTTCCGCACCGACGACGTACGCCTGTTCAAGGGCCGCGATTCCATGGGCGTGCGCGGCATATTGCTGGCCAAGGACGACGTGGTCATCTCCATGGCCGTCATCAACCACTCCGACGCCTCGGCCGAGGAACGCGCCGCCTACCTCAAGATGAGCCGGGCCGTGCGCGGCGAGGGCGCCGAGGAGGAAGCCAGTTCGGACGAGGGCGACGTGGTCGCCGGCGAGCTGAACCAGGAACGCTATGCCCAGATGAGCGCCATCGAGCAGTTCATCCTGACCATTTCCGAGAATGGCTATGGCAAACGCACCTCGAGCCACGAATACCGGATCACCGGGCGTGGCGGCAAAGGCATCGTCGCCATGGCGGTCAACAAGCGCAACGGGAACCTCGTGGCCAGCTTCCCGGTGGAAGACAGCGACCAGATCATGCTGATCAGCGACGGCGGCCAGACCATCCGCCTGCCTGTGGGCGGCGACAAGCCGATCCGCATCGTCAGCCGCGGCAGCCAGGGCGTGATCGTGTTCGACACGGCCGAAGGCGAGAAGGTGATGTCGGTGGAACACATCAAGGAGCCGGAAGGCGACGACGATGTGCCCGAGGCACCAGACGCGCCGCCGGAAACGCCGGCAGAGGAATAAGAAAAGGGGCGCTTCGGCGCCCCTTGGTTTTGGTGGGATGTGGTGCGGCTGATTGGGCTTAGCGGGCCGGCCGCAAGCGCCGCCAGAGCATGGCCCCAAGCGCCACGATCACCCAGGCGATACCGATGCCAACCAGGTCTGGAGCAAGATCGGCGAGCCGCGGATTGTTACCAATGGTGGGCATCTGCACCACTTCCCAACCTATCGCCACTGCGAAGGTCAGCAAGGCGGCCAGCCAGAGCCGGCCGAGGCCCACCGCCAGCGCGGCGAGCAGGAAGATCAGGACCATGGAGCTGATATGCGGCATCTTGGTCAGGGCATTGGCGATGGCGGGCCAGGAGATGTCCCAGTCGAATACCGGGTCTCGATAACCTTCCGTGGTTCGGGCCGAGGCCCACAAGCTCGCGACGCTGATGATGATGAAAGGCACCCAGCGTGCCAGGCTCAGGATGTTGCGCATGTTACCCTCGTCCAACGGTGTGACAGGTTTGCATTTGCGTGAGCGCCGTGTCGATGCCCCTCGGCTATCCGCCATTTCCTGCCGCAGGTTCCGAAAAGGATCCGGTTCGTAGCGCGCCGACAGAACGATACGTGTTGATGAGCACGCCCGTGGACGCGGCCTTGCTGCTGGAGAGCGAAAGTTCGCGTGGATCGATAGCGTCAGACAGGAAGCGTTTCCCCCGGCCCAGCAGGACCGGGAAAACAAGCAGGAGAACCTCATCTGCAAGGCCGGCCTGGAGCAGCACCGGCGTGAGCGTTGAGCTGCCCCACACGATCACATCCGGGCCTTCGCTCGACTTGATGCTGCGAATGCCTTTGGTGATGTCCGTTCCCACAGCTTCGAGCGGTCCCCATTGCAGACTGTCTGGCCGGTGGGTCGCGACGAATTTTCGGGCCGCATTCAGCTTGATCGCCATGGGATCGCGCAATGCCGGCCAGTAGCGGCTAAAAATATCATAGGTATGTCGACCGAGCAGAAGGTCGAAGCGTTCGCCCTGCGCTGCCGTAATGGCTTCGCCAATGGCCGGATCGGAAAGCGGCACCGCCCATCCGCCATCGGTGTAGCCGCCGTCTCTATCCTCGTCCGGCCCGCCAAATCCCTGAATCACGCCATCCAGCGAGATGTGTTCGATGATCTTGATCTTTCTCATGGGTCCTTCTCCAGCTTCTCTGCTTCATAGGGGGAGGGGGCAATTCAACCTGCCAGCATGTGGCCCACGAGGCCGCAGCAGTGGCTCGTCTGACAGGCCTTCCGGCCCCGGTTCATCTGCGTCAAGTTTGCATCCGCTACCGAATGTCGGGCCGAATGTGGGGCTTTTCCCACAAGGGGGCCGGCCGACCATTGGTCGCGCTAAAGACCTCGTCAGGGTCCTGTCCCACATCTCTCAACTGGCGCTCGCTCAATTGCGACAGCCGAGCCAGTGTTCGGCGCCGGTCATACCAACGCTTCATCGGGGCAAATGCGCGCCATAGACCTTCTCTGAAGCGGCCTGTTTCCCGCTGCCCGCAAGCAACGTCCTCGAATTCAAGTGCTGCCATTTTGCAAACTCCATTAACAGACAGGTCTGTCTATTAAACTGAACAGACCTGTCTGTTAATGTCAAGCGCTGACGCGTGAGAAGCTCAAAACGATGAAAACACTGACGTCCGACGCTGACCGGCCGGTCCTGTCCGCGAGCGCCTGCAGGCCGGCCGGCGTACTCGACTGTCCGCCAACCTTTCAGTCTGGCCGGGATGTGGGCTTCTTTGTATTGCGAGCCGTCTAGATAAACCGCTCCGGCGCGGCCAACCCGTCATAGCCGAGGGACGGGGGCCTCGTGGCATTGCTGCCCATGCGGATGGTGCGCGGGATGGTGGAATGGCGGGGCAGGGCTGCCTGGCGTCCGCGCGGTTCGTAGCTGCTGGGTTCGGGATCGTCATAGGCATTGTGGCCCGGCTCGGACGGGCAGCAGGCCCAGTAGAGTAGCCAAAGCCCGGCAAACGGCACGAAATAGAGCAGGTACCAGAAGCCCGAGCGGCCGATATCGTGCAGGCGGCGGACGGCGACGGTAATGCCCGGGATGAAATGCACGATGCTCACAAACATCGTGGCCGTCGGCTGCGGGTTCTTCAGGTTCTTGAAGCCGCCCAACTGGTAGTCGATGATTACAGCCATGACGGTCAGCACGAACTGGATGGTGAAGAACATCCAGTACTGCATGCGGGTGCTGCGTCCGGAAATCTCGAAATAGCGCAGCATGCCGTCAAAGTAGGAGCGCATCCAGGTCCCCGGCGCGGATGTGTCGATGCTGCCTTGGTAGCGGGCAGGCGTCACTTTTCGATGCGGCAAGTCGATACAGTTTTATCGAGATCGGGCGGCACGCGAAGCCCCTTGCCAAGCGGCAGCGCCGGTGGCTTGCTCGCTATTCCAAGGAGTTTCGCCATGATCGACCCCGTCATCATCCTGCCCTACATGCTCGCCTGCCTGCTGTTTGCCGTCATTCCGGGGCCGTCGGTCTCGGTGGTCATCGCCAATTCGCTGGCCGGCGGCACGCGGGCAGGGCTGTTCACCATCCTGGGCACGGCGCTGAGCATGGTCAGCATGGTCTTCATCGTGGCGGTGGGGCTGGAGGCGGTGATGTCGCTGGTGGCTGGCGCCTTCGAGATCATCAAGCTGGCCGGCGCGGCCTATCTTATCTGGATCGGCTGGAAAATGTTCCGCTCCACCGGCCAGCTCGCCATCGGCAATGGCGATCGGCTACCCGTCGCGCGCTATATGTGGCAGGGCGCGCTGACCAACTGGTCCAATCCCAAGACGCTGCTGTTCCTCAGCGCCTTCCTGCCGCAATTCATCGACCTGAGCCGGCCCGCTTTCGGCCAGATCATGGTGCTTGGGCTGATCTGCATGGCCGTGGCCGCCATGAGCGACAGCGCCTATGCCCTGGCTGCCGGCCAGGCGCGGCACCTGCTGACCGCCGCCCGCGTCCGCATGGTCAACCGGGTCTCCGGCGTCATCCTGATGGCCGGCGGCATCTGGCTGGCGCTGCAGAAGCGGGCATGATCGACGGATGAAGCGGTACGGCTCTTGCCAAGCTCCCGCGCAAATGGCTTGCTCGCTGCCCAAGGAGTCCTGCCATGTTCGACCTCACCACGCTCATCCCCTATCTCGGCGCCTGCTTCCTCCTGGCCATCGTGCCCGGGCCCACCGTGACCGTTATCGTCGCCAATGCGCTGGCGCGCGGCACCGGGGCTGGCCTTGCCATCGTGGCGGGTACGCAGGCCGGGTTCTTCGTCATGACGGTGGTCGTGGCCCTGGGCATGCAGGCGCTGGTGGCCTTCATGGGCTGGGCCTTCGATTGGATCAAACTGATCGGCGCTGCCTATCTGGTCTGGCTGGGCTGGAAGATGTGGCGTTCGAATGGCGAACTCGGCACCGGAAGCGTCGAGCGGACCAAATCCCGCCGGGGCATGGCGGTGGAGGGGTTTCTCGTCATTCTCTCCAATCCCAAGGCGCTGATCTTCCTGGGGGCCTTCCTGCCGCAATTCGTCGATGTGACGCAGCCGACCTTCCCGCAGGTGATGGTGCTGGGCCTGTTCTTCATGCTGGTCGCCGGCTCGACCGACGCCATCTATGCCGTGGTCGCCGGCCGCGCCCGTGGCATGCTGAGCGCCGCACGGGTCCGCGTCGTGTCGCGCGTCTCCGGCCTGCTGCTGATGGGCGGCGGCATCTGGCTGGCCCTGCAGAAGCGGGCGTGACGGGGGACGGGCACTCGGGCGGCTTTCCCGTGCCTTGCCTTGAATCCCGGCGCGTGACAAAACCCATGCAACAACAATGGGGAGGGCGTCATGAGCAAGCTGGTTGGGTTCTATCCCGGCTCGTTCGATCCGCTGACCAATGGGCATCTCGACGTCATCGAGCGCGCCTGCAAGCTCGTCGATACGCTGGTGGTTGCCGTGGGGATCAGCGCCACCAAGAAGAATCCGCTCTTCGCCCATGACGATCGCATCGCCATTCTCGACCAGGTGCTGGGGCCGGTGGGCAAGCGCACCGATACCGAATTCAGAATAGTCGATTTCTCCGGCCTGATGGTCAATGCGGCGCGCGAGCATGGCGCCAAGCTGATCATCCGTGGCCTGCGCGACACCACCGACTATAATTACGAAATGCAGATGGTGGGCATGAACGCGCAGATGGCGCCGGACCTGCAGACCGTCTTCCTGCCCTCCAGCCCCCCGGTGCGGCATATCTCGGCCACATTGGTGCGCCAGATCGCTGAAATGGGCGGCGATATTTCCGCCTTCGTCCCGCAAATCGTTCTCAAGGCCCTGAAAAGCAAATGACCGCCATTACCCGTCGCCTGTTCGGCGCCCTCGTCATCGGCGCCGTGGCGCTGTCCGCCGCGCCCGCTTTCGCCCAGACCGGCACGCCGCATCTGATCCTCACCATCAAGGGCGGCGACGTCGATATCGAATTGCTGCCGGCCATCGCCCCCAAGCATGTCGAGCGCGTCATCGCGCTGACCGAAGCGGGCGCCTATGACGGCGTGGTGTTCCATCGCGTCATCGACGGCTTCATGGCCCAGACCGGCGACGTGCAATATGGCAAATCCGGCGCCGAGGGCTTTGACCTCAACCGCGCCGGCATGGGCGGTTCGGACCTGCCCGATGTCGAGGCCGAGTTCAATTCGGAGAGCTTTGGGCGCGGCGTGCTCGGCGCAGCCCGCTCGCAGGACCCCAATTCGTTCAACTCGCAATTCTTCATCACGACAGCCGATGCCAGCTTCCTCGACGGGCAGTACACGGTATTCGGCAAGGTCGTGAGCGGCATGGAATTCGTGGACGGGCTGGAAAAGGGTCCGGCCGAACAGAATGGCGCCGTGGCCAATCCGGACCAGATCATCAAGGCTGTGATCGAATATAAGTAACCTGCCACGCCCTCGTGGTTCGAGGCGCTGAAGAAGCGCACCTCACCATGAGGGCTGCTGCTAAACCGAGTTCTTAGTAGCCCTCATGGTGAGGCGGGAGCGCAGCGACCCTCGAACCACGAGGGCGTGTCCCCGCCTTGCACCGACAGCGCAATGGCCTTACATGCGGGCCACAAATTCCAACCGAAAGTTGCAAAAATGGCCGAATATGCCGATCCGGAAAACACCCTCGTCATCGAAACCACCAAGGGCAATGTCGTCATCGAGATGCGCCCCGACCTGGCGCCGAACCATGTCGCCCATATCAAGAAGCTGGCGCGCGAAGGCTTTTATGACGGCATCGTGTTCCACCGCGTGATCGATGGCTTCATGGCCCAGACCGGCTGCCCGCAGGGCCGCGGCACCGGCGGTTCCAAATACCCCGATCTCAAGCAGGAATTCAACGCCGAGCCCCACGTGCGTGGCACCGCCTCGATGGCCCGCGCGCAGAACCCGGATTCGGCCAATTCGCAGTTCTTCATCTGCTTCCAGGATGCGCCTTTCCTCAACAAGCAGTATACTGTGTGGGGCAAGGTCATCGAGGGCATGGACAATGTCGACCAGATCAAGCGCGGCGAGCCGGTCATCAACCCGGACAGCATGGTTTCGGTCAAGGTTGCGGCCGATATCACTGCCTAATCCGGGCTGGCTGGCCCTGGTGGCCAGCCTCGCTCTGGTCGCCCCGGCTTCGGCAAGCGGCGGCATTCAATGCGATGGCGGGGACGGTGTCTCCGCCTATCTTGCGACCGGCCATCTGCCGGTGCTGCAGGTGATCGGCGCCCATGTCGAAGCCGGCGGCGCGGCCTGGTCCACCGGGCCTGAGCGCGGCGAGGGTACACCCTTCGTGGTCGGCCAGGCCTTTGCCGACAACCAGCAGGTGCTGGTGGATTTCACCGATCCCAATATCGAAGCCATCCTGGTCGGCCTGCGGCTGCGCTTTGACGGCAGCGAGGACTTGCCGCTGACCGGCATGCTGACGGTTGGCGGGAACAGCTTTCCGGTGCAATGCGGTGAAGGCTGAGCCAAGGATAGGCGTTTTCGCCCGGCGTTCGGCATGCTAACCAGCCGGCCATGCGTGTTTCCGATTTCGACTTCGACCTGCCCGAAAACCTGATCGCCCTGCATCCGGCCGAGCCGCGCGATTCTGCGCGCCTGCTGCTGGTGGACCCGGAGGTCGGCCTGTCCGACCGGCATGTGCCTGATTTGCTGTGGCTGCTGAAGCCGGGCGACGTGCTCGTGGTCAACGATACGCGGGTGCTGCCGGCCGAATTGCGCGGCACGCGGCTGCGCGGGGAGAACCGCGCCAATGTGTCGTTCAACCTGCATAAGCGCGTCGACGCTCATACCTGGCGGGCCTTTGCGCGCCCGGCCAAGAAGCTGGCTCTGCTCGACCGGCTGGAACTGGGCAATGGCCAGGCTGACGCGCTGGTGGCACAGGTCGCCGGCAAGGGCGATACCGGTGAAGTGACGCTGGAATTCGAACTCGGCGGGGCGCAGCTCGACGAGGCGATCAAGTCGCACGGCGCCATGCCGCTGCCGCCCTATATTGGCGCCAAGCGCGATGTGGAGGAGCGGGATCTGGTGGATTACCAGACCGTCTATGCCGCCGAGGATGGCGCCGTGGCCGCGCCGACGGCGGGGCTGCATTTCACCGAAAGCCTGCTGCAGCAATTGACCGACAAGGGCGTGACCATCGAGCGGGTGACGCTGCATGTGGGGGCAGGGACCTTCCTGCCGATGAAGGTGGATGATACCGACGACCATGTCATGCATGCCGAATGGGGTGAGATCGACCAGGCGACGGTCGAGCGCATCCATGCGAAGCGGGCTTTGGGCGGGCGGGTGATCGCGGTGGGCACGACCAGCCTGCGGCTGCTGGAGACCGCGTCACGCGCGACCGGCACGCTGCAGCCGTTTGTCGGCGATACCGACATCTTCATCACGCCGGGCTTCCGCTTTGCCACGGTGGATGCACTGATGACCAATTTCCACCTGCCCAAATCGACCCTCTTCATGCTGGTCAGCGCCTTTGCCGGGCTGGACGTGATGAAAGAGGCCTATGCCCACGCGATACGCGAGGGTTACCGGTTTTATTCGTATGGGGATTCTTCGCTGCTATTGCGGGCGGCGCAGGAAGAGCCTGAGGATGACGGGCTTTAATCTCCGCTTCTCCCTAACCACCGGCCGTCACCCTCGGGCTTGACCCGAGGGCGTTTCACTGGCTGAGCGCTGTGTAAGTACAGAGCCCTCGGGTCAAGCCCGAGGGTGACTATCGGTGGGTGGGGTGCTTCTTCCCGTCGCGATGGACACTAAATCCCCGCCGCGTCGTGGAACAGCGTGCCGGTGAAGCCGCAGGCGGCACCGTGATAGCTGATGCAGCCGTCCCGCTCCTCGATCTGCAATTCGCCCTTACCATCAAAGCTCAGGCCGATTTCGCAATAGCGGGCCTGGGATGATGGCGTATCGCCCTCGGGATCGTAGAATTCGTTCTCGGCGAAGAAATTGCCGCCGCTGCTCTCCAGCAGCACTTCGCCGTCAATGCCGCCGCCGCAGCCGGGAATGTCGTTTTCCATCGGCACTAGCGTATTGATGGAAATGACATAGCGGTCATTCTCGATATGGGTGATCTCGGCGGTGAGCTCGCCTTCGCCGTGGCCCATGTAATAGCCCTCGACCCCAATGAGGTCCTGCGCAAGAACGGGGCCTGAAACCAGGGCCAGGGTGGCGGCGAGAAGGGCGGTGCGACGCATGCAAATACCTCGGAATCATCAAAAAACAGCGATACGCCGATAGCCCCTGCAAAGCATGGCAAAAATCGGACGGAGCGGCGCCCAATGCACCGCATTGTCCGCTTGGGAACAACAGGCTAGAACCCGCGCCATGAGCTCCTCGACCAAACAAGTCACCTTCACCCTTTCGGCCACCGATGGCATGGCGCGGCGCGGCCGCATCGACACGCCGCGCGGCGATATCCAGACGCCAGCTTTCATGCCTGTTGGTACGGCCGGCACCGTCAAGGCCATGTATCCCGATCAGGTGCGCGAGACCGGCGCCGATATCCTGCTCGGCAATACCTATCACCTGATGCTGCGGCCGGGCGCCGAACGCGTGGCCAGCCAGGGCGGGCTGCATGACTTCATGGATTGGCAGCGGCCGATCCTGACCGATAGCGGCGGCTTCCAGGTCATGTCGCTGGCCCAGTTGCGCAAGCTGACCGAGAAGGGCGTAACCTTCCGCAGCCATATCGACGGCTCGAGCTACGAGCTGACGCCGGAGCGCTCGATCGAAATCCAGACTTTGCTGGACAGCGACATCATCATGCAGCTCGACGAATGCCTGAAGCTGCCGGCCGAGCGCAAGGAGATGGAGCGAGCCATGGAGCTGTCGCTCCGCTGGGCCGAACGCTCCAAGACGGCGTTCAACAACCAGCTCAACCGGGCTTTGTTCGGCATCGTGCAAGGCGGCGACGACGCCGAATTGCGGGCCAAGTCCGCGGCGGGCCTGCGTTCCATTGGCTTTGATGGCTATGCCGTGGGCGGGCTGGCCGTGGGCGAGCCGCAGGAAGTGATGTTCCGGGTAATCGAGGAGATCACGCCCGAACTGCCGACTGATCGGCCGCGCTATCTGATGGGCGTGGGCAAGCCCGACGATATTCTGGGCGCTATCGGCCGGGGCATCGACATGTTCGACTGCGTGCATCCGACCCGCGCGGGCCGGCATGGCCATGTCTATACCCGCTTCGGCGTCATCAACCTGAAAAATGCCCGGCATAGGGATGATCCGAGGCCGATCGACGAGGCCTCGCCCAACCTCAATTGCCGGCGCTGGAGCCGGGCCTATCTGCACCATCTCGTTAAGACAGAAGAGATTTTGGGCGCGATGATCCTTTCGCAGATCAACCTGGCCTATTATCAAGAGCTGGTGCAGGGCTGCCGCGGTGCAATCGAGGGCGGCCGCTTCAACGATTTTGCGGCAGAGACGCGCGCGGCCTGGGCTGCCGGCGACCTGCCGGTCATCTGATGGAAGGTTCCGACATGGCTAAGGCTGGACGCAAGGCAAGTTTTGCGAGCCTCGACAAGCACAGGAAGCGGCTGGAAGAGCAGCCGATGCGCGTGCAGTTCGCCGTCGATCCGAACCGCTTCAAGCGGTATTCGGCTGATGGCGCCGGCATTCTGCTCGACTATTCCAAGAACCGCATCGACGAAGATGTGATGGCGGCCCTGTTCGACCTGGCGCGTGCCGCCGGGGTCGAGGAACGCCGCGACCAGATGTGCGAAGGCGAGCATATCAACATCACCGAGGATCGCGCGGTGATGCATATGGCTTTGCGCTATCAGGGCGACAAGCCGGTGCCGGTCGATGGCAAGGACGTGATGCCCGATGTGCGCGGCGTGCTTGCGGCCATCGAGACCTACACCAATGCGGTCCGGTCGGGCGAAATCCGTGGCCATGGCGGCGAGCAGTTCACCGACGTGGTCAATATCGGCATTGGCGGCTCGGACCTCGGGCCGGCCATGGTGACGCTGGCGCTGGCGCCGTATACGCGGCCCGACCTGCGCGCGCATTACGTGTCGAACGTCGATGGCGCCCATATCCACGATACGCTGAAGGGGCTGGACCCCAAGAAGACGCTGTTCATCGTGGCGTCCAAGACCTTTACCACCGACGAGACCATGACCAATGCCGGCTCGGCGCGGGCCTGGATCGCCAAGGCTTTGGGCGAGGAGGCGGTGCCGAACCATTTCGTGGCCGTCTCCACCAATATCCCCGCCTGCGCCAAGTTCGGCATTCGCGAAGACCGCATTTTCGGCTTCTGGGACTGGGTCGGCGGGCGTTATTCGGTGTGGTCGGCCATCGGCCTGCCCATCGCGCTGGCCGTGGGCTACGAGAATTTCGCCAGATTCCTCGCCGGCGCCGATGCCATGGACCGGCATTTCCTCTCGGCGCCGCTGGAGGACAACCTGCCCGTCATCATGGGCCTGCTGGGCGTGTGGTATCGCAATGTCTGGGGCTTCTCGACCCATGCGGTCATTCCCTATGACCAGCGGCTGAGCCGCTTCCCCGCCTATCTGCAGCAGCAGGACATGGAATCGAACGGCAAGTCGGTGACGCTGGCGGGCAAGCCGGTCGGCTGGTCCACCGGGCCGATCGTGTGGGGCGAGCCGGGCACCAATGGCCAGCATGCCTTTTTCCAACTGATCCATCAGGGCACCGATGTCATTCCGGTCGATTTCCTGATCGCGGCGCGACCGCATGAAAACCTGCCGCCGCATCACGACAAGCTGGTGGCCAATGTGCTGGCGCAGTCTGAAGCGCTGATGCTGGGCAAGAGCGAGGCCGAAGTGGTGGCCGAACTCAAGGCACAGGGCCTGGATAAGGCGGCCATCAAGGCGTTGACGCCGCATAAGTTGTTCCCCGGCAATCGTCCGTCCAATACGCTGTTCTACGAGCAACTGACGCCCGAGACGCTCGGCTCGCTGGTGGCGCTCTATGAGCACAAGGTGTTCACCCAGGGCGTGATCTGGAACGTCAATTCCTACGACCAGTGGGGCGTGGAGCTGGGCAAGCAACTGGCCAAGGCGCTGCTGCCCAAGGTCGAGGGCAAAGAGAGCGGGGAGGGGCATGACAGCTCCACCCAGGGCCTGCTGGCATATTACCTGGATCACAAGTGACGATCACAACCGACGGCCGGCAGGCCGAACACCCCGTGAAGAAATGACCATCACAACCGAAGAACAACTCGAAAAGCTCAAGGCCATCGGCCGCATCTGCGCCATTACCCGTGACGCGATGGCTTCGGCCATGCGGGTGGGCATGACGACGGGTGAACTCGACGAGATCGGGGCGAAACTGCTAGCCGAGCATGGTGCGCGGTCTGCCCCCATCGTGACCTATGACTTTCCGGGCGCCACCTGCATTTCGGTGAACGAGGAAATCGCGCACGGCATTCCCGGCGAACGCGTGCTGCGCGAAGGCGACCTGGTCAATATCGACGTGTCAGCGGAAAAGGATGGCGTCTTCGCCGATTGCGGCGCCTCCTTCGTGCTGGGCGAGGGCGACAAGCGGCTCGACGCTTTGTGCCGCGACGGCAAGAAGGCTATGTGGGCCGGTATCCGCGTGGTGAAGGCCGGGGCGCCGCTGGCCGATATCGGCGAGGCCATCGGCAAATTCGCCAAGAAGGGCGGCTATACGCTGATCCGCAACCTGGCGAGCCATGGCGTGGGGGATAGCCTGCATGACGAGCCGGGCGAAATCGCCACCTGGCCGGACAAGGCCGAACGCCGCCGCATGACCAATGGGCTGGTCTTCACCATCGAGCCGTTCCTGTCGCTGGGCGGCAAGATGGCCGACCAGAAGTCGGATGACGACGAATGGACGCTGGTGGCAAGGCCAAGTGCGCCGTGCGTGCAATATGAGCATACGGTGGTGGCGACGCCGCGTGGCGCGGTTGTGGTGACGCTGGCGGCTTAGCCTCTTCACCTCTCCCTTGGGTGCTGCGTAAACCGTACGTGTGAGGTGCTAACCCTCTCCCCTTGAGGGAGAGGGTGGTTTTCCGCGTCCAGCGGAAAACCGGGTGAGGGGTGCTGCGCTACCCCATGCCTCTGAGCGTAGGGAGGGTTCGACACCCCTCATCCGCCCTTCGGGCACCTTCTCCCTCAAGGGGAGAAGGGGAAAGAGCCCAAGCACAGTGCTACAGCCACACCAGCAGCAGCGGCCCAATCACCACCATGCCTACGCCCACCACGAAGCGCAGATTGCCGAGCCGGCGCAGGTTCTGCACGCTGAGTACGCTCGACAGCACCAGGAAAACCGCCAGCGCGATGAAGACCGGCGTCAGCGGATTGAGCGAAAAGGCCGTGCCTTCGGTCAGTTGCAGATAGACCATGTGCCCGCCCACAAAGCCGAGCAGGGCGGTGATGACGACAGCCACGGCCTTGGACGTGATCAGCAGCGCCATGTCGATCGTGTTGCTGGCAATGATCAAAGCCAGACCGGCGGCCGTGACATGGGCCGCGGCCAGCGTGGTGAACAGGCGATTGTCCGCCAGCATGGGCACCATTTCGGGCGGCGCATTGAGGGGCAGGGCGCCCACCATGGGCAGGTTCGCACCATATTGGGCCAGCAGCAGGATCACATAGAGCATGACCAGCGTGCCGACCGCGAAAGTCAGCGCGGTGGCCACCAGCACCTTGAGCAGATCAGTAAAATCCTGGGACAAAGCAGCGGGCTCGTTCGGATAGCGGGAATGGTCGAGGGTTCGACCCTCTCGCGGCATATGGTTCGACCGAAGGGCACTTGTGAATCAAGCGACCAAGGTGTCTGAGACGATCTCACCAGAGGCTTAGTACTTCGTGTACTCCCCGGCGATATCTGCCGCCAGGCGGCATCCGCCCCGGCGTGCGGGCCTATGTTGAGCGGACCGCGGATCAGAAGCCCACGGCCAGCCTGGCGCGAATGCTGTGGTCCTGCATGGCCGCGGCGAATTGTCCGCCATAATTGATGCTGAGCGTGGCGCTGGCAGAGAGGTTCAGATCGAGCCCGGCTTCGACGACGACGCTGTCGCGCGTCACCGGCGCGCCGGTGATGATAAAGCCCGGTCCGCCGGCAAAGCTGTTGAACGTGGAGGGATCATTGGCAAAGGCGTGTCGCCAGCCGAGTGCGCCGCTCAGGGTAGCCAGGGTTTCGCCCCAGGCCATTTTGGTCGATGCGCGCAAGCCTATGGTCGTGAACGCGGCCTCGGTGGCGTTGGCGGCCACCGAAAGCGCGGCGGCGCCGCCCGTTTCCGCGAAGGCCTCGCTGTCGGTCCGCGCATAGGTCAGATTGGCATAGGCTTCGAGCTCTGTGCTGCCGCCCAACTCAAACCCATAGCCCAGTTCGCCGAAGGCCTGCACGGTGCCGGCGCCGTAGGCAGCCGAGAGGGTTTCGCCGAGGAGCGGAACCCGGCGCGTCGTCGTTATGCCGTGCCGGCTGTAGGCAAGCCCGGTGCGCACGGCCAGGTCGCCCCATTCGGTGCCGCCATAGAGGCCGACGACGAAGTCATCGCTCTTGCCCGAGGACCACCGCGCATCAATGCTGGAACTGGACTGGCCGTAGCCGGCCATCAGGCCCAGACGCCAGTCTCCAGCCAGGGAATCGGCGCCGACCAGGATGCCGCCCATTCCGGTGTCGATACCGGTAGCATTGCCGTTGCCATCGAGCGAGCGCCAGCCGCCCAGGGCCTGGCCCCAGATCGCCAGGTCGCCGCCATCGGGCGCGCTCAGTTCGGCGCCACCGGGGCCATAGGCCAGGATTGGCGTCGTCGAAGCGGGAACGCTTCCGAAGGCCGAACGCAGCCTGTCGGCCATGCTTGCGCTGTAGACGGTGCTGCTTTCGAGCAGCGCGCCGCGTAGCGAGGCATGGGCTTCGCCCGACAGCGCGTCAAACGTGGCGCGGACCAGATCGGCATCCGTGGTGAAGGCGATCGTGTTCCAGAGCGGATTGCCCGGGCCAAGGGCCTCGATCCCGGTCGCCGTGGCTCGCTGGTTGGCCGTGTTGCCCGCGGAGGCAAAGCCGACATCGTTCCGAACCAGGCTCAGATCGACATCGTTGCCGTCGCCGCCAGCGTAGTTGACGATGCCAGTCAGGAACAGGAGGTTTTTCGGCCCGGTCGCAAACGTCCCGGCGACCGCATCGGCAGCATCGTTGGCTATGATGGTGAAGGGGCCGCTAAGGGGGTTCCAGCTCGCGGCCGCTGTCGGAGACAGCAGAAGCTCCAGCGTCGCGCCGGCTATATCGACCGTACCGTTCACCACCAACTGGTCGGCCGCGACCGGCGTTGCTTCGATCAGCAGCACGCCGCGATTGACATAGGGTCCGTTAATGGTCTGGACGCCGATCGAATTGCCCGGCGCATGCACGCCCCCCGCGGCGATCGTCGTGGCGCCCAGCGTGCCGATGCCGGCCAGGGTCGCGCCGAGATTGACGGTGGTGCCCGAGACGATCGAGCCATTGACGACAAACGTGCCGTCATTGATCACAGTGGCACCGTTATAGTTATTGGCCCCGGTCAGCTCGAACGTACCGGTGCCCCGCTTGACGATCCCACCAGCGCCACTGATAGCGCCGGCAAAGCTCGTTGTGCCGGTATCGCCCAATGTCAGCGTGTTGGCTCCCAGCATGACGGTGCTGCCGGCCGCGCCGTCGAGATCGCCGATACTGCGGTCGCCGCTGGCACCACTAATATCGAAGTTCGTGCCGGCGGCGAGGCTGACGAAACCGCTCACTGAAAGGCTGCCGCCGGAAGACAGCGCTAGCGTGCCCGCATTGATCGTGGTGCCGCCCTGATAGCTGTTGGCGTCGGTGAACGTTGCCGTTCCCGAGCCCGCCTTGACCACGCCGCCGGTGCCCCCGATGACGCCGGCGAAGACCGAACTGGCCGCGTCGCCGAAGCCGAGATCGTTGCTGCCCAGGGCCACTGTCGTGCCTGCCACGCCGCTCAGCGCGCCAATGCTGCGATCGCCGGCAGCGCCGCTGATATCGAAACCCGTGCCGGCTGTGGCCAGGTAGAGGCTGCTGGTCATGGTGCCCGTCAGCGCCACCGTACCGCCATTGACCGTGGTGGTGCCGCCGAAGGTATTGGCACCCCCCAGCGTGAAGATGCCGGAACCCTCTTTCGTCAAGCCGCCCGTGCCCGAAATCGCCCCGTTGAACGCGGTGTTCGCCGCGTTCCCCAAGGTCAGCGTATTGGCACCGAGGACGACGTTGCTGCCTGCCGCGCCGCCCAGGCTGCCAATGGTGCGAAAGCCGCTGGCTCCCGCAATGTCGAAAGTGCCGGCGGCGCCGAGTGACACGGCTCCGCTCGCAGCGAGACTGCCCGAGCCGGACAGCGCCAGCGTGCCACCATCGATTTCCGTGCCGCCGATATAGGTATTGACGCCCGTCAGGGTCGTCGTGCCGCTGCCGATCTGTTGCACCGACCCCGTTCCGGAGATCACGCTCGAAATGGCGCATTCGAGCGGTTGAAGGACAGGATGCTGTCATTGAGGATGTTGCCGGCAATAAAGCCCGACGTTCCCGAGAACTGCAGGGTGCCGGCCTCGATGATGGTCATGCCACCGAAACCGGAGCTGTTGCCGGTCAGGTTGACCGTGCCCGCGCCGATCTTGTTGAAGGTGCCCGATCCGGTGAAGATCGGGCTGACAGCCATGATATGGCCGTTGGAATCGAACCAGACGCCCTCGGAGCCGATCGAGATCGGCAGGATGAAGTTGTTGAGGAAGGAGCCGTCGGCCGTCGTACGGAGGACGCCGCCATCGATCACCAGGGCAGCCGTGCCGTTGCCTGCGTTGATCCGGCTGGTCTCGATAACGCCGCGCCCACTGAGGGCGTCGCCCAGCAGGTTTATCGTCCCGTTGGAGGACGAACCCGAACCGATCGTGACCTCGCTGGCCCTGACGAGTCCACCCTGCTCGATGTTGAGGATGCCGGTACCGCCCTGATCACCCACCATCAGGAAGCCGCTGTTGCTCCAGCTGGACGGATCGCCGCTGACCGGGTGAGACCCGCGCACCGTGACCGTGCCAGCGCCGATATAGCCGACATAGCCATTGCCGTTGATGACCTGGCCGCCGTCCTCGACCAGCATCGTGCCCAGGGTCGGATAGCCGACCACCAGTTCATCGGTTCCGGAGATGCCGACAGTCCAGGTGGGTGAAGAAAGCGGCGTGCTGTTGGTGGTATAGATGTCGCCCGTCGTCGACACGGACTGCGCCAGGGCAGGTTGCGCCAACACGCCGCAAAGCAAGGCTGCTGCCAGCGCAGCGCCTGTTCGAACACTATTATCGGCGCGTGGCCGACCGATCCGAACCGGGCGTCTCATCTGCAGATTATCCTCCCCCGGACTCCGCTCGAGTCACCGGAGGTATTCGTAGGACATTTTCCGCTGTCCGCGCAATTGTCATCACAGCGGAAACGGGCTTGTTCAACAACCGGTCAGCCGCGCCAGGGTCCGGGCCGCGCAGCACCGCTTTCGACAGAACCAGACAGCTGATCTCTAAAGGGAATACTTGGTATGCCGGGAGGGGGTCGAACCCTCGACCATTCGATTAAAAGTCGAATGCTCTACCACTGAGCTACCGGCACGCACCAAGCCTGACGCTGCTGGCGTCGCGGCGGAACATAGCGGCGCATCTTCGACTGTCAACCGGAAACGCAGCATGGCTAATAGGCCAGTGGCGTTCCGGTGAACGGCATGGGCAGGCACGATACTGAGAGGCGCTCGAGCCGGGCACACAGCGCGGTCGCCTCCGAGAGCTGGGTTATGGGGCCGACCACGATGCGCTGGTCGTCGCTGCCGGCCTCGTCGACCAGGAGCGGCGCCAGTCCGAACAGCAGCGGGCCCAGTTTCATCGAGAGGTCGCGCCAGGCATCGGGAGCCGCCTCGAAGGCAATGGCCGGGCCGAGCGCAATGCCGAATTCCCGTTCATTGGGCATGGGAATGGCCGCGATCTGTTCGACCGGCGCGGGCAGGGGCTGTTCGCCGGCAATGACGGGCCGGGCCTCGGCCATCGGTTGCTGGCGCACCACCACCGAGCCGCCCTCGGCCTGGTAGACCAGAGCCGGATCCTGGCCAATCGCGGCGGTGAGATTATTGCGGTCGATATTGCCGCCATCGGGCAAGGTTTCGAGCAGGCGGGGCAGGCTGACCTCGAGCGCGCCGACACGCCGCGTGATCTCATTGCCCTGTTGTTCTTCGAGCGCGAAACGGGAGGTCAGCAAGCCGGTCTCACGTTTGAGCCGAAGCTGTTCCTCGCGCAATTCGGCGACCTGCAGCCGCAACTGATCGACCGAGGCGCCCTCGATGCGCGTCTTGTGCAGCCCGGCCAGCACATCATGCGGCATGAGGGCGGAGACATTGGACCCCATGACGGCAATGCCTGACAGCACCAGGGCAACGATGCCCCAGGTGGTGACGTCCGATTGCCGGAATTGTTCCGATGCTTTAGCCAAAGCCGCTATCCTGAAAACGCAGTCGAATCAGGCGCTGCGCCAGCATCAACCATGGGGCCGTCATTATGGGTTCGCCAACGGTTGCTTGCCATAATCTTGTGAAAATGCGCATGGAAAAGCATCGTGCCTCGGAGAATCTTTCATGACTGAGCTGCTGTCGATCATTCTTGCTGCGGGCGAGGGCACGCGCATGCGGTCGACGACGCCCAAAGTGCTGCATCCGGTGGGTGGCATGCCGATCATCGGGCATGTGGCGCGGGCGGCGCGCGAGGCCGGCTCGACGCAGATCGCCCTGGTGACCGGCCCGGCGCATGACGCCATCCGTAAATCGGTGTCGGCGCTACACCCCGATGTGGTGCATTTCGAGCAGAAAGTGGCCAGGGGAACGGCTCATGCCGCCTCGATGGCGCGCGACCTGTTCAGCACGGCCAAGGGCTATGTCGCCGTGGTCTATGGCGACCACCCGCTGCTGCGCGGCATCAATTTCCGCGCCGTGCTGGATCGGCTCGATGCCGGGCTCGACGTGGCGATCCTGGGCTTCGAGCCCAAGGATCCGAGCGGCTATGGCCGCTTCATCACCGATGGCGATACGCTGCTGGCCATTCGCGAGCACAAGGACGCCACCGAGGACGAGCGGCGCATCAGGCTGTGCAATGCCTGTATCCTGGCCTTCCGCGCCGAAGTGTTCCGCGACCTGATCGACAAGGTCGAGGCCAACAATGCCCAGAACGAATATTACCTGGGCGACCTGGTCGAACTGGCCAATGCCGCCGGCAAGAAGGTCGGCTATGGCCTGGCGCCGGAAAATGACGTCATGGGCGTCAACGACCGCAGCCAGCTCGCGCGCGCCGAAGGCTTGTTCCAGGACGTGCAGCGCGAAGAATTCATGAAGGCCGGGGTGACGCTCAAGGACCCCAAAAGCGTGTGGTTCTCCTACGATACCGAGATTGCTCATGACGTGACGGTGGAACCGAATGTGGTGTTCGGGCCGGGGGTGAAGATCGAAGAAGGCGCGGTGATCCACGCTTTCAGCCATATCGAGGGCGCCCATGTGGGCAGGAATGCTTCAGTGGGGCCCTTTGCGCGGCTGCGGCCGGAAGCCAATCTGGGCGAGGGCGCCAAGGTGGGCAATTTCGTCGAGATCAAGAAGGCCGAAATCGGCAAGGGCGCCAAGGTGAGCCACCTGACCTATATCGGCGACGCCAGCATTGGCGCCGAGGTCAATGTCGGTGCCGGCGTCATCACCGTGAACTATGACGGCTACAACAAGCACCGCACCGTGGTGGGCGATGGCGCCTTTATCGGCTCCAATGCCTCGCTGGTGGCGCCCGTGACTGTTGGTGCCGGGGCATTGGTGGCCAGCGGCAGCGTGATCACCGAGGACGTGGAGGCCGATGCGCTGGCACTCGGCCGCGCGCGGCAGGTGGCAAAGCCCGGTCGGGCCAAGGATATCTTCGCCGCTGCGGCAGCCAAGAAGCAGGCAAATAAGGACAAGTAGCATGTGCGGAATTGTCGGCATCGTTGGCAGCGAACCGGTGGCGGTTCGCCTCGTAGACGCGCTCAAGCGCCTCGAATATCGCGGCTATGACAGCGCCGGCGTCGCCACGCTGGAAGAGGGCGGCATTTCCCGCCGTCGCGCCGAGGGCAAGCTGGGCAACCTGGCGCAGAAGCTGAGCTTCGAGCCGCTGGCCGGTCGCATCGGCATCGGCCATACGCGCTGGGCCACCCATGGCGCGCCGACCGAACTCAACGCCCATCCCCATGCCACCGACCGGGTGGCCGTGGTGCATAACGGCATTATCGAGAATTACCGCGACATGCTGGCCGACCTGAACAAGGACGGCTACCTGCCCAAGACGCAGACCGATACCGAGGCCGTCGCCCTATGGGTGACGCGGGAGCTGGCCAATGGCGCGGACCCCGAACTGGCCGTGGCCCGCACGCTCAAGCACCTCCGGGGCGCCTTCGCGCTGGCCTTCCTGTTCAAGGGCGAGGACGGACTTCTTATAGCCGCCCGCCATGGCGCGCCGCTGGCCATCGGCTATGGTACGACCGAGATGTATCTGGGCTCCGACGCCATGGCGCTGGCCCCCTTCACCTCGCGCCTGACCTATCTGGAGGACGGCGACTGGGCGGTCATCACCCATAAGGGCGTGACCATCCGCGACGGCAAGGACGCCATCGTGCAGCGCGAACTGCAGGTGTCGCAGGCCTCGGCGCTGCTGGTGGACAAGGGCAACCATCGCCATTTCATGGCCAAGGAAATCTACGAGCAGCCCGAAACCATCTCCCATACGCTGAGCCATTACGTGGATATGGGCGCCGAAAAGGTCGCCCTCCGCGAGGCTCTGCCCTTCGATTTCGCCGATCTGAGCCGGCTGACCATCAGCGCCTGCGGCACGGCCTATCTGGCTGGTGCCGTGGCCAAATACTGGTTCGAGCGCTATGCGCGCCTGCCGGTCGATATCGATGTGGCCTCCGAATTCCGCTATCGCGAGCCGCCGCTGGAAAAGGGTGGCCTATCGCTGTTCATCTCGCAATCAGGCGAGACGGCCGACACGCTGGCCGCCCTGCGCTATTGCGCCGGGCAGGGGCAGCATGTGGCCAGCCTGGTCAATACGCTCGAATCCACCATTGCCCGGGAATCGAGCGTAGTGTTCCCCATCCTGTGCGGACCTGAGATCGGTGTGGCCTCGACCAAGGCACTGACGGCGCAGCTGACCGCACTGGCTAGCCTCGCCATTGCGGCAGGCCGGGCGCGCGGCGTGCTGGATGCAGGAAAAGAGCAGGAATTCGTGCAGGCATTGACGGGATTGCCGGCGGCAGTCTCGCAGGCTTTGGCCACCGAAAACCAGATCATGGACATCGCCAAGCGCCTCAGCAAGGCCAAGGACGTGCTCTATCTGGGCCGCGGCCCGATGTTCCCCATCGCCATGGAAGGTGCGCTGAAACTCAAGGAAATCAGCTACATCCACGCCGAAGGTTATGCAGCAGGTGAACTCAAGCACGGCCCCATCGCCCTGGTCGACGAGGACATGCCGGTGATCGTCGTTGCCCCCTCGGACGAGTTGGTCGACAAGACGCTGAGCAATATGCAGGGAAGTCGCCGCCCGCGGCGGCAAGATCATCCTCATCACCGATGCGGAAGGCGCCGGGACGGTGGGGCATGGCGTGGCCGATATCATTGTCATTCCACACGTTTCCAGCTTCGTGGCCCCGATCCTGGCGACGATTCCGGTACAGTTGCTGGCCTATCATACCGCCGTGTTCATGGGCACGGACGTGGACCAGCCGCGAAACCTGGCGAAGTCGGTGACGGTAGAATAATCGAAGCCGCAGGGGCGGGGATAAGTTTCCCGCTATCCGGCCCGGATCAACGGGATCGCCAGGTCTTTCCTGAACAAATACAATAATGTACGTGCCGCTTCGCCCTCTGCTCCCGCCAGCCCGGGATTGCGTTTCAGCAGATCCTTGGCTTCGTCATGGGCGTAATCGAGCAGGTGGCGGTGGACGTCGGGGACGGCGAGGCGGTAGCCGGGCATGCCGGATTGTCTTGTGCCGAGCACGTCGCCCTGGCCGCGCAGTTCGAGGTCCTTTTCGGCGATTTCGAAACCGTCCTCGGTGGATTTTATCGTTTCGAGACGGGCCTTTGCGGTCTCGCTCAGCGGGTCCTTGTAGAGCAGGAGACAGGCCGAGCGGGCCGAGCCCCGCCCGACGCGGCCTCGGAGCTGGTGGAGCTGGGCGAGGCCGAAACGCTCGGCATGTTCGATGATCATGATCGAGGCATTGGGCACGTCGACGCCGACTTCGATGACGGTGGTGGCCACCAGCAGCTTGAGTTCATTGGCGGAAAACCGCTGCATCACCTCCTGTTTGGCGGCGGCGCTCATGCGGCCGTGGACCAGGGCGACCTGGTCGCCTAAGGCCTTTTGCAGTTCGGCGAAGCGGTCTTCGGCGGCGACGACGTCGAGATGTTCGCTTTCCTCGACCAGCGGGCAGACCCAGAAGGCCTGGGCGCCTTCATCGAGCCGGGCGCGGAGGCGGGCGATGACGCGGTCATAATCGCCGATGGAAAGGACCGCCGTATCAATGGGTTGGCGGCCACGCGGCTTTTCGCGCAGCACGCTGACTTCCATGTCGCCGAAATGGGTGAGGACCAGGGTGCGGGGGATGGGCGTGGCGGTCATGACCAGCAGGTCGGTGTGCTTGCCCTTGTCGGAAAGGGCCAGACGCTGGTGGACGCCGAAGCGGTGCTGCTCATCGACCACGGTGAGGCCCAGATTGTGGAATTCGACGCCGGACTGGAACAAGGCATGGGTGCCGACGACGATGGTCGTCTCGCCGCTGGCTATGGCGGCGAGTTTGGCGCGGCGCTCGGCGGCGGGCATCTTGCCTGTCAGTAATTCGCAGCCGAGGCCGGCGGAATCGCATAGGGGTTTCAAGGTCTTGAAGTGCTGGGCGGCGAGCAGTTCGGTGGGCGCCATCATGGCGGACTGGGCGCCGCTTTCGGCCATGGCGGCCATGGCCATGAGGGCGACAACAGTCTTGCCGGAGCCGACATCGCCCTGCAGCAGGCGCGACATGCGGTCGGGCGAGGCGAGGTCGGCACGGATTTCACCAATGGCCTGCAACTGCCCCTCTGTGAGCGCAAAGGGTAACGTACTGCTAACCTTTGCCGTCACCAATCCGGTGAAAGTGCGACTGATTCCGCGCGCTGCGACCATGGTCGAGCGGATCAGCTGCAGCGTAAGCTGGCCGGCAAGATATTCATCATAGGCAAGGCGTTGGCGGGCGGGCGCCCAGAGTTCGGCTTCGCCCGGACTGGCCGGCAAGTGCACCATGCGCATGGCATCGGCGAAACGCGGCCAGTTGCGCTCGGCCATTGTAGCAGGCGCGATCCATTCGGGGATAAGGGGCAGGTCGTCCACCACCTGCCGCACCAGCTTGGCCAGGGCCTTGGAACTGAGACCCTGGGTGAGCGGATAGACCGGCTCAACCAACGGCAGGGTGGCGAACTTGTCGGGCTCGACGATGTAGTCGGGGTGGGTGATCTGCTTTTCGCCGTTGAAAAAGCCGATCTGGCCGGACACGAACCGCTCTTCGCCTATGGGCAGGGCCTTTTCCACCCAGCCGCCCTGGGCACGAAAGAAGACCAGTTGCACATCGCCCGTGTCGTCATGGGCGAAAACGCGGTGCGGGATGTGCTCGCGGCCACGCGGTGGCGGCAGGTGGCGGTCGATATGCAGGCGCAGCGTGACGATCTGGCCGAGATAGGCCTCGGCAATGCCCACCTGCCGGCGGCGATCGACCACACCCGACGGCATATGCATGAGAATATCGAGGGCAATGGCTTCCTGCCCCTCGGGCGCCCCGAAATAGCGGGTCAGCAGCGCAGCCAGCTTGTCGCCGACACCCTTGATGGAATGCAGCGAGCGGAACAGCGGTGAAAGGGCTTCGGGGCGGGACAAAGGCGATTCTCCTTGGCGCAGACTATAGCGGCTGCGCCGCCCCTGCCGATATGGCCGATGGCGCAGCCGCGTCGAGGCAAAGGGCGCTGAATGCCTTGGCCGCCGTTGAAAGGGCGCGTTCACGGTGGGTCAGCAGGCCGAAATCACGGCGCGGCAGGGCGAAGGGCAGGATCTGGAGGCGGCCTGCCTCGACAAAGGGCGCAACCACCATTTCCGACAGCGCTGCCACGCAGTCGCTGCCCAGCACGGCGTTGAGAATGGCCTCGTTGGTGGGCAGAGTCAGCACCACGTTCAGCTTTGCCGGATCGAATCCGAGCCTGTTGATGCCCGCTTCGAATTCCGTCCTTGTGCCGGAGCCGGGCTCGCGCATGATCCATTCGAGATCGGTCGGATGGCGCTTATCCAGGGCGAGGGCGGCGGATGAGACGACGACGAGGCGATCGTGCCCGATGGGCCGGACGGAAAGCGCCGGCACATCGATATGGCCTTCCACCACGCCCAGCTCTGCTGCGCCCGACAAGACGGCGGCAGCCACGTCGTGGGTATTGGCCGGGGTGAAATTGATGCTGATGCCGGGATAGCTCGCGGCAAACCGGAACAGGCGCTGCGGCAGCCAGTAATTGGCGACGGTCTGGCTGGCCATGATATCGAGGTCGCCGCGCCGCAACCCGCCCAGATCGTCCAGCACGCGTTCGGCCTGTCGCAAGCGGGCCAGCGTCTGGCGGGCCTCTTCGAGAAAGGTGCATCCATCACGGGTCAGTTCGATGCCACGCCCGACCCGGTCGAACAGCCGCACGGCATGAAACGCCTCCAGCGCCTTGATCGCCGCGCTGGCCGCCGAAGGGGTAAGGCCGATGGCTGAGGCGCCCCGGGTCAAGTGCTGGCGCTCTGCCACAGCGATGAAGATGGCCAACTGCTCGATGGTCATGGATCGTGCGGTCCTGCTGTATGGAATGTCCATAATTATGCGATAGAAGCGAATGAACGCAAGGTTCATGCTCCAATTCAACTGGATTGGAGCAATTCATGCCCTTGATATCGCAAGTCTGGCGGGTCTTTCCGGGGCTGCTGCTCTCGGCCGGCGTCGCGGCACTGGCGGTTGCAGGCGAGCATGTTCAGCATGGTTTGCTGGGCTGGGTGATGCTCGACGGGCTGGTGATCGCCATTCTCGCCGGCATCCTGCTGCATACCTGTTTCGGGTTGGCTGAGCGCTATCGCGCCGGGGTGCATTTCGCGTCCAAGACGATTCTCGAAATCGCCATCGTGCTGCTGGGCGGCACGATCAGCACCGGGGCGGTGTTGCAGATTGGGCCGGTCATGGTGGGCGCCATCATGCTTGTCGTGGCCACGGCTTTGGTGCTGAGCTACGGCATCGGGCGGCTGCTCGGCCTTGATGGGCGCCTGGCGACGCTGGTCGCCTGCGGCAATTCCATTTGCGGCAATTCGGCCATCATGGCGACTGCACCTGTCATCCGGGCGCCGGCCGGGGACGTTGCCGCCTCTATTGCCTTCACTGCGGCGCTTGGCGTGGTCATCGTGCTGCTGCTGCCACTCTGTTTCCATTTTCTCGGTATCAGCGAGTGGCAATATGGCGTCATTGCCGGCCTGAGCGTCTATGCGGTGCCGCAGGTCTTGGCGGCCACGGTGCCCGTGGGAATCATGAGCACCCAGATCGGCACGCTGGTGAAGCTGATCCGCGTGCTCATGCTCGGCCCCGTCGTGCTGGTTATCGGCCTGGTTCAGGGGCGCAAGGGCGGGGGCGCGCTGCCATTGGCGATGCTGGTGCCGTGGTTCGTGGTGGGGTTCCTGGCCATGATGGGCGCGCGGTCGGCAGGCCTCCTGCCCGAGGCTGCGCTGCCGGCTTTGCAGACGGTTTCGGCCGACCTCACTGTGGTTTCCATGGCGGCGCTTGGCCTTTCGGTCGATCTGCGCTCGGTTGTCGCCTCGGGCGGTCGCGTGCTTGCCGCGGGTTTCTTCTCGGTGGTCACGCTCATTCTGTTGGCTGTGGCGACGGCTTTTGTACTGGGTGGGCCATGATTGCCGGCCGCTTTCTTAAGGGCTGACAAGCCGGCGCAATCCGCGTAAGAGACATGTCCAAATCGGGAACAAACTCAGGATCATGGCGCGTCAAATGACAGCCGGTGAAGACATTGCCATGCGCCGCAAGAAGCTGCGCTACCGCGCCTGGCACCGCGGCACCAAGGAGATGGACCTCATTCTTGGGCCTTATGCCGACGCGCATACCGAGAGCATGGACGCTGGCCGGCTCGACCGGCTGGAAGCGCTGATGAGCGAGGAAGACCCGCCGCTGCTGACCTGGGTCATGGGGCAGGCGGAGCCGCCCGCCCATGTCGATCGGGCATTCCTCGACGAGGTGATCGCCGACCATTCCGCCCGGCTGGCCAAATGAACGAAATCGTCGCCCAGCGCCCGACGCGCACCATTGCCAATGTGCCCGACGGCATGCAGCCCATGGTGCTGGCGCGGCTGGTGCAGCAGCGTATCGAGGCGGCGCCGGAGGACGCGGCGAGCCTGGTTTTCGTGGCGCGCGACGGGCGGCGCATGCAGCGCATGGCCGACATTCTCGGCGCCATGCTGCCGGGACATACGATATTGACGCTGCCGGCCTGGGACAGCCTGCCCTATGACCGGGTGTCGCCCAACAATGTGACCATTGCCGCGCGGATGAACACGCTGGCGGCGCTGACGTCAGGCGCCAAGGGCGCCGTGGTGCTGACCGCGGTCAATGCGCTGATCCAGAAGCTGCCGCCGCGTGACGTGGTGGAGACGATGAGCTTTTCGGCCGCGACGGGCCGGTTCGTCGATAGCGACAAGCTGATCGCCTGGGCGGCGAATAATGGCTATCTGCGCGTGCCGACGGTGCGGGAGAGTGGCGAATATGCGGTGCGTGGCGGGCTGGTGGACCTGTTTCCGGCCAGCGCCGAAGCGCCCCTGCGCTTCGACTTTTTCGGCAGCCAGCTCGAATCGATCCGCACTTTCGATCCGGACAGCCAGCGGACCACGGGCCAGCTCAAGCGGGTCGACCTGACGCCGATGAGCGAGGTGGTGCTCACCGAGACGACCATTCGCCGGTTCCGGCAGAATTACACCGCGGCGTTCGGCGGCAATACGGTCGATGACACGCTCTATGCCTCGGTCAGCGGCGGTTCGCGCTATTCGGGCACCGAGCATTGGTTGCCGTTTTTCTACGAGCATCTGGATACGCTGGCCGACTATGTCGGCGATGCGCCATTTGTGTTCGACGAGCAGTCCGTGGATGCCTATGCCGAGCGCGTGACGCAGGTGCGCGACTATTACGAGGCGCGCGAAACGGCGCGGCTGGCGCCTGTCGTGGCGGGGGCAGGGGCGCCGTACAAGCCCATTGCCCCGGAACTGCTCTATGACGTGGATGCGCATCCCTATGCGCTGGCGGGCGCGTCGGTCATCCAGCTCAGCCAGTTCATCGCGCCGGAAACCAAGGCGAGCGACGATGCCGGCGGGCATATCGCGCCCAGCTTTGCGGCCGAGCGGCAGGCGACCGACACCAATCTGTTTCAGGCCGTGGTGGATCGGCTGCTGGCCGAGCGGCGTAACGGCCGGCGGGCGATCATCGCCTGCTGGAGCACGGGCACGCGCGACCGCATGGTGCAGGTGCTGAAGGATCACGGCCTGACCAATCCGCGGCTGGCGGAAAACTGGCGTGATGCCGAGACGACAAGCGCCGCGACGACCTCGCTGGTGGTGCTGCCGCTGGAAACCGGCTTTGAGACGAAAGACCTGCTGGTGCTCAGCGAGCAGGATATTCTGGGCGAGCGCATCCTGCGGCCGCAGCGCAAGAAGAAGGCCAGCGATGCCCTGACCGAGGCGGCGAGCCTGTCGGCCGGCGACCTCGTGGTGCATGTCGATCACGGTATCGGCCGCTTCATCGGCCTCAAGGTGATCCAGGCCGGTGGGGCACCGCATGAATGCGTCGAGCTGGAATATGGTGGCGACACCAAGCTCTACCTGCCGGTGGAAAATATCGAGTTGCTGACCCGCTATGGCAGCGACGACGGCAATGTGACCTTGGACAAGCTGGGCGGCGTGGCCTGGCAGGCCAAGAAGGGCAAGCTCAAGAAGCGCATCCGCGAAATGGCGGAGCAGCTCATCAAGATCGCCGCGGCGCGCCTGCTGACGCGGGCCGATGTGGTCGAGATCAATCCGGGCGCCTATGACGAATTTGCCGCGCGTTTCCCCTATGAGGAGACCGAGGACCAGATGGCCGCCATCGAGGCGGTGTTCGACGATGTGACGTCGGGCCGCGTCATGGACCGGCTGGTCTGCGGCGATGTGGGCTTCGGCAAGACCGAAGTGGCGCTGCGCGCGGCATTCGCCGTGGCGCTGTCGGGCAAGCAGGTGGCTGTGGTCGTGCCGACGACCTTGTTGTCTCGCCAGCATTTCAAGACGTTCTCGGAACGCTTCAAGGGCCTGCCGGTGCGGGTGCGCCAGGCGTCGCGCATGGTGCCGGCGGCCGAACTCAAGGCGACCAAGGACGGGCTGGCCGATGGGCAGGTCGATATCGTGGTCGGCACGCATGCGCTGCTGAGCAAGACCATCAAGTTCAAGGATCTGGGCCTGCTGATCATCGACGAAGAGCAGCATTTCGGCGTGGGCCACAAGGAGCGCCTCAAGGAGCTCAAGGCCAATGTGCATGTGCTGACGCTGACGGCGACGCCGATTCCACGCACGCTGCAACTGGCGCTGACCGGGGTGCGCGACCTGAGCCTGCTGGCGACGCCGCCGGTGGACCGGCTGGCCATCCGCACCTTCATCTCGCCCTTTGACGCGCTGTCGGTGCGCGAGGCGCTGTTGCGCGAAAAATATCGCGGCGGGCAGAGTTTTTATGTGGTGCCGCGCATCAAGGATCAGCACGAGATTGCCGATTTCCTCAAGGCGCAGGTGCCCGAAGTCAGCTTCGTGGTGGCCAATGGGCAGATGGCGCCGGGCGAACTCGACGACATCATGAACGCCTTCTACGACAACAAGTTCGACGTGCTGGTGGCGACGACGATCGTGGAATCGGGGCTGGATATTCCCAATGCCAATACGCTGATCGTGCATCGCGCCGACCATTTCGGGCTGGCGCAGCTTTACCAGATCCGCGGCCGCATCGGCCGGGCCAAGGCGCGCGCCTATGCGCTGTTCACCGTTCCACCTGACAGAAAATTGACCGACACGGCCGAACGGCGGCTGGGCGTGCTGCAATCGCTGGAAAGCCTGGGGGCAGGTTTCCAGCTCGCCAGCCATGATCTCGACATCCGCGGGGCAGGGAACCTGTTGGGCGACGAACAGTCGGGCCATATCCGCGAAGTGGGCTACGAGCTTTACCAGGCCATGCTGGAAGAGGCCGTGGCGAACCTGAAGAGCGGCGAGGAGGAATACGAGGATCGCAACGAGTGGAGCCCGCAGATCTCGCTGGGCATGCCGGTGATGATCCCGGAACACTATGTGCCCGACCTGCAATTGCGCATGCAGCTCTATCGGCGGCTGGGCGATCTCACCGATATCAGGGATATCGACGCTGCTGGCGCAGAATTGATCGACCGTTTCGGGCCGCTGCCGGAAGAGGTCGAGGCGCTGCTCAAGGTGATCCTGGTCAAGGCTTTGTGCCGGCAGGCCAATGTCGAAAAGGTGGATGCCGGGCCCAAGGGTGCGGTAATCTCATTGCGCAACAACGAGTTCCCCAATCCCACGGCTTTGGTGCGGCTTGTCAGCGATCCGGCCAACCAGGTTCGCATCAAGCCCGATCAGAAACTCGTGTTCGCCCGCAACTGGCCGACGCCCAATGATCGGCTCAAGGGCGCGGCCGCAATCCTGTCGCGCCTGGCAAAACTGGTAGAAAATGCATCCTGACCTGATCGCATCAACCCTGTCCTGCCATAATGCTTTGGCAAGCAGTATCGGTCATGTTATTGCCCGAATTCAGCACTTGAAGGGCAGTTCAATTCTCAAGGTGGCACAAGGTCACCGGGACCGCCAAAGAAGCCAAGGAAATTCTATGAACATCAGGAAACCCCTCGTCGCCGGTTTCGCGGTGGCCGCGCTCATGCTGTCCCCCCTCGCCAGTTTTGCCCAGGAAGCCGCGCCCGCCGAGGCGCCTGCTGCCGGAGCGCCTGCGGCAGCCGCTCCCGACGCTAACGCGGCCACTGCCGCTGCCGGCCCGGCCAGCCAGAACTGGCTCAAGGTCTGCGACCCGCTGCCCGATGGCCAGCAGGCCTGCATCATGCGCCAGGTGGTTTTGGCCAATGGCCAGTTCCTCGGCTCCTTCCTGCTGCGCGACGATCCGGGCCAGGAAAGCCGGCTCCTCGCCGTTGCGGCTGTGCCGCTCGGCGTGCTGCTGCCCTTCGGCCTGACCTGGCAGATCGATGGCGCCAAGCCGATCCGCGTGCCCTATATGCTGTGCGACCCCACCTCCTGCGCCACCCAGCTGGTCATCAACGAGCAGTATGTGAACTCGCTCAAGAAGGGCAACACGCTCAAGCTGACCGCCAAGAACCGCCAGAACCAGGACCTGACCATCGAAATCACCCTGGCCGGCTTCACCGCTGCCTATGATGGCGATGCCGCGCTGACCTTCGAGCAGTTCCGCCAGGAAACTTCGGGCGAGAACGCGCTGGAGCAGGTGCTGCAGGACCGCGCCGAAGAACTCCGCCGCCAGCTGGACAGCGGTGCCGCACCGGCCGAAGGCGCTGCCCCGGCCGAGGGCGACGCTCCGGCGGCAACGCCGGCCCAGTAAGGGGTGGTGATTGTTGGATTATGAGGAGCGCGGGAAACCGCGCTCTTTTTTGTTTGGGGTACCCCTCCTAGCCTCCCCCTGATAGGGGGAGGAACAGATCGGGGATTTGGCACTATGTTGCCCCAACCACTGTGCAGCTTCTCCCCCTGATAGGGGGAGGTTGGGAGGGGGTATCCGCTTAGCGATTCCCCATGCCCACGGCAAAAGCCTGTTTGCGCAAGGCCGGGGCCAGTTTCAGGGCCCACAAGCCGCCGGCCCGGAGCGCCTGGGCGGGGAGCATGTCGGCCAGCAATGAGCGGAACAGGGTATCGACCATGCCGCCGGTGCGGGCGAGGTCGGCTGCGCGGCGGGCGATGTAGTCGGCGCTGACGCGACTGGCCCAGTCGGGCGCCGTGCGATCTATGGCCGCGAGGGAGGCGGCGAGGTCGGCGACGTCGCGCAGGCCCAGATTGAGCCCCTGCGCGCCGATGGGCGGGAAGGCGTGCGCGGCTTCGCCCACCAGCACCACGCCATCGCTGCCGGCCTTGTCGACGCTGAGCGTGCTGAGCGGGAAGACGAAGGCGGGGCTGGCCAGGGTGATGGCGCCGAACAGGCGCTGCGATTTTTCGCGGAAAGTGGCGATCAGCGCGTCATTGCCACCCGATTTGGCGGCTTCCAGCGCGGCGCGATCGTCGATCCAGACGAGGTTGGCACGGTTGGCGCCGGCTGGAACCAGCGTGAACGGTCCCTGCGGATAGTGGAACTCGATGGAGGCGCCGCCAATGGGGCGGCCGAGATCGAGATCGCAGACCAGGGCGGCCTGGGTGAAGGCATTTTCCCGTGCCGTGATGCCTGATGCGGCACGGATCAGTGATTTCTTGCCGTCGGCGCCGACGATCAGCGGGGCGCTGAGACTGGAGCCATCGGTGAGGGTGACCGTATTGCCCGAGAGATCGGTAGCGCCCGCGTTACGGGTTTCGAGATTGAACAGGCCGGCCGCGACGGCGTGGAAGCGCTCCATCAGCCGCAGGTTGGCGAAGTTCCAGCCAAAGGCCTGCATGCCGGCCTCACTGGCGTCGAACAGGGTTTCCGGCGCGCGGATGAGGCGGTTGGTGGCGTCGATGATGCGTATCTGCGTCAGCGCATGGCCGAGGCTGGCGGGATCGTCGATAAGGCCGGCGCTGCGGAGATAGTCGATGCTGGGCATCATCAGGGCCGAGGTGCGGCGATCGGGCGGGCCTGACGGCGCGAGGTGCACGGTCTTGAGCCCGGACTGGGCTACGGCAATCGCGGCGGCGACCCCGGCAAGGCCGCCCCCCACCACGACGGCATCGGCATCAAAGGCGCTCATTTGGCGTCCGCCAGACGGCGGGCATGGCCGCTCGGTATGATGACGCTGCCGGCCAGCGAGCCGGCGAACATGGCGAGCAAGAAAATCCAGAGATTGTCCGGCAGGAAGGCGATCAGCGAAATGGCGGGGCCAGGGCAAATGCCGGCCATGCCCCAGCCGATGCCGAAGAGCACGGCACCACCGATCAGGCGGCGATCAACCTTGCGGTATTCGGGCTCGTGGAAGCTGGTGTCGAACAGCGGCGCCTGCCGCCCCTTGCCGATACGGACGGCGATGAACATGACGATGAGCGCCGCGCCCATGACGAAGGCCAGGCTCGGATCCCAGCCGCCTGATGGAATAGCGGTGAAATCGAGGAAGCGCAGGACTTTCAACGGATCGACCATCTGCGAGACATAGAGCCCGCTGCCGAACAGGGCGCCGCTGAGGGCGGCCGTGGCGAGATAGGGGAGTTTGAGATTGGCCATCACACCACCCCCGTAACGGTGACGGTGATGACGGCGACGCCGAAGAACACCAGCACCGCCACCAGCGAGCGTAGCGACAGCCTGGCCAGCCCGCAGACACCATGGCCCGAGGTGCAGCCATTGCCGATCTTGGTGCCGAGGCCCGTGAGCAGGCCGGCAATGGCCAGCCAGACCGGCGTCGGCACGCCCCAGGCGGCGGGCGCTTCGACCAGGCGGGCGGGGGTCTCGCCACCCACGCCGAGCGCGGGGAAGAGCTGGGCGGCGGCAAAGGTCGCGGCGATCAGCGCCACGAGGAAGACGACGCGCCAGACCACGGTTTGTGCCGGCGGCAGCAACTGGCCGAAAATGCCGGATATGCCGGCAATGCGGCCATTGCCCAGCCACAACACGGCGGCGGCCAGGCCGATAAGGGCGCCGCCCAGGGCGGCGGTGAGCGGGGTGAAGGATTCCATTGCACTACTCGCAAACAGGTTGGGCAAGGTTATCACCCGCTGCGGCGCCGAAGCCAGCGCCCGTGCAGCGACTTTGTGCCGCCAGCGGCACGCTATGCGGAAAACTCTGCCATGCGACCTTTTCTATGCGCCAAGGTCCGCTTAGATAGGCAGGTCACAAGACTCGCATGGAGCCCCTGATGCTTGAGCTGCTCGCCGATCCGAATGTCTGGGTCGCCTTCGCGACCCTCACGATCATGGAGATCGTGCTGGGCATAGACAATATCGTCTTCATCTCGGTGCTGGTGTCGCGCCTGCCCAAGGAGCAGGCCGACCGGGCGCGCAAGCTCGGGTTGGCGCTGGCGCTGATCTTCCGCATCCTGCTGCTGCTGGTCATTTCCTGGATCATCAGCCTGACCCAGCCGGCCATATCGGCCTTCGGGCTCGACCTGTCGTGGAAAGACCTGATCCTGATCGCTGGCGGCGTCTTCCTGGTCTACAAGGCGACCCATGAAATGCACGCCGCCATCGAGGAGCCGCATGAGGCCGAGATGGCGCAGAAGGCCACGGCTGCCTTTGCCGCCGTCATCGGCCAGATCATCGTCATCGACATGGTGTTTTCCATCGACTCCATCGTCACCGCCGTCGGCATGGCCGAGCATGTGGAGGTGATGATTGCCGCGGTCATTGTCGCCGTGGGCGTGATGTTCGTGGCCTCGGGCCCGGTCGCCAAATTCGTCGCCGACCACCCGACCACCAAGATGCTGGCTTTGGCCTTCCTGCTGCTGATCGGCGTGTCACTGGTGGCCGATGGCCTCGGCTTCCACATCCCCAAGGGCTATATCTACGCCGCCATGGGCTTCTCGGTGCTGGTCGAGGCGGTCAATATCATCGCCAAGCAGCGCAAGCTCAACCGCACGGGCGTCAAGACATCGGTGGCGCCGTTTACCGGGGCAACCGGCTCGGTCACGGCGGGGGCCGGCGTGGCGGCGGTCAAGAAGCCGAGCGCCAAATCCAGCCCGACCGCTCGCGCCCAGTCGCGGCCCAAATCGGCGCCGCGCAAGCCGAGGACCCCGAAATGAGCCGCGCCATTGTCGTCCATCAGACCGGTGGGCCCGAAGTTCTGACGCTGGAAGATCGTGCGCCGGGCGCGCCGGGACCGGGGCAGGTGGCCCTGCGCCAGACGGCTATCGGTCTCAACTTCATCGACACTTACCAGCGCTCCGGGCTTTATCCGATGCAGACGCCCTTCGTGGCGGGCAATGAGGGCGCCGGCGTCATCACCGCCATCGGCGAGGGCGTGACGGGGCTCACGGTGGGCGAGCGCGTCGCCTATCAGGGCCAGATCGGCGCCTATGCCGAAGAACGGCTGATCGCCGCCGACCGGGTCGTGCCCATTCCCAAGGGGATCGACGACCGCGTCGCGGCGGCCATCATGCTCAAGGGGCTGACGGCCTATTACCTGCTGTTCAAGACCTGGGCCGTGGCCAGGGGCGAAACCATTCTCTGGCACGCGGCGGCGGGCGGAACCGGCCTCATCGCCACGCAATGGGCCAAGGCGCTCGGCGCCACAGTTATCGGCACAGCCGGCAGCGCCGAAAAGGTGGCTTTGGCCAAGGCGCATGGCTGTGACCATGCCATCAACTACGCCGAGGAAGATTTCGCCGCCCGCGTGCGTGAAATCACGGGAGGGCGGGGCGTCGACGTGGTCTATGACGGCGTCGGCAAGGCGACGTTCGACAAATCGCTCGATTGCCTGCGGCCGCGCGGGTTGATGGTGAGCTTCGGCAATGCCTCGGGCGTGGTGGCGATCCCTGACATTACCGTGCTATCGCGCAAGGGCTCGCTCTATATCACCCGGCCGACCGGCGTGCATTACCTCGCCACGCGCGAGGAATTGCTGGAAGGGGCCGAACTGCTGTTCGCGGCGGTGAAGAGCGGCGCCATCAAGGTCGAGATCGGCCGAACCTTTGCGCTGAACGAGGCCGCGGATGCGCATCGGGCGCTTGAAGGGCGCGAGACGACGGGCTCGGTGGTGCTGCTGCCATAGGGCGGACGCAGTCAGGCAGGGAGCCCTCATGGTGAGCTTGTCGAACCACGAGGGCGAGCTAGTGGAGGCATCGTGCCATGACCTCGTGGTCCGACAAGCTCACCATGAGGTCTACTCAGAGGCGCTGCCGGTGACGCGCCGCTCTGGACAGCCCGACGCTCTGCCGCTAAAGCCTGATCCACGGAAGGGTGGCAGAGTGGTCGATTGCAGCGGTCTTGAAAACCGCCGATGTGCAAGCATCCGTGGGTTCGAATCCCACCCCTTCCGCCAAAGCCACAAGAGGACGTGCCGTGAGCCGGAAGGAATTTGATGCATCGCGGATGCGCCGGTTGAAGCGGCTGGCGGCGCGCTATGGGCTGACCATTCTCACTGACGAGAAGATGAAGGTGCTCGGGCATGCCGGCGGCCATGCCGTTCGCGACGACGAGAGCTTCAAGGTGATCTACGGGAATGAGCCGAAGCCCTTTTCGGCCAGCCTCGAAGACATCGAATCCTGGCTCGAGGCAAACACGGCGCCGGAAGAGTAAGGGTGCCTGCCCCTTCTGGCAATTGCCCGCAAACCGGGCAGAGGCCAATTTCCATTATTTATTCCGTAACGGGAATCGCCGCACACTCTCTCCATTGGCTAACTTGGAGGCGCGTTATTGTGTTCACTCTGATCAACGCCGACGCCGAAGACGACGACGCCGAAATCACCGATCCCCAGGAAATCGCAGAACTGTTCGCGGCCATCGCTGCCGTCGCCATTGAGGCGATTGGCGTGGGGCAGGCCAGGGAACTTTTCGATGCCGTGATCGAACAGGACGGCAAAGACCCCAACTGACGGACGGATTTTGATGGTCGCGCTTTCGAACCGCAAAAGTGGTATCCACTTAGGCTGAAAGCGCTCCAGACGCCCGGCAGGTCAAATCCGGCCGCTATCCGAGGATAGTGGCACTACCGAACGGTCTTCCGAGCGCGGCAGAGTTCCGCCGCTTATGGACCGGGTTGACTGATCCGGGCGGGTCCGACATGGACTGACCGAGTGCTGCAGCCAAGGGCTGAACATGACCGGTTCGTCCGACCCACAGACATTTCCCACGCCGACGATCATGCCGCTCGGCGATAGCGGCCTTCTCGTGCGCTTCGGCAATACGCTGAATGATGCCGCCAACCGGGCCGCCATTGCGCTGGCCCGCGCGCTGGAGCGAGACCCAATCGCCGGCGTGGTCGAGGTCGTGCCCAACCTGGTCTCGGTGCTGCTGCGCTATGATCCGCTGGCCGCGGCGCCGGCGACAATTGCCGGGGAATTGCGGCTGCGATTGTTTGCCTTGGGCAATGCGACCCAGCCGGCACAGAGCTGGACCATTCCGACGCGGTTCGATGGGCCTGATATCGACGAGGTTGCGGCGCTGTTCGGCATGACCACGGCCGACTTCGTGGCGGCGCATAATGCACAGCCGCTGCGCGTGCTGGTGACCGGCTTTGCGCCGGGCTTTGTCTATTGTGGATTGCATGGCGACGGGCTGATGCTGCCGCGACGGACCAGCGTGCGGCCTGCGGTGCCGGCCGGAAGCGTGCTGTTCGCTGCGGGGCAGACGGCGATCACCGCGACGGACATGCCGACCGGCTGGCATGTGATCGGGCATACCGATTTCCGCAATTTCGATGCGGCCAGCGAGCCGCCGACCCGGCTGCAACCGGGCGATAGCGTGACTTTCGAGGCGGAAACATGAGCGTGGCGCTGACGATTCTGCGGGCAGGGCCGCTGACCAGCATCCAGGACGCAGGGCGCTTCGGCATGTTGCGGCATGGCATCAGCGCGTCCGGGCCGATGGATGGCGGAGCTTTTGCGCAGGCGGGGGCGCTGGCCGGCGGCAGGCGCGGCGGGGTGGAGTTCACCATGGCCGGGCTGGAAATCCGGCTGGAGAGCGGGCGATGCCGGGTCGGTTTTGCCGGCGGCGATTTCGTGGCCAGGCATAATGGCGCGGTGCTGGACTGGCCGGGCGTTGTGATGCTGGGTGAGGGCGATACCCTGTCGGTGACGCCGGGCGGCTGGGGCAATTACGGCTATCTGCGCTTCGATGCCGATATCGACGTGCCGCTGGTCATGGGCAGCATGGCCACCAGCAGCCGGGCGCAACTGGGCGGGCTCGAGGGGCGCGTGCTGCGGGCTGGGGATGTCATTGCGCTGAGCGGGGATGGTGGATCAGGCGTCTTGGAGGTGGAGCAGACCGAGCCGGTGACCGGGCCGATCCGGGTGATCTGGGGGCTGCATGCGGACCTGTTTCCGCAGGCGCTGCGGCAGCGTTTTCTGGCGACGCCATTCGTCATCTCGTCGCGGCTCGACCGCATGGGCGTACGGCTGGAGGATGCCGGCAGCGTCTTTGCCGAAGCGGTGGCACTGTCGCTGGTGTCGGATGCCATCGTTCCGGGCGATATCCAGATTCTGGGCGATGGTACGCCCATCGTGCTGATGCGCGATCACCAGCCGACCGGCGGCTATCCGCGCATTGCTACTGTTATCACCGCCGATCTCGACCGTTTCGCGCAATTGCGGCCCGGAACGCCAGTTGCCTTCGAGCCGGTCACTGTGGAACATGCGCACGCGCTGTTGCGGAGCCGCTGAAATGACGTCGATCGACCTCAACGCCGATCTGGGCGAGGGCATGGGGACTGACGAGGACCTGCTCGATATCGTGTCGAGTGCCTCCATTGCCTGTGGCGGCCATGCCGGGGATGCACCGACGATCCGGCATATCCTGAAAATCTGCAAGGCGCGCGGCGTGCGGGCCGGGGCGCATCCGGGATATGCCGACCCCAAACGGTTTGGGCGCTTCCGCGTGGTCATGCCGCTCGACGAGCTGCTGGGGCAGATTCGCAGCCAGTTGTTCCTCGTTCGCTTCATCGCCGACGAGGTGGGCGTACCGCTCAGCTATGTGAAACTGCATGGGGCACTGGCCAACCAGACGGCGGAGGAACTGGCCTTTGCCGTGGGTATTTTCGCCACCATCCAGGGCATGGACCCCAAAATGGCGGTGCTGGCGCTCGACAACAGCCAGCAGGTGCGCGCGGCCAAGGCCGTGGGCATGCCGCTGATCCGCGAAGCCTATGCCGACCGCGCCTATACGGCCGAAGGCCTGCTGGTGCCGCGCAGCCAGGACGGCGCTGTCATCCATGACGTCGAAGTGGTGATCGCACGGTGTTTGCGATTGGCCAGGGACGGGGAGATCGTGGCGATCGACGGCACGGTGCTCAAATCCACAGCGCGCTCGATATGCCTGCATGGCGACACGCCTGGCGCGGTCGACCTGGCACGGGACGTACGTGACGCGCTGGAGGCCGAGGGGATCGAGATCAAGGCGGATGTGCCGGAAGTGGCGGAGGAGTAGGGGTTCACGTCCAAGTAGACCTCATGGTGAGCCTGTCGAACCATGAGGTCGTGGCACGAGGCCTCCACTCGCTCGCCCTCGTGGTTCGACAAGCTCACCATGAGGGCTTTTTGAATGGCGCGCTGCAGCGGTAGGAAACTTACCCTGGGCCTCTCTGGGGAGAGGTGAGATCGGCGGAATGCCTTGGTCGAGGGGCCCAGGGTAGCTTTAGATCGCCAAGTATTCGTGGCGAAGTTCGGTATTGTCGAGCACTTCCTTGGCGGTACCGGCGAACGCGACTTCCCCGGTATCGAGGATGACGGCGCGGTCGGCCAGCTTAAGGGCGGCTACGGCGTTCTGCTCGACGATGATGGTGGTGATGCCCAGCGGCTTGATCGAATGCAGGATGCGCTCGATCTCGTGCACGATGACCGGGGCCAGGCCCTCATAGGGCTCGTCGAGCAACAGCAGCTTGAGGTCGCGCGCCAGGGCGCGGGCAATGGCCAGCATCTGCTGTTCGCCGCCGGAGAGGGTCACGCCCTCCTGCTTGCGCCGCTCGGCCAGGCGCGGAAAGCTCTCGTAGATCTGCTCGAGGCTCCAGCCATTGCCGGGCGCCACCTTGGCGAGGGCGATGTTTTCCTCGACAGTCAGGCCCGAAATGATACGGCGATCCTCGGGTACGAGCTGGATGCCTGATCGAGCCGCTTCGTGCGACTTCATCTGGTGGATGGGCTTGCCGTCGAGCCAGATTTCGCCCTGCCGCATCTGCGGATCGTCGGTGCGGGCTATGGTACGCAGGGTCGAGGTCTTGCCGGCGCCGTTGCGGCCGAGCAAGGCCAGGATTTCACCCTGGCGGATGTCGAGCGAGACACCCTGCACGATATAGCTTTCACCGTAATAGGCGTGCATGTCGCGGATCGAGAAGAAGGGCCGCGAGGTTTCGACCGAGGCGGCCTGACTATTGGTGACGATCTGGGTTTCCATGGCAATCGCACTCATCAATGGGCCCCTCCGAGATAGGCTTCCTGCACCTTGGGATTGCCGCGCACCTGATCGGGCGTGCCGTCGGCGATGATGCGGCCCTGGGCCAATACGGAAATCTTGTCTGCCAGCGAGAATACCACATGCATGTCGTGTTCGATGATCACCTTGGTCATGCCGCGGCTCTTGATCTTCTTGAGCAGCTCGATCGTGGTGTTGGTATCGTGGCGGCTCATGCCGGCGGTGGGCTCGTCCAGCAGCAGCAGGCGCGGATGCTGGATCAGGCACATGGCCAGTTCCATGCGACGCTTGTCGCCGCGGCTGAGGCTGCCGGCCGCCATTTCGCGCCGGCTATGCATGCCGACATCTTCCAGCATGTCCTCGGCCTCTTGGCGGATGGCCGTCTCGCTGTCGAGCGAGCGCAGCAGGTTGAGCTTGAAGGCACCGTCGCGCTTGGCCAAAGCAGGGATCATCACATTGTGCAGCACGCTGAGATCGGCGAAGATTTCCGGCGTCTGGAACACGCGGGCAATGCCGAGCTGGTTGATCTCATAGGGCTTGCGGCCGGTAAGGATGGCGCCGTCGAACACCACCTGGCCGCTTGATGGCGCCAGCTTGCCGATGATGACATTGAGCAGGGTGGACTTGCCGGCGCCGTTGGGGCCGATAATGGCGTGGGTCTGGCCTTCCTCGACCTGCAGGTCGATATCGGCCAGGGCATGCAGCCCCCGAAGCGTTTGTGGACGTCGGCAACATGCAGGACGACATTGGGTGTGGTCATGGCGATCTCGTCCTATTCGGCAGGTTGCGGATGGGGCGTGGCCTTGCCCGGCTTGGTCGGCGAACTGCGGGAGCGGTCGAACAGGTGCGCGATACGGCGCACCCCTTCCATGATACCGCCCGGCAGGAACACCACGATCAGCACGAAGACCAGGCCCAGCGTGAGGAACCAGCCCTCGCCGACGAACTTGCTCGATATGGCGACCAGCACATTGTCGACGCCATCGGGCAGGAAGTCGAAGAAGCGGTGCAGGATATTTTCGTTAATGGCCGAGAAGATGTTCTCGAAATACTTGATCAGCCAGGCGCCGATGACAGGGCCGACCAGCGTGCCGGCGCCGCCCAGGATGGTCATCAGCACCACTTCGCCCGAGGCGGTCCACTGCATGCGCTCGGCGCCGGCCAGCGGATCGGTGACCGCCAGCAAAGCACCGGCCAGGCCCGCATACATCCCCGAAATGACGAAGGCCGCCAGCGTGTAGGGCTTGGTGTTGAAGCCGGTATAGTTCATGCGGGTCTGGTTGGACTTGATGCCCTTGAGCATCATGCCGAAGGGCGAGCTGGTAATGCGCTGCGCGATGAAGAAGGCCAGGATCAGGAAACCCGCGCAGAAATAAAAGCCGGCAAAGCCGCCGAGCGACTGCCCGAGCAAGGTGGGCACCGGCTGGCCGGGCGCCGCCTCGAACAGCGCGCGATCGAGATAGCGCGGATCGTTGAGGGTGAGCTGGAGGCCGGTTTCGCCATTGGTGATGGGCGTCAGCACCGAATAGGCGAGATTGTAGCTCATCTGCGCGAAGGCCAGTGTCAGGATCGAGAAATAGATGCCCGACCGGCGCAGGCTCACATAGCCGATGATGAGGGCGAAGAGGCCAGAAATCACGATGGCGAAGATCATCGCCGGGATGGCATCGAGGCTGAGCAGCTTGAACGACCACACCGCGGCGTAGGAGCCCACGCCGAAAAAGGCGGCATGGCCGAAGCTGAGATAGCCGGTAAGGCCGAACAGGATGTTGAAGCCCACGGCGAAGATGCCATAGATCATGAAGCGCTGCAGCAGGTCCGGATAGGCCGCGCCGAATGGGTGCAGCCAGATCGGCATGGCCAGCACCACGATGGTGAAGCCGAGGAAGAGCAGCAGGTCGTTGCGGGACATGACAGCCATTTCAGGCCTCCATCACGCCACGCCGGCCGAACAGGCCCCGCGGCAATACGAGTAGAATGACGACGGCGACGAGATAGATGATGATCTGGTCGATGCCGGGAATGAGGGCCTTGACCTGCGTCATCGAGGCGAAGGACTGCAGGATGCCGAGCAGGAACCCGGCAGCCACCGCGCCGGGCAGCGAGCCCATGCCGCCCACCACGACCACCACGAAGCTGAGGACCAGGAAGTCCATGCCGATATGGTAGTTCGGCGGCAGGAGGGGCGTGTACATGACCCCAGCAAGCCCCGCGACCACCGCGGCCAGGCCGAACATGATGGTGAAGCGCCGGTCGATATTGATGCCGAGCAGGCCCACGGTTTCGCGGTCGGCCATGCCGGCACGGACCACCATGCCGAATGTGGTGAACTGTAGGAAGGCGAAGACCCCGCCGATGATGACGAACGAGAACAGGAAATAGATCAGCCGCCAGATCGGGTAGGTGATGACATTGGCCTGCATGCCCAGGAACGCACCGATATCGGCAGCGCCGCGCAGGTCGGTGGGCATGGGCTGGGGAATGGGATTGGGTCCGAAGAAGGATTTGATGACTTCCTGCGCCACGATGGCCAGGCCGAAAGTCACAAGGATCTGTTCGGCATGCGGGCGTTTGTAGAAGTGCTTGATGATGCCGCGCTCGAGCGCGATGCCGACCAGCAGCATGATCGGAATGGTGACGATGATCGAGGCCGGCACCGAATAGTTGACCAGCACAGCGCCGAAGTCGCCGAACCAGGCCTGCACCAGCGGCTCGCGTATTTCGAGCGGCGCGCCCCAGGGCGAGAGCTTTTCGGGATCGAGGGTTACGGTTTCCAGCGTCAGCAGCTGGCGGAACATCACAGCGCAGAAGGCGCCGAGCATGAACAGGGCGCCATGGGCGAAGTTGACGACGCCCAATGTGCCGAACACCAGAGTGAGGCCCAGGGCGATCAGCGCATAGGCCGCGCCCTTGTCCAGGCCATTGAGGAATTGCAGAAAGATGACTTCGAACATGGTGTGCTCCGATCAACCGCGCCGGCGAGATGCTCTGCCTTGCGCAAGCGTCACCGCCAGGCTTGCCCGGCGGTCCATGCGATGACTGGCATCGGAATGGATTGTCCGGATGGACCGGGCAATGACTGTGGTAGAGGGGCAGGCTCGAGCCTGCCCCTTCATCGCATCAGGCGCAGAGCGGCGCCGGTTCTGCCGGCCCAAGCTCGCCGCCGAACATGGCGGGATCGTAGGCCACCTCATCGCGCGGGATTTCCTGCACGATGTTGAGCACGTCATATTCGCTCGACGGGTTCTCGTTGCCCTGCACGACCAGCACGTTCTTGATGCACTGGTGGTCTTCGGCGCGATAGAGCGTGGGACCATTGCCCATGCCGTCGAATTCGTGGCCTTCCAGCGCCTTGATGACTTCGGGCGGATAGAAGGTGCCGGCGCGCTCCACGGCATCTGCATAGAGCAGGGCCTGCACATAGGCGGTGTGGGCAGCCTGGGACGGCGGGGAACCATAGGCGGCGCCGAACGACTTGGTGAAGGCGATCGTGCCCGGATCCTGCAGGTTCCAGTGCCAGTTCGACGTCCCGAAAATGCCCTTGACGCTTTCGCCTGCGCCCTTGGCCATCAGCTCGGAGATGAGCGGGGTGACGATCTGGAAGTCCTTGCCGTTCGCCTGGCGGTCACGCATGCCGAACTGGACCGCCTGGGTCAGCGAGTTCACCATGTCGAGGCCATAGTGGTTGAGAATGAGCACGTCGGCGCCCGAATTGAGGATGGGCGTCAGGTACTGCGAATAGTCGGTGGAACCGAGCGGCGTGCGAACGGCAGCCACGGTTTCCCAGCCCAGGGCCTCGGTCGCGGCCTTGATCGATTCTTCCTGGGTCCAGCCCCAGGTATAGTCGGCGGTCAGGTGATAGGCGCGGCGGTCGTTGCCATATTCCTGGCCGAGCACGGGGGCGAGGCCGACACCGGACTGGTAGGCGTTGAAGAAGTGGCGGAAGCCGTAGCGGCGCTTGTCCTTGCCGGTCGTGTCGTTGGAATGGGTCAGGCCCGCCATGAAGATGACGCCCATTTCCTGGCACAGGCCCTGCACCGCGATGGCTTCGCCCGAGGACGAGCCGCCGGTGATCATGATGGCGCCATCGCGTTCGATCATGCGGGTGGCGCCAGCACGGGCGACGTCGGACTTGGTCTGGCTGTCGGACGACACATAGCCGACCTTCTTGCCGAGAATGCCGTTGCCTTTGAGGGCGGTCGGGGAAAGCACGCCGATCAGGCCGCCATCGCCTTCGCCGTTGAGATGGGCGATCGCCAGTTCATAGGCCTTCTGCTCGTCGGCGCCTTCTTCGGCATAGGCGCCGGTCAGCGGCAGGTTGAGGCCGAAGGTTACGGTATCGCCGGTCGGGTTGTTGCAGAATTCCTGCGCCCAGGCACCCTTGGTGAACATCAGAGGGGCAATGCCCGAGCCGATAATGCCGGCCATGCCGGTCTGCAATACCCTGCGGCGAGACAAGCCACGCTTCAAAAGTGTCATTGATTTCCTCCTTTTGGCGCGGGGCGACTGATACATGGCCAGCAGCTCACCGCGGGGGGGATTATGGCCTTCGGAAGAAAATGACGGCAATAGGGCATTGTAATTGCAGCGATATTCTGTAAATTATTGTCCTGTGACGAATGAATATTAGTCAATTCGTTGACAGGCGAGGGAGGGTGGCATGCGCGCGCCGATCGGCTTTCGCATCAGCAACAGGCGGAAATCACTCAAGATTTCTCAGGCTTTTCTCGCAAGAAGCCTGGGGATTTCTCCCAGTTACCTGAACCTGATCGAGAACAACAAACGCGATATCGGCGGCGCGTTGCTGAACCGCGTGGCGGCTCAACTGGACATCGACATCGATGAACTGGCTGGGCGGATGGAGCAGAAGCTGCTGCAGGACCTCGAAGAGGCCTTCGCTGACCCCATGGTCGATCGCTGCCGTTTCGCCCCGACGAGCGACGCGAACTGGTGGCGCAATACCCGGCCAGCGCGGCGGCACTGGCGCGACTGCACCGGGCCTATTCGGGCGCTATCGCCAATGCTGACGCCTATGCCGACCGGCTGCGCTCGGACCCGCTGCTGAGCCAGTTGCTGCACCAGATCCTGTCGGGGATCACCGCGGTGCGCTCCAGCGCTGAAATCCTGGAGGATGTCAGCGATCTCGACGAGGCCGAGCGGCGGCGGTTCCTGGCGGCCATCGGGCGCGATGCGCGAACGCTCTCTGATGTGGCACGCAACCTGATCGGTCAGTTCGAGACATCGAGCCGCAGCCGGCGCAGCGTGTCGCCGGCACGCGAAATCGACGATCTGATCATCGAGCAGGAAAACCACTTTCCCGAACTGGAACGGGTTGCCGATGCGCTGCGGGCTGAGATTGTCGGGGCAGGGCCGTTCGGCATCGCCACGCTGACCGAGTTGCTGGACAGCAAGTTCGGCGTCTCGGTCGTGGTGGGCGGTCCTCCGCCGGACCCCGAATTTCCCGGTCAGCACCGGTTCGATGCCATGCGGCGGGTGATGTGGTTCCAGGGTTCATCCACGCTGGCGACACGGCAGTTCCAGTTGGCCCGGCTCTATGGCGAACTGGCCGCGGCCGACGCCATAGCCCATACGCTGGAAAGCGCCACCCTGTCGACACCGACGGCGCGCCGGCTGGCATCCCGGGCCGTGGGGTCATACCTGGCCGGGGCCATGGTCTTTCCCTACAGCAAAGTGCTGGAGGATGCCGAGGCGGCGGCCTATGACATCGCCCATATCAGGCAGGTCTATAATGCCAGCTTCGAGCAGGTGGCCCATCGCCTGGTGACGCTGCGCCGGCCGGGAGAGGAGGGGCTGCCCTTCGGCTTCCTGCGCTCGGACCCCGCCGGGCGGCTGACCAAGCATTTCCCGCTGCCCGGCCTGCTGCTGCCCAATAGCGGCCATGCCTGCCCGCTCTGGGCCATCTATGGCGCCTTCCGCAAGCCCGATGCCCTGTTGCGGCAGGTGGTGCGCTTCTCGGACGGGTCGCGCTACCTGTTCCTGGCGCGCACCGTGCAGAAGCGGGCCGGCTCGTTCCGCGAACAGCCGGCTCTGTCCTCGGTCATGCTGGCCTGCGACGTGCTGCATGCCGACCGCACGATCTACGCCTCCGGCCTCGACCTGCTGGACCTGTCGGCGGATATTCCGGTGGGGCCGAGCTGCCGGCTCTGCACGCGGCGCAACTGTGCCAGCCGGCAGGAAGAGGCGCTGTCGCCCGGCGGAAACCGCCCGGAAACCCGGGCGCCGCTGCTGCCGTCGGATTTGGCCCTTGGCGATCCGGCATGATTGCGATTTAGTGGCACCACCTGCGGAGGGGAGACCGCGGGTATCTGGGGGGGATTTTGGCAGTCGATATACTTATTGCCGAGGATGAACCGAGCATTCTCGAATCGCTCGATTTCATCCTGCGGCGCGCAGGCTGGACGATCAGCGCCGTTACCGATGGCGAGGCGGCGATCGAAGCAGTGCGCCGGCTCAAGCCGCGCGTGCTGGTGCTCGACGTCATGCTGCCCAAGCGCAGCGGCTTCGAAGTGCTCAAGCAGATCAGGGCCGATGCCGAGACCCATGCCCTGCCGGTGCTGATCCTGACGGCCAAGGGCCAGCAGCAGGACCGGCGCATCGCCGAGGAATTCGGCGCGGACGAATTCGTCACCAAGCCCTACGCCAATGCCGAAGTGGTCGGCGCCGTGCGGCAATTGCTGAGTAAAAATGGCGGAACGGCCTAGGCTCCAGGGTGGCATGCTGCTGCTGACCGTGCTCGGCGCCGCGCTGATGCTGCCGCCGCTGGTCTACGTATTCGACCAGCCCATCGCCCATTTCGGCATTCCCCAGATTGTCGTCTACCTGTTTGCGCTGTGGCTGCTGCTGATCGTCGGCACGGCGGTGCTGACCCATGCGCTGCCGCGCGAGCCGGGCAGCGACGAGGACGAGGGTGAGCGCTGATGCTGTCGGCCGATTTCGTCATCGCCACGGCGGTCGGTTATGTCGGGCTGCTCTTCGTGCTGGCCTATTTCGGCGACCGGCGGGCGCGGGTCAATACGCGGTCGTTCCTGCATTCCCCAGCGGTCTACACGCTCTCTATCTCGGTCTATTGCACGAGCTGGACCTTCTATGGCGCGGTGGGCAATGCGGCGCGCAGCGGGCTGGAATTCCTCACCATCTATCTCGGACCGACGCTGGTTTTCGTCGGCTGGTGGTTCCTGTTGCGACGGCTGGTCCGCATCAGCCACAACCAGCGCATCACCTCGGTCGCCGACCTGCTGTCGTCGCGTTTCGGCAAGTCCAACCGGCTCGCCGTGCTCATCACCTGCATCGCCGTTATCGGCATCGCGCCCTATATCGCGCTGCAGCTCAAGGCCGTGACCTCGTCGATCCAGGCCGTGGCCGGCTCGTCCGAATTCGGGCGCGGCAGCCTCAAGGGCATTGACGATGTGGGCCTGGCCTTTGGCGTCGCGGCGGCCATGGCGCTGTTCACCATCCTGTTCGGTACACGGCATGTCGATGCCAAGGAGCAGCATCACGGCGTCGTCGCCGCCATCGCCTTCGAAGCGGTGGTGAAACTGACGGCGCTGGTGGCCGTCGGCGTCTTCGTGGTCTTCGTTGGCGGGGGCTTCGAGAACATCTTCGCCCGAGCCGCCGAGGCCGGTGTCACCGTCGATGCGACCAATACGTTCGACTCGCGCTGGTTGACCACGCTGGCTTTGTCGGTGGCGGCGATCGTATGCCTGCCGCGCCAGTTCCAGGTGACGGTGGTGGAAAATTCCGACGAGAACCACCTGCGCGTCGCCAGCTGGGCCTTTCCCGCTTACATGCTGCTGATGAGCCTGTTCATCCTGCCCATCGCCCTGTTCGGGATGACGACCATGCCGGCGGGATCGAACCCCGACATGTTCGCGCTGACCCTGCCCATGGCCTTCGGGCAGGACGCACTGGCGCTGTTTGCCTTTATCGGAGGCTTTTCATCGGCCACGTCGATGATCATCCTCGAATCCATCGCGCTGTCGATCATGGTCTCCAACCACATCGTCATGCCGCTGATCCTGCGGTTCAGCCCGGTGGGTAATGGCGACGGGCAGGGGGTGACCAGCCTGCTGCTGGTGGCACGGCGGTTCTCCATCGTGCTGATCCTGTCGCTGGGCTTTTTCTACTTCTTCTTCACACGCGATTCCGACGCCCTGGCGCCGATCGGGCTGATCTCCTTCACTGCCATCGCCCAGTTCTTCCCGGCTGTCATCGCAGCCCTGTTCTGGCGCGATGCGTCGCTCAAGGCGGCGACGGCAGCCATCGCGGCGGGTTTCGTGTTCTGGGTGTGGTGCAGCTTCCTGCCCTCGTTCGAATCGGTCTCGCCGCAGGTGGCCATGCTGCTGGACCGCGGGCCGTGGGGCATTTCCTGGCTGCGCCCCGAAGCCATGTTCGGGCTCAACGGCATCGACCCGCTGGCCCATGCCGCGTTCTGGAGCCTGCTGGTCAATATCGTGACCCTGACGCTGGGTTCGCTGCTGACCAGCCAGTCGGCGCTGGAGCGTATCCAGGCCAGCGTCTTTGTCGATGTGTTCAGGCGCGGCCAGAGTGCGCGCGGCAATTTCGTGCGCGGATCGGCCACCGCCAATGACCTGTTTTTCGTGGCCGAGCGCGTGCTGGGCGAGCGCCGCGCCGCCGCCCTGTTCGAGACCGAGGCGCGCGACAGCGGCGTCGAACCAGACATGCTGGAGCCGTCGCCCCAGTTTATCGGCCGGCTGGAGCGCGAACTGGCCGGCTCCATCGGCGCCGCTTCGGCGCATGTCATGCTGTCCAAGGTGGTTTCTGGCAGCGAAGTGTCGCTGGAAGAAATGATGCAGATGGCCGACGAGACCCAGCAGGTCATCGAATATTCCCAGCAGTTGGAGAAGACCTCGGCCGAACTGCGCTCGACCGCGCGGCAACTCGAGGATGCCAATGCGCAACTGCGCGAGCTCGACAGCCAGAAGGACGAATTCCTGAGCCAGGTGAGCCACGAAGTGCGCACGCCCATGACGTCGATCCGCTCTTTCTCGGAGATCCTGCTCGATAGCGACGATATCGATGTGGGCCAGCGCCAGCATTTCGTTTCCACCATTCACCAGGAAAGCCTGCGGCTGACCAAGCTGCTCGACGAAATCCTCGACCTCAGCGCCCTGGAGCGCGGCGAGCGGACCTGGGACAATGTCCCCATCGATGCCGAGGCGGCACTCGACCGGGCGCTGGCGGTCTGCGAGGCGCTGCTGCGCCAGCGCGGCATGAAGGTGGAACTGGGCGACCGGGCGCAGCCCACCATGGTGGAGGGCGATGCGGACCGGCTGTGCCAGGTGTTCATCAACCTCATTTCCAATGCGGTGAAATACAACGACTCGGACAAGCCGGTCATTCGCATCGCCTCGTCGGTCAAGGCGGGCAATTACGTGGCCGAGATCGCCGACAACGGGCCGGGCATCGCCAAGCGCGAGCGCAAGCTGATCTTCGAAAAATTCTGGCGCGGGCCGGGCGGGGTGGCCGATCAGGGCGGCGCGGGCCTGGGCCTCGCCATTTCGCGGCAGATCGTGGCCCGCATGAACGGTTCGCTCGACCTCGTGCCGGGGCCGCTGCCCGGCGCCTGCTTCCGCATCCGGCTGGCGGTGATGAAATAGCCCCTAGCGGTGCCCGTCGTCCGGAATGTTGAGCAGGTGGCCGCAGGCCTTGCAGTGGACGGCGTCCGGCTCGTGCTTCTGCAGGCCGCATTGCGGGCAGGGGAAATGCACCTTGGCCGGCCGGAAAATCGCCTGTGCCAGCCGGACGAACAGCGATATGCCCGTTATCATGATGGCAATAGAGGCGAGCTTGCCCCAGGTGCCCGGCAGCACGATATCGCCGAAGCCGGTGGTCGTGACGGCGGTAACGGTGAAATAAAGGGCATCGATGTAGCCCTCGATGCTGGGCGCGTTGCCGCGATTGGCGAAGGCCGTATAGACGAAGCCGGTCACCACGAAGAGGAAGACCAGCAGGTTGATCACCGCCTGCACTGGTTCCTGGTAGCGATCGAGCCCACGCTTGCGCAACGGCCGCCAGAACGTGCCGGTCCGCGTCAGCGTCCACAGGCGCATGATGCGCAAGAAGCCGAGATTGACCAGCCATGTGGGCGCCAGCAGCGTCGCCAGGATGAAAATGTCGATGATGACAGGCATCTGCCGCAGCCAGCGCAGGATATCGGTGGAAGCCAGCGCCCGCGCCACCAGGTCTGCCAGCAGCAGGGTGGCGATGGAATAGTCGATCCACAGGAACGAGTCGTCATTGCGCAACAGGGGTGTGGCGATGAAGAAGGCGATGATCGCCAGGTCGACCACCAGCACCGCGGCCTGGAAGCGCTGCGCGCCGGGCGCCTGGCTATGGTAGAGCAGCCGCAATTTGGAGCGCAGCCGCGCAAAGCCCGTGAGTTCCTCGTCCTTGTCGCCGTTCACCGGCTTGTCTTGTTGCTTGCTCATACAACCGCCTTGCCAGCCACCAATGGCGGGCGCAGAACACTGTTCCCGTTCGGGGCTCGACAATCAAGGTGACTTTGCGATGACTATTTCCGTTTACGGCATGACCGTGCCGATCTTCACCCGCATGCTGACCAACCTGCTCGCCGTCATGGACAAGGCCGAGGCCAATGCGGCCGAGCGCAAGGTCGATACGCTGGTACTGTCCAATATGCGGCTGGCGCCGGACATGATTCCGTTCCGGGGCCAGGTGATGATCGCCACCGACCATGTGAAGGGCTGCGTGTCGCGCCTCGCGGGCCGCGACGTGCCGTCCTGGCCCGATACCGAGGAAACCTTCGACGAGCTGCGCGCCCGCATCCGCAAGGCGCTCGACCTGCTGGCCACGGTGCAGCCGGAAGACCTCGACGGCGGCGACACGCGTGAGGTGACGCTGAAACTGGGCGGCAAGGATGTCGCCATGTCGGGCCAGGCCTATCTGACCGAGCGGGCGCTGCCGAACTTCTTCTTCCACGTCACCACGGCCTACGCCATTCTCCGCCATGCAGGCGTGCCCATAGGCAAGCGCGACTATATCGGCTGAAGCAGGTTAGTTCTTGCCGCCGGCGACCGGGGTTCCTGGTGTTGGCCGTGTCGTCGGGGGCGGCGTCGGCCTCGTTGTCGGAGGCGGGGGAGTCGTAGTGGTCGTGGGCGTCGTTGGGCGGGTTGTCATGCCGCCTGAGCCTTCGCCACTCGATTCCTCCAGCGGCGGCTCGGCACAGAGCGCGGCGCCGCTGACCTTGAAGGGCGGCAACAGGGGTGCCTGGAAGCGCGCATAGCGGAATTCGTAGCTCAGCGGCAGGCGCAGCGGGTCATGGCGCAGGAACAGGTTCACCTGATCGCGCGCGGCTGTCGCCACCTCGCAGCGGTGGGTCAGCTCTTCGCAGGCGCCGCCGGCATTGCAGATCTGCAGGGCGCCCTCATAGAGCATGACCCGCGTGCTGGTCGGCTCGGCGATGATGTCGAATTCGGTGCCCCGCACGGCAATGGCGGCCGTTGGCGTCAGAATCGAATAGGCGGGCTTGGGGCTGTTGCCGGTGATGAAGCGGAACGAGCCGCCCAGCGCATTGATGGTGAGTTGCTGGGCCGTATTGCTGCTGGCCATCAGGTAGGTCTCGATCAGCAGCGCACTACGCGGGCCGACCACGAGCCTGGTATCGTCATCGAAGATGATCTGCACCTGGCCGGACGGGCCGGTGATGATCTTCTCGCCCACTGAGACATCGGTGCCGACAGCCAGGATGCGATCGGTGGAATTGATCTGCGCCACTGCATCGGGATTGACCCCGACAGCCGTACCCTCATTGGCGGCAAAGGCGGCGGGCGCCGCGGCCGACAGCAGAAGGACAAGCAAGTGTCTGAACAGAAGCTGTTTCATCATGGCCCGCTTGTCGCAATCCGCAACTGAACACTGAATGAACGAGAATACTGCCGGGCCAGCCTAGCAAAGCGTGATGATCTGGGGAAGCGGGCATGGATTTGCCCCTCCAGTCGTGCCTAAGCTGCGGGAAACCCGCTGCCATCTGTTGCCGTTGCGCCGGGCAGGGGCTATTTGCTGGCGATTGGGCACTCCGCCCTCGGCCCAGCAAGAGGCAGCCATGAGAAAACTGGCTTTCGTCATACCCGCCTATAATGAAGAGGCGCTGATCGGCAAATGCCTGGAATCGGTGGTGGCGGAAATCGCCCGCTCCGGCGCCGATGCCGATATCATCGTGGTCAACAATGCCTCGACCGACCGGACCGGGGAAATCGCCCGCAGCTTTCCCAGTGTGCGCGTGGTCGACGAGCCCAAGAAGGGCCTGGTCAATGCCCGCGACGCCGGCTTTGCCGCCAGCGAGGGGTTCGAACTGATCGCCAATATCGACAGCGACACTATCGTGCCGTCGGGCTGGCTCGATACCGTGCTCAGTGAATTCGCCCGCGACCCCAAGCTGGTCTGCCTCAGTGGGCCCTATGTCTATTACGACATGAGCGCCTGGAGTCGGTTCCTCGTCAGCATGTTCTATGGGTTGACCTGGCTGATCTATGTGGTCAACCGCTACATATTGCGGGTCGGCTCGGTGGTGCAGGGCGGCAATTTCGTGTTCAAGCGCGCCGCCTGGCAGCGGGTCGGCGGCTATGACCGCTCCATCGAGTTCTTCGGCGAAGATACCGACGTTGCCGTGCGCCTTTCCAAGGTGGGCGGGGTCAAATGGACCTTCGCGCTCAAGATGAAGACCTCGGGTCGCCGGCTGGAAAAGGAAGGCGTGTTCCGCACCGCGGGCACCTATACGCTGAACTTCTTCTGGGTGACCTTCCGCGGCAAGCCGGCCACCAAGCAATATACCGACATCCGCCCCGACTGACGCGTGCTGGCGTAACGGCACCGCATTTACGCTGAGCTTTGCTTAGCTCGTGTTAAGTTTCCCGGCAGGCGGGAATCATCGGATGTTTGTCCTGCGCTAGAATGGGTTGCCGCATGGTGCGGCAGAGGGCCGGAACGCCATGTCGATCCCCTCGCAACTGCCCCAATTCGTCACGGCGGCCCGCCCCGGCGCGCTGCAGGCCCTGGCTTTGCAATCGGGGCAGGTGCTGGACGCCCGGATTGTTGGCGCGGGTGCCAACGGCATGACCCAGGTGGACATCCGCGGGCAATTGCTGAACCTGATGCTGCCTACGCCGACCAAGGCAGGAGAAACCATCCGGCTGGAAGTGCAGGGCGCCGGCACGCAACTGCGCCTGGCACTGCTGCCGGCAACCAGTCCGGTCGCGCCGCCCATCCAGTCCGCGCCGGCTACGCCGGTTATCGTGGCCCTGTCGCAGCCCAATCCGGCGCCTGTGCCGCAAGCGGGGAATGCAAGCCCGCTGCCTGCATCCGTTGTCGTCCAACCTGCACAGCCGGCGCTGGCGCAGGCGCCACTACAACCCATTGCGACGCAGCCCTTGCCGTCCACGCCAAGCGCCCCGGCGCAGGCCTTGCCTGCCGCGGCCCAGCCTGTACCGACTCCGACACCTCAGGCGTCAACTCCGGCACCCGCTGCGTCGCCTGCCATCACCCAAGCCACGGGCACACCCACCAGCGTACCGACCGCGCCACTATCGGCCGCGCCCTATCCGCAGGCGGCCATGCCCGCGCCACCCAATCCGCTGGCCGCCGCTGCTGCCGCTACGGCAACAGCGCCGCCACAACCGGCTGCGCCTGCTGCCGTGGCCGGCCCGGTGCGCCCGGTGGTGGCGACGACTGTCACCACCAATGCGACGGCCCATGCGCCGCCGGGAAATACTGCGCCCCCACCGGCCGCACCGCCCCCGGCAACGCCGCAATCGGCTTTGGCCCAGATGGTGCAGGCCTCGGTGCCGCGGCAGGGATCAATCACGGCCCTGACCACGGCGCTTTCCGCCATTGCCGGAAGAGTCGTCCTGCCAGAGCCGGTGGCGCGTGCGGCCCAACAGGTGCTGGCCGGGCGGGTGGCGATCGACGGGCCGCGCTTCGACGGCACAGCACTGCAAACGGCGATGCGCGGATCGGGCGTGTTTCAGGAGGCCAACCTGGCGCGGGGGCAGGGCCTGACGCAGCCGGACATGAAGTCGGCGCTGCTGACCCTGCGGAACACGCTGACCTCCTGGCTGGGCCAGCAGGCGCCAGTGGCGCCGGTGGCACAGATTCCGCCGCCTCTGCGCGGCAGCATCCCGCGGGCGCGCGGCAACGAGGCGCCGCCGCTCGATCCCAATGCGGCGCCTGACGAGGTCGGCCGGCAATTGCTCGACCGCACCGAATCGGCGCTAGCCCGGGTCAGGCTGCACCAGCATGCTTCCTTGCCCGATCCGACAGGCCGGACGGCGGATCAGAGCCTCGACCTGCCCGTCATGGTGGGGACGCACCAGACGCTGATGCAGCTCCAGATCCACCGGGACCAGCATAATGAATCCGATACTGCGGCCGAGCGCGGCTGGCAGATGCGCTTCGCCCTGAACCTGCCCGATATGGGCGAGGTCGGCGCGCAGGTCACGCTGCGGGCGGGTTCCATCGGGGTCATGCTCTGGGCCACCGAACCCGCGGCCTCCGCGGCGCTGGATGCCGAGATCGGCGCATTGCGGGAGGCGCTGGCCGGTGCCGGCCTGCAACCGGGCGCGGTGCTGGTGCGGCATGGCGAGCCACCGGCGGCGCCGACGGCGCCATCGGGCCATTTCGTGGATTCGCGCCGATGAGCGACGAAATCAAACCCCGCGCGCTGGCCGTGGCACTGCAATATGAGAAAGGCACGCGGGAGGCGCCGCGTGTCATCGCCAAGGGCCGTGGCCTGCTGGCCGACCGCATTGTCGAGCTGGCGCAGGAAAACGGCGTGGTCATCGAGACCAACCCGGTGCTGGCCGAAGCGTTGAGCGGGGTGGAACTGGACGAGACCATTCCGCTGGAGCTTTACGAGGCAGTGGCCATCGTCATCGGCTATGTGCTGCGGGTCAGCACGCAAAAATAAGCCCCGCAAACCAGGGGCTTGCAGGGCTTATTTAATCCGTAACGCCAGTGTTACTGGACGCCGAGCATCTGCTTGGTGGCCTGCTCGGCCATGTCGCCAGCCTGCTTGACCTGGTCGTCGGTGAGGCCCTGTGCCTTGGCGGCATCCTCGGCGGCCTTGCGGGCTGCGGCGATGGTCTCGGTCTTCTGCTCGTCGCTCATGGTCGCGGCCTGGGCCTGGACGGCCTGCATGGCCTGCTCCGGCGTCATCGTGGTCGCGTCGGCAGCCGGCGCCATGGCGGGCTCGGCCGGCACTTCCGGAGCAGCTTCCGGCGCGGGAGCAGCTTCAGGAGCCGGCTCCGCAGCGGGGGCGACTTCGGCCGCAGGCGCAGTATCGGTCGCGGCAGCATCGTCGGCCGATTCAGGGTTGCTGCAGGCGGCAAGGGCGAGCAGGGCGGCAGCGGCAAGTGGCAGGAGGAGCTTCGTGTTCATGATTTTTCCCTGTGATGTCGGCAGTTTACCGATCACGACCTCGTTACACCGGGAGTTCAGGCAAAGTTTTGGCGAAGCGATGGCAATTGTGAGGCAGCCAAAGGATTGGCCTGCCCATTGCAACGAAGCGCGGCCTTTCCCACTTCTTCTGCATCACCAGTTACCCGGGAGTGGGCACATGCCGAACCAGCAAGACCAGCAGGCCATCAACAGCCTGTTCGACCGCATCGAGGACGTGGCGCGCAAGAGCCCGCCGCGCGATCGCGACGCCGAGGCGCTGATCCAGCAGCGGCTGCGCGACTATCCACCGGCGCCCTATTACATGGCCCAGACCATATTGGTGCAGGAACAGGCGCTGTTGCAGGCGCAGGAGCGCATCGAGCAGCTCGAGGCCAGCCAGCGCCCGTCCGGCGGCTTCCTCGGTGGTCTGTTTGGCGACAATGACGAGCCGGCACGGCGACCGGCACGCTCACGCGGCCCGTGGGACCGCCAGCAGGACGGGCAGGGCGGTGGCTTTCTTGCCGGCGCCGCGCAGTCAGCCATGGGGGTTGCCGGCGGCATGCTGCTCGGCAGCGCCATTGCCGGCATGCTGACGGGCGGCGCCCATGCGCAGGACTATAGCGGCGGCGATCCTTCCGCCGATCAGGATTATGACGCCGGTGGCGACGATTTCGGCGGCGGTGACTTCGATATGGGTGGCGATTTCTAAACGGCGTCTGAACGGCCGCTCCAGCGCCGGTTCAGTCCGGCGCTGCCATACCTCTCTCACTGCAACGCCAATGAGGGTCATGGCCATGCTCACCACAAATCGCCAACGCCGCGCCTTGCTGCGCAATTCGCTGATTTTCGCCGGCTTCGCCACCCTGGTCGTGCTGCTGGGCGTGCCGGCCAAGGCCTATGAGCCGCAGCAGCTCTTCGCCAATGACGAGGGGCAGGTGGAATTCGTCATGCCCTCGGGCAATATCGGCTGCATCTATACCCCGATCGGCGGCACCTCGTTCTACGAGACCGCCGACGGGCTGGCCGAAATCCAGTGCGACCGGGTCGAGCCCAGCTATGTCCGCGCCATTCTCGGCGGCCAAGGCGAGGGCTATCTGCTCGACAATGTCGGCGATGCCAGCTGCTGCTCGCTGAGCCAGAAATTCGAGTATGACCATGTGGTCACGCTCGGACCGTTCCAGTGTCTGTCCGAGCGCCGCGGACTGACCTGCGCCCGTCAGGATGGGCACGGCTTCTTCCTGAGCCGCGCCATGGTGCAGGCGCGCTGATCAGAAGGTGCCGGGCGTACGCTTTTCGTAGAACTCGTTGCCGCCCGCTTCGAGCACGTAATACATGTTGTTGTAGGGGAAGCGCAGGCCGGCGGTGTGGAAATGCTGGGCATTCTGCACGCCGGGATGCCGCGCGCCGCGCAATACCTGATCGGCCACCTGCGAGGCCAGGACGGCGCCGCTATCGGTCATCTTGCGGGTCAGCACGCCCTGCGCGAACTGGTTCTTCTGGCCCACCACGCCGCAGACCGACTTGGGATAGCGCGCATCGTTGACGCGGTTCATCACCACGGTGCCTACAGCCAGCATGCCATCGGCGCTGGAGCGGTTGGACTCGAAATACATGGCGCGCATCATGCATTCCTTCTCGGAAAGCTGCGCCATGCCGAAATTGAGGCCCAGGAAGCTGCAGCCGCCCAGGCTCGTTGCGGCCACGGCCAGTGCGGCCAAGCGCAGTATGGCTTTGGAAAGCGCCATGGGGCATCTCCGGTCTGTTGCAATTGTGCAAGTCCGACCGAAAATGCCCCAACAGACTTAAGGAAAGTCTGAGCGACGCGGTTAACGAAGCGTCAACGCTGATCGCGCGTGAAGACCAGGGCCGAGAGCAGGGCGATGGTGCCGAGCGCCACGATGACCGGCACCGGGTTTTCCTGGATCGCCTTGCCGGCAGCGCTGGCCTGGTGGTTCACCTGCCGCGCCACGACGGCGCCCTGGTGACGCACTTCCTTGGCGAGGGCGCGTGCATTGTGCTGCATGTCGCCCAGCGTATCGCCGCCATAGTCGCTGACGGCCTCGGATATGGCCGCGATCTCCTTGCGCAGAGAGGCAAGCTGATCGAACAGCGCATCCGAGACGCCTTCACCGGTGTCTTCGATTGTCTTGATAGTACGTTTTGCGGCACTGGCCATGAGGACGCTCCGGATTGGTTGAGTCTTGCTGGCTCAACTCGCCCATTGCCCGGAAGTTCCGGCCAATGGTGGCGCGGCACCTGTTTCAAGCCCGCTTCCCGCGAAAAAGTGACTGCGTCACCCTTGGACTGGCGTTTCGGCCATCCCAGATGCAATTATGGATCATCGTCAGCCGAGGGGACCCGATATGGCATCCAAGAGCCGAGCCCGCCTCAATCGCCAGTTCGACCGCCTGCAGCGCCGCATACCCGAATTTGCCGCCCGCTGGCTGGAGCGCATCCGCCGCCCCGAAGCCCGCTGGATCCGCATTCCGCTTGGCCTGCTGCTGGTGCTGGGCGGCATTTTCAGCTTCCTGCCGGTGCTCGGCATCTGGATGCTGCCGCTCGGCCTGCTGCTGCTGGCGCTGGATCTGGTGTTCCTGCAGGGGCCGGTCAACAGCACCGTCGTCAGGGGCACCCGCAAATGGTCCACCTGGAGCCGCGCCCGCCGCGATAAGAAGGCGGCGGGGAACAAGTCAAACTAGCGCGGGTTCAGTGGCCTTCTGCGCCTCGATCAGGTCGATGGCCGCAGCCAGCTTCTCATCGATGATATGCAGGTATTGCCGCCAGTCATCGACATGGCTGAGTTCCTCGGCGCCGTCGGAAATACCGCGCAGGGCCAGCAGCGGCACGCCAAAGGCCTGGCAGGCGCGCAGCACGGCATAGGTTTCCATATCCACCATTTCGGCCGCGATGCCGTCATAGGCGCCGCCTGAGACGACATTGGCACCGGTCGACAGCGTGGCCGTGGGCAGGCCGGCAATGGTGCGCAGGGGCAAGATGGGTGGCAGGTCGAGCAGGGGCGTCTGGCCCTTGGGGAAGCCTAGGGCGGAGGCATCCATGTCCCGATAGGAGACGCTGCTGGCCTGGTAGAGCCCGCATTGCTCCAGCACGCGCGAACCGGCCGAGCCGAGCGAGACGACCAGCTCGGGCAGGGCGCCGGCATGGCGCGCATCGGCCAGCGCACGCGTGACGGCAACAGCCGCTTCCACGGGGCCGATGCCCGATATCAAAGGGGTGATGCGCGACCGCAGATGCGGTCCATATTCGGCCTCGACGGCCATGACATAAAGGATGCTCATGGCCGCGGACCCTAGCATGACGCCCCCGCCTGCCAAGCCGTTTCGTTACCAGTTCCGTAACGCAGTCTTGGTAATCTGACGCAGTGGAGTAACCATCAGGGGACTGAAGTGCGTTTCGCGGAGATCGAGGAAAGCAGGGAATGGACGGAGCCGGTACGGCTCGTGATCAAGCCTGTACCGGCGGCCGTTCTCGTCGAGGATGTCGAAGCCGAGGCCCGACGCCGCCTGCGCGCCTGCCATATCCAGGAATGGCGCACCCGCGAATTCATCACCGGGCGGCCGATGCCGCACGAAATCCGGCATTTTGCCCTGCAGGTGGAATTTGCCGCCAATGCCATATCCCAGCTCTCGCCGATCCCCGACGATTACGACAGCGACGTCTACTGGCCCAAGTTCTGGGCCTAGTCGCGGTTGCCCTATTGCGACAGCGCCTTGGCGACGACTTTGAGAAAGGCCAGCTGGCCACTCGGCGAGCCATAGACCATTTCCATCTCGAACGGCACGATATGGCCATTCCTGACGACGTCGAGCTGCGCCCATACCGGGTTCCGGGCGGCGTCCGCCATCCTCTCCTCATGCTCGGTCATGCCGGTCTCGCCGACGCCGACCGTGGTGAAGATATAGTCGATGCCAGCGAGTTCGCCGGCCTGCTCGGCGCCCAATGAGACACCATTGCCGCCATCGGCCAGGGCGCCCTCATAGATGGTCAGTCCAAGATCGCGGAATACGGTGCATTCGACGCCCGCATAACAGCTGGCATTGAAACTGCCGTCCCAATAGCTCAGCGGCGCGACGACGGCCCCCGCATTGTCACCGATGGCGGCTTTGACCTCGGCGAGCCGTGACTCGTAGATGTCCAGCCAGGCATCGTAGCGGTCCAGGCGTCCAAGCGCTTCGGCCGTTTCCCTGAAATGCGCCTGCCAGGAGCGGCCGTCGAAGGCATTCACACTATAGGTCGGCGCGATCTGCGGCAGCCGCTCGTTGACCGCCTCGTCATAGCCTAGACCATTGAGGATGAAGTCGGGTTCGGCGCGCAGGATTTGCTCGTAACTGTATTCGGGATAGTTGCCGAAAGTGGTTATCCCCTTGAGCGGCTCCGGCGGGAAGAAGCAGGGGAAGGTCTGGTAGCCACTGTCGCCGCGGATCGGCTGGCTGTTGGTCAGCGGGTAGCCGAGCCAGATCAGGATATCGACATCGGTCGTATACATCCCGAGCGCCGCACCGGGCGCGGTGGGCAGCTCGACGTCGCCGAATTCGGAGACGACCGTGGTGCTGCCTTCGGCGGCCGCTATCGGCGCAAGCGCGGGGAAGGCAGGCGCCGAATAGTCGCCACACTGGGCGGAGCCGGTTTCAACTGCGCCCGCCGCCATCGGTGACAGGCAAAGAGCGACCGAACCGACCAAGGCGAGCACCGGGCGGACGTGCGAAGCGACGAACATGAGAAGCCTTTCGTATAAAGATGAGTATTGTACTCACCTTAAACCGATCAGGCAATTTCCGGCAATCCGATTGTCGGATTGACCCGGTCCGGCGCGTCCTCGAGCGACGAGGTCTGCTGACACGAACTGTCGGCGCGACGCGTCATGGATTGAACTAATTTCGATTGCCAATAAGTTGGGCCGCCCGAGGAGCCACAATGACCAAGCCATTCCATCTGATACTGGCCAACAACCTTGTGGCCAACATCACCAATTTCACCGTCTGGTTCGCGCTGACCTTCTGGGTCTTCATCGAAACCCGCTCGGTTTTTGCCACCGGCATGATTGCCGGCGTCTATCTGGTATTCACCGCCGGCTTCGGCTTCTGGCTAGGCAGCATCGTCGATCACAATCCCAAGAAGCTGGCCATGATGGGGTCGAGCGTCGTCTCCTTCGCCTTCTACGGGCTGTCGCTGGTCATGCTGCTGCTCGAGCCGGAGGGCGCCTTTACCGACCCTTACGGCTGGTATCTCTGGGGCTTCGTGTTCCTGGTCATGCTGGGCGTCATCGCCGGCAATATCCGCAGCATCGCCCTGCCGACGCTGGTGACGATCCTGATCCCCGAGGACGAGCGCGACAAGGCCAATGGCCTGGTCGGCATGGTGAGTGGCATCGGCTTCCTCACCACCTCTGTCATATCGGGGTTCCTGGTGGCCTGGGGCGGCATGTTCGCGACCGTACTGCTGGCCCTGGCGCTGACGCTGCTGGCCTTCCTGCACCTTCATTTCGTGCATATTGACGAGGGCAGGACCGAGGCCGTGCCGGGCGAGCCGGCCGCGCCGAAGACGGTGGACATCAAGGGCACGATAAGCGTCATCGCCGCGGTGCCCGGCCTGTTCGCGCTGATCTTCTTTGCCACCTTCAACAATTTCCTCGGCGGCGTCTTCATGGCTCTGCTCGACGCCTATGGATTGTCGCTGGTGTCGGTGGAAGTCTGGGGCCTGCTGTTCGGCGTGCTGTCGACGGCCTTCATCGTCAGCGGCATCATCATTTCGCGGACCGGCCTGGGCAAGAATCCGCTCAAGACGCTGCTCATGGTCAATGTCATCACCTGGTCGGTGTGCTGCGTCTTCACGCTGCAATCTTCGATCTGGCTGCTGGCGGGCGGTATGTTCGTGTGGATGCTGCTGGGGCCCTATGCCGAGGCGGCCGAGCATACCACGCTGCAGAAAGTGGTGCCGCTGGAACGGCAGGGCCGCGTTTTCGGTTTTGCCCAGTCCATCGAGCAGTCGGCCTCGCCGCTGACCGCCTTCCTGATCGGCCCACTGACCCAGTTCTACTTCATTCCGCTGATGACCGATGGCGCCGGCGCCGACGCCATCGGCAGCTGGTTCGGCACCGGGCCGGAGCGCGGCATTGCCCTGGTGTTCACGCTGGCCGGCGTCTTCGGCGTGCTGGTGACCATCCTGGCGTTCAACTCGCCGCAATACCGCCAGCTCTCGGCCTTCTACGCCAGAAGCCGTGATGATGACGACGCGGCCGGCGGTGCGCCGGCCGCCAGCCCCGCCTAGGCGGGTTGCAACTGGCCTTCCTGCGGTGCGGATGGCCGTGGGAAGGTCAGCGCCACCAGTGCCGCGGCCAGGCCAATGGCGGCCGAGCTGATATAGAGCCACTGGTAATCGCCGAACGTATCGAAGATCCAGCCGCCACCCACCGGGCCGAAGGCCATGCCGATGCTCGACGTCATGGTGATGCCGCCCAGCACAGTGCCCATGACATGGGCCGGGAAATAGTCGCGCGCCAGCACGGCGTAGAGCGGCATGACCCCGCCATAGGCCAGGCCCAACACCACGGCCAGCATGTAGAACTGGGTCAGCTCGCCGATATAGATATAGGTGTAGATGCCCACGGCCTGCAGCACGAGACCGCCGATAATGACGCGCTTGACGCCCAGCCGGTCGGCCAGCACACCGAAGATCAGCCGGCCGAACAGGCCCGCCACGCCTTCCACGCTATAGATGCTGGCCGCAGCCAGCGCCGAGGCGCCACACAGCATGGCATAGCTCACCGTGTGGAAGATCGGGCCCGAATGGGCGGCGCAGCACAGGAAGAACACGCCGGCCAGCACGATGAATTGCGGCTTGCGGAACACGCTGGCAATGGACGGGCGCTCGGCCGGCACTGCCGCGGTGCCATCGGCAGCGGGCGCTTCCCCAGCACTGGCCGGCGGCCGGCGGATCAGCATGGCGGTCGGCAGGATCAGTACCGTGGCCACCAGAGCCGTGGTCATCATGGCATTGCGCCAGCCCATCTGTTCGATCAGCACGGTAGCCAGCGGCGTGATCACCATGGGGGCGACGCCGCCGCCGAGCGAAACCAGCGAGACGGCCAGGCTGCGATGCTTGTCGAACCAGCCGATGACCGTGGCCATCAGCGGCGCGAAAAAGGCGCCACCCGAGGCGCCGACCAGCCCGCCATAGGCGATCTGGAACACCAGCAGGTCATTGGCCCGGCTGGCGATGAACAGGCCAAGGCCCAGCGTCACCGCAGCGATCAACACCACTGGCCGGGCGCCGATGCGGTCGGTCAGGGTCCCCCACAAGAAGCCGGCCACGCCCATGACGATGAAGCCGATGGTCATCGCGCCGGAAATGCCGGCCCGTGACCAGCCGGTCTCGTCGGCCATCGGTTGCAGGTAAACCGGCAGGGCGAACATCGCGCCCATTGCCAGACAGGTGATCAGCGCACCCGCGCCGACGATGACCCAGCCGTAATTCCGTTCCATTTTGCGTATCCCTCGCGCAGCATTCTATCTGCTAGACGAATGGAGGGCAGCCGGCACGACACGGTTCGCAAGTTTATTTTGCGACCGGCTGATTGCGCAGGTTTACCCCGGCAGCGGTTTACATCTGAGCCTCAGTCCCTACATTGAACCTTCGCTGTCGCGCGCCGAATGCGCGGCCTCACTGGAAGGGCGTCGAGCAATCCGCCCGCATTCACAGAAGGAAACAGCCATGACGGAAGCCAAGATGGGCGACGTCGTCCGCATCAATTATACTGGACGCCTGACCAACGGAACGCAGTTCGATTCCTCTGCTGGCAAGGAGCCGCTGGAATTCACCATCGGCCTGGGCCAGGTGATCAAGGGCCTTGAAGCCCATGTCGCAGGCATGGAGCCGGGCAACAAGAGCACCGTGACCATTCCCTGCGCCGAGGCCTATGGCCCGCACCGCGCCGAAGCCATCCAGACGCTGGACCGCGCCAAGGTGCCCTCGGGCATCGATGTACGCCCCGGCACGCAACTCCAGGCCCGCACCGCCGATGGCGGCGTGCTGCCGATCACCGTGGTCGAGGTGGACGAGCAAAGCGTCAAGGTCGATGCCAACCACCCGCTGGCCGGGCAGGACCTGGTGTTCGACGTCGAACTGGTCGAGATCGTCCAGGCCGCCTGACGGCGTCGGGACTGGCGGGGGCAGGCTTTTCGGCCAGGCCGATTTGCGCTGCCCCGCCCGGCGGCCTATGCCCGCAGCAGCGCCCGATCGGGCGGAGCGAGTCGGAGACCACACGTGAGCGTCGCCTTCACCAAGGAAGACAGTGCCGAGACCGCCTCGGAAACCATGCTGCCGGACCGTCCCATTCCTGACGGCCCCAACCTGGTGACCGCGGCCGGCTTTGCTACGCTGGAGCGCCAACTGGCCGAAGCCCGCGCCGCCTATGAAGCCGCCATGGCCATGGACGACATCAACGAAAAACGCCGCCAGGCTGCCAATCCCTTTCCGCGACCTGCGCTATTTCACCGAACGGCTGCGCACCGCCCAGGTGGTGCCGGCGCCGGAGAACAACGCCGTGGTGGCCTTTGGCAGCACGGTGACCTTCGAACGCGACGACGGCCGCGTGCAGACCTATCGCATCGTCGGCGAGGACGAGGCCGACCCCAAGGCGGGGACGCTGTCCTTTGCCTCGCCCATGGCGCGGGCGCTGCTGGGCAAGGGCGTGGGAGATGACGCCAGCGTGGGCGGGCGCGCGGTGGAGATCGTGACGATCGGCTAGATCTCACCCCGCCCGCGCATCCGTCCGCTATTTCAACGGCAGGAACAGTTCCAGCACGACTTCATGCGCCTCGACATTGGGGATGAGGGCGAGCTGGCGCCGGCTATACATCGGGAAGTCGCGCGCCTCCTCGCCACTGGCCGGAAGCCAATCGCGATAGAGATAGAGCGCGGCCGGTTCCAGATTGGTGGTATTGCCGGGATAGCGCAGCACCGCGCAGCGCCCGCCGGGGATCACCCCGGGCTTTATCGGCGCATCATCGGGCTCGACCGGCAGGTCGGTGCCGATACACAGGTCCATGCTGTAGTCGGCCGGAACGGCGGGCATCCGTTCCGAGCGGAAGATCATGAAGGTGGGGTTGGTCTCGGGCGACAGGCCGGCCGCCTTGCGCCAGGCGGTAAAGCGCCGCCTTGTGTCGGGGATTGTCGACCGGTCGCCCCGATGCTCCAGGATCGCCACAGGCGTCGGCGGCACGTCGCGGATGGTCACGTCGTCTTGGTCAAAGATAATCTGCATGAGCTTGTTTCTCGCATTGTCCAGAGGCCCGAAGGCGGTCAGCCACGGCTCCCAATCGGGAGATTTCCGGAACGCGGAGGGCGATTGCCCCAGCCTTTGCCGAAAGGCGCGGGCGAAGGCATCGGGCGCATCGTAACCGGCATCCATCGCGATATCGGTGACGCTTTGGGCGCCCCTGACGGCCAGCCGGTGCGAAGCCCGCTTCATGCGGGCAAGCTGGACATAGCGATGCACGGACAACTCGAAAGTCGCCGTGAACTGCCGGTGGAAATGGAATTTCGAAAAGGCGGCGACCTTGCTGACCGTTTCCAGGTCCAGATCGCCATCGAGATGCTGGTCGATATAGTCCAGCACCCGCTGCATCCGGGCATGGTAGTTTTCAAGCGGTGCCGTCATCATCGGTTCCTTCGTGGCGCCCTCATCTAGCCGCCCAGCACCATACCGCGCTCGACCGATCTTGCGGTTTCTGTCGTTGCGAGCCCGGAGGGTACAGGCGGTAGCAGCGACGGCAACCTTGCAGAATATGTTTCTCTGGGTGCTGGGGGAAGCGGGGTTTTCATGCCCGGCACAAAGACGTCCTGCAATATGGAGAGCAATTCGCCGCGGCGTCGGCAAAAAAGAGGCGGGCAACGGCAATAAGTTGTTTACCTGCAGAAAATCTTGGCGCAAAAAACGGGTGCGAGGTGGCAGTTTTGCCGCTTTTTTGCATGCGCTTGGGGAGTTAGCGTCTCATCGTCAGCGGCGCGGGGGGCATCGTGATGAAGCAGGCAACGGCAGCGAACCGCCCGCACGACCTTCCGGGCCGCTACCGCCCCGCGCTGGCGCCCTTGCTGTTCCTGCTGGTCGCCTTCGCCACGTTGGCCGGCATGGCCGCGCCGGTTTATGCGCAAACGATCTCCATCAGCGATATCAGTCAAAGCGAAGGCGATTCCGGCACCACGTACTTCGAGTTCAGAGTGACGTATAATGGGCCGCCTCTGGCAAGCGACGTGACATTCGGTCTTGATACAAGCTCCGGCACGGCGACGGAGGACGTCGACTATGAGGCTTTCCACATACCGCCCGTTCTTACTATGGGAAGCCCATCGGACGGGTCATATTTCCCCTTCTCCGTAAGCGTGACCGCCGACACGACGTACGAGCCCGACGAATTTTTCTATATCAACATCACTGGCGCAACCGGCGCGGCGGTGCTCGACGGCCAAGGGCTGGGGACCATCCTCAACGACGATCCTCCTCCTCCTCTTGTCCAGATCGACCCACCCGATGGCGCGACGCTGATGGCGGGGGTGGTTGGCGTGTCCTATTCCGACACATCCATCCAGGCACAGTTCGGAACCGGCTCCAACGCCTTCTACGCCATCAACATGCCGCCAGGCCTCGGCATCGACATAGTCAGCGGTGCTATCACCGGTACGCCCAGCGCGGCCGGCACGTTTAACCCCACAGTGACGCTCGTCGATACCGGCTATGGCGGTAGCGCCGTCGTCGCGAACTACACCATCACCATTGCCCCCACGCCCGCTATCACGGTGGTTTCACCGGCCTCTGGTTCGACTGCCGGCGGCACTACCATTTCCATCTCCGGCACCGGCCTGACCGGCACGAGCGCGGTAGTGGTCGGCGGCGCGGCAGCAACCGGCATCGCGGTGGTGAGCGATACCCTGGTCACCGCCATCACGCCGGCTCATGCAGCGGGCCCGGCCGATGTGTCGGTGACGACACCGGGCGGCACGACCACGCTGCCTGCTGTCTTCACCTATATTGCGCCCCTTCGCCCCGATCCGACGCAGGACGCCGAGGTGCAGGGCCTTATCAATGCGCAGGCTCAGGCCGCTGAGCGCTTCGCCACGACCCAGATCGATAATTTCAACGATCGGCTGGGCCAGTTGCATGACGAACAGAGCCGGCAGGCGCAGTCGCTCGGCATCCAGATGGGTGTAACGCCGGGCAATGGGGTCGCACCCATGGGCTATGTCGAGCAAGCACCGGTCGACGATCCGGCCGGCCGCGCCATGGGCCTGCCGCCGGCCGGCTCACCCGCGCTGCCCGTCGAACCTCTCTTCAGCGACACGGCCTTCTGGAGCGGCGGCTTTATCAATTTCGGCACGACCAGCAGCGGCACGATCGACCTCGGCCATACCCTGGTCGGCGTCAGTGGTGGCGTCGATCACCGGTTCACGCCCGATTTCGTGGCCGGCATCGGCTTCGGCTATGGGCGCGACAGGACCGATATCGGCTCCAACGGCACGACCAGTTCCGGACAGGCCGTGAGCGCGGCTGTCTATGGCAGCTATCACCCGGCGCCATTTTACCTCGACGGCCTGATCGGGATCAGCCGGCTCGATTTCGACAGCACGCGCTATGTGACGGCAACCGGCGGCTTCGCCTATGGCAACCGCGACGGCACACAGCTTTTTGCCTCGCTGTCGGCCGGCTACGAATATCGTCAGGACGGGTTGGTCGTCTCACCCTATGGCCGGCTCGATGCGGCCGTCACGCGGCTCGACGGCTTTGTCGAAACCGGGGCAGGGGCCAACAATCTCGCCTTTGGCGCGCAGGGCTTCGACATGCTGGCCGGCATTGTCGGTGTCAGCGCCCAATATGCCATCCCGATGGAATGGGGCGTGCTCAGCCCGCGGGCGCGGCTGGAATATACCCATGATTTTGCCGGCTCCAGCCAGGCCAGCATCGGTTATGCCGACCTCGGCACCTTGCCCTACACGCTGACGCTCGACGACGTCCTGCACGACTACCTGACCCTCGGTTTCGGCCTCGATGCCCGCTTCGACGCCGACATGACCCTGAGCCTGGACTACCGCACGGGCCTGAGCACCAACGGCAATGGCCGCAACCACACTATCGGCATCCGCCTGAGCGGTGGGTTCTAAGGCGAGACGGCCCGAGGCGCGCTCAGCTCGGGCCGCTTGCTCAGCGGTGCCGCAAGTGCCCGTTTCCGGCGGTGGCGAGGATCGCCTGACCCTGGAAGTGCTGCTTGCCATCAATGTCCTGCTGCGTGAAACTTTCCCTGATAATGCGCTCGATGCCGAGACCGAGGCCCGCCTGCTGGAGGCGCTGAGCGGCGACGAGACCCGATCTGACCGCGTGCATCGCAATGATGTCGGCCAGCAGATCGAGGCGGAGTTTATTGCTGATTGGCTGCAGCAGCGGGGGTGGTAGCGGGCAGGGGACGGGCATGCCGAAACGCCGCCCCGCCTTGCGGCGTCGCGGTGACACGGTGACGGGCGGCCATCGGCCCAAAAAAAGGACGGTCGACAGAGCAGGGCCAATGGCCGTCCGTCACGACACTGGCTTTTCGCGGGGTCCGGTTCAGGCGCAACCAATCTTGCAGGCGCGGCTGCCGAATTTCCCCCGCTGAACAGGCGCCCCCGTTCCACCGGTCCTTCCGCCCGGCCCTGCGTGGGGGCCGCGTGACTGGCGGAGGTGGGGTCAGTATGGCCGGCCCGGGAGCAGGTGGGGATAAGTTTTTAGGGCCGCCCCGATCAGTCCTCGCCATCGAACCAGTCGTCGTCCTCGTCCGGGTCGGGATGGCGCTCCGCGAAGGTCTGCACCGCACCACTGAGGCGCCCGACCAGAATGGCGAAATCGGCATGGGAGATCGGGTGTCCCCGGTCGATCCCACGGAGCCGCGGCATGCCCGGCTCCCGCCGGAACACCCGGTTTGCCCGCGTCACGGTCTCCTTGAGCAGGTTCATCGAATAATCGCCGATGCTGGCGGCCGGCCGCCTGCTCTGCGGCGTGGCGCGCAAGGCGGCCACGTCCTGGCGGAGCCGTTCAAAGGCGTGGCGATGGCGGTGTCCCAGTGGGTGATAGGCTGACATGGCATTGCCTCCCTGAGCAAAAGGCCAGCATAGGGGGCGCGGGGCAGAGGGGGGATAAGTGGGTGGGGGGCTCAGCAGTCCTTGCGAACCACGAGCCAGGTTGAACCAGACATGGTCGAGCCTGCCGTTGAGGCGGCGTGACCGAGGGACTTAAGCCTGGTGGCGATGGCGGTGCCGACTTCATCGGTGCCGAAGACGGAGATGTTCAAAGGACGCCGTTCGCGGGAGTTGGGGAACCGTCGCGCGAGAGGGCGGGAGGCTTGACGGCCGTAGTCTGATTCAGGTGGCTACCCGATTTGGATTTCATGCCGGCGAAGGCCGGGATCAATCTGAATCTTCTCAATAGGACAGGCTCAGTCATGCAGGATGGATTCCGGGAGTCAGCCGATCCACTTCTTGACGGTTGACGCAAAGGTTTAGCTTGGAGCAGTAATAGTTGGTGCTGGACAGTCGGCCGCTTCGCTGTTCAATTTGGCGCCTAGCACGTTGTGGGGAAAAGCAATGGACGTTGTGACCAAAAATTTAGTGGCAACATTTAAAGTTGAAGAACTTTTGCCCGACGATATAGCCGAAGACGTCATCTTTGAGCATTTTGCCAATTACTGCGTAGTTTCCCAGAATTACGGTGAGGAATTTGATGTCGACGACATACATACCGGTGGCGGAAATGACCTCGGACTGGATGGAATCGCGATTCTTGTAAATGGAAACCTCGTTTCGGACGTAAGTGAGGTGGACGACTTAGCCAACCTAAACAAATTTCTCGATGTTGAATTCGTGTTCAATCAAGCAAAGTCCAGCGGAAATTTCGATGGTGCGTCAATATCTAGCCTGTTTTTTGGGCTTAAGGACCTATTTTCTGAGAAGCCAAAACTTCCTCGTAACGATAATTTGCAAGACGCCAATTCAACAATTGACAAAATTTATGCCAAGAGCGCCCTTTTCAAAAAAGGCAACCCAAAGGTAAAAATATATTATGTAACAACTGGCAAATGGGAAAACGACAGCAAACTAAACTCTCGGATCGATATTGAGGTAGAAGGTCTGATGGCCTTAAATATATTCGAGTCTGTTAATTTTTATCCAGTTGACGCGCGAACCATCCAAAATTTATACAAAAGGGCTAAGAACAAACTCTCGAAGTCGGTTCTTTTTAGCGAGAAACTGACGCTGCCTGCACTGGAAGGTATTGACGAATCGTACCTAGGTTATTTGTCGGCTGACGAGTATATCAAGCTTATTACCGACGATGCGGGAACGATAGTTAGAGGATTATTCTACGACAACGTCAGGGATTTTCAGGGCGAGAATCCGGTAAATCATGAGATTGATGAGACGCTTCAATCCGATGGCCGAAATCTCTTCGTCCTACTGAACAATGGCATAACTATCGTCGCAGACTCTCTGAAGAAGACAGGCGATACGTTTACGATTGAAGACTACCAAATCGTGAACGGATGCCAAACGAGCCATGTTCTATACAACAACAAGGATAAGCTTACGGCCGGCGTCAAGATTCCGGTAAAGTTGATTGTCTCTCAGAATAGCGAAGTTAAAAACAAGATAATTAAGGCGACTAACAGGCAAACTCCTGTAAAAACAGAAGAGCTAACCGCTCTCACGGATTTCCAGAAGACGTTAGAAGATTATTACGAGGCCATACAGGGGGACGAAAGGCTTTACTACGAACGACGGTCGCAGCAATTTCGCGCAACTGCGGGCATTGAGAAAATAAAGATCGTCAGCGTCTCAAACCAAATTCGGTCTTTCGCGTCGATGTTTTTAGGTCTCCCGCATCAGGCAAGTCGTTACTATGGGACGCTTCTGAAGGATATCGAGAAGAGCATCTTCGTGAATGGCCAGCCTCCAGCGGCATACTATGCGAGTGCCTTCGCACTGTACCGAATTGAAGCGCTAGTCCGTCGCAAACAGGTCGACCGAAAGTACCGGCCGTTCAGATACCACCTCATTGCGGCGTTTAGAATGATAGTCATGGGTACTAAGATGGACGCCATGAACTCGAATAAATTCGAGCGTGCCTGCAAGCCGCTCATCGACGCCATTTCGGACGACAAAAAGTCACTCGCCGTATTTGAGGATGCCATCGGCATACTCGACGGTCTGCTTGTGGGGGACTACTCAAGAGATAAAGCTAAGGACGCGAATTTGTACGCGAGTTTTGAAAAGCTTATTGCAGCCCGGTGATCGGGCTGCCTAGCCTTTGAAAGAGGCCCTGGATGCAGGCCGCTTACTTCTTTGTCCCATACGGACGTTGATTGGTGGGCTTTAGGGAGACCTTTGCGTCACTTGCCTTGGCTTGAATGGCGTCTTCGGTCCTACCCATCTTGAGGCCAATAATGCGCGTTGGCGTGTTGCCTTTAGCCAACTCCTTCAATTGCTTGACCTGGTCGCCAGTCCAAGGCTTGCCATGATTGGCAGGAGGTTTTGCCATGTTCGTCGCTCCAATGAGCGGTTCCGGGCGCCAAGCCCGGAACCTGCTTAACACGTCCAAAAGTTGACGGCGGCCGATTGAGCGGCTGCTGCCGCTCAATCATCAACCGACATTTTTGCTCAGCTACACCCCGTAGTCGTCCCGCACGTATCGCACTTCAAACACGTGCCGTTCCGCACCATCGTGAAGTTGTGGCACTCGGTGCACTGATCCCCGGTGTACCCCTTCATCTGGGCTTCGGCCCGCAGCAGGCCCGCGTCCTTTGAGGGCGGGGGGGCTGGGGATGGGGCTCAGTTCGGCGGCGGGGAAGGCGGCCGGGGCGAGTTGGGTGTCCTGCTTGAGGGCCGTGGCGGAGCGGAGGGCCGTCACGGTCGAGGTCTGCATGGCCTGGACCGGGTTGACCATCTGGGCATCGCCCGAGACGATCATCAGGTTCTTGTTGGCCACGCGGCCGCGGGTCATGCCGCGGGAGACAAAGCGCTCGGCGGGCACCGGGGCAGGGGCGGACGCCGAAGCGCGCGCACCCTTCTCCTCGGCAACGCCCTTGCCGAGCGAAGTCGGGCTGTCCGGATTGACATGGGCCAGGTCATCCCGGTCGAGATAGGAAACGGCCAGTTCGCGGAACACGTAATCGAGAATGGAGGTCGCATTCTTGATGCGGTCATTGCCCATGACCATGCCAGCCGGCTCGAAGCGGGTGAAGGTGAAGGCCTCCACATATTCGTCCAGCGGCACGCCATATTGCAGGCCGATCGAGATGGCGATGGCGAAATTGTTCATCATGGCCCGGAAGGCGGCGCCTTCCTTGTGCATGTCGATGAAGATCTCGCCCAGCCGTCCATCGGCATATTCGCCGGTATGGACATAGACCTTGTGGCCGCCCACGACTGCCTTCTGGGTATAACCCTTGCGGCGATCGGGCATCTTCTCGCGGGAGCGGATTTCCACTTCGCGCTCGATAATGCGCTCGACGATCTTTTCGGCGATCGCCGGCACGCGGGCATCGGCATTCATGGCGACGAGGCTTTCGACCGCGTCTTCGTCCTCATCCTCGTCGGCCGCGGCCAGGACGGAGGAATTGAGCGGCTGGCTGAGCTTGGAGCCGTCGCGATAGAGCGCATTGGCCTTGAGCGCCAGGCGCCAGGACAGCATATAGGCTTCCTTGGCTTCCTCGACGGTGGCGTCGTTGGGCATGTTGATGGTCTTGGAGATGGCGCCCGAAATGAAGGGCTGCGCCGCCGCCATCATCAGGATGTGGCTCTCGACCGACAGGTAACGCTTGCCGATCTTGCCGCAAGGGGTGGCGCAATCGAAGACGGGCAGGTGCTCTTCGCTGAGATGGGGCGCACCCTCCAGCGTCATGGCGCCCACGACATGCAGGTTGGCGGCCTCGATATCCTTCCTGGAAAAGCCGAGGAACGGCAGCAGCTCGAACGAGAAATCGTTCATCTGCTCGTCGGTGACGCCCAAAGACTTCAGGAAATCAACGCCCAACGTCCACTGGTTGAAGACGAACTTGATGTCGAAGGCCGATGCCATGCCCTTGTTGAGGGCTTCGATCTTGTCGTCGGTGAAGCCCTTGGTGCGCAGGGTCGCCGGATTGACGCCCGGTGCCTGGTTGAGATTGCCATGGCCGACCGCATAGGCCTCCATTTCGGCAATCTGGCTTTCCGAATAGCCCAGGGTACGCAAGGCCGGGGGCACGGCGCGGTTGATGATCTTGAAATAGCCGCCACCGGCGAGCTTCTTGAACTTCACCAGCGCGAAATCGGGCTCGATGCCGGTCGTGTCGCAATCCATCACCAAGCCGATCGTGCCGGTCGGGGCGATCACCGAGACCTGCGCATTGCGATAGCCATGCTGCTCGCCCAGGGCCAGGGCATTGTCCCAGGCGGCCTTGGCGCGTTCGCTGAGGTTGGTGTCGATCAGGTTGGCATGATCGAGCGGCACCGGGTTGATCGAGAGCGCTTCATAGCCCTCGGCATGGCCGTGGGCGGCGTTGCGGTGGTTGCGGATGACGCGCAGCATATGCTTGGCATTGCGCTTGTAATCCTTGAACGGGCCCAGCTCCTTGGCCATTTCGGCCGAGGTGGCATAGGAAACGCCGGTCAGGATGGCGGTGACGGCGCCGGCAATGGCGCGGCCTTCGGCCGAGTCATAGGGAATGCCCGAGGTCATCAGCAACCCGCCGATATTGGCGTAGCCGATGCCCAGCGTACGGTATTCGAACGAGCGCTCGGCAATGGCGCGCGAGGGGAACTGCGCCATCATGACCGAGATTTCGAGCACGATGGTCCAGAGGCGGACGGTGTGCTCATAGGCCGATGTGTTGAACGAGCCGTCGGCATTGCGATAGGGCAGCAGGTTCACCGAGGCCAGGTTGCAGGCCGTATCGTCGAGGAACATGTATTCCGAGCAGGGGTTCGACGCATTGATCGGACCGGCTTCGGGGCTGGTATGCCACTCGTTGATGGTGGTGTGATACTGGATGCCGGGATCGGCCGAGGCCCAGGCGGCATAGCCGACCTGTTCCCACAGATCGCGGGCTTTGAGCGTCTTGGTGACCTTGCCGGACTGGCGGGCTTTGAGCTCCCAGTCGCCATCGCCTTCGACGGCGCGCAGGAATTCGTCGCTCACGCGGACCGAATTGTTGGAATTCTGGCCGGAAACGGTCAGGTACGCCTCGCTGTCCCAATCGGTGTCGTAGACCGGGAATTCGATATCGGTATAGCCCTGCCTGGCGAACTGGATGACGCGGAAGATGTAGTTTTCCGGCACCAGGGCCTTCTTGGCGGCGCGCACTTCGCGCTTGAGGGCCGGGTTCTTGGCCACGTCGAAGCAATCGTCGCCCGAACCTTCGCAGTTCACGGCGGCCTTCATGATGGCCTTGAGATGCTTGGAAACGACCTTGGAACCGGTCACGAGCGCCGCGACCTTCTGCTCTTCCTTGACCTTCCAGTTGATATATTCCTCGATATCGGGGTGATCGATATCGAGCACCACCATCTTGGCGGCGCGGCGGGTCGTGCCGCCCGACTTGATGGCGCCGGCAGCCCGGTCGCCGATCTTGAGGAAGCTCATCAGGCCCGATGACTTGCCGCCGCCCGAGAGCTTTTCGCCCGAGCCGCGCAGGGCGGAAAAGTTGGTGCCGGTGCCCGAGCCATATTTGAACAGGCGCGCCTCGCGGACCCAGAGGTCCATGATGCCGTTTTCGTTCACCAGGTCGTCATTGACCGACTGGATGAAGCAGGCATGGGGCTGCGGGTGCTCATAGGAGCTCTTGGAGCTGACCAGCTTGTGGGTGAAGGGGTCGACATAGAAATGGCCCTGGCCGGGGCCATCGATGCCATAGGCCCAATGCAGGCCGGTATTGAACCACTGGGGAGAGTTCGGGGCAACGCGCTGGGTGGCGAGCATATAGGCGAGTTCGTCGAAGAAGGTGCGCGCATCTTCCTCGCTGTCGAAATAGCCGCCCTTCCAGCCCCAATAGGTCCAGGTGCCGGCGAGGCGGTCAAAGACCTGCCGGGAATCCATTTCCGAGCCGTAGCGCTCGGCCTCGGGGAGCTTGGCCAGCGCCTTTTCGTCGGGAACGGAGCGCCACAGCCAAGAGGGAACGGAGTTCTCCTCGACCTTCTTGAGCACCTTGGCGACGCCGGCCTTGCGGAAATATTTCTGCGCGATGATGTCGGCCGCCACCTGGCTCCAGGCGGCGGGGACGGCGATATCCTCAAGCTTGAAGACCACCGAACCATCGGGATTGCGAATCTCGCTCGTGGCCGAGCGGAATTCGATGGACGCGTAGCGGTCTTCGTTTGCTGTCGTGAACCGGCGTTCAATGCGCATAGTCGTCGTATTCCCCAATGTAACGAGCACACGAGTGCCCGCGAGCCGAAACCCGGCTTCTCACCCAAATCTTTGTTTGACGCTTCACCAACCGAGCCCGGGAGGCGGGCTCGAGAAATCTTGCCTGTCGCCCAGGTCTGGCGCCGGTCTTTTGCCAGCGCTCCTACCCAGGGCCTGCCCGCCACAACAACTGTACCGGACCGTCGAAAACATTCCTCCGATTCAAGGCGCGCGTCAACGCAACAAATCACAAGGTCTAGTGGTGCGGGTCCGGAACAAAACAACCACTAGTAGGGGTAATATGTGAATTGCGGGGACAAACTGCAAGGAAATCACCGGGTTTGGCGCAGCCATTTGAGGCTTTTTCGAAGCTCCTGTCACAGACGAATTTCAGGCCGAGGACTCTCCGCTAAAGCCACGGGATTCCTTGCTGATCGCGCCGCGCTCCTCGTTGTTTACCGGCGGTTTACCATGCCTGCGAAAGGCAGAATCGAGCGGCCGAAAAGCTGTCAAGCGCAGAAATTTTGACGAATTTGCGTCGGGGCCAAATGGACACCAGCGCTTGTGGGTCAGTCTAGCGCCCGCACACCAGAGCGTTGTGCCTGCCAGACCCAGGCAGCCACCGGCAGCATGAGCAGGCCGGCCCAGCCATAGGCGGGCAGAATGCCGACATATTCGGCCAAGAGGCCAAAGCCGAAGGTGATGAGAATGCCGGTGACATTCTGCGCCATGGCCAGAGCCGAGGTGGTGGTGGCCCGGCTGCGGCCCTCGATCAGCCGCTGGAAGCGCGCTTCGGAAAGCACCGTCGCCGGCACCACCAGCAGATAGGCCAGTTCCAGCACCAGAACATAGGCCGGATGCGTGCCGAAGGAGGCGGCGAGCAGCAACAGCCCGCCCGCCAGCGGCAGTGCCCAGGCAAGGGCAGGGTGGCGGGCGAGTCGGTGCGCCAATGTGCTGGCCAGGGCAACGGCGCCCAGGATAGCCGCGCCAACCACCCCGAACAGCCAGATCGGCAGGCCGACGGCCAGATAATAGAGCTGGTCGAATTCTTCGAGCACTTCGAACAGGATAAGGCCCACGGCGATATAGAGGGTCACGAAGCGCAGTTCGGGCAGGGTGCGGAACTCCCGGAACGCAATGCGGAAGTTTTCCATATAGCCCGGCCGCGCCTCTGCTTCCGCCTCGGGCGCCTGGCGTGAGTCGCGCAGGGTGAGCGCCAGCAGGGCGCAGAGCAGCAGTGGTGGAATGGAGAGCCAGACGGTCAGTTCCATGCCATTGGCCGCGGCAACGAAGCCGCCCAGCAGGGTGCCGGCGGCAATGCCCAGCGATTCGGCAGCCGTGGCGCGGCCATTGACCTTGTCATAATCGGCGGTCTGCCCCTCGGCTTCGAGCCGTTCATAGACCAGGGCTTCGCCAGTGCCGCTCATCAGTGCCTGGCCGACGCTCCAGCACAGGAAGCCCAGGCCATAGAGCCAGACATTGCCATCGGCCAGGCCCCAGCAGACGAAGGTGAAGAGCTTGGCGAGCGGCGCCGCGACCAGCAGCCAGCGGCGATCGAAGCGGTCGGACAGGGCGCCCGACGGCAATTCGAGCACGATGGCCGAGAGCGACCAGAAGGCGAGCAGGGCCCCGATCTGGGTGAAGCTCAGCCCCCGGAGCTCGAACAAGGCCGTATAGATAGCGTAGCAAAGGATGAAGTCGAACAGGAACAGATAGGCGTAGTAGCAGCCGAGGAAGCGGCGGAGATTCATGATGCCCCGTCAAGAGTTTGCGCCAGAAGGTTCGCGAGCCGCTCCCGCATGGCGGGGTCGGATGGCGCCTGGTTGCCGTTGAAGACCATGCCGTGCTCCGAGATGAAATCGAGCAGGAACGCCGCGACATAGAAGGCGAAGACGTCGTCGTCCAGCAGGCCCATGCGCTGCAGCCACGGCTGCACATAATCCAGCGGACCGGCGCCAAAGGTGAGCAGCGCCGCCCTGGTCAGCGCCGCGGCATAGCGCGGATCGCCGAAACACAGATCGTCCACATCCACGATGCCGGAAAAGTCGCCGGTCTCGGTGACAATCACATTCTTGGTGGTCGTATCATGCAGGAACGGCACCGGCAGCATGGCGTCGAGCGCAAGGCGATGCATCGCCAACCGCGCCAGCACGCCCTCGGCTATGGTGATCGGGAACAGCCCGTTATCGGCGATGCGGCGCAGCGAGCGCTCGATATGAGCCGCGACGACGTCGCCCCAATTCCGGTGTGGCGCAACTTCGGGGCGTGCGGCATAGCCGAAGCCTTTGCCCAACCCAAGCCGCGCCGTGGCCATCTGCGCGTCGGCGACGGCATGGGCGATCGCGGTGAGCCTGTTGGCCGGCAGACCCGCCATCACATGACCGAGATCGGTGCCATCCAGCCGGGTCATGATGACAAACGGCAGCTTCTCCGCGGTGCCATCGACCAGAATCCGGGGCAGGGGCACGCCAAGCGGCGCCAGCCGCCCCCAGAGCGCCAGGCTTTCGGCGAGGGCCGTGGCCTGGCTGGGGCGACCGATACGGACTACGACATTCTCCGCGCCCTGCCGCACATCATAGACGAAGAAGGCGATGCCGGTGGTAAAGCGCCGAATATCGGGCATAGGCCAGCCCAGCCGCTCGCGCACGATTTTCGCGGCAATATCAGCCGTGGGAATCGGCTCATCGACTGGGTTCTGGCCTGACATGGCGGCATCTGACCCCAGCAGCGCCGCGATGTCGAGCCAGGCCGCCAATTCGGCCTAGGCTCCGCCCGCCACCCATGTTACACCGCCTCAACTCGCATATCTCGACGGCGGAATCGACACGTGGCCCAATCCGGTATCAAGCAGTTCCTGACTGAAATCTTCTCCTGGTGGAGCGGCCAGACCTGGGGCACGCGACTGTGGATCTGGCGCTTCGGCGACTATGTCGGCAGCGACGAATTCGGCAACAAATACTACCAGGACCGCAAGGCCGACCGGCGCTACGTGACCTATGGCGGCGGCTATGCCGACGCATCGGCCATCCCGCCCGGCTGGCATGGCTGGATGCATCACCGCACCGATGTAGTGCCCACCGATGCAAAATACGCTGCCCGCGCCTGGGAAAAGCCGCATGAGCCCAACCTGACCGGCACGGCCGCTGCCTATCGCCCCGATGGGAGCCTGCTCAACAAGGGCGAGCGCCCGCGCGTCACCGGTGATTACAACGCCTGGTCGCCCGAATAAGGGCGCCGGCGCCTTGCGACCCGGCCGGCATATCCTGACCTTCGCCAAGGCGCTGGTTCCCCTGTTGGGGCTGGCGCTTGCTGCGCCTGCCGCGGCGCAGCCTATCGCCAATCCGGTGGCGACCTTCGCCGGCCTCGACAAGATCACCGGCCGCATCACCCGCTTCGATGTCTATATCGACGAAACCGTGCTGTTCGGCGCGCTCGAGATCACCCCGCGCGCCTGCTACAACCGCCCTTCGACCGAGACGCAGCGGGTCTCGGCCTTCCTCGAAGTCGACCAGCGCAGCCTGACCGGCGTATCCAAGCGCATCTTCACCGGCTGGATGTTTGCCGATAGCCCTGCGCTCAATGCCGTAGACCACGCCATCTATGATGTGTGGCTGATCGCGTGCAAAACCAGCACCGATGTGCCGCCGCCCGACGCACGATAAATTCTGCACCACCTTGTCGGCCTGTCGCCGTCCCGCCCGTCCTTGACCTCGGGATAATGCCGAGGAGGGGGACCCATGTTGCTCAAGGACAGGACCGCTGTGGTCTATGGCGGCAGCGGCGCTGTGGGTGGCGCCGTGGCCAAGGCCTTTGCCCGCGAAGGCGCCCGCGTCTTCCTCGCCGCGCGCGGCAGGGACGGACTGGAGGCCGTGGCCGACGCTATCCGCCGCGCCGGCGGACGAGCCGATGTCGCGCCGGTCGACGCGACCGACAAGGCGGTGGTGACAGAACATCTGGCGGCCATCGTCGCCGAGGCCGGACCGGTCAAGGTCATGTTCAACGGCGTGTCGTGGGACGATACCCAGGGGCAATTGCTGGCCGACATGGAGTTGGAGCGCATGCTGGCGCCGGTGCGCAGCGGGCTGACCACATGGTTTCATAGCGGCACGGCCCTCGCCCGGCATATGGGCGAAAATGGCGGCGGGGTGATCCTGGGCATCACCGCCAATGTGGCGCGCTGGCCGGAGCCCTATGTCGGCGGATTCGGCATCGCCTGCGCGGCCGTGGAAAATTATCTGCGCCAGCTGGGCATGGAGAACGAGCCGCAAGGGGTGCGCGTCTGCTGGGTGCGGTCGCCCGGCTCGCCTGATGCGCCGGGCGTGCGCGAAGCCTGGCAATTGCGCGCCAATGAATTGGGCGTCAGTTTCGACGAGATACACCGCGAATTTGCCAAGGACACCCCGCTGCGCCGGGTCACCGCTTTGGCCCAGGTGGCCGATGCGGCGGTGCTGCTGGCCAGCGACCTCGCCGCCGGCATGACGGCGACAATGGCCAATGCCACCGGCGGCGCCCAGGTCGATTAGTTCAAGAAGGAGACGATGATGCTGACTCTGCCGGAAAATATCGAGCGCCAGCCGCAGGCTTACGCCTATGTCAATTTCACCGTGCGGATGAACCAGATGCAGCAGCCCGCTCAGGAGGGGTTTCCGCTGCTGTTCGGCTATCTGGCCGAACAGGGCATCGAGCCGGTCGGCGCGGCTTTCTACAATTATCGCCGCATCGACATGGCCGATACGCTGGATGTCGAGGCGGGTATTGCGGTGAGCCGGGCAGGGCCGGACAGCGACCGCGTCAAGTTCGGCACGCTGCCGGGTGGCCGTTTCGTCACCCTGAAATGGCACGGCCACCCCGACAAGCTCAAACCAGTAACCGGTATGCTGATCGGCTGGCTAAGGCTGACCCAACAGCCGCTGGACATGGAAGAAAAGGCCAATGGCGATCATTTTGCCTGTCGCCTCGAAATCTACGAGACCGATCCGGCAGAGGAGCCCGATATGGACAAGTGGGTGACCGAACTGGCCTTCAAGCTCAAGGACTGAGCTGGTCCCAGGCAGACCAGTCGCCGCGCACCAGGAGCGCTTCGGCCAGGCGCTCCTCATAATGCTCGCGCGGGATTTCCACCCCGCCGAGCGAGGCCAGATGCGGCGTCACGAATTGCGTATCGAGCAAGACGAAGCCGCCGGCCTTGAGCCGCTCCACCAGATGCGCCATGGCCATCTTGCTGGCATTGGTCTTGCGGTGGAACATGGATTCCCCGAAAAACGCCCCGCCAATGGCCAGCCCATAGAGCCCGCCGACCAGCGCGTCGCCGTCCCAGACTTCCACCGTATGCACCACGCCGCGCCGGAACAGCTCGCCATAGACCGAGCGGATGGTGCGGTTGATCCAGGTGGATTCGCGGTCCGACCCGACCGTGGCACAGCCCTCGATGACCGCTTCGAAATCCGTATCGACCCGCACCGCAAAGCCCGACTTGCGGATCGCCTTGCGCAGGCTGGTGGAGAGATGAAAGCCATCGAGCGGAATGATGCCCCGCATTTCCGGGCTGACCCAGAACAGGTCCTCATCCCCGGCATCCTCGGCCATGGGGAAAATGCCGGCGCGATACGCCCGCATGATCAGTTCGGGCGTGATTTCGATGTCGAAGGGGTCCTGACGATGGGCCATCAGCAGACCTCATCCTGAGCGCGTCGAAGGACGAGGTGGTGGCACGATACCGCCACGCCCTCGTGGTTCGACAGGCTCACCATGAGGTCTACTGACACAGTCATGGTGAGCCCGATATTCACACCTTGTTCGCGGCCAGGTATTTTTCCAGCCAGTGGATGTCGTAATTGCCGGCCAGGATATCCGGCTCCTTGATCAGGCGCTGGAACAGCGGCAGCGTGGTCTTGATGCCGTCAACCACGAATTCGTCGATGGCGCGGCTGAGCCGCTTGAGGCATTCCTCGCGCGTGCGGCCATAGACGATCAGCTTGCCGATCAGCGAGTCGTAATAGGGCGGGATCTTGTAGCCCTGATAGACCGCCGAATCGACGCGCACGCCGACGCCGCCGGCCGGGTGATAGAAGGTGATCGTGCCGGGCGAGGGCGCGAAGCTCTGCGGGTCCTCGGCATTGATACGCACTTCGATGGCATGGCCATAGAACTGCACGTCCTTCTGCACCATGGACAGCTTTTCGCCCGAGGCGACGCGGATCTGCTCATAGACGATGTCGATGCCGGTAATGCGTTCGGTCACCGGATGCTCCACCTGCAGGCGGGTATTCATCTCGATGAAGTAGAATTCGCCATTCTCGTACAGGAACTCGATCGTGCCGGCGCCCGAATATTTGAGCTTGCGCATGGCGGCGGCGCAAATCTCGCCGATCTTGTCGCGTTCTTCGGGCAGGATGGTCGGCCCACCGGCCTCTTCCCACACCTTCTGGTGGCGGCGCTGCAAGGAACAGTCCCGCACGCCCAGATGGACGGCATTGCCCTTGCCGTCGCCCAGCACCTGCACCTCGATATGGCGCGGCTTGCCGAGGTATTTTTCCATGTAGACGGAGTCATTGCCGAAAGCAGCCTTGGCCTCGGACCGCGCCGTCGACCAGGCAACCAGCACGTCCGCCTCGGTCTGCGCCACCTTCATGCCGCGACCACCGCCACCGGCGGTTGCCTTGATCAGCACGGGATAGCCGATTTCCGCAGCGGTGTTCTTGGCGTCGGCCTCGGTTTCCACCGCGCCTGCAGAACCCGGTACGACGGGAATGCCCAGCTCGACGGCCGTCTTCTTGGCGGTGATCTTGTCGCCCATGATCTCGATATGGTGCGACGAGGGCCCGATAAAGGTCACCTTGTGCTCGGTCAGGATCTTGGCGAAGCGGGCATTCTCGGAGAGGAAGCCATAGCCCGGATGCACGGCATCGGCGCCGGTGATTTCGCAGGCGGCCATGATCGAGGGAATGTTGAGATAGCTGTCCTTGGCCGCGGGCGGGCCGATGCAGACGCTTTCGTCGGCCAGGCGCACATGCATGGCATTGGCGTCGGCGGTGGAATGCACCGCCACGGTCTGGATGCCGAGTTCCTTGCAGGCGCGCAGGATGCGCAGGGCAATTTCGCCTCTGTTGGCGATGAGGACCTTCTGGAACATGGGGTCCCCCTTACTCGATGACGACGAGCGGCTCGCCGTATTCCACCGGCTGGGCATCCTGGACGAGGATGCGCGTGACGGTGCCGGAGCGGTGCGCCGGGATCTGGTTCATCGTCTTCATCGCTTCGATGATGAGGAGCGTCTGCCCCTCGGTCACCTTGGCGCCGACTTCGACGAAGGAGGGCTTGCCCGGCTCGGGCGAGCGATAGGCGGTGCCGACCATGGGGGAGGTCAGGGTGCCGGGATTGGCAGCAAGGTCTTCGGCCGCAGCGGGAGCGGCAGCCGGCACGGAGCCGGCAGGCGCGAGCGGAGCGGGCGCTGCGGCCTGCGGCGCCAGATATTGCGGCGGCGCGGCATAGGTCACGCCTTCATTGGCGTAGGAGCGGGTGACGCGGACCCGGAAGTCCTCCTGCTCGATCTCGATTTCGGCGAGATTTTCCTTGTTGAGCAGCTCGGCAATAGCCCTGATCAGGTCCTGATCCACTTGCGATGACTTGGTCATTCTTGTCGGTCTCCCGCGCTGGGCGCGTTGATCGTTATTTGAGTTTCTCGGCGAGCGCTAGCAGCGCCAGTCTATACCCGGTGACGCCAAAGCCGCAAATGACGCCAAAGGCCACGGCTGACACGAAAGAGTGGTGCCGCACCGCTTCCCGCTGGTGGATATTGGAGATGTGAACCTCCGCAACCGGCAGCCCCACGCCCTTGAGCGCGTCATGGATGGCCAGCGACGTATGCGACAGCGCGCCCGGATTGATCAGGATGGCATCGGCAGTGCCGCGCGCCTCATGGATCCAGTCGATCAGCACGCCTTCATGATTGGACTGGCGGAAATCCACGCTGAGACCGACTGAATCGCCGGTTGTCGTGCAGAGGGTCTCGATATCCTGCAACGTCGCGGAGCCATAGATATCGGGCTCGCGGGTGCCGAGCAGATTGAGGTTCGGGCCGTTGAGGACGAGAACGCGTTTAGCCATGATTTTTGCCTTTTGCACCGGCCCCTCCGGCCCGCGCAAGCCCGGTTATACGAAATGCACCGAAAAGGCAAAGAAGCCTCTTCTCTTCCCTTCTCCCCTTGCGGGAGAAGGTGCCCGAAGGGCGGATGAGGGGTATCGATCTATCCATCAGCATTGAAGCATGGGCGAGCGCAGGACCCCTCACCCGGTTTTCCGCTGAACGCGGAAAACCATCCTCTCCCGCAAGGGGAGAGGGGAAGGCTCCGAACTCACCCCTCGCACTGCGTCTCGCCACAGGCGCGCATATTGGCGATACGGCTGCGCAACTCGTCCAGCCCGATGGCGCCGGGGATGATTTCGTTGCCGATGATATAGGTCGGCGTGCCCGTGATGTTGAGCGCCCGCGCGATCTCGTAGGAGGTCTGGATGGTCGTGGCCACGGCCTCGGTGCCCATATCGAGCTCCAACGCCACGGGCGACAGCCCCAGATCGGCTGCGGCGGCCAGCGCCACCTTTTTGTCCACCTGGCTGCGGCTGGTGAACAGGGGTTTCGTGGAAGGTCCAGTAATCGACATCGGCATTGCCGACGAGCACGGCCACGCGGGCTGCGTCGATCGACTCGTTGGACAGGATCGGGAATTCCTTGAGCACGATGCGCAGGTTGGGGTCTTCGGCCAGCAGCGCGGCCATGTCGGGCAGGGCGGCGCGGCAATAGCCGCAATTATAGTCGAAGAATTCGACCAGCGTGACGTCGCCCTCGGGATTGCCGACCACGACCTGCCCCGGATCGTTGAAAATGGCGTCTCGCATCGAGGCGATGGCCGTGGTGGCCTGCTCGCGTTCCTCGGCCTGCAATGTGGTATCGAGCGCCACCGACATGCGCTGCAGGATCTTGGGGTCGCCCATCAGGAAGGATTCGATCATCGGATTGAGGGTTTCCGGATCGATGCCGGCAACATCCTGCGGCGCCAGCGATGCCTCGGCGATGCGCTTGGCGTCATAGCTCGAAATCGCCTCATCGATCAGCGCCTGCACGACCATGGTATCGGTCTGTGGCGCCGGCCGGTTGACCACGGCATAGCCGAGGGCCCCGGCGAGAATGCCGACAAGGGCGACAAGGGCAAGAGTGACGCGCGACATTGGACTGGTGGCTCCCCGCTGAATGCTCGCCCGCCTTCTAGCAGACACGGCGCCACATTGGCACCCGGGAGTGAACACGTCCCTTCCGGCGGTATCAATTGTTGTTGAGGGACGCGGCGGAAGCGGCTAGGCGGGAAGCAGCAAGGAGTTCCCATGACCGACCAGCCCGCCGATGGCCTGATGCCATTCCATGCCATGGAAATCCTCAAGCGCGCCAAGGCCATCGAGGCTACCGGCCGGACGGTCTGCCACCTCGAGGTCGGCGAACCCGGTTCGCCCCCGGCGCCGCGGGTGATCGAGGCGGTGCGCCAGGCCCTGCCGCAGGCGCAGGGCTATACCAATGCCAAGGGCATGGCCGAGCTGCGTGACGGGCTCACCGCCTATTATGCCAGCCAGCACAATGTTGCCGTGGACCCCGATTCGATCCTCTGCACCATGGGCTCGTCGGCCGGCTTCATCATCGCCTTCCACACCGCCTTCCGGCCCGGCGCGAAAATCGCCATCACGCGGCCCGGCTACCCGGCCTATGTGAACACGCTGCTCGGACTGGGCTTCGGCATGGTGGAAATTCCGGTCGAGGCGGCCAATGGCTGGCATCTGACCGGCGCCGATATCGCCGCCGCCCATGCCGCCGAGCCCTTCGATGGCCTGCTCTTCGCCAGCCCCGCCAACCCGACCGGCGCCAGCGTGGATCGCGCCGGGCTGACCAATATTGTCGCCACCTGCCAACGCCTGGGCGTACGGCTGATCTCCGACGAAATCTATCACGGCCTCGACTATCGCGGCCCCTCGGTCAGCGCGCTGGAACTGACGCGTGACGCCATCGTCATCAACAGCTTCTCGAAATATTACTGCATGACCGGCTGGCGTATCGGCTGGATGGTGCTGCCCGACGATCTGGTGCGGCGCGCCGAAATCCTGCAGCAGAACCTTTTCATCTCCGCCCCGACCCTGAGCCAGGTCGCGGCGACGGTCGCTCTGGGCGAGCGCGACTATGCCGAGGAGCAGAAGGCCCTCTATGCCATCAATCGCGGCCTGCTCAATGATGGCCTGCGCGGGCTGGGCTTCGATATCGGCAATCCGTCCGATGGCGCCTTCTACGCCTATGCCGGCATTTCCCGCTTCTCTAACGATTCCATGCGCTTCTGCGAAACGCTTCTGGAAGAGGCCGGCGTCGCCGCCACGCCGGGCACCGATTTCGACCGCACCAATGGTGGCCTCTATGTGCGCTTCTCCTATGCCGGCCGGCGCGACACAATCGAACGGGCACTGGAGCGGATGGCCGGATTTCTCCGCTAAATCGGCCGGCCGGCGACAGGCATTCTTAACGCCGCGATGCTAGGTTGAGGTTTGAGCTGGTAGGATTGGGAGGTCCACGCCATGCCCGCACCCGACCCGAGTATCCTGGCCCACTGCGTCGCCATCGTCATGGCAAAGGACGAACGCGACGGCGTGGCGCTCATGCGCCTGGCCGAAAAGCTGCGTTTCGCGGCCATCGTCGCCGACTCCCCCGCACTGGGCCACGACCGGTTCGACCATCGGCTGGTCTTCTACCTCGTTCATTTCGACTTCGATCCGGAAGCCCGGGAGCAATTGCTCTATGAGCGGCGCCATGCCGGTTCGGTCAGCGTCAGCTTTGCGCCCGTCATCCTGTTCCTGCGCGACGCCACGCCCGAGGATATCCAGTTCAATATCGAGCTGGGTTTCGATGACGTCATCAGCGTGCCCGAGGATGGCCATGTCATTGCCACGCGGCTCGCCGCCCAGATCGGGCAGGAACATCTCTATATCGAGACCCGCAACTATCTGGGCCCGGATCGCTACCGCATGGACAAGCCCGGCCACCATCGCAAGCCGGTGGAGGAACATGCAGAATTGACGATCCTGCGGACACCCGAGGCCGGTGTGCATATCGTCCGCCGCCGGGTGGTCGCCAAGCGTCGCTGAAACGAAAAAGGCGGCCCATAGAGGCCGCCTTTCCCTTCAACTGTTCAGCATAGGCCTAACCAAGGCCGAGGCGGCGCTGCCACCAGCCGGCCTTCTTCTTGGGCTCGGCCGGCTCGCCTTCGGCTTCCGCCTTGGGCGCGCTTGAGGACACCACGATCCCTTCGGCGGGCAGTTCCTTCTTGGCGCGGCGCGGCTTGGGCGCTGCAGCCGGAGCTTCCGCCGCTGGTGCGGGCGCGGCGTCGGCGACTGGGACAGGGGCCGCTTCCGCAACCGATGCGGCAGGCGCTGCCTCGGCGGTTTCGGCCTTGGGCTTGCGCGGCGCGCGCGGCTTGCGCTTGGGTTTTTCTTCCGCCGCAGGCGCTTCGGCTGCTGCTTCCGCAACCGGCTCAGGCGTAGCCTCTACGGGGGCGGCATCGACCGGCGCAGATTCGGCGGTTTCTACGACCTTCTTGCGGCGCGTGCGCTTGGGCTTTTCGACCGGCGCGGGCTCGACGGCAGCCGGTTCGGCCGCCACGATCTCGTCCTGCACCAGCAGGCTCTCGGCTACCGCTTCGGTTTCCGCGACATTCAACCCATCGTCACCGGCAGGCGAGGGGGCCCGTTCGGCACCCTCTTCGCCATCGCGACGATTGCGACGGCCGCCCCGGCGACCGCGACGGCGACGCTTGCGGGTCTCGCCATCGGCCTGACCTTCACCGGACGGGCGGGCGGGATTTTCGTCCTCGTCGCCCTCGCCGTCCTCATCGCTGCCTTCGGCTTCGACGGCAGGTGCCTGCGCGGCGCGCTGCTGCTGTGGACGCTGGCCGTTGTCATCGCCACGATCGGCGCCGCCACGACGGCGGCGGCGGCGGCGGCGCCGGCCTTCGCCCTCGCCATTATCGGCGGCGGACGACCGCTCCTCGGCATCCTCGTCCTCGGTTTCCTCGACGACATCGTCTTCATCGGCATCTTCGATGATGGCGCTGTCGACGCGGACATGTTCGGTAGCGCGCTGCTCGGCATAGGCCATGACGCGGGCTTCGCCCTTTTCGATGGCGAACTGGTTGCCGGTCAGCTTGCCGTCGGCGGTGATGGTGATCGACAACTGGTTGCGGATTTCCAGCGCCGTCAGCGTCTCGCGCTTGAAGTTGAGGATGTAGAGCGCGACTTCCACCGGCACGCGCACATTGATCGACTGGCCCTGGCGGCGCAGCACGTGATCCTCGATATGGCGCATGATCATCAGCGCCAGCGATTCAGTGGAGCGCACCAGGCCCGTGCCGTCGCAGATCGGGCACTTGTGGGTCGAACTTTCCACCACGCCGAAGCGGATACGCTGGCGGCTCATTTCCATCAGGCCGAAATGGCTGATGCGGCCAACCTGGATGCGGGCGCGATCGTCCTTGAGGCAATCCTTGAGCTTGCGCTCGACGGCCCGATTGGAGCGGTTTTCCATCATGTCGATGAAGTCGATGACGATGAGGCCGGCCAGGTCGCGCAGGCGGAGCTGGCGGCTGACTTCCTCGGCGGCTTCCAGATTGGTCTGGAGCGCGGTGTCCTCGATATTGTGCTCCTTGGTGGAGCGACCCGAATTCACGTCGATGGAAACCAGCGCTTCGGTCGGGTTGATGACGATATAGCCGCCGGAGGGCAGGGTGACCGTCGGCGAGAACATCTGGTCGAGCTGGGACTCGATATTGTACTTGCTGAACAGCGGCTGGTCTTCGACGTAAGGCTTCACGTTCTTGGCGTGGGACGGCATGATCATCTTCATGAAGTCCTTGGCCTCGCGATAGGCGTTGTCGCCCGCCACGAAAACCTCGTCGATATCCTTGTTGTAGAGGTCGCGAATGGTCCGCTTGATCAGCGAGCCTTCCTCATAGACCAGGCACGGCGCCTGGCTCTTGAGGGTCAGCGAGCGCACACTCTCCCACAGGCGCATCAGATATTCGAAATCGCGCTTCACCTCGGCCTTGGTGCGCGAGGCGCCGGCCGTGCGCAGGATCACGCCCATGCCCTGCGGCACTTCGAGGTCCGACGTGATTTCCTTGAGCCGCTTGCGGTCGGCAGCATTGGTGATCTTGCGCGAAATGCCGCCGCCACGGGCGGTGTTCGGCATCAGCACGGAATAGCGGCCGGCCAGCGACAGATAGGTGGTGAGCGCCGCGCCCTTGTTGCCGCGCTCTTCCTTGACCACCTGCACCAGCATCACCTGGCGGCGCTTGATGACTTCCTGGATCTTGTAGTGACGGCGATTGTTGCTGGAACGGCGCGCGGGAACTTCCTCGAGCGCATCGGCGCCACCGATCGATTCCACCGGCTCGGAATTGGCCGGCGCCTGCTCGATATGGCTGGCGTCTTCGGTCTCCTGCGGATCGGCTTCGGCGTCGGGCTCGGTCACCCCCTCGGGCAGCGAGATGTTCTCGTCACCGTCGTCGTGATGATCTTCCTCGGCCTCTTCGTCGCGCAGCAGGGCTTCGCGGTCGGCAACCGGGATCTGGTAGTAATCGGGGTGGATTTCGCTGAAAGCGAGGAAGCCGTGGCGATTGCCGCCATATTCCACGAACGCGGCCTGCAGCGACGGCTCAACGCGCGTAACCTTGGCGAGGTAGATATTCCCCCGCAACTGGCGGCGGGACGCCGATTCGAAGTCGAATTCGTCGAGCCTGTTACCCGATGTGACGACAATCCGTGTTTCTTCCGGGTGGATGGCATCCACCAGCATTCTCTTGGTAGCCATAATGAACTCCGCGCGCTCGCGCGCCGACAAGAGGGCGCCGGATAGCCGGAATCCTTCTCGTGGCGCTGTGCGAGGCGAATGGTTTGGGGGGAGTGGCGCGCAGAAGCTCTGCCTTGAACGCGCCGATATGTGTGGTCATGGCCGGAAGATGCAGCGTAGCAAAACGGCAATCGGCAAATTCGATCGCGTCGCGTTTTGTCCGCCTGCGGGCCATCTGACCTCTTCCTATTGGGCCGCCTTGCATCCGGGGATGAATGGCAGCCGTCCGGTCCGGTGGGACCGAAATTCGTAGCGAAGCGCAGGATTTGCCGCTTCTGAACCGATCCGCGGGATTTCTCTTCGTTCCCTTGGTCCGGCCACTCCCTGGCACCACTGTCGTTGGCCCTATGGGCTACGCAAACTGGTTCTGCAGGAAGCATGCGCCTCGCGTCTAGCGTGTAGGGATGTTGCGAAGGAATGGCAACAGGAAAGTCGAAACCGGCTCTGGGCAAACCATTTTACGCGCCTTTCTTGGCCCACCCGGCAAATCATCGCATAAGGGCTGTTGCGCCGCAGAATCGCCCGATCCGGGTGACACAAGGCGCGTGCTGAATTTGGGGCCGGTCCGCGTGTGTTGAAATCCCTCCGTCTGCTTGTCCTGCCGCTGCTCGCGGCTCTGTTTGCCGCGCTCTGCCTGTCGGCCATGCCGCAGGCGCAGGATGCAGCGCCCGAAACCCCGCCTGCCGCCACCGCGCCGGTCGCTCTGCCCAATGTCATCGATGTCCGCGTCTCGGCCACGCCCGATCGGGCCCGACTGGTGGTCGATCTGGCCGACAAGACCGAATTTGCCCTCGTATCGCTGAGCGAGCCGGACCGGCTGGCCATCGACGTGCGCGCCGCGACGTTTTCCGTGCCCGAACCATCGGGCAAGCCGGCCGGCGAAGGCATGATTGCCGATTACCTGGTGGAACAGGTCGCGCCCGATCGCGTGCGGACCACACTGACCCTGTCCGGCCCCGCACAGGTGCAGCAAGCCTATATGCTCGACCCCTTCGAGGGGCAGCCAGCCCGGCTGGTCGTGGATGTCATTCCGGCCACGGCAGATGAATTTGCCGCCAATGTCGCCCGCGACCTCGCTGCCTCCACCGAACCGGTCGCCGTTGCCTCGACGCCGGCCGGCGGGTCCGAGCTGCCCATTGCCAGCCGGCCATTGGTGGTCATCGATCCCGGCCATGGCGGCATCGACAGCGGCGCCGAAACCGCCGACGGCATCAAGGAAAAGGACATTGTCCTCGCCTTCGCGCTGCGTTTGCAGGAATTGCTGGTCGAATCTGGCCGTTTCGACGTGGCGCTGACCCGCGAGGACGACACCTTCCTGCGCCTCGAGGAACGCGTGGCCCTGGCCCGCACCAACAAGGCCGATATCTTCATCTCCATCCATGCCGACAGCTTCCAGCAGCCCGAAATCCGCGGCGCCAGCGTCTATACCCGCGACGAAAAGGCCACCGACGTGCTCGACAAGGTGCTGGCCGACAATGAGAACAAGACCGACGTCATTGCCGGCTTCGCCATGCCGCAAATGGCGCCCGAAGTGGTGGATATCCTGCTCGACCTGATGCGGCGCGAAATGCGCCACCAGTCCTTCATGGCCGCACAGGCCATCGTCCACCAGCTCGAGCCCAGCGTCGAACTGCGCCGCTTCCCGGTGCGGCAGGCCGATTTCTTCGTGCTGCAGGCGCCCGACGTGCCCTCGGTTCTGGTGGAACTGGGCTTCCTCTCCAATGCCGACGACATGGCCAACCTGTTGCGCGGCGAATGGCAGGACCGCACGGCAGGGGCCTTGGCGCGGGGCATTTCCACCTATTTCGACAGCCTGACGACGGAAGACTAGGCCGCCTAAAACCCCGCAGGACAACAGCCGACCGCGTTACATTTCCGCCACGCCACAAGCAAACACCGCGCAGCCATAGCTGCGTTGTGATGCACTTTCGCCACCCCGTCTGCTATGATTCCGCAGGCAAATCACCGAACAGGGCCCGAGCGGCCGCGGAGAACACGACTATATGCTGCGCTTGCTCGGCTGGATTTTTGGCTTTGGGATGTTCGCGGCATTGGCGGCCATCGGCCTGGCCGCGGTATATCTCACCAGCGTCTCCGCAGGACTGCCCGACTATACCGTGCTCAAGGACTACCAGCCGCCGGTGACCACGCGCGTCCACGCCGCCGATGGTACGCTATTGGCCGAATTCGCCCGGGAACGCCGGCTGTTCCAGCCCATAGAGACCGTCCCGCCGCTGCTCGTGCACGCCTTCCTCTCCGCCGAGGACAAGGATTTCTACTCCCATGGCGGCATTGCCATCGATGGCGTGTTCCGCGCCTTGCGCGACAACCTGCTGGCGCGGATGGACGGCAACAATTCCATCCAGGGCGGCGGTTCCTCGATCACCCAGCAGGTCGCCAAGAACTTCCTGCTCACCTCCGAACAGACCTGGGATCGCAAGCTGCAGGAAGCCCTGCTGGCCATCCGCATCGAGTCGACCTTCTCCAAGGACCGCATTCTCGAGCTCTATCTCAACGAGATTTTCCTCGGCCTCAATTCCTATGGCGTGGCCGCTGCGGCGCTCAACTATTTCGACAAGGCGCTTTATGAGCTGACGCTGAGCGAAGCCGCCTATATCGCCGCGCTCCCCAAGGGGCCGAACAATTATCACCCCTTCCGCCGCCCGCAGGCCGCTATCGAGCGCCGCAACTGGGTCATCGACCGCATGGTCGAGAATGGCTACGCCACGCTGGAAGAAGCCTCCATCGCCAAGGACGAGCCGCTCAACGTCATCCCGCGCGCCGGCGGCAGCCAGCTCTATTCGGCCGAATATTTCACCGAGGAAGTGCGCCGCGAACTGGCTAAGCTTTATGGCGAGGACCAGCTTTATGGCGGCGGCTTGTCGGTGCGCACCACGCTCGAACCGCGGCTGCAGGAATATGCCCGCAAGGCGCTGATGGACGGGCTGATCGCCTATGATCATGGCAAGGGCTTCCGCACCCCGGTCGCCAGTATCGAGATCGGCGAGGACTGGGGGCTGGACGTCGCCAAGATCGCCCCGCTGAGCGACGTGCCGGAATGGCAGCTCGCCGTGGTGCTGGAAATGGGCAGCAACGAGGCCCGTATCGGCCTGCGTCCCGATGGCCTGGCCGGTGGCGCCGTGGCCGACGATCGTGTCATCGGCACCTTGTCCGGTCCTGAGATCAAATGGGTCTCCAAGCCCTTGCAGGACATTCTTAAAGTAGGAGATGTGGTCTATGTCTCCCCGGTTTCGGGCAAGACCGGCATCTATACGCTCGAACAGGTGCCCGAGATCGAGGGCGCCCTGGTCGCCATGGACCCCCGCACCGGGCGCGTCCTGGCCATGGTCGGCGGCTTCTCCTACGCCCTCAGCGAATTCAACCGCGCCACCCAGGCCCTGCGCCAGCCCGGCTCCTCCTTCAAGCCCATCGTCTATGCCGCCGCGCTCGACAATGGTTATACGCCCGCCTCGGTCGTGCTCGACGCCCCGGTGGAAATCCGCAATGCCGACGGCTCGATCTGGCGGCCGGAAAACTACGCCCAGGAATTCTACGGGCCCCAGACCCTGCGGCGCGGCATCGAACGCAGCCGTAACGTCATGACCGTGCGGCTGGCCCGCGATATCGGCATGCCGCTGGTCGCCGAATACGCCAAGATGTTCGGCGTCTACGATACGATGCAGCCCGTGCTGGCCATGGCGCTCGGCGCCGGCGAAACCACCGACATGCGCATGACAGCGGCCTATGCCACCATCGCCAATGGCGGCCGCAAGATCGTGCCGACCCTGATCGACCGCATCCAGGATCGCTATGGCGTCACCGTCTACAAGCACGACCAGCGCCTGTGTCAGGGCTGCGAGGCGACCGACTGGCACGGGCAGGGCGAACCCCTGATCGTCGATAACCGCGAACAGGTGCTCGACCCCATGACCGCCTACCAGATCACCTCGATGCTGGAAGGCGTGGTGCAGCGCGGCACCGGCACGGCGGCCCGCGTGCTCAACCGCCCGGTGGCCGGCAAGACCGGCACCACCAATGACTACAAGGACGCCTGGTTCGTCGGCTTCACGCCCGAACTCGCCGTCGGCGTCTATGTCGGCTACGACCAGCCGCGTTCCATGGGCTCTTCGGTCACCGGCGGCACCTTTGCCGTGCCGATCTTCACCGAATTCATGCAGAAGGCGCTCGAAGGCACGCCGCCAAGCCAGTTCAACGTGCCATCGGGCATGACCACGGCCTGGATCAACCCCAATTCGGGCGTGAAGGCCTTCGACGGCGAATCCGCCATCCAGGAAGCCTTCAAGCCCGGCACCGGGCCGAACCTGATGACCTCGGTCATCGGCGTCGATGTCAACGCCTTCGACGCCATCCAGCGCGAGCAGATGATGCAGCAGCAATATGGCTCCGGCTTCGTCACCCAGCCTGGCGCGCAGCCGTCGCAGGGCGGCAATGAACTCGTCTACGATCGCTCGACCGGCCAGTGGGTCTATCCCGGGCGCGGCGGCCTGTTTTAGCGTTGCCTGCCGTCAAGAGTTGATCCCCGTGCCCGCCTCCGCTAAACGGGGCGCCGCTATTGAAGGAATTGTCCAATGCGTACGGAAATCGAAAAGACCGTCGCCGAAATCGAGCAGGTTCTGACCCTGCTGAGGAGGCATCTTTGACTGGGATACTGCTGAGCTGCGCCTCGACGCGCTGACCGCCGAGACCGAATCCCCCGATTTCTGGAACGATCCGGAACAGGCCCGCGCCAAGATGCGCGAGCGCGACGAACTCGACGTGGCCGTCAAGGCCGTGCGCGAGCTCGAAACGGGCATCCGTGACAATGCCGAACTGATCGAGATGGGCGAAGCCGAAGGCGATGCCGACATCGTCAAGGACGCCGAAGACGCCCTGATCGAGCTCAAGCAATCCGCCCGCCGCCGCCAGATCGAAACGCTGCTGTCAGGCGAAGTCGACGCCAATGACTGCTATGTCGAAATCCACTCCGGCGCCGGCGGCACCGAAAGCCAGGACTGGGCCAACATGCTGCTGCGCATGTATACCCGCTGGGCCGAACGCCGGAAGATGAAGGTCGAAGTGCTCGAAATGCATGACGGCGAAGAGGCCGGCATCAAGTCGGCCACCATCCTGGTCAAGGGCCACAATGCCTATGGCTGGATGAAGACCGAGAGCGGTGTGCATCGTCTCGTGCGCATCAGCCCCTACGATTCGGCAGCGCGCCGCCATACGAGCTTTTCGAGCTGCTGGGTCTATCCCGTGGTCGACGACTCCATCGACATCGAAATCCGCGAGGCCGACCTCAAGGTCGATACCTATCGCGCCTCGGGCGCCGGTGGACAACACGTCAACACCACCGACTCGGCCATCCGCATCACCCATATCCCCTCGGGCATCATCGTCGCCTGCCAGCAGGAACGCAGCCAGCACAAGAACCGTGCGACCGCGATGGCCATGCTGAAATCGCGCCTCTACGAGGCGGAATTGCAGAAGCGCGAGGAAGCCGCCAACGCCCAGGCCGCCAGCAAGACCGAAATCGGCTGGGGCCACCAGATCCGCAGTTACGTGCTGCAGCCCTACCAGATGGTCAAGGACCTGCGCACCGGCGTCGAAAGCGGCCAGCCCTCCGTGGTGCTGGATGGCGACCTCGATGAGTTCATGGAAGCGGCACTGGCCCAGAGGGTGGGCGTGGCGACGGATGTTGCTGCGGAGGGGTAGGGGCTTGGCCTTGTTGGGGTACCCCCCCCCTAACCTCCCCCTGATAGGGGGAGGAACAGATCGCGTTTGAGGCACTATTTATGCCCCACCCGCCGAGCGGATTCCTCCCCCTATCAGGGGGAGGTTAGGTGGGGGTATCCGACCTGAAATCGTGAGCCGCCAGCGGCTCACTCAGCCCACCTCACCCCAACAGCGCCAACAGCCGCTTCCCGGCTTCAAGAAACGCCTTGGGATTGATCGCGCTATCGGCCTTGCGCACCTCGAAATGCAGATGCGGCCCGGTGGAACGGCCGGTGGACCCCACCTTGGCGATCGGCGTGCCGGTATTGACCGCGTGGCCAACCTCGCTGAGAAACCCGGACAGGTGGGCATAGCGGCTGACCAGCCCATTGGCATGGGTCACTTCCACCACATTGCCATAGCCCGATTTGGTGCCGACAAAGCTCACCACGCCCTTGCCGGCGCTGAACACCGTCGTGCCACTGGCGGCGGCGAAATCGAGCCCCGAATGAAAGGCGCGGCGCCCGCTAAACGGATCGGTGCGGTTGCCGAAGCCCGAACTCTGCCGGAAATTGCCTGTGATCGGCATATGGACCGGCGCGTCGTCTATGCTGTCGCGCGCGGCCTTGTAGCGGACCAAAGCCCCCATCACGGCATTGGCGTCATCGATCATGGCCGAGGCATCGTCCTCGTCCTGCGGCGGCAGCAACGGACCGCCCACGCCATCCAGCGTCGTCGGCAGAGCGACCGGAATGCCGAGACCCGTCAGTTCCGTGACGATGCTGTCGGCGCGCGCCGTTGCCGTTTCGGCGATAGAGGTCATGGCAAACTGGGTTTCCCCCATCATCTGCGCGACGGCAGCGGCCGTGGCGTCGATATCGGGATTGCCATCGGTGCGTGGCGCCAGCGCCTGATCGCCGACATCATGGACGGGCAGCGCCGCCGTCTCGATGCCCAACTCTCCGGCCTTGTCGACCAGCACGCGCACCAACTGATGCTGCTCGATCAGCACTTCCTGCTGCTGCGCCAGTTCCTGCAATTGCAGGTTGATGTCGCCGGCCTGCGCGTAGCTGCGCGAATGCAGGCGATCAACCTCGACGCGCAGTTGCGCGATGCGGTTTTCATAGGCCTCGATGACCTGTTCGTTCTTGCCGCTCAGCAGGCGGGCAATATCGGGTGACAGCAGGAAGGCAGTGACCAGCAGGGCATTGCCGGCGAGCAATACGGCAAACATGCCATAGAACAGGGCAGGGTGGACGCCGTGACGCGATCCCTTGTCGTTTCGCCCGAAACTGGCCTGGCTACGCACCCCACTAACCCCGCGACGCTCACAGATATGGTGAGCGAAGTATGGCGCAGCATGGTTAATAAAGGCTATTTGTGGGCAGTATCCGCCACATGCGCTTCAAGCGCTTCCAGCATTTTCTGCGCATGACCGAGAATGCGCGTGGCCCGGATGATGCGCGCCACCCGTCCTTCAGCATCGATGATGAACGAGGTGCGGATCAACCCCATGAATTCCCGTCCATAGAGCTTCTTGAGCTTCCACAGCCCAAAGGCTTCGATCGCCTGGTGCTCGGGGTCGGCCGCCAGCGGCAGCGCGAGCCCGTATTTCCTGCGAAATTTTATATGACTTTCGATCGTATCGGGCGAAATGCCGACCAGCTTGGCGCCCAGTTCGGCAAAGGCCGCCGCCCGCTCGGAGAATTCCTTGTTCTCGTCCACGCAACCACCCGAATCGTCTTCGGGATAGAAATACAGCACCACCGGCTTGCCGCGCTGCGCCGAAAGCTGGAATGTGCTGCCATCGTCGAGCGGCAGGGTGAAATCGGGAGCGCGGTCGCCTTCGGTCAAATCGGCCATGCAAACCTTCCATTCAGCACTTGCGGGTCACAATGTGGTGTCAGTGCCATAGTCCAGCCGGTATCATTGGGCAAGTGACCGCCTTCTGCGGTTGATTCTCGAGGTCTCGGCAGACCACGGCAAGCCTCTTTTCTGGAAGCAAGTGAGCGCGTCAACCTTACCCGCAGACACTTCGGTTACGCCGTCTGCGCAGCGCAAACGGCCTCCTGCCCGACACGCAGCGAAACTGGCCGTGTGGGTGCTCGGCATTCCCTGCGTTCTGGCCTTGCTGCTCTATCTCGTTCTGCTGATCACGCCGCTGCCGCTGCCCTTCGCCGGCCAGGCGGTCCGCTCGCTGGTCCAGTCAATGCTGCCGCCCACCTCCCAACTGGATATGGGCGAGATGAAACTGGCGCTGGAAAAGGGCGTCTGGCCGGTCATCCAGTTCACCCCCGTCACACTGACCGACAGCAAATCGGGTGCCCATATCGCCGTGGAGGCGCTGGAGGTCGGCTTTTCGCCGGCCCGCGCTCTGTTCGGCCAGCCCGGCGCCACCATCACCATCGTGCGGCCGCATATCCAGATGGTGCAGGATCTGTTCGGGCCCCGCATCACCAGTTTCGAATTGCTCGATGATCCCGCAGGCGGCCTCCCGACAGTGCGCGTGCAGGAGGGCGAGGATACGTTTCCCGCTGTCGGCATTTCCACCAGCGGCGTCGGCATGGCCGGCGGTGACCAGCCCATCGCCATGCGCTCGGACAACGAATGGTTGATCTACAATCTCGAGGCCAGCGAGCAGGGCATTGCCGATATTGTCGAGCAGGCCGCCCAGGGGCGCTTTTCCAAGCTCGTCATCCGCGACGGCGTCGTGGATATGAACGATTCCGTCTATGGCCTGTTCCGGCGCTTCGAGGCCATCAATCTCGAAATCGGCCCCTCGCGCGATCGCCGCAACACATCAGGTACCTTCTCCGCCACTTTGGGCGGCCGCACCATGACCGGCAGCCTCTCGCGTACGCTCGGCGACGACGGCAATTCCCGGCTCGAAGCCGATGTCACCAATATCGACTTCGCCGCCGTCCTGCCCTTCATCGATGACCCCACCAGCCTCGCCGCCATACGCGGGGCAGGGGCGCTGTCCATCGATGTCAATTTCGAGCCCGCTGCCGGCAAGCTGGTCGACGGCCGCTTCAAGATCGATCTGACCGGCCTCGACCTGCGCATATCAGACGCCTATTTCCCCATCGCCAGCTCGATCCTGGATATCGCCTGGGAACCGGAAACCGGGCAGTTCATCCTCAATGAGGCCGCCCTGCAGATCGGCCAGAGCAGCGCCTACGTCTCGGGCATCTTCGCCATGGGGCTGGACCAGGCCTTTGGCCCCACCGTCGGCATATCGCTCAAGGCGCGCAATGTGGTGATCCACCCCAATGACATGGCGGCGCCGGCCGAACCCTTCGACACGATGGAGTTTTCCGGCTGGTCGGCCCCGCTTTACGGCGCCCTCGGCATCGACCGCTTCCTGGCCCGCAAGGGTGACGCCACGGTGGAGACGACCGGCCGCATCGATATGCTGCAGGCCGGCCTCGGCCTGGACATGACGGTAGCCGGGCAGGGCGTCAGCGCCGACGACCTCAAGCGTCTCTGGCCCTATATCATGGGCGGCGACAGCCGCGACTGGTTCGTCGCCAATGTCACCGAAGGCACCGTGGCGCAGTCGCGCATGGACTTCCGCTTTCCCGTCGGCACGCTGGGACTTGAGGGCGAGGACAAGCCGCTGCCCGACAACAGCATGCAGATCGACATGATCGGCACCGGCGTCGCTATCAAGCCGACCGCCGAAATGGCCCCCATCGCCATCGACGGCGAAACGCGCCTGCAGGTCGATGACAGCAACGTCATCATCTCGGCTGCCGGCGGCAAGCTAGCCACCAGCGCCGGCGAAATCCGCGTCAGCAACCCCGCATTGGTCATGGACAATGCCGACCCGGCCGAACGCATCTTTGAAGTATCCGGCGATATCAACGCGCCGATCCCGGCACTGCTCGACCTGGCCAGCGCCCAGCAGCCCGACGCCCTGGCCAATGCGCAATTGCCGATCGATCTCGCATCCATCACCGGTACGGTGGATCTCGGCCTGGTCGCCACCATCACGCTCGCCGACGAGGCCAGCGGCCGGCCGATGGATGTCGATTATGTCGTCAACGGCACCGTGGCCGATTTTGCCAGCTCCAAGCCGATCCAGGATCGCCATATCGACAATGGCCAACTGGCCTTCAGCGCCTCCCAGGAAGGCTACCAGCTCGGCGGTACGGCCGATATCGACGGCATGGAAGCCGAAGTCGAAATATCGGGCACGCCCACCACCGACCCGACCTTCCGCCTGGCCTCGACCATAGACGTGGCCGACCTGGCCTCCATGGGGTTCGATGCGTCCGAATTCCTCTCCGGTCGCGTCCGCTTCGTCGCCCAGCCGCTCGCCGATGGCGCCCTGCAAATGGCCGTCGACCTCAAGGATGCCGCGCTCAATATCAAGGATATCGGCATCAGCAAGGCTGCCGGCACCTCCGGCACGCTCAGCGCCACCATCCGCCCGCAGGGCGAGGTGACCGTGCTCGAAAATATCGACCTGTCCTTCGGCACCGTCCGCGCCATAGGCGACATCACCTATCACGCCACCAAGGGCCTGCAATCGGCCAATTTCAGCCAGTTCGGCCTCAGCAATGGCGACCGCGCCCAACTGGCCATGACGCCGATCGATGGCGGCTATTCCGTGCGCATCAGCGGCAGCCAGCTCGACCTCAAGCCCATGCTGCGCCAGTTCTTCGGGCTGGGCGAGGGGGCCGGCGGTGTCCAGTCCACCCAGTTCGACCAGACCATCGCCCTCGACGTGAAGCTCGACCGGGCGCTCGGCTACTACGCCACGACCGCCTTCAACCTCGACCTGAACCTGCTGCTGCGCGGCAGCGACATGCGCCGCGCCAACCTGACGGCCCAGTTCAGCGACGGCAACGCGGTGTCGATCACCACCAATCCGGCGCCCAAGGGCCGCACGCTCTCGGTGGCCTTCAACGATGCCGGCACCATCCTGCGGCTGCTCGGCGTCTATTCCCAGCTGGCCGGCGGCTCCGGCAGCCTCGTCCTCACCACCGACCGCGATCTCGACGCCGAGGCGGGCCAGTTGCTGATGCGCGATTTCGCCATTGTCGACGAGGCCAATGTCGCCCAGGTCCTGGGCAATCACTCCGATTCCCGCGCCGCCATCGCCCGCCAGAACCGCCTCGATTTCGACGCAGCACAGGTCGATTTCCAGCGCCGCTCCGACCGGGTGGAGGTGACCGATGCCGTGCTGAGCGGCGACACGGTCGGCGGCACCATGCGCGGCTTCATCTATACCAACCAGCGCCAATATGACCTGGTCGGCACCTATGTCCCGCTGTTCGGCCTCAACAACGCCTTCCAGCAAATCCCCATCCTCGGCCCGCTGCTCGGCGGCCGCGAAGGCGAAGGCCTGGTCGGCGTAACCTTCGCCGTCCAGGGGCCACTGGACAACCCCCAGTTCCGCATCAACCCGCTCTCCATGCTGGTCCCGGGGGCGTTCCGCGAACTGTTCGAGTTCCGGGCAAAGGAGCAGCCGCCGGCGCAGTAGCACCGGGGGCAATGGTATAGTGGCGCCAATGTAGCCCACGGTGTCATCCCCGCGAAAGCGGGGACCTCCGTTCAGTGCCTTGGCAAACAGGGGTTCCCGCTTTCGCGGGAATGACCGCGTGGTCGGCGACTAAACCGGCTTGATCAGCGCATGCCGCTTCTTGCCGACCGAGAGCTTGATGACGCCTTCGCTCAACAGCGCATCCTTGCCCAGGTTGAGCTTATCATCCTCGATGACGGCGTCGTTGACGCGCACAGCACCTGATTGGATATGCCGGCGTGCTTCGCCATTGGAGCCGGCAAGCCCGGCTGTTACCAGCGCGGAAAGAATACCGATGCCCGAGGCCAATTCGGCATTCAAAACCGTCGCCGTCGGCAGCGACAGATCGATCCCGCCAGCCTCGAACGTATTGGCGGCCGTCACAGCAGCCTGTTCGGCCGCTTCCCGGCCATGCACAATGGCCGTCACTTCCGTCGCCAGCACCTTCTTGGCCTCGTTGATCTCGTTGCCGCCAAGGGCCGCGAGACGCGCGATTTCATCCAGTGGCAGGCGGGTGAAGATCTTGAGGAATTTTCCGACATCGGCGTCTTCCGTATTGCGGAAATACTGCCAGAAATCATAGGGGCTGAAGAGGTCGCCATTAAGCCACACGGCGCCGGACGCCGACTTGCCCATCTTCTCGCCCGAGGCCTTGGTCAGCAGCGGCGTGGTCAGCGCATAGAGCTGCTCGCCGCCCATGCGGTGGTTGAGGTCGACACCGTTGATGATGTTGCCCCACTGGTCCGACCCACCCATCTGCAACACGGTGCCATAGCGCCGGTTGAGCTCGGTAAAGTCGTAGCCCTGCATGATCATGTAGTTGAATTCGAGGAAGCTCAGCGATTGCTCGCGGTCGAGCCGCAGCTTCACCGAATCGAAGCTCAGCATGCGGTTGACCGAGAAGTGCCGGCCCACGTCACGCAGGAATTCGACATAGTTGAGCTTGAGCAGCCAGTCGGCATTGTTGACCATCATGGCCGGGTTCGACCCGCCATAGTCTAGGATATTGCCGTAGACCTTCTTGATGCTCTCGATATTGGTCTCGATCTGCTCGACCGTGAGGAGCTTGCGCTGGTCGTCGCGGAACGAGGGATCACCCACCATCGACGTGCCGCCGCCCATCAGGCTGATCGCCTTGTGGCCGGTTTCCTGCAGCCAGTAGAGCATGGTGACGGAAATCAGGTTCCCGATATGGATCGAGGTCGCCGTCGCGTCATAGCCGACATAGCCGGATATCTTGCCCTTGGCGGCCAGCGCATCGAGCCCTTCAGGGTCGGAAATCTGGTGAATGAAGCCGCGCTCGTCGAGCACACGCAGGAAATCGGATTTGAACTTGGTCATCTGACAATCATCGAGGTTAGTGAGACCTCATGGTGAGCTTGTCGAACCACGAGGTCGGTGCACGCGGGACCCCGTCCTTCGACAGGCTCAGGATGAGGTCCCTTCCAACAGATCGCAGCTATGCGCCCTGACTTAGCGCCCGCCGCCGTCGGCGATCTCCTGACGGCGACGGTCGAGATATTCGGCGCAGCTCGCGGTCAGCTCATCCACCTTGCCCTCGAAGAAGTGGTTGGCCCCCTCCACGATCTGCTGCTCGATGGTGATGCCCTTCTGCGTCTTGAGCTTGTCGACCAGCTTCTGCACCGACGAGGGCGGCGCCACGCGGTCCTTGTCGCCATGAATGATCAGGCCCGAAGACGGGCAGGGGGCCAGGAACGAGAAATCGTAGAGGTTTTCCGGCGGCGCCACCGAGATGAAGCCTTCCACCTCCGGCCGGCGCATCAGCAACTGCATGCCGATCCAGGCACCGAACGAGAAGCCGGCAATCCAGCAGCCGCGCGACTCGCGGTTGATGACCTGCAGCCAGTCGAGCGCCGCGGCGGCGTCGCTCAGCTCGCCAATGCCATGGTCGAACATGCCCTGGCTGCGACCGACGCCGCGCGAGTTGAACCGCAGCACGGCAAAGCCGCGTTCGGCGAACATGTAGAAGAGATTGTAGACGATCTGGTTGTTCATCGTCCCGCCGAATTGCGGGTGGGGATGCAGCACGATCGCTATGGGCGCGTTGGGCTCCTTGCCCGGCTGGTACCGGCCTTCGAGACGCCCTTCGGGCCCGTTGAAGATCACTTCTGGCATGGTCTTGTTTCTTCCGGCCGTTCGGCTCTGTTGGTGTGGTTTGCGTGGGTCCCTGTGGCGGCGTTGCGGCTTGACTAAGCCCGTTCCGCTCCCTAAAACATGGGTCGCAAAATCTAGTTTAGAATTATTCGAAACTCGGTTTTCAGCCGCTCTGCGGCCTGTAAGAGCGCCCCTTGTAATGAAGTTGGGCGGCAAATTTCAAGAAGTGTTTGAGCTAGCAGGCGCGTCAGCGCCTCGGCCCGGGCATGGAAGGCATGACCAGCGCGCATGCGCTACACGGGAAACCGATGACGAGACCGGCGATCTACCTTGATCATAATGCCGCGTCCCCGCTTCTGCCGGAGGCGCGGTCGGCGCTCATCGCTGCCCTCGATCTGGTGGGCAATGCCTCGTCGGTGCATGGCCACGGCCGTGCATTGCGCAACCTCATCGATACGGCCCGCGCCCAGGTGGCGGCCCTTGCGGGCGCCGAGCGCAAGCAGGTCGTCTTCACCGGTTCGGCCACCGAGGCCATCACCCAGGCTGTTATCGGCGGCGCCAAGGCCTTTGCGGCAGGCGCCGTGGCGATTAGCGCCGGGGAACATGCGGCGGTGTCCAAGGCTGCCGAAGCCACGGGCCTGCCGGTCATATCAATCGGGCTTCTACCCGACGGCCGCATTGATCTCGATCAACTGGCCGACGTGATCGCCACGACCGAAGGCAACCTGCTGGTTGCCCTCCATTGGGTGAACAACGAGACCGGCGTGGTGCAGGATATTGCCCGTATCAATGCCCTGGTTGGCCCCACCCGCCACACGCTGTTCATCGACGCCGTACAGGCTTTCGGCAAGCTGCCCCTCGATTTTGCCGCTTCGGCACCCGATATGATGGCGGTAAGCGGCCACAAGATCGGCGCTCCACAGGGCATTGGCGCGCTGCTGGTCAAGGCACATGCCGATACCGTCCGCCTGATTCCGGGCGGCGGGCAGGAGCAGGGCCGGCGCGGCGGCACCGAGGCGGCGGCCCTGATCGCGGCATTCGGGGCGGCGGCGGCAGCCATCGCAGACCGCTATGCTGCGGCCGATGTGCCGGCGCTGATCTCGCGGCTGGAAGCGGGCTTGCCTGCCGATGCCGTAGTGTTTGGCGCAAATCGGCTGGGCAATGTCGTCAATTTCGCCGTGCCCGGCGTCAAGAATGCCACGGCGATGATGGGGCTGGACCTGCTGGGCCTTTCCGTCTCGTCGGGTTCGGCCTGCTCGTCCGGCAAGGTCGGGCCGAGCCATGTGCTGGCTGCCATGGGCGTCGCGCCCGAACTGGCCGATTGCGCCCTGCGCGTCAGCCTGGGCTGGAATTCCACCGCTGACGACGTCGATGCGTTCGTCGCCGGTTACCGATCCGTCCTTGAGCGCCACCGGGCGCGGCAGGGGCAGGCGGCCTAACGGTCGCAAGAGTTTTAGACGGCTCGCAGCGACCTTGAATCGCCGCTGGGCAAATAGGAGAAGCCACTATGGCGGACTACGATATCCCGACGCTCAAGGAAGAGATCGATCGCGAAACCGTTGAATCGGTGCTGGCGCTCGACGTCGACAAGTACAAATACGGCTTCGAGACCGATATTGAATCCGACATGGCCCCCAAGGGCCTGAGCGAGGATACCGTCCGCTTCATCTCCGCCAAGAAGAACGAGCCCCAGTGGATGCTCGACTGGCGCCTGGAAGCCTATCGCCGCTTCCTCACCATGACCGAGCCGACCTGGGCCAAGGTGCATTATCCGGCCATCGACCTGCAGGACATGTACTACTACGCCGCGCCCAAGTCGTCGCCGGCCCCCAAGAGCCTCGACGAGGTCGATCCGGCGCTGATCGCCATGTACGACAAGCTCGGCGTGCCGCTCAAGGAGCGCGAAATCCTCGCTGGTGTCGAACGCCCCAAAGTGGCCGTCGATGCGGTGATGGACTCGGTCTCCGTGGTCACCACCTTCCGCGAGGAACTGGCCAAGGTCGGCATCATCTTCTGCTCGATCTCCGAAGCCATCCGCGAGCATTCCGAACTGGTGCAGAAATACCTGGCCTCGGTGGTCCCGGTTTCCGACAACTACTACGCCACGCTGAACTCGGCCGTCTTCACCGACGGATCCTTCGTCTACATTCCCAAGGGCGTCCGCTGCCCGATGGAATTGTCGACCTATTTCCGCATCAACGAGAAGAAGACCGGCCAGTTCGAGCGCACGCTGATCATCGCCGAAGCCGATAGCTATGTGAGCTACCTCGAAGGCTGCACCGCCCCGATGCGCGACGAAGCCCAGCTTCACGCCGCCGTGGTGGAACTGGTCGCGCTCGACAATGCCGAGATCAAGTATTCCACCGTCCAGAACTGGTATCCCGGCGACAAGGACGGCAAGGGCGGCATCTACAATTTCGTCACCAAGCGTGGCGATTGCCGTGGCGCCAATTCCAAGATTTCCTGGACCCAGGTGGAAACCGGCTCGGCCATCACCTGGAAATATCCGAGCTGCATCCTGCGTGGCGACGGTTCGCGCGGCGAATTCTATTCCATCGCCATCTCGAACGGTTACCAGCAGGTCGATAGCGGCACCAAGATGCTGCATCTGGGCAAGAACACGTCCAGCCGCATCATCGCCAAGGGCATTGCCGCCGGTTTCTCGGACAATACCTATCGCGGCCAGGTCTCGGCGCATGCCAAGGCCAAGAATGCCCGCAACTTCACCCAGTGCGACAGCCTGCTGATCGGCGACAAATGCGGCGCCCACACCGTGCCCTATATCGAAAGCCGCAACGGCACGGCCGTGTTCGAGCACGAAGCCACCACGTCCAAGATTTCCGACGACCAGATGTTCTATTGCCAGCAGCGCGGCCTCTCCGAAGAGGACGCTGTGGCGCTGATCGTCAACGGCTTCGTCCGCGATGTGCTGCAGCACCTGCCCATGGAATTCATGGTCGAAACCCAGAAGCTGATCGCCATCAGCCTCGAAGGCAGCGTGGGCTGATGGAAGCACCGCTCGACATCGCTGAAAAAATGGCTCAGCTCACCGAGCATTGGCGGCCCCGCGTGGCCGCCGAGTTCAGCGGGCAGGAGTTGCGCATCGTCAAGGCGGAAGGGACGTTCCCGTGGCACTTCCACGAGGACTATGACGAGGTCTTCATCGGCTGGAAGGGCGTCGTCAAGGTCGAGTTCCGCGATCGCATCGTCAGCGTCCATCCCGGCCAGGTTTTCGTTGTGCCGCGCGGCGTCGAGCACCGGACCGTGGCCGATACGGGCGAGGTGGAAGTCCTGTTCATCGCCGCCGCGGGCGCACGCAATACCGGCAATGTGGACGACCACGTCTATACAGCGCCGGTCGGAGTTCAGGCATGACGGCCGAAACGCGTAACCCCGTGGTTTCGCTTGCTTCCCTCGCGCTCGACGCCTGGGAGCAGGGCACGCTCTACAAGTCTGCCGATACCTCCTTCGGCAAGCTGCTGGGCCTGCGCGCGCTCGGCATCAGCTACAATGAAGTGCCCGCGGGCAAGTCGAGCTGCCCCTTCCACAGCCACCACGCCGAAGAAGAACTCTTCATCGTGCTGGAAGGCGAGGGGACCTATCGCTTCGGCAGCGAACGTTATTCGTTCAAGGCCGGCGACGTGCTCGGTGCGCCCAATGGCGGCCCGGAAACGGCACACCAGATCCTCAATACCGGGTCGGTGACGCTCAAATATCTGGGCATAGCCAACAATGCCGATACCGAAGTCTGCGAATACCCGGACTCCGGAAAATTCCAGGTGACGAGCCGCAGCTCTGCCGATCGTCGCTTGCGCCATTGCGGCCGCGAAGGCCAGAACCACCTTGATTACTGGGACGGCGAACCCGGCGCCTGAGGGCGACGCAGCCGTCTGAACCGAATGACTGGAGACCGAACGATGACCACCCCGATCCTTGAAATCCGCAACCTGCATGCGCGCATCGAAGAGCGCGAAATCCTCAAGGGGGTGAACCTCACCATCCCGGCCGGACAGGTCCATGCCGTCATGGGTCGCAACGGCTCGGGCAAGTCCACGCTGAGCTATGTGCTGGCCGGCAAGGAGGACTATGAGGTCACCGAAGGCGAAATCCTGCTCAATGGCGAGAATATCCTCGAGATGGAGCCCGCCGAGCGCGCGGTTGCGGGCATTTTCCTAGCCTTCCAGTACCCGATCGAAATCCCCGGCGTTGCCACCATGACCTTCCTCAAGGCCGCCATGAACGCCCAGCGCAAGGCGCGCGGCGAGGGTGAACTCTCGACGCCCGATTTCATGCGCGCCGTCAAGGAAGCCGGTGCCCAGCTCAATATCGACGCCGACATGCTGAAGCGCCCGCTGAATGTGGGCTTCTCGGGCGGCGAGAAGAAGCGGGCCGAAATCCTGCAGATGGCTTTGCTCAAGCCGACGCTCTGCGTGCTCGACGAGACCGATTCCGGCCTCGATATCGATGCGCTCCAGGTCGTGTCCAAGGGCGTCAACGCCCTGCGCGCCGATAACCGCTCCATGCTGGTCATCACCCACTATCAGCGCCTGCTCAACCACATCGTGCCCGACGTTGTGCATGTCTTCTCCGATGGGCGGATCGTCGAAAGCGGCGACAAGGACCTGGCGCTTCAACTCGAAGCCAAGGGCTATGCCGACTTCGACGGCGCGGCGGCCTGACCCATGCGCCAGACCATGCCCGTCCGGCTCGGAGCAGCCGAAGATACATTGATCGCCCAGCTCAAGAGCGTGGGGGCCGACGCGACCGCCGAACGGATCACCGTTGCCGGCCTGCCGACGCGCCGCGTCGAGAGCTATCACTATACCGACCTGAAAACCCTGCTGCGGTCCATCCCGCCGCTGGCCCAGGCTGCCAATGAAGCCAGCGCTCCGGCTTTGCGCGTTCCCGGCGCCTACCAGTTGATGATCGCCAATGGCGTCATCCAGTCCACCTCCACGGCCCCGGCCGGCGTCATCGTCGGCAAGGCCGCCGGCGGCGTCCTCACCACGCGGGATGACGTGCTGGTGCATCTCAATGGCGCCTTCGCCAGGGAAAGCCTGACGCTGACGCTCGAAAACAGCGTCGATCCGGTGATCCAGATCGACCGCCGCAGCGAGGGCGAAGCCGCCCATGTTGCCGACTCGCTCAAGGTCTTCGTGGCCGATGGCGCTTCGGCGGTCATCCTCGAAACCTTCTCGGGTTCCGATGCCGCCCATGTCGGCAATCACGCCACCTATATGGCACTCGGCAAGAATGCTGTGGTGACCCATATCACCGTGGACCTGTCACCCCGCGCAGCCAGCCATTTCGCCAGCAACGAATATCACGTCGGCGAGGGCGCCAAGCTGCGCACGCTGGTCATCCATGCCGGGGCAGGGCTGGCCCGCACCCAGCTCTTCCCGCGCTATGAAGGCGCGGGCGCCCATGGCGACATTACCGGCCTCAACCTGGTGGTCGATGGCCAGCATGCCGACATCACCATGGATGCCAGCCACGCCGTGCCGCATACCTCGTCCCAGCCCCTGTTCAAGTCCGTCGCCCGCGGCCGTGGCAAGTCCGTGGTGCAGGGCAAGCTCGTCGTCGCTCGCGACGCGCAGAAGACCGACGCCAAGTTCATGCATCAGGGCCTGATGCTCTCCGACGAAGCCGAAATCCTCTCCAAGCCGGAGCTGGAAATCTACGCCGACGACGTCGTCTGCGGCCACGGCTCCACCTGCGGCAAGCTGGATGAGGATTCCATGTTCTACCTCACCAGCCGCGGCATCCCGAAAGCCGAAGCCGAAACCATGCTGGTCCGCGGCTTCATCGAGGAACTCGTCGACCCGATCGAAGACGAAGCCCTAGCCGAAGCCCTGCACGGCATCGTGGATGGCTGGCTGCTGGGGAAGTAATCCGGTGGGTGGGGCCACCCCACCCTCACTCCCTCCCCACAAGGGGGAGGGATGCACAAGAGCCGACAATTCAGTGTGACGCGAAATGTGCCACACCGTCTCCCTCCCCCTTGTGGGGAGGGACCAAGGGTGGGGGTGTCCCGCCCACGGAACTTGCAATGACCTTCGACCTCGAAAAAGTCCGCGCCGATTTCCCGATCCTCTCCGAGCAGATCCACGGTAACAGGCTGGTCTATCTCGATAGCGGCGCCTCCGCGCAGAAGCCGGTGCAGGTGCTCGACCGCATGGACCACGCCTTCCGGCATGAATATGCCAATGTGCATCGCGGCCTGCACACGCTCGCCAATCGCGCCACCGAAGCCTATGAAGGCGGCCGCCACGCGGCACAGAAGTTCCTCAATGCGTCGCGTCCCGAAGAAATCGTCTTCACCAAGTCGGCCACCGAGGCGATCAACCTCGTCGCGTCCGCCTTCGTCGGCCCGCGCATCGGGGCAAGGGACGAGATTGTCACCACGATCATGGAGCATCATTCCAATATCGTACCGTGGCATTTCCACCGCGAGCGCCTGGGCGCCGTCATCAAATGGGTCGATGTCCGCGACGATGGCAGCTTCGACCTAGACGCCTTCGCCGCCGCCCTGACCGACCGGACGCGTATCGTCGCGGTTACCCATATGAGCAACGTGCTGGGCACCGTGACCCCGATCAAGCAGGTCATCGAGATCGCCCACGCGAAAGGTATTCCGGTGCTGATCGACGGCAGCCAGGGCGCCGTGCACGAGACCGTGGACGTCCAGGCCCTCGACGTCGATTTCTACGTCATGACCGGCCACAAGCTCTACGGCCCCACCGGCATCGGCGTGCTCTATGGCAAATACGATCTCCTCGCCGAGATGCAGCCCTATCAGGGCGGCGGCGAGATGATCGATGTCGTGACCATGGACAGCGTCACCTATAACGAGCCGCCGCATCGCTTCGAGGCCGGCACCCCGCCCATCGTCCAGGCCATCGGCCTCGGCGCCGCGCTCGGCTATATGGAAAGCCTCGGCCGCGACGCCATCGCCGCCCACGAGCACGACGTGGCCGAATATGCCCATGAGCGCCTCAGCCGCATCAATTCGCTGCGCCTGATCGGCACCGCGCCGGGCAAGGGCGGCATTTTCTCCTTCGAGATCGCGGGCGCCCACGCCCACGACGTGGCCACCATTCTCGATCGCTACGGCATTGCCGTCCGCGCCGGCACCCATTGCGCCATGCCGCTGCTCAAACGTTTCGGTGTCACCTCTACCTGCCGCGCCTCCCTCGCCCTATATAACGGCAAGGACGATGTGGACGCGCTGGTGGACGGCATCACCCGCGCCCAGAAATTTTTCGCGTAAGCGAGAGGCTACTATGTCTGACGAAACTGAAATCGCGCCCGCTCCGGCCATTCCCGAAAACCGGATCACCCCCAACGTTTCCGGCGCCTTGCCGGAAGCGGAGGTAGAGCGCATCACCTCCGACCTGATCGGCGCGCTCAAGACCGTCTATGACCCGGAAATCCCGGTCGACATCTATGAGCTGGGCCTCATCTACAAGGTCGATCTCGATGACGACCGCAAGCTGACCATCGACATGACGCTGACGGCGCCGGGCTGCCCGGTGGCCGGCGAAATGCCCGGCTGGGTGGAAAACGCCGCCCGTGCCGTCGAAGGCATCCAGGATGTCGAGGTCAATATGGTCTTCGATCCCCCCTGGGACGCCACGCGCATGAGCGAAGAGGCCCAGGTGGCCCTGAACTGGTGGTAATCCGGCGCGTTTCGCGCTATATATCGTGAAATGCCGATAGAAAGTTTGCCCATGGCCTTCAAGATCATGTCGTTGAGCGATGCCGCCGCCGAGCGCATCACCGAGATCATCGAAGATTCCGACCAGCCGGTGGTGGGCCTGCGCGTCGGCATCAAGAATGCCGGCTGCGCCGGTGTGTCCTACACCATGGACTACGTGACCGAACCGGTCGCTGGCGACGATCACGTCCAGGATCACGGCGTCAATGTCTGGGTCGATCCCAAGGCGACCATGTACCTGCTCGGCACGGTGATGGACTTCGAACAGTCCAAGATGGGCTCCAGCTTCTCCTTCAAGAACCCCAACCAGACCGGCGCCTGCGGCTGCGGCGAAAGCGTCACGCTCGCCCCCGCCGACCTGAAGGCGATTGCCGAGGCCAGGGCAGGGGCCTGATAGCTCCACAAACGCGATGTCACCCCGGCCTTGAGCCGGGGCCTATCTCGAGATCGCTCCACAGCCGCAAGGTAGTTCAGCTTAATTGCCAGCATCTCAGGATGGATCCCGGCTCAAGGCCGGGATGACATCGCGGTTGGGAATGAGCCAATGCTCTCCCTGCACTCGATCTGTTCCTCCCCCCAATCAGGGGGAGGCTAGGAGGGGGTATCCCATTCGCAACCAGTTGCATCCGGGACCACGCTAGGGCATCTATCCCGCCATGCTCAGCCCCCTTCCACCCGCCCTCACCATTGTCCCGCCCAACCGCCCGCTTGTCGGCCGCGTCTCCCCGCCGGGCAGCAAATCCATCACCAATCGCGCCTTGCTGCTCGCCGCGCTTGCCGACGGCACCAGCCGCCTCACCGGCGCGCTCAAGAGCAAGGACACGACCCTGATGGCCGCCGCTTTGCGGCAAATGGGCGTTACGGTGGATGAGCCTGACGCCACCAGCTTCACCGTCACCAGCATCGGCCGCCTGCAGCAGCCCTCCGGCCCGCTTTTCCTCGGCAATGCCGGCACCGCCACCCGCTTCCTTACCGCCGCCGTCGCCACCGTCGATGGCGCGGTCATCGTCGATGGCGACGAGGAAATGCGCCTGCGCCCGATCGGCCCGCTGGTCACAGCGCTCCGCTCGCTCGGCATCGACGCCATCTGCCCCACCGGTTGTCCGCCGGTGACCATTCACGGCAATGGCAGCTTCGGCTCGGGCCGCGTCGAGATCGATGCAGGCCTCTCCAGCCAATATGTCTCGGCCCTGCTGATGGCCGCGCCTTTGGGCCATGGCGCCATCACCGTGGCGCTGACGGGCAAGGATATCGGCGCCCGCGGCTATGTCGACCTGACGCTGGCCGCCATGCGGGCATTCGGCGCCGAGGTGGAACAGCTTGATGCCGGCACCTGGCTGGTCCAGCCCACCGGCTACTCTGCCACTGATTTCCGCATCGAGCCCGATGCTTCGGCCGCCACCTATCTCTGGGGAATCGAGGCGCTGACCGGCGGCAGGATCGACCTCGGCGTTGCCGCCGATGCCTTCACCCAGCCCGACGCCGCCGCCCAGGCCGTCATCGCCCAATTCCCCAACATGCCCGCCATCATCGACGGCAGCCAGATGCAGGACGCCGTGCCGACGCTGGCCGTGCTGGCGGCATCCAACAATCGTCCCGTCCGCTTCGTCGGCATCGCCAATCTGCGCGTCAAGGAAACCGACCGCATCCGCGCCGTCGCCAACGAACTCAACCGCATCCTGCCGGGCCTGGGCACGGAGGAGGGGGACGATCTGGTGGTTGCGGCGGATCCAAATCTGGCCGCGCGCAGCCGCCCGGCCCGCATCGAGACCTATCACGACCACCGCATCGCCATGAGCTTCGCTTTGGCGGGCCTGAAACTGTCCGGCATCACCATTCTCGACCCCGCCTGCACCGGCAAGACCTACCCCGAATATTGGGACATGCTGGCCGGGCTCGGCGTGGAATTGCAGCCGACGACCTAGGGTTCAGCGCATGTTGCCCACCCCACCCTCGATCCCTCCCCATCAAGGGGAGGGAGGCGCATGGGCGCGGTCAGTGGTCCAATGATGGTTTAGCCACAAAGCGGGCTTCCCTCCCCCTTGTGGGGAGGGAGTGAGGGTGGGGGTAGGCCACGCACACTAAAACGCGTCGATCGCCAACGCCTCGACAATCGCCCCGGCCTTCTGCCCCGGATCATGCTCGGGCTGCACAATCAGCATGTCGGCATGCGCCAGCGATGACGTATGCCCGCTATCCGTCTGGGCAATCGGCAGCAAAGCCGGGCCATTGGTCCCATGCACCAGCTGCGCCCGCATGAAATGCCGCCGCGCCGTATTGGGCGGCGTCGCCGCGGCCAGCGGCAGCCGCCAGGTGGTCGCCCCCGTATAGCCCAGCCAGGCCCGCAAGGCCGGCCGGATGAATACGAGCGCCGTGACCATCGCCGAAACCGGATTGCCCGGCAGCCCGAAGATCAGCGTTTTTCCACGCGTGCCAAACATCAGCGGCTTGCCCGGCCGCATATTGATGCGCCAGAAATCCAGCGTCACGCCCAGTTCGAGCAGAATGTCCTGCACGATGTCGTGGTCGCCCACGCTGGCCCCGCCGGTGGTGACCACCACATCCGGCGCCCCGGCAAACACCGCCTCCAGCTTGCCCCGCAACGCATCCCGGTCGTCCCGCGCAATCCCGTGGTCGATCACATCGGCAGCATAGGGCGCCAGCAATGGCCGCAACCCAAAACTGTTGGACGCCACGATCTGGTCCGGCCCCAGCTCCGCGCCGGGCAGCACCAGTTCATCCCCCGTCGCCAGCAGCGCAATGCGCGGTCGCCGCGCCACGGTCAGCGTTGCCGCATTGGCCGCCGCCGCCACGGCCAGTTGCATCGGCGCTATCAGCATGCCGGCCTCGACCAGGGTCTGCCCGCGCGCAAAGTCATTGCCCAACGGCCTGATGCTATGGCCCAGCCTGGGAGGGGCGGTGAAGGAGACGAAATCCCCGTCTACCACCGCCTCCTCCTGCATGATGACGGTATCGGCCCCATCGGGCACCGGCGCCCCGGTAAAGATGCGCACCGCCTCGTCAGCGCCCACCGCGCCGGCAAAGCCCGCACCCGCCTGCGAGATCCCGACAACCCTCAGCCGATGCCCCGCGGTCACGTCCACCGCCCGCATGGCATAGCCGTCCATGGCGCTGGCATTGAACGGCGGCTGGTCATGCCGCGCCACCAGTGGCGCCAGCAGCACGCGCCCCGCCGCCTCGGCCAGCGGCACAGTCTCCGCCACCGGCTCGGGCACGCGCCGCAGGATGGCGGCTATGGCATCATCCACGGGGAGGAGGTTCATGCGCGCAAGAAATCGCCGGATTTGCCGCCCGACTTCTCCACCAGCCGCACATCGGTAATGGTCATGCCCTTTTCCATGGCCTTGCCCATGTCATAGAGCGTCAGCGCCGCCACCGAAGCCGCCGTCAGCGCCTCCATTTCGACGCCGGTCTGGCCGACCGTCTCGGCCGTAGCGACGACATGCAGGCCCGAGACCCCGTTCATTGCCTCGATCTCCACCGTCACCCGCGTCAAGGCCAGCGGATGGCACAGCGGGATAAGCTCGGCGGTCTTCTTGGCCGCCATGATCCCGGCAATCCGCGCCGTGGCAATGGCATCGCCCTTCTTGCCGCTGCCCGACAGCAGAGCCTCCACCGTCGCCGGTTCCGCCAGAACAGACGCCTCGGCCACCGCCCGCCGACGCGTAACCGGTTTATCACCGATATCGACCATATGGGCTTCGCCGCGGTCGTTGAGGTGAGTCAGCCCCTGCGCCATCAGCGCACGGTTTCCGGTGCGCCCATCAGCAGGGCGCGGGTGGCTGCCGCCACATCCGCCTGCCGCATCAGGCTTTCCCCCACCAGGAACGTGCCGATGCCGGCCTCCTGGTTGAGCTTGCGCACATGCTCGTGGTTCACAATGCCGCTCTCGCTCACCAGCAACGTGCCCTTGGGCACGCCCCCGGCCAGGCTGATGGATGTATCCAGCGTCGTTTCGAACGTCCGCAGGTTGCGATTGTTGATGCCGATGAATTCGGCGCCCAGCCCCAGCGCCCGGTCCAGTTCGAGCTGGTCATGCACCTCCACCAGGGCATCCATCTTCCACTCTTCCGCCGCGTCGAGCAGATAGCGCGCCACGTCGTCGCCCACTGCGGCCAGGATGATGAGGATGCAGTCGGCGCCCCAGGCCCGCGCCTCGGCCACCTGATAGGTCTCGAACAGAAAGTCCTTGCGCAGAACCGGCAGGTTGGTCGCCGCCCGCGCCTCGATCAGATAGCTCGGCGAGCCCTGAAAGCTCGGCCGGTCAGTCAGCACCGAGAGGCAAGCCGCCCCCGCCATCTCGTAGGACCGCGCAATCTCGGCCGGATCGAAATCGGCGCGGATCAGCCCCTTGGACGGGCTGGCCTTCTTCACCTCGGCGATCAGCGCATACTGCCCCGCCGCCCGCTTGGCCTTGATGGCCCTGAGGAAACCACGAGGCGCCGGCTGGTCATGCGCCTGCGCCACCACTTCGGCCCAGGGCCGCATGCTCTTGGCGGCGGCGATTTCCTCGCGCTTATAGACCTCGATCTGCTGCAGAATATCGCTCATCAATCTCGTCCGTTCGAAACCGCCACGAGGCGGGCGAGTGTGTCCTTGGCCTTGCCAGTGTCGATCATTTCGGCGGCAATGCCGGCTCCTTCGCGCAGGTCCTGAGCGCGGTCGGCGACGATCAGCGCCGCGGCAGAATTCAGCAATACCGCATTGCGATAGGCGCCCGGCGCCCCATCCAGCACAGCCCGGATTGCAGCGGCGTTTTCTTCAGCATCGCCGCCCACCAGTTCACCGGGATCGGCCCGTGGCAGGCCGGCATCCTCGGGCGTCACCTCGAAGCTGCGCAAGTCGCCATTCGCGATCTGCGCGACGAAGCTAGGGCCGGAGATGGTCAGTTTGTCCAGCCCGTCGCTGCCGCACGCCACCCATGCCTTGACGACCCGATTGGCCTGCAAGGCGGCTGCAACCGGCTCCACCCATTCCCGCGCATAAACGCCCAGCAGATAGCGGCGCACGCCAGCGGGGTTGGATTGCGGGCCAAGCAGGTTGAACATCGTGCGCACACCCATTTCGGCGCGCGACGGCCCCACATGGCGCATCGTCGGATGGTGGCTTGGCGCGAACATGAAGCCGATGCCCGCCTGCTGCAAACAGCGCGAAATTTCCGCAGGACTGAGGTCGAGCTTTACGCCCAAGGCCTCGATGGTCTGCGACGATCCAGCCTTCGATGACAGCGCCCGATTGCCGTGCTTGGCCACCGGAACCCCTGCCGCTGCAACCACGAAGGCGCTCGGGGTGGAAATATTGGGCGCACCGGCCCCATCCCCGCCCGTACCGACAATGTCTATCGCATCGTCAGGCGCTTCGACCGGGATCATCTGCTCGCGCAGGATCGACACCGCGGCTGCGATTTCGCCCACCGTCTCGCCCTTGATGCGCATGCCCATGAGGAAGGCGCCGATCTGGCTCGGCGTGGCTTCGCCGGCCATGATGATGCGCATCACGCTGCGCATTTCCTCGCCGGTCAGGTCCTTGTTGTCGGCAATCTTGCCGAGGGCTGCCTTGATATCCATCATGCGGCTCGCTTCTGGTTGAAGTCACGGGCGAGGTTCAAGAAGTTCTGCAGCAGGGCATGGCCATTCTCGCTGGCAATGCTTTCCGGATGGAACTGCACGCCATGCACCGGCAGGCTTTTATGCTGCATCCCCATGATCAGCCCGTCATCGGTACTGGCCGTCACTTCCAGCACGTCGGGCAATGTGTCCTGCCTGACGATCAGGCTGTGATAGCGCGTCGCCTCGAAGTCGTTGTTGAGCCCACGGAACAGGCCCTTGCCGCCATGGTGGATCTTGCTGGTCTTTCCATGCACGAGATGGGGCGCGCGGACCACGTCGCCACCCATGGCCTGGCCGATCGCCTGATGCCCCAGGCACACGCCGAGCATGGGTATTTCGCCCTTGAAGCGGTCGATCAGCGCAAGGCATATCCCTGCCTCATTGGGCGTGCAGGGCCCGGGCGACAGCACGATGGCCTCCGGCGCCATGGCGGCGATGTCGTCCAGCGTGATCTTGTCGTTGCGATGCACCGTGATATCGGCGCCCAGTTCGCCCAGGAAATGGACGAGGTTGTAGGTAAAGCTGTCGTAATTATCGATGACGAGCGTGCGGGTCATTGGTTGGCTCCAGCGCGGCTGTTGGGAATTGGTTCAGTGTTCAGAACCAGTTCCGCCATCGATGTTGAAAGATCACCCGCGCCATTACGGCTTGCTCCTCACGGCTGCCTCGGTCACAAGGCCATCCTTGATCGAGAACTGAAGGCCCATCGCCATCACGTCCCATGAGTACGTTTGAAGGCCATGAGTTTCAAGGACTTCGAACGTCGGTGAGCCGCAGTAGTCCGCCGCAAACCCAGTCACTTCCGTTCCGACGAGCAAGTCCAGCGCGTCGCTGGGCGGGTACACACTAGCGCGACCGTCATCGGCAAAGTCCTGGCGAATATCCCTCTCGATGATGCGCAAGGCATCACAGAAAGCAGCTTCGGACGCTCCGGCACCTGACGCGGAACCTAGAGCCAACAAGGCGACCGCCACGCGCACGCTCATTGCCCGATCCTCGCCTCGCCGGCATAGCGTAGCGCTTCCTCGGCGGCGCTGAAAAGGGCGCGGGCCTTGTTTTCGCATTCGAGCTGTTCCAGCTCCGGCTTGCTGTCGGCCACGATCCCGGCGCCCGACTGCACATAGAGCTTGCCATCCTTGAGAATGGCCGTGCGCAGCACGATGCAGGTATCCATCGTGCCGTCAGCGCCGAAATAGCCCACGCAGCCGCCATAGATGCCGCGCCGCGACTTTTCCAGCTCGTCGATGATCTCCATCGCCCGCACTTTGGGCGCCCCGGAAACCGTGCCCGCAGGGAACCCGGCCGACAGCGCATCGACAAAGTCATATTTCGGATCGAGCACGCCCACCACATTGGAAACGATGTGCATGACATGCGAATAATATTCGAGGAAGAACTTGTCCGTAACCTTGACGGTACCGGTCTTGGCCACCCGTCCCACATCATTGCGGCCCAAGTCGAGCAGCATCAGGTGTTCGGCCAGTTCCTTGGGGTCGGCCAGCAGTTCGGCCGCCAGTTCCTGGTCCCGCGTCGGCGTCGCGCCGCGCTTGCGCGTCCCGGCGATCGGCCGGATGGTCACTTCCCCATCCTGCACCCGCACCAGGATTTCCGGGCTCGACCCGGCCACCGAAAAATCCCCGAAATCGAGGAAATACATATAGGGGCTGGGATTGGTCCGTCGCAGCGCCCGATAGAGCGCCGTCGGGGGCAGGGTGAAATCCGCCTCGAACCGCTGGCTCAGCACCACCTGGAAAATGTCCCCGGCCGTGATGTAGTCCTTCGCCTTGGCTACCATGTCGAAATACTCGGACTTCGACGTATTGCTGGTGACGGCGATGGATTCGAGGTCGGGCAAAGCCGGGGCTGCCGGCATGGCCTGCGTCAGCCGGGCAATGGCATCGTCGATCCGCGCTTCGGCCGCTTCATAGGCCTGCCTGGCCGACACACCTGATCGGACATACACCGGCGCGGTGAAATAGAGCTCGTCCTTGAGCGTATCGAAGATCGCCAGCAGCGACGGCCGCATCAGCATGGCTTCGGGGGTCTGCAAATGGTCCGGATTGCTGTCGGGCAACACTTCCATATAGCGGACCATTTCATAGCCCAGGAACCCGTAGATGCCCGCCGATTGCGGCGGCAGGCCTTCCGGCACCTCGATCTTGCTGTCCGCCACCAGGTTTCGCAGCGCGTCGAGCGGCAGGTCGGGCAGGGGCTCGAATGCCGTCTCGTCGATCTGCGCTTTCAGGTTGATTGATGCCGTGCCGGCCTCGACCTTCAGCATCACATCCGGCTGACTGCCGATGATGGAATAGCGGCCGCGCGTCGTCCCGTCCTGCACCGATTCGAGCAGGAACGTGTTCCTGCGCCCCTGCGCCAACTTCAGATAGGTCCCGATGGGCGTTTCGAGGTCCGCCACGATGCGACGCCAGACGATCTGCGATTTTCCAGCATCGTATTGCTCGGAGAAGCGCTGATAGAAGTCGTCGCCCATCGTTATCGTGTCCAGTCTGGGGTGAAGTCCGGCCTGCCGATTACAGGCCGGTATCGAGTTGCAGCACCTGTTGCAGGGCCTGCTGGTTGACGACCAGGCGGGCATCGTCGCGCACCGCGGTCACGAACTCGCCATAGATGCCGACGCGCGCCTCGTTTTCCAGGCTCGCATTGGCCGCCTCCTCCAGCGGGCCCTCGGCTGCGGTCAGGTCGGTCACCGCAAAGACGATGAATTCGCCCGCCTGGCTCACCGCCGAGCCATGATGGCTGGCGTCGCCGGCAAAGGCCGCCGTGGCCACGGCGCTGTCGATCGTCCCGTCTTCCGAGCCGAAGCGGGCAAACGGCGCGCTGAGCTGCGGGAAGAGGTTGTAGGACGCTGCCACGTCGGCAATCGCCTCGCCATTGTCCAGCCGGGTCACCGCATCCTGCTGGGCCGCCATGATGGCATTGTTGACCCGTTCGGCCATGACAGTCTCCGCCACCTTGTCGCGCACCTCGTCCAGCGTCTGGTCGCGCGCCGGCTCGATAGCGTTGAGGTCGAACCATAGATTGCCATTGCCCGCCAGCGGCAGGGCGGCGGTCAGCGCGCCTTCTTCGGCCTTGAAGATGGCCTGGGTCACGCGCGTGCGGTCCTCGGCGGCGAGATCGGGGATCACACTCAGCTCGGCCCCGCCCGACGTCACGTCGGCCTCATAGAGGTCGAGCCCGAAGCGCTGGGCGATTTCGGTCAGCGGGCGGAAGGCGGCGCGCAATTCCTCGATCTGGTCCTGAATATCGGCCAGTTCGTTCCGCGCCTCGCTCATGGCCAGCGAATTGGCGACCTGGTCGCGCACTTCGTCCAGCGTGGGAACGCCACCGGCCTCCACGGCCGAGACATGTACGGCCCGCTTGCCGGCCACGCCATCGATGACGGCAAAGCCACCATCGGCCAACCCGAAAGCAGCGCTGGCCAGGCTTGCATCATTGATATCGGCCTGTGCCAGCGTACCCAGGTCGGTGGGCGTAAGGCCGGCATCGCTCACCAGCGTCTCGAATGGCGTGCCCGCGGCCAGCCCCGCCTCGAAAGCGGCAACCTGGTCGGCATTCAGCACCACCTGCTGGATGGTCCGGCGCTCGGCCTTGCTCAGCGTGGTCTTGGTCCGCTCGTATTCGGCCGCAATGGCGTCCTCGGCAATGGTCTTGGTCGCGGCAAGGTCCGCCGTCGACAGGCGCAGCATTTGCACATTGCGTGTTTCGACAGTGCGGAACTCGGCCTGGTGCTCGCTCAGATAGGCGGCCAGTTCTCCTTCGGTCGGCTCGGCTACCGAGTCGATATTGGTCTCGTTCAGCGCGAAATATTCGATCGTGCGCTGATCGGCCACATACCGGTTGATCAGGTTCGAGGCCGTCGCCGGCAATTGCGTATCGCCGAACAGGCTCAGGATCAGTTGCTGGCGCCGCGCCTCGTCGCTCTTGTCCTCGAAATATTCCGCTTCGGTCAGCCCGCTCATCTGCAGCACCTGCGTGAAGCTGGCCGGGTTGAACGCGCCCAGCGCATTCTGGAACGAGGGATCCTCGCGCAGCATCTCGCTCAGCTTGCTCTGCGACACGCCAAGGCCGAAATCGCCGGCCATCTGGTCGAGCGCCGCGTCCTGCGCCAGGTTCTGCAGCACCATGGAAGGAATACCCAGGCTCATGGCATCCTGCGCCGTCGGCACCGAGCCGATCTGCTGGGCCACCTGGTTCAACTGGCTCTGATAGGCCCGCAGGAACTGGCGCGACGTAATGTCCTCGCCGCCCACCTTGGCCACCGTATTGCTGCCCAGGTCGGCAATGACATTGTTGATGCCGAAGCCCGCCAGCCCGACCAGAAGGAAGCCCCCCATGATCTTGCCGGGCCAGGATTTTGCAAAAACACGCAAACTATCGAGCATCTGAGACGTTCCAGTTGGGCAACACCAGGCTTTACCGCGTGGGCGGGAGGGCACTAGTAATCCATTTTGACAGCCGGGGTTAGGGCAAACCTTGCCCCGGTGCAAGAGGCAGCAGGAGCAAAGAGTGACAACGACAATAACGCCGCTGATCGCAGGGAACTGGAAAATGAACGGTCTGCGGGCCTCGCTGGACGAGCTGACCGCCCTCGCGGAGATGATGACGGCAGGCGAGGCACCCCGCGCCATCGTGGTCATCTGCCCGCCCGCCACCATCCTGGCGGCCGTGGCCCGCCAGGGCGCCACGTCAGGCATCCTGGCCGGCGGGCAGGATTGCCACCCCGCCGCCTCGGGCGCCCATACCGGCGATATCGCGGCCGGCATGCTGGCCGATGCCGGCGCCCAATATGTCATTGTGGGTCATTCCGAACGCCGCGCCGCCCATGGCGAAACCGATGATATCGTGCGTGCCAAGGCCGAAGCCGCCATCGGCGCCGGCCTCAAGCCCATCATCTGCGTCGGCGAGACCGAAGCCGAACGCGATGGCGGAAGCGCCGAATCTGTCGTTGTCAGCCAGCTCGCTGGCTCCATCCCCGACGCCGCCGGCCAGCACGATGTCATCGTCGCCTACGAGCCGGTCTGGGCCATCGGCACCGGCCGCACCCCCAGCAATGACGACATCGCCCAGATGCATGACGCCATCCGCCGCCAGTTGGTGACCCGCTTCGGCGACAAGGGGCAGGCGATCCACATTCTCTATGGCGGCTCGCTCAAGCCGCAGAATGCCCGCGAAATCCTGGCCATATCAAACGTCAATGGCGGCCTTGTCGGTGGCGCCAGCCTCTTGGCAAAGGACTTCGCTACCATTATCTCCGCCGTGTGATACGCGGGTGCCGTGGACAGGGCCGGAAAATGGCCCTGGCCTCTGGCATTTGCTGCGCGAGGCGTGTAAGACGCGCCATCCTTTGACTGACCTATAGACAAGAAGACACAATGGCGAACGTCCTGATTGTGGCCTATTTGCTGATCGTCCTGGCGCTGATTGCAGTGATCCTGCTGCAGCGCTCCGAGGGCGGGGCATTGGGCATTGGTGGTGGTGGCGGCGGCGGTTTCATGACCGCGCGCGGCTCGGCCAACCTGCTCACCCGCACCACGGCGATTCTGGCGGTCCTGTTCTTCGCCACGGCCATTGGCCTGACGGTTCTGTCCGAACTCGATCGCGGCACATCCGGCATTCTCGAAGGCGCCACTACCACCGAGGACGGCACCGCGCCGACCAACGTGCTCGACGCGCTCAATGCCCTGCAGCCCGAAACGTCCGACCTGCCGGTTCCCACCACGGAAACCGCGCCGGCCCCCGAGGCTCCCGCTGCCGATGCCGCGACCCCCGACGCGGCCAGCGACCTGCCGGTGCCCGACGCGCCGCAGGAAACGCCGACCAACGAACCGGCTGCGCCGGCGACCAACTGACCGCCGCAAGGCGAACCAAAAGAGGGGGATGGAAACATCCCCTTCTTCTTTGTGTAGAGCGGGTTGCGCGCTCTACGAATCGACGCTGATGTGATTAAGGTGAACGCCCATGGCTCGGTACGTATTCATCACCGGAGGCGTGGTCTCCTCATTGGGTAAAGGTCTTGCATCGGCGGCGCTCGGCGCAGTCCTGCAAGCGCGCGGCTACAAGGTCCGCCTGAGGAAGCTCGACCCCTATCTCAACATCGATCCGGGCACCATGTCGCCCACCCAGCACGGCGAAGTCTTCGTCACCGATGACGGTGCCGAGACCGACCTCGACCTGGGCCATTACGAGCGCTTCACCGGCCGCGCCGCCACCAAGCGCGACAACATCACCACCGGCCGCATCTATTCCGACATTCTCGCCAAGGAACGGCGCGGCGAATATCTCGGCGCCACCGTGCAGGTCATCCCGCACGTCACCGACGCGATCAAGAATTTCGTCATCGAAGGCAATGACGACTTCGATTTCGTGCTGGTCGAGATCGGCGGCACGGTGGGCGACATCGAAGGCCTGCCCTTCTTCGAGGCCATCCGCCAGCTCGGCAACGACCTGCCGCGCAACCACGCCTGCTACCTGCATCTCACCCTGATGCCCTACATTCCCAGCGCCGGCGAGCTCAAGACCAAGCCGACCCAGCATTCGGTCAAGGAGCTGCGCTCCATCGGCATCGCCCCCGACGTGCTGCTGGTCCGCTGCGACCGCCCCATTCCCGAGGGCGAAAAGAAGAAGCTCAGCCTGTTCTGCAACGTCCGCGAAAGTGCCGTCATCCAGGGCCTCGATGTCGGCTCGATCTACGACGTGCCGCTGGCCTATCACAAGGAAGGCCTGGACCGCGAAATCCTGGCCTCGTTCGGCATCACCGACGCGCCGGAGCCCGATCTCAGCGCGTGGGACGACGTGTCCCGCCGCCTGCACAATCCCGAGGGCGAGGTCAATATCGCCATTGTCGGCAAATATACCGGCCTCAAGGACGCCTATAAGTCGCTCTCCGAAGCCCTGACCCATGGCGGCATCGCCAACAAGGTCAAGGTCAACCTGCAATGGATCGATAGCGAAGTCTTCGAGCGCGACGACCCCGCGCCCTATCTCGAACATGTCCACGGCATCCTGGTGCCGGGCGGCTTCGGCGAACGCGGTTCGGCCGGCAAGATCGAGGCGGCCCGCTTCGCCCGCGTCAAGGACGTGCCCTATTTCGGCATCTGCTTCGGCATGCAGATGGCCTGCGTCGAGGCCGCCCGCAACACCGCCGGCATCAAGCAGGCCTCCTCCACCGAATTCGGCCCCACCAAGGAGCCGATCGTGGGCATGATGACCGAGTGGACCAAGGGCAACGAGAAGGAAAGCCGCTCGTCCGAGGGCGATCTCGGCGGCACCATGCGCCTCGGCGCCTATCCGGCCCAGCTCACCCGCGGCTCGCGCGTTGCCGACATCTACGGCTCCACCCGCATTTCCGAGCGCCATCGTCACCGCTACGAAGTGAACATGGATTACCGCAAGGTGCTGGAAAAGAATGGCCTGCTGTTCTCCGGCGTCTCGCCCGATGGCAAGCTGCCCGAAATCGTCGAGCGCACCGACCATCCCTGGTTCATCGGCGTGCAGTTCCACCCCGAGCTGAAATCCAAGCCCTTCGAACCCCACCCGCTCTTCGCCAGCTTCATCGCCGCCGCGATGGACCAGAGCCGCCTGGTCTGACGCGAGCGCCATGGCCGAGATCATCAATCTCCGCAACGCCCGCAAGCAGAAGGCCCGCGCCGGCAAGGAAGCGCAGGCCGAACAGAACCGCATCCTGTTCGGCCGCACCAAGACCGAAAAGCTGAAGCAGGCGGCCGAAAAGGCGCAAGCGGACAAGCATATCGACGGCCACAAGCGGGAAGAGTAGGGGGTATCGCTGCGGCCCCCACATCCACGGTGTCACCCCGGCCTTGAGCCGGGGCCCATCCCGAGATGTTGCGACACTTGGCGAACGCTCGGTACTGGCCCGTTTGCTGTCTCAGGGCTTGCGGCCCCACCCCACCCTCAATCCCTCCCCATCATGGGGAGGGAGGCGCATGGGCAACGTCGGTGGCCCAACCCACCGGACAGGCTTCCCTCCCCCTTGTGGGGAGGGAGTGAGGGTGGGGGTGAGCCACGATCACCGAACTCGGGAAAGCCGCCGCCTACCAGTTCACCTGGCAAACCCCGCCCTTCGGCGCAAACTGCATGCTGTCACCCGTATACTGGAAAATCTCCAGCTTCACGCCATTGGGGTCCTTGGTCCAGGCCTGCCACGTCCCGTCCGCGCCCAGCTTCTTGTCGGTGATGTCGACGCCCTGCGCCCGCACATGGGCGATCAGCCCGTCCAAATCCTCGGTCTCGAGGCAGATATGGTTGATCTGGTCGGTCTCGGCGAAGCGCGATTCCCCCCTTGCGGAACACCTCGATAAAGGTGCGCGCGCCCAGGTCCATATAGAACCCGATCCAGTCCTCACCGCGCTTGAAGTCAAACGCCTTCTCGATACCGAGCGCGTCACGATAGAAATTGGCCGTCTTTTCCAGGTCGTGCGCGAAGATGCAGGCATGGGCAACCTGCTTGATGAACTGCGTGGTCATGGTTCCTCCGGGAAGCATCCCGTATTAACGATAAACCACCCATGGATCAATCGCCCGACCGCCCCGGAAGCCGGCCAATCGGCATTTTTTTGTGCCGCCCTCTTTTACTTGTCACGCCCCGCGTCTAGGAGAAGGCCAACACACCGACAGAACCCAATCGGGAAGGGCGCACCATGTCTTCAATCATCCACGTCTCCGGCCGCCAGATCTATGACAGCCGCGGCAATCCCACGGTCGAAGTCGATGTGGTGCTGGACGACGGCAGTTTCGGCCGCGCCGCCGTGCCCTCGGGCGCCTCCACCGGCGCCCATGAAGCCGTCGAGCTGCGCGATGGCGGTCCGAAATACAATGGCAAGGGCGTCACCCAGGCCGTCGAAAACGTCAACACGGCCATCTCGGATGAAATCCAGGGCATGGACGCGCTCGACCAGCTCGCCGTCGACCAGGCCATGATCGATCTCGATGGCACGCCCAACAAGTCGCGCCTCGGCGCCAACGCCATTCTCGGCGTCTCGCTCGCCGTGGCCAAGGCCGCTGCCGAGTCCAGCGAATTGCCGTTCTACCGCTATATCGGCGGGCCGAACGCCCATGTCCTGCCCGTGCCGATGATGAACATCATCAATGGCGGCGAACATGCCGATAACCCCATCGACATGCAGGAATTCATGATCCTGCCGGCCGGCGCGGAAAACCTGGCCGATGCCGTCCGCATCGGCTCCGAGATTTTCCATACCCTCAAGAAGGGCCTCTCGGCCGAAGGCCACAATACCAATGTCGGCGACGAAGGCGGTTTCGCGCCGAACCTGGGCTCCGCCGAGGATGCGCTGGGCTTCATCATGCGCTCCATCGAAAAAGCCGGCTACAAGCCGGGCGAAGACGTGTTCCTTGGCCTCGATTGCGCCGCCACCGAATATTACAAGGGCGGCAAATACGAGATGAAGGGCGAGGGCAAGTCGCTCTCTTCCGAAGAAAACGTCCGCTTCCTCGAAGACCTGGCCAACCGCTATCCCATCATCACCATCGAAGACGGCATGGCCGAAGACGATTGGGATGGCTGGAAAGCCCTGACCGACGCCATCGGCAGCAAGGTGCAGCTCGTCGGCGACGATCTCTTCGTCACCAACACCAAGCGCCTCGTCTCGGGCATCAAGATGGGCGTCGCCAATTCCATCCTGGTCAAGGTCAACCAGATCGGCTCGCTCAGTGAAACCCTCAACGCCGTCGATACCGCCCACCGCGCCGCTTACACCTCGGTCATGTCCCACCGCTCGGGCGAAACCGAAGACTCCACCATTGCCGACCTCGCCGTCGCGCTGAACTGCGGCCAGATCAAAACCGGCTCGCTCTCCCGTTCCGACCGCCTGGCCAAGTACAACCAGCTGATCCGCATCGAAGAACAGCTCGGCACCTCGGCGAAATATGCCGGCTACTCGGTGGTCAAGGGCCGCTAGCACCGATGACCACCATGCGGGCCCTCGTCTATGACAGATATGGCCCGCCCGAACAGGTTTTGCGGCTGGAGCAGATGCCCCGGCCGCAACCCGGCCCTGGTGAAGTGCTGGTGCGCGTCCATGCCGCCTCGGTCAATTCGTGGGATTGGGATCGCCTCGTCGGTCGCCCGCTGGGGCGCATCGATGCGCCATTCCGCCCGCCCTTCCGCATTCTGGGCGCCGACATTGCGGGGATCGTCGAAGCCATCGGCCCTGACGTGACCACCCTCGCGATCGGCGACGCCGTCTTTGGCGATCTGACGGCCGGCAAATGGGGTGGCTTTGCCGACTATGTCTGCGCCCCTGCCAGAACACTGGCGCTCAAGCCCGAAACACTGAGTTTCCAACACGCCGCGGCGCTGCCGCAGGCCGGTCTTTTGGCGCACGAGGCGCTCAAGCTGCGGCCCGGCCTGGGCGCCGGGCAGCGTGTTTTGGTGGTTGGGGCTGGTGGTGGCGCCGGCCTGTTCGCCGTTCAAATGGCCAGGGCCACCGGTGCCGCAGTCACCGGCGTCGACCGCGGGCTGAAGGGCCCGGCCGTGCTGGCCCACGGCGCGGATCATTTCATCGACCACCAGCGAGACGATTTTTCCCGCAGCGGTGCCCGCTACGATTTTGTCATCGACATGGTCGGCAGCCAGACCGTGTTCGGCTATCGCCGCGCCCTGGCCGAGGGCGGCACACTGGCGCTGGTCGGCGGCAGTCTCGGCCGCATCCTGCAGGTCGTCGCCCTGGGCAACCTCGTCGGCCGCGCGCGGCAGCAGCGCATGGGCCTGGCAATCTACCAGCCCAAAACCGCCGACCTCGATCACCTCGCGGCCCTCGCCACGGCCGGCGTCATCACGCCGGTCATCGATAGTGTATTCCCGCTGGAGCAGGGGGCTGCCGCGCTCCGCCGCATCGGCGGAGGCGACCATGTCGGCAAGATCATTGTCGAGATGACAGCCTAGCCTACTGGAACGCCGTCTCGGCAAAGCTCCGCAGTTTGCGCGAATGCAGCCGTTCCGCAGGCTGGTCCCGCAAAATTTCCATCGCCCGCAGCCCGATCTGCAAATGCCGGTTCACCTGCGTGCGATAAAAATCCGAAGCCATGCCCGGCAGCTTCAATTCGCCATGCAGCGGCTTGTCCGACACGCAGAGCAAGGTCCCATACGGCACCCGGAACCGGAACCCGTTGGCCGCGATCGTCGCCGATTCCATGTCCAGCGCCACAGCGCGTGACTGGCTGAGCTGGCGCACGATCTCCACCTGGTCGCGCAATTCCCAGTTGCGATTGTCGAAGGTCGCCACCGTCCCGGTGCGCATGATCTTCTTGGTCTCGATGCCCTCGGTCTCGGTGATTTCATGCACCGCCTGTTCCAACGCCACCTGCACTTCGGCCAGTGCCGGCACCGGCACGGTCAGCGGCAGGTCGGCATCGAGCACATGGTCCTCGCGCACATAGGCATGGGCCAGCACGTAATCGCCCAGTTCCTGGCTGTTCCGCAGCCCCGCGCAATGCCCCAGCATGATCCAGGCATGCGGCCGCAGCACCGCGATATGGTCGGTAATCGTCTTGGCATTGCTTGGCCCCACGCCGATATTGACCATGGTTATGCCGCGCCCGCGATCGGCCGTCAGGTGATAGGCCGGCATCTGCGGCGCCCGCACCGGCGCCGTGCCCGCCACATTGCCCCCGCGCAGCGCATTGTCGGTCACCACATTGCCCGGCTCGATGAAGCTCTCATAATGGGCGTGCCCCGAGCGCATATACTCCTTCGCCACCCGGCAGAATTCGTCGATATAGAAGGCGTAATTGGTGAAGATCACAAAATTCTGGAAATGGCTGGCATCCGTGCCGGTATAATGGCTCAGCCGGAACAGCGAATAGTCCACCCGCGGCGCCGTAAACGCCGCCAGCGGATACGGCCCGCCGCGCGGCGGCACGAATGTGCCATTGGCGATTTCGTCATCCGTATTGCCCAGGTCCGGCGCGTCGAACACGTCGCGCAGCGGAATGTTGAGCGCATTCAGCGCCTCGCCATCGATCCGCTCATTGGCTTCCACGGCAAAATGCAGCGGGATCGGTGTATCGGATTCCCCGATATCGATCGTGCCGCCATGGTTCTTCAGGATGACGGTGAATTGCTCCTGGTAATAGGTGCGGAACAGGTCCGGCGCCGTCACCGTGGTGCGATACAGCCCCGGCGTATGCAGGAACCCATAGGGCAGGGTGCTTTCATGCCGCGAATAGCTGGTCGAGCGCACCTCCACCTGCGGATAGCACGCCCGCACGCGCCCCGGCGGCACCACGCCCTTGGTCAGCGCCTCCAGATGCCCGCGGATGAAGCCGGTATTGCGATGATAGAGCTCGGCCAGGTATTCCCACGCCTTCTCCGGATCGGTGAAGGACTGCTTGTCGAGGCGGGGCGGGCTGATCGTGGTCATCTTGCTCTTTCAAAATCGCCGTCTCCGGATTGAGCCGGCGTCGTCGTGGAATCGCGCTACTTATCGCGCAGCACCTAGCCATCTTGAATGACAGCTTCGCGGCACCGCTTCAACTGCGCGCCCCTTGCCGCGCGGGTTTCACATCGGTGTGATGGCGCTTTTCTTGCCGCAATTAGTTCCCATCTTCATACGCAGTTCACTGGCACGGCAAGCGACCCATGCAAACCGGTGAATGAGGAGTGTCGCGCTGGCCGCTTGTCCCCCAAGCCCTCAACAGTGCGGACGGCAGGCATTCCCAAGACCGCAATGACAGCAATGTCATTGCGGTCTTTCTATTTTGCCGGATAGGCCGCCCGCAGCGTCGCCACCGAGATTTCCGCCAGCTCCCGCAGCACATTCATGTCGATATCGTCGAGCCGCTTCACATAAAGGCACGCCTTGCCCATCCGGTGCTTGCCCAGCCTGGCCAGCAATCCATCGCGCCGGGCGATCTCCTCGGGCATATAAGTGCCCATCAGATAGATGCTGAACTCCGCCTTGCGCGGCGCGAAGCCGATGAGAAAGGCCTCGCCCTCATGCCCGCTGGCATAGCGGTAGTGATAGCGCCCGAAGCCGATCATCGTGCCCCACAGCACCGGGGGCTCGCCCGATACCACCGACATCATCTCGATCAGCCGATAGCTGTCCGCCCGTTTGGCCGGATCGTCCAGTTGCTCCAGGAATTCATCGACATCGCCGGTATCGGGCCGGGTCTTCTGCTCAGGCATACCATGCCTCCGACATTTCGCAGCAAGACCGTAGACGAACGCCGCCACGTTTTCTATTGCTGCCCGCAGAGCGGATTTGGAGGTTCTCATGACGGCAAAGATCATCGACGGCAAGAGCTTCGCCGAGGGCCTGCGCACCCGTATCGCCGGCCATGTGCAGCGCCTCAAATCCGAGCACGGCATCACCCCCGGCCTGGCCGTGGTCATTGTCGGCCACGATCCCGCCAGCGAGATCTATGTGAGCAGCAAGGCCAAGCAGACCGCCGAAGTCGGCATGGCCTCGTTCAAGCACGAACTGCCTGAGGATACGTCGGAGGCCGACCTTCTCGAACTCGTGCATCGCCTGAACAATGACGGTCAAGTCCATGGTATCCTTGTGCAAATGCCAGTGCCAAAACAGATCGATCCCATCAAGGTGATCGAGGCCATCGCCCCATCGAAGGACGTCGATTGCTTCACCCCGGCCAATGTCGGCAAGGTGCAGATCGGCCTGCCGGGCCCGGTTTCCTGCACGCCCCTCGGCTGCCTCATGCTGCTGCGCGACCAGCTCGGCTCGCTTTCCGGCCTCAACGCCGTCATCATCGGCCGCTCCAATCTCGTCGGCAAACCCATGATGCAGTTGTTGCTGCGCGAGAACTGCACCGTCACCGTCGCCCATTCCAAGACGAAGAACCTGGCTGACGTCGTCCGCGGCGCCGATATCGTCATAGCCGCCGTCGGCCGCCCGGAAATGATCCGCGGCGACTGGATCAAGCCCGGCGCTACCATCATCGATGTCGGCATCAACCGCATTCCCGCCCCCGAGCGCGGCGAGGGCAAGACGCGCCTGGTCGGCGACGTCGCCTATGCCGAGGCCGCTGCAGTCGCCGCCGCCATCACCCCGGTGCCCGGCGGCGTCGGCCCCATGACCATTGCCTGCCTGCTCGCCAACACCATCACCACCGCCTCGCTGATCAACGGCCTCGTGCCCCCCACCGACCTGACGGCATGAGCGTTCCCGCCCACGATCCCGGCGGCAAGGTCCGCCTGCGCCTGGCCGAAGGCGTGCATGGCGACGTGGTGATGAGCGCGGATACCCGCTATCGCCAGCGCATGCGCCGCTGGCTGGGCGACGCTTTCCCCGAGCACTATATCCTCTTCATCGGCATGAACCCCTCCACCGCCGACGCGACCGTGGACGACCCCACCTGCGCCCGCGAATGGACCTTCGCCCGCCGCGAGGGCTTTTCCGGCATGGTGAAATGCAATGTCGGCGACTACCGCGCCACCGACCCGAAAATGCTGGTCCAACCGGGCATTGTCGCCGTTTCCGACGCCAACCTGCCCATCATCCGCCAGGCTGCTGGCGGAGCAGGGCGCGTCGTCCTCTGCCACGGCAAGCTCAACAAGGCGCTGGCGCCGGCTGGTCACGAAATCGTCGAAGCCCTCAAGGCCGACGGCGTAGAATTATGGTGCTTCGGGACCAATGCCGACGGCTCGCCCAAGCATCCGCTCTATCTCAGGGCCGATACACCGCTGGTACGGTTTGCGGGTTAGAAAGTTCGATGCGTTTCTGGGCTTCGTTCGAGATCTACAAGCTAGCCTTCCCAGCGGCGAACATCTGCCGAAAGGCGATGGAACCGCTGCTCAATACATTGCTGGCAGAGTCTGGACTTGCCACTTTCGAATGCGAATTCCGCTATGTGCCGATCATTATGCCGCCGGAAATGGCCGTTCGATATCCCGCCCGATCACGGGTTAGGAGGCGGGAGCGCGTGTACGACTGCGCTCCCCAGTTGGCGTATGAAATCTTTGTGAGCGCCTCGTTCGAGGAGCAATTGGCGGAGTATGTGGCAGGAATACGAAGCGACGCACCCAACTTGGCTAAGCTCGGCGCCTCAAAGGATCAGATCGCGGAGTTCGAGCGGGTTCTTTCGCAGGCCGCACAATACATTCTAGCGAACCACCTCGACCAAACACGGCACTGAGCTGCGACTGCCTGACAGTTAGCTCAAGCCGCCCCGGCCAGGTAAAACAACCGTGCCACCGTATGGTCCCGCAGCGCCTGCGCCGGCAGCTTGCCCTGCAAAGCCGCGATCACCTGCGCCTTGTCCGGCACCGCGCTCGCATCCACCACGACCTTGCTGAAACCCGGCCGCAAGCCCTGCTTGGCGCCTTCCAGCAGGTCGAACAGCAGCGCCCGCACATCGGTCCGCATGGCACAGGCAATGCACTGCACGCCATCGGCATGCCCATGCCCGGAATTGGCCGGCAGCCGGAGCAGCGCGGTTTCGGCATCGAGCGGTATCAGATGCCCCGGCTCGGTGACGAGGGTCACGGGGATGGGTTCAACACGAGCCACGATGCGCGCCCCACCCACTGAGCGGCACCTCCCCCTCGACGGGGGAGGTTGGGAGGGGGTGGCGGGAGCCACAATGCATCTGGGCCAAACACCCCCCACCCTTGATCCCTCCCCGCAAGGGGGAGGGTGTCGACTGAAACATCGGGGAAAGAACCATCATCACTCCGCCGCCACGATCGCCGGCCCCGGAATATAGTTCAGGATCGGCCCCAGCCAGCGTTCCACTTCACTCACGGCCATGTTCTTGCGCCGCGCATAGTCGGCCACCTGGTCGCGCTCCACCTTGGCCACGCCGAAATAGTAGGATTCGGGATGGCTGAAATAGAACCCGGAAACCGATGAGCCCGGCCACATGGCATAGCTCTCGGTCAGAACAACGCCCACACTCTCCTCGGCGTCGAGCAGTCGGAACAAAGTGGTCTTTTCCGTATGGTCGGGCTGCGCCGGATAGCCGGGGGCAGGGCGGATGCCGCGATAGGTCTCGGCAATCAGCTCGTCGGGCGTAAAGCTTTCGTCGGCGCCATAGCCCCAGAAATCCTTGCGCACCCGCTCATGCAGCGCCTCGGCCAAGGCCTCGGCAAAGCGGTCGGCCAGCGCCTTGACCAGGATGGACGAATAATCGTCATTGGCCCGCTCGAACCGCTCGGCAATCGCCACTTCCTCGATGCCCGCCGTCACCACGAAGCCGCCGACATAGTCGGGCACGCCGTCAGGCGCCACGAAATCGGCCAGCGCCATATGGGGCTTGCCATCGCGCTTGCTGAGTTGCTGGCGCAGCGTGAACAACTTGCCCAACTCGTCCTTGCGGCCCTCGTCCTTGTAGAGCCGGATATCGTCGCCATCAGCATTGGCGGGCCAGAAGCCCACCACGGCACGGGGCTTGAACCACTTTTCGCCGATGATCTGCTTGAGCATCTGCTGCGCGTCGTCGAACAATTGCCGCGCCACCTCGCCCTGCCGCTCATCCTGCAAAATGCCCGGATAGCGGCCCTTGAGCTCCCAGGTCTGGAAGAAGGGCGTCCAGTCGATATATTTGGCCAGCGTTTCGAGGTCGAAATCCTCCAGCACCCGCGTGCCGAGGAAATTCGGCCTGGGCGGCACATAGCTGGTCCAGTCCGGCTTGAACGCATTGGCGCGCGCCGTTTCCAGCGGCACCCGCTTCTTCTCGTTTTCCGCCCGCTCATGCGCCGCCGCCGCCTTGGCATATTCGGCGCGGATATTCTCGATGAACGTGACCTTAGTGTCATCAGACAGCAGATTGCCCACCACGCCCACGGCGCGGCTGGCATCGTTCACATGCACGGCCTGGCCCAGATTGTAGCGCGGGTGGATCTTGACCGCCGTATGCACGCGGCTGGTCGTCGCCCCGCCGATCAGCAGCGGAATGTCGAACCCTTCGCGCTCCATTTCGGCCGCCACATGCACCATTTCGTCCAGCGACGGGGTGATCAGGCCCGAAAGCCCGATAATATCGACCTTCTCGTCCTTGGCCGTCTGCAGGATCTTGGCCACCGGCACCATCACGCCGAGATCGATGATCTCGTAATTGTTGCAGGCCAGCACGACGCCCACGATATTCTTGCCGATATCGTGCACGTCGCCCTTCACCGTCGCCATCAGCACCTTGCCGGCGCTCTGGCGTTCGTCCGCAGCCCCGCCATTGGCGAGCTTCTCGGCCTCCATATAGGGCAGCAGCAAAGCCACGGCCTGCTTCATCACCCGGGCCGATTTCACCACCTGCGGCAGGAACATCTTGCCCGAGCCGAACAGGTCTCCCACCACGCTCATGCCGGCCATCAGCGGGCCTTCGATCACATGCAGCGGCCGCGGCAGCTTCTGGCGGGCTTCCTCGGTATCGGCATCGATGAATTCGGTAATGCCGTTGACCAGCGCATAGGAAATGCGCTCCTCGACCGTGCCATCGCGCCAGCTCATGTCCTTGGCGGCAGCTTCCTTGCCCGCAGTGCCGCGATAGCGCTCCGCCAGTGCCAGCAGCCGGTCCGTCGCGTCCTCGCGCCGGTTGAGGATCACGTCCTCGCAGGCCTCGCGCAGTTCGGGGTCGATGCTCTCATACACCGCCAATTGCCCGGCATTGACGATGCCCATGTCCATGCCCTGCTGGATGGCATAGTACAGGAACACCGCATGCATGGCCTCGCGCACCGGCTCGTTGCCGCGGAACGAGAAGCTCAGATTCGAGATACCGCCCGAAATATGCACATGGGGCAGGGTATCGGTGATCTGCCTGGTGGCCTCGATAAAGGCCACACCATAGCCATTATGCTCCTCGATGCCCGTCGCCACCGCGAACACATTGGGGTCAAAGATGATGTCTTCCGGCGGGAACCCAACTTCCTCGGTAAGAAGCTTGTAGGCCCGCGTACAGATCGAAACCTTGCGCTCGATCGTGTCGGCCTGGCCCTGTTCGTCAAACGCCATCACCACAACGGCCGCGCCATAGGCCCGCACCAGCCGCGCATGATGCAGGAACTGCTCCTCGCCTTCCTTCATCGAGATGGAATTGACCAGCGCCTTGCCCTGCACGCATTTGAGCCCCGCCTCGATCACCTCCCATTTGGAGCTGTCGATCATCAGCGGCACCTTGGCGATATCGGGTTCGGCCGCCAGCAGGTTGAGGAAGTCGATCATCACCTGCTTGGAGTCGATCAGCCCCTCATCCATGTTGATGTCGATGATCTGGGCGCCATTGGCCACCTGGTCCCGCGCCACGTCCAGCGCCGCGGTATAGTCGCCCGCCGTGATCAGCTTGCGGAAGCGGGCCGAGCCGGTGACATTGGTCCGCTCGCCCACATTCACGAACGGAATTTCCGGCGTCAGCGTAAAGGGCTCCAGCCCCGACAGCCGCAGGAATTTCTCTGCGCTCGGCACCGCGCGCGGCTTGTGCTTGCCCACCGCCTCGGCAATCGCCTTGATATGCTCGGGCGTCGAGCCGCAGCAGCCGCCGACAATGTTCACATAGCCGGCCGCGGCAAAGCCCTCGATCTGCTCGGCCATGAATTCGGGCGTCTCGTCATACTGCCCGAACGCATTGGGCAGGCCCGCATTGGGATAGGCGCAGATGAATGTGTCGGCCACATCGGACAGCTCGCCCAGATGCGCCCGCATCGCATTGGCACCCAGCGCGCAGTTGAGCCCGATGGTGAACGGGTTGGCATGGCGCACCGAATACCAGAACGCCGTCGGCGTCTGCCCGCTGAGGGTGCGGCCGGAAAGGTCGGTAATCGTGCCCGAAATCATGATCGGCACATCGATGCCGCGCTCGTCGAACAGCTTTCGCGCCGCGAAGATGCCCGCCTTGGTGTTGAGCGTATCGGTAATGGTCTCGAACAGCAGCAGGTCTGCGCCCGCATCCACCAGCCCCCGGATGGCCTCGCCATAGGCCTCTACCAACTGGTCGAATGTGATCGAGCGGAAGCCCGGGCTGGTCACATCGGTCGACATGGACGAGGTCTTGTTGGTCGGCCCCAGCGCCCCGGCGACGAACCGGCGCCGGCCATCCGCCGCCTCGGCCCGCTGCGCCGCCCGCCGCGCCACCATCACACCCTGATAGTTGATGTCGTAGACCGCATCCTCACAGGCATAATCCGCCTGCGCCACCGAGGTCGCCGAAAACGTATTGGTCTCGGCGATATCGGCGCCGGCCATGAAGTAATCGAAATGGATATCCTCGATCACCTTGGGCTCGGTTATAACCAGCAGGTCATTGTTGCCCTGCAGCGGCAGCGTCCAGTCCTTGAAGCGGGTGCCGCGGAAATTCTCCTCGGTCAGCTTGAGCCGCTGGATCATGGTGCCCATGGCGCCGTCCAGAATCAGGATGCGCTCGCGCGCCGCCTTGGCCAGCGCGCGGCGGACCTCGTTCCAGTCAGGGATATGGGGCTCATCATGCAGGCTCATCGCCAAATACCTCGGCTAACGTCTATCCGGTGACATAAAGATATCTTTATATCTGCAATTGCGCAAGGTCGCCATGGGGTCGCTTTTATCCCCGAACGGTCACGCATTGGCATCAAATGCTACACGCGATGCTAACAGTCTGTTGCCTTTAACCTCACCGAAACCAGAAAACCGCTAACTGGCTGCGAGTGTTCCCGCATCGCGTTATGATCGGCGCTCGCAGTGTCAGTTTAGTGTAAGAGTTTGCGTACCGTGACGACGACCTCCTGGCGCCATGCCATCCGCTTTGTCGCCCTCGCGGCCCTGATCGCACCAATGATTGCTGCCTGCGGCGGCGGGCTCGGCGCCACCGTCAATCGCGCCGCCTTCAGCTCCTCCGAATATGGCGTCGGCGTTTCGCCCCGCGTCACCACCAATCCCAATCCGCCCAAGGGTGGCGGCCGCTACCAGGTCGGCAAGCCCTATACCGTGCGCGGCAAGGTCTATACGCCGGCCGAACAGCCGGACTATGTCGCCAGCGGCGACGCCTCGTGGTACGGCGCCGATTTCCATGGCCGCAGAACGGCTAACGGGGAAATCTTCTCAGCCAACGCGATCACCGGCGCGCATCCCACACTGCCGCTGCCGTCCTATGTCCGCGTCACCAACCAGGCCAATGGCCGCTCGGTCATCGTCCGCGTCAACGATCGCGGCCCCTACATGCGGGGCCGCATCATGGACCTGTCCTACCGGGCCGCGTCCATGCTGGGATATGTCAACAACGGCCACACCCAGATCAGGGCCGAATATGTCGGGCCGGCGCCACTCGAAGGCGACGACACCCGCATGCTCATGGCCTCCTATAACGGCCCGGCCGATTTCGGCGGCGGCAATACCCAGTTCGCCCAGGCCGACAACACCAACAGCCTCGCCGACATCGCCGGCAATTTCTTCGGCAACCTCTTCTCCTACGCCGACACCACGCCGCAGGAGCAGGATGCCGCCATCGGCACCGCCCACGCCGCCGTAACCGCCATGGCCACCCGCGCCGGCGCCCTTGACGAATGGGTGCAGTCCATCGATGCCGATGCCCGTAACATCAGGCTGGGCCTTGGTATTTTCGCCGATCAGGGCAATGCGATAGCCCTCTCCGAGCGCTTCGCCCTGCTGGGCGCCGTCGATGAGGAAGCCGTTACCGTCAACGGCCGCGCCGCCACCCGTTTGACCCTGACCCATCTCAAGCCGGGCGTATCACGCATCGATGTTCTCGATCTGGCTCGCGAACTCGGCCTCAATGATCTAAAGTTGGACTGATAGACGAACTGTCATTTGTCAGTCCGATCACTGTGTCATTCCCGCGAAGGCGGGAATCCATTCTGTCTAATGAAGAGTAGATTCCCGCCTTCGCGGGAATGACATCGGGATCAGGGCTCGCATTGAACCGGGAGGAGGGGGCAACGTGAAGAAAATCCTGCGAATTCTCGCCGCAACGCTGGCCTTGACCATGCCGGCCTTGGCGCAGGCCGATTTCGACACCAAAGCCAAATTCGCCATCCTGATGGACGAGGATTCCGGCACTGTCATCTTCCAGAAGGATGCCGACCTGCCGATGGAGCCGGCCAGCATGGCCAAGCTCATGACCATAGCCGTGGTCTTCAATGAAATCCGCAGCGGCCGGCTGAGCATGGCCGACATGTTCTTTGTCTCCGAACATGCCTGGCGCACCGGCGGCGCGGCTTCGGGCGGCTCGACCATGTTCGCCGAACTCAATTCCCAGATTTCGGTCGAAGACCTGATCCGCTCGGTCATCATCCAGTCCGGCAACGATGCAGCCATCATCCTGGCCGAAGGCATTGCCGGCTCGGAAACCAGCTTCGTCGCCATGATGAACGAACTGGGCGAGGATATCGGCCTCACCGATTCCCACTTCACCAATCCCACCGGCCTGCCGGACCCGGACATGTATGTCACGGCCCGCGACCTGGCCGACCTGGCGCGCTATCTGATCCAGCAATTCCCCGAATATTACCACTACTTCTCCGAACCCGAGATGGAGTGGAACGGCATCAAGCAGCCCAATCGCAACTCCCTGGTGGAACTGGGCATCGGCGTCGATGGCCTCAAGACCGGCCATACCGAGGCCGCCGGCTACGGTTCGGTCATCTCCACCGACGAAGGCGGCCGCCGGCTGGTCGCCGTGCTGCATGGCCTCACCTCCATGGCCCAGCGCACCGAGGAAGGCCGCAAGCTCATCACCTGGGGCGCCCGCGCCTTCGAACGCGTCGCGGCTTACCCAGAGGGTGCCGTCGTCGCCTATGCCAATGTCTATGGCGGCAGCAGCCCCAGCGTCGGCCTGGTCGGCAAAGGCGAAGTGGCGCTCTACCTGCCACGCGGCTCGCGCAAATGCCTCAACGCCCAGGTGAACTATACCGGCCCATTGTCACCCCCGGTCATGCAGGGCGACCAGATCGCCGAACTCCGCGTCTTCTGCGACGACCAGCTCGTCCAGACCGCCCCCCTCTACGCCGCCGAAACGGTGGGCGAGGGCGACCTCGTCCGCAAAGCCACCGACGCTCTGAAGCAACTGGCCCTGGGCTGGCTGTGAGTTTGTGGCGACACCACACCCACCGGGGCTCCCCAACCCCCACCCTCGTTCCCTCCCCACAAGGGGGAGGGAGGCGCATGGGTGATGTCAGTGGTCCAATATAGTCTCATCCACCGAGCAGGCTTCCCTCCCCTTGATGGGGAGGGATTGAGGGTGGGGTGGGGCCGCGCTCGTAAAATGCGTGGCAAGCCCACACGCACCAGCCTCACTTGACGAGCGCGCCCCAAGTGCATAGCCCTCGGGTCAGGCCCCGACCGAGACAATTGAAGCCGGAAGACATGTTGCAAGAGGCACCGACTTCCAAAGCCAGCCGCGCCCGTTTCATCACCTTCGAAGGTGGTGAAGGCGTCGGCAAATCCACCCAGGTCAAGCGCCTGCTGCAAAACCTGCAGCGGCATGACATCGAGGCCGTGCGCACCCGTGAACCCGGCGGCACGCCCAAGGCCGAGGCCATCCGCTCCTTCATCCTGCAGGGGCGCTCCGAAAGCTGGGGACCGGGCGCCGAGGCCGTCCTCTTCGCCGCGGCGCGGCTCGACCACGTCAACCAGCTCATCGCCCCCAATCTGCGCAACGGCACCTGGGTCCTGTCCGATCGCTTCCACGATTCCACCCGCGCCTATCAAGGCCTGACCGGTGGCGTCGACGACAAGCTCATTGCCGGCCTCGAATCCCTGGCGCTGGACGGCCATGCACCTGATCTCACCATCATCCTCGACATGGATCCCGAAGCCGCCTTCAAGCGCGTGGCCGAACGCGCCATCGAGGACGGGCTGGCGCTGACCGGCGATCGCTTCGAGAAGGAAGAACTCGAGTGGCACAAGAAGTTGCGCGACGGCTTCCTGTCCATCGCGCGCGACAATCCAGACCGCTGCGTCGTCATCTCGGCCGCCCAGTCCGAAGACACCTTGGAAGCCGCCATCTGGGAGGCCGTCACCCAGCGCTTTCCCGAACTGCTGCGCGGGTCCCAGGCGTGACCGATCCCGACGCACTCGAGGATATCGCGCTGCCCGAACGCCGCCAGCGCGCGCGCGGGCATGATGCGCAACGCGCCGCCATCCTCAACCAGCTTGCCGAACATCGCCTGCCGGGCGCCATCCTGCTGCATGGCCCGCAAGGCATCGGCAAGGCCACCTTCGCCTTCGAAATGGCCGCCGCCATCCTGTCAGCCACAGGCGATGAGGATGCCCACCGCGTCGAGGAACAGGTGGGAGCCATGTCCCATCCCAATCTTTTCCTGCTGCGCCGCCGTCCCAAGGACAGCAAGGGCTTCTATACCGTCATCCGCGTCGAGGATGTCAGGGACCTGCGCGACAGCCTGCACCATACCCGGGGCAGGGCGGGGCACCGCGTCGCCATCATCGACAGTATCGACGATTGCAATCCCTCGGCCGCCAATGCCCTGCTCAAGACGCTGGAAGAGCCGCCCGCCGACACCATCTTCCTGCTGGTCTCCCACCGCCCCGGCCAGTTGCTGCCCACCATCAAGTCGCGCTGCCATAACCTGGCTTTGCGTCCCGTCGCTGCCGGCGATGTCCGCGCCATATTGCAGGAACACGACGCCACGCTCGGCCAGACTGAACTCGACCGCGCCATAGGCCTTTCTGGTGGCAGGCCGCGCCGGGCCTTCGAGACCCTGGCGCTGGAGCCGGACTCCGCGCTTGGCGCCCTGCAAGCCTGGCTGGTCAACCCCGCCCAGCACCCCGCAGGGGTTGCGCTGCAACTCGCCGATGCCCTTGGTGCCGATACGCAAAGCCCCGAACTCAGCTTCGCCCGCGAAATGCTCGACGACTGGATGGCCGACGAAGCCCGCAATGCCGCCATGCAGCCGCCTTCCCGCATGCGCCTTGCCTCGGCCAACGAGCTATGGGACAAGGCACACGCCCTTTTCGCCGAGGCCGACAGCATCAATCTGGATATGAAGCAGACGCTTGTCGCCATTTTCGACGCGATCAGGAAGCATGTTTCGATGACCGCCTCCGTTTCCTCCGAGCCCCAATGACCGCCAAGCCCTTCTACGTCACGACCGCAATCTCCTATCCCAATGGCGCGCCCCATATCGGCCACGCCTATGAGATGATCGCGACCGACGCCATTGCCCGCTGGAAGCGCCTGGAAGGCCGCGAGGTCTATTTCCTCACCGGCACCGACGAGCATGGCATCAAGATGGTGCAGACCGCCGCCGCGCAGGGCCTGACCCCGCGCGAGCTGGCCGATCGCAACTCCGCCGAATTCCGCCGCCTCGCCGAGGTGCTGGAAATCTCCAACGACGATTTCATCCGCACCACCGAACAGCGCCATCACGAATCCAGTCAGGCGATCTGGAAGAAGATGGAAGCCAGCAACAATGGCGACATTTTCCAGTCCACCTACAAGGGCTGGTATTCGGTGCGCGACGAAGCCTATTTCGACGAAGACGAGCTGACCGAAAAGGACGGCAAGAAATTCGCGCCATCGGGCGCTGAGGTCACCTGGGTGGAAGAACCCACCTATTTCTTCCGCCTCTCGGCCTACCAGCAGAAGCTGCTCGACCTCTACGAATCCAATCCCGATTTCATCGCTCCCAAGGAGCGTCGCAACGAAATCATCTCCTTCGTGAAGAGCGGGCTGCAGGACCTCTCCATCTCGCGCACCACCTTCGATTGGGGCATTCCGGTGCCCGGCGCGCCCGGCCACGTCATGTATGTCTGGGTCGATGCCCTGACCAACTACATCACCGGCGTCGGCTTCCCCGATGAAGCCAGCGAGCTGTTCAAGAAATTCTGGCCGGCCGACCTGCACGTCATCGGCAAGGACATTATCCGCTTCCACACCGTCTACTGGCCCGCTTTCCTGATGAGTGCCGGCATCGAGGTGCAGCATCGCGTCTTCGCCCACGGCTTCCTGACCGTCGATGGCCAGAAGATGAGCAAGTCGCTCGGCAACGTCATCGACCCCTTCTATCTGGTCGATGAATTCGGCGCCGACGCCGTGCGCTACTTCTTCCTGCGCGAGGTCTCCTTCGGCAATGATGGCGACTACAGCAATGAAAAGCTGGTCAACCGCGTCAATGCCGACCTCGCCAACAATCTCGGCAACCTGGCGCAGCGCTCGCTGTCGATGATCAACAAGAACTGCGACGCCAAGGTGCCCCAGCCCGGTCCCCTGACCGAGGCTGACCAGGCGCTCATCGCCGAGGTGACCGACGCCCTCGACGCCGCCCAGAAGGCGATGGACGAACAGCTCGTGCACGAAGCCACCGGCGCCATCATCGCCGCGCTCAGCTCGGCCAACAATTACTTCGCGGGGCAGGAGCCCTGGGCGCTGAAAAAGACCGATCCAGAGCGTATGGCCACGGTCCTTTACGTCACGGCCGATACGGTCCGCCGGCTTGCCATTCCCATGCTGGCTTTCGTGCCGGCATCGGCATCGCGCCTGCTCGACCAATTGGCCGTTCCGGAGGACCAGCGTTCACTCGCTGCTGCGCTCAATGCTAACAGTCTGCTAACGAATACGCCCCTTCCGCTACCGCAGGGCGTCTTCGCCCGCCTCGAGCGCAAGGCCGAATAAAGATGTTGATCGACAGCCATTGCCACCTCGATTTCGAGGCCCTGGCCAGCGATATCGACGGCGTCATGGCCCGCGCCGCAGCCGCCGGCGTCACCGGCATGGTGACGATATCCACACATGTGGAGAAGTTTTCCACATACACCGCGCTAGCGGAACGTTTTGCGAACGTCTGGTGCTCGGTCGGCACCCATCCGCATCACGCCGATGAGGAATTGCATATACAAACAGATGATCTTGTTCGGCTAAGTGCCCATCCCCGTTGCGTTGCTATCGGTGAAGCCGGCCTCGACTACTTCTACGACAACGCTCCGCGCGAGGCCCAGGCCACCGGCCTGCGCAGGCACATCGCCGCTGCCCGGATCACCAGTCTTCCACTGGTTATCCACAGCCGCAAATGCGACGACGACATGGCCGCGATCCTCCGGGAAGAAGCCGGGCAGGGGGCCTTCCCCTTCTTGCTGCATTGCTTCACCGCCGGCCCGGATCTGGCTCGCACCGCGCTCGATCTGGGCGGGTATATCTCGTTCTCCGGCATCATCACTTTCAAGAATGCCGAGGAGATCCGTGAGGTCGCCAAATTCGTTCCGGCTGACCGCTATCTCGTTGAAACCGATGCACCTTATCTCGCCCCGATCCCGCATCGCGGCGAGTCCAACGAACCCAGTTTCGTCCGCCACACGGCCGAAAAAGTCGCCGAGGTCCGGGGGATAAGTCTCGAACAACTCGGCAGCGAGACCAGTGCCAATTTCGCCCGCCTGTTCTCGAAAACCGGGCTCTGACATGCCCGCTGCCCAGAGGATAACGGCCACCATCCTGGGCTGCGGATCGTCCGGCGGCGTACCGCGCATTGGCAATGTCTGGGGCGACTGCGACCCCAGTGAACCCCGTAACCGCCGCCTCAGATGTTCCCTTTTGCTGGAAGGGTTTAGCGAGGGCAGCGACACCCCGACCCGGGTGTTGATCGACACCGGCTGCGACCTGCGCGAACAGATGCTGGCCGCCAAGGTCGATCGCGTCGAAGCCGTGCTCTACACCCACGCCCATGCCGACCATACGCATGGCATCGACGACCTGCGTGTGCTGGCACTACACAATCGCCGCCGCGTCGATGTCTATTTCGACACCGAAACCGGCGCCCGCCTGCGCGAAGCCTTCGGCTATTGCTTCGTTTCCCCGCCGGGCAGCGATTATCCGCCCATTCTCAACGCGCATGAAATCGCCGCGGGAAACGTGCTTGAGATCGATGGGCCGGGCGGCACGATCACGGTCACGGTGTTCGAGCAGACCCACGGCAACATCACCTCGCTGGGCTTCCGCACCGCCAATTTCGCCTATTCCTGCGACCTGTCGGACTTCCCCGAGGCGTCGCTGCCGGCCATTTCCGGCCTCGACCTATGGGTGATCGATGCCCTGCGCCCCACGCCGCATCCCAGCCACCTGAGCCTGCCGGAAACGCTGGAATGGATCGCCCGGATAGCCCCGAAGCAGGCCGTGCTCACCAACATGCATATCGATCTCGACTATGCGCGCACGGAAGCGGAGACGCCTGATAATGTGACGCCAGCCTTCGACGGCATGCAGATCGACGTGCTGAGCGGGCGTATCCTCAACCGCTAGCGGAATGCCGGGATTACGTGCCGCCCATAGTTGGCGATGATCTCTTCCTCGTCGCCGCTGTCCAGGTAGATGTTGAACTGCGTCACGCCCGCATCCTCGAGGGCGTGCATCTTGGCGATGTGGTCTTCCGGCTCGCCCAGCACGCAGAAATTCTCCACCACGTCGGGCGTGATGAAATCGAGGAACGGATTGTCCGACTGGCCATGCTTTGAATAATCATAGCCCCGGCGCTTCTCGATATAGCTGGTGAGGCTCTTGGGGATCTGGTCGCTGTCGGCGCCGTATTTCTCGACGATATCGGCCACGTGGTTGCCCACCATGGCCGGGAACCACTTGGTGGCCTCGATGGCGCGGGCCTTGTCGCCGAAATAGGCCGGCGCTGCGGCCATGGAGCGGAACTTGCTCATGTCCTTGCCTGCAGCCTTGCCGGCGGTGATGCACTGGTCGGTAAACCACTTGCAGAGACCCGGATCGGCCAATTGCAGCACGACACCATCGGCATGCTCGCCCGCCGTCTTCAGCGCCAGCGGGCCATAGGCGGCGATCCAGCTCGGCATTTCATGGCCGACCGCCCAGGGGAATTTCACTGCCGCGGGAATTTCGCCATAGGAGACTTCTTCGCCCCGCACCATGGCCTGGGTCTTGGCGATGAATTCGGCCACCCGGGCCAGCGTTGCCGGCTTCTTGCCCATCACGCGCATCGAACTGTCGCCCCGGCCGACGGCCAGGTCGAAGCGGCCGCCGCTCTGCTTGGCGAGCGAGCCGAAGATCGAGGCAGCCACCGACCAGTCGCGCACATCCGGGTTGGTCACCAGCGGACCGAAGCGCATATCGGTGGTGTGTTCCATGCACATGGCAATGGCAGCGTAGCAATCGCGCCAGAGAATGTGGCTGTCATAGAACCAGCAATAGCTGAACCCGGCATATTCGGCGGCACGCACCAGATAGCGTGCCCGTTCGGGCTCGATAAAGCCTTTGAAGGTGATGCCGAATTCCATGCGCGCCTCCCATGCCGCAGGTCCGAATTTTGACCAGTCGATCAAATTTTTGAGTGGGCGGCGCGCGATTGTCAATCGCTATCGCGCAGTGACGAGGATTTAGCCGGGCAAGTCATAGGCGATCAGCGGGCGGCCATCGCCCGGATGGCGCAATATGGTGGCATCGACCCCATAGACCGTGCGCAGCAGGGCAGGGGTCAGCACCTCGCCGGGCGCTCCAGCCGCCGCCAGCCGCCCCCCTGCAGCACGACCAGCGAGTCGCAGAAGCCGGCAGCGAGGTTCAGATCGTGCAGCGCCACCAGCACGGCCGCGCCAGCGCGCGCGGCGGCGCAACAGGTCGAGCATGGCCAGTTGCGCATGCACATCGAGATGGCTCGTGGGTTCATCCAGCAGCAGCAGTCGGGGCTGTTGCGCCAGCGCGCGGGCAATCTGGACGCGCTGTTGCTCGCCACCCGACAGCGTCTGGTAAAGCCGGTCGGCAAAATCAGTCATCTCAACCGAGGCCAGCGCCGCATCGGCCTGCGCCATATCCTCGGGGGAGGGGGCTGCCTGCCAGATGGACTGGAAGGGAATGCGGCCCAGCAACACCACTTCACGCGCCGTCAGCCGCGCATCGGTGTCGCTGCTCTGCTCGACAAAGGCCGTGAATTGCGCCCGGATACGACGGGGCAGGGTGGTGAGGTCTGTTCCATCAAAGCTCACTGAGCCCATGGCCGGGAGAAGACCGAGAATAGCCCGCAGCAACGTGGATTTCCCAGCGCCATTGGGGCCGATCAGTCCGGTCACCTGACCCACGGGCGCGACCATGTCGACCCCGGCGACAATCGCCTGGCCGCCCAGTTCCACAGCGACGCCGCTGACCACCAGCCCCGCGCTCATGTGATCCGCCTGTAGCGCAGCAGCACGAGAAGGAAGATCGGCGCGCCCAGCAGGGCCGTGATGATGCCCACCGGCAGTTCGCGTGGTTCGAACAGGCTGCGCGCCGCCGTATCGGTCCAGACCATGAAGCTGGCGCCCAGCAGCATGGCCCCCGGCAGCAGCACGCGATGGCGCGAGCCGGTCACCAGCCGCGCCACATGCGGCACAATGAGCCCGACAAAACCGATCGCCCCGCCGATAGACACCAGCACGCCGGTCAACAGCGCCGTGCCCCCAAGCAGCCACCAGCGCAGCCTGTTAACATCGACACCCAGTGTCGCCGCGGCCGTGTCGCCAAAAGCAAAAGCATCGAGCGAGCGGCCGGACAGCAGCACCGGCAGTCCCGCCAGCACCAGGGCGGCGAGCACCAGCAGCGCCTCCGGCCAGATGACACCGCTCAGTGAGCCCATCAGCCAACTCAGGATTTCTCGGTAGGAATCGCCCGTCGCCGACCAGAAAATGAGGAATGAGGTTGCCGCCGCGGCGAGCGCCGATATGGAAATACCGGCCAGGATGGCCCGCGTCGGCGTGGCCCCGCCCAGCAATTGCGTGACCAGCAGTGTCAGCGCCATGGCGGCGCCGGCACCCAGAAAGGCGCCCAGCGGCATCAAGAGGCTTGCCCCTGTCAGCAGGAAGGCGACGGCGCCGAGGGATGCGCCAGAGGACAGGCCGAGCAGGTAAGGGTCGGCCAGCGGATTGCGGGTCAGCGCCTGCATCACCGCGCCGCATAGCGCCAGGCCCGCGCCGACGACCGCGGCGGCGAGCACGCGCGGCAGGCGCAATTCCCAGATGATGGCATCGCGCAACCGACCCACCGGGCTTTCCGGCAGCAGGCCGAAATGCCAGCCAATGGTCTGCCACACTTCTGATGGCGCGATATCGGCAGGCCCGAAGGTCACGGCCAGCACTAGGCTGGCCAGCAGCAGCGCCAGCAGGCTCAGGATCAGCGTGGCCAGCCCCGGTCGGTTCACGGGGTGAAACTGAGGGCGGCGAGCTGGGCCGCCATATCAGCCGTCGCGCCCACATTGCGCACCCCGGCTTCCGAAGCCGGGAAGGGCACCACGAGATAGCGCTGGTGGATCACCGCATCAAGCTGGCTGGTAATCGGGTTTTCGGCCAGCAGCTTTTTCTTCTGCTCGGCCGAATTCCAGGTCGCATCGACCAGCACGATGACATCGGGATTGGCATCCACCACCGCTTCCCAACTGGCCGAAACCCAGCCGTCATCCACATCGGCCATGATGTTTTCCAGCCCCAGCGCCTCCAGCATCATCTGCGGTACCCCGCTGCCAGCGCCGACATAGGGCGTCTTGGTGCCAGAAGAATACCACAGCGCGGTAAGCCCGCGTGTATCGGGCGTGATGGCCGCCAGCGCCGCCCTCTGCTCAGCAATCAGCGCATCCGCGGCCGACGTTGCATCGAAGATGGTGCCCATTTCAGCGATCTCGGCGAAGATCTCGTCGAAACTCAGCTTGGCCGGCTTGATCGAGCGGCACGCGGCCGGGGACACGTAACCGGCCACGCCCAGCGCCGCCAAAGTCGGCCGCTCGCCCGCACCATCGGCCGAAAAATTGCTCTCCCAGCCGCCATAGACCAGGTCGGGCTCGGCCTCGAGCACCACTTCCTGCGACGGCAGCTTGTCCGACAGCACCGGCAAAGCTGCCGCTTCCGCGGTCCACGGCTCCGGCGCCGGACCATCCTGGAAGCCGACGCCAACGATCCGCTCGCCCAGCCCCAGCGCCAGCAGCATTTCGGTGGCGGTCGACTTGATCGTCACCACGCGCTGCGGCGCGGCGGGCAGGGTGACGGCAAAGCCGCAATTGTCTGTTGCCAGCGGATAGCCCGTCTGGGCCAATGCAGGCCCCACGGACAGCGCAAGCACGGCTAGGGACAAGGGCAGGGGGCGCATGAAGGTCAATCCTGTTTGACGCGTTCGCTGGTCTGGTCATCCGTCCGGTCGCGCAATTCGGCCTGCGCAGCCTCGTAGCCCAGCCGATAGGCCTCGGCCGAGCCGAAACGGAACATGTCGTCGTCCACCCCACGCACCAGCGAGCGGGCGCCCGGCGCATCGAGCCCAGTCACCAGCCGGCCGAGCCCGCGCACTACGGCTACGGGAATGCCGCTGGCCTTGCCCTTGACGAGATCGGCCGCACCCGCCAGTTCGTCGGCCAGCACGGTGATGGTGACATTGAGCGGCCGCCCATTGGCATCGACGCCGCCGCGCAGGTCGTCGGTGACAACAATGCCAGCGGCACCGATCGCCACGTCGGTCTGGCCGACGCGCCAGGGCCGCCCCAGCGTATCGGTGATGATGACGCCCAGCGACACGCCGAACCGCTCGCGCAGGCCAGAACACAGTGCCAGCGCCGAGCGATCAGGGTCTTCCGGCAGCCGCAAAGCCAGCCCGTCCGGCACATTGGACGTGTCGATCCCCGCAGCCGCCATGATCAGCCCATGCCGCGTCTCGACGATCCGGGTGACCCCGCCGGGATGCACCCGTTCGGCCACGACGCGGACAGTATCCTGCGAAATGGCCTTTTCGCGCTCGCTGACCGGCACCTGCATGCCCTCGGCCTTGGACACGATCTTGCTGGTGACGACAAGGATATCACCATGCTGCAGGGCAGCTTCGGGGTCTTCTGCCAGCGATGCTTCGATCGCCGCCGCAATCAGCGCCACGAGATCGTCGCCCGGCCCGATTTCCGGCACCCCCGTAACACCCCAGACTGTGTAGCGTGGCATTAGCATGGGCGAGTACCTAGCTGGCCGCTGCAGGCGCAAGCGCCCGCAATCGCGGCAGGATTTCCTTGGCATAGAGGCTGATGAAGCGGCTCTGGTCTTCCCCCGGCGCGTGGAACACCAGGTGGTCGAAGCCATAATCCATATAGGTCTTGATGGCAGCCACATGCTCGTCGGGATCGCTGGAAACGATCCAGCGCTTCGCCACCCGCTCGATCGGCAGCGCATCGGCCAGCCGCTCCATTTCGGCCGGGTCCTGCACCGAATGCTTCTCCTCCGGCGTCAGCGACAAAGCTGCCCAGGCGCGCGTATTGTTCAGCGCCAGGTCCGGATCGGGATCGAACGACACTTTCACCTCGATCATCCGCTCGAAGGGCAGGGCACCCCGGTCGGATTCAGCCCGCCCAAGCGCCACATTGGGCAGCAGTTGATCGACGTAAAGCTCCGGTCCCTTGCCGGAAGTGCAGATGAAGCCGTCGCCCGCGCGGCCGGCATATTTGGCATTGAGCGGCCCACCCGCCGCCAGGTAGATCGGCACCATCTTGTCCGGCTTGTCATAAATGGTGGCATTCTGCGTCCGGTAATATTCGCCCTCGAAGGTGACCCGCTCCTCGCTCCATAGCTTGCGGATCAGCGTCACCGCCTCGCGCAGCCGGGCCGAGCGTTCCTTGAGCTCGGGCCAGACCATGCCTGTGGAGGGCACTTCGTTGAGGGATTCTCCGGTCCCGACGCCCAGGATGACGCGTTCGGGAAACATCGCGCCCAGCGTACCAAAAGCATGCGCCACCACCGACGGATGCAGCCGGAATGTCGGCGTCAGCACCGAAGTGCCGACAATAATCTTCTCGGTGCGCGCCAAGGCGGCCGCGATCCAGGATGGCGCAAAAGGCGCATGGCCATCGGTATGCTTCCACGGCTGGAAATGGTCGCTGATGAACACGGATTCAAAGCCGGCCTGTTCCGCCTCGATGGCGAAGCGCAGCAGCATATTGGGGGCGAACTGTTCCGCCGAAGCCTTGTAACCGAAGCGCATGCTGTCCTCCAATGCTCACCGGCAGCAATACTTTGACCAAATGGTCAAAATTGTCCATCGGATTCGTGCAACGGCCCGAATGCGGTTGAGCTGTTGGCCGGCAATGGCTATCTGGTGCCACGGCCCAGCCGGCTCCGCAAACCAACAAGGCATATATCGGCATGATTCCCCACTTTCTCGTCACCCATTCGGGTGGTTTTCATGCCGACGAATTGCTCTCGAGCGTTGTCCTGATAAGGCTTTTTCCGCAAGCCGAGATCAAGCGGAGCAGGGCGCCCGAATGGATCACGCCGGGCGCCGATCGCATCATCTATGACGTCGGCGGCGCCTATGATGCCGAAAAGCGGATTTTCGACCATCACCAGCGCGGCGCGCCTCTACGCGACGACGGCCAGCCCTACAGCTCGTTCGGCCTGATCTGGAAGCACTATGGCCGCGACTACCTGGCCGCCTCAAACGTGCCCGAAGCCCATATTGAGCCCATCCACGCCGCTTTCGACGCCAGTTTCGTACTGCCGGTCGACCTGGTGGACAATGGCGCGCTGAGCCCGTCCGGTCCGCTGGGCAACCTGACCCTGCCATCGCTGCTCGAAACGCTGAAGCCGGATTTCGACAACGCCGATCCAGATGCAGAAATCACGGCATTTCACGCCGCATTGGCCGTGGCCCGCACCTTTGTCGAGGGCGCCATTGCCCGCAGCGCGGCCAAATTGCGCGCCGAAGCCATGGTGCGCCAGGCCATCGAGAAAACCGGGCAGGGCCGTGTGCTGGAACTGCCCATGGGCATGCCGTTCCGCCCGGCCATCGTGAAATCAGGCGCCGACCATCTGCTCTTCGTGGTGCATCCGCGCGAAAAGGACTGGTGCCTGACCACTATCCGTCGCGGCGACGATGGCTTCGCGGTGCGCGCCGACCTGCCGGCGGCCTGGGCCGGCCTGACCGACGGCGCGCTGGAAGCTGCTTCGGGCGTTATCGGCGCCAGTTTCTGCCACAATGGCCGCTTCGTCGCCGCCGCCAAAACCCGCGAAGCGGCCCTGGCAATGGCCGAACTGGCCGTGGCCGAGGCGCTACCAGGCCTCGAGAATACGCTCGACCACGCCATCGACGCTCATCGCTGAACTATCCAGCCACAATCCTTCGCGCGGCGTTTCGGATCGCAGCGCATCGGCAAGCACATTGGGCGGGAAATGCTCGCCATAGCCCGTCTTATGCCGGTCGGCATCACGTTGGGCCAGCGTTTCGACGCTGGGATTGAGCACCACGATGCGCGGCGCGAGATCGGCAAGCGCCTTGGTGACGCGGACGAAATCCGCGCCGATCAGGATGTCCTGGTAGACGGTGGTAAATCCCGCAGCCACAAAGCGCCGCACCGCATCCATGGCGATATCCTGCCGCAGGTGAAGTTGCACGATGGCCTCGCTGTCGAGCACCGGGCCCATGACAGCGCCGCCCTTGGCAATCATGCGCAGGAAGGCGTCGCCGCCAACATGCGCTGACTTGTCAAAGCGCTGCACCAGCGCCTTGGCAATGGTGGACTTGCCGGCGGCCATGGCTCCCGTGATGATATAGAGCGGTGCAGTCATCTGGCACGTCCTCAAATCGATGCAATCATCGCTGATAGCGCAAAACTGCTGGAAAACACCAGGCAGGCCCGGCTTTTCGCATCAATTTTAGTTCCATAATATATATTATGCGAATAGCGTATGTGCGCAATTCAGGTGAGCGCGGCCCACCCGGCGATGACAATCAGCGCCATCGTGACCAGCGCCGACGAGACGTAGAGCACGGTTCTCAAGTGGCCCCCTTTTGCCGCCTCCCCGCCGCGCAGATAGACAATGAGATGGGCCAGTCGAATGGCCAGGTGAAGCCATACGAGCCCGGCAAGCAGCGCCGGCGTCACCTCGACCAGCATGGCGATCACCGCCGATACGGCGAATGGCGTCAGCGCCTCCACCGAGTTCATGTGGACCCGGTCGATGCGATAGAGCTTGTTGTCGTCACGCGCATCGAGCACCGGTCCGGACAAAGCCCCGACCGCGCCCTTGGAGCGCCCCGAATAGACCGCCAGAACCACCGACAGCAGGCAAAGCAACAGCACGCCCACAATGCTCATCGCGTATGGTGCCAGTTGCGCTCCCAAAATGACCTCCAGCCGATGTCCGAACTGCCGAGGCTCACCAGACCACGATTCTGGCCAGTTGGTAAGGAAAGCGTCCTCAGCCTCAGTTCGGCTGCTTGCGCCCGCGCGGCGACGAAACGCGCGTCGATATATGCACATCCCAGATTGCGGACCGCCCTTCCGGGTCATATTGCGCAAAGGCCCGCTCGATCTCGCCCGGCTGGGCGATAGTCGCGACATCCAGCCCGAAGCCCTTGCCAATGGCGGCAAAGTCCGGCCGGCCGAATGTGGCCATCTTTTCGTCCACCCCGAGCTTGCGCAGCTTGTGGATTTCGGCGCCGAAGCCCCCGTCATTGAGCGCACATATGATCAGCCTGATGCCTTGGCGCTGGATGGATTCGAGTTCCTGGATATGCATCATCAGACCGCCATCGCCATCGAGCAGCAGCACCTTGCCGTTATTGCGGGCTGCCGCCACCCCGATCGCCATCGCCAGGCTGCTGCCTATGGCGCCGAATTCACGCAGGACATGGAACTGCTCGGGCCGCCTGTTGCGAAGATGGGTGTAGAAATATGAGGAATGACCGGTGCCGCTGACAATGTCCCAATCCTTGGGTATGACACCGTCGATTTCCTTGACCACTTCGCGCGGATCCAGCAAGCCCGGCTCGACCTCGTAAGGCGTCGTGTCGGGCGGTGTTTCGGCGATGCGCCGGGCCAGTTCGTCGCTTCGGAAGCGCGCCGTCGTGCCTCCTTCCAGCTCCAGCATGAAGGCCTCGGCTGCCAGCGCGGCATCGCCTCGCACATAGATGTCGGCGGCCCGGCGACCATGGCGCATGCCGAGCGGGTTTTCATCGATCTGAGCTGTGAAGGCATTGGGGAAAAGCGCACCGCCATCGACTGTATAATGGGTCAGGCTGGCGCCGATCGCGACCACCATATCGGCCTCGGCGAAGCATTGGACGGCGAGCTGGCTGGCAAAGCCTCCCGCCACGCCGACCGAAAAAGGTGAGTGATCGAACAGTCCTCGCGCCGGCAGGCTCGTAGCCAGCAAGGCGCCGGCAGCATTGGCCAATGCCTCGATGGCAGGCCCTGCCCCGGACCGGACAGCCCCCCTGCCCGCAAGAAAAATCGGCCGCTGCGCTGTCCTCAGCCGCCCCGCCAGCCGCTCGATATCGGTGGGATTCGGCGGCATCGGGCCAACCTGCGGCAGGAGCGCAGTCGAGGGAATATAAGGCCTCTGCGTGGAAATACGGAGCTTGAGCAGATCATAGGGAATACTGAGCACGACCGGCCGCCGCTCGAAGCGCGCTGTATAGAAGGCTTCCTGCACGTGGTCGCGCATCAGCGCGGGGCTATGGGCGGCAATGAAATGAGAGCCGGTGGCCCTGGCCAGCGCTGCCTGATCGACAGACTGGTTATACCAGCGCTGGTTCAGCGGGCTGTCGGCCGCCAGAATTACCAGGGGGACCTGAGCCTGAGCCGCCGAGGTCAGCGCCGTCATCGTCTGGGTAAAGCCCGGGCCGCATGTAACGGAAGCGACGCCCACCTTACCGGTGGCAAAATGGTAGCCGATGGCTTCGGCCACGGCGCAGTGTTCGTGCCGGGCATCGATGCTTCGCATGCCCGGCAGCTTGTCCATGGCAATGGCCCACAGCATCTGACCGTGGCCCATCAGCAGGAAGTGATGATCGACGCCCTCCGCCGCGAAGGCATCCGCGAGGGCCTCGTAGATCAGCTGCTCCCCTGCCCCATCAGTCGTCTCCGCAATCACCTGCTGCACCCCGCCAGACATGGGCTCTCCTTGAGCTTGCCAAGCTGGCGGAAAGCGCAGCTCGCATTTGCAGTGGATGTGGCGACGGATGGCCGCCGCCACATCAGGGCTATCCCAGTGGATAAGGCAGATCGACCAGTTGCTGGAGCAGGCCCGGCGCAAACCTGGCATTGATCAGGTCGACCATCACGTAGAAGAACAGCCCCAGCAGCGCGGTATTGATGGCGCTGTAGAGGATGGACTTGCGCGCCACCAGCCACAGGAACACGAACAGATAGACCACCGAGCCCAGCCAGAAGCCCAGAAGCGCGATCGATAGAGGCAGGGCCGCCATCAGCGCCATAAAGGGCAACAAGGGCTTGGACCCATCCGTCTCGGGATCATCGCTCAGATCGGCGTCGAAGATCAGGCCAGGCGCCCTGCTTCGCCTGACCATGCCGATGCCGGCAATAGTCAGGAAGATCAGCGCTAGGCCGGCCACGCTGAGCGGGAAAACCTTGGCCAGGAACGTGTTGTCACTCACATCCAGCGCAATGGCGACCACAAATGCAATCAGCACCAGCAGGAAACCAAACTGCATATTGACCGTCGGCATGGAGAGCTCGGGCGATGCATCGCCTTCACTCGAGACGCGTGTCTTGGCCCGTATCGTCACGAACAGCATCAGCGCGGCAATCCCCAGGATGACCAGCGCCAGTGGCCGCAGGAAGAGCTCGAGCCCATAGACCTGTGCCGTACGATAAAGCGCGGCCTCGAGGTTGCGCGACATGACGAGGCCGATCAGCAGGCCCGCACGGGACCAGCCGAAGCGCTTCATGAACAGGCCAACCACCCCGACCACGAGCAGGGAAATGATGTCGCCCCAGTCCGATTTGGATTGATAGGCCGAGAAGAAGATGGCCACGAGAATGAACGGCGCCACCAGCACGAACGGGATCGCCGTCACCTTGGCGATGGGGCGCGCCAGCAGGATGCTGATTGCCGTACCCAGAATGTTGGCGATCGCGAGTGACCAGATGATCAGGTAGACGATATCCTGGTGCTGGGTCACCATGGCCCGTCCGGGCTGGAGACCAATCACCGTCAGGCCGACAAGGAACAGCGCCATGGTGCCGTTGCTCGGCACCCCCAGGAACAGGGTTGGGATGAGGTCGCCGCCATCCTTGGCATTGTTGGCGGATTCCGGCCCGATCACCCCCCGGACGTCCCCCTTGCCAAACTGGCTCTTGTCCTTGGCGGTCTGCACCGCATGGGCATAGGCCACCCATCCAACCACACCACCACCCATGCCGGGCAGCATGCCCATGACCGCCCCGACACCAGAACAGCGCAAGACAAGCCAGATGTTGTCGATGACGTCGCGGAAGCCCTGCAGCCAGCCATGTCCCAGTGGCGCATCGCCGGCAATGAACTGACGCTTGCGCAGCACATCCATGATTTCGGGCAGCGCAAACGCGCCCAGCGCCACGACAACCAGCGGGATACCATCCATCAGGTAGATTGTGCCGAAGGCGAACCGCTGCTCGCCGGTAGCCGTCGCGGCGCCGATCGTACCGATCAGCAGGCCGAGGCAGCACGAGGCCAGACCCTTGGCGAGATTGCGCCCGGTCAGCATGCCCACCAGCGTCAGCGCCAGAATGATGAGCATCAACTGCTCGGAAAAGCCGATCGCCATCAGGATGGGCGTGGCGACCACGAAGGCAAAGCTGAGGACGAACGCTCCGAACAGGCCGCCGATCAACGAGCTGAAAAAAGCCGCGGTCAGCGCGCGTGCAGCCTGCCCGCGCTTCGACATCGGAAAGCCGTCGATAACGGTTGCTGCCGATCCTGCGCCGCCGGGCACCCCGATCAGCACCGAGCTGAACGTGTCCGATGTGGCGGGGACGGCCGCCAGGCCGATCATCATCGCCAAAGCGGGTCCGGGATCCATGCCGAAGAGGAATGGCAGGACCAGGGCGATCCCGGCCAGCCCGCCGATGGCCGGCAACACGCCGAAGACCATGCCCAGAGCGACGCCGAAAATCAGGTAGAGCAGATGTGGCCCTGTCACCAGCGTCAACAGCGCCGGGAGAGCGTATTGCAGTGCCGAAAGATCCATTTCGCGGCCCAATGCTAACTTGGCGCAGCCCCACCGCCCGCCACCCCTGGGGGTGGTTGCCGGATCGGTTGGCGCGCTTCAAAAGGAAAGCTCAGGCGGGCCTCAGGCCCGCCTGAGCGAGTCGATCTTAGTCGATATTCCACACGTCCTTGAGCCAGCGGTCCAGTTCGGCCTTGGCCTCAGGGCTCATGACCGAAGCGGTGCGGTGACCATCGATCGCGACCTGGCCGGTACCCTGCGGATAGCCGCCGAGTTCGAGCTGGGCCGCCGGGGACTGCAGTTCGGGTCGGGCAACGACCCGTTCGATGGCCGCCTGGTAGGTCTGGACGATGTCATCCGGCGTACCGGCCGGCAGAACCAGCGTCTTGGCCGTCACCATGCGGATGGCGAACATGTTCTCGTAGACTTCCTTTTCCACGCCGGACATCGGCTCGCCATGCACGATCTCATAGAGCTCAGGGCATGTGGCGGTATCGGGCAGCACGGGATCGCGGACGACTTCGCCATTCTCGTTCTGGAAGCCCATCGTGAACAGCGTCACCATGGTTCCGTCATCGACCATCGGCTTCAGTTCGTTTTCCCACGAGGCCATGTTGTCGTAGTTGACCTGGGACTCGCCGCGCATGAAGGCCTGGCGGGACTCGCCGCGAGATACGCCGAAGACGCCGTTCAGCTTGATCCCGAGCAGATCGAAGCAATAGAGCACTGGCATATCGGCATCGGCCGGTCCGTCGCCGACATAGACCGCCTTGTTTTCCTGCAGATACTTCACGTCGTGCTCCGGATCGCCGGTGAGCCCGAAGCTGGTGAGGCCGTAGGAAACCACGCCATAGGGCGAGGTCAGGAACGGAATGAAATCGGCCAGCGGATACTGGACGGTCTCTTCGCCCAGGATGTAGCTGTAGTAGGTGCCCGTCGCCAGCGCGGCGATGGTCAGGCCATCCGGCTTGGCGCGCGCCGCAAACTCATTGATCCCGCGCACCGATCCACCACCCTCGATATTGCGGATGATGATGGTGGGATGGCCCGGCAGCTCTTCCTCCAGAAGCGGAGCCAACAGGCGGGCATGGACGCTCGAACCGCCGCCTTCCCCGTAGGGAACGATCAGTTCGATGGTCTTGCCCGAAAAGTCGACCTCCTGGGCATAGGCAACGGTGGACATAAGGGCAGCGATACCGACTGCTGCGGCAGTGATATAAGAGTGTTTCATTGGTCTCCTCCGTGAAACATCGTTGATGTTGCATTTGGGCCTTTTGCGGCCTCTTGGCTTATTGTCGTGCTGGAGTGTCGCGGCGGGCGGTCTATGCCGTCCGCTAGAACATCCTTTCCAGTAGAGTGAATATCTCGTCCGCATCGCGCGGCGGGCGTGGTGTCGGCGACAGGGTGCGGTCGCGCAGAGTCATTTCCGCCACTTTGGGCAGATCCTCGCGCTTCACGCCGACCTCGTGCAGCCGGGCGGGCAATCCAAGCGACGCGATCAGGCCACGAACGTGCTGCTCGGCCCAGATTGCGGCCGCCTCGTCGCTGGCAGCCGTATCCTCGAACCCCATGGCCATGGCGATCTGGCGCTGCTTTTCGAGCGTCGCCGGACGGTTGAACTCCATCATGAACGGCAGCACGATGCAGCCGCTGATCCCATGAGGAACGTCGCAGACCCCACCCAACTGATGACAGATGCCGTGCCCCAGACCGATGCCGCCCTTGCCGGCCCCGAACGCCGTCATCCAGTTCAGGAACTGCAGGCGCCCTCGCGCATCCAGGTCATTCGGGTTATCGACCGAGCGCTTGAGATAACGGAAGACATTGCGCGTCGCTTCGAGGCAAAGCCCCTGGATGAAGGGATTGGCATTGAGCGCGTAATAGCGTTCGACCGCATTGTGCAGCGCCTTGATGCCCGTGGACGACCACAGCCGAGCCGGGGTCGCAGTCGTCATCACCGGATCCAGGATCACCGCCCGCGGCACGACCTTGGGGTCGATGAAGATATCCTTGGCGCCCGTCGCATCATCGGTGATGCCCATGGCGGAGCTGAACTCGCCGGCCGACAGCGTGGTCGGGATGGCAATGACCGGGGGCTTGGCCTTGGTCAGCTTGGGCGCGGTGATCTTGCGGGTCTGGTAATCGTAATGTGCCCGCAGGGCATCGAGGTCCTCCCCCTCCCCCAGCACGAGCGCGACACCCTTGGTACCGATGATCGTGCTGCCGCCACCAATGCCTACCAGCAGGTCGGCGCCAGCGGAGCGGGCCTGCCGCGCAGCCTCGAGCACGGTCGAGCGTGGGGAATGTTCCCCCATTGCCGCAAAGTGGCCGCAGCAATTGGCGCCCAGGCCTTCCTTGAGCCGGGCGACCAGGTGGCTGGCCCCCATGCTTTTGCCCGTGATGATGAAAGCCCGGCTCGCACCGGCTGCGGCAAGCTCCTCGAGCACGCCGCTCAGCGCCTTGTCCGGTCCATATATGACGCGTGTCGCAGCCGGAATATCGGCTTCGCCGCTCAGGGCAATTTCAGCATTGTGGTTGAATTGCATGGTCATGACTCGGAGCGCCCCAGCGCGCGTTCGGGTTGGTCTATCAGGGCCTGGTCCTCGCCCAATTTGCGGCTCGGCCAGCGTATGTCCCGGGGTACGCCCTCAAACACCAGCGGACTGGTTGGTACAGTCATGGCGCCATAGATCGGGTGCTCGATCTCAACGAGCGCATTGCGGGCATGCAGGTGTTCGTCGCGCATGACCTCGCTCAGTTCGCGAACCGGCGAACACGGCACGCCTACGGCGATGAGGCCGGCGAAAAGCTGGTCCTTGGTCTGCTCGCGCGCCCAGCCGCCAACCAGTTCATCGACCTCTTCGATGCGCTTGACCCGCTCGTACATGCTCGCATAGCGCGAGTCGGTAATGGCCCATTCCTGGCCGAAATAGCGCGCCAGCGCATGCCACTGATGCTCGTTATTGGCCAGGATGGCGCAATGGCCGTCCTTGCACTCATAGACGTTATAGGGGCTGATCGAGAGGCCACCATGCCGGTTTCCCGTCCTGGGGGAGCGGTCCTTGTTGATGCCCCCCATCAGGCCCAGATTGGACGCCAGCGCCGGGTAGATCGCCTCGAACATGGCGACCTCCACGGCACGCACCGTACCCGTCCGCTCGCGGTCGAGCAGCGCCGTGGCAATGGCGCCATAAAGATGCACGCCGGCATTGAAGTCGGCGATGGCGGGGCCTGCCTTTACCGGGGGATTGTCCGGATAGCCGGTTACGCTGAGCACGCCGCTCATGGCCTGCACGGCAAGGTCCATGGCCGGATAGTCACGGTACGGACCGGTCGTTCCAAAGCCCGAACTGCTGGCATAAATGAGCCGCGGGTTGAGCTTCTTGACATGCTCCCGGGAAAAGCCGAGGCGGGCCATCACGCCGGGCCGGTAGTTTTCAACCAGCACGTCGCTCTGTTCGATGAGCCGCGTCAGCGCCGCCTTACCTTCTTCCTGCTTGAGGTCAAGCACCACGAAGTGCTTGCCCGAATTGAGCATGGCATGCGGGATATGCGCGCCGCCGCCATCGCGCTGCCTACGTCGGGTATGCTCCCCGCCGGGCGGCTCGATCTTGATGACTTCGGCTCCGGCCATCGCCATGAGAAACGTGGCGTATGGACCGTTGTATATCTGCGTAAGGTCGACGACCTTGATACCGGTAAGGGGTCCCTGCATCTCAGTGCCCCTCGAACCGCGGCGACCGGCGCTCGGCAAAGGCCTGCCGCCCCTCGGCAGCATCCTTGCTGGCCAGCAATATGCGCTGGGTCAGTTGCTCCATGCGCAGCCCTTCGGCGAGCGGAACGTCACGCGAGCGCAAGGCCAGCTCCTTGGTCGCCTGGATGGAGAGCGGCGCACTGGCGGCGATCGATGCCGCATAGCGCCGCGCGGTGGACATGACATCGCCTGCGTCGACCACATCGTTGACCAGGCCCCAGCGACCGGCCTCTTCGGCCGACATACGCTCGCCGGTCAACAGCAGTTTCATCGCCACGGCATGTGGCAACTGGTGCAAGGCGCGCTGGGTGCCGCCATTGGCGGGAATGATGCCGCGCTGCCCCTCCGGCAGCGAGAAAAAGGCGTTCCGCGCGGCGACCCGGATATCGGTGGCGAACAGCAGCGTCATGCCGCCCCCGATACAGGCGCCATTGATGGCGGCAATCACGGGCTTCCACACTTCAAGCCCGCGATTGAGCAACTGCCCGGCCTGCGTCGCCCACAGCTCGGCCAGCGATGGGTCACGCCCGATCCAGGTCTTGAGATCGGCACCGGCGCAGAATACATCGCCCGCCCCCGTGACGATGGCACAGCGGATCGCAGCCTCGTCACGCACGCGACAGAATGCCTGCCCGAGGTCATGATAGTGCTCGGCATCGAGCGCATTGCGGCGCTCGGGACGATTGATCGTGATCGTCGCTACGCCCGCGGCGTCGACGTCGACGTCAATTGGCATTGGCCGAGCCCTTCAGCTTAAGCAGATCGCGGGCAATGACCATGCGCTGCACTTCGGACGGGCCCTCGCCGACGCGCTTCACGCGCAATTCGCGGAACCAGCGTTCGATGGGCATTTCCTCGGCGACGCCGAGCGCGCCGAACATCTGCACGCACCGATCCACCACACGGTGGGCGGTTTCAGTGGCCGTCACCTTGGCCATGGACGAGAAGTAGCGGAGGTCGCCGCCCGTCTCATGCACCATGGCTGCCTTGTAGATAAGCATGCGCGCGGCCTGCAGCTCCATCTCGCTGTCGGCCACCATCCACTGGATAGCCTGCTTGTCGGCAAGCTTGGTCTTGAACGTCTCGCGCTGCTTGACCCATTCAATGGCCAGCTCCAGCGCTTCCTGCGCCACGCCGATCGTGCCAGCGGCATAGGGAATGCGGCCTTCGGTGGTCCATTTCGAGAAAATCTGGAAACCCTTGCCCTCTTCGCCAAGCAGGTTCTCCTCGGGGATTTCGCAATCCTCGAAGGTCAGCTCGAAAGGGGAATAGGCGCGGATCACGGGGATCTCACGGGTCGACAGGCCCTTGGTGCCCAGTTCCACGATGAAGGAGGAAATGCCGCCACGGTCGCCCTGCTCGCCGGTCCGGGCAAACACCATGCCCCAGCTTGCGTGCTGCACGCCGGAAATCCACATCTTGGTGCCGTTGAGAATGTAGCGGTCGCCCTTTTTGACCGCCCGAGTGCGAATGGCACGCGCCGGGTCCGAACCACCTGATGGCTCGGTGATGGCGGTGAACACTTTCTGGCCGGACTCGACGCCGGGAATGGCAAACCGCTTAATCTGGTCGGGCGTACCGTGGGAGAAAACGGTGTTCGGGGGATCAAAGCCGATGGCGCCGCAGGCCGGGATATAGGCGCCCATGCGGCAGCGTGCAGTTTCCTCGGCAACCACGGCCTGGCCCAGCAGGCTCAGCCCTGCCCCGCCATATTCGGCCGGCGAGCGGATGCACCAGATGCCCAGGTCCTTGGCCTTCTTCTGCAGCGGCTCCAGCAGATCGTGCGGCAGATGGATAGCGTCGTGTTCGACTGTGTCTTCGGCCGGCTTCACGTCGTTGCGCATAAAACGGCGCGCCGTGTCGCGGATCATCACCAGTTCGTCCGAAAGTGGCCAGTCGCTCATAACTACGTCTATCCTCCTGCTGGGCGGTCCGAACTATGGTGTACCAGACGACCGCCGTCTTGCTCATCTCTATCTTTTGAAGACGATAGTAGGAGGATTAAACACCGTCCAACACCGAAGTGCTATGGCGGTCATGCCGAATTGATATGAGGCAGAAGCCACTGGTATTCATGATTTTTTTGAAGATTCTTCGTTGAACTTGTCGATTCCAGCCTGCCAATCGCCGACAGCAAGGTTGTACTCGATCGCAGCCTGCTCAATTCGTATACCACTGTCCTGATCGGTGCGTCCGCCCAGGTCGATCGATTGCTTGGTCAGGCGGACAGCGAGCGCCGGCGCCTCGGCGATCTGACGGGCTGTCTGTTCACCGGCTTCCCTGAGCGCGGAGGGCTCAACAATTCGGGATACCAGGCCCAACAGGCGGGCTTCGTCCACCGGCATGGATCGACCCGTGAAAAGCAGTTCCTTGGCCGTACGCTTGCCGATCGCGCGCTGCAGGCGCTGGGTTGCGCCGACGGTTCCCCACTTGGTCTCGGGAAAAGTAAAGAACGCGTCCGAAGCGGCGATGATGAAATCGCATGCCATGGCAATCTCGCCGCCCGAGCCGATAATCCCATTGTGGACAAGGGCAATCACCGGCTTGGAGCAGCGCTCGATGGCGTCATAGGCGGCAAAGCTGGCGAGCCGCCGCTGCCGCACCCATTCGGCATCCTTGCCCTGGCGCTCTTTGAGGTCGGCGCCGGCGCAAAAGACCGGTCCAGCGCCTTCCACCAGAACAGCACGGGTATCCTCGTCGCCGTCCAGCTCCGTGAAGGCCGCGCGCAAGTCGAGGCAAAGCTGGAGATTGACTGCGTTGCGCTGCCGCGGCCGGTTAAGCCGTACCCAAGCAACAGGGCCTTGCCGCTCGACCACAAGCACAGCTTCGTCGGTCATTTTCCTGCTCCCGTCTGCTTGGGAAAGCCCCGCATCAGCGCATTGATATCGCGACCGGCGGCCATTCCCGCCTCGAAGGGCAGTTCGCCCACCCGGTGGAACAGCGTCTTGGCCGCAGCCATCGCCATGCGACCGGGCCGGGCGCAAGCCTCAGCCAGTTCCATCGCCATTTCGACAACGGTGTCAGGCGGGACCACGCGGTTCACAAGCCCCTCGCTCGACAATTCCTCCGCGCCGAGCAAGCGGCCGGTCGCCACCATCTCGAAGGCCAGCTTGAGCCCGATATGGCGCACCATATTGGTCATCACCAGGGCCGGCACGAGGTCGTGCTTGAGCTCCGGATAGCCGAACTTTATGTCTTCACCGGCAACCATCATGTCACAGCCGATCGCCAGACCAGCCCCGCCACCGACGGCGGCACCACGAACCGCCGAGACGATAGGCTTCGGCGTGGAGCGCAGCAGCGTATGGACGGCACAGGTCAGGTCGGCGCGCCTGTGAATGAGGTCCTGGTTTTCCGGCCGCAAATCCTTGAACTCGCCGGTATCGGCGCCGGCGCAGAAGGCGCGACCATTGCCGGTCAGCACCAGGGCCCTGACATCATCGTCATCACCCGCTGCCACCAGGGCGTCGCGAAGCGCGACCGTCAGCGCCGTATCCAGGGCGTTGAGCTTGTCCGGCCGGTTCATGCGCAAGATACGCACCGGACCATGATCCTCGATTATCAGCACATCGGTCGTCTGATCAGGCATGCATGCGCTCCCGCGTCTTGAGGCCGAACCCCGCTCGGGCGACCATGCTGTTGAGTTGCCGGCCCAGAATCTGCTCACAGAGCCGCGATGCAGCCTGCACTCCATTAAGATCGAGCCCGGTGGACACGCCCAGTTCCTCGAGGAGGTTGACCAGGTCTTCGGTGGCCACGTTGCCCGTATAGCCGCCGCCATATTCGATCTGCGCCGGATGCCCTCCAACGCCGCCAAAGGCGCTGTCGAAATGCGTGCAGCCCGCCTCCAGCGCGGCGACGCAGTTCGCCAGGCCCGTGCCGCGCGTATCGTGGAAATGGGCTACCGGGATAGTCTGCGGCACCTCGGCGAGCAATCGCTTGAACACCTGCCTGACGCTGGCCGGCGTTGCCGTGCCGATCGTATCGCCGATCGTCACCAGGTCGGCGCCGAGATCGGCAAAGCGCGCAACGTCCTCAACAACCCGACCGGGGTCAACATAGCCGTCGAACGGGCAGCCGAAGGCAACCGAGACGACACCCACAAGCCGCACGCGGTCGCGTGCCGCGGCAGCCATTTCCGAGACATTCCGCCATTGCGTTTCCCGATCGGTGCGCAGGTTGCGCTGCGTATGGCCTTCGGTGGCCGATACCAGCAGGCTCAGCTCATTGGCTCCCCTGCCCGCATCCAGATCGCCAAGCGCCCGGTGTACCGCCCGCAGATTGGGGCATGTGGCCTTGTAGTAGACACCCGCGCCATGGGTAATGCCGGCAAGAACATCGGAAGCATCGTGAAAGGCGGGGACTCGTTCAGGATGGCTGTAGCTGGTGGCTTCGATGCGCTTGAACCCGATCCCGGTAAAGGCATCGATCAACGCACTCTTGTCCGCTGTGGCGACGAATTCTGTCTCGTGCTGCAGCCCGTCCCGCGCGAAACATTCACACAGCACAACATCGGGTTCACTCATGCGACGGCACCCTCCTGAGCGGGCACGATGAGCTCAATGATTTCCCGAAGATCCGCGGCTCCGATCAGGCCTTCCAGCGCAGAGAGCAGACGCTCGGCACGATCGGTCCCGAGGACACTTTGGGTGCAGCCGAGAAACTTGTCGCGCCGGTCGCTCGCCGTCATCGGCGCCTCCGGCGAGCCGGGGGTGTGCTCGATGCGTGTAGAGAAGCGTCCGCCATGGGTGACGATTTCGACATCGGTATACCCCACCACGCCCGAAAAGGACCCCTGCCCCGGCATTGGTACGCGCCTAACCTTTTCCATCAGCGCACGCACCTGGGGGCGATGCACCGCCGCTTCAGCGAAGGAGTCCAGCGTCACTCGCCCGTCAATAACGGCAGCGGCGGCGCAATATTCGATGCTGAACTTGGCTTCCAACCCGGTTTGCGGATTCCGATGGATCAGCGCCTTGTCCGCGTCGGGCAGGAAGCCGACATTAATCTCGACAATGTCGGAAGCCTCGATGCCATGCTTCTGCACCAGTTCGAACACGCCGGCCAAGCCGCGATGATTGCCATAGCAGCAAGGCCAGCGCTTGACGTAGATGCCGGGCTCGAAGATTTCCCAGGGGTCCGCGAATGGCGGTACATTCAGCGTCGAGTGCTCATCCCCGTATGCCGCGATGAGCCCGCCAGGCCGATCGAGTATGTTATCGTCGCCGGTGAAGCCCTCGCGCGCCAGCCAGGACGCAATATAGCCGGATCGGGCCGCATGCCCCGCCTGGAAGGACTTGGCCATGGTACCGAAGTTCCGGACCAGGCCTGCGGTCTCTGCCGCCGCTATCCCCAGCGCATTGCGTAACTGCCCCTCGTCCAGCGACATCAGGCGGCCGGTCATGCAGGTGGCCGAAAACGTGCCAACCGTAGCGGTTATGTGCCAGCCGCGCATATAATGGCCATGGCCGAGCGCCCGGCCGAGCTTGCCCGCCACTTCGAGCCCCAACACGAAGGCCGAAAGAAACGCCCTGCCCGATAGGGCTTGCGGAGCGGCGGCGAGGCCGGCAGCGCAGAGGGGCACGCTGGGATGGCCGCGCAGGCTGGGCAAACTATCGTCGAAATCGAGAGCATGCCCGCTGATCGCATTGACGAATGCCGCCTCGGCGGGTGCCGTACGCAGGGCGCTTCCCCATACCACAGTGTTGGCGGCAGCCTTGATCGACTGAACGTAACGCCGGGCGATGAGCGCCGGCTGTTCGGCCGCGCCGGAAATCGCACAACCGATTGTGTCGATCACCGCATCACGGGCACGTTGCAACGCCTCCAGCGGAACGGCATCATCGGGTGTCTCGACCACGAACCTGGCTAAATCCACCGTCTGCATACCATCATCCCCTACCTCAATGTCAGATGCTATAAATGCAGCTACCTCGAAATGCAATGCATGGTATACTATTGCACTCTATCTGAGTGAAAGAGCTAATCCGGCGGCAAGACCGGATCAAAAATGTGTCGACGGCCGGCCCTTTCGACCGGCTCGCAGGAGGAGAATGTTTTGGAACTCAGGCAGCTTCGCTATTTCCTCACCGTGGCCCGTGAAGGCACCTATGGCCGTGCGGCAAATGTCCTGCATGTGGCCCAGCCGGCCCTGAGCCGCCAGATCAAGAAGCTGGAGGAAGAACTGGGTGTCGACCTGTTCGTGCGCCACGCGCATGGCGTGTCGCTGACCCCGGTAGCGTATACGCTGCAGGCAAAAGCCGAACATATCCTGGATGAGGTCATCGCGGTGACTCGCATGGCCACCGGCGGGCTTGAGCCGATGACCGGCAGCATGAAGATCGGCGTTTCGCCCGGAACCGCGGAAATCCTGGCCTATCCCCTGTCGCGCCTCGCGGCCCGTCGCTACCCCCAGTTGCGCTGCGAATTCGTGTCCATGCTGATGCCCGCCAGGGCTGATCTGTTGCGCGATGGCAAAATGGATGTGGCGGTGATGAACCTGCCTCGCTCGGTGCAGGGACTACGGATCCTGCCGCTGATGCGGGAGCCATTGTGCCTTATCCATCGATCCGATGACGAACGGTTCCAAGGTGTCGAGTCACTCCGGCTCGAGGATCTGCGCGGTGTGCCCCTGGTGGTCGGCGGGGCGCAATCCTCAGGCATTCGCTCCACGATCGAAGATTCCTTTGCCGCCGCTGGTATTCCATTGGTTGTCGCGGCAGAGGCCAATACGGCAGGCGCTTGCAAGGCGCTGGTAAAGGAAAATGTCGGCCCCACCGTGCATGTCGCCGCCATGGCGCGTTCCGAGCTCGAGCGCAAGGAACTGTCAGCGATTCCAATCCAGGGTCTGCATTCAACCCGCGTCATCGCCGTTTCCGCGGAACGGGAGATTGGTCAGGACCTGCGTCAGATGATGGACCTGATCCGCGAATGCTGCAGTGAACTGGTGGATAATCTGCAGTGGCTCGGCGGCAATATGGCGAGATAGACGCTAGCGCTCAGCCTCGCTCGTCGTCCAGGACTGGCGGCGAACCGGGCTCGGTTGGCTTGAATCGCCCTTCGAGCACGTCCTCGATTCCCCGGCGACGCAGGAAGACCAGCCCGGTCGCGACCAGGAGGATGACGCAACCGCCGATCAGGGGCCACCGCAATCCCACAAAGTCGCCCATATAGCCCATGATCAGTGCACCCACGGCAGGCCCACCACGCAGGATCATTGCGTAGACGCTGAGCACGCGGCCGCGCAGGCCATCCTCGACATTCACCTGTACCAGGGTCTGGGCGCAGATGGCCGATGCCACGAGGAAGAAGCCGGAAACTACCATTGTCGGAAGGGCGACCAGCGTATGGAACGACAGTGAGAAGGCCAGCAGAGACAGCGCCATACCCAGGCAGCAAAACAGATAGGCTCTGACCAAGCCGACAATGCTCGGCCTGCCAGCGAGCCATAGCCCGCCGAACACCGCGCCGATACCAACCGCCGAGGTGAGCGCCGCTAGGTCGCTGGCATTGCCCGAGAATATCTCGCCTGCCCAACCGGGAAGCAGTTCGACGACAGGGCGGCCCGCCAGGCATGTCACGCTGAGCAGGCCAAGCACGATACCGATACCCGGGGTCGACACGGCATGCCGAACCCCCTCGATGGCATCGGCGATGACCGATACCTTCTTGGTCGGCACGGTCCGCGCGACAGGCGCCAGGCGCACCATGAGCAATGCACCCAACAGCACCAGAAACGACAGGGCATTTGCCGCAAAGGCCCAACCGACGCCGACCGTGGCAATGACGATGCCGGCAATGGCCGGTCCAACGAACCGCGCCAGGTTGAACGTGATGGACTTGATGGCGACGGCGGTCGTCAGGTCCGACCTGGGCACCAGCGCCGACACAAAGGCCAGCCGGAAAGGCTGAACGAAGGCATCGACCGTGCCGAGCATCAGGGTCACGATCAGCAGCGTCCAGACTGTGACCTGGCCAGCAAAAAACAGCAATGCCAGCACACCGCCGATCAGAAAACCCAGTATCTGGGCCAGCTTCATCATCTTCAGGCGATCCCACCGGTCTGCCGCCACGCCGGCAAAGGGCGCAATGACGACGGCCGGAAAGAGATCCGCGAAGGCCACGAGCCCGAGCCAGGTAGCCGATTGCGTCAGTTCCCAGGTGAACCATCCTGCCGCGATGCGCTGCATCCAGGTGCCGATAAGCGAGCCGACATTGCCCGCCACATAGACCCCGAAATTGCGATGCGCCAGCGTTTGCAGGATTTTGCCGAACTGGAAACTGGCTGCCATTTTGGATTCGATTCTCTCACCGAACGCCGACCAGCCGGCGCATATGAATTCTATTGTATACCATGATACGAGTCGTACAAGCACCTGCCGACTAAGGGCGTATGCCCGGATGACGTTTAGGCGCTGTCATACAGAAATTCCCTAGTATACAATTTGCGGAAGATTCACTGATCGGAGCGAGAGATGACAATCCGCGGCGCGGCTTACATCGTCGGGGCCTTCGAGCACCCTACGCGTTTTGCTCCAGATAAATCCCACGCACAGCTCCATGCCGAGGTTGCCGCTGGTGCCATCGCCGATGCGGGGCTGAGCAAGGCCGATATCGACGGCTATTTCTGCTCCGGCGACGCGCCGGGCGGGCTGCAATCACTACTGAACTACCTCAACCTCGAGGTGCGCCATGTCGACTCGACCGATATCGGCGGGGTCTCCCCGATCGTGCAGGTCGCCCATGCGGCAGAGGCCATCGCGCTGGGCAAATGCAATGTCGCATTGATCACCCTTGCCGGCAGGCCCAAGGCCGACGATGTCCGCACCGGCACCACGCCCCGCATTCGTCACGCCGCCGCACCGGACGTGCAATGGGAATATCCCTATGCCATCCCGACAGCCGTGAGCTACGCGCTTGCCGCGCAGCGGCATATGTACGAGTTCGGCACGACCAGTGAGCAACTGGCCTGGATCAAGGTCGCGGCTTCCCATCACGCGCAACACAATCCCAATGCCGTCCTGCGCGACGTCGTTACCGTGGAGGATGTAGTCAATTCACCGATGGTGGCGGATCCGCTGCATCGCCTGGATTGCTGCGTCATCAGCGATGGTGGTGGCGCCGTCATCGTGGCGCGTCCCGAAATTGCACGAAAGCTCAATCGGCCGCTGGTTCGCGTGCTTGGCGCGGGCGAAACCACCAAGCATCAGGCCGGCGGGAAGATCGACCTCACCTATACCGGCGCAGCACGAACCGGACCGATCGCTTTCGCAGAGGCCGGCGTCGCTGTCTCCGACATCAAATATGTGTCGCTCTATGACAGCTTCACCATAACGGTGCTGCTGCAGTTGGAAGACCTCGGCTTCTGCGCCAAGGGCAAGGGCGGCGCATTCGTCGCCGATGGCAATCTCATATCCGGCGTGGGTCGCCTGCCGTTCAACACCGATGGCGGCGGATTATGCAACAACCACCCGGCGAACCGGGGCGGCATTACCAAAATCATCGAGGCCGTACGGCAACTGCGTGGCGAAGCCCATCCCGCCGTACAGGTCGCCAATTGCGATCTGGCTCTGGTGCATGGCACCGGCGGCCAGCTCGCCACGCGCCATGGTAGTGGAACCCTCATTCTGGAGCGGGAGTAATCGACATGCAGCCAACCGGACGAGCCGTTCCCGCGCCACACCCCGATGCGGAGTCGCAGCCCTTCTGGGATGCCGCCGCGCAAGGCCGCTTCCTCATCAAGCGCTGCACGTCCTGTGGCGAGGCGCACTGGTTTCCGCGCACGCTGTGCCCCTTCTGCTGGAGCGACAAAACCGAATGGATCGAGGGAAGTGGCACCGGCACGATCTATAGCTGGACCGTCATGCACCGCGCCAAGCCACCCTATGCGGTGGCCTATGTCGAACTCGCCGAAGGGCCGCGCATGCTGACCAATATCGTGGAATGCGATCTCGACCGGCTGCATATCGGCCAGCAGGTGGAACTGGTCTTCACCCCGACCAGCGGCGAGGATACGCCGCCGGTGCCGATGTTTCGTCCCATCGGGGGCTAGAGCTTGCTTTCAAGCTCGGGCAGGATTTCAAAGAGGTCGCCGACCAGTCCGTAGTCGGCGACCTGGAAGATCGGCGCATCGGCATCCTTGTTGATGGCGACGATGTAGCGGGAATCCTTCATGCCGGCCAGGTGCTGGATGGCCCCGGATATGCCGCAGGCGATATAGAGATCGGGAGCGACCACCTTGCCCGTCTGCCCAACCTGCAACTCGTTGCCGGCATAGCCGGAGTCCACGGCGGCGCGCGATGCGCCGATGGCGGCGCCGAGTTTAGCGGCGATGGGCTCGAGGAACCTGTCGAATGTCTCTTTCGAGCCGAATGCCCGCCCTCCTGAGATGACAATACGCGCCGACCCCAGGTCAGGGCGATCGGTCTGCGCCAGTTCCTGGCGTTCAAAGGCCGACAATGCCATGTCGTCCGGAACTGCCACCGCAGTGATCGGGGCGCTAGCATCGCCCTGCCCTGCCGGCTCGAAGGCGCTGGAGCGAACAGTGATGACCTTGATCGGGTCGCTCGACTGGATCGTCTCGATCGCATTGCCGGCATAGATCGGCCGGACAAACGTATCGGGCGACTCGATCCGGGTCACTTCCGAGACCTGCATCACATCCAGCAAGGCAGCCGCTCTCGGCAGAACGCTCTTGCCAGTAGAGCTAGCAACGGCAAGCACTGCCTGAAAATCCCGCGCCAGTTCGGCAATGAGTGCACCCATGGGCTCCGCGGCCTGCTGGGCCAGGTGCGGCGCGTCGGCGACCAGGACCTTTTCGACCCCATCGAGGCGGGCCGCCTGTTCTGCGACTGCCTTGCAATTCGAACCGGCGACCAGCAGCGTCACCGGCGCTTGCATGGCGCAGGCAGCCGTAAGTGCGCGGGCCGTGAGGTCGCTGAGATTGGTATTATCGTGTTCTGCGATCAGCAGCGTTGCCATTGTCTCTACTCCTGTCTGGCGTTCAGAGAACGCCGGCCTCGTTGCGCAGCCGGTCGAGCAGTTCATCGACCGACGCCACCAGGGTGCCCGCCTTGCGTGCCGGTGGCTCGGTCACCGACAACACAGTATGCCTTGGCGCAATATCCACGCCGAGGCTTTCGACCGTGCGGACGTCGACCGGCTTCTTCTTGGCCTTCATGATATTGGGCAGCGATGCATAGCGCGGCTCGTTGAGCCGCAGGTCGGTGGTGATCACGGCCGGCAACTTCAGCGATACGGTCTGCAGGCCACCATCCACTTCCCTTGTGACGGATACCCGCCCTTCCCCGAGTTCGACCCTTGATGCAAAAGTGCCTTGGGCCCAGCCCAGCAGCGCTGCCAGCATCTGACCGGTCTGGTTGGCATCGTCGTCGATGGCCTGCTTGCCGAGGAACATCAGGTCGGCCGCCTCTTCCATGGCGATTGCCTTGAGCAGCTTGGCAACGGCGAGTGGCTCGACACGCGCATCGGTCTGCACATGAATGCCCCTGTCGGCGCCCATGGCCAGGCCGTTGCGCAGGGTCTCATTGGCCTGCGCCGGACCGATGGAAACCAGCACCACCTCCTCGGCCTTGCCAGTCTCCTTGAGCCGCAGCGCCTCTTCGACGGCAATTTCGTCGAACGGATTCATGGCCATCTTGACGTTGGTGAGTTCGACCCCCTGCCCGTCCGGGCGCACGCGCACCCGCACATTCGGATCGACGACGCGTTTGACGGCAACAAGAATCTTCATTTGCAAACCTCGGATAAACAGGCCGGACCGCTACTTCGGCAGTCCGAGCACACGCTGTGCCAGCACGTTGCGCTGGATGTCGTTTGAGCCCGACGCGATCTGCGACGGGAACATTGCGTAGAACGGGGCAAGGACATCGATATCGGCGCTGCCGAAAGCTTGCCGGCCGACAATGCCCCCCCTCCTCACCGGCCGTTTCGATCAGCAGCTCTGACAACCGCTGAGCGCATTCGCCGGCCCATATCTTGAGTTGGGAGATTTCCGGCCCCGGCATGAGGCCGTTACCCACAATGTCCGAGAAGCGCGAATAGGCCGATTTGAGATCGGTTATATCCAGATAGATCGCGGTGTATTTTTCCCGATAGACCGGGTCCAGGGCCAGCGAACGGGCATCGGCGACCTGCTGCAGCAGCTTGAGCGGCCCCTGCACGCGCCGCGGGCTGCCATTGTTGAGGCGCTCGAAGCCGAGCAGCGATTTGGCGACCGACCAGCCCTTATCGAGTTCCCCAATAAGATTGTCGGCAGGCACCCGAACTTCGTCGAAGAAGACCTCGCAGAACTCTTCATGCCCCGCCAGGTTGCCGATGGGCCGGATGGTCACGCCTGATGTCTTGAGGTCGAGCACGAAAAAGCTGATGCCCTCCTGCTTCTTTACGGCCTTGTTGGTGCGCGCCAGCAGGAACATATGCGTCGCGTGATGCGCCATCGTGGTCCAGATCTTGGACCCGTTGATGACGAAGGCATCGCCATCTCGCACCGCCTCAGTGCGCAGGCTAGCCAGGTCGGATCCAGCATTGGGTTCCGGAATAACCCTGGCACCAGATATACTCATTGGTGACGATCTTGGGCAGGAAGCGCCGCTTCTGCTCGTCCGTGCCGTAGCGCATGAGCATGGGCCCGAACATCACCACGCCCTGGTCCGGATTCCGGGCGATACCCACACGCTCGCGCTCTTCGATGAAGATCACCTGCTTGGCCGGCGACAGGCCCATTCCGCCATGCTCGACCGGCCAGGCCGGGGCTATCCAGCCCTTGCGGACCATGCGGTCGAGCCAATCCGCCATTTCACCTGGCGTTCCGCGCCGGCCCAGCCCTCTGAGATGCTGCGGATAGTGCGCCTCAAGATAAGCGCGTATGCCGGCCCGGAAAGCATCGTTCGAAAAACTGTTCCAGTCCACGGCCAGCTTTTGCTCGGCCATGAACTCCGCAGGCACCGCCGCAGCCGTGACCTCCCGGCCCTCTTCCAGCCCACCCTGGCGGCGCTCCAATAATGCACCATAGCGGGCCTGATGCGCCGCTGCATTGCCATGAAGGGCCGCCAGCGACAGCAGGCGCTTGAGATAGAGGCCGACGTCATATTCGTCGGTTACGCCGATCGCGCCATGCAGCTTGATCGCTTCACGGCCGATCAGCATGCCCGCCGCGCTGCAGCGAGCCTTGGCCCGGGAAGCCTCCATCTCGATCAGCTCGAGATCATCGGAGCCATCGAGCGCGGCGATTGCTTCGGAGAGCACTGAACGGCTCAATTCCTTCTGGATATAGAGGTCCACAGCACGGTGCTGCAGGGCCTGGAAACTGCCGATGGGCCTGTCGAACTGCACCCGTGTTTTCATATAGTCCAGCGTGATGGACAGCGCCTCGTCCATGGCGCCGAAGAGCTCAGCCGCCGTCATCAGCACGGCCGCTGCCCGCCCCCGGATTAAGGCGGCCGAGGCTGCGGCGCCTTCAGCCAAGACGTTTTCGGCCGATACCCGCACCTCGGCGAAGGTAACGGTACCCGAAAAGGTGCCATCGGCGCGGCTTTCGGGCACGATCGATATGCCGGGCGCTGCGGCGTCGACGAAGACGATCAAGGTTTCGGCGCCATCGCGCGCAGCAACGACAAAGCCGTCAACTGCCAATGCTGGCAGGACATGCCGTGCAGTGCCGGTAAGGCGCCTAGCGCCATCATGCGTAACCGCAATATCGGCTTCCACGACTGCACAGAGCTTGTCGCCCGATGCGATCTGTACCAGCAGTTCGGGGCTGCGGTTATCCTGCCGGCATCCCAGCAGAACCGTTGCCGCATGAACGGCGCAACCGACGATTGGCTCCGGACTGAGGCCCCGCGCCAACTCCTCGACGATGACCTGCATTGCTGCAAAAGGCAGCCCGAGCCCGCCGGACGCTTCCGGAATAATGGTGCCCAGCCAGCCCTGCTGCGCCATTTCGCGCCACGCGTCGCGATCAAAACCAGGCTGGACTCCCCGCAGTTTGCGCACGCGCTTGAGACCGCCCTGCTCATTGAAACGCCGGACACTGTCCCGCAACATCTCGAGCGTCTCAGTATCGACTACCGCTTCGGCATGGACATTGGCGGTGGTCATGGCTGGCGACCTTCCCCAGCAACCAACCCCAGCGGCAGCCGCGAAACGTCCGAGCAGGTAGCAATACTTTCCAATGCGTCGGCCAATGCCTCCATCCGGGATGGCGGAAAGGCACGGGTGAGCGACAGGAAGCGCCGACGCAACTGTGCCGCATCGAGCGGGCTCTCCGGGCAACCAAGGAAGCCAGCCGGTTCACCCGCCAGCACGCGACCATCGGTGAGCGTCACCCGCATGCACGTCGACCATCCCTTGAGTGCCGGATCGGCGGTCATGCGAATGCGATCGGCCAGCGCATGCACCTTCGGCTCCCTTATCGCGCCATCGGTCAAGGTGCCGGGATCATCGAGGTCGTTATAGACCGAGAAGGCAAGCATGAACGGCACGCTGTACTGGGCCAGCGCCATATCGGCCGGATGTTGCTCGGCATGATGACTGGCAAGCTTGGGGGCGACATCGAGTTCAATTCCGGCGATATCGGCGGGGCCGAACATGGCGGCTGCCCGCCAATCCGACAACATCTGGATGGGCGCCTGGGCAGTGACATGGCAGGCATAGCGCTTGATGCACAGCGTCTCGATCTCGTAGCGGCGTCCCAAACCGGCATCGAGCAGTTCAGGACGCGATGTTTCGCAGAACGTCTCGAGCACGCCCCCCGGACCTTCGATCACGGCGCTCGGGCCCTCATAGCCAGCCGCAGCAAGCCGGGCGGCAATAACGCCGTTCTGCGCAGCCCGCCCCAGGTGGAGCCGCTTGATCATGCCCCCATCGCCCGAAGCGGCAAAGCGCAGCAGGCCGCCGCTCATCGAGGCGGCAATGCCGAGGCAGTGCGCCATCTGCCGGGGTGACAGCCCCATGAGGCGGCCGGCCGCCACGGCGGAGCCGAAGACGCCCGTAATACCCGGCGCGTGAAAGCCGCGCTTTTCGGCCGTGTGAAGCGTCGCGGCACCGATACGGAACATCACCTCTATCCCGGCAACGATGGCAGTCAGCAGCTCGCGCCCGCTGCTCCCAAGCGACTGGGCCACTGCCAGCGCCGGCAGCGCCACTGTCGCACCGGGGTGGACACCGGCGCCAGGCTTGCGCAGGGAATCAAGTTCGAAAGCATGCGCGAAGACACCCGAGAGCAGCGCCGCTGACGCCGCATCGGTTGTGATGTCCGTGCCAAGCACGGCCACCAACCCGACCGGCCGTTCGACCGCGCTCACCACGGCTTGCGACCAGGCAAACCTGCTGCCGAACCAGGCGCAGGCAACGGCATCGACAAGGCAATTGCTCGCAGCCGCGACAACATGCGGCGGCAGGTCATCGAACCGGAGATTGGCGCCATAGCCGGCCAGTGCCTCGGTATAGACAGGCAGGCGCGTTGCTTGCTGTGGTAAGGCCGTCACTCTGGTTCTCGTCCCGCTGGCATGGTCGATCCGATCAGGCCGCAGCCTTGGCCTGCTGGGCGAAGCGCGCCGCGCCCGCGCCGGCCAGGCGCCCAAAGGTAGCGCCCGACATCAGCCCGGTACCGCTTGCGTAGTTCTGGAAGAACAGCCCCCGACCATCTCGCCAGCGGCATAGAGCCCCTTCACCACACCGGAATAGCTGTCTTCCACCTCGGCCTCCGGCGTGACCTTGAGTCCGCCAAAGGTGAAGGTGACGCCCGTGGTTACGTGATAGGCATGGTATGGCGGCGTATCGAGCGCATTGGCCCAGTTGGTCTTGTCGATCTGCAGGCCGGACGTGGCGCGGCCATCAAGAATGTTGGGGTTGAACGGTACATCCGAGCGGCAAGCCTCGTTGAACGCCCGCACGGTCTCCAGGAATTGCCTGGAATTGACACCCTCCAACTGCTCGGCGAGCCCCTCCAGCGTATCGGATTCCGCCTTGGTCACGCGCCGGATACGGTACTCACTGCGCAACAGGTGTGAGACTTTGGAATCAAACACTTGCCAGGCGAACATGCCAGGCTGCTTGAGGATTTCGCCACCATATTTGGCATAGGTGTGGCTATGGAAATTGGCGCCCTCGTCCACATAGCGCTCCCCCCTTGGCGTTGACCATGATGCCGAAAGGATAGTTGTGCTTCTGGAACTGGTCGCCGACCGTCAGGTCGCCCGTTGCCGGCGCGTTGACGTCCCATGCCACCGAGTGGCAGCCCGACCAATTGCCATGGGGCTTGGCGCCGATGGCAAGAGCCATCTTGAGCCCCTGCCCCATATTGAACCGCGTGCCGCGAACCTTGGCCATGTCCCAGCCCTGGCCCAGGTAATTGGCGCGCATTTCGGGGTTGGATTCGAAACCACCGCAGGCCAGCACGACCGCGCCGGCGCGAATATCGACCGCCTCGCCGCGTAGCCGCGCCCCGACGCCGACAACGCGGCCACCCTCCTGGATCAGGCTCTGCGCCGGGCAATCGTAGATGATCTCGATGCCACGCTGCTCGGCATTCCTGTAGAGCGCCTCCATCATTGCCGGGCCGCCCCCGGAAATGTGCAAAGCGAGGCCGCCCCAGAATTTGAACTTTCCGTCGACCTTGAACGCCTGGCGCCCCAGGCCCGGCCGTAGCTCGACGCCCTGGCGCGCGAACCACTTGGCTGTTTCGAGGCTATTGCGCACCAGCACTTCGCATAGCTCGGGATCGGTGCGGTACTGGGTCAGCTCATACATGTCGTCGAAATACTGGTCGGTCGTATACGTGCCGAAGTCGATGTTCTCTAGGTTCTCCTCGTCCAGCGCCGCCGACACGCCGCGGAGATCGTCCACCCCGTCATAGGCGAAGCGGAAGGCACCACCGGTGAAGAAGGAGTTGCCGCCACGTTCCTCGAGCGGCGCTGCCTCGATGATCAGCACGTTGGCGCCCTGTTCATGGGCGGAAATTGCCGAGCACAAGGCCGCGTTGCCAGCTCCCACAACAAGCACATCCGGACGCTTCGACGACAATTCCTGAACGTTCATCCCTAAACCCTGGATTATGGTATACCATCGTACTCATGCACCAAAGCTGCAGGCATGGCAAGTTCGTTCGAGCGTTTTTCCGGGGAGTTATGTGGATGTGGCGCTATGGGCACATGGAATCACGTAACCGCAGAACTGCCGTGGTTCTCGGGTCGCTACCTCCGCCAGATAAATATGAAGACCTGGGTGCCGTTGATCAAAAAAGTATACCAATGTATTCTTTTGGCCGTGACGAACCGCGGACTCGCGCCAGACATGTATGAAAGGCCCCGATGCATTCCCATTCTCAGAGTCTGCAATTTCCGTTCGAAATTCCACCGGTCGGTGCCGCACCCGTCGAGGTAGCCGTCGGCCTGTTCTGGCTACGGCTGCCGCTTCCCGGGCGCCTGGATCACGTCAATGCCTGGCTATGCGACGGACCGGACGGCTGGACAGTCATTGATTGTGGCATGAACTCCGCCGAAACCCAGTCGGTATGGGACCGCACATTCGAGACCACGCTGGCCGCGCGACGCGTTAGCGACATCCTCGTCACCCATGGCCATGTGGATCATGTCGGTTATCTCGGAACGCTGGCCAAACGCACCGGGGCAGCGGTCTGGATGTCGCTCTCCGAACACCTCACCGCCGGCATGCGGATCACCGAGCCCGAGGAGCGCATCGCCGAACAGGCCGAAACCTGGCTGACCTGGTGCGGCTGCCCACCCGACGAAAGCGAGACCATCATCGCGAACCGCATCGGAATCCGCTCAAACTTCGTGCCCCTGCCCCTGCAATACCGCCGGCTGCAAACCGGCGATAGCTTTCCCGCCGGCGGAACAATATGGGAGGTCAGGGCTTTCGGCGGCCACGCGCCCGAGATGATCACCCTGTTCGATCCCGACCGGCACCTGCTGATCGCGGCCGACCAGATCCTGTCGCACATCACGCCGCCCATCACGGTGCATCCCGGCGAGCCTTACGGCGATCCCCTGCAGGAATTCTTCGCCTCCTTCGACACCCTGGCGCAATTACCCGCCGACACGCTCGTCTTGCCGTCGCATGGCGCGCCTTTCTACGGTCTGCATGAGAGGCTGGCACAGTTGCGATCGCACCATGAAGCGCGGCTGGAGCAGGTCGAGGCGACCCTCGACACGCCACAGACGCCCTATGCGGTGGCCCGCATGGTCTTCGCCCGCGCCATGGCAGGCAACCACGCGCGCCAGGCGCTCTCCGAAACCCTGGCGCACCTCAATTACCTGCAACGCCGCGGCCGCGTGGTCGCCGATTTGGACGACCACGGCGTAGCGCACTTTTCGCGCCAGGCGGATTGAGACCTGTCAGGCCCGAACGACCAGTTGGTCGGTCAGCATCCTGGCATCGTCGAGGTCTTCGAGGTTGAGCACCGCATCGACCAGGCGCTGTTGTTGATCCGAGGGCATGACGCTGTCGGCGAGCTTCCTGAACTTCTCGACAATGTCCTCGGCACTGGCAAAGCTTTTCTCGCTGCCGCGCGGCGCCTCGCGCTCCTCGTGGTGCACGCTGCCGTCCCTGAGATGAACCTCGACCTTGACCATGTGGCGGAAGGTCGAGCCCTTTGCGGTGATTTCCGGATCATGCACGACCTGTACCCGCTTGAGCAGGTCCATCCGCTGGCGGTCGGCCACCAGTTCATCGGAGAACTGGTTGACGAATACATCGCCTTCCAGCAGCAGTGTCGCCACGCAATATGGCAGGTTGAGCTGCGCCGAGGTTATGCCCTCCGGCCGATATTCCCAGCCCACGTGATCGACAGTAACCTGCGAGCCCCGGACCACGATTTTATCCAGCTCATCGACCGTAAACGGGCGGCGCTGCTGGATGGCGCGGATGGAATCCAGCGTGGTGTGGTTGCTGCCTACGCAGGAATAGAACTTGAGCGCAATGCGCATGGTCTCGAAGGTCTCGCCCAGACCGCTCGTCAGCGCATCCAGGTTGAATCGGTCGTCCGATCGCGAAAAAGTCGTGGCAAAACCACCATAAGGCGCCTCGAACACGTCGATAATGCCGGTAAAGCCGTTGGCTGCCAGAAGCGCGCCATAGAGCCCGCTCTGGGCCGAGCGACCCGCATGCATCCGCTTGACCATGGCGCCGAACTGCGCCGCCATCAGCCCGGCAGATTGCGTACCGGCGATACCCAGGGCATGGACGGTCCTATCGGCATCGAGACTCAATGCACGGGCTGCCGCAGCAGCCGAGGAAAACACGCCCAGCGTGGCGCCAGAATGCCAGCCTTGACCGATATGCTCCTGCCCCATGCAGATGCCGACGCGCGGGCCGACTTCGTAACCCGCCAGCGCCGCCGTGAGGAACTCGCGTCCGGAGAGGTTCCGATGCGCTTCCGCAATGCCGACCAGTCCGGGAAGCGTTACCGCCCCCACATGCATGACACCGACGCGATGCACGTCATCGAGTTCAAAACCCTGGACCTGCGTGCCGTTGATCAAAGCCGCATGCGGCGTCGAGATACGCCTGTTGGTCCCCCAGATGCCTGCCGAGCTGCTGGTATCGACGGCGCCCAGCGTCTCGTGGAGAATATGCGACCATTGCAGGTTGGCCCCATAAAGCGCACAGCCGAGCGAGTCGAGAATAAGCAGCTTGAGGCGTTCGCGAACCGCGTCGGGAATATCTTCGTAGCGAAGCCCGGAAACGAATTCGGCAACTGCGCGCGTATAGGGGTTGCCCGAGCCGATGTGACCCATGCCGATAGTCTCCTGATCTGTTATTCGAGAACGGTTTTGACGATCTTGGCGTCGAGCGCCTCGTAGTCGTAATAGCCGATGGTCTGGTAGAGCTCGGCCCGCGTCATCATCGTGTCGATGGACGCCCCGACTTCGCCGTCGCGCTTGATCGCCTCATAGACCGACTTGCTGGCGCGCCAGGCGGCACGAGCGGCCGAGACGGGATAGATAACGAGTTCATAGCCCAATTCGTTGAATGTCTGGAGCGAGGTCTGCGGCGTGCGCCCGAACTCGGTCATGTTGGCCAACAACGGCGCCGCTATTTCCGCGCGAGCCCGGCGCATGGCCTCGATCGAATGCAGCGCTTCGACGAAGATCACGTCTGCACCGGCCGCGACATAGCGGTTGGCACGCCGGATCGCATCGTCGAAATCCGCGGTGCCCGCATCGGTGCGCGCGCAGATCAGCAGTCCCGAGGAGGCCTGCCGCGCAGCAGCGATCTTGCGGCACATATCCTCGACCGGCACGACCGACTTGTCGTTGAGGTGCCCGCACTTCTTGGGAAATACCTGATCTTCGATCTGGATGCAGGCCGCTCCAGCCTCTTCCAGCTCGCGCACCGCGCGCATGATATTCAGCACCTCGCCGAAGCCGGTATCCGCATCGACGATCAGCGGGAGTCCGGATGCGCGAACCACCTCACGCGCCTTGCGCGTCACATCCTCGAGCGTCAGCATGCCCAGGTCAGGCAGGGCCATCGAGGCCGAGACGGCGGCGCCCGAGAGGTAGAGCGCCTCAAACCCGGCATCGCGCGCCAGTTGCGCACTCATGCCGTCGGCCGCTCCGGGCACAGCCACGCTCTGCTTGCGCGCAATCAGTTGGCGCAGGACGGCGGCACGATCGGCACGGCCCTGCGCCGCACCATCCAGCCAATCGGTGGACATACTATTCTCCGTCGGTCAGGCGCGAACCAGCGCCATGGTTTCGGCAAGGGCGCCCGGTTCGTCGAAACGGTAGAGCGTCGCGAGCAGCCTTTCGGCCTTTTCGGCGCCCAGCCGCGGCTCGACCAGTGACATGAACTTGGCGTGGACCTGCTCCGGGCTCATCGGATTCTGCGGATGCCCCAGAAAGAGCTTGGTCTCGGACTGCAGATGCGTGCCGTCTTCCAGCCAGACATCGAGATAGGCCTCGAATTGCGGCTGCTCGCGCTGCGGCAGCAGTTCCACATTGGGCAGGATGGCCTGCACGGCCGGATCGCGCAGCATGCGCTCGGTGAAATCGGTCCCGACCATGGAATAGCCCTCAAGCGCTGCCGCAATGCAGAAGGCAACCGAGAACTTGCATTCGAGCGGCGATTGCGGGTTGGTCTTGCCCGCGCTGAACGGCGCATTGTAGTGCACTTTCGAGGTAACGCGCTTGACCTTGCGGCCCTTGACCTGCGCCGTCAGCTTGTGCGCTGCGGCGATGGAGGCATGCGTCGCGCGGCAGCAGGCGAACGGCTTGTAGCCATTGTTCAGCAGCTCCCAGCCATCATCGAAGTCGATATTCGGAATCTCGGCGCGATTGTCCTGGATGAGCGCGGCCAGCATGCCCTTTTCGCGCTCGAACAGCCCCTTGGCCGCCGTGAAGCCATTGGCCGCCAGATCAGCCGCCAAGATACCGTTCCACGCTGCACGGCCGGCATGATAGGGCTTTGAATCACTGCCGAACGAGGCGACGAATCCTGACGCCGACGTGGCCGCGGCGCCGAGCGCATTGGCCGACTGCTCCTCATCCAGCCCCTGCATGGCTGCGCTGGCGGCGGCTGCGCCCACGACGCCATGAACACCCGTGGGATGAAACCCGCACTGCTGCAGGTTGCGCCCCACGCCCCTTATCCCGCCCGTCCCCAAATGCGCCATCACCTCGAAACCGGTGATGAAGCCGGAAAGCGCCGCCTTCTCGTCGAGCCCCCGCTCGCCGGCAACCCCCAGGGCCGCCGACCAGACCGGCGCCCCGATATGTCCCGAGCCGCCGATATGGGTGTCGTCATAATCCTGGCAATGCGCCATCGTGCCGTTGACCAGTGCCGCCATCGCCGCATTGGTGGTCCCGGCACCGAAGATCTGCGCCTTGCCCGGCACGCCCCAAGCCTCGGCAACCGCGCGTGTCGCCTTGGCCGCGGGCTCTTCGAACGAACCGATGGTAACGCCGACAAAATCGACCAGCGCGCCCTTGGCCGCGGCAATGATTTCGGGCGGATAGTCCCGGCCAGGAGCTGCAGCGACGAATTTCGCCAGCTTTTCGCCGCGGTGGCCTTCCCCGATCCCATCGAGCTGGGCCATTTCTACTGCCGCCATCGTTCTGCTCCTCGGTGTTCTGTTCCGCCGTCAGGCGAGTTCGGCATGCCCGAAATCGAGCACGACCTCATTGTCCCGGGCCGGCACCAGGCAGCGGAAATGCGCCGCATCCCCGCGCTGCCAAATCTGAATTTGAAGTGTGTCGCCGGGATAGACCGGCCTGGAAAAGCGCGCGCTCATCGCCACGAACCGCGCCGGCTCGTAGTCGCACAGGCTGCGTAGCAGCGCATGGCCGGCGATACCATAGGTGCAAAGGCCATGCAGGATAGGCCGCGGAAACCCGTTCGACCGCGCGTGCTCCGGATCGGCATGGAGCGGGTTATAGTCCCCGCTCAGCCGGTAGATCAGTCCCTGCTGCGGCAGGGTGGGCATGTCAACGACCATGTCGGGCGGAATGCTTGGCACCTCGTGAACAGGTACCGACGACGTCGAGGGACCGCCGAATCCGCCATCGCCCCGCTGCATGCTCGTCGACAGGATCTCGAAGATCAGCGCATCATCCTGCTGCGAGAAGACACGGCGCCGCGTCGTCACCAGCGCGGCCTTGCCCTCACCCTTGTCGACCACCTCGTCGACCGTATTTTCGCTCCGAAAGCTGCCTTCCACCGGGATGGGTCGATGCAGCCTGAAGCTGATGCCGGCATGTACGCTCTTGCCGCTGGAACCAACATTGGCCTTCCTGATCCAGGCATGGGGCGCTGCAATCAACGTCGCCATGGTCGGCACGGCCAGCAGGTTCTTCTCGTAGACAAAACGAAGCTGGCGCTCGTCGGTAGGATCGCCCCCCAACCCGACTCCCAGGGCATAGAGCATGGTATCGCGTCTGGTCAGTGCCATCTCGGTCTGCGGGATGCGGTAAGCCCTAAGGGCTTCGTAATCGAGCGGCACCGGCTACCCCCTACCCTTGAGCGCAATCAGCGCATCCGCGGCAAGAATGGTGCTGCCATTGACGAAGATGGGATTGATATCAATGCTCTCGATAGCGTCCCTATAGTCGCTCATGAGCCAGCCCAGCCGCACGGCGATATCGGCCAGTGCGTCGAGATCGGCCACCGCCTGCCCCCGATACCCCTGAAGCAACCTGGCGCCCTTGATCTCGGCAAGCATGTCTTGGGCCGACAGCCTGTCGAACGGCGCAAACCTGTAGACAACATCGGCCATGACCTCAGCGAAAATACCGCCCAGGCCGAACAGGACGATGGGGCCGAAACAGGCATCGTCGGCCGCGCCGAGCAGCAACTCGGTTCCCTTCGCCATTTCCTGCACCAGCACCCCGTCGACACGGGCGCCCGGATCATAATTTCGTGCCGCTGCGATCACCTCGCGCGCCGCCGACCGCACCCCTTCGGGGGTCGTGAGGTTGACGCGGATCGCCCCGGCCTCGCTCTTATGCGGAATGTCGGGTGAATTGACCTTCACCACGACCGGGAAAGTCAGGCTCTGCAAATTCAGCCTGTCCACGGCGTTAGCCGGAACGAACTCCTGGCGGACGAGAGGAATGCCATATTGGGCGAGCACATCGCGCGACGCGCGTTCGCTGAGGAATGTCTCTCCCGCAGGGAACGACAGCTCCGGGCGAGGAAATGCCCTCTGGATCGTCCGAGGGCGCACGGCCCATTTCTGTTGTCGCATCGAGAAATCGGCCAAGGCCCGCGCGGCAGTGGCAGCCCGGCCAACCGTCAGGAACCATGGCAGGCCTGCGGCATCGAACAGCGCCTTGGCCGGCAGGTGATCCTCGGCAACCGTCGCCACAAGCACCGGCTTGTCGGCCGCGCGGGCAATATCGATGATGGACTGCGCCGCCTCGACACTGCCGGTCGTCTGGCCGGAACGCACCATCACCATGTCGATATTTTCGTCGGCAAGCACCGCTTCGGCCGCAGCATTGGACAGGCTCTTGCCGTCCTTGGTGTTCTGGCCCGAAATGTCCACCGGGTTACCGGTTCCGGCGAGCGGCGGCAGCATGTCGCGCAATGCGGCCTTGGTCGTCGCGGAGAATTCGGGCAATTGCAGGCCGGCCTGCATGAAACGGTCCGAAGCGATGACCCCGGCCCCACCCGAGCCGGACACCAGCCCGACGCGGTCGCCGCGCGGCAGCGTTCCGGCGAGGAAAGCCTTCGCCAGGTCGACGAGATCTTCATAGTCATCGACCTCGACATAGCCGCCATGCCGAAATGCCGCCTGATAGAGCGCATAGCTGCTGGCGAGGCTCGCCGTATGCGATGCGGCCGCTTTCTGGCCCGCCGCGGTATTGCCGGCCTTCCAGACGAGAATGGGCTTGTTGCGCTCGAGGGCCTTGCGTCCAAGTTCGAGCAGCCGCCTGCCGTCCGAAACACCTTCGATGAAAGCGGTCACCACCTTCACGTCGTCGCAGTCGAGAAAGTAGTCGATGAAATCGAGAACATTGAGATCGACGCTGTTGCCGACCGAGGCGATATAGTTGAACCCCGTCCCGGCGCGGCTGGCATTGCGCACCAGCGTAAAGCCATAGCCGCCGCTCTGTGTGGCCATCGCCACCGGCCCGGTGGAATAGTCCTTTACCCCAAAGCCCTGCCCGAAGCCGTTATGGACCTTCTTGGGAATATTGAGCACGCCCATGCAATTGGGGCCGACGGCACGAATCCCGGTTTCCTTGATGGCTGTGATCAGTTCGGCTTCGATAGCCTTGCCCTCGTCACCCGCCTCGCGAAAACCCGAAGAGAGAATGACCGCGAAGGGAATGCCTTTGGCGCCTGCCTGGCGGATCACATCGGGCACAAGGCGTGCCGCGACAGCGATCAGCACGACATCGCAGCCGGAGGGAATATCCGCCAGTGACGGATAGCACTTGCGGCCGAGCACCGTCTCCCGGTTCGGATTGACCGGAAACACCTCGCCTGCGTAGCCATAGGTGGTGAGATAGTGCATCGGCTGGCCGCCGACGGCCCGGCTCGACTCCGTCGCGCCAACCACCGCGATGGCGCGCGGATCGAACAGCCGCGACAGATCGACGGCGCGCGCCTCGTTACCCCTAGTTTCCGCGGCAACCTGGTTCATGGCGCGACTCACGGCAGATACGACGTGAACACATCACGCGTGCGGTCGAGCGGCATGAAAGCCGGCTCGAAGACGGGCATGACGTGCTGGGCAATGGCCTGCGGGGTCCAGCCTTCGGCAGTATGCGCATGCCGGATCGGGCGCATCTGGTTGAACAGGAACAACTCGTTATCGCGCGTATAGAAAACCTGGCCCGTCACACGGCTGGCGGCGTCGCTGGCCAGGTAAACCACGATGGGAGCATTCTTTTCCGGCGCGATGGTCCGCCGGTTGGCGGCGCGCTGCTTCTGTTCCGCGGTTTCGGTCGGGATGGATTCGGTCATGCGGGTGAAGGCCGAGGGCGCCACCACATTGGAACGCACATTGAAGCGCTTCATGTCCAGCGCGATGGCCTTGGACAGCCCCTGGAGACCGATCTTGGCGGCGCCGTAATTGGCCTGGCCGACACCACCGATCAGCCCGGATGTGGAACTGATATGGACGAAAGCGCCCGATTCCTGCTTGCGGAAATGCGCGGCTGCTGCCCGGCTCACATAGAAGCTGCCAGTCAGGATGACGCCGATCGACAGGTCCCAGTCGGCCTTTTCCATCTTGTGAAAGATCGTGTCTCGCAGGATGGCTGCATTGTTGACCACGCAGTCGATGCGCCCGAAGGCGTCGATTGCAGTCTGCACCATGCGATGGGCGCCATCCCAGTCAGAGACGCTGTCGGCATTTGCGACGGCCTCGCCGCCCTCGGCGCGGATCTCGGCCGCGGCCTGCTCGGCAACGCTTTCATTCGCTCCGGTCCCGCCGACTTCGACGCCCAGATCGTTGAGCACGACCTTGGCACCCTGACGCGCCATCATGCGGGCAATTTCCTTGCCGATGCCCCGCCCGGCCCCCGTTACCAGGACAACCTTTCCTTCAACGATCCTGTCCGGAAGCTCCACTGATACCCCTCCCCGTCGGCGCAGCGCGAATCCATCGGCACGCCTATCGCTCTATCAATAGAATTCCGTTGTATACCATTTGAAAGCGACGTGACAAGCCCACACAGCCCCCCGCGCTTGTGGCGCGGGTGGCTGATCTGCAAGCAGCAATGAAATGGAGGAGGTCTTAGTCGGCTTCGGTCGCGCTCTGGCGAGCGGCGCTGACCCTGAGACGCGCGGCAAAAGCGGCCTTGATGTGATTGGCGGCGGCGCGACCTGCTGCAGCGCCATCGCGTTCGGCGATCGCCTTGGCCAGTTTCTGGTGTTCTTCGACCACGGCGACCTGACGATCCGGATCAATCAGCGAAGAGCCGCGCCGATCGGCCGCCACGACATCGTCGAGGCCCAGGCTGAACTTGGCCAGATAGCGATTATGCCCCGCGCGACGGATCAGTTCATGGAAGGCCCTGTTATGTTCGTACATCTTGTCGCGATCACCAACCAGGCCCGGTTCCAGCTCGCAATGCCGCATGATGGCGCTGAGTTCCGGGCCTGAACCGTTCTGCGCGGCCTGCTCGGCAAGGGCGCTTTCCAGCACCTGCCGGGCCAGGAACAGCTCCTTGAGCGCATCTTCGTCGATTGTCGCCACGACCAGTCCGCGGCGCGCCCGATAGGATAGCAGGCCTTCCGCCTCGAGACGCTGCAGGCCCTCGCGGGCCGGTGTGCGGCTGATCTTGAGCCAATCGGCAATGCGGTATTCCGACACGCGATCGCCGGGAGAAAGCTCGCCGCTTTCGATTGCCTGACGCACGGCATCGTAAGCGCGCTGCGCCAGCGGCATGCCGTCGGCCTGGCTACGTTTTATGACGGGTTGTCGCGCCATTGGAGGTCCCTCGAAACGGTGTCAACGGAAGCGGTCGAAGCCGCAATATCGGGCAAGCGGTAGCATGGACTGGGGCCGGTCGGAAGTGTTGTGACAGTTTCTGGTCACCCACTCCACGGCAAAAAATGCAGAAATCCGGCCCGCACGGTGGGTCACGGAGTGCCGTGGAACACTCGTTTTGCCTTTACCTTCTCTATTTGGTATACTACTGCATTCAATACGTGTTGGCAGGAGCTATTTGATGGCGGTGGACGGCGAGGGCATAGCGGACGATCGCGAGAGCATGGATTTCGACGTGGTCGTTGTCGGGGCCGGCCCTGCCGGACTGGCCGCGGCGATCCGGCTCAAGCAGCTTGCTCCCGATCTGTCCGTGGTCGTTCTCGAAAAGGGCGCTGCGGTGGGCGCCCATATCCTGTCCGGCGCCGTGATCGATCCTTCCAGCCTCGACGAACTTCTGCCCGGCTGGCGTGATGGAGACCTGCCCCTGATGACCGAGGTCACCAGCGACAGGTTTGACATCCTCACCCGTAATGGCCGCCTGCCCGTTCCCAACATTCTGATGCCGCCGCTGATGAGCAACCACGGCAACCTCATTGTCTCGCTGGGCGATCTCTGCCGCTGGCTGGGCGAGAAAGCCGAGGCGCTGGGCGTCGAAATCTATCCCGGCTTTGCCGCCACCGAAGTCGTCTATAACGAGAGCGGCGCGGTACGCGGCGTCGCCACCGGCGATATGGGGATTTCGCGCGACGGTACGCCCGGCCCCGGCTTCGCGCGCGGCATGAAGCTGCTGGGCAAATATGTGCTGATGGCCGAAGGTGTTCGCGGCTCACTCTCCGAACGCATCATCGAGCGGTTCGAGCTGCGAAAGGGGCGCGAACCGCCCAAGTATGGCCTGGGCATAAAGGAACTCTGGGAAGTCAGGCCTGAACAGCATAGGCAGGGTCAGGTCCACCATTCCTTCGGCTGGCCGCTTGGTGCCGGCACTGGCGGCGGATCGTTCCTCTATCACCTGCCCGACAATCTGGTCGCCGTCGGGCTGGTCGTGCACCTCAACTATTCCAATCCCTATCTGTCGCCATTTGAAGAGTTCCAACGCTTCAAGACACACAAGGCAATTGCCCCGATTTTTGCCGGAGGCAAACGGGTCGGCTACGGCGCCAGGGCGATCAGCGAAGGCGGCTGGCAGTCGGTGCCGCGCCTCAGCTTTCCGGGCGGCCTGCTGCTGGGCTGTGCGGCCGGGCTCGTCAACGTTCCACGCATCAAGGGTTTTCACAACGCATCCCGCTCCGGAATGCTGGCGGCCGAACATGTGGCAGCCGCCATTGCCGCCGGCCGCGCCGGTGACGAAATCAGCGCCTTCGAGGATTCCTGGCGCGACAGCACTATCGGGCAGGATCTCTGGCGGGTCCGCAACGTCAAGCCGCTCTGGTCGCGGTTCGGCACCTATCTCGGCATTGCACTGGGCGGGCTGGATATGTGGTGCAACACGCTGTTCAAATGGTCTCCCTTCGGCACCATCGGACACAGTGGACCGGACCATGCAGCGCTCGATCCGGCTGCCGAGCACCAGCCAATCCAATACGACAAGCCGGACGGTGTGCTGACCTTCGACCGGCTGTCCTCGGTCTTCCTGTCGAACACCAACCATGAGGAAGACCAGCCGGTCCACCTACATGTGTTGGATCCGGCATTGCAGCGGCAGAGCGAACTGGAGGTCTTTCAAGGCCCTTCGACCCGCTACTGCCCCGCGGCAGTCTACGAGTGGCAGACCGAAGCCGACGGCAGTCCGCGCTTCGTCATCAATGCGCAGAACTGCGTGCACTGCAAAACCTGCGACATCAAGGACCCCAACCAGAATATCCGCTGGGTGCCGCCACAGGGTGGCGAAGGCCCCGTCTATCCGCGCATGTAGCCGCCACGCACTGCCCGCGGCTAACCACAGGAGTTCCGCAATGCAGGGTCTGGCGGCTTTGGACGGCATCCGAGTTGTCTGCTTCGGCATGGGTGCGGCCGCGCCCTTCGCCACCGCGTCCCTCGCCGATTTCGGTGCCGAGGTCATCAAGGTCGAACCACCGGGTGGCGACTGGTCACGCACCACGCCCGGTCTCGGCACGCGCGAATTCAACCGCAACAAGCGCGGCATCGCCATTAACCTGAAATCGAGCGACGGTCTCGCGCTGGCGCTCAAGCTGATCGCCCGTGCCGATGTGGTGATGGAAAGCTTCCGGCCCGGCGTCATGGACCGGCTGGGGCTGGGATATGCGACGCTGCAGCAGGCCCATCCCCGACTGGTCTATTGCTCGGTCAGCGCCTATGGCCAGGATGGTCCGTGGAAGGACAGGCCGGGCGTCGATGGCATCATCCAGGCCGTATCCGGCATCATGAGCGTGCTCGGCAGCGAAGACGAGGATGCCGAGCCGATCAAGACGCCCTTCCCCATGGCCGATATGGCCGCCGGCTTTCTCGCGGCACAGGGCATCCTGCTGGCCTTGCTGGCGCGCGACAGGCACGGCATGGGCCAGCATGTTGATGTCAGCCTGCTCGAGGCGGCCCTCGTGATCCAGAAATCCTCGATGACCCGCTATCTCCAGTCCGGGGAACTGCCCCGTCGTACCGGCAGCCGCGCACCCTATGCCACGCCCAACGAGGCCTATCGCACCAGCGATGGTCACATCATGCTGGCCGCCTATAGCCCTGCCCGCTGGAGTGCCTTCTGCCGCAATGTCCTGGATATGCCCGAACTGGAAACCGACCCGCGCTTTGTCGACCGCAAGGTTCGCCAGGGTAACCAGAAAGCCTTGAAGCGCATCATCGAGGAGGTGTTCTCACACCGTACCAGCGCCGAATGGCTGGAACTGTGCGAGGCCAACGACCTGATCTGCGGTTCGATCAACACCTATGACCGGGTGATCGCCCACGAGCAGGTCAGCGCGCGCAATGCGATCGAGACGGTGTCGTTTCCCGATGGAGAAACAATGCGCACGCTTGCCGCAGCGCCAAAGCTCAGCGCTACGCCCGGCAAGGTGACATCGCCCTACCCCGCCAAGATCGGGCAACACACGCGTCAGGTGCTCACGGAACTCGGCCTTGCGCCCGCCGAAATCGACCGGTTGCGGGATGAGGGCATCATCGGCACGGCTTGATTTAAACTAGAATAGTATACTGTTGTATATTGCATGTTTTTCAATGTTTCAGGCGGATTCTTGATGGACATGGAAAGTCCTTCGAGTCACAGTGTACCTCGGTGTTCTTCATAGGAAGATGCCCGATTGCTTCTGGGAGGAAGAAATGTTCGGATCAAAACGCACACATGGCAGGCACTTTCCGGCGCGCTCCACGCTTTCGGCCTTGGCCGTTGCGGCAGGAGCGGCCCTCACCTTCATCGCAGCGTCGCCCGCTCTAGCGCAAGCCGACCTGGACTTTACCGGAGAAGAGATCGAGCTGACGGTCCCCTATGGGCCTGGCGGCGGCTCGAACACGCATAACCGCCTGTTTGTGCTGGGTTTGCAGCAGACGTTGCCCGGCCAGCCGACCATTGTGGTTCGCAACGTCGAGGGTGGCGGCTCCATCACCGGGACCAATGAATTCGCCGCACGCGCCGAACCTGATGGCCGCGCCTTCATCGGCGTCGGCTCGAGCACCATTCTCAACCAGATCCTGCGTGACCCATCGGTCCGCTACGACCTTGGCGAATTCATACCATTCCTCTCGTCCCCGGGCGGGTCCATCGTCTATGCGCGCAGCGACTACGCGGGCGGGCTGACCGACGACCCGATCGAGAACATCCGCAAGGTCATCGAGAATCCGCCCACCATTGCCAGCCAGACGATTACCTCCTCCGATATCGGCATGCTGCTCAGCTACGACCTGCTGGGGATCAAGCCCAAGGTGGTGTTCGGCATCGGCCTGGGAGAGTCGCGTGCCGGCCTGGAGCGCGGGGAATTCCAGATGCGGCACGATACCATGTTCTCCTATGGCGACGCCGTGGCACCGCTGGTGGAAGATGGCTCGGCCAAGCTGCTCTTCACCATGGGCTATGAAGAAGACGGTGAGATCGTGCGCGACCCCATGGTTCCCGACGTGCCGCATTTCCTAGAGGTCTACGAGGCAATCTACGGCAAGCCCCTCTCGGGGATCGAATATGACGTGTGGAAATCCCTCTTCAACGTCCGCGTCATGGCGGGCAAGGTGCTGATGCTCCCGGCCGGAACCGCGCCGGAAATCGTCGAGGCCTACGCGCAGGCAACACGCGACGCGCTCGAACTACCCGTGATGCAGGACGGCCCGGCCAAGCTCATCATCGGTGAATACCCGCAGGTCACCGGCGCCGAGGCGACAGGCCGGATCATGGAAGGCGCACTGAGCCTTACCCCTGAACATCTCGAATGGCTCAAGGCCTGGGCTGCCGAAACGCACGGCGCAACCTTCTAAGCACGTTGTTTGCTCCCCACCGCCTGGCCACGGCCGGGCGGTATTGCCATGCCCCGATCATTCGACGCGCCCGGAGAACTGACCCATGACCAACATGCCTATCTACGAGGCGCTCGCGCAGGCCTTTAGTGCGGAAGGCGTGGATACGCATTTCACGCTCATGGGCGATGGCAACATGCACTGGGCCACGGCCATGAAGAACATTTCGGGCATGACCACTGTCCACGCCCGCCACGAGCATTGCGCCTGCACTATGGCGATGGGCTATACCAGCGCCACCGGCAAAGTGGGCGTCGCTTCGGTTACCTGCGGCCCCGGCTTCACCCAGATCATGACGGCGCTGGCCTCAGCGTCGCGGGGCGGCGTGCCAATGGTGGTGTTTGCCGGCGAAACCCCGCTCAAGGCGAAATGGTATGGGCAGTTCATCGACCAGCAGCCGCTAGCGGCGGCCTGTGGCGCCCATTATATCACCGCTCATAGCCCCGATCGCATGTATCAATATGTCCGCGAGGCGTTCTACGTCGCGCGCCATGAGCGCAAGCCCGTCGTGATCGGTGTTCCCTATGACCTGCAGAAGCAGGCCATGCCCGATATCGGCGCCTACAAGCCATCATCCACGGTCCTGCCGCAGACCGCGCCCATGCCACCAAATCCGGAGCAGTTGGCCTATGTCGTCGATCGCCTGGCCCAGGCGAAGGCACCGATTATCCTGGCCGGACGCGGCGTCATATGGTCGGGCGCCCGGACCGAGGTGGAGGCTCTTGCCGAAGCCAGCGGTGCCCTCCTGTCCACCACGCTGCTGGGCCGCGGAATGTACGACCACAATCCCTTTTCCGTCGGCGTTTGCGGAGGCTTCGCCCGCGCCATCGCCCGAGAGGCTTTCGCCCAATCCGACCTGGTCCTGGCCATCGGGGCGAGCCTCACTTATCACACCATGGATGGCGGGCGCATCATTCCGGAAATCACCGAAGTCATCCAGATCGATCCACATCCGATCGGTCTGCGGGATGGCCTCGAAGCGGCCGACATCTACGTGAAAGCCGATGCCAAATTGACCGCGACGGCCCTGCTCACCGCACTCGAGAAACGAGGGCCCACAGCCGCCAGCATCCGCAGCGCGGAACTGGCCCGGCGTATCAGGGAAGAGCCGGCGGACAATGCCCGGTATGATATCGCGCCCGGGACCCTCGATCCCCGCGCCGTTTTCGCCGAGCTGGAAACTGTCATCCCCCGCGATTACGACATGGTGAGCGGCTCGGGGCACCAGTCTTATTTCCACACGGTGATGCGCGGCGGCGAACCCACGCGCTATCACGCGATGCGCGATTTCGGTGCCATCGGCAACGCCATTTCCTACGCCGTCGGCATCGCAGCCGTCCGCAAGACCGGCAAGGTCGTGCTGTTCGAGGGCGACGGCAGCCTGCTCATGCATGTCCAGGAGTTCGAAACCCTGAGGCGCCAAGGCATCAAGATGCTCATCGTCTGCAGCAATGACGGTGCCTATGGCGCCGAGATCCACAAGCTGCGGGAAGACGGCATCGACGATACAGGCGCCATTTTCGGCCGACCCGACTTCGCCGAAATCGCCCGCGGCTTCGGGCTGCGCGGCGAGAACGTCACGACGCTCGGCCGGTTTAGGGACCTGCTGGAGGAGTTCGAACGCGGCGATACCACCATGGTGTGGAACGTCCATATGTCGGACCTGGTGGTCAATCCGCGCATGCGCCAGAACGTGAAGGCCGGCCACGGCGCCCGCTAGTCGGGCACCTGCATGGATAAACGGCGCGCTGTAGCCGGTCCGCTGAGCTGCTAAGCTCATGGCAACACGATTCCAGCGACCGAGACACCCATGCAGCCATCCCGTGATATTGCCCGCCTGATCGAGATCATGGCCGCCCTGCGCAATCCGGTTGGCGGTTGTCCCTGGGACCTGGAGCAGGATTTCTCGACCATAAGACACTATACGATCGAGGAAGCCTATGAGGTCGCCGACGCCATCGAGCGGCAGGATTTTGCCGATCTGCGCGAGGAACTGGGCGATCTGCTGCTGCAGCCGATCTATCACGCGCAGATGGCCAGCGAGGCCGGCCATTTCGATATTGGCGACGTCATCTATGCCATCACCGACAAGCTGATCCGCCGCCATCCGCATGTCTTTGGCGATGTCGATGCCGGCAATTCGGCCGCCTCCGAGCAGCGCTGGGAGGCCATCAAGGCGCAGGAGCGGGCCGCAAAGGCCGCACGCAAGGGCGACGCGACGCCATCCATTCTCGATGACGTCCCCAATGTGCTCCCTGCCCTGGCCCGCGCCGAAAAGCTCACCAAGCGCGCCGCCAAGGTCGGTTTCGACTGGCCGGATTTCGCCTCGGTCAAGGCCAAGGTCGATGAGGAACTCGCGGAAGTCGCCGAGGCCCAGGCATCAGGCGACGCCGCGGCGGTGCAGGAGGAAATCGGCGACCTGCTCTTCGCCGTCGCCAACCTGGCCCGCCATGCCGGCGTCGATGCCGAAGCCGCCCTGCGCGACGCCAACTACAAGTTCACCCGCCGCTTCCACCATGTCGAAGCGCGCTGCCGAGAAGATGGCATCGATCCAAAACAAGCCGGCCTGGAGCGCCTTGACGGCTACTGGAATGAAATCCGAGCCGCAGACAAAGCCTAGAGAATCTAGGCGTCCGAACTCTCGATCCGGCCATTGAACCGCTCGAGAAACGCCGTCTTGTGCCGCGGCTCGACCCGCACGACAAAACCCGAACCCTGTTCGGTCGGCTCGTCGCGGGAGACGATTTCGGTATGCGAATGCAGCCAGCCGATATCGGATCCCGCCGCATGCGGCACATGGACGTGATAGGTCCGGCTTTTCTCGCCCAGCGCTTTCTCGATAGCCAGCTTGAGCGCATCGAGCCCCTGCCCGGTCAGCGCCGAAGCCGACACCGCGGCAGCCACCTTGCCCGCCGGCACGATACCGACCAGAGCATCTTCGCTGACCAGGTCGACCTTGTTCCAGACCTCAATGATCGGCGTCGTCTCGGGTGAAACACCAAGTTCCGCCAACACCTTGAGCACGTCATGCGCCTGACCCACATGGTCGGGATTGGCGATATCGCGCGCATGCAGGATCACATCGGCATCCAGCACTTCTTCCAGTGTGGCACGGAACGCCGCCACCAAATCCGTCGGCAGGTCGGCGACAAAGCCCACCGTGTCGCTCAGCATCACCTCGCGGCCATGCGGCAGTGCCAGCTTGCGCACCGTCGTATCGAGCGTGGCGAACAACAAATCCCTGGCAAACACCCCTGCCCCGGTCAAGGCATTGAACAGGCTGGATTTTCCGGCATTGGTATAGCCAACCAATGCCACGATCGGCGTGCCATCGCGCTGCTGGCGCTGCTGCGCACGGGTCTTCTTGACCTTTTCCAACCGGTCTTCCAGCAGCACGATGCGGTCGGTGATCTGCCGCCGGTCGCTTTCGATCTGCGTTTCGCCCGGGCCGCCCATGAAGCCGGTGCCGCCGCTGCCGCGCTGGCGCTCCAGGTGAGTCCAGGAGCGGACCAGCCGCCCCTTCTGGTAGTTGAGATGGGCCAGCTCGACCTGCAGCACGCCTTCGCGCGTCGCGGCGCGCTCGCCGAAGATTTCGAGGATCAGCGCGGTGCGGTCCAGCACCTTGGCGCCGGTTTCGGTTTCGAGATTGCGCTGCTGGATGGCGGTCAGCGCCGCATCGACCAGCAACAGGTCGATCTTCTCCGCCTTGACCCGCGTGGCCAGCGTCTCGGTATGGCCGCCACCGATAAAGGTCGCCGGCTTGATCTCGCGAACCCTCAAGACCTCGGAAAAGGCCACATCGAGGTGAATGGCCCCGGCCAGCCCTTCGAACTCGGCCTTGCGCGCCTCGATCGAATGCCGGGACGCCTGCCCGCGCACATCAGGCACGACGAGGCCCGCACGCGTCGGCTGCGCACGCTGGTCGATAAACGCCTGCGGGCCGCCCCGCTGGACGGCCTCGTCGTCGTCAAATCCGCTCATAAAAGCCTATCAGTCGCTGTCGTGGTTCTGCTCGGGATCGAACAGCTGGATCGGCGCACCCGGCATGATGGTCGAGATCGCGTGCTTGTAGACCAGCTGCGACTGCGCGTCGCGGCGCAGCAGCAGGCAGAAATTGTCGAACCAGGTGATCACGCCCTGCAGTTTCACCCCGTTCACGAGAAAGATCGTGACCGGTACTTTCTGCTTGCGAACGTGGTTGAGAAAGGAATCCTGCAGATTTTGTTGTTTTTCGTTCGCCATAGAGGCCTCTTTTCGCGGCATTGCTTGTCGCTGTTGTCGTTGCAACTACCTGCCAGTCCGGCTTTGGAACTGCCGCCCAGTTCCTGCCGTCATCAACTCATCACACATCAAACACTATGGCACAGATCATTTTTCATGCCTACCGCGCCCGTCGCATGGCGCGGTAGAATTTTCAAAGCATTTTCATAGCCCGAGCGATTTGATCTTCCGGTGCAGCGCGCTGCGCTCCATGCCGACGAACTCGGCGGTCTTGGAAATATTGCCACCAAAACGCTCGATCTGCGCCAGCAGATACTGGCGCTCGAACACCTCGCGGGCGTCGCGCAAGGGCAGGCTCATCAGATGCGCCGAGGCGTCCGTATCGCCCACCGTGGGCAGCACTTCGCCGATATCGGACGGCAGCATGGCCGCGGTGATCACGCCATCCTCGGGCTGCTGGTCCTTCATCAGGATCAGCAGGCGCTCGATGGAATTGCGCAACTGCCGCGCATTGCCCGGCCATTCCTGCGCCTGCAGCACGGCAATGGCGTCGTCGCCCACGGTCATGCGCTGCAGATTGTGCATGCGGCACACCTGCTCGATGAACACATTGACCAGTGGCGGCACGTCCTCGCGCCGTTCCTTGAGCGGCGTCAGCGGCAGCGGCACGATGGAAAGCCGGTGGAACAGGTCCGAACGGAATTCGCTGGCTTCGATCTGCGCCGCCACATTCTGCGAGCTGGACGAGATGATGCGCACGTCGATCGGCACCGCCTGCGTGCCGCCGACGCGGTTGAACCGGTTCTCCACCAGCGTCCGCAGCAAAGCCGCCTGCGTTGCTGCCGGCAGCGTCGTCACCTCGGAGAGGTAAAGCGTGCCGCCATGCGCCTTTTCCAGCGCCCCGACCTCGACCTTGAGAATGCCCGTCTTTTCTCGGGCTTCGCGGCCGAACAGCACCACCGGCACTTCCTCGGGCGCATAGAGCGAGGCGTTGATCTCGACGAACGGCGCCTCGGCGCGCGGGCTGCGCTGATGGATCAGCCGGGCCACCAGCCCCTTCCCCGCGCCCGACGGACCGGAAATGAAGATGCGCGAATTGGTCGGCGCCGATTTCTCGATAATGCCGCGCACCTGCTGCAGACCCGGCGAGGTGCCCACCATGTCGGCGCTCTTGGCGGCCGACCGCTCCTTGAGCTCGGCCACCTCGCTGCGCAGGCGCGTCGCTTCCATCGCCCGCTGGGTGATATGCAGCAGTCGGTCGATCTTGAACGGCTTCTCGATATAGTCATAGGCGCCGCGGCGAATAGCCGACACGGCCGTCTCCACATTGCCGTGGCCCGAGATCATCACGACAGGCATGTCAGGGTGCTGGCTCTGGAACACATCCAGCAATTGCAGCCCGTCGAGCCGCGATCCCTGCATCCAGATATCGAGGAAAACCAGGCTCGGCCGCCGCCGCGCGATCTCGTTCAGCCCGCTATCGGCGTCATGAGCCTGCCGCGTTTCGAAGCCCTCGTCCTCCAGGATACCGGCGATCAGGTCGCGGATGTCGTCTTCGTCGTCAATGATGAGAATATCGAGTGCCATTACTTGTGAACCACCGCTGAAATGAGCGGTTCCTCCTGTTGGGCAGATGCGGATTCCGAGTGCGAACCGTCCGCCGCTGAAGATTTGGTAGGTGACTGCAAGGGAAGCGTGAACGTCACGCAGGCGCCGACCCGGCCGATCGGATCAGGTTCGGCATCGATCAGCTCGACGATGCCGCCATGCTGCTCGATGATCTTGGCGACGATGGCGAGGCCCAGGCCCGTGCCCTTCTCGCGCGTCGTCATATAAGGCTCCAGCAGGCGCTGGCGATTGTCCTTCGGCCAGCCCTTGCCATTGTCGGAAACGGCGACGCGCGCATGGTTGCCCTCCACCTGCGCTTCCACCGTGATCGTTGGCTGCCAGTCGGCAGACATGTCAACGGTTTCAAATGCTTCCACCGCGTTCTTGATCAGGTTGGTGAGTGATTGCGCGATGAGGCGATTGTCGAACCAAGCATAGATGGCATCTTCCGGCAGGATGGTACGGATGGTGATTTCGGGCAGCCGCACGCTTTCCAGGAACACCGCCTGCCGCACGGTATCGCTGAGATCGGTGACCTCAGGCGCCGCCTCGGGCATGCGGGCAAAAGCCGAAAATTCATCGACCATGCGCCCGATATCGCCCACCTGCCGCACAATGGTGTTGATGCATTTGTCGAACACCTCGCGGTCATCCTCCAGCTTGCTGCCATAGCGGCGGCGCAGGCGCTCCGCGGACAGCTGGATGGGCGTCAGCGGGTTCTTGATCTCGTGGGCGATACGGCGCGCCACATCTGCCCAGGCGCTGGTGCGCTGCGCCGATTCGAGGTCGGTAATGTCGTCGAAGGTCAGCACATAGCCCTTGGATTCGGTGATCGAGCCCTCCCGCGTGAGCTGCACCTGATAGGTGCGCCGGTCGGTTTCATTGCCGAGTTGGATCTGGTCGCGCACCTGCCCGCGCCGCGCCGAGCGCGCCCGCTCCAGCGTCGGCGCCAGTTGCGGCATGACCTTCTCGATCGGCTCGCCCATCAGGTCGATTTCATCGCGGTCGAGCATTTCGCAGGCGCGGGCATTGACCAGCGTCACCGCCCCGAACGGATCGAGCCCGATAATGCCGGCCGACACGCCCTCCACCACCGCCTCGGTGAATTGCCGGCGCTTCTCGTTCATCTCGCTGGCCGTCAGCAGCGCCTCGCGCTGGCTCTTGAGCTGCTCGGTCATGCGGTTGAAACCGTTGCTGAGGTCGCGCAGGTCGCCCCTGCCCTCCTGCACCGGCACCTGCACGTCGAGTTCGCCCCGGCTGACGCGATTGGAGGCGATCATCAGGTTACGAATCGGGTCGACGAAGCGATTGGCCAGCGCAATGCCGATCCACAAAGCCGCCAGCAGCAGCACCACGGCAAGGCCGACATACATGATGGTGAAGGTGATCTGGAACACCAGCCGGTTGGACGCATATTCTCGGTATTCGGTGATGTTCTCATCGGTGAGCTGCATATATTCGAGCACCTCGGCCTCCACGGGCCGGGCGACGAACAGGTAGGTATCGTCGTAACCGCGCAGCTTTATGACAGAGCCGACAAGGTTGATCCGCCCTGGCGCAATCGCCGCCGGTATGCCTTCCACCAGCCCTTCGGTGATCCCCTCGGGCAATTGCGGATAGGCGCCCTGCACCGCGATCTGCGCCCGCATCAGCGTATCACCTCGTGCATTCACCAGCGACGTAAAGGGCAGCGACCGCGTCACGGCCAGGGCCGTCAGGATGCGCTGGAAGCGCTCCTGGTCCTCGTCAAAGGTTGCGTGCGCCTGTTCCAGTTCCTCGGCCACCCAGATCACGTCATCGCGCAGCACCTGCGCATGTTCGAGCATGTAGGACCGCGCCACCAGCCGGGAGCTCTCCACCATGGCTCTGGTACGCTCGGAGAACCACTGGTCCAACCCCTGATTGAGGGCAATGGTCGCCACCACAGCCACGATGAAGGCGGGAATGGCGGCAACCAGCGCAAACATGGTCACCATGCGGATTTGCATGCCGGCACCGGCCTGCCCCTGCATCCGCGCCTGGATCAGCAGCACCGCCTCGGTCACGACAAGCGCGATCACCAGCAGCACCAGGATGCCGGTGACGATCCAGATCACGGTCCAGACGGTCGTCGATGGCTCGATATTGGTCGTGCCCGACAGGATCAGGAACGACATCGACGACATCAGCACCGAGGCAAACACCACGATGAAGCCGAGAATGCGCAGTGATCGATTGTTGCGTGCGGACGCAAATGGCGACCTGGCCGGTTTGGCCATTTCGCTGACGACACCCTGCTGGGCCCCCTCGCTCGTCGTCGTCACATCACTCATAAATGCCCGAAAGCACTCCGTATCCGCCGCAAAGAGGCAGAGTCTGACCCAATTCGCCCGACCCTTCAAGACAATTGTTGCCAAAATGTGACACTAACGACCGGCGCGCCTAAAGGCGCGTCAAATCGCTCCAGTGGAGCGATTTGAGGTCGTCAGGCCCGGAGCGCTATGCGCGCAGGGCCCGGATGCCCCCAAACTCGGCTTCACATGCCCACTGGACAACCCTCATGCCGCCGGGCACACATCGCTCCCCAGCGCCCCCGCTCATTCCGAGTCTCCCGTTGTCCGCCCCCGCTCCAGTTCGTGTCGAAACCGCCAGTCTCACGGGCATGGCCCTGGGCGTTGCGGCCTATTCGCTGTTCGCCGCCCATGACGCGATGATCAAGGGCGTGATCACCGCCCTGCCCGCCCCACAAATCCTGTTCGTGCGCGGCGTGGTCGTCATCGCTCTCTGCCTGATCATCGGCCGCCATCGCGTGGTGATCGACCTCTGGCACTCGAAGAATCGCATGCTGATCCTCGGCCGCGGCCTGATGACCCTGGCCGCCTGGGTCATGTATTACAGCGCCGGGCGTGACCTGCAGTTGGCCGAGATGACCACGCTCTACTATGTCGCGCCGGTGCTGACGACGGTCCTGGCGGTGATCTTCCTCAAGGAGCAGCTGACACTGGCCCGCATCGGCGGCGCCTCGATTGGCTTTTTCGGTATAGTCGTGGCCGCCAATCCAAGCGGCTTCACCATTGGCTGGCCGGTGATCATGGTGCTGGGCGCCGCCCTGTTCTGGGCCTTCGCCATGATCCTGATGCGCACCATCTCCAGAAGCGACAGCACGCTGGTGCAGGTCTTCGCACAGAACCTTATCCATGTGCTTGTCATGGCCGTGGCCGCCCTGCCGTTCTGGCAAGGCATGGGCCTGCGCGAGATCGCTCTATGCGTCGCTGCCGGCCTTGTCGGTGGCCTGGCCCAGTTCATACTGGTGGAAGCCGCCCGATCGGTGCCGGCCAGCGTGCTCGGCACCGTCGAATATGGCGCGCTGATCTGGAGCTTTATCTTCGGCTACCTGTTCTGGGCCGAAATGCCGGTCACCACCGTCTATGTCGGCGCCTTCCTGGTCGTCGCCGCCGGCCTGACGCTCGCCCTGAGCGAGCATCGCAACCGCCGCGAGATCATCGACGCGCCTTAGCCGTTGCGCCGGCTGTGCTTGACGATCTCGATGCTATGCGTGCGGATCTTCTTGCGCAGCGTATTGCGGTTCAGCCCCAGCAGGTCCGCCGCCTTGATCTGGTTGCCGCCGCATGCATTGAGCGCCATGGCGATCAACGGCGCCTCCACCCGGTCGATGACCCGCTGGTAAAGACCCGCCGGCGGCAGGTTGGGCTCATATTCGCGCAGCAACTGCCCGACATGGGTCTCCACCGCCATCGAAACGTCCATCGGGCCGCCATTGCCCGCTACGCCGGGCCGCTCGGCGATATTGAGCTCGTTCTGCACGATCTCGGCCGAAATCGATTCGTCGGCATAAAGCGCCGACAACCGCCGCACCAGGTTTTCCAGCTCGCGCACATTGCCCGGCCAGGAATAGTTCTGCATCAGCTTGATGGCCTCGGGCGAGATCGACTTGGTCGGCTCGCCATCTCGCTGCGCCGCCTTGAGGAAATGCGCCGCCAGGTCGCCGACATCATCGACACGCTCCCGCAGCGGCGGCAGGCGGATCGGCACGACATTGAGCCGGTAGTAAAGATCCTCGCGGAACAGCCCCTGCCGGATCATCTGGCTGAGGTCGCGATGCGTGGCGGCGACGATACGCACATTGGTCTTGATCGAGGACCGCCCCCCGACCATCGTATATTCGCCCTCCTGCAGCACGCGCAGCAGGCGGGTCTGGGCGTCCATCGGCATGTCGCCGATTTCGTCGAGGAACAGCGTGCCGCCCTCGGCCTGTTCGAACCGGCCCGACGAGCGCGTATTGGCGCCGGTAAAGGCCCCCTTCTCGTGGCCGAACAGTTCCGCCTCGATCAGGTCGCGCGGAATGGCGGCCATGTTGATGGCCACGAACGGCCCGTTGCGACGCTTGCCGAAGTCATGCAGCGCCCGCGCCACCAGTTCCTTGCCGGTGCCGCTCTCGCCGGTAATCGTCACTGTAAGGTCGGTCTGCATCAGTCGCGCCAGCGCGCGATAGATGTCCTGCATGGCGGTCGAGCGCCCGACCAGCGGCATGGTCTCGCCGGGATCTTCGACCCTACGGTCCGTCGTGCTCGGCTTCTTGGCATCGGCCAGCGCCCGCGCCACCACCGACAGCACCTCGGTAATATCGAACGGCTTGGGCAGGTATTCATAAGCGCCCACTTCCGAAGCCCGGATGGCCGTCATGAACGTGTTCTGCGCGCTCATCACGATCATCGGCAGGTCGGGGCGCAGCTTCTTGATCTTGGGCATCACCTCGAAGGCATTGCCGTCGGGCATGGCTACGTCGGTGATCAGGATATCGCCCTCGCCACGGCTCACCCAGTTCCACATCGTGGAGATATTGCCAGTCGGACGAACCTCATAGCCGGCCCGGGTCAGCGCCTGGTTGAGCACCATGCGGATCGCGGCGTCGTCGTCGGCGAGCAGGACCACATGGCTCATCGTGCCGCTTCCTCTTCATTGATTAGCTGGAATGCCGCGCTCGCGACGGGAAGAAGCACCCTGAACCGGGTGCGGCCCGGCCGGCTCTCGCACTCGATGACCCCACCGTGATCGCTGACGATCTTCGCCACCAGTGCCAGCCCGAGGCCCGAGCCATTGGTCTTGGTAGTAACGAAGGGATCGAACAGAAAGGGTAGGATGTCGGGCGGCACGCCGGGACCATTATCCTCGATGACGATTTCCAGCGGCAACGAGATGCGTTCGGACACGCCGGCCACGCTGATCCGGATGCCCGGCCGGAAGGCGGTCGAGAATTTGATTTCAGGTTTCTGTGTTCGATCAAGAGCTTCCGCAGCATTCTTCACGAGATTGAGGAAGATTTGAATCAGTTGATCGCGATTGCCGAACACCGGCGGCAGCGATGGATCATACTCGTCCGAAAAGGCGATGCCCCGCGCCACGCCATTGCGCGCCAGCAGTTTCACCCGATCCAGCACGACGTGGATATTGATCGGCTCGCGCTCCATCGGCCGCTCGTCGCCGAACACTTCCACCCGATCGATCAACCCGACAATGCGATCGGTCTCTTCGCGGATCAGCCGTGCCAGCGGGATTTCGTCGCTGCTGACCGTCTGCTCCAGCAATTGCGCCGCGCCGCGAATGCCTGACAACGGATTCTTGATCTCATGCGCCAGCATCGAGGCTAGTCCCGTCACCGAGCGCGCCGCCCCGCGCGACACCATCTGCCGGTCGATCTTGTCGGCCATGGTGCGCTCCTGGATCAGCAGCGCCACCCTGCCGTCGCTGTCCGATAGCGGGCTGGCAAACACATCGGCAATCCGCTCATCGCCAAAGCGCGACGAGCCGATGCGCACCCGATATTCGGTCATCGGCGCCCGCCGCGCCGCCACCGTTTCCACCAGCCCTATAATCGGTGAGCCGAAGGCGATCAGGTCATCCAGCCGCTGCCGCGTCAGCACGCTCAGCGATGCGCCGAAAAATGCCTCGGCGGCATAGTTGACGAAGGTGATCTCGCGATCCTCGCCACAGACGATGATCGGCTGCGGCAGGGCCTGCAGCACTGATGTCGACGGAACGGGGCCGGCAGCAGGCGCCGGAGCCTCGATGGCGCTCATGCAGCAGCCCTTTGCTCGCTGGAAAAGATGGCAGCGATCTGCCGCAGCACATCGGCCGGCACATCATTGTTGAGAAAGGCGTTGCGGGCAGGCTTGTCGAGCACGATGCCCGCAGCCTCGGTGTACCAGTCGAGATGCTTGCGCGCCGCCCGCAGGCCGACCGCTGTGCCGTATTCGACCAGCATGTCCTCGTAATGCTCGGACACCAGCGCAACCAGTTCATCGCCCTCGGGCGCAGCCGGCCCCGACTGCCCCGACAGCCCTGCCCCGATCTGCGCCACGGCCCATGGCCGCCCCTGCGCGCCGCGACCAAGCATCACGGCCGCAGCCCCGGACTGTTCCAGCGCCTCGCGCGCCGACGCCAGGTCGACAATGTCGCCATTGACCACGACAGGCACGTCCACGGCCTCCACTACGGCCCGCACCAGCTCCCAGCGCGCAAAGCCCTTGTAGAACTGCTGCCGCGTCCGCCCATGCACGGTGATCATCTGCACGCCGGCATCCACAGCCCGCCGCGCCATGTCAGGCGCATTGAGGCTGTCGTCGTCCCAGCCCAGCCGCATCTTCACCGTCACCGGCAGCGGCGTCGCGCTCACCACGGCGTCGATCAGCGTCATGGCATGGTCCGGCACGCGCATCAGCGCCGAGCCGGCATAGCCATTGGTCACCCGCTTGGCGGGGCAACCGAAATTGATGTCGATAATGTCGGCGCCGGCCTCATGGGCGATTTTCGCCCCGCGCGTCATCCATTCGGCCTCGCAGCCGGCCAGTTGCACCATATGCGGCAGCGTGCCGGGCCTGCCGAGCTTGCGCGCCATGTCCTGGCTACCCACGGCCAGCGCATTGCTGGCAATCATCTCGGAGACCACCATGCCGGCGCCGAAATGCTCGGCGAGCTTGCGGAACGGCCGATCGGTAATTCCGGCCATGGGTGCCAGGAAAGCATTATTGCGAACCGCGTGGCTCCCGATGCTCAACTTGCAGGCAACCTCAGACACAAACTGCCCCAGAAATGGTCATTTTCAAATGAATGCCTGCACAATAGTCAAAACGGCTGGCAGCGCAATACCTTATATGGTGCCCGCCACGGTGCGGCAGCCCTGCACTTGCCGCATGCCATGCCGGGCGCTAGACCACGAGCACGTGACGGTTTCAAGTCCAGGTTGCCCGGTTTTCCATGCGTCAGAAGTCCATTTTCGTCATTGTCGTCGCCGCCGGGAAAGGCGAACGCGCCAGCGCCGATGGCTCTACCGACCCCAAGCAATATCGCTCGCTGGCCGGCATACCGGTATTGGCCCGCACCATCAGGGCCTTTCTCGACCTGCCCTATGTCACCAACGTCCTCACCGTGATCCACCCCGATCACGCCGACCGCTATGCTTCACTTGGCCTCGCCGATGATCGCCTGCTGCCCCCGGTTACCGGTGGCGCCTCGCGCCAGGCCTCGGTGTTGGAAGGGCTCAAGGCCCTGGCCCCGCTCCGCCCGGACCTGGTGCTAATCCAGGATGCCGCCCGCCCCTTCGCCACGCCCCAGGTGATCGGCGACGTCATTGCCGCCCTCGACCAGTATGACGGCGCCCTGCCCGCTTTGCCCGTCACCGACACCATCAAGCGCTCACTCGACGGCCGCCAGGTCGCCACCACCGAGGATCGCAGCCAGCTCGCCGCTGCGCAGACGCCACAAGGTTTCCGCTTCGGCCAGATTTTCTCCGCCCATATGCGTGCCGCAACGCTGCCCCGCCAGTTCACCGACGATGCCGAGATCGCCGAATGGGCCGGCCTGCGCGTCGCCATGGTCATGGGCGACCGCGACAACATCAAGATCACCCATCCGCAAGACTTCGCCCAGGCGGAGCGCATCCTCTCCGGAGACGCCATCATGGAAACCCGTATCGGCTCGGGCTTCGATTTTCACCAGTTCGAGCCGGGCGATGCTGTATGGCTGGGCGGCGTCCGCATCCCCCACCACGCCAAACTCAAAGGCCATTCCGACGCCGACGTGGCCCTGCATGCCCTCACCGATGCCATTCTCGGTGCCATCGGAGAAGGCGATATCGGCGTCCATTTCCCGCCCTCCGACATGCAGTGGCAAGGCGCGGCCTCCACCATCTTCCTCAAGCATGCCGGGGACCTCGTGGCCAAGGCCGGCGGCCGCATCGTCAATCTCGACGTGACAATCGTCTGTGAAGCGCCGAAGATCGCCAGTCATGTTCCGGCGATGCAACGGGTCATCGGCGAAACACTGGGCATCGCGCCGACACGGATCGCCGTCAAGGCGACGACAAGCGAGAAGCTCGGCTTCATCGGGCGGGAGGAGGGTATGGTGGCAATGGCCAGCGCGAGCGTAGAAATGCCGAGGGTCGATTGATGGCGAAAAAGACCGAGGCACCGACGCCCAATCCGGGCAAGCAGATCATCGATATCCTGGCCAGCAAGAACCAGACCATCGTCACCGCCGAAAGCTGCACCGGCGGCATGGTCGCCGCCGCACTGACCGACATTCCCGGCGCCTCAGCCGCGCTCTATGGCGGCTACGTCACCTACGCCAATACCGCCAAGTCCCGCATGATCCACGTCCAGGCAAGGCTGATCCGCGACTATGGCGCCGTCAGTAACCAGGTGGCCCGCGCCATGGCCGACGGCGCCCGCAACACCGCGCGCGCCGACTATGCCGTCTCGGTCACCGGCATTGCCGGCCCCGACGGCGGCAGCGAAAAAAGCCGGTCGGCCTCGTCTATGTCGCCGTATCTTCAGAACTCGCCACCGTTGTCATCGAAAATCGTTTCGGCGACCTCGGCCGCGACGAAATCCGCAAAGCCAGCGTCAACGCCGCGCTCGAACTGGTCCTGCACGTGCTGACCAGCGACAAGGGCTGAGCCACTTCTGACTGCCGTGGCTCCCGTCACCCCACCCTCAATCCCTCCCCATCGAGGGGAGGGAGGCGCATGACCACATTCCTGGATCGCTCGATGTTTCACCGTTTACCCGGCCAAGCTTCCCTCCCCCTTGTGGGGAGGGAATGAGTCACACGCACTAACGCCAGTGAAGCCCCTACTCCCCGTACCGCCGATCGGCCTCATCCGCAAAAGCCTGGATGATCTCATCCTGCTTGGCCGCAAAAGCCGGTTCGGCAACCGCCGCGATGAACGGGTTGGAAATCTTGAAGTCGATTTCGAACCGCACCCGCGTTCCCATGCCCTCGGGCTCGAAGCTCCACACGCTGTCGAGATAGGCGAACGGTCCATCCACCGCCTTGGCCGTGATAGTCAGCGCCTGATGGTCCAGTGTCACCCGGCTGGTATAGGCTTGGGTGATCGGCCCGAAATACAGCGTCATCTTGGCCAGACGCACATCCGCGCTGCCAGCTGCCGGGTCCTTGCGGACATCCATCGCCTTGCAGTTGGGAATAAAGCGCGGATAGTCCCCGAGATCGGCCACGATCTCGAACATGCGCTGGGGCAGGTGCGGCACATGCCGCTCGAAGAAACGCTTCATCAGTGCCCCAGCCTGGCCATCCGCGCCGCCTTGAGCCGTGCAAAATCCTCGCCGGCATGGTGCGACGACCGGGTCAGCGGGCTCGATGACACCAGCGCAAAGCCCTTCGCCGTCGCCACCGTGGCATAGGACTTGAACTCGTCCGGCGTCACGAACCGCTGCAACGGATAGTGCTTCTTGGTCGGCTGCAGATACTGCCCGATGGTCAGGAAATCCACCTCCGCCGAGCGCAGGTCATCCATGAGCTGCAGCACTTCGTTGCGCTCCTCGCCCAGCCCCACCATGAAGCCCGACTTGGTGAACATGGTCGGATCGAGTTCCTTGACCTTCTGCAACAGCCGGATCGAGTGGAAGTAGCGCGCACCTGGGCGCACCTTGAGATATTTGGACGGCACCGTTTCCAGATTGTGGTTGAACACGTCAGGCTTGGCCGCCACCACGATTTCGAGAGCCCCTTCCTTGCGCAGGAAGTCCGGCGTCAGGATTTCGATCGTGGTCTTTGGATTGCGCGCGCGGATCGCCAGGATCACATCGGCAAAATGCTGCGCCCCGCCATCGGCCAGGTCGTCGCGATCCACCGAGGTGATAACGACATGCTCCAGCCCGAGCTTTTCCACGGCCTTGGCCACATTTTCCGGCTCGTTGATATCGAGCGGCCCCGGCAGGCCCGTCCGCACATTGCAGAAGGCGCAGGCGCGGGTGCAAATCTCGCCCATGATCATCATGGTCGCGTGCTTCTTGGACCAGCATTCCCCGATATTGGGGCAGCCGGCCTCCTCGCACACCGTGACGAGATTGTTCTCCCGCACGATCTGCTGGGTTTCCTTGTAGACCGGGGAGCCCGGCGCCTTGACGCGGATCCAGTCCGGCTTGCGCAACACCACGCTGTCGGGCCGGTTGGCCTTTTCAGGGTGACGCGGCTTGGCCAGGGAATTGTCGATCAGAGTGACCACGGAAGTGGAGTCCTTATGCAATCAGCCGTGCGAGAATCACGACGATGATGGCGCCGACCGTCGAGGTCACGATCTGGCGGACCAGATCGTTGCGGATACCGAGATCGATCCGCAGCGCCGTGAACAGATACCCTCCCACGAACGAACCGATCACCCCGCTGATGAGGTAAGTGATCAGCCCGCCGCCTCCGACGATAAGGCTGGCGAGGAAACCAGCCACGATGCCGATTCCGAGAAACACCAGGATCGCGCGATTATTGTTGCCGCCCATGGTGAAGCCTCCACCCGTACTTTGCCGTTCCGGTAATGCCATTCTTTGTGCCCTCTCAAACTCTCGACGGGATATTGCGTCTCGCCGAGCGCCCTTCAAGCCCTATCGCGCAATCACGCGCGCTACGGCAATCACCACGATTGCCCCGATAGTGGCCGTGATGATCTGGCTCACCAGCGCGTTGCCGATGGGCAGCGAGATATTGGCCGCCGACAGCAGCCAGCCGCCTACAAAGGCGCCGATGACGCCGACAATCAGGTTGCGCAGCAACCCGCCACCGCCCAGTACCAGCCCAGCCAGCCATCCGGCCACCAGCCCGATGCCGAGAAAGATCAGCAGTTCAGTCGTTCCGACACTCATTGCAATACCTCCGCGATTTCGACCCATTCGCCATGGCGCGAGGCCGACAGAATCGTCGCCTGCACCAGCGCCAGGGAATGCAGGTTATCCTCACCCGAGCTGAAACGGGCAGGAATCGCACCGGTCTCGATCACCTTGGCGATAGACGCCAGCGTGCCGGTCCGGTCGGCGAATTCGATTGGCTCCAGCGGAAAGGCCACCGCCTCCCCGTCGCGCTCGCGCAGGCTGAGCCTGTCCGGCCCCGCCTTGCCCATGAAATGGTCGCGCGAACTCCAGATGATTTCGCCTTCCGAGCAATCCATCGTCCATTCGCCCGACCACGGCGTCACCGGGCCGGAACTCATCCAGCTGCCGCGATAGGACACGATGGTACCCTTCTCGAATTCCAGCGTCGCCACCCCGATCGGGTGATGCCCGAACGGGCTCGCCGCCGGATTCCAGGTGCGGCACGACACCCGCTTGGGATTGTCGTTCAGCACCATGCGCATCAGGTCGAAATGGTGGATCGACATATCGGCCAGCAGCGGATCGGGCATATCCCAATAGCGATACCCCTGGCTCGGCGCATGCCGGCGGAAGTCGATGGAGACCAGGTTCACCGGCCCGAATTTCTGCGCCCCGATCAGTTCGGCCGCGGCAATCGGCGCCGGCTGGAAGCGATAATTCTGGCTGACCATCAGCACCCGGCCATTGGCCTTGGCCAGCTCCACCAGTTCCCTGCCCTGCGCGATGGTCGAGGCGAAGGGCTTTTCCACGATCACGTTGAGGCCGAGTTCAAGGCAACGCTTCACCACCGGATAATGCGCCTCGGTACGGAGTGTGCAGATGGCGAGGTCCGCCTCGAGCCCCTGCGCCGCCTCATCGAGGCTCAGGAAGCACCGCTTCTCCTCGATGCCAAGCTCATCCTGCACCCGCTTGATGGCCTCGGGATTGGAATCCACATAGCCCACCATGTGAATGCTGGGAACTTTGGGGATAACTTCCTTGGTCCAGCTGAATCCCCAGTGTCCCAGGCCGACTTGGATCGCCTTGACCATGTGGATAACTCCTTGTTGCTCGGGCCCTGTCCCATCCACGATGTCATCCCGGCCTCGAGCCGGGATCCATCCTGAGATGTTGCCCGCTCATCAATCTCAGGATGGGCCCCGGCTCAAGGCCGGGGTGACACCGAGGATGTGGCGGCTTAGAGCCCATCTCAAATATTCAGCGCCCGCCCATAAGCATCCAGCACGCTTTCCTTCATCGTCTCGCTCAGCGTCGGATGCGGGAAGATGGTGTGGATCAGTTCTTCCTCGGTCGTTTCGAGGTTCATCGCAATCACGAAACCCTGGATCAGTTCGGTCACTTCGGCACCCACCATATGCGCGCCCAGCAATTCGCCGGTCTTGGCGTCAAAGATGGTCTTGACCAGCCCATCCGGCTCGCCCAGCGCGATCGCCTTGCCGTTGCCGACAAATGGGAACCGCCCGACCTTGATTTCGCGCCCAGCTTCCTTGGCCTTGGCCTCGGTCAGCCCCACGCTCGCCACCTGCGGCTCGCAATAGGTGCAGCCCGGCACCTTGGTCTTGTCCAGCCCATGCACCTTCATGCCGGCGATCTTCTCGACGGTGATGACAGCCTCATGCTCCGCCTTGTGCGCCAGCATCGGCGGCCCGGCCACGTCGCCAATGGCCCAGATGCCATCCACATTGGTCTTGCCATAGCCATCGATGACAATGGCCCCGCGTTCGGTCTTCACGCCGAGCGTTTCCAGCCCAAGATTTTCAATATTGCACTGCACGCCCACGGCCGAGATCAGCTTCTCGCCCGAGATTTGCTGCTTGCTGCCATCCTTGAGTTCGACATGCGCCGTCACGCCATCCTTGGTCTTCTCGACCTTGGCCACCTTGGCATCCGTCAGAATCTTGATGCCGCGCTTCTCCAGCCGCTTGCGCGCCAGCCCGGCAATCTCGGCATCTTCCACCGGCATGATCTGCGGCAGCAGCTCGATAATGGTCACTTCCGCGCCCATCGAACGATAGAAGGAGGCGAACTCGACGCCGATGGCACCCGACCCCATCACCACCAGGCTCTTGGGCATGGTGGTCGGCTTCATCGCCTCGAAATAGGTCCATATCTTGTCGCCATCGGGCTCGATGCCGGGCAGCACGCGCGGCCGCGCACCGGTGGCGATGATGATGTTCTTGGCCTTGTAGGTCCCCTCGCCCAGCGCATTCTTGGGCGGCGGCACCTGCGGCTGCTGGATGGCCTTCTTGGTCGGCGCGACCTTGACCTCGCCGGCCTTGGTGATGACAGCCTCGCCCCAGATGGTGTCGACCTTGTTCTTCTTCATGAGGAACTGGACGCCATTGTTCATCTGCGCCGCAATGGCGCGCGAGCGCTTCACCACGCCGTCGATATCCACGCCGAACTTCTCGGCCGTGAGGCCATAGTCCTTGGCATGGGTCATGTGGCCGTAAATTTCGGCCGAGCGCAGCAGCGCCTTGGTCGGAATGCAACCCCAGTTGGAGCAGATGCCCGCCATATGCTCGCGCTCGATAATGCCCACCTTCATGCCGAGCTGCGCGCCACGGATAGCGGCAACATAGCCGCCGGGGCCGGCGCCGATGACGAGAAGGTCGTATTGGTCAGCCATTTGGGCCTCCAGTAAGTCTGTTGTCCCGACCTAAAGGTCGAGCATGGATTTCACGACCGGCACGAGCCCCTCGCCGATCGCGCGTGTATTGGCCGCGTCGAGATGGATGCCGTCGCGCGGGTCGGGTTGCGCGACCGTCGAAGCATCGAAGAAGCCGGTATTCCATTCCTGCGCCCGGCGCGCATAGTGCAGCGCCAGTTCGCCCGCCTGCGTCAGCGCATGGTCGAGCCCGCCAAAATGCCCCATCATGTCGCCATTGTCAGTGGCGCAGACCAGCGGCGGCGCCACCAGCAGGATATCCGGCACCGGCTCGTCGAGCATGGCAAAATGCCCGCGCGTGATCTGCACCAGCCGGCGCATGCCATAGGATGCGGTCAGCGCATTGCCGTTGACGGCAGGCTTGAGGTCATTGGTGCCCAGCATGATGATGACCATGTCGAGCGGCGCATGGCTGGCCAGCAGCGTCGGCAGGATGCGCGCGCCGTTCCGGTCGGCATCAGCCGTCCAGTCGTCGAACGCCGTCGTCCGACCGCCCAGCCCTTCGGCAATCACCCGCGCCTTGCCGCCCAGCCCGCGCTCGAGCACACTCGGCCACCGGTCCTCATAGTCATGCCGCGGCCCGCCGGGCTGCGGATTGGACCCGAAGGTCAGGCTGTCGCCATAGGCCAGGATGGTTTTCATGGCGCGACGCTCCTAGGCCAGCATCATGACCGGGTTTTCGATCAGGCCCTTGAACACGCCGAGCACTTCCGCCCCCAGCGCGCCATCCACGGCGCGGTGGTCGCAGGAGAGCGTGCAGCTCATGAACTGGCCGATCTTGATCTCGCCCTTGTCGGCATAGACGCGTTCCTCGCCCACGCCCACCGCCAGGATCGTGCCATGCGGCGGGTTGATGACGGCGCCGAATTCCTTGATGCCGAACATGCCCAGATTGGATACCGACGAGGCCCCGCCCTGATATTCATGCGGCGCCAGCTTCTTGCCGCGCGCGCGGGTCGCCAGATCCTTCACCTCTTCGGAGATTTCCCGCAGCGTCTTGGTATCGCAGCTCTTGACCACCGGTGTGAACAACCCACCCGGCACGGCCACGGCAACCGCCACGTCCGAGCGCTTGTGGTAGAGGATCGAATCCACCGCCCAGGTGGCGTTGGCCAGCGGCACGCGCTGCAGGGCCACGGCCCAGGCCTTCATCACGAAGTCATTGACCGAGAGCTTGTATTCCGGCTTGCCGTCCTTGCTCTTGGGCGCAGCAGCATTGATCTGCTCGCGCGCCGCCATAAGCGCATCGATCTTGCAATCGATCGTCAGGTAGAAATGCGGCACCGTCTGCTTGCTCTCGGTCAGCCGCGCCGCGACAACCTTGCGCATGCCGTCATTCGGCACCAGCTCGTAGCTGCCTTCAGGGTAAAGCGCCAAGACCTGCGCCTTGGTCATGCCCCCGGCCATCGCCGCACCGCCGCTTGCCGAAGCAGGAGCCGACGCAGCCGCCTTGAGCGGCACCTTGCCCGATTTGGCCGCTTCCACATCCGACTTCACCACGCGCCCTTTGGGGCCGGAGCCTGATATAGCCGACACGTCAATCCCGGCTTCCTTGGCCAGCCGCCGCGCCAGCGGCGAGGCAAACACCTTGCCCTCGGATTTCGCCGGAGCCGGTGCCGCGGCAACGGGGGCAGTCGCCGCCGGCGCCGGTGCAGCAGCGGCCGGCTTTGGCTCCTCTGCCTTGGAAGCTTCGGCGGCCGGTTCAGCCTTCTTGGCCTCTGCCTTGGGCGCCGCAGCCACCGCATCGGCGCTTTCACCCTCCTGCAGCAGCACGGCGATCACGGCATTGACCTTCACGCCTTCGGTGCCTTCAGCGACCATGATCTTGCCGATCTTGCCCTCGTCCACAGCCTCGACTTCCATCGTGGCCTTGTCGGTCTCGATCTCGGCAATCACGTCGCCCGAGGAGACGCTGTCGCCTTCCTTGACGTGCCACTTGGCGAGCTTGCCCTCTTCCATCGTCGGAGAAAGCGCCGGCATGGTGATATCAATTGGCATCCCGGTTCTCCTTACGAGCGGTAGGTCACGGCATTCACCGCCGCGATCACTTCATCGACGTTCGGCAGCGCCAGTTTTTCGAGGTTGGCGGCATAGGGCATGGGCACGTCCTTGCCGGTGACGCGCATAACAGGGGCATCGAGATAGTCGAACGCCTGTTCCATCACCCGCGCCGACAGTTCCGAGCCGATACCGCCCTGCGGCCAGCCCTCTTCCACCGTCACCAGCCGCCCGGTCTTCTTGACCGATTCGATCACCGTGTCGCTGTCCAGCGGCCGCAAGGTGCGCAGGTCGATCAGTTCCACATCGACGCCGGCCGCCACCAGCTTCTCGGTCGCCTGCGTCGCATAGCGCATGCCCATCGAGAACGAGACGATCGTCACGTCAGCACCCTTGCGGGCAATGCGCGCCTTGCCGATCGGCAGCAGGAAGTCATCGACCTTGGGCACCAGGCCCGTCGAGCCATAGAGAATTTCGTTTTCGAGGAAGACCACCGGGTTCGGCGAACGGATCGCCGCTTTCAGCAGCCCCTTGGCGTCTGCCGCGCTATAGGGCGCGATGACAGTCAGCCCCGGCACATGGCTGTACCACGCCGAATAATCCTGGCTGTGCTGCGCACCCACGCGCGCGGCAGGGCCATTGGGCCCGCGAAACACCATCGGCGCCTTGACCTGCCCACCCGACATATAGAGCTGCTTGGCCGCCGAGTTGATGATCTGGTCGATCGCCTGCATGGCAAAGTTCCAGGTCATGAACTCCACGATCGGCTTGAGCCCCGCAAAGGCCGCACCCACTGCCAGCCCGGCAAAGCCGTGCTCGGTAATCGGCGTATCGATGATGCGCTCGGGCCCGAATTCCTGCAGCAGGTTCTGGGTGATCTTGTAGGCGCCCTGATATTCGGCCACCTCCTCGCCCATCACGAACACGTCCTTGTCGCGGCGCAGTTCCTCCGCCATGGCCTCGTTCAGCGCCTGGCGCACGGTCATCTCGACCATTTCCACGCCTTCCGGCAGGTCCGGGTCGCTTTGCGCCTCGAACTTCGGCGCTGCCGGCGCGGCGGCAGCCGATGGCGCGGCTTCCGCCGCTTTTTCGGCAACCGCGACCGGCGCTTCGGCCTCGACCATGGTGGACGCTGCTTCGGCAGCCGGCCCAGCGGCGGGCGCGGCACTCGCCGTCTCGCCCTCGGCCAGCACCAGCGCGATCGGCGTGTTGACCTTTACGCCCTCGGTGCCTTCTTCGACCAGCAATTCCTTGACCACGCCTTCATCGACCGACTCGACTTCCATCGTCGCCTTGTCGGTCTCGATTTCAGCCAGCACGTCGCCGGATTTGACCGTGTCGCCAACTTTCACCAGCCATTTGGACAGCTTGCCCTCTTCCATGGTGGGCGACAGCGCGGGCATCAGGATTTGGGGCATATCAGCTCTCCAGGATTTCTTGGGCGCCGGGCATGGTGGCCACGCGGCGAAGGTCTGTGTTGAAGGCGAATTGCGCGGGTATGACGCGCGGATCGTTGATCAGCCGCGGTTCGGCCGATGCGGTGGCCGCGGCCGGCGTCTGGTTGCTGACCCAGCCGCTCAGGATCAGGCCGAGCAGCAGGAAGACGATGAAAGCGATCACCGAGCGCTTGTAGATAATGAGCGACGGCGCCGCCGCAGCGCCCGCCTTGGCTTCGAGCTGGGAAAATTTCCACCAGCCCAGCGGCATGAACCCGGCCAGATCAGCGCCGGCAGGCGCCGCTCGCACGATGGCGACGGCCTGAATGACCGCCACGACCAGCGCGAGCACTGCGAAAAGCACGATGACGCCGAGCAGGACGCTCATGGCTCGCCTCAGGCGCTGACTGTGATGTCGGTCCAGAGTTCGGACGCATCCGGCTCGGGATCGTTGGTCGCAAAGTCAGCGGCTTCGGTGACGATGGCGCGAATGTCGTTCTCGATCTTCTTGAGCTCGTCCTCGGTCTGGAACCCGCCCTCGATCAGCCGCCCCTTGACCTGCTCGATCGGGTCGCGCTCCTGCCGGTACTTGGTCACTTCGTCCTTGGTGCGATACTTCGCCGGGTCGGACATGGAATGGCCCCGATAGCGATAGGTCAGCATTTCGAGGATGAATGGGCCCTTGCCCGAGCGGGCATGCTCGATAGCGCGGCGGGCCGCGTCATAGACCATGCGCACATCCATGCCGTCGACCTGCTCGCCCGGAATATCGAAGCTCAGGCCGCGCTGGGAGAAATCGGTGGTCGCCGCGGCCCGCTCGATCGAGGTGCCCATGGCGTATTTGTTGTTCTCGATGATGAAGACAACAGGCAGCTTCCACAGCTTGGCCATGTTGAAGCTCTCATAGACCTGGCCCTGGTTGGCCGCGCCATCGCCGAAATAGGCAATGCTCACCGAATTGTCGCCGCGATATTTGGCGGCAAAGGCCAGCCCTGCCCCCAGCGAGACCTGCGCGCCGACAATGCCGTTGCCACCGTAGAATTTGTGCTCGTTGCTGAACATGTGCATCGAGCCGCCCTTGCCCTTGGAAAGGCCGCCCTGGCGGCCGGTCAACTCGGCCATCACGCCCTTGGGGTCGAGCCCCATGACCAGCATGTGTCCGTGGTCACGATAGCCGGTAATCTGGGCATCCGAGCCCTTTTCCGATGCCATGGTGACGCCGGTCACCACCGCTTCCTGGCCGATATAGAGGTGGCAGAAACCGCCGATCAGGCCCATGCCATACATCTGGCCGGCCTTTTCCTCGAAACGCCGGATCAGCAGCATTTCGCGATAGGCTTCGAGGTCCTGTTCCTGGCTGAATTCTGGTACGTTGGATTGCGTCTTGGCCTTGCTGGCCACAGGCTTACGCGCCATGAGGGAACGCTCCGCATCGAAATGGATTTGCTGCCTGGCCCGATCTGGCCACACTTGCGCATCATAGTGCAAGCAATGCGCAGAAAGCAATGCTCGCCAATGGCGCCGGATTGCAGCTAAAGCGTTGAATCCGCTTCGATAAGTCGCATTAACTCATCTGTGGCTAATTCTTCGTATTTACCGGAAAGTGGTTCACCGGTAACCGGGTCGACCATCACCAGAATATCGTCCGCATTGGCCATGTTCAGCAGGGCGCGAGCCCGCTCGGTGATGATGTCGGGGTCCAGCCGCCGCGTATCCATCAGCGTGGCCCGGTGCCGATAGGCGTCGATCTCGGCCTGCAATGCCGCCGACTTGGCCTTGAACTGATCGATATCGAGCAGGATCTGCGCCCGGTTATCGATACCGAACTGCCCGCCAATGGCCGAGAAACCGAGATAACCCTGAAACCCGAGCAACGCCACGGTCAGTGCCAAGGGGCGCCAGAGTGCAGGACGTTTGAGACGGGTGGGCATGGGCTAACCGGAATTGAACCCAGTCATTATGCCTGACAAGGGTTTAACGGGGGGTTGCCATATCGGGGCACACATCCTCTCCACCATCACCAGCCGTCACCCTCGGGCCTGACCCGAGGGCTCTTCACTTAATGAATGCACCGCAAGTGCAATACCCTCGGGTCAGGCCCGAGGGCGACGATCCAGTTTGGGAGAGGCTGGCGGTGCCCCATCTCGCCGTTCAGGCCACGCCCTCACACCGGCACGTAATCGATCTCCAGGAACCGCCCCACCTCCGGCACCCAGCGGTCCCGTACGAAGGCCACATGATCGGGGTGGTCATTATACCCCGCATAGGCCGCCTGGTCGGTGAATTCCATCGAGAAGCCGAACGCATAGTCGTTCTTGGGACTGACCTGCCGCAACTGTTCGAATTTCTCGACACCCGGAATCGCGGCCAGCACGAGGGCATCGCGCAGGAACGCCCCCTCCTCCGCCGACCCCGCCTCATGCTTCAGCGAAAACACCACGGTATGACGGATCATCCCTCCGCTCCGATCGCTTCCGTCGCCGCAATGGCCGCCATATTGACGATGCCGCGGCTGGTGGTCGATGGCGCCAGGATATGCGCCGGCGATTTCGGCCCCATCAGGATCGGGCCAACCGACAGCGCATTGTTCATCTCCTTGAGCAGCGTCATGGACAGGTTCGCCGCATCGAGATTGGGGAAGATCAGCAAGTTGGCTTCACCGCCCAGCACGCTGTCGGGGATATAGCGCTCGCGCAGCCCCTGGTTCAGCGCCAGGTCGCCCTGCATTTCGCCTTCCACGATCAACTCGGGCGCCACCACCTTGAGCTTGTCATAGGCTTCCCGCATCTTGAATGCACTGTCGCCCTCGCGTGAGCCGAAATTGGAATAGCTCAGCAGCGCCACCCGGGCTTCGATATTGAAGCGCTTGAGGTGGTTGCGCGCCTGCAGAGCGATGCCGACGATCTCGTCGGCCGTCGGCTCCTGGTTCATATAGGTGTCGGCCAGGAAGAAGGCTCCCCGCGGCATGATCAGCATGGAAAGCGCCGAAACATTTGCCACGCCATCCTGCAGTCCGATGATTGAGCGGATGTCGCGCACATGCTTGATGAACCGCCCCTGCAACCCGCAGATCAGCGCATCGGCTTCCCCGCGCTTTACCGCCAGCGCGCCGATGACAGTCGTATTGGTGCGCACCACCTGCCGCGCTGTATCCGGCGTCACGCCGTCACGGCCGACCAGCGAATGGAACAGGCTCACATAGTCGCGGTACCGCGGATCGTCCTCGGGGTTGATGACCTCGAAATCCACGCCCGGCCGCAAATTGAGCCCGAACCGCTCGATACGCGATTCGATGACGGCCGGACGGCCAATCAGGATGGGCCGCGCCACGCGCTCTTCGAGCAGCACCTGCGTGGCCCGCAGCACCCGCTCGTCCTCGCCATCGGCAAAGGCGATACGTTTCTGCAGCCCCTGCGCCCGGTCGAAGATCGGCTTCATCACCAGCCCCGAGCGGAACACGAAGCGGTTGAGACTGTCCATATAGGCGTCCCAGTCGCTGATCGGATTCTTGGCGACGCCCGATTCCATGGCGGCCCGCGCCACGGCCGGCGCAATGCGCAGCATCAGCCGCTGGTCGAACGGATTGGGAATGATGTGGTCCGGCCCGAACACCGCCGGCGCGCCCGATGACGACACTTCCAGCGCCGGCTCATGCGCCAGCTTGGCAATGGCCCGCACCGCCGCCAGCTTCATTTCCTCGTTGATGACTGTGGCGCCGACATCGAGCGCCCCGCGGAAGATGAACGGGAAACACAGGACATTGTTGACCTGGTTGGGATAGTCCGAGCGCCCGGTGCAGACCATGGCGTCGGCCCGTGTCTCCTTGGCCAGTTCCGGGGTGATTTCCGGGTTGGGATTGGCCAGCGCCAGGATCAATGGCTTGGGCGCCATTTTCACCAGCATGTCCGGCCTCAGCGCACCCGCCGCCGATAGCCCGAGGAACACATCGGCCCCCTCGATCACCTCGGCAAGCGTCGTCGCGTCGCTGGTGCGGCGGAACTGCCCGCGCCACTTGTCATTGACATCATTACGCTTGTGGGTGACCAGGCCATCCTTGTCGGCGACCCAGATATTCTCGTATTTCGCCCCCAAAGCCACCAGCACATTGAGGCAGGCAATAGCCGCCGCCCCTGCCCCCGAAGCGCAGATCTTGACGTCCTCGATCTTCTTGCCCTTGAGCTCCAGCCCGTTGAGCACCGCCGCGCCGACGATGATGGCCGTGCCATGCTGGTCGTCGTGGAACACCGGGATCGGCATGCGCTCGCGCAAAGCCTCCTCGATCTCGAAACAGTCCGGCGCGCGGATATCTTCCAGGTTGATGCCACCAAAGGTCGGCCACAACGGCGCCACCGCATCGATGAACTTCTTCGGATCGAGTTCGTCGATCTCGAGATCGAACACATCGATCCCGGCGAATTTCTTGAACAGCACCGCCTTGCCTTCCATGACAGGCTTGCTGGCCAGCGCTCCGATATTGCCCAGGCCGAGCACGGCCGTGCCGTTGGAAATAACAGCGACCAGGTTCTGCCGCGACGTATATTTCGCCACCGTTTCGGGGTGTTCGGCAATTTCCTCGCACGGCGCCGCGACGCCGGGGGAATAGGCCAGCGCCAGATCGCGCTGGTTGCCCAGCGGCTTGGTCGGCTGGATTTCGAGTTTACCGGGCTTGGGGAATTCGTGGAAGTGGAGCGCGGCTTCGCGCAGGGCGGTCCGCTGTTCGTTGGGGTCGGTCGTCACGCGCAGTCCTCCTCACCCGCCTTGCGTGGTGGCGGGCATAGTATGGGACTGCTTGGTGCCACCAATCGCCGGCGATGAAAAGGGACTAAGTCCGCGCAGGGCTGTCGCTAAAGCCGAATTATGCGTCAGGCGGCGCTGGCAACGATACTCTCGATGCGGCTGCGCGGCGTCGCCGTCGCATGCAGGGCCGTAGCCAGCTCGCGGAAGGCCCCGATCTTGAGCGCCGGGGCAAAGATATAGCCCTGCGCCTGCACCACGCCCCGCGACCGCAGATAGAGCGCCTGCTCTTCCGTCTCGACCCCCTCGGCCACGATCTCGCAATCGAGATCCTTGGCCAGCGCGATCAGCCCATCGAGCACCGGAACCTGCGTCGTGCCCGGCTTGACCATGTCCACGAAGATGCGGTCGATCTTGATCACATCGACACCCAGCGTGCCGAGATAGGCCAGGTTGGAATGCCCCGTGCCGGCATCGTCCATCGCCAGCCGCGAGCCCAGCGCATGCAGGCCCGCAATGACGCTATTGGCCACCGCCGAATTGCCCAGCGGATGCCGCTCGGTGATTTCGAACACCAACTGCCGGAAGCCGATCGGCGAATTGCCGAAAATAGCCTGCACATCCTCGACAATGCTGTCGTCGCGGAAATGGCCCTCGAACAGGTTGATGGAGATTTTCAGCTCCGGCATCATCTGGCTCAGGTCACTAAGGTCGAACTTGACCTGCTGCATCAGCGACAGCGTCATCGGAATGGCCAGCCCCGTCACCTCGGCATAGTCGATGAAGGCGCCGGGCGGAATCACCTGCCCGTTCTTCTTCTCCCACCGGCACAGCACTTCGCAGCCCATCAGCTCGCCCGTGCGCAGGTTGATGACCGGCTGGTAATAAGGCTTGATCTCGCCCCGCGCGATCGCCCGCTCCAGATCGAACGCCGGCACGCGCGAGCGCCGAACATAGCCCAGCGACAGCAGCAGCACCACGGCGCTCATCCCGCAGGCAATCGCCGTGAACACCATGTCGAGATCGGCATAGCTCGCCCGCGCCATGACGAACGGCACGGCATATTCCACCTTGAGCGGCAATTCGCCGGCAAAACCCTGCGCATAGATGAATTCGGCGCTCGAAGAGCGGCGGTCGAAGGCGCTGGAATCGCCCACTGTCAGCACCGGCGTGCCATTGGTCAGCAACACCCGCATCATCGCGGCACTGGCCAGCCCCTGCGCCAACCCGTCCGAGGTCTGCCCCATCAGCGGCACGAAGGCCGACACAAGGCGCGTCTGGCCAAAGGTCTGGGTAATCTTGAGCGCCGGCATATCCAGCCCACCAAGCTGGACCAGGGTAATGGACTCCGTCCGCCCCGGCACCGGCAGGCTTTCCGACAGCGGTGAATAGACGACATTGCGCCCGAAGGCGTCGCAATACTGCACGCCATCCGAATTTTCGACCAGCACCTGCTTCAAATTGAGACTGGATTCGATTTCGCGCTGCACATTGGCCACGAAGGTCGGCGTACACAGCGACGGGCTCTCCGCCAGGACGCGCCGCAGCGAGGCAATGGCGTCATTCACACCAATTTCAATTTGTGAGGTAATGGCGCCAACATTCTGCTTCGTATCGGCTTTCTCTCTTACGCGGACATAGCCGTCCAGCAGATAATCCACCGCCACGATCGGAACAAACGCCAGCAGCGCTCCGATCAGCGTCAGGATATGAGAGTATTTGGATTTCAAGATTCGAATCCGAAAACACCAGTCGACTGCCAATCGGTACCAACCAGCATTTAACGGATCATTAACGCTGATTAACCGATCGCAAATCGCGGGAGCGCACTATGAACCAGGCCTGGCCGGCGACGCCCTTCGCCCATCTCGTGCCCGAGCGGAACTATGTGGTGATACGGGCCTTCCGCGACTACGATGGCGCCGACCATCCCATCGGCGAAAGCTGGACCTTCATCGGCTCCAGCTTCCTGCCTTATGATGACGGCCTGTCGCTCTTCGCCGTGATCCACGGCCAACGCCACCAGGTCCGCATGCAATGGCGCGACGAGGAACAGGGCCCGATCATCGACAATCTCAGCGCCTATCTGCAGCCAAAGAAATAGGCGGCCCCAACGGGACCGCCTACGGAATTTCCAGAGACCTCATGGTGAGCTTGTCGACCCACGAGGTCGAGGCGAGTAGAGGCCGCCCTCTACTGCACGTTCAGCCTGATGCTCAGCTCGCGCAACTGCTTGGCCGAAGCCTGGCTCGGTGCGCCCATCAGCAGGTCTTCGGCCTGCTGGTTCATCGGGAAGGCCGTGATTTCGCGCAGGTTCTGCACGCCGCACAGCAGCATCACGATGCGATCCACGCCGAAAGCCGCGCCGCCATGCGGCGGAGCGCCATACTGGAAGGCGCGATAAAGCCCGCCAAACTGCTCCTCAACCTCGTCGCGGCTCTTGCCGGTCAGTTCGAACGCCTTGACCATGGTCTCGGGCAACTGGTTACGGATCGACCCGGAGGCGATTTCGTAGCCATTGCACACGGCGTCATACTGATACGCCTTGATGGTCAGCGGATCCTGGCTGTTGAGCGCATCGATCCCGCCCTGCGGCATGGAGAAGGGATTATGCGCGAAGTCCACGCGCTTTTCCTCTTCGCTCCACTCGTAGAACGGGAAGTCGACGATCCAGCACAATGCGAACTGCTCGGTATCCACCACGCCCAGGTCCGTACCCGCCTTGGTGCGGGCATCGCCGGCAAACCGGTAGAACTTTTCCGGCCGCCCGCAGACGAAGAACACGGCATCACCGTCCTCAAGCCCGAGCTGCGCTTTGATGGCCGCCGTCCGTTCCTCGCCGATATTCTTGGCGATGGGGCCGGAGCCCTGCCCGTCCTTGAAGAAAATATAGCCCAGACCCGGCTGGCCCTCGCCCTGCGCCCAGGCATTCATGCGGTCACAGAATGCCCGGCCGATCGGCTCGGCACCCGCCTTGTTCTTGGCCGGAATGGCCCAGACTTCCACCTTGGGATCGACCTCGATCTGCCCGGCAAACACCTTGAATCCTGACCCGGCGAAATGCTCGGTCACCGCCTGCATTTCGATCGGGTTGCGCAGGTCCGGCTTGTCCGAACCATATTTGCGGATCGCCGTGTCATAGGGAATGCGCGGCCAGTCCTTGGTCACGCGCTTGCCCTCGGCAAACTGCTCGAAAATATCAGTGATGACAGGCGTCATCGTGTCCCACACATCTTCCTGGGTGACGAAGCTCATCTCCAGGTCGAGCTGGTAGAATTCGCCCGGCAGCCGGTCGGCGCGCGGATCCTCGTCGCGGAAGCATGGCGCAATCTGGAAATAGCGGTCAAAGCCCGCCACCATCAGCAACTGCTTATACTGCTGCGGCGCCTGCGGCAGCGCGAAGAACTTGCCGGGATGGATGCGTGACGGCACGAGGAAATCGCGCGCGCCTTCCGGCGAACTCGCCGTCAGGATCGGTGTCGAATATTCGGCAAAACCCTGCTCGGCCATGCCCGATCGCATTGCCGCGATCACCTTGGTGCGCTTGACCAGGTTGGCATGCAGCTTCTCGCGGCGCAGGTCGAGGAAGCGGTAGCGCAGACGGATGTCCTCGGGATATTCCGCATCGCCGAATACCGGCAGCGGCAATTCCTTGGCCGCCGACAGCACTTCGATCTCGCGGATGAATACTTCAATCGTGCCGGTGGGCAGGTTCGGGTTCACCGCCGCCGCATCACGCAGTTTCACTTCGCCATCAATGCGGATCACCCATTCCGAGCGCACCTTTTCGGCAGCGGCGAAAGCGGGAGAATCAGGGTCGATGACGGCCTGCGTCACCCCGTAATGGTCGCGCAGGTCGATAAACAGCAGGCCGCCATGGTCGCGGATGCGATGCACCCAGCCGCTCAGGCGCACGGTCTGGCCGGCTTCCTTGGCAGTGAGGGCCCCGCAGGTATGCGAGCGGTAGCGATGTGAGGTCATGTCGAAACTCTGGGAAAAGGCCTGAATCTTGGGCGGGAAAAGCGCATGGGAGCCCCCGCTTGTCAAGGCGGACGCGCCCCGAAGCATGCCGGCTCACCGCCCGCGCGCTAACCCTTCCGGAACACTCAACAAATCCTGTATGGAGTGGACCTGCTGCACCTGCTAGGAAGAATATTGACGAATTTGAGACGGACGCCGGTATGGACCTCATAGTTTCCACAGATGTGCTCGCCGCTTTCTGCGAGCGCGCTGCCAAGTTTGATTTTGTGACGGTTGATACCGAATTCCTGCGCGAAACCACTTACTGGCCGAAACTCTGCCTTATTCAGGCGGCGACCGATGACGAAGCGGTGTTGATCGACCCGCTGGCGCCCGACCTCGACCTGTCGAGCTTCTTCGAGCTTTTGGCCAATCCTGCTATCACCAAGGTCTTCCACGCCGCACGGCAGGATATCGAGATATTCGTCAAGCTGACCGGCAAGGTCCCGGTCAATCTCTTCGATACCCAGATCGCCGCCAGCGTCTGCGGCTTCGGCGACAGCGTGTCCTACGACAATCTGGTGCGCTCCATCACCAATGTCGAACTCGACAAATCCTCCCGCTTCACCGACTGGTCGGCTCGCCCCCTGAGTGAAAAGCAGCGCCTCTACGCCGTGGCCGACGTCACCCACCTGCGCGACATCTACCGCGAATTGCGCAAGCAGGTCGACGCCACCCGGCGTTGGGACTGGGTCGAGGACGAACTGGGCGTGCTGCGCAGCATCGACACCTATGTCGTCCAGCCCGAGCAGGCCTGGGAACGCCTCAAGATGAAGATCAATCGTCCGCGCGACCTGGCGGCTCTGAAAAAGCTCGCCGCCTGGCGCGAAAAGCGCGCCCAGGACAGCGACCAGCCGCGCAGCCGCGTCCTCAAGGACGATGTGCTGTTCGAACTGGCCATGCAGCGCCCGCTGACCGCAGATGCCTTCGAAAAGCTCCGCGCCGTTCCGCGCGGCTTCGGCCGTTCTTCGGCCGCTGCCGAAATCATGGCCCTGCTGAAAGATGTCGAGGCTCTGCCCAAATCCGACCTGCCCACCATGCCCGAGCGCTATCGCGGCCCCTCGCCCAAAGGCGCCGTCGGCGACCTCATCCGTGTGCTGCTGAAATCGGTCGCCGAACAACACGGCGTCGCCGCCCGCATCCTGGCCACCTCCGACGATATCGACGCCCTGGTGCTTGACGACGAAGCCGACGTCCCCGCCCTCAAGGGCTGGCGCCGCAAGCTCTTCGGCGACAAGGCCCTCGACATCAAGCACGGCCGCATCGGCCTCGTCGCCACCCGCAAGGGCGTCCTGGAATTCGCCGTCAAGGACGCAACGCCGGCTGAGTAGCCCAGGTTGGAGTCTGCACCGCGCGCTGCTATATTCTAGCCATGCGTAACCTGAGCCGTGAAAAACTCCTGGCCGAACTGCGCGCTCTCCGCCCCGAACTGGAGCGGGAGGGTGTGAGTCATCTCGGCCTTTTCGGCTCTCGTGCCCGTGGCGACAACCGCCAGGACAGCGACATTGATCTGCTCATGGACCTGAGCCCTGGCGAGAGTCTTTCCCTGCTGGACATCATTGGTATTGGACATCGGGTGGAGGATCGGGTCGGGCTTCCCACGCACATCGTGTTGCGCCGCAGTGCTCCAGAGCGCTTTCTGACCCGCACTGCACCCGACGAGGTTTCCGTCTTCTGATGTCAGTACGCGTCTATGACCGCCTGCTCCATATCGAGGAGAATATCCGGCTGGTGCGGCAGTTGCTTGCCGGTCGCACCCATCGCGGAAGTCGAGGTTGATCCAATCATTCGCGCGGCGCTCGAACGATATCTGGAGATCGTAAGCGAAGCCTCACGATACATTCCGCCCGAGATGCAGCAGACATATGGTTCGGATGTGCCGTGGCGAGCAGTGGCGGACTTGGGCAACATCCTCAGACATGCTTACCACATGACCGACCTGCCGGCACTGTGGCGCATCTACCAGCAGGACCTTGACCCGCTCGAAGCTGTCGTCAAGGCTATGCTGGCTGATTTGGACCCGGACGCCCCTACGCTACCCGCACCGCCGAAGTCTTGAACCCCGCCACGCCGGCAAACTGGTCCAGCCTTCCCTGCAGATGCTCGCCATCCAGAAAAGCCAGGTCGCGCGGCAGGATCAGGGACAGCTTGTTGCCATCCACCTCGAAGCGGATGCGCGGCAGGATGCCGGGCATGGCGGCCGTCATCGGATAGGCCACGCGGAACAGCGCCCCGATCAGCCGCGCCCGCGCAGTCAGCTCCGCCGAACCAAGCCCGACCAAGGGCGCGGCCGTCTTGCTCTTGAGCCCGTCATAGCGCACCGCCATGACCTGCGCGATAAACGAACGCCCCGGATGATCCACCCCGGTCAGCGAGCCATAGGCCACGGCATCGACGCTTTGCGGCCCGCGATAATCGGGATGCGCGCGCCAGCCGATATCGGCCAGCAGGCAGGCCACGATCCGCAGCCGCCGCAGGGCATCACTCTCCGCAACGCCGGAGGCCGCAAGGAATTGCCCGGTAAATTCCACCAGGTCGCTGGCATGGGCCGGCGAGCGCGAGCGCAGCACCGAAAGCTCCTCAGCCCCCTGGATCAACGGGTCGATCTCCTGCTCGCGGCCATCGAGCAGGCCATAGAGATAGCCCTCGCGCACACCCAGAGCCGAAAACACCACATTGGCGAACTGGCCGGCCTTGAGCACTTCGGCCATGACCGCCGCGCCGAATGGCACCAGCTCGCGCCGCGAGGAACTGACCTTCTCGGCGCCCGGATAGGATTTGAGCGAAGAACCGCCGGTAATCTCCTGGCAGAACGCGATCATGTCATCGACCGGCACGACATAGTTCTGCACCATATGCAGCGGATACCCCCGCACCATCTGGTGCAGCTTGGCCAGCGAGCGCCAGGTGCCGCCAATTGCCGCGAACGACCCGCCCGCCGCCGCGCCGGGCAGCGCCGATTGCTGCAACCGCTCCCGCACGATCTCGGCCGCCTGCAGCGCCGAGCCATTGCTGTCGTCCTGCAGCCGGATCACCCCGATCTCGAAGGATTCGCCATTGGTGTCCGTACCGCCATTGATATGGGACAGCTCGAGGCTCCCGCCCCCCAGGTCGCCGACAATGCCGGAAAAGCCGGGAATGCCCGCCACCGCGCCGAGCGCCGCAAAATGGGCCTCCTGCTCGCCGCTCAACACCTGCACCTTGCTCTCGATCAATGCCTCCACGGCATCGACGAATTCCTGCCGGTTGGCAGCGTCGCGCACCGCCGACGTGGCCAGCACATGCACCCGGCCAACCCGCATCATGCGCGCCACCAGGGCGAAGCGTTTGATGGCGTTGAGCGCCTGCGCCATATTGGCGTCGGCCAGCCGCCCGGTGCGGCCCACGCCGCGCCCCAGTGCACAGGCCGATTTTTCGTTGTAGAGCGGCGTCAGCGCCCGGGCATGGCGCTCATAGACCACCAGACGCACCGAGTTGGACCCGATATCGAGTACCGCCACGGGCTTGGCGCCCTTGATACGGCCTTGCGCTGTCGGGTCGGCATCGACGCCCCAGAATTGATTCAAGCCAGGCCCTCTTCGCCTTCGCCGCCGGCACTGCCGCGTCCCGACAGCGACGGATTGGTCATGAAGTAATCATGCGCGTTGAAGAGTTCTTCCCCTTCGGCCGGGCGCACGCGATGCGAACTGCCATCGGGCAGTACTTCCCAGCTCTGCTGATTATCGCGCAGATAGGCAACCAGAATCCGGTCCAGAATCTGTTTATGCACGGTGTTGTTGAGGATCGGCACCATCACTTCGACGCGGCCGTCCAGGTTCCGGCCCATCAGGTCGGCCGATGAAATATACACTTTGGCGCGTGGATTGGGCATCGCATCGCCATTGCCGAAACAGTAGATGCGGCTGTGTTCGAGGAACCGCCCGACCACCGATTTCACCCTGATATTGTCGGAAAATCCGGGAATGCCCGGCCGCAGGCAGCAAATACCGCGCACGATGAGATCGACCTTCACGCCGGCCTGGCTGGCGTCATAAAGCGCATCGATGATCTCAGGGTCGACCAGCGAGTTCATCTTGAGCAGCACGCTGGCCGGCTGGCCCTTGCCGGCCAGCTCGATTTCGCGCGCAATATCGTCCAGCAGGCGCTGCCGCAGGTTGACCGGCGAGACCGCGATCGTCTCGAGTTCGGTCGGCCGCGCATAGCCAGTGATGAAGTTGAACACCCGCGCCACATCCCGCGTGATGGCCGGGTCGATGGTGAAATAGCTGAGGTCGGTATAAATCTTGGCCGTAATCGGGTGGTAATTGCCGGTGCCGATATGGCAATAGCTCACCAGCTTGCCCTTTTCGCGCCGCACCACCTGGCTCAGCTTGGCATGGGTCTTCAGCTCGATGAAGCCGAACACCACCTGCGCCCCGGCCCGTTCCAGGTCGCGTGCCCAGCGGATATTGGCTTCCTCGTCAAACCGCGCCTTGAGCTCCACCAGGCACGTCACCGACTTGCCGGCTTCTGCCGCCAGCACCAGCGCCTTGATGATCGGGCTGTCGGCCGACGTGCGATAGAGCGTCTGCTTGATAGCCACCACGTCGGGGTCACGCGCCGCCTGCATCAGGAACTGCGCCACCACGTCGAAACTCTCGAACGGGTGATGCACCAGGATATCCTTGGCCCGGATCGCCGCAAAACTGTCCCCGCTATAGTCGCGGATGCGCTCGGGGAAGCGCGCATGATAGGGCGTGAACTTGAGGTCCGGCCGCTCCAGGTCGCAGACCTTGCGCGCATCGGCCAGGCCCAGAAAGCCCTGCACCTCGAACACTTCGCTTTCCGTGACTCCGAGCTGCTCGCTGATCTGCCGCTTGAGCGCGCGCGGCATCGAGCTCTCGATCTCGAACCGGATCACCTGCCCGCGCCGCCGCTGCCGCAACGCCGTCTCGAACTCCACCACCAGGTCCGCCGCCTCGTCGTCGATTTCGATTTCGCTGTCGCGAATGATGCGGAAGGCGCCGGAGCCGACCACTTCATGGCCGGGAAACATCTTGTGGAAGAACAGTTTGACCAGCGTGTCGATGGTCACCACTTCGCTGCGCCCTTCCGAAACCAGCCCGGTCGGCAGCGTGATGAAACGATCGAGATTGCCGGGAATGCGCACCAAAGCGGTCAGCGGCAGGTCATTGTCCGGCCGCTTCAGCTCGAACGCCAGCGCCAGCCCCAGATTGGGGATGAACGGGAAGGGATGCGCCGGGTCCACCGCAATCGGCGTCAGCACCGGGAAGATTTCCTCACGGAACAGCTTCTGCAGGTAGTTGACCTGGTCGGTGCTGAGATCATCCGCTTCGTGGATCACCACATTCTGCGCAAACAGTTCCTCGCGCAGGTTCTGCCAATGATCCTGCTGCTCCAGTTGCAGGTGCTGGGCCAGCGTGGCGATCTCTTCCATCTGCTCGGCCGGCGTCAGCCCGTCGGCGCTCTGCCGCGTCAGCCCTGCTCGCATCTGCCCTTTGAGCCCGGCGACGCGCACCATGTAGAATTCATCGAGATTGTTGGCCGAAATGGAGACGAAGCGCAGCCGCTCTAGCAGCGGATGGTTGAGGTTGCCCGCCTCTTCCAGCACGCGCATGTTGAATTGCAGCCAGCTCACCTCGCGATTGACGAAGCGCGCCGGGCTGCTGCGCAGCGCCTCGACATCGGGGACCGAGACTTCGGTATCGGCGAACTCGCTCATCTCATTCATCGTCTTCGGTATCCCAGTCCTGTTCCTGGCTCGCCCCGCCATGCACGATCCGGCGGCGGTCGAGCGCATCGGCGGCGATGCTGCGGGTAATGGCCGTCCCCTTGGCCAGCGCGAGGCGGTCCATGAGGTCGGCAAGGCTCACCACTTCCTCGGCGGAACGCTCCATGCGCGCCACCAGATAGGCGATAATCCTCGGATCGACCTTGATCTGCCGATCCCCGAACAATTTCACGAACATCTGTGACAATTGAATGTCGTCCGTCAGCTCCAGCGCATAGGCGGTCGCCCGCCGCGCCCGCGAGCGCACATCATCGGTCGCCAGCGGCCAATTCGCAATGTCTTCCCGCGCCGTCAGCAGGATCGGCCGCTGTTCGCGCATCGACTGGTTGAGCAGGTGGAACAGCCCCGCCTCGTCATAATCCAGCCGGTCCACATCCTCGACGATGACAGGCACCACGCCCCCTTCGGTCGCCAGCGCCTCGAGGTCGCCCGTGCCGGCATAGCGGGCGCCGCTGCGATCGGCGAAAATCCGTGCCAGATGCGACTTGCCCGATTTGGCCGGCCCCACCAGCAGCGTCACCGGGTCGGGCCAGTGCGGAAAGGCCATGATGCGGCCATGCGCGAGCGCGTTACCTTTCCCCACCAGGAAGTCGGCCGCGTCATGGGAAGGCGTATGCCCCAGCTCCAGCGTCAGCTGACCCTTGGGCCCGCCATTGTCAGGGTTTGCCGGCAGTGCCATCGGGCCCACCATTTCGGCCGAGATAAAGCGTGCTTTCCTTGTATTTGCGCACACCGTAACGCACCAGCACCGAGGCGATAGCCGCCATCGGCACCGCCAGCAGCAGGCCGACAAAGCCGAACAGCGCCCCCAGCCCGAGCAGCGCGAACATCATCCACACCGGATTGATGTTGATCGAGGACCCGACCAGCTTGGGATAAAGAATATTGCCCTCGATGAACTGCCAGAACAGGAAGATGCCGGCCACGGCCGCCACCATCCACACATCGCCCGAATACTGCACGATGGCGATACCGACCGACAGCCCGAACCCCAGCGCGAAGCCGACAAACGGGATGAAGCTCAGCAGCCCCCGATCAGCCCCACGGCCAGGCCGAAATTCAGCCCGAACAGGCTGAGCGCGGTCGCGTAGAAGGCCGCATCGAGCAGCAGCACGCCGCCCTGCCCCCGGATAACCCCGGCCATCGACTTGTCGATATCGCGCAGGATTGTCTGGATTTCGCCCTTGTGCTCCTGCGGCAGCAGGCTCTCGATGCCGCGCACCATGCCTTCCCAGTCCAGCAGCATGTAGAATGCCACCACCGGGGTCAGCACCGTAAAGCCGATCACCGCCGCACCGGTCAGGCCGATATTGACCAGTTCGCCCGGCAGCGTGGCAATGAAACCCAGCGCCTGCCGCGCCAGGTCGTTGATGCTGGTCTGCACCTGCGCCGCCCGCTCCGGCCCGAGCCATTCGTTGATTTCCGGCGACCAGCGCGCAAACAGCGCCTGCAGGTCCGCCACGAGCGCGGGGGCGCCCCGCAACAGTTCGATGATCTGCTGGCCGATCAGCGGCACGAACATCAGCAGCACGCTGACCACGATGGTGATGACGCTGAGCAGCACCACGGTCGTCGCCCAGCCGCGATTGAACCGCCACTTCTGTAACTGATTGACCAGCGGGTTCAGCAGATAGGCCAAAGCCGCGCCGACGATGAATGGCAGCAGGATGCCGCGGAACAGCCACAGCATCAGCACCAGCACGACGAGAAAGCCGACCCAGATCAGCACTTGATTTCGTAGTGTCATGATGCCGGGCGGCCCTTGCGTCGGTTGGGTTGAGAAGCTATCAGGCCCTCTAGCTTCCGGCTCCGGCGTTGGCAACCGCCTTGGTCTTCCGGTAACGGCTTTACGCACGCTTTCCCCACTACGGTCCGAGGCCAATGTCCGATCCGCAAAACCTGCCATCAAACGGTCTCTCATACAAGCAGGCGGGCGTCGATATCGATGCCGGCAATGCACTGGTGGAAGCCATCAAGCCCGCCATCCGCTCCACGCGCCGCCCCGGCGCCGATGGCGAAATCGGCGGCTTCGGCGGATTGTTCGATCTCAAGGCGGCCGGTTTCACCGATCCGGTCCTGGTCGCCGCCAATGACGGCGTCGGCACCAAGCTCAAGATCGCCATCGATACCGGCAATCACGGCACCATCGGGCAGGACCTGGTGGCCATGTGCGTCAACGACATCATCGTGCAGGGTGCCGAGCCGCTGTTCTTCCTCGACTACTTCGCCACCGGCAAGCTCGATGTGGAACAGGGCACTGCCATTGTGTCAGGCATTGCCGAAGGCTGCCGCATTGCCGGCTGCGCCCTGATCGGCGGCGAAACCGCCGAAATGCCCGGCATGTATCACGGCAACGATTATGACCTGGCCGGCTTCGCCGTCGGCGCCGCCGAGCGCGGCACCCTCCTGCCCCGCCCCGATATCGCCGAAGGCGACACCCTGGTCGCCATCGCCTCCTCCGGCGTGCATTCCAACGGCTATTCGCTGGTCCGCAAGATCGTCGAGCTCTCAGGCATCGACTGGTACATGGACGCGCCCTTCGCCCCCGGCCAGTCCCTGTCCGAAGCCCTGCTTACCCCCACCCGCATCTATGTGAAGCCCTTGCTGTCAGCCCTCAAGGCCGGCATTGGCATCAAGGCGCTGGCCCACATTACCGGCGGCGGCTTCATCGACAATATCCCCCGCGTCCTGCCCGATCACCTCGCCGCCCATGTCGATCTCGCCGCCATCACCGTGCCCAAGGTTTTCGGCTGGCTCAGCCATGTCGGCGGCATGAGCGAGCGCGAAATGCTGCGCACCTTCAATTGCGGCGTCGGCATGCTGGTCGCCGTCACCCCCGACGATGCGCAGAAGCTGGTCGACCACCTCACCGCCTCAGGCGAAACCGCCGCCGTAGTCGGCAGCCTCACCGCCCGTACCGGCGAGCCCGTCACCTTCGACGGCAAGCTGGCGCTGTGAGCCGCAAGCGCGTTGCCATCCTGATTTCGGGCCGCGGTTCCAACATGTCGGCGCTGATCGAGGCCGCAAGAGCCCCCGATTACCCCGCCGAAATTGTCGGCGTGCTCTCCAATCGCGCCGCCGCCCCCGGCCTCGCCATTGCCGCCGCCGACGGCATCGCCACGGCCTCCCTCGCCCAGAGCAAATTCCCCAGCCGGGACATGTTCGAAGACGTCATGACCCAGATCCTCGAAAGCTGGAATGTGGACATCGTCTGCCTCGCCGGCTTCATGCGCATCCTGGGCGACGACTTCGTCAATCGCTGGGCCGGCAGGATGATCAACATCCACCCCTCCCTGCTGCCCCTCTACAAGGGCCTCCACACCCACGAACGCGCGCTGGCCGACGGCGCAAAAGTCCACGGCTGCACCGTCCATTTCGTCACGCCCGGCCTCGACGAAGGCGCCCCCATCCTGCAAGCCGAAGTCCCGGTCCTGCCAGGCGACACCCCCGAAACCCTCGCCACCCGCATCCTGGTCGAGGAACACCGCATCTACCCCCAGGCCCTCCGCCTGCTGGCAAGCGGCGCGATTTAGCACGATAGCTCCCCAACCCCGGTGTCATCTCGGCCTTGAGCCGGGATCCATCCTGAGATGTCGCCGCCGACATGATCGGAGGATGGGCCCCGGCTCAAGGCCGGGGTGACATTGAGCAAGGGGCACAATCTCGCCAAACGCGATCTACCCTATCACCGATTTTGATCGCCCCCATCGTCAAAATCGGTTCGACCTTTGTTCTCCCCAGGCGTAGCGTCCGCTTCCGACAAGGGGAATCGCCATGGCTTCGCGCGACTGGTTCTGGATCATCCTGCTGGGCGCCATCTGGGGCTGCTCGTTCATTTTCAATGCCGTGCTGATCCGCGAGATCGGCCCGCTCTGGGTCACCAGCTTCCGCGTGGCCATTGGCGCGCTGGGCTGCTGGCTGGTCATGCTCGCTTTGCGCAAGCCGATCCCGCGCGATCCCGCTCTGTGGCTGCAGCTGGGCCTGCTCGGCGTCGTGGCCTATGCCATCCCCTTCGCGCTCTTCCCGCTGGCCCAGGCCCATTTGGCCAGCGGTATCGCCGCCATCATCAATGCCCTGACCCCGATGGTCACGGCGCTGATTTCCCATTTCTGGATCGGCGGCGAAAAGGCCACCCGCACCAAGTTCACCGGCGTCGCCATCGGCTTTCTCGGCGCGGCCCTGCTCGTGTCCCCCGCCCTGTCCTCGGGCGGCAGTTCCCATCTCTGGGCCGTCGCCGCCTGCCTGGGCGCCACCCTGTGCTACGCCCTCACCCTCAACATCACCCGCAGCTACAAGCATGTCGAGCCGACCGCCTTCGCCTCGATCGCTTTGACCGGCGCGGCTGTGATCGCCATACCCGTTGCCTTCTTCACCGAGGGCGTGCCCGTCATGACCCGGCCGGAAACCTGGGGTGCGGCGCTGGCCATTGGCCTACTGTCCACCGCCTTCACCTTCCAGATCATGTACCGCATCCTGCCGCGCGTCGGGGCGACCAATTTCGCCACCACCACCTTCATCGCGCCGATTTCGGCGCTGATCCTCGGCGTCACCCTGCTCGGCGAAACCATCCTGCCCATCCAGGTCGCCGGCATGCTGGTGATCTTCCTCGGCCTGCTGTTCATCGATGGCCGCATCGGCGCCATCTGGCGCCGCGCCGCCGCCTGACCGGAGACCATCCATGCCCCTGCGCTATTGGCTTCTCATCATCATGCTCGGCGCGGTCTGGGGCTGCTCCTTCCTGTTCAACGCCATCCTGATCCGCGAAATCAGCCCGCTCTGGGTCTCGGCGGGCCGCGTCACCATCGGCGCTGCAATCTGCTGGGTCTATTTCCTCGCCATGCGCAAGACTCTGCCCAATGACTGGCGCATCTATGCCCAGTTGCTGGTCCTCGGCATTCTCAACTATGCCATTCCCTTCGCGCTCTTCCCCTTTGCCGAGCAGACCGTAGCCAGCGGCATTGTCGGCGTCATCAATGGCCTCACCCCGATGAGCACCGTCATCGTCTCCCAGCTCTGGCCCGGTGGCGAAAAGGCCACCTGGAACAAGGTGGTCGGCGTCATCATCGGCTTTATCGGCGCCGTCATCCTGGCTTTCCCCTCGCTGGGCGCTGGCGCCTCGGCCCAGGTCATCGGCCTCCTCGCCGCCATGGGCGCCACCCTCTGCTACGCACTCACCCTCAACTATGCCCGCCGCTTCAGGGATATCGACTCCGCCGCCGTCGCCACCTGCTCGCTGACCGGGGCGGCCCTGCTGTCAGTTCCCGTGGCCCTGCTGTTCAGCGGCATGCCGGTCATCACCCGCCCCGAAACCTGGGGCGCGCTTTTTGGCATCGGCGCCTTTTCCACCAGCATCAGCTTCCTGCTGGTCTATTGGCTGCTGCCGCGCGTCGGCGCCACCAATCTGTCGCTCAACACCTTCATCACCCCCATCTCGGCCATCCTGCTCGGCGCGCTGGTGCTGCACGAACGCCTCGACCCGGCCCATATCGCGGGCATTGTGGTGATTTTCATCGGCCTGATCTTCATGGATGGCAGGCTGGTTCGTCGGCGCACCGCCGCGGCTTAGCGGGAACTGCCGCGCAAGCTGTCCGTTGCTCCCTCAGGAGCATGCCATGAACCAGCCCAGACCCGATATCGATCCGCGCCCGCAGCCGGAAATCATTCCGCAGCCCGAGCCCGCGCCGCCGCAGCCCGTCAATCCGGTGCCCCCGCATCCCCAGGAACTGCCGGATACCCCGCAGCCCGTCGAGGATCCGACGCCGGGCCAGCCGGCGCCCGAACCGGGTCCCGGCACGGATCAACCGCCGACACGGAGTTGATGATGGCAAAGGACCACAAACCCGACAAACCCAAGGCGCCACCGCCCGACCGGGTCCCCGCAATGCCCGTCGGCCTGCCGACCGGCGATGCCGAGCACCCGCATACATCGCCGCTGCGTCACGGCGAAAAGGAACCCATCGATCCCAATCTGCCGCCCGAGCCGGAGAATGATCCCAACCCCTAGGGAAATCCCCCAGTAGCCCTCATGGTGAGCCCGTCGAACCACGAGGCGTGGCACCAGGCCTCCACCAACCCGACCTCATGGTTCGACAAGCTCACCATGAGGTCTCCAGGGCCTTCGCTATTCGATGCCGAGCTTCTGCTTCATCAGATCGCTCAGCGCCTGCGGGTTGGCCTTGCCGCCCGAGGCCTTCATGGCCTGGCCGACGAACCAGCCGATCATGGTCGGCTTGGCCTTGACCTTCTCCACCTGGTCGGGATTGGCGGCGATGATCTCGTCGACGATCTTTTCGATCGCTCCCATATCGGTTACCTGCTTCATGCCGCGGCGCTCGACGATCTCTGATGGTTCGCCCTCGGGCTCCTCGGCAATGATCACCTGCAGCAGGTCCTTGGCGCCCTTGGACGAAATCGTTCCCGCCGCCACCAGGTCGACGATCCCGGCAATCTGGCTCGGCTTGAGATGGGTTTCCCACACCGCCAGCCCCTGGCTGTTGGCATAGGCCGCCACATCGGCATTGAGGATATTGGCCACGGCCTTGCCATCGCGCTTGCCGCCGCCAAAACCCACGCAGCTCTCGTAATAATCCGCCGTCTCGTGATCCAGCGTCAGCACCATGGCGTCATAGGCGGTCACGCCATACTCGCCCACGAAGCGCGCCTTCTTCTCATCCGGCAGTTCCGGCAGCTTCTCGGCCAGCATCGCAATGAACGCGTCATCGAATTCCAGCGGCAGCAGGTCCGGATCGGGGAAGTAGCGATAGTCATGCGCTTCTTCCTTGGAGCGCATCGAACGCGTCTCGCCCAGCTTGGGGTCGAACAGCCGCGTCTCCTGGTCGATACTGCCGCCATCTTCCAGAATGTCGATCTGCCGCCGTGCCTCATATTCGATAGCCTGGCCGGCAAACCGGATCGAGTTCACATTCTTGATTTCGCAACGCGTACCGAATTCGCCACCCGGCTTGCGCACCGACACGTTCACGTCGGCGCGCATGGAGCCCTGCTCCATATTGCCGTCGCAGGTACCCAGATACCGCAAAATGGTCCGCAGCTTGCCCAGATATTCCTTGGCTTCTTCAGACGAGCGCAGGTCCGGCTTGCTGACGATTTCCATCAGCGCCACGCCCGAGCGGTTGAGGTCGACAAAGCTCATATTCGGATGCTGGTCATGGATCGACTTGCCCGCATCCTGTTCCAGATGCAGCCGCTCGATGCCGATCTCGATCTGCCCGTCCGGCATGTCGAGCAACACCTTGCCCTCGCCCACGATGGGGTCCTTGAACTGGGATATCTGGTAGCCCTGCGGCAGGTCCGGATAGAAATAGTTCTTCCGGTCGAACACGCTGCGCTTGTTGATCGCCGCCTTCAGCCCCAGCCCGGTGCGCACGGCCTGCCGCACGCATTCCTCGTTGATAACAGGCAGCATGCCCGGCATGGCCGCATCCACGAACGACACGTTGGCATTGGGCGGATTGCCGAACTCAGTGGAAGACCCCGAGAACAGCTTGCTCTCCGACGTCACCTGGGCATGCACTTCCATGCCGATAATGACCTCCCAGTCACCGGTCGAGCCGGCAATGAAGCTCTTGGGATTGGGCGTGCGCGTGTCGATAAGGGTCAATTGAACGTCCTGAGGCGATGCAAGTTTTGCTTTCAAAACGCATAGTTGGAAGGTCGCCGCGATGCAACGCCTCTTCCCCTCTCCCCTTGAGGGAGAGGGACGATATTTCTGCGTTCAGCAGAAATATCAGGGTGAGGGGTGCTGCGCTCGCCCATGCTTCAATGTTGGCGGAAACAACCCCTCATCCGCCCGGAGCCTGTCTTCGGGCGCTACGCGACCCGGAGGGGCACCTTCTCCCTCAAGGGGAGAAGGAAAGAAAGGACTAGTCCTCGTCCTCGATCTCCCCCTCGAACGGGTTCAGCCTTTTCTCCAGATGCACGCTCATGAACGGCTCATGCGCCGCCCGTCCGTCCGGCCGCAGCGCCAATATCCGATAGCCCTGCTTCTCGTAAAACCGCACCGCCCGCACATTGTCGGCCGGCGTTTCCAGTTGCACCCGTTCGGCGCCTTCCAGCTCCAGCATGCTCTCCATGCGCCGCAGCAGCGTCGAGCCCAGCCCGTGCCCCTGCAATTCCGGCATCACGAAAAGATAGGGAATATAGGCCCGCCGCGCCGAGCGCGAACACCAGGCCACCACGATCCCGTCCACCTCGGCCACGATGATCCGGCTCAGCGTTTCGGCCACCGCCTGCGCCAGCCGGCGCTGCTCGGCCTGCTTCATGCCGGGCTGTTCGGTCAACAGCGGAAAAATTCCGCTCTCCCAGGCGCGATAGGCAATATCGGCCAGCCGGCGGGCATCGGACGTTTCAGCCTTGCGAATGGAAATGCCCGCCATGATGACCTCCTAGGACTGCTCGACAGTCAACTCAGGTCGAGCCGGGTGCCGATTGGTCCCTAGCGGCGCCGCGCCGCGATGATGCCCTTCTCGTAGTTGATGTTCCAGTCGATCAGGGTCCGCCACACAAGTTCGGCCTGATCCTCGTCGAGATCAAGGGCCAAACTGCGGTCGCGTACTTTGGCAATCACCGCCTCGATGCGGGCCGGGTCGCGCGCCTCATGCGGATCGGTCTTGATCTGCGCCATCCGCGTCACATAGCGGTGCCGCTCGGCAAACAGGTTCAGCAGCGCCTGGTCCACGCGGTCGATCTCGACGCGGACGTCATCCTTGGTTTCGCAGGCTTCGGGCGATTTTGGTGCGGTCACAGCAGGTTCCAGTCAGTTTCGTTGTTGCTGGTTTGCACCGCCCCGGCCGCGATTTCAACCGCCCGCCTTGCGCAATTGGTCTATCCGGCGCTATCAAACCCACATGTCTAGTCAGTCTGAAACCGCCTGAAGCCCCGTCCATCTGCGACGGGGCATGAATGAACCAGTCGCCCGCCGCGCGTGATGCCGTCGGGAGATCAAGTTTGTTCGCGGATCTCTGATCCGCCGCCAACAGGCAACTGACTTTCCATGGATATTTCACGAGACGAACAGCGGGTGCTCCACGCCCTCGCGCAGGGCGGCCGCATCGCGTTGCTCAAGGACGAAGCCGGCAAGGTGACAGGTCTTGAATTCTTCAACCGCGACGGCTGGCTGATGAGCGGCCTGACACTGCTGCTTTTCAAGAAGCTCAAGGCCAAAAAGGCCATCCGCTCGCAAGGCGGCCAAGCCTACCGCATCACAAGGCGCGGCCTGGAACTGGTACGGAGCGAATATGACAATCGCTAGTGCCACATCCCCAATCTGTTCCTCCCCCTATCAGGGGGAGGTTAGGAGGGGTATCCCACAAGACTCGGCGCAGCCGCCGCCTAGTGCTTGGTAACCTCGCTCAGCGCTGCGGCAATATGCTCCCACTCGCTGCCCACGCTGGCCGTGGCGCGGCGCTTGCCGGCGCGGCGATACCAATAATCGGCATTGCCCATATCGGCCTCGATCCAGTGCATCAGCGCATGCACCCAGTCGAAGGCCTGCACGCCCTCCATGGCCTGCACGATAGTATGTGCCTGCTCCCATTCGGGGCCAACGCGCAGCCCGCCCTTCTTGAGCCACCACAGCGCCTGCAAGGGCTTGCTCATGTCCTTGGGGGGCTCGGACCAGTCGAGCGAAGTGAAGATGTCAGCGGCCATCGGTGAAACCCTTGTCGGCCCGGACGCCGCGCGCGGCGACGTCACAACCAATTTCAATTTGTGCATCCGGGCCAAATAAGGCGGAACGGTGCGGGGATCAAGTGCCACGCCCTCGTGGTTCGAGGCGCTGAAGAAGCGCACCTCACCATGAGGGCTACTTTTAGCTCGGTGTGTAAGTAGCCCTCATGGTGAGGTGCGAGCTCTTTGCGAGCCTCGAACCACGAGGGCGTGGCAGGATATTACCACCACACCTTCGGCGCAAAGTCCCCGCCAGCAGCCTTCTCGATCACCCGCCCGGCCGCAAACAGCGTCTCCTCGTCGAACGGCTTGCCGATCAGCTGCAATCCCAGCGGCAGGCCCTTGGCGTCCTTGCCGGCTGGCACGGCAATGCCCGGCAATCCCGCCATGTTGACCGTCACCGTGAACACGTCCTGCATATACATGGCCACCGGATCGGCCGCCAAAGTCTCGTCGCCAATGCCGAAAGCCGCCGACGGCGTCGCCGGGGTCAGGATGGCATCCACGCCCGCATTGAACGCGTCCTCGAAATCCTTCTTGATCAGCGTCCGCACCTTCTGCGCCTTGACGTAATAGGCGTCGAAATAGCCCGCCGACAGCACATAGGTGCCGATCATGATGCGGCGCTTCACCTCGCGACCGAACCCGGCGGCGCGGGTCAGCTCATACATGTCGGTAATGTCCTTGCCCGAAACGCGCAGGCCGTATTTCACCCCGTCATAGCGCGCCAGGTTGGACGACGCCTCGGCCGGCGCCACGATGTAATAGGCCGGCAGGGCATATTTCGTATGCGGCAACGAGATATCCTTGACCACAGCGCCTTCGGCCTTAAGCCACTCCAGCCCCTGGCTCCACAGCTTCTCGATCTCACCGGGCATGCCGTCCATGCGATATTCGCGCGGCACGCCGATGGTCAGCCCCTTCACGCCGCGTTCCACCGCGGCGGCAAAGTCCGGCACCGCAATGTCGACGCTGGTCGAATCCTTGGGGTCGAACCCCGACATGGAGGTCATCAGCAAAGCGGCATCTTCTACCGTGCGGGCGATCGGCCCCGCCTGGTCCAGCGAGGACGCAAACGCCACCACGCCCCAGCGCGAGCAGCGGCCATAGGTCGGCTTCATGCCCACCGTGCCGGTCAGCGCCGCCGGCTGGCGAATCGAGCCGCCGGTATCGGTCGCCGTCGCCCCGGCGCACAGCCAGGCCGAAACCGCCGCCGCCGAACCGCCCGACGAACCGCCCGGCACCAGGTTGGCATTGCTGCCTTCGGCGCGGAACGGGCTCACTACCGGCCCGTAATAGCTGGTCTCGTTGGACGAGCCCATGGCGAATTCGTCCATGTTGAGCTTGCCCAGCATGACGGCGCCATCGCGCCACAGATTGCTGGTGACGGTCGATTCATATTCCGGCTTGAACCCATCAAGGATATGGCTGGCCGCCTGCGTATGCACGCCCTTGGTGCCGAACAGGTCCTTGATGCCCAGCGGAATCCCTTCCAGCGTCCCGCCCTGCCCGGCCGCCAGCTTCGCGTCGCTGGCCTTGGCCATGTCGAGCGCCTGTTCCGGCGTCACCGCCACATAGGCGTTGAGGCTGGGATTGGCCGCTTCGATCGCCTTGAGATAGGCGCCGGTCAGTTCGGTAGCGGTAAAGCTCTTGGCCTTGAGGCCCTTGCTTGCGTCGGCCAGGCTCAGTTTGGTCAGGTCAGTCAAAGGGAATCTCGCTCAGATTGTCGCAGCGGTGATAGATGGTCGTCCCCGCGGGATAAAAACCTTCCGGGTCGGGCTCGATCTGGCCCACCAGTCCCAGCGCCGTGTCGGCGCTGGAGACCAGCCGGATCGTGTCTTCCCCATCGGGGGCAATGGCCATGGTATCGGCATAGAGTTCGCCCGGCAGTTCGCAGACCGCGTCCACGAACAGCACCGGCGTATAGGGCCGGCTCTTGATGTCATAGAAATTGCAGTGGAATTCCATGCCCTGGATGCCGTCCTCGAAGGTCAGGCCCAGGAAATCCATGTCCATGAAGGCATCCACGCCCTGCTTTTCCACCGCCTCGCAGGCCGCCGGATCGGTCACATAGAGCTTGGTCTGGTCAATGACCAGATCCTCCTGCGCCAGAGCAGCACTGACCGTCAGCATCAGGCCCGTGGCAATCAGTATCGTCCTCATGCGCCGACCTCCACCTTGAGCGGCAGCTCGAAAAACGCCGACCATTCGCTGTCGGGGTAGTCGAGAAACGGCCCACGCGTAACGAAACCGCTCCTGACATAAAGCCGGTGCGCCTCGGCCATACCGGGCCCGGTGCCGGTTTCCAGCATCAGCGTAACCAACCCCTTGTCCCGCGCCAGCGCCACGATGGCCTCCAGCAGCGCCGAGCCGATGCGCTTGCCGCGCACTTCAGGGTCGGTGAACATACGCTTCACCTCGCCCAGCTCAGTGGAATGAACCTTGAGCGCGCCCATGCCCACGGCCCGCCCATCCTCGTCCCGCGCCACGAACAGCGTCGTTTCGGGGCCGGCCATCTGCTCCACCGTCATCTTGAACTGGAATTCCAGCGGCGACAGCGGCAGCAAATGGTCGTTGAGCCGGGCGACGAGGCCACGCACATCGTCCTGCAAAGGCGTTTCGATGGCGATGCTGACAGCCATCTATTCGATCACCTTGGGCACCATGAAGAAATTGTCTTCGGTCAGCGGCGCATTGCTGACGATCTTTTCCGGATAGCCGCCATCGCTGATCACGTCGTCACGACGGCGCAGGCTCATCGGCGTCACTGACGTCATCGGCTCGACGCCCGCGACATCGACTTCGGCCGAGCTGCTCGACAAAGCCCAGAATGGCGTTGAGCTCATTGCGGTAGGCTTCCACCTCGCCCTCTTCGATGCGGATGCGCGCCAGGCGCCCGATGCGCTTCACGGTTGCGGCGTCGACAGACATGGGAAACTCCAGAACAGAACGGCTCGATTTGGGCCGTTATTAGCAATGGCGCGCCCAAAAAGACAATGAAAATGGCTGATGCATCGGATCAGACTTCCAATGCCATCCCCGCTTCCAGCGCCACCAGCCCCGTTCCATCCAGCCGATCCCGCAAAGCCGGGATCGCCATATCGATCGCCGCCTCGTTCCCAGCCAGCGCCAGCAGCCGCGGCGGCGCCTCATCCAGCAGAGCCCCGCCACGCCGCACCAGTCCCGCACCGTCGCCGAACAACACCACCACCGCCCCATCCGCCCAACGCCCCAGCGCCGGCACCTCACCCGCCACCAGCAGCAAGGGCGCTTCGCCAATGGCCTCCACCAGCACCGCGCCGCGTCCCGCCGCCCAGGCCTCCACCACCGGCAGGCTCTCGCCCACATCCAGCAGCCGTGGCGATCTCCGCGGCTTCCACCGCGCCGCATCGACCTCAGCCAGTTCCGCCCCGAACCCGGCAATCACCACATCCGCCCCCGACACCAGCTCCGCCGCATCGATTCCGTCAGGCGCACCCTCGGCATCCACCACCAGAATCGCCCCGCCAATGTGAATACGAACAGTCGTCCCGCCGAACCAGGTGAGTTTCATCCGCCGCTTTCCTGTCGCCAAACCGGCCCGCACCCTATAGGACGAGCCCGAGCCACAGTAGCCCTCATGGTGAGCTTGTCGAACCACGGGGGCGTGGCACCAATGCGAGTTGGCCCGTGACCGAAGACATCCCCAATCCCCTCGCCGCCATCCCGGCTACCGGCCGCATCATGGCGCTCGATCTCGGCACCAAGACCATCGGTGTCGCCATCAGCGACGGCATGCGCTATTCGGCCACCCCGCTCGAAACCATAAAGCGCAGCAAATTCACCCAGGATGCCGAGCGCATCCTGCAGCTCGTCGCCGAAAACCAGATCGCCGCCATCATCCTCGGCCTGCCGCTCAACATGGATGGCTCCGAGGGTCCCCGCGTCCAGTCCACCCGCGCCTTCGCCCGCAATCTGGCGCAGAAGACTGCGCTCCCCATCGCCTTCTGGGACGAACGCCTCTCCACGTCAGCCGTCACCCGCATGATGATCGAGGCCGATCTTCGCCGCGACCGTCGCGCCGAAGTCGTCGACAAGCTCGCCGCCAGCTACATCCTGCAAGGGGCGCTGGACCGGCTACGCCATTAGCTTGCGCGCCGCGCCCGGCGGCACGCCGAAAAACTGCTTGAACGCCCGTCCGAACGCCGCCTCCGACTGATAGCCGGCCCGCCGCGCCACCGCGCCAACCGCCTCGCGCCCTTCCAGCAACTGTGCCCGCGCCAGATGCAGCCGCCATTGCGCCAGATATTGCGCGGCCGGCTGCCCCACCAGTTCGGTAAAGCGCGCCGAAAAGGCCGAGCGCGACATGCCCGCTTCCCCGGCAAGGTCCACGAGGCTCCAGTCCCGGTCCGGCTGTCGATGCATCAGGGCCAGCGTGCGGCCGATCTGGCGGTCGCGCAAAGCGGCCAGCCAACCCAGATTGGCCTCGGGCGCCCGCGCCAGCCAGGCGCGGATGGCCTGGATCACCAATATATCGGCCAGCCTTGTCATCACCGTCTCGCCGCCGGGCCGCATGGCGCTGGCCTCGCGCGCGATCAGTCCCAGCGTGCTCCGCAGCCAGTCGCCGTCATCGACATCCCAGGCATCGACGCGCAGCACCGGCGGCAACAGCGACACCAGCCTTTTGGCCGCCACGCTGTCGAACTGCACCACGCCTGATGTCGCCCGGGTCACGGCGCCGCCCCCGCCATGCCGCATGATCTCGTAGCGGTCGCCGATCTTCTCGACCGGAATGTCGAATAGCGGCTCGGGCACGGCATCCGGCGCGCTCAGCAGCTCGTAGCTTTTGCCATGCGGCAGCAGCACCATGCTGCCCTGCGCCAGCAGCGCCGGCTCCTCGCCCGCCATCTTCAGCCAGCTCTGCCCTGACGTCACGATGACGAACATCATCGAGTCGACCAGATCAGGCATGACGATCCCCCAGGGCGCCGTCATCTCGGCCCGGCAATACAGCGTGCCGGTCAGCCGCAGCATATGCAGCACTTCCCCCAGCGGGTCGGAGAGCGGCGATGGCTGGAAATGGATATCGGTCATGTCGGCTCGCTACCACGTCTATACCCTATCGTCCACCATTCTGGACGATCTGCATATTATAACGGCCGTAATGGAATTGATAGTCCAGCCAAGTCGCCGCACCTTCGTGTCATCGCAACCCGAAGGAACTTTTCCATGACCTCCACCACGCCCATCCTCGTCATCGGCGCTACCGGCAAGATCGGCAGCCGCGTCATCGCCCGCCTCGAACAGCAGAACATTCCAGCCCGCGGAGCCTCGCGCCGCAGCAACCCCGCCTTCGATTGGGAAAACCCGTCGACCTGGGCGCCCGCCTTGGCCGGCGCCGAAGTCGCCTTTGTCGCCTTCGTCCCCGATATCGCTGTCCCGGGCGCACCCGAGACCATCAGCGCCTTCGCCGCCGAGGCGCTTGCCGCCGGCGTCAAACGCGTCGTGATGCTGTCGGGCCGCGGCGAAGCCAATGCCCAGCGCAGCGAACAGATCATGGCCGGGTCCGGCCTGGGCACCACCATCGTGCGGGCCAGCTGGTTCAACCAGAATTTCAGCGAGGGCATCCTGCTTCCGGCAGTGCTGTCCGGCCTCGTCGCCCTGCCCGCCGGCCAGCACGGCGAACCCTTCGTCGATGCCGATGATATCGCCGATGTTGCCGTCGCCGCCCTGACCGATATCAGTCATGTCGGCGAAATCTATGAAGTCACCGGCCCGCGCCTGCTGACCTTTGCCGAAGCGGCCGCCGCCATATCCGCCGCCTCCGGCCACGAAGTCGCCTATGCCCCGATCAGCCTCGAGGAATTCCACGCCGCCCTGCTGCCCGATGTCGGCCCCGACATTGCCGAATTCCTCACCCGGCTCTGCGAGGAAGTGTTCGACGGCCGCAACGAGAAACTGGGCGACGGCGTGCAGCGTGCCCTTGGCCGCCAGCCCCGCGATTTCGCCCACTATTGCGCCGACACGGCCGCCACCGGCGCCTGGAGCCAGAAGGCATAGCGGCACTGATCCACAGATCAAGCATCCCGGCCCCGCCGGGGTGCACCCCCAATTCACATCTTCATGTGATTTCGATCACATAATTCACAACCAGCGCTTGCCCCCATCCCGCCCCTCCGCTAGACCGCAGCAAATATCAGGGATGGGAGCGCATGGCCCAAGCACGCGCCAGCAAGACCACGTCATCCGCCGCCTCGTCCGGCGATTTTCCCCCGTTCAGCCAGCGCCATTTGCTTTCGATAGCCGATCTCAAGCAGCACGAGATCGTCGATCTGCTCGATCGCGCCGAAGCCATGGTTCCGGTCTCCCGCCAGGAGCGCAAGAGCCACCCGACACTGTCGGGCAAGACGCAGATCAATCTCTTCTTCGAGCCCTCCACCCGCACCCAGGGTTCATTCGAGATCGCCGGCAAGCGCCTCGGCGCGCTGGTCATGAACATGTCGGTCAAGACCTCCTCGGTCTCCAAGGGCGAAACCCTCGTGGACACCGCCGCCACGCTCAACGCCATGCGCCCCGACGTCATCGTCGTTCGCCATTCTGCCGCCGGCGCGGTGGAACTGCTGAGCCAGAAGGTCGGCTGCGCCGTCATCAATGCCGGCGACGGCGCCCATGAGCACCCCACCCAGGCCCTGCTCGATGCCCTGACCATCCGCAACCACAAGGGCCGCATTTCCGGCCTCACCGTCGCCATCTGCGGCGATATCGCCAATTCCCGCGTCGTCCGCTCCAATCTGCTGCTGCTCGGTGCGCTCAATGTCCGCACCCGCGTCATCGCCCCGCGTAATCTGCTCCCCGCGGGCATCGAGCATCTTGCCACCGAGGTCTTCACCGACATGCGCGAGGGCCTCAGGGATGCCGACGTGGTCATGATGCTGCGCCTGCAGCACGAGCGCGCTAATGGCCGCATGATCCCTTCGGTGCGCGAATACTACCGCTTCTACGGCCTCGACGCCGAAAAGCTCAGCTTCGCCAAGCCCGACGCCATCGTCATGCATCCCGGCCCGATGAATCGCGGCGTCGAGATCGATCCCGCCATCGCCGATGGCCCTGCCTCCGTCATCACCGACCAGGTGGAAATGGGCGTCGCCGTCCGCATGGCCGTGCTCGATGCCCTCCTCCCCGCGAGGAACGAGATATGACCCGCCCCCTGCTCATCGAAAACGCCCGCATCATCGACCCCGCCTCCGGCACCGATGCCAAGGGCGCCGTCCTCGTCGAAAACGGCCTCATCAGCGATATCGCCCTCGGCGCCCCGGTTGGCGTCCCCGAAGATGCCGAAGTGGTCAACGCCAATGGCCTGATCCTCGCGCCTGGCCTCATCGACATGCGCGTCTTCACCGGCGAGCCCGGCAAGGAATACCGCGAAACCCTCGCTTCGGCGGGCGAAGCCGCGGCGGCCGGCGGGGTCACCAGCTTCGTCATGATGCCCGACACGTCCCCCGTCGTGGACGATGGCGCCCTGGTGGATTTCCTCATCCGCCGCGCCAAGGCCACCAGCAAGGTCAATGTCCTGCCATCGGGCGCCATCACCAAGGGCCTGGCCGGCCAGGAGATCACCGAATTCGGCCTGCTGCAGGAAGCCGGCGCCGTCTGCCTCACCGATGGCCGCCACTCCATCCAGTCCAGTGCCCTGCTCCGCACCGTCATGAGCTATGCCGCCAATTACGGCATGACCGTCATCCACCACGTTTCCGACCAGAGCCTCACCGGCGACGGCGTCATGAATGAAGGGCTCTTCGCCACCATTCTCGGCCTCAAGGGCATCCCCCGCGAAGCCGAAACCATCCCCCTCGCCCGCGACTTGCAGCTCGCCGCCCTGACCGGCGCCAAATACCACGCCGCCCAGATTTCCTGCGCCGCCTCCGTCGACCTGATGGCCGCAGCCAAGAAGCGTAACGCCTCGATTACCTCAGGCATCTCGATCAACAATCTCGCCCTCAACGAAAACGACATCGGCCGCTACCGCACCTTCTTCAAGCTGGGCACGCCCCTGCGCTCCGAGGACGATCGCCAGGCCGTCATCGAAGGCCTGCGTAGCGGCGCCATCGACACCATCCATTCCGACCACGATCCGCAGGATACCGAGGTCAAGCGCCAGCCCTTCGCCGAAGCCTCCGACGGCGCCATAGGCCTCGAAACCCTGCTGGCCGCCGCTCTGCGCCTGCATCATTCCGGCGATGTCGACCTCATGACCATCCTCCGCGCCATGACCAGCCGCCCCGCCGAAATCCTCGGCCTGTCCTCCGGCCGCATCGCCAAGGGCGCCCCCGCCGACTTGATCCTCTTCGATCTTGACTATCCCTGGCAGGTCAGCGAACGAGACCTCCGCTCCCGCTCCCGCAACACCAGCTTCGAAGGCGCCCGCCTCGCCGGCAAGGTCATGCGCACCATCGTCGGTGGCGAAACGGTGCATGTGCATATCGAGTAGCATGGTGCCACGCCCTCGCCCTTCGACAAGCTCAGGGTGAGGTCTGCTGAGATATCTCCGTAGCCCTCATGGTGAGCCTGTCGAACCAAGAGGGCGTGGCACCACGCTTCCCCACCCACGATGTCACCCCGGCCTTGAGCCGGGGCCCGTCCCGAGGTCGCGCCCCAGCCGCAAGGTGGTTCGTTTGAACCACCGGACTTGCCTCACCATCTCAAGATGGTTCCCGGCTCAAGGCCGGGATGACACCGAGTTTGGAAAGCCCCCTTGTGGGAACCACCGCGCTGGAGATACTTTTCTGCACAATTTGAGGGGAAACCAATGCCAACCGACCTGATGCCGCTGCTTTACGCAATCGTCCTCGGCTATCTCTGCGGCTCCGTCCCCTTCGGCCTGCTGCTCACCCGCGCCGCCGGGCTCGGCGACATTCGCGATATCGGCTCGGGCAATATCGGCGCCACCAATGTGCTGCGTACCGGCAATCGATGGGTCGCCGCCGCCACCCTCGTCCTCGACGCTGCCAAGGCGGCCCTGCCGATTCTCGTCGCCCGCTATTATTGGGGCGAAAACGCCGCCATGATCGCCGCCATCGGCGCCCTTCTCGGCCACTGCTTCCCTGTCTGGCTCAATTTCAAGGGCGGCAAGGGCGTGTCGGTCATGATCGGTTCGCTCCTGGCCCTGTCCTGGCCGGTCGGCCTCATCTTCTGCGCCGTCTGGCTGGTCATCGCCTTCGCCCAGAAAATGAGCTCGCTCGCCGCGCTCACCGCCGCCGCCACCGCGCCCATCTTCGCCTTCGTCGTGGTCAATGAATGGCTGGCCGGCGCCATCGCCATCATGGCCATCGTCCTGTTCTTCCAGCATCGCGAAAACATCGCCCGGCTGATGGCCGGCACCGAGCCCAGGATCGGCTCGGAGAAGAAGGCCTCCTAGGCTTGGCGCCGCGCCCGGTCGCCACGCTCACCGACGCGCAGCGTCTCGATTGGCTGCGCCTCCTGCGCACCGACAATGTCGGCCCCGCCACCTTCCGCCAGTTGCTCAACCGCTTCGGCGCTGCCGATGCCGCCCTCGAAGCCCTGCCAGGCCTGCTCAAGCGCACCGGCAAGCCCTTGCGCGTCCCCACCAGATCCGAAGCCGAAGACGAAATCGCCGGCCTGTCGCGCTACGGCGCCCGCCTCGTCGCCAGCGGCGAACCCGACTATCCGCCGCTCCTCGCCTATATTCCCGCCGCCCCGCCGCTCGTCACCATGGCCGGCGGCCAGAACCTCGACTGGCTCCGCACCGTCGCCATTGTCGGCGCCCGCAACGCCTCCGCCGCCGGCATCAAGATGACCCGCCTCCTGGCCGGCGACCTCGGCGAGCGCGGCTATACCGTGGTCTCCGGCCTCGCCCGTGGCATCGACACCGCCGCCCACCGCGCCACGCTGACCACAGGCACCATCGCCGTCCTCGCAGGCGGCTTCGACAAGATCTATCCCGACGAAAATATCCCCCTCGCCCACGACATTCTCGATAGCGGCGGGGCTCTCCTCACCGAAATGCCGCTCGGCTGGGAACCCCGCGCCCGCGACTTCCCCAGGCGTAACCGGCTGGTTTCCGGTCTCGCCCTTGGCGTCGTCGTGGTGGAAGCCGCCAAACGCAGCGGCTCGCTCATCACCGCCCGCCTGGCGCTGGAACAGAACCGCGACGTCTTCGCCGTCCCCGGCTTCCCGCTCGACCCACGCGCCGAAGGCGGCAATGCCCTTATCCAGCAGGGCGCCAAACTCATCACCGGCGCGGCAGACATCGTGGAAACCCTGGGCAGCGCCGACCCGTCCCGCAACGCCCTCTTCGACCGCGACTGGGAGCCGGACCTCCTGCCTGACACAGCGCCGCCCAGCGAAGACGACCGCTCCCGTCTGCTCTCATCCCTCAGCGCCACGCCCATCGACGTCGACGAACTAATCCGCCAGTCCGGCCTCCCGGCCTCCGCCATGCAGATGCTGCTGCTCGAACTCGACCTCGCCGGCCAGATCGAATGGTCCAGCGGTCAATTGGTGGCGCTGAAATACAGCTAGGCCCGGCACGACCTCGTCCTTCGACAAGCTCAGGATGAGGTCTACTTTGAAATCCCAGTAGCCCTCATGAAATCTCAGTAGACCTCATGGTGAGCCTGTCGAACCACGAGGTCGTGCACCTATTGCCCGCTAGCAGAACACCGGCTCCTCATGCAGTTGCACGCCAAACCGCTCCCGCACCGTCTGCTTCACATGCTCGGCTAGCGCCCGCACATCCCCGGCCACGGCCCCACCATAATTCACCAGCACCAGCGCATGCCGCTCCGACATGCCCACCGGCCCCAGCCGGAATCCCTTGAGCCCGCTTTTTTCGATCAGCCACCCGGCCGACAGCTTCAACCGCCCATCCGCCTGCGGAAAGGCAGGCGCCGCCGGAAACTCCGCCAGAACAGGCTCGGCTTCCGCCGCCGAAACGATCGGGTTCTGGAAAAACGAACCGGCATTGGGCGTCACCCGCCAGTCCGGCAGCTTGGAATTCCGCAGCGCCACCACCCGGTCCATCAACGCGTGCGGCGTCACATCTCCGGCAATATCTGCCAGACCCGCAAAATTCTGGTTGGGCACCCATGGCGTCGGCAGCAGCAGGCGCAGCGACAGGACCACGTAGCGATCGGGTTCGTGCTTGAACAGGCTGTCCCGATAGGCAAACGCACATTCCTCCCTGAGGAATGTTCGCGCCGCTCCGGTCACGCGGTCATAGGCGACCAGCGACTCGAGCACATCGGCCACTTCGACCCCATAGGCCCCGATATTCTGCACCGGCGCTGCGCCAACCGTGCCCGGGATGAGAGCGAGATTTTCGATCCCGCCCAGGCCCTGCCCGACGGTCCAGGCCACCAGGTCATGCCAGGTCTCGCCCGCCGCGGCTTCGACGAGCACCCCACGCGCATTGGTCTCCACGATGCGCCGGCCCCGGATCGCCATCACAGCAGTAATGCCGTCAAACTCCGGCGCCAGCACCACATTGCTGCCCCCACCCAATATGCGCAAAGCCAGCCCCTGCGCGGCAGAAGCCGCCAGCACATCGGCCACCATGCCGAGCTCGGTGATGGACACGCCCAGGCGCGAATACGCGCCCAGCGCCAGCGTATTATGCGCCGAAAGGTCGAAATCTGGAATCAAGGCAAGGCTCGAATGGGTCATTGCCGTGCCCTATCAGAATCGGCCGCAAAAATCCTCTCTCTAAGAGAGAGCGTATCGCCGCCTCGTTTGCCCGCATTGACACCGCATCGCGGCTTCACCATGTTGCGCCACTTCTTATAAAGCGTTGCGGAACGGGTAATCCATGAAGGTCGTCGTCGTTGAAAGTCCGGCTAAAGCCAAGACAATCAACAAATATCTCGGTTCAGGCTATGAAGTCCTGGCCTCCTTTGGCCATGTCCGCGACCTGCCGGCCAAGGATGGCTCGGTGCGTCCCGACGAAGACTTCGCCATGTCCTGGGAGGTCGATACCGCCTCGCGCAAGCGCCTTGCCGATATTGCCGGCGCGCTCAAGGGCGCCGATGGCCTGATCCTCGCCACCGACCCGGATCGCGAAGGCGAAGCCATTTCCTGGCATGTGCTCGACGTCCTCCGCCAGAAGAAGGCATTGAAGAAGGACACGCCGGTCCAGCGCGTCGTCTTCAATGCCATCACCAAGGATGCAGTGACGGCCGCCATGGCCAAGCCGCGCGAAATCGACATGCCGCTGGTCGATGCCTATCTGGCCCGCCGCGCCCTCGATTATCTCGTCGGCTTCACTCTATCGCCCATCCTCTGGCGCAAGCTGCCCGGGTCCCGCTCGGCCGGCCGCGTGCAGTCCGTCGCCCTGCGCCTCGTTTCCGACCGCGAAGCCGAGATCGAAAAGTTCAAGGCGGATGAATATTGGTCCGTCGAGGCCAAGTTAGCCCAATCGGGTAAGAGCTTCCTCGCCCGCCTCTTCTCGGTCGATGGCAAGAAGACCGACAAGCTCGACATCAAGACCGGCGAAAATGCCGCCGAGCTGAAAAAGCTCATCCTCTCCGGCCAGTTCAACGTCTCCAGCGTCGAAAAGAAGCCGACCAAGCGCAATCCCTACGCGCCCTTCACTACCTCTTCGCTGCAGCAGGACGCCTCCTCGCGCCTCGGCCTGTCCCCGTCGCGCACCATGCAGATCGCCCAGCGCCTCTACGAAGACGGCCTCATCACCTATATGCGTACCGACGCCGTGCAGATGGCGCCCGAAGGCATAGCCATGGCCCGTTCGGTCATCGGCAAATATTTCGGCGAGGAATATCTCCCCGAAAAGCCGCGCATCTACCAGACCAAGGCCAAGAACGCCCAGGAAGCGCACGAAGCCATCCGTCCGACGGATATGTTCAAGCGCCCGGAAAACCTCAATCTCGATGCCGACCAGGCCAAGCTCTATGGCCTGATCTGGCGCCGCACGCTCGCCAGTCAGATGAAATCCGCCGAGATCGACCGCACCACGGTCGACATCGCGGTCAACGTCCCCGGCCGCGCGGTCGAACTGCGCGCCGTCGGCTCCGTCGTCACCTTCCCTGGCTTCCTCAAGCTCTATGGCGTCGAGGTGAAGTCCGACGAAGAAACCGACGACGAGGATGACCGCGAACTGCCCCCGCTGTCCGTGGGCGACAAGCCGAGCCTGCAGCAGGTCGATATCGAGCAGCATTTCACCCAGCCGCCCAGCCGCTATACCGAAGCCAGCCTCATCAAGAAAATGGAGGAGCTGGGCATCGGCCGGCCGTCTACGTATGCCGCAACCCTCACCACCCTCAAGGACCGCGACTATGTCCGCCTTGAGGGCAAGGCGCTGCATCCCGAAGACCGCGGCCGCATCGTCACCGCCTTCCTCGAAAATTTCTTCACCCGCTATGTCGAATACGGCTTCACGGCGGGTCTGGAAGAGCAACTCGACGAAATCTCCGACGGCAAGCTCGACTACAAGCAGGTGCTGCGCGATTTCTGGAAGGATTTCACCGGCGCCACCGACGAGATCAAGGATCTGCGCGTTTCCGAGGTGCTCGACGCCCTCAACGAAGCGTTGGCCAGCCGCATCTTCCCGCCCAGGGAAGACGGTTCCGATCCCCGCCGCTGCCCCACCTGCGGCACCGGCCAGCTCTCGCTGAAACTCGGCAAGTTCGGCGCCTTCATCGGCTGCTCCAACTACCCTGAATGCAAGCACACAATGCAGCTTTCGGACGCGGCCTCCGGCCAGTCCAGTGAAGCCGCCGCCGGTGACGGCATTCTGGGGACCGATCCGGAATCGGGCGAACAGGTCTTCCTCAAATCCGGCCGCTTCGGTCCCTATGTCCAGCTCGGCGAAGGCCAGGAGCCCAAGCGCTCCTCGCTCCCCAAGGGCTGGGACTCCTCTGCCTTAACGCTGGAAGGCGCCCTCAAGCTCCTCTCTCTCCCGCGCGAAGTGGGCCTCCACCCGGAAACCGGCCTGCCCATCTCGGCCGGTCTCGGCCGCTACGGCCCCTTCGTCCTGCATGACGGCAAATATGCCAACCTGCCCGATGTCGAAGAAGTCTTCACCGTCGGCCTCAATCGCGCCGTCGATCTCATCGCGCAAAAGGCCGCCGGCGGCTTCAAGCGCGGCGGTGCTGCCGTCGCCGCCATCCAGACCTTCGAGCACGATGCCGGCCCCATCACCGTCCGCGCCGGCCGCTACGGCCCCTATGTCAACCAGGGCAAGATCAACGCCACCATCCCCAAGGACGTAAAGCCCGAGGATGTGACCCTCGATCAGGCCGTCCAATGGATCGCCGCCCGCGCCGAAGCTACCGGCAAGAAGGTGAAAAAGGCCCCAGCCAAGAAAGCGGCCGCCAAAAAGCCCGCCGCCAAAAAGGCCCCGGCCAAAAAAGCCGCCCCGAAAAAGACCGTCAAAGCCGAAGACGTACCCTTCTAACGCTCTGCAGCTCTATCGCCTTCTTTTGCGAGTCCTCGTCACCCCACCCTCAATCCCTCCCCATCAAGGGGAGGGAGGCGCTAGTTCCAGCGCCTGTGTTCATCGTCTCCCTCCCCCTTGTGGGGAGGGATCAAGGGTGGGGGTGAGCCACGCGCACAGGCCCAAGTCTGGAGTACCCCTCTAAGGCGCGGGGCGCATACATCCCCAGAAAAAAGCCCCGGCCAAGGGCCGGGGCAGTCGGGTCAGGAAAGGTGGGGCGAGCGCCTGGCTTTCAGCGCTCAAGCCCCGGCGGAGCCGTCGTTTCCGGCAGACCCCGCGATCGGCATCATGGCCATATCGCCCGACAAAGCGATGGGCCTTTGGTCGCACCCTCCGGGCGGCAGTCGTCCACCCGATTTCCATTCACCTTCAATGCTGGCGAACAGATGCTCGGGCGTGCGGCGCGGCGCGGTATAGCTTGCCATACACCATGGGCAACGAACGGCGGCGCGCGGCCGGGGTCCAGCACATGACAGACAGAGCCGAAGGGCGGGCATGATAACCTCCTGGCTTCGCACCCATGGGGCGGAAGCTGCATTTCGATGATGAACGGGACGAGCGCTTTTGCGCTCACCCTCAACATGGTCATTAATTTATATTTTTCAACGGCTTGTTTGTCGCAGCCAACGCGAAAGGCTAATCCCTTGGCCGGGCTTGACGCCAAACCGCGCCAAAAGGCCTAGCCGATCGTCCGCTCGATCATGCTCAGCCAGTTGCCCAGCGCGATCTTGCGCACCAGTTCCTCGCCATAGCCCTTGTCCAGCAGCGCCTGCAGCAGCTTGGGCACCCCCGTCACATCGCCAATGACAGCCGGCATCATCGCCCCGTCGAAGTCCGACCCCAGCGCCACCCCATCCTCGCCCAGCGCCTCCACCAGCGCGTCGACATGGCGCACCATCACGTCCAACCCGGTATCGGCCACGAACTTCCCATCCGGCCGCAAAAACCCCGTGGCGAAATTCAGCCCGACAATCCCCTTGCTCTCGGCAATCGCCGCCAGTTGCCAGTCGGTGAGGTTGCGCGCATGCGGGGAAATGGCATGCACATTGGAATGCGTCGCCACCAGCGGATGGCTGCTGATCGCGGCCACGTCACGGAATCCCGCGGCATTGAGATGGCTGAGGTCGATCATCACCCCCATGCCATTGCACACCCGCACCAGTTCCTTGCCGACATCGCTCAACCCCGGCCCGATATCGGGGTCCACATTGTGGCGGAACGGCACCCCGGTCCCAAAGGCATTGGCCCGGCTCCAGGTAATGCCGATCGACCGCAACCCGGCCGCATAAAGCAGCTCCAGCGACCGGAACTCGGTATCGATGGTCTCCGCCCCCTCGATATGGAAAATCGCCGCCAGCGTCTCCCGCGCCATCGCCGCGCGCAGTTCCCCGGCATTGCGGCACACCGCCAGCGCCCCCGCCCGCTCCAGCCTGAATAGCACCGACGCCATCCCGCTGGTCGACGCCATCGCATCGCTCCACGCCAGCTCCGGCGGCAGATCGGGGCTGAGCGCAGGCGAGCCCGCCGCCGCCTGCCCCGTCTTCAACGGCGGCGGAAACATGGCAAAAAACCCGCCCGCCATCCCGGCCGTCCTGGCCCGCTTCAGGTCGATATGCCCCGTTTTGCTCCCCTCGATAAAAGCCCGCTCCTTGTCCACCCCCTCAGCATCCAGCAGGCGCAGCAGCGTGTCATTATGGCCGTCGAAAAATGGAATGGTCATGAAAAACTGCCATACAGGATCATTGGTGGGCGCGACGAGTTTAGCTCACATGCCTTGTGTGGAAGCTATTGCGGACAGAAAGAATACGTTTGTTTGATACCTGCAGCGGCATAGCTATCGCAGATGCCTTTCGCGTCGAAAGCCTGCCCGCCCGGCCGAATTACAAAGTCGTCCATGTCATAGACAGGTGTTGTGAATCGGATGCCCGCGCGGGAACCCAATATTTCGATTGTGGTATTGCCGGAGCTGAGAGCGAAAGGAGGTGTACGCCGCGTGGAAAGGCCGAATGGATCGCCGTCCACCCATTGCCTCATAATGAAGTGGAGGTCCCGCTCCGGCACGCATTCTGATCTGCCGGCAGGAAGGCCAGTAACTGGATTGTAACGGTCGGCGCCAAACCGAAGGCAGATATGGCGTTCGACCATTCCGTAGTAGGCGCGCCCCTCCAGCACCTCAGGAAAAGCGCTATGCCAGAGATAGGCCGCGCCCGAGGGACTAATATACATGATCTGTGTGCCCTGAATTGGGTGATCCAGCAGCATTGTACGGGAAGGCGGGCGCGCAGGCGCGGCCACGACAGCGCCGGTCAGCAGAAGTATTCCGAAGATAGCCATGACAACTAGGCGCATTCAAACACTCCATTCATCCCTCGAAAGAGCATAGTCCGTCCGCCCTGACAATGGAGCGCGCCTCGCCAACCCGCGAATGATCCGCCCATTTGCCGAACCGCCCGCCATCCCCTACATATCGCCCAACATGAAAAGCCCAAAAACCACCAGCAAGCCCCGCAGCACCTCCGGCCCGCGCCGCGCAACCTCCCCGCGCGCGACCGAGCTGCCGACCCGCGAACAGCTCCTCGAAGCCCTCGCCCAGCAATCCGACATCAAGGGCAAGCGCGATCTCGCCAAGGTCTTCGGCATCCGCGGCGACATGCGCCGTCCCTTCAAGGCCATGCTGGCCGAACTGGAGGGCGAAGGCATCATCACGCGCACGCGAAAAGCCCTGCGCCGCACCGCCGCCCTGCCCCATGTCACCGTGCTCGACATCCCCGCCGATGCCGACCCCGACGATCTCCACGCCTTCCCGGCCCAGTGGAACGACGAGGAAGGCGAAAAACCCCGCGTGACCGTGCTCGGCGGCCGCGACGCCCGCGTCGTCCCCGCCCCCGGCGACCGCATCCTGGCCCGCATCGATGCCGGCGAGGGCGATGTCCCCGTCTACACCGCCAAGGCGATGAAAATCCTCGACAAGCCGCGTCGCGGCCAGATCGGCATTGTCCGCATGGACGATGATGGCGCTCGCCTCATCCCGGTCGATCGCAAGCAGAAGGAAATGCGCATCCCCCTCGGCGACCTGCTCGACGCCAAAGACGGCGATCTCGTCGAAGTGGAAGTGAAGCTCTCCGGCCGCCTGATGATCCCACGCGCCAAGGTCACCTCGGTCATCGGCAATCCCATGTCCGAAGGCGCCGTCAGCCTCATCGCCATCCACAATCTGGAAATCCCCTACCATTTCCCCGCCTCGGTCATCCGCGAGGCCGAGGAAGCCAAAGAGGCCACCCTCAAGGGCCGCGAAGACTGGCGCGACCTGCCCCTGGTCACCATCGACCCGCCCGACGCCAAGGACCATGACGACGCCGTCCACGCTGCACCCGATGCGGATCCGGCCAATCCCGGCGGCCACGTCGTCACCGTGGCCATTGCCGATGTCGCCGCCTATATCCGCCCCGGCACCGCGCTCGATCGCGAGGCCTATCTGCGCGGCAATTCGGTCTATTTCCCCGACCGCGTCGTGCCCATGTTGCCCGAGCGCATTTCCAACGAACTGTGCTCGCTCAAGCAGGGCGAGCCCCGCGCCGCCCTCGCCGTGCGCATGGTCATGGGCGCAGATGGCAAAAAGCGCAGCCACAGTTTCCATCGCATTCTCATGCGTTCGGCCGCCAAGCTCAGCTACCAGCAGGCCCAAGCCGCCATCGACGGCAATGCCGACGACCAGACCGGCCCCTTGCTGGACCCCATCCTGCGCCCCCTCTGGGCCGCCTATGACGCCATGGCCTCGGCGCGCGACAAGCGCGGCCCGCTCGATCTCGACCTGCCCGAGCGCAAGATCGTGCTCGACGACAAAGGGATGGTGAAAGACATTCGCATCCCCGAACGCCTCGACGCCCATCGCCTCATCGAGGAAATGATGATCGCGGCCAATGTCGCCGCCGCCGAAACGCTCGAGCAGAAAAAGTCCGCTCTGCTCTATCGCGTCCACGACGAGCCGAGCAGCGAAAAACTTCAGGCCCTGCGCGACTTCCTCGGTTCGCTCGACATCTCGGTCAAGAAATCCGACAGCGTCCGCGCCAGCGATTTCAACGGCATTCTCAGCCAGGCCCGCAAGGCCGGCAATGTCGAACAGGTCAGCGAAATGGTGCTGCGCAGCCAGGCGCAGGCCGAATATGCCGCCGAGAATTACGGCCATTTCGGCCTCAACCTCGACCGCTATGCCCACTTCACCTCGCCCATCCGCCGCTATGCCGATCTCATCGTCCATCGCGCGCTGATCGCGGCCCTCGGCCTGGGCGATGATGGTCTCAGCGAAAACGAAGCCCTGCGGCTATCAGGCATCGCCCAGCACATTTCGGCCACCGAGCGCCGCGCCATGCTGGCCGAGCGCGAAACCGCCGATCGCCTGCTGGCGCAATTCCTCGCCGCCCAGATCGGCGCCCGCTTCGAAGGCCGCATTTCCGGCGTCACCCGCTCCGGCCTTTTTGTCCGCCTCCTCGAAACCGGCGCCGATGGCTTCATCCCCGCCTCCACCCTGGGCGAGGACTACTATCGCTACACCGAAGACCAGCAGGCCATGGTCGGCGATCGCACCGGCGAGAAATTCGCTTTGGGCGACCGCGTCACCGTCCGCCTGCTCGAAGCCGCTCCCGTCGCCGGCGCCCTGCGCTTCGAACTGCTGTCCGAAGGCACGCGCGGCAATCCGTCATCTGGTCGGCGCGGCCAGAAGCGCCCATCTAGGTCTTACGGCCCCCGGGGCCGGAAAAAGAGGTAATGGGAATGGGTTCGAAGAGTCTGCCAGAGCGCAGTGTCGGTCAGGCCATGTGGCGGGGCACGCTGTGCAAATGTCCCCATTGCGGCAAGGGCCGTCTGTTCCGCGCCTATCTCAAGGTCGCCGACCAGTGCGAGGTCTGCGGCGAGCAGCTCAACCTGCACCGCGCCGATGACTTCCCGCCCTATATCGCCATCATGATCGTCGGCCACCTGCTGGTCGGCATCATGCTGCATATGGACATGGTCTATCACGTCAACCCGCTGACCTATCTCTACACCATGGTCCCCCTGGGCATCGTGCTGCCATTGCTTATCCTTCCCTCGGTCAAGGGGGCTATAGTGGGCCTGCAATGGGCCAACCACATGTACGGCTTCGGCACCGGCCAGATCGACTGAGGGGATCACCGGGGTTGCCCCACCCACAAAGCGGATTCCTCCCCCTATCAGGGGGAGGTTAGGAGGGGGTATCCCCGCAAAGACTCGCCTTCACCCCACACTCCGGCGCTTGACATTCGGACTGAAATCCGTAGTTTGCGCCCAAATTCAAAGCGCCGCCATTTCGCGGCGCCTTATTGTTTGTCGAGGACACCCCAATGGCCAAAGCCGCTTCCGTCAAGATCAAGCTCGTGTCGACGGCTGATACTGGCTACTACTACGTCACCAAGAAGAACGCTCGCACCCAGACCGAGAAGCTCTCGTACAACAAGTACGATCCGGTTGTGCGCAAGCATGTCGAATTCAAGGAAGCCAAGATCAAGTAATCTGGTCTCTGCTATCTGCTGAAAAGCGCGAAAGCCCCGCATTGAAAATGCGGGGCTTTTTGCTGTCCGTTTCACGCGGGCTCGATCTCGATGCTAACAGTACGTTAACGAATTCGCACCATGTGTGAATGGCGTCGGATCAGAAGTGCGATGCGGAAAGTAAGAGTGGCTGGTCCGGAGCGGCATGTCGAAGAGGCCACTCTGTCCGCATCCGGACCAACCGCCCTACGGGACTCAGGAGTTGCGGCGGACCTGAGAGAAGCCGTAGGGAACCCTCAGCGACTGTCCCAAAATGGGTCAATTCGCTGTGTTGAGGGCAACCTATCCATTGCCGGCCAAAACTCAAGAACTACTGGCCAAACCCGGCCGGTAAAACTCTGTTAATTATAACAGATAACCCTAACGCCCCAATTTGGGCCGATTGGATCAGTCAAGCAGCGTCGAATACCACTCGGTTTCGTCCCTCGCGCTTGGCACGATATAGCGCCACATCAGCCCGCTTGATCAGCGTTTCCGGCGTATCGGCATCACTCTCGTTGAGCGTCACCCCTGCCGACACGGTCACCGATAGCGGTCGCCCGGCATTGACCTCGAAGCTCCGCTCGGCAATCGACTGCCGCACCCGCTCGGCCACCAGTTCGGCCTGGCCATAGTCAGTGTCCGGCATCAGCACGACGAATTCCTCGCCGCCAAATCGGCAAGCAAGATCAACGCCTCTGATGTTCCGCTTCAACCGCGTCGCGAACTCCTTGAGCACCGCGTCGCCGATATCGTGGCCATAGGTGTCGTTGACCGCCTTGAAGTGGTCGATATCCAGGATCATCAGCGCCATGTCGCGATCCTGGCTTTGCGCCTTGCTCAACATCACGCCCAGATGCCGGTCGAAATAGCGCCGGTTATAGAGCCCGGTCATGTCGTCGGTCACCGCCAGCGCCATGGTATTATTGACGCTTTGCCGCAGCTCCAGCGCATAGCGATGGCGACGGATCTGCGTGCGTACCCGCGCCGCCAGTTCGTTGCGCTCCACCGGCCGCGAGATGAAGTCGTTGACCCCAAGATCCAGCGCCCGCACCACTTTCGGTTTATCGGCATCTTCCGACAGCAGGATGATCGGCAGGTTGCGCGTATGCTCCAGCGTACGGATCTGCGAACACACCCGCAGCGGGTCGAAATCATCAAGCGCCATCGCCACCAGCGCCAATTCATATTGTGCGCCAGTGACTTGGAACACCGCATCGGCCGGTTGATTCAAGATATCCACGTCATGCTCAAGCGTGAGATAACCTTGGATACGCTCAGCGTGTCGCTGGTCGGTGTCGATGATGAGAATGGAGCCGCCCGTCGTATTGATCTTATCCATCGCGCGCATCGCGTCTTCGATGGCGATCTGCTGCCCGGTCATGGCGCGGGCCCGCAATTCGTCGGTCAGCGACTTGAGCCGCACCAGGCTCTTGACACGCGCCATGAGCTGCATGTCGTCGACCGGCTTGGTCAGGAAGTCGTCGGCGCCCACTTCCAGCCCCTTGACCCGGTCGGAGGGCTGGTCGAGCGCCGTGATCATCAGAACGGGAATATGCTGGGTCTTCGGATTAGCCTTGAGCCGCTGGCAGACCTCGAAGCCGTCCATGTCGGGCATCATGACGTCGAGCAGGACGATGTCGACGTCAGAATTGTTAGCAATATCAATGGCTTGCGGGCCAGATGCAGCGCTGACGACCTCGTAATACTCGGCTGTCAGCCGTGCTTCGAGCAGGCGGACATTGGTGGGAATATCATCGACGATCAGAACGCGTGCAGTCACTGGTACAGCCCCAAAACCTGCGCCGGCCGCCAGGAATTCCCCGGCGGCATCGAGCGGGCCGATCAGGCAGGCAGAAAGGCTGGCTCTGCGTGATCAGGCCGGACCAATGTAGCGGGCAATAGTTTCCAGAAAGTGAGGCACCGAGATGGGTTTGCTAATGTAACCCTCGCACCCGCCTTGCAAAATCCGTTCCTCGTCGCCCTTCATGGCAAAGGCCGTGACGGCGATGACGGGGATATGGGCCAGGTCATCATCGTCCTTGAGCCACTTGGTCACCACCAGCCCGGAAACCTCGGGCAGCTGGATATCCATGAGGATCAGGTCGGGATGATGGGCGCGCGCGAGATCGAGCGCCTCCATCCCGTTACGGGTCTGGATGACGGCATAGCCGCGCGATTCCAGCAGATCGTTGAAGAGCTTCATGTTGAGCTCATTGTCCTCAACGATCATCACAGTCTTTGGCATCGGACCTTCCTCGCGCCGCTAAGGCGCTGGCGGCGCTTCGCTTTGCCGCCCTGTTGCGCTACCATGCAATCTCTTACAAAACACCAAATGAGGCCGGCAGTGCCGCGTTCCGAGACAGTCGAAACCTCCGTTGCCGCACTGGCCGATTCCTGTCTCGGCTACCTGGCGGAAAACCCCGAGGAACTGCTGGCTTTCATGCAGTTTGCCGGGTTCGATCCCGATGCGCTGCGCCGTTCCGTCGGCTCTTCCGCCCTTCAGCGCGGCCTCGTCGACTATTTTGCCTCAAACGAACCGATTCTGCTCGCCCTCTGCGCAAATTCCGGCATGTCGCCCGAACAGTTCATGCGGGTCTGGCATCGGCTCAACCCATCAGGGTGATGCGTGACCCTCGATTGGCTCTGCCGCGACTGCCTGGCCCATGGGTCCGGCGCCACCGTGCCCGCGCGCTGCCCGGGCTGCGGTTCGCCACGCCTGCGCAGCCATGAGGAACTGTTCAGCCTCTCCACCGCCCATGTCGATTGCGACGCCTTCTATGCCTCGGTCGAAAAGCGCGACGACCCCAGCCTGCGCGACAAGCCGCTGATCATCGGCGGCGGCACGCGCGGCGTGGTGTCCACCTGCTGCTACATCGCCCGCCAGTCCGGTGTCCGCTCGGCCATGCCCATGTTCCAAGCCAAAAAACTCTGCCCCGACGCAGTCATCATCAAGCCCAACATGGCCAAATATGTCGGCGTCAGCCGCCAGATTCGGCAGTATATGGACGCCCTGACCCCACTGGTCGAACCGCTTTCCATCGACGAGGCCTTCCTCGATCTCTCCGGCACCCAGGCCCTCCATAAGGCCGCGCCGGCCCTCGTCCTGGCCCGCTTCGCTCGCGCCATCGAGACCGATCTCGGCGTCACCATCTCGGTTGGCCTCAGCCACAACAAGTTCCTCGCCAAGGTCGCCTCCGACCTCGACAAGCCCCGCGGCTTCGCCGTCATCGGCAAGGCGGAAACCCTGTCTTTCCTGGCGCCCAGGCCGATCAGCCTCATCTACGGCGTCGGCAAGGTCTTCGCCGAAACCCTGCGCAAGGATGGTCTGGTCACCATCGGCCAGTTGCAGGACGAACCCCCGGAAAACCTGATGCGCCGCTATGGCGAAACCGGCGCTCGTCTTGCCCGCCTGTCCCGCGGCGAGGACAGCCGCCGCATTTCCTCGGACGGCGAGATGAAAACCATCTCGTCTGAGACAACATTCAACAGCGATATCAGTGATCTGGAAGCGCTTTCTACCGAATTGCTCAATGTCACAGAGCGCCTGTCCGAACGCCTCAAGGCCAAGGGCGTGGTCGGCGACACGGTGACGCTGAAACTCAAATCGGCAGGTTTCCGCTTGCGCACACGCGCCCGGCATTTGATGATCCCCACGCAATTGACCAATGTGATTTACGAAACCGGCCGATCCCTGCTGGAACGCGAGGTCGATGGCACCGCTTTCCGGCTGATTGGAATCGGCGTTTCGGGTATCGATACCGCCGACGGCAGCGATCCGGCCGATTTGCTGGAGCCGGCCATCGCCCGCAAGGCGGCTGCCGAACGGGCCATGGACCGCGTCCGCACCCGCTTCGGCCGCGATTCCGTGGTGCGCGGCAAGCTGTACCGACAAAAGCCGGCCCCTCTGCCGGCAGAACCAGACGACGACCAGAACGAAGGCAAGACACGATGACCAGTCCGATCGAAAAGCTCCGCGAATACGGCTACGAACTGCCCGCCCCCAAGGCCCCGGTCGCCAGCTACGTTCCGGTGACCCGGACCGGCAATATCCTCTATGTCTCGGGCCAGATTTCCTCCAACGACCAGGGCGTCGTCACCGGCCTGCTCGGCGACACAATGAATGTGGTGCAGGGCGGCAATGCCGCCGAACTGTCCGCCCTCAACGTGCTGTCGCAGATCGTCCATTCCGCCGGCATCCCGCTGGAAGACGTCAAGCGCATCCTCAAGATCACCGTCCTGGTTGCCTCGACCCCTGATTTCACCGAGCAGCATCTGGTGGCCAATGGCGCCTCCAACCTGCTGGTGGGCGTATTGGGCGACAAGGGCAAGCATGCCCGCGCGGCCTTCGGCGTCGCCGCCCTGCCCTTGGGCGCGGCGGTGGAAATCGAAGCCGTCGTCGAAGTCTGACCAATACACCAGCGTCACATTCCGGTGCCATTGAAGCACCACAACCCGTGAGGATGGCCGCATGACCGAACCTCTGTTTCCCAATCCCGTTGCCCATCGGGGCCTGCATGACCGCGCCAGCGGCGTCATCGAAAACAGCGCCAGCGCCTTCGAGGCCGCGATTCTCGCCGGCTTCGCCATCGAATGCGACGTGCAACTCACCAGCGACGGCGTGCCGGTCATCTTCCACGACGATGACATGAAGCGCCTGCTGGGCAAGGACGGCGCCGTGGCCGATTGCGCCGCCGCCGACATCACCAGCGCCAAGCTGCTCGACAGCGCCGCCGGCGATTGCCCGCAGAAATTCACCGATTTCCTGGCTCAGATTGCCGGCCGTGCCCTGCTGCAGATCGAGCTCAAGCACCAGCGCGACACCACCGGCACCCAATTGCTGGCCCGTGCCGTGGCCGAGGCACTCAAGGCCTATGAGGGCCCGGTGACCGTGGAATCCTTCGATCCGCACCTGCTGACGGCCATCCGCCAGTTCGGCTTTACCGGCCCGCGCGGCATCATCACCTATGACTACAAGCCCGACGGCTGGGACAGCCACCTGACCGAAGAGCAGCGCTATACGCTCCGCCACCTGCTGCATTGGCACGAAACCCAGTTCGACTTCATCTCCTGCTCCCAGGATGCGCTGCAATTGCCGGCCATCGTCTTCTGGCGCGCTCTGGGCAAGCCGGTAACGGCCTGGACCGTCCGGAGCCAGGTCGAGGCCGACGCTGCCCTGCCCGGCGCCGATCAGATCGTCTTCGAGGGCTTTGCACCCAAATCCGCGTGATCCGACGCGGCACCAAGCTTACAATGGCCGGCGAAAGGTCCTATCTTTAGCCGACCATTGACTCCCGCCGGGATTTCCCTTGGCAGACCAGCCCACACTCCGCGCCACTATCCATCCCAGCACGGCGAGCATTCCCGCCGCCGTGTGGAACAGCCTTGTGCCATCGACCGATGGGCGCAGCGATAACCCGTTCCTCGACCACGCCTTTTTCCTGGCGCTGGAAGAATCCGGCTGCGCCACGGGCCGCACTGGCTGGCAGCCTCAACATATCCTGCTGAGCGACGACAGCGACCGTCCGCTGGGCCTGATGCCGCTCTTCCTCAAGTCGCACTCCATGGGCGAATATGTCTTCGACCACGGCTGGGCCGATGCGCTGGAGCGCGCCGGCGGCCACTATTACCCCAAGCTGCAATGCTCGGTGCCCTTCACCCCAGCCACCGCACCCAAGCTGCTGGTGCCCTCTAGCGACCCGACGATCCGCGCCGCGCTGCTTTCGACGGCCCAGCAATTGGCTATCCAGCGCAACGCCTCGTCGGTCCACGCCACCTTTGTCCCGGAAGCCGAGGCCGAGGAAATCGAAGCCGATGGCTGGCTCAAGCGCGCCGACACGCAGTTCCACTGGCACAACCAGGGCTTTGCCAGCTTCGACGACTTCCTCGAAACGCTCTCCTCTCGCAAGCGCAAGACCATCCGTCGCGAGCGGCGCGATGCGCTGGCCGATGGCCTGACGATCAAATGGCTTTCCGGCAGCGACCTGCGCGAAGAGCACTGGGATGCGTTCTACGCCTTCTATGAGGATACCGGCGCCCGCAAATGGGGCCGGCCCTATCTCAACCGCGACTTCTTCTCACGGCTGAACGCAACGATGGCCGACCGCATCGTGCTAATGCTGGCCTATGACGGACCTGAAGCCATTGCCGGCGCCATCAACTTCGTCGGCAAGGACCGCATTTTCGGCCGCAACTGGGGCTGCACTCGCGAAGTGCCGTTTCTGCATTTCGAGCTCTGCTACTACCAGGCCATCGACTACGCCATCGCCCACAAGCTGGACGTGGTGGAAGCCGGTGCGCAGGGCGAACACAAGCTGGCGCGGGGCTATGCGCCGGCAACCACCTGGTCGACCCACTGGATCGCCCATCCCGGCCTGCGCGACGCCGTGGCTGACTACCTCGATCACGAGCGCGCCTTGGTCGAGCGAAACCAGGAACTGCTCGAGCAGTTCACCCCCTTCCGCAAGGGCGAACGAACAGATCACAAGGACTGATCGAACTTCAGTTCGGGGCTACTTCCCTACCGCGCCTATCCACTTTATGTAGGAAGTCATGATCTGGGACATTTTTGTATTCCTGCTGCAGGCCGCCCTTGTCTTTATCGTCTCGACGGCCCTGTTCGACGCGCTCCACTGGACGTTGCACAAGTGGGAAAGCTCGAAAATTCCGCTCTTGCGGACCTTTTCGTCCTGGCATTGGGTGCATCACAAGTTTCTCGGTCTCGATATGCAGATCAACCCGGCCTATGCCCGGGCCAATATCTGGTTCCATATCCTGCCCGAATATCTGACCTCACTGGCCGGAACCCTGCTTTTCCTTCTGGTCTTCCCCTGGCCGGTGATCGCCGCCGTAGCCGTCCTGCGCACGATCATGCTGGGCATGACGCTCCGCGAGGAAGGGCTGGACTATAACCACATGTCGATGGACCGCGTCGGCGGCCAGCAGGGCCTGCTCTGGGTGGATAACAACTACCACGCCATGCATCACGTCTATCCGCACAACTTCTTCTCGTCCTTCGCCAATGTGTTCGACCTGATCTTCGGCACCACCTGCCAGATCAAGGGCCGCCGCTTCCTCGTGACCGGCGCCGGCGGCGCGTTCGGCTCGGCCATGGTGGACAAGCTGACCCGGCTGGGTGGCATAGTCGAAACCGCCAAGTCCGGCGTGGATTTCACCCAAGGCAACTACACCGCCATGCGCGAAAAGCTGGAACGGGCCGACGTTCTCGTGCTCTCCCATGGCGCCAAGACCGACGATTGCTGGAACGCCAACAATGTCACCTTCCGCGAGCTTACAGAGCTGTTCACCGAGATTGGCAAGACCCGCCTGGCCCCGCCCGAAGTCTGGGCGCTGGGCTCAGAGGTCGAATTCCATGGCGACATGGGCATGGACGAACTCAAGGCCTATTCCGCCTCCAAGCGCGCCTATGCCCTGCGCGCCCGCGACTATTACCGTTCCGATGCCCTGATCTACCGGCATATCGTGCCGTCATCCTTCACCTCTGCCATGGGCAAGGGCGCTATGAGCGCGGCGACGGCGGTCAATATCGCGCTGTTCTTTATCCGCCGCGGCTTCCGCTACGTGCCGGTCACCCTGACCGGGCTGGCCGTGCTCAACTATTTCCGTTTCCGTTTCTTCCAGAAGGAGCAGCCGGACCTTTCCCAGCCGGCGGAGTGACCCATGAGCTACGATCCGTCCAATATCTTCGGCAAGATCCTGCGCGGCGAAATCCCGGCCCACCGGGTCTATGAAGACGAAACCGCGCTGGTGATGATGGATATTTTCCCCCAGTCGCGCGGCCACACACTGATCGTGCCCAAGGCCCCGTCACGCAATCTGCTCGACGCCGATCCGGCGGCCCTCGCGACGGTAATTCCGCTGGTGCAGAAAGTGGCCAATGCGGTCAAGCACGCCACCGGCGCCGATGGCATCCGCCTCGCCCAGTTCAATGAAGCACCGGCAGGCCAGACCGTGTTCCACCTGCATTTCCACGTCATTCCGGTCTATGAGGGCGTAGCCCTCGGCGCCCATGGCGGCGGCAAGGCTGACGACGCCGATCTTGCGGCCCTGGCCAGGGACATCGCCGCAGCGCTCTAGCGCTGGCTTTGGCGGTCCTTCAGGGTCAGCACAGCCACGATGGCCATGGTTCCGATGATCATCAGCAGGGTCATTGCAGTCCTCCTCGTAAGAGGAACACGCAATGCGCCCTGTAGGTTCGATCACAAAGTGTGATCGACCACCAAACCGCCCTTGAGCGTCACGATCCGATCCGCCCGCCGCGCCAGGTCGTGGTTGTGCGTGGCGATAAGCGCAGCGGCGCCTTCATTCTTGATCAGGTTGGCCAAAGCGGCGAACACCACGTCGCTGGTTTCCGGATCGAGATTGCCGGTCGGCTCGTCGGCCAGGATCACCTTGGGATGGTTGGCCGCGGCCCGGGCAATGGCGATGCGCTGCTGTTCGCCACCCGACAGTTCCGCCGGTCGGTGACTGGCGCGCGGCGCCACCCCCAGCAGGTCCAGCAGCTCCATCGAGCGCCGGTCGGCATCCCCCTGGGACTTGCCCGCGATAAGCTGCGGCATGGTGATATTTTCGAGCGCCGTGAACTCCGGCAGCAGGTGGTGGAACTGATAGACATAGCCCACCGTAGAGCGCCGCAATTGCGTACGGCCACGGTCCCCCAGCTTGCTGGTCGGAATGCCCATGATGGCGACTTCACCGGATTGCGGGCTTTCGAGCAGGCCTGACAGGTGCAGCAGTGTGGATTTTCCGGCGCCTGATGGCGCCACCAGCGCCACCAGCTCGCCGCTGTTGACGGTCAGGTTGGCCGCTTCCAGCACGTGGACGATGCTCTCGCCCTGTCCGTAATGCCGATGAACGTCGGTCAGAACCAGATGCGGCTTACTCATAACGCAGGGCCTCGACCGGGTCATACTGGGCTGCGCGCCAGGCCGGATAAAGCGTCGCGAGGAAACTTAGGCCCAGCGCCAGCAACACCACCACCGTCACTTCCACCGGATCGGTCTTGGATGGCAGCGAGGACAGGAAGAACACTTCGGGCGGGAAAATGGCCACACCCAGCGTGTTCGACACGAAGGCCCGCAACGGCTCGGCATTGGCCGCCACGATCAGCCCCAGCACCACGCCGCTCAGCGTACCGATAACGCCGATCGTCGTGCCGGTAATCGAGAATATCCGCATGATGGAGCCGCGCGTGGCGCCCATGGTGCGCAGCACGGCAATGTCCGAACTCTTGTCCTTCACCAGCATGATCAGGCTGGAAATGATGTTGAAGGCGGCCACCAGAATGATCATCGACAGGATGGTGAACATCACCACCCGCTCCACCTGCAGCGCCGAGAAGAAGGTTTCGTTGCGCTGCTGCCAGTCGGTGAGGATCAGCGGCCGCGCCGATGGATCGGCCTGCAGGCGCTGGCGCATCACCGCGATATTGTCAGGATCGTCGATGAAGATTTCCGCAGCCGTCGCCTGGCCAACTCTATCGTAATATTGCTCGAGCTGCTCATTGGTCAGCGGTGGATCAAGGGGGCCGGCCTGGGGCAGTTCCGCGCCCGGCTTCAACACCTCCTCGGTCAGCTTGAAATAATCCTGCGCCGGCTCGAGCGGCATATACATAAAGAAGCTGTCGAACTCGACCATGCCCAGGTCGAAGATGACATTGACCGGATAGGACTTGATCTGCGGCGTCGAGCCGAAGGGCGTCATCGCGCCATTGGGATTGATGATCTGCACCTGATCGCCCAGCGACACGCCGAGCGTCTGCGCCAGGCGATAGCCGATGGCCACGCCCTTGCTCTCGTCCCATGCGTCCCAACCGCCCTGTTCGGCGGCATTGTAGAGCAGCTTGAGCTTCTTGAGGTTTTCCTCGTCCATGCCGCGCACGGTGACGCCGGTGGAACTGCCCTGCCCCGAGGCCAGCACCTGGCCCTCGACGAAATAGACGGCAAAGCTCACGCCGTCGATCTGTTCGAGCGCCGCCACCGTTTCCTTGTAGTCGGTGAATTCGCGCTCGATGGGATAGGCGGTGAAATGGCCGTTGAGGCCCAGGATCTTGGTCAGCAGCTCCGCGCGGAACCCGTTCATGACCGACATGACGACAATCAGCGTCGCCACGCCGATGGCGACGCCGACCATGGTCAGGCTGGCGATCACCGAAATGAACGCCTCCTTGCGGCGCGCGCGCAGATAGCGCCCCGCGATCATCCACTCGAAGCGCGAAAAGGCGCGTGTGCCCTTGTTCAGCAGAGGCGGCGCCGTATCGGTCAAATGTCGGTCTTTCGCTGCGGTTCGATGAGGCCCTTGAGTCGCGCCACGGCATCGGCGATCGGCAGCGTCTCGCGCTCGCCGGTCTTGCGATGCTTGATCTCGGCTTCACCCGCGGCCAGGCCGCGCGGTCCCAGGATGATCTGATAGGGAATGCCGATCAGGTCCGCCGTGGTGAACTTGGCGCCGGCGCCCTGGTCGCGATCGTCATAGAGCATGTCGATACCGGCGGCGTTCAGTTCGTCATAGAGCCTGTTGCAAGCCGCGTCGCAGGCCGCATCGCCCGCCTTTAGATTGATCAGCACCGCCTCGAACGGCGCCACGCTGACCGGCCAGACAATGCCGGCATCGTCGTGGAACGCCTCGATCAGCGCCGGCACCAGGCGGGTCGGCCCGATACCATAAGACCCCATATGCACCGTGATTTCCTTGCCGTCGGGACCGGTCACGGTCGCCTTCATGGGTTCGGAATACTTGGTGCCGAAGTAGAAAATATGGCCGACTTCGATGCCGCGCGCCGAAACCCGGAATTCCTCAGGCACGGCCGCTTCATATTCGGCCATGTCGACCATTTCCTCGGTCGCCGCATAGAGCGACGTCCAATCCTGGAAGATCGGGTTGAGATCGCCGCGGAAATCGGTATCGGAACCCGGAATGGACTTGTCGAGCAGGCGCCGATCACAGAACACCGCGCTTTCGCCGGTATCGGCCAGCACGATCCATTCATGGCTGAGATCGCCACCGATGGGGCCAGTATCGGCGCGCATGGGGATGGCGGTCAGGCCCATACGGGCATAGGTGCGCAGATAGGCCACGAACATGCGCTCATAAGCCTCGACAGCCGCTTCCTTGGTCAGATCGAAGGAATAGGCATCCTTCATCAGGAATTCCCTGGACCGCATGGTGCCAAAGCGCGGCCGCACCTCATCACGGAACTTCCACTGGATGTGGTAGAGGTTCAGCGGCAGGTCCTTGTAGGACTTCACATAGGCCCGGAAGATGTCGGTTATCATCTCCTCATTGGTGGGGCCATAGAGGAATTCGCGCTCGTGCCGGTCCTCGATGCGCAGCATTTCCTTGCCATAGGCATCGTAGCGCCCGCTTTCGCGCCACAGGTCGGCCGACTGGATGGTGGGCATGAGAAGCTGGATCGCGCCGGAGCGGTTCTGCTCCTCCTCGATGATCTTCTGCACCTTCATCAGCACCTTGTAGCCAAGCGGCAGCCACGAATAGAGGCCGGAAGCTTGCTGGCGGATCATGCCGGCGCGCAGCATCAGCCGATGCGAAACGATCTCGGCTTCCTTGGGCACGTCGCGCAGCACGGGCAGAAAATAGCGGGACAGGCGCATGTAAACTCCGGGAAAACGTCAATCGACCTCGAGGCTTTTGTTGATGCCCACTCAAATCCTACTCGTCCATCCGATGCAAGCATGGAAGCCATGCAGAATCTACGTGACAGGGAGAATTCTTGTTGTTAGGGTCCCTCGCAATAAAACAAAGGCGGCCCAAACCGCCGGACGTCGACAACGTCAAGGGAGGAGCGTTGGCAGCCGCTTTCGTAGCGCGCCTAAGACCAGCGTATTGTCGAACAAACTCAATTCAGCGGGGCCTTGTGCCCCGCTTTTTTGTTTCGGGCGCCGAAGGTAAGTTCGACCGGGGGATTGCGGGAGGTTTTGATGGCCGATGGAGCCGATCTGAGACGCATGGCTTTGGCCCTGCCCGGAGCGAGCGAAGCCCCGCATTTTGACCGCGCGGCGTTCAGGGCGGATCGCATCTTCGTGACGCTCGATGCCGCCGGCCGGACCGCCAACTTCAAGTTCACCCCGGACGAGCAGGAATTCAAATGCCAGCTGGCGCCGGAGGTCTTTACACCAATCGACAACGGCTGGGGCCGCCAGGGCTGGACCATGGCTAAGCTGGCGGCAGCAAGCCTCGATGATCTGCAGGCGGCGCTGGAAATGGCCTACGCCCATGCCGTGGGCAAGCCGAAGCGCAAGCGCTGAAACTGCTCAGCGGTTCCAGTAGTGATGCAGGGTCTCGTTGGTGAGGCCCCACAACAGCAGCGCTGTCAACGCCATGGCAATGGCCGTGGCAATCAGCACCCGTCGCAGCAGATGCGGCGTAATGGGCGCAGCAGGCTCGGTGCCGGATGTCACCTTGCCAACCTCGATCTGGCTGCGATTGCCGATCGACACGACGGTGACGAAGGTCAACCACCACATGACGAAGAAGACGGCGATGATGGAGCCGATCTGCATGGCTTTTCCTTTCGCGGCGACATGTCCTCAATACGCCCGATGCCACCCCCGCGATAGCGGGGATGACCGTTTCCTATTGCCGCAGCCGTCGTGCACTCAGACCCGATGCACGAACACCGAAACGTTGGGCTTGCGTCCCCAATAGGCGTTGACCTCGTTGCGGATCGCCTTGAACAGGGCCGAGTTCAGCACTTCGGTATCGCTGCGGCGCTTGGGCGGCATGGATTTGAGCACGCCGGCAACAGTGTCCTCCACCAGTTCACCCAGCGACTCGTCCTCGGTCTCCGGCAGCCCCTCGATCACGAGATCGGGGCCCGACACGACCTGGCCGCCACCATTCACGCAGAGGCTGACCACGACATGCCCGCCAAAGGACAGCCGGCGGCGGCCTTTGACGCCGGATTCCTCGGGCGTGCACAGCACCAGGCCATCGAGATAGAGTTCGCCCGTGCGCACTTCCGACGGGAAAGCCATCGGCTCGGGGAACAGCCGCACCAGGTCGCCATTGCGCGCTTCGCAGACTGTGGGAATGCCGGAATCGCGACCCAGCTTGGCATGGGCTTCCAGATGCACGGCCTCGCCATGCACCGGCACCAGCACTTCCGGCTTCACCCAGGAATAGAGCTTACGCAGCTCGTCGCGACGCGGATGGCCGGTCACATGCACCAATCCGTCATTCTGGGTAATGACTTCCACGCCCTTGTCGATCAGCCGGTTCTGGATGTCGATGACTTCGCGTTCGTTGCCCGGAATGGCCCAGGACGAGAAAATCATGCGATCGCCGGCATTAAGGTCGATCACCGGATGGTCGCCGCGCGCGATACGGGCGATGGCGGCGCGCGCCTCGCCCTGACTGCCGGTGCAGATCAGCACGATCTTGTTACGCGCGATGGTCTTGTAGGCATCCTGGTCGAGCAACGGCGGCAGGCCTTCGAGCATGCCGAGTTCCTTGGCGATGCCCATGATCCGGTGCAGCGAGCGACCCGACATGACCACCTGCCTGCCCGCCTTTTCGGCGGCCCGGACAATGGAGACCACGCGGCCGACATTGGAGGCGAAAGTGGTGACGGCCACGCGATTGGGCGCCTCGGCGATCATGGCGGCCAGGTTGGCGGCGACATCGGCTTCGCTGGGGCTTTCGCCATCCTTGAGCGCATTTGTGGAGTCGCAGATCAGCGCCAGCGGGGTCGATGTGTCCTCGCCGATCTTCTGCAGCCGCGCCACGTCGGTCGGGGCATTGCTGACCGGCGTCGGATCCAGCTTCCAGTCGCCGGTATGCAATACCCGGCCGATCGGCGTCGTTATCAGCAGGGCATTGGATTCGGGGATCGAATGCGCGACATTGATCGCCTCGATGGTGAATGGGCCCACCGAAAACGGCTTGCCTGGGCGCATGATGGTGACATCGACATTCTCGACAATGCCGTCCCCTGCCCGCTTGGCCGCCAGCATTGCAGCCGTAAACGGCGTGCAGAAGACCGGCTTTTCAAAGCCCGGCCAGAGGTCGAGCACGGCGCCATAATGGTCTTCGTGGGAGTGGGTGAGGATCAGGCCGAGAATATCGTCCGCGCGTTCCTCGAGGAATTCGGGATTGGCCATGATCAGCTCGATGCCCGGGAGGTCCGGGCCACCGAAAGTCACGCCGCAGTCGACCACGATCCACTTGCGCGAGCGTTCCGGCCCGAAGCCGTAGGCGCCCATATTCATGCCGATCTCGCCGACGCCGCCAAGCGGCACGAAGACGAGTTCATCCCTTTGGTTTTTAGCCATGGGTCAGTTCAGTCCTTTCGAGCGCAACGCCGGATCGATCATTGGTCGCCGGTCGCGCGCGTTGTTGTGGTCAGCTTCGGGCGCTGGCCGTTGCCCCAAAATGCACGTCGCCCGCTGTGATCGCGATGCGGCGATTGTCTTCGGCGCGGACGATCAGTCGCCCCGCGTCGTCGATGGTTTCAAAAATTCCGCGCAGCACATCGCCGTTCTGGTTGACCGCGACCGGTGCGCCAATTCCGGCGGCCGAAGCGCGCCAATGTTTCAGGACGTCGCCAATGCCCCGGCCGTCATTCCACAGGCCAAAGGTTTCGACCCAGGCATCGCCCAATGCCTCGAATACATCCTCTGCGCTCAGGCTGACGCCGAGATCGGCGAGGCTCGTCGCGGGATAAGGCAGGCCCTCCGGTGCTGCGACGACGTTGACACCAAAGCCGATCGCTATGGCATGGCGGCCATCGGGCAGCTTGCTGGCTTCGAGCAATATGCCGGCCAGCTTGGCGCCATCGGCCAGAACGTCGTTGGGCCATTTGAGCGCGATGCGGGATTTGCCCTCCAGCGCATCGGCCCCATCGATGCCGATCTTGACCAGCCCACCGGGCAATATGGCCGACAAAGCGCGGTTCAAGGAGACGCCTGCCACAAAACCCAGCGTCGCCGCCAGAGTAGGATCGGCCTCGGGAACAATCAGCAGCGTCGCGGCAAGGTTGCCATGGGGACTTTCCCACTGCCGGCCGCGCCGGCCCCTGCCCGCTGTCTGCTGGCGCGCCGCAAACCAGATGCCGCCAAGATCGCCGGCAGTGGCGGCCTCGATGGCCTCGGAATTGGTCGAGCCTATACTGTCATAGCCCCGCAGCCGGTAGCCGGCTGCGCGCGCCATGGGCCCGAGGGCAAAATCCGTCACCTAGAACAGGCTTCCGGCAGCAGTATGGGCAAAACTGGCCAAGGGACTGCCGACGGTGAAATAATAGGTGACGAGCAGAAAACCGGCCACGCCCATGATGATATTGAGCTCGCCCGGCACGGCATCGAACCTGGCAACCGGCTCATCGAAATACATGATCTTGACGATACGCAGGTAGTAGAAGGCACTGACGGCCGAGGCCAGCACGCCAATGACCGCCAGCACATAAAGCTGCGCGTCGATAGCGGCGAGGAAAGCGTGCCACTTGGCAAAGAACCCGGCCAGCGGCGGCATGCCGATCAGCGAGAACATGACGATGGCCATGATCGCGGCAACGAACGGGCGAGCCTGCGCGGCCCCGGCCAGGTCGCTGATATTCTCGACATAGCCGGCCTCGGTGCGCAGCGACAGGATACAGGCGAACAGCCCCACCGTCATGGCGACATAGATGGCCATGTAGATGGCGACGCCTTCAACGCCCACCTGTGTACCCGACGACAGGCCGACCAGTGCAAAGCCCACATGGCCGATCGAGGAATAGGCGATCAGGCGCTTGATCGATTTCTGGCCGATAGCCGCAAAGGCCCCCAGCACCATTGAAGCGATGGACAGGAAGATGATGATCTGCTGCCAGTCATGCGCAATGCCCTGGAACGTATCCATCACCAAGCGCACCATCAGCGCCATGGCCGCCACCTTGGGGGCCGTGGCGAAGAAGGCGGTCACCGGGGTCGGTGCACCTTCGTAAACGTCGGGGGTCCACATATGGAACGGCACGGCCGAGATTTTGAAGGCGACGCCGGCAAGCAGGAACACCACGCCGAAGATCAGGCCGATCGAACGCCCCTCGCTGGCAATGGCCAGCACGATTTCCTGCAGGTTGGTATGACCGGTAAAGCCGTAGATCAGTGAGGCGCCATAGAGCAGGATGCCCGAGCTCAGCGCACCCAGCACAAAATATTTGAGGCCTGCTTCGGTCGCCTTGCCGTCATCGCGCTTGATGGCAGCGAGCACGTACAGCGCCAGCGATTGCAGTTCGAGCCCGACATAGAGGCTCATCAGGTCATTGGCCGACACCATGGCCAGCATGCCCAGCGTCGCCAGCACGACCAGGATCGCATATTCGTATTTGTGCGTGCCGTGTTCCTCGGCGCGCGGCAGGGCGAGCAGCAGCGAAAAAGCCGAGCCACCCAGCACCAGCACCTTCATGAAGCGCGCAAAGCTGTCGCCGATGAAGACGCCGTTGAACAGCACGCCCTCGGCCGGCGCGAACAGGATCAGCGCAGCCGTGACGAGCAGCAGCAGCACGGCGCCATAGGACACAAGGACCGAGCGCTCCTTGTTGATCACCACGCCAATGACCAGCAGAACGATGGCGCCCAGGGCCAGAAGCATTTCCGGATAGGCGGGAGCCAGGCTCGCGAAATCGATAACGTCTGAGTTCACGGGACTCTCCTAGTGGGCAGCAGGCTCGGCCGCGGCCGGCTCTGCGGCAGCAACCGGTTCAGCATGGACAAGCGGCGCCTGCGCATCGGCCAGCGACACGGCCGGATCGAGGCCAACGGCACTGGCATAATGCGACACCAGATTATCGACGGCCGCGGCCGTCGTATCGAGGATTGGCGCCGGATAGAAGCCGAACACAATGGTCAGCACGATCAGCGGGTAGAGCACGACCTTCTCGCGCAGGTCGAGATCGAGAATGCCCTTGAGGCTGTCCTTGGTCAGGGCGCCGAAAATGATCCGGCGATAGAGCCACAGCGCATAGCCGGCCGAAAGGATCACGCCAAAGGCCGCGCCGAAAGCAACCCAGGTATTGACCTGGAACACGCCGATCATGGTCAGGAATTCGCCGACAAAGCCCGACGTGCCGGGCAGGCCGACATTGGCCATGGTGAACACCATGAAGGCAAAGGCGTAGCGCGGCATGCGCTCGACCAGACCGCCATAGGCCGCGATATCGCGGGTATGCATACGGTCATAGATGACGCCGACGCAGAGGAAGAGCGCGCCCGACACGATACCGTGCGAAATCATCTGGAACAGCGCACCCTGGATGCCCAGCGCATTGCCGGCAAAGATACCCATGGTCACGAAACCCATATGGGCCACGGAGGAATAGGCGATCAGCTTCTTCATGTCGGTCTGCACCAGCGCGACCAGTGAGGTCACGATGATGGCGGCGACGGAAAGGAAGAAGATGATGTTGGCGAACTGCAGCGACGCATCCGGGAACATCGGCAGGCTGAAGCGCAGGAAGCCATAGCCGCCCAGCTTGAGCAGAATTGCCGCCAGGATCACCGAACCGGCCGTCGGCGCCTGTACGTGCGCTTCCGGCAGCCAGCGGTGGAACGGCCACATCGGCATCTTGACGGCCAGCGAGGCAAAGAAAGCCCACCACAGCCAGGGCTGCCAGGACTTGGGGAAGTCATGCGCCAGGAGCTTGACGATATCGGTCGTGCCGCCGCTCCAGAACATGGCCATGATGGCCAGCAGCATCAGCACCGAGCCGGTGAACGTATAGAAGAAGAACTTGTAGCTGGCCTGGATACGGGCGGAACCGCCCCAGATGCCGATGATGAGGAACATCGGCAGCAGCGTGCCTTCGAAGAAGACATAGAACATCGCCAGATCGAGCGTGGTGAACACGCCGATCATCAGTGTTTCCAGCACCAGGAATACGATCATGTATTCCTTGACGCGCTTGTCGACTTCCCAGCTCGCCAGGATGGTGAAGGGCATCAGCAGCGCCGTCAGCACCACAAACAGCACCGAAATGCCGTCAACGCCCACGCGGTAACCGATGCTGTCGCCGATCCAGGCGTAATTGACCACGAACTGGAAGCCCGGGTTGGACGGATCGAAGCTCTGCCACATGGCCAGCGACAGCACGAAGGTGATGACGGTGACGATGAGCGCTATCCAGCGGATGGCGTTGAGCGAAGCCTTGGGCGTGAACAGCAGCACCGCCGCGCCCAGGAGAGGCAACCAGGTGAGGACTGAAAGGATCGTATTGGAGAAGTTCATCAGATCAGTCCCCCGGCCGCAATGGCCCAGGTCAGCAGCGCCGCGACACCGATCAGCATCGCGAAGGCATAATGATAGACATAGCCCGACTGGAGCCTGGTGACCCAGGAGGTCACGTTCTGCACCCTGCGGCCGAGGCCCTCGGAAATCTTTTCATCAATCAGCCAGTCGTCGAAACCCTTCCAGAAGGCGCGTCCGATCCACAAAGCCGGCCTGACGAAAATGGCGTCATAGAGCTCGTCGAAGTACCACTTGTTCAGCAGGAACTGGTAGAGCCCCGGATTCTGCGCCGCCAGCTTGCCCGGAATATCCGGCCGGCGGATATACATGACATAGGCGGCGACGAAACCGATGATCATCGCAATCGTGGCGCTCCACTTGGCCCAGAGCGGGACGTGGTGGGCAGCTTCGATGAGTTCGTGATCCACCACGATGGCACCGGCGAAGAAGTGCTCGATATGCTCAACGTCGTGGAAGAACATGCCGTAGAACGCTGCGCCAGCCAGCACCGCACCGGCGGCCAGCACATAGAGCGGCACCAGCATCACATTGGGCGCTTCATGCGCATGGTCATAGGCCGAACCATGACCATGGCCATGATCGTCATGCGCCGCATGGTCGTCATGACCGCGTGCGGCGGGACGCGGCTCGCCATGGAAGGTCAGGTGGATCAGCCGCCACGAGTAGAAGCTCGTGAAGAGCGCGGCGATGACCAGCAGCCAGAAGGAGAAAGCACCGGCATTGCCGCCGACGGCATAGGCCGCCTCGATGATCGAGTCCTTGGAGAAGAAGCCGGCAAAGCCCAGGAATTCCGAGCCGGGAATACCGACACCGGTCAGCGCCAGCGTGCCGATGAGCATCATGGCATAGGTGATCGGGATCTTCTTGCGCAGGCCCCCCATGTTCCGCATGTCCTGCTCATGATGCATGGCGTGAATGACCGCGCCGGCGCCCAGGAACAGCAGTGCCTTGAAGAAGGCGTGCGTGAAGAGGTGGAAAATGCCCGCCGAATAGGCCCCTGCCCCCAGGGCCACGAACATGTAGCCGAGCTGCGAGCAGGTCGAATAGGCGATGACACGCTTGATGTCGTTCTGCACCAGGCCCACCGTCGCCGCAAAGAAGGCGGTGATCGCGCCGATGACCAGAACCACGGTCATGGCAAAAGGCGAGGTCTCGAACAGCGGCGACAGGCGCGCCACCATGAAGACGCCGGCAGTCACCATGGTCGCGGCATGGATCAGCGCCGACACCGGGGTCGGGCCTTCCATGGCGTCCGGCAGCCAGGTATGCAGCAGGAACTGCGCCGACTTGCCCATAGCACCCATGAACAGCAGCAGGCAGACCACGGTCATGGCATCGAACTGCCAGCCCAGGAACTGCATCACCGGCAGGCCCGTAGTCGCAAATTCACCCGCGGCGGCAAATGCACCATCGAACGTGATCTGGCCCAGCACCATGAAGGCGCCGAAAATGCCGAGCGCGAAGCCGAAGTCGCCGACACGATTGACGATGAAAGCCTTCATCGCCGCGGCATTGGCCGAAGGCTTGGTGTACCAGAAGCCGATCAGCAGATACGACGCCAGGCCCACGCCTTCCCAGCCGAAGAACATCTGCAGGAAGTTGTCGGCCGTCACCAGCATCAGCATGGCGAAGGTAAAGAGCGAGAGATAGGCGAAGAACCGGTTGCGATGCGGATCGTCGGCCATGTAGCCGATCGAATAGACGTGCACCAGGCTCGACACGGTGTTGACCACGACCAGCATGATGGCGGTCAGCGTATCGACACGCAGCACCCAGCGCAGATCCATGTCGCCGACCTGGATCCAGCGCATCACCTCGACCTTGAGAACCGCGGTATGGCCATCGACTTCGGCGCCCACCAGCCCGCCACCAAAGGCGACCGGCAGGAAGACGACCCAGCTCAGTACAGCCGAAATCAGCAGCAGCCCCGTGGTGATATACTCACTCGGACGGTGCCCGATGGTACGGCCCAGCAGCCCCGCAATCAGCGCGCCGATAAGGGGCAGGAAAACAATCGCTTGAATCATAGCGGTGGTTCTTAGCCCTTCATCATGTTGACGTCTTCAACCGCGATCGAGCCGCGGTTGCGGTAGAAGATTACGAGGATGGCGAGGCCGATGGCGGCCTCGGCAGCAGCCACGGTGAGGATCAGCAGCGCGAAGATTTGCCCCTGCAGGTCGCCGAGCTGCGCGCTGAACGCTACCATGTTGAGGTTCACGGCCAGCAGGATCAATTCCACCGACATCAGGATGACGATGACGTTCTTGCGGTTGATGAAGATGCCGAACACGCCGAGCGTGAACAGGATTGCTGCTACGGTCAGGTAGTGACCGAGCCCGATACCCAAGCCCATTTCTGCCTCCTACAACCCTTGACCGCTTTTGACTTTGACGACTTCCAGCGTTTCCGAAGGCCGGCGCGCGACCTGGTCGACCGGATTCTGACGCTTCACGTTGCTCTTGTGCCTCAGGGTCAGCACGATGGCGCCGATCATGGCGACCAGCAGCACCGCAGCTGCACCCTGGAACAGGAAGACGTAACGGGTATAGAGCACCTGCCCGATGGCCCGCATATTGTCGACCGTGCCATCGATCGGCAGTGCCGAACCGCCCGCCACTTCCGGCGAAATCACGAAGCTGCCGGCCAGCAGCAGCAGTTCGAGCAGCAGCACGATGCCGACAATGACGCCAACCGGCGCATATTGGAGGAACCCCTGCCGCATCGAGGCGAAGTCCACGTCGAGCATCATCACGACGAACAGGAACAGCACGGCGACGGCGCCAACATAGACCACGACCAGCAGCAGCGCCAGGAATTCGGCGCCGGCCAGCATGAACAGGCCCGAGGCATTGAAGAAGGCCAGGATCAGGAACAGCACGGCATGCACCGGATTGCGTGCCGAAATGACCATCACGGCCGAGACGATCGCAACCGCCGAGAACAGGTAGAAGAAGAATAGTGGAAGGGTCATGCTCTTCCCTCTCAGCGATACGGCGCGTCGGCGCTGAGGTTGGCCGCGATTTCGCGCTCCCAACGGTCGCCGTTGGCGAGGAGCTTCTCTTTCGAGAAGTACAGCTCTTCACGCGTTTCGGTTGCAAATTCGAAGTTCGGACCTTCGACGATGGCATCGACCGGGCAGGCTTCCTGGCAGAAGCCGCAATAGATGCACTTCACCATGTCGATGTCGTAGCGCACGGTGCGGCGGGTGCCGTCATTCTGGCGCGGGCCGGCTTCGATGGTAATGGCCTGGGCCGGGCAGATAGCTTCGCACAGCTTGCAGGCAATGCAGCGTTCTTCCCCATTGGGATAGCGGCGCAGCGCATGCTCGCCACGGAAACGAGGCGACACATGCCCCTTTTCAAAGGGGTAGTTGATGGTCGGCTTGGGCGAGAAGAAATAGCGCATGGTCAGGAAGAAGGCTTTCACCAGCTCCGTGAGCAGCAGCGTATTGACGAACTGGGCGGCGCGCATCAGGCCATCCCTCCATGCCAGCCCCAGCCGGTGAGCTGAAGCACGAAAGCGACAATGATGACCATAGCCAGCGACAGCGGCAGGAACAGCTTCCAGCCGATGCGCATCAGCTGGTCATAGCGATAGCGCGGCACGATGGCCTTCGCCATGGCGATCATGAAGAACACCATGCTCACCTTGATGAAGAACCAGACCAGACCCGGAATCCAGGTGAAGGGCGGCAGGTCGATCGGCGAGGCCCAGCCACCGAGGAACAGCACGGTGGTCATGGCGCACATCAGCAGGATCGAGATGTATTCGCCGAGCATGAACAGCAGGTAGGGCGTGGCCGAATATTCGGTCATGAAGCCGGCAACCAGCTCGGATTCGCCTTCCACCAGGTCGAAAGGCGGCCGGTTCGTCTCGGCCAGAGCCGAGATGTAGAACACGATGAACATCGGGAACAGCGGCAGCCAGAACCAATTGAGGAAGCTCAGCCACGGCACGCCCAGCATATGGGCCAGGCCCATTTCCTGCTGCGCCACCACGATATCGGAAAGGTTCAGCGAGCCCACGCAGAGCAGCACGGTGATGATGACGAGGCCGATGGAGACTTCGTAGGACACCATCTGCGCCGCCGAGCGGAGCGAGCCGAGGAAGGGATATTTCGAGTTCGACGCCCAGCCACCGATGATCACGCCATAGACGCCGAGCGACGAGATGGCGAGCAGGTAGAGGATGCCGAGATTGACATTGGCAATGGCCAGCCCCGCATCGACCGGGATCACGGCCCAGCCGGCCAGCGCCAGCGTCGCGGTGATCAACGGCGCCAGCAGGAACAGCACCTTGTCGGCGCCGCCGGGAATGACGGCTTCCTTGAGCGCGAATTTCAGCAGGTCGGCAAAGCTCTGCAACAGGCCGAACGGACCAACCACGTTGGGGCCACGGCGAATCTGCACGGCCGCCCAGATCTTGCGGTCAGCCAAGAGGATGAAGGCGGTGAAGATCAAAAGGCCCACCAGTAATAGCAGAGCCTTGTAGATCAGCCCAACCTGCACACCCCAGCCAAGGACCGGAATGCCGAGCAGGTAGTCGAGTGCGGAGAGAATAAAGTCCATTGGTCTCCCCTACTCCGCTGCCTGCCGCAGGCCGGCTGCCATGGCGGCACATTCGCCCATGACGGCGGACGCGCGGGCAATCGGATTGCTGAGATAGAAATCTGTCACGGCCGAGCCGAACGGCGCCGACTTGGTCTTGATGGCGGCCTTGCCCAGCTTGGCCACATCACCGACCGAACCGGTTGCGATCTGGTCGATTCGCGCCAGATGCGGGAATTCGGCATAGATCGCCGCACGCAGCTGCGTCAGCGAATTGAACGGCAGCGGCTTGCCAATGGCGCCGCTGAGAGCCCGGACGATCGCCCAGTCTTCCTTGGCCTCGCCTGGCGGGAACACGGCGCGGCTGGTCACCTGGACGCGGCCCTCGGTATTGACGTAAGTGCCGGATTTCTCGGTATAGGTCGCACCCGGCAGTATGACGTCGGCGCGGTGTGCGCCGGCATCGCCATGGCTGCCGATATAGACGACGAACGCCTTGCCCATGGCCGACATGTCGTATTCGTCGGCGCCGAGCAGGAACAGCACATCCAGCTCGCCCTTGCCGGCCAGACCGATCTGGTCGGCCGAGCAGACACCGCCATCATGCGGCACGAAGCCGATGTCGATGCCACCCACGCGGCTGGCCGCATTATGCAGCAGCGCAAAGCCGTTCCAGCCTTCGGCAACATTGGCGCCGCTGGCCAGCTTGGAGGCCAGCGCGATCGTGTCGCGGCCCACCTGCTTGCCGAGCTTCGCATGGGAGACCGCGGCCTCGCCAACGATGATCAGCGGGTTCTTGGCATTGGCGAGAATCTGGGCGAAGTCGCCCTTGCCCGCGGCCAGTTCGGCCAGGGTCTCAAAGCCTTCGCCGAGATAGGCATAATCGTAGGTCAGGTCCGCACGCTCGCCGACCACGGCAATGGGCAGGCCCTTGGCGCGCCAGGTCTTGCGGATGCGCGCATTGACCAGCGACGCTTCCTTGCGCGGATTGGCGCCGATGATGAGGATGGCGTCGGCCTGCTCGATCCCAGCAATCGTTGGATTGAAGATATAGGCCGAGCGCGGCATGGACGGGTCAATTCCCGACATGGCCGGACGCACATCGGTCATGCCCGAGCCGACAGAGGCCAGCAGGGCCTTGAGCGCATACATTTCCTCGACGGCGGCCAGGTCACCGGCAATGGCGCCGACCTTGTTGCCGGCCTTCTTGACACGGGCGGCGACAGCGGACAGGGCTTCTTCCCAGCTTGCGGGCTGCAGCTTGCCAGACTTGCGCACGTAAGGCCGGTCGAGCCGCTGGCTCTTAAGTCCGTCCCAGATGAAGCGCGTCTTGTCGGAAATCCACTCTTCGTTGATGGCCTCGTTGATGCGCGGCAGGATGCGCATCACTTCACGGCCGCGGCTATCGACGCGGATGGCAGAGCCGACGGCGTCCATCACATCGACGCTCTCGGTCTTCACCAGCTCCCACGGGCGGGCATTGAAGGCGTAGGGCTTGGAGGTCAGCGCGCCAACCGGGCAAAGATCGATCACATTGCCCTGCAGCTCGCTGGTCAGCGCCTGCTCGAGATAGGTGGTGATCTCGGCATCCTCGCCGCGACCCAGCAGGCCCATCTCGGCGATGCCGGCAACTTCGGTGGTGAAACGGACGCAGCGCGTGCAGTGGATGCAGCGGTTCATCGAGGTCTTGACCAGTGGGCCAATATACTTGTCCTCGACGGCGCGCTTGTTCTCGGCAAAGCGGTTCTTGTCCACGCCATAGGCCATGGCCTGGTCCTGCAGGTCGCATTCCCCGCCCTGATCGCAGATCGGGCAATCGAGCGGGTGGTTGATCAGCAGGAATTCCATCACGCCTTCGCGGGCCTTCTTGACCATCGGCGTGTTGGTGAACATTTCGGGCGGCTCGCCATTGGGGCCGGGACGCAGGTCCTTGACCGACATGGCGCAGCTCGCCTGCGGCTTGGGCGGACCGCCCTTCACTTCGACCAGGCACATGCGGCAATTGCCGGCCACCGACAGGCGCTCGTGATAGCAGAAGCGCGGAATTTCCGCGCCGGCGGCCTCGGCTGCCTGCATCAGCGTGTAGTAATCAGGAACTTCGACGAGCTGGCCGTCGACCTTGATGGAAGCCATGGCCCTACTCCGCAGCGATCGACGGCACGGCGCCGTCGCTGGTGGACGAATACGTATACTGGTCAATCCGCTCTTCGATGACGTGGCGGAAATTGCGGATCAGGCCCTGGATCGGCCAGGCCGCGGCATCACCGAGCGCACAGATGGTGTGGCCTTCGATCTGCTTGGTCACTTCGAACAGCATGTCGATTTCGCGCTTCTGGGCGCGGCCTTCGACCATGCGTTCCATGACGCGCATCATCCAGCCGGTGCCTTCGCGGCACGGCGTGCACTGGCCGCAGCTCTCATGCTTGTAGAAAGCCGACAGGCGCCAGATGGCTTTGATGATGTCGGTCTGCTTGTCCATGACGATCACGGCAGCCGTACCGAGGGACGAGCCCACTTCGCGCAGCCCATCAAAATCCATCACGGCATTGCGCATCTTCTCGCCCGGCACACAGGGTACCGAGGCGCCGCCGGGGATCACGGCGAGCAGGTTGTCCCAGCCGCCGCGGATGCCGCCGCAATGCTTCTCGATGATCTCTTCGAAAGTGACGCCCATGGCTTCTTCGAAGGTCGCCGGCTTGTTCACATGGCCGGAAACGCACATCAGCTTGGTGCCGGTATTGTTGGCGCGGCCGATCGAGGCGAACCAGGCGCCCGAACGGCGCAGGATTTCCGGCACGACGGCGATGGATTCGACGTTATTGACCGTGGTCGGGTTGCCATAGACACCCATGCCAGCCGGGAATGGCGGCTTCAGGCGCGGCTGGCCCTTCTTGCCTTCCAGCGACTCCATCAGTGCGGTTTCCTCGCCGCAGATATAGGCGCCGGCGCCGTGGTGGACGATGATATCCAGGTCCCAGCCGTGGATATTGTCCTTGCCGATCAGCTTGGCCTCATAGGCCTGCTCGACCGCAGCCTCGAGGCGCTGGCGCTCGCGGATGAACTCGCCGCGCACATAAATGAAGGCGAGATGCGCATCCATGGCGCGGGCGGCAAGCAGGCAGCCCTCCACGAGATGATGCGGATCATGCCGCAGGATATCTCGGTCTTTGCACGTGCCTGGCTCGCTCTCATCCGCGTTGACCAGCAGATAATGCGGGCGGCCGTCATTGACCTTGGGCATGAAGGTCCACTTGAGCGCGGTCGGGAAACCGGCGCCGCCGCGGCCACGCAGGCCCGAGGCCTTCACCTCATTGGTGATCCAGTCACGACCGGCATCGATGAATTCCTTGGTCCCTACCCAGGCGCCGCGCGCACGCGCACCTTCGAGCGTCCAGTCGCCCTGGCCATAGAGATTGGTGAAAATGCGGTCCTTGTCAGCGAGCACTCTTCATACTCCTAACGCGGCTTCTTGCCGAAGACGCGGATATATTCGGCCTCGCCACCCTTGGCGAGCGCGGCGGCCTGGGCCAGCCAGTTGTCACGAGCCACGCGGCCCTTGAAACTCAGCGAGTCCTCGACCTTGGCAATGTCGCCGGCGGTGAACTTGGCCACCTGGCTCCATTTGGTGATACCCAGGGCGTTGAGACGCGCTTCGAGCACCGGGCCAACACCCGAGATTAGCTTGAGATCATCAGGCGTCCCCTTGGGCGCCTTGAACAGCGGCGCGGAGCCGCCCTTTTCAGCAACCGGATTCACTTCGGCGGGAGCGGCCTTGGCCGGCTTTGCAGCCTTGCCCTTGGCGGCGCTGGTGGTCATTGCGCCTACAGCAGGAGCAGCCTTGGTGGCCTTGCCCGGTGCCTTGCCGCCATCGATCTTGGCGGCCTTGGATTCGGCACCGGTCGCATCTTCGCGCATCGCCTTGTTAGGCTTGCCATTGGCCTTGGCCGAAGCATTGGCGGCCTTGCGCTCGCCTTCGGCCTTGGCCTGGGAAACCTTGGCACCTTTCGGCGTGCCCTTGAGGGCCGGTGCAGCTTCCTCGCTCACATCCTTCGGCTTGGACGCCGTGGTCGGGGCGGGTGCGGCGGCCACAGGCGCCGCGGCATCGGCCGGCGGCGGGGGCGGCACGAATTTGGTACGCTTGGCGCTCGGCTTTTCGAGCAGCGTGGTGCGGCCACCTTCGGCCGCGGAAGTTAGTCGGTCGATCTGCGGACCCGGCTTGATCGTATCGCCCTTGCCGGCGGCGAAAGCATCGACGATCTCTTCGAAACGCTCGGCCGTCAGGTCTTCATAGGTGTCGTGATAGATCGTCACCATCGGCGCGTTGACGCAGGCGCCGGCGCATTCCACCTCTTCCCAGCTCATCGTGCCATCGGCGTTGAGGTGATGCGAATCGGGATGGATCTTGGACTTGCAGATGTCGATCAGATCGCCCGCCCCACGCAGCATGCAGGGCGTGGTGCCGCAAACCTGGATATGGGCGCGGCTGCCCACCGGCTGCAGCTGGAACTGGGTGTAGAACGTCGCCACTTCCAGCACGCGGATATAGGCCATGCTGAGCATGTCGGCGATCGTCTCGATCGTCGCGCGGCTGACCCAGCCATCCTGGTCCTGCGCCCGCATGAGCAGCGGAATGACGGCAGATTGCTGACGGCCGGTCGGGTAAAGCCCGATCTTCCACTCCGCCCATTTGGCGTTTTCAGCAGTAAAGGCGAACGCGGCCGGTTGAACCGACTCGTCCGCAAGGCGACGCGCAACCATTAGCGATCAACCTCTCCGAACACGATATCGAGCGAGCCAAGGATAGCCGAGACGTCAGCCAGCATGTGGCCGCGGCACAGGAAATCCATGGCCGACAAATGCGCAAACCCCGGCGCGCGGATCTTGCAGCGATAGGGCTTGTTGGTGCCGTCGCTGACCAGATAGACGCCGAATTCGCCCTTGGGCGCTTCCACGGCGGCATAGACCTCGCCGGCCGGCACCTTGTAGCCCTCGGTGTAAAGCTTGAAGTGATGGATCAGCGCTTCCATCGACCGCTTCATCTCGCCACGGCTGGGCGGGACGACCTTGCCGTCGAGCGAGGAGACCGGGCCCTTGCCATCGGCGGCATTCAGCTTGGCGATGCACTGCTGCATGATGCGGGTCGACTGGCGCATCTCTTCCATGCGGATGAGATAGCGGTCGTAGCAGTCGCCATTCTTGCCGATCGGAATGTCGAAATCCATCTCGGCATAGCATTCATAGGGCTGGCTCTTGCGCAGGTCCCAGGCAGCGCCCGAGCCACGCACCATCACACCGGAAAAGCCCATATTCCAGGCGTCTTCGAGGTCTACCACACCGATATCGACATTGCGCTGCTTGAAGATGCGGTTCTCGGTCAGCAGCTTGTCGATATCGTCCAGCGCCTTGGGGAAGGTCGTGCAGAAAGTCTCGATATCGTCGATCAGCGCCTGTGGCAGGTCCTGGTGGACGCCACCGGGGCGGAAATAAGCAGCGTGCATGCGCGCGCCCGAAGCGCGCTCATAGAACACCATCAGCTTTTCGCGCTGCTCGAAGCCCCAGAGCGGCGGCGTCAGCGCACCCACATCCATGGCCTGCGTGGTCACGTTCATCAGGTGGGCCAAGAGGCGCCCGATTTCCGAATAGAGCACGCGGATGAGCTGGCCGCGGCGCGGTACTTCGAGGCCCAGCAGCTTCTCGACGGCCAGGGCAAAGGCATGCTCCTGGTTCATCGGCGCCACATAGTCGAGCCGGTCGAAATAAGGCACGGCCTGCAGATAGGTCTTGGATTCGATCAGCTTCTCGGTGCCGCGATGCAGCAGGCCGATATGCGGGTCGACACGCTCGACGATTTCGCCGTCCAGCTCCAGAATCAGGCGCAGCACGCCGTGGGCCGACGGATGGACCGGCCCGAAATTGATGGTGAAGTTTCTGACTTCGGCTTCAACAGTCATTGCTTGGCCTTCTCGTCACCGGGCAGCACGTAATCCGTACCCTCCCAAGGCGACAGATAGTCGAACGAACGATATTCCTGCATCAGCTTGACCGGCTCGTAGACGACGCGCTTACGCTCCTCGTCATAACGCACCTCGACAAAGCCGGTGGTCGGGAAGTCCTTGCGCAACGGATGCCCGTCAAAACCATAATCGGTCAGGATGCGGCGCAGATCGCCATGGCCCGAGAACAGCACGCCGTAGAGGTCGTACGCCTCGCGCTCGAACCATTCGGCACCGCGGAAAACCCCCGTAATGCTCGGAACCGGCGTCACGTCATCGGCCGAAACCTTGATGCGGATGCGCTGGTTCAGATGCGGGCTCATGAAGTGATAGACGACATCGAATCGCTCGTCGCGCGCGGGATAGTCGGCACCGCACACATCGACGAAGCTGATGAACCGGCAGCGCGGGTCGTCGCGCAGGAAAGTGGCCACGGCCACAATCGCGTCTCTTTCGGCCGTCAGGGTGAGTTCGCCAAAGGCAACTTCCTGCGACAGGATCGCCGGGCCAAGCGCGCGCGCAATGTGCTCGCCAAGGTCCACAAGCGGATCGACCTGGATTACTTCATCCATTCTGGGTGATCCTAGCGTTCGATTGTGCCGGTGCGGCGGATTTTCTTTTGCAGCAACAGAATGCCGTAAAGAAGCGCTTCGGCCGTGGGCGGGCAGCCCGGGACGTAAACGTCCACCGGCAAAACGCGATCGCAACCCCGCACGACCGAATAGGAATAGTGATAGTAGCCGCCACCATTGGCGCAGCTACCCATGGAGATGACGTAGCGCGGCTCGGGCATCTGGTCATAGACCTTGCGCAGAGCCGGAGCCATCTTGTTGGTCAGCGTGCCGGCCACGATCAGCACGTCGGACTGGCGCGGCGAGGCGCGCGGCGCTGTGCCGAAACGCTCGATATCGTAGCGCGGCATCGACATCTGCATCATCTCGACGGCGCAGCAGGCCAGGCCCGTCTGCATCCACATCAACGAGCCGGTACGGGCCCAATTGACCAGTTGCGAAACGGTCGAAACCAGGAAGCCCTTGTCGGCCAGTTCGTCCGTAACATCGGTGAAAAACGGATCGGCGGCGCCGGCCGTCTTGCCGGTGCGCGGATCGACGAGGCCTGTGGGGCGCGGCGCGACCAGCGTACCGTTCTGTTCGCTCAATCCCATTCCAAGGCCCCTTTCCGCCATTCATAGATAAAGCCGACGGTCAGCACGCCGAGGAAGATCATCATCGACCAGAAACCGAACCAGCCAACCTCACGGAAGGCAACGGCCCAGGGGAACAGGAACGCCACTTCAAGGTCGAAGATGATGAAGAGAATACAGACGAGGTAGAATCGCACGTCGAACTTCATGCGCGCATCGTCAAAGGCGTCAAAGCCAGCCTCGAATGCCGAAACCTTCTCGGGATCGGGATTTTTGACCGCAACAATGAAGGGGGCAATCAGCAGGGCCAGACCAATAAGGCCGGCCAGGCCAAGGAATATGACAATCGGCAGATAGTCGCTGAGCAGGTCAGTCATGCGGCAGCCTGTTTCTAGTCCGGCCGGGCGACCGGGGCGAGGATTACGCAAGCAATTGGGGCGAGCGAACCAACGCAAACATTGATGGCTTGGGCTTAGACCTTTGGCTACTCGGTTTCAAGGGAAAGAAAATATGAGGGGAACAATCATGTATGTCCCGAACAAAACCCGCAATATCGATCATGTCGACATCACCCGGCCGGCAACGGCATGCTCGGATTCAAGGGCATTTTGAAACGGCCCGAAAGCAGCCGGTCCGAAGCGAACCTGAAAACACAAAACGGCGAACCGGATTAGCGGTTCGCCGAATTGGGTTTGCAAGACGCTAGGTCGGGAGGGCGGCAAGCCGCCCTGCCCGATTGCAAAACTTAGAAGTGGTAGAACACACCAACGGTGGCCTTGGCGCCTTCGAAGAAAGCGTCGTTGGCACCGTCGAAGTCGCCCTGGCCAACCAGTTCACCGCGAACGGTGACCGAGTCGGTCACGGCCAGTTCAACACCGCCGCCGAGCTGGTAGACGCCCTGGTTGAAGCCGGTACGGTTGTTGGTACCGATACCGCCGATGGCGTACACGAGGACCGAGTCGGTCACGACAGCACCAGCACGCAGGTTGGCGAAGAATTCGCCGGTGCTGAAGGCGTTGTTCCAGATGTAGTCGCCGGTGACTTCAGCGCCGATCAGGAAGGGATCGACGGGGATGAAGTTCACGCCGACGGCAGCGCCGAGAACGCCCGAAGTCGTGCTGACCGGATAGCCGGCGTAGAGGCTGGCGTCGGTACCGGTGAACTGGCCACCAGCGCGAACACCAACATAGAGACCTTCCCAATCGAAACCGGCAGCTTCATAGATCGGCTGCGGGGTGGTCGGGATGATGAGATCGGCGGCCTGAGCACCACCAGCGAGCAGCGCGGCAGCAGCCACACCGAGAGAAAGCGAACGTACAAACATATCTTGCACTCCCATAGAGTTAACCGTAGTCGACCGACTAGATGCCTGAGCATAACGCGCGTGACAAGCCTCTGGTCGCTCAAATTCGGCAATGCGGATAACGCTAGATGACCATTTGAGGGCAGGTGTTGCGCCAATGCCGCGCAATTGGCCCAATTTGAGACAAATTTGATCTAACGAGCGGCCCAATATGGCGACGGGATGCCGCATCTGGGCATGACTGAGTCGTTCCGTCAAGCAGCCCTGAGCCGCAAACAGAAACGGCCCCGCCGAAGCGAGGCCGTTTCCAGGATAGTGATTCTGACGGCGTTAGAAGTGGAAGTTGGCGCCGACCGTGAACTGGTTCTTGCTATTGGTCCCGTCATTGAGCGGGAAGCCGTGCAGGTACTGGGCCTCGACGGTGATGCTGTCGGTAACCGCCAGCTCCACGCCGCCGCCGAGCAGCAGGTCCTGCTCATCGGGCGGGCCAAGATCGATGCCGTAACCGCCGGCGGCATAGACCAGCACGTCATCGCTGACCACGAGACCAGCGCGGCCGAGAATCTGGCCATAAGTGGTTTCGCCCACGGCATCGCCGCCGGTCAGGCCATGAACGGCCACTTCCGCACCCAGAAGATAGAAGTCGAACTGGGCGTTCACACCCGCCTGGACGCCCAGGCCATATTGCGTACCGCTGTCGGACCCGTTCTGGGCACCGCCATAGACGCCGGCATAAAAGCCGCTCCAGTCAAAACCGGGTTCCTCGTAGATCGGCATCTCGACCGGGGTGCTGGTGGGGACCGTGATCAGGTCCGCCGCGAAAGCAGTGCCCATCGGGATGGTCGTGGCGAGCGCCGCAAGCGCCATTTTGTTGAACAAGCTCATCGCTGTTCTCCTTGCTACTGGACCGTTCGACTTGATGAACGCGGCGCTATCGTGCCGGTTCCGCCTTGGGTCATGGGGGCTTTTCCCGGAATGCGACCCGATAATTCCGGGTTTCGGGAACAGCCAACAGCAGCGGTTTTGCTCGGGTTTGCCGGCGAAAACCCGCCCCTCAGACGGCCAAAATAGGGCAGCGCCGTCGCGTTGCCGATCGGTCACAGTTTGCCGGACAAGCCGCCTAGAGCGTGCCGACAAGCACCGGTTCATCCCGATACTGCTCAGGAAACAGCGCCTTGAGCGCAGCGATCTTGGGCAGGTCGTTGAACACGATATAGGGCCAGGTCGGATTCAGCGTCAGGAAATCCTGATGGTACTGCTCGGCCGGGTAGAAGGCCTGGAACGGCTCGATCGTGGTGACGATGGGTCCTTCGAACAGGCCGGTTTCGTCGAGCTGGGCGATATAGGCGCGGGCGATTTCGGCCTGTTCGTCGCTCATCGGGAAGATGGTCGAGCGATATTGCGTGCCGTGGTCGGGTCCCTGGTAGTTGAGCTGGGTCGGGTTATGGGCGACCGAGAAATAGACCTGTAGCAGCTCGCCAAAGCTGACCACGGCCGGATCGTAAGTGATTTCAACGGTTTCGGCGTGGCCGGTCGTGCCGCTGCCGGTTTGTTCGTAAGTGGCCGTCTCGGCAGCACCGCCGGAATAGCCCGAGACTGCGCGGGTGACGCCCTGCAGATGCTGGAACACGCCCTGCACGCCCCAGAAGCAGCCGCCGGCGAAAACGGCCGTGGCCGATGGGCCGGTATCCGTGAGGTCTTTGGCCGGCGGCGGAATTTCAACCGGCGCTTCTTCGGCGGTAACCGACTGATTCCATTGCATGAATGACAGGGCGGGTAGAACGAGCAGTGCGGCCAGGACGGCGCGGCGGGAACTGGGCATTTTGCAAAACCTCGGTTGGGGCAAGTTGCTCGTCAGTTCGTTCTATATGCGCCTGCGGTTACGGCAGATCAGCCGCTTCACGACGAAATGAAGCAGCGACAGCATAGGCGCCGCAAATAGTTCAGCAATTTCAGGGCGTTGATCTTAAAGGCCACTTTCGAGGAAAGGTGAAGAACACAACGAGTTCAAAAAGTTGAAACTCGGGCACTCAAAAGTTGAAACTGTTTTTAGAGAGAAGGCGCAAACCCTAGGAAAGGGTGGCGCGAGAGACGGGGCTCGAACCCGCGACCTCCGGCGTGACAGGCCGGCGCTCTAACCAACTGAGCTACTCCCGCAGCGCGGGCGAACTGGTCGTTCGCGCAACGTGGCGTCCGTTTACCCAGCACCTTGCCCCAAGTCAAGCGAGCAAGTTGGGATCGAAGCGACATTTTCATGAATGTCGAAGTCGGATGTGGAAAAGCGCCTGTGTGACAGGCGCTAGCGGCCGTTATCTGATGCGGAAGGTGAGATTCACGCAATGGCCGCTCGTGTTAGCGTACTGTTAGCATTGACGCGAGGGAATGGTGGGCGATGACGGGCTCGAACCGCCGACATCTTCGGTGTAAACGAAGCGCTCTACCAACTGAGCTAATCGCCCGCAGGACCATGGGTCCGCTGCAAGGTGGCCTTGTTATTGCCCCTGCCCGCCAGCGTCAACCGGCAAATGAAAGGCCCCGGCGCAAAGCGCTCGGGGCCGATCAGCATAACGGTTTCGGGGTCGGGCCTGCCGATCCCCCAAACAGTCTTAGTTGATCGCATCCTTCAGGCCCTTGCCGGGCTTGAACTTGGCCTGGTTCGAGGCCGGGATCTTGATCTCAGCGCCGGTGGCCGGGTTGCGGCCGGTCGAAGCCTTGCGCTGCGACACGGCGAAGGTGCCGAAACCAACGAGACGGACTTCTTCACCAGACTTCAGCGAGCCGGTGATTGCCTCGAACACTGCGTCCACCGCTTCAGCGGCCTGTGCCTTGGTGATCGTCGCTTTGTCGGCGACGACGCCAACCAGATCGTTCTTGTTCATAGCGTTTCCTCACAGTGAATTGCCCGCCCTCGTTGGCGAACCTTAAAACGCGGCAACCCTTGGTCGATTCTGCGTGAAAGGCAAGGATTTCCGGGGTTTTGACGAGGCCGGACGGTGCAAAGCTGTTAATGGACCGGAAACTGCGCCCCCGCAAGTCCTCGATTGTGGATATACGCCGGTTTTCCGGGCTTTCCTGCTCGTTCCGAGCCTATTCACCCACCGCGGGAATGGGGGGGGCGCGCCGCCTGATTCCCAACATAAGTGGCAGTGCCAACAGGTAAATTCCCGCCCCGACGATCCAGACCAGGCCCGGCCAGGTGCCGCGAATGGCAAAATAGGTGAAACTGAAGAAAAGCGGGCCGAACACGGCCGCCAGACTGACCAGACTCGCCAGAACGCCCTGCAATTGCCCCTGCTTATCGGGCCCCACCTGAGTCGTGGTGAGCGACTGCAGGGCCGGCATGCCGATGCCGCCAAGGGCAAAGAGCGGCGCCAGCGCGAACAGAATCCAGCCCTGCGTAGCCAGCCCCAGAATCACCAAAGCGGTGAGTTCGCAGGCCATGCCGACCACCAAAGCCCAGCGTTCACCGAGCCGGGCAACGGCCGGCCCGGTGAGGAAGGCCTGGGCGCCGGCATGGAAAACGCCGAAGGCACCCAGCGACAGGCCGATCATCATGCCGTTCCACTGGAAGCTGTCCTCGCTGAACAGCGCCCAGATCGTGCCATACATGGTGCCGACGAAATTCATGATGACGAAGATAGCCATCAGCGGAATCAACGCCGAGAAGGTGAGTGCCCATTTGAGGGGCTTGAAGGGATTGAGCGTGTCCCAGGTGAACTGGGCGCCGGGCTGGCCCTTGCGTGATTCCGGCAGCACGAACAGCGCCAGCGCGAAATTGACGCCATTGAGCAGCGCCGCCGCGATGAAGGGCGCGCGCACCCAGAAATCGCCCAGGATGCCGCCCAGGACTGGCCCGATGATGAAGCCGATGCCGAACATGGCATGGAACAGGCCGAAGCGCTTGGCCCGCTCCTCCTCATTGGAGATGTCGGTGATATAGGCCGTGGCCACCGCCATATTGGCGCTGGTTATGCCGGAAATGGCGCGCCCCAGCACCAGCAGCCAGAGTTGGGGCGCGAAGGCCATGATGAGATAGTCGATGGCAGCGCCAGCCAGCGAAACCAGCAATACCGGCCGCCGCCCGAAACGATCGCTCAACACGCCGAGAATGGGCGAGAACAGGAACTGGCAGGCCGAATAGAGCGCCAGCATAATGCCGAGCAGCGTCGCGACTTCGGACATGTGGCCGACATCGCGCAACAAAGCCGGCAGGATGGGGAAGATCAGGCCGATGCCGACGGCATCGAGGGTGACAGCGCCGAGAATGACGATAAGGGCCTTGTTCAAGGGATGCTCCTATGGCGCCGTCAGCCGGCAAATGGAGGTAGGGCGTTCACGGGCGCGTTACAAGCCCGCTGTCCTTATGACGATTGGTGCTGACAGAATTCGACAGGAGCATTTGGCGTGCGGCGAACTGCGGCGAACGTGATAGGCCAAGCCAGCAGAACCCAGAGGAACCCATGGTGGTCGCCTATATCGTGCAGGGCTTTCAATTGAGGGGCCGCAAGCTGACGCCCGACCAGCCCAGAACGGCCAAGACAGCAGAGGATGCGGTGATCCTGGCGGAACGCATGGCGACGACACGCGCCGGCGTGTTTGCGTTTTCGCAGGCGGTGGATATCGAGACCGATACCTATGACGAGCCGAAGGTGCTGGCGCGGCTGGGGGACTTGCCGCCTGGACTGCCAGAGTAGGAGGGAATGTCCCTCTTACTCGATTAGGGAATGTCCCTCTTACTCGATTTGTGTGTGCACGAGGGCATGTCAGGCCGGGACGGGCTTTACGGTCCTCACCGTGGCAAACAGCGGCGTGGCGAGCAGGTAGAGCCCTGCCCCCACGATCCAGATTGTGCCGATCCACAGGTCCTTGGTCGAGAAGAACACGATCGTGGTCAGCACCGGGCCGACAATACCGGCCAGGCTCATCAGGCTGGCCATGACGCCTTGCAGCTGGCCCTGCTGCTCGTCGCTGACGCGGCTGGTCAGCAGCGATTGCAGCGCCGGCATGGCGACACCGCCCAGCGCGAAGAGCGGGGCGACGGCATAGCCCATCCAGCTCTGATTGGCGAAAGCCATCAGGATATAGGCCAGGGTATCGAAGGCGACCCCGACCATCAGCGTCCCAAGGTCGCCGAAGCGGCGCGACAGCGGACCGACGAGAAATGCCTGGGCGAGCGTGCCGCAGATGCCGAAGACAGCGAAGGACAGGCCCATATGGACCGAATCCCAACCGAATCGTGCAGCGCCATACAGCACCCAGATGGTGCCGGGCACCGCGGCCACGAGGCCGAAGACGACCGACACGATGACCATGGGCAGCAAGGGCTTGAAATTCCACAGCCAGAGCAGCGGGCGTAGCGGGTTGATCTCTTTCAGATCGAATTTGCCCGCTGCGGCCTTGCGGCTTTCGGGGAGCACGAAAAGCGCCACCAGCAGGTTGAGACCGTTGAACAGGGCGGCGGCCAGGAAGGGCGAGCGCAGCCACCAGGCACCCATGACGCCGCCGATAACAGGGCCGATGATGAAGCCGGTGCTCATGACCGCGCCCACCAGGCCAAACCGCTGCGCCCGCTGGTCGGCCGGGGTGATGTCGGTGATATAGGCGCTGGCCACCGCCATGTTGGCACTGGTGATGCCGGCCATGGCCCGGCCCACGACCAGCACCCAGCCGAGTGGCGACAGGGCCATGACCAGATAGTCCAGCAGCGTGCCGGCCAGCGACAGCAGCAGGACGGGACGGCGGCCGAAGCGGTCACTGAGGGCGCCCAGGACGGGCGAGAAGATGAATTGCATCGCCGCATAGACGACCAGCATCAGGCCGTAAAGCAGGCCGATATCGCCGCCGCCGGTGACCTCGACCAGCAGGTCGGGCAGGATGGGGAAAATCAGGCCGGCCCCGATGGCATCGAGGGCGACGGTGGATAGAATGACGATCAGGGCCTTGTTCATCCTGGCCTCCAGACTTCATTATCGTTGATAAGGTAATTTATCGGCGATAAGCTCCTTTATCATCGATAAGTCAAGAGGGTCATCTGTCATGGCGATTGATCGCAGCCGTATCGTCGACGAGGCCATGGCCTTGCTCAACGAGGTTGGCATCGACAAGCTGACCACACGGAAACTGGCCGAGCGCCTGGGCGTGCAGCAACCGGCGCTCTACTGGCATTTCAGGAACAAGTCGGCTTTGCTCGACGCGGTGAACAGCGAGATGCTGGCGCGCTACCACACCCATCGCCTGCCCTCGCCCGGACAGGATTGGGTGGACTTCACCTTCGCCAATGCCCGCAGCATCAGGACGACACTGCTGTCGGTGCGGGACGGTGCGCGCCTCACGGCCGGCACACGGCCATCGGAGAGCGAGTTCGCCGACACCGAACAGGTGTTGCAACTCTATGTCGATGCGGGCTTTTCACCGGCCGAGGCCTTCGGCATCGCCATCTCGGTGACCCGCTATGTGGTGGGCTATGTGCTGGAGGAACAGGGCGAGCGCGAACGCACCGACGAGGAAGATGATGCCGGCATCAACCCGATGGCGGAGGTGGCAGCATTCCCCCTGTTGTCGGAAGCGCTGGTGCCGTTGTTCAAGACGGGAACCATCAATACCGAAGCGGTGTTCGAGGGCGGGCTGAGCTATATGGTGGAGGGGATGAAGCTGAGTTTGGTGGCGAAGGGATAGCGCAGCGACCCCGTGCCCCCTTCTCCCCTTGTGGGAGAAGGTGCCCGAAGGGCGGATGAGGGGGCGCGGAGCCAGCCACCAGCATTGAAGCATGGGAGGACGCAGCCCCCTCACCCGCAATTTCTTCTGGACGAAGAAATTGCCCCCTCTCCCACAAGGGGCGAGGGGGCTCCACTCCGGGGCGATATTGCGTCAAACGCGGACCAAAACAAAACGGCGGCCCTTGCGGGCCGCCGTTTGCATTCAATCCAGGCCCGCTTAGTGCGGCAGGCCGGCTGTGGCGTCTTCGCCGGTGTCGACTGTGGTCGAGACCGCAGGCGTGGTGTCCTCGAAGTTCCATTCGATGGGCTCGGGCTTGCGGACAAGCGCGCGCTCGATGACCTGGTCCATGCGGGAGACCGGGACGATTTCCATGCCTTCCTTGACGATGTCAGGGATCTCGGCGAGGTCGCGGACATTCTCTTCCGGGATCAGCACGGTTTTGATGCCGCCACGCAGGGCCGCAAGGAGCTTTTCCTTGAGGCCGCCGATGGGCAGCACCCTGCCCCGCAGCGTGATCTCGCCGGTCATGGCGACATCGTTGCGGACGGCAATGCCGGTCATCACCGAGACGATGGCAGTGGCCAAGCCGATACCGGCCGAGGGACCATCCTTGGGGGTGGCGCCTTCGGGCAGGTGGACGTGGATATCGCGCGTGTCGAACATCGGCGGCTTGATGCCGAAATCGATGGAGCGGGAGCGAACATAGGCCGTTGCCGCGGTCAGCGATTCCTTCATCACTTCCTTGATGTTGCCGGTCACGGTCATACGACCCTTGCCCGGCGTCATCACGCCTTCGATGGTCAGCAACTCGCCGCCAACCGAGGTCCAGGCCAGGCCCGTCACCAGGCCAACCTGCGCTTCGGCTTCGATCTCGCCATGCTTGTAGATATCGGCGCCGAGATACTTGGTGAGCTTGTCCTCGTCGATGACGATGGTCTTGACCTTGGTCTTGACGATCTCGGTCACGGCCTTGCGCATCAGCTTGCCGATTTCGCGCTTGAGGTTACGCACGCCCGCTTCGCGGGTATAGCGCTGGATCAGAGCGGTCAGCATCTCGTCGGAAAGCTCGAACTCGCCATGGGCCAGGCCGTTTTCCTTGAGCGTCTCGGGGATCAGGTGCTGCTTGGCGATCGCGTGCTTCTCCTGCTCGGTGTAACCCGAGAGGCGAATGATCTCCATGCGGTCCATCAGCGGGCCGGGAATGTTGAGCGTGTTCGAGGTGGTGACGAACATCACGTCGCTCAGGTCATAATCGACCTCGAGATAGTGATCGGCAAAGGTGTGGTTCTGCTCGGGATCGAGCACTTCGAGCAATGCCGAGCTGGGATCGCCACGGAAATCCTGGCCCATCTTGTCGATCTCGTCGAGCAGGAAGAGCGGGTTGGATTTGCCGACCTTCTTGAGCGACTGGATGACCTTGCCGGGCATGGAGCCGATATAGGTGCGGCGGTGGCCGCGGATTTCGGCTTCGTCCCGTACGCCGCCCAGCGCCATGCGCACGAATTCGCGGCCCGTCGCCTTGGCGATGGACTTGCCCAAAGAGGTCTTACCGACGCCCGGAGGGCCGACGAGGCAGAGAATCGGGCCCTTGAGCGAGCCGGTGCGGCTCTGCACGGCCAGATATTCCAGGATCCGTTCCTTGACCTTTTCGAGGCCATAGTGATCCTCGTCCAGCACCTTTTCGGCCAGGACCAGGTCACGCTTGACCTTGCTCTTCTTGCCCCAGGGCAGGCCGAGCAGCGTATCGAGATAGTTGCGGACCACAGTGGCTTCGGCCGACATCGGGCTCATCGACTTGAGCTTCTTCAGCTCAGCCTCGGCCTTGGTGCGGGCTTCCTTGCTGAGGCGGGTCTTGGCGATGCGCTCCTCGATCTCCTGGATCTCGTTGGAGCCTTCCTCGCCGTCGCCCAGTTCCTTCTGGATCGCCTTCATCTGCTCGTTGAGGTAATATTCGCGCTGCGTCTTCTCCATCTGCCGCTTGACGCGGGAGCGGATGCGCTTTTCCACCTGCAACACGCCGATCTCGCCTTCCATGAGGCCCAAAATCTTCTGGAAGCGCTCGGCGACCGAAACGGTCGAGAGCAGGTCTTCCTTCTCGTTGATCTTGATGACGAGGTGGCTGGCAATGGTATCGGCGAGCTTGGAGTGGTTCTCGATCTGCCCGACGGCAGCGACGACCTCGGCCGAAATCTTCTTGTTGAGCTTCACATAGCTCTCGAATTCGGTGGTGGCCGAACGCGACAAAGCCTCGATCTCGGTGGCGTCTTCCTCCGGCTCGGGCAGGATGGAGGCTTCGGCCTCGAAATATTCGTCGGTCTGCAGGTAGCGGTCGATGGTGGCGCGATGCAGGCCTTCGACCAACACCTTGACCGTGCCGTCGGGGAGCTTGAGCAGCTGCAGCACGGTGGCAATGGTGCCCGTGGCGTAAATCTGGTCCGGGGCCGGATCGTCATCCTGCGCGTTCTTCTGGGTCACGACGAGAATGTGCTTGTCGTCGCGCATGACCTCTTCAAGCGCCTTGACCGATTTCTCGCGGCCGACGAACAGCGGCACGATCATGCCGGGGAAAACGACGATATCACGCAGGGGAAGAACTGGGTAAACCCGGTCCCGGCTGAAATCGCCAGTGGCGGGGGTGACGTCCGTCATCTCGTATCCTTTCCGGGGCGCGCGGGAGGAAGGAGAAGGATGCGCGCCCGTTATAGACAGCTCCAGCACGAAGGCTGGGCTGATTCCGGTTAATAAATAGGTTCGCCTATGGAGCCCGCAAGTCAACCTTCGCGCTTTTGTGACGGTTAAGACGTGAACGCACAGGAGATATGTGCGCGAGGGCGGAAACAGGCGTGTGCCTTGGCTGCGAGGTGGATGTAGGTCCCTACCCTACGCTTCGCCGCGCCTTGAGCAGAATGCTTGTATCGGTCGAGGCGATTCCGTCGATTTGGCGGATCTGGCGCAGCAGGTCGTCAAAGGCCTCCACGTCAGGCGCTTCGAGCTCGGCCACCATGTCCCAGCGGCCATTGGTGTTGTGGAGCTGGCGCACCTCGGGCATGCCGAGCAGGCGCTTCATGACCGCGGCTTCGTGCTTGCCATCGACCTCGACCATGGTGATGGCGCGGATGCCCTGGCTCGGCGCGGCCGACATGACCACGGTGAAGCCGGCAATGGCGCCGCTTTCCATCAGCCGGTCGATGCGCGCCTTGGCGGTGGCGCGGGACACCTTAAGGTCGAGCGCCAGCTTGTTGGTCGGCGTACGGGCATTGGTACGTAGCAGGGCGATGAGGCGGTAGTCGAGATCATCGAGGATCATTTTGCGCGGCCTGGCTTAGCAGAATGAGCAATTGCCTGTGCAGATATAGCATAATTCCGGCTTTTCGTACACACGAGCCCGCCGCATCCTGCTGGCTTGAGACGAGGAGACGTTCAATGAACCAGCCTGACGCCCAAGCCATCGACCTGTTCGGCATTCCCAGCGATGCCGGCGCCTCCTGCCGCGGCAGCGGCATGGGGCCGGAGGCGCTGCGGGTGGCCGGGCTGGTCGAAACGCTGGCGACGCTGGGCCATGTGGTGACCGATCGCGGCGACATCACCGGGAGTGACCGGGCGAGGACGCCGTGGCGGCTGTCGGATGAGCGCAACGCCGAAGTGCTGGATATCGCGCGGCAGAGCAGCGCAGAGGCGCTGGCGAGCCTGGACGCGGGGCGGCTGCCGGCCTTTGTCGGCGGCGATCATTCGCTTTCCATGGGCACGATTTCGGGCGTGGCGCGGCATTGCGCTTCTGTGGGCAAGCCGCTCTTCGTGCTGTGGGTGGATGCCCATGGCGATTTCAACACGCCCGCCACGTCAGAGACCGGCAATATTCACGGCATGCCGCTGGCTCTGCTGTGCGGCGAACCGGATTTCGGGCCGGACTATGAGGGCGAATGGCGCGGGCTGGTCGATCCGCGCCATGTGACGATTTTCGGGGCAAGGTCCATCGACCGGCCGGAGCGGCAATTGCTGGAGCGGCGCGGGGTCGACGTGATCGACATGCGCCGCATCGACGAAATGGGCGTGGTAGCGCTGATGCGCGAGGTGCTGGCGCGGGTGGAAGCCGTGGGCGGACACCTGCATGTGAGCCTCGATGTCGATGCCATCGACCCGGCCATTGCGCCGGGTGCGGGCACGCCAGTGGCGGGCGGGCTGACCTTCCGCGAGGCGCATCTGGTGATGGAAATGATCCATGACAGCGGCGCCATGGGTTCGCTCGATGTGGTGGAGCTCAACCCCTATCTCGACCATGCCGGCATGAGCGCGCGGCTCCTGGTCGACCTCACGGCGAGCCTGTTCGGCCGCCAGATCATGCCGCGCCAGGTGGTGCGGATCAGCGAGACTGCAACCAGCATAAAGGGAGGCTGAATTGACGCAATTCATCGGGGTCGAAGACATGAGGAGGCTAGTCCGGTCCACCGGCACAAAGGCCTTTCTCACCCAACTGGCCGACTATGTCAGGCACGACTTTTCGCGCTGGACGGAATTCGAGAAATCCGCCCGCGTGGCCAGCCATTCACGCGAGGGCGTGATCGAGCTGATGCCCACATCCGACGGGCAGCTCTACAGCTTCAAATATGTCAACGGACACCCCAACAATCCCAAAACCGGTAAGCTGACCGTTACCGCTTTCGGTGTGCTGGCCGATGTGGCCAGCGGCTATCCGCTGGTTATCAGCGAGATGACGCTGCTGACGGCTTTGCGGACCGCCGCGACCTCGGCTTTTGCGGCCGGCCTGTTGGCGCGCAAGGACAGCCGGGTGATGGCGCTGGTGGGCGCGGGAGCGCAGTCCGAATTCCAGGCGCTGGCTTTCCAGGCATTGCTCGGCATCGAGGAGATCCGGGTCCATGACCCCGATGTTCTGGCGGTCGACAAGTTCATGGCCAATGCGGCTGGATTCGGTATGACACTGGTGCGTTGCACCGATGTGGCGGAGGCGGTTGCTGGCGCCGATATCGTTACGGTCTGCACGGCGGTCAAAGGGCGGCAGGCGGTGATTGAGGCGGGCATGCTGCGGCCCGGCACGCATATCAACGCGATTGGCGGGGATTGCCCGGGCAAGACGGAGCTGCATCGGGACATTCTCGATTTGGGCAAGTATTTCACCGAATTCACGCCGCAGACGCGGGTGGAAGGGGAAATCCAGCAGGCGGCGGCGGACTATCCGGTGGCCGAATTGTGGGAAGTACTGGCCGGGGTGAAAGACGGCCGGACCGGTGATGCGGACGTTACGGTTTTCGACTCGGTGGGCTTTGCCATTGAGGATTTTTCGGCGCTGCGGCTGGTCTATGACCTGACGGCGGGCAAAAGGCGGATGGTCGATCTGGTGCCGGAGCTGGATGACCCGAAGAACCTTTATGGGGAGCTGGTGGGTGCGGCTCACCCGAAGCTTGTCGAACCCGCCTAAGCCAATTCAACCTCGATCGTCACCCTCGGGCTTGACCCGAGGGCGTTTCACTGCTGAGCGTTCGGTAAGTGCAGAGCCCTCGGGTCAAGCCCGAGGGTGACGGCTGGTGGGTTGGGAAGGCCCTGCCCCCACGTAGCGCGCTCTAGGCCGGATCAGCTCGCCGCTGTCGATCTGCTCGATCATGTGGGCCAGCCAGCCCACGCAGCGACCTAGGGTGAAGACGGTCAGCGCGGCATCGTCGGGGAGATCGAACCTTGCGACAAGCGCCGCCAGGGCAAAATCGACATTGGGCTGTTCGCCGGTGAAATCCGTGGCCGCATGGCGGAAGGCCACATAGTCCGGCGGCGGATCGAAGGCGGAGAGCAAGGCGGCGCAGCGCGGGTCGCCATGGCGATAGAGCGGATGGCCCATGCCGGGCACGGCGCGGCCCTCGCCCAGCCAGTCGCGCAGCGCCTCGGGATCGCCGCCCACATCCTCGACCAGCGCGGCAACCAGGCGTGACGCCCGGCCGTGGCTGGGGCCGGTCAAGGCGGAGAGCGCCGCCAGCGTGCCGGCCCAGAGCGAGGCGCCGGTGGATACCGCGACGCGGGCGGCAAAGGTCGAGGCGTTGAGTTCGTGATCGGCCAGCAGCACCAGTGCGCGCCGGATAGTGTCGGCTGCGTCGGGCCGGTTCCAGATCAGAGCGAGCCGGCGGTGCAGGGGTTCGGCGGCGTTGTCGCTGCCGGTCAGAGCCTCGGCCAGCGTGCCGAGTACCTGCCCGGCTTCCATGGCCAGCATGGCGGGGGCCTGCATGGTTGCTGTGGGCAACCAGGCTTGTTCGGCCAGAGCCCCAAAGGCGGCGGGCAGACCAGGCGCCCTGCCCGTTCCGCCCCGAACACCGAGGCGCAACGGTGCCTGCCAGAGCAGGACCGCCACATCTTCCAGCGTCGCAGTTTCGGCCAGCAGGCGTGCGTCGTGGCCGCGATAGAGCAGACGGCCGTCCGCGATCGAGGAAATGGCGGTGCTCAACACCGGATCGCCCCAATGCATGGCCTGCGCGGCCACCGCTTCCTGCTTGCGCCGACCCTTGGCCCGTTGCGCCAGGCGGCGCACATCATCGCCACGATAGAGGCTGCGGCGGCTGTCAGATGGATCGGGCCGCGCCTTGATGCGGCCGCGGCTGACATTGGCATAGAGCGTCTGGGGCTGGGTACCCAGCAGGGTCAGCGCTTCGCTCGCCGTGAGCCAGTCCATGACATTGATCCAATTGGTCAAGATTGACGTCAATATCAGCATGCCCGACCCTGGCGGCAACAAGCAAGGAGATAACCTATGAAATCTGGTCTCGAGGATGTCGTCGCGGCTGAGACGGTGCTGTCGGACGTGGACGGCAAGAATGGGCGGCTGATCGTGCGCGGGGTGTCGTTGGACGACCTGGTGCTGACCAGCCGCTTCGAGGATGTGGTGGCATTGCTGTTCGACGGCTTCCTGCCCAGCCCGCCCGATTTGCGGGCAGCCTTGGGCGCAGCGCGTGTGGCGGTGTTCGGGCATCTGGCCGAGGCCGGGACAGTGGTTGACCTGCCGCCGGTGGAGGGCGTGCGGGCGCTGCTGGCGCGGCTTCCCGATGGTGACGATTTGTCGACGGCACTGGAACTGGTGGCGGCCCCGGCCGTGTTCACTGCGGGCCTGCTGCGACTCAAGGCCGGGCTGGCGCCAATCGCGCCTGATCCGGAACTGTCGCAGGCGGCCGATGCGCTGCGCATGCTGCGCGGGTCGATGCCCAGTGCAGAGCAGGTTTCGGCGCTCGATCGCTATATGGTGACGGTGGCCGATCACGGGCTCAATGCCTCGACCTTTGCGGCGCGGGTGGTGGCATCGACGCAGGCGGGGCTGACCTCGTCGGTGCTGGCGGCGCTGAGCGCTCTCAAGGGGCCGCTGCATGGCGGTGCGCCGGGGCCGGTGCTCGACATGCTGGATGGCGTTGGAACGCCCGGCAATGCCGAGGCGTGGATCGGCGCGGCGCTGGGGGATGGCGAGCGGTTGATGGGGTTCGGGCACCGGGTCTATCGCGTGCGCGACCCGCGGGCCGATGCGCTGAAGGCCGCGGTGCGGATGCTGGCGGCATCGGGGGCGATTGATGCGAACCGGCTGGCGCTGGCCGAGGCGGTGGAGGAAGCGGCGCTGCAGCAGTTGCGGCTGCGCAAGCCGGATCGAGCGCTCGATACCAATGTGGAATTCTATACGGCGCTGCTGCTGGAAGCGCTGGGGTTTCCGCGGGAGGCGTTTACCTGCGTGTTCGCCATGGGGCGCGTGGCGGGATGGGTGGCGCATGCGCGGGAGCAGGCGGAAACCGGACGATTGATCAGGCCGATGTCGGTTTATGTGGGGCCGGTGCCGAGGGTGGCGGCGTAAGAGTCTTAGTGGATACCCCCTCCTAGCCTCCCCCTGATAGGGGGAGGAATCCGGCCGGTGATAGGGGCGCGGTGTTGCCAAAGCCCCGATGCGGCTCCTCCCCCTATCAGGGGGAGGTTGGGAGGGGGTATCCGCTAAAAAAAAACGCCGGGCTCATGGCCCGGCGTTTTCAATTTATCCCAGACGCATCACGCCGTAGCGGGGGCGTCTTCCTGTTTGCGTTCGGAATAGATGTAGAGCGGACGGACGTCCTTGCCCTTCACCACGTCCTCGCTGATCACCACTTCTTCCACGCCTTCGAGCGAGGGCAGGTCGTACATAGTGTCGAGCAGAATGGCTTCCATGATCGAGCGGAGGCCGCGGGCGCCGGTCTTGCGCTCGATGGCCTTTTCGGCGATCGCCTTGAGGGCGTCCTCGTGGAAGGTCAGTTCGACTTCTTCCATCTGGAACAGGCGCTGGTACTGGCGCACCAGGGCGTTCTTCGGGGCGGTCAGGATTTCGATCAGGGCGGCAATGTCGAGGTCTTCAAGGGTCGCCAGCACCGGCAGGCGGCCGATGAATTCCGGGATCAGGCCGAAACGCACCAGGTCTTCCGGGGCCACATCGGCCAGGATCTGGCCGACGCGACGGTCGTTGGGATCCTTGACCACGGCCGAGAAGCCGATGCCCGAGCCTTCGCCACGGGCCGAAATGATCTTTTCGAGACCGGCAAAGGCGCCGCCGCAGATGAACAGGATGTTGGTCGTGTCCACCTGCAGGAATTCCTGCTGCGGATGCTTGCGGCCGCCCTGGGGCGGCACCGAAGCCACGGTGCCTTCCATGATCTTGAGCAAAGCCTGCTGCACGCCTTCGCCCGATACATCGCGGGTTATCGACGGGTTGTCGGACTTGCGGCTGATCTTGTCGACTTCGTCGATATAGACGATGCCGCGCTGGGCCTTTTCGACATTGTAGTCGGCAGACTGCAACAGCTTGAGGATGATATTTTCCACATCCTCGCCGACATAGCCGGCTTCGGTCAGCGTGGTGGCATCGGCCATGGTGAAGGGCACGTCGAGAATGCGGGCCAGCGTCTGGGCCAGCAGGGTCTTGCCCGAACCGGTGGGACCGATCAGCAGGATGTTGGACTTGGAGAGTTCAACGTCCTGGTTCTTGGTGGCGTGGTGCAGGCGCTTGTAGTGGTTGTGGACGGCCACGGACAGCACGCGCTTGGCGCGGAACTGGCCGATGACGTAGTCGTCGAGCACCTTGCAGATTTCTGCAGGAGTCGGCACGCCATCGGAGGACTTGACCATGGAGGTCTTGTTCTCTTCGCGGATGATGTCCATGCACAGCTCGACGCATTCATCGCAGATGAACACGGTCGGACCGGCGATCAGCTTGCGAACCTCATGCTGGGATTTCCCGCAGAACGAGCAGTAAAGCGTGTTCTTCGAGGTTTCGCCGTTCGTTGTCTCTTTGGACATCCTGTCACTCCCGGGAGCAGCGTGCTCCCAAAACTCAGCGGTATCGGAAAAGGTAACGCTGAAGGCATAAACAAAGTCTAAGCCGAAACGATCCTAAAGACCGTTCCGGCTTGGTGCAATTGCGCATGGATCACAGTCCACGGCGCATCGGCAATGTGCTTAACGCAGGCCAATCAGCTCGCGGCGTCCGGCACGACGCGCTTTTCCATGACGCTGTCGATGATGCCGAAGGTCTTGGCTTCCTCGGGGGAGAGGAAATTGTCGCGCTCGAGCGCGCGCTCGATTTCCTCGTAGGTGCGGCCGGTGTGCTTCTCATAGATCTGATTAAGACGCCGCTTCAAACCCTCGACTTCCTTGGCATGAATCAGAATGTCGGTGACCTGACCCTGATAGCCGCCAGACGGCTGGTGGACCATGATGCGCGAGTTCGGGAGCGAGCTGCGCATGCCCGCTTCGCCGGCAGCGAGCAGGAGCGAGCCCATCGAGGCCGCCTGCCCCATGACCATGGTGGCCACGGACGGACGGATGAACTGCATCGTGTCGTAGATGGAAAGGCCAGCCGTCACCACGCCACCGGGCGAGTTAATGTACATGGCGATTTCCTTTTTCGGATTTTCCGATTCGAGGAACAGCAGCTGTGCCACGATGAGCGAGGCCATGTTGTCCTCGACCACGCCGGTCACGAAAATGATGCGTTCGCGCAGCAGGCGCGAATAGATGTCGAAGGCGCGCTCGCCGCGGTTCGACTGCTCGACCACCATGGGAACGAGCGTGTTCATGTAGATATCGTGCGGATCCCGCATGTGATGCCCCTTTTGCCGTGCCGGGTCGCGGACCGGGCTGGCAGATTAGTAGTTGGAACACGATCCCTTCCCGAACGCGGACATCGGGGGTCCGGGGATCATGCTGGAAAATCGAATCGGCGCGACGGCCGATTGCAGACTATGCCGCCTTAAGAGCGGGTAAAGGCACAGATAGGCGGCAATGGGGCGCGCTTCAATAGGCGTCGGCGGGAAGGGTGAACACGCCCCTGCCCGATCAGGCCGAGAAGCCTACCGCCACGCCCTTCTTGCGGAAATAGGCCTGCATCAGCTTGCGGCCCTGGCGGTTGGACTGGGCCAGCTTTGCCGGCTCGAACACGGCTTCCTTGGCGCCTTCGCGGGCCATGGCGGCCTTGAGGGCGGCGATATGGGTATCGAGGTCCTCGTTATCGGCCTTGATCGAGGCATAGATATTGTCGATGGCCTGGGCCAGGGTCAGCTCGCTCACTTTATGCAATCCTCAGTCGCTGCTTGTGCCTTCAAGACATCATCGGGACGGGCTTGCCAAGTCTTTTCGGCATGATTTTGTCCGGGCGGAGCGTCGCGCCCCGCCCGGGAATGCTGCGGCCGAGCTAGGACAGGCGGAGTTCGGGGCGGGCCTGGCCGGTTTCGCTGTGGCGATGATCCTCGACCAGCGGCCGGATTTCGAGGCGGCAATGGGCGGCGATGGGATCGTCGTCGAACAGGGCCACGGCCTCTTCCATGTCCCGCGCCTCGAGCAGCAGGAAGCCGCCCACGACCTCCTTGGTCTCGGCATAGGGGCCATCGATGAGCGACATCTTCAACCGGCGCCGGTCGATCCCGACGCCCGTCTCAACATCTTCAAGGGGCGAGGCGATGAGCAGGTGGCCGGACTGGCGCAGCTTGTGATCATGCTCGATGGTGGCATCGCCCACCGCACGCATCTGGTCGGGGGTGAGCCCGGCAAAAGCGCCGGGGCCGAAATAGACAAGACAGAGGAATTTCATCGTCACTCTCCATGGTTGAACACCACCTCGACGAGTGGCCATTCACCGGCTCGACTATTTTTTTCACACGGATCGACGGATTTACAAGCTCGCCAAGACGCCCGGCACCAGCAGGGGCAAATCCTCGCTGATCAGGCCGGGGCCGCCGAAGCGATTGGCGGCTTCGGCATGGAGCCAGACCGCGGCGCAGGCGGCTTCCCAGCCCGACATGCCCTGCCCCATCAATCCGGCGATCATGCCGGCCAGCACGTCGCCGGAACCGGCCGTGCCGAGCCAGGCGGGGGCATTGGCATTGATGGCGACGCGACCATCGGGGCTGGCGATGACGGTGTCGCTGCCCTTGAGAACGATAATGGCGCCGGAATGCTCGGCGGCGGCACGGGCCTTTTCCAGCTTGCCGCCAGGCACGTCGCCGAACAGGCGCTGGAATTCGCCTTCATGCGGGGTCAGGACCACGGGACGGGCATTGGCCTTGATGGCGGTGGCGAGCGCATCGGCATGGCCGGCAAAGCTGGTGAGGGCATCGGCATCGAGGACGGCGGCGGCACCGGATGCGAGCACAGCGAGGACGCTGTTGCGGGTCGTTTCGCCGATGCCGGCGGCCGGGCCGATGACGACGGCATTGATGCGCTTGTCGGCCAGTAGTTCGGCCAGTGCGGCACTATCTGCGGCGGGCTTGAGCATGATGGCAGTGACATGGGCGGCATGAATCGCGAGGGCGTCTTCCGCGCCGGCCAGCGAGACCACCCCTGCCCCGACGCGGAACGCCGCCATGGCTGCGAGGCGCGCCGCGCCGGTCTGCAGCGGACCGCCCGAGACAGCCACGACATGGCCGCGATCGAACTTGTTGCCCTCATTGCCGGCAACGGGAATGGACCAGAGATTGGGCGTATTCTGCCAGGCAGAGGCGGCAATGGAATCGAGGACGGTTTCGGGAATGCCGATCTCGGCCAGCACCACTTCGCCACAGCAGTCGCGGCCGGGCAGCAGCAGGTGGCCGGGCTTGAGGCGGAAGAAGCTGACGGTCATGTCGGCAATGACGGCCGTACCACGCACCGCGCCGGTAGCGCCATGGATGCCGCTGGGCATGTCGATGCTGACCACGGGCCGGCTGTTGGCATTGACCGCTTCGATGATGGCGGCGAAATCGCCTTCGACATCGCGGTCGAGCCCGGCACCGAGCAGCGCATCGACGATGAGATCGGCATCGTCAATATCCTTGCCGGTGGGGGCCTCGATCCGGCCGGACCACTGTCCGGCCATGGCAGCGGCATCGCCCCTGAGGGCGTCGCGGGCGCCGATGAGGCGGAGCTGGACGGGCCAGCCCTTCTGCTTGAGCAGGCGGGCCACCACGAAGCCGTCGCCGCCATTATTGCCGGGACCACACAGGACCAGCACGGAACGCTGGTAGTAGCGCTCAATGATGGCTTCGGCCACGGCCTTGCCGGCAGCCTCCATGAGCTTGAGCGACTTGACGCCGGCTTGCATGGCAAGCTGGTCGGCTTCAGCCATCTGGTGCGGGGTCAGCAGGATATCGGCGGGGGCGATAGTCATGGGACGTCCGATGATGTGTTGGTTTCGACCCTACCACACTCTCGATGTCATCCCGGCCTTGAGCCGGGATTCATCCTGAGATTTTGTGGTTCATTCCACCACCTTGCGGCCGTGGCGATCGCTCAGGATGGGCCCCGGCTCAAGGCCGGGGTGACACCGTGGGTGGGATGGACGGTGCCACAGGATCAAAACAAAAAGCCGCCCATTTCTGGGCGGCTTTGAATTTGATGCGTCAGAGCACCTTAGTGGTGGTGCTCTTCGGGAACCTCGTCCTCGTCGGCCTGGATCAGCTTGGCCAGTTCGGCGCGGGTCATCTTCTTGTCGGTGATGTCGCCCTTTTCGGAGACGAAATCGACGACCTTGTTCTCGAAGACCGGAGCACGGAGGCCGGCAAGGGCCTGCGGGTTCTTGCGGTAGTAGTCGTAGACCTGCTGTTCCTGGCCGGGGAAGCGGCGCACTTCGGCGATGAGCGCCTGCTGGTGCTCTTCCTCGGTGACCTCGACTTCGTTCTGGTTGCCGATTTCGGCAACCACGAGGCCCAGGCGCACGCGGCGCTCGGCAATCGTGCGATACTGCTCGCGTGCGGCTTCCTCGGTCGTACCCTCATCCTCGAAGCTCCGGCCGTGGCTCTGTACTTCGTGCTCGACGCGCTGCCAGATCGTGTTGAATTCGGCATCGACCAGCTGGGCCGGAACGTCGAACTTGTGGCCATCATCGAGCGCATCGAGAATCTGGCGCTTCATGTGCTGGCGGCTCATCGAGGCGAGAGCGGCTTCCATCTGCGTCTTGACGGCGGCGCGCATGGCTTCGACGTTCTCGACGCCGAGGCGCTGGGCGAATTCGTCGTCCAGTTCGCCCTGGTTCGGGCCATCGACATGCAGGATGGTGACTTCGAACTGGGCCTTCTTACCGGCCAGCTCGTCGCTCTGGTAATCCTTGGGGAAGGTCACGTCGATCTCGCGGGTCTCGCCCTTCTTCATGCCGACAAGCTGCTCTTCGAAGCCCGGGATGAATTCGCCGGCGCCGACGGTGAGGTGGGCGTGATCGGAGGTGCCGCCATCGAAGGGCTTGCCCTTGATCTTGCCGACGAAGCTGAGGCCGAGACGGTCGCCGGTCTCGACGACGCCCTCATCACCCTTGTCGGTATAGCCGCGGTTCTGCGCGAAGACGCGGTTCACTTCGGCGGTGACTTCCTCGTCGGTGATGTCGATGACGGGGCGGTCGAGCTTGATGCCGTCGAGCTTCATCAGCGTAACGGGCGGCAGGACTTCATATTCGACGTCAAAAGCCAGGTCGGCCTTGCCGTCGAGCACGTCATTGATGACGGCCTGATCCTCGGGCAGATCGACCTTGGGCTGGGCCGCAGCGCGTTCCTTGCGCTCGTCTAGCGTGTCCGAAACGGTGGAATTGATGGCGTCGGTCATGACTTCGGACATGGCCGAACGACCGAACATCTTCTTGATATGGGCCAGCGGCACCTTGCCGGGACGGAAGCCCTTGATGTTGGCCTGGCCCTTGAGCTCTTCGAGCTTGGCGCCAAGGCGCTCATTGAGGGCGGCGGCCGGAATAGTGACGCTCAGCTTGCGCTTCAGGCCTTCATTGAGGGTTTCGGTAACCTGCATTCGGTTTTGTCCCGTATTCATTGATCGCGTGAGGGCCAGATCCCCAGGGTGGTGCGGGTGAGAGGACTCGAACCTCCACGCCTTGCGGCGCTGGAACCTAAATCCAGTGCGTCTACCAGTTCCGCCACACCCGCAAAAGGACCCGTTGGCCGGGTTGGCGTTGCATCTATATGAAGATGGAAAGCCCGTCAAAGCCTAGAGTGGGGATTTGCCGGGAATGGCGAAAACCACAGGACGTGCGGCACTTGCGCGGATTATGGGCGCCCGCTGCCTCCGGCGCGTGCGAGTGACGACATAAGCACCACTTCGCCCATCGCCCTATCGCCTTGGCTGGACGATTGCACAAAACTTGTGCATCCTGCCGACGTTTTGGACACTACCTGTCTATCCGGCGCAGTCCAGCACATCAGGCTATTGCTGTAAGTCTTTCGTCATACAGGCATTTTTGTCTTGCTGGCAGGCTGGCACAGGCCGTGCATACGGGCTTGCGGTACTCGCATACGACACTTGGAGGCACACATGAAAAAGATCGAGGCTATCGTAAAGCCGTTCAAGCTGGACGAAGTCAAAGAGGCACTTCAGGAGGTCGGGCTGCAAGGCATCACGGTGACCGAGGCCAAGGGCTTCGGACGCCAGAAGGGCCATACCGAACTCTATCGCGGCGCTGAATATGTCGTGGACTTCCTGCCCAAGGTGAAGGTCGAGGTCGTGTGCCCCGACGAACTGGCAGACAAGGCCATCGAGGCCATTCGCAACGCTGCGCAAACCGGCCGCATCGGCGACGGCAAGATTTTCGTCTATCCGATCGAGCAGGCCATCCGTATCCGTACAGGAGAATTCGGCGACGACGCGCTCTAGGGGCATCCCGCTCCGGGCATGGCTCGCTGTGACTACAACCCAAAACATTCCGTTTAGACAGGGGAATACCTAATGACCACCGGAGCTGACCTCCTCAAGCGCATCAAGGACGAGAACATCAAGTATCTCGACCTGCGCTTCACCGACCCGCGCGGCAAGCTGCAGCATGTCACCCTCGACGTTTCCATCGTCGACGAAGACCTGTTCGAAGAAGGCACCATGTTCGACGGCTCCTCGATCGGTGGCTGGAAGGCCATCAACGAAAGCGACATGGTGCTGATGCCCGATCCGGCATCGGCCTATATGGACCCCTTCTTCGGCGCTTCGACGCTGGTGGTGAACTGCGACATTCTCGAGCCGCTAACCTACCAGCCCTATAGCCGCGACCCGCGCACCACGGCCAAGAAGGCCGAGGCCTACCTCAAGTCGACGGGCATCGGCGACACGGTCGTGTTCGGCGCCGAGCCCGAATTCTTCATGTTCGACGACGTGAAGTATTCCAACACTCCATTCAAGGTGGGCTTCGAGGTCGACCATCCCGAGCTGCCGTCCAACAACGACACCGCTTATGAGGCCGGCAATAACGGCCACCATATCGGTCTCAAGAAGGGCTATTTCCCGGTGCCGCCGCTGGATAGCGCGCAGGATATCCGCGGCGAAATGCTGGCGGCCATGGCCGATATGGGCGTGGTCGTGGAAAAGCACCACCACGAAGTGGCTTCGGCCCAGCATGAACTCGGCATCAAGTTCGCGCCGATGATCAAGGCCGCCGACGACGTGCAGATCTACAAGTATGTCATCCACCAGGTCGCCAATGCCTATGGCAAGACGGTGACCTTCATGCCCAAGCCGATCTTCGGCGATAACGGCTCGGGCATGCATTGCCACCAGTCGATCTGGAAGGACGGCAAGCCGCTGTTCGCCGGCGACCAGTATGCCGGCCTGAGCATGGATGCGCTCTACTATATCGGCGGCATCATCAAGCACGCCAAAGCCATCAACGCCTTCTCCAACCCCACCACCAACAGCTATAAGCGTCTGGTGCCGGGCTTCGAAGCCCCCGTGCTGCTGGCCTATTCGGCCCGCAACCGCTCGGCCTCGTGCCGCATTCCCTTCGGCCAGTCGCCGAAGTCCAAGCGCATCGAAATCCGCTTCCCCGATCCGCTGGCCAACCCCTACCTGGCCTTCTCGGCCATGCTGATGGCCGGTCTCGACGGCATCAAGAACAAGATCCACCCCGGCGACCCGATGGACAAGGATCTGTACGAGCTGCCGCGCCAGGAACTGATGCAGATCCCCCATGTCTGCGGCTCGCTGCGCGAGGCCCTGGCGGCCCTCGAAGCCGACCACGATTTCCTGCTGGCCGGCGGCGTATTCGACAAGGACCAGATCGACAGCTACATCGAGCTGAAGATGACTGAGGTCATCAAGTTCGAACAGACCCCGCATCCGGTCGAATACGAAATGTACTATTCGGCCTGAGGCTGACGGTATGAATGGGAAAGGGCCCCGAGAGGGGCCCTTTTGTTTTGGGTTACGGCTTATTCGACCGGCGGCGCCATCAGCATTTCGAGCTGGTCGAAGGCCTGCAGGGCGATGAATTGCAGGGCGAAGCCGACATCGAGATAGCGCACGACGCGGCCGACGAGCTTGCCGACGGCCATGGGGGTGCCGAGGCCTGGCCAGATATCGGCGGAAACGGCCACGCCGGATTGCGAGATATTGATGACGAAGCACGGAATCTGGCTGCCGTCGCCGAGCGTGAGCAGCGTGCGCGGGTCGCGCGGCAGGATGCGCTTGTGCTCCCGCTTGTCCGGAACCTGCTCATGCACACGCTTCTTCTGCCAGATGATCTTGCCGCCCAGCTTGTTGCGCTCGACATCGTTGAGCTGCAGATCCATGACGAAGCCCGATGGCAGCTTGCGGCTGATCCTGCCACGCAGGATGCCGAATTCATCGAAATGGGCGGTCACCGAATCGCCCTCGCGGCCGGTCACCGGACCGACCACCACCGCCAGCCGCGTCGATATCGAGCAGAGCCGGCAGGCATAGACGGACACTTTGCCATCGTCGCCGACACGGCGATCCGACAGCGCATAGCGTCCCGCCACGGCGCCGATAAACCGGACATCGTGCCAATCGAAATGTGACCGTGACGGCGCATTATCGCCGTCGACGCCTTGAAACATGGGGCCCTCGTCCCATTCGTTCCTAATCGGAAGAAAACGATAGGGGCGAGTCCTTAAGGACTTCTCCAAATTTACCTGTGAGTTTGATCGCTTGCCGCGAGCGGCTTCGATCAACTCATCGCATGGTTAGCGGGACCCTACGCAGCCGGGATTTCAGAGGGCGGCGCGGACAGGCGCTCCTCAAGCTGGTCCTGCGGGTAGATTTCCGTGAACGCCACGGCAAACCCGATATCGAGGCGCCGCACGACCCGGCCGATCATGCTGCCCACCGCCAGGGGCGTGCCGCATCCGGGCAGGACCGAAGCGGAAATGGCCGCCCCCGACCGGGAAATGTCGATGACGAAACACGGCAGGTGCTTGCCATCGGCCAGGGTCAATACGCTCCGCGGCAGCCGCGGCAAGATGCGGGGATATTCGCGCTTGTCCGGCGCATGGCTTGTGGCGTTCTGCTTCCGCCAGCGAATTTTCGCCGCCAACTTGTCCCGTCCCTCGTCATCGAGGTCGATATCCAGGGCGAAACCGGTTGTCATTTCGCGGGCAACCCGCGTGCGCAACAGCCCGAAATCCTTGAAATGGGCCGCCACGGCCTCGCCCACCCTGCCGATGACAGGCGCCACCAGTACGGCCTGGTGCGGTGAAATCGAGCAGAGCCGGCAAGCATAGACCGGCGCCACTCCATCTGTGTCGCGTCTTTCCGATAGTGTGTAGCAGCCGTTGAGCGCGCCGATATACCTGACGTCGTCGTGCCGCCCCGGCCTAGCCGAAACTACTGCCTCTTGCACTTTTCGTTCTCCAGCACAGGCAAGCAATCATAGTAGAAATATCTAAACAATTTACGTACGTGCTGGTATTCGGAATATTCACCCGGTTTTACTTGTGATGTTTTGTTTCGATCGCGCACGTATTGCCTGAACGCATCATCCGCGTTCGGCCGCCATGTCGGCAAAATGGGCTTCAGGACTGTCTACTTCGCGCAGGCGCCTGTTTTCGATCACGAGGAACCGGCTGCCCAGCCCGCGCACGAAACTGCGGTCATGCGACACCAATATGCAGGTGGCGCCATGGGTGAGGATTTCATCCTCCAGCCGCTCCTGCCCCGGAATGTCCACATGGTTGGTCGGCTCGTCGAGCAGGTAGAAATTGGGCTCGAGCAGGCGAATGGCGAGCAGGCCCAGCCGGGCGCGTTGGCCGAAGGACAATTCGGCGATCGGCCGATCCTGCTTCTCGACGGCAAAGCCGGCGGCGGCCAGCAGGCTCTTGCTGCGCTGGTCGCCCTGGTCGAAGCGGCCGGTAATGTAGCCCAGCGGGGATTCTTTCGCCGGCAGGAAGCTCATGGCCTGATCGACATAGCCGGGCACGACCTGCGGGCTGACACGGATGCCCGGCGTCTCCGCACCCGCCATGGCGCGATGGACGAGGCCGATGAACTGGGACTTGCCGGTGCCGTTGCGGCCCAGGATGACCAGCCGGTCGCCCTGGAAGATATGCAGCTTGTCGATGCGGAACAGCTTGTCGCCGACGGGAGTGGTGACATCGACATTCTCGATGGCCAGCATGACCTTGGCCTGCGCGCCGCTATTGCCCAGCCTTATGTCGCCGCTGCGCTCCTTATGGAGGGAGAGCACGGCGCTTTCGATCTTCTCGGCGCGCTCGCGCAGGTATTTCGACTTCACGGTCAGCAGGTCGCTGCCTGAATTGATGCCGATATTGGTGAGCTTGGCCGCCTGCTTGCGGAGGCGACTGACCTCCTTGAGGTCCTTTTCGCGCTTCGCCTCGGCAGCCTCGTCGGCTTCGGCCAGCGCGAGCCGGGCCTTGCTGTAGGGCAGAGCGAAATAGTGACTGGCATCGGGCCGCAGGAACAGGGTGCGATTGGTGGTGGCGTCGAGGAATTGCCGGTCGTGGCTGGCGATGACGACAGGAATGTTGCGGGCTGCCTGGTTGATCCAGTTTTCAAGCTGGAACAGCTTGCCGAGATCGAGATGGTTGGTGGGCTCGTCCAGCAGCAGAGCATCGGGCTGCAGCACCCAGCAGCGGGCGATAAGGGCGATACGCTGCCAGCCGCCACTGAGTTCGGTCAGCTTGCGGTTGCGCATGGCATCGGGCGTTTCGAACTCGTCGAGCACTACGTCGACGCGCCAACTGTCGGTGTCGCGATCAACAGGCGGCAGGGCCTCGAGCACGGCGTCGTAAAGGGTGAGGCCCATGCTGGCGGCAGGCATGTCCTGCTCGACATAGCCAACGGTGAGGCCGCGCGAGCGCACGATATCGCCTGTGGTCAGTTCCCCCTGCCCGGCCATGGCACGCAGCAGCGTGGTCTTGCCGCGGCCATTGCCGGCAACGAGGCCGACCCGGTCGCCATCGCCGATGACGAAATTGAGGTTGGAAAAGAGGGTTTCAGAGGCCACGAGGCCGGCATTGCGGAGGCTGATGGAGCCCATTGTCTTGTCTCACTGGTGCGGCGCGAGGAAGCGCCAAAATCCTGTCAGGCGGTCAAGAACCGCCACGAAGGGCAAACCAGAATGGAAAGACAGAGGGGAACGTCCGTACCAGTACCGGTCAGCCCTGTAGCTGGTGCCACAGGGCGTGGACAGGGCCACGGGAGCGGTGCTCGAACTGCAAAGTCATGGCGCCCTCCCTCGGTTGGCGTGGTGATGGCGAATGAATAGCTGCGCGGATGACGGAAATCAACTCGGGGCAAACACACCGCTTGCCCGACCTCGTGGTTCGACAAGCTCACCATAAGGTCTCAACGGCGTTCGATCAAAGCAGGTAGAACATGGCCGCGACCAGCGCGAGAACCCCGGAACGCGGGGCGGTGAGCTTGGCCAGCCGGTACGCAATACCTGAAAACCCGGCTTGCGGCCAAACACCTGAGGCAACCGAACCAGCAGAGACCTGGTACGCAGAACGAGGATCCCGGTCGGTTCGCATACGGCAACTCCAGACAAAAACCGTATGGGATGGTTCTAGCAGCGCGCCTTTAAGAAAGTGCTTTCAAGAAGCAAACGGAACGTAAATCCGGCGCCCGATCTTGGGACGGGTTTGTATGGATCTGGGGCAAGGCCCTACCCGAGGCCTCACCCTGAGCGTGTCGATGGGCGAGGTCGGGCGAGTGGAGGCCCATGTGCCACGACCTCGTGGTTCGACGGGCTCACCATGAGGTCTACTGGCCTACCCCGCCGGGCGTAGCTGGGTGCGGTCTTCGATGCGGCCGGTGCAATAGTTGAAGTCGAGCAGATAGACCCAGTCGCCGCGCGTGGCCCGCACTTCGACATGTTTGTCTGTCATGACATTGAGATAGACGTTGGTATAGCCGCGATCGGCGACGGCCCGGCGGACCTCATAGCCGCTCATGCAGGTAATGCGCTCGGGGAAGAAGTCGGATTCCTCGTCGCCGAAGAAGATGCCGAAGCCGGCGGACTGGGCCTGGACAGGCAAGGTGACGCTGGTGCCGAGCAGCAGCGCCGCCAGGGCGATGGCGATGGACTTGGTCATGACGGCCTCCGTGTCATTGATGCAATCTGCCAGCGTGCCGGACCGGGCTTGAACCCAGCCGGAACCGGCCGTTCATCTGGCGTTCAGCTTTGTGGACAAAGCCCATGGCGGCAAGTGGTTCCGGCATGGCGCGGCACGCGGCTGGGATATGCTAAAAGGCGGAATTGCCTGATTCGGGCACGAATATGGAATGTGCATGTCGCAAGCAGAAGACCTTTTCGGCGGCGGGGACGAACCCGATCGCCGCAATATCCAGCCTGAACCGGCCAAGCCGGCAGCCAAGGCCGGCGCCGCTGCGCCGGGCTCGTATTCGGCTGCCGATATCGAGGTGCTGGAAGGGCTGGAGCCGGTGCGCCGCCGCCCCGGCATGTATATCGGCGGCACCGACGCCAATGCGCTGCACCACCTGTTTGCCGAAGTCATCGACAATTCCATGGACGAGGCCATTGCCGGCCACGCCACCCGCATCGAAGTGCATCTGGGCGAGGACGGGTTCATCACCGTTTCCGACAATGGGCGCGGCATCCCGGTCGAGAACCACCCGAAATATCCCGGTCGCTCGACGCTGGAAATCGTCCATACCGTGCTCCATGCCGGCGGCAAGTTCGACTCCAAGGCCTATGAGACCTCCGGTGGCCTGCATGGCGTCGGCGTCTCGGTGGTCAATGCGCTCTCGGACAGCCTCGTGGTCGAAGTGGCGCGCGAGCAGCAATTGTACCGGCTGGCCTTTTCGCGCGGCAAGCCGCTGGGCGAGATCGAAACCCTGGGCCGGGTGCAGAACCGGCGCGGCGTGACCACCCGCTTCCATCCCGATCCGCAGATCTTCGGCGACCACGCGCACTTTTCTGCCGCCCGCCTGTTCCGCATGACGCGGGCCAAGGCGTATCTTTTCGCGGGCGTCGAGCTGCGCTGGAGCTGCGACGAGTCCCTGGTGACCGAGGACGCGCCGGCCAAGGCGGTGTTCCACTATCCCAATGGTCTCAAGGACTTCATGACGGCGCGTATCGAGGGCGAGACGCGCATTGTCGACGAGCTGTTCGCCGGTGTTCACGGCAAGGCGGGCAGCCACGGAGCGGTGGAATGGGCCGTCGCCTGGACGCTCGGCGATGGTGGCGTGCAATCCTATTGCAACACCGTGCCGACACCCGATGGCGGCACGCATGAAGCGGGCCTGCGCACCGCCCTGCTCCGCGGCCTCAAGAATTATGCCGAGCTGACCAAGAACAAGGGCGCAGCCATCCTCACCGCCGATGATGTCTTCGCCCATTGCAGCGCCATGCTCTCCGTCTTCGTGCGCGAGCCCGAATTCGTCGGCCAGACCAAGGACAAGCTGGCCTCGGGTGAAGCCACGCGCATTGTCGATACCGCCCTGCGCGATGCGTTCGACCACTGGCTGGCTGCCTCGCCCAACCAGGCCGGCAAACTGCTGGACTGGGCCATCGAGCGCGCCGAGGAACGGCTGCGCCGCCGCAAGGAAAAGGAAATCGACCGCGCCAGCGCCACGCGCAAGCTGCGTCTGCCCGGCAAGCTGGCCGACTGCACGCAGACAGCGGCGCAAGGCGCGGAGCTGTTCATCGTGGAAGGCGACTCGGCCGGTGGCTCGGCCAAGCAGGCGCGCAACCGCGCCAACCAGGCGGTGCTGCCGCTGCGCGGCAAGATCCTCAACGTCGCCGGGGCTAGCCGGGAGAAGATGCATGCCAGCCAGCTCATCTCCGACCTCATCCAGGCTTTGGGCTGCGGCACGCGGGACCGCTATCGCGAAGAAGACCTGCGTTACGACAAGATCATCGTGATGACCGATGCCGATGTCGACGGCGCCCATATCGCTTCGCTGCTGATCACCTTCTTCTTCCAGGAAATGCCCAAGCTGATCGATGCGGGGCACCTTTATCTGGCCCTGCCACCGCTCTATCGCATCAGCCAGGGCGGCAAGACGCTCTATGCCCGCGACGACGCCCACAAGAATGAATTGATGGAAACCGAATTCACCGGCAAGGGCAAGGTGGACATGACCCGCTTCAAGGGCCTGGGCGAAATGCCCTTCGCGCATCTGCGCGAAACCACCATGTCGCCCAAATCACGGACCCTGCTTCAGGTGAAGGTGCGGGACGATCTGGACGCGACGCGGATCAGCGTCGACCGGCTGATGGGGACGAAACCCGAGGCGCGGTTCGACTTCATCCAGGAGAATGCCGCGTTTGTGACGGATCTGGATGTTTAGCCACAGCATCCGTGCCTTTGGGTGAACCCGCTCGGACAGGTCGGAATACATTCGCAGATCGTCACCCTCGGGCTTGACCCGAGGGCTCTATACTTACGGACGTTCAGCAAGTGCAACACCGTCGGGTCAAGCCCGAGGGTGACGATCGCGTTTTGCGCGTCACGAACAAGAGGCCACTCCTCCCCTGAGAGTGAAGTGGCCCCAATTAAGACTAACGCCCGCAAAACCGTTGACAGGCAAGGCCTTTGCGCTATGGTCCGCGCCGCTGGAGCATTTCCGGCTGGACGGTTTGTCATCACGGCATCACCCGCCTCTGCCAAAAAACTGCCTCAGGGCCACTCCGTATCTGCACTTGCTGCAATCCCGTTCGGTGGCCATCCAGTCGTGAACGCGTCGCATAATTTTCCAGTTCACGGCTGAAGACCCCGGCGCACCGTTCGAATGTCTCGGACTGGACCTGGCCCCGGGCCACATATCTGAGTGGAATTACCTGATTGACTGATGATTTTTCCGGGCTGGGCCTGTCCACCAAAGTAACCGACGCGGTCACTGCTGCCGGCTACACCAAGCCGACCGAAATCCAGGCGCAGGCCATCCCCCATGTCCTGCAGAAAAAGGACGTCATCGGCATCGCCCAGACGGGCACCGGCAAGACGGCATCCTTCGTGCTGCCCATGCTGCACCTGCTGGAAAATGGCCGCGCCCGCGCCCGCATGCCCCGCACGCTCATTCTCGAACCGACGCGCGAGCTCGCGGCGCAGGTTTCCGAGAATTTCGAGAAATATGGCAAGAACCATCGCGTTTCGATGGCGCTGATCATCGGCGGCGTGAGCTTTGAGGACCAGAACAAGAAGCTCGATCGCGGCGTCGATGTGCTGATCGCCACGCCCGGTCGCTTGCTCGACCAGTTCGATCGCGGCAAGATCCTGCTGACCGGCGTTGAAATCCTCGTCATCGACGAAGCCGACCGCATGCTCGACATGGGCTTCATCGACGATATCGAAAAGATTGTGTCGCGCCTGCCGCCGCGCCGGCAGACCATGCTGTTTTCGGCGACGATGGACAGCCAGATCGAGAAGCTGACCAAGAAATTCCTCAAGGACCCCGTGCATGTGCAGGTGTCCCGCGCCGCTTCCACGGCCGACACGATCGACCAGAAGCTGGTCAAGGTCGGCTCCAAGCCCGAGGAAAAGCGGGCCGCTCTGCGCGATCGTATCCGCGCGGCCGAGGGCCTGACCAACGCCATCATCTTCTGCAATCGCAAGCGCGACGTAGCGACCCTCGCCCGTTCGCTGGAGCGCCACGGCTTTTCGGCCGGCGCGCTGCATGGCGACATGGACCAGAAGAGCCGCATGGAAACGCTCGATGCGTTCAAGAACAACCGGTTGACGCTGCTGGTCGCCAGCGACGTGGCGGCACGCGGGCTCGATATTCCCGCGGTGAGCCACGTGTTCAACTTCGACGTGCCCGTGCATGCCGAAGACTATGTGCACCGCATCGGCCGCACCGGCCGGGCCGGTCGTTCGGGCGTCGCCTATACGCTGGTGGCGCCGGCCGATGGCAAGCATCTCGACGCCATCCTCAAGCTGATCCAGAAGCCGATCGACTATCTCGAAACCGGTGGCAAGACGGCGCAAGCCGCCGCTCCGGCCGAAGATGGTGCAGAGCGCCCTGCCCGGCCGGCCCGTTCGCGCCGCGGCGGCCCGCGCACCCGCGCCGAAGCCGAGGCCACTGCCGAAACGGCAGCACCCGCGCCCCGGACCCGCCCCGCCGCCAAGGCTGCGCCGGTCGAGACGGAAGAGACCACGCCCGAACCGGCGGCAAAGCCGGAACGCAACGCCCAGCGCCCCGCGCGTGGTCGCGGCCGGCAGCGCCCGGAAGCCGAACAGCCCGATTCGGATACGGGCGCCGGCAACTCGCCCTTTGGCAATGACGGTCCGATTCCGGCATTTTTGCTGCGACCAACCCGCGCCGCCAGCTAATTTGATCTTATTTCATTGTGCAAGCAGCCGTTTTATTGCGGCGGCATAGTTGTCTTCATTAATACTGGCGCGATATTCATTATTGATGACTCGGCCGCAGGGGATTCAGGACGCGGCCAGGTCCGGCGCAACCATGCGCGAGGGAAGCTGTGTCGGAACAGGAATTCAAACGCGCGCTCGGTTACGCGAACTCGGCATTTGACCTGCTCAAGCGCAGCAGCATACCGCCCTATCCGCAATTTTATGAGCTGCTCTATACTTACGCGACGGGCGTCAACCCGACGCTGAACAACCGGATCAACGCCATTTTCCGCAATGGCGATTCCCCGTCGGCCAATCTTGCCGAAGCGCTCTACAACGAATTCCTCAAATCCGACGTCAATGACCGCATGTCCAACGTCTCGGAGCGCATGCATGCGCGCATCGAGGCGGTTCATGAGGCCATCGACACTGCCATGACCACGGCGAACGCCTATTCCGGCTCGCTGCAATCGGCCAGCGGGGATCTGGAACGCGATATTTCGCCCGAGGCGATGAAGACGCTGGCCGAGCGGCTGCTGTCCGAAACGCGGCGCATGCAGGACACCAACCGCGCCCTCGAGCAGAAGCTGGAAGCCTCGCGCGACGACATCGCCTCGCTGCAGCGCGACCTCGACGACGTCAGGCGCGAATCCCTGCTTGATCCGCTGACCAAGATCGCCAATCGCAAGAGCTTCGACGAAGGCATGGAAGCGGCCATCGCCGAGGCAAGGGAAAACGGCACGCCGCTCTGCTTGATGATCGTCGATATCGATCATTTCAAGAATTTCAATGATACCTATGGCCACCAGACCGGCGACCAGGTGTTGCGGCTGGTGGCGATGACGCTCAAGTCCAACATCAAGGGCAAGGACCTGGCAGCCCGCTATGGCGGGGAGGAATTCGTCGCCATCCTGCCCTCGACCGATATCGAGGGCGCAGTGATCGTAGCGGAGAATATTCGCCGCGCCATCCAGGCCAAGGAACTGCTGAAGCGCTCGACCAATGAAAAGCTAGGCCGCATCACCGCCTCCTTCGGCGTGGCCGCCTATCAGCCCGGCGATACGGTCAGCATGCTTATCGAGCGCGCCGACCGGTGCCTCTATGCGGCCAAGCATGCCGGCCGCAATCGCGTGGTCAGCGAAAGCGAACTGGAAGCCCTGCAGGTACAATTGCCGCAAATCCAGGGCATATCGGCGGCCTGATCTGCACTATTGCAGCGAGTATTGCAGAACATAACTGGAACACGTATAGTCGTTCTGCCTATGTTCCGATTCTCTCCCCGAGGGGCCCCATGCTGACGCGCAAACAACACGAGCTGCTGATGTTCATCCACGAACGGATGAAGGAAAGCGGCATTCCGCCTTCGTTCGATGAGATGAAGGATGCGCTCGACCTGGCATCCAAATCGGGCATTCATCGCCTGATCACGGCGCTCGAGGAACGCGGCTTCATCCGCCGCCTGCCCAATCGGGCGCGCGCGCTGGAAGTGGTCAAGCTCCCGGATTCGATGAACCCCTCCCTTGGCGGCCGCAAGGTGCGCTTCGAGCCTTCGGTCATCGAGGGCAATCTGGGCAAGGTGGCCTCGCCCCCGTCGCGCATTTCGGCGACCGAGGATTATGTGCGGCCGATCTCCATCCCGGTCATGGGCCGCATCGCGGCGGGTACGCCGATCGAGGCGATCCAGACCCATTCCCACACCATCATGGTGCCGCCCGAAATGCTGGGCGCGGGCGAGCATTTTGCGCTCGAAGTGCGTGGTGACTCGATGATCGATGCCGGTATTTTCGATGGCGACACCGTGCTCATCAAGAAGCAGGACGCCGCCAGCACCGGCGAGATTATCGTTGCTCTCGTGGATGATGAGGAAGCTACCCTCAAGCGCTTGCGCCGCAAGGGAAATACGGTGGCGCTGGAAGCCGCCAACCCGGCCTATGAAACCCGCATCTTTCCCCCTGACCGCGTCAAGGTCCAGGGGCGTCTCGTCGGTCTGCTGCGCAAATACTGATTGCAGGGGAGAAGCCGGTCGGCGGGCGCACCGCCCACTGGCGGCGGGGCCTGAAACGGCCGGATCGCCTGGCGTTTTGCCGGCAAGTATTCGGTGGGCCGCAATGGGGTCAGGACGGGCAAAGCGCAGTGTTCGCAAACTCTTAGTAGCGAACATCTTGCGGAATGGCCGTTTCCGTGCCACATAGGGGTATACGTTTTCAGCCTAAGTCGGCTGCCTGACGCCGGCCTGTCCGGTCCGTGGCTTCCTTCTCTACCATGCGAACGTTATGTCCCCTTGGCATGTTGCCATCGGATAACCGCTCGTTAAGAGCAAAAGGAAACTATCATGGCCCTCATCACTGGCACCGTGAAATTCTTCAACACCACCAAGGGCTTCGGCTTCATTTCGCCTGAAAATGGCGGCAAGGATGCCTTCGTCCACATCTCCGCCGTTCAGCGTTCGGGCCTGCAGGGCCTGTATGAGAACGACAAGGTGACCTACGAGCTCGAGACCGGCCGCGACGGCAAGGAATCGGCGACCAACCTGACCCTGCTCTAGGCTTCAGGCACAGATGACGAGCGCGCTTCGGCGCCGCTCGCACAAGGACCACCGCGATTTTCGCGGTGGTTTTTTTTGCTCGGGATTTGGCCGGAGTTTGCCGGCACCGTAAGGAACCGGTGATCATGCGGTTCGGGCCGCTCGGAGAAAACAGGGGTTCCCGCTTTCGCGGGAATGACCCGACTGGAGCGGGGCGCTGATTGGTCCCGTGCCGAGTACCGACCGGCCCTAGGGCGTGGTGCGAAGCGCCGTGTCGAGTGCGCGCAGCAACTGGCCGACACGACCACCGCCCGGCGGTGCCGGAGGAAACCGGCGAAGCACGCTCAGGACATCAGGGGGCATTTGTTGCGTGGCGCGCTGGATATGGGCGTCGCCGACAGCAGGGTCATCGCCGGCCCCAAGCTCGACGGCTCTTGCTGCATGGGCCGTTGCGCCAAGAATGTGTTTGACCTGGGTGGCATTGGGTAACGGATGCAGATAGGCCGCCGCGGAAGCCGCCATAGCGGCCCGTGCCGCCTGGCTTGCCGCAGCATTTTCCGTCTCCTGCGCCGCCTTGAGCGCAGCCCAGGAGGCATCGCGCAGGGCTTTCACCCGCTTGCCACCGCGCGCAAAGCGCAGCGCCGCATCCACTGCGTCGCGCGGGCGGATATCCGACGGTGCGGCCTGCTCGAAAATGGCGAGCACGGCGCCGGCGTTTTCGGCCGCATAGGCGGCCACCGCACGAAGCGCGTCCATCTCCAGAATGATCTCACCCTCCGGGAACGTCATCAGCAGTCGAACACAAACCAGCAGGCGTGATTGCGCAGCCGCTGGTCGTCCAGCACCAGATCGCGGATTTCGTCCGGCAACTGTTCGCGCTGCCATCGACATTCCCGGCGGCCGGCTACTTCGCGCCCGGTCTCGCTGGTCGCCGCCTGCACTGCCCTTATCGCATAGGCTGCCGCACCCAGCTCATGGGCCGGCACATGGGCGACAGCCACGGCCTGGGCGGTGGCATAAGCGGCAAATTTCGCCGCGCCGGAGACATCGCGGGCCGCAGAGCGGGCGGCGGCGGCCTTGAGGGCCTGGCGCATGGTAATCTCGCCGCGCGTCCAGGCATGATTTTGGGCAATGGCGTGTTTCAGGCGATCATCGCCCCGCAAGGCCGCCTCGAAGATTGGGAAGACATGCTCGGCGCAGGTGGCGGCCCATACGGCAAGTAGCCGGTGGTCGCGGTCGCTCAGCGTGCCGCCGCGACGAACAGTGATCAATCTGGGATCGCGGGGCTCGGTGAAAATCATGCGCCTGAGTGCTTCTAATCCAGATACTTGCCCGAACCGGCACCATCCTTGTGCCGCAAACGGGCCGCGGAAACCACGGCTTCGGGCAGCAGGCGCGCATTGATGCCGCGCGTGGTGCGGCTAGCGGAACGCGGCGCCCAATGGGTAACGCAGCCGCAATTGCTGCAGCGGTGAAAATCCACATGCTTGCCATTCCAGGCATAGCGGTCGGTGACGCCGGGCTCGGGCAGGCTGCTGAGTTCGGCCGCATCATAATAGACCCAGAGCACACCATAGCGGCGACACAGGCTGCAATTGCATTCGACCACCACACTGGGCGCATGCGGCAGGACGATGTTCACCGCACCGCAATGGCAGCTTGCAATGGGGCCGGTTTGCGCGTCGTGCGTTGGCTCTGTCATGGCGTGGTCCCCGAATATCTGCTGTGTCTATAGCATAGAGGCCGATCCGGTTACGGCGGCCCAAAGCAAAGGGCCCGCACCAATGGTACGGGCCCTTCTCGATTATTGGCGATCAGTGATTGTCGCGCGGAATGCCGTTGGTCTGGGCAATGCGCTGGTATTTTTCGGCCGGCTCGAGAATGGCGCCGTCGCCCAACTGGCCGACAATGCCGCGCTGGATTTCCTGCCAGGGCGTCTGGTGCCGGGGGAATTTGTAGCCCCCCGCCGCTTCGAGCGCGGCACGGCGCGTGGCGATTTCCTCGTCGGAGATGAGGATATTGGCCTGGCCCTTGTTGAGGTCGATGCGCACGCGATCGCCGGTCTTGAGGATAGCGAGATTGCCACCGGCAGCGGCTTCGGGCGAGGCATTGAGGATGGAGGGTGAGCCCGATGTGCCGGACTGGCGGCCATCGCCGATACAGGCCAGCGAATGGATGCCCTTCTTGATGAGATAGGCCGGCGGCCGCATGTTGACCACTTCGGCCGCGCCCGGATAGCCGATGGGGCCGGCGCCACGCATGAACAGCAAGGTGTTCTCGTCAATCTCCAGCGAGGGATCGTCGATGCGGTGGTGGTAGTCCTCGGGGCCGTCGAACACCACCGCCTTGCCCTCGAACATGCCGGGATGGGCCGGATCGGCAAGGTAGCGGTCGCGGAACTCGGACGAGATCACTGATGTCTTCATGATGGCATTGTCGAAGAGGTTGCCGCGCAGCACGAGGAATCCGGCTTCCGCCTTGAGCGGATTGTCGAAATGGCGGATGACCTTGTCGTCCTGGATGGTGGTGGCGCGGCAATTCTCACCGATGGGCTTGCCGTTGACGGTAGGCGCACCCTCGCGGATCAGCCCCTGCCCCATCAGTTCATTGACCACCGCCGGCACGCCGCCGGCATGATAGAAGTCCTCGCCCAGATATTCGCCGGCCGGCTGCAGGTTCACCAGCAGCGGCACCTTGTGACCATGCTTCTGCCAGTCGTCGATATTGAGCTCGACGCCGATATGGCGGGCAATGGCATTGATGTGGATCGGCGCATTGGTCGAGCCCCCAATGGCCGAATTGACCACGATGGCGTTGAGGAAATTGTCCTTGGTCATGATGTCGGAGGGCTTGAGGTCCTCATGCACCATGTCGACGATGCGCTTGCCGGTGCGATAGGCCATTTCCTGGCGATCGCGGTAGGGCGCGGGAATGGCGGCCGAGCCGGGCAATTGCATGCCCAAGGCCTCGGCCAACGAATTCATCGTCGACGCCGTGCCCATCGTGTTGCAGAAGCCGGTCGAGGGGGCCGAGGAGGCCACCAGCTCGATGAACTGGGCATAGTCGATCTCGCCGGCCGCCATCATCTGGCGCGCCTTCCACACGATGGTGCCCGAGCCGGTGCGCTCGCCCTTGTGCCAGCCATTGAGCATGGGGCCGACCGAAAGGGCGATGGCGGGGATATTGACGGTCGCCGCGCCCATCAGCATGGCCGGCGTGGTCTTGTCGCAGCCGATGGTGAGCACGACGCCATCGAGCGGGTATCCGTAGAGCACTTCGACCAGGCCGAGATAGGCCAGGTTACGGTCGAGGCCGGCAGTGGGGCGCTTGCCGGTTTCCTGGATCGGATGGACCGGAAATTCGATAGCGATACCGCCTGCCTCGCGGATGCCTTCGCGCACGCGCTCGGCCAGCACGATATGGTGGCGGTTGCAGGGGGAAAGGTCCGACCCGGTCTGGGCGATGCCGATGATCGGCTTGCCCGACTGCAGCTCTTCGCGCGACACGCCGAAATTCATGTAGCGCTCGAGATAGAGCGCGGTCATATCAGGGTTGTCGGGATTGTCGAACCAGGCGCGCGAACGCAACTTTTTGGGCGCCTCGCCGGAGCCATTGCCTGCAGTCATTTCATCTTTCCTCTCGGGTCCGCGGTGCGCGACACTGCCCGCCGTTTGGAGCCGTTCTAACATGGCTTACGCCAGAGTGAAGGCGATTCCGAGTAAAAAATCATACAAATGGCCGGCACACCGCCCGATATTCCCCAACGCCCTGAAAATCTTACCAAACGAGGGGACCGGAGCTGATAATCCGGGCTGTTCTGCAGCGCAGAATCGGGCTGGCTGAAACGGCCGCCAGCCTTTAGGGTCGCGCCGCGTCGAGCCTGCCGCGATGAGGGAAATACGTGAGTGAGATCGTAGACTGGGTGGCCGTGGACTGGGGCACCTCCAACCTGCGCGCCTGGGGCATCGGCCCCAATGGCGCGGTGACGTTCAAGAAAACCTCGCCCAAGGGCATGGGAAAGCTGGCGCGGGAGGAATTTCCCGCCGCTCTGGACGAACTGCTGGATAATGTGGCCCCTGCCCGCAGCGGGCCGCTCGACGTGCTGATCTGCGGCATGGCCGGCGCACGCCAGGGGTGGCTCGAAGCCCCCTATCTCGAAGCGCCGACCGATTTGCGCGGCCTGCTGGATGGCGCCGTGCGCCCGACCATGCCCGATCCGCGCATCGCCCCCGCCATCCTGCCCGGCGTGTGCCAGAAGGCAGGCGCCGACAATGTGATGCGCGGCGAGGAAACCCAGTTGCTGGGCCTGGCAGCGCTGACGCCGGGCTTTTCCGGCGTGGTCTGCATGCCCGGCACGCATTCGAAATGGGCGCAATTGTCGGGCACCCGCATCGAGCAGTTCTCGACGGCGATGACCGGGGAAATGTTCGAAGTGCTGCGCACCCATTCGGTGCTGCGCCACTCGCTGACCGGCGATCTCGATGGGCCGGGCCGGGCCGAAGGTTTTGCGGCCGGCGCGGCGGCCGGGCTGGATCACCCCGAGCAATTGCTGGGCACGCTGTTCCAGGTGAGGGCCGGTTCGCTCCTGTCAGGCCGCCAGCCGGACTGGTGCGCGGGCTATCTCTCCGGATTGCTTGTCGGCACCGAAATCGGCAGCAACCGTCATTTGATCGGCGACCAGCCTGTGCCATTGATCGGCTCGCCGGCGCTGAGCGCGCTTTATGCGCAAGTGCTGGCCATGGCCGGCGCCCGGGGCGAGCCCATGGACGCCACCGCAATCGTGCTGGCCGGCCTCAAGGCCGCGCGCAGCTTCGCCGCCTAGGAGTGACTAGTATGGACCACCGCCACATCATCGCCATCCTGCGGGGCATCACGCCGAACGAAACGCTGGATGTCTGCAAGGCGCTTATCGCCGCCGGCATCACCATGATCGAAGTGCCGCTCAATTCGCCCGACGCGCTGACCAGCATTGCGCTGGCCTCCAATACGCTGGGCGACGAAGCCGCCATCGGGGCGGGAACCGTGCTCAGCAAGAAGCATGTCTGGGCCGTTTCGGATGCCGGGGGCACCTTCGTGGTTTCGCCCGACACCAACAAGCAGGTGATCGAGGAAACCGTGCGGCTGCAGATGCTGTCCTATCCCGGTGTATTCACCCCGACCGACGCCTTCCGCGCCATCAAGGCCGGGGCGACCGGGCTCAAATTCTTCCCCGCCGAAGTGCTCGGCCCCAAGGGCATCAAGGCGATGAAGGCAGTGCTGCCGCCCGAACTGCCGGTCTATGCCGTGGGCGGCGCCAATCCGGACAATTTCGGCGAATATTTCGCCGCCGGTTGCACTGGCTTCGGGCTGGGCACCTATATCTACAAGCCCGGCATGGACGCCGCCCAGGTGGCCGAGCGCGCCGCTGCCGCCGTTGCCGCCTATGATGCGGGGAAGGCTGCATGAGCGCTACAGCAAGCCTGCTGTTCGACAGCCAGTGCCAACTGGGCGAAGGTCCGATCTGGCATCAGGGCCGCCAGCAACTGTTCTTCTTCGACATCAACGAGCAGACGCTGTTTGCCGTGACCGCCGACGGCGAGGTGGCCGATAGCTGGCTGTTCAACGAGACCGTGGCCGCCGCCGCCGTGCTGGACGACCATATGCTGGTGCTGGCGACCGAGACCGGGCTCAAGGAATTCGACCTGGCCAGCGGCGGCATGAACCGCATCAACGAGATCGAGGCCGACAACCCTATCACTCGCACCAATGACAGCCGGGTACACCCCTCGGGCGCCTTCTGGATCGGCACGATGGGCAAGGTCGACGAGGAAGCCCCTGTCGGTTCGGTCTATCACTACCGCGCCGGAACGCTGACCACGCTCAAGTCGGGCATAAGGATACCCAACGCCACCTGTTTTTCGCCGGATGGGCGCATCGCTTACTGGACCGATACGCCGACCCGCAAGATCCTCCAATGCGCCACCGACCCGGAAACCGGGCTGCCGGTGGGCGAGTGGACGCTGTTTGCCGATATCGAGGGGCATCGCGGCTGGCCCGATGGCGCCGTGGTGGATAGCGAAGGCTACCTGTGGAACGCCCGCTGGGGCGGCTCCTGCGTGGTGCGCCATGCGCCTGACGGTTCGGTGGACCGCGTGGTGGAAGTGCCGGTCAGCCAGGTCACCTGCCCGGCTTTCGGCGGGGCGGACCTCAAGACGCTGTTCATCACCACGGCCGCCAAGAATCTGAGCGCCGAACAGCTCGCCGCCGAAAAACATGCCGGAAGCCTGTTCGCCATCACGGTGGATGTCGCCGGCCAGCCTGAAACGCCCATCGCTCTCTGAGACCTCTGTCATGACCACCCCCGCACTCGGCGTCTGCTATTATCCCGAACATTGGCCGGAAGATGTGTGGGAGCGCGACGCGGCGCGCATGGCCGAGGTGGGCATCAAGTGGGTACGCATCGGGGAATTCGCCTGGTCGAAGCTGGAGCCGACGCCCGGCAAGCTGACCTTCGACTGGATCATCCGGGCCATGGACGTGCTGGGGCGGCATGGGCTCAAAGTGGTGTTCGGCACGCCGACGGCCACGCCGCCGCGCTGGATGGTCGACAAGCACCCCGCCATGCTTGCAGTGGATGCGCAGGGGCGCCGCCGCGGCTTCGGCTCGCGCCGGCACTATGATTTCAGCCATCTCGGCTATCGCGAAGAGGCCGGGCGCATCACGCGCCTGCTGGCCGATGCCGTGGGCGACCACCCTGCCCTCGGCGCCTGGCAGACCGACAATGAATATGGCTGCCACGGCACGACCTATTCCTATTCGCCTTCCGCCGAGGCCGGCTTCCGGCAATGGCTGGCGGAGAAATATGGCAATGTGGATGCGCTGAACCAGGCTTGGGGCGCGGTGTTCTGGTCGATGGATTACAACAGTTTCGAGCAGGTGGGCCTGCCGAACCTGCTGGTCTGCGAGGCGGCGCCGGCGCATGACCTCGATTTCCGCCGCTATGCCTCGGACCAGGTGGCGGCCTTCAATAAGGTGCAGTTCGATATCCTGAAGGCACGGCGGCCGGACCTGCCGGTCATTCACAATTTCATGTCGCGCTATACCGAATTCGACCATTACGACGTGGCCGAAACGCTCGATATCGCCAGTTGGGACAGCTACCCGATCGGGCATCTGGCGGTCAGCGACGAGCCGGACGAGATCAAGCGGCTCTATATGCGCCAGGGCGATCCTGACAATGCCGCCTTCCACCACGATCTCTATCGCGCTGTGGGCCATGGCCGCTGGTGGATCATGGAACAGCAGCCCGGCCCGGTGAACTGGGCGCAGTTCAACCCCGATCCCCTGCCCGGCATGGCGCGGCTCTGGGCCTGGGAGGGTTTTGCCCATGGCGCCGAAGTGGTGACCTATTTCCGCTGGCGGCAGGCGCCCTTTGCGCAGGAGCAGATGCATGCCGGCCTGCTGCGGCCCGACAGCGAGCCGGCGCCGGCCTATCATGAAGCGATGCAGGTGGCGGAGGAACTGAAAAGCGTTGCGCTGGACGGTCTGGCCAACAAGGGCCGCGTCGCGCTGGTCTTCGACTATCAGAGCGAGTGGGCCTGGGAAATCCAGCCCCAGGCCAAGGGCTTTTCCCATGGCGCCCATGTCCGGGCGCTTTATGCCGCCTTCCGCAAGCACGGCATCGATATCGACATCCTGCCGCCGAGCACGAAGAGCTTTGCCGGCTATGACATCGTCGCTATTCCGGCGCTGTTCGCCTGGAATGACGCCCTGCGGGAGGCCATCACCGAATTCGACGGACACCTGCTGATCGGGCCGCGTTCGGGCTCCAAGACCGAGAATTTTGCCATTCCGGCCAATCTGGCGCCGGACCTGCCGAGCAACCTGCTCGATGTGAAGGTGGCGCGGATCGACAGTCTCGACCCGGCGCTCGATATCGAGGTGCGGGGCAGCGGGGCCATCCACCACTGGCGCGAGCGCATCGAGACCAGGGCCAATGTGGTGATCGAGGATGTGGATGGTTGGCCGGTGCTGGTCAACCAGGGCAAGCTCTATTACCTCGGCGCCAGCGGCAACCGGGCGCTGGTGCAGCGCGTGGTGGACTACCTGCTCGCCGAAACCGATACGCCGACGCTCAACCTGCCGGCGGGTGTGCGTTGCCGGACGCGCGACGGGTTCCGTATCTATGTAAATTACGGTGCCGGGCCGGCGGCGCTGAATGCCGCAACCGACGAAGCGGGTTATGTGCTGGGCACGGCCGAAATGCCCGCCGCCGGCGTCACCGTGGCACGACTCGCCAGGGCCGGGTGAGATTGGGAATGGCGGGGCGGATATCGAACCGCCCTGCCCCCGCATTCCAGCGCAGCCAGTGCACGCCGCCGGCCGCCAGCGCATCGGCGTCGATCACCTGACTGCCGGCGCAGGTCACCGGCGCACGGATGCGGGCGATGACGAGGTCGTTGCGACCGCAATCCTCGGCAAAGGCGGCGCCATTGCGGATCACCGCGACCGAGAAGCGGTCGGTAGTGGCGATGCAGCCCAGGCTGTCGCACAATGTGCCATCGGCCTTTGCGGCGATCGGCTCCTGATAATGCTCGCTCCAGACCTCGGTGGCGAAGCTGCCGGTGCGGCCGGTGATGAGGCCCATGCCGGCTTCAGTGCGCAGCGCCACGGCCTGTGTGCTGTCGGCGATGAGGATATCGGGGCGTTGATCGAGCCCCACCAGCAGGATCAGCGGGATCGCCAGAGCGGGGCCGAGCAGCCGCCACCAGGAGTTGAGGAAGGCGAACCAGGCCAGGGCCACGAGGCCGATGACCAGCGCCAGACCGGTCAGCAAAGGGTTACCGGTCAGCCCCTCGCTCCACCCGGCAACCAGCTCGGCGCCATCGACCATGCGGTCTATGCCCCAGCCCATGACGGCCACGAAAGGCGCTTCGATGCCGAAGGGCATGGCGAGAACCGACAGCACGGCGAAGGGCATGATGACGAGGCTGACCACCGGCAGGACCAGCACATTGCCCAAGACGCCGAGCGGCGCGGTCTGCTGGAAGTGATAGGCCGAGAACAGCAGCGTGGCGGTGCCGGCGATGAAGCTGGTCAGTGCCGTGGCCCAGATGGTGGCCCATAGCCGCCTGCCCCAGTTGCGGTCCGCAGCCGGCGGCGGGCGCGGCATTTCGTAGATGCCGATCAGCGCCACCACGGCCGCGAAGGAGAGCTGGAAGCTGGCGCGGAATATGCTGGCCGGATCGATGACTGTTATCGCCAAAGCCGCGATGGCCACATTGCGCATGGTCAGCGCCCGCCGGCCAGCCAGCACGGCACCGAAGATCAGCGCCAGCATGATGGTGGAGCGGAGCGCCGGCACATTGGCGAGGCCGCCGGCCAGCAGCAGATAGCCGGCCGCAGCGACGAGTCCGGCGACGGCAGCGATCTTCTTGACCGGCCAGCGCGTGGCCGTGGCGGCAATGGACGCCAATAGCAGGCGCAGCAGGAAGAAGGTACCGCCGGCAACGATGGATAGATGGAGGCCCGAAATCGAATAGATATGGGCCAGGCCGGACGCCGCCATGACGTCGCGGGTGGCGTCGTCGATGCCGCTCTGGTCGCCCACCACCATGGCTCGGCCGATGGCGGCGGAGGGCCCGTCGAGCACCGCATCGATGCGGGCGCCGATGGCCATGCGCAGGCCTTCGATGGCACGGGTGGCGTCAAAACTATCGCCGTGGCGCACCAGTTCGAAACCGCTGGTGACATTGCCATAGGCGCCGATGCCGGCGAAATAGGCGTGGAACTGCCCGTCAAAGGCGCCGGGCAGGATCGGCCCGGGGACCGGGGCCAGCCGCAGCTTGGCGCGGATGATATCGCCCGGCGCCAGCGGCGGCTCGGGCGGCACGACCAGCCGGGCACGAACTATGGGAAGCGGCCGATCATCGGCCAGCGGGGTAAGGCTCGAGACAACGACACGGCGGGTTTCCGGTGTGGCCGAAACGATCTCGTCCACCCGCGCCTCGTAAAGCCCATAGGCGGGCCGCGTCAGCATGGTGGTGCCGAACCACAGCCCATGCAGCGGCAACAGGCAGAACCCGACCCATGCCGCGACGAGCAGGCCGGCCAGCGGCAGGGTGATCGAGCGCCTGAGCAGCACGGTGAGCAGGGCCAAGGCAAGGCCGATGGCCAGCAGCGCCTGTGGTTCCGGCTCGCCCGGCAGCACGGCATAGGCGATGAGGCCGGCAATCATGGCGAAGGGCAGCAGCACGAAAAGTCGGCGGGTAACAGCGGCGTCGGCGAGACCGGTAGCGGTAGCCGGTCGCGACCAGAGCGCCGGCAGGCGCTGGCCTGATGGCGTCCCCACCGCCACAGGCGCAATGCCGGTGTCGCGCTCGCGTGTTTCCGCCTCCAGCACCCGCTTTGCCCCCGCCCTTGCGCTCGTGCCGCGCTATGCTACACACGGCCCACAAATCCTCCAAACTTTCCGGTCTCATGTCCCAGGTCGTTACCCGTTTCGCCCCTTCGCCCACCGGCTACCTGCATATCGGTGGCGCCCGCACGGCCCTGTTCAGTTGGGCCTATGCCCAGAACAAGGGCGGCAAGATGCTGCTGCGCATCGAGGACACCGACCGCGAACGCTCGACCGAAGCCGCCGTGACCGCGCTGGTCGACGGGCTCAAATGGCTCGGCCTGACCTGGGATGGCGAGCCGATCAGCCAGTTCGGCCGCGCTGCGCGCCATGCCGAAGTGGCCCATGAACTGGTGAAGATGGGCCACGCCTATTACTGCTACTGCTCGCCGGCCGAACTGGACCAGATGCGCGAGGAGGCCCGCGCCGCCGGCAAGCCGCCGCGCTATAACGGCTATTGGCGCGACCGCGACCAGAGCGAGGCGCCGGATGGCGTGGCGCCGGTGATCCGCATCAAGGCGCCACTGTCAGGCGATATCGTGGTGGACGACCATGTGCAGGGCAAGGTCGTGTTCAAGGCCGAGAACCTGGACGATTTCATCATCCTGCGCTCGGACGGCACGCCGACCTATATGCATGCCGTGGTGGTCGATGACCACGACATGGGCGTAACGCATATCATCCGCGGCGACGACCACCTGACCAATGCCGCCCGCCAGATCGTCATCTACAATGCCATGGGCTGGACCGTGCCCGAGATGGCGCATATCCCGCTGATCCACGGCCCTGATGGCGCCAAGCTCTCCAAGCGCCACGGCGCGCTGGGCGTGGAAGCCTATCGGCAGATGGGCTATCTACCCGAAGCCCTGCGCAACTACCTCGCCCGCCTGGGCTGGAGCCATGGCGACGATGAAATTTTCTCGACCGAGCAGATGGTCGAGTGGTTCAGCCTGGAAGGCCTCAACAAGGGCGCGGCGCGCTTCGATTTCGTCAAGCTCGAGAATATCAACGGCCACTATATCCGCGAGGCGGCCCCGGCCTATCTCTATGACGTGATGCTGGCGACATCAGCCGAAGTGGGTCGGCAGGCCGATGTCGACGGGCTTTCGGCCAACAAGGAGACGGTTCTTACGGCCCTGCCCGAATTGCAGCCGCGCGCCAAGACGGTGCTGGAGCTGATCGACCTGGCCCAGTTCATCTATGCGTCACGCCCGCTTGCTATCGATGCCGCGGCGGCAGCCTTGCTGACGCCGGAGACACGGGCCGTGCTCAGGGACATGGCCGAGGTGCTGCGTGGCCTCAACGAATGGTCGGTGCCGGCGATCGATGCGGCCATGCGGGCCCTGGCCGAGGCCAAGGGACTCAAGCTGGGCAAGCTGGCCCAGCCGCTTCGCGCGGCGCTCACCGGACGCACCGTGTCGCCGGGGATTTTCGAGGTTATGGTGCTCATCGGACGGGACGAAAGTATGGCTCGTCTTGAGGATCAAACGAGCGCTGTCTAGTGCTAATCGGAGGGTAAGCCTTGCTTACCCATTGGTTGCGTCGGAAGGGTAAAAACTGATACCCCTGCGCAGCAGCTATATCTGCCCAGTTTACGGCTTCGAGCGACCGGAATCATTGCGGACGCGGAGGCCTTCGAGGAGAGCTCAATGACCGAAAAAGTCGCCAAACTCGTCATCGGGGACCAGACCCACGAATTCCCGGTACTGTCCGGCACGGTAGGCCCTGACGTGATCGACATCCGATCGCTCTACGCCAAGACCGGCATGTTCACCTACGACCCGGGTTTCACCTCGACGGCGGCATGCGACAGCGCCATCACCTATATCGACGGCGACCAGGGCCAGCTCCTCTATCGCGGCTACCCGATCGAACAGCTCTCCGACAAGAGCAACTATCTCGAAGTCTGTTACCTGCTGCTCTATGGCGAGCTGCCCACCAAGGCCCAGATGGCCGAATTCGAGCAGCTGGTGACCCGCCACACCATGGTGCATGAGCAGATGCACTATTTCTTCCGCGGCTTCCGTCGCGATGCCCACCCCATGGCAGTGATGACCGGCGTGGTCGGCGCCATGGCGGCCTTCTACCACGACTCCACCGACATCAACGACCCGCAGCAGCGCGAGATCGCCTCGATCCGCATGATCGCCAAGATGCCGACCATTGCGGCCATGGCGTACAAATATTCGGTGGGCCAGCCCTTCGTCTATCCGCGCAACGACCTCGATTACGCGTCCAATTTCCTGCATATGTGCTTCTCGGTGCCGGCAGAGGAATACAAGGTGAACCCGACCATCGCCAAGGCGATGGACCTGATCTTCACCCTGCATGCCGATCACGAGCAGAATGCCTCGACCTCGACGGTGCGCCTGGCCGGCTCGTCCGATGCCAATCCCTTCGCTTGCATCGCGGCCGGCGTGGCCTGCCTGTGGGGCCCGGCCCATGGTGGCGCCAACGAGGCGGCGCTCAACATGCTCAAGGAAATTGGCACGGTTGACCGCATTCCCGAATTCATCGCCCGCGCCAAGGACAAGTCCGACAATTTCAAGCTGATGGGCTTCGGCCACCGGGTCTACAAGAACTTCGACCCGCGCGCGACCGTGATGCAGAAGACCGCCAAGGAAGTGCTGGACCTGCTGGGCGTTCACAACAATCCGACGCTGCAGGTGGCCCAGGAGCTCGAGAAGATCGCGCTCGAGGACCCCTACTTCATCGAGCGCAAGCTCTATCCCAATGTCGATTTCTATTCGGGCATCATCCTGGAAGCCATCGGCTTCCCGACCTCGATGTTCACCGTGCTGTTCTCGGTCGCCCGCACCGTTGGCTGGATCAGCCAGTGGAAGGAAATGATCGCCGATCCGCAGAAGAAGATCGGCCGCCCGCGCCAGCTCTATGATGGCTCGCCGGCCCGCGACTACGAGGCGCTCAGCGCCCGCTGATGCCAATGGGCCAGGACCCGGTCTGCCGGGTCCTGCCGCGGGAAATCGGCTTCGCCGCTTTCCATGAGATCTGAAAGCTCGCCAAAGGCCGCAATCTGGTCCTGGCGGGCTTTTTTATTGTCGAGCATGGTCTGGACCGCGGCCAGCATGGCGTCGGCATCGGGCACGTTCTGCACCAGTTCGGGCACGGCGATACGGCCCAGGATGAGATTGGGCAGCGAGACCGGCGGGCGACCATGCGCGTCATAGATGCGGGCCTGGTGCGGATCGAGCACATAGGTCACGACCATGGGCACCTGCGCCAAAGCCAGCTCCAGCGTCACCGTGCCGGAGACAGCCAGTGCCAGCGCGGCCTGCCGATAGATATCGGCCCGCGCCGCACGGTCGGAGACAATGCGCACCGGAACCGGCCAATCCGCGACCTCGCGCTCCAGCCGTTCATGCAGCCCCGGCAATGTCGGGATGACAATATCGTCGATGACGGGATGAGAGCCGATCTGGCCGACCACCTGCCGGAACACCGGCAGATGACGGCGCAATTCGCCGTCGCGACTGCCGGGCAGCAGCACCAGCGGGCCACTTTCCACGGCGTCCCGCGCCAATCGCTCCGCCAGGGCCGGATGGCCGACATAGCAGGTGGGCGGCCCATCGAGGCGCTGCATCACAGCAGGTTCGAACGGCAGCACGGCCAGCACTTCCTCGAAGAGCGGCTTGAGCTTGGCGGCGCGCTGCGGCGCCCGCGCCCAGACAGACGGCGCGACGTAGAGGATGAGTTTCCCCTTGTAGCCGAGGCGCTTCAGCCGCTTGGCCAGCAGGCGCGAAAAATCCTGGGAATCGACGAGCACGACGATGTCGGGCCTGGCAGCCTTGATGGCGCGCGCCGTCTGCTCGAGGCGCCAGAGCAGCAGCGGCAGGCGCAGCAGCACATCGGTGACGCCCATGACAGCCAGGTCACGCATGGGAAACAGCGAGCGCAGGCCCAAGGCCTCGAGCTCATGGCCACCGACGCCAATGAAAGCCAGCGGCACGCGTTGCTGCAGGCGCGCGACAAGATCGGCCGCTATGCGATCACCGGAGGGCTCGCCGGCGAGAATGAAGAGCTTGAGATGCTCGTCCCCCGGTTGACCAGCGCCTGCCGGAGCACTCATCTAGTCGACATCGTGGCCGTTGCGCGGCAGCAGGATCGGCCGATCCGACGCCGCGGCGATGAAGGCGACCACGTCCTGGACCAGCGGGTCGTTCTTGAACAGCTCGGCGGCATCCTCGACGCGCTCGCGCAGGGTGCCCTCGCTGGCAAAGATCAGCCGGTAAGCGGCGCGCAGGTGGTGAATCGCCTCGCGATCGAACTTGCGGCGTTTGAGGCCGATCAGGTTCAGCCCGGTCAGCGAGGCGCGATTGCCGACCGCCATGCCATAGGGGATGATATCGCCATCCACCATCGACGCGGCGCCGACAAAGGCATGCGCCCCGACGCGCGTAAACTGGTGCACGACACACATGCCGCCGAAGGTGACATTGTCGCCGATCTGGCAATGGCCGGCGATGCCGACATAATTGGCCATGATGACATTGTTGCCCAGGATGGCATCATGCGCCACATGGGCGCCGGCCATGATCAGGCAATCATTGCCGATCCTGGTCACCATGCCGCCGCCTTCGGTGCCCGGATTGATCGTCGCCGACTCACGGATGACGCAGCGCTCGCCGATTTCCACCCGCGACGCTTCGCCATGATATTTGCGATCCTGCGGCTCATGGCCGATCGAGGCGAAGGGGAATACCTTGCTGTCCGCGCCAAGCACGGTATGGCCATCGATCGACACATGCGAGAGCAGTTCGACATTGTCGCGCAGCACGACATTGTCGCCGACAATGCAATAGGGACCGATCTTCACCCCCTGGCCGAGCTGTGCGCCCGAGCCGACGATGGCCGTCGGGTGAACGACCGGAGAGCTCACGAAGCCGCCTCGATGATCATCGCCGTGATTTCGGCTTCGGCGATGATCACCCCGTCAACCATGGCCTTGGCCTCGTAGCGGCCGACATTGCGGCGGCGCTGTATCTTGGCGATATGGAACTCGATCGTGTCCCCCGGCCCGGCCGGCTTGCGGAACTTGGCCTTGTCGACGCCCAGCATCAGCACGATGTTTTTCTTGCCTGTGCCGGAATCATGCTTGATGACGATGGCGCCAGCCGTCTGGGCCATGCCCTCGATGATCAGCACGCCCGGAAATACCGGATTCTCGGGAAAATGCCCCTGGAAGATGGGCTCGTTGAACGTCACGTTCTTTATGCCCACGGCGGTCTCGTCGCGGTCGATCTTGACGATCCGGTCGATCATCAGAAACGGATAGCGATGCGGCAGGCTCTGCAGGATCTCGGCAATACTCATTGCCCCGAGTTCAGTGCTGGCTGGTGCGCTGTCGGTCATCCCCGCTTGTCCCCCTTGGAAAGTTTCCGCATCGTGGCGATTTCACGCCAGAAATCTCTTATATCCTGCGCCGGCGCACCGGCAAGCTTGCTGCCTGGCGGCCAGTTCTTGGTCACCGCGGCGCGGCCATGCACCACCGAGCCGGCGCCGATGGTCAGGTGACCCGACGTACCCACGCCGCCGCCCATCAGCACGCCATCCTCGACAATGGTCGACCCCGACAACCCGCTCATCGCGGCGATGAGGCAGGCGCGGCCGATCTTGCAGTTGTGGCCGATCTGCACGAGGTTATCGATCTTGGTGCCTTCCCCGATCATCGTGTCGCCCAGGGCGCCGCGGTCGATGGTGGAATTGGCGCCGATCTCGACCCGGTCCTGGATGAGCACCCGGCCCAGTTGCGGCACCTTGCGGTTGGACTGCCCGAAATCGAGCCAGCCGAAACCCTCGGTGCCGATGCGCACGCCAGAATGGATCACCACCTCATTGCCGATATGGGCGCAGTCGATAGTGGCATTGGCCGCGATAATGCAGTTGCGACCGATAGTGACACCGGCACCGATGACCGTATTGGCCCCGATGACGGTGCCACGGCCGATCTCGACGCCTGGCCCGACCACCACATTGGAGCCGATCGATACGTCGCGCTCGAAGACCGGCGCGCCCAGGTCGTCCCGGCCGGAAGCAATGATGGAGCGGGTATTGGCCGGATAGAGGTGATCGAGGATATCGGCGAAGAGCTGGTGCGGCTTGTCGACGGCGATGGCGAGGCTGTGGGCCGGCACCATCTCGCGCAAAGCCGGCAGCACCAGAACCGCGCCGGCCGATGTGGCGCGCAGTTCCTCGACATAATCGGTATGCGCCGCGAGGGCCAGATCGCCGCTACTCGCCAGATCGAGCTCGGTCACGCCCTCGATCGACAGATCGGCATTGGCGAGGCCGGCCAACAGATCCTTGCGATCCAGAGCCGTCAGAATGGCACCGATTGTGGACGGGCCGGCAAAACGATGAAAACGGGTGTCGACCATCAGTGTCACTTAAAAAGAATTGAGCCGCGGTGCATGCCGCCCGCGGCTCAATGAACTGTCTCATGCCACGACGGCTAGAACAAGGTGGACATGGTCAGCTGGAAGACCTGAGTCCGGTCCGAAGTCGACTTGTTCAGCACGTGGGCGAAGTCGCCACGCAGCGGGCCGAACGGGCTGTCCCAGATCAGCGAGGCGCCGATCGAGGTCCGCCACGGCACGTCGACACTACCCGGGTCGATCGCATTGCCATCAAGGCGCGGCGTATTCACGCCATCAACCCAGGCCGCATCCGCCCAGACCGCACCGCTGAGGCCGTAGCTCTCGGGAATGCCCGGCAGCGGGAACTGCACCTCGGCCGACACGCCGGCATAGGCCACCGCACCGAGGAACTCGCCATTGGCGCCATTCACGATACGCGGGCCAAGGCCACGACCTTCGAAGCCACGAATGAGCTGGGAACCGGGGCTGAAGGCTTCCACAGAGTGGACACCATTGCCGCTCAGATCGTTGATGATACCGGCCTGACCACGAACACTGGCGACGATACCGCTATCCTCGATGAGAGGCATGAAGTAGCGCGCCCGCGCCTCGGATTTGATCAGGCTGTGATCCCAGCCGATATACTGCTGCGTAAAGGTGGCCAGCAGACCCTCGGTCGGCGACTTGTTGTCGTCGAGGCTGTTCCAGGTCAGCGTGTAGCCGATGAAGCCCTTGTAGAACTCATGGCCATTGACCACGAGCAGCGAGTTATCGGGATCCTTGTCGACAATGACCTTGCGCTCCATGCCGGCAAACACGGTGCCGGACAGATCGGCCGTCAGCGGAATGCCAAGGCGGAACTGGCCACCGGTCGCTTGCGAACCATAGAAGCCGGTCGAGGTTTCTTCGGTGATGCGATGATAGACATCGACGCCAGCCGAAACCTTGAGGCCCATGAAGCGGGGTTCGGTGAACGAGAAGTCGAAGGTACGGCCGGCCTGCGAAGCGCCGATGGCGGCACGCAGATACTGGCCACGACCCAGGAAGTTACGCTCGGTCAGCGAGACTTCGCCCAGCACACCGTCGGTGGTGGAGTAACCGGCCGTCGCGCCATATTCACCGGTCGAGGTTTCCGTCACGGCGATATTGACCACCACCTTGTCGGGCGCAGAGCCCGGACCCGTGGTGACATCGACAGCCGAGAAGAAGCCGAGATCGTTGATATGCTCGCGGCCACGCACCACCAGGGCACGGTTGAAGGGGTCGCCTTCGGCGAACTCCAGCTCACGACGGATGACGAAGTCACGCGTCTTGGTATTGCCGGTGATGTTGATGCGCTCGACATAGAGCCGCGCACCCTCATCCACGAGATAGGTCACGTTGAACGTGCCATTCGTCACGTCGCGATCGAGCCGGGCCCGAACGTCGACGAAGGAATAGCCCTGGACGGTGGCTTCGTAGGCCATGTCCTCGATCGAGGCCTGCAGGTCGCTGGCGGAATAGGCACTGCCCTTCCCCGTCTGCACCACACCCGTGAGGGCATCGGTGTTGAGGCCTGCAATGCTGGTCTCGATGCCGACATTGGAGAATGCGTACTTCTGGCCTTCATTGATGGTGAAGTTGATGAAGTAGGCGTTCTTGCTGGCATCATATTCGCCAACCGACGTCACCTGGACGTCGGGATAGCCGCGATTGGCGTAATAGAGGCGGATGCGCTCGCGATCGACCGCAAGCTTGCGCTCGTCATAGCCGTCATCCTTGAACAACCAGCTCAGAATGCCGGTTTCCTTGGTGAGCATGGTGCTCTTGAGGCTATTGGCGCCAAAGGCGTTGTTGCCGGTGAAGTTGATCGCCGCGATGCCCGCGCGATTGCCTTCATTGACGGTGAAGATGACACGAACGCGACCATCGCTGGTCGCTTCGGTCCGCGCCGTCACGGAAACGGAAAGGAACCCGTCGCGATCATAGGCCTGGCGGATACTCTCGATATCCGCAGCCACACGCTGCTGGGTGAAAATGCCGGAGGCCGACACGTCGACCATGGCCAGAAGCTGGTTATCGGAGAAACGCCGGTTGCCCTCGAAGAGCACCGCACCGACCAGTTGTTCCTGAGCCTGAGCAGTCACAGCGCCAAGAAGCGGAATGCTGGGGCCAGCAAGTGGCGCTGCACCCAGAATCGCAAGCGCCAGAAAAGCGCCGCGCATCAGCTTGGTGGGATGGATCATATTATTATTGCCTCTGCGACCGGGCCTGAGGAATCGCCATGCACAGCGCTCCCCCAAGCTAACTCCATTGCACCGTTTTACCGTCTTTTTAACCAAGGACAAGGCGGAAGCCTCGACGCGGTTAGCAAATGATTGGTGCTCTTGTATTCCTGCAACACCTCACAAACCTAGGTTAACCGGGTGTTAACGCAGGATTCCGAAGTAGGCGAACAGTGTGTCGTTGAACAACGTGAACACCATGAGCGCAAGCACCAGGGCAAAGCCGAAGCGGAACCCCATTTCCTGCACCCGCATGCTCAGCGGACGCCCTCTGACAGCTTCAACCAGATAGTACAGAAGGTGTCCGCCGTCGAGCATGGGAACCGGCAAAAGGTTGAAAATACCGATATTTAACGAAAGCAGTGCGGTGAGATTTATGAGTGCGACAATGCCGAGAGTCGCCACCTCCCCCGAAACCTTGGCCACCTTGACCGGCCCGCCCAACTGCTCGACATCGCCGCGCCCGACGAAAAAATCGCCCAGGAAGGCGGCTGTGCGCTGGATGATGAAGCGAATCTCCTCGACGGTCATGCCGACAGCCTCGACCGGGCCGGGGCGGTAAAGCGTCACATCGGTTTCGGCGACATCGCGGCTCACCCCGACTCGGCCGATCCGCTGGATGTTGCCGAAGCGATCTTCCACCTCGACCGCCTCGGGTGTGAGAACGATGGTTTCAGCGGCGCTGCCGCGCTCGAGATCAATGGTCACGGGCCGTTCCGGGCTGGTGGCCACCAGGCGCTGGAAATCTTCGAAACCATGCACGGCATAGCCATCGACGGCGATGATGACGTCGCCGGCCTCGAGGCCGGCCGTCTCGGCCACCGAGCCGGCAATGACTTCGCCGACCACCGGGGGGAATGGTGTAGCGCCCATAGCCCAGCAGCAGCGCGTAGAGAATGAGGAAGGTCAGGATGACATTGGCCAGCGGACCGGCCGCGACAACGGCAATCCGCTGCCACACATTCTTGTTGGCGAAGAGGTGCGGCGCCAGTGCCGGGTCCACCTTGGCCAGGGCATCCGGGTCAGGAACGCTGGCGGCGTTCATGTCGCCGGCAAAGCGTACATAGCCGCCCAGCGGAATGGCCGAAATCTTCCAGCGCGTGCCATGCCGGTCGTTCCAGCCGATCAGTTCGCGCCCGAAGCCGATGGAGAAGGCCTCGATCGCCACGCCATTCCAGCGGGCCACCAGGTAATGCCCCATTTCGTGCACGAACACGATGACGGTGAGCACCGCCAGGAACGGCACGACATAGGACAGAAGCCAGTAGAGAAAATCGAACATGGGCATCCTTGCGTCAGCGAATGCGGCGCCTATGCACCATTCGCTACCAGTAGAGCAGGCCTTCGGCCACCGAGCCGTAGCCCGCATGCAGCGCCCCGACCAGCAGCACCAGCAAGACGCCGAATGTGAGGCTGTCCAGCCGGTCCATCAACCCGCCATGGCCAGGAATGATGTCGCCGCTATCCTTGATCCGGAAATGCCGCTTGATGGCACTTTCGCTGAGATCGCCCAGTTGGCCAAGCACGCTGATCGTCGCAGACAGGACCAGGCCGATCCACCAGGGGGGAGTCGGTGACCAAGGTCCAGACCAGGAGCCCTGCCCCGGTGCCGAGCGCCAGCCCGCCCAGCGCCCCCGACCAGGTCTTGGACGGCGAGATATCGGGCGCCAGCTTTTCCCCGCCGATCTGCCTTCCGGTAAAGAAGGCCGCCGAATCGGTCATCCACACCACCGTGCCGAGATAGACCCCGGACCAGACGCCGGCCAGCGTGTCGCCCCGCATGGCCAACGCCGCCACGATGATGGCGCCAAAGGTCACCAGCCCCAGGATGCGCCACAGCACGCCCTCCCCGCGCATGCCCACGGCGACAGCACAGGCCAGGGCAACGACGGAAATGGTGCCCACCGGCCCGAACAGCGGATAGATCACCCCGGAAACCGCCAACAGGCCCACCAGCACCATGCCTGATGGCGTCAGCGGGGCGCGAGAAACCATGGTTTCCCATTCGCGATAGGCGCCGGCAAACACCGCGCCCACCACGGCGGCAAACACATAGCTGCCGATGTAAAGGGCGGTCGCCGTCAGCGCGATAAGGACCAGGGCAGAGACGAGACGAGGCCCCAGATCGGACCAGCTACGGCGGCGACTGACGACAGGATCTGACGCTGGATCGCCTGGATTACTCACGATCGCTCCGCCTCGATGCCACCAAAACGCCGGTCGCGCCGCGAAAATGTCTCCAGCACCCTGATAAAGCTGGCTTCGCCGAAATCGGGCCAGTTTTCATCGACGAAGACGAATTCGGCATAGGCCGCCTGCCACAGCAGGAAATTGGAAATGCGCTGCTCGCCGCTGGTGCGGATGATGAGATCGGGATCGGGCAGGCCGGCCGTATAGAGCGCTGCGGCGATCGTATCCTCGGTAATGGCCTCTGGCGCCAGCCGCCCGGCTGCGACCTCACCGGCAATCCGGCGCGTCGCCTCGGCGATTTCGGCCTTGCCGCCATAGTTGAAGGCAACGATCAGCACCAGGCCGGTATTGGCCTCCGTCTTGGCCTCGACATCATCGATCAGGCGCACCAGGCTGGGCTCCAGCCCGGCGCGGCTGCCGATGATGCGGACCCGCACATTATTGCGAATCAGGCTTTGAAGGTCGGATACAACGAACCGCCGCAGCAGGTTGAAGATAAACGATATCTCGTCCTTCGGCCGCGTCCAGTTCTCGGACGAGAAACTGAAGACGGTGAGGTGCGGCACCCCGTAATTGATGCACAATTCGACCAGGTTGCGGAGCGCCTTGACGCCCTCGATATGACCTTCGGTGCGGCGCTTGCCGCGCGCTGCGGCCCAACGGCCATTGCCATCCATGATCACGCCAAGATGCATCGGAATGCGCAGGCGCGGGCGCGGCGCAATATCGGCTTCTATGGCTGGATCGATGGACATCTACGCCCTCCCGGCGCAGTTCAGTCGGCTTAGACCTGCATGATTTCTGCTTCTTTGGCCGCAACGACCTGGTCGATCTCGGCCACGGCAGCGTCGGTGGCCTTCTGCACCAGGTCGGACTGCACGCGGGAATCGTCCTGGCTCAGATCGCCATCCTTCTCGGCCTTCTTGAGCGCGTCCATGCCGTCGCGCCTGATGTGGCGCACAGCCACACGGGCCGCTTCGGCATAGTTATGGGCCACCTTGGCCAATTCCTTGCGGCGCTGCTCGTTGAGCTCGGGCAGCGGCACGCGGATGATCTGCCCCTCGCCCATCGGATTGAGGCCCAACCCGCTGTCGCGAATGGCCTTTTCGACGGCATTGGCCATCTGGCGATCCCAGACCTGCACGCTCAGCATGCGCGGCTCCGGCACGGTCACGGTGGCAACCTGGTTCAGCGGCATGCGCGAGCCATAGGCCTCCACGGTCACCGGCTCCAGCAGGCTGGCGCTGGCGCGGCCGGTCCTGAGGCCCGTCAGTTCATCGCGCAGCGAAGCGATGGACTTCTGCATGCGGTTTTTCAGGTCGGGGAGGTCATAGGCCATATCAGTCTTCCTTCCAGGCTAGAGCGGCTTGCCGACACGGGTCGAACGGGTGGTCCCCGCCAGCACGCCCGCCAGGCCTGCCGCGTCGTCGAGAGCATATACGATTATCGGCATGGCGTTGTCGCGGGCAAGGGCAAAGGCCGCAGTATCCATGACGCGCAGGTTCTTGCCGATGACTTCGTCATAACTGACGGTGTCGTAGCGCGTGGCATTCGGATTCTTCACCGGATCCTCGGAATAGACACCGTCGACCTTGGTGCCCTTGAGCACGACATCGCAGTCCAGCTCGATGGCGCGCAAGGTGGCAGCCGTATCCGTGGTGAAGAATGGATTGCCGGTGCCCCCCGCCCAGCACCACGACATAGCCCTCTTCCAGCGCCAGCTTGGCGTCACGTGCGGTGAAGGTGTCGGCCACCGACGGCATGGAAACGGCGCTGTAGGGCTTGGCCTTGGCGCCCTGCCGGGAAATGGCATTGCTGAGGGCCAGGGCATTGATCATGGTGCCCAGCATGCCCATAAGGTCGGCGGTCACCCGGTCTGTGCCATCGGCTGCCCCGGCCATGCCGCGAAAAATATTGCCGCCGCCGACCACGATGGCGATCTCGACGCCGCTATTGGCAACATCGGCGATCTGCTTGGCCACGGCCTGCAGGAAAGGCGGCTCGATGCCGAAGGAATTGTCCCCTGCCAGCGCCTCGCCCGAAACCTTGAGGAGAATGCGTTTGTAGGCAGGCGCCATCGGCAAACCCCTTTGACAAGAACATGGATGGGGCACCGAATCCGGCGGCACCCGGCAGACCCTATGGCAAAATCGCCTTCAACAGAAGGCGTGGCACCATCGGAACGTGAATAACGGCTGGGTTTTTGCGCTCGATCCCGCCCAAATCATGGCCGCCGGGAGAGCAACGGGCAGGCCCGTGGGCCTGCCCGCAGAATAGTTGGGTATTACTTGACGCCGGCCGTGGCGGCCACTTCGGCAGCGAAGTCCGTCTCGGCCTTCTCGATGCCCTCGCCCAGCGCATAGCGCACGAACTTGGTCAGCGTGATCGGAGCCCCGACATCCTTCTCGGCATTCTTGATCGCATCGCGGACCTTGGTCTCGCCATCGATCACGAAAGTCTGCGCCAGGAGCGTGACTTCCTCGAAATACTTGCGCATGCGGCCATCGACCATCTTTTCGGCGATCTCGGCCGACTTGCCCGATTCCTTGACCTGCTCGAGGATGATGGCGCGCTCGCGAGCGACAACGTCCTGATCCAGTTCCTCAGGCGAAATCGCCTGCGGCTGGGCGGCGGCGATATGCATCGCGAGCTGCTTGCCAAGGGTGCTGAGCGCAGCCTTGTCGCCGGTTGATTCGAGCGCCACCAGAATGCCGATACGGCCGAGCCCGCCCTTGACGGCATTATGGATATAGCTCTCGACCACACCGTCGCTGACCGAGACGATCTCGGTGCGGCGCAGGTTCATGTTCTCGCCGATCTTGGCGATAGCCTCGGTCAGTTCGGCCGAAACCGAATGGCCCGAACCGGGGAACGGCATCTCGCCGAGCTTGACCACATCGCCATCGGCATCGAGTGCCAGCTTGGCAACGCTGCCGACAATGTCCTGGAACTGCTCGTTGCGGGCAACGAAGTCGGTTTCCGAGTTCACTTCGACGACGGCAGCCTTGGTGCCGGCAGTGGCAACGCCAACCAGGCCTTCGGCGGCCACGCGATCGGCCTTCTTGGCGGCCTTGGCCAGGCCACGGGTGCGCAGCCAGTCGACCGCGGCTTCCATGTCGCCATTGGTTTCGGCCAGGGCCTTCTTGCAGTCCATCATCCCGACGCCGGTCGAGTCGCGGAGCTGCTTGACCATTCCTGCAGTGATTTCCATGGGTTCACCTCTTGGCGACCCCGTTGCAGGGGTCGCATTGGTTCAAATCAGTACGAAAGACGCGAAACGCGCTTAGTTGGCGGCAGCAGCCGGGGCTTCGGCGGCCGGGGCTTCGTCGCTCGGCAGCTCTTCGGCCGGAGCTTCCGACGCGGCGCCGAGATCGGAGCCGAGGCCCGAAGCCGAACGGGCGATGCCGTCGATGGCGGCGCGGGACACTAGCGAGACATAAAGCTCGAGAGCGCGCGAGGCGTCGTCATTGCCGGGAATGGCATAGTCGACGGTATCGGGATCGCAATTGGTGTCGACGATGGCCACGACCGGAATACCCAGGCGACGGGCTTCCTTGATCGCGTTGGCTTCCTTGTTGGTGTCGATGACGAACAGGAGCGAGGGCAGATTGCCCATGTCCTTGATGCCGCCCAGGTCACGCTCAAGGCGTTCCTGCTCGCGGCTCATCATCAGGCGCTCCTTCTTGGTGCGCAGGGCCAGTTGGTCTTCGCTCATCGATTCGAGTTCACGCAGGCGCGAGATCGAGTTCGAGATCGTCTGCCAGTTGGTCAGCGTGCCGCCGAGCCAGCGGGAATTCACATAGTACTGGGCCGACTGCTTGGCGGCATCAGCCACCAGCGGAGCGGCCTGGCGCTTGGTGCCGACGAACAGCACGCGACCGCCATCGGCCACGGTGTCGGACACAAGCTGCAGCGCGCGGCTCAGGGCCGGCACGGTCTGGCTCAGGTCGAGAATGTGGATGTCGTTGCGAACGCCAAAGATGTAGCGCTCCATCTTGGGGTTCCAGCGGTGCTTCTGGTGACCGAAGTGGACGCCTGCTTCGAGCAGTTGACGCATAGAAAAATCGGGCAGTGCCATGATGGCTGCTCCTTGTTTACCGGTTGATGCCTCCACGAAGCCTTGCGACGGTCTCCCGCCACCGGATGGCTTTCCGATTGCTCGAAACGCCTGCCTCGTGTGTGAAATCGCGCTGACACGCAGTCAAACGCAGGGGCGATATAGGGGAAGCGCGTGAAAAGCGCAAGGGCGTGCGGGCGGCGGCTTGTTGTCGGCTTTCAGAGCCAGAGCAGCAGGATGGGCGCGACGATCGCCAGGATGCCGGCAACGATCCACCGAGCACGCCCATCCATGGCCTGCACGTCACTCACCAGCCAGCGCTTCACGGCGAAATAGCCGGCGACGACAAGCAGGCTGTAGATGACGGCCCACATCAGCACATACCAATTGCTGCCGAAGATGCCGATGGCCAGGCCAAAGCCCGTCAGCGCCCCGAGCACGCCATAGCCGATGTCGAACAGCAACGCCGTGGCAATCGACAGCACGCCCCACAGCCTGGGCGCGACGATGGCCAGCGCCGCGGTGAACAGCCAAATGGCCATGATGGCCTGCAGCGTAGAGGAACTGCTGAGCGAGGTGATGATCGCCGTCAGCCGTTCCTGGCTCGACAGCCCCACGACCGAGGCCAGATAGTTCAGGACGGCCGCCAGCACGAAGAGAAAGAAGGCACAGGCCGCCATGACGGCAAAGCTACCGGCAATGCGTTTCCACTGAATCTGCTGCTCGGGCATTTGGCCCTCCCCGTTCTACGGAACCAGCCTCAGTGTAACCGCACATCCGTCACGCCATCCAGCGCCTTGATGCCGCCGGCGACTTCGGCGGTGAGGCGATAGGCGCCCGGCAGCTCGATCTCGTATTCGCGCGCGCCGCCGTCGCGGATGACGACGAAGTTGACCTTGCCCTCCCCGCCCCGCTTGAGCTGGGCGTTGATGGAGCCGAGTGCCTTGGCGTCGGCGGCAAAGACCGTGAGGCGGCGCTCGATCGTGTCTTCGATGCCGTCAATGGCCTGAGCCGAAAGCAGGCGCAGGCTGATGCCTTCGGCGCGCTCGTCGGCACCCACTTGCAGGATGACCGACTTGCCCGGCTGCAGCAGCGCGCCAAATTCGGTGATCTGCTCGGAAAAGGCGATGACTTCGAAACTGCCGGTCTGGTCGCTGAGGGTCAGGATCATCATCGGCGTGCCCTTGCGGGTGCGCCGGTCCTGCCGCCCGCTGATCGTGCCGGCCAGCCGTCCGGCCGAGGCGCCATCCTTGACTGCGCGCTCGAAATCGCCCCAGCGCTGCACGCGCAGCTTCTCGAAGAGGTCCGAATAAGCGTCGAGCGGATGGGCCGAGAGGTGAAAGCCGATAGCCGCGAGTTCCCGGTCGGCCCGCTCGGTGGTGGACCAGGCCGGCACGCCCGCCGGCAGGCGGATGGGCTCGGGCTCGCCCATGTCGAACATGTTCCACTGGCCCTCATTGCGCTCGGTGGTGAGCGAATGGGCCATGGCCATGACCGCCTCGATAGCGGCAAAGGCAACTTCACGGCTCGACACGATAGCGTCGAAGGCGCCGGCATTGGCCAGCGTTTCCAGCGTGCGCTTGGAGAGAACGCGCGGATCGACCCTCCGGGCGAAATCGCCGAGGTCTTTGAACGGGGTATCGCCACGCACCTCGACAATATGCTCGGCCACCTGCCGGCCCACACCTTTGACGGCGCAAAGGCCATAGAGAATGCGTTTGTCCTTGACCGAGAACACCACCTGGGACGTGTTCACGCAGGGCGCGACCAGCTCGATATCGTGGCGCTTGGCCTCGCTGCGGAACTCGGCCAGCTTGTCGGTATTGCCCATGTCGAGCGTCATCGAAGCGGCGAGGAATTCGTGCGGGTGATGCGCCTTGAGCCAGGCGGTCTGGTAGCTCACCAGCGCATAGGTCGCCGCATGGCTCTTGTTGAAGCCGTAATTGGCAAACTTGGCCAGGAGGTCGAAAATCGTGTCGGCCAGGCTTTGCTTGAGCCCGTATTTGACGGCGCCCTCGCGGAAGCGCTCGCGCTGCGCATCCATCTCGGCCTTGATCTTCTTGCCCATGGCGCGGCGCAGCATGTCGGCTTCGCCGAGCGAATAGCCTGACAGAAGCTGAGCGATCTGCATCACCTGCTCCTGGTAGACGATGACGCCATAGGTCTCGTCCAGCACCTGCGAGAGATCGGGATGGGGATATTCCACCTCTTCGCGGCCGTGCTTGCGGTCGTTGAACAGGGGAATATTGTCCATCGGACCGGGGCGATAGAGCGCCACGATGGCGATGATGTCCTCGAAGCGGTCGGGCTTCATGTCGACCAGCGCGCGCCGCATGCCGGCGCCTTCCACCTGGAACACGCCGAACGTATCGCCCTTGGCATAGAGATCGTAGGTCGGCTTGTCGTCGATGGGGATATCTTCGATGCGCAGATCGCCGCCATCGAGATTGACCATCTCCACGGCATATTCCACCGTGGTCAGCGTCTTGAGGCCGAGGAAGTCGAACTTGACCAGCCCCGCCGCCTCGCTCCACTTCATGTTGTACTGGCAGACCGGCATGTCCGAGCGCGGGTCGCGATAGAGCGGCGCCAGGTCCTGCAGCGGCCGGTCGCCGATGATGATGCCGGCAGCATGGGTCGAGGCGTGGCGGAACAGGCCTTCGAGATTGCGGGCGATGGCGATCAGGTCCGCCACGGTCTCGTCTTCGTCGGCCATGGCCTTGAAGGCGGGAACGTCGTTCAGCGTCCGCTCGATGGACCATGGATCGGCCGGATTGGCCGGCACCAGCTTGCAGAGGCGATCCACCTGCCCATAGGGCATCTGCAGCACGCGGCCCACGTCGCGCAAAACGGCGCGCGCCTGCAGCGTTCCGAAGGTGATGATCTGCGCCACCTGCTCGACGCCGTATTTCTGCTGGACGTAATGGATCACCTCTTCGCGGCGATCCTGGCAGAAGTCGATATCAAAGTCAGGCATCGACACGCGTTCCGGATTGAGGAAGCGTTCGAACAGCAGGTTATAGGCCAGCGGATCGAGATCGGTAATGGTGGTGGCATAGGCCACCAGCGAGCCGGCGCCCGAGCCACGGCCCGGTCCCACCGGAATACCCTGCGACTTGGACCAGCGGATAAAGTCAGCCACGATAAGGAAGTAGCCGGGGAACTTCATCGACTGGATGATGCCAAGCTCGAATTCCAGCCGCTGCCAATACTCTTCCGCGGTCTTGCCCGGCGCTGGGCCGGGACTGGCGAGGCGGGCCCGCAGCCCCTCCTCCGCCATGGCGCGCAAGGCGGCCGCTTCGGCGGCCACGGCATCGGCATCGCTGAGATCGGGCGCGGCGGCGAATTTGGGCAGGATGGGGCTGCGCGTGCGCGGCCGGTAGGACACGCGGCGGGCGATTTCCACCGTGGAGTCCAGCGCCTCGGGAATGTCCGAGAACAGCTCTGCCATCTCGGCACGGGTCTTGAAATAATACTGATCGTTGAGCTTGCGCCGCTCGGTCTGGGCCAGCACGGTGCCGCCGGCAATGGCCAACAGCGCATCATGCGCCTCGAACTCCTTGGCGGACTTGAAGAACGGCTCGTTGGTGGCGACCAGCGGCACGCCCTTGCGATAGGCATAGTCGATCAGGCGCGGCTCGACGGCGGCTTCCTGCACCCGGCCGTGGCGCTGCAATTCGATATAGAAGCGGTCGCCAAACAGCTCGGCCAGCCGGTCGAGCCGGCGGATGGCGTTGGCGTCCTGCCCATGGGCGAAGGGCATGTCGATGGCGCCTTCGGGCCCGCCGCTGAGGCAGATGAGGCCTTCTAGGCTATCAGGGGTCAGCCAGTCGAGCCTGGCCCGCGCCGTGCCGGAGCCGTCGCCCTGCAGATAGGATTGCGACACCAGGCGCGAGAGATTGGCAAAGCCCGCCTCGGTCTGCGCCAGCAGGACGACGCTGGACTTGCCGGCCCAGGCGACATGGCCGCGCTCGCTGATGCGCTCCTCGGCGGCAGCGAAATCGATGGCCAGTTCCACCCCGGCCAGCGGCTGGATGCCCTTCTTGCTGGCCTTCTCGGAAAATTCCAGCGCCCCGAACAGGTTGCCGGTATCGGCTATGCCCAGAGCGGGCTGGCTGTCCTCGGTCGCGAGCCTGAGAATCGTCTCGAGCTGAAGGGCACCCTCCAGCAGGGAATAGGCCGAATGGACGTGAAGGTGAATGAAGCCGGGACCGCGCATGATTGCCCTTTATGACCGGCCCGGCGCGGCTTCGATACCGCCGCCAGACCGCAATCCACAGGAAGGGTCACACGAGTCGGGTCAGCACATCCATCCAGGTCAGCGAGCCGACCGTGAAGGCACCCAGCGTGACGAACGCGGCGAAGTCCTTGATGAAGATGAGCATCTGCATGTCTCCGTGTTGCTATAATGTTCTTATAAGTTCATCTTTTGTTCCTGTCTATCTGTGATCTCCGGGAACAGCGGGGATTGGCCGGAACTGGTTAGCAAAGCGTTAGGAAACGTTCACGGACTGTTAGCATTGACGGGCCGCATGCGTGAATCGGCGGCCCGCCAAAAGGGGTCAGTGACCGAGCACGATATCGGCATCGGCTTTCTGGTGGACGCCGAGATTGTCGACGATGGTGGCGCTGGCCTTGTTGAGCCCGCTCAGCGAGACGTCGACGCCCAGCTTGCGGAATTTCAGCACCGCCTTGTCGATGCTGGCAACGCTCGAAATGTCCCAGATATGCGCATGGGTCAGGTCGATCACCACGCGCTCGACTTTCTCCGAGAAATCGAACGCCGCCATGAACTGGTCGGCCGAGGCGAAGAACAGCTGGCCGGTGACGTGATAGATGCGCACCTTGCCGTCTTCGCTCAGCTCCGGCCGCACGGAAAAGATCTGCGCGATCTTCCAGGCGAAGAACACGCCAGACAGCAGCACGCCCACCAGCACCCCGATGGCCAGGTTATGCGTGCCGACCACGAAGGCCACGGTGGCCAGCATGACGAAGGAGGACGAGCGCGGGTGATCGCGCAGGTTGAGGATGGAGCGCCAGTCGAAGGTGCCGATCGACACCATGATCATGATGGCGACCAAAGCCGCCATGGGAATGATGCGCAACAGGTCGCCCAGCACCACCATGAGGACGAGCAGATAGGCGCCGGCCAGGAAGGTCGACAGCCGCCCTCGCCCGCCCGAGCGCACATTGATGCCCGACTGGCCGATCATGGCGCAGCCGGCCATGCCGCCGAAAAAGGCCGAGGCGATATTGGCGATGCCCTGGCCGAAACTCTCCTGGCGCTTGTCGCTGAATGTATCGGTCGCCTCATCGACGATCTGCGCCGTCATCAGCGATTCCAGGAGGCCCACCGCGGCAACGCCGACGGCATAGGGCAGGATTATGATAAGTGTATCGAGGTTTAGCGGCACTTGCGGAATCAACAGATGCGGCAGGGCCCGCGGCAGGTCGCCCATATCGCCGACCGTGTGCAGGTCCATGCCGGACAGCCAGGCGAGCAAAGTCAGCACGATGATGCAGACCAGCGGCGACGGTACTGATGTGGTGAGGCGCGGGAAAAGATAGATGATGCCCAGGCCCAGCGCGAGCATGGGATAGGTCAGCCAGGGCACATGGATCAGTTCAGGCAGTTGCGCCATGAAGATCAGGATGGCCAGCGCATTGACGAAGCCGGTCATGACCGACTTGGACACGAAGCGCATGACCTGCTGCAGGTTGAGCCAGCCGGCGAGCACTTGCAGCAGGCCGGCCAGGATGGTGGCAGCCAGCAGATATTGCAGGCCATGGTCGCGCACCAGCGAGCCCATGAGCACGGCGGTGGCGGCCGTGGCAGCCGAAATCATGGCCGGGCGGCCGCCAACAAAGGCAATGGTGATGGCGATGACAACCGAGGCATAGAGCCCAACGCGCGGGTCTACCCCGGCAATAATGGAAAAGGCGATGGCCTCGGGCACGAGGGCCAGGGCCACGACGAGCCCGGACAGCGCATCGCCGCGCAGATTGCCGAACCACTCGCGGCGGTATTGGTCGAGATTGAACATGAGGTGAAAATCCAACACGCGTCCCGCGCTGCAGCGCATGGCAACGGGAGCGATACGTTGGTGACCGGGGGATAGGCGCCCGGAGAAGCCACCCGGAGCAAGGCCCCGAGTCCGACGAAGGCTCTCCTGATGCCGGAAAAAACCGAAAATCGCAACCGGCCAGCCGTGTGGGCTATGACGGCAGCACGATCACCTTGGTATCGACCGGGGTCTTTTCGTAGAGATCGACCATGTCCTGGGTGAGCAGGCCGACGCAGCCGCTGGAAACGCCTTTGCCGATCGTTTCGGGCATGATGGTGCTGTAGATCGTGTAGAGCGTGTATTTGCCGTTCTGGTAGAGATAGAGCGTGCGCGCACCGAGCGGATTGTCGAGGCCGGGCGCCATGCCATTGGCATAGGGGGCGGCCTCCGGCTGGCGCAGGATCATCTCCCGGGGCGGCGTCCAGACCGGCCATTCGGCCTTGCGCCCGATATAGGCGTCACCGCTCCACAGGAACCCGGCGCGGCCGACATTGGCGCCATAGCGCGTGGCAAGCCCGTCTCCCTCGATGCGGTAGACGTAGTAATGGCGGGGATCGACAATGATCGTGCCGACCGCTTCGGTGGAGGCGTAGCGCACGGTCCGGCGCAGATATTTCGGATCGACCTTGTTGAGATTGACGGCGGGGACCGCGAACCGCTCGTCGGGCAGCGGGCCATAGACCCTCTCGGCTTCCGCGCGGCTCATGCCCTCCAGACTCGTGCAGCCGGCAAGCCCGACCGCGCCGACTACAGCGGCAGAGGCGACCAGGAAGGACCGCCGGTTCATCAGCTCTGTCGCCTTGGCGCCATCGTCCATGATCATGATTGAGACTCCCCGCAGACCGGAATGGCCAAAGCCTTCGGCGATGAAATTGGTCCGAGCGAGCGCAATTGGCAAGGTCGATGTTGCGGCTGGGGATCGCGCCCCCTTGCATCCGCCTGCCCCGCTTGCAAATCTCCGCCGAACCCCCTGCGGAATCAGCCATGACTCCTACGCCCCAGCTCAGCCTCGGCCTGTTGCTCACCGCCGCGGCCGGCTTTGCCGATGTGATCGGCTTCATCGAACTGGGCGGGCACTTCACCTCGTTCATGAGCGGCAACACCACCCAGCTCGGCGATGCGCTGGCGGGCGGCATCTGGCCGGTGGCAACGCTGACCGCGTCGCTGGTCGGCCTGTTCTTCCTCGGCAGCGTCGCCGCTTCCCTGCTGGCCTTGCTGGCCGGACCACGCTGGGGCTCGAGCGCCGTGACCGGCCTGGTGCTGGTCAGCTTCGCCGCAACGCTGGGCCTGGCCTATGCCGGCGTCCCGCCGAACCAGTTCATGCTGATCCTGGCCGCCGGAGCCGGCGCGCAGAACGCCATCCTGCCCTCGACCGGCTCGGTGCGGCTGGGCACCACCTTCGTCACCGGCACATTGTTCATGGCCGGACAGGATCTGGCCCGCGCATTGCGCGGCGTGGCGCCACCCTGGCGCTGGCTGCAGCACATGCTGGTCTGGGCCTCACTGCTGCTGGGCGGCCTGCTGGGCGCCTGGGGCTACGGACTGGCCGGCGTGAACGCACTGCTGGTAGCGGCGGCAGTGTATCTGGGGTTTCTGGTGGCATTTCTCGTACGCCGCCCGGCCAAGGTGGTTTCGTAGACGATGCAGGGCGGGCGCCGGTGGCTTCAACCAAAGGCGCGGAGCCACCCGGCTGGTAACCGTCCCGAAATCTACCCAGTTTCCGAGTTGAGTAGATATTGGTACGCTTCTGTGAGCGCACAATAAAATGCGTGCGCTTATCGGGGGCGCATGCGGGACATCAAAGAAGGGCAACTGCTGCCCATCCATTTCGACTTACCGCGGCATGTCATTCCGCTCCGCACGTAGAGACAGCGGAGAGTGCAGGCCGGATCGCCGATGTGATCAACCAGGAACTCTTCGGCGGCACGTTCACGCTCGAAGTCGTCATCATCCCCCCGGAGGAAGGCACCTTCCTCGCCAAGCTTGGCATTGTCGTGACAGTTGTCGGAATTTGGGTCGCCCAGCAGATAGTAGCCGGCCCGCTGAGTGATTTCGGATCTGGGGTGTTTGCGGAAATCGTCTCGAAGGACGCTTCGGACGTCGGACGGGAGATGGTGCAAGGTGTCCGCGCCGCGTTCGACGAACTCATGTCTCCTTCGGAAAACCAGGAGGCGAAGTGCGAGGCTGCTTCGGTCGTGACTGTGGCGGCGGTGAAATGGATACTACAGGAGGACAACGAGGACATCGAGGAGCTGCCCGTCGCTCCTGTGCTGCGCGAGGCCTTGGTCGCCAAGCGACGCTTCTATGAAGCCTGCAAGGCGGTCCAGGACCTGAAGGGCGTCGGTTTCAGCCGGCAGCCGACTTTTCCTATCAAACGTAGTGACTTCCAGCGCCTCAGCCAGATACCCGAGGGCTCGGATGACGACGAGTGGCGTGTCGCCATCGAGAACATCACCGGCACATCTCCCAACTGGAACCGCAATGACACGGCCCGCAACTGGAAGGGCGCGGACCAGGACGGCCATGCCCGTTACTTCGTGATACGTGACGAGCGCTTCTGGGAGATGGTGTTCCGTGGCCAGTTAAGTCCGCGGATCGCCGACAGCATGCGCGTGCAGTGGGCCTATAAACAGGGTCCCAAGCGCCGCAAGAACCACATCGTCCTGCGCGTCCTGCAGTTCAATGGCGTTAAGGTTTCCGATGAGATGACGGATCGCGAGCTGCGACCGTTTCTCGACAGCTTCCAGCGCGTGCAGCACGACGAGCCGTCCTTCTTCGATGACCCGAGATAGCCCACCACTACCGCAGCGCAGGTCCGCGTTCTTTGGTATCTAAAGCCGAAGATACCCGACTTGACGTGCCGTTGAATTGGATCGTCGCCCGTTTGCCTGTGGCGTCCTTAGGATCGATTGACCGAGGCCGCCCGCTTGACACCGAAGATCGCACGGTTCTGGCTGTCGTGGCCGGAAGCAGCTTGTCTGCACCCCCCTTCTCCGCCGGTACTGACGGTGGACCTCATTTCGCTAGACGAAATGCTCCACCTCGGTGCATGCGCCGCTTCACCTGAACTGCCATGGTTGCTATGTGCTCTTGGCACTGGGAGGAAAACAATGCTCGGGAATAAATTCGGAGCCACCGCCGCTGCAACGCTGGCAGCCACACTGACCCTGGCGAGCAGCGTGGCGGTGCAGGCGCAAGGGGCTTATCCGGTCGATACGGTGACCATGGTCGTGCCCTATGCGGCCGGCGGCGCGGGCGACATTGTGGGCCGGCTGGTGGCCGACGAACTCAGCCGGCGGCTGGGCGTCAATTTCGTGGTGGAGAATGTCGGCGGCGCCAGTGGCGCTATCGGGGCGGAACAGGTGTCGCGCGCGCCGGCCGATGGCAGCACCCTGCTGCTGGCGGGCAATGCCATCTTCACCACCGCACCGCATCTGGCCGATGTCGGCTTCGAACCGTTCGAGGACTTCACCGCCATCGCCAATGTGAGCGAGGCCGTGCGCATGCTGGTGTCGTCCAAGTCGCTTGACGTATCGAATCTCGAAGAGTTCGTTGCCTATGGCAAGGACCATCCTGGTGAGCTGAACTACGGCTCGGTCGGCGTGGGCTCCACCGGCCATGTGGCCACCGTGGACATGCTGCAGACAATGGGGATCGAGGCGACGCATATTCCCTATAAGGGTGCGGCAGAAGTGGTGCAGGCCGTGTTGTCGGGCGACGTGCAGTTCATGATGGATGCCGCCGCCGTGGCCCAGGCGCGCCAGGACACTGTGACGGCGCTCGCCGTTCCCGGCAATGAGCATCTGGCCGAATTCCCCGACGTGCCGTCGCTGGCTGCGCTGGGCTATGACAGCATCAGTGGCACCGGCTGGCAGATGGTCATGGGACCGGCCGGCATGCCGGACGACGCCGTCGGCATGATCGAGACGGCCCTCGAAGAGGCCAGCGCCGACCCCGCCTTCATCGACAAGCTGACCAAGGCCGGCGTTTCGCCGCGCTTCATGGGCGGCGAAGAGCTCGAGACGGCTTTGCGCTCCGACTATGATCGCTTCGACGAACTTCTGACCGGCCTGGGCCTGGCCCAGTAACACGCCACGCCGTTTCACCTGACAAGCCATCACATCAGGCGCCGCAACCCGGCGCCTGAGCAACACGGCACATTTGCACCTCGGGGGAGGAACAATGATCAAGCAACTGGCGGCCGCTGGCGCCGCAATCCTGGCAGCACTGATTTCGGCCGGCGCCTCGTCGGCCCAGGAGAGCTATCCGGTCAATACGGTGACCATGGTCGTGCCCTATGCGGCCGGCGGGGCGGGCGACATTGTCGGCCGGCTGGTGGCCGACGAACTCGGCCGGCGGCTGGGCGTCAACTTCGTCGTCGAGAATGTGCCCGGCGGCGGTGGCCTGATCGGCGCCGAACGCGTATCGCGTGCGCCGGCGGACGGATCGACGCTGCTGCTGGCCGGCAATGCCATCATCACCACCGCGCCCCACGTCTCCCCGGCCGGGTTCGATCCGATTGCGGACCTCGAGGCGATCGCCAATGTCAGCGAGGCGGTGCGCATGATGGTGGCGTCCAAGACCTTGCCGGTCAGCAATTTCGAAGAATTCCTCGCCTATGCCAAGGCGCATCCGGGCGAGTTGAACTATGGCACGGCCGGCGTCGGTTCGACCGGCCACATCACCACGCTGGGCATTGTCGACGCCATCGGCATCGAGGCGATGCATATTCCCTATGGCGGCTCGGCCCAGGCAATCCAGGCGGTCCTGTCTGGCGACGTGCAGTTCATCATCGACGCCACGGCCATCCCGCAGGTCCGCCAGGATGCGGTCACCCCGCTGGCCATCCCGGCCGATGCGCGGCTGGCGGAATTTCCCGATGTCCCGGCGCTGGGCGAGTTGGGCTTCACCGGCATACGCGGCGCCGGGCTGCAGATGGTCATGGGGCCATCAGGCATGTCGGCAGAGGTGGTGGCCAGCATCGAAACGGCCCTGCGGGAGGCCAGCCAATCCAGCGAGTTCCAGGATATACTGACCCGCGCCGGCGTCGCCCCGCGTTTCATGAGCGGCGCCGAGCTTACGGCTCACCTGGCCGACGAAAACGAATATGTCGGCCGAGCTGGTCGAAACCCTGGGCCTGGCGCAGTAGGCTCCCTGCCAATCGATGTCGGCGGCCCCGGCCGCCGACTTTTTCCTGCGCGGCCGTCGCGCCATTTCCCAAGGGTCCAGATGCCGTATCTGAGTTCGCAACTTGCCGACTGGGCCACCGGCCTGTCACTGGCCGACGCACCGGCCGCCGTGCTGCACAAGACCAAGCTGAACATTCTCGACCAGATCGGCGTGATGCTGGCCTCAGGCGGACTGCGCAGCGTCGAGGCGGCGCGGCGTGCGCAGCAGGATGTCGACGGCGGCAGCGGCGCGCACAGCCTGTGGGATTGTCGGGAGACATCCATTGCCGGCGCCGCCTTCCTCAATGGTGTCGCCTCCTCGGTGCTCGAATTCGACGACACCCATATCGCGACCAATATCCATATTACCGGCGTGGTTCTCGCCGCAGCTTTGGCCGAGGCCCAGCGCGCGCCGACCAGCGGCAAACAGTTCCTCGAAGCCGTGCTGATCGGCTCGGAAATATTCTGCCGTCTCGGCCAGGTCTCGCCCGTGCGGATGCATGAGCTGGGCTTTCACCCGACCAGCGTCTATGGCGTATTCGCCTCCGCCTATACCGCAGCGCGGCTGCGCGGGCTTTCCGCCGAGACCATGGCCCACGCGGTGGGTACCGCCGCCAGCCTGTCTGCCGGGTCCATCAGCGCTTTCCAGGATGGGGCGGACAGCAAGACATTGCATGTCGGCTTCGCCGCGGCGGCCGGCATTCGCGCCGTAGCGCTGGTCAACCAGGGCCTGTCGGGACCCGGCGCGGTCTTCGAAGGAAAATTCGGCTGGTACCGGAGCTATATCCAGTCGGATGTCGACTTCCAGTTCGAGGCGCTGCTGCACGAACTGGGTTCGCGCTGGGAAGTGCTCAACGTCGCGCCCAAGCTCTATCCCTGCGCCTATACGCTCATGCCGTTCATCCATGCGGCTTTGCACCTGCGGGCCAACAATACGTTCAGGCTCGATGAGATTGCCGAGATCCGCTGCGAGATCATGCAGCGGTCCTTCCGCACGGTGTGCGAACCCGTGGAGGAGAAGCGCCGGCTGCGGAGCTCCTGGCATGGCCGCATCAGCCTGCAGCATACGGTTGCCGAGGCGCTGGCGCTTGGCCGGTTCGACAAGTCGGCCTATGCCGAAACCAGCCTGCGGGACCCTGTCATCAACGCGCTGGCGGACAAGGTGGTGCATGTGGCCGACCCGATCGCCGATGCCGATACCAGCCGCTCGCGCGGCGTGGTGTCGATCCGCATGACCGATGGCGGGGAGGTCAGCCACACAGTGACGGACATGCTGGGCACCAGCCGCAACCCCGCTGGTGATGCGGTCTATATCGACAAGTTCCGCGCCAATGTCAGCGGCGTCATCCCCGATGATGCGGTGGATGGGCTGATCGACCGCCTGCTCGGCATGGAAGAGCTTGCCGATATCGAGGCGCTACTGGCGCCGTTGCGCCGCTAACCGAGCGCGCCGCATATACAAAAAGCCCGCCGGATAGACGTCCGGCGGGCTTTGTTTTGTTCGTTGCGAGGGGTCAGTCCGTCGCTTCCGCCCTGCCCCGGCGAACGAAGGAGGTCGTCGTGGCCAGCAGCACGGCAATACCGATCAACACCAGGGTGAGGCTGATCGGACGCTCAAGGAAGACCATCGGATCACCACGCGAAAGCGTCATGGCGCGGCGGAAATTCTCCTCGAACATCGGCCCCAGGATGAAGCCGAGAATGAACAGCGCCGGATTGCATCCCGCCGCCTTGAGCAGGTAGCCGAACAGGCCGAAGAACACGAGCGAGTAGATGTCGAAATGCGACGAACTCAGCGTGAAGACCCCGACGCAGGCGAAAGCCAGCACGAAAACATAAAGCCAGTGATAGGGCACGCGGAGCAGCCGGACCCAAAGCCCGATCAGCGGCAGGTTCAGCACGACCAGCAGCAGGTTGCCGACCCACATCGAGACGACGAGCCCCCAGAAAAGCTGGGGATGATCGCCCATCATGCGGGGGCCCGGCTGAACGCCGTGGATCATGAACGCACCCAGCATCAGGGCCATGGTGGGGCTGCCTGGAACGCCCAGCAGCAGGGTCGGGATGAAGGCGGTCTGCGAGGCGGCATTGTTGGCCGATTCCGGCGCAGCCACGCCCTCGACGGCGCCCAGGCCGAAGCGCTCGGGTTCCCTGGAGGCGCTTTTCTCGACCATGTAGGCGCTGAATGAACTCATGGCGAGCCCCGCGCCGGGCAACACCCCCAGCAGGGCGCCGAGGCCGGTGCCGCGCAACACGGCGGGCCAGGCGCGACGGAAGTCATCGCGGGTCGGCCAGAGGCGGCCGATATTGCGGGAGGACACGGCCTCGCCCTGCGGTTCGCCGATATTGCCGATGATTTCCGCCACGGCGAACAGGCCAACGGCCAGCACGGCGAATTCAACGCCATCACGCAGCTCGGGAATGCCGAAGGTGAAGCGGAAAAGGCCGGTCGACACATCGGAGCCGACGGTGCCGAACGCCATGCCCAGCAGCGCCACGCCCACGCCCTTGACCACGCCACCGCGGGTCATCGCGGCCGTGCTGAGCAGCGCCACAAAGACCAGCGCGGCATATTCGGCCGCGCCGAAGCGCATGGCGATGGCGGCAAGCGGCGGGCCTGCAAGCGCGATGATCAGCGTGCCGACAGTGCCAGCGAAGAAGGAGCCCAGCGCGGCGACGGCCAGGGCGGCGCCAGCGCGTCCCTGGCGCGCCATCTGGTGGCCATCGATGCAGGTCACCGCCGATGAGGCCTCGCCGGGCAGGTTGACCAGGATGGACGTGGTCGAGCCGCCATAGGCCGCGCCATAGAAGATGCCGGCCAGCATGATGATCGAGGCTTCCGGGGTCAGCCCAAAGGTGAGCGGCAGCAGCAGCGAAATGGTGATGATGGGCCCGACACCGGGCAGCACGCCGATAGCCGTGCCCAACGTCACGCCCATCAGGCAGTACAGCAGGTTGACCGGCGTTACCGCGACCTGCAGGCCCATGACCAGTGAGGATACGAGATCCATGCTCAGAACCTCCAGGTCACGAGGCGGAACGGAATGCCCAGCCCGAATTGGAAGATGGCGACGATAAGCGCGACGACACAGACCAGCACGGCCAGCATTTCGCGTTTGCGCCCGCCCGTGTCGGCGAACCAGCTGATGCCGACCAGCGCGGCCAGAGCCGGCAGCAGGCCAAGGCGGTCGATCAGCAGGCCAAAGGCAAGAAGGGCAACCAGGATCAGCAGCAGCGGCCGCAGCTCGCGCGTGGGAAACGCCGAGACGAATTGCTGCCCCGTCCGCCGCGCCGCAGCGGTCTGCAGCAATTGGGCGACGCCGGTGATGCAAAGCCCTGCCCCGACCAGCATGGGCATGGCGCCGGAACCCAGTGCCCCCAGGGAGCCAAAACCGTAGCCATAGCCTATGGTGATGGCTACGACGCCGAAGGCAAGAAAGATCAACGCTGCAAGCAGGTCCGAATGAATAGTCAAGGCTCGGCACTCCGGGGTTCTTGGCGACGACATCGTGTTTTGACGAATTATCGGCGTCGAGTCGACGCTGGACCCTCGCGGTCATGGGTGGCGGAGACAATGCTGCATGCCGCCCATTCCACCTGCCGAAACGATCGGTTCTGCCACCCTACTTGACGTAGGGGCATCCATGTCGCTGTTGTCCAGCTGGCGGGTCTCTGGCAGCGGAGAGCATGATGGACTTCCTCAAGCTTCTGAAATCGATCGAGGAACTGCTCTACGAGCTCGTGACCTGGATCGTGTTCTATCCGCTCACGGTCGTGAAGGTGCTGGTCCGCCCGGTGCCCATGATGGCCTATGCCGAGGCCGAATTGCGCGATGATGTCGATGAGCAATATGCCGATACGGTGAGCCCGCCCATCGCCCTGCTCATCACGCTGTTCCTGGTGCACACATTGGAAGCCATCGTGCCGCGCACGGGCGCCGCGGCAATTCCGGGGCTGCTTGCGGACGACAACAACCTGATTGCCTTCCGAGCGGTCGCCTTCAGCATCTTCCCGCTGTTGCTGGCCATCGTTTACCTGCGCCAGCGCGGCACCAAGCTCACCCGCTCGTCGCTCAGGCCGGGATTCTACGCGCAATGCTATGTCGCGCTTCCATTCGTCATAGCCTTCACGATTGGCGGGATGATCGCGACACGCGGCCAGCCTGTCATCGGTTTGCTGCTCATGGGCGCCGGCTATGTCTGGTACGTGGCCGTACAGACAATCTGGCAGAGCCGTGACGGCAAGGTCGGGCCCGTCATGGCCTGCCTCGCCGCGATCGGCGCGACGCTGGCGGCGACGGCGGGGCTGGTGGCCGTGACCGCCATCACCGGATTTGCCATCGGCATGGTGAAAGTGCCGTGATTTCTAGAGCTTGCCGTCAAGTTCCTCGGGCGCGGCAATGGTTCGCATCCATTTGAGCGACTGGACTTCCCAGGCAGGGTCAGCGGCCTGCAGGTCTGCCAGCAGTCCTGGAAAGTGACCGGCGCCATAGGTGATGTAGATCAGCTCGTGGCTATCCTTGCCGATGCGCTCGGCCAGGGCCCGGTTGCGAAAATCGAGGATTACCTTGTCCATCTGGTCCGGAACCGCATCGGCATTGAGCGTCGCGGTCATGAAGCCTCGGCAGACAGTACCGGCGATACTGCGCAGCTCGGGGGATCCATTCTGCAGCCAGCCGATGATGCCGGTTAGCCCGGCACCTGACTCCGGCGCCTCGGTGGCTGTCTCGGCCGTTGTAGACGCGGGCTGCTCGGCGGCCGCAAAGGCCGGATCGGACTGCATCAGCCGATCATATTCGTGCATCATGTCAGCCGTCGTCACATCGGCATTAATATGCCGGTCGGGGCGCGCCGCCATGTCGGACGCGAGCAGGCCGAAATAATCCAGCTGGAACTTGAGGCCGCAGAGGCTGCTGATCATCTGGTAGCTGGTATTGAGATCACCCCCGCCAGCCAATGTCCGCGAAAACCAGGCATCGCCTTCGGGCGAACCTATGACCCCTTCGTAATAGAGCACGTAGCCATCTACCAGGGCCTGCTCTAGGTCGTAGACCACGCTCTTGTAAAAAAGCTCCGAGCCGACATGGGACATGCCCTGGAAGACAACAGTCTTATCACCGTTGGACAGCGTCACCTGCGGCACGGTCAACGGATTGAGGGCGGTTTGCAAGCCGTAGTAGAAAACCGGCGCAGCCGCGGCGATGCCAAGGAAGAACAGCAGCGCCAGGAATGCCTTGGCAAGGCTGGCCAACCAGGATTGCAGCCGCTGACCGCGAAACACGGCGCGGACGATCCAGGCGCCTGGGACAGCAAGAACAATTGCGATAACAGCAACAGCGAGCAGGACCAGCCACGATACGTCGATCAGCACCGGCAGGCTCAACAGAAACCCCACCGCCAACACGAACCAGACAATGGCGGAGACTCGCAGCTTGAACCGTTGGCCACTGCCGATATTGGCAGGGTGGACTTGCGCACCTTCAGTCAATGATGCCCCCATGTGAAAGGGCCAAGCCACACATTGCGACGGCCCCGCAGGATCAATCTAGGCCACGAAAACAAAGCCCCGTCGAGCCCATCGATACGCCCCTCCCAAACAATAAAAAGGCCCGGATCGCTCCGGGCCCTTTTGCGTCAGTTCTTGTCGGCGGTTGCCTTGGGCTTTTTCGGCTTGGGCAGAGCCTTGGGCTTGGCGGGGCGTGGGGGCACGGCCACCAGTTCCAGCTTGGCTTCGGCGCCTTCGCCAACCACGGCTACGGTGACCGTGCCGCCATTGATCAGTTCGCCGAACAGCACCTGGTCGGCCAGGGGCTTCTTGATGTGCTCCTGGATCACGCGGCCAAGGGGACGCGCGCCCATGCGCTCGTCATAGCCGCGCTCGGCCAGCCAGTCGGCGGCTTCGGGCAGCAGGTTGATCGTGACGCCGCGCTCGGCCAGCTGGCCTTCGAGCTGCAGCACGAACTTTTCGACGACGCGACGCACGACCTCGCGCGGCAGCGGCGCGAAGGAGATGATCGCGTCGAGCCGGTTGCGGAATTCCGGCGTGAACAGGCGGTTGATCGCCTCTTCATCGTCGCCTTGCTCGCGCTTGCGCCCGAAGCCGATCGGGCTCTTGGCCAGTTCCATGGCGCCCACATTGGACGTCATGATCAGGATGACATTGCGGAAATCCACCGACTTGCCGTTGTGATCGGTCAGCTTGCCGTGGTCCATGACCTGCAACAGGATGTTGTAGAGGTCCGGATGGGCCTTCTCGATTTCGTCGAGCAGCACGACGCAATGCGGATGCTGGTCGACGCCATCGGTGAGCAGGCCCCCCTGGTCGAAGCCGACATAGCCCGGCGGGGCGCCGATCAGGCGGCTCACCGTGTGGCGCTCCATATATTCGGACATGTCGAAGCGCAGCAGTTCGACGCCGAGCGTATCGGCGAGCTGCTTGGCCACTTCGGTCTTGCCGACGCCAGTCGGGCCGGTGAACAGGTAAGAGCCGATCGGCTTTTCCGGTTCACGCAGGCCGGCACGGGCCAGCTTGATGGCCGACGACAAAGCCGTGATCGCCGCATCCTGGCCGAAGACCACGGTCTTGAGGCTCTGTTCGAGGCTCGACAGCAGTTCGGCATCGGACTTGGAGACCGATTTGGGCGGGATGCGCGCAATGGTGGCGATGGTCGCCTCGATGTCCTCGACGTCGATGACCTTTTTGCGCTTGTCCTCGGTGACCAGCATCTGGCTGGCGCCGGTTTCGTCGAGCACGTCGATCGCCTTGTCGGGCAGCTTGCGGTCGCTGATATAGCGGGCACTCAGTTCCACGGCGGCCTTGAGGGCATCGTCGGTGAACTTGATCTTGTGGAACTCTTCGTAATAGGGGCGCAGGCCCTTGATGATCTCGATGGCATCGGGGATCGAGGGCTCGTTGACGTCGATCTTCTGGAAGCGACGCACCAGGGCCCGGTCCTTCTCGAAGAACTGGCGGTATTCCTTGTAGGTGGTCGAGCCGATGCAGCGGATCGCGCCCGAGGCGAGAGCCGGCTTGAGCAGGTTGGACGCATCGAGCGCACCGCCCGACGTGGCGCCCGCGCCGATCATGGTGTGGATCTCGTCGATGAACAGCACCGAGTTCGGCAGCTTTTCAAGCTCCTTCATCACGGCCTTGAGACGTTCCTCGAAGTCGCCGCGATAGCGGGTGCCGGCCAACAGCGAACCCATATCGAGCGCGTAGATCACCGCTTCCTTGAGCACTTCGGGGACATCGCCCTCGACGATCTTGCGGGCCAGGCCTTCGGCAATCGCCGTCTTGCCCACGCCGGCATCGCCGACATAGATCGGGTTGTTCTTGGACCGGCGGCACAGCACCTGGATGGTGCGGCGCAGCTCGGCGTCACGGCCGATCAGCGGATCGATCTTGCCGGCGCGAGCCTTGTCATTGAGGTTGACGCAGAAATCGGCCAGGGCCGAGCTCTTCTTGGTCTCGCCGCCACCTTCGCCATGGTTCTCGCCATCCTCGGCACCGCGCACCTTGCGCTCCTCGCTGGGACCGGACTTGGTGATCCCGTGGCTGATGAAATTGACCGCGTCGAGCCGGCTCATATCCTGCTGTTCGAGGAAATAGGCGGCATGGCTTTCGCGCTCGGCAAAGATGGCGACGAGCACATTGGCACCCGTAACCTCTTCCCGGCCCGATGACTGGACATGGATCACCGCGCGCTGGATCACGCGCTGGAAGGCGGCGGTGGGCCGCGCATCCTGGCCGGAAGCCACGATCAGGCTGTCCAGCTCTTCATTGATGAAATCTTCGAGGTCGCTCCTGAGCGCGTCGATATCGACATCGCAGCCGGTGAGCACGGCGATCGTCTCGCGGTCGTCGGTCAAAGCCAGCAGCAGGTGCTCGAGCGTAGCGAACTCATGGTTGCGCTCGCGCGCCAGGTTCATCGCCTGATGCAGAGCCTTTTCAAGTCCGCGGGAAAATGAGGGCATATGATGTTCCTATTGCTTTTCCATCACGCATTGCAGCGGATGCTGGTTCTTGCGTGCCGTATCCATGACCCGTGTGACCTTGGTCTCGGCCACTTCGTATGGATATACGCCGCACTCACCCACCCCCTTTTGGTGAACGTGCAGCATGATCTGCATGGCCTCTTCACGCGATTTGTTGAAGACGTCCTGCAGGACCAGAACGACGAATTCCATCGGCGTGTAATCGTCGTTGAGCAGAAGCACCCGATAAAGGTTCGGGCGCTTGGTTTTGGGACGGGTCTTGGTGATCGTCCCGGTTTCGGTGCTGCCTTTGCCCGGCTTGTCGGAATCGTCGTCCTCCGGCCCCCCATGGGCAGGCATGGCCGCCAGACGCAACGCGGCTGGGGCCTCTTCGGTCAGGGCGAGGAGGTCAATCAATGTCATGGCAGGGCATCTGTCGCAGAGAAAACGAAGCAGCATGGTGAGGACCATTATGTAGGCAAAAGATCGCCGGTGTTAAGGGGCATGATGTCTCGATTTTGTGACCGACGAAAATAGTGCCACGCCCTCGTGGTTCGAGGGTCGCTTCGCTCTCGCCTCACCATGAGGGCTACTGATGTACCGCGCTCAAAGTAGCCCTCATGGTGAGGTGCGCGTTCTTCACGCGCCTCGAACCACGAGGGCGTGGCACCTTCTTGCCCCCTCACCCATCCGTGACCACTCTTCCACACCCACGCCAAATTCGTTCGCATTTTACGGAATGGTAACGGCAGGTGGCTATCTTCCTCCAATAATGGACTTTTCGGGAGCGTGGGGCTCACCCGGGATCATCCAGCCAGTTGTGTTGCGTACGGACGCAGAAGCGTCCGAGAGTAAAGTTGGAGTAACGGGTGGCTTCCCAGGCGAAAACCCCATGGCGCGTCGTGTTCGTTCGCGCCTTTGCCGCAGTTCTTGTCGCCCTCGCGGTCAGCGCCCATACGGTTGCGCCCGCCCAGGCCATCGAAAACCTGCGCAAATATGCCGGCATCGTGGTCGACGCCAAGTCGGGCCAGGTGATGTATGAGGAAGCCGCGGACAGCAAGCGCTATCCGGCCTCCGTCGCCAAGGTCATGACGCTCTACATCCTGTTCCAGGAGCTGAGCGCGGGCAATATCAAGCTCTCCACCAAGATGAGCGTCTCGGCCCATGCCGCGGCCGCCGTGCCCACCAAGCTGGGCCTGCGCGCCGGCGCCACCATCACGGTGGAAGACGCCATCAAGTCGCTGGTGACGCTGTCGGCCAATGACATGGCCCGCGTGATCGCCGAACATATTTCGGGCACCGAATCCAAATTCGCCGAGCGCATGACGGCCACCGCCCGGGCGCTAGGCATGCGCAACACCACCTATCGCAACGCTTCGGGCCTGCCCGATGGCGGCCAGCTCACCACGGTGCGCGACCAGGCCATACTGGGTATCGCCATCTACCAGCACTTCCCCAGCTATTACGAATTCTTCCAGACCAAGAGCTTCAGCTACGGCAAGTCCACCTATGGCAACCATAACCGCGTGCTCGGCTATATGGGCGCCGTGGACGGCATCAAGACCGGCTATATCAATGCGGCCGGTTCCAACCTGCTGACCGCCGCCCGCAAGGATGGCCGCCATATCGTCGTCGTCGCCTTCGGCTTCAACACCGCCGGCGCCCGCGACCAGAAGGTGCGCGATCTCGTGGCCACCTACCTGCCCAAGGGTCGCCGCGGCGACTATCTGCAGACCGCCATGATCCCGGTGCCGGGCCGCCAGGGCAATGTGCTGGTGGCCGTGGCCCAGCCCAGCCAACCGGTCTTCGTCATGCCCATGCCCCTGCCCGGCTTCCGCCTGGCGCAGCTCGTGGCCGCCAATGGCGCCCAGCCGCAGGCGCCGGCCGTCCAGCCCATGCCCGACGTGGTCGTGGCCAGCACCGCGCCGGTGCCCGCCCCCATGCCGGCCGACCTGGGCCTGCAGCCGGCCGTGCAGGCCGCCAATATTCTCGCCGCGCCCAGCCAGGCGCCGCAGCCCGCCTATCCCAGCCAGGACATTATCGGTGCCTGGCTCAGCGAAAGCTACAATCTCGGCGCGCCGCCGGCTGCCCTCGGCCAGACCGTGCCGTCGGCCCCGCTCGGCTTCCAGCCGCCGCCGGCCGATGTCGGCACGCAGCAGCAGGGTGGCCAGCCGGTTGACCTGCTGACCTCGGGCGCCGTGGACACTGCCGATGCCGGCGTGACGCCGGGCGGCTGGGTGGTGCAGATCGGCGCCGGCCCGTCGGAAGACGGCGCTCGCGCCATGCTGGCCGATGCCGCCGGCAAGGTCGGTACGCTGGGCGATTTCCGCTCCTATGTGGAGCGCTTCGAAAAGAACGGCCAGATCTTCTTCCGCGCCCGCTTTGTCGGCTTTGGCGGACGCGACGATGCCACGGCCATGTGCAACCAGCTCAAGCAGCAGAATCTGAGCTGCCTGGCGATGCAGAGCTGACGATAAGAACGAGCCGGCGCCACGGAGTGCCGGCCACGGGGAAGCAAATTGGTGCCTGTGTTGGAGTAGCCCAATGAGCGAAAATACTGCCCTTACCGAGCTGGCCAATTTCGTCGGCCGCTCCAGTCTCGCTTCGCCGGACATGGCCGTGCGCAACCGCGCCTTGGCCGGCATGACCCAGCGCATGCTGCCCCGCAAGCGCGGTGTCGGCGACCTGCTGGGCGTGGTGCTGGCCTTGTCATCCCGCACGCGGCGCATGGTGCAGGAGCCGGTGCGCATCGATCTCGACGTCTTCGCCCCCGGCGGCAAGCGCGCCGTGGATCTGATTTTCGGGGATCGCTAGGCCGCTTCCGCCGTAGCCCTCATGGTGAGCCTGTTCAGGTGCGCAAGTGCGCACCGGGAACCACGAGGGCGTGGCACGAACCTCCACTCGCCCAACCTCGTGGTTCGACAAGCTCCCTTTGGGGCTGGCGCTTCCCTTCTCCCCTCGTGGGAGAAGGTGCCCGAAGGGCGGATGAGGGGGCTTCGGAGTTTTCCGCTCGCTTTGAAGCATGGGATGACGCAGCCCCCTCACCCGGAAATCCGCTGGACGCGGATTTCCACCCTCTCCCACAAGGGGAGAGGGGAAGCCGGGGACTAGCTCACCGCCTATCCAGCAAACCCACCGACCTCAGGGATCGGTCTGCATCATGTGGATGAAGCGGCGGACGGCGTCGTCGTCGGGTGCTTCGCGCGCCTGGCGGGCGGCGATGATCTCGTTGGTGGGCAGATGCAGGGCCGCTACCAGATTGCGATATTCCTGCCGCGCGCTCATATGCGACATGGATGGCAGCCCGCCCAGCAGGTCATCATCCAAGGGATCGAACACCGTCATGCCTGATGGAAACAGCGAGCGGAAGATCACGCGCTCGGCAATGCCGTCGGCCACCCGGCAGCCCAGCCGCAGGGCGATGCGCTCCAGCATGGTCTGCACCTGCCGCATATTGCGCGATGACAGCATGGAAATGCGGTTCCGCACCAATATCCAGTCAATGGTCCTGCCGTCGATGGACAGGCGCTCGGAGCGGGCGCGCTGCACGAGGCGCGCATAATGGCTCATCTCGCGCGGCTCGCCGGTCACGGCGTCGAACTGCGCCATGACATTGAGGTCGATCAGGCTGTCATTGACCGGGGTCACCAGCGTATCGGCCAAGGAATGGGCCAGGCGGGTGAGATTGGTATCGAAGCCGGGCGTGTCGATGACAATGAAATCGGCATCATGCTCCACCTCGGCCACCGCCTGCCGGAACAGGTCGAACTCGGCGCGGTGGTTCTCCTTGACGGAGTCGCCGCGCGATAGTGGCAGGTGGAAATGGGTGGTGTGGGGAATGCGCAAGCCGCGATTGCGCGCCCAGTCGCGCCGGTTGCGCACATACCAGGTCAGCGTCTGCTGGCGGCTGTCCACATCGATGGACGCCACCTTGAAGCCCTCGTAGAGCAGGTAGATGGCCAGATGAAAGGCCGTGGTCGACTTGCCCGACCCGCCCTTCTCATTGCCCACCACAATGACATGCACGCCCTGCCGAGCCATCGCCCCACCCGTTTACGCCTGCGCGGGATTCTCGGGGCTCGGACGGGCACTGGCAAGGGTGCTTATGGTGAATAATTGTTAAAGGCTTAACGCGGGAATCCGGCTTTCACCATTGCCACACTGGGTCGAAATTAATATGAGAATCTGACTCATATATTCTTGAGTTACGCTCCGCAAGACACTGTTGCGCGATAAATCATGATAATCAGACTCAACTTTTGTGCCCCGGGGGTTCATGGGTCGGAGGTCAACTCCTTCCTATCTTGGGGCAATAATAATGCGACTACCGATCATCCTGATGGCAACGACGGCGCTTGCGCTGCCGGCTGCCGGCGCAGACCTGGGCGTGCTGAGCGCACTCGACGTCTGTGACGAACTGGGGCTCAGCGGCCTGACCATTTCCTCGGACACCAACTGCCTGCAGGTTTCCGCCGAGCTCTATTACGAGTTCCATTTCGGCGACTACAAGGGCGACCTGCCGGTGCTTGGCTCGGGCTATAGCGGCACGATCGACTGGACCGACGACGATGGCGGCGCCACCGACTGGGACAGCTGGGTCGACGCCTATCTGATCATGGTGGGCACCGCACCCAGCGATTTCGGCCCGGCCAAGGTCGCCATGGAACTCTATGGCTATGACTATGCCGAGGCGCAGAACGGCGTCGGCGTGCCGGAGCGGAGCCTGGGCTTCGATCATGCCTATATCTCCATTGGGGACAGCACCGTGCTGACGGCGGGCCTGGTGGAAGATTCCATCTTCAACGAGGATGACGACGAGGCCTTTGGCTGGCTCGAAAGCTTCATCTCGGACGAGACCGACGGCGTGGCCTTCGATGGCGGCGCCGGCAGCTATGGCACGGGCGACCACGCCATCCAACTGGTCCGCAATTTCGGCAACGGCCTGTCGGCCGGCATCGCGCTGGAAAGCCTCGATGACCAGGGTTCGCTGGTCGGCGTGGTCAATTATGGCAGCGAGCAACTGACGGCGCATGTCTCCGTGCTGGCCGGCGGCATTCTCGATGGCAGCTTCAATGACATCGCCTTGCATAGCGGGGTGACCGCGACATTCGACATCTTCAAGCTGCGTGGCGCCTTTGCCGCCAACAATAGCGGCTGGTGGAATGCGCTGGCCAGCGCCGAAGCCACGCTGGACATGTTCACCCTGGCCGGCACGATCGACGGCACGTCGGAGCGCGAACTGGGCCTGACGGGTGCGGCAACGGCCAAGCTCAATGACAGCTTCACCGTCAAGCTCGCGGCGCGCTATCTCGATGCCGACGTCAACCTGGCCAATGACGAGGGCACGGAACTGCGCGGCAGGGTGGAATATGCCGCCAGCGAAACCCTGACGCTGGCCGCCGAGGGTGGCTATCTGTGGACCGGGGCGGCAGCGCCCAGCGGGACGCAGACAATTGCCGATGGTCTGCTGGAACTGATCTGGACCCCAGGGGCCAATTTCGGATCGAGCATTGCCGTCGCCGGCAATTCGATCGGCGCCTACAAGGTGTCGTTCCTCGCCTCCCGCACCTACGACTAGGCGCTATGGGAGGGTGCCGCAGGCGGCGCCCTCCTGCCCCGGCTCAGGCCGAAAGGCGCTCCTGGTCGGCGCTGCGCAGCGGCAGGTTCAGGGCCGCAACGAGATTGCGGTATTCCTGCCGGGCGCTGACATGGGACACCGAGGCGGCCTCGCCCTCTTCGTCCAGCGGATCGAACACGGTGGTTCCCGAGGGAAACAGCGAGCGGAAGATGACGCGCTCGGCAATGCCATCGGCAATGCGGCAACCGAAACGGGTGGCGATGCCTTCGAGCGTGGTGTGAACCTGCCGCGCATTGCGCGAGGCCAGCATGGATATGCGGTTGCGCACCAGCACCCAGTCAATGGTTTCACCATCCACGCCCATGCGCTCGGAACGGGCGCGCTGCACGAGGCGGGCATAGTGGCTGGTTTCGACCGGCAGACCGGTTTGGGGATCGGTGCGCGCCAGCACGTTGATATCGATCAGGCTGTCATTGACCGGAGTCACCAGCGTATCGGCCAGCGAATGGGCCAGCCGGGTCAGGTTGGTGTCGAAACCGGGCGTATCGATGACCAGGAAATCGACGCTGTTCTCGACCTCGCCCACGGCGCGGCGGAAGACTTCGAATTCGGCCTTCTGGTTTTCCTTGACCGAGTCGCCCCAGGCCGACGGTAGGTGGAAATGCAGCGGATTGGGCAGGCTGCGCCCGGTTTCCTTGCAATGGGCGCGCCGGTTGCGGACGTAATGGGTCAGCGTCTGCTGGCGGCTGTCCACGTCGATGGTCGCGACGCGATGGCCGGCATAGAGCAGGTAGACGGCCAGGTGGAAGGCGGTGGTCGACTTGCCCGACCCGCCCTTCTCATTGCCCACTACAATGACATGCGCACCATCACGCGCCATCGCTGCCCCCAAATCAGTGCTTGCACCCTCTGGGGTGCTAGAGAGGGCCGCCATGGTTAACAGGTCATTAACAACACCATGCCAGCCAGGCACGATCGGTCAGAACCCGACCTTGATCCCCGCGGCGAGGCCATGGCTGGCTTCGCTGCCCGAAAAGGCGCCGTTATAGCTCAGGCTGGCCGTGATGGCGTCACTGGGGGCATAGTCGAGGCCGAGGCCGACAAGTAGCCGGTCGCGGTCACCTGCCGGGCCCAGGACCGTCGAGGCCGTGGGTGAACCGGCAAGCGTCAGGGTTTGCACCGGGGTGGTGTCGCCGAAGCGATGCTGCCAGAGCGCCCTGCCCTTGAGCGTCAGGCTCCCGCCATCGGCAAGCTGGCTGGTATGGGCAAGCTCCAGGCCCAGTCCGGTATCGAGCAGCCATGCGCCTGATGGATCGATGGTGGCATTGAGGGCGCCGGCGCCGGTCTCGGCCGCGCCGCCATGGCCGGACCAGCCGGTGGCCAGCGTGCCGATCGGGCTGACGGTCAGCGTCTCGCCCAGCGCAAAGCCGTAGCCGGCTTCGAGGTCGATACCGATGCTGTGGCTCCAATAGCCCGCAGTGGCCGTGTCGGTGATGGCGCCGACAACAATGTCGCGGCTGGTCGCCACATGGGTTGCGCCATAGGCAAGGCTGCCCGAGAGGGCGAGCGCGCCATTGGTCCAGCTGCCATAGGCGCCGAGATAGCCGCCATTGCCGCTCATGGTCGAGGCGCGAGCCGCGACCGTGCCGGCCGAATTGAGATAACCGGCGCCAATTCCGAACCCGGCATCGCCACCGGCCAGTTGCGCTTCGCCCTCATAGCCGGCGGCAAGGCCGGCGGCAGACCAGTCGAGTGCCGCCGCGTTGCCGTCGGCGGCAACATTGCCCCGGCCGGCGAGCGGCTTGAGCCACATCCAGTGCCGAGCGGGCGAATGCTCCAGATCGTGGATGGCGCCGAGGCCGGCATTGGTGGCCGGCTGGGCGGCATAGGCCAGCGGGATGAACTGGCCGCCATTGCCAGCGGGAGCATTGCCGCCGAGGCCGGACTGGAAGAGCGCGAAGGTCGCGTCGATCACATGCTGGCCGGACGCGTGGATTTCGCCCGAGGCGCTGTCATAGGCCGTGCGGGCGTCGGCAGCGGACAGGCCCAGTATCTGCCGATAGATCGGGCTCGATAGACCAAAGTCATCGAGGGCACTGGCAGCGCTCGTCTGATTCTGCGTGGCCGCCACATCGACGAGCTGGACGCCGTTGCGCAGCATGGTCAGCTCGATATCGTTGCCGGTGCCCCCGGCATGATCGAGACTGGCATCGAAGAAAGCGAGCGTGTTGTCGAGCGTGAACAGGCCCGTGACCGCATCGACACCGTCATTGTCGATGATGCGATAGGTTTCGATATTCTGCCAGTTGCCAGCACCGGGCAGCGCCATAACGCGCAAGGTTGCGCCGGTGATATCGACCGGGCCATTGACCAGCACCTGGTCGGAAACTCCGTTCTCGGCGATCTCCATCTCCAGCACACCATGGTTGGCATAGGGGCCATTGACGACCTGCGTGCCGATCGAATTGCCGGGCGTATGGATGCCGCCGCTGGCGACAGTCAGGCCACCAAACGTTCCGGTGCCGGCCAGTGTGCCAGCATTGACTGTGAAGGCCTCGGTGGTGGCGCCGGAGAAATTCCATGTTCCGCTATCGACGGCAAAGGTCTGGAAACTGCGGAACTGTGTCCGGGCCGGGCCGAGGCTCCCGATGCGGTCGAGATCGAAGTCCTCCATGCCCGCCCCGCCAAAGGCCAGCGTGTTACCGCTGCCGGTGCCACCAATTACATCACCTAGGATCACGTAACCGGGCTGTAGCTCAACCCGGTTACCGCTGTCCTCCAGCACGATCGCCTGTGCGCCGGCCGTTGAAACCTCGCCCGCGATATTGACCGTGTTTTGTCCGTTCAACAAAACGATGCCAGCGCGCGATCCGCTCGTCACGATGGAACCCGAGACAGCGACGGAATTGTTTCCACCTACCATGTAGATGCCCAAACCAAGGTCCGTTTCGATCGAGCCGGAAAGCGTCACTGTGTTATTGGTGCCAAGTGTGTAGACGGCGATAGAGTCTTCACCCAGGGTTTCGATCAGGCCGGAAAGCGTTGCGGTATTGTTTCCGCCTCCCAGGAATATGCCATAGACGCTCTGTCCGGAAGTCATGATCGAGCCGGATAGTGCTATAATATTGTTTCCGCCGGAGACAACAATACTACTTTCAGCGACCGCACCCCCGATAAGGCTCAAGAAACCGTCCACATTTACTGTATTCCCGCTTCCAAAGATTTCTATATTCCGCTTGTTCATGCTTGCGAGCGTTACCGCGCTGCCCACGGTGAACGTGCTGCCGCTGCTTGAAAGCAAGAACATCACGGACAGCGGGAGGGAACCGAGTACGGTAAAGGGATCGTCCCCACCGATCGTAAGTGATCGGGTGAGAATCATCGCTGAATCGATGCCGACAGTGGTGCCGGGCGGCAGAACGATGCCGGAAGAAACCGTGCCACCGTCTCCGGCGTCAATCACGCATTGCCGGAGGCTGCCCGCGCCGGAATTATTGGTGTTGATGAAGCTGCAATCCTGCGCAAGCGCCGCGGATAGGGGCAGCGTGGCAAAACCGGCCAGCGCCAGCGGCACCAGGGCCGTGACGGCAAGCAGGGTTCGCGTGCAGGCCGCGATGGCAGCGGATCCATGGCCCGATCTTCCAGACGCGTCGCTTCTGCCAATACCCATGTCGCTCCCCCAGACTCTTTCGGCCCCCCCTCTACCAAAACAATGTTGCGTCACTGTTCGGTCGGGCGAAAAGCCGGGCAAAGGCAGCTATTTACGGGTGTTTGAGCAACAGATCGCGGGCGGCGTTGATCTTGGAGGCGAGGTAGCTCGAGCCGCCGTGATCGGGGTGGACGCCCTTCATCAGCTCGCGATGCGCGGCGCGGATATCGTCGTCACTGGCACCGGGCTTGAGCCCGAGCACGGCATAGGCCTCGGCCACGGGATCGCCGGCCGGCTCGTTTCGCGGGGTTTCGCCGCTATCCTGAGCGGCAAAGTATTCGCGCCAGCCGGCGCGGTTGGCATCGAGCCAGCTTTCGAGCAGGCTCATGCTGTCGGCATCGCCCTCGACTTCGGCCAGCAGTAGGCGCGTTTCGATCTCGCCGAGATCCATGAGATCGGCCCCGGCATATTGGCCGGCCACGACATTGCCGGTGACCTGCCCGGTATCGTGATCGAGCTCCATGGAGAAATAATAGCTGCGCACGGACGAGACATTGCCCTTGTCCACCGAGGCCGCATCGAAGGAGAACGGCCCCAACCGCCCCATGCGCAGCACCTGCACGGCGCCGGCCCCGACAAAGAGGGCAATGTCGAAGCGCCGCACCAGCAGCAGGAGCGCCGCAATCAACGCCAGCAGGCCACCCACGCCCCAGCGCAAGCCCTTCATCAGAAGGCGGCGATCCATCTTGCGGAGATATTGATAGAGCGCGGCAAGGGCGAGCAGGACGGCACCGCCGAGGAAGAACCAGCTCATCTCGGCAATTGCGCCAGCAGCGCCTGCGCCGGGCCGCTGCCCTGCAGCTTGAGCAGGGCCCTGCCCCCGCTGGCATAGGCCGCCACCGCCTTGAGCAGGGCCGCCAGCTCCTGCGGGGCGGAAGCGTCGAACCTTGCATAGGCGCCCTTGGTGAGGCGCGCGAATTCGCGGAAGGCGGCCTCGACGCTGGAGTCGCGGCCCTCCTGGAACACGAAGATCGGGCAATTCAACAGGCCGAGCTGGCCGGCTTTCTCGGAAAGATCGTCCACATTTTCCTCGATGGCATCGCCGACATAGACCACCGCATTGATGCGACGCTTGGCGTGTTCGGCGCGGGCATGGGCGAAAACCTTGCCGATCTGGGTATTGCCACCCCGGCAATCGATGCCGGTCATCAGCCGGGCCAGGGCCGTGGCATCCACCACCCATTTGGAGGCCCGGCATTCGCCGAAGCCGCGGAAATACAGCAATTGCACCTGGAGGGCGCTGTCTTTCGGGATCGCCTTGAACATTTCGGCCTGCAGCGAACAGGCCAGGTCCCAGGTGGGTTGGCGGCTCATCGTGGCATCGAGCGCGAAAAGCAGCCGGCCATCCTGCGCCGCATTGGGCCGCGCCATGGTGCCGACCTTCTGGACGAAGGCGGCAATATCGCTGCTGACCTTGCCCTGTTGGGGCAGGCCGCCGGTTTTTCGGGCAATCGGGTCTTTGTCCGCCATGAGTGCAATATGTGGGCCGGCGGGCGGTTGGGCAAGGGTGGTGAAGGTCGCATGCCAACGTTCGGCGCGTGGGCCCACCCCCACCCTCATTCCCTCCCCACAAGGGGGAGGGAAGCTCGGCCGGTGGCTAGGGATGTATCGGACGAAACCCGGAATGCGGTCATGCGCCTCCCTCCCCCTTGTGGGGAGGGATCAAGGGTGGGGGTTGGGCGCCCCGATGCCTCAGATCAACCCCAGCTTGGCCAGGTCGGCCGCGAGCGCCAGCGATTCCGCATTTTCGTTGGCGCCGACATCGGGTGGCGCATCTTCGGGGCGCAGGTAGCGCCAGCCCTGGAAGGGGCGCTTGGGATAGGGCAAGGTGCGGACCATGTCGGGCGCCATGATGATATCGCAATAGTCGATACCCTCGGCATTGGTGTAGCGGGCCAGCCGCAGGATGGGCTGCCGGCACACCACCTGCCCCGCGATGACCCAATAGATGGAAGCCTTGCCCTCCATTTCGGCGGCGCGCTTGGGCATCATGCGGGTGCGGTGGACATGCACGTCCTCGCCGTAATCGGCATCCCACCAATGGGCGCGTTCGTCGCGGTAGGATTCGAGTTCGGCGAGGCTGGACACGCCCACGCACAGCTTGATCATGTGAATCATGCCAGTGTCCCCGGCTTGACGCGGCCTTGGATGACGTCGATTTCGTCCTCATCCACGATCCAGGGCTCGTGCAGGGCCATGCCCAGCCAGTCCTGGAAGGCCGGAAGCGCGTAGATGGCTTCGACATAGCCTGCCGCCATATCGGAAACCGGCAGGTCATAGGTGCGCAGGCGGGTCGCCACGGGTGCAAACATGGCGTCGGCAGCGGTGAAGGCGCCGAACAGGAACGGGCCGCCCGAACGGGCCAGCAGGCTACCCCACAGGGTTTCGAGACGATGCAGGTCTTTGGCCACCGCGTCCACGCTGACCTTGCCGGGATGGGAAGCGCGCAGGTTCATCGGCGCATGGCTGCGCAGGGCGGTGAAGGCGGAGTGCATTTCGGCCGCGGCGGCACGGGCCAGCGCGCGCTCGCCGATATTGGCGGGCCAGATGGCTTTGTCGGGAAAGCGGTCGGCCAGGTATTCGATGATGGCAATGGTCTCGACCACGGTCAGCTCGCCATCCTGCAGGACCGGCACCTTGCCGGTGGGCGAGCGCCGAGCCAGCACATCGCGAAAACCCTCGCCCTGCAATTGCAGCACTTCATCCTCGAATGGGATGTCGAAATGCCTGAGCACCAGCCAGGGCCGCAGCGACCAGGTGGAATAGTTGCGATTGCCGATCAAGAGCTTCAAAAGCCGCCTCCTGCACAGAAAGAAGGGCGCCCCAGTGGCCCGGGCGCCCTTCCGAATTGCCGTTAGTGAAGAACTCTAGCGTTTCAAACTAAACGCCAGCAACGACGGAGAAAACCAGTCCCATTGAGAGCAGGCAGACCAGGGTCCAGGTCGCTGCTCGCCACAGTGTGGCGGTGGTCTTCGGTTGACTTCGCATGATCGCTCCTTGTCAGCCGTTCACTCCGGATGTCGGTGGTGTGGTCCACCTGCCGCAGCCGGTAGCAAATCGTTAACCCCGTCATAAATGCTTTGCAAGCGGCGAAGTTGCCACACTCCACAGGCTCGCGGGGTGGTTGGTTAAGGGGCGGAAAGCGGGATTGGGGGCATTTTAGGCATGGTGCCACGCCCCCGTGGTTCGAGGGTCGCTACGCTCCCGCCTCACCATGAGGGCTACTGGCAGCGCTGAGTTCAAAGTAGCCCTCATGGTGAGGTGCGCTTCTTCAGCGCCTCGAACCACGAGGGCGTGGCGCCGAGCCTCAAAATAACCCGAACCACAGGCCCGCAATGCCCAGGAAGGCGAAAAAGCCGACCATGTCGGTGATCGTGGTGACGAACACCGCCGAGGCGATGGCCGGGTCGGCCTTGAACCTGTCGAGCAGGATGGGGATCAGGATGCCCGCCGTGCCGGCCACGACCAGGTTGATGACCATGGCCAGCGCGATGACGACGCCCAGTTGCGGATCGTTGAAGCGCAGCCAGGTGACCAGCCCGATCAATATGGCGAAGATGACACCATTGGCGCAGCCAACCACCATTTCACGGGTGATGAGCCGGCGCAGGCGCGGCCCGTCCAGTTCGCGCATGGCCAGCGCCCGCACGGTCACCGTCATGGTCTGTGTGCCGGCATTGCCACCCATGGAAGCAACGATGGGCATCAGCACCGCCAAGGCCACCATCTGGTCGATCGTGGCGCCGAACAGGCCGATCACGAAGGACACCGCCACCGCGGTGACCAGATTGACGGCCAGCCAGGGCGCGCGGCTGCGCACCGTATCGACTGTGGCATCGGAAATATCCTCGTCGCCCACGCCGGCCAGCAGCTTGATATCCTCGTCGGCCTCCTCGTGGATCACGTCCACGATGTCGTCGATGGTCAGCACGCCGACCAGTCTTTTGCTTTCATCGATGACGCCGACTTCGACAAGGTCGTAGCGCTCGAAATCGCGGGCCGCCTCTTCCTGGTCCTCATTGGCATCGACCAGCACCAGATTGGTGTTCATAAGCGCTTCGATGGAGGTGGCGCGGCGGGCGCGCAGGAACTTGTCGAGCGGCAGCGTGCCGAGCACTTGGTAGGAGGCGTCGACCACATAGATCTGGTAGAATTCGTCCGGCAGGTCGGGCTCGCTGCGCAGATAGTCGATGGTCTGGCCCACCGTCCAGAAGGGCGGAATGGCGATGAAATCGGTCTGCATCCGCCGACCGGCGGAATCCTCGGGGAAATCAAGGCTGCGCTTGAGGCTGAGCCGCTCGAAGGTGGGGAGCTTGGCGAGGACCTCATCGCGGTCCTCTTGCTCCATGTCCTCGAGGATGGCCACGGCGTCGTCATTGTCGAGACCGCTGACGCCGCGGGCGATTTCCGCATTGGGCAATTCGTCCATTAGCTCGACGCGGACGCTCTCGTCCACCTCGGTCAGCGCCGAATAGTCGAAGCGGTCGCCCAGCAGCCGCACCAGATGCAGGCGCTCGTCGGCATCGAGGGATTCCAGCACGTCGCCGACATCGGAGGTGTGCAAAGGTTCCATCACCGTGGCGACATCGTCATCCCGCGCCGCAGCCAAATAGGCGCGCAGGCGTTCAAGCCACAGCGGACTGATGTGGTCATCGGCGTCGCGCAGCACATTGTAGTCGATCCCGGCCTCGGGGCCGGGCATGGTCTCGGGATCTGTGCTCATTGGAGGCCCTTTGTGTGTCCGGGGTTTCGGGGGCACCCGAAGCTGTAGCCAATCGAGCCGGCATGCGCCAGACTTTAGAAGAGGGATTTGAGATGGTTACGCACAAAATGACCGACGATCTCGATCAGATTTTCGCGCGCATCGAACAACTGGCCCAGACGCGCGCCCTGCCCGGCGTGGCGCGGGCCACCAGCTATGGCACGCCGGCGCTGAAAGTGCGCAACAAGAGCTTCGTGCGACTCAAGGATGCCGGCACTCTGGTCCTGCTTTGCCCCGCCGAGCAGAAGACGTTGCTGATGGAAATCTCGCCGGAAATCTATTTCGAGACCGACCATTATGTCGGCTATCCCGCCGTGCTGATCCGGCTGGCGGCCATTTCCGACGAGGAACTGTCATTGCGGCTGGAAGACGCCTGGCGCTTCAAGGCGCCGAAGAAACTGGCGGCCGAACGGCCGACAAAACCACCTGCCACAGACTAGCCCCGCCACAGCCGCAACTTTGCCAAGAAGCGCCCGTTAGCTCACAGCTGTGTGAAGACCAAGATCAATCAATGGCTCGATCCAAAGGAGATCCCATGTCCCGAAAACTGCTCGCACCGCTGGCTGTCATGCTGGCGCTCGCCCTGGCCGCCTGCGATTCCCCACCCGCGGACGGCACGGCACCCCCGGCCGATGCGGCGCCCACCGAGGCTCCCGTCGATCCGGCGGCACCACCTCCGGCATAAGACAAAAGGCCGTCCCGAGGGACGGCCTTTTTCTGTCTCATCCAGAAAGATGACTTCATCCCCGGGGGATGAATGGTGCGGTCGAGAAGAAACGCCGAGAAGAGCGCTTGACCGTTGAAATTACAGGGCTTTTAGCCGCCGCGTTGAAGCCGTTTGTAGCGGCGTTTGTAGCGATGGTCAAGGTCAGTGTGCCACCTTTTGCGATGTCCCCGAGCTGCCGCTATTGTAAGCGCATGGACAAGACCATCTCTCCTATAGCTCAAGCCGCCATCTGGGATTTCTACAAGCCTCGTCATACCCACACTTGGAACATGCTGGTCTTGTCGTGGCGGGCCATGGACGGTTTGCAAGCTCACACCGATCACGGCTTTGAGGTCGAGTATCTGTGGGAGAACTTCATCTTCCGCCTCTGGCTATACCGAACCGCCGTGAAGACCCTAACAAGGCTGGGACCGGTGGAAGCGCAGGCGCAGGAGGTTCTGGATACATTCGACAAAACGTTCGAGGTCAACGGTCGAAACGGCCTCAAGGCTCTCCGGGATATGTTGGAACATTTTGATGACTACGCATCCGGTAAGGGCCGTGGACCTGCTACAAGAGCGGACGACCTTGACCCATGGCGGACCGTTTCCATCGAGCGATATGAGAGGGGCCAATTCACCATAGACAGGCGCAAATCCTACGATGCAGCGATGATGATGAGATCAGGCGCGCATGACGTGGAAGAGGCATTCCTTCGGTGGTATCGCGCACAGGAGACGGGTTAGGTCGCTATTCTAAGACAGTGCCACCGCCGCGTTCCCACAGCATGGCCCAGAACTGCTGGTGCCAATCGGTCTGATGCCCATCTAGGTATCGAGACCGCCCAAGCGCAGCCCCAAGCTGGTTGATCTCTTCCCTCATCGCGACATCCTGCTCCCCGTAGCGGGTAGCCCATATCCTGGCCAATACGTATGTCAGGAGGCCGTGGAAGAGGGTTATGCGGGTCGCCTTCTGAGCATCATAGGCGCGGGGAGCCATCTCTATGATCGCCTTTATGTCGTCCTCTGGATTTGAACCGTAGTCCAGGCGATGCAGTCTGAGCTGCCATTGAGCGAGGCCACGACCGTAATGCGCGTAGGGCTGTATGGCCTGGGAGAACTGGCTCATAAAGTCAGACCATGGTTCATCCCACAGGCCGGTACCGCTATTGGGCCAGACGTTAGCATCAAGCCACGCCCTCAGCTTCCCAGGAGTGAGCCTATCGTCATCCCACCTCAACAGGACGCTCTCCGCTTCGGGGTGCCCGCATACTCCGAGTTCGATGACGCCTATAGCCTCATAGCATTGCCGGGTGAGTGCCAGCGCGTTGGCGTGCATGCCCTCCCTGTTCGCCCGATTGGCGAGCGAAAGCCCATCCAAAAGGAACCAAAAGGCCAGCATGGGGGCGGACCTCACCTGGGGCTGCATATTCAGATCAGCCACCGCCTCCGCGATCTTCGACATGATACGAGGCGTCAAGCCGTCTGACAGGCGAAACCAGTCAGGGACTGCTCGGTCCGAACCCTCCCTATCGCCCATCACTCCCCCATCCTTTTGGGCGGCTGCATCATCGCCATCTCGCTACTTTGACCGCTCATGCACTAAGAACTTGGGGCGCTCTCTGGACGCCTGCTCGCGTGCCAGCTGGGTCAGGTGGTCAGGGAACACCACCAGTTGCCTACCATCCAGCTCCACATTTAGCAGGGAGGTAGCGGCGGCGATCACCTCAATGTGGAACCCACTCAGCAACTCGCGCCCGTCCGGCTCCACATCTAGGTAAAAAGGCCCAGGCGGGTCACGTCGAAGGTTCTCGATGGGGCCACCGAAGGTCATGTACTCCGATGCCCGTTGCATCATGAGCTGACGCTCGTTCCTGCTGGTGTCGTGGTGTACGCCTCCCAGCTTGTTGGCGGTAAACGCGACAATCTCCCGGCAGGTGAAGAACTCCCCCTTCGAAGTATACCCGGTGCTGCTCCATGAACCCCTTAGTCGTCACCGTGAGGTGGGACGGGGTGGGCTGGGCAAACTGCGAGGGGCGATCTGTCGGCTCACCGACGAAGTCATTGAAGAACATGACCGGAGCCCCCTGAAGCCGAACCCCCGCCGTCAGCAGGTACCTGACGGTAGGGTGTGCAGCCGCTGCTGCCATAGCGCTCCCGTTGTTCAGGACAGGGAACGTGGGAGTGAAGCCCTTCTCGTTGCAGAGCCTGCCAAGCAGCCCCTCAATCATCCACCTCCTCAAGATGGCGGATGCGGCGCGTATGCCGCCCTCTGAGACAGGTACACCGAAGGTGTTCACCAGCCCGTATAGCGTGGCGAGATCAGCCTCCAACAGCGCCTGGAGGTCGGTTAGGGGCTCTCGGCTAGTCACGTCACGCGCCACCGACGATGCTGCTCACGAATGACCAGGGCCCGGCGGACGCTGAGTGCGAGCTTCACCTCATCAAGGGGACCGTGCTTCGCTACTGACCATGCTGCCCGGAAGGCCCGCTCGTAATCCTCAAAGTCAACTCCATCCTTGCTCTCAGCAAGATGAGGGAAACTCGAATACGAGGGGCCGATACCGTAATCATCCTCATCTGCCAATTGGCTCAACGGGATGTCGCAATCCGCCTCATCATCAATCCGCCTGATTGCATGATTGGTGACTTCCCACTGCGAACCGCGATAGCCCATCACATGCCCTCCTGCACGACGAACGTGCCATGCCGTGGTACCAAAAAACAATAGACGCCCCACCAGAGAGAGAGAGAGACGCTGGCCGGGCGCTATTGGGCTACCCGCTCAAGAACCCGAGACACCTGCGTGGGCGTCCATGAGCCGCCCCTGGAGGTGGGAATGCCGGTCTCGTTCAGGGTCGATGCAATGCTCGCCAACGTAGCTCCGGCCTGCCGCAACGGACCAATGACCTTCATCACCTTCTCTGCTTCCGCATGTGCCTTGGCTTGGATGGCCTCGTTCCGTTTCATGGTCTTGTCCCGCAGCCCGCCAAGTCGCTTGCCATTGGCCTTCGCTGCCTTGAGGGCGGCCTTGGTACGCTCGCTGATGAAGGTCCGCTCCTGCTCCGCCAAGGCAGCGTAGATGTGGAGCTGGAATTTGTCCGCGAAGGGCATAGAGGCCACCCGTAGCTTGACCGCCTTGTCATCCATCAGAGTGGCTATGAAGGACACCTTGCGGCTGAGCCTGTCCAGCTTGGAAACCAGAAGCTCCGCTCCCGTTGACCGCACCCTCTTGAGGGCCTTGGCGAGCTGTGGCCGATCATCCGTCCCACCTGAAAGGACATCCTGGAAGCGCTCCAGCACCTCGAAGGGCTCCTCAGAAAAGCTGGTCAGGAACACGTCTATGTCCCTTTCCTGGGCCTCCAGACCAAGACCGCTTTTGCCCTGCTCCTCAGTGCTGACGCGGGTGTAGACAACATACTGCTTCATGGCGAACTCCTGAACCGAGCAGCAGCCTAATCCGCAATTATCAAATGTCAACGGTGGTTGTGCATGTGAATCAACACTGGGGCTTCGGGTCGAACGCCTCACGAATGGCATTCCTCCAGACTTCATTCTGTTTAAGCCGCACTAGCCCTTGGTCGGTGATCTGGTGTTTGCCTCTTCCCTTTCTGGCCACGCAGCCACCAGCATATAGCCCCCGTTCGTCCGTCAAGACGTTATTGACGGAACTGTGCCACTTCGGCTCGTCCTCGCGTGAACCAGACCTCGCCAAGTCTGTTGCTGTCCAGCCAGTCCACTTCTGGAGCTTGGCCTTGATTTGTTGGTTTGTTCTGACCCTGCCATCCGCCAAAGCCTCCAACACCAGCAGCTCGACGACGCTTTCCTCGGTGCGATCTAACGCCACCACATTGCCCCCCTCCTCAACACAGGTGGCAACACTGCTCAGCATCGCGCGAGCCGTCAACAGCGAGAGCGAGGCATTCGTCTTGGCTGTGCCAGGTTGGTCAGACATGGCATCGATCCGGGTGAGGATGTGATCGAAGAAAAAGTAGTCCGGCCACTGGCCCAGCGAAAGCCGAGGGGGCCACGGGGGACGCGCTGTCGTCTTTCTCGATCTTGCCATCTCAGATTTTTTCGGCAAAACAAGGCGGGTCTTGGAGGACCGAATGAGAAAACTACTAGCAGCCCCTAATGCGGCTCTAGCATTGGCCTGGGCGGTCAACCTCTACTACCAGTGGGGCAGCCCGTACGCGCCCTGGTGGGCCAACTGGATGGGGCTGGCAATAGAGGCGCTCTTCATCGCCAACGTCTGGTTCCTCTGGACCGCTGCTAGTGGCCCCTCGAAGTCCCGCATAGGTCGCCTGATGGGGTACTGGATGGACGCCAAGGAGGCAGAACTAAAAGCTAGGGCCGATAGCGGGGGAGCTGGGGGCAGATGATGGTGGATGTCACCACCCCATGGCCACTCTAGCGTCCCCTTCACGGATAACTTTAAGGCCTCTGTTGAGAGGATGGAGCTGGTGGCGATCAACGTCACGAAACTTCAAAGCTAAACCTATATCAACCCCGGAACCTCTTACTGTGGGGGGGTAATCGACCCACTATATATGGTGTGATCCGGTCGGCGCTCGACACATCATGTTGGTGCATCGAGAACGCCTGCGCAACGCCTCCGGCACCGGCATGGCCTGACGGTCATCCGCCTTCGCCGTGTCCCGCGCTTCCTCATTCAGCAGGTAGCCGCCCGTCTTGCGGATGCTCGGCAGCACCTCGCGGGTGACCCAGTCCTGGAACTTGCGGGCCTCGGGGCTTATCCGAGTGCATGATGAGCTTGTAGAGGCCGCTCTCCGGTAGGAGGTTCATCGACTGCGCCTTACTGCCCTTCGGAAATAGGACGGGCTCAGTCTCGCGGGTCACCCGCAGAATTTCTGAGGGTGAAAGACCACGCAGCCAGCGGGAGGTGCCCGCCTTCAAGTCCATGCCGAGGGACTGGCAAACGTCCGAGGCCACGAACCACGGCTCGGCCATGTGCATGATTACGCGCAGCTCAAGGCCAGAGAAGTCGAAGGTGCGAAGGGTGTTTTCGGTGGTGGTCATGGGGTTCCTTTCGGGCTCGATCAGCGAGCCGCGTTCAGTTGAGGGCACCCCGCCACCCCTCCCATTGCGAGGGAGGCACAGCCTGCCTAGTGACCACCCGGTAGCCCTTCCTGGCCCGTGTGACTGCAACCTTGCCGGTCGTCCTTTCCGCGCCCTGGTGCGCCTTTACCAGCCGTTCTGCCAACACCCTGCCTGCCCGGCTCAGGTGCAGCGCATGGCGGCGGGGATTGTCCACAGCGTACTGTTTGACCACCAGACCCAATCCACCCTCCACCGGGTCAGTGCTGACCAGCGTCTTGAGGTGCCGGGAGGTCGTGGCCTGCGTCATGCCGGAGAGCGGGGAGACATCTCGCGGCAAGAGGCCTGGATGTTGCGCGATGGTGAGGAACAGCTGGGCCGTCTGAATACTCATCTCGGTCTGGTGTTCGCGTAAGATGCCGAGGACATGGATGAGACAAGAGAGGGAGGAGCGACGGTCGATTGGGGCACTGTTTGAAGTCGAGTTCATGGATATTTCCTAGAATGAAAGAGGCCACCCCACCGCGAGAGGCGGAAGAGTGGCCCAGGGATGCCAGCACCTGTGTGTTGGCCTATTCCGGCAGTGCGCCTGCCATTGCGTTGAACAACTGGGTCACGCCCATGGCGTTCTGGAAGACCAGCATCGTCTTGAGCTTCCGAAGATCGGACTGGTCGAAGTCACCCGTAGCGATCCTGGCTGGTGAAGGCATCCACATCTCGAAGCCCTCCCATGACAGCCTTGTGGACACCGTCGAGGGCGACCTCCTTGCAGCCATGAGCCACCTGCGCAGGCGGGCAGGGGGTGATTTCCGCCCAGATCAACACCGTGATCGGTTCCCGCAAGCCGCGCCCATCGTGCCTCCGAACGTCAAGCTGACGGGGTGGAACTCGTGGCAGGCATTCGAGGCCTGGGTGAAGGAACGGAAGCCAGCCGTGTCCACCGTGAACAGGTGGCGCGTGGTCTTTCTGGACCTCAACGACTTTCTGGAAAAGCGCGACATTGCGCTCATGACCGAAGATGACGCCGTGGCCTGGAAGGACAAGCTCACCGGGACAGGGCGGGTGGCCGCACCATCAACGAGATTTGGCTGACAGGTGCCCGCACGGTTTTCAACTGGGTCAAGAAGCAGAAGAAGCTGGCAGCAAACCCGCTAGATGGCGTGAAGGTCGCCGTGGCTCGCTCGGGTCCGACTAGGGGAAAGTTCCAAGAGGAAGATGCCCAAGCCATCCTCAAGGCCACCACGCTTCCCCTCGGTCCACGCGCCTCCATCCATTTCCGGCTGGTGGTGCGGTGGGTGCCGTGGCTGTGTGCCTATACCGGCGCGCGTTCGGGCGAGATAACGCAGCTCCGCAAACAGGACATCGAGCAGCATAAGGACGGCTTTTGGATTCTGCATATCACGCCCGAAGCCGGGACCGTGAAGGGCTCCATGCCGCGCACGGTGGTGCTGCATGACCATCTGATAGAACAGGGTTTCCTGGACTTCGTGAGGAAAGCGAAGCGATAAGCCGGTTGACCCGCTCAACCCGCCCCGTCCGCCTTACGTCCTCATGCGGCAGAAGCTAGCCGACTGGGTGCGCAAGATTGGTGTCACCGACCCCGGCGTTGGGCCGAACCATGGGTGGCGACACACCTTCAGACGGCGGGCAGCACGAGCCAAGATAGAAGAGCGCATCCGTGATGCTTTCTGCGGCCACACCGACCCAAAGGTTGGTCGCCGCTTTGAGCTGCCAGACATTGAAGAGATAGCCGAAGCCATCAAGGACTTCCCGCGCTACCCCGTCGAAACCCGCTAGGAGCCCGTTGGCGGGCACATAGGGCGTCTTCTGACTTGGCTGGCGGGCTCTCTCGCCTCTCCACGCCCCTGTGTCTCCTCCTGGAGGCTCTTCTCCATGCCTGCCCGATGACGGGCGGCACCACCGTGAAACAACGGGGCAATCCATGCGCGGCATTTTCAATTACGTTCGAGGCTTCATCAACGAGGCCCATGAGTTCGGCTTCGCGGCAGCGGTGAACGAGCATCGGCAGGAGCTGGCTCGGACCATCGGGCATCACTTCGGCAACCACCTTGGCGGCTCCCAGGCTATGTGGGGGCCGAACACCGGCAAGGACAGCATCAACCCGCTCTTTGCTTCGGCTATCCAGAATGGCTGGAACGGGGTGTGGGCAAGTGACCCACTTCCGTCTGGCCCCCAGGTGGCGCAGGTGGGCGAGCGCATGGACCCCACGGCCACTCCCATGAACCCCTCGGGGGCGAAGTTCAGCTTCGCTAACGTGGTCAATGCGGGTGCGGGCTACACCACCATCACCGGCTCGGACGGTCTCAACTACACCCTGGAGGGACCGCGGAATTGGCGCAACAACAACCCCGGCAACATGGAGTATGGCGACTTCGCTAAGTCCCATGGGGCAATCGGCACGGATGGCCGGTTCGCTATCTTCCCGACCTATCAGGCGGGACGTGAGGCGAAGCGCTCGCTGCTGTTCGAGGGCCAAAACTACAAGGGTCTCAGCCTGACCCAGGCCATCACCCGGTACTCGCCCCCGAGCGACAACAACCCGACCGATCGCTACATTGCCACCGTAGCGGGGGCGCTAGGTATCTCGCCAACGACCCCTATGGGCCACCTCACGGCTGACCAGCAGAACCAGCTCCTGGACGCGATGGAGAGCTTCGAAGGGTACAAGGCTGGTCGCATCATGCGGAACGGTCAGCTCGTGGAAATGGATCTGAAATCCGACTTCAATCCACGCAACGGGGCCGTGAACATGCCCTTCGCGGGGGACAGCCAGTTCTCCATGGCAGCTGGCGACCACTCGGTGGACATCAGCCAGACGAACCCCTCGCAGCCCTGGACGAACCAGGAGCTGACCCAGCAGGCCGCTGAGGACGCTGCCAAGGCGGAAGCCAATAAGGCAAGCCTCCTCGATCTAGCGGGCACTGCGGTTCGGGAGGAGACGGTCCTCGGGTGGGCTCTTCGGGGCAACGAGAAGTTCATGCCCGACGACAGCTATGTGTTCGACGCCAAGACGGCCACCGAGGGCATCCCTGACATCTACTGGGACCGCTTCGAGCGAACCACCTCACAGGCTGAGACGGACTTCATCCGCCAGAACATCCTCGACACGATGACCGCTGACCAGAAGCTGGCTGACGCCGGTTGGCTGGGGGTGGCTCTCCGCATTGGTGCTGGCGCTACTGACCCGGTTGCCTGGGCGGCTGGTGCTGGCATCACCGCGATCTCCGGTGGTTCGGGTTTGGCCCCGTTCCTGGCCGCTAAGTTTGGCCGGGCAGGGAGCATCATGAATGGTGCCCTCACAGGTGCCGCAGCGACTGCCATCCCGGAGGCCTATATCGCCACCCAGAAGCCAACCTATCAGGTCAGCGAACTGGCCATGGCGGTGGGCACTGGGCTGTTCCTCGGGGGTGCCTTCGGGACGTTCTCGAAGAACGCCGCAGAGGCCCGCAACATCGAGCAGCTGGGCAAGTCCTTGATGCGCGGTGAGGGTGACCTTGTGGCCGCTCGACGGTCCAGGTTGGCTTCGCCCAGGTGGCTGAGCTGGGCAACGTCATGTGGCAGGCCGGTCTTCGGGCCACCTTCACCAACATGCCGTCCTGGCGCTCGATGTGGCGCAACATGAGGAACGGTAAGCTGGACGATACCCTGGCCCAGGAATGGGAGGACATCACCGGCATCGGCGCTGACTGGCTCCGGCACTCCGATCTTCGCCGCATGGATGAGTTCGAGAACCCCCTCGGGGCATCAAGAACAACCCGCTGCTCGACCGGGCTGACCGGCTCCAGCAGAAGGGCGTTCGGGCGGTGACCGCGATCTCGGGCATGGCCCCTATCAATACGGCACTCCAGCGGCTGACGGGCAGGGCGATCTTCAACAAGTTCGCGCTGCTGGCTCGCAAGGGTGACGTGACGGCCGATAAGCGCATGCTCGGCCTGGGCCTGTCCACGGACATGCTGAACCGCATCACGAAGGAGATCAGGACATCGGCGTCGTTCAACGGCTCCCGGCTCAAGGCGATGAACTTCGCCCAGTGGGGAGATCAGGAAGCCCTCGCGGCTTTCGAGAACGCCGTGTTCCGTATGGGCCGCACCGTCATCCAGGAGAACGATCTGGGCAACATGGCGATGTGGATGTCACACCCCTTAGCGAAGACCCTCTTCCAGTTCAGGACGTTCATGCTCGCGAGCTGGTCCAAACAGTTCCTCAACGGGCTGAACATGCGGGACTTCACCACGTTCGCCAGCTTCTCCACCACGGCCTTCCTGGGCACCATGTCCTTCGCCACGAGGGAATACCTCAACGCGCAGGGTCGGTCGGATAGGGAGAAGTATCTGGCGGAACGGCTCAGTCCCCAGAAGCTCGCCGCTGCGGGGCTACAGAACAGTTCCTGGTTCGGTATCTTCGCGCCGATCATCGACACGACCATCACCCCGGCTCTTGGGATGAACGCCATCTTCGACGCCCGCAACACTCAGCAGGCATCGGACGCCGTGTTCGGTAACCCCACGGTGGGCCTGCTCGACGCCCTCAAGGCGGCGACTACGGTCCCCGCAGAGATCGTGCCCAACCGAGATAGCTCCACCACTGTCGCACGGATGTAAGCGGCTTCGGCGGTCCCCCTGGGGACATCTTCCACGATCTCGTCAGGGCTACCCAAACGATTCTCGAACCGGGCAAGAGCCTCCTGGTATCGGTCGTGGAGGCTGTCCCAAACCTCAGCCGGAGTGTCGTCACCAGCATGCTGGAGGACGAACCAGTCGTACCACCGGCCTGCCAGCTCGTGCAGTTGCCGATGAGACAGCTCTAGTGTCGTTCCGGTGGCTGCTGACCGTAATGCAGCGATTCTGTTCTCAATATCGGCCACCCACTCTGCAAACGCGCCCTTGGCCTCGCCTGCTGATTTGTCGGTGGTGAGCCGAAAGCGCTCTTCCTGGCGAACACCGTAGGCACGCTGGTAGGCGTCCCGTACATCAGCCGGGATTACCTTGCGGGCGAACCAATCGCCATTTTTAGCTCGGGAAAGTGCTGGCATGAGGATGGCCACTTGTAGCGCCCTTTGTAGTGGGTGGGCAGCTACAAGTGCCTGTAATCCTTCAACTCTTTGGTCCCATTAGAAGAATGGGAGAGTTTGGTGCGGTCGAGAAGACTCGAACTTCCACGTCTTGCGACACAGCGACCTCAACGCTGCGCGTCTACCAATTCCGCCACGACCGCACACTTTGGTAGAGCAACGCCCCAGGGGGCGAAGCGAGTGGGGATGTAGCAAAGGTCTCTGCCAACCTCAAGCGGTTAAATCGAGATTTGCATGCAGGCTGTGGAGAGGGGTGGGCATGACAAGACCACCAGCGGCACCACAGCCCTGATCGTCACCCTCGGGCTCGACCCGAGGGCGTTTCACTTAACCAGCGCTCCGCAAGTGTAGAGCCCTCGGGTCGAGCCCGAGGGTGACGGCCGGTGGTTGGGGGTGATGCCAGCGGATGAACGGCCTAGCCGCGGCGGAAAATCTTCTCGGAGATCAGCACGCGCAGGTGCCCGTCCTCGACGCTGACTTCGCCATGGGCGATCAGCGTGCTGTTGGCATAGATGTTGAGCGGATCGTTTTCGGTGGCGTCGAGTTCGATCACCGCGCCGCGGCCCATGCGCAGCAAATGGTGGACCGGCATCGTGGTTGCGCCAAGCTCGACCGTGATGTCCACTTCAATATTGTCTAATGTGCTCATAGATAGATAGCGAACCCCGACCCGGCCGACAGCATGCGGCCGCTGAATCTCATACAGGTAACTCTCTGGCAAGCATGGTTATGGAAGCGTTAACGGCACCGGCGGAAGCGTGCGAAATCGGGAATAAACTGGTTCGCGCCGACGGCCGGCCGGTGCAGTGGATCATTTCGCCCGATCCGGTGCCCTACCCCGTGGCGCTGGAGGCCATGCGTGCCCGCGCCGCCGCCATCGCGGCCGGCGAGGCCGAGGAAGCCATCTGGCTGCTGGAGCATCCGCCGCTTTATACGGCCGGCACGTCGGCCGTGCCCGAGGACCTGCTGAGCGATCGTTTTCCGGTCTATGAGGCCGGGCGCGGCGGGCAATATACCTATCACGGCCCCGGCCAGCGCGTGGCCTATGTCATGCTCGACCTGACCCAGCGCGGCCGCGACATCCGCTGCCTGGTGAAAGGGCTGGAAAGCTGGGTGATCGATACGCTGGCCGCCCACAATATATCAGGCGAGCGCCGCGAGGGGCGGATCGGGGTCTGGGTGCAGCGGCCGGACAAGGGCGCGCTCAAGGAGGACAAGATCGCCGCCATCGGCGTGCGGGTCTCCAAATGGGTGACCTTTCACGGCATTTCGCTCAATGTCATGCCCGACCTCCGCCATTATGACGGCATCGTGCCCTGCGGGATTTCGGACCAGGGCGTCACCAGTTTCGAGGATCTGGGGCAGCTCGTTTCCATGCCGGAAGTCGATTCCGTGCTGCGCGCCGCCTTCGAGAAACAGTTCGGGCCGACCAGCGCCGCAACGGAGGAAAGCCTTGTAGCGCGGGCTTCAATGGCCTAGTTGCGTATCAATCCAATCGCGCCCTGGAGGACGAGATGACGCTGGACGATCTGAAACGCCTGTTCACCCGCCAGACCCTGTTCCGGCTCGACGCGATCCTGTCGCCCAAGCTGGTGCCCATCCTCTATGCGCTCGGCCTTGCCGGCATTCTGCTCTGGGCCGTCGGCCATCTGTTCTGGACCTTCGGTTTCGGCTTCGGCAACGGGTTGTGGGGTCTGCTGGAAATTGCGGTTTTCGGCTTGTTGCTGCTGGTGGGCCTGCGCATTGCCTGCGAGGCGCTGCTGGTGTGGTTCAAGGCACATGAGCAAAGCGGGGAGACGGTGAACCGCTCGCGCTATTCGGCCAGCCTGCTCGATGAAGTGCGCGACGCCATCCGCGACCTGGCGGAAGAAGGCGAGGATGGCGACTACGCCGAGGCCGACGAATATATCACCCCGGCCACCGAGCCTGCGCCCTATGTGCCGCCGGTGCCACCTGTTCCACCAGTTCCACCGGCCACGCCGCGCAGCCCGGCAACCACCTCCGGCGAGACGCACAAGACGCCCCGCCGCACAGCCAAGCGCACGCCGCCGAAGAATGTGAGCTGACATACGTGCCACGCCCTCGTGGTTCGAGGCGCTGAAGAAGCGCACCTCACCATGAGGGCTACTGGAACGCCGGGTTATTAGTAGCCCTCATGGTGAGGTGCGAGCTCTTCGCGAGCCTCGAACCACGAGGGCGTGGCAATGAAGCCTACTGCTTGTTGAAGCTCCAGGCGCCCGGCCCTGCAAAGACCAGGTAGCCGAAGATGAAGCAGTAGAGGATGGCGCCGCCGCCCATATTGATGGTCGGGAAGAAACCGCCTGTCGAGACGTGGCCCATGAAGTAGGCCACGGCCATGAAACCGCAGAGCAAGAAGGCGACCGGGCGGGTGAAGAAGCCCACCAGGATCAGCAGGCCCCCGACGAATTCAAGAATACCGGCGACCAGCAAGATCCCCTCGACCGGAAACGGAAACGGCGTGGGGAAGCCGAACAGCTTCATCGAGCCGCTTTCGATGAACAGCAGGGCAGTGACGATGCGCAACACGGCAAGGGCCTGCGGCGCGTAGGCGGAAAGACGGTCGAACATGACGAGACTCCTGTAGCGATGTCTGGCCAGCCGCGCTGACCCATATCAGCTAGACGGCCAACATGCCCGATTCCCGACACATCTCTGGCTTCTCCAGGCACAAAAAACCCGCGGATCGCTCCGCGGGTTCTGCAGATGGCGCTACCGAAGCCGCTCTATTGCTTGTTGATGCTCCAGGCGCCGGGGCCGGAGAACACCAGGTAGAGGAAGACGAAGCAGAACAGGATTGCCGCGTCGCCACCATTCATGGCGGGGAACAGGTTGGCCGGGGCATGCGCCATCCAATAGGCGACAGCCATTTCGCCGGCGGCAATGAAGGCGGCCGGGCGGGTGAAGAAGCCCACCAGCACCAGGATGCCAGCGACGATTTCGATTATGCCGGCCAGGCCGAACAGGCTGAACAGCGGCGGCGTCATATCGGAAGCCGGGAAGCCGATGATTTTCTGCGTGCCATGGAGAATGAACAGCAGGGCGGTGACGATGCGCAGCACGGCGAGGCCTGCGGCGCATAGGCGGAGAGACGGTCGAACATGTTGTGGCTCCTTTGAGCATCGGGATGTTGCGCCCGCCCCGTCAGGCGCATCTGACAAAAGCCCAGTTAGAGCAATCAGTTGCAACGCAAAACCGGCCCGATGGCAGACGCACTGTTCGCAAAAAGCAGGTGCTCACCGCCATGTGCCCGCCAGAATCGGAAGCCCTGCCCCGCGTGGCGCGGGAGGCAGTCACATTGCGTAACCGCCCAAGTTTCTGTATGACGCGCCCAATCATTCCCACATCGGAACTTCCGCTCACATGAGCCAAGCGCCAAAAATTGGCCTCGTCAGCCTCGGCTGCCCCAAGGCCCTCGTCGATAGCGAACGCATCATGTCGACGCTTCGCTCGCAGGGTTATTCGTTCAGCCGCGACTATGCCGGGGCCGATATCGTCCTCGTCAACACTTGCGGCTTCCTCGATTCCGCCAAGCAGGAATCGCTCGAAGCCATCGGCGAAGCCCTCAACGAAAACGGCCGCGTCATCGTCACGGGGTGCCTCGGCGTCGAGGAAGAGCTGATCCGCCAGACCCATCCGTCAGTGTTGGCCATTTCCGGCCCGCATCAATACGAGAATGTCGTCTCGGCCGTGCATGAGCACCTGCCGCCGGTGCCCAACAAATTCGTCGACCTGGTGCCGGAAACCGGGCTGAAGCTCACCCCGCGCCACTACGCGTATCTCAAGATTTCCGAAGGCTGCAACAACCGCTGCTCCTTCTGCATCATCCCGCAGATTCGCGGCGACCTGGCCTCGCGCCCGGCCGCGGGCATTCTGGGCGAGGCCGAGGGGCTGATCCGCTCGGGCGTCAAGGAACTGCTCGTCATCAGCCAGGATACCAGTGCCTATGGTGTCGATATCAAATATGCCGAGAGCAATTATCGCGGCCGGCCGGTCAAGGCGAAGTTCTATGACCTCGCCAAGGAACTGGGCCAGCTCGGTGCCTGGGTGCGCCTGCACTATGTCTACCCCTACCCCCATGTCGATGCGGTCATGGAGCTGATGGCCGAAGGCCTGGTGCTGCCCTATCTCGACATTCCCTTCCAGCACGCTTCGCCCAAAGTGCTGAAAGCCATGCGCCGCCCAGCGCATCAGGAAAAGACGCTGAATCGGATTCTCGACTGGAAGCGCCAGGTCCCTGACCTGACTGTACGATCCAACTTCATCGTCGGCTTCCCCGGCGAGACCGAAGACGATTTCGAGATGATGCTCGACTTCATCGAGGAAGCCGAAATCGACCGCGCCGGCTGCTTCAAATACGAGCCGGTAACCGGCGCCCCGGCCAATGAACTGGACGGCATCGTGCCCGACGAGGTCGCGCAGGACCGCTTCGAGCGGCTGATGGAAGTGGCGCAGAATGTCTCGACCGGGCAACTGGCCAAGAAGGTCGGCCGCACTATCCAGGTGCTGGTGGACGATGTGCAGCCCGAGGCAAACCAGGCCATTGCCCGCTCCAAATGGGACGCGCCCGACATCGACGGCCAGGTGATCATCGCCAAGGCTACCGGCATCAAGCCGGGCGACATGCTCGACGTGGTGGTGACCGACAGCGACGAATATGACCTGTTCGCCGAGCCGGTGGCGGCGCTGAACTAAGCGCTTTCAAGCACTTACCGGTAAAATCGGACTTATTTTGCCAAGGCGCCGTTCGCGGCGCCTTTTGCATGCGCAGCACAGCATTTTGCAATCTCACGGACCTGTGACAGGCTCGTCATGTAGCGAGTCCCTATTGAGGAGAATGGGAATGGCTTTTGACGGCGTAGGTTGGCTGGCAGCCATCATCATCGGCGGCTTAGCCGGGTGGTTGGCCAGCATGTTCATGAATGCCGGCGGCGGCGTGCTCAAGAATGTTATCCTGGGCATTGTCGGCGCCATTCTGGCGAGTCTGGTCTTCGGTCTGCTGGGCATTTCGTTCGGCGGCTGGATCGGCTACCTGATCGCCGGATTTATCGGCGCCTGCATCATCATTTTGATCGGACGCTCCGTAGCACGCTGAATTGTCGGGCGGCTGCCACTGGGGTGGCCGCCCGCCTCCTAGAAACGAAATCGCGCCGTCGGGTCAGTTTCGGCAATGCCATTGCGGTCACCCTGCCTGATCGTAAATTACTCATCCGAAACAGTGCTTTACCGCTGGACGCCCGACAGGTGCCATTGCATCTGACCACCAACGACTTCTCTCAATCGTTGGAAACCAGCGCCAGATGAACAAACTTCTCGCCACCGCCGTCGCCGCCATCGCTCTCGGCAGCGCCCCGGCTTTCGCCCAGCCGACCGATATTCTCAACGCATCCTATGACATCGGCCGCGAGCTGTTCGAGGCCGAGAATGCGGCCTTTGCCACTTCGGGCGCGACCGTGACGGTCAACCAGTCCCATGCCGGTTCCTCGACCCAGGCCCGCGCCATTCTCGAAGGCCTGCCGGCCGACGTCGTGACCTTCAACCAGGTGACCGACGTGCAGAAGCTGGTCGAAGGCGGCTTCGTCGCGGCAGACTGGGCCACGCAATTCCCCAGCAATGCCTCGCCCTTCTATTCCTTCCCGTCTTTCCTGGTGCGCGCGGGCAATCCCAAGGACATCAATGACTGGGGTGACCTGGCCAGGGACGGCGTACAGGTGATCTTCCCCAATCCCAAGACCTCGGGCAATGGCCGCTATACCTATCTGGCCGCCCGCGCCTGGGCCGTCGAGGAATATGCCGGCGATGAAGCGCAGATCGAGGAATTCCTCACCAAGCTCTTCAACAACGTGCCGGTCTTCGAGACCGGTGGCCGCGCCGCCACCACCGCCTTCACCGAACGCCAGCTCGGCGACGTGCTGATCACCTTCGAGGCCGAAACCCTGGCCGTGGCCAACCAGCTCGGCACCGACAAATACCTGCCGGTTACCCCCTCGGTGAGCTTCCTGTCCGAATTCCCGGTCGCCATCGTCGACAAGGTCGTCGATAACAGGGGCAGCCGCGACCTGGCCAAGGCCTATCTCGATTTCCTGTTCACCCCGGCAGGCCAGGAAGTGGCGGCCGCCAATTTCCACCGCCCCAATGACGAGACGGTTGCTGCCGCCCATGCCGATACTTTTCCGGAAATCCGGCTGGTGACGGCCGTGGAAGCCTTTGGCGGCTGGGACGCGATTTCTGCTGAGCACTTCGCCGATGGCGGCCTGCTCGACAACGTGTTCCTCAATCAGTGATCGATCCGCAAACTCGATGTCACCCCGGCCTTGAGCCGGGATGACACCGTGGTTTTGGATAGATCTGAACCAGACATCGGCGGGCAGCGATGTCCGCCCATTCCCGTGAGATAATATGGCGCAGAAACGCAGCAAGCATCTATTGCCCGGCTTCGGGCTGACGCTTGGCGTCTCCATGCTCTACCTGACCATCATTATCGTGCTGCCGCTGCTGGCCATGCTGCTCAAGCTGGGCGGCATGGGCTGGGAGGATTTCTGGCGCATCGTCGCCTCCAACCGTTCGCTGGCCGCCTATCGCATCACCTTCACCTCGGCACTGGTCGCCACCGTGTTCAACGGCGCCTTCGGCCTGCTGCTCGCCTGGGTGCTGACGCGCTACAGCTTTCCCGGCAAGCGCATGCTCGACGCGCTGGTCGACCTGCCTTTCGCACTGCCCACCGCCGTGGCGGGCCTGGTACTGGTGACGCTGTTCGCCAATACCGGCTGGTATGGCCAGTTTCTTGAGCCCAACGGGTTCAAGGTCAATTACACGCAGGCCGGCATCATCGTGGCCATGACCTTCACCTCCATCCCCTTCGTGGTGCGCACCGTGCAGCCGGTGCTGGAGGAATTGCAGACCGATCTCGAAGAGGTGGCGCGCACGCTGGGGGCCACGCGCTGGCAAATCTTCGCCCGCGTGATCTGGCCCACCATCCTGCCCGCCTTCATGGCCGGATGCGTGCTGTCCTTCGCCCGCTCGCTGGGCGAATTTGGCGCCGTGGTGTTCATTGCCGGCAACCTGCCCGGCCTCACCGAAATCGTCTCGCTGCTGATCTTCATCCGGCTCGACGAATATAACTATGAAGGCGCGGCCGCTCTGGCCTTCGTGCTGCTGCTCGCCGCCTTCCTGACGCTGTTACTGACCAATGCGCTGCAGGCCTGGCAAGTGCGCTATGCGGAGCGGAGCCGATGATGGTGTGGTTCGTTGAAGTACCCCCACCCTCATTCCCTCCCCACAAGGGGGAGGGAGGCGATGGGGCATATATCCGTGGCACAGTGCAGCCGCCAATACCGGCCAGGCTTCCCTCCCCCTTGTGGGGAGGAAATGAGGGTGGGGGTATGTCGGCATGACCACAAAAGCAGCCCAACGCTCCACCGGCGAAATCGCGTTGATCGCCCTCGCCTTCGTGTTTTCGGCCCTGCTCCTGCTGGTGCCGCTGGCGCTGATCTTCAGCTTCGCGCTGCGTGAGGGGCTGGGCGTCTATCTGGCCAATATCGCCGAGCCGACGACGCTGCATTCGATCGGGCTGACGGTGCTGACCGCCGTCGTGGTGGTGCCGATCAATATCGTCATCGGTGTCTGTGTCGCCTGGCTGGTCGGCCGGTTCAACTTCCGCGGCCGGCAATTGCTGATCACCGTGATCGAGCTGCCCGCTGCCGTCAGCCCCATCGTGGCGGGCACGGTGTATCTGTTCCTCTATGGCGGCCAGGGACTGCTCGGGCCGGTGCTGCAGGGCGCCGGCATCCAGTTGATGTTCACGGTCACCGCCATCATCCTGGTGAGCCTTTTCGTCACGGCGCCCTTTGTAGCCCGCGAACTGATCCCGCTGATGCAGCAACAGGGTTCCGAGGACGAGGAAGCGGCGCTCTCGCTCGGCGCCAGTGGCTGGCAGATGTTCTGGTTCGTCACCCTGCCCAATATTCGCTGGGCCATTCTCTATGGCGCCATCCTGACCAATGCCCGCGTCATGGGCGAATTTGGGGCGGTTTCGGTGGTGTCCGGCTCCATTCGCGGCCAGACCAATACCCTGCCCTTGCAGATCAGCCAGTTGTTCAACGACTTCAACGTCACCGGCGCCTTTGCGGCGTCTTCGACACTGGCGCTGATGGCCGTGCTGACGCTGGTGCTCAAATCCATGCTCGAGGCCAAGGGCGGCTGGCGCTGACCGCAATGCTTGCGGCACGGCAAGGCGCTTGTGATCGCCAAGCGACGATTTTGCCTCTTGTCTGGCGGGACGGCATGGGTTGAGTTAGGGCGAACGCAGGCGACGATGGAGCTGCAATGACCCTTCCGCAAGCGCTTGCCTTCCTCATCATCGCCGGCATGGTCGTCGCCTTCGTCTGGGGACGCTGGCGCTACGATGTGGTGGCGGTTGGTGCCCTGCTCATTGCCATGGCGCTGGGGGTCGTCTCGCCCGCCGCGGCCTTCGAGGGCTTTTCCGACGATATCGTCATCATCGTGGGCAGCGCGCTGGTGGTGAGTGCTGCGGTATCCCGCTCCGGCATCATGGAAATCGTGGTGCGGCGCTTCGCCCCCAATATCAGCACGCCACGGGCGCAACTGATCCTGCTGGTGGCGGTCGTGACCTTGCTCAGCGCCTTCGTCAAGAATATCGGCGCGCTGGCGATCATGATGCCCATCGCCTTCCAGATGGCGCGGCGGTCCGGCGTGTCGCCCTCGATGTTCCTCATGCCGATGTCATTTGGCGCCCTGCTGGGCGGCCTGATGACCCAGATCGGCACCTCGCCCAACATCATCGTCTCCCGCGTCCGCCAGGACATGACGGGCGTGGCCTTCAACATGTTCGACTATACCCCGGTCGGGCTGGCCTTGGCCGTTGTCGGCATCCTCTACCTGGCCGTCTGCTATCGGCTGCTGCCCGAGCGCAAGCGCGAAACCGGTGGGCTCGACAGCGCCATCGACATCAAGAACTACACGACGGAAGCCCGCGCCACCGACGATTCCCCCGCTATCGGCAACACCGTTTCCGAAGTGCAGGCTCTGGCCGACGGGCGCGCGATGATCACGCGGATCCTGGGCGCCAACGGGCATTCGCGCACGCCCCTGCCCGACGCCAAGCTGCGGGCGGGCGACATCCTGATGATCTCGGGCGAACCCGAAGCGCTCGACCGCATGGTGTCGCAGGCCGGACTGGTCTTTTCCGAGCGCCGCGGCGCCGCGACGCGGGACGCCGCCGATTTCGGCATCATCGAAGCCGTGATCGGGGAAGCCTCGGGCCTGATCGGCGCCACCGCGCAGGAGCTGACCCTGTTCGACCGCACCGGGCTCAACCTGCTGGCCATCAGCCGCCGCGAACAACGCTTCACCGAGCGGCTGGGGCAAATTCGCTTCCAGAATGGTGACGTGATCCTGCTGCAGGGCCATATCAAGCGCCTGCCCGAACTGCTGCGCGAATGGGACTGCCTGCCGCTGGTCGAGCGCGGACTGCGCCTGGGCAGCGTGCGCAATTCCATCCTGCCGCTCATCATCTTGCTGATCGCCATGGCGGCCACGGCCATCGGCCTGGTCCCGGTGGCGCCGGCTTTCTTCGCGGCGGCCGTCGCCATGGTGCTGACCCGCAGCCTGCCGATCCGCGACGTCTATGGGCATCTCGACGCGCCCATCCTGGTAATGCTCGCCTGCCTGATCCCGGTATCGGACTCACTACGAACCACTGGCGGCACCGACCTCATCGCCAATTTCCTCTCCATGACCGCGGCGACGCTGCCCGGCTGGGGCGCGCTGGCGCTGATCATGGTCGCGGCCATGGCGGTGACGCCGTTCCTCAACAATGCCGCCACCGTGCTGGTCATGGCGCCCATCGCCGCTACTTTCGCCACCGATCTGGGCTATGCGCCCGAAGCCTTCCTCCTGGCCGTGGCCATCGGGGCGGGCTGCGATTTCCTCACGCCCATCGGGCATCAATGCAATACGCTGGTCATGGGACCGGGCGGCTACAAGTTTGGCGACTATTGGCGATTGGGGGCACCGCTTTCGATCCTGGTCGTCCTCGTCGCCGTCCCCATGCTCATGCTGGTCTGGCCGTTCTAGCAATGCACACAGTTCATTCCATTCCCCTGCCCGGCCGCGCGCCGCTGCTGCTCGGCGCAAAGCCCGTCATCATGGGCATTCTCAATGTCACGCCGGACAGCTTTTCCGATGGCGGCCAGCATGACCGGCTGGCCAGCGCTGTCGCCCATGCGCGGCAAATGCTGGCCGAAGGCGCCGATATCATCGATATCGGCGGGGAAAGCACCCGGCCCGGCGCCGCGCCGGTCGGCGTGCAGGAGGAGCTGGACCGCGTCATGCCCGTCATCGACGCGCTGGTGGCCGAGGGCATCACCGCGCCGATTTCCATCGACACCTACAAGCCGCTGGTCGCCGACCAGGCCATCCAGGCAGGTGCCAGCATCATCAACGATGTGCATGGCCTGCAGGGCGCGCCCGAAATGGCCGAGGTGGCGGCCTTGCACGACGTGCCTGTGATCGTCATGCATTGGGACAAGGCCCGCGACCCCGGCGCCCCGCTTCCGGGCGCGGTCGCGAACTATCTGGCACGCAGTATAGCGATTGCCGAACAGGCGGGGATAGGCCGCGACCGCATCATCCTCGATCCGGGCTTCGGCTTCGCCAAGTCCTTGGCCGACAATTACGAACTGCTCGACAAGCTGGGCGAGTTGGGAGCACTCGGCCTGCCGCTGCTGGTCGGGACCTCGCGTAAATCCATGATCGGCAAGCTGCTGGGCAACCAGCCCGAGGAGCGGCTGGCCGGCACTATCGCCACCAATGTGCTGGGCTATCGCAATGGCGGCCATATTTTCCGCGTGCACGATGTCCGCGCTGCCAGCGACGCCCTTCGCGTGGCGCAGGCAGTGCTATATGGTCCGCCCGCGGGCCTATAGGCTCCGCCCGAAACCTTGGGGTAGCAAATGGCTGACAGCTTCACGGGCGACCGCATCATCCTGAAAGACCTGGGCTTTTACGGCTATCACGGCGTCTTCGCCGAGGAAGAACGGCTCGGCCAGCGATTCTTCATCGACCTCGAAATCGGCCTCGACCTGTCCATGCCGGCTAGAACCGACCGGCTCAGCACCGGCACGTCCTATGGCGATGTCTATGATGTGGTGAAGCAGACATTCGAGGGCGAGCGCACCAAGCTGCTGGAAGCCCTCGGGCAGAACATTGTCGATGCGCTGTTCATGGCCTTCCCGACCGTCGACTGGGTGATCATCCGCATTCGCAAGCCGGAAGCGCCGATTGCCATGGTGCGCGGCGAAGCGGCCGTGGAGCTGCATCGGCAGCGGAACAGCCCATGACCTCAAAGGCCTGGCTGAGCCTCGGGGCCAATCTGGGTGACCCGCCGGCCCAGCTTGCCGAGGCGATCCGGCGCATCCACGCGCATCCGGCCATCAGCGTCATCAGACAATCGTCAGTGCTGGCCACCAAGCCCTGGGGCAAGACCGACCAGCCCGACTTCGCCAATCAGGCGGTGGAGCTGGAGACCAGCCTGGATCCCATGGAATTGCTGGATGTCATTCTCGGCATCGAGCTGGATATGGGGCGGGTGCGCGAGGAAATCTGGGGCCCACGGGTGATCGATATCGACATCATCGCCTATGAACGGCTGGTGATGCAGACACCGCGCCTGACCCTGCCGCATCCTTACGCGCATGAGCGCGATTTCGTGCTCGATCCGCTGCGGGAGATCGATCCGGATGTGGTGGAGTGGCTGCTGGAGCGCGCCAAGGCCAAATAGCCCAGTAGCCCTCACGGTGAGCTTGTCGAACCACGAGGTCGGGAGAGTGGAGTTATCGTGCCACGCCCTCGTGGTTCGACAGGCTCACCATGAGGGCTACTGCCGAAACGCGTCCAGTACGGCCACCGCCGTATCGAATTCCACCCGGCGTCTTGCCCGCCGGTCGACGGCTTCCTCGTCCTGGCCCCATTGGGAAATCTGGTAATCCTCGTCGACATGGGCGGCCTTCCACACCTGATCGGGTGAAAAGAGCTTGTTCCACAGGCCGATGGCCAGAAGTCCTGAACCGGTCAGTCCGGTGATGGACACCAGCGCCGTCATGGTCAGCAGGTTTTCGTTGGTCAGCGATTCCGCCAGCCGGTCGAGCGTCGCCTTGGGCTGGGACTGGTGGATGATGCCCATTGTGGGCTGGAAGCTGACGCCGAAATGCCGGGCCAGCGCCGTCAGCGCATTGTCCCAGGCCAGCTCCTGCTCGGATATCAGTTCCTGCGGGCTTTCGGCGCGATAGAGCAGCAGGTCGCCACCGGCGAACTTGATGACTTCCTCGCGGAAAGCCGGGATCATCTCCTCACCGCTTTCCACCGCCGAATTGACCAGGCGCACCATGGGCATGGTGGCCGGATCGATGAACTCGCCCTGCCCGGCCCATTCCTCGGCCATGGCCGTGGCAATGGCGGCGGCGGGCACGATGACCGGCAGCTTCTTGCCCGGTGTGCGCGCCGGGCGGCCATCGAGGGTAACGACGAAGCCGCCATCGACCGGGCCGGCAGCCACATCCCTGTAGAAGCGCTTGGGCAGCTCGACCTTGTCGAGCTGCTGGGCGCGGCCATAGCCGTCGTTCAGGTGCTTCTGGATGTCGTCGAGCTGGTCGCGCATGGTTTTTAGTCCAGGAGTTGGGCGACCGCGCCGGCAAGCTGGTCGTAGCGGTCGATCATGGTGGAGGCGCCGGCAGCGATGAGCTCGCGCGGCTCGTGATAGCCCCAGGTGACGCCGATGGTCTTGCAGCCCGCCGCCACGCCCATTTCGATATCGAATGTGGTGTCGCCGATCATCACCGTTTCATCAGGGGCGGCGCCGGTCTCGCGCATGGCGGTTTCCAGCATGCCGGGATGCGGCTTGCTGGGATTGTGATCAGGGGTCTGCAGGGTGACGAAATGATCGGTCAGCGCGTGCAGCGCCAGGATGCGGTGCACGCCGGCCAGGCCCTTGCCGGTGGCAATGCCGAGCAGCGTATCGGGCCGGGCACGCAAGGCATTGAGGGCCTCGAGCGCGCCGGGAAACAGGCCCTCGCGATTGGCCTCTGTCACCAGCGAGGCGCGGTAATGCGCGCGGTAATCCTCGACCAGTTGGCCGATCAGCACCTCATCGTCGCTATGGGCCAGCCGGGCCATGGCCTGGGGCAGCGACAGGCCGATGACGCGGCGCGACTGGGCCGGGCTGGGCGCATCGAGCCCGCGACCGGCAAAGGTGGCGGCCATATGCTCCGAGATCAGCGCCTGCGTGTCTATCAGCGTGCCATCCATGTCGAAGACGACGAGTTTCATGCGCCATCCTCCGGATCGCCGCTGACATCGTAGCGATCGGGGTCGAAGCCAAGGGTCTCGAAGCTGGCGCGCATATGCGGCGGCAGCGGCGCCGAAATATCGAGGCGCTTGCCGTTGCGCAGTGGGATGGCAATGCGACGGGCATGCAGGTGCAGCCCTTCGGCCAGACCCGGCGCGCCCTGCCAGTTCTCGATGTTGAAATAACGCGGATCGCCGATGATGGGCGTGCCGAGCTGGGCCATGTGGACGCGAAGCTGGTGCGTGCGGCCGGTGACCGGCTTGAGCGTAACCCAGGCAAAGCGCCGGCTGGCCGTGTCGGTGGTCGAATAATAGCTCATCGAGTGCTGCGAGCCGGGCGTGCCGTTCTTGACCACGACCATCTGCTCGCCATCTTCAGTGCTCTGGCGGGCGAGGAAGCAGGAAATCTCGCCCTGCTGCGGATGCGGATTGCCGGCCACCACCGCCCAATAGATCTTGCGGGCCGAGCGCGAGCGGAACACCGTGCCGAAATGGCTGGCGGCCGCCTTGGTTTTGGCGACGACGAGGCAGCCGGAGGTGTCGCGGTCGAGCCGGTGGACCAGGCGCGGCGCTTCGCCCTTCTTGTTGGGCAGGTTCTTGAGCAGCCCGTCCATATGGCGCTTGGTGCCGCTGCCGCCCTGCACCGCCAGGCCATGCGGCTTGTTGAAGACATAGATATCGTCGTCCTCATAGAGGATCAGGTCGCGCAGGAACTGTGCATCGGCCTCGTTGAGCTTGACGGGCCTGACCACATCGGGATCGTCGATGGGCGGAATACGCACGGTCTGGCCGGCGGAAATGCGGGTGCTGGTGGTCACCTTGGCCTTGTCGACCTTGACCTCGCCATTGCGGATCAGCTTCTGCAGCCGGCCGAAACCGAGCTGGGGGAAGTGATGGGCAAACCAGCGATCGAGACGCATCCCGTCTTCATCGCCATCCACCTGCCGCTGTTGAACGCCACTCATGCCACGCCTCGGGTCACCAAAAGGCCGAGATAAAGCCCAATGAGGCAGAGCACAACCGACAACAGCACATAGGAGATAGCCTGCACCATCTCGCCGCGCTCGATCAGCACGATGGCATCGAGCGAGAAGGAGGAGAAGGTGGTGAAACCGCCGAGAATGCCGACGGCAACGAACAGGTGCGCCTCGTTCTGCCAGGTGGGCAGCAGGCGGGCCATAAGGCCGACGAAGAGCCCCATGGCAAGGGAGCCGATGATGTTGATCAGCAACGTGGCCAGCGGGAACGACATGGGCCAGAGCCGGCCGATGAGCACGGAAATGCCGTAGCGGGACATGGCGCCCAGCGCGCCACCGGCGCCGACGAGGAGGAAGGGGTACATAGAGCTGCTTTACCTCATCTGGTCAGGGTTGACGATCTGGCACCGAGTTCCTTCTCCCCTTGTGGGAGAAGGTGCCCGAAGGGCGGATGAGGGGGCACAGTACTATCCGCCATCATTGAAGCATGAGTGAGTGCAGAACCCCTCGCCCGATTTTTCCGGCTGAACGCCGCAAAAATCACCCTCTCCCACAAGGGGCGAGGGGTAGCGCCACTCTTGTGGCCGGATCGTGCATCATTCCTCCCCCCGCTTGGCTGCTCGCAGGCGTTCGAAATAGTCGATGCGCTTTTTCAAATCCCGCTCGAAGCCCCGCTCCACCGGTTCGTAGAATTTCTGGCGGCCGATCTTTTCGGGGAAATATTCCTGGCCGGAAAAGGCTTCTGGCGTGTCGTGGTCGTAGATATAGCCCTCGCCATAGCCCGAGCCCTTCATCAGCTTGGTGGGAGCATTGAGGATGACCATGGGCGGCATGGGCGAGCCGGTGGATTTGGCGACGCTCACGGCGCCCTTATAGGCGGTGTAGACGGCGTTGGATTTGGGCGCCAGCGCCAGATAGACCACGACCTGCGCCAGCGACAGTTCGCCCTCGGGTGAGCCGAGCATCTGGTAGGCGTCGCGCGCCGCCACAGCCATTTGCAGGGCCTGCGGATCGGCCAGGCCAATATCTTCGGAGGCCATGCGGATGAGGCGCCGGGCGAGGAACAGCGGGTCCTCGCCGGCATCGAGCATGCGGGCGAAATAATAGAGCGCGGCATCGGGATCGGAACCGCGGATGGTCTTGTGCAGGGCCGAGATGAGATTGTAGTGGCCGTCCTGCGCCTTGTCGTAGATCGGGGCGCGGCGCTGGATGACGGTGAGCATGGTCGCCGCATCAAGCACCTCCCCCTCCTTGGCGGAGGCCAGCACCTCCTCCACGAGGCCCAGCAAGGCGCGGCCATCGCCATCGGCGAGGGTGAGCAGGGTCTGGCGGGCTTCGGCATCGAGCGGCAGGGCCGCACCGGTCAGTTCCTCGGCGCGCCGCACCAGCTTTTCGAGATCGTCGAGGCCGAGCGATTCAAAGCGCAGCACCTGGCTGCGCGACAGCAAAGCCGCATTGAGCTCGAAGGACGGGTTTTCGGTGGTGGCGCCGACCAGCACCACCGTGCCGTCCTCCATGACCGGCAGGAAGCCATCCTGCTGGGCGCGGTTGAAGCGGTGGATTTCATCGACGAAAAGCAGGGTCTTGTGACCGCTGAGGCGTTCGAAGCGGGCCTTCTCGAACACCTTTTTGAGATCGGCCACACCGGAAAAGACCGCAGAAATCTGCTCGAACGTATAGCCGATCTGGTCAGCCAAAAGCCGCGCCACCGTGGTCTTGCCGGTGCCGGGCGGGCCCCACAGGATCAGCGAGCCGAGCCGGCCGCTGGCGATCATGCGGCGCAAGGTGCCCTCGGGGCCGAGCAGGTGCGTCTGGCCGATGACCTCGTCAAGCGAGCGCGGACGCAACTGGTCGGCCAGCGGGCGGGCGCGGTCGGTTTCGGACGAGTCGGCGGCGAAGAGATCGGACATGCTTGGGTTTTAGCTGATTGGTCGCGACCGTGCCACGCCCTCGTGGTTCGAGGCGCTGAAGAAGCGCACCTCACCATGAGGGCTACTTCCGGCTCGGTGTTCCAGTAGCCCTCATGGTGAGGCGGGAGCGCAGCGACCCTCGAACCACGAGGGCGTGGCACTTATCCCTACCCGCTCACGATGCTTCGCGTCACCCTGCCGTCGCGCTGCAAGATGATTTGCCAGGTGCGGACGCGCTGGTTGGCGGTCTGGCTGAAGGCGCCAGCCGTGTCCATGGGGATGTCGTTGAGCGCCAGGATGACATCATCGACGCGCAGGCCCATGCGGTCGGCGGGCGAGCCGGGTTCGATGGCGGTGATGATGACGCCGCTGGCGTCGTAAGGCAGGCCCTTGGCCTCAGCCAGGGCCGCATCGAGCTGGCGAACGCTGGTGCCGGCGAAGCGGGAATTGCCGGTGATCGTGGCCAGCATGTCGTCGGCAACGGAAGGCGCGGGCTCTACGGTGAAGGCAATGGTCTCGCTGGCCCCGCCGCGCAGGCGTTCCAACTGGGTGGCTTGGCCGATCGGCTTGGTGGCGAGGCGGAAATTGAAGGCGCTGGGATCGTCCACCGCCACGCCATCGACGCTGAGGATCACATCGCCGGCCACGAAGCCGGCGCGGGCCGCCGGACCGTCGGGCGCCACTTCGGCGATCAGCGCACCATGTGGCGCGGTCATGCCCAGGCTCGAGGCGATATCCGACGTCACCGCCTGCATCTTGGCGCCGAACCAGGGCCGCACGATCTCGCCGCCGGTCACGCCGGCATCGGCCACCAGGCGCGCCATATTGGCCGGAATGGCGAAGCCGATGCCGACAGAGCCGCCGCTTTGCGAATAGATGGCGGTATTGATGCCCACCAGATGCCCGTCGAGATCGACCAGGGCGCCGCCGGAATTGCCGGGATTGATGGCCGCATCGGTCTGGATGAAGAATTCGTAGTCCGAGCTTTCGACCCCGGTACGGGCCAGAGCCGAGACGATGCCCGACGTGACGGTCTGGCCGACGCCAAAGGGATTGCCGATGGCCAGCACCAGGTCACCCACCAGCAGGGCATCGGAATCGGCGAAGGTGATGGCGGGAAACGTGGCGTCGCCCGGCTCGCGGATGCGCAGCACGGCAAGGTCGGTCTGGGCATCCTCGATGACCACATCGACGGCGAATTCCCGCCCGTCGGCCAGAGCGATGCGCACATCGGTGGCCCCTTCGATGACATGCCTGTTGGTGAGGATCACCCCGCTCGCATCGACGATGACGCCGGAGCCGAGCGCGCGGGATTCCCGCGGGCGACTCTGGAACTGGCCTTCGCCAAAAAAGCGGGAGAAGAACGGATCGCTGGCAAAAGGCGACACGGCCTGCTGCTCGACGCGCGTCGCATAGACATTGACCACCGAAGGTGCCACCTCGCGCACGACAGGGGCGAAGCTGAGCTTGATCTGGGTATCGCTTTGCGGGACCTGGCTCGGTGCCGGCGCCGGGGCGGCGAGTTCTGCCTGGGCCACGCTGGGCGCATTCCAGGGGGAGAAGGCCAGGGTGCCGCCAATGGCCAGAACCATCACCGTGCCGGCCGCCAGCCATAGTGTGCGCATGTTCATCGAACCAACCTCGCCCCAGCTTCGTTGAGGTCAGGCAAACGCCCGGAATCTGTCATGAAAATGGCATTGTCTGCGGGCGACAAATTACGACCAAATAATCGTTTGCGCCCAAGGGTGCATGGTCCTATATGCAGCGCTCACTTTGGCGTTCCCCTAGCCCCGAAAGGCCAGTCGTCCATGACCACCGAGCCGAAACACGTTTACCCGAACACCTCCGCGCTGATCGCCGCGGAAGCGCCGGACTTTCCGGCTTTCCTGTTCTCCGAACGTGAGTTCCACAGGGCCATCAAGGTGTTCAAGAAGGGGTTCGACGGCCTGCTGACCTATGCGGTCAAGTGCAACCCCTCGCCGCACATCATCGCGCAACTGCATCAGGAAGGCCTCAAGGCCTTCGACGTGGCCTCCAATACGGAAATGGAGCTGGTGCGCGACCATGCGCCCGGCGCGGTGATGCATTACAACAACCCGATCAAGAACAAGCGCGAGATCGAACGCGCTTATGAAGAATTCGGCGTTCGCAGCTTCACCATCGACCACCCCCAGCAGCTCGACCAGCTCGCCGCCGTGGTGTCGCCGTCGCGCGATGTGGAAGTGACCACCCGCTTCAAGGCCGGCAAGGCGCTCAAATCCTATGACTTCGGCATCAAGTTCGGCGTGATGGAACAGGGTGCGGCCGAAATCGTCACCGCGGTCGAGAAGATGGGCTATACGCCCAGCCTGTGCTTCCATGTCGGCAGCCAGTGCGAAGACGCCTATGCCTATGAGCGCCATATCGCAGCGGCAGCGCGCATCGTGGAAGAGAGCGGCATCGAGCTCAAGCGCCTCAATATCGGTGGCGGCTATCCGGCCCCCTACCCGACCAGCGAAGCCCCGCCGATGGACTATTATTTCGAAACCATCGCCACGGCCGTGAACGATCACTTCGGCGAGAAGAACAAGCCCGAGCTGATCATCGAGCCGGGCCGCGCGCTTGTCACGTCCTCGACGTCTCTGCTGCTGCGCGTAAAACATCAGCGCGGCGGCCAGTCGGTCTATGTCAATGACGGCGCCTATGGCAGCCTGATGGAAGTCAAGTTCATGCATTTCACGCCGCCGGTGCGCGTCTGGCGCGGCCCGCGCGTGCATGACAATGATGCCCAGTTCTCCGAATTCACCATCTGGGGGCCCACCTGCGACAGCTATGACGTGCTGCCCCAGGTCTTCACCCTGCCCTCCGATATCGATGAGGACGACTGGATCGAGTTCGGCCTGATGGGCGCCTATACCCAGGCATCGCTGACCCCGTTCAACGGCTTCGACCGCCGCGACCAGTTCTGGGTCGAGGACGTCTATACCGGCAAGGACCAGCAGCCGGAATAAGCCGCATGCCGGACGACATGAGGCCACCTGCTCCGGCGGGTGGCCTCTGCTTTCCGGTTACATGCATGTGCCGTCTTGTGTGGCCCGCAGGCTCGCCTAAGTGCTAGGTTACGAAATGTAACCATTGAGGCATGCGATGACTGATTATGGCCATGAGCTGAAATTCGGCAGCTTCATCACGCCGGTGGCGCAGCAGGCCGATGCCGTGGTCGCGCTGGCGCAGATCAGCGAAGCGGCCGAGCTCGACCTGGTGACCTTCCAGGACCATCCCTATCAGGCCGACTTTCTCGATACCTGGACCCTGCTGTCCTTCGTGGCGGCCAGGACCAGCAGGATTGCCCTGGCCGGCAATGTGCTGAACCTGCCGCTGCGGCCGCCGGCCGTGCTGGCGCGGGCCGTGGCGAGCCTCGACCTGCTGTCGCATGGCCGCGCCGAACTAGGCCTGGGCGCCGGCGCCTTCTGGGACGGCGTCGAGGCGATGGGCGGCGACAAGCTATCGCCCGGCGAGGCCGTGACGGCGCTGGAAGAGGGCATGGACATCATCCGGGGCATCTGGGATGCCGGTGAGCCCGGCGGCGTGCGTTTCGAGGGCAAGCATTACCATGCCCGTGGCGCGCGGCGCGGTCCCCTGCCCGAGCACCGCATCAATATCTGGCTGGGCGCGCTCAAGCCGCGCATGCTGTCGCTGGTCGGTCGCAAGGCCGATGGCTGGCTGCCGTCGCTGAGCTATATCAAGTCGCCGACGATTGCCGAATCCAACGCCATCATCGACGGCGCGGCGACCGAGGCCGGGCGCGACCCGCGCGAAATCCGCCGCATGATCAACCTGCTGGGATCGCGGCTGGGTCCCGACGACAAGGCCGCGATGATCGACCAGATCACCGAGCTGGCGCTGGAGCATGGCTTTTCGACCTTCATTCTGCCCGGTGACTCGCCAAACGGTATCAATATCTTCGGCAAGGAGGTTGCGCCTGCGGTTCGCGAAGCGGTGGCCAAGGCGCGCAAGGCGTCCGGCACGCCTGCGGGCGACGTGCGCAGCGCCGCGGCCTTGGCCCTGCGCAGTCCCGGTATCGATTATGAGAGCGTGCCCGAGGGACTTGCCGCAGTCGAGCCGGGCGACCATGGCTATTCCAAAGTTCGCTCGACCTATATCTATCGCGGCGCGCCGGGGCTGGTGATCAATGCCAAATCCGTCGATGACGTCACCTCGGCTATCGCCTACGCCCGCAAGCAGGACGTGCCGCTGGCCGTGCGCAGCGGCGGCCATGGCATATCCGGACGCTCGACCAATGATGGCGGCATCGTGCTCGATGTCTCGGCGCTGAACGAGATCAGACTGCTCGATCCCGCCAGCAAGCGCGTGCGCCTCGGCCCCGGGGCGCGCTGGGGCGACGTGGCCGAACAACTGGCGCCGCATGGGCTGGGCATGAGTTCGGGCGATTACGGCAATGTCGGCGTGGGTGGCCTCGCCACCGCGGGCGGTATCGGCTGGCTGTCGCGCAAGCATGGGCTGACCATCGACCATGTCGTGGCGGCCGAGATCGCGCTGGCCGACGGCCGGCATTTGCGGACCGACAAGGACAATCATGCCGACCTGTTCTGGGCTATCCGGGGCGCCGGCGGCAATTTCGGCGTCGTCACGGCGCTGGAGCTGGAAGCCTATGACGTGGGCGACGTGGTCTTCGCACAGATCACCTATGACCTGACCGATGCCGAGGCGGTGATCCCGCGCTGGGCCGATGCGGTCATCAATGCGCCGCGCGATCTCACCAGCTTCATGAGCATGGTGCCGGCGCGCAGCGGCAATCCGGCCATCGGCCAGGCGAGCATCGTGATCGCCAATCCCGATCCGACGGTGGCGCAGCCCATGCTGCAGCCGTTTCTCGAAGTCGGGCCGATCCTGGGCAGCCAGGCCTTCATCATACCCTATCCCGCTCTGGTGGATTCCCAATATTCGGGGCATGACGGCCAAGGTGGCTATACCTCCCATAGCGGGCTGCTGACCACAGTGACGCCGGCCATTGCCCGCGGCATGGGCGACGCCCTGCGCAACCGCGCCACCAACTTCATGCAGTTGCGCGCCGTTGGCGGGGCCGTCAACGACGTGGCGCCCGATGCCATGGCCTATGCCCATCGGCACCAGAACTTCGCCCTGAGCATCGGCGCCCATGGATCGGCGACCGAGCGGCTGGAGAGCCTGTGGCCGACCTTGCAGAACGAGCTGGATGGCCTTTATATCAGCTTCGAAACCGCCACTGGGCGTGACCACCTCGAACGCGCCTTCCCCGGCCAGACGCTGCAGCGTCTGCGGCGGCTGAAGGCAGAATACGATCCGACCGAGTTGTTCAACGCCAACTTCAACATCCCGCCGCAGGAGCGTGCTCTGGCGGCCGAATAGCCGGAGACCGCCCGTGTCCGACATTCCGCCGCTGGCCAGGCTGGGCCGCCGCATCATGGTCCTCGGCCTGACCAATTCCGGCAAGTCGACGCTGACGGTGGCCCTGTCCGACAGACTGGGCATTCCGGCGGTTCACCTCGACCAGTTCCAGCATCGGCCCAACACCAATTGGGAGCCGCGCCCGGAGGCCGAGTTTGCCGCCTTGCATGACGCCGCCATAGTCGAGCCGGGCTGGATCATCGACGGCTCCTATTCCCGGGTCATGCCACAGCGCCTCGCGCGGGCCACCGGTATCATCGTGGTTACCGATAGCCTCGCCACGCGCTATCGGCGCTATTTTGCCAGGACCCTGTTCCAGAAGGAGCGGGCCGGAGCCCTCGAGGGCGGACAGGATAGCCTCAACTGGAAGATGCTACATTGGCTCTGGAAGACGCGCGACTCGATCGGCAAATACCAGCAGCTCGCGCGCGAATCCGGGCTGCCGCATGTCTTTGCCAGCAACAAGCGGGAGCTCGACGCGCTCTACGCCGAATGGGGCCTCACGCGCCCCTGGGTTTCAACAGGCCAAGCCGGATAAGGCTTTCGGCGGCGCTCAGCACCGCGTCTTCGGCGGAAATATAGGGTCGCCCCAGCAGCAGCGCGCCCTTGCTGCCGTCGAAATGCTTCTCATTGCCGATATCGTTGATGATCTGGCGCGCCGGCCCGCCGAAACGGGCGAGCAGCTTGATGATCCAGTCGGGCACATGCTTGCTGGTGATCGTCCAGTCGGGATAGGCCCGGCGCAGGATGTCAGCGACCTCGGGAAATGGCAGGTAGCTGGCGGTGGCCAGATAGCGCTGGCCGGCGGTTTCCGGCTGCTGCAGGGCCGCGACATGCATAGCGGCGACATCGCGCACATCGACCACCGAAAAACCGTTCGAGGGCATGGCGGGGGTGGAGCCTTCCAAGAGGCCCGAAACCATCTGCAGCGAAATGCTGGCATCGGCATCGAGCGCCGGGCCGAGGATGGCGCCGGGATGGATGGTGGTGAGCAGCAGGCCTTCGGAACGCGCATAGGCCCAGGCCGCCTGCTCGGCGCGGGTCTTGCCGACGCAATAGGCCCAGGTGAATTTCATGGCGTCGAGATCGGTGAAGTCGGCCTCGCTATAGCCGCGCTTGCCACTGGTATGGCCGTGGCCATAGCCCACCGTAGCAATGGACGAGGTCATCACCACGCGCCTGATATCGGCCGCCACGGCGAAGCGCAGCACGCGCTCGGTGCCTTCGAGCGCCGGGCCGATGACCACCTGCATATCCCGGGGCTCTTCGGCGAGGATTTGCGCAGCGACATGGGCCACGGCGTCGATCCCCTCCATGGCCTCCGCCCAGCCCTTGTCCTGCATCAGGTCGAGCCGGACGAAATCGAGGCGGGAGAGTGCCGCTTCGCCAAGCTGGCCAGCGACGGCCTGCCGCACCGCCTCCGCCCTGCCCTCGGAGCGCACCGTGCCACGCACGCTGAAGCCGGCGCGCAACAGTTCGAGCACGGTCCATTTGCCGACAAACCCATTGGCACCGGTAACCAGAACCTGACCCGTCTGCATCGCGATCCCCCAAAGCAAAAGCGGCCACGGAATGAACCGCAGCCGCCTTCAAAAGTCTATGGAGTCGTGACGCTTACGCGGCTTCGAACTCTTCGTCGTCGCGCGCCTGTACCGGGCCGCTGTCGAGGCCCTTGGCATTGACGTCGCGATCGACGAATTCGATCACGGCCATCGGGGCATTGTCGCCATAGCGGAAGCCAGCCTTGAGGATGCGGATATAGCCGCCCTGGCGTTCCTTGTAGCGCGGGCCAAGCACGGCGAAGAGCTTGGCAACCTGGCCCTCGTCGCGGATCTGGGCGATCGCCTGGCGGCGGGCATGCAGGTCGCCGCGCTTGCCGAGCGTGATCAGCTTCTCGACGATCGGACGCAGGTCCTTCGCCTTGGGCAGGGTGGTGACGATCTGCTCGTGCTTGATCAGCGCGGCGGACATATTGGCGAACATAGCCTTGCGGTGGCTGGCGGTTCGGCTGAGCTTGCGGCCGGAATTACCGTGGCGCATGGGAGTCTCCTAAAGTGCTTGGCAGCGCGCGATCAATAGTGATCTTCGTAGCGCTTGGCGAGGTCATCGATATTCTCGGGCGGCCAGTTGGCCACGTCCATCCCGAGGTGAAGCCCCATCTGTGCCAGGACTTCCTTGATTTCGTTGAGCGACTTGCGGCCGAAATTCGGCGTCCGCAGCATCTCGGCTTCCGTCTTCTGGATGAGGTCGCCGATATAGACGATGTTGTCGTTCTTGAGGCAGTTGGCCGAGCGAACCGACAGTTCGAGCTCGTCGACCTTCTTGAGCAGGGCCGGGTTGAAGGCCAGTTCGGGAACCGAATCCTGGGCCTTTTCCTTGCTGGGCTCTTCGAAGTTCACGAAGACCGACAACTGGTCCTGGAGAATGCGCGCGGCGAACGCCACGGCATCTTCCGGCGACACGGCACCATTGGTCTCGACCTGCAGGGTCAGCTTGTCCTTGTCGAGGCTCTCACCGGCGCGGGTGGCATCGACCTTGTAGCTGACGCGACGGACCGGGGAAAACAGAGAGTCGACCGGGATATAGCCGATCGGCGCGTCTTCGGGACGGTTCTTGTCAGCCGCGACATAGCCCTTGCCGGTGTCGACGGTGAACTCGATATTGATCTCGGCGCCGTCGTCGAGGTGGCAGATGACCAGCTCGGGATTCAGCACTTCGATATCGCCGGTGACCTTGATGTCGCCGGCGGTGACAGCGCCCGGGCCCTGACGGGAGAGAGCGAGGCGCTTGGGGCCTTCGCCACCCATCTTCAACGCGATTTCCTTCACGTTGAGGACCAGGTCGGTAATGTCTTCCCGCACGCCCGGAAGCGAGGAGAATTCATGCAGGATGCCGTCAATCTGGATTGCGGTAACTGCCGCGCCCTGGAGCGACGACAGCAGCACGCGACGCAGGGCATTCCCGAGGGTAAGCCCGTAACCGCGCTCAAGCGGCTCGGCAACTACCGAGGCCACGCGCGCGTTGTCGCTGCCCGAAACAATCTCCAGCTTGGTCGGCTTGATCAGTTCTTGCCAGTTCCTCTGGATCGTCACGGTTATGTCCTTTCAAAATCGCGGCCCCAGCCCCGGAGCCGCACCGCCGCAAACGCAATAAGACTCCCGGCCCATTCAATCGGCCGGGAGCTCTTCAATCGGTCTATTTAGACGCGGCGCCGCTTGCGCGGGCGGCAGCCATTGTGCGGGATCGAGGTCACGTCACGGATCGAGGTGACGTTGAAACCAGCGGCCTGCAGCGCACGAAGTGCCGATTCACGACCCGAGCCGGGCCCGCGAACCTCGACTTCGAGGGTCTTCATGCCGTGTTCCTGCGCCTTCTTGGCAGCATCTTCAGCGGCAACCTGGGCAGCATAGGGGGTCGACTTGCGCGAGCCCTTGAAGCCCATCACGCCCGACGAGGACCACGAAATCGTGTTGCCCTGCATGTCGGCGATGGTGATCATGGTGTTGTTGAACGAGGCATTCACGTGGGCAACACCCGACGTGATATTCTTGCGCTCCTTGCGACGGACGCGCGCGACTTCAGCTTTAGCCATTTAATTCCTCTAGACGATATCAGCGCTGCCGTTAGCGAATTGCCCCGGCAGCTACATCGAAGAACCCGGTATGGGTTCTTACTTCTTCTTGCCGGCGATCGGCTTGGCCGGACCCTTGCGGGTACGAGCATTGGTGTGGGTGCGCTGGCCGCGCACCGGCAGGCCACGACGATGACGCAGGCCACGATAGTTGCCCAGGTCCATCAGACGCTTGATGTTCATCGCCACATTGCGGCGCAGATCACCTTCCACGACATAGTCGCGGTCGATGGCCTCACGGATCTGGATGACTTCGGCGTCAGTGAGCTCGTTCACACGGCGCTCTGCCGGAATGCCAACCTTGGTGCAGATATCCTCGGCGAACTTGTCGCCGATCCCGTGGATATACTGCAGCGCAATGACAACGCGCTTATTCGTCGGGATATTGACGCCAGCAATACGAGCCACGTCTGCTCTCCTTCATTCAGCGCGAACCATCACGGCTGGCGCCCTTATAACAACAAGGGACCGGACTTCGACCCCCAACCATGTGGAGAACCGAATCCAGCCCAATAATCCATGAGACTGACGCGGTTCTTTAAGGGCTCGATTCCGCAGAGTCAACTGCCAAACCCAGCCCTGTAACTCAGTGGGCGATCGCCGCCCTTATGGCAGCAGTCACCTGCTCGACCGGCGCCATGCCGTCGACGGTCTTCAGCAGACCTTCCTCGGCATAATAGGCAACCAGCGGAGCGGTCTGCTCCTGGTAGACGCCGAGGCGCTTGCGCAGCACTTCCTCATTGTCGTCGGCACGGGCCCCGCCCGATTCCTTGGCGCGCTGGATCACCCGGCGCACCAGTTCATCGGCATCGGCCTTGATTTCGATGACCGCATCGAGCTTGACGCCCTTGTCGATCAACATCTGGTCGAGCGCTTCGGCCTGCGCAATGGTGCGCGGGAAGCCATCGAGGATGAAACCCGGTCTGCAGTCCTCGGCATCGAGACGCTCGGAGACGATGCCGTTGACGATGGCGTCGGAAACGAGGTCACCGCGATCCACGATGGCCTTGGCTTCCAGACCCAGCGGGGTCTTGGCGGCTATGGCCGAGCGGAGGATGTCGCCGGTCGAGAGCTGGGGGATGCCGTAGGTATCGACCAGAATCTTGGCCTGGGTCCCCTTCCCCGCTCCCGGCGGTCCGAGCAGTATCAACCTCATCGACGCTTGCCTCCTCCAAGACGGGACTTCTTGACCAGCCCCTCATACTGCTGGGCGATCAGATGGCTCTGCACCTGGCTGATCGTATCCAGGGTCACCGTCACCATGATCAGCAGCGAGGTGCCGCCGATGAACTGGCTGATGGCCAGCTGGCTGAACAGCACTTCCGGTATCAGCGCCACGACCGTCAGATAGATCGCCCCGATGACCGTGATGCGCGTCAGCACATAGTCGATATGAGCAGCGGTGCGCTCACCCGGGCGGATGCCCGGAATGAAGCCGCCGGAGCGCTTGAGGTTATCGGCCGTCTCGGTCGGGTTGAACACGATGGCGGTGTAGAAGAAGGTGAAGAAGATGATGAAGAAAGCAAACAGCGCCAGATAAAGCGGCTGCCCGCGACCCAGCATCGCCGTCACCACCTGCAGCCATTGCGGGGCGTTACCCTGCGCCGCGAAGGACGCAATGGTGGCCGGCAGCAGCAGCAGCGAGGAACCGAAAATCACCGGGATAACGCCCGACGTGTTCAGCTTGAGCGGCAGATGCGAGCTGTCGCCCTGGAACATCTTGTTGCCGACCTGGCGCTTTGGATACTGGATCAGCAGCCGGCGCTGGGCGCGTTCGAAGAACACGATGACGCCGATAACCACAAGGGCCAGCACCAGCATGCCGGCCGCGGCCAGGCCCGGAATGGCGCCGGTGCGGCTCAGTTCCAGGGTCTGCGCGATGGTCGTTGGCAGGTTGGCCACGATGCCGGCGAAGATGATCAGCGAAATGCCGTTGCCGACGCCGCGTGCGGTGATCTGCTCACCGACCCACATCAGGAACATGGTGCCGCCGACCAGCGTGATGACGGTCGAAATACGGAAGAACCAGCCCGGATTGAGCACGACGCCCTGGCTCGCTTCGAGGCCAACGGCAATGCCATAGGCCTGCACGGCGCAGAACACCACGGTCAGGTAGCGCGTATACTGGTTCATCTTGCGACGGCCAGCCTCGCCACCCTCTTTCTTCATGGCCTCCATCCGCGGCGAGGCGGTGGAGATCACCTGAATCACGATCGAGGCAGTGATGTAGGGAATAAGGTTGAGGGCAAAGATCGCCATGCGTTCGACGGCGCCGCCGGCGAACATGTTGAACATGCCGATAATGCCCTGCTGCGACTGCTCGAACGTCGCGCGGAAGGCATCGGGGTCGATGCCCGGCACCGGAATGAACGTACCCAGACGATAGACGAGCAGCGCGCCCAGTGTGAACCAGATGCGCTGCTGCAGAGCCTTCGCCTTGGAAAAGGTCGAAAAATTGAGATTACGTGCCAGCTGTTCGGCTGCGGACGCCATATATCGCTCCTATGGCTTCAAGGCCAGGTGCGCTCGGAGCGCTTCGGGAGCATATGGATCTACGTCCCTAACGCAACAAACCAAAAGAGCGCACCCGAACCATGTCGGGTGCGCCAAGCCGGGGATCAACCGGCGTATGGGGTCTTTTTCCACGGCGCCTTGGCCGGGATCACCTCGACCTTGCCACCAGCAGCCTCGATGGCAGCGGTCGCACCGGCGGTCGCATAGTTGACCTTGAAGGTGGCCTTCTTGGCGGTGAAGCCGGCCGAGCCGATCAGACGGACACCGTCCTTGGCGCGGCGGATCACGCGGGCGGCGATCAGCGCTTCAGCGTCGATCACACCCTTGGCGTCGAGCTTGCCGGAGTCGATATAGGCCTGGATGCGGTCGATGCGGACTTCGTTCCAATCCTTGGGATTCAGCGGATTGAAGCCGCGCTTCGGCATACGCATGTGAAGGGGCATCTGGCCGCCTTCGAAGCCGTTGATCGCAACGCCCGAGCGTGCGGTCTGGCCCTTGCCGCCGCGACCACCGGTCTTGCCCTTGCCGGAGCCGATACCACGGCCGACGCGGACGCGGAGCTTGTTGGCGCCGGGATTGTCGCGAAGTTCGTTCAAACGGGTCATTTGTCGGACCTTCTCTCTTACTCGCCGACGACGCGGACGAGGTGCGGGACCTTGTTGATCATGCCGCGAACTTCGGGCGTATCAACCAGCTCGCGCTGCTTGTTCATCTTGTTCAGGCCCAGACCGATCAGGGTCGCGCGCTGAGACTTGTCGCGGCGGATCGGTGAACCGATCTGCTGCACGGTAATGGTGGTGTTCTTGGCCATGGTGTCTCTCCAGACTTAGGCTTCGACGGCAGTTTCGCCGCGGCGAGCCTGCAGTTCGGAAACCTTGAGGCCGCGACGGGCTGCAACCGAGCGAGGGCTGTCGACGCGCTTCAGCGCATCGAAGGTGGCCCGCACCATGTTGTAGGGGTTCGCGGTGCCCTGCGACTTGGCGACGATGTCGTTGATACCAAGGGTCTCGAACACGGCGCGCATCGGACCACCAGCAATGATGCCGGTACCCGGAACGGCGGCGCGCAGGATCACCTTGCCGGCGCCGTGGCGGCCGGCAACGTCATGGTGAAGCGTACGGGCATCGCGCAGCGGCACCCGGATCATCTGGCGCTTGGCCTGTTCGGTGGCCTTGCGGATCGCCTCGGGAACTTCACGGGCCTTGCCGTGACCGAACCCAACGCGGCCCTTCTGGTCGCCGACGACAACCAGAGCGGCGAAGCCGAAGCGACGGCCACCCTTGACCACCTTGGCCACGCGGTTGATGTGGACCAGGCGATCGACGAATTCGCTTTCGCGCTCTTGAACGTCTCTGCTCATAATTCTCTTTCCTCGCCGTGTTCTAGAACTGCAGGCCGCCCTCACGGGCAGCGTCTGCAAGGGCCTTGACACGGCCGTGATAGATATAAGCCCCGCGATCGAAGATCACGTCAGCAACACCGGCCTTGGTGCCGCGCTCCGCGATCAGCTTGCCGATCGTGGCAGCGGCCTCGGCGGTAGCGCCGTTCTTGACCTTGGCCTTGACGTCCTTGTCGAGCGTCGAAGCGGCAGCCAGCGTACGGCCGGTCGCGTCGTCGATGATCTGGGCGTAGATATTCTTGTCCGAGCGGAAAACGCTGAGACGGGGACGACCGAAGGCACGAGCCTTGAGCGCCTTGCGGACACGAGCCTTGCGGCGCTCCGCACCCTTTGCACTGATAGCCATTGCAGGCGCTCCTTACTTCTTCTTGCCTTCTTTGCGGAACACGAACTCGTTCGCATACCGCACGCCCTTGCCCTTGTAAGGCTCCGGCTTGCGCCAGGCGCGAATATTCGCTGCAACCTGGCCGACCTGCTGCTTGTCGATACCGGTGACGACGATTTCCGTCGGCGTCGGGATAGCCAGCGTAATACCCTTGGGGGCTTCGTAGATCACTTCGTGACTGAAACCAAGCGACAGCTTGATATCCTTGCCCTGCATGGCAGCGCGATAGCCAACGCCCTGGATCGCCAGCTTCCTCTCGAAGCCGGCCGAAACGCCGGTGACGATGTTCTGCAGCAGCGCACGGGTGGTGCCCCAGGCAGCGCGCGCAAACCGGGAATCGCTGGTGGGCGAAACCACCAGACCCTCGGCAGTCTGCTCGACATTGACGGCATCCATCAGGTCGATGCTCAGTTCGCCCTTCGGGCCCTTGGCGGAGACGGTACGACCATTGATCGTGACCGTAACCCCGCTTACCGGTGCGACCGGTTGCTTGCCAGTACGTGACATTCTAGTTCAATCCTTGAGTAATCGTCTTACCCCGGATCCCAAGGCCATCAGGCCTTAGAATACGCGGCAGAGTACCTCGCCACCAACATTGGCAGCCTTGGCTTCGTGGTCGGCCATCACACCCTTGGGGGTGGAAAGGATCGACACGCCGAGACCGTTGGCCACCTGCGGAATATTCTTCACCGAGGCGTAGACGCGACGGCCGGGACGCGAAACGCGCTCGATCGTGCGGATGACGCCTTCATTGTCCGAGTACTTGAGTTCGATTTCGTACTCGGCGGCACCGTTCTCGAACTTGGTCTCCGAATAGCCGCGGATGAAACCCTCGGACTGGAGCACATCCAGCACGCGGCCACGCAGGGTCGATGCCGGAGTCGAAACGGAATTCTTGCGACGCTGCTGGGCGTTGCGGATGCGGGTCAGCATGTCGCCGATGGGATCGGAAAAGCTCATCTGATGGTTCTCCTTACCAGCTCGACTTCACGAGACCCGGGATCTGGCCCAGGTTGCCCAGCTGACGCAGAGCGATACGGCTCATCTTCAGCTTGCGGTAGAAGCCACGGGGACGACCCGAGACTTCGCAGCGGTTGCGGACGCGGACCTTGGCCGAATTGCGCGGCAGCTCGGCCAGCTTGAGCTGGGCTGCGAAACGCTCGTCCATCGGGATGGACGCGTCCTTGGTCTTTGCCTTGAGAGCGGCACGCTTGGCAGCAAACTGCTTGGCGAGCGCAGCGCGCTTGTTGTTCTTAATGATGGAGCTGGTCTTTGCCATATCCTGATCCTTTTTCCCTTCCCTGTCCGCTTACTGGCGGAAGGGGAAGTTGAACGCCTTCAGCAGCGCGCGAGCTTCGTCATCGGACTTCGCGGTCGTGGCGATCACGATGTCCATGCCCCAGACCTGATCAACCTGGTCATAGTTGATTTCCGGGAAAATGATGTGTTCCTTGATGCCCATGGCATAGTTGCCACGGCCGTCGAAGGAGTTCGGGTTCAGCCCGCGGAAGTCACGAACGCGCGGCAGCGCGATGTTCACCAGGCGGTCGAGAAACTCGTACATGCGGGTCTTGCGCAGCGTCACCTTCACGCCGAGCGGCATGTCTTCGCGGACCTTGAAGCCGGCGATGGACTTGCGCGCATGGGTAATGACCGGCTTCTGGCCGGCGATCTTTTCGAGATCGGCCGCAGCGGTCTTGACCTTCTTGGTGTCGTTGACGGCTTCGCCAACGCCCATATTCAGCACGATCTTGTCGAGCTTGGGCAATTCCATGACGTTCTTGTAGGAGAACTGCTCCTGCAGAACCTTGCGGATGTTCTCTTCGTACTCGGTACGAAGACGCGGAACGTAAGCTGTCTCAGCCATCGATCGAATCTCCGGTCGACTTGGCGACGCGCGTCTTCACGCCGTCCTTGATCTGGAAACCGACGCGGCTGGGCTTGCCATCCTTGTCGGCGATCGCGAGGTTCGACAGGTGAATCGGCGCTTCCTTGGTGAAGATGCCGGCATCGGTCGACGCGGTCTGCTTGGTGTGGCGGCGGACCAGGTTGATGCCCTGGACGGTCGCGCGGGTCTCGGTCGGGAAAACCTGGAGGACCTGGCCAGTCTTGCCCTTGTCCTTGCCAGCCAGGACGACGACCTTATCGCCCTTCTTGATCTTGGCAGCCATTACAGCACCTCGGGTGCGAGCGAAATGATCTTCATGTGGTTCTTGGCGCGGAGCTCGCGCGGAACCGGCCCGAAGATACGAGTGCCGATCGGCTCTTTCTGATTGTTGATCAGAACCGCGGCGTTCTTGTCGAAACGGATGACGGTGCCATCGGGGCGGCGAATGTCGTAGGCGGTGCGAACCACCACGGCCTTCATTACCTGGCCCTTCTTAACGCGGCCACGCGGAATAGCGTCCTTGACCGAAACGACGATGATGTCGCCGATCGAGGCGTATTTACGATGCGAACCGCCCAGCACCTTGATGCACATGACGCGACGCGCGCCGGAATTATCCGCGACGTCGAGATTGGACTGCATCTGGATCATGACTGGATGCCTTCTTGTTGAACCGGCTTGACCGTCATCCGGTTCGCCGACCTAAAACTAAATTCTCTTACGCGGACGGAGCCGAAGCATCCTGAACGAGCGTCCAGCGCTTGTTCTTGGAAATCGGCGCACACTCTTCGATCCAGACCACCTGGCCCACCTTGGCCACATTGGCCTCGTCGTGAGCATGGTACTTCTTGGACCGGCGCACGGTCTTCTTCATCACCGGATGCGTGAAGCGGCGCTCGACGCGCACCACGACCGTCTTATCATTGGCGTCGGAGACAACAGTCCCCTGCAAAACGCGCTTTGGCATGGTCGCGGCTCCTTACTTCGCTGCGTTCTTTTCGCCGAGGATCGTCTTGATCCGCGCGATGTCGCGGCGGACCTTCTTGACCTGGGCGGGCTTTTCCAGCTGCTGGGTAGCGCGCTGGAAACGCAGGTTGAACTGTTCTTTCTTGAGGTCGACGAGCTGATCCTTCAGTTCGTCTGCGGTCTTGGCCCGCACATCACTGGCTTTCATGCTCGTTGTCCTTAGTCGGCAATGCGGGTGACAACCCGCGTCATGATCGGAAGCTTCATGGCGCCGAGGCGCAGGGCTTCCTTGGCAACGTCCTCGGGGACGCCGTCGATTTCGAATACGATACGACCGGGCTTCACGCGGGCCGCCCAGTATTCCACCGAGCCCTTGCCCTTACCCATACGCACTTCGGTCGGCTTCTTGGAAACCGGCACGTCCGGGAAAATGCGGATCCACACACGGCCCTGACGCTTCATCTCGCGGGTGATCGCGCGGCGGGCCGCTTCGATCTGGCGAGCGGTGACGCGCTCGGGTTCGGTCGCCTTGAGGGCATACTGGCCGAAAGCCAGCTCGGTACCGCCCTTGGCAACGCCATGGATACGGCCCTTGTGAGCCTTGCGGAACTTGGTCTTCTTAGGTTGCAGCATAATGAACTAACCTTCTTATGCGCGTTCGCGGTCACGGTCGCCGCGCTCACGGCGCGGTTCGCGTTCAGCGCGCTGGCCGCCCTGGTCGGCGCCTTCGGTGGCGCGACGCTCATGGGCAGTGGGATCGTGCTCGAGGACTTCGCCCTTGAAGACCCAGACCTTGATACCGATGATGCCATAGGTGGTCTTGGCTTCGGCCGTGCCGTAGTCGATATCAGCGCGCAGCGTGTGCAGCGGAACGCGGCCTTCGCGGTACCATTCGGTACGAGCGATATCGGCACCGCCGAGGCGGCCGCCAACGTTGACGCGGATGCCGCCGGCGCCCATGCGGATCGCCGTCTGCACGGCGCGCTTCATGGCACGGCGGAAAGCCACGCGGCGTTCCAGCTGCTGGGCAATGCCCTGGGCAACCAGCGTCGCATCGGTTTCCGGCTTGCGCACTTCAACGATGTTGATGTGCACTTCGCTGTCGGTGAACTTCTTCACCTTGGCGCGGATCTTGTCGATGTCGGCGCCCTTCTTGCCGATCACGATGCCCGGGCGAGCAGTATGGATCGACACGCGGCACTTGCGGTGCGGACGCTCGATGACGATCTTGGAGACCGCGGCGGCCTTGAGGTCCTCGAGAAGGGTCTCGCGGATCTTCAGGTCTTCCTGCAGCAGCGTTCCGTATTCGCCCTTGTTGGCGAACCAGCGGCTGTCCCAGGTGCGGTTGATGCCGAGGCGGAAGCCGATTGGATTGATCTTCTGGCCCATTATGCGGCCTCCTCAACTTGCCGGACGATGATCGTCAGATGCGCAAACGGCTTTTCGATGCGCGACGACCGGCCACGGCCACGAGCGGTGAAACGCTTCATGACGAGCGAATTACCAACAAAGGCTTCCGCAACGACGAGAGCGTCGGTGTCGAGGCCATGGTTGTTCTCGGCATTGGCAATGGCGCTCTCGAGCACCTTCTTGACCTGGCCGGAAATGCGCTTGTGGCTGAATTCGAGTTCGGCCAGAGCCTTCTCGACCTTCTTGCCGCGGATCAGCTGGGCCAGAAGGTTGAGCTTCTGCGGGCTGATGCGCAGCATGCGCAGCACAGCCTTGGCCTCGTTGTCCTTGAGCGCGCGCTGGGTTTTTGGCTTGCCCATCTTACTTCCTCTTGGCCTTCTTGTCGGCCGCGTGACCGTAATAGGTACGGGTCGGGGCGAACTCGCCGAACTTGTGGCCGATCATGTCTTCGGTCACGAGAACCGGGACGTGCTTCTGGCCGTTATGGACACCGAAGGTCACACCGACGAACTGCGGCAGGATCGTCGAGCGGCGGCTCCAGATCTTGACCACTTCGCTGCGGCCGGACGCGAGGGCCTTCTCGGCCTTCTTGAGCATGTAGCCGTCGACAAACGGCCCCTTCCAGATTGAACGGGTCATGGCTTACCTGCCCTTCTTCACGTGACGGCTGCGAACGATGAACTTGTCCGTTGCCTTGTTGCTGCGGGTCTTCTTGCCCTTGGTCGGCTTGCCCCACGGGGTCACCGGGTGACGGCCACCAGAGGTACGGCCTTCACCACCACCATGCGGGTGGTCGATCGGGTTCATGGTCACGCCGCGGTTGACGGGCTTGCGACCCAGCCAACGGCTACGACCGGCCTTGCCGAGCGAGGTGTTGGAGTGATCCTGGTTCGACACGGCACCGACGGTGGCCAGGCACGTGCCATGGACACGGCGCTGCTCGCCCGAATTGAGGCGCAGGATCGCCCAGCCCTGGTCGCGACCGACATACTGGGCATAAGCACCAGCCGAACGGGCAACCTGGCCGCCCTTGCGGGGCTTCAGCTCGATATTGTGCACGATCGTACCGACCGGCATGCGCTCCAGCGGCATGGCATTGCCCGGCTTCACGTCGACAGTGTTCATCGACGAGATGACCTTGTCGCCGGCGCTGAGGCGCTGGGGAGCCACGATATAGGCGAGTTCGCCGTCTTCGTACTTCACCAGAGCGATCCAGGCCGTGCGGTTCGGATCATATTCCAGGCGCTCGACCGTGCCGACGACGTCGAACTTGACGCGCTTGAAGTCGATCAGGCGATAGGTGCGCTTGTGACCGCCACCACGATGGAACGTGGTGATGCGACCGCGATTGTTGCGACCACCGGACTTGCTGAGGCCTTCGGTCAAGGTCTTGACCGGCTTGCCCTTCCACAGTTCCGAACGGTCGGTCGTCACGAGCTGACGGCGGCCTTCGGAGGTGGGATTGTAATATTTGAGAGCCATTTTGTTCTGTCTCTTCCCTTAGAGGCCGGTCGAAATATCGATCGACTGGCCGTCGACGAGGGTCACGACCGCCTTCTTGACGTCGTTGCGCGTACCGATCTGGCCACGGAAGCGCTTCACCTTGCCCTTGCGGACCAGGGTGTTCACAGCCTTGACCTTGACCGAGAAGAGCTGCTCGACGGCGGCCTTGATCTCGGTCTTGTTGGCATCGATCGCCACGTCGAAAACGACCTGGTTAGCTTCCGAAGCCATCGTCGACTTTTCAGTCACGACGGGGTTACGGATCACGTCGTAAGCGCTGAGCTTGTTCATGCGAACCTCGCTTCCAGCGCTTCGAGCGCTGCCTTGGTCAGGACGAGCTTGTCGCGCTTGAGGATCGACACAACGTTGATCCCCTGCACCGGCAGCACGTCGATATGCGGAATGTTGCGCGCGGACAGAGCGAAGTTCTGGTCCACGGCCGCACCATCGATGATCAGCGCGTTGGTCCAGGCCAGCTTGCCGAAGGTGGCCAGCAGACCCGCGGTCTTGGCTTCCTTCTGCGACACGCTGTCGACAACGATCAGCGAGCCGGACTTGGCCTTGGACGACAGAGCATGCTTCAGCGCCAGGGCGCGGACCTTCTTGGGAAGGTCGATGGCATGGCTGCGCGGGGTCGGGCCGAATGCACGACCACCACCACGGAACTGCGGAGCCTTACGATCGCCATGGCGAGCGCCGCCCGAGCCCTTCTGCTTCACGAACTTCTTGCCCGTGCGCGAGCCTTCCGAACGATGCTTGACATCGTGCGTGCCGGCCATGGCCTTGAGCTGCTGGTAGCGAACCATGCGGTGCAGGATGTCCTGGCGGACTTCCAGACCGAAGACGTCGTCAGCAAGCTGGATGCTGCCAGCGGCCTTGCCGTCGAGGGTTGTGACCTTGAGTTCCATTTAGTTACCTTCCCCCGCAACGTCGGCGGCGGCCTTGAACGAGCCCGGGAAAGCAGCGCCCTTGGGGGCCGGCTTCTTCACCGCGTCCTTGATCATGATCCAGGCGCCCTTGGCGCCGGGAACCGAACCCTGGATCATGATCAGGCCACGCTCCACGTCGGTCTTGACGACCTTGACGTTCTGCGTGGTGATGCGACGATCGCCCATATGGCCCGGCATCTTCTTGTTCTTGAAGGTCTTGCCGGGGTCCTGACGACCACCGGTAGAACCGATCGAGCGGTGCGAAACCGACACGCCGTGCGTTGCACGCAGGCCGCCGAAGTTCCAGCGCTTCATACCGCCGGCAAAGCCCTTGCCGATCGAAGTGCCGGTGACGTCCACCAGCTCGGCCTTCGATGAAATGGTCTGCCTGAAGCTGCGCGCCGACCTCGATGAGGTTGGCTTCATCGACGCGGAATTCCGCGACGTGGCGCTTCGGCTCGACCTTGGCCACGGCGAACTGGCCGCGCTCGGCCTTCGTCGTGTTCTTGGCCTTGGCCTGGCCAGCGCCAAGCTGCAGCGCGACATAGCCGTCCTTGTCAGCGGTCCGCTGGCCCACCACCTGGCAGTTCTGCAGGCCCAGCACGGTCACCGGGACGTGCGAGCCGTCCTCAGCGAAAATGCGGGTCATGCCCAGCTTCTGTGCGATCAATCCAGAACGCATCGGTTGTTACCTTCTCTCTTGGCGCTGTACCGGGTCATGGTTTCAGAGGACCCTTTATCTGATACGCGCGGAAAACTTCTTGCTTAGAGCTTGATTTCGACGTCGACGCCGGCGGCGAGATCGAGCTTCATCAGTGCATCGACCGTCTGGGGAGTCGGGTCCACAATGTCCAGGAGACGCTTGTGGGTCCGGATCTCGAACTGCTCACGCGCCTTCTTGTCGATGTGGGGCGAGCGGTTGACGGTAAACTTGTCGATTCGCGTCGGCAGCGGGATGGGCCCACGAACCTGCGCGCCCGTACGCTTGGCCGTCGACACGATCTCGCGCGTCGAGGCGTCGAGAACGCGATGGTCAAACGCCTTGAGGCGGATGCGAATATTCTGACCGTTCATCTTTGTAAATCCTGGCGAAAATGGATCGCGGCGCGCTCAATCGCGCGCCGCGAATGTCTCAGTGAGGCTTACTTCAGGATCGTGGCGACGACGCCCGAACCAACGGTACGGCCACCTTCGCGGATAGCGAAGCGGAGCTTTTCTTCCATGGCGATCGGCACGATCAGCTGAACGTTGATGTTCAGGTTGTCGCCCGGCATCACCATTTCGGTGCCTTCCGGCAGCGTCACGATGCCCGTCACGTCCGTGGTACGGAAGTAGAACTGGGGACGATAGTTGCCGAAGAACGGAGTGTGGCGGCCGCCTTCTTCCTTGGTCAGGATATAGACTTCAGCGGTGAAGTCGGTGTGCGGGGTCACGGAACCGGGCTTGCAGAGAACCTGGCCGCGCTCAACCTGAGTGCGGTCGATACCACGGATCAGCGCGCCGATATTGTCGCCGGCCTGGCCCGAGTCGAGCAGCTTGCGGAACATTTCGACACCGGTAACGGTGGTCTTCTGGGTCGCCTTGATGCCGACGATTTCGACTTCTTCGCCAACCTTGACGATACCGCGTTCGACACGGCCGGTGACCACGGTGCCGCGGCCCGAGATCGAGAACACGTCTTCGATCGGGAGCAGGAACGGCTGGTCAACCGGACGCTCCGGCTGCGGAATGTAGGCGTCGACAGCAGCCATCAGCTCGAGAACGGCGTCATGGCCGAGCTTCTTGTCGCTGTCTTCGAGGGCGGCCAGAGCCGAGCCCTTGATGATCGGAACGTCGTCGCCCGGGAATTCGTAGGAGCTCAGCAGCTCGCGGACTTCGAGCTCGACGAGTTCGAGCAGCTCCGGATCGTCGACCATGTCGCACTTGTTCAGGAACACGACCAGGGCCGGCACGCCAACCTGACGGGCGAGCAGGATGTGCTCACGGGTCTGGGGCATCGGGCCGTCGGCAGCCGACACGACCAGGATCGCGCCGTCCATCTGGGCAGCGCCGGTGATCATGTTCTTCACATAGTCAGCGTGGCCGGGGCAGTCGACGTGAGCGTAGTGACGGTTGGCCGTCTCGTACTCGACATGCGAGGTGTTGATGGTGATGCCGCGCGCCTTTTCTTCGGGCGCGTTGTCGATCTGCGAGTAATCCTTGAACGCTGCGCCACCGGTTTCGGCCAGGACCTTGGTAATAGCCGCGGTCAGCGAGGTCTTGCCATGGTCAACGTGACCGATGGTGCCGATGTTGCAGTGAGGCTTAGAGCGGGAAAACTTTTCCTTAGCCATCGCTTTTCTCCGTATTCGTTAGCCCGAAGGCCAACCTTGCGTTGCAGTTTCTTGTTTAGGCGTACTTGGCCTGGACTTCGTCGGCGACGGCCTGCGGGACCTGCTCGTAGTGATCGAACGTCATCGTATACTGTGCACGACCCTGGCTCATCGAGCGCAGGGAGTTCACGTAGCCGAACATGTTCGCGAGCGGCACATAGGCATTCACGACCTGGAGGACACCACGACTTTCGGTGCCGTGGATCTGACCACGACGGGAGTTCAAGTCGCCGATGACGTCGCCCATGTAATCTTCGGGCGTGACAACTTCAACCTTCATGATCGGTTCGAGGATCTTCGGAGCCGCCTTGCGCAGGGCTTCATTGAAGCCCGCACGGCCGGCGATTTCGAAGGCCAGAACCGAGGAGTCCACATCATGGTAGGCGCCTTCGGTCAGCGTCACCTTGACGTCCACGATCGGGAACCCGATCAGCGGACCGGCCGACATGACCGACTTCACGCCCTTTTCGACGCCGGGGATGTATTCCTTCGGCACCGAGCCGCCAACGACGGCATTCACGAATTCGAGGCCCTTGCCGACTTCGCCGGGCTCGACGGTCAGCTTGACGCGAGCGAACTGGCCCGAACCGCCCGACTGCTTCTTGTGGGTATAATCCACATCGGCCTTGCGGGTGATGGTTTCACGGTAAGCCACCTGCGGCTGACCGATATTGGCCTCGACCTTGAACTCGCGACGCATGCGGTCGACGAGAATGTCGAGATGAAGTTCGCCCATGCCCGAAATGATGGTCTGGCCGGATTCTTCGTCGGTCTTGACGCGGAAGGACGGGTCTTCGGCAGCGAGGCGATTGAGCGCGAGGCCCATCTTTTCCTGGTCGGCCTTGGACTTGGGCTCCACCGAGATGTCGATAACCGGCTCGGGGAAGATCATCCGTTCCAGGATAACCTGCGAGTTCTGCGGGCAAAGGGTATCACCAGTGGTGGTGTCCTTCAGGCCCACGATGGCCACGATGTCGCCGGCATAGGCTTCCGTGATCTGTTCGCGGCTATTGGCATGCATCTGGAACATGCGGCCAACGCGCTCGCGCTTGCCCTTCACGGTGTTTTCCAACTGAACGCCAGCTTCGAGGTGACCCGAATAGATGCGGCAGAAGGTCAGCGAACCCATATGCGGGTCGTTGGCAATCTTGAAAGCCAGCATCGAGAGCGGCTCATTGTCGTCGGCATGACGCTCGATCGGCTCTTCGGTACGGGCGTCGATGCCGTTGATGGCCGGAATGTCGACCGGCGACGGCAGGAAATCGATCACGCCGTCCAGCAGGGGCTGCACGCCCTTGTTCTTGAAGGCCGAACCGGCATAGACGAGGAAGAAGTTGGTGTCGATGACGCCCTTGCGGAGCAGACGACGGATGGTGTCGTTGTTCGGCTGTTCGCCATTGAGATAGGCTTCCATCGCAGCGTCGTCCATTTCGACGGCGGCTTCGATCATGGCCTCGCGGTACTTCTCGGCCTTTTCCTTGAGGTCGGCCGGAATCTCGGTGACGTCCCACTGGGCGCCGAGCTCTTCATTGCGCCAGACCAGGGCGTTCATCTCGATCAGATCGACGACGCCCTTGAACTCGGTCTCGGCACCGATCGGCAACTGCACGGCAACGCCCTTGGCGCCCAGACGCGAACCGATCATTTCGAGGCAGCGATAGAAATCGGCCCCGACCTTGTCCATCTTGTTGACGAAGATCAGACGCGGCACGTGGTACTTGTCGGCCTGGCGCCAGACGGTTTCCGTCTGCGGCTCAACGCCGGCATTGGCGTCGAGCAGGGCGACGGCACCGTCGAGCACGCGCAGCGAACGCTCGACTTCGATGGTGAAGTCCACGTGTCCGGGGGTGTCGATGATGTTGAAGCGGTGCTGCACGCCATCGCGCGACTTCCACGACGTGGTGGTCGCGGCCGAAGTAATGGTGATGCCGCGTTCCTGCTCCTGCTCCATCCAGTCCATGGTCGAAGCACCATCATGGGTCTCGCCCATCTTATGGTTCTTGCCGGTATAGTACAGGATGCGCTCGGTCGTGGTCGTCTTGCCAGCATCGATGTGAGCCATGATGCCGAAGTTACGATAGAGATTGATAGCGGTTTCGCGTGCCATGGGGAGCTCCTACTACCAGCGGTAGTGCGAGAAAGCACGGTTGGCATCAGCCATACGGTGCGTGTCTTCGCGTTTCTTGACGGCCTGGCCGCGGCCATTGAGGGCATCCATGAGCTCGCCGGAGAGGCGCTCGCGCATGGTGTTCTCGCCGCGCTTGCGGGCGGATTCGATCAGCCAGCGAATGGCCAGGGCCTGCTGACGATCGGCACGGACTTCGACCGGAACCTGGTACGTGGCACCGCCAACGCGGCGCGAACGCACTTCAACCGACGGACGGATGTTTTCGAGCGCGGTGTGGAACACCTCGATCGGATCCTGCTTGACCTTGGCCTCGACGATGTCGAAGGCACCGTAAACGATGCTTTCGGCGGCCGACTTCTTGCCGTCCTTCATCAGGGAGTTCATGAACTTGGTAAGGACGAGATCGCCGAACTTTGCGTCCGGGATAACGTCACGCTTTTCTGCGCGGTGGCGACGGGACATGACTCTATCTCCTTACTTCGGACGCTTCGCGCCGTACTTCGAGCGACGCTGCTTGCGGTCCTTGACGCTCTGCGTGTCGAGAACGCCGCGGAGCACGTGGTAGCGAACGCCCGGAAGGTCGCGAACGCGGCCGCCACGGATCAGGACCACGGAGTGCTCCTGCAGGTTGTGGCCTTCACCCGGAATATACGAAATGACTTCGCGCTGATTGGTCAGGCGAACCTTGGCAACCTTGCGCAGCGCCGAGTTCGGCTTCTTCGGAGTGGTCGTATAAACACGTGAGCAAACGCCGCGCTTCTGCGGATTTGCTTCCATTGCCGGAACCTTGTTCCGCTTTGGCTTGCTGGCGCGTGGTTTGCGGATCAGCTGATTAATGGTGGGCATTGCGCTCTTTCCATCGTCCAAAAGTTCGTTGCGGTCTAGCCAAGCAAACCAAAACGGCGCTCATCCGACCCGACTAGCGGGAACGGCGGCGCCTTAATTGCAGCGGACCACCCACGAAATGGGCAGTCATGCGCACAAGGATTTGCTTCGTCTAGTTACCCGACAGTGTGTTTGAGTGTCCTGGATGCCCGCACAAGATGGCAGGAACCCGGTGTGACATTCACGACCGACCGCTTAGGTAGGCGCTGTTTAGAGCCGACTCTCCCTCCCGTCAAGGATTCTTTCGTGAAAAAACCGCGCGGGAGCCATGCATGGACTTGCAATGCTTTTGCAGTGGTGCATGGGAAATTGGCAAGCCATCCCCTGCCCTGAAACCGGCGCGCGACCAACTGGCCGCTTCTCCCCGACGACGAATTGTGTAGGATCGGCCCCAGCGACCCCTGCCGGACGACAAATGGCGGCGGCGCTTCGGACCACTTAGGAGAATGCGAATGAAGCTCAGTTCCATGATTGCCGGCACCGCGCTCGCGCTGACCCTGACCGCTTCCGCCTCGGCCCAGACATTGCTGACCGGCGCCGATACCAACGAAATTCTCAATGCAGCCCGCGGCTATGGCGCCGCCACGCTGACGACGCAGAGCAACGGCGATCCCCAGATCACCGGCAAGATCGAGGGCATCACCTACCAGGTGTATTTCCGCAACTGCACCAACAATGAGGACTGCGAGGACCTCAACTTCTACCTCGGCTTCCTCGACATCAAGCCGACGCTCGAAGAGATCAACGACTGGAACTACAACAAGCGCTTCAGCCGCGCCTATATCGACCAGGATGACGATGCCTGCGTCGAGATGGACCTGGACATGGTGGAAGGCGTCACCGCCGAATACCTGGATTCCCAGTTCAGCCTCTGGGCCATGGTGCTCAAACAGTTCGCCGAGCATGTGGGCTATAACTGAGGGTTTAGCGGACTGACCAGCAGCCCTCATGGTGAGCCGAACCATGGGGGCGTGGCACACCGGCCTCCACTCGTTCAACCTCGGGGTTCGACTAGCTCACCATGAGGTTTCCGGAGCCCCCGGCCCATCACTTCTTCCCGGCCCGCATCGTTTCCACGACCTTGTCGATGCGACGTTGCCGGGTTTCCGGCGTCTTGGCATCCGTGATCGACAGGACATGCCGCAGCTTGTTGCTGTAGGACAGCGTTTCGAAAAAGGCCCTGGCCGCGGCATCGCCGGCGAGGGCCGCGCCCAGATCCTCGGGCACCGTGACCTCGCGCGGCTTGTCATCCAGCGCCAGCTCTACCTCGACCGCATCGCCGCCCTTGATGCCGGATTCGGCACGGCGGTCGGCGCTGAGCGGAATGAGAAACTTGCCGCCCATCACCGCGATCGATGACCGGTAGCCATAGCTGCCGATGGTCACCGTCACGGCCGGCTTCTTGCCGCCGCCCAGGCCCTCGACCACGTCGGGCGGCACCTCGATGCCGGTATTGTTGCCCGTCTGCAGGATCGTTGTCTTGAATTTCATGGCGCATGCTCCTCGTGCTCATTCGTAAGAGACGACGAGCGAGCCTGCAAGAAAACGACAGGCATGCCGCCAGCCAACAGCAAGCAAGCCGCCAGCCAAAAGGCGGCATGCCCGCAAAGAAAAGGGGCCCGAAGGCCCCTTCCCCATTCATGTGTCTGGCTGATCCTACTCGGCGGCGGGTGCCGGGATCTGCACGGTCGACGCCTGGCGGCGGCGTTCGTCCAGGATCAGGTCGTCGCGCTTGGACGCGATCAGCTTGGCCGAGGAAATACCAGCACCGGTACCGGCCGGGATGAGGCGGCCAACGATGACGTTTTCCTTGAGGCCTTCGAGCAGGTCGGCCTTGCCGGACACCGCCGCTTCCGTGAGGACGCGGGTGGTTTCCTGGAACGAGGCAGCCGAGATGAACGAACGGGTCTGCAGCGACGCCTTGGTGATGCCGAGCAGCACCGGATTGGCGGTCGCCGGCTTCTTGCCCTCGGCCACCAGGCTGTCGTTGAGTTCGTCGAAGTCCAGCTTGTCGAGCTGCTCGTCCTTGAGCAGGCCGGTATCACCTGGATCCACGATCTCGACCTTCTGCAGCATCTGGCGAACGATCACCTCGATGTGCTTGTCGTTGATCAGCACGCCCTGCAGGCGATAGACCTCCTGGATTTCATTGACGAGGTAGCGAGCAAGCTCCTCCACGCCCTTGATTGCCAGGATGTCATGCGGCGCCGGGTTGCCGTCGAGGATGTATTCACCCTTCTCGATGGCGTCACCTTCCTGCAGGTGGAACGGCTTGCCCTTCGGGATCAAGTACTCGACCGGATCGCCACCTTCCTCGGTCGGCTCGATGATGACGCGACGCTTGTTCTTGTAGTCGCGGCCGAAGCGGATGGTGCCATCGATCTCGGCGATGATGGCGTGATCCTTCGGACGACGGGCTTCGAACAGCTCGGCCACACGCGGCAGACCGCCGGTGATGTCCTTGGTCTTGGCGCTTTCCAGCGGAATACGAGCCAGCACGTCGCCCGGCGATACCTTCTCGCCCGGCTCGACCGCGATAACCGCGTCAACCGAAAGCAGGTACCGGGCTTCGCCGCCACGATCCACCTTCTGCACGACGCCGCCACGAGCGATGGCAAGTGCGGGCTTGAGGCCCTCGCCACGCTGGTTGCCGCGCCAGTCGATGACCACGCGCTTGGTGAAGCCGGTCGCCTCGTCGGTGTTTTCCGCAACGGAAGCACCATCGACCAGGTCCTCGAACACGACCTCGCCTTCGACTTCGGCGAGAACCGGACGGGTGTAGGGGTCCCATTCAGCCAGACGCTGGCCACGACGAACCGTGTCGCCCTCGTTGACGAGCAGCTTGGAGCCATAGGTCACCTTGTGGGTGGCGCGTTCCTTGCCGTCGGCATCGAGAATGGCGAGCGAGACGTTACGGGCCATGACGACCAGCTTGCCGCCCTCGACCTTGGCGAGGTTCGGATTGCGGATGGCGATCTTGCCTTCCGCACCGGCCTCGAGGAACGAGCTATCGACCACCTGTGCCGTGCCACCGATGTGGAACGTACGCATGGTGAGCTGGGTACCGGGTTCACCGATCGACTGTGCGGCGATGACGCCGACAGCTTCACCCATGTTCACGGGGGTACCGCGAGCAAGGTCACGGCCATAGCAGGCCGCGCAGGTGCCCTGGCGCATGTCGCAGGTCAGCGGGGAACGGATGCGGATCGACTGGATCCGGGCTTCCTCGATGATGTCGACATGCTTTTCTTCCAGCAACGTCCCCTTGGCGGCGATTAGATCGCCGGTCAGCGGATGGTTGATGTCGTCGGCAGCCGTACGGCCCAGCACGCGCTGGCCGATGGAAGCCACGATCTGGCCTGCATCGACGATCGGCTCCATGGTCAGGCCACGATCGGTGCCGCAATCGGTCGACACGATGATCGCGTCCTGCGCCACGTCGACGAGACGACGCGTCAGGTAACCCGAGTTCGCGGTCTTCAGCGCCGTATCCGCGAGACCCTTGCGGGCGCCGTGGGTGGAGTTGAAGTATTCGAGAACGTTGAGGCCTTCCTTGAAGTTGGCCGTGATCGGGGTCTCGATGATCGAACCGTCCGGACGGGCCATCAGGCCGCGCATGCCGGCAAGCTGCTTCATCTGGGCCGGCGAACCGCGGGCACCCGAGTGGCTCATCATGTAGACGGAGTTGATCGGCAACTGACGGCCGGTCTCCTTGTCGATCTGCACCTTGCGGATCGCGTCCATCATCTCTTCGGCGACCTTGTCACCGCACTTGGCCCAGGCGTCGACCACCTTGTTGTACTTTTCGCCCTGAGTGATCAGGCCGTCATTGTACTGCTGCTCGAACTCTTCGACCTGCTTACGGGCGGCTTCCACGATCGTGTACTTGGAGGCCGGGATAACCATGTCGTCCTTGCCGAACGAGATGCCGGCATCGCACGCATTCTTGAAACCAAGCTGCATGACGCGGTCGCAGAAGATCACGGTCTCCTTCTGACCGCAGCCACGGTAAACCGTGTCGATCATCTTGGAGATCATCTTCTTGGTCATCAGCTGGTTCGCAGTGGCGAACGGCACGGCCGGGTTCTTGGGCAGAATCTGGCCGATCAGCATACGGCCGGGAGTCGTTTCCACGATCTCGGTCGTCTCGTTGCCGTCAGCATCCCAGGCCGGCACGCGGCCTTTGATCTTGGTGTGGAGCGTGACGACCTTGTTGTCGAGCGCGTGTTCGAGCTCGGCATAGGACGAGAACGCCATGCCCTGCCCCGGCTCACCCTCGTTCATGAGCGAGAGGTAGTAGAGGCCCAGCACGATGTCCTGGCTCGGCACGATGATCGGCTGGCCGTTGGCAGGATGCAGGATGTTGTTGGTCGACATCATCAGCACGCGTGCTTCCAGCTGCGCTTCGAGCGACAGCGGAACGTGCACGGCCATCTGGTCGCCGTCGAAGTCGGCGTTGAAGGCCGAGCAGACGAGCGGGTGCAGACGGATGGCCTTGCCTTCGATCAGCATGGGCTCGAAGGCCTGGATGCCCAGACGGTGAAGGGTCGGCGCGCGGTTCAGCAGAACCGGGTGCTCGCGGATCACCTCATCCAGGATATCCCAGACCTCGGGCTTTTCCTTCTCGACCAGCTTCTTGGCCTGCTTCACCGTCGAGCTGAAGCCCTTCGCTTCAAGACGGCTGTAGATGAAGGGCTTGAACAGCTCGAGCGCCATCTTTTTGGGCAGGCCGCACTGGTGCAGCTTGAGGTTCGGACCCACGGTGATGACCGAACGGCCCGAATAGTCGACGCGCTTGCCGAGCAGGTTCTGGCGGAAGCGGCCCTGCTTGCCCTTGAGCATGTCGCTGAGCGACTTCAGCGGACGCTTGTTGGCACCGGTAATGGTGCGTCCACGGCGGCCGTTGTCGAACAGCGCGTCCACGGCTTCCTGCAGCATGCGCTTTTCGTTGCGGATGATGATGTCAGGCGCACGCAGCTCGATCAGGCGCTTCAACCGGTTGTTGCGGTTGATCACGCGACGATAGAGGTCGTTCAGGTCGGACGTAGCAAAGCGGCCGCCATCCAGCGGCACCAGCGGGCGCAGCTCGGGCGGAATGACCGGAATGACGGTCATGATCATCCATTCGGGCTTGTTGCCCGAAACGATGAACTGCTCGACGATCTTCAAGCGCTTGGCGAGCTTCTTGGGCTTAAGTTCCGTGGTGGACTCAGCAATTTCCACGCGCAGGTCGGCCGCGATCTTCTCGAGATCGAGGGCGAGCAGGATGTCGCGGATAGCTTCGGCGCCGATCTTGGCGGTGAAGCTGTCGGCACCGTACTCGTCCTGGGCATCGAGATACTGCTCTTCGGTCAGCAGCTCATGCGTGGTGAACGGGGTCAGGCCCGCATCGAGCACGACGTAGTTCTCGAAATACAGGATACGCTCGATGTCCTTGAGCGTCATATCGAGCAGCAGCGCGATACGGGACGGCAGGGACTTGAGGAACCAGATGTGCGCGACCGGAGCGGCCAGTTCGATATGGCCCATGCGCTCGCGGCGAACGCGGCTCAGGGTGACTTCCACACCGCACTTTTCGCAGATGACGCCCTTGAACTTCATGCGCTTGTACTTGCCGCACAGGCACTCATAGTCCTTCACGGGGCCAAAGATGCGCGCGCAGAACAGGCCGTCACGCTCGGGCTTGAACGTACGGTAGTTGATGGTCTCGGGCTTCTTGATCTCGCCGTACGACCAGCTCAGGATCTTCTCCGGGCTCGCAATGGAGATCTTCATCTGATCGAAGGTCTGCACCGGAACGGCCGGGTTGAACGGGTCCATGACGTGGGAATGATGATTCATCAATTCTCTCCTCTTTCCGTCGGGAGGGGCAGCAAGCCCGCTCCCTCAGGAAGTGAATGGGGGTAGGATGCGCCGGATTATTCCGCCGCTTCCTGAGGAGGTGCGAGCTCCGCTTCGGCCTTTTCGGAACCGTCCTCAAGCTCGCGCATGTCGAGTTCGACATTGAGACCGAGCGAACGGATTTCCTTGACCAGAACGTTGAAGCTCTCGGGAATGCCCGCTTCGAACGTGTCGTCGCCGCGCACGATGGCTTCGTAGACCTTGGTACGGCCAGCCACGTCGTCCGACTTGATGGTGAGCATTTCCTGGAGCGTATAAGCCGCGCCATAGGCTTCGAGAGCCCACACTTCCATCTCGCCGAAGCGCTGACCGCCGAACTGGGCCTTGCCGCCGAGCGGCTGCTGGGTGACCAGCGAGTAAGGACCGATCGAACGGGCGTGGATCTTGTTGTCCACAAGGTGATCGAGCTTGAGCATATAGATATAGCCCACGGTCACCTGGCGATCGAACTGCTCACCCGAACGGCCGTCATAGACGGTCGACTGGCCCGAACCCTTGAGGCCCGCACGTTCCAGCATCTCGACGATATCGGCTTCCTTGGCACCGTCGAACACCGGGGTCGCGATCGACACGCCCTTGCTGAGGTGTTCGCCGAGACGGATCAGGCCATCGTCATCCAGATCGCTGACGGTCTCGTCACCCTCGAAGAGCTCGCCGATCTCCTTGCGGAGCGGCTTCAGATCGCCCTTGGCCTGGTAGATGCGGACCATCTCGTCGATCTTCTTGCCCATGCCGGCGCAAGCCCAGCCCAGGTGCGTCTCGAGGATCTGGCCCACATTCATGCGCGACGGCACGCCCAGCGGGTTCAGCACGATATCGACCGACGTACCGTCTTCCAGATACGGCATGTCTTCGACGGGCACGATGCGCGACACCACGCCCTTGTTGCCGTGACGGCCGGCCATCTTGTCGCCCGGCTGGATCTTGCGCTTGGTGGCGATGAAGACCTTGACCATCTTCATCACGCCCGGCGGAAGTTCGTCACCACGCTGCAGCTTGTCGACCTTGTCGATGAAGCGCTGTTCGAGCAAACGGCGGCTCTCTTCATACTGGGCATGAAGCGCTTCCATCTCGGTCATGACCTTGTCGTCATCGACCGCAAACTGCCACCACTTCGAACGCGGCTGCGCCTCGAACATCTGGTCGTTGAGCTTGGTGCCCACGACATAGCCCTTCGGGCCAGCCGTAGCCGCCTTGCCGAACAGCATTTCCTTGAGACGCGCATAGACGTTGCGGTCCAGGATCGACTGTTCGTCGTCACGGTCCTTGGCGAGACGCTCGATTTCCTCGCGCTCGATGGCCATTGCGCGCTCGTCCTTGTCGATGCCGTGGCGGTTGAACACGCGCACTTCAACGACAGTACCGGCATCGCCCGGCGGCACGCGCAGGGAGGTGTCACGAACGTCGGAAGCCTTTTCGCCGAAGATGGCGCGGAGGAGCTTTTCTTCCGGCGTCATCGGCGATTCACCCTTGGGGGTGATCTTGCCGACAAGGATATCGCCCGGCATCACTTCGGCGCCGATGTGAACGATACCGGCTTCGTCGAGGTTCTTCAGCGCTTCTTCCGACACGTTCGGAATGTCGCGGGTGATTTCCTCGGGGCCGAGCTTGGTATCGCGGGCCATCACTTCATATTCCTCGATATGGATCGAGGTGAAGACGTCCTGCATGGCGATCTTCTCGCTGAGCAGGATGGAGTCTTCGAAGTTGTAGCCATTCCACGGCATGAAGGCGACGAGCACGTTGCGGCCCAGAGCCAGATCGCCCAGTTCGGTCGACGGACCGTCGGCGATGATGTCGCCCTGGTTGACATGGTCACCGACAACGACCAGCGGACGCTGGTTGATGCAGGTCGACTGGTTCGAACGCTGGAACTTCATCAGGTTGTAGATGTCCACGCCCGACTTCGACGCATCGGTTTCTTCCGTTGCGCGAATGACGATACGGGTGGCGTCCACCTGGTCCACGATGCCCTTGCGCTTGGCCACGATGGCGGCGCCGGAGTCACGGGCCACCACGGCTTCCATGCCCGTGCCCACGAAGGGCGCATGGGCGCGCAGCAGCGGCACAGCCTGACGCTGCATGTTCGAGCCCATCAGGGCGCGGTTGGCGTCGTCGTTTTCGAGGAACGGGATCAGCGAGGCGGCAACCGACACCATCTGCTTGGGGGAAACGTCCATCAAGTCGACGTTTTCCTTGGGCGTCAGGCCGTTGTCGCCGGCATGGCGGGCAACCACCAGGTCGTCCTGCAGCGTGCCGTCCTTGTTGAACTGCACGTTGGCCTGGGCGACGTAGTGCTTGGCCTCTTCCATGGCGGAGAGATAGACCACTTCGCTGGTGAGCTTGCCGTCCACGATCTTGCGGTACGGGGTCTCGATGAAACCATACTTGTTGACGCGGGCAAAGGTCGAGAGCGAGTTGATCAGGCCGATATTCGGGCCTTCTGGCGTCTCGATCGGGCAGATGCGGCCATAGTGGGTCGGATGCACGTCGCGGACTTCAAAGCCGGCGCGTTCACGGGTGAGACCACCCGGCCCAAGCGCCGACAGGCGACGCTTGTGGGTGATTTCGGACAGCGGATTGGTCTGGTCCATGAACTGCGACAGCTGGCTGGACCCGAAGAATTCACGCACAGCGGCAGCAGCCGGCTTGGCGTTGATCAGGTCCTGCGGCATCACGGTGTCGATTTCGACCGAGCTCATGCGCTCCTTGATGGCGCGCTCCATGCGGAGCAGGCCAAGACGATAGGAGTTTTCCATGAGTTCGCCGACCGAACGCACGCGGCGGTTGCCGAGATTGTCGATGTCGTCGATTTCGCCACGGCCATCGCGCAGGTCGACCAGGGTACGGACAACTTCGACAATGTCTTCCTTGCGCAGTGTGCGCATGGTGTCGGGCGCATCGAGCTCAAGACGCATGTTCATCTTGACGCGACCGACCGCGGACAGGTCATAGCGCTCACTGTCGAAGAACAGCGACTGGAACATGGCTTCGGCGGTATCGACGGTCGGCGGCTCGCCGGGGCGCATGACGCGGTAGATGTCGAACAGCGCGTCTTCACGCGTCTCGTTCTTGTCCACGGCCAGCGTGTTGCGCAGGTAGGCGCCGATGGTGACATGGTCGATATCGAGGATCGGCAGCGCGTCGAAGCCCAGATCGAGCATCTTGGTCAGCGTCTTCTCGTCGAGTTCGTCACCTGCCTCCATGTAGACCTCGCCGGTCTGCATGTTGATCAGGTCCTCGGCGACATACATGCCATAGAGGTCTTCGTTGACCGCCAGCAGGTGCGTCAGGCCGTTCTCGGCCAGGTTCTTGGCCTGGCGAGCCGAGAGCTTCTTGCCGCCCTCATGCACGACATCGCCGGTCTTGGCATCGATCAGGTCGTGGGTCGGCTTGGCGCCCTTCCACTTCTCGGCGTCGTAGGGAACGCGCCAGCCCTTGGCAGTCTTTTCGTACTGCAGGGTGTTGTAGTAAGTGCGCAGGATTTCTTCGGTATCCATGCCGAGCGCCTTGAGCAGGCTCGTCACCGGAATCTTGCGGCGGCGGTCGATACGCGCAAACACCACGTCCTTGGCGTCGAACTCGATATCGAGCCACGAGCCACGGTACGGAATGATGCGGCCGGCAAACAGCAGCTTGCCCGACGAATGGGTCTTGCCCTTGTCGTGATCGAAGAACACGCCCGGCGAACGGTGCATCTGCGAAACGATGACGCGCTCGGTGCCGTTGACGATGAAGGTGCCGTTCGACGTCATGAAGGGCATGTCGCCCATGTAGACGTCCTGCTCCTTGATGTCCTTGACCGAGCGGGCGCCGGTTTCCTCATCCACTTCAAACACGATCAGGCGCAACGTCACCTTGAGCGGGGCAGCGAACGTGATGTCGCGCGCACGGCACTCGTCGATGTCGTATTTCGGCTGCTCGAACTCGTACTTCACGAATTCGAGAGAAGCGGTGTTGGAGAAGTCGGTGATCGGGAAGACCGAACGGAAGACGGACTGAAGCCCTTCATCGGGACGGCCACCCTTGGGCTCGTCGACGAGGAGGAACTGATCATAGGAGGCCTTCTGGACCTCGATCAGGTTGGGCATCTCCGTGACTTCGCGAATGGAACCGAAAGACTTGCGAACCTTGCGGCGGCCGTTGAACGTGGTAGCCATGAAAGCTCCTGTTTGTGCGCTTTTGGTGGTCGCGCTTTCGAACCGAAAAAGTGACGAACACTGTTTCTGAAAGCGCTCCGGTGCGATTTGTCTCGGAGGCAGATATCCAAAAATCCGACTATCAGCCGTCGGGTCTCGGGATATGTGCCCTTACTCAGGCAGTTAGTGGGCTCAGCGACGCCTGAAACCTTCCCGAGCCAAGGGAAGAAGGGCATAAAAACGCCAAACACCCCATGGTCGAAAAACCATAGGGCAACGGACGTCAGCGTGCCTCAGACATCGAAATCGTCATATATTCCGCAAATTGGCGCCAAGGACCCATCCAATCGGTCCGGCGAATCATCCCGTGAAAACGAGAATGCGAAATGGCACATAGAGCGCCATTTCGCAGATTTCAAGGCAAAAGTCGAAATTACTTGAGTTCGACCTTGGCGCCGGCGTCTTCCAGCTTCTTCTTGATGTCTTCGGCTTCAGCCTTCGAAGCGCCTTCCTTGACGGCCTTCGGAGCAGCTTCAACCAGAGCCTTGGCTTCGCCGAGACCCAGGCCAGTGATGGCACGGACTTCCTTGATGACGTTGATCTTGTTGTCGCCGAACGAGGCGAGGATCACGTCGAATTCCGTCTTTTCTTCAGCGGCAGCAGCCGGGGCGCCAGCGCCGCCAGCGGCAGCAACGGCAACCGGAGCGGCGGCGGAAACGCCCCACTTTTCTTCGAGGAGCTTCGACAGTTCGGAAGCTTCCAGAACGGTCAGGGCAGACAGGTCGTCAACGAGTTTGGCGAGATCGGCCATTTGATAAATCTCTCTTTTTGTAGGTGTTCAGTTCAAACCGGCCCGAAATTCCAGAAAGAATCGGGGCCATGGGGTTACGCTGCTTTGTTGCTCTGTTCCGCATGAGCGGCCAACACGCGCGCGATACCACCAGCCGGTGCGACAACGACCGACGCGATACGCGTGGCGGGCTGCTTGAGCATCCCGGCGAGCGTGGCGCGCAGTTCGTTGAGCGACGGCATGGTCGCCAGCGCCTTGACGTTATTGGCGTCAAGCGCGGTCTTGCCCATCACGCCACCAAGAACGACGTATTTCGCGTTCTTGTCAGCAAACTTCGCCGCAATCTTCGGCGCAGTCATGGGGTCTTCCGCATAGGCGATGACGATCGGACCGATAAACAGGTCCGAAATGTCGGCGTGGTCGGTGTCTTTCAGAGCAAGCTTGGCAAGACGGTTTTTCGCGATCTTCACATAGCCACCGGCACCCTTCACCTCACGGCGAAGCGATTCCAGATTGGCCACGGTCAGACCGGTGTTCTGCGCGAGAACGATCGACCCAGCGCCCGAGAGGGCTGACTGAAGCGATGCGACAAGCTCACGCTTTTCCGCTCTTTCCACTGCTAGTCTCCACATTGAGCCCGGCGAAAGTCAGCCGGGCCATTGCCAATTGCTGCCCTCCGATCTCCCGTGGGAGGAGAGGAGCAACGGTTACATGCCTGTCAACCGTGCTGCCCGGCAGGGCAACTGGCCTGGTTCGAACCGCGATCACCCTGCCCTTTCGGGCCGGAAAATTTCGGTCTTCACCCCATCTATGCTGGCGTCATCAGACATTAAGCTGATCCAGATCGATCAGCACCGGCAGTCTCGGACAGGACTTATGCCTTCCCGAAGAAAGGCAAAACCGGGCGACCAAGGCCGCCCGGAATTTCTTTACAGAGCCGAAGCCGGCTCCACATGCACGCCCGGGCCCATGGTCGAGCTCACGGCAACCTTCTTGACGTAGGTGCCCTTGGCGCCCGCGGGCTTGGACTTCTGCACGGCGTCGGTGAACGCCTTGATGTTCTGCAGCAAGGCTTCTTCCGAGAAGGAAATCTTGCCAACGCCGGCATGCAGGATACCCGCCTTTTCGACGCGGTATTCCACGGCGCCGCCCTTGGCAGCCTTGACGGCACCGGCGACATCGGGGGTAACCGTGCCAACCTTGGGGTTCGGCATCAGGTTGCGGGGCCCGAGGATCTTACCCAGGCGACCGACCAGCGGCATCATGTCCGGGGTGGCGATGCAGCGATCGAAATCGATCTTGCCGCCCTGGATGGCTTCCATCAGGTCTTCCGCACCAACGATATCGGCACCGGCAGCCTTGGCTTCATCGGCCTTGGCATCCTTGGCGAACACGGCCACGCGCACGGTCTTGCCCGTGCCGTTCGGCAGGTTCACGACGCCACGGACCATCTGGTCGGCGTGGCGCGGATCGACGCCCAGGTTGATGGCGATTTCGACGGTTTCGTCGAACTTGGCGGAGGCGCGCGACTTCACCATCTTGATGGCTTCGTCGAGCTTGTAGAGCTTGTTGCGATCGATGCCCTCGCGGGCCTTGGTGATCTTCTTACCGACATGTGCCATCTGATCAGCCCTCGACCTGAATGCCCATGGAACGGGCAGAGCCGGCGATCATCGACACGGCAGCGTCGATATTGTCGGCATTGAGATCCTTCATCTTCTTTTCGGCGATATCACGCAGCTGAGCCACGGTGATGGTACCGGCCGATTCCTTGCCCGGCAGCTTGCTGCCCGACTTGAGGTTGACGGCCTTCTTGATGAAGTAGGTGACCGGCGGCTGCTTCATCTCGAAAGTGAAGCTCTTGTCGGCATAGGCGGTGATCACGACCGGAATGGGCGAGTTCTTTTCCATCTCCTGCGTGGCGGCATTGAACGCCTTGCAGAATTCCATGATGTTCAGACCGCGCTGACCGAGAGCCGGCCCGATCGGCGGGGACGGCGTCGCAGCGCCAGCCGGCACCTGCAGCTTTACGTAGCCAACGATTTTCTTTGCCAATTTCGTCTCCTAGACAGTGGCACAATTGCCGTTCAGGGAACCGTGGTGCGGAGTGCGTAGGCGGCTTGGCAACCGCCATCTCCTTCCACGGGTTTCATCCAGTTGCCTGGATAGATGGTCAGACCTTCTCGACCTGACCGTATTCGAGCTCCACCGGAGTGGGACGCCCGAAAATCGAAACTTCCACCTTGAGGCGGGCGCGCTCCTCGTCGACCTCTTCCACCACGCCGTTGAAGCTGGCGAAGGGACCATCGGAAACACGCACATTCTCGCCCACTTCGAACGAGACGGAAGGCTTGGGATGCTCCACGCCTTCCTGCACCTGCTGCAGGATGGCTTGGGCTTCCTTTTCGGAGATCGGCATCGGCTTGTTGTCCGAACCGAGGAAACCGGTGACCTTGGGCGTGTTCTTGATCAGATGGAACGCCTCGTCGGTCATGTCCATCTTCACCAGCACATAGCCCGGGAAGAACTTGCGTTCGGCATCGACCTTGCGCCCGCGCCGGACCTCGACGACCTTCTCGGTCGGCACGATCACGTCTTCAAACAGGTGCTCGAGCTTTTTCTGCGCAACCTTCTGGCGGATGTCTTCCGCCACCTTGCGCTCGAAATTGCTGTAAGCCTGAACGATGTACCAGCGCTTGGCCATAAAGCGTCGCCGCTCCTAGTGAATAGTGTCGTTACCCGCTCAGCGGATCGAAAGCATCAGCCCGACCGCCCAGGAAATAAGCTGGTCGGCCAGAAGGAAGAACAGGCTCGCCAGAATAACCAGCACGAGGACCATGACCGTCGAGATCAGGACTTCGTTGCGACCCGGCCAGGTGACCTTGGACGTTTCCTGCCGGACTTGCTGCAGGAACTGGATCGGGTTCGGGCGGGCCATATGCGAATCTACTCTTTGGGTTTTTGGTGCAAAACCAAAGGCCGCGCAGGAGTCCCGCACGGCTGGAATGTGGCTATCTAGAGAAACTTGGCTCCAAATGCAACAGGCCGCGCCAACAATGATCGCGGCCCTGCCGACTCAGCCAGCGATCACATTATTAACGATTTGTGAAGAAGCGCCAGAATCCGGCTTGCGCGCCTGCCCGCAATGGCATTTGATCCAATCGTGACGAAAAAACGGCGGGAGGCTGTGGCATGTCTTCTGATGGTACAAGTTTCGCGGTCAAGGGCTGTGAGGTCCGCTATTACGGGCCGCACCAGACCATTTCCGGCCGCATCACCGGCGTCGTTCGCGTCCAGATCGAAGAACATTTCATGGGCAATGCCAGCCGCTATCACCTCGATCTCAAGGTGAAAGCCGATGTCGGCGCGGTCGACACGCCCACAGTGCGCACCGCCCTGCTCGCCCACGCCGCCCACCAGCTCAACCGCCTCAAGGCCCGCCACAGCGACAGCCTGCCCATCGCGGCGGAATAGGTGACCGCACTGCCCAAAGGGTCTTGCGAAACGCGCCCATTGCCATTAGACACACCCTCGCCTGAAGGGGTTTAGCTCAGTTGGTAGAGCATCGGTCTCCAAAACCGAGGGTCGTGGGTTCGAGTCCCCCAGCCCCTGCCAGGCGATTTCCATGATTGCTGGAATTTTATCGACCCGCCGCTTTATCGCGCCTGCAGGGCGATATTGGGATGTTCGGCGATGATTTGCAGGACGATCTCGAAATAGGTCGGCCCCGTTCCGGCCTCCAGCGCCGCCAGGTCGGACTTGATCCGCTCGACATTGTAGCGGGACGGTTCCGCGAGCTTCTTGAGATAGTAGGCGCGGGTCGTGCCACGTCCGAGCGCCTCGCGGCAGGTCTCGAAAGCGTTCCAAACCAGCGTAATGGTGGGTTCGCCATGCAAGACGCCAAACCCACCATACAGCAGGTCGTCCAGCGCATCGAGGCTTGGTCCGAGCTTCCAGTCTGCATCGGCCATGAAGACGCGATTGATCTCGTCATAAAAAGACGGGATGTCGTGAACTCGGCTCCCTTCGATGACGAGCGTTTTGGGCATCATGCGCCTTCCATATGGTTGGGGGGACTACGCGCTAGCTCCAGATATGGGGCAGTAGCGGGACGGCGAGCAGCACATTGCCCAGCAGGCTCGCGAGAAAGCTCAGCGAGCGCCACGGCACCAGCCCTTTCATGTAGCAATAGGCATGCGCCACCCGCGCCACGAAGTAGAGAGCGGCGCCGGCAAGCGAGAGCCAGCCCTGCTCGCCGAGGACGATGGACAGCACCGCCAGCACCAAGAAGATCGGCAGTGTCTCCTGCAGGTTGCCCAGGGCCCGGCGGGAGCGGGCGAGTTCGCGGCTGGGTTCCGGCAGGTCGTCGCGCGGCCCCATCTGGGCTTCGTTGCCAACCTGTGCGGTGAGATAGCGGCCCGGCAGCGCGACCTGCGCCAGCAGCAGCAGGAGGACGAGAAAAATGATCAACAGCACGATAAAAATTCCTTTGTCCGTAACGGACACAATGATCCTGCCATCCTAACGCGCGGCGGCGGCAAGAGGATCACCATTTACAACAGCCGGCGGCGCAGCCAATAAATACCTTGCGAGTTCACGGAAGTTTGGCGGGCGCCACGATCACTCAGGGGCGATGCGCCCTAGAAGGATGACGATGCGACTCTTGCTGGCTTTGGCCATCCTGGCCCTTTCCCCCACCATCGCCTTTGCCCATACCGGCGTTGGCGATACCGCGGGCTTCCTGCACGGCTTTGAACACCCCATCGGCGGCAGTGACCATGTACTGGCCATGGTGGCCGTGGGCGTCTTCGCCTTCATACTCGGTGGGCGGGCACTCTGGCTGGTGCCGCTGAGCTTCGTCGGCATGATGGTTGTGGGCTTCGCCCTCGGCATTGCCCAGGTCGGGGTCCCCTTCGTCGAGCTGGGAATTGCCCTCTCCAGCGTGGTCATCGGCGCCGCCGCGGCTTGGGGCCGGCCAATGCCGGTGGCGCTCGCCATGGGCCTGGTGGGCGTATTCGCCATTTTCCACGGCCATGCCCATGGCGCGGAAATGCCGGACACCGCCGGCGGACTGACCTATGCGCTCGGCTTTGTTGTCGCCACGGCGCTGCTGCATGCTGCGGGCATCGTCGCCGCGCTCGGCGCCGCCAGGATCGTCGGGCGCTACGGCAAGGTGGCCGCACAGGTCGCCGGTGGCGTGTTCGCCCTCGCTGGCGTGGGCATATTGGCCGGCTGGCTGTAGACCACCGGTCGGGAAGGCCTTGCTGCCTATTCCGTGAACCAGTCCGAATGGGCGGCCGCCACCTTGGGCAGCGAGGTCAGGATTTCGCTCAGATGTTCGCGAATGCCCGCCTCGGCGGCATCTGCATCATGCCGACGAATGCCGTCGGCAATCGCCGCATGCTGGCCGATCAGGGTTTCGAGCGGCGTGGCATCGGCCAGCGACAGGTAACGCACCCGGTCCATCTGCGCCTTGAGGTTTTCCAGTAGCCGCCAGGCGCGCTCGCAATCGGCCGCCTGGGCAATCGCCTGATGAAAGGCCTCGTCGAGCCGCAAGAATTCGGCGAGGTCCCCTGCCCGGTTCGCCATGCGCTGGCGCTCGATCACCGCGTCAAGCTGGTCGTGCTGACGCGATTCGGCCTCGGCCGCCGCCTTCCTGGCCACGGCCACTTCCAGCGCCTCACGAATGAAGCGGGCATTCTCCACCTCGCGCCGCGAGATCATCACCACCGATGTGCCACGCTGTGGCCGGATTTCGACCAGCCCCACTTCGGCAAGCTTGATGAAGGCCTCGCGCACCGGCTGCCGCGACACGCCGAACTGGCGCGCCATCTCGGCTTCCGACAGCGGATCGCCGGGCCGCAACTGTAGCTGGATGATGGCCTGGCGCATGGCCTCGAACACCTTGTTGCCCACGGTAGCGGGCCGCGAAAGCGGACTGATGCTGTCAGACAGTGGCGAAATCATCGTCTTTCTTGACTCCCGTATACTACCATACTACCATTTCTTCATAGCCGCTGCATAGATGCCGGCTCGTCGCGGCCCCGGCCGCAAGGGAGGAACCACATGAAATTCATACCGCTCGCAGCGGCTTTTGCTGCTGGCCTGATCGTCTCGTCTTCGATTCCGGCTCTGTCGGCCGACTATACCCTCAGCGTCAATACTGCGCTCGCCACCTCGGACCCGCTCTACAAGGGCCTCGAGGCGTTCCGTGACAATGTCGCCACGGCTTCCAACGGCGCCATCGAAGTCAAGCTGTTCCCCAATTCCCAGCTCGGCCCCGATGAGGACGTGCTGGAACAGGCCCGCGCCGGCGCACCGGTCGCGGTGGTGGTCGATGGCGGACGCCTGGCCGCTTTCGTCAACGAATTCGGCGTGCTTGGCGCTCCTTACCTGGCTTCGGGCTATGACGGCATCCGGAAGGTTGTCGTATCCGACAAGTTCGAGGAATGGGTGAAGAAGCTGCACGATACGTCGGGCCACCAGGTCCTGTCGTTCAACTGGTGGCAGGGTGAGCGTCACCTCTGGACCAAGATGCCGGTCAATACCCCGGCCGATCTGACCGGCAACCGCATGCGCACGCCGGGCGCGCCGGTCTGGGTGGAAACGGTGACGGCCATGGGCGCCGTGCCGACCCCAATGCCCTTTGCTGAGGTCTACTCGGCCCTGGAGCAGAACGTCATCGACTCGGTGGAAGCCCAGCTTCCCGCCGGTCTCGGCGCCAACCTGCAGGAAGTGACCTCGGTCCTTACCAAGACCGGCCATATTAACCTGATCACCGGTCTCGTCACCTCCGGCCCCTGGTTCGACAGCCTGCCGGCCGAATTGCAGACCGTGCTGCGCGACGAAGCGCTCAAGGCCGGCGATATCGCCTCCTACGGCACCCAGGACGCCCTGGCCCAGATCGAAGCTGACCTGGTTGCCGCAGGCATGACCGTCAACGAAATCGACGTCACGCCCTTCAAGGATGCCACGGCGGGCGTCTACGAGAAGCTCGGCTACGGCGCGCTGCGCGATGAGCTGCAGGCTATCGCCAACGCCCCGTAGTGCATCGAAAGCGGGCTCCCACGGGGGCCCGCAACCCTCTTACCCATCGGAACGCATCATGCTCAAGCGCTTGGCTCAACTCGAGCTGGCGATCTGTTTCGCCCTGCTCGCCGGCATTACCGGCCTGGTTTTCACCGCCGCCATTATGCGGTTTTTCGGTCACCCGCTGATCTGGTCGGTGGACATGGCGCAACTGCTCTTCATCTGGTTGTGCTTCTTCGGGTCCAACAAGGCCATGCGCGAAAAATCGCATCTGGGCATGGAAGTGCTGGTGTCGCGCCTCGGCTACCAGCGTCGTTTCTGGCTCGAATTTGCCTGCTCGCTGGTCATCCTGGCTTTTCTCGCCGTCCTGGCCGTCGAAGGCTGGAAGCTGACCATGCTCAACAGCGAGCGAACCTTTGGGGACAGCACCCTCTCCTACTCCTGGGTCACGGTGGCCGTGCCGGTCGGCTGCGTGCTGCTCGGCGCCACGCTGATCTACAACATGGTCCGCGCCTTCCAGGGCCGCCAGCAGGAATTGCTCATCTATAACCGCACGCAGGCCGAGATCGACGCCAGCGCACCCACGCTGGAGCTCTAGCAATGGCCCTGATCGGTATCGCCTTTGTCATTCTCATGGTCATCGGCATGCCCGTCGCCTTCGCGACCGGCATTTCGGGTTTCATCTTCTTCTTCACCACCCAGGGCATGCCCATGTCCATCGGCGTGCAGAAGATCGCCTCGATGAGCCAGAGCTTTCCGCTGCTCGCCGTGCCCTTCTTCGTGCTGGCCGGCCACCTGATGAATGAAAGCGGCATCACTGCCCGCCTGCTCAAGGTGGCACTGATTTCCGTGGGCTGGATGTCGGGCGGGCTGGCGCAGGTCGCCATCGTGCTCTCCACGCTCATGGGCGGCGTGTCGGGCTCCGCCGTAGCCGATGCCGCCATGGAAGCCCGTATCCTGGGGCCGACCATGGTGGCCAAGGGCTATGGCAAGGGCTTCTCGGCCGCCGCCATCGCGGTCGGCTCGCTCATCACCGCGACCATTCCGCCCTCCATCGGGCTCATCCTCTATGGCTTTGTCGGCAATGTCTCGATCGGCCGCCTGTTCCTGGCCGGCATTATCCCCGGCGTGCTGATGATGATCGTGTTGATGGCAACCACCTACATCATCGCCAAGCGCCGCAAATACGTCGTCGCCGACAGCGAGCGCCCCACCTTCAAGGCCTTCGCCATCGCCTGCTGGGATGCCAAATGGGCCCTGCTCTTCCCGGTGGCGCTGGTGCTGGCCATTCGCGGTGGTCTGTTCACCCCGTCCGAAGTCGGCTCGGCCGCCGTGGTCTATGCCCTGGTCATCGGCTTTTTCGCTCACCGCGAACTGACCCTGGAAAAGGTCTGGCGCTGCTTCGGCCAGGCGACATCGGATGTCGGTCTCATCATGCTCATCATCCTGATGAGCGGCATGGTGGGCTATGCAACCATCTATATGCAGGTTCCGCAGGAACTGGCCGGCTGGATGCTGGCCGGCATCACCGACCCCAACATGATCGTGCTGGTCATCCTGCTCTTCCTGCTGCTGGCGGGCCTGGCGCTCGACAGCACCGTCATGGTGCTGCTGCTGACGCCCATCTTCGTGCCGATCATCACGCAGGTGGGCATGGACCCGGTGCATTTCGGCATATTGATGATGTCGATCGTCACCCTGGGCGGCATGACCTGGCCCAGCGGCTCGGCCATGTTCGCGGTCTGCTCGCTGATGAATGTGTCGATCGAGGAATATTCCATCGAATCGATCCCCTTCATCAGCGCCGTGGTCGCCCTGATCGCCGTGCTGCTGTTCATGCCCGACCTGGTGCTATGGCTGCCGCGCCTCGCTTTCGGCAACTGATCTCCCCCACTATGGGCCGCGCCCTTCCCGGTGCGGCCCGTTTTTTCCCTTTCGGAGCTCACCATGAGACAGACCTGGCGCTGGTTCGGCCCGCAGGATCTCACCAGTATTGACGATATCATCCAGAGCGGCGCCGAAGGCGTGGTTTCGGCACTGCATCACGTGCCCAATGGCGTGGTCTGGAGCCCGGAGGAAATCGCCCGCCGCCAGCGCGAAATTTCTACCCGCAAGGACGGCTCCCCCCTCGGGCCTCGGCTGGGACGTGGTCGAAAGCCTGCCCATTTCGGAAGATATCAAGAAGCAGACCGGCGACTGGCGCAGCCATATCGCCAATTACCGCACCAGCATGGAGCATATCGCCGCCGCGGGCATCGAGGTGATCTGCTACAATTTCATGCCAGTGCTGGACTGGACCCGTACGGCCCTGCGCTGGCGCCTGCCGCATGGCGGCACTTGCATGCGCTTCGATATCAACGATTTCGCCGCCTTCGACATCCATATTCTGGCCCGATCAGGCGCCAGCGCCGACTATACACCCGATATCGTCGAAGAAGCCGCCATGCGCTTTGCCCTGCTCGACGAACCCGGCAAGACCGCCCTCGCCCGCAGCGTCACCATGGGCCTGCCCGGCTCCACCGATTCCATGTCGCTGGACGATATGCGGGCCCATCTCGATCAATATGGCGCCATTTCCGCCGAACAGTTGCGCCGCCATTTCGTCGATTTTCTCGAACAGGTCGTGCCGCTGGCCGAAGACCTCGGCCTGCGCCTCTGCTGCCACCCCGATGATCCGCCATTCCCCCTGCTGGGCCTGCCGCGCATCATGTCGTCAGCGGCAGATTTCCGGGCGATCCTCGACGCCGTCGACAGCCCGGCCAATGGCATGACCCTGTGCTCCGGCTCGCTCGGCGCCCGTCCCGACAATGACCTGCCCGCCATCATGGCCGAACTGGGCCACCGCGTGCATTTCCTGCACCTGCGCAACGTCAAGCGCGAGAGCCCCGCGATCAAGGGCTCGTTCCACGAAGCCGAACATCTGGAAGGCGATACCGACATGGTGGCGTTGATCGGGACCATCCTGGCCGAAGAGCGCCGCCGCAAGGCCGCGGGCCGCGCCGATTGGCAGATTCCCATGCGACCCGACCACGGCCAGGACATCCTTGACGACCTCGGCCGCATCGCCCAACCCGGCTACCCGACCATCGGCCGCATGAAGGGCCTGGCGGAGCTCCGCGGCATCACGCGGGCACTGGACCACGCCAATGTGCGCTACGGCACCTAGCCGCATCGCATTTTCCATGCCCACAAGCACTTGTCAGGCCCGGCCATGCCGGGCTATTGGCTAGCGGGTCGGTCATCGACCGGGCGGGTATAGCTCAGTGGTAGAGCAGCAGCCTTCCAAGCTGAATATGCGGGTTCGATTCCCGCTACCCGCTCCAAAAACTCCCTTGGAATTGCTTTATCTTTCGGACGAACCCAGCGGGCCGTTTCATTGCTGTTTCATGCCGCACGGACGCCGATACGTCGCATCCGTTCACCACAACCGCACCAGCTCCCCGGTTTTTTGCCGGGCTTTGCCAAAGGGGTGTTGACACGCTGTCATGAGACCACCATAAACCGCCCGGACGACGCGCCCCGGCGCTTCGTTTCCTGCCCAAGGCGACGTTCCGTGGAGGGGTGGGAGAGTGGTTAAATCCATCAGACTGTAAATCTGACCGCTTAGCGTACACTGGTTCGAATCCAGTCCCCTCCACCAACGCCCTTCCCTCGGCATTGTTTTTACTCACATTTTCGACCCTGATTGGCTAACTCATTTCCGAGTTAGCCATTTTTGTGTTCGCGCTTCGATCTTGGCGCTACGATGAGGCATGAACACACGCCCCTCCCGCGTCCCAAATCATCCTCCACTGCTCTACAGGGTCGCCCAGGATGTCGGCGGCAATACTGCCTCTTTTCGTTTCGCTGGCACGCGCGAGGAAGCCCAATCCGTCATCGATGAACTCAACCGCAAAGTGGCGGAGCTTGACGCGAAGTCCGCCGCGGCGAGATCGACCGGAGGCGACAACGATGTGTAACCTCTATTCCATGACCACCACGACGGAGGCGATTCAGCGCCTCGTTGCCGAGTGGGAAGACGCGATGCGCAATATCCCGGTGCTGCACGCGATCTACCCCGACTACACGTCGCCGCTGATCAAGCAGAGGGACGGCAAGCGGGTGCTAGGATTCGGCCGCTGGGGGCTGCCATCACTGAAAGACCCGGTGACCGAAAAGCCCAATCGAGGCAACACGAATATCCGACATCCATGGTTCGATGACTGGAAGGGCTATTTGGGCGTGGAGCACCGCTGCCTGGTGCCGCTGACCCGATTTGCCGAACCCACGAAGCTCGATGATGGCACCAGCGGCAACGCATGGTTTGCCATGGACGAGTCCGAGCCTCTGACGTTCTTCGCCGGCCTGTGGACCGACTGGCACGGCACGCGCCGGAAGGACGAAGGACCGATGGATCACAAGCTCTTCGCCTTCTTCACCACCAAGCCCAACGATGTGGTCGGCGCCGTCCATGAAAAGGCCATGCCGGTTATTCTCACGACCGACGAAGAGCGCGATGTATGGCTGCGGACGCCATGGAGCGAGGCCAAGGCGCTTCAGCGCCCCCTGCCCGATGGGATGCTGCAGGTCATTGCGCGGTTGCCGCTCAAGTATGTGCCGGGACTGGCTGACATCCCCGAGCCGGGCGATCCGCTTCGGATTAGCGCGCAGGCCCCGTTCAGTGGCGAGAAGGGGTGGATAGCCGACCTTCAGGTTTTTCCCAGAAAACAAGTGAGCGGACGAGCCTGTCGACGTTATTCCAGCTTGGGGTAACGGACGCGGCGTCGGCGGGCGGCCTCCAATCCGCCTGCAGCGTCAAGCAAGCAGGCAAGCGCCCGTCGCGCGCTGGCCATCGTATGGCTGTCAAGGCTGGAGAGCAGCCTTCCCTCAAGTTCGGTGCGAGCCGACCTTGCAGTCTCCACGGCTTCGTTGCCAAGTTTGGAGAGGCCAACTTGGCGAAGGCGTCGATCATCTTCGCAGATTACCGAGGTAAGATAGCCATACCGGGTGAGTTCACCCACAACTTTAGAAGCGGCCTGCTGCGTCACCCCAAGTTGCTCTGCCAGCGTGCCGATAGTTTTAGGTCCGCTGATGAGCATTTGGAAGACATACCCGTGGCTAATGCGTAGGCGAGGATGCCCCCCCTTCTGAATCGTGCTCAGCAGGAGTTCATTGGCTGCGCTGCCAGCAAGCCAACTCAGGGTAGCCAAATCGAGGCTCAGAGGATCAACGTCACTCATCGGCGTACATTGACAACTTATGGTGTACAACTATGGTTGTGTAATCCGCATCAAAGGTAAATTGCAATGCCCTCAACTCCCATTGCGACTGCACGCCGCCTTCATTCAATGCTAGAAGCAGGTTCGAGCGGTGAGGCGCTTCGAACGCTATTCACCCCCAACGCTATAACCATAGAGCATCCTAACGCCATAAGACCGCACGGCGCTACGGCCACGCTGGACCAGATGCTAACTGCGTCGGCCGCAGGCGCCAGACTGCTTAGAATGCAGCGTTACGAGCTGGTCGACGCTGTCGAACTCGGTGACCTCGCCATTCTACGCGTTCTCTGGGCCGCAGAGATCGCCGCAGATGCGGGTCCATTTCGTGCCGGTCAGGAACTACGTGCCCACATCGCCCAGTTCATTACGACTGAAGGCGAACTCATCTCCCGGATCGAGACCTTTGACTGCTATGAACCATTCCAAGCACGCAAGCCGATGAGCTGATGATCGCTTGCGCAGCCTTGAACTCACCATGGATGCCGTAACTTAAGGCCTGCCGGCGGAATCATGGGTTTCTGCTGACCGGCAAGATGAGCATAAGCTCAATTCGGTCTTTAGGTCAGGAAGAGCTGCTTCTGGGATTGTAGAGTGTGACTTCGAACGACCAAGATGGGGTCGGAATCGGTCACCGGCCGAATTTCCTGCCGCCCTTCCTGATCCCCACCCACGGCAACTCTCCCGCCATGGCCGCGGCGCGCTGTTCCTGCAACTGGCGAAGCGTATCGGCCGGCAACGGATCGAAGCCAGCACTATGCGTGCCGGCGAAGCCCGTGGCCTTGTTCGCGTGTCCCAATGCAAATGTGGGGTGGTACCAGCCGCAGACGGAGCACCGGAGCCGAGCGGCGAGGCTGTCCCGCCCGTTGTAGAAATCGAAGCTCCATCCCAGGTGGAAGGCCAGCAGCTCAAGGCGAAGCTGCGCATCATGGGAGCAGACGAAGTAATGGCTGCAGAAGGCCCGGATACTTCGGCCGGTCGTGCGGAAGTCATCGAGCGTCCTGACCTCGCGCCGGATCGACATCAGTGGAAGTTCCGGCCCGAGGGTAGCGCTGCCGCGACAGCCTCGCCCATGCCGCCCGAGATGGCTCTCATCTGTGGCGTTAGGTCGATGAATTCCTTGGCGATAACATGAGTCACAATGCCTTCGCGCTGCAGCTGGCCGCGCACGCCCAGGACACGGGCACCCAGAACAACCCGCCGATTGGCCTCGAACGTCTTGGGCCAGACGATAACATTGGCAACGCTGGTCTCATCTTCGAGGGTAGCGAATATCACCCCGCTCGCCGTACCCGGCCGCTGCCGAACCAGCACCAATCCCGCCACGGTCACGGTTCTGCCCGGCTGCATTGTCCGCAGAGCATCGGCCGGCACGATTCCACGTCGGATCATTTCCTCGCGGAGAAAGCTCATCGGATGGGCCTTCAGGGATATCGAGAGGGTCCGATAGTCATGAATGACCTCCTCGCCCGGCGGCATGGCCGGCAAGCCGCTCTCCTCCTCGATGTCGGACGTCGGCCCGCCACCGGCCTTGAACAGCGGCAGCACATCGGCCCCATACGTACCGATCAGCCCCTTCACCGCCCAGAGGGCATCACGGCGGCTCAGGCCGAGGGATTGGAACGCATCTGCATCGGCCAGGGCCTCAAGGATCAAGGGTGACAATCCGGTGCGCAGCCATAGATCCCGCACGCTGTCGTAGCCGCCACGACGGCGGGCGATGATGAGATTGGCATGCTCCGTCCGCAAACCCTTGACCATGTTGAGGCCCAGCCGGATGCCCATATTGCCCCAGATATCGTCCTTCATCTCGGCATGGCGCGGGGCCAGGTAGGCGCCGGTTACGTTGCTGTGTTCCATGACGTTTTCGAGGTCGGAGAGATTGATATCGACCGGACGCACATCGACGCCATGTTCTTGGGCATCGCGGATGATCTGGGCAGGGGCATAGAAGCCCATGGGCTGGCTATTGAGCAGCGCCGCGGCGAACACGTCTGGATAGTGGCATTTGATCCAGCAGGAAACATAGACCAGCAGTGCGAAGGACGCGGCATGGCTTTCGGGAAAGCCGTAGGAGCCGAAGCCCTCGATCTGCTGAAAGCACCGCTCGGCGAATTCCCGCTCATAGCCGCGCTCCAGCATGCCGGTGATGAACTTGTCCCGGAACACGCCGACGCCACCGGTTCGCTTGAAGGTCGCCATGGCACGGCGCAGGCGGTCTGCCTCGCCTGGCGTGAAGCCGCCGGCGACGATGGCGATCTTCATCGCCTGCTCCTGGAAGAGCGGTACACCATAGGTTTTCTTGAGGACGTGCTCAAGCTCGGGCGACGGGAAGGTCGTCGGCTCCAGGCCCTGCCGGCGCTTGAGGTAGGGATGCACCATATCGCCCTGGATCGGGCCGGGCCGAACAATGGCGACCTCGATCACCAGATCATAGAACTCGCTCGGCTTGAGCCGTGGCAGCATCGACATCTGCGCCCGGCTCTCGATCTGGAAGACGCCGATCGTGTCGGCGCGATGCGTCATCTTGTAGGTCCGCTCATCCTCTTGCGGGACGGTGGCCAGCGTCAGGTCTAGGCCATAGTGCTGGCGCAGCAGATTGAAACTGCGGCGGATGCAGCTCAGCATGCCCAAGGCGAGGACATCGACCTTGAGGATGCCGAGTTCGTCCAGATCATCCTTATTCCACTCGATGACGGTGCGGTCCTCCATCGCGGCGTTCGATATGGGCAACAGATGATCGAGCCGGTCGCGGGTGATGACGAAGCCGCCGACATGCTGCCCGAGGTGGCGCGGAAAACCGTAGAGGGCTTTGGCGACCTCAAGCACCATGGCCATGAGCGGGTCTTCCGGATCGATGCCGGCGGCTCTGACGCGATCGGGCGTCACATCGCTCGCGCCCCAGCCCCAATTGAGGCCGCTCAGGATCCTGATGGTGTCCTCGCTCAGGCCGAATGCCTTGCCCGCATCCCGGACGGCGCCCTTGGCGCGATAAGTGATGACATTGGCTGTGAGCCCAGCCCGGTGCCGTCCGTATTTCTGGTAGATGTATTGCATCACCTCTTCGCGGCGTTCGTGCTCGAAGTCGACATCGATATCGGGCGGCTCGTCCCGCTCGGTCGAGACAAACCGCTCGAAGAGCAGATCGACCAGCATAGGGTCGACTTCGGTAATACCCAGGCAGAAGCACACCGCGGAGTTTGCCGCCGATCCCCTGCCCTGGCAGAGAATGCCGCGCTCCTGCCGGGCGAAGCGGACGATGTCCTGCACGGTCAGGAAGTAGGCGGCGTATTTCATCTCGGCGATCAGGGCCAGCTCGTGCGCCAGGCCCTTCATGACCTTATCGGGGACGCCATTCGGGTAGCGCCAGCCCGCGCCTTCATAGGCCAGCCGCTCAAGCGTCTGTTGCGCGGTTTCCCCGTTCCCGACCGTCTCCTCGGGGTAGATGTAGCGCAACTGGTCGAGCGAGAAGCCGATCTGATCGAGGATCACCTGCGATTGCGCCATGGCATCGGGATAATCCCTGAACAGGCGCGCCATGTCCCGCGGTGCGTGGATATGACGCTCGCCGTTCGCGGCCAGCGCGAAGCCGGCAGTCGCAACGGTGATGCCCTCTCGAATGCAGGTGACGACATCCTGCAGGATATGCCGGCCACGCTCATGATAGAGGGCATCCATGGTGGCCAGCATGGGGGTGCCTATAGCCGAGCAAGCGTCGGCCAGCTTCGCCAGCCGGGCCCGGTCACTGCCGTCGTACCGATAGGTGGCGCCAACCCACACCCTATCGGGAGCAACGGCTTTCACCGCCTGCGCCGCCATCATTCCGGCCTCGAACGCGGCATGGTCCGGCATGACGATCAGCAGGAGGCCTTCTGTCGTGGCCAAGAGGTCGGATAATTGGAGGTGGCATTCACCCTTGGGCGCGCGACGATTGCCCAGCGTGAGCAGCGCGCAGAGCCGGCCATAGGCCTCTCGATCAGCAGGGTAAGCGACGATGTCCGGGTTGCCGTCTGAGAACACCAGCCGGGTTCCCACGACCATGCGGAAATCAGGGAAGTCAGCCTTCAGGTCACGCGCGGCGGCAAAGGCACGAACCACGCCCGACATGGAGTTCCGGTCGCAGATACCAATGCCGGAAAGGCCCAGCGACGCGGCCTGCCCCACCATCTCATAGGGATGCGAAGCGCCTCGCAGAAAGGAGAAATTGGTGGCGGCGACAAGCTCCGCGAATGCGGCCATGGTTGACTCTTATCCGTTTTGTTCTCATTCTGTTCTCATGCTGAGTGACAGGAAGAGTCAAGACGGAGGTCGATCAAATGAATGGTCAGTGGACGGAATTGCCATCTGAGTTTCGGTCGATGGTGGAGGATATCCCGACCTGCCGCGCATATGGCGGGCTGCAACTTTGCGCGGTGCAAGACCTATTCACCGGAGAGCCTGCGCCCGACTATTGGGTCGTGGCCCTGGCCAATAGCGGGGAAACGCTGCTGGTGTTGCTGTGCGGGGAAGCGCGGGCAATCGAGATCGCCACCCACTTCGCCGCACTGAAGGACTGGATGCGCGTTGCAGACTGGGATGGCCGAGACCTGATGCCGGAACAGATTGAAATGGTCGCCCGCTATCCGGGCGAAGTTACGCCGCCGCTGACGGGAGGCTATGACGACTACGAGGAATGGGAGAGCGATATCCCTTATGGGCCGAACTAGGGAATGCGCAGCCAGTGCCGGATGGCGCTCACTACTCCTTCTCCTGCCCATGCCAGCGCCGCGCCCAGAGACACCCCGCCAATGGCCAGGAGGCCAACAATCCCGAGCCCGATGGCTCGGATGCGGCGCCACTCGTCCACCGTGGGCTGAACGCTCTTTTGGTTAGCCTCGACAGTATCGCGGAGCGCCTGGACCTCGCCCCTGATCTGGCCATCAACCTCCCCGAGGATTTGGATGTCGCCACGGATCGCCCCGACATCATCAGCCATGCCATCGACCCGCTCATGGAGCTTGGATCGGCTCTGTCGGGACGCCTCCCGCTCGTCCCGAAAATCGTCGCGCAATTGCTCGAGCATCTTGAGCAGCATGTCGTTGCTTGTGGCCACCGTGCCTCTCCGTCGATTCAGGACTTCCAGCCGCAAGCGCGACTGCCATAGTCGTTGTGAGCAACAATCTGGCGCTTGGTGCCATCGGTCACCTGATCCTGGACGGATGGCCGGATCGGGCTGGCTACGTCGCAGAAATCACCGCTCGTCGTCGCGCATCCAGCGAGCAAAACGCTCATCAACATCATTGCTGCCAAGCTGATCGACTTCATCATCGACCTCCTTTCGATCTTTCATGGACTGAATACGGCGGGCGGATTGCTCGGCCTCGATATGGTCGATCCCGGCCCGGCGCCCCTTCAGGAACGCAATGCCGATGGCGACGATGATGGCCCCGGCGATGGCCAGCGCGGCCTGAATTTTGGCCCATGGCCCGGCGAACCACCTAAGCATCGCTGGCCTCCGGAAAGGGCGGCAGCGGTATCGTCTGCCCGGCAAGTGCGTGGGAGCAATCGCCAAGGAACTGGATACGGCCGTCGGTTACGAATGAATGACAGGTCCATGCAATGCGCTTGTCCGCAAGCATCCGCTCGCGCTCTTCCGGGAACTTGTAGGTGTCGAGAATGCGGTCGAATTCCTCGTCGCCACCTTTAAAACGAACGCTCCGAAAGAGCACTGAGGGCGTGAATGTCGGCGCGTCGGGAACACCGTTGTAACCCCAGCCAGGGCCTGAACCGCCCCTCACCCGGATGACGTGTTCCTCGTCACAGCCGGGGCACCAGAACATGACACGTCCGGCCTCATCGGTGCGAAGAAGGGGTGACAGGGCGATCATCGGGTCGCCTTCCGGATCACGAGGAAGGCAATGGTGATGGCCGCAATGACCATCAGGGCGGCAATGGCGTACTGGACCGGGCCATTGCCCGATGCGACAGCCGCGGCGCCGCCAAGAAGTCCGCCCGCCGCACCGATATTCTCCGGGGTCGTCATTTCCTTGATCGGGTTGCCGGGCTTTGCTTCAACCGTGCTGGTCGAGACGAATGCGCCCTTAGCCCACAGGCCGGCCTCAGCTGCGCGGCGGTTGACTAGGCCCTGCATGACCTTGCCGTCGTTATATTTCCATTTCGCCAGCTCGCCGGGCACGGCATCATAATTGCCGGCATTGAGTTTCTTGAGCAGGGTGGAGTTGGAGAAGCCGACCTTCTTGCTGCCGCCCATGCCGATGTTGTCGGCAAAGGCCACCAGCGCGCCGAACTGATTGTCGCTCAGGTCCACCTTGACCAAGCGTTCCACCTGCGCCGCCGTCTCGGCCAGGCGCGTCACCAGCAGGCTAGCGGCTTCCGCCTCCGCGATCGTGTCGCCCTTTCGCACGGCTCGCCCTTTGATGCGGGTCTGACCATAGCCGATGGTCCAGGGCGTGCCGTCGCGGGAACCGGGATCAGGGTAGGCATTGGGTCTAAACCCCTCCCACTGTTTGACGAGCGAAAGAGTCTCCGCGTTTACGGCGCGAGCCATGGTGGTCTCCTATCGATGTTGAAGATTGCGTGCGCCGTCCCGCCGTGTCTTCAATGGCTCGACGCGGAGGCTTCAGATGCAGGTGAACGTGTTCATCTCGGAAGTGGACGGGGCAATGGGCGGGACGCCCAGGCTGCTTATTCTGCCGGCCGGCCCGAACGCCACGATTCCAGAGAACCTGCGGTCATACGAGTGGACCTATTTCGCCACCACGACGACGGATGACAAACTGATCGGCGCTGCGACCGAGATCGTGGAGGCCGGGATCGCACGACATGGCTATGCGTTGGTGTCCCCGACCGGGTGATGGCGACCGAAATTGCGGCGACCTAACCCCTTGAATTACTTTAAATCCGCACCATATATATTTCACGGGTCAATCCGCACCTCTACATTTTCAAATATTTTGGAGCGTCTGATGGGAATAAAACCATTCATGCGACCTATTTTTCTTCGCATGGACGCAAGTCCATCGGGGAAATACGAGGTGCGCAACGTCGCCGAAGCAATACAGTATCTGGAATATTTCTGGTCCGCCCCGCGAACAGTCGATTATAGGCGAGCCAAAGCCATTTGCCGAAGCGCGCTGGACAACCTCGTGTCGGCCGAATCCGCGCGTCACTATCTGATTGCAGCAGCGGAGCGCGCCGGCATTCTCGATCGCTCTGCCAACCTAGCCGTCGCGCTGTCCGTGCCTACGCCCGCTTGGCGGCACGCGCCTCACCATGCGGCGACACACGATCCCTCCTCACAAAGGATATGAACATGATCATCAACTATTCCGCTCCCGCCGAACTCTTCCCCGGCAAGAACACCAAAGGTTCCAGCCAGATCGGGTACAGGCGCTTCGGCTCAGTGGCAGACGCTGTTCGCTTCGCTGTCGAAGACATGCCCGCGATCTTTCTGCGTGGCGCAGTGATGCAGGTGGACGAGACGCGCTTCGATGCCTCCCAAATTCGAAGCCTCTACGATGCCGATGGCTTTCCGCTTGACCGCGCTGCCTAAGCAGGGCCAAGCACTCCCTCCGATCTAGCAATTGCGTTACGTTCGCCGGAGGGGGTGCTGGCGAGGTGCTGAAGTGACGAAACTGCTATTGCTGAATGACGATGAAGCCCGGTTTCTCGAACAGGCTATCGAGGCCTGGTCGACCGTCTATAAGGGCGACACCGATTTCGAGGAGCGCCGCAGTGACCGATGGAACGTCATTCGGAAGCTGGACGGCAAATATACCGATGCGGAGCGCCACGAGATCGGGACGGTCGCGCTCGGGATGATGATGTGAGTTTGCAGAGCCAAGAGTAGAACTCTGCTTGGTCACTATAAAATGTGATGCTAATGACGGGCACATGAAGATCAGCGTCGTTAAAGTCGTCGGGCTGTCGGTCCTTGTTGTACTCAGCGCATTTCTCGGTGCCTTGGGATATCGAGCATGGCGTCCACATCAACAGGTAGTTGCTGCCCCTGTGCCTGCGCCGGTCGTCGCCCCACCGGACGACGCGACAATTTCCATCCAAAGGGAGCGCGACTGGTATCGCTACTTCTATAGTTATTACGGTTCCATGGAGAGGTATCGCCAGACCGGTCACGTTGACCAGCGCAGCCGCGTGTATGCCGATGCAATTGGTGAGTTCTATGAGATCGACGACGTCTCTGAATTGGCCCTTTGTCCAGCCCCATCAGACAGTTTGGTGACTAGTCAGGCCATCTATTTTGGTGCCCGCGTTGCGTTCTTGAGCCAACGCTCTGGCGGCCCAATAATGTACTCGATGTCCTACCTTGGCTCTGCCGATTGGATTCACGGCGAAGAACCATTTGATGCATTCTGGCCGGTGACATCCGGATCGCAGGAGCTTAGCGCAGCGGACAATGCCGGCCTTGCGGCCACAGTGCTGAGCGCCCACGGCAGCAGCGCTTTCAATCGCGGCGACCTCCAATATTTCGCACCCATTTCCTTCAATGTTGCCGACGCCAATGGGGACGGGGATGATGATTTCTGGCTTGGCGGGCGCTTGGTCCTGTCGGGACCAGATGGCTATGCCCTCGACGAAAACGAGGACCTGGCAAGCAAAGAAGTGTCGTTTCTCGACCAGGGTTCCGCAACATGGGCTCTTGTGGCGAACCGCGATAACATTGATGTCTTTGATCCAGGAAGCATCGGCAGCGGTCCCGTCGCGTCGATACCGCTAGAAGCCCCCCTTTCTACCACTCGCAGCTTTACCGTTATGCCAGTTCAAGGCGGGACAATGTTCCTGGCGGTCACTGATGGGTCTGTCGATGTGTATAACCTCTCGACCGGATGGGCAGCGGATCGAGTTGCGTCCTTGACGGGATTTCAGACAGGCGAGTTGTTCGCAGGGGCGTTTGGTGACTTCACCGGCGACGATGTAATCGACTTCTGGCTATCGGAGTCGCGATGGAAAAACGACGAGGGTGAGATTGTTGGGCGCCTGATGTTGATAGATGGTGCCGCGATTGCAAGCGCGGGCAAAGTTGACGTTCAGGACTTAGCCCGAACAACGCTGTTGGGATCTACACGTTACTCAGACTACGACGGGATTAGCGCAACCCTCTCGCCCAAGGCGGGCGATCTCGATGGGGACGGCACCCTCGACCTTTCGTTTACCGGGCATCGACATATGAGCGAAGCCGGGGCCCTTTTCGTTCTGCCAGGCACTGCCCTCAAGGCGGGCGCCATGTCTGTGACCGACCCATCCATCATCAAGATTGTGGGCCAGCCTGTTAGCCAGTTGGCCCCATATTACAACCACATGGATCTCGGCGGGCACATCATCGTCGCAGCCGACAATGACCTGTGTTCGGGGTTAAACGCCGGGGCAATCTATGACGTGACGATCCCCGAAAGCCCTCGCATGGCCGACCGATAATATGCGGCCGAACACATAAACTGCCGCGACCCCGAGGGGGATAGGGACCTCCATGCTGTTCAACTCTTACGAATTCGTCTTCCTTTTTCTGCCGGTCACTCTGGCGGCGTTTCTGATAAGCAACGCAGTTCGCCCCTCCGTCAACGGGTGGGTTCTTCTGCTCGCGTCACTGGTTTTCTACGCTTACTGGGATTTGCCGTTCGTCTTGCTGCTGGTTGCCAGCCTGGTCGTCAATTATGCAGTCGGCTGGCGCGTAAGAGAGTCCCGCACGGTATTTTGGCTGGGCATCGCGCTCAATCTAGCCCTACTGTTCTGGTTCAAATATGCCCTGTTCACCGCTGGCATCTTCGTCGGCAAAGAGGGTGCCCGTACTATCCTGGGCGATATCATACTCCCCCTCGGCATCTCATTCTGGACCTTCCATCAGATCAGTTACTTGGTGGACATTCGCAGAGGTTCAGCACCCCGCCCCAGTCTGCCGACATACGCCACCTATGTTCTGCTGTTTCCGCAGCTCATCGCTGGACCGATCGTCCGCTACAAGCACATCTCATGGAAGCTGCAGCGCCTGTTCATGGGGCTTCCTCTCCGACGACTGGTCATCCTGATGTCGTCGGGCCTGGCGCTTTTTGCCCTTGGCCTGTTCAAGAAGGCGGCGATAGCTGATCCATTGTCCTTTTGGGCCGACCCGGTCTTTGCTGCGGCCAGCGCCGGCACACGACCGCTTTCCACACTGGACGCCTGGATCGGCGCTTTCGCCTATTCCTTTCAGCTCTACTTCGACTTCAGCGCCTATTCCGACATGGCGCTGGGGCTGGCCCGGATGGTCGGCATCATCTTCCCGATGAACTTCTTCTCGCCCTACAAATCGAGGTCGATCGATGAGTTTTGGCGCCGCTGGCACATGTCGCTATCCTATTTCGTGCGCGACTATATCTACATTCCCCTCGGCGGCAGCAGGTCCGGACCCTCGCGCCAGATGCTCAACCTGTTCATTGCCTTCGTGCTGATCGGCATTTGGCACGGCGCCGGCTTCGCATTCTTGCTGTGGGGCGCATATCACGGCGCTCTGGTCGGCCTGTCCCACATTGTCCGACGCATCGGTGTGCCACGAATGCCTGCGGTCGTCGGTGTCGCGGTGACCTTCCTGCTTGTAGTCTTCGGCTGGGTGCTCTTTCGCGCCGAGGACATGACAACGGCACTAAATGTCTATGGCCCTATGTTCACCTATTCGGATCGAATTTCGATCTTCAATGAGTTTGCGCAGTTGCAGGTAGGCATTCTTCTCATTGCCCTGGCTGCTGGGATCGCGTTTTTCGCACCCAATACCTCAGAGCTCCTGGCGTCCCGGTCTCACGGTCTGATCTACGGGCTTCGCTGGCCAGCAAGTCGGCGCTTCGCAGCGCCATGGTTCCGCCGCTACGCGCTCCCTGCCCTGGTGGGTGTCGCCCTCTATTTTGGGCTGACTTCCATGGGCGGCCTAGGCGCCAGCTTCCTCTACTTCAACTTCTGAGGCGGCGATGTTCAGCACCTCACGCCTGCTAGCCGCCCTCGCCGTCACCCTTGCGACCGCGCTCGCAACCCACACCGCCTACTCGTGGGGACTGGCAAAGTACGCCAGTCAAGCATTCACGATCCGCGGGCCGAACCTTCGCCTGCTGCCTACCCAGGATATGGACCTTGCGGCCGCATACCTCAACGAGCGGTTTGGCGGCGATGACGATCTGGATGTGCTCTTTTCGGGCAGTTCGGTCACCGCCGGATATCCATTCTCCGCTGACACCGCCATGCCCGCTCGTTTTGCCAAGCTTGCCGATGAGGATGGGGTTGTCGTCGCCAATGGCGCCACCATCGGTCATGACCTTGCTCTGATGACTGAGTATTTGTGCGCGATGTCTGCACGTGACTTTTCGGCGGATGTCCTCTTTATCGAAATACCCACGGTCAACGAACTAAGCGTTGTCATGGCTGGGGAACAACCAAGGCCATGCGCGACAGGGCCTATCGAGTCCGGTGGATATCTCCCGTTCTTCCTAACCCATCCTTGGGGCGCCGCTGCCATACCGCGCCTGCGCGACCAGTATGCCGACCGGCACGGAGAAGGCGCGATGGAGAAGTGGGTGTTCCCTCCATCCTATGTGTTTACGGATGCCGATCTTGAGGCGAACGTGGCACTGGCGGCGCTCAGGATCGATGCCGCCCTCGATGCCGCCGACCGCATCGCTCCTCGAAAAGTGCTCTTTTTCTCCCCAGTCTATCGGAGGGCATTCGATGAGCAGGACATGGGCGGCGTGCTGGCTCGGTACGAAGCACTGGTCCTTGATGCGTGTCGCCAGCGGGACGACTTTGTATGCCTTCTGCCCGACTTCGGCATGGAGCTGGACATCAACAACTTTTTCAACATCACCCACGTCAATCGAGCGGGTGGTGATGCCCTGGCGGCATATCTCTCGGCAGGGGTCAAACGACACTAGGCGTCCCGATGATTGTGCCGTTCGTCGCAGTCGTAGACGGCGTGGTATTGGTATCCAAGATCGTGTTCGCGTCGACAAAAATCTGGCCTTCACTGGCAACCAGGCCGGTGACGCATTCGGAGACGCGGGTCGACTGGATGTTGGCGTAGCCCATGCCAGTCACCCGCACGCCCATATCGCAGGACGCGATGTGGTTTTGATTGAAGTAGGTCCGGCATCCCGGCCCCAGGATCAGCCCAATGCCGGCAGCATGGCCCAATGACGTGCGAGAGCCCGTAAACTCGGCAAGGCCTTCTACCGAGACCAGCCGATCAGCATACTGACCGCCGCCGACGATGGAGCCATCGAGGCGGGCGCCAGCGCCTTCACCGAAGAGGCGTAGAACCTTACCGCTCGACGGGTCAGCCCCGATGAGCAAAGTCTGGTTTGTATAGAGGTGAGCTCCATAGCGGACCATGATCAGTTCTTTGTCGGTCGTGGCCCCGCCATTGTAGGACAATCCGATCTGGTCGCAGTGCATTCTGGCGCCCCACCACAGGTCAAAAAAGCCCTCCTGGCTTGATCCGTTCCACCCGCCGGTCATGACCAGACCACCATTCGGAATGAGCAGTTCGCTGGAAATGCCGGCGCTATAGGTTGTGGTAGTCGAAACAGTCGGGCTCGTCGTGCGCGGGATGCGGATCATCGCTCGCAGCGCGGTCCTCGCGCCGGCATCGCCGGTAATGATCGAGGTAATAAAACCGCCGCCGGTCAACGCCTCCGCATCACCATTGCCGATGACGTTTCGGAAGCCAACGGGATCGCCGCCAAGAATGCCGGCCGGCAGCGGCGTATCGAGTTGCACGACGGGGTTGAAGACATTGCTACCCTGATGCGCCCAGCTCGACACCCCGTTGATCTTCGCGGTGAAGGTGCCGGACGATCGCAAATATAGGGTGTGCCCGCCGCGCAGGACGAACCCTGCGCCCTCGATATAGTGGTAGCCGTCAGCGATCTCGATCCAGATTTTGCTATCGTCCCCCGGCATGCAGGAACGCTGCCAGTCGATGGCAAGCTTGAGTGCGTCATATCGAGCGGTATCGGTGTTTGCGGCGGCCTCGGTCGTGGGATTGAAGAATAGCTTGGCCTCTTCCTGCACGCCGGTGCGCAGCGGCAGGCCGGCACGGAAGGCGATCTCAGCCGCATCATTGGCATTGCCGCCCACCATCGCTGGTGTCATCGGATTTGAAGCGATCTCGTACCAGACGACAGTGACCCCATCGTCCAGTGTGACCGAGAACTTGCCTGCGTGCGCCGGCTCGGTATCCACCTTCTTGTAAAGGGCGCCCCCGCCATCACCGGCCTCAGCATACCCCTCGGTCCGAACGAACTCGGGAGCCACAGATGGGGTCAACGCGGCAGCCTCAACAAGCGTCGCTGACGCACCTCCTCCCACGACCGTCACCGAGATGATCGGGGCCGTTGGATCTGTATTGTCCACCGCGATGCCATCGCCAGCTACGATGCTAGTCACAGTGCCGGCGCCGTCAGTCCCGGCCCTTGCTACCAACAGCCAGTAGGTATTGCTGGTAGTTGGCAGTGTCGGTGGCGCGTTGCCTGTGGTGGCCTGAAGGGCGCGCCAAGACGACCCATTGTAAAGCACACCATCGTCTTCGACATAGTCCGTCATGGCGCTATAGTCGCCCTGCCAGTTGATACCCTTGGGGCCAGTGGGGCCAGGAACCGTGCTGGCGTTGCCCTGATCGCCCTTCTCAACCGCCAGGTCCCATTTGTCGGCGGCCAGGTCGGTCGAGAACGCGTCCGATGTGTGCGCCTCAAGGCAGATATACGTGCTGCCATCCTGCTCAACGAGATCATCGACATCATATGCCGTGGCGGTGACCCACGCACCCTGCCAGACGCCAAGAATGGCATTGGTGCCATCGGCGCCCTGCGGACTGAACATCACCATCATTGCTTCATCGGCCGCGAAGCTGCCGCTGCCGCCGACATAGTCCCATGTCAGCTTGCGGTATCCGGTGCCGTCAACGACCGTGTCGGTGATCTTAAGTGCATGGAATGCAGCAGGGTCAGCAACCGAGCGAAGCCACACCTGCCCGCGCGCGGCAGCCGTGCCTTCATCATCCCAGCTATCAAGGATAGCGGCGACGGTCGCACCATTGGCGTCGAGATTGTCGAAATAGCCACCGGTGGAGCTGGCAATGTCGATATGGTTTGTCCGCAGATAGCCCGCGCCAGGATCGGCATCGGCGGTCTGGTCGCTGAAGCGGAAAAACAGGCCTCGACCATTGGCCTCAACCACGCTCATTTGCGCCAGCAGCTCTCGAACTCGCTGCGCGTTGCCCACCTCATCCGGCATGACCAGGATTTCATAGGCGCCATCCGTCACCTCCGTGCCCGGCCAGGCATTGATGCTGAGCGAGGTGTTGCTCATTGCATCGGCCGTGATCCGGGCAAAAACGCCCTGGGCCGGCACTGTGAACAGATCGCCCTTCCTCACCTTTCCCACCCAGAAGGTGTCAGTTCCGGTCACGGTTGTGCCGCCATTGGCCACCGTGACGGTGCCAGCGGAAACGGGTTCGGTCATAAAATGCCTCTGGATTAACTGCGCCGGCCGAAGCGGCCTTTGACGGTAAGGGCGTAAGTCACGCCATAGTCGGTCGGGTCGGAATACGGGGCCTCATTCACCCCGCCGTTCTGGTACTGCGCGGCAATGGTGACCAGCGTCGGGACCGGGAAGGTGTTGCTGTAGTCGTCCACGGTCCCGCTGCCGGTAAATCCATTATGGGCGGTATGAACGTACTTCCCTGCCCCCGAAGGCGCCGAGACATTGCCGCCGCGCCGATCTGCCTCCGGCGCCATTGTCTGGCCCCAGTTCCCGAAGTTCCCAGCCGCCGGTCCGCAGGATTGCTGCAGATCGACGATGAGATTGTCACCGGAGATGAAAACCGAAAGCGCACGCGAAAGGCCGCGAACCTGCTCGAGTAGGAAGCTACCGGTGATCTGGATGTAGTCGTTCATCCGGATGCGGGGTGTCAGGCTTTCAACGCCCCAAGAATGAGAGGGGCCAACCGTCCGATTGAGCAGCGCCTTCCCCCAGAAGATGTCTGCACCGTCAGGGATGGCGCCGAGCGTGATCTGGTTTTCCCACTCCTGCGGTTTGGCCAGAACGCAGGATGCATTGTTGAAGACGTAGCCGTAGCTTTCGGCCAGGGCGCTATAATCCACGTCGAAATTGTAGACATAGCCTTCGCCCTTCGGCACATCAGGGAAGACGCAATTTCGGCTGAACGTCTGCTCGCTGGTTAAGAACTGGACGAGGGTGTCCCCGGTAGAGAGGACGAGCCGATCATCCTTCTCGATGACCAGTTGGCCACCGACATAGCCGACAAACCCGCTCACGGCGCCCGCACCTGAATCGCGGGGCCGCCGGTGAAGGTGCCGTTGTAGGCCGCCGAGGGGCCGAAGGTCCAACCGCTGGTCTGCCAGGATGACGCGAAAGCCCACCTGGCCGCAGCCGGCACCGGGTCGGTGATGGTGCCGTCAGCGTCTACGAACCGAGGAGCCCCATTCTTGAGGTGGATCGTGCGGCCCAGGGCGAAGCCGAATGGATCGCCATTGGAGCCCACCTGCAGATAGCGACGATCCGACCGGAACTTGTCGCGACCAAGGTGCAGCACGGCGTCGTCGGGGTCCCAACGGGCCAGAATATCGCCACTTGGTGCCGGTGGCTGCTTGAAGATCAGCACCGTGTAATTCTTCGATATCGCCGGGATGGCGTTGGCGGTGCGGCTTGCCCGGACCTCGAGGCAGAGATGCGTTGTGGTGGCATAGGCGCAAAGATAGCGAGCCCTGCCATCGCCATAGAACTGGGCGATGTAGCCGGGATAGAGCGCGTCGCCATCCACCACCACCATGAAGTCAGGCACGTAGCCCAGGTTGTGAACCGCCAGCGTGTGCGTGGTCACGGTCGTGTCAAATACGACCTGCCCGGACTCGACCGAAAAACCACCTGATGGCGTGGCCGCTGCGATCGCTGCATGATTGACGGCCACCACGTCGGGCCCGAATGCCACCTCGCAATAATCGAATTCCGAGTGGAAGCTAATGTTCGCCAGCCAGTTCTCTGGATCGACCAATGGCCGATGCATCGGGTCAAAAGGGTCTTCCGGGTCGATCGCGCCAGGCGCAGGCTCATAGATGGCCGCCGCGTCAACCACGCGGCTGGCTCGAATGATGGGTGCCATTATGAACTCGAAATCTGGAATTCGCCTGTGGTCAGGTTCCAGAAGGACTGACCGTCTGCGCTCTTGATGGTGCCAACCGTCATGTCGCGGATCACGGCGCCTTCGGAGTTGAAGAGGGCGACGACATTGGTCCCGCCATCGGTGCTGATGACCGTACGATCAGCATCGAGCACGAGCTGGCTCTCGCCGTCAGTATTGATCTGCGCCAAGAACGCCGCGCTGCCGAACGTCTCGCCATCGGTCGATAGCTGCATCCCCCATCGCGCCTCGACACCGACCGGCGTGGCCTCGGCACCCATACGCACCATGACTTGTGCGGAGTTCCCACCCATGGCGGCGTAGAGGGAGGACAGAGCGTTAGCAATCGCTCCGTTCGGCCCAAGCGCCACCTCGATGATCTCGACAAAGCTGGCTTCGAGATCGCCGACTTTCTTGCGCAACTCCCGCTTGAGGACTTCTCGATCATTGAAATTGGCCAGGTCTTGCTCGGAGAGGAGCGAGCCGAACCGCTCGAAATTATCGAGAGATGACCGGACGCCCTCGCTGATCCATTTCAGGTCTTCCACGATCTCGGCAGCAATATCGGCAAAGGTGATGTCGATATCGTCAGGGCCGAGCTTGACGTTCGGTGTGGTGACCGGGATCCATGAGCTCTCCACCGTCACACGACCAGAAAATGGCACGTACTGGATCTGGACCTCATAGTCCTCATTGGGCAGCAGCGCCTGGATGATGCGGGCCTCACCTAGTTCCGGCCGGGGCGCCTCGCCCTCCCAGACAATGATTTCGTCGGCAGCGAGACGGATGGTGATCCGCACCGCCCGCACGTCGACGGTGACAGAAGCCGAGGACCAGAACACATCAATCGCCGGACGTCGGCTTACCCCGTCGCTGTCCACGGCAATGCCGGGCGCAACTGAGAAACCGCTCACCTCCTGCGGCGCCGGCCGATTGGTCACCACCGGCGCAAAGCTCAGCGGCTGTTCGTCGGTCTCTGGATTCCAGTCGTGGTCGGCAGCGTCGATCTCCTGCAAGCCAAACACCACCCAGCCCCATATCGGTCGCGTCCGTACCGTGATGAGGAACTTCTTGCCCGAATATCCGAAGCGATCCGAGGTCCACGCCCCCACCTGCAAGGGTCGGAATTGCGCGTATGCGGCAGGCAGCGCGACGACGTGGCGGCCGAACCGCCTGCCCTCTTCCACAACCGCCTTGAGGATGCGCTGCGCCTGTGTGCCGGAGAACGTCGTTTCAAGCGACAGCCCCTCTACCTGGCGACGCCCGTCATCCTCTTCCTCAAGGTCGCTGCGATAATAGGGAGCGGTTTCCTTGTCTTCCCAGGCCTGGCTCGGTTCCCGATAGGTGGCCGTCGCACCATTGATGATTTCGTCGAGGTTCGGAAACGGGATCGAGCCCAGTTCCTCGGTCGCCAGCACATCAGCATCGGTGAAGGAGAAATCCGCCTCATCTGGCACGCCAACCAGCGGCCATACCGTGCCGTCGCTGCCATGGCAGATACGGGCATTGGCGCCGATCAGGAAATCCTTGATGACATCGGCCGGCCGCTCGTTGAGGCTGATCTTGCGGCCGCCGCGGAACTGTTTTTCCGTGCCACCGCCCTTGAGGTTGATCGCCAGGTCACAGGCGTCCATCGCCGCCGCCCAAGCGTCATATGGCAACTGCGCCGCTGTTTTGCGGCCGCCCCAGATATGCGCGCCGAGGGTCGTGGCGCCGGCTGGGCTGTAGTGAATGCCTCGCTCGATGTTGTAGACGATGACAAGGTTGTTGTCCGAGAACGCCCAGGTGCTCGGATCGTCCCAGCGCTGAGAGCCAGAGCCGCCCGCAGTGCTGTCCTGCCGGGGGTCATAGAGCTTGATACCCTGGAACTCGCCCACAAAGCTCGGAAAGCCGGTCCATGTCGTTTCCGACCACAAGGCCGTCGTGATCAGCACCGGCACGCCGCGGCCAATCATGTCGCTGGTCCAAGCGCGGTCGGCATCGCTGCCGAACTTGCTGACCAAATAGCTATCGGCCGTCGTCTGTGCGCCGTCGAAGAACTTCCGCCACAGCCGACGCGTCCCGCCATCTTCCGCAAGAACGACTGGATTGCCCTGTGCCACGACGCCTGTGCCAGACACGGTGCGCCGGATGCCATTGACGAAAATGCCTGCCATACCGGTGACTGGCAGATCGCCAAACGAGTAAACGTCGGTCAGGTAGGCATTCGGCACTTCGCCGTCATTGCCCCACGCATTGCGGTATTCCAGCTTGCCAGCGTCCGCCACGGTGCCGATGAGGAATGACTGCGGAACCCTGCCTCCAATCGAGACAGTGCCGCGCGTGCCGGTAGCAGTCTTCTGGTCCTGTGGCCTGCTGAACGCCTGCTTGAGCAGGGTCGAGGCAAGGGAAAGCACCAGCCCGACGACGAGCTGGATGACAAGGCTGAACGGGTCCATGCGCTGCTATCCCTTCGCCTGGCCCCAAGCCGTCTGAATTTGCCCGGCGGTATCGCCGTATCGACGGAAGCGGTCGCCGCTGCGCAGGCGCTGCTGCTCATCGGATTCCATGGCGGGATTGGTCTTGGTGAGATCGATGGAGTCGTTGACGGCCGTAATGGACAACCCACCCTCGCCGCCGGCTGGTGCGTCCTGCACCTCGGCACCATCGATCCGGCCCGAGAAAAGCAGGTGCGGCGCGGCCACCAGGTTCCACGTCGCTGGATCGAAAACTCCGCGGTGAAACTCGACACGGGCCACTCTGACATTGTGTCCGAACACCATATCCATCGGGCCATCAGCGGCCTTGCTGATATGGTCGAAGCCGTAGCTCACCGACCGGGCTTCCAGCCCGATGGCATCGACAATCTCAGGAACGGCCAGCAGCGTGCCGCCGCCGCGATAGTCACGGCTGACTGGCGTTTCTGCACCGGGCGGAACCACGTTGACCGACACATTGTCTTCGCCGGTCCAGTAGTTGAACGTCTCCGCAGCACCGCCCAGCGTCTTGCCGTGGCAGGTCCAGAAATCGCGCAGCACCAAGGCTCCGCTTTCGAGGGCGGTTATGGTTTCAACATCATAGGGCATGGGCTACCGGCTATAGGTTTGCTCGGCCGAGAACTGGATTTCGCTATGCAGCCCGCCCTGCTTGGTCGGGAATGCACTGCCAGGCTCGATGCGGAATTTGGCGCAGGGCTTCTTGATGATCACGTCCGGCGTGCCAGCGATCGAGGCCGGCAGCGGCGGCCAGATTTCTGCCGATGCAACCGCCCCGGTGATGGGGTTGGCCGTTCTCGCCTCGGCGAACTGGCCGAGGTAATAGCGGGACGTGTCGAATACGATGCCGAAATAGGTGCCAAGCGGGATTTCATACCCAGCCGGAAAGCCCGAAAACGACACATGCAGCCGGTCGGTGATGACGTTGATGGCGGGCACGGTCGAGCCGATGACTGAACCGTCCGGGTCGCTTGCAGGGTATGGCAGTCGCTTATTGTAGAGCAGGACGGTTTTCAGTCCCCCTGCCCGACTGTTGATCAGCGCCATGACGCCCTCCGCCTCGGCGTTGAGCATAGGGACCGTAGTTGTCTCTGCACGCCATAGCGAAGGCGCCCGGTCGGCATAATGGGTCTCCCCGCCGCCCGTGGCCGAGCGCTGCTGTTGGAATCCCTGGACGAACTGCCAGTCCTGCACCTTGAATAGCTCAGCGAAGTCCGCTGCGGCGAACGGGTCAGCAAGCGCCATTTTAGCTGGCCCTCCGAAGCGGGTTCGCGTTGAACTTCGTGATGGCGTCGGGAAGCTGACGCTTGACCTCCTTGGTGATCTCGCGGGCCAGTGCCGGAGCGGTTTCCGGCGATGTGCCGGCAGGGACGTTGATCACGTTGTTGATGACCAGGTCGCCGGAGCGGCCATTGTCGTTGCTCTGGTTCTGATTTGCCGGTCGCGGCCGGGTGTGGTCGATGACCGTCTCACGAGGGTGAAGCATCGCGAGGAAGCCGCCCTGCCCATCCAGCCCGCCAGTGCGGGGGCCATAACCCGTGTCTCCACCGCCAGCAAAGCCGGGGAAGAACCCTCCGCTGCTGCCGGTGATCGAGCTGGTGCCGAACAGGCCGCTACCCATTCCACCGCCAAAACCTCCGGTGAACCCACCCATCACAGCGCCAAAGATCATGTCGAAGATGCCATTAGCGGCCATGGTGAGAGCGCGATCAGCGATCTTGTCGAGAGCATTCGCCCCGGCATTGCCAAGCGCTTCCCAGAAGGACTGCCCCTCACGAAGGCCCGACTTCATGTCGGCAAAGAAGCCGGAGAACACCTCTTTGCCGAGATCGTAGATTTCGGTCAGACGCCGGGTCGATTCCTCTGCCGCTACCATCTCGGCCGCCAGCCCGGAGATTTCTGCCCGCTGTTCGCTCGACAGCTTGATGTTGTCGTTCGCCGCCTTGTTGAGCATGTCCTGCTCGTAGCGGAGCCGGTTGGCAGCCTCCTCGGTCATACCGAGCGCCTGGGCCTCAAGATGCTGCTCGGCGATGAACTGGCGGGCATCACGGGTCAGATCACGATAGGCTTCGGCCTGCCGCTCGGCCTCTTTTGCAGCCGCCTTGGATGCCTTTTCATCGACACCCATGCTGTCAGCAAGGCCGCGCAAAGCATCAGCCGCGCCAGACGCGGCACCCTGAACAAACGTGACGGCCTCGCCCAGATAGTCGGTCGCCATGGCATCGCTCATGGCCTGTTCGGAATAACTGGCAACGGCAGCCGCAGCTCCAGCGTTGCGGTTGGGAATTTGTGGCGCGGTCAATTCGCCAGCGCCTGCCAGGGCACCGACGCCGGCGGCGGCCAGATGATTGACGCCTGGCAATGGCAGCGTGGAGACCCACGACAGGAAGCCCAGAACCTGCGTCCGGCTTTCATTCAGCATGGTCGTGATGCCATCGAGAACCGATTGCGCGGCCTGGATGGTGATGTCGCCCAACACCGCTGGAAGCGTGGCCCACAGCACCTGGATGCCCTTAAACCCACCGACGAAGGCACCGATGATGAAGTTGATACCATCCTGCGCCGCCCCGACGATATCGACGCCCAGCATCTTGGTCAGTTCGTCCCGCCAGATGACCGCACCAGCGACGATGGCAACGAAGCCAGCAATGAGCAGCGCGGGCAGACCAACGGTGGCATAAATGGCCGTGGCAACGCCCCAGACGGCCTTGGCGACCGTGCCGAGCGAACCGACCACCGTAACCAACCCGGAAATGATCGCCGGGGAATACAGCAGCGCCAGACCGACAGCCGCTGCCGCAGCATAGGGTGCGATGACTTCCAGCCCATCGGCGAGGAAATTCAGCGTCATCTCGGCCGCAGCACCCCAGTCCACGAACTGAAGGCCTGCAGCGACCAGCGCGATGATCCCGATAGTCATCAGCGACAATGGGCTGATGATTGCCCGAAGGCCCGTCACGATGCCCTCCAACGGCTTTTCCATCGTCGCAAAGACCGCGGAAAGCTGCGTGCCCTGCTGCAGGGCGATCTGGAGCGGATTCATGCCCATGGCCGCCGTCACACCGATATCCTGGAACTGAGCTGCAATGTTCGCCGTGTTGAACGATCCACCCACGCCCACCATGCCCCTGCCGGGCTGCTGGCTCAGTTGGGCGGCGTGCTGCCGCTCCTGCTGCATCAACAGTTCCAGGGCCTGTTCTTCACGCAAATAGCCTGCGGCCACAGCGTTGGACATGGCTACCGCTGACTTTTCCGCCTGCTGCTGCAGTCGGATTCGCAGGGCAAACTGCCTGTCGATGGAACTGGCGGCCTGCTCGAAAACCCGCTGCTCCTTCGTGCGGCGGGCCACGCTTTCAGTCGTGACCGCCAGGCCACGCTGCTGGGCGTCCTGCATCCGTTTCTGGGCGGCCTCGAAACGGGCAACGCCACCGGTGGCCATATCGGCAGCCTGACCGGCGTCCGACATCTTCTTGCCGAACTGGTCGAGGGTCGCCAGCGATCCATCTGCACGGACGATCAGCCGGGTCACAACATCGGTCATTGCGGATCGTCCTCTTGGTTGTGGCGGGCGGCGAAATAGGCGTCATCGAGCACTTCGATGATCTCGATCTCCCATGGAAGCAGGCGAAGTCCGGAGAGCCGGTCGAAGGCGTCCAGATCAGCCCAGGAGATCGGTGTGGGGCCATATCCATTGCCGCCATTGCGGCTCCGGATGCGGCGAAACGCCGTCCACAAGTAGCGCAGCGCTTCGGGGAATGGCGGCAAGGCCAATTCGGCCTCAAGCTCGGCTTTCCGTTCCGGCGTCCGCGACCGGCTCAACTGCCCCTGCAGGTGTTCCCGGTAGGAATGGCCATCTTTATCGACAGCCGACAGCGCGAATTCGCGCTCCGCATAGTCCAGCAGGTCTATTCGGAGCGCGGCGAAAAAGATTTCTCGGCCGCCAGGAACTCCATAGCCTGGGTCAGCACGCCAACCCGCTTGGGATGGGAGAGGAATTCAATGGCGTTCTCAGGCGAGAACGGGAAGGGCTTGTCGCCGATGATCACTTCGGACCAGCCGACGATGCGCGCGACCAGATCGGCAATGTTCTTGGCCCGAACCGCGTCGGGGATTTCCTCTTCCGCCTTCCACTTCCGGCCGTTGACCTGGCTCTGCTCGATCTGAGCGGACTTGTGCAGCCGTTCGCGGGCGAGGCGGTTATTCAGCGCTTCGGTCTTGGGATGGCCGGGGCCGGCGAATTCCCAGAACCAGCCGGTCGGATTGCCGGCGGCATCGAGCACCTGCATTTTGCCAGTATCGGAAGCCTCGAATGCGTCGAGACTGAAGGAAGGCACGGCCTTTTTGGCAGTGTCGGTCATATCGTATTTCCTTTGTCGGAAGGGGCGAGGAGCGGCGCCGACACGCCACTCCTCTGGTCGCCGGAGCGACGTTGGTTCGGCTGTCGGGCCGATGGGATTAAGCGGCGCTCGTCTGGAAGCCGATCATCGTGTTCGGATAGGCCCCGCCCCGCTCATCGACACCCACAAGGCAGGTGAAGGTGACGGTGCGGCCATTGTCCTGACCAAGCTCGCTCTTGGTGGCGCTCGCCAGGGTGATGTTTGGCAGGTAGAAGGCGCAGAAGTCGGCGGCGCCACTTTCGTTTTCCTCGAACACCAGATGCAGGCTCAGTTCGTCCTCATCGAGGTACTGCTGCACCCGGGCGATATCCTTCTTCAGCGCCGTCACAGACAGGGTGATCTGGGCCGAATTGGTGAACACTTCCGGCGTCAGCACCGAGCCGACGACAGGCGTTCCCGAGGCATTGAGCTGCAACGTCAGATCGATGCTGGACACGTCGAGAACATCGACGCCACCCAGCATGATCTTAGCCTCCACCGCCGTCAGGCCGATGCTTGTGGTCTTGGTTGGGTCGGTGAAATACGGCGCCTCAGCACCCTCCAGAGCGTCCATGTCCTGGCCGACAATGCCGAAGGTCAGCATTGTCATGCCGTTGGGCTGAAGCTGAAGCTGCATCGAGCCGATACGGCAGCCGGTGAAGATCTCGGTGCCGTCGATATCGGCCTCGTATTCTTCGAAGGTGTAGCTGTAGGGGGTAACACCCTGGACCAGTGATTTCGGCCGGGAAATGGACGCTGCAGTATCGGCCACGGCATCCGCGATCAGAGTCTCCGCGACCGTGATCGTGGTGGCATCAAGGTCCGTGATGCGCAGGTTGCGCGAGTTGTTGGCCGCCGTCGCGTGCCCCGTCAGGCGAATGATATCCCCGATGCGCAGGCCGAGGGCAATCGGGGAGCCCGAAGCCAGGACGATGGTGTTCGCGGTCGTGGTGATCGAGGTGAAGTCGGTCTCGTCAAGCTCAAGCGCAGCGCTGAACGTGCTGCGGAACACGGCCTCAATCATGTCGTCAAACGTTCCGACCGAAAGATCGACAGGGTAGCTGCCTGTTACCGACCGGGAGCCGTGGCGCCCGCGCGTCGACATACCATCCGAACGCAGTTCGTTGCTGTTGATCGGTTCCTTGGCGAGGTTGAGACCGCCCGAGTTGATGCGGCAGACCTTGGCGTCGGTCGCGCCAGGCAGCACGCCAAACGAGACTTCGCGCTTGCGGGAGACAAGCACATTCCGGCCTGACTGATACATAGGAGTAGGCTCCATCAGAAAAGCCCCTGCGGCAGTGCCGAGGGGCTGTTACGGGGATTGCCCACGTCATCGCGACGTTGGCGGTTCGCCTTGCCTAAGGGCGTGTGAGGCTACCGGCTCGCGCCGGAATTCAGTGTTCGGTCTGCCGAACGGGGACGCGGTAAACTTCGCCGCTCATGGTGCGCAGGGTTTCGTATTCCCAGCCCGGCACATCCTGGCCATCGTCGGACGGCCATCGACTTTCGATCTCGCGCCCGTCGTCGGTGGGAATCCGATCAACTGTGACTTCGGTCGCGTTCTGCATCGTGATTTGGCGGGTCTTGGGTATGTTCATTTGCATCACCCCTGGTGGAAATACTGGAAGGGCACCGACATGGTGACCCGGAACCAATTGCCGGCATTGACGCCTGCAATCTCGCTTTGCGCCGCTGCATCGCCACCCTCATCAACGCGAGGAACCCAGGTGCGCAGGTAGCAGCCATCTGCCTCGTAGAGTTTTTTGCTGCGGAACAGTTCGCCGATGGTCTCGGCATATTGGGTGGCAAGATCCTCGCCCGTGCCATCCTCCACGAAGACGTGGACGTAGATCATGCCATTGGTCTGGCTCAGATGATCGCCCGGTACGCCGACGCCGCGGATCGTCTGGCCTGGCATGGTCGCCATTTCCAGATAGACCCAAGGCTGGAAGGCCGGGAAACTAGACCCCGGCACAACCTCCTTGGGCGGCCATGGGTCGTCAGGAACCTCGTTCTGATAGGCAATGCGTGTCGTCGTCCAGCCAGCCTCAAGAGCGGCCCGAACTGCAGCCTTTGCGGCGCCATAGCTGCCCATACTCAGCGCTCCCTGATTTCGAGGGCCGGATAGCGATATTCGCTCTTGTTCCCCCCCTGCTTGCTGGTGAGAACCGATCCGCCCATCAGCCCGCGATAGGTGAAGAAGATGCGCGCCTGATTGCCGAACCGCTGCTGCAAGGTGAATTCCGCCTGCTCATAGACATGCTCACTGCCGGGCACGCGCATGGTCATCTTGCCCAGCTCAATCTTCCGCGAATACGGCATCGAATTGGAGATGATGATGTCGCCCTGCCCGTCCCAGCCAGCCAGATTGCGGGCCTCGACGCCGTCGACAAACAGCCGATGGTTCATGCGATAGGCACCGGAGAGAACCGGCGACAGGTCGAACAGCGTATCGAGCGCGACCTGCACCACTTCATCGAGGCGGGGATAGACATAGATGATCGTCCCATCGGCCCGAACCTGCTCTTCCCGCGCGCCACGCACGCCGTCGACAGTCCGAATGAACCGGCTCGGCCGTGGATCGTCCTGCATAACCTTGGCGTGCTCGCGCTTTGCCAGCGCCGCCAGTGCCTGCTGTGTTTCCTCCCGGGTCGCCTGCGCAGCCAGGGGCGAACAGCCGCTGATTGGCCCCAGCCATCAGGGAGCGCCTTGTGCCGTAGACGCACCGTAGATCGTGTCAGTGACGCGTTCATCGCGCCAAAAGGTATATCCACCATCCTCCCAAACATCCCTGCGGGGACGCGGTGCGGCTGGATAACGTGGCCAAGGGCTCTTAATCTCAATTTGCCGGACCCTGCGACCGAACCACCCCTTCCGAAACCGAAAGCGGCCGGTCGGGTGTTGCGCAGCGATCTCGCCATATGTGTGGATCATGGTCATGTCAGCCTCACGCGCAGATTCCACCGAACCGGCGTCGTGCCAATATGGATGGGTTCGGCCGTCATGACCTTGCCGAGCTTGGCGCCGGCCGTGATGATAAAATCGTCGTTTTCCTTCGGCTGAAACGTGGCCAGCGACGATGGCGAGACAACCACTTCCCGGTCCTGCTGAGTGATCAGCCCGACCAGTTGTTCGGCCTTGTAGCCACGGACGAAGCCGACTGCCGCTTGCTCAGTCGCACCGCGCTTGAACGCAATAGCCTGGCCATGGCGGGACAGTTGCCGATCAAGTTTTGCAATCGCCCGTTCTGGCGTCATGGAGTGATCACCTTTAGGCCAGACAGTAGGCGCGACATGACAAGATCGACCGCCGCTTCAGTTGCATCGGGCGCCGCGTATGCGTCGGTTCCGATCCCTTCCACACTTTCCGACCGCAGCCCAACGCTTTGCGGGTCAAAGGCGAGAATACGACCAGCACCAACAATGACAGCCTGCTTGACCTGCGCCGGCACAACGCCAGTGCCCTCATCGGTTTCTTCGTCCAATTCATACCCGGCGCGATACCGAACACGCACTTGGCCACTCGGCCCGCTGATCTTGATCCGGTCGAGCTCAACTGGGTCGGCCTCGAAGGAGACTTCAGCTCCATCCGCTCCCGTCACCGATACAATTTCGATGACCGGCGGATAAGGCAGGCGATACCAGCGGCCAGGCTGGAGCGTAACAAGGGTGTCCAGCACCTGAACACCAAAGGACCGCCCGACCCATCCTGTCGGGCCGTCAATACGCCCCTGCGCAGCAGCGATCGCGGCGAGCGCCGCGACATCGTCGTCGGGATAGGTGCCGGAAAGTTCGCTCGGCAGAACAATGGGGCTTGGGCCGGAGATTCTAATGGTCGACATGCCGGCCTACTTTCCCGCGTCCCGGCCGTTCTGGCCCTTCTTTACAGCCAAGCGCCAACCGCTGTCAGGCGTATCTGGCTTGAACGGACCATCCTTCTGCGCAATCCAGTAGGAACCGCCCCAGGTGACGCCATTGCCCTTCCGATAGCCGACGCCCTCGCGGTAAACGCCGCGGTCAAAGACAACCGGGAGGGCGAATTCCTTGACGCCATCGCCCCGGGCGAAGCGCAGCGATACGCCTTCATCGCTTTCGACAAGATCAAGCTCATCGAAGCCAAAACCGTCACGACCAGCGGCGCCGTCAGCGCCCTTCGCGCCGTCGCTGCCATCACGTCCATCACGGCCGGCAATCAGGCCTACATCAACCGTGGCGCCGCTAGTCAGGGTCAACACCAGGTGCCCATCCTTGCTCTGGACGGCACCGGCCAACCCCACACCATCCTTGCCATCGGCACCATCCATGCCGGGGCTGCCATTCGCACCGTCCTTGCCGGGCAGTCCGTCCTTACCGTCAATACCGGGGGCGCCATCTTTCCCGTCGATACCGTTCGGGCCAGGTGCGCCGTCCTTGCCATCCACGCCGTCGCGGCCCGGCTCACCATCCTTGCCATCCATGCCGGCGGCGCCGTCTTGCCCATCGATACCGTCACGTCCATCTTTGCCGGCCACGGGAGGATTGGCCGCCAGGTACCGCGCCACTGCGTCGGCGATCTGCTCAGCAGTCACCGGCTCAGCGTCTTTCCCGTCCTGGCCAGGGGCACCGTCGGCGCCATCTCGACCGTCGGTTCCGTCCTTGCCATTCAGCCCATCGCGGCCGTCCTGGGGCTTCGGCATGTCGGCAATCACCTGCTCAAGCTCGGCAACGCGGGTAACCAGCGGCTCGACCATCTGGCCGATCAACTTGCCGATAACTGGCGCCATGCCCTTCATCAGAAGGGCGATTTCCGTTTCCTTCATCAGGCGGCCCTTTTCGGCTTCGGCAGAGCGAGCAGTGGGGAGATTTCCTTGAACTCGGCTTCAAGGATGGATTTGGCAGCCTGGGACAGCGCATCGCCCGACACCTCGGACTCCAGCTCTGGCTCGGGCGCCGGCGGGACAGGCGCTTCAATGGGTTGAGCATCGCGCCGGGCCAGCCATTCGAGGCTGTGATCCTGCTCCTGCATATAGACGGTATTTCCGCCCTCAACCGGAGCCAGGTTGAGCCGCTTCCGCTGCTCATTGGGCGTCATCTTGCCCTTGGATTTTTCCAGCACATCCATTTGTGTGCCGCTGTCCATGCGCAGGAGATTGTCGAGGTCGAATTCGGTGCCCAGCGTTTCGCCAGTCCCAAGCCCTTCGTCGAGACAAAGCTCGATGCTCTCGATGTGCACCTGCAGGCACTGCGAATAATACTCGGTGTTGAGCGCCTGGACGTTGTTATACGTCGGCTGCGCCCCGATCCCGATCTTGTAGGGCGGCACATGGTAGGTGGAGCAAACCACCTCGGCAGACCACTTCAGCTGCTCGACCAACTGGGAATCGGTGGCCTTCGAGGTCATCACTTCGTACTTGAGCCCATCGCCCAGTACCGCGATCTTTCCGCGGTTCTTCCCGGTGAAGTTGGTTTCCCAATGTTCCTTTAGGCGCGCCGCGGTCTCCGGCTCTACCCGGCCAGGCGCTAGCAGCACGCCGCCAGGCATCGAGCCGTTCTGGAAGAACAGCGCCGAGTTGTTCTGGATGTTCAGCCCCTGCGTGGCCGCCAGGCCATTCGCGAAGATCGGCGACAGGCCCACGAGCGGGTGAAACATGCAGTTGAACCGGTCGTGGATGATCTCGCGCGCGGGCACCACGACGCGCTCAGGAAGGCCCGCCAAAGCGTCGGTGTTCAGTTCGTAGAACACATCACCATTATCGGCGATCAGCGGCTTGACGCGCTGCGGATCGAGAATGTGCATCGCCACCACGACGCCACGACCGTCGCGCTGCTTCAACGCATAGGTGTTGCCTTGCTGGAGCTTTGACAGCACCCAGCTTTCGTAGAACTGGATGCGGTTCTGGTAGATGTTCGGCTTCCGCAAAACGGGCGAATAGGCAGAGCGTTTGACCTCCGTCCAGATGCCGTCGCGGCCTTGCTCCACCAGCATGATCCGAAGCTTGGCGATATCAGAGGCAATCAGCGTCTGACAGGCGAAGACCGCATGGAAAGACAGGACACTTTCCATTTTGACTTCGACGTTACGCTGGAATGCCCCAGCGAAGCTCTCCCGGATAATCGGCCACCAGCCCCGGTTCTCGTCTGGCTGAGACATGGCCTTTTCGGCACGTTTCCACGAGATCGACATGCCGAAAATCTTCATGCCGCCTCCTTTGTGCGTCCGCACCAGGTTGTGTCTTCAAAGCCGCAGGATCGGGCGATCCGGTCGGCGTGGTCATCATCGTAGGCAATGGCCAGAACCTCGCCCGGCCAATGCTCAGCCGCCTCTGGGGAGGCGATGACCGCAGCAAAGTCGCCACCATCAAGCGCGCGCTCGACATCATCCCAGAGGCTCGGCCCATAACCGAGAATGAGGCAACGACCATCAGTGCCAATCTCGTACCGGCATTTGTCGGGGAACTGCGCCGTTGCCCATGCGCGGAAGCCAGCGGTGCGGGCGCAATCATCGGACACCGAAAGCACGTCGGCGCCGGCCGGCGGCGCGCGCCACACTCTGGTCTTTACATCTCGACGGCGCTCGCTCGGAGCCGGGAACAGATTATAATAGAGCGTCCGCAGCAGGTAGCGGTGACCAGCGAAGCCATCCACGAGGTCTGCGAGGCGCAGGGCATCATAGACCGTGGGCGTGTGCAACCCGAACCACAGCGGCTCCGCGATGCCCTTGCTGCGCAGTATATCTTGTGTGCTTTCGACATATGCCCTGTACCGGCCCGTCGCCTGCCCGCCCTTCAAATATTCATCGATCGTGCAGAGATGCTCGTGGCGGAAAGACCACGGTCGCAGCACGAAAATATCGTCGTGCATGACGATGAATTCGCCCTGGACCCCTGCTCCATGGATCGCGGCAACGATATTCGCCGTCGAAGACTGATATCGATCTTCGACCCGGCCAACCGGCACATGCTGCACGGCCTTGCTGATGATGACCGGCTTATCGCCAGCGACAATCACCCGGTCGTGCGGAACATTGGGCAGAGACCGCAAGGCATAGCGCAATTCGAAGTCTTCAGGCGTGCTCCGGTATGGAATAACCACATCCATCACGCTGTACTCACTCGGCGCCAGCCATTTGTGATGCGGGCCTCGATCTGTTTCAGCGACTGCTGAAACGTCGAGGAAACGCCCAGCGCATCGTCAATGTGGGCAATGCCCTCAGCCACGCTCGCGACCCCGGTCATCACATTGGCATTGAAATTTGCGCCAAGCTGGCGCTCGAAATCCGCACTGGACAGGATCAAGCCGCCGAAATCCTTGCCGAAAATCATAACCTTCAGGCCGATTTCCATCATCTCGAGCGCGCACCTGCCGACGCCGATGCCATAGCGGTAGTGCGCGACCCGTTCGAGCGCTTCCCGCTGGTCTTTCACCCCGGCAACCGTGTCGAAGTTCAGACCCGCCAGCCGATCGAAGGACTTGCGCTTATCGCCGATGATATTTCCGTAGTAGACCCACCCCCTAGCAGGCCGGTGCGCAGGAAGTGCCGAAGCGTCAACGGCGTTCGGTATCCACAACCCACGCGAGCCAAGGGTCTCGGCCAAATCCTTATAGGTGGTGACGAACAGCTTCGTTTTGCTGCTCAAGTCTGCATGTGTGCGCTCGTGCAGATACTGCACGGTCGCGTCAGGAACTTTGCCGCAGGTGGCAATCGAATCCGCCGGCCCAAGCAGCCCCCGCCAGATTGGCAAGTGCCATTTGCATATGTCCTGGGAGTATGTGAACGCGCCATTGGTCCGGTGGAGCCGGTCATAGCGGGCCCGCCAAACAGGATGGCCATGGTCATAGACAATCACCGGTGAGCGCTACGACGCGAGCGCCAGATCAATGCGACGCTGCAACTCGACAGCATCCCACCCCGCGAAGGCCCTCTTGCCGACGAGGGTCTGATAGTCGGCGCGCAGCTTGTTTAGCGCGTCCTTGTCACCGTCAGGGATTTTCGAGCCGCCCTTTTTACCATTGGCATCATGGGGCTGCTTCGCCCTCTGGATGATTTGCGCTGGCGGAGCGTCGATCTTGCCAGGGGTTCTGGTCGCCTTGGCTTTGCCGATCGCGACGAGGATTTGCGCATCTCGATGGGTGCGCGTGGTGAAATAATCACCCGCTTGCAGGCGCCGGGTGGCATAGACCAGTGATTTAGTGGCTACAAGATCACGCATTTGCGCCTCCATTGGAGATCAGTGGGCAGCAGCGCCGCCCACTGGATTGACTAAAGCGGAGCCTTACGAGGCCGGGATGGCGCCGTAATCAGCATCGCCGATGAAGGCGACAGCCGACGCGCGGCGCTTGGCGAAGTTCAGCGGACGCACGACCTTGATGGCCACCGAATCCGTCTGGAACATCGACACGACGCTGGTATTGGCCACCGGCGTATCGGACGCGCCGTCGGGTGCATTGTCCATCTGGATCGCCGCCTCGGTGGAGAGCGAAACTTCCACGCCCCGATCCCCGATCTTGTAGATATCGGAGGGCTTCAGGAGGATCAGATCCCCGGCACCGACATTGCCGCCGGCCACGAGCGGGTCACCGAGCAGAGCGCCACCGTTGGCGGACAGGCCAGGGAAAGCCCAGTTGCCGAGCGCATTCTGCATCAGGCCGAGGGCCTTCGACAGGGACTGCGTGCTGACGAACTGCAGACCATCGGCGTTATTTGCGGCGATGAAGGCAGCGTAGAGCGCCTTCACGTCAGCAATAACGCCGTCGATGTCACTGCCGGCACTGGTGCCAGCCGAAACGCCGTTGAGAATGCCCGCCGGCGAGACACCAGACACAGCAGCGCCGGTACCAAGGAAGGTCTGATCGACGCGCTGAGCGGAGGCTTCGACCAGAGCATCGCGCACCAGGCGTTCAGCAGAGGGCGAGGAATCGCGCAGCAGTTCCTTGGACACCACGGCCAGAGCCGCGACCTTCAGGGGCGTGAGGTTCACATCCATGAAGTCAGCCTTGCTGAGCGGGATGGACTTCGACTGGCCAACCCAGTAGCCGGTCGCCGCGCCATCCTGGCCGGCGATGTTGACGTTGGCAGGGACTTCCCGCAGAGGCAGCTTGTCGAAAACGGTACGGCTGTACAGATATTCGATGAAGTCGCCTGTGTAGCGGTCGATATGGACCAGTTCGGCGCCCCATTCACCGGACTCGGTGCCGCCACCGGCCACCGCGGCCTTGATGGATTCCACCAGCTGCGGATTTTGCTGCCCCCAGCGCTTGTGGGCAACGCCAACGGCCGAGACATCATCGATGCGGGCCAGGGTCTTGGCGATCACCATGCGGGTGTAGTTCTGGCCCTCGAAGGCCTCGTCCTTGTCGCCCCGCTTCAGGACGATGGGATTCGCCAGGTCGCGGGATTCGTTTCCGGACTTCAAGGTCGTGCCGTCAACCGGCTTAGCCGTGGAAGCATTGGCCTTTTCCATGGCGCGAAGGCGCTTGAGGTGATCGTCGATCTCGACGATGTCGGCCTCGTTGCCGTCGAAGGTCTCCTTCTGCTCCTTGTCGAGCGTGGAGCCATCTTCGGCCGCCTTGTTCATGATGGTCTCGTTGGCGGCGACGAGCGAAGCACGCTTCTGCTCGAAAGCCGTAATCTGTTCAGAAATCTTGCTCATTGGTTTGTCCTCACAATCGAGCGAATAACGAAGGGTTTCGCCCGGTCGCGGGCAGGTTCATCCAGCTTGACCACACGGCCCGTTTTGCCGGTCGCGGCAGGGTCGGTGTCATCGGGATTGGCTTCGGCGTCGGTCGCCGCCTTCAGCGCCGCGGCGTCGTATTGCTTGATGGACTGGATCGAGGCATCGGCATTGGCCGGAATGGTGACGGCCGAAAGCTCCAGCCACTCCCACTTCTCGAAAATCATGCCCCAAGAGTTCGGGATCTGCTCGGTGTCGATGCCGCGGAAGCCGATGGAGAGGCCTCGCACCAGGCCGGCCTTGATATATTTCCAGGCACGCTCGACATCGTCGTGCACACCCTTGGCGATCTCGGCGGTGATCTCGATGCCCTTCTTCGAAACCTTCGCCTCTATGACATGGCCAATCGGCTGCCGGCTGTCGTGCTGGTAGAGGAATGGGATGGGCAGGGTGAAGACGGCACCCTCAGGCATCACGATATCGCCTGCCCGGTCGGTCTTGGGCGTCGAGGCAATGCCAGTGATGCGGCGAGATTCTTCATCCAGATCCTTGATCTCAAGGACGCTGTAGGCTCGGGTCATGGTCATGGAGGTGTCCCTTCCGGGTTACACGATGATGAGTTGGTATTCAGCGACGGGCGGCTCGCCCAATTCATTGTCGGCGGCGCCGGCCGCCATCGCCGAAGTCACCAGCCCGTCGATGCGACCGCGACTGCGGTCCTTATCGAAAGCCCGGTTTTCCTGCCCATCGCTCACGACATGAGCGTTGGCAGCGCACGACGTGGTGACCGGAGAATCCTCGATGGTGATGGTCTTGGCCAAAATGCGGTCTTCGAACCTCTCGATGCTCCTGGGCATCGTCAGTTGCTTTTCCTCGAACCTAACCATCTTGCCTTGGGCGTGGCTGACCAGTTTCAGCCCCTGCCCTGCAGGCTTGTCCGGCCCCTCGAATTTCCAGACCGGCAGGCCGATTTGCTCACATGCCGCGATGAAGTCGGCGATGCCGGCCGGATCAAATGCCAGAAACTCAACATCATGCTCGGCGCATATCTCCGCGACCTGCTGCGCGATGAAAGACTTGTCGATCACAGCACCATCCACGGCGGTGATCAGCTTCGCTTCAACCCACTCGACGTAGGGCGCCTGATCGGCAATGGAGCGCTCCTTGAGCCGATCCCGCACCGTCCAGTACCAAGTCTTTTCCCAAAGATGCCCCTTGGCATCGAGCCAGGCCGCAGTGAGCGCGGTCAGGTCATTCTTCTTTGACAAATCCAGTGACAGCCAGCACTTGCAGTCCTTGAGCTTCGCAGGATCAACCTTGCCAAGGACCGCCATCCAGGCGTCCTCGGCAATCCAGAACTCGCTGGCGCCGACCGGGATGCCGAAATACAGCCGCTTGGTCGATAGCGCTGTCGAGAGCATCTGCTTGGCCGTGTTGACCATGCCGTCGATGTTCTCGCGTGGGAACGTGATGCCCAGCGCCGGCAGCGATTTCGTCCAAACCTCAGGGTTCTCGAAGACCGTCTCGTGGTCCCTGGCATCGACCCTCGCGATGAATGCGAACGCCTCATCATCGAAGAATTTGCCCGTGGCGACCTTCTGATAGAACGCCGAATAGTTCGAGCCGACGATCTGATCAACCGCCGGGGTATTGGTCCCCAGCAGCATCAGAGCATCGCCCGGCATCTTGCCGATAGCGGCTTTCCACACCTCGATCGACGTGTTCGACTTGAATTCGTGGATCTCGTCGGCTGCGACCAAAATCGGCTTCGGTCCCGAGACCGCTTCGCCGTTGGCCAGGGCTTGGAATAGCGAACCTGACTCCGGGAACTCGACCTTCCATGCATTGTCACCTTCACCACGGATCAGTGCGATACCGCGCTCGACCAGCGTGTCGGCTTCGTCAACCTCTTCCCCTGGTGCCGGAGGGATAGGCCCGCGACACATGGCAACCGCGTCCTTGAACAGGACGTTCGCCGTGTTCCGGTCCTGGCCGATGGCAAATGCCTTGGCGCGAGGAATTCCATAAAAGCCCGTCATGTAGAGGCCAGTCGCGGCCATGAACGGCGACTTGGCCTGGCCTTTCCCAGTCTCAAGCCATGCAGAGCGAAAACGCATGCGGCCTGACGTTTTCCGCCAGCCGAACAGCGAACCAGCGACAAAGACATGCCAGGGCAAAAGCTCGAATGGCTTTCCGACCTTCGCCCCTTCGCTGATGGTCAGCATCGCCGGGTAGAACCCGATAGCATGAGCCGCTCGGTCAGGCTCCCAACGGAGCCCGCGATCCGGGCCATGCTTCAGGTCATTCAGATGACGCTGGCATGCAGCAATCTCAAACTCGCCAGGCAAGCTGCCATCTGGCCGGCGGCCTTTGACGACAGCCTTGGCGTAGTCAGTGGTTGGATCAGCCTTTCTTTGCGAGGTAGCTGTCGGCTGCCCTTGGCGCTTTCTTACCATTTGGCACCTTCGTCGCAGCAGCACGCCGACGTGGCGAAAGCCCGAACTCCTGCTCGAGCACCGCGGCATCGGATGCCGCGTCGCGCATTACGGTGAAGTGCGGCGATGTTCTGGCAATCGCCCGGCTGTTCCCCCGCTTCGGTTTGGACACCGCGCCATGCTCTGCGACCTCGCGCAACGCCCGGTCGTAAATCACATAGGCGACGATGAGGCGCTGAAGGGCATGCCCGTTGCCGGGAGCCATCAACTGGCGTTCGCGCAGCTCAGTGGTGATGACCCGCCAATGCTCTCGCGCCGCGGCGATCTCCAGCACATCCGAGAACAGCGATTCCCAGTCTGGCTCCGGGACGATCTCACCGGTGCCATCGATGCTGATTACGCTCATGACACATCACCCCCTTCGGGGGTGGCCCCAACTTTTACTTCTGAAACTGCTCTCGGTGCGAACGCTTGGACCCAGCCGGTGGAGGCCCTAGGCCGCCTGAACTTTCAGCATACCCCCCCTAGATGGCCTATTGCCGCCTGTTCCATGGGTGGTCGGCGTCCATTGGCCTGCCTTGGGCATCACTGCCCTTGACGAAGCCATGAAGCTCCTCGGACTGCTTGATGCTGGAGTGGCACCGATATCGAGGATCGTCGCATAGGCTCTGGAATGGACCAGCGAAGAACGTCAGCGGATCGAGCTTGGTCTTCGGGTCGACGTGGTCGCACACAGTCGCCGGGGTATAGCGCCCATGCTTGAGGCAGTTCTCGCATAGAGGCTGTTTGTCGAGCTGTGCCTTGCGTGTCCGCTTCCACTTGGCCAGGCCATAGAGGCGGCGATAGGCTTGGGCCTCTGGGCTGCGCCTGTCCTCGAACCCTGCCATCAGTCGGCAGTGAGCTTGGCCGCATCAACGATAGCCTCGGCCTCTGCCTTCATGTCGATAGCGAAGCCGGCCTTGGCCAGTGCTGCCAGGGTGAGGATGCGGGCGCCGTACCACCATGGGAGCTTGACCGAAAAGGTCATCGAGACGCGTGCCACATGCTTTTCTCATGAAAAAGCCCGCCTCGGAATGCCGGGCGGGCGTTTGTTTGCTATGCGGTGGTGTTCAGCCCCCGCGAACCAGAGATGGGGCCCTAGCGCGCTCAGGCCCCTTCCTCTTCGGACCTTCGATCAGGCCTTCTCGAATTGCTTTCTTTCGAGCCTCCTTGCGTACACGGCCTACGGCCTGAGCGGCCTCTCGCTTACGCTTTTCAGAGGGCTTTTCGAAATATGCACGGCGCTTCATTTCGCGGAAGACACCCTCGCGCTGGAGCTTTTTCTTGAGCACCTTAAGTGCCTGATCGACATTGTTGTCGCGGACTTGAACCTGCAAATACTTTCCTAGCTTTGGTGACCGTTTCACCCGGTGGGCAAGCGGAGGAAGCACCTTGGAGTGCTCCTATGGCCCGCCCTATCACTTTAAGCTCGGGAATGCACCCGCCGGCCCACCACTCACCCAATCGGCGATCATGGCGCAGGCGTGTCATGGGTAGCCCCATGAAATGCAAAAGGCCCGCCGAAGCGAGCCTTGATCTGACGCGTTAAAACGCCGGTGATTTGGCTTGCCTTTGCAAGCAGGTCAAATCACCGAAATTTACTAGAGCAGCGTGAGGTTGACCGCGGACTCTTTGCCGTCGCGGCCGCTCTCGATGTCGTAGGTAACCTTGTCGTTTTCATACAGCCCCTGCAGACCCGACTGCTGAACAGCCGAGATATGCACGAAAGCGTCCTTACCGCCGCCCTCAGGCGATATAAAGCCAAAGCCCTTGGTGGTGTTGAAGAATTTGACGGTGCCGGTGATGCTACCCATAGAAACAGTCCTTTTGAAGCTCGGTGCCTTGGCGCGAGCGCTTGCCCGACAGCGACATGCTGCACTGGGCCTAGAAAACGTTCACATTCAAGCAGTGAGCCGAGGACCGGAGATGACCGGCAAAGGCAGCCGTCATAGGCTGCAAACGTATGACGGCCATTAATCGGAGCAATGCCGCGCAAAAGCAAGGCCAAAGCGAAGTCAGGTGGCCAAACTGAATGCAACAGGCCGAGCACCGCAGCACCCGACAGAAACAAAATGTTTCCTACGGCTGCCTCAGGCGTTGTCTCTGATCGGGGCCATGTCGCCCCACCAGGAGACGACCATGACTACTCAAGATCAAGCGTTCTACAGCAGTGAAAACGGCGACCAATGGCTATTGGTCGGAAGGGGCACCGAACACGCCAAGGTGAGGCACCAGCCAAATGCGTCGTCTGGCGGGCAAGTCCGCGACGTCGCCCTGAAGGACTTCCTGTCCCGTGAGCAAAATACGCCGCAAGGCGTTGCGCTACGCCACCTCATGGATGACGAGGCCGAAGAACCTCGATCGGGACGCCCATAAGCCTAACCAGTCGCTGGAGTGCCCTAACGAAAGGGGCGACCTGCGCGCCGTAGCGACCCGACATCCGCTGTTTATCACGCTTATGCGTACGGTCCCAACACCTCAACCAGGCACCTTCCGCCCCTTACCGACACACATCGGCTGGCCATCTCGATAGCCGCAATACGACAACACTCGATCACCCTGATGGATGCCGAATGGCGCACCTTCGAAACCGCATCCCTCGCAGAAATAGATTGGCGCCATCGGTTCGATGGGTCGGTTGTCGCGGATCAGTGGTGGGCCTGAGACTCGGTATTCAGTGGGCATGGTTCGCTGATAGCACGAGCCGCCTGTTTGTCGAGGGCGTGAGATCTATGCACACCCTTGAGAAACAGGCCGAGCGCCTGAGCGCCCGACCGAGACCTTCTAAATGGCTAGATCACGCAGCGGCCAGGGTCTTCGTGCTGGCGGTGGCCGGCAAAGTCGAGGACGGCGGCATGGGACTTGGTCATACAGGTGCCAGCGGCTTCGTCCTCGTCGCCAAGCATGAGGGGCACGGCAGCGACATCGACGGCCAGGACAGCACAGGTGGCATCGGAAGTACCGATGGCATGATCGACGGTGACAGTCTGCGACAGGTCGAGGGCACAGATGTTGGGCGCCGGATCGGCCATGGCTACCGGCGTGAACGCCAGCATACACAGACCGAGGACAGCAGCCCCAATGAACGCAGTGATGCGCATGGGCAGTCCTTTCGATGTTGGGGGGGGCAGACAAGAAAAAACCCGCCGGAGGTCATCGGGCGGGTCGCTTCAGACGATAGTCTGAAAATCGCATTACGTGCATTTAGGGTGATTTGCGAATCGCCGTCAAGAGGGAACACTGCCCCCTAAACTTAGGGGCCGAAACATGCGCGCATTGACGAGACGTTTTGCTGTGAAGCTTGCCATGCGCAAGCCATCCCCTGAAAGGATCCCTCTCGCAGGCGATGCAGTCTATGCGCGCAACTACTTTACAACCCAGCTCGGCACTTCAAAAACCAGTCGGGAGTATGTGGTTCTTTCCATCAATCAGCGCGGCTATGACTGCTACTATTTCGACCCAGAAACACGCGCCAGAACTGAAGAAATCGTACCCTTCGAAAGGCTTTCGCGTCTCCATGTTCGGGTGCGTCAATACTACCGTGAAATACAAATCGACTATCAGTCAGCATCTGAATTCCTAACGTATCAGGCGCTAGGCCTGCCGTGGATTTTTTGGTTACGGGAGCGCATCGCTCAGGCAGCCTTCAATCGCCAAAAGCTAGTGCGAGCGGAGCGGAACCGAATGGTTCGCCTGTTTCTAGAAAAATCTCTAGAAACACCGGGGTACAGCGCCACAGCCATTAGTGTCTTAAGTGAGCTGCACGGAGATCGCTGGGTCCTGCACCCAGATAATGCCCCAGTCATGGCCTATTATGACTTGTTGCTGGACTCCCTGGTATCATCTGGGCACCTGTCAAACCACCAAGGCCAGTATGTACTGGAGCCCGCAGCGCTCGCACTTCTAGACGCCTTTGAGCAGGATGAGAGGCACCATAATGACATGGTCAGACAGCAGAGATTACTTGCGGGGCTTACTGGTGCCCTCGTCCTCATTGGCGCACTGCAAGCTGGGGCTGCCATTTTATCAGCCTGGAAGAACGCAGCCCCGCTAATATAAGCTCACGCGGCGACGTCTGATCTCGATAAATGCTTTCGTGGCATCGGGATTATACCCAAAAAATGACCGATCGCATTGAGCGCTAGGCGCAGGTCTCCTATCATATGCGGTAACTGCTGGTCGCGCCCGACGACATAGTCCAGCGCCGCCCACATATTGGCGTGGCTATGAATTTCCTGCTCGGCATAGACAGCCTTCTGGATGCCTTCCCACTTCGACACGGCACGCCGGCACCACTGCTCATAGCCAGGGCCTTCCGCGCCGCCAGCCCCGCCGCTGCCTGTGGCCAGGGCGTCAGGCGACTTCACTGCCCGCTTGAAATTGGCATAGGCCTCCAGATAGGCCGTAGCGGCGTCATATTGAGCCTCACTGACGCCGTCAGTCGAGTTTCGCAGCCCGGCCAGGCACAGCCGCCCAACATAGGTGCTCGCCTTCTGATCTCGGGCTTCCTTCTCGGTGAGGCCGAAGACCCGCATGCGCAGCTCGATGGCGTCCGCATTCTCGTTGTAAGCGCCAGCCGCGCGGCTGATCGCCCCCGACTTCGTCCGCTTCACGCCAATCTTACGTGGTCTGCCCTTAGCCATTCTATGCCTCTTGGTGGTTGGTGGATTGGTGTCCGGGCACGGTCGCCCTCGCCTGTTCAATTTCCTCGATGCGGAAGCCGCGCTTGCCGCTGGCGCTGACGATGGGCAGCTTCTTGCCCAGCATCTTCTCGACAGCCCGGAAGTCGGGGTGATCGGGGGGGCAGGTAGACCCATCCCTCGACGCTCGCCGGCGCCGGGTCGGATTTCAGCGGCACGGTCAGTGCGTCAATCCAGGCGCCTGACCTGATCCATTTACCGAGCCCCATGCGGAATTCGACCTGGCTTTCCGGGGTGGCGTTGCGGATATCGCTGTCCTCGATGTGCCATTGGGCAAACCGTTTGGCGGCGATGAGCAGGCGAACCCGCTCGGCAATGCTCAGTTCATCGAACGCCTTCCTGGCATCCCGGCGGTTGGTGAGCCGGCGCCGAGGATAAACTTCCCAAACTTCATCGAAATCCACGCGCTCGCTATCCGAGCGAAGCGAAGGATGGTCGTTGGAAGAAAGGTCGTTATGTTGTGACGTAGCTACGTCACAGGGGCTGTGATCTTCAGGCGTCACAACCCCCTGTGAGATTTGCGTCACAGGGGGGTCTACATCTGGTGCCGGGTCGGGGCGATCCATCAAGACACGGTACTGGCTGATGGTCCGGCCGTTGGCCTTCGTGGTCTGGTCCCGCTTCATCAGATAACCCATTTCGCAGAGGTCACGGATGGCCCGATTGACCGTCTCACGGGACTTGCCGCAGGCCTCTCCGAGCTTCTTCTGGTTGACCTCGCACCAGCCGCGATTGTCCGTATGACTGCCCAGCTTCACCAGGACGCGCAGATGCACGTCCTTGAAGCGAGGATCGTCCAGGCAATCGGCCGGCAGGATGCTGTAGCGGGGTCTACTCATGCGCCGGCATCGCTGGGTTCCGCCCCATAGAACGGCTTCGACGGGTGGCGCAGATGATGACGGAGGGCGATCTGTTTCACAGTTGATCTGGACATGCCGATCTGCTCGGCTATCACCGCGGTCGCTAGACCGGCGGCATAGCCCTCGCGGACAACATTCAGGCGGTTTTCGGCCTCGGTCGCCAAGGGCTTCGGAATGGCGGGCGCAACGGCATAGGGCGATCCCCGCTCCCGAATGATGGGCGGGAACTTCTTCAGGCTGTGCAGGACGGTCGTGTGATGCCGCCCGAACATGAGGCCGATTCTGGCAATGCTGAAGGGCGTGTGGGCCACAACAAGGTAAAGAGCCTCGTGCCGGGCCGCCGCGAAAGCCCCGGACCTGCTCCTACCCATGATTTCCTCGATCGGGACGCCATGGCGGAGCGCGGTCACCGCCACCAGGAAACGCCAGTGGCAGGTGGTGAGCATATTCAGCGGCGCGCCGGACGGGATGTCCTCCTGCTGCTGCGGCTCTGGCATCGGAACCGGCGCGGCCTTTACGGATGACATACGCAACGGTAACGGCTTTGGGTGCAGTCGAGACCTTGCTGCTGCACTGGCCTCTTCCACCTCCGCCGAGCAGGAATACTCGCGGGCCGGCATCCGGTAGATGATGCTGTGCGGTCTACTCTGAATGGCCAACAAGGGTATGTAACTGTTCATGCTGCCCTCCGGTCTTGTTCTTCTGCCCAGACAACAAGGTCATCTGCGGTCTTTTTCGAATAGCCGCGAGCCTGCCAGCGCTTCCGCCGCGCGACATGCATGTCAGCAGTATCTGGGCCAGCTTCTTCCTCGCGGCGGATATCTAGTTCGGTGAAGGCCCATTCGTTGGCGGACATCATGCCGAACCTCCGAACAGTTCAGACTGCCGGGCATCCTTGCGGTCGAGCATGCGCAGGACGGTTTCGCCCTGATGTTGCTTGTCCCAGACGAACCAGGCGTTGAGCATTGGCGGGGCGCCCTGCCCTGTGAAATCGATCTTCCAGCGCATGAGATAGACGCGGGCCGGCGGATGGGCGGCATAGAAAGGCGCGAGGCCGCCGGCACCCGGCCAGCCCCAGTTCATCAGCAGCGCCATGTATTCCATGTCGAGGGTGTCGAGCGCGTGCTTGAGCCAGCGGGCTTTGCCGTTGCCCCAGCCGCATTCGCCGAATGGCGGGTTCTGGACGGTCGCCTTAGAGGGCGCTGCGTCGAAATCGTAGAAGTCCTTGATTTCGGCACCGCAGCCGCGGTCGATCAGATCCGACGCGATGACTTTGAGACCAACGGCTTCCATCTCGCGGACCAGCGCGCCGTCGCCGGCACTGGCATCCCAGACGGAATCGAAGTCGCGCAGCCGATCAATCTCAGCGTGAAGCAACGCGCGGATCGGCTCCGGCGGCGTCGGGTAGAAGTCGTCGGCCTCGCGCTCCAGTCCATTATCGGACTTGGCGAAAGTGCCATCCAGCATCTGGATGACGACGGGCTTCGGCTTGTTACCGGTGGCGCGGAATAGGCCGCGTGCAGAAGCTGCAGTCATAGGCCGAGCACTCCCCGTAGAAAGCCGCGCAGGAAATCGACCGTGATGTTGAAGGCAGCAAGCCATCCCAGTAGCGCAAAGAACATCGTCGTGCTGTCAGCCCTCATACCGAACGCCCCGCGATCATATCGAGCGATGCCTGGACCTGGCTTGCTGCTCGGCGTTTTGAGAGTGATTGGATGGCCTGTTCGCGGAGGTTGGCGGGCCGGCCAGACTTGGCAGCTTCGATCAGCCGCTCACGCTTGGTCTTGCGGCGCGCGATGACCATGCCGGCGGCCTTGAGCTCTTTCCGAAGGCGGTCGGCTACCTCATCCTGTTTGCGGATGACCTTGCGGGAATGGGGCATGGAGAGCATGGCTAGGCCCTCATCGGACGCAACCAAGGATGGGATAGGTGTTGCGCTTCTCGACCACGAACAGGATCGGCGCCAGGGCCGCCTTGAGCGCGCGGCCCTCAATGGTGACGAAGGTCTTGGTCGGCGGAACATGCTGGTTCATCGTCAAAACTCCAGTTCGATCGCCGGCGGAGGAGGCTTAGGACGCCCCTGCCCTTTCGGCTTGTTTCCGAGGTGGAACTGTCCGCAGTGCGGGCAGCGGTAGATTTCGAGGTTGTGCATCCGCAGCCGGCCGGACCTGGCTTCTCTCCATGACCCGTAGGCAACCTTGCCTTCGCATTGGGTCAGGGGATTGCGGTTGGCGAAGCCCTTCATGGCTATGCTGCCTCCTCAATTGCGGGGTCTGCTTCGGTGCAGATTCGGCGACGGAGGGCGGTGCAGATGCCCTTGGTGATCTCGCGGCCGGTGCAATTCCATCGCAGCGCCGAGACCATTTCGCCCATGTTGGTGCGGCGGCTGGCGGCAACTCCAAGCGAGCCACAGAGCCATGCCAGTTCATCGCGCCAGAGCAAATCGATCGCTCCGGCTGGCAGCGGTGCGTCAAATTTGGCCGTGGCCAATTGCCATGGTGCCAAGTGGCACCAGCCATCCTCGTGCATGTTCCGCTTGATCTCCGGGAAGACCCAGACCGAGTCCGGGCGACAGTCGAGATCGGGGGTGCTGCGGAGATAGAACAGACCGTCGCGCTTATAGTGAGCGGCGCCGCGGTTAGTCGGCTTCTCCACCAAGAACTTCTCGTGCAGAGCCGCGATGACCTGGTGCGCGCAGCCGCGCATGGCGCCGACCTGTGCCGGGAGCCGGTCCAGCTTGTCCTTCGATGACTTCACCTCAACTGCGATAATCTCGGTCGGGCTGACGGCAAGGACATCAATACGGTTTGGCCCATAGGTGCTGACATTAATTTCGTGGATAATCCGGGCATCGGGACGGCGTTCGCGCAGACGCGCCACCACCGCCTCCCTGATCTCGCCTTCGGCGCTGCTGCGATAAGCAGGCATTACAAATCGTTCCTGAAATAGACGCAGGCCGCCGTGTAGAGGACCAGCAGGGCCAGCAGGATTGAGATGATGAGGGGGATATTCCCGGCGAACGGCATGGCTATTCGGCCGCCATGGCGACTATGTTGGAGGTCTTGCGAGCCTCGGTCAGGGCCATCAGCGCCGCATCGGCCGCGGTGATGATGTTGACCTGGCGATTAAGCTGGTCATCAAGCGAGGCGATGCTGACATCGAAACCCGCATGAAGCCGAGCGAGGTCGCGTTCAAACTGGCCGACTAGGGCGGCCTTGCGTGAGGCAAGCACCTGCTCCTCGACGATCGCGGCATCCCTCTGGGCATTGATGGCGTTACCGAAGGATTCGTCAGCGGGAATGGCCGGGGCGGCAACTTCGACGGGTTGAGCAGACTTACGACTGGTCATGGTCTTCTCCCTTGGTTTGGTTAGATGCCCCAGCCATGGGACTGGTCGGCGCTGTCGTCGGCATCGGTGAAGCCAGTTCCGGACATACCCAGTCCGCGAATGCGTTCGCTCGCCTCAAACTGGACGTCGCCAGCTTCGCTCGCCTCGGCAAAGGCAATAATCGCAGCAAGGCGCTCCTGACGAGCTTCGAGATATTGCCTTTCACGGCGGGCCTCCTCGACAGCCACTGCCGTCAGGTCTTGGATTTCGTAGTGGTCGACGCGGCGGGCTTCCTTGAACCAGAGGGCGCGCACACGCCGCTCCGTCCATTGGCGGGGCCGGTCACGACGGACATGGGCGGGCAACGACCGCTCCCGGCGCTTGAGCGCTTCGAAAGCGTCACCGATTGCGCCAGCAACCCTTCGAGTGGCGCTGACCGGATAGGCTTCCTGGATGAATTCAGAGGCAAACTGGACGTCAGTCATGGCGCCCCGATCCTTGGATGAAAATTCCACGACGCTGGAGTGAGTTTCCAAGTCCTTGGCCTCGCTTGCTGGCATTTGTTGAACCAGCACGTGAACAGCGTTTGGAAAGGCGATGATGATGAAGCGCAGCGGCACACGCATGTACGAGCGGCTGATGCGCCAGGCGATTGCGAACGGCAGGGCGGGAACCCGAGCCGGACGCGGAAAGACGAACGCGAGCAGCCCTAAGGCGCTCAGCGTGATGGAATGGGCGAATGCCCTGATCGACCGGGAGGAGGAGATCGAAGCAGGTCACTCGCCCGCCGGCGGGGAGGAGGAGCGCCGGATGAGAATTCCTGTAGCCGGAGGCACAAAGCCCCCGGCCGTTGGTGGGAGCGTCAACACCCACGAACCCAGCCCGGCACATGGCCGGCCAGTCCTGCGGCTTGTCAGCAGCAGGCAGCGAGGCGCGCAACACGGAACCAGCACGCCTCCGTGTCTGGTGCTGATCGTGGGCGGGAAGGCTTAGGGTCATCACAGCGGCCCCGTAGATAGCCAGGCAGTGGCAACGGCCACGGCGGCGAGGAGCAGGATGAAATCGGAAGGGCGCAGGGTAATCATGCCGACCACCCGAATACGAACCGGCCAACCAGCAGCACGGGCGCCCATGCCGCTAGTGCAGCCGCAAGGATCATCGTGCCCCGACCGACCTGGTCGGGTGTCAGGCCAGCATGACTGCGGACGGAGCGGTTCATGCCACCAACTCCATTCCGAGTTCGAAGGCGGCGTAGATTTCGGATTTACGCTTGGGCTGGAGCTTGGCGAGACGCTGGGCAACGAGACGGCGCTGCGCATCGTTCATGATGCGGCCGGCGAGATTCCAGCGGATGCAATCCATCAGCGGATCGGCTCCGTCATACTGGACGACGGGATATTCGATCCCCTGCCCGTCAATGCCGACCATGCTGCGGGCCTTGGTATAGCGAGCCCAGCCGTCGAGGATTTCACAGCCGATCTTGACGATGGGTTCCGCCGCAGCATTCGCCAGGTCATCCTCGATGACCGCGATATCCTGGCCGAGGTCGCCGAAGGCATAGCTGTAGTCGTGACGTTTCACGCCTTCGGGTGGGCAGTTCTCCCAGGTGACGACGCCGGGCTCGGCGTAGAGCGCAGCCGGCGCGGCAGAGCCCGAAGGCTCCACCGGCTTATCCGTCTCTTCTTTAGGGGCATCGCTCGAACGATCGTCGGTCGAATTGGTTGCCGTCTCTCCGGCTGTCTCGTCCATATCCTCAGACGTTGCAGCTGGTGCCCGGTCGCCAGCAACCCTACTCGCCACTTCGGCTTGCTCTGGTGCATCGGCCGCCGCCGATACCTCGGACATCGCAGACCCAGAGTTCGCGTCATCAGCAGCTTTCGCCACGGGATTAATTGCGACCTGACCGGCAGGGGCTGGGTCAGCCAGGTCGCTGCCAGCCGGTTGAGGCGGCGGGGGTATGGATTTCTTGAGGTTGGCCGGTTCGACAATGGCCATGGCCGGATCGGCGCGGAGGGCGGCAACGCGGTCGCCGGCCTTTACCTGCTCGATGGCGCCCATAATGATCTTGCGACCAGCTTCGGTCTTGCTGCCTTCGATGATGGTCAGAAGCAACGCTGGGTCGATATGGTCAGCGACCTTTTCGGCCCAGGCGTCGAGGGCCGGTTCGCTGTCGGTGGAAGCATCCTCACGCGTATGCGCCTGCGCGGGCTCACGCGTATGCGTACGCGAGGGTCGAGCAGCAGCGCCGAGATAGGCATCGAGGTAGAGGTCGAAAATCGCCTCGCCCTCGGACATTTTGTCGGCGTCCTTGTCCCTCTTGCGGAGGTAGGTGACGACGTTGCCGAGCTGGGTCTTGTCGAAACCATTTGCCTTGGCTTCCGCATAGATTTCACGGATGTCAGCGGCAACGGCATCAGCCTCGTCCTTCATGCGAAGGATGCGATCGACGTAGGCCTTGATCTGGTCTTGAGCGACGTTGCTCTCGGACATGGGTCAGGCCCTCCCAACAATGGTGATGGAGCGAGCACGACCCGGCAGGCGGCGGACGAACCCGCGTTCCTGCAACTGGTCCACAATGGCGCATACCCGGCTCTTGGCGCTCAGGCCTACGCCCTCAGCGATCTCGTCATAGGTGGGAGAGAAGCCGCTATCGGCGATGAAGGACCGAGTGAAGGTCAGCACAACAGCCTGCTGTTTGGTCAGGCCGGCGACATCCTCACCCTGTCCCAAGGCCATCAGGATGCGAGCAACGAATTCGCAGTCATCCTCGATGTGGCGGAACTGGTCCACGAGGATTTCCGCGCGTTCGGCGATCTCTGCGGGGATGGGCGAGGCGTTCATGCCACCTGCTCCACTTTCGGGGAGTAGAACCAGCCGATGTCCACCACGCCGCCAGAGGCTTTGATGATGCGATCCATGACCGCCTTGCTCGGCACCCTGTCCTTGGACAGATACCGATACAGGCTGGCCACCTCGATCTTCAGCGCAGCCGCAACCGTCGGCTTGCCGCGCCCGGCTTGCTCTTCGCGCTCAACCCATTCGGGGAATGAAATCTGCTGGTTCATGGCCATGCACCATATCACCACATTGGTGATTGGCAAGCAGAATAATCACCAATCTGGTCAAAGACGCCATTTTGGTGAAATGCGATAACTCGGCATGGCCAAGTTTCCGAACCATCTCCGCGACTTCCGCATCGCTGCCGGGCTCAGCCAGCCTGAATTGGCAAAGGCCGCTGATACGAACGTCCAGAACGTTTCACGCATCGAGCTTGGCGAGCGGAAGCTTACCCAGGAATGGGCCGCCATGTTCGCGCGGCACCTGGGCACCACTGCACAGCAGATGATGTTCCCAGATCCTGAAGTGCTAGCCCGCGTTCGATCGAAGAAGCCGGTTCGCCGCGAGTTGGACCGCGTTCCTCTCGACGAAGCATGGACGCCGACATCAGAAGCGGATGGCGAGGGCTACGACCGGGACAGCTACGAGCCCAAGATCGAGGGCGCTATCCCGGAGCTAGACGCTCGCGCCGGCGGCGGCGAGGGCGCGGTCGGCGAGGTGATGGTCCTGCCGGTGGGCAATGGCACCATCTCTGCACACAAGATCCTGGACGAGTGGCGCATCCCGCCGTCCTACCTGCGCGAGGCGGTTGCCAACCCTGATCGGGCGATCGTTCTTGGCATCCAAGGTGACAGCATGATGCCGAACTACGCGCCAGGCGATCGAGTGATCATCGACCTGACCGAGCACGAGCTGCGCGCCGATGGCGTCTACCTCATCAGCGACGGATTCAGCGAGCCACAGATAAAGCGGCTGCAGCGCGTGCTGTTCGCGGTGCCGCCGAAGTGCCGGATCATCAGCGACAACCCGAGCTATGAGGCTCAAGAGGTTGATGTTGATGGAGTGAAGATACTTGGGAAAGTAGCCGCTTACGTCGGCCGCCGATGACCATACCACAATTCACCGTGGACGGCATTCTGCCACCTTACATTGGCGACAATGCCGGCGGACCCCAAGAGGGAATGAGTCCCTATCTGGCGGAGCCACTCGACGTCGTTGACCAATTTGGCACCAGCGTACGCCGCTGCGTGATTTTGCGAGACTGGCTACAGCATCGGGCAGAGCTTCGGGATATAGGAATTTTGTCCGGGTTTCAGTGGCTCGATGGAAGCTTCGTTGAAGACAAGGAGCCTAACGACCTAGACCTGGTGACTTTCCTTTTTCGGCCCGAGGGCTGCCAAGACGCCGAGCCTTGGAACCGCTGGGTTGGCGAGAACATTTCTCTGCTTCTCAGGGAGCCGGTTCGAGCGCGATACAAGCTGGACTTTTTCGTGGTGGATATGAACGGCCATCCTGAGACAATCGTAGACGCGGCCCGCTATTGGCTAGGATTGTTTTCTCACAAACGGAGTACTAACCAATGGAAGGGCATGCTAAAGATAAGGTTGGATGCGGATGACGTGCCCGCTTCCGAGCTAGTTGCCGCGCGATTAGCAGCATATGAGGCGAGTCAATGAGCGCCCTGTCCAAATTAGCCAAAGACGAGATGAAGGCAGAGATCAGCTCGCTGTCTAGACTTATCGAGTCCCTTCGGCCAAGCGATCTTTTGACCCGACTGAGCCTGGAGGCCAAGCAGCAACATTTAAGCAAATCTCTAGCGGACCTCGGCGAAGCCATGGAGTCTGCGACCGCCTCTGTGGCCCTATTCTTTGGCGGCCGGCCCGTGATCGGGAGCAAGGCCATCGACAGCCGTTTCGGCACTGCAGCGGTCAACGCATTCCAGGACCTGGTGGCAAAAATTCAAACGCAGGACAATGGAGGGCTCGGCCGTCGGGGACCCGTCGCGAACTTGGCGGCGAGCTCACTTCATATCACCGATGTTGCGAGGGGATCCTTCGGCTTCATTTTGGAAGAGATGGTGGACCAGACGACAATTATCGAAAGCCCGCTCAAAGGAGCAGTCGACGCGGCTGGCGATCTTTTGCAATCGTTCGCTCAGGACAGCGATGAGAAGTTTGAGGAAGATGTTTCGGCCTTCGATGAACGAGTTCTCATGGCCGCAGGCAACTTCCTTGGCACCCTAAAGAGCTTCGGGGCCACAGCTCGCGTCGTCGCCAACGACGCTGAGTTCCGACTAACCGGGGAAGCCGTCGAACGGGCGGCCGCGAGGGCACGTACAACGAAAATACTCGAGGACGAGATTTCGATGAAAGGCGCCCTGACCGGAACACTACCCGAATCCCACATGTTCGAGTTTCGGGCGGACGACGAGAACCTACGCACCTTTCGGGGCAAAGTTGATAAAGCAATCGACGCCGAGACCTTAGCTCGCCTAAACAGGGAACTCAGCGGCTTGCCAGCAATCGGCCACTTTCTCCGGAAACGGGTTCTGAAGGAGGGCGAATTGGTTCGAACGGCTCATGTCCTGCTGAAGGTCGAACCAATTTACCCTGCGCAATTTTAGTTCACGCTAGCACCGAGCGCCTCATAGGTTTGCAGCGTCCTCACCAGGTCGGGGATGACGCTCGGGTCGAGCGGCTTGCACATATAGACCTCGTCTGCGTCTTGCCACCCTTCCCCTACCGTGCCCACTACCGGGATCACCTTGAAGTCCTCGTCCAGGTTGTGGCCGCGCCCCGCCTCAAACGAGTAGTGCGGGTATTCGGCATGCATTGCGCGAAGCAATAACTTCCATTCATCCCTGCCCGTGCCGATGAAGCGGCCGGGGAAAATGACGACAAACTGCGTTACCTCGCGCATCCATACTGTTCCCTGTCTGTTCTCATTCCGCATTAACGACTCAGAACCCGGCAGGAGTCGAGTCGGTTTTCTGCCGTTGCGCGCATAATCACCACTTTGGTCATTTCATCACTTTACATTCACCAGATTGGTGATATCGTCTGCCCATCAGATCAGCGAGGCGATTGCCTCTATGGAGATGGAAAATGGCGAAGCGGTACGAAGTTTACGAGAGCCTGAAGAACGCCGGCAAGTTCAACGTCTTTGACGTTTCCAAAGGGCGGTTCGTTCGCCGTGGCCTGCCGAAGGACTCCGCCGAAGTGCAGGCGGACAAGCTCAACGCCCTGTTCCCGCTGGCCGCCTAACCCCTCCCCTCCCTGGGCGGCGGGTCAGGCCAATAACCGGCCCGCCGATTTCTTCCATGATCGACCATTACGAACAGGGCGCCCAGCAGCAGCTCATAGACGAGCTTGAGGCGGTATCGCCCAGCCTGGCGACATGGGCGTTTGCTGAATTCGATGCCGGAGCAACTGCGCGGTCTATCCGCAGCATCATCTTCGCCGCCGATATGGGCGGGGTCGGTCAGGTGGTCAGTCAGGCTGGTGATCTGGTTCAGGCCGTCACCTTCGATGACTCCGGCAACATGGGCAAGGGCGGCAATGGCGGCCTTCTTTCCCGTGAAACCATCCGCAAGGCGGACACCCTTCGCCTCACCCTCAACGATATCAACAAATTGCTGCCGGCTGGCAGCAGGAAAGGCTGATCATGGCCCGCACCGTAAAGGGATGGAGACAGCAATATATTTGGGACCGCCCGCGGATCAAACGATCTGCCCCGGCGCCGCTCACCGCTGAACAGGTGGAAGAAAACGGCCGCAAGTCCGACGAACTGATCGCGCGCTTCTTTGAGACCCACGGCGTGAATACCGGCCTCGAAAAGATCAAGGACCGTGAAGCCCGTACCGCCGTCGAAGGCGATACCGATCTGAACCACGATAATGTGGAGGCGGCAGAATGAGCCGGCGGGACAATGGCGGCCACGCTTTCCCGCCGGCGCTTGTGAAGCATCCCCACAGCGGAACAATCACCGGCGCCAGCGGCATGACGCGCCGCGAGTGGCTGGCCGGGCTGGCCATGCAAGCCATGCTGACCGGCGCCTTCAGCAAGAATAACCCGCTTGAGGCCGCTGATCTAACGTCGATCTGCGCCGGCGCTTACCGCTTTGCCGACGCCATGATCGCGGAGGGCAGCAAATGACCCTCACCCTCAACACCACCCTCGTCCTCACCTGGTCGGCGCTGATGATAGCTGCTGCTTACTGGATGAGGTTTGATGCTCCGATCTGGGGAGGCTTCTGATGGGCCTCACCGAGAACGAACGGAAGGCGCTGTTGGCCTGGCAGGGCTCCTGCGAAGAGAACAATGTCCTGCCCTTCGCGACCGTCGCATTGCGCGCCGAGATGCCGAAGGGAAGCGTGCGCAGGTTTGTCCGCGCCCTGGCTCGTAAGGGCATGCTGCAGTTCTGCCGGATGAGCTGGGATGAGGAGGGCCCGCGAGGCGCCGGATACATGCCCACAAAGGCTGGCTATGCCGCCCTGTCGTCCATTGAGGTATCAGCATGACCGGCACCTCTGTCCTCACCACCAAATACACCTGTGACAAGAACGGAAACTGGATCGAGATTCCTATCATCCTCACTCGGTCTGGAAATGGATGGATTGAACGGGAGCCTCCTAAGGCTTTGCCGAGGAAGGTGGCAGCATGAACGCTCACCTCCCGCCCGATTTCTGGATGCTCGACCAGGGCACACCGGACGCTGATGAATTGATCGTCGACAGCTTCGCCGGCGGCGGCGGGGCATCGACCGGAATCGAGATGGCCCTCGGCCGTTCGCCCGACTATGCCATCAATCACGACGCCGAGGCCCTGGCACTTCACGCCGCGAACCATCCCGAGACGGTCCACCTGTCGAAGAACATCTACAAGGTCGATCCCATGGACGTGGTCGGTCGGCGCAAGGTCGGCCTGCTCTGGGCATCGCCAGACTGCAAGCATTTCAGCAAGGCCAAGGGCGGCGCACCGGTCAAGCGCGAGATACGCGATCTTGCTTGGACGGTGGTGCTGTGGGCAGAGCGGGTGCGCCCGCGTGTGATCATCCTTGAGAACGTCGAGGAGTTCCAGACCTGGGGTCCGCTGGTCGATACGCCGAAAGGCATCTTTCCATGCCCAGACCGCAAGGGAGAAACCTTCAATGAGTGGATCGCCGCTCTCAAGAAGCACGGCTACAAGGTCGAGTGGAAGGAATTGCGCGCCTGCGACTATGGCGCGCCGACCACGCGCAAGCGCCTGTTCCTGATTGCTCGCTGCGACGGCAAGCCCATCGTCTGGCCAGCGCCGACGCACGGCCCCGGCCGACTGCCGTACCACACCGCCGCGAGTCATGTGATCGACTGGTCGATTCCGTGCCCGTCGATCTTCGATACCAGCGAAGAGATCATGGCCAAGTTCGGCGTGCGGGCCATCCGCCCGTTGGCCGAAAACACGATGGCCCGCATCGCCAAGGGCGTGAAGCGGTACGTGCTTGACGCGGCCAAGCCGTTCATCATCAAGTTCCAGACCGGCGCAGTCGGCTCCGACATCGACGCGCCGCTGCCGACCGTCACGGCCAACAGCTTCATAAAGCGCCCTGGCGGCGCTGCGCCGCCTGGCGTGGTCATGCCGCACCTGATGACCATGCGGAACGCGGGCAAGCCGTACAACGAGGCCGACAAGCCCACCCATACCGTCACGGCAGGCGGCGCCGGGCTGTCCCTGGTCGCGCCAGTGCTGGCCGGCGTCGGCGGCCGGGCCGGGCAGAGCCGCCCGCGCTCGGCCGATGAACCGTGCGCGACCGGCACGACCAAGGCTGACACTGTTCTGGTTGCGCCGATCCTATCGTCCGCGCAGCACGGCGGGTCGCACCGGGCAGCCGATGAGCCGCACCGCACGATCGCAGCGAGCGACAAAGACCAGAACCAGATCATCGCCGCCACGATGGTGCAGACCGGATATGGCGAACGGCCCGGCCAGGAGCCCCGTGCACTGGATATCGGCAAGCCGCTGGGCACGGTTGTTGCCGGCGGCGCGAAGCACGCCATGGTCGCCGCATTCCTCGCGCAGCACAACACGATGCCCGCCGGCGGCGTTCATGCCGGCCACCATGCCGAGGATCCCATCTCGTCCGTCACCGCCACGGGAAGCCAGCAGGCGGTCGTCTCGGCCGGCCTGATGAACATGAAGGGCAGCGACCGGCGCATGTCCGATGTTGAGCAGCCCGCACCGACGGTGACGGCTGACGGCACGCACCAGGCCGAGGTTCGTGCCTTCCTTCTCAAATATTACGGCATCGGCCCCGATGGGCATGACGCCGATGCGCCGATGGGCGCGGTCACCACCAAGGATCGGTTCGGCCTGGTGATGGTCGAGGGCGAGCCCTACGAGATCGTGGACATCGGCATGCGGATGCTCACCCCGCGCGAACTGTTCAAGGCGCAGGGATTCCCGGCTGGCTACGAGATCGAAACAGGCGTGTTCGCCGACGGCAGCCGGCGCGCGCTCACCAAGACCGCTCAGGTGCGCATGTGCGGCAATAGCGTCTGCCCGCCGATTGCTGCCGCGCTGGTGTCCGCCAACTGTGCCGACATGGCGCGCAGTGAGAAGGTGGCAGCCGAATGACGTTACGGAAAATGCTTGGCGACGTAGTGCGGATTTTCTCCCGCGCTGAGAGTTCCAGCCTCTGCGCGAACGTGCGTCAGCCCTGTGTCTTGTCCGGTTGCCATCAGCCAGACCTCGTCATCTGTCAGATGGGTGCAGGCCAGTTTCGTCAACAGGTCTTGGACTTTGTTGCGAGTGTATTCACCGGCCTTCACCTCGCGCTCCCAAACTTTGCTGGTGCCGTCATATTTGGTCACCAGCCACACCCCACTTCTCGTACTCATCGGCGAGTCCTCCATCGGCAAAAGGATGGATGGTGCGAGCCTCATCGGCAAGGGGCATCAGCGTGAGAAAGCTCACCGACCAAGAGCGCCAGCTCCTCCGTTTGATCGCAGATGCCGGCGGCAGCATATGCCCTGGCGTCGACACCAATATTCCGAAGGAAGGCCACAAGTCACTTCGCCGGATGGAACGGGCCGGTCTGCTGACAGTCGAGGATACCGACGACGGGCCAAGGTTCAAGCTGACCATCCTCGCGCTGCCGGAGGTGGATCATGGCTAGATCCCGCCGCTACGAGTTCAGTAAAGCCACCATGAGGCAGGCCAACGAACGCTCAGGCGGGCGCTGTGAGGCCGAGGGCGAGGTCTACGGCCTAGACGCAGGCCAGCGATGCAATGTGCCGTTCAAGGGCGGCGCCAAGGAATTCGATCACTATCCCATGCCTGCTACCGAGGAAGGCAGCGACACGCTGGATAACTGCGTCACCTGCTGCCCGGACTGCCACGGCTACAAAACCCGCACCTTCGATATTCCCGCTCAGGCCAAGGTCAAGCGGGTTTCCGACAAGGACCAGGGCATTGCCCTCCCCAAAGTCTCCATGCCGTCCCAGCGCCTCGGCAAGGGCAACAATCAGCACAGTGCCACCCGCCGCCTCACCAAAGGTGTGGGCTTGGCCTATTTCGAGGATTCCACCCCATGAGCAAGGCGTCAGTGCCTTACGCCAGCGCGACCAGCGGCGTTGCTGCCCGCACCGAGATCACCAATATCCTGCGCCGTTTCGGCTGCAGCAATGTCGGCTTCATGGATGACTATCAGAACCATGAGGTGCTGTTGGCCTTCGAACATCGCGGCAACCGCGTCCAACTGCGGGCATCGGCGAAGGGCTGGGCTGCGATGTTCCTCAAAGCCGAACCGTGGACACCACAGCGCCGCTCCACCCGTCAGCAGTACGAGCAGGCCGCGCTCGACAAGGGCCTGATCGCTGTCAACTCCGTCCTGCGGGATTGGGTCAAAGGCCAGATCACTGCCGTTGAGACAGGCGTCCTGTCGTTTGCCGGCGTGTTCCTCCCCTACATGATCGCGGCAGATGGCCGGCCGGTCCTTGAACACATCCAAGCTGCCAAGCTTCTGGCGGCGCCGACCGAGGAAACCCCATGACAGTAGATGCAAACAGGGTGAGCCTGCTGCCGTGCCCGTTTTGTGGCGACCAAGCTTTTGCCGGCACAACACTCGATAACAGCCACTATGTGATGTGCCGAGCGGAGAACTGCTGGGCAATGACCGGCTACTTGCCGACCCAATCCGAAGCCATCGCCGCATGGAACTGCCGCTCCCCTTCTCTATCAGGTGGGGAGGCCGGCAAGTGGGTTCAGCAACTCGCGGCAAGGATCACGGTGGATGTATGCGAGATCGAGCGCAACAGCCCGGAAGATGATCCGATGGCCTGCATCGTCTATGCGCCCGAGTTAACCGACATTATTGAGCGCCGCGCCACCGAAGCTCTTGCCGCGGTCCCTGTCGCCTCCCCCGCACCCGATATCATCGCCGCCAAGGATGCGGAGATAGATGACCTGCGTGAGATAGCCGCGAAGTATCAGGTGGTCAGCGATGACAGGGATAAGTGGCGAGCCCGCGCCAATGCGGCGGTAGAGGTGCTGCGAGAGATAGCCAACACAGAAGCGCCGGACGGAACATGCTACGCCGGGGCTCTTTATCGCTCCATCGCAGATACCTTCCTCTCCCCCCCCTCAATGGAGCAAAGCCATGACCATTGACCAGAAGGCTTTGACCCGACCCATCATCGGCATCGAGAACCGCACCGCGCAGGAAGTGTTCGACATTATGTGCGACCGCTTCCTTCTCGCCGCCCACCCTGCCCCTGACCATGCAGGGCTGGTGGAGAGGTTGAGGACTGCATACGCGAAGGTCGCAGAGTGGCCAGAAAACCGGATAAAGCCCGGCGCAGTCGAAGAACTCGGTCCCGGCTTCGATGACCTATTGGAATTGCGCAACCTCGTTCCCGAAGCCGCCACGGCTCTTTCTGCACAAGCCTCCCCAGCATCACTAGAAGGGGTGACGGATGAACAGGTGCTGGCTTCCGAAATCCTAGCTGAACTGACCAGAGCGCGGACCAAATTTCCCGGCAAGAATGTCACCTTCGCGGCCCTGGTCGAGGAAGTGGGCGAGCTTGCCACGGCCACGTTTGAGGAAAGTAGCGACCGGGTGCGCAAGGAAGCCGTGCAGGTCGCCGTCATGGCAATGCGCATGGTGCTCGACGGCGATCATACCTTTGACGACTGGCGGGCCGAAAAGGGCCTCGACCCTCTCTCCGCTATCGTCGGGAGCGCCAAATGACCGAGATCACCGAAGAGATGGTGGAGACAGTCGCGCGTGCCTTGTGCCGAAACAAGTATCTGGCCGGCCATGCCGCCGACGCTGTGGAATGGTTAGTGGATCGAGACTGGCGCGGATACGCATCAGATGCCCGCGCCGCCCTCACCGCTGCATTCGCTTCCCGGCCCTCTCAGGGTGGGGAATGGGTGATGGCCGAAGCGATCATCGATCACTACTACGACATGCTGCCGGGCGATGTTGCAATGCCGGCCCGGTGTGAGCCGGAGCCAGGCACCACCGCGGCTCATATCAAGTGGATGCTTAACCAGATAGGCACGATGCGCGACCAGTCGAAGGCAATGCGCTGGCTGGGCTTCATTCAAGGCATCTTGATCGAGCGCGGTTACACCACCGTCACCCGTGAGCGCGAATTCACACGTCCGTATTTCTCCGCCTCTCCATCACCTTATGGGGTGGAAGCTCGCCCGACAGGTCATTTCTGCATCGTCCATGATGGCTTTGCCGGCGACGTGATCGGCCACTACACCACTCGCGAGGGCAAGCCCGGCGTTGTCCTGCAGCAGGACGGCACCCGCGTCGTGCATGTCTACGGCGAGAAGTGGCTCACCAAGGATCAGAGCAATGGCTGACCCCGTGGAGGTGATGGCAAGGGCCGTGAGCAAGTCGATCTACGGTGGCGAGGTGACATGGCGGCAAAGCGTCCCTGCAGCAGAAGCCGCCCTCTCCGCTCTCGATGCTGCCGGCTTTGCGGTAGTGCCGAAAGAGCCAACGCAAGAAATGTGGGCAGCGTCAGGCGATGCTATTGTGAAGCTCGGCCACGTGCATCACGACGCCATATCCGAAGCCTGTTACCGTTCCATGCTCTCAGCAGCACAGGTGAAGCCATGAGCCCCATGCATCCCCGCTACTGGCGGAACATGGCCGTACTCGGCTCTATCATCCTTGTTGGGTGGGGCTTTGTTGAAGCCGGTAAGTGGCTGGGGTGGTGGGGATGACGAAACCTGCCGTTTTCACCCAAGGCGACATCTCGAAGCTGCTCAAAGGCGCCAAATCGGCCGGAGTGGACGTGCGTCGCGTGATTATAGATCGCTCGGGCAGGATAGTTGCGGATTTCGGCAAGCCGGTCGATGATACCTCGGAACCGAACGAGTGGGACGTGGTTTTCGATGCCCAAGAAAAGCGGACTGCCAAAGGGCGTCACTGAGTTCAAGGACCGCCATGAGAAATGGCATCTCCGCTATCGGGCTAAGGGCCAGCCCACGGTCTATCTCAAGACCCGGCCCGGCCAGGATGGCTGGCATGAGGAATACGAGGCCGCACGAGCCGGCGAGCCCGAGAAGCGTGTCCGCACCAGCGCCAGAACGAAGCCGGGCACGATATCGGCCCTGATCGCAGTCTATTATGGCACTCCGGAATTCACCGGCCTGGCCGAAAGCTCGCGCAAGACCTATCGCAACATGCTGGAGCGCTTCCGCGAGGCCCACGGTGACAAGCAGGTCGCCACCCTGACCCGAGCCCACATCAAAGCCATCATCGGCGCCATGTCGGCAACGCCAGCCGCGGCGAACAATTTGCTCGACCGTCTACGGATCCTCATGAAGCTGGCCATGGACGACGAGTGGCGAGCCGATGACCCAACCTATCGCGTCAAGGGCTTCAAGCTCTCCGGCGACGGCTTCCACACTTGGTCCGAGGACGACATCGAGAAGTTCTGCGACCACTACCCGATAGGCACGAGCGCCCGGCTCGCCATGGGTCTGATGCTCTATACTGGCCAACGACGATCCGACATGGTGAGGATGGGGTGGCAGCACATCTCGGGTGACCGAATGCGTGTGCGCCAGCTCAAAACCGACGCGATGCTATCGATCCCCATCCATTCGGACCTTGCCGAAATTCTGGCGAGCGCCGAACGGACTGACTTGCCGATCCTGCTCACGCAATTCGGTAAGCCCTTTACGGCCAACGGATTCGGCAACCGGATGAGGAAATGGTGCAACGCGGCCGAACTACCCGAATGCACGTCGCATGGGCTTCGGAAGGCGGCAGCCAGGCGCATGGCGGAGGCCGGCTGTAGCAACAAGGAGATCATGGCAATTACCGGTCACCAGACCGATAAGGAGGTCACGCGCTACACGAAGGCAGCGGACCAGATAAAGCTCGCGGATCGGGCCATGAAGGCGATCGGCGGCAGTTAGCCAAGGCTGGCAAAAAGGCGTTTTGCATCAATGCGGGCTTTTGAGGGGGTTAGCCACGCCAAGGCATTGGCCGATATAATACGGTGCAGTCCAGTCCCCTCCACCAACGCCCTTCCCGCACCAGACATGCTTGCTGGCCCGCCGCAAAGGCGCTAGGGCATTGCCATGAGCCGCAACAAGTTTCCCCCCAAGCCGAAATACGATCCCGATACCGGGCCGGTCTATCTCTATGGCCTGCACACGGTGCGCGCCGCGCTGGACAACAGCAACCGCATCAAGAAGGTGCTGCTGGCCACGCCCAACGCCCTCAACCGGCTCAGGGAGACCGGAGAGCTCGGCAAGGTGGCGGTCAAGGAAACCACGCCCAAGGAGCTTGATCGGCTGCTGGGCGATGATGCCGTGCATCAGGGCGCAGCGCTGGAGGTCGATCCGGTGAGCCGCTTCGGGCTCGATGACATCAAGCCGCTCAGGCTCGTCGTCGTACTCGACCAGATCACAGATCCGCATAATGTCGGCGCCATCCTGCGCACCGCCTGCGCCTTTGGCGCTGATGCGGTCATCACCACCGCCCGCCACTCCCCGCGCGAAACCGGTGTCATGGCCAAATCGGCCTCCGGCGCGCTCGATCTGGTGCCGATGATCGAGGTGCGCAACCTGGGTGACGCGCTGGAAAAACTCAAAGGGCGCGGCATGTTGGTGCTGGGCTTTGATTCTGAATCGGAACATCAGCTCAAGCCGCGCACCGGCGATCAGCTGCTGGCCATCGTCATGGGCGCCGAGGGCAAGGGCCTGCGCCAGCGCACCCGCGAACTCTGCGATGAAATGGTCAAACTCGACATGCCTGGCCCGATCAAGTCGCTCAACGTGTCCAACGCCGCTGCCATCGCGCTGTTCGCCGCCACCGCTGGACGGTCCTGATGAGCCAGTTTGCCCCCTTTGCCATGGCCCTGCGCCTCTCGGGCGTGACGCTGGACCAATACGCCCTCGATGCCGCGCTGAAACAGCTCGCCAGCCGCTATGAGCCGGAAGACGCCGAAGGCAGCTTCTATGCCCAGGTGGATGTGCCGGTGAACAATCCGGTGCGGGCCTTGCTGGAACTGGCCGAGCGCTCCGGCCCCGCCATTGCGGCCATGCTGGAAGACCGCCGCATCGGCAAGGCCGTGCTCGACATCGCCTTTGACTATCCCGAGCATGGCGAGGCCATGTCCACCCGCCTGCCCGCCCACGTGGCCGCCGCCATTGCCGGCCACGGCATCGATATCGAAATCTCGGTCTACCTGACCGATGTCGAAGAAGACGACGAGGACTGAGGCCGGGAGCCTGCCGACGTCATTTGCGGGCGGCGGTACTGTTGCGGATCACCAGATGGGTCTTCAGCACGTGCCGGACATCGACGGCAGGCGAGCCGCCGAAATTGTCGACAAGCAGGGAAATCGCCACTTCGCCGGCCGCCACGCAATGGTTGGAGATCGTGGTCAGCGCCGGGCTGGTCGTCGATCCCAAGACATCGTCGCAGCCGACCACGCTGATCTGCTCGGGCACGGCGACGGAAAGGTCGGCCAGGCCGGCCAATATGCCTTGCGCCAGCAAGTCGTCGAAAGCCACGCAGGCCGTTGCCCCCGAGGCGACCACTCGCTCCGCCGATTTCCGCCCGCTTTCATAGGTCGACCGGTTCGCCGAGATCGAAGACACTTCGAGCCCCTGCCGCCTTGCGGCATTGCGAAACGCGGTGCGACGCTGCGCATTCGACCACGAGGTCGCCGGGCCGCTGACATAGGCCAGGTGCCGGTGGCCGAGCTCGGCCAGATGGGTCACCGCATCCTCCATGCCCGGCGCGCTGTCGATCAGCACGCGCAGCATATTGTCGATATCGCGATTGATCAGCACCAGCGGCATGCGTTGGGCATAGGCCCATATCTGCGTATCCGAGAGCCGGGACGAGACAAGGACAACGCCATCCACCTGGCTGGCAAAGCGCTCGAGCAGTTGATCCTCGCGCTCAGGCTTTTCATCGGAATCACCGAGGAAGACGCAGAGGTCATACTCCTCGGCCTTGCGCTGCGCGGCGCGGATCAAGGGCGGGAAAAACGGATTGGCCACGTCGGGCACGACAAGGGCGATATTGCGCGAACGGCCCGTGCTGAGCGCCTGCGCCACCGGGTTGGGCGTATAGCCCAGCTGCTTGGCCACTTCGAGCACGCGGGCAACCGTTTCGCGCGTCAGCCTTTCAGGCTGCGAGAAGGCCCGCGAGACCGTGGAACGCGCCACGCCAGCCTGCGCCGCCACCTGGCTGATCGTGGGCCGCTTGCCGCCTGTCCAGTTCATGCTTTGCCTCGCCAAACGCTGCGTTGGTTACTGTTTGCCACATTTGTCGAGATTTCGCTACATTGACTTGGCAACCGGTTGCATGATAGTGCGCATGACAATGTGAGGACGACCGGACGCACCTCTCCGCCCGGCCAGCGGCTTCAGTTCGGCACCATTAGGGAGGCAAAGAGAATATGTCGCAAAAGTCGGGTTTCACGGTCAACCACGTCCCGGATCGCGCTGCGCTCGAGCAGCAATCGGCGCTGGCTATCGCGGATTCCCTTCGGTCCCTCCTGGCCCGGCAGGACAGGGTCCGCGCCGTGTTCGCGGCAGCGGCCAGCCAGTTGGGCACCCTGACCCTGCTGCGTCAGCAGGACGGCATAGACTGGCATCGCATGGAAGCCTTCCACATGGATGAATATGTCGGGCTGCCGGCCGAACACCCTGCCCGTTTCGGCAACTGGCTGAAGCGCAATGTCTTCGATCACCTGCCCTTGGCCGCCGTGCACCTCATCGAACCCGACGGCGATGCGCAAGCGGCCGCACAGGATTATGCCGCAAAACTGGCCGCCGCGCCCATCGACCTCGTCTGCCTCGGGATCGGCGTCAACGGCCACATCGCCTTCAACGACCCCCGGTCGCGGACTTCAACGACCCACTGACCGTCAAGGTGGTCGAACTGGACCTGATCTGCCGCCAGCAGCAGGTCGACGATGGCGAATTCGCCACCGTGGCCGATGTACCCCAGCACGCGATCACGCTCACGATACCGCAGCTAATGGCCGGCAATCGGCTGATCTGCATCGTGCCGGGCGCCAGCAAGGCCGAAGCCGTGCGCAGCACTATTCGCGGGCCGATTGACACCGCCTGCCCGGCGAGCATCCTGCGCCGACACAACGACTGCACCCTCTATGTCGATCAGGAATCCTATCCCCAATGAGCGGCAGCGGCGAGATTTCCGGCATTGACCCGACAACAGGGCAGCCGCAACGCATTCATTTCGAAAACGGGCTGATCACCCGCATCGAGCCGGCCACTGATGCGAAACACTACCTGGCCGCCGGACTGATCGACCTGCAGGTCAATGGCTATGCCGGCCATGATCTCAATTCCGGCGCGCTGGACGCGGCCACCGTTCGCGCCTTGGGCCAGGTCCTGCTGCAAACCGGGGTCACCAGCTTTGCGCCCACACTGATCACCGCGAGCGAAGCCGGCCTGCTGCACGGGCTGCGCACCATCGCGCTGGCGCGCGCCGGCGACCCCGTATTGGCGCAGATGATCGGCCATATTCACGTGGAAGGCCCCTGGATTTCAGCCGAGGATGGCGCCCGCGGCGCGCATCCGACGGCCCATATCCGCGCTATCGATCTAGACGAATTCCAGCGCTGGCAAGCGGCCTGCGACGGGCTGGTCGGCATGGTGACACTGTCACCGCACAGCCCCGACGCACCCGAGAAGATCCGGCACCTGGTGCGCATGGGCACTCAGGTGGCCATCGGTCATACCCATGCCACGCCAGCCCAGATTGCGGCGGCAGCCGAGGCCGGTGCGAGCATTTCGACCCATCTGGGCAATGGCATTGCCGCCACCCTGCCCCGGCATCCCAACGCGATCTGGGCCCAACTGGCCGACGACCGGCTCACTGCCGGGCTGATCGCCGATGGCCACCATCTCGATGCCGATACGTTCAAGGTCATGCTGCGCGCCAAAGGTCCGAACAGGGCCTTCCTGGTTTCCGATGCCGTGGCTTTGGGCGGACTGTCGCCGGGTCGCTATCACCAGCCGATTGGCGGAGACGTCGAATTGAGCGCTGATGGGCGGCTGAGTTTGGCCGGCACGCCTTACCTTGCCGGCGCGGCACGCAACCTGGCCGAAGGCGTCGCCAGCGCCATCGCCATGGCCGACATCACGCTCGCCGAGGCGCTCGACCTCGCCAGCCGTCAGGCCGGCCGGTTGATGGGCGGTCGCGGCAGGCTGGAAATCGGCGCCGCAGCAGACCTGATCTGCTTCGACTGGAAACCGGGGCAAACCAACCTCGATATCCGCAACGTCTATCTGCGCGGGGAGCGCGTTGTGGGATGACGGGTGGCGATCGCAACAGCCAGTTGCGCGACTGGCGCAATAAATATGTGGCCCTCAACCAGGCAAGCCTGCAATGGCTTCTCGATCGCCCCGCTTTGCCCGGTGGGTGGCTCAATACCAAGGTCAACAGCCTGACGCTGGCCGACTACGGTCCCGATGACGGCCTGAGGGCACCGCAATTCACCTATGGCTGGATCCAGGGCCGCGGGCTGGAAGCGCTGGTGACCCATGCCGATTATCTGCAGGCCGAAGCCCCTGATCTGGCCGCACGGGCCATGGACAGGGCTCGCGCACTCTACGACAGCCTCGCCGCGCTCTATGCGGAATATGGCAACGGCTATTTCCTCTACGATGGCGCCCGAATTCCCGTTCACATGGATGCCACCGGCCAGGCGCATCGGCAGCTATCGGGCGCCGGCTTTGCCACCTATTCGCAGGCCTTCATGCTGAAAGGCCTCATTGCCGCTGCCCAGCGCTTCGACACACCGCGCGAAGCCACCTGGCGCGGGCATATGCAGGTGCTCATTGCCGATCTGGAAAAGGGACGCTTCATCCAGAATGAGCGCCAGCCGCTCGATGCGGCAGCCCTGGCCGGCGAGCGCGAAAATTACGGTCCCCGCATGATCCTGCTCGGCGCCGCGGCCCTGCTGCAGGAGTTGGGCCATGGGAGCGATGCTGCCTTCGGCAATCGCTTCATCGATCATGTTCTCAACCGCCACATGGATGCCAAAACGCATCTGCTGCGCGACGAGCCGGACGGCGAGCTATGCAATCCGGGCCATGCCATCGAGTTTTTCGGCTTCGCCCTCGACTTCGTCGCTGCGGATGATCCGCGTATTCCACAATTGCTGCAGGGATTGCAGGCCAGTTGCGAGGCCGGGTTTCACGGCCCCGGCATCGGCATTGCCGTATCCGTCAAGACCGGCGCGGTGCTCGAACCCCATTTCCCCTGGTGGACGCTGCCCGAGACGATCCGGGCGACGGCCCTGGCCTATGAGCGGAACGGCGACGCGCGGTTCATCGAATTCTGGCACCGGGCGGACAGCGCTTTCTGGCAGAATTACCTGCGTTCCGATGCGCCCATGGCCTTCCAGAACCGCGACTGGACCGGACCGGTGGACCGGGTGCCGGCAACACCCGATCTCGACCCGCTTTATCATACCGGCTTGTCGCTATTGGGCGCGATAAGGGCGGTCGACCGCCTCACCCGATAATGCGGCCCAGCACATCGATCCAGTTGCGCCAGGCCAGCCGTTCGATCAGCTCCCGGCCATAGCCGGCATCGGCCAGCGCCTTGGTCAGAACAGGCATGCCGGCAATATCGCCAATGGCCTCCGGCACCACCGCGCCATCGAAATCCGAGCCGAACCCTACCCGACCTTCGCCCAGCCGTTCGATCAGATAGTCGAGCTGCCGCACCATGAGCGCGATATCCGTATCGGCGCGCATGTCGCCGTCATCCCGCAGGAAGGCGGTGGCGAAGTTGAGCCCCACCATGCCGTCGGAATCCCTGATGGCATCGAGCTGACGGTCGGTCAGGTTGCGGGCGGCCGGGCACAAAGCATGGGCGTTGGAATGCGTCGCCACCAGCGGTGACTGCGACAGCTTGGCCACATCCCAAAAGCCCTGCTCGGTAATGTGCGAAAGGTCGACCAGCATGCCGAGCCGGTTGCACTGCCGCACCAGCTCGCGCCCGGCGTCGGTCAGACCCGGCCCGGTATCGGGTGAACTGGGAAAGCGGAACGGAACGCCGTAGCCATACCGGTTGGGCCTGCTCCAGACCGGTCCCAGCGATCGCAGCCCGGCGGCATACAGCACCTCCAGCATGTCGAAATTCGCGTCGATCGGCTCGGCGCCTTCCAGATGCAGCACAATGGCAAGCTTGCCGGCGGCAAAGGCCGCTTCGATATCCGCCCGGTTCAAACACAGTGCCACCCGGCCACCGGCCTGGTCCAGGATGCGACGCAGCAGTGCGACCTGCGCGAGCATCGATGCCTGGGCGGTTTCGAGCGCCAGCAGACCCGGCAGCGGCATGTCGACGCCGTCGGCCGTACGATGCTCGGCAAAATCGAAACTGCCGCCCGACGGGCAGAAAACGGCGAACAGCCCGCCGGCCACGCCTCCCCTCAACGCGCGCGGCAGGTCGATATGACCATCCGTCGAACCATTGAGGAAGGCACCGACCGGATCGGCCACGCCCGACATGACGAGCCGCCCGAGCACATCATTATGCCCGTCGAAAACCCTGACTGGGTTAGTCATTCGCTTCTATCTCCGTGAAGCTGTGTTTCTGGCCCGGCACCGCCGCCAGCAGCCGTTTCGTGTAGTCCGATTGCGGGCTGCCCAGCACCGCCGCGACGCTGCCGGCCTCGGCAATCCTGCCGCGCTGCATCACCACGATCGTATCGCTGATCTGGGCCGCCACGCGCAGGTCGTGGGTGATGAAGAGAATGCTGAGGTCGAGCCGCCGCCTGATATCGTCGAGCAGCCGCACCACCTGCTGCTGCACCGTGGCATCGAGAGCCGAAACAGCCTCGTCGGCAATCAGCACCTCGGGTTGCAAGGCCAGCGCGCGGGCGATGCAGATGCGCTGCCGCTGCCCGCCGCTGAACTGGTAGGGAAACCGATCCAGCGAATCCGGCCGCAACCCGACCAGTTCCATCAGCTCGGCGGCGCGGGCCATGGCCTCTTTCCGCGAGGTGCCGAAATTCATCGGCCCCTCGATGATGGATTCGCCCACTTTGCGGCGCGGATTGAGTGAGCGATTGGGGTCCTGGAACACCATCTGCACGCGCTGGCCATGCCGGCGAGACCCGGCACCTTGCGGGGCATCTCCACCCACCACGATCTGCCCGTCGGACGGGGCAGTCAGGCCGGCAAGGCAGCGCGCCAGCGTGCTTTTGCCCGAACCGGATTCCCCCACCACGCTCAGCACTTCCCCGCGCCGCAGCGTCAGGTCCACGCCACCCACGGCGTCGAACCGCTCCTGGCGGAACAGGCCTTTGCGACGCGAAAAACTCTTGCGCAGGTCGGTCATGCGCACCAGCACCGGCCCGAGTTCCTTGGGCTCGGCGCGCACGCTGCCCAGTTCCGGAATGGCGTTGATCAGGGCGCGCGTATAGTCCTGCTGGGGATTTCCCAGCACGGCCTCAGCGCTACCCTGCTCGACCACCTGCCCATGCTGCATGACCACGACATGGTCGGCAATGTCGCGGACCACGCCGATATCATGGGTGATGAACAGCACGCCCGTGCCGCGCCGCACCTGCAGGTCCTTGATGAGGCGCAGGATTTCGGCCTGCGTGGTCACGTCCAGCGCGGTGGTCGGTTCATCGGCGATGAGCAGCATGGGATCGAGGATCAGCGCCATGGCGATCATGACGCGCTGCCGCTGTCCACCGGACAGCTCATGCGGATAGGCCCGGCTGATCTGTTCCGGACTGGGAAGCTGCACCGCCTGCAAGGCCGCCAGAACCTGCTCTCGCCGCTCCCCGGCGCCGAGCTGCGGGCGGTGGATCTTGAGGACCTCCTCGATCTGCGCGCCCACATTCACCACGGGATGCAGCGCGGTCATCGGCTCCTGGAAAATCATCGACACGTCGCGGCCGACGATCTGCCGCCTCTCCTGCGGCGTGATATTCAGCAGGTCCCGCCCGGCCAGCGAAATGGTCCCGCGCACTCCGCGTTGCAGCACGCGCGGCAGCAGGCCCATCGTGGCCATGGCGGTCAGGGATTTTCCCGAGCCGGATTCGCCCACCAGGCACACCATCTCGCCACGGCGAATGCGAAGGTCGAGATTGGCCACGGCATGCGGACGGTCGGCCCCGATCGGCAGGTCGATCTGCAGACCCGCAATGTCGAGCACTGCAGGCTCTTTGGTCTGGTTCATGTCAGTCACTCTTGAGCCGCAGCGGATCGGTGGAATCGCGCAGGCCATCCCCCACCAGATTGACGGCGAGAACCGTGGCGGTGAGGAACAGCGCCGGCACGAACACGCCCCAGGGCGCGATCTGGAAGGCCAGGCGCCCCTCGGCGATCATGTTGCCCCAACTGGGCATTTCCGGCGGCATACCGACACCCAGGAAGCTCAGCAGTGATTCCGCCACGATGGCATTGGCGCCGACATAGGTGCCGATGACGATGAGCGGCGCGAGCGCGTTGGGAATGAAATGCCGCCACAGCAACATGGGCAGCCGCGTCCCGCCCATGCGCGCCGCTTCGACATAGGGTTCGGTGCGGATGGACAGCGCCAGGCTACGTGTCAGGCGCACCGTATCGGGCAGGCTGGGAATGCCGATGGCAATCAGCAGCGCCCACAATCCGCCGCCCCACATGACGACCATGGCAACGCCGACCAGCACCGCCGGCATGGCCATGATACCGTCGATCACCCGCATGATCAGGCCATCCAGCCAGCGCACCGAGCCGGCCAGCAGGCCAAGCAGCACGCCGACGCAAAGTACGGCGACACCGACAAGAAATCCCACCGTGAGCGAGATGCGGCCACCATGCAGCGCCCGTGTCAGCACGTCCCGGCCGATGCGGTCGGTTCCGAGCCAGTGTTCACCCGATGGCGGCTGTAGCCGCGTGGCGGGATTGATATCGGTGGGACCATAGGGGCTGATCCACGGCGCCAGCACGGCGGTGGCAATCAGCACGGCTAGGACCACGAGACCCAGTATCGTGACGGGATCGAGCTGCAGCCGCCGCATGGCGGGCGCGGATGCGACGTCGCTCATTGGCGGATCCTCGGATCGAGCAGCGCATAGATCATGTCGACCACCATGTTGACGAAGATGTAGATGAGCGCCGTCACCAGGATGACGCCCTGGATGATCGGGAAGTCGCGTTTGAGAATGGCTTCCGTAACCAGCCGGCCCAGGCCGGGAATGTTGAACAGCGTCTCAGTCACCACCACGCCGCCTAGCAGGCCGGCAAAGCTGGAGCCGATAATGGTGATGATCGGCACCGCGGCACAGCGCAGGGCGTGGGCCGTGAGAACGCGCAGCGGCGTGGCGCCCTTGGCCCGTGCAGTCCGCACGAAATCTTCCTTGAGCATGTCGAGCACCGCCGCGCGGCTGACGCGGGCGAAGAGCGACATGTAAAACGCGCCCAAGGTAATGATCGGAAGGGTCATGCCCCGCAGGAATTGTCCCAAGTCAGTCTGCGGCGGCGTAAAGCCCTGCACCGGAAACCAGCCGGGCACCAAAGCGAGCCAATAGACCAGCGTATAGGCCACGATGAAGATCGGCAGCGAAAAGCCGATCGAGGCCACGCCCATCAGCAGCTTGTCGGGCCAGCGCCCTGCGGTGACGGCCGCGAACGTGCCCATGGGCACGCCCAGCAGGACGGCGAAGAGCAGCGTGCCGATGGCCAGCGCAATGGTCGGGCCGATGCGCACGGAGATCATGTCGACGACAGGTGTGCCGTAGAACAGCGAGCTTCCCAGATCACCCCGCAGGGTGCTGCCGGCCCAGTCGAGAAACTGGATCGGCAGCGGACGGTTGAGCCCAAGCGCTTCGCGCAGCGTCTCCACCTCGGCGGCGCCGGCACTGTCGCCAGCGATGATCCGGGCGGGATCGCTCCCGCCCAGATGCACCACAAGAAAGACCGCCAGCATGACGATGGCGATGACCGGCACTGTTGCCAGGGCACGCCGGAGCAGGAATGAGATCATCTATTGCGCGACCTTGGTCACCCCGTAGAGCGGCGATGCCGCGCCGATGACGACATTATCGACATTGACGTTCCAGGCATCGAACAACTGATATTGGCCACCCGGAACGAATGTCATCAGCTCATAGACGCGCTTCTGGAACTCGTCGGCAATCTCACGACGCTCCGCCGGATCGGAGGTGAGGGCAAAGCGTGCCTTGATGGCTTCCGCCTCCTCATCGCACGGCCATCCGGCCCAGGCCGCTTCGCAATTGGTCTTGCCCGGCAGGTTCGAGATCGGCGTGTCGAGCAGACCGCCGGAAGCGGTAGTGATGAACATGTTCCATCCGCCTTCCGATTGCGGCTCGGTCTTGGCCCGGCGCTGGATGATGCTCGCCCAGTCGGAGGCTGCCAGTTCGACATTGAAGCCGATGCTGCGCAATTCCTGCGCCGCGATGAGCGCGAAATTGTTCACCGTGGGCAGGTCGGTGGGCTGCAGCAGCACGATGGACTCGCCGCCATAACCGCTTTCTTCCACCAGTTTGCGGGCCGATTCCACGTCGCCCGAACCGATAAGCTCGGTACCGACATCGGTGGAATAAGGGCTATCGCAGGTATAGATCGACCGGCACTCCTTGCCCTCCCCTGGCGCAACGGCGGCCTGCAGATAGCTCTGCTGATCCACCACCATGGCGAAAGCCTGCCGCGCCTTGGCATTGTCGAAGGGCGGGTTGAGCGAGTTGAAGCGCAGGACGATCAGTTCGCCGCGCGGATCGCGCGCCGCCACTTCCAGGTTGCTGTCCGCCCGCAGGATGGGCAGCATGTCAGCCGGCGGGCCTTCCACGAAATCCACCTCGCCGGCCATCAGCGCATTGGCGGCCGTCTGGCGATCAGCGATGAAGGTCCAGACAATGCGATCCGTTCCGGCAACCTTACCGCCCGACAGCATGTCCTGCGGCTCCGAACGCGGCACATAGGCCGCGTTGCGGTCAAAGACCAACTGGATGCCCGGCTTGGATTCCTCGGCATTGTAGCTATAGGGACCTGAACCGACCGGCACGGTAAACGGAATATTGGGGTCCTCACCGATCAGCGACTTCGGATACATGAAGGGAATGGGCTGATCCACCTTGGCCAGTACGTCCAGCACCAGGCCATAAGGCGCGTTCAGCGTCAGCACAAAGGTCTTGTCGTCAACCGCGACCAGGGATTCAGTGCTCGCCTTGAGCGTCCCGCCCATGCCGTCCTTGGCAAAGAACCGCTCCAGCGAAGCCACGCAATCCTCGGCTGTTACCGGCGTTCCATCGTGCCACGCCAGCCCGTCGCGCAGCACGAAGGTATAGACCAGCCCGTCATCGCTCACCGTGTAGTTGTCGACCATCTGCGGATGCGGGACCAGGTTGCTGTCCATCGAAAACAGCGTGTCGAACACCAGGAAGCCCATATTGCCGGTGATCTTGGCCGTGGTCTGGCTGGGGTCGAGCGTCGGCAGGTCGCTCGACGGCACGAATTTCAGCACGCTTTCCTGCGCGAAGACCGGACCGGCCAGCGCGGTTCCGGCCAGCAAGGCCACGGCCAGAGCAGCCGCGAAAAAGTTACGTTTAGGCATCACCAATTCTCCCTTGTCGCGCCACTACGGGGCACGCGCCGATCCTCCTTGCCCGCGCGGTCCGCAATCTGGAGCAAGCGCTGAAGCAATGTTAGAAACGCTACAGTGCAACCGGTTGCATGTCAACGCAGCCGTAAGTAGGATACCGGCCTCAACACAGGGAATGCCACGCGGCTTCACATGACCCATATTCCGCCCCTCCAGCCTGAAATGCACAAACAGGATTATATTTCAAAGCTCTGGGAGCTGTTTCGCGCCCAGCCGGCACCGGCGCCACAGGTCATTCGAGCGACGGAGGAAGACCGCGGCGACTATGTGGTCGAGACCCTCGATCTGGACTATGCCGGCACCAGCATTCGTGGATTTCTGACACGCCCCAAGGCAACCGGTCGCCATCCTGCCATGCTCTATGCCCATGCACATGGCCGTCGTTATGACATCGGAGCGGGCGAATTGCTGGATGGGCGCGCCGCGTTGCGCGGTCCGCTGGGACCGGTCTTTGCCCGAGCCGGTTTCGTCACCCTGTGCATCGACATGCCGTGTTTCGGCGCACGGTCAGGCGTGTCGGAAGACGCGCTGGTGAAACAGACGCTGTGGCGCGGGCACACCGTCATGGGACAGATGCTGAGCGAACTATCCGGTGCGCTGAGCTACCTCTGCGCACGCAGCGATGTCGATGCGGAGCGCATCGGCACGTTCGGCATATCCATGGGCGCCACCCATGCCTATATGCTGGCCGGGCTCGACGCTCGCATAAAGGCCGTCGCCCATCTGTGCTGCTATGCCGATTTCGAGACACTGATCGAGCTCGATCATCACGACCTGCACGGCCATTATCTCACCATTCCCGGGTTTTCCCACGCAACGTCGGTGGGACAGATCGCCGGCCTCGTCGCGCCACGGCCGCAGCTCATCTGCAATGGGGCTGACGATCCGCTGACTCCGCCGGCAGCGATCGCACGCGCCTACCAGGAAACCGAAGCCGCCTACCAGGCATCCGGCAGTCCGGAAAACCTGAGCTACATCGCCTATCCAGACACCGGGCATACCGAGACCGATGCCATGCGAGACGAGGTCATGGCGTTCTTCGCCACGCATCTGGGACACGCCAAAGGCTAAGCTTGGGGCCTAGAGCGTCCCCCGCAGCGGCGGCGCGTCGGCCGTGATCACGTCGCGACCGAAGACACCGGTATCCTTGGGCACAAGGCGCACCACCGAATAGCCGCGCTCCTGCAATTGCGCCAGGAACAGCGGCAGGGTCTGCACCGTGCGCTGGTGGATATCGTGGAACAGGATAATGCCACTGCCCCGCGCATCCAGCCGGGCCATGGTCCGCGCCACGACGGTTTCGGGTGTATCCTTGTAGTAATCCTTGCTGTCGATATCGACATCCAGAATGACCATGCTGCCCTGCATGAGGTTGGTGCGCAGGAATCCGGTCTGCGACAGGTAGGGAAAGCGGAAGAAGGGCGAGAGCACCTGCCCGCCCCCAGCCAGTGCCAGCCGCACCGCCCTCTCGCCCTTGGCGATTTCGTCCAGCGCCGCCTGTCGATCGAGCGTGCCGAGATCGACATGATCGAATGTATGGCTGCCCACGGTGTGGCCACTCGCCGCCACCTGCTGCGCCAGCGCCGGATGCGCCTGTGCCGACGACCCCAGCATCAGGAAAGTTGCCTTGACGCCGAAGTCCCGCAAGGTGGCAAGAATTTCGGTCGTCTTGCCGGGCCGCGGGCCATCGTCGAAGGTCAGGATGACTTCGCCGGGACGCAGGATGATGTCCGTCGTTGAGGCCACGGCCAGCGTCCGTCCCCCGAGATTGCCGGCCGAAAAGACCCGTTCCGGCATGGGCTGCTGGGAAATGGGCTGCGAGGCCTGCAGGATGCTGTTGGTGATCAGCGGCGCCGTATTGGCCACCCTATGCGGCTCGGGCGGCTTGGCACAGCCAGCCAGTGCCACGCCCGCAACCACAAGACACATAACAAAACGCGAAAGCGACACGGTCTGAACTCAGCACGATAAAAGCTGAGCTCACTTTTCGTGATTATGGTTAACAATCCCCTCGCGAAACCTTAAGGACTACTTACCCGCCAGTGATTTAGCCTTGCGGCCCAACGTATCCAGCGCGCTGAGAAAAGCCGAACGATCGGCCGGTCGGAACCCGGCATTGTAGCCCTTGATCTCCCCCGTCTCGCGCAGATGCTGCTTGAGGTCGCGCATGGCCAGCGCCATGCCGATGGAGGCCGTGGTGAATGGCTTGCCGGTAAAACCCAGCACATGGCAGCCCTTGTCGATGGCACGGCTGGCCAGCGGAATATCGGCGGTGAGCACGATATCGTTGGGCTGCGCAGCATCCACGATCCAGTCGTCGGCCGCGTCGGCCCCTGCCGGCACCACCACGACGCGGATCATCGGATCGCGCGACGGCCGTACGCCGCCATTGCTCACCAGCGTGATGACCAGCCCCAACCGCTCGGCCACCCGCATGGCCTCGTCCTTGACAGGGCAGGCATCGGCATCGACGAAAATACTCGGCTCAGGCATGGGCAATGACGTCTTTCACGAAGGCCAGCCGCTCGGCGACCGGCACCTTGGGCAGTTCGACGATGCGATAGCCCAGTTCTTCATAGACGTCACGCATGGGCTGGTAGATGCGCTGCGCATGCTCCCAGCCCTCGATGCGCTCGGCATCGGTGGCAAATATCTCGCGCCAGGGCGGCGCGAAGAAGACTACCGGATTATAGCGATAAAGCGTGGCGGCCCGGTGATAGTGCTGACTGTCGGCAATCCCGAGCATCCGGCCATAGGCAACAAGGTCGGGGATACCACGGTCGCAGAGCACCGGTCCGGACGCACTTCGCAGGCTCTGCCAGCTCTGGATATCCCGATCCAGCATGAGTTCGGCAAACATGGTCGGGTTGCGCCATTGCACCGCCGGTCCGTCAATCGCGGCCTGGCTCTGGATGACCGCCCGCGCGGCCTCCTGCCCGATGCCCAATCCAGCGCCCGCGGCAGCTTCGAGGAGTGTCGTCTTGCCGCCGGCAGGCGCTCCGGTAACGATGAAGAGATTGTCGGCATGCTGAGTCATGATGCGTCCTCGAGGCAGAAGGGGAGACGAAAATGCAGGGAAAGGTGATCGACAAGGCCGCTTGGGCGGATGCCACAGTGGGTATCGATAGCTGGCGAGGAGAATTCGAGGGCGGCGCCCATGGCGCTGGTATCAGCGTGATTTTCGTCCACACTGAAAAGATAGGTGGAGGGCCGCGCCTGCACAAACACCCCTATCCCGAAACCTTCATCATTCGCAATGGCCGGGTGCGCTTCACTGTCGGCGACGAGACGATCGAGGCCACGGCCGGACAGATCGTGGTCTGCCCCGCCAATGTGCCGCACAAATTCGAAAATCTTGGCCCCGGACTATTGGAGCAGATCGATATTCACGAGGCCGGCGCCTTCGAGACCATCTGGCTGGAATAAGGGCCCACGTCTATTTCGGTGGGTGAAGCCTGGTATCGAGCGCAGAGCCCTCCTGCGACCGCAGGGCGTAGCGTCCAACAGCTTGCGCCGCGATGAAGACGAGGTTCCAGCTATTGGTCGAAACCACGCTGGGCACCAGCACGAAGGGATGCGCCCGCAGCAATGCATCTCCGAAGGCCTGCTGACCCGCACTCGGTATGCCGGGGCGCAGCCAGCTCGCATTGGGCAACACCGACGCCTCGACCACATACACATCGCGCGGATCGAGCACCCGCAGCGACGTCAGGACATGGGGAATAGTATCCATCCGCTTGAAGCCGCGATGCACCGCCACTTCCAGGATGGTCGTCGACGCGTCGAGCGCACAATAGACCGCCCTGGTACCGGCGCTACTCCACCGCCCGCCAAACCGATAGGCGCCCTCCCCGCTATCCCAGGTTGCGGCGAACTGGCTGGCATCGAGCCGCCAGGCAATGAGATCGGTTCCGCCCAGCGGGCCGGGCAGCGGTGCCGTCACACATAGACCCCGTATTCGATCTGGCCGAGCAAGGTTTCCACCAGCTCCGCACCAGCCGACGTGGTCAGCAGGTCGAGCGGCTTGTGGCCATTCAGCCCGATGGCCGGCTCATTGAGCCATTCCTCGGCATCGCGCTGGCTGCCCATGATTGCCGTGGCCTTGGCCAGTATCTCGGCGAATTTCCACACCCGCCCGCTCTGCTCGACGCTGAGCGGCTGGCCGGGATCGGCGCGGCGGCGCTGCAGCGTACGCACGCTCATGCCGATGGCCTTTTCGAAGGCCACGGCATCGAGCACGGTCAACTGCCCCTCGAGATAGCTCAGCGCCTCACCGGGCAGGCCGGCCGCGATGAGCTGATGGGCATCGAGCCCGTCATGCACGGCCTGCTTGAGCAGCCGCTTGCCACCCAGCAGCGCCGAGGCGCATACAGGCTCGCTCACAAAGGGCATTTGGGCAGCTTCGGCCAGACCGTGCATGGCAACCTCCGTCATGTGTCGCAATATTTACGCCACATGTCGCAAATTGTCAATCAATACACCACCACGCTTCTGATGCTCTCACCCGAATGCATCATCTCGAACCCCTTGTTGATGTCTTCGAGCCGCAGCGTATGGGTGATCATCGGATCGATCTCGATCTTGCCGTCGAGATACCAGTCCACGATCTTCGGCACGTCGGTGCGGCCCTTGGCGCCGCCGAAGGCCGTCCCCATCCAGGTGCGGCCGGTCACCAGCTGGAATGGACGTGTGGAGATTTCCTTGCCGGCACCGGCCACGCCGATCACCACCGACTTGCCCCAGCCGCGATGGCTGCATTCCAGCGCCTGACGCATAACCGTGGTGTTACCGGTGCAATCGAACGTGTAGTCGGCGCCGCCGATGAGATCGCCCCGCCTTTTGGTCAAATTGACCAGATAGGGCACCACGTCTTCCCCGATTTCCTTCGGATTGACGAAATGCGTCATCCCGAACCGCTCGCCCCAGGCCTTCTTGTCATTGTTGATATCGACGCCAATGATCATGTCAGCTCCAGCCAGCCGCAGCCCCTGGATCACATTGAGCCCGATACCGCCCAGCCCGAACACTACCGCCGTCGCGCCGATCTCCACTTTGGCGGTATTGATGACAGCGCCAATGCCGGTGGTCACGCCACAGCCGACATAGCAGACCTTGTCGAAGGCGGCCGATGCATCAATCTTGGCCACCGCGATCTCGGGCAGCACAGTGAAATTGGAGAAGGTCGAGCAGCCCATGTAATGATGGATCGGCTTGCCCTCGAACGAGAAGCGCGACGTGCCATCGGGCATCAGCCCCTGCCCCTGCGTCGCGCGGATGGCCGTGCATAGATTGGTCTTGCCCGAGCGGCAGGAATAGCATTCGCGACATTCCGGCGTGTAGAGCGGAATGACGTGGTCGCCCTTCCTAAGGCTGGTGACGCCTGACCCAACATCCACCACCACGCCCGCGCCTTCATGCCCGAGAATGGCCGGGAACAGCCCCTCGGGATCGGCGCCGGACAGGGTGAAGTCATCGGTGTGGCAGATACCCGTCGCCTTGATTTCGATCATCACCTCGCCGGCCTTGGGGCCGTCGAGGTCCACCTCGACGATTTCGAGCGGCTTGCCGGGCTGGAAGGCAACGGCGGCGCGGGTCTTCATGGGGATTCTCCTGTTCGGTTTCCCCATGACTTGGCACAGGCCCGCCTTGCGGGCAACCGAGCCCTATTGTCCCCCGCCCAGCGTCAGCGCCACATTCACCGTGGCTGCCAGGATCACCGTATTGAAGAAAAAGGCGAACGTACTGTGGGCAATGACGCGCCGCCGCATGCTGTTGGACGTCACCTTGATATCAGAGGTCGCAACGGCCGCGCCCAGCACATAGGAAAAGTAGAGGAACGCCACGCCGTTGGGCTCCTCGTCGCCAGGAAAGCTCAGGCCTCCGGCAACCTCGGTATCGCCAGCCGCCTCCTCGGGCGCCTCGTAATATTCATAGGCATAGTGCAGGGCTGCCATCGTGTGGAAGGCAAACCACCCCAGCAGCACCGAAGTCACCGAGATCACCACCTCGCCGATATCGGGATCATCCCCGCCGTTGAGCGCGAGGAACAGGGAAACCACGCAGACCACCACCACGCCCACGGCAATGAAGAAAATTCCCCCGACCGGGGCATCTTCTTCGCGCGCATGTTTGGCGAGAAATTCCGGCGTCAGCTTCGGCAGCTTCCTTGCCACCATGCCGAGGTAGCACAGGAAAAACGCATTGCCGGCAATGCCGACCGCATAGGCCGGCACCAGCCAGATCGTCAGCACAAAGGCCGCAAGCCCCACGCCACACGCCTGATAGAACAATCTATGCCTGTGTGACATGCGGCGCGAAAACATAGAAAAGCGGTTCTTGGACATTGCAGGCTACCAGGAGACGACAGCGCACTGTGCGCCGCCGGCCCGATAGCGTCAAACCAGCCCGTTCTGCGCACCCGGCCCCGGCGTGGCGCCCGGAGGCACCTTGCCGAGAATGATCATGCCCAGCACTTCATCCTTGGTCACGTCCTCGGTACGGGCGCTGCCCACCACCTGGCCGTTCTTCATCACCACGACCCGATCCGCGAGATCGAATACGTCATGGATATCGTGGCTGATGAGGAAAATGCCGATACCATCGGATTTGAGCTGCTTGATGAGTTCCCCCACCTGCGCCGTTTCCTGCGGCCCCAAAGCTGCCGTCGGCTCATCCATGATCAGGATGCGCGCATTGAACAGGATGGCGCGGGCAATGGCGACCGACTGGCGCTGGCCGCCCGACAAAGCCTTTACCGGCTCCTTGAAGCGCCGGAAATTCGGATTGAGCCGGCCCATCACCTCGCGGGCCTTGGATTCCATCGCCGCATCATCGAGCGTGCCGATCGCCGTGGTGATCTCGCGCCCGAGGAACAGGTTGGCGGCCGCATCGACATTGTCGGCCACGGCAAGCTGCTGGTAGATCGTCTCGATGCCATAGGCCTTGGCATCGCGCGGATTGTTGATCGACACATCCTCGCCGTTGATGCGGATCGAGCCCGCATCCCGCTTGTAGGCGCCCGACAGTATCTTGATCAGCGTCGACTTGCCCGCGCCATTGTGGCCGAGCAGTCCCACGACCTCGCCGGGAAACAGGTCGATCGAGGCCCGGTCCACGGCGCGGATACCGCCGAAGGAGATCGAGATGTCATTCATCTCGACGAGAGGTGTCTTGGTGTCCAGCATGACAAGGACTCCCTAGTGTTTATTGCGGCGGTAGAGCGTGTCGAGCCACACCGCGAAAACGAGGACCGCACCGACCACGATGGATTGCAGCGGGCTGTCGAGCCCCATCAGCACCATGCCCGATTGCAGCGACTGCATGACCAGCGCACCCAGCAGCGCCCCTGCAATAGTGCCCACACCGCCCGCCAGTGACGTGCCGCCGATCACCGCCGCGGCGATCACATAAAGCTCATCCAGTGTGCCCAGCGCATTGGTCGCTGCATTGAGACGGGCCGATGAAATGGCCGCCGCGATGGCGCAGAGCGCCCCCATCAGCATGAATATCTTGACCGTCACCCAGCGCGTATTGATGCCGGCCAGCTCCGCCGCTTCGGGATTGCCGCCCATGGCAAACACATAGCGGCCGAAGCGCGTGCGCGTGGCGATAAAGGTCATGACCACGCCGACGCCCAGCGCGATCAGCACCGGGATGGCGATGCCATGCGAGATGAAAAGGCCACTTTCGGGCACCGCAATGCCATTGGCCTCGGCATAGCGTTCGGCAATCCGCACCGGCCAGGGATAGGCATTGGCAACCGTCACGGCGCCGACGACCAGCCCGCAGCCGATAATCGCCAGGGTGACTTCGGCCCAGATCGGCCGCAGCGGAAAATTGAAGCGCAGGCGCTGCCGCCGACCCCAATAGAGGCCGATGAGAATGGCCGCACAGGCGATAACCCCGACCACCCAGCTCCACAGCGCCCCCACCGAGCCCGCCGGGCCACCGCCCATGAGCTGGAATGTCGGATCCATCGGCGCCACCGTGCGGCCCATGGTTACCCACCAGGCCGCGCCGCGCCAGACCAGGTAGCCGCCCAGCGTCACGATGAAGGCCGGCACGCGCAGATAGGCGATGATCGTCCCCTGCAGCGCTCCAATGCCCACGCCAACGATCAGGCCGGCCGCCAGCGACAGCACCCAGATCATCGGATGCCCCAGGCCCAGCCCAAGCTGGCTGGGCAGGATGTCAGTCTGCATCACCCCCATCACCATGCCGACCACGCCCAGGATCGAGCCCACCGACAGGTCGATATTGCGGGTGACGATAACCAGCACCATGCCGGTGACCATGACCGCCACCGAGGCCGTCTGCACCGACAGGTTCCACAGATTGCGCGGCGTCAGGAACAGCCCGCCCGAAAAGATGTTGAAGCCGATCCAGATGATCGCCAGGGCCCCGATCATGCCCAGCAGGCGCGTATCGAGTTCAGTTGCCATCAGGAAGCGTTGCAGCGGATTCTGCACGAACCGGCTCGGATGAACATTGGTTGGAATGGCGTGCTGATCTGCCAAAGGTGCGTCTCCCCGCTCGGCTGCCCCGCCATCCGGCGGTGCTGTCCTGTCACGACGATGCCGCAGCGCGAACGCCGCGGCACCGTTTAAGTCAGGATATTACGTTTACGTCTCAATCACACGCGGCAACCGAACCGGCGGCCACGCCGGCGCAGACCACATCCTTGGACACCCAGCCGGCGTCGATGACGACGTCGAGATTATCCTTGGTGATGGCGACGGGAGCGATGAAGAAGGCATTCATGGCAACGCCCTTCGGCCCACCATTGAACGGCACCACGCCGGTGACGGCGTCGAGTGCGGTGCCGCCAGCCAGTTCGAGCGCCACTTCAGCGGCCTTCTTGCCCAGTTCGCGCGCATCCTTCCAGACCGAGACGGTCTGGGTGCCGAGCGCGATGCGGTTGAGGGCGGCATGGTCGCCGTCCTGGCCCGAAACCGGCACCGAGCCGGCCAGGCCCTGCGCAGCCAGCGCAGCGATGGCGCCGCCGGCCGTGCCGTCATTGGAAGCCACGACAGCGTCGACTTCGTTATTATTGGCGGTCAGGAACTGTTCCATATTCGCCTGGGCGACTTCGGGGTTCCAGTTGTCGGTATAGGCTTCGCCGACATTCTTGATCGCGCCGGAATCGATGCCGGCCTGCAGCACTTCCATCTGTCCTTCGAACAGGAAGTCCGCATTCGGGTCGGCCGAGTTGCCCTTGATGAAGACATAGTTGCCTTCCGGCTGGACGGCAGCGACGCCGGCAGCCTGCAGGCGCCCGACTTCCTTGTTGTCGAAGGTCAGGTAGAAGGCATCGGGGTTTTCGATCAGGCGGTCATAGCCGACCACCGGAATGCCCTCGGCCACGGCAGCGGCAACGGCGGGGCCGACAGCCTCACTATCCTGGGCCAGCACGATGATAGCATCGGCACCCTGCGCGATGAGGCTTTCGATATCGGTGAGCTGCTTGGATGCCGACGACTGCGCGTCAGCCGAGATATAGGTCGCGCCGGCGGCCTCAAGCACGCCCTTGATGGCGGCTTCGTCGGTCTTCCAGCGCTCTTCCTGGAAGTTGTTCCAGCTCACGCCGACAACGATATCGTCCTGGGCATAGCTGGCCACGCCACCCACGCCGGAAATGACGGTCGTGCACAGCAAGACCGTGAGAAACTTGTTCATATCTGTCCTCCCTCGCAGGCAGTCCTGCCCGCATACGTGCCGGTGGCTTCGCCCCAGCGGGCACTCTCCACCAGCGCCCTGAGCATTAATTTCACTGCTCGAAAAAACATGTGGCATACTGCCGTCAGCTGAGTCAACTTCAATTTCGAAACCCGAAATAAATACAGTTTGCGATATTGGCCGGGGAATGGTGTGTTGCAGCGGTGTGAGGAGTAAAGCGGTTGGCGCGGAACGTCAGCGATAGCGACAGCGTCCGGCGTCAGAACCGGGGCCTGGTCCTCGCCGCCCTGCGCGTACAGGGGCCTTTGTCACGCACGGCGCTTGCGGCGGGCACGGGGCTCAGCCATGCCAGCATCACCGCCATCACCCACGATCTCATCAACCAGCAGGTCATTGCCGAGCTGGAGCCACAGGAAAAAGCCGATACGCGCGGCCGCGGCCGTCCGGCCACCCTGGTCGGCTTCAACCGCCAGATCGGCGCGGCCGCCTTGTTCGAAGTCGATGTTAACAGGGCGCGCCTGTCACTGATCGACTATGGTGGCATATTGGTGGATCGCATCGAATCCCCGGTCACCCCCACCACTTTCGCCAATACGCCGCCAGCCGTTTTCTTCGCCGAGCGCCTGCGCCAGCTCCAGGCCCGCAACCCGATAGAGGCCGCCAGCCTGCGGCGGGTCGCCATCTCGGTGCAGGGCATTCTCGACCGCGACGGCGATGGCCTCAAATGGTCGCCCATCGCCCATCTCGCCAACCGCCCCTTCGCCCATGAACTGGCAGCGGCCTTCGCCGTTCCGGTGGCCTTGCACAAGCGCGGGCGCTTGCTCGCCGAAGGCGCACGCTGGCTCGATCCGGCTTTGCACGATGCCAGCGTCGCCACTGTCTTCGTTGGCTCCACCGTCGCCATGGGCATGACCTTTCGCGGCCAGATCATGGGCCGCGGCGACGAAGGCGCCACCGAGTTCGGCCATATGAACCACCTGCCCAACGGCGCGCTGTGCCGTTGCGGCATGCGCGGCTGCATCGAGGCCTATGCGTCCGACTATGGCGTGCTGCGCACCGCCTATTCCGTGCCCGAAACCGCCACCCCTGCCCCCGCCGTGCCACAACAGGAATATGACGGACTGATCGCCCGCGCCGAAGCCGGTGATCGCGCCGCCACCCATGCCTTCAATATTGCTGGCCGCGCCGTGGGCTTCGGGCTCAGCCGCATGATGGCGGTGTTCGACCCCTCCCATGTGTTCATCGTCGGCCCCGGCGCCCGCGCCTTCGGGCTGATGCAGGCCGAAATCAACGCCGCGCTGGCCAGCGCCCTGGTCTGCCGCGTCAACGGCCTGCCCCGGATCGTCGCCCATCACGACGAGAAGGAGCCCATTTTCAAGGGCCTGCTGATGAAGACGCTGAACGAGATCGACCAGTCCGACATCGCCGCTCTGGCCTGAGCCCGAGCCAGTCGAACGTCTGTATTCGCACCCCATCACGATTAACCAACAGTTACAATCATCGGCTATGCTTGGGCCGGAGATAGTATCCAGCACCCTTCCCCGGCGTATATACTCCGGGTGAACGGGGCCTAGTCACTATGACCAAGATCGTACCGGTTATCCTTGCGGGCGGCCAGGGCACGCGGCTATGGCCCATGTCGCGCGCCGCGCGGCCCAAGCAGTTCCTGCCCCTGACTGGCCCTGCCAGCCTGTTCCAGAAGACCCTGGCGCGTGTCGCTGACTCCGCCGTCTATACCCCGGCCATCGTCATCACCAATTCCGACTATCGCTTCATCGTCGCCGAGCAGGCTGCCGAACAGGGCGTACCGCTGGCCGGCATTCTGCTTGAACCGGTCGTCCGCAACACCGCCGTGGCCATTGCTGCCGCCGCCGCCTTTGCCGGCGACACGTTCGGCACCGATGCTGTCCTCCACGTCCTGCCCTCCGACCACAATGTGGCCGTTGACGACGGCTACTGGACAGCCCTGCACCAGGCCCGCGATGCGGCGACAGCCGGCCAATTGGTCACCTTCGGCATTATGCCCACCCATGCCGAAACCGGCTTCGGCTACATCAAGGCCGCCGCCAGCGTCGGCGCCGGCGTCCACCCGGTCGAGCGTTTCGTCGAAAAACCCGATGCCATCAGGGCCGGACAAATGCTCGCCGAAGGCGGCTATTTCTGGAATTCCGGCATGTTTATGCTCGGTGTCGGCACCTTCCTGCACGAATGCGAAACCCTGGCGCCGCAAACCCTTGCCGCCGCCCGCGATGCCGTAGCGCAGGCCCGCAGCGACCTCGATTTCATCCGCCTCGACGAAGCCGCCTTCGCCACCGCACCCGATATCTCGGTGGATTATGCCATCTTCGAAAAGACCACCCGGGCGGCCATCGTCGCCGTCGATTTCGGCTGGTCGGACCTGGGCAGTTGGGATGCCGTCTGGAAAAATGCCAGCCGCGACACCGCCGAGAACCTCGCGCAGGGCCCGGTGACGCTCGACCAGGTCAGCAATTCGCTCGTCGTCTCCGATCACGCCCATGTCGCGGTCCACGGCCTCGACGACATCGCCGTCATCGCCACCAATGACGCCGTCTATGTCGGCCGCCTGTCGGAGGCCCAGAAGGTCGGCGCCATGGTCAAGACGCTGCGCGCCGGCAAGGACACCGCCTCCCTCACCGAAATCCACCGCACCGCCTACCGCCCCTGGGGCGGCTATACCTCAGTGCTCAGCGGCGAGCGCTTCCAGGTCAAGCGGCTCTTCGTCAAGCCCGGCAAGAAGCTGAGCCTGCAGAAACACCACCACCGCGCCGAACACTGGATCGTGGTGCGCGGCACCGCCGAAGTCACCGTGGACGGCGAGACCAGCGAGCTCAGCGAAAACCAGTCCATCTACCTACCCCTCGGCTGCATCCACCGCCTCGCCAATCCCGGCAAGATCGAGCTGGAACTCATCGAAGTACAGACCGGCTCCTATCTCGGCGAAGACGACATCATCCGCATCGAAGACGAATTCGGCCGGGTGTGAGGAGCGTCCACGGCATCTAAAGCAGGTATGGTCATGTTCGGAGCAGCACTCTTCGGGGTTATGGGCGCCACCCTTCTCATCATGGCGGCACGCGGCGCGCTGTCCGGCAGCATCAACGCCTTGCACCGCTTTGGTGGCAGCCCCGTCCCGCTGAACGGGCAGGCGTCGCTTTTCTGGTTCTGGTTCTCGGCCCACGCAATATTGGGCCTGCTATGCCTGAGCCTAGCCGTCTACATGTTCTGGAGCTCCCGCAAGGAAAAGGCCGCTGAAGATCGGTTTCTTCGGCACCGCCGCGCGCTGGCCCCACCGAAGGACAACAGGCCGGAAGCCTGACCACCATGCACACCATCGGGCAAATGGTGCCGGCAGCAGGGTTCGAACCCGCGACCCCCTGATGAACACCTTCTCCGAGGACGCGCTGGACCAGCGCCTGGCCTCGGCCCAGCCCACCCAGATTTTCCCGCTATCCATGCAGGTCCTCGACGTTTCCGGCCGCACGCAGGAGGCATTGGCCCTCAACGAAGTCTCGCTGTTCCGCTCCACCTACCAGGCCGCCAAGATCCAGATCATCGTCGATGGCGACGTCAGGCTTGAGGAACTGATCTGCGACGGCGTGCTGCTCTCCACCCCTGCCGGCTCCACCGCCTACAATCTCTCCGCCCATGGCCCCATCCTGCCGATCGAGGCGCCCTTGCTGGCTTTGACCCCGATCTCCCCCTTCCGCCCCCCGCCGCTGGCGCGGCGCCATTCTCTCCAACCGGGCCGAGGTCAAATTCGTCACGCGCGAGGCACCCAAGCGCCCCATCAGCGCCGTTGCCGACAATGTCGAGTTCCAGAACGTGCTCGAAGTCACCGTCCGCGAAGACCGCACCCACGGCGTCACCCTGCTCTTCGACCCCGGCACCAGCCTGGAAGAACGCGTCCTGAGCGAACAGTTCCGCTTTTAGCCCACTCAACCCAAGAGCGGCTGGCACCATATAGCCCACCCACGGAGCCCCCCTCGCCCCTGGCGGGAGAGGGGGTAATTTCCTCGTCCAGAGGAAATTACGGGTGAGGGGTTCTCTCCACGAGTCAGATGCTCGCAGGTCCCCTACTCAGGAAGGTACGAGCCCAGGATTGATCCTAAGCCGCCGGCAGCGCCAGCCTGGCCTCCCCCATCGGCAGCGCCATTGCCCCCGCCGTTTCCCCGGCAAACGCCGTCATCACCCCGCGCGCCGCCTTGCGCGCCAGCAGGATATTCTGCTCGCTGAGATAGGCAAATGCCTCCTCGAGTTCCTCGGGGATCACCCCGCCATGTTCGGCAATCAGTTCTTCGGTCAGGACAGTCACCACATAGTGGCGCGCCGCCGCGTCGTCGGCCAGGTCGCTGGCCCGCGCATGCAGCACCAGCCGGGCCAGCAGGTTGCGTACGCCCTCGCCCAGCCCGCACCGCACCAGCAGCGCATTGAGCGCCGGCCGGCTGCCATTTTCCAGCAGGCCGAACACCTTGCTTCGCGGCGCCCGCGCCAGTTCGGCCAGGCATTCGGCAAAGAACATCACATGGCCCGTCACCACGGCATGCAGCAGCACCCTGGTATTGACCCGATCGCTCACGATCAGCCCGGCCACATAGGCTCCCGCCCCGGTCCGCGCCGCCTCGCGCTCACCAATGGCCGACAGCGCCGTGTCGCCGCAATCGCGCAGGATACGCCCCAGCCGATCCTCTTCCACCGCGCCCTTGACGATACGGGCGCCCCGCAAAGCCTCGGTCGCCTTCTGCACCAGCAGCAGCCGCGCCGCCGCCGGCAATTCCGGCCGCGCCAGCAGCGCCCCGCGCATTTCGGCATTGCCACCCAGCGAAACCGCCAGCTCCGCCAGCAGCCCATCGCCCAGCGCCACGTCATGCCGGCGCAGCAGCCGCAAGGTCACCGGATCATGCCCCCGCGCCACGATGGCCGCAGCCAGGCGCGGGCTCAGCCTGGTCCGCTGCACCACCGCCACCAGCATGGAAAGATCCAGCGTCTTGATCAGCCCCATCAGGTCCGCATCGATCAGAACGGGAGAATATTGCATCACCGCCCGCGCGATCACCGCGCTGTCATGCAGCAGCGCCAGCATAATCGGCCGCGGCGCCTCGCTGGAATGCAGCAGGCCATAGGCCAGAGCCGCCCGCACCTTCACCGACGGATCATCAAGAAACCCGATCAGCGCCGCATAAAGCGCCGCCTGCTCGTCCGCAGGTCCGACATGGTTGAGATAGGCCAGGGCCGAAAGATGCGCCGCGCTGCCCCGCTCCTCGCTGTCAGGCGATTGAGATAGCGACACGAACTCCTGATACCCAACCATTCCACTCTCCGCACAGCGCGGAACTCACCCTAAAGGCGAAGATTTAAGGAACGGTTCACCATAAATGCGGCGGAGCGGGTTCTACAGGGCCGAGAGCACGAACCCGAACAACTGGCCGGTGCCGGCCCACAGGCCCGCAAACAGCGCCCAACTGGCCAAGGCCCCACCCAGGATGATCCAGCCACGCGGCAGCAGCAGGGAGCGCTGGGTCTGAACGGCTGCAGTGGTCCGGCGCATATCCGCCTCCTTGGCGTCTCGCGGGCACTCGCCCACTACATCTCACTACGCGGCCCACTCGTTAAGCTTCCCTCAACGCCGGTCCACCGCTTTTATCGAGGCCGGCGGCATCGCGCCGATCTCCGTCCGGATACCTACCGGCAGGTAAACGCGTCTGGCGGTCCGACGTTGCGCCTACTGCGCGTAGAGCTGCGTGAAGAAGGCCCCACTATCGCCCTCGCTACTGGTCCCCGACAGGTCCTCGGCTTCATTCTTGAACAGGCCGGTAAACGACATATTTGCCGGGGAGAAGCGCGACGGCACCACCGGCAGCTCCGGCACAGCCGGCTGGCTGGCCATCTGCTGCGCCGCAAAGGCCGCATTGGTCGGCCCGCCTTCATGCTTGGACACCAGGACGCGATAGACGTCGCGGATCGTCCGCGCCTCACCATTGGAATAGAAGATCGCCCGATTGGCCGCCGCCTGCTTGGGAAACAGGTTTGCCGCAATCTGGTCCGGGTCCTGCAACCCCGCGGTAAACATCCGCTCGGCCCCCTGCGCCCCCAGGAAATGGGCGATATAGAGCTCTCCCGCGCTCGGCATCCGCCCGAAGCGCTGGCTCAGATAGTCGCCGTTGCTCTTGGTGAAGGCCGCCGCCAGGTCCGAGGCGATCTTGGGATCTTCCCGCAGCTTGAGAATGTCCGCCTTGGTCGCGGCATCGCGCACGAAATAGTCGCCGTCGGCCGACCGCTCGATATTGCTGGCAATATCGCCATAGCCCAGCCGGGGCCCCTCTTCCTTCATCACCTGCAGCCAGGTGCTTTCGAGAAACTGGAACAGCCCCACCGCCGACGAGGTCTGCGCCTTGGCCTGCGGATTGAGGCTGCTTTCGCGCATCGCCGTCTGCAGGAGATAGTCGAAATCCACACCATTCCGGTCGCCGGCCGCCGTCAGCACATAGGCCAGGCTCTGTGGCACGGAAATTGGCTGTACGCCCATGGAAAGCTGCGACTCAGGGTTGGCTTGGTGTCCCGACTACAGCACCAGAATGGTTAACCACCTGTTAACCATTCCACCCCCCCCAAGACCTCATGGTGAGCTTGTCGAACCACGAGGTCGCGCGAGTGGAGCTATCCTGCCACGCCCTCGTCCTTCGACAGGCTCAGGATGAGGTCTGCTACACCCCCCAATAGCTCACCACATCTCCCAAAGCCGGCCGCGGCCGATCCTCAATCACCGCCGTCGGCGTGCCGATATGCACGAAACCCACGAACCGCTCCCCGTCCCGCGCGCCCAGCATCGCCGCCGCCTCCGCGTCGAACGTGTACCACCGCGTCACCCACGATGCCGCAAAGCCCAGCGCATGCGCCGCATGCACCAGATTGAACGCCACATTGCCCGCCGACAGCAATTGCTCGAATTCCGGCACTTTCGGATGCTCCTTAGGCGCGGAAATCACCCCGATGGTCAGCGGCGCCGGCAAAAACCGCTGCCGCTCGATTTCCTTCCCCGCCTCATCCAGTCCCGGATTGTTCCGCGCCGCGATCGCGGCCAGCTTCTCCCCTGCCTGCCGCCGCGCCTCGCCCGCAATCACCACCAGCCGCCACGGCGTGATCTTGCCATGATCAGGCACCCGCGTTCCAATGGTCAGAATTTGCTCCAGTTCCGCCGCATCCGGCCCCGGCTCCTTCAGGAATGCGATACCGACCGAACGGCGGGTGAGCAGATAGTCGCGCAGAGCGGCATTGGCAGGCATTGCAAAACTCCATTTCGATCCCTGACCACTATCCACAAGCCGAAGCAAAATCCACCGCCCGCGCCATCGGGTGTTTTCTTCCCGTGTGGTCTGTGACACAGCTTTTCCCTAATCACGTCCTAGTAGGACGCAACTGATTCAACCGCTTGGCGCCGGATGCCAGGGAGACGAGATGCCTTTGCGACCCCGATTTGCCCTCCTGGCTTTGCTGGCTGTCGTGGCGTCCTTCGGCCCCGCACCTGCCCTTCCGACCGTTTTCGCGCAGGAAACCGCGGCCGAAATGCCGCCCATGCCGCGCCCCCCGCCCCGATCCCGACAACCTGCCGGCTGGTCCCGTGCCGGTGCCCGCCCCCCGTCCTGCGCCGACGGCCGCGACCGACGCCATTGCGGCCCTCACCTCGGTGCCCCAGCCCGTTTCCCTCAATGTCCGCATCACCCAGGATGGCGCGCCCATTCCCGATGGCGTGGTCTGGCGCATCTTCGATACCCAGCCCGATGCCAATGGCGAACTCGCCCTCGTCGCCAAATCCGATGTCGGCAGCCCCACAGTGGAACTGCCCCCCGGCGAATATGTCGTCCACGTCGCCTATGGCCGCGCCCAGACCAGCGAGCCGCTATCCGTCGTCCCCGGCGCCAATGAAAAGAGCTTCATTCTCGATGCCGGCGCCCTGCGGCTCAATTCCGCCGTGACCGGCGACATCGCCATTCCGGTGGGTCTGTTGAAATTCGACGTCTTCACCGCCGGCGAGGAAACCGATCGGGCCCTGGTGGCCGAGGGCCTCAAGCCCAACGACATCGTCACGCTCAATGCCGGCACCTACCACATCGTCTCCTATTTCGGCACGACCAATGCCGTGGTCCGGGCCGACCTGCGCGTCGAGGCCGGCCAGCTCACCGATGCCACGCTCTACCACCATGCCAGCCAGGTCGGCTTCAAGCTCGTCTCCGAAGAGGGCGGCGAGGCCATTGCCGACGTCGAATGGACGGTCAAGACCACCGATGGCGCCACCATCTTCTCCGAACTCGGCGCCTTCCCCTCCACGGTTCTGGCCGAAGGGGAATACCTCGTCCTCGCCAAGCAGGGCAGCCAGGTCTTCAACCGCGAATTCGAGGTCCAGGCCGGCTCTCCGCGCGAAATTGAAGTCCTCACCACGGTTTACTAGCACCGGACGCCACCGCCTTTGCCCTTGAAGCGCGGCGGCCGATGCCCCAGATTGCCGAAACGTCAAAGCGGGAGAACACGATGACGCCGTTCAGCACCACGTCCCGGCAGCGCCTGGCCATTCTGGCCACCGCCTGCCTCATGAGCGTTGCCCTGCCGGCCGGCAGTGCCTGGGCCCAGAAGGTCAAGGACAAGGGCACCACGCCCCCCGCGACCAGTGCCATGGCCACCGAGTCAGAAATCACCGTCGACATCCCCAGCATCGACGCCGTCGATTCCAATGTCGATGAAGCCACCCTCCGCGCCATTTTCAGCGGCGAGCTGGTCGACAATGCCGATGCGCTGGCCGGATTGACCGCCACCAGCATCACCATCCCCAAAATCACCCTCTCGGCCACCACCACGCTCGATGGCGAGACCAACGAAGCCACCGTTACCTTCTCCGATCTGGTGCTGTCAGACATCTCCGACGGCACCGCTGCCTCGGTGAGCCTGGCCACCATGAGCATGGATGCCGGCGATAATGGCAGCGGCGAATTCGGCCCCCTCTCCGCTTCCGGCTTCAATATCGGTGGCGTGCTCGGCCTCTATGGCCTGGTCGATGCCGGCGGCCAGACCGAACTCGAAACCATCTATACCGATTTCAGTTTCGAGGGCGGCAGCTTCGAATCCCCGAAATCAGTTGCACCATGGGCGCCACCAGCGCCGCCGAATTCAAGGCGCGCCCGCTGAAATATTCCTTCGGCGAGATCATGGCGCTGGCCGAAACGCTCGATGCCCAGGAAGACGATCCCTCCCCCGAGGTTATCGGCGCCGCCCTGCGCATGTATGTCGATATTTTCACCGCCTTTGAAACCTCCCCCGCCACCTTCGGCGGCTTCGATTGCGCCGGCACCGACGATGACGGCCGCGCGATCAGCTTCTCCATTGCCGGCATGTCCATGGGCGGCATGAGCCCGGGCATCTACCCCGCCTTCTCGATGGATGGCCTGGACATGACCATCGAGGACGACGGTTCGGTGCAGGTGGGCAACATGACCGTCAAGGAAATGGACCTCTCCGCCCCGATCGCCGCCATCGAGGGCGCCCCCGAAGCCATTGACGAAGCCTGGTTCATGGCCAATGCCCGCTCGCTCATCCCCGCCTTCGCCGGCTTCTCCTTCAGCGATGTCGCGGTGGACGTGCCCGATCCCGACAGCGATGGCGAACGCATCAAGGTCAGCCTCGGCGCCTTCGACCTGTCGCTGGCCGACTATCTCAACGGCATTCCCACCAATGTGCTGACCACGGCCAGCAACATCCTCGTCACCCTGCCCGAAGATACCGACGACGAGCAGTTGCGCCAGTTGATCGATCTCGGCATCACCGAAATCGACGCCGGCTTCGCCATCGACGCCGCCTGGAACGAGGCCGACAACGCCATCGCCATCAACGAAATCTCGGTTACCGGCGCCAATCTGGCCACTGTCAAGCTGGCCGGCACCATAGCGAACGCCACCGAAGCCCTGTTCGGCCTCGACGAGAACCAGGCTCTGGCCGCCGCCATGGGTGTCGCCATTGCCAACCTCAAGCTCGACGTCACCGATACCGGCCTCTCCGACATCATCCTGGCCACCGTCGCCGCCGAGCAGGGCTCCGACCCCGCCACCATGCGCCCGGTCTTCGCCGGCCTGGCCGAAGGCACCGTGATCGGCCTGCTGGCCGGCGCCGCCGAAGCCCAGAAGGTCGGCGCCGCCATCAACAGCTTCGTCAGCGGCAAGGCCAAATACCTGACCATCGACATGACCGCCAAGGAAGCCCCCGGTCTCGGCCTCATGGACTTCATGGCCGCCGAAGACGACCCCACCGTCCTCATCGGCAAAGTCACCATCGACGCCACGGCGAAGTAGGGTCGCTCCGCGACCGGTCTTTGCGGGAATACCCCCACCTAACCTCCCCCTGATAGGGGGAGGAACAGACCCAGCTTGAGGCACAACGCTGCCACACGCACCGCACGGATTCCTCCCCCTATCAGGGGGAGGTTAGGGGGTATCCCAACAAAAACTCACCTCCGCCGCTACCCCACCTCCCGCGCCGCCACAGCCAGCCCCCACTCCAGCAGCTCCCGCGCGCCAGCCTCCGTCCCCGCCTCGACATAACACCGCAATTCCGGCGCATTACCCGAAGCCCGGAAATGCACCACGTCCCCCGCCGCCGTCCGGAACTGCAACCCATCGATGTCAGACAGCCCCGCAATCCCATGCGGCGCGAACACCCCCGCGCATACTCAGCATCCCCACCCAGCCGCGCCAGAAACGCCGCGCTCGTCTCCCCCGGCACATCCTGCAGCCTTCCGGCCAGCGCATGCTGCAACGGCAAATCCGCCACTACATCAGCAACGCCGCGCCCCTTCCGCGCCGCCAGCCCCAGCGTACACAGCAGCGGCAATACCGCGTCACGCGTCACCAGCGGCGGCAGCGCCACCCCGGCCGCCTTCACATTTTCCCCCACAAACGTCCCGCCATTGGCCTCGAACCCGATCACCGCACCCGGCGCCTCGGCCATGGCCGCGACCACATAGGGCGAGCCCACCCGCGTCCTGACCACGCGCGAAAACGCCCCCGTCCGCTCGATGCCCGAATTGGAGGTCACCGGCGTCACCACGCTCTGCGCCCCCAGATAGCGCGCCGTGATCAGCCCCAGCGCATCCCCGCGCACGAAACGGCCCGCGCCATCCATCAGCAGCGGCCGGTCGCCATCGCCATCCGTCGCCGCAATGGCGTCGAGCCCATATTCTGCCACCCAGCCCGCCAGCGGCGCAAACACCGCATCGCCAAACGCCTCGGTATCGACAGCGACGAAATCCTCACTACGCCCCAGGCTCACCACCGCGGCCCCAAAATCCCGCAGGATACGGCTCAGCAGGTCCCGCGCCACGCTCGAATGCTCGAACACCCCGATCCGCCATCCCGCCAGCACGCCTTCGGGCAACAGTCCGGCAAACCGCGCCACATAGCGCGCCTCCGCCGCCGCAGCCTCATCCGCCATCTCGCCCACAAAATCGGGAACCATCTCTTCCCGCAATGCCGCGACGATCCCGGCCTCGTCCGCCTTGCTGATTTCCCCACTGGGCAGGTAAAATTTGAGCCCGTTGCGATCCTCCGGAATATGGCTCCCCGTCACCATGATCGCCGCGCCGCCAGCCGCCATGGCATGCAGCGCCAAAGCCGGCGTCGGCAGCGTCCCGCAATCCACCGGCACCAGCCCCGCCGCCGCAATCGCCGCCGCGCAATCGCGCATGATGGCCGGGCTCGACACCCGGAAATCCCGCCCCAGAAACACCCTGCCACCGTCAGCCAGCCCGGCATGCCGCAGGAACGCCGCCACATAGGCCCGCGCCGCCTGCCCCTCCAGCTCCGCTGCCAGCCCGCGCAATCCACTGGTGCCGAATTTAAGGCTGCCCCCAGCCATCATGCTCTCCCGTAATAATCCCTGAACCAGTCGACGAACCCCGCCACACCAGCCGCAACCGGCGTTTCCGGCAATTGCCCCACCAATTCCCGTAACAAGGCGGTATCCGATTGCGTCGCCACCACGTCCCCGGGCTGCATCGGCAGCATATTGAGCTGCGCCTTCTGCCCGAGCGCCCCCTCGATGGCCCCGATGAAATCCATCAGCTCGGTCTGCTTCCCGCCGGCAATATTGACCACCCGGAACGGCGCCACTGCCGAAAGGCTGTCATGCGCCACCGGCCTGCCCTGCTCCGGCACCACGTCCTTCAGCCGGTCGATAGCCGCCACCAGGTCGTCGATATAGGTGAAATCCCGCCGCATCCGCCCATGGCCATAAACATCGATGGGCCGCCCCTCGAGGATCGCCGTGGCAAACTTGATCGGCGCCATGTCCGGCCGCCCCCACGGCCCATAGACCGTGAAAAACCGCAGGCAGGTGGAGGCAATGCCGAACAGATGGGCATAGGAATGCACCATCGCCTCCCCCGCCTTCTTGGTCGCCGCATAGAGCGATACCGGCCCGTCGGCCCGGTCCGTCTCGGCAAAGGGCAGTTTGGTATTCCCGCCATAGACCGAACTGGTCGACGCAAAGAGGAAATGCCGCGGCGGCGCAGCCCGCATGGCCTCCAGCAGATTGCCCGTACCCACCACATTGGATTGCACATAGCTCTGCGGCGCTTCCAGGCTATACCGAACCCCCGCCTGTGCCGCGAGATGCACCACGATCTCGGCCTCGCTCCGCGCCAAGGCCGCCGCCAGCCCCGCCGCGTCCTCCAGCATGCCCTCGATAGCAGTGAATGCCGGCTCCCGCGCCAGCAGGGCCAGCCGCGCCCGTTTCAGCGTCGGGTCGTAATAATTGGTAACCCCATCGTAACCGGTCACCTTATGTCCAGCGGCCAGCAGATGCCGCGCCAGGTGAAACCCGATGAACCCGGCCGTCCCGGTGACGAATATCTTCACGTCATGCTCTCATTCCGCCGCATCGGCCAGCCCGCCGCCATCGCCAGCGCCGGCCGGTCGCCCGATGCTCGTATAGGCAAAGCCATGCCGCGCCACCTCGTCATGCCGATACACATTGCGCAGGTCCACCAGAACGGGCGCCGCCATGGCGTCCTTGAGCCGCGCCAGGTCGAGCGAGCGGAATTCGTTCCACTCCGTCACCAGCACCAGCGCATCGGCCCCCTCGGCCACGTCATAGGCACTCTCGCCGAATTCCAGCCCCTCGATCAGCTCCCGCGCCGCCACCATACCCTGCGGATCATACGCCACCACGCGCGCGCCCTTGTCGAGCAGCCCCCTGACAATATCGATCGACGGCGCCTCGCGCATATCGTCGGTATTGGGCTTGAAGGTCAGCCCCAGCACGCCGATCACCTTGCCGCGCACCTCCCCGCCACACGCCGCGATCACCCGTCGCGCCATGGCCCGCTTGCGCTGCTCGTTGATGGCGATCGTGGTCTCCACCAGCCGCATCGGACTACCGAAATCCTCGCCGATCCGCACCAGCGCCTGCGTATCCTTGGGAAAGCACGAACCGCCGAAGCCCGGCCCGGCATGCAGGAATTTGCTCCCGATCCGGTTATCCAGCCCCATGCCCCGCGCCACCTGCTGCACATCGGCGCCCGCCGCCTCGCACAGATCGGCCATCTCGTTGATGAAGGTGATCTTCATGGCCAGGAACGCATTGGCGGCATACTTGATCATCTCCGCCGTGCGCCGCCCGGTAAACACCAGCGGCGCCTGGTTGAGATAGAGCGGCCGATAGACCTCGGTCATCACGACCCGCGCCCGCTCGTCCTCGATCCCCACCACGATCCGGTCGGGCCGCTTGAAATCCTCGATCGCCGCGCCCTCGCGCAGAAATTCCGGGTTGGACACCACGGCCACGTCGGCCTCCGGATTGGCCGCCGCGATGATCCGCGCCACCTCGTCCCCCGTCCCCACAGGCACGGTCGATTTCGTCGCGACCACGGTAAAGCCACTGACGCTCAGCGCTACTTCACGCGCCACCGCATACACATAGCTCAGGTCGGCATGACCATCGCCGCGCCGCGAGGGCGTCCCCACGGCGATGAACACCACCTCGGCGCCAGCCACCGCCCCCGCCAGGTCGGTAGTGAACGACAACCGCCCCGCACCCAGATTGGTCGCGACCAGCCCGGCCAGATCCGGCTCGAATATCGGAATTTCCCCGCGCCGCAGCGCCGCGATCCTGCCCTCGTCCTTGTCGATGCACACCACGTCATGGCCAAAATCGGCAAGGCAGGCTCCGGTCACCAGCCCCACATAGCCGGCGCCGGCAATGGCAATCTTCATCCTGGTGATCTCCCGGGGCGACATGGCGATGATAGCGTTAGGCCATCTTCATGTCGCTATTGAAACGCCCCCGTCACTGCGTGTCGGATGGATTGCCGCGCAGTTTCTTGACCTCCGAGCGGATCGACTTGCCCTCCAGCCGCCTGCGCTTACTCGCCAGCGTCGGCCGCGTCGCCACCCGCGCCTTGGGCACATGCGATCCCGCCACCAGCAACCCCACCAGCCGCTCCAGCGCATCGGTCCGGTTCATCGGCTGGTCCCGATGCGAATTGGCCGTGATGACGATCACCCCGTCCTTGGTCAGCCGCTTGCCCGCCAAGACCGCCACCCGCCGCTTCATCGCCTCGGGAATATTGGGCGAATTGGCCAGGTCGAACCGCAACTGCACCGCGCTCGACACCTTGTTGACATTCTGCCCCCCCGGCCCCGCCGCCCGCACGAACGTCTCCTCGATCTCGGAAGGATCGATAGAGATGGAACGGGTGATGGGGATCGGTTCCGGCATAAGTAAGAGTACCCCCTCCTAGCCTCCCCCTGAAAAGGGGGAGGAACAGATCCAGCCTGAGGCACAACATTGCCACACCCACCAGCCAGATTCCTCCCCCTATCAGGGGGAGGCTAGGAGGGGGTATCCCACAAAAGACTCTTCCGGCCGCTAGTTCCGATACCGTCCAGCGAAAATAATCTCGCCCTCATGCACGGTCAGCCCCTTGATGGTCGCCCGATACTTCCCCGGCAATCCCTCGGCCTCCACTACCCAGCCCTTCTTCAGCATACCGGCAAACACCTTCTCGCCGATATCCTTGAAGTCGCCCGGCCCCAACGCATTCTCCTCGCCGAGATGCGTCAGGGCCTTGATTTCGCGGTTGGATGGCCGTTGCGGCATCAGGCAGCCTTGGCCTTGAGATCGGGCGCGGTGGCTTCCGCCATTAGCGCCACCAGCGCATCCATGAACGGCTCCACCTTCTGGCCCTCGGTGCCGAGCCGGCGCACCGAAACACTGCCCTCCTCGGCCTCGCGCTTGCCCACCACGAACAGCAGCGGCACCTTGCCCACCGAGTGCTCGCGCACCTTGTAGTTGATCTTCTCGTTACGAACGTCGAGTTCGGCGCGAATGCCCGCCGCCTTGAGCTGGCCCACCAGCTTTTCGGCATAGTCATCCGCTTCCGACACGATGGTCGCCACGACGACCTGGGTCGGCGCCAGCCACATCGGCATCTTGCCGGCATAGTTCTCGATCATCATGCCGATGAACCGCTCCAGCGATCCCAAAATCGCCCGGTGCAGCATCACGGCATATTGCCGCGACCCATCCTCGGCCACATAGGTCGCATCGAGCCGCTCCGGCAGCACATAGTCGAGCTGCAGCGTTCCCACCTGCCACGACCGTCCGATGGCGTCCTTGAGGTGGAATTCGAGCTTGGGCGCATAGAATGCCCCCTCACCCTCGGCGATCTCGAAATCATAGCCGGTCGCGCGCAGGGCATCGCCCAGCGCCTTCTCGGCCGCATCCCACCGCTCGATCGTGCCGCCGAACTTCTCCGGCCGCGTGGCGAGTTTGATCACCACATTGTCGAAGCCCATATGCCCATAGACCGAATAGAGCAGATGCACGAAATGCTCGGTCTCGCTCTGGATCTGGTCTTCCCGGCAGAAGATATGCGCATCGTCCTGCGTCATCTGCCGCACGCGCATCAGCCCATGCAAAGCCCCATGCGCCTCGTTGCGGTGGCAGCAACCGAATTCAGCCATGCGCAGAGGCAGATCGCGGTAGCTCTTGATGCCCTGGTTGAAGATCTGGATATGCGCCGGGCAGTTCATCGGCTTGAGCGCCATCAGCTCGCCCGTGCCGGATAGAACCGGCCCTTCCTCTTCCGTGCCGGGCACTTCGTCGGGCACCACGAACATGTTTTCGCGATACTTGCCCCAATGCCCCGAGGCCTCCCAGAACTTCGAGCTCATAAGCTGCGGGGTCTTCACCTCCACATAGCCCGATGAATTCAGCCGGCGGCGGATATACGCCTCCATCTGGTTGTAGAGCACATAGCCCTTCGGGTGCCAGAACACCGACCCCTGCGCTTCCGGCTGGAAGTGATAGAGGTCCATCTCCTGCCCGATCTTGCGGTGGTCGCGCTTCTCGGCCTCCTCCACCATGTGGAGATAGGCATCCAGCTCATCCTTGGTCGCAAAGGCGGTGCCATAGATGCGGCTCAGCACCGGATTGTTGCTGTCACCGCGCCAATAGGCGCCCGCCACCTTGGTCAGCTTGAACGCCGTGCCGACATCCCTCACGCTCCGCATATGCGGCCCGCGGCACAGGTCGATCCACTGCCCCTGCTTGTACATCTTCAGCGACTGGTCAGCCGGAATGGCATCCACCAGTTCCACCTTGAACGCCTCGCCCCGCGCCCGGAAGAACTCCTTGGCCTGGTCGCGCGTCCAGATTTCCTTGGTAAAGGCCGCGCCGCGATCGATGATCTCGGCCATCTTCTTCTCGATGGCCGGAAAATCCTCTTCCGAGAACGGTTCGTCCCGCTTGAAGTCGTAGTAGAAGCCGTTCTCGATGACCGGCCCGATCGTCACCTGCGTACCCGGCCACAGCTCCTGCACGGCTTCGGCCAGCACGTGTGCGGCATCGTGGCGGATCAGCTCCAGCGCATCCTTGCTACCGCTGTCCCGCGTCACGAATTCGATCTTGCCGTCGCCTTCCAGCACGTCACTGAGGTCGCTCAACACGCCATTCCAGCGCATCGCCACCGTCTTCTTGGCCAGGCTCTTGGAGATACCCTCGACCACGGTGGTCCCGGTGGTGCCACGCGCATAGTCGCGAGCTGCACCGTCGGGGAACGTCACCTTGATCGTCATTTCAGGTCTCCAGAAATTGGGATGATGCAGCGGAAATCGCTACAAGGGCGCCTGTCTAGCACGCTTTCCGCGCAATTCCAGCCGCCGTCGGCGCAAAACCGCATTGCCAACCCATGGTGTCATTCCCGCGAAAGCGGGAACCTCTGTTTCAAGCTGCCAGTCTCGGTAACGGAGGTCCCCGCTTTCGCGGGGATGACTAGCCCCCTACCCCGGCAACCCCTCAAACTGCGGCAGCCCATCCGTAATCTCGAACCACGGCGCCTTCGATCCCACGAACATATGGAATTGCGGCCGGATGCTCGGCGTATCCACCATCGTGCCCATGGCCACATGGCCATTCCCGTTCTCGGCGATATACGAATAGAGAAACGATCCACAATGCCGGCAATGCACGTCATGGCTGCCCGGCGGCTCTCCATAGACCAGCAATGCGTCCTGCCCCTGCACCAGCCTGATCTTATCGAACACGATCGCCGCCATCGGCTTGAAGGCCGAACCTGTAGCGCGTCGGCACCGCGAACAATGGCAGTTGAATGCGGCATGAAATTCGTCCGGCACTTCATATCGCACCGCGCCGCACAGGCAGGTCCCGCTAATGATCGTGCTCATGCCCCAGCCCCCTCCACGCCCCATAGCGCCACGGCGCATACCACCGCCCGCGCTCCGGCACTCTCTCGGGCACCGGGTCATAGCCATGCGTTCCGCCCGGCCGGCAGCGCCAGAACCGCGCCAGCCCCATCCAGCCCCCCGGCCAGAAGCCGAATTGCCAGATCGCGTCGCGCGTATATTCCGAGCAGGTCGGCAAATGCCGGCAGGTCCGCCCCATGAAGGCCGAGAACGTATAGCGATAGAGGCTGATCAGCAGCACCGCGGCAAATTTGAACGGCAGGTCCACCACGCGCCAGAACCCGGCGACGACTCGATCCATCAGCCCGCCGCCGCAACCGATTCAACCGACTCGGCTTTTTCGATTGCCTCAACCACCGCATCAAACACCAGCAGCGTCGACATATGCCGCGCGGAATAATCCCGCACCGGTTCGAGATAGCGCAGATCGTCCCATTTGCCCGTGGGCGGCGCGCCATTTTCCTTGAGCATGGCGTGCATTTTCTCGCGGATTTCCCGGAACTCGCCTACAGGCGTCCCGACGATTTCCCGCGCCACCACCGCCGCCGAGGTCTGCCCCAGCGCACAGGCGGAAATCTCGTGCCCGTAGCCGGTGATCACGCCCCCCCCGAACCTGCACATCCACCTCGATCATCGAGCCGCAGACCCGGCTCACCTTGCGCGCGCTGCCATCGGCATCATCAAGCCGCCCCGGCTGCGGCGCATTGCCGGCCAGGTCGAGAATCTTCTGGGAATAGAGATCGCTAAGTTCCATCAAACGGGCAATTCTGTTTCTTGTCGCTACCGTCGCCACAACTTATATAGGGGCTCCGAAGCGGGCCGCCATCAACAATACGCGCTGCCCTCCAGGAACCAATCCACGCTTGGCGCATCCAATGCGCATTGAAGCGAAAAGGAACCGCCGATGGACGCCCGCGTCAACCCGCTGAACAATCAGCCTGCCAACAGCAAGCAGCCGCGCCGCCCTAACCAGGAGGAGGCCGAGGCCGCCGTGCGCACGCTCATCGCCTGGGCCGGCGACGATCCGACGCGCGAAGGCCTGCTCGAAACCCCCGGCCGCGTCACCCGCGCCTATGGCGAATTCTTCGCCGGCTACGAGCAGGACGCCAAGACCATCCTCTCCAAGACCTTCAAGGAAGTCGGCGGCTATGACGATATCGTCCTGGTCAAGGACATCCCGTTCAGCTCCCATTGCGAACACCACATGGTGCCCTTCGTCGGCAAGGCCCATATCGCCTATCTGCCGCATGACGGCGTGGTCGGCCTCTCCAAGCTGGCCCGCCTCGTCGATGTCTTCGCCCGGCGCCTGCAGACCCAGGAAAACCTGACGGCGCAGATCATCGACGCCATCAACGAACATCTCGGTCCGCGCGGTGCCGCCGTCATGCTCGAAGCCGAGCATATGTGCATGTCCATGCGCGGCGTCCACGCCCACGGCGCCGCCACCGTCACCCACCGCTTCACCGGCGTCTTCGCCGAAGACCGCGTCGAACAGGACCGCTTCTTCGCCATGATCGGCAAGCGCTGACTGGTGCCACACCCACCGCACGTCACCCTCGGGCTTGACCCGAGGGCTCTGCACTTAACGAGCGCTCAGCAAGTATAGAGCCCTCGGGTCAAGCCCGAGGGTGACGATGCTTGAGTGCCTTCCGTCTGGATCAATCCGTCCCGCAGCGGTATGAAACCCCATGACCCTCACCCTCACCTTCACCGACCCCGCCCTCCTTTCCCACGCCGAGCTTGAAGAAGGCACCGCCTTCGCCCCCCGCTTCGACGCGGCGGGCCTCGTGACCGTGGTCACCGTGGAATCCGGCAGCAATGACGTGCTGATGCTGGCCTATATGAATGCCGAAGCCCTCTCGCTGACCCTCGAAACCGGCGTCGCCCACTACTGGTCCCGCTCCCGCGGCAAAATCTGGAAAAAGGGCGAAACCTCCGGCGAAATCCAGCAGGTCGTCGAGTTCCGCACCGATTGCGACCAGGACGCCATCGTCCTCGTGGTCACCCAGACCGGCCGCGGCGCCGCCTGCCACACAGGCCGCAAGACCTGCTTCTATCGCCGCGCCGTGGTCAGCGGCGGAACTGTCACGCTGGAAGACACCGGCCTGCCAAAACTGTTCGATCCGAAGGACGTGTACGGGAACTGAGGCACGCCCTCGTGGTTCGAGGCGCTGAAGAAGCGCACCTCACCATGAGGGCTACTGGAATGCCGGGCTATTAGCAGCCCTCATGGTGAGGTGCGAGCCCTTCGCGAGCCTCGAACCACGAGGGCGTGGCACGATCCCTACCCCGCCTTCCGCTCGAACAGCCCCACCATCAATATCCCGGCGAAAAACCCGCCCAGATGCGCCTGCCAGGCCACCGACATATCCATGCCCGTCACTAGCGGCAGCAGCGGCACCGCCGCATTCAGCACCACCCAGATCAGGATGAACATGCTGGCCCGCTTGTCCCGCCACAGCTCGCCGAAACTCGCCAGCCGCCGCCCCAGCACCACCCGCTCCCCCGTTTCGGGATGCTGCGCCACGATGACAGGCTGGAAGATGAAGCGCATTGCCGCTCCGGTCAGCCCCGCCACGCCCCCCGAAGCGCCAATGAGATAGGCGCCCGAATAAAGCGTCGTCGCCGCGAACAAAGCCGCCCCCGCCGCCGCCGATACGAAGAAGATCGCCAGCATCGGCCCAGCCCCATAGCGCCGCGACACCGGCGTCGCGAAAATGGCGAACCAGGCGGCATTGACCAGCAGGTGCTCCCAGCCGGCATGCAACAGCGCATGGCTGAACGGCGTCCAGATCAGCGGCACGGCCAGCGACAGGTCATCCAGTCCCGCAATGATACGCAGCGGCTGGAAGGCGAACCAGAACACCAGTTGCATCTGCCCGGCCTGGTTAAGCACCAGGGTTGACGCCAGGTGAATCGCCACCAGCAGGCCGAGAACCGCCGTCACATCGCCCGGCAGCAGGAAGACGGGCTCACGCCCCTGCTGCTGCGGATTTTCCGGTGCCTGACCTTGTTCACTCATCACTTCACTCCGACTCGCTGGTGCCCTGCGCCTTACGCTTCTGTTTTCCACATTGCCCCGGCGACGTTAACCTTAACTGTTCTTTAAGAGCGCTTTTGCCCCGCGCTTTTGCCAAAGTCGTCCCCGCGGCGGCTGCGTTCCCTTGGGGAGAACGCCCGTCCATTCGTGGCGGTCGAGAACATACTATGCAGAAGACGAGCACCAGGACGCTTTACGATTACTGGAATTCCATTCGCGGAGCGCGCAGCGCCCCCGATCGCAAGGATATCGACCCCACGCGGATTCGCGACGCCCTGGCCAATACCTTCATTCTCGAACTCGACGAGAGCGACAAATTCTCCTTCCGCCTCGCCGGTTCGCATCTGTGCACCAGCTATTGCCGCGAGCTCAAGGGCCGGTCTTTCTCGGCATTGTGGCACGAGCGCGACAATGACGCGATGGAAACCCTGCTCCGCGCCGTCACCGAGGATCACGCCGTCGCCCTCGTCACCTTCCAGGGCACCACTGCGCTCCACACCAAGGTCAGCTTCGAGACCATCCTCATGCCCTTGCGGCACAATGGCTCGACCCATACCCGCCTGCTCGGCGCCATGACCGCCCTCGAAGAGCCCTATTGGCTCGGCGTCCAGCCCATCCTCGAGCAGCGCATTACCGGCCTGCGCCTGATCTGGCCGGATGACGTGGCGATGGAGGATTCGGTGCGCGAAGTGGCGACCAATGTCGTCAACGACGTGAGCTTTTCCAGCGCCGCCACGGCTCCCCTGGCCATCCCCGCCGTCGTCTATGGCCGCACGGCCCGCCGCTATGCCCATCTGGCCGTCATCGACGGCGGTCGTCAGTAAGTATTTTCTCTACTAAACCCGTTCAATTTGCGCGGCATCGCTCTGCGCAAAACCACGGACGGTAATACTTTGCGTTAACCAAACCCGGATAGCTTGTTGTGGAAACACAAGCCTTCATGGTCCGGCGAATGCTCAGCGACGACCTTCCTTCCCCGCAGTTCATTGCCCCGGCCCGGCCCCGCGCCGAAGCAGGCAGGTTCCAACGCGTGCAGGTCTCCGTGCTCGGCCGCTACATGCTGGCCGACCGCCGCGAATTCCCCTGCCAGATTCTCGAAATGTCCCCCGGCGACGCTGTGGTCATCGCCCCCGTTGCCGGCATCGAAGGCGAAAAGGTCATCGCCTATATCGATCATATCGGCCGGATCGAGGGCACCATCATCAGCCAGGCCGAGGGCGGCTTCCTGATGGATATCGCCGCTTCGCCGCGCAAGCGCGACAAGATGGCCGCCCAGCTCACCTGGCTGGCCAACAAGGATGTCCTCAACCTCCCCGAGGATCGCCGCCACGAGCGCGTCGTCCCCGATATCCGCCATTCCACCGTCGTGCTCGACGATGGCCGGCGCTACAATTGCAAGATCATCGACATTTCCCTCTCCGGCGCCGCCATCGAGCTCGATGTGCGTCCCGCCATGGGCACCCCGGTCACTTTGGGCCGCATGCGCGCCCGCGTCGTCCGTCATTTCCAGAATGGCGTCGCGGTCGAATTCGCCTCCGCCCAGGAAATGCTGACCGTCATCCAGCAAAACCTCCGCATGAACTAAGCGGGCTTACCCGGCTTCTTCTTCTCTTGTTAGGGAACTTGGATGCTTGGGCTCTTTCCCCTTCTCCCCTTGAGGGAGAAGGTGCCCGAAGGGCGGATGAGGGGTCGTTTCCCCATTCATTGAAGCATGGGCGAGCGCAGCACCCCTCACCCGGTTCTTCCGCTGAACGCGAAGAACCACCCTCTCCCTCAAGGGGAGAGGGATGCCGCCCCAGCCCCATGGTTAACCCAATCCAAATTCAATCGATAAAACACGCATAAAAACTGCGTGGCACTTTTCCGATCGCCCTAAGTTGCGCCGCCTAACGTGGTCTCCATCAGGGAGATCACACAATGCGTTTCAACACGAAAGGACTGGCAGCCGCGCTCATCAGTGCCCTTATGGCACTGGCTGTCACCGTTCCGGCGCAGGCATTCGACACCACCAATGTCGCCTTTGTGCAGACCGTGGGGGGCACCACCTCCATTCCGGTGGGTCATGCCGAATTCTGCCGCAGCCGTCCCGATGAATGCGGCCCCAATGCCAATCCCGTCGCCGCCGTGTCGCTGGACGAAGGCCTGTGGCAGCAGTTGCTGACCGTCAATGCCGGCATCAACCAGGCCGTCATCCCGGTCACCGACCAGGACCTCTACCAGGTTGCCGAATTCTGGACCTATCCCAATGGCTATGGCGATTGCGAGGACTACGTCCTGGCCAAGCGCCGCGCGCTGATCGAGGCCGGCTGGCCCGCCAGCGCCCTGCTGATCTCTGTCGTCAAGCAGGCCAATGGCGAGGGCCATGCCGTGCTGCTGGTCCGCACCGACCGCGGCGACCTCGTGCTCGACAACCAGGTCGGCACCGTGGATCTGTGGAGCCAGACGCCCTACAAGTTCATCAAGCGCCAGTCCCAGGCCAATGCCGGCCAGTGGGTCGACATGATCGACACCCGCGATATCGTGACCGTCACCGCCGGCATCAACTAGACAGGGAAGCTCGCTATCCAGGACCCTGGATACCAAGCTTCGGATTTCCGGACCCCGCCCAAAGCCTATCCCTGATAGGGGTCTGATGAATGAAGCCAGCTTCGAGCCCCGAAGCTGGCTTCATTGTTTTCCATCCACGGTGTCATTCCCGCGAAAGCGGGAACCCCCGTTCCTCTTGCGAAAGAAGTGCGCCCCCTAAAACCGCACCGCCACATAAACGCCCATGAACAGCAGCCCGGTGAGGAACGCCCAGCCAAACGCCACCACGGCCGAAACCAGCGCCGATGTCATGGAAATCGTGCCGTCTTCCTCATGCTGCCAGCCCATCTGCAGCATGATGTAGGGCCCGCAGATAAAGCTCATCACCAGGTTGCCCATCGAGCTGATGAAGGTCTTGCCGTCATAGCGCAGCATGGCCGGCTGGCGCGCCAGCCATTGATAGAGATGCGTCCCCGCCCCGGCCAGGCACAAGCCAACGCCGATCAGAAAGGCCGCGAGCAGCAATTCCTTGGTCATACCAATCCGTCCCCGCAGCCATTCGTTAACGCTTCATTAAGCATATTGTCTGCCCTATGGCCTGTCACGTCCCCTTGGCTGATTTGGTTAATGCTGCAGATGCAGTCGCAATCGGCGCCCGCCGTCCGCCATTCCGGCCCGTCCTCGCTGGCCTATAACCTGTCGGGAATTGCCGTTCTGGTGCTGCTGCTGGCCGTCGGGGCGGCCTATCTCATCGACAGCCTGAGCCAGACCAGCCGCATCCCGGCCCCCGCACTCGATGACGGCGATCCCGTTTCGCAGACCATTTCCGGCCGCGAACTATCGATTCCCACATCCTGGTTCCGCTATGGCGAGCAGATCCGCGACGGCTTCACCAGTCAGATCGACCTGCGCATTCCCTATGCGCCCGAAGGCGCCGAAGCCCCCGCCTCGGTCGACATAACCCTGCTGCCACGCAGCCGCGTGCGCGCCAGCGCCAGCCTGCTCGACCGCGTCTATCTGCATCAATTTGCCGATGAAACCCTGGGCGGCGTTCCAGGCCTGGTAGGAAAACCCATGTTGGCGGGCAATGGCTATGCCGGCGAAAGCGTCTGGTACGACGCCCTCTCGCCTGCCCCCTTTGTCGCCAAATGCGAGCAACCCCTCGCCCCCGATGCCGCCGCCCAATGCGTCCGCACCGTCTATCTCCCCAGCGGCATCGCCGCCGTCTACACCTTCGACGCCGCCCTGCTGCAATCCTGGCGCCACTTCGACCCCGAAATGCAACGCTGGCTAGGCGCTATAGGGGCTTGGTGAGCGTCTGCTAGGCCGCAAGCACCGGCCGGATTCCTCCCCCTATCAGGGGGAGGCTAGGAGGGGGTATCCCCCAAAACTCGAGCCTCAGCTCACCTCATCCAAATCGATATCGAGGATCGACATATTGAAGATGTACGAAATATCGCCGTCCTCGTCGTCCACGTGAATGAGCCCGATCGATTCATCGCCAATGAACACTTCGACGGAATCGTTGAGCTTGGCGCGCGGCCGCACGTCGATGTTCTTGTTGTTGAACTTCAACTGCAGGAACTTCTGCAGCTTGATGATCTCGGGATGGTTCACTGTCGGTGTCCTGCTGATTTGCGTTGAGCCGGCAATCTAGTCACCCTGACAACGCATACAACCCCTGACCGGTGCCATTTTAGCGGGAACAAACCGTCCAGCAGGCTTGCGAGGGCATTGCCGCGCCCCACCCACCAGCCGGATTCCTCCCCCTATCAGGGGGAGGCTAGGAGGGGGTATCCCAAGACTCCTCAGCCGTTCAGATCGTGCACTAAAACAACCTGATCCATAACCAGCGCCGGCTGCGCACAGCCCGCCTCCCCGATCACCTTGGCCGGCACGCCCGCCACGGTCACGCGTGGCGGCACTTCCTTGAGCACCACCGAGCCGGCTCCGATGCGCGAGCAGTCGCCGATCCTGATATTGCCCAGCACCTTGGCCCCGGCCCCGATCAGCACGCCATTGCCGATCTTGGGGTGGCGGTCCTGGTCCGATTTGCCCGTGCCGCCCAGCGTCACATTCTGCAGCATCGACACATTGTCGCCGACCACAGCCGTCTCGCCGATCACCAGCCCCGTGCCATGGTCGAGCATGATGCCCCGCCCCATCGGCACCGCCGGGTTGATATCCACCTGGAACACCTGGCTGGCCCGGCTCTGTAGATAAAGCGCAAAATCCCGCCGCCCCGCTCTGTACATGGCATGGGCAAAGCGATGCGTCTGGATGGCCTGGTAGCCCTTGAAGAACAGCAGCGGCTCGATGGCTCGATGGCAGGCCGGGTCGCGTTCCAGCGTCGCCGCCAGGTCCACCCGCGCCATCTCCCCGATCTCGGGGGCATCGCTCAGCGTCTCGGCAAAAGCCTGCCGGATCAGGTCGGCCGACACATCGTCGTGATTCAGCCGCGCCGCCAGACGATGCGCCAGCGCCTGCTCGAACGTGTCGTGATTGAGAATCGCCGAAATCGCCATGCCGGACAGCGACGGTTCGGCCGCCACGATCTGCCGCGCACCGGCCCGAACGGCCTCCCACACGGGGTCAACCGCTTTGATCTCTGCCGATTTCCTGGCACTGCTGGACATGGGCGAGTCTCCGCTTCATCGAGAAACACCGATATAAGCCATATGATGCTCCGGGACAAAGCCCGGACGCATGGTTTGGTTCACATTTACCTGTCTCAGACGAAATTCCTGCCCAGGAAGCCCAGCGCGGCGGCCTTGAACGCCTTGTCGCCCGTCGCCCGCATGTGGTCCCGCTTGGGAATGACGAAAGCCTCGGCCTGCGGCAGCAGGTCCGCCAGCGCATCAGGCGCGCCGGCCATCACATCCTCTTCCCCCACCGCCACCAGCACCGGCACCGCGATCCGCCGCACATCGGCCCGCGCCATGGCCTGGCGCGAGGTTTCCATGCAGGCCGCCAGCGCTTCCCGGTCCGACCCGGTATGGTCGGCAAAAATCCGGAATTGCCGCGCCGTCCGATGAGTCAAATCGTCCAGCGACGGCGCCAGCAGGCCGGCAATGATCTCATTGCCATCGCGCAACCCGTTGATCAGGTTCATGCCCATGCCGCCGAAAATGGCGCAGACCACCCGCTCCGGGTGCTCGAAGGCCAGGAAGGCACTTATCCGCGCGCCCATCGAATAGCCTAGAATGGCCGCGCGCTCGATGCCGAGATGGTCGAGCAATGCCAGCGCATCGCGCGACATATCCCCTGGATAGTATCGCTCGGGGTCATGCGGCTTGTCCGAATTCCCGTGCCCCCGGTTGTCGAGCACGATGGCGCGATAGCCCGCGCCGGTCAGCGCCTCCACCCATCCGGTGTCAATCCAGTTAACCTTGCCGCTCGAGGCAAAACCGTGGATGCAGAGCACGGGAAGCCCCGTGCCGAAGGACTCATACGCCAGTGTCAGGCCGTCGGATTGAAAACTCGCCATGCGCAGGTTCCGCTCGTCGATGCTAACAGTGTGTTAGCATTAAGCCGCCAAATGCGGTGGAGTGTGGACTGGTTCGAAGAGTGTCTCCGGGGCCTTTCCTTGCCCCCCGTCCTTGGCATATGGTCCGCGCAAATCAAACAGGTTTTTCTCGCCATGGCCCACGGCACCACGCCCCATTTCCACAATACCGAAGGCCTTCGCCAGATCGAGGTCGGGTCCAAGGAATTCCAGTGCGTCGGCGCCCTGCCGCCCTTCGACCATCCCCATATCTATATCGACATGGGCAAGGACAATGAGGCGGTTTGTTCTTATTGTTCAACGCATTACGTCTACAATTCGCGCCTGGCGCCCGGCACGTCCAACCCGCCCTCCGCGGTCTTCCGCGCCGACGACGCCGCCTAAGCATCCGCCATGCCCGGCACGGGCCGCACCTATTACATAGCCGGCGCCGGAATCGCCGGCATGACGCTGGCTCTGGCGCTCGCCAAGTTCGGCGCCACCGTGGTGATCCTCGAGCGCAGCCTCACCATTTCCGAATTCGGGGCTGGCCTGCAGATCAGCCCTAACGCCCGGAAAATCCTCGACAATCTCGGCCTGGACCAGGCGCTCTCTGCCCGCAGCCTCGAGCCTGATGGCATCGACATCTACCCCCATCGCGGTTCTGCGCCACTGGTGACGCTGGAACTCGGCGCCGTCATGCAGCAGCGCTTCGGCGCCCCCTATGCCGTCATGCACCGCGCCGATCTCGCCGACGCCCTCTACAAGGCCTGCCGGCGTTTCGCCAATATCGACATCGTCTTCGGTGTCAGAAATTGGGATGTGGTCTCCCACGCCCGCGGCGTCACGGTTTCCATCGACGAGGCCAACGGCCAGACCCGCACCGGCCGCGGCCACGCCTTCATCGGCGCCGACGGCGTCCATTCCCGTACCCGCACCGACATAATCGGCGGCCCGCCAGCCCGCTATACCAACAGCGCCGCCTGGCGCACCCTGCTGCAAGCCCCTGCAGTCAAAGACAAATTGCCGCTCGACCGGGTCTCAGTCTTCCTCGCGCGCGACTTCCACGCGGTCACTTATCCCCTGCCCCATCGGGGTCAGGTAAACTTGGCCCTGTTCGCCCCACAGCGAAATCCGTCCGACAAAGGAGAAAGTCCCGCCCTGCCGCAGAGCATCACCCGCTGGCCGCTGCTATCCTCGATCATCGAGACGGCAAGCGACTGGACCTCCTGGCCGCTCTACACCGTTGCCGCGCCATCATGGCACCGCGGCAATATCGGCCTTCTCGGCGATGCCGCTCACGCCATGGTGCCATTCCAGGCCCAGGGCGCCGCCATGGCCATCGAGGATGCCGCGGTCCTCGCCCCCCTGCTCATCGCCGAGTCCCATGCCGAAACCGCCTTCGAAAAATACCACGAAAGCCGCCACCGCCGCACCGCCCGCACCGCAGGCCTCTCGGCCGCCAATGGCCGCATTTTCCACCTGCCATGGCCACTAAGCACGGCCCGCAACACCGTAATCGCCCTGCAAGGCAGCCGAGGCCACCTGCGCCGGCTGGCCTGGCTCTACGGCTACGAGCCCTGACGCCCATACGCCGCCAGAAACACCCGCACCGCTTCCTTCGCCACCACCCGCAATTGCGCATCATCAGGCAATTCGCCATCGCCCATCAACATGGCGCGATTGACCGGCTCGGCCATGACCAGCCAGTTGAAATTGGTCGCCGCGACCTCCGGCTCCGGGCAGGCCAGCAGCGCGCGCCTGTCGAGCCGCCCGAAAATCCCCGCCAGCACCTGCATCGCCCGCTGCGGCCCGCGCTCATAGAGCACCCGCGCCAGGTCGGGAAACCGGCTGACCTCACCGATCACCAGCCGGCGCAATTGCATCAGCCGCGGCGTCATCACCACCGAGAGCTGCCGGTGGGCATAGTCGAACAGGAATCGCTCCAGCGCCGCGGCACTCTCAGGCTCGGCCGGCGCCGTATGCACACGCAGGTCGGCCGCCCCGGTCATCGAGGTCACCACCTCGATGAACAGCGCTTCCTTGCTGCCGAAATTCTTGTAGACGGTCTGCTTGGACACGCCGGACATGGCGGCGATTTCGTCCATGTTGGCCCCGAGATAACCGGCCTTGAGAAAGGTCTCCGTCGCCGCCGCCAGCACCGCCTGCCGCTTGCGCTCGGAACGCCCCGCCCCAACAGGCACATCGTCATGATCCACAGCCATCATCGTCTCCAGCCAAAGCATCGCGTGGAAAAGCCTGTCCCGGACCTGATCCGGTTTCCCGCAAAAAACCACGCGACAACAAGGAGATAGAGCCACGGATTGATTCTCAATCGCATCAGGCTTCGAACTCCACTTGACAATCATACTGGACAGTCTAGTTTGATGCAACTTCAGAACTAGACCGTCCAGTTCTCATCGAGAGGAGACTCCGCCATGCCAGCCTCACGTCCCAACACGCTCGCCGTCCCCGGCGCCGAGCTCTATTACGAAACCTGCGGCACTGGCCCGCTGCTGCTGATCATCCCCGGCGGCCCACAAGATGCCGGCGTCTTCGCTGAACTCGCGGCGGAATTGTCCAACCAATACAAGGTTCTCGCTTTCGATCCCCGCGGCAATTCCCGCACCACGACCGAAGCCGAACCAGGCACCCTCGACGTCGATCTCGTCGCCGACGACGCCGCCGCGCTGATATCAGCCAATGGCGGCGGCCCGGCCTTCGTCTTCGGCACCAGCGGCGGCGCCCAGATCGGCCTCAGCCTCGCCGCCCGCCACCCCGACAGCGTCGCAGCCCTGGTGGCCCACGAGCCCCCGACCATCATGCTCCTGCCCGATCCCGAGCCCGCTTTGGCCGGTGAACGCGCCCTCCATGAAACCTACAAGCGCGATGGCGTCGAGGCCGCCATGGGTCAGTTCTTCGCCGAAAACGGCCTCGACGGCGACGATTCCGAGGGCCCGCCGGACTTCGACATGCCGCCCGAAGCCGCCGAAACCTTCGCCCGCGTCTCCGCCAATTTCGAATACTGGCTGGCCCACGGCATGCTTCCCCTCAGCACCTACCAGCCCCGGCTCGACGTTCTGCGCAGCGGCAAACCCCGCATCACCGTCGCCATCGGCGAGCAATCCGCCGGCCAGCCCATCGAGGCCATGGGCCAGGCCCTGGTCGCCCGACTGGGCATTGCCCCTACCCCCTTCCCTGGCGACCATATGGGTTTCGAGACCGACGCCGCCGGCTTCGCCGCAGCCCTCGACCGCGCCTTCAAGGAGACCCAGCATGGCTAAGGATGAAGCCGAAAAATACCTGATGGAAAATGCCGTCTCCCCCGATCACAAGGTCCGGGTCGACAAGGCCCGCTTCATGGCGATGAAGGAGGCGGTGCTTGCCGTATTGCCCGTGGAGGCCCCCGGCATGACCCCGGCCGAACTGCGCGAAGCCATCCGACCGATCCTGTCGCAGGAACACTTCCCCGGCGGCGAAAAGGCCGGCTGGTGGATGAAAGGCGTGCAGCTCGACCTGGAATTCAAGGGCATCATCGCCCGCGGCAGCACCAAGCCGGTTAAGATCTACAAGCTCTGATCGGCTACCGAGCTTCGCTGACCAACCTACTCAGCCGCGCCCACAGGTCCTCGATCGTATCGGCAAACTGCACGGCTCGCTCATAACCCGGCAGACCCGGCGACAGCACGTCGGCGGCATAGCCCCGCATGACCTCATAGGCCCGGTGCCGGTTGAGCATCACCACCGGCGGCGTCCGCCCCTGCGCCCGCGCCGCCGCCCAACTGCCGAACAGCGTCGAGGCCGAGGCCAGCGAGCCGGGCAAAGCCACATAGGCATCGGCCAGTTGCGCCACCCGCGTCAGCCGCTCGTCGCGGTCCGGCAACACTTCCATCGTCACGCCGGCCAAAGCCCTGGGCAGCGCAATGGTCGCATCGGCCACGATCTGCACCAGCCCGCCCGCCGTCCGCGCTGCCGTGATCAGCGGCACCGGAATGACCCCATTTTCCGCCAGGCACACGATATGGGCGCCGCGCCGGGCGAAATACGTCCCCGCCTGGCCCATGATCGACGCCCGCTCAGGGTCGCCCGGCCCCTTGTCCGAGGCGAAGACGGCAACGACGGGTACGGTGGTGGCGGGATCCGTCATGTTCATCGGCCGCGCTTCAAGCCGCCGAGAATGCCGCGCACCAGCGCGCTGCCGAGCCGATTGGCCACGGTGCGCGCCAGCGAATTCATTGCTGCTTCGCTCGGCGTCTGTCGGCTCGAACTACGGCGCGGCTTGTCGTCCTGATAGGTCCGCTGGGCCTTGGCCGCCTCGTCATCCTGCCGCTGGCGTTCCTCGGCCAATTGCCGGTCGCGCGCCTTCTGCGCCAGCTTTTCAAAGGCCGATTCCCGGTCAACGACAGTGTCGTAAAGCCCCGCCACCGGCGAATTGGCAATGATCGACCGGCGTTCCTCGGGCAGCAACGGCCCCACCTGCGCCGAAGGCGGCCGGATCAACGTGCGCCCCACCACCGAAGGAATACCCTTGGCTTCCAGCACCGAAACCAGCGCCTCGCCAATGCCGAGCTGGGTGATGACTTCGGCCGTCGAAAACTCCGGATTGGGCCGGAATGTATCGGCCGCCACCCGCACCGCTTTCTGCTCGCGCGGCGTATAGGCGCGCAAGGCGTGCTGCACCCGGTTGGACAACTGCGCCAGCACCGATTCGGGAATATCGACCGGGTTCTGCGTCACGAAATAGACGCCGACGCCCTTGGAGCGCACCAGCCGCACCACCTGCTCGACCTTGTCGATCAGCACTTTGGGCGCATCGTCGAACAGCAGATGCGCCTCGTCGAAAAAGAACACCAGCTTCGGCTTGTCCGGGTCGCCCACTTCGGGCAGTTCCTCGAACAGCTCGCTCAGCATCCACAGCAGGAACGTCGCGTAAAGCCTTGGGGCGCGCATCAATTCGTCCGCCGCCAGGATCGAGATAAAACCCTTCCCGTCCCGGTCGGTCCGCATCAGGTCGGCAATATCCAGCGCCCGTTCGCCGAAGAAATTCTCCGCCCCCTGCTGTTCCAGCACCAGCAAGGCCCGCTGGATAGCGCCTATCGAGGCCGTCGAGACATTGCCGTAGCGCGTCGAAATTTCCTTGGCCCGCTCCTGGATATCCACCAGCAGGGCCCTCAGATCCTTGAGGTCGAGCAGCAGTAACCCTTCGTCATCGGCCAGCTTGAAGGCGATGTTGAGCACGCCTTCCTGCGTGTCGTTGAGCTCGAGCATACGGCTCAGCAGCAGCGCGCCCATTTCCGAAATGGTGGCGCGGATCGGATGGCCCTGCCGCCCGAACAGATCCCAGAAAATTACCGGGAACACATCGTCCTTGAAGTCGTCAAAGCCGATATCCTTGGCCCGCTGGCTCTGCCAGTCCTGCGCCGCGCCCATCTTGCCGACGCCGCTCAAGTCGCCCTTGATATCGGCGGCAAATACCGGCACCCCGGCGGCCGAAAATCCCTCGGCCATCACCTGCAAAGTCACCGTCTTGCCGGTACCGGTCGCCCCGGTCACCAGCCCATGGCGGTTACCATATTTCAGGGCGAGGTATTCGGGATGCGTGCTGACCCCGAGAAAGATCTTGTCGTCAACGAGCATCGCGTCGCCATCCTTTAGAGTTGGGTTCTTATAGCCGCCCCGGTCGCGGCGGGACAACTCGTAACTCTGTTTTCCATTGTTGATGGCGGGATCGGCCCGGGCACGGCACAATGGAAACATGAGAAAAACCATGCTCGCCAATCGCCGCCATGTCCTTGCCGGACTTGCCATTCTGGCCGCCACGCCGGCCGCACGCGCCCAGTCCGTGCTCGATGCGACGACGCTCGGCGTCGTCGGCGGCACCGGCCAGAATCAGGGTGCAGCCCTGCAGGTCGCGCTCGATCGGGCAGCGGCCACCGGCCAGGTGCTGCAATTGCCCGCCGGCATCATCCATGTGCGCGGTCTCGATTTCCCGTCCAACCTTGTGGTCCAGGGTGTTCCAGGCAGCACCGAATTGACCCTGCAGCCCGACGGCAATGCCATGTCCATCTATGATCGCGGCACGCTGGTGCTACGCGACATCGGCTTCGCCGCGGGCCAGGCCGGCCTCACCATCGAAGCCAGCGACGATATCACCCTCGAGCGCTGCCGCTTCCGGGTCTCCGATATCGGCGTCAGCATCAACGATGCCGGTGTCACCATACGCGATTGCCATTTCACCGAATTGGGCGATGCCGCCATTCATGCCATGGACAGCCGCGGCCTGTTCATATCAGGCAACACCATCACCCATTGCGGCAATGCCGGCATCCGCATCTGGCGCTCCGAAAACGGCGCGGACGGCTCCATCGTCACCGGCAACCGCATCGCCAATATCGAATGGCGCGGCGGCGGCAACGGGCAGAATGGCAATGGCATCAACGTGTTCAAGGCCGACGAGGTCATCGTCGCCAGCAATCACCTCGCCGATTGCGCCTTCACCGCCGTGCGCCTCAACTCCACCCATAACAGCCAGGTCAGCGGCAATACCTGCCTGCGCTCGGGCGAAGTGGCGATCTTCTCCGAATTCGCCTTTTCCGGCTCGGTCATCGCCAACAACATCATCGACACCGCCGCCACCGGCATCTCGATCACCAACCTCGATACCGGCGGACAACTGGCCGTCTGCTCGGGCAATATCGTGCGAAACATCACCCCGGCCTCGCTGGTAAACCCCGACACCATCCCCATCGGCATTTTCGCCGAAGCCGAAACAGCCATCACAGGCAATACGGTGCAGAACGTACCCGGCGTCGCCATCGCGGCGGGCTACGGCACTTTCCTGCGCAATGTACTGATCAGCGCCAATGTGGTCAGCGACAGCAATATCGGCATCGGCGTCAGCGTAGTGGATGGAGCCGGAGCGGTGATGATTGCGGACAACGCCATCTCCGCCCGCGACTACGCAATCGTCGGCCTCGCCTGGTCGGACGTGGTCGAACCGGATCTCATCGCCAATGCCGGGCGCTATGGAAATGTGAGCCTGCGGTAGATCAGCAGGCCCGCAATTCCCCGACTTTGGCCCCGCGCACGCTTTTGATCGGCTGATGCGCCAGCGTCTCAAGCAATGCCTTTTGTTCCGCATCCGGGTTGGCCAGTTTCAGCAGCATACCGGCCAGCATGGCCTGTGACGCGGCAATATTGCCGTCGTCGCATTTGAGGGCATAGCCCCAGCCCTTGTTTCGGATGGCGCCGCATTGCACGCCTTCGGCGCCGATCTTCTGCATCAGGCGACCCTTGAACGCCGTCATCAGCAGCGTATCGGCATGGCCGGTGCCCGCCACTAAGTGGGGATGGCTGGTTGCCGCATCGAACAGGCGTTGGGCTGCCGTCCCGAGTTCAGTCGACAGGCCCTTGCCCGTCGCCATGCGCGCAAAGCCAAAGGCAAAGGCCCGCAGGGGCGCGGCGAAAGTGGGAATGGAGCAGCCGTCGGTGCCGCATTTGCCCTCGGTCAGGCTCTCGCCGATCACCGCCTCGACGGCGCCGCGCACGGCCTTCTGCACATCATGCTCGCGACCGACATAGCCCGCCGTCGGTACGCCCATCGCCAAAGCCACGCTCAACATGCCGGAATGCTTGCCCGAACAATTATTGTGCAAGGCGCTGGGCTCGCTACCCGCCGCCCGCAGGGCTTCGCGTGCCGTCGCATTGGTCGGCATATGCGCACCGCATTCCAGATCGGCCACCGAAAGCCCCATGCGGGTCAGCAGGCCCCTGGCCGTGGCCACATGCACATCCTCGCCATGATGGCTGGCGCAAGCCAGCGCCAGTTCCTCCTCGGAGTGGTGGAACCGCTCATCGGCATGGCGTGCAAAGATCGGCAGCGCCTGCATGGACTTGATGGCCGAACGCGGAAAGACCGGCCGTTCGATATCGCCTTCCGAGGCGATGATACGGCCATCGGCATCCACCACGGCATAGGCGCCACGATGGCGGTTTTCGACCCAGTTGCCGCGAATGGTCTCGGCAAGAACGGGATTGGCAGTCATCACAAAAAACTCCGGTCCAGGCTGGTTCTCACGAACAGCGCAGGACCGGAAAAGTCAACAGAGCATGGGAAGGAGGCAGGCACGAAACTGGTATCGGCGAGGGTGGAGGCCCGGACAGAATGCGGTTTACGATCTGCGGCGATGGTTGAGCCGCAATCCGCCGGGTCTCCGCCGTCGCCGATATCCGAGGCGCCTCTTGGCGCTCTCGTCAGGGGCGCCTCAAAGCGAAGCGCGCCCGACCGGCATTAGAGGTCCCAGTCGTGAACGACGGTGAGGTAGCGGGAATTGACCCAGCCCGCGGTGTTCTGCGCCCCCACCAGGCACCAGTCCGAACCGGACTTGGCCTCGATGCAGCGCTCCACCCAGACATGGCTGCCCGGGGTGAAGGCGCCGACCTGCTGCGAATAGGAAGCCGGCCATTTGCGGACATTGAGCTGGTCCCAATGGGCCACGCCCGTCACCTGGGCCAGTTGATCCACCTGGTAGCCGGCGGCCATGGCGGGCTGCACGGCGAAAGCGCCAGCGGCGACGACAACCAGGCCGCAAAGCGAGGCGACGAGTACTTTTTCTTGGTTCTTGTTCATTCTGTCCCCCTGGACATCTCGTTTGTGGGATCACCCTGCCCGACCCGGCTTGAACTGGTCCTGAGACCCGTGTTCAGAAACCGTTCATCTGGCGGGCAGGGTTGCGGGCCAGGTCAACGCATGTCGCGCTGGTGGACATAGAGGTAGATGCTGTCGCCGCCGCCGAAGAACAGCGACACCACGTCATGCTGGTCGTAGCCCTTGGCGGTCAGGGCAGCCATCAGCGTCCTGTTGCGGGCCAGCGGCAGCCGCAGCGTGTCGACATTGCCGTCGATGAATAGCCAGCTATAGTCGTTGCCACGACCGATCAGGCCATACTCGCAAACGGGCACGAGATAGACCGGCTGCCCGTTGATCGATTCGATATCGGCCCGGCTGACGCGCGGCATGAAGCCCAGTTGATCGTCACAGTCACTGTTTTCGTGCGTGATGGGATTGTTCGGACCACCGGGTACAGCAGCGAACTGCGCGGCGCTGGGCAGCGTGGTGGCGGCGGTGGCAAGGCCGACTAGAACGGCCAAGGCGGTAAGTTTCAACATCTGACGTCTCCTGTGTTTGGGTGGCCAACTCATGCGGCCTTCTCGATGTGTCATCGAGCGTGACGCTGTTCTGAGCCCTGGCCCTTGAATGCTCCCTGAGACGCGCGTTCATCAGCGGTTTACCCTCTTCACCCGCACCGGAAGCCGTTGGCAGACGGGCGGTTCCGGCTTAGGCTGGCGCCGAGGCAAGGATAAAAATAGCCTGCAAACAGAGGAGGTTCGCATGCCCAAGGTTCTGGTGACGGGTGGCAGCGGCAAGCTGGGGCGCGCGGTGCTGCGGGACCTGGTGGCGCATGGCTACGACGTGCTCAACATCGACCAGCAGGCCCTGCCCGAACCCATTTGCCCCAGCGTGCGGATCGACCTGACCAATTTCGGCGAAGTCGCCGCCGCCATCCTGGGTGGCGTGGACGAGCGCAAGGGACCCTTCGATGCCGTGGTGCATCTGGCCGCCATTCCGGCGCCGGGCCTCGCCGCCAATGCCCGCACCTTCGCCAATAATGTCCCGACCACCTACAACGTCTTCGAGGCCAGCCGCCTTGCCGGCATCAAGAACATCGTCTTCGCCTCCAGCGAAACCGTGTTGGGCCTGCCCTTCGACACGCCCCCGCCCTATGCCCCGGTCGACGAGGAATACTATCCGCGCCCTGAATCGGCCTATTCGCTCGGCAAATTGCTGGACGAGACCATAGCCGCCCAGTTCTGCCGCTGGGACCCGGAGTTGCGCATTGTCGGCCTGCGCTTTTCCAATGTCATGAACCCGGAAGACTACGCCGCCTTCCCAAAATTCGACGCCGATCCGCGCAGCCGCAAATGGAACCTCTGGGCCTATATCGACGCCCGCGACGGCGCCCAGGCCGTCCGTCGCTCGATCCAGGCGGATTTCACGGGCTTCGAGGCCTTCATCATCGCCAATGCCGACACGGTCATGAGCCGCTCCAACATGTCGCTGCTGGCCGAGGTCTTCCCCGATGTGCCCACCAAGGGCAACCTCACGGCCAATGGCACGCTGCTCAGCATCGAAAAGGCCAAAAACATGCTGGGCTTTTCGCCGCAATATTCCTGGCGCAACGAGGTCGCCGCCAAAGGCTGACTATCGCCAAATTTGCATACGGAATGTGCAGAAACGTATCTTGTGCCTTTTATGGGCAGCGGCATACCTTTTTGCCGATGCCCAGTCCCGACCTCTCCATTCTGATCATCGGCGAGAACCCCATCCGAGCTGCCATCATCGAGGATGGGCTGCGGGAGGCCGGCCACTCGCGCGTCTCGATGCTTCATGAGGTCAACGCGGCAGCCCGGACCATCCAGGCCGCCCTGCCCGACGCCATCATAATCGACCTCGAAAGCCCCAGCGGCGGCACACTCGATCATTTCTTCTCGCTGTCCCGCACGATCCAACGGCCCATTGCCATATTCGTGGATCGCTCGGATGGCGCCATGATCGACAAGGCTGTCGCCGCTGGCGTCGCCGCCTATGTGGTCGATGGAATGAGGAAGGAGCGCGCCAAACCCATCCTCGACATGGCCATTGCGCGTTTCAACGCCTTCGCCAGCCTCACCCGCGAATTGGAGCAGGCGCGCGGCGAACTTGAAGATCGCAAGCTCATCGAACAGGCCAAGGGCATCCTCATGCGGACGCGCAATCTCAGCGAGGCTGACGCTTATGGCCTGCTCCGCTCCACCGCCATGAACCAGAACCAGAGAATGGTCGACATCGCCCGCGGCCTGGTGACGAGTGCCGCCCTGCTCGGTTCATAGGAAATCGCGGCGCGCTGCACGCACCTGATGGAACCACTTGCCGGCGTTCGGCCTTGCGTTGAATGGTCCGCCTGTGTCAACTGCGCGACACAACGAGGCCGGTCAGGATTCACAAGGTTAGCGCCCAAGTATGCAAGCAGCGACCCGTTCACGCCTGACCCTCGCCTGCATTCTGGTGACCATCCTGCTGGATATGATCGGCGTCGGCATCATCGTGCCGGTGCTGCCCGAACTGCTCGAAGATCTTACCGGCGGCAGCGTCGCCGATGCCGCTGTCATCGGCGGTTATCTTATCTTCGCCTACGCCTTCATGCAGTTCGTTTTCTCCCCTGTCCTGGGCAATCTCTCCGATCGTTTCGGTCGCCGCCCGGTGCTGCTGGCATCCCTGCTTGGCCTCACCTTCGACTACCTGATGATGTCGATCGCTCCGGTGGTCTGGTACCTGTTCATCGGCCGCATCATTGCCGGCATAGCGGGCGCTGCCCTGGCCACGGCCACCGCCTATATGGCCGATATTACCCCGCCCCATAAGCGCACGCACCGCTTCGGCCTCATCGGCGCGGCCTTCGGCCTCGGCTTCATTATCGGCCCGGTCATCGGCGGCGAGCTTGGCGAATTCGGCCCGCGCGTCCCCTTCTACGCGGCGGCCGGTCTGGCCTTCGCCAATTTCCTGTTTGGTCTGCTGGTCCTGCCGGAAAGCCTGCCCAAGGCCTCGCGCCGCAAATTCGACATCCGCCGCGCCAATCCGCTCGGCGCCGTGGTCGCCTTGAAGGCATATCCCTCGGTATTGTGGTTGCTGGCCGTGCTGTTTTTCTTCCAGCTTTCGGCGCAGGCGCTGCCCACCGTGTTCAGCTATTTCACGGTGGAAGTGTTCAACTTCAGTTCCTCGGCCATCGGCCGCACGCTGGGCGCCTTTGGGCTGGGCTTCGCCATCAGCCAGGCCGTGATCGCCGGGCCTCTGTCGCGCGGAATTGGCGAACCGGCCGTCGCCATGATCGGCCTGCTGGCGGCGGTGGCAGCCTTCGCCGCGCTCGGCTTTTCCAGCGATCTCTACATGCTCTATCTGGCGATCATGGTCGGCGCGGTCAGCGGTCTGGCGCCCCCCGCGATCAATGGTGTCCTGTCGCGGCAGGTGCCCGACAACAGCCAGGGCGAATTGCAGGGCGCGGTGAATGCCGCCAGTTCCCTGGCCACGATTATCGGCCCGTTGGCGGCGACGCAGATTTTCTCCTACTACACCACCACGCCCGGCTCGGCGGACTATTTCCCCGGCGCCCCATTCCTGGCAGCCAGTGTGAGCGTGTTCGCCGCTTTGGTGATCTTTGCCGTTGCGGCCTGGCGCTTCGAGCTTGGCCGCCGGCCCAGTGTCGCCGACCACCCGCACGTCCCCGAAACGCCGCCGCCAGGCCAGGTGCGTATCGCACCCATCGAAGAAGATGCCGATGGAAATCCGTCCCGCAACTGATGCCGACCACGAAGCGATCCTGGACATTGTCGCGCCCACGCTGGCGGCCGGCGAAACCTATGCTATCGCCCGCGATCTCGACCGGGTCGGTGCCGGCGCCTACTGGTTCGGGCCGACGCACGAGGTCTTTGTCGCCCAGGAGGACGGCACCGTGCTCGGCACCTATTACCTCATGGCCAACCAGCAGGGCGGCGGCGCCCATGTCGCCAATTGCGGCTACATGACTGCCCCTGCGGCCCAGGGCAAGGGCGTGGCCCGCGCCATGTGCGAGCATTCGCTGCTCCGCGCGAAAGAGCGCGGCTTCCGCGCCATGCAGTTCAACCACGTCGTCTCGACCAACGCCCGCGCCGTCGCCTTGTGGCAGAAGCTAGGCTTCGACATCGTCGGCACCCTGCCCCAGGCTTTCAACCACCCGGGGCACGGTTATGTCGACAGCTACGTGATGTTCCGCTCGCTCATCTAGCGGCACGTACGCCATCGATCACATTGCTTCCCAACTGCAATCCTGCTGCCGCCATTTAACTGTTCCTTATGGGAAAATCGGCCTCATGGCTGAACGGGAGTTGTGAGTCCAACAGTGTCCGGACAGTTTTTCTTTTCTCTGCTGAATCCGGTGGTCACGGCAATGCTGGCGACCACCTTTCTGCTGCTGTGGCGCCAGCGCCCGGACCAGACCTATCTTGCCGTACTGAGCCTGTCCTTCTTCGCCTGCGGCCTAGCCTTCGTGGCCAATGACTTCATGCAGCCCTTCGATTCTCCGCTGTCGCGCATCGTGGCCAATGTGTTTTTCCTGGCCGCGACGGTGGGCGCCTGCATCGGCGCACTACTGCGCGCCAAAGTCGCCGTTCCCGTCAGGTTTTTTGCCCTTGTCTGTGGCCTCTGCGCAGCCGGCTTTTGCTGGTTCCTCTTCGTGTCGCCATCGACCGAAGCGCGCATCTACGTCGTCAACGCCGCCTATGTCGTCATCGGCTCGGCTTCCGCCCTCGCCCTGATCCGCGCCCGCCCGTCCAGCGGCCTGGACTGGACCTTTGTGGTACTGATGGTGTGCCTTATAAGCTTGGGGATTATCCGCCCGTTCGCGGCCTTCATGGACAGTCTCGACACCTATGGCGGCGGCGCCCTGCGCTACTCCACCTATTGGGCCACCGTCCAGGCCGCGACGCCCGCCCTTGCCATAGCCGTGGGCATCGCCTTCCTCGTCGCCCTTGCCGAAAGGGTAAACGACGAGTTGCGCCTCGAGGCCGACCGCGACTTCCTCACCGGCCTGCTCAACCGGCGCGGCTTTCACAAAGGCGTCCACCTGGCCCTGGCCGGCAACCGTTTTGGGGCTCTTCGGCCTGCGGTCATCATGGTCGATATCGACAATTTCAAGCGCATCAACGACGAGTTCGGCCATGCCGTGGGCGACGATGTCATCGCTGCGATTGCCCATGTCCTGACCAAACACGGCGAAGCCGATTTGACCGCGCGCACCGGCGGGGAAGAATTCACCCTGTTCTACCGCACCGGCACGGACGAAGACCTGCGGGAGCGGGCCGACGACATAAGGCTGGCGGTATCTCAGGCCCGCATTCCCGAAGAATGCCCGGTCACGGTGAGCCTGGGCCTGTATTCGGGCGCTCGCCACGACACGATTGCCGAGATGATGGCGGCCGCCGATCAGGCCCTTTATGACGCCAAGCGTTCCGGGAAGGATCGCGCCGTCCTGGGCACCAGTACTTCGCCCCCGGCGGATGCCAATCTGGACCAGCGCCAGTTCCGCCAGCCCAAGACAGGCTGACAGCCAACAAAAAACCCCGCCGAAGCGGGGCTTTCTCGTCGCTTATTTTCCCAGCGTGCTGGGCCAGGTACCGTGCAGATCGCTGCCCCGGCCGACAATCTCGAAGCCATGGGCACCGAAGAAATCGCGCTGACCCTGGATCAGGTTGGCCGTGCCCTGCGCCTGGCGGTAGCTGTCAAAATAGCTCAGCGCCGCCGACAGGCAGATCATCGGGAATTCGCCGACGGCTGCCGCCGCGACGACCTTGCGCAGGCTGGGATGGCTGTCCTTCATGATGGCCACAAAATCGGGCACCACGAGCAGATTGGCATTGCCGCCCTTCTCATAGGCGGCCGACATCTGATCGAGGAAGCGCGAGCGGATGATGCAGCCGGCGCGCCAGATCTTGGCGATGGTCGCCAGCGGCAGGTTCCAGCCATTTTCCTCGGAGGCCTTGGCGATCACCGCAAAGCCCTGCGCATAGCTGACGATCTTGCCAGCCAGCAGCGCCTTTTCGAGATCGGCCAGCGTCACGTCCGTCTTGGCGCGGCTGGGCTTGCCGTAAATGCCCTCGGCCGCCACGCGCTCATCCTTGCGCGACGAGATCGAACGGGCCGCAACAGCGCCCTCGATGGCCGTTGCCGGCACGCCCATCTGCTGCGCGGCAATGGCGGACCACACGCCGGTACCCTTCTGGCCAGCCTTGTCGAGGATCAGTTCGACCAGCGGCTTGCCGGTCGGCTCGTCCACGGCGGCCAACACATGGCCGGTGATTTCGATCAGGTACGAATTGAGTGGACCCTTGTTCCACGCCTTGAACACTTCTGCGCAAGCGGTTGGATTCATGCCCAGACCATCGCGCATCACGCCATAGACTTCGGCGATCATCTGCATGTCGCCATATTCGATGCCGTTATGGATGGTCTTGACGAAATGGCCCGCGCCACCCTCGCCCAGATAGGCCACGCAGGGCTCGCCGTTGAACTTGGCGGCAATGGCGGTCAGCACCGGCTCGGCATTATGCCACTGCGCCTTGGACCCGCCGACCATGATCGAGGGACCATGGCGCGCGCCCTCCTCGCCACCAGACACGCCGACGCCGAGATAGCCGATGCCCTTGGGCTTGAGATAGTCGAAACGGCGCTGGGTATCGGTGAACAGCGAATTGCCGCATTCGATGATAGCGTCGCCCTGTTCCAGATGCGGCAGCAACTGCTCGATCATGTCATCCACCGGCTGGCCGGCCTTGACCATGATGATGATGGAGCGCGGGCGCTTCACCGCCGCGACGAAATCGGCCAGCTCATACTTGGCGATGGTCTTGCCATCGAGGCCTTCCTTCTTGGCCTCGGCCACAAATTCGTCGATACGCCCGGAAGACCGGTTATGGACCGCGATAGTGTAACCCTTTTCGGCAATGTTGAGGGCGAGGTTGGAACCCATCACCGCCAGGCCGATCAGGCCGATATCCGCAGTCGACATACAAGCAGTCCTTCCGAGATTTCTTCGACGCATGCACTTAACGCATGGCGCCGAACCTGACCACAAACCAGCTTGCGACGGAAGTCGTATTTACGGGTTTTTGAGCAAACCTCCGCTTCATGTATGGAAGATTTTTGTCGCATGGGTTCCAAACTTGCCACTGGCCGGCCCGTCCTCTAACAACGGCAGTAGTCAGCCCATGGATAGTGCGACATGACCAGCATCGCCGACCAGTTCAGCCTCGCCGGTAAACGTGCCCTGGTAACCGGCTCCAGCCGCGGCCTCGGCTATGCCATGGCCGCCGCCCTGGCCGGTGCGGGCGCCGCCGTCGTGCTCAATGCCCGCGACACCGTCGCCCTTGGCGCTGCTGCCCAGGACCTGGCCGCCACGGGTGCCACGGTCAACGCTGTGGCCTTCGACGTCACCAGCCGCGACAGTATCGATGAGGCCGTGACTCATATCGAGAACGAGATCGGTCCGATCGACATCCTCATCAACAATGCCGGCATGCAGTTCCGCTCCAGCCTCGAAGCCTTTCCGCCCGAACGGTTCGACCAGGTCATAGCCACCAACCTGACCTCGGTCTTCAATGTCAGCCAGCCGGTGGCCCGCCACATGATCGCCCGCGGCCGCGGCAAGATCATCAATATCTGTTCGCTGCTATCTGAGCTGTCGCGCCCGTCCGTCGCACCCTATGCGGCCACCAAGGCGGCCGTCGCCAATATCACGCGCGGTATGGCGGTCGACTGGGCCCGCCACGGCCTCAACGTCAACGGCATCGCGCCGGGCTATTTCGCCACCGAACTCAACGAAGCGCTGCTCAAGGACGACAAATTCAACGCCTGGATCGAGACCCGCACGCCGATGGGCCGCTGGGGCCAGCCGGAAGAACTGGGCGGCGCGGTGGTGTTCCTCGCCTCTGAAGCCGCGCGCTTCGTCAATGGCCACATTCTCTATGTCGATGGCGCCTTCACCGCGACCGTCTAGGACAGGACGCCATGCCGCTTACCCCATCTCGCATCATCATCGCCATGGGCGTCAGCTCGTCGGGTAAATCGACCGTCGGCCAATCCATCGCGCGGCGCCTGCATGTGCCCTTCCTCGATGGCGACGGCTATCACCCCGAGGCCAATGTCGAAAAGATGCGCGCCGGCATTCCCCTCAATGACGAGGACCGCTGGCCCTGGCTGGAACGGCTGGCCACAGCTTTGCACGAAGCCGCCGACCGCAAGGGCGCTTCGGTCGGCGCCTGCTCGGCGCTCAAACGCGCCTATCGCGACTTCCTGGTCGAAAAGGCCGGCGAGCCCATCACCTTCGTTTATCTCGACGGCTCCCGCGACGTCATAGGCGAACGCATGGCGCGGCGTCACCACGAATACATGCCGGCCAGCTTGCTCGACAGCCAGTTCGCAACGCTGGAAATCCCCGATCCGGAAACGGAAAATGTCCTGGCCGTTCCGGTTACCGATAGTGTCGAAAAGATCACCCAGACCGTGACCAAGGCGCTCGACCACCTCAAGACCTTCAAGCGCTGGCAATAGACCGCCGGCGTGCCAGCAGCGCAGCACCGCGCGGGGCCAGCCGGTAGCCGATTTCGAGGCTCTCCGTGAGCCCCAACGCCTTGAGCTGGCGCACTTTGGCTTTCAACTTGAGCTTGTCGAGACCCACCTCGTCCGCCAACGATTGCGCCAGCCGACCCGGATAAGCCTCGATCAGCAACAGCATCTGCTCGGTCCAGGCTCCCCGCGCATCGAGCCGCGCCAATGCCGGCTCCACCGCATCCAGATCGTCCATCGACTCGCGCAGCGCGATACGTGGGTCGGCCTCGCCCGGCCGCACCTGTATGCGGTGGAGCGCACCCGGCTTGCCCTTGTCGAGCCAGGTTTCCAGTGCCGCAAGATCGGCGAAGCCGGCTCGCCTGAGATCATCGGTCGAGACCGCCGCCAATGTCACGACGTCGACGGCGTCGATGGCCAGCACACCCTTTGCCGTCACCAACGTCCCGCCGGTCTTGACCGTGGGTCGCGTCCAGCGCCGGAACAGGATATCTACCCGCCCGGCCCAGATCGCATCGAGATCGGCGGACCGGATCAGCATCGCCTACTCCGCTGCCGCCGGCGTGGCGACAAACCGCCCCTGACCATAGGCGACCAGCGCCGCCGCCCCAACCACGACCAGCGCTCCGCTGACCGACCAGATATCCAGCGCCACGCCCAGCAGCGCCAGGTCGAACAGGAACGCCCAGATGATGCCCGAATATTCATAGGCCGCGAGCAGCGATACCGGCGCGCGGGCCACCGCCTCCATCATCAGCACATGGCCGACGCCACCCAGCACGCCTGCCCCAGCCAGCAGCATGAAGGCATAGGTGTCGAGCTCGGCCCAGCCGAACAGCGTCGTCGCCAGCCCGACCAGGCTGCAGATCACCGCGAAGCTGAGGGCAATGCTGGCCGGCGGATCAGTCCGCGTCAGGTCTTTCACCTGCACGCGCGACAGCGCATTGGTCGCCGCCATCGCCACGCCTGCCGCGACCCCGATCAGCGTGCCCTCGCGCACTTCCGCGCCGACCAGAGACGGATAGAGCATCAGCAATATGCCGGCAAAGCCCAGCACCACGCCGACGAAGATCACGGCACCCGGCCGCTCGCGCAGGAACGTCATGGCGGCCACGATGGAGAGGATCGGCGCCAGATAGCTCAGTGCCGTGGCCAGACCCACCGACAGATAGGCCAGCGAGATGAACGAGAAGAACATCACCGCGCAGCCCAGCAGGCCCCTTATCAGGTGCTTGTGCGGATATTTCGTCCGCAGCGACGCTCCCAGCTGGCCGCGAAACGCCATGTAGATCACAATGGGAATGAGCGCGACAAAGCTGCGCCAGAACACCAGTTGCCCCACCGGGGCAATCTTGGCGGCTTCGTGAATGGCAGCGGACATGGCCGCCATCACGATGAGCGCGACGGTGGCCAGCCACAGGGCGGCGGCGGGATTCGGCTTGGTCATGTGGCAGCATTAGCGCTGCAGCGTTTGCAGGAAAAGTGGCAACCACTTTTCCGGTTCGAAAACGCGGCGAAACAGATCGGCGCCGGCCTGTCACGCCGGCGCCCTAACCCGTCGTCAGTCCGCCTGTCGCTTGGCCCATGACCGCATGGCGGTGATGAGGTAATCGGCAAAGCCCGGCTCGATGATCTCGTAGCGCGCCCGGAAATCGGGATGCTCGTAGATATCGGCCAACCCGGCATAGGCCGCGGGCGCGCATTCCCGGCCCCAGGACTGCGCAACCCAGGCGCGGTGGCGCTCGATCATCGGATCGAGGCTTGTCGCCTGTGGCGGAATACCCCGGCGCAGGCCTTCGGCCAGCCCCTGCTCTACTGCTTCGAGTTCCTTCATCGCGACAGCCATCTCGTCCTGGCTCATATCCGCCATGGCCTTGCGGCTGCGCTCGATCTGCGCCTCCATATCGCTGCCGTAACGGTCGATGAGCCACTGTTCGTAGGCGGCCTGTTTCTCGGGCGATACCACGCCCGAATACAAATCTGCGTCCTTCATGGCGCGATCTCCTTTCAGTCTGGCGATCGTGCGGTCGATCGTCTTGACCATTCTGGCGTATCGCTCGGCCTGCTCCTCAAGCCGCTCACGCTGCTTCTGCAGCGTGGCCAGCTTGTCGAAGCCCGGCGCATCGAGAATGGCCGCGATTTCCGCGAGCGGAATATCGAGCTCCCGATGGATCAGAATCTGCTGCAGGCGCAGCAATTCCTCTTCGCCGTAATAGCGATAGCGATTGTCGCCAGTGAACGCGGGCTTCAGCAGGCCTATTTCGTCATAGTGATGCAATGCCCGCACCGAGATGCCGGCAAGCTGCGCCAATTGATTGACTGTGTAGGTCTTCATCTGTCCACGTCTCCGCAAGACAGGTGGATAGTCCCTCACGCCGCGTCAGGGTCAACCCGGAATGGCATCGGCGCGAGAAAGGCTCGCATTATTGTAGCGATCGTCCTGAGTCACCTCGACACCCACCCAGTCGGGCAGGGTCACGACCTGCGCCTCGTCGTCCAGTTCCACCTCGGCAAGCACCAGGCCCTCATGCCGCCCCAGGAACACATCGACTTCCCAGATCAGCCCGCCATAGGGCACCAGATGGCGCCGCTTCTCGATCACATGCGGCTCGGCCATGCCAAGCAGCTCGCGTGCATCGGCAACGGGGATTTCATACTCATATTCGGCGCGCGAAATGCCTTCCACCGCACCCTTGAGCGTCAGCACGGCTCGCATGTCGTCCGTAGTGCGCACCCGCACGGTCGCCTTGGCGTTCGATGACAGATAGCCCTGCCGCAGCAGCATGCTGCCGGTTGCCGCCGCCTGCCAGGCATCCGACATGACCAGAAACTTGCGTTCGATCTCCCGTCCCACGCTCAGAATCCGAAGGTCATCTGCCCGGCCGGTGTGCCCACCGACACGCCCTCCAGCTCCAGCATCCTGAGCTTGGATTCCGCCCCGCCCGGTGCCGAAAATCCGCCCGGCTTGCCGTCGCTGGCCAGCACGCGATGGCAAGGAATGATCAGCGGGATGGGGTTTGCGCCCATCGCAGCGCCCACTGCCCGCGACAGCGTCACGTCGCCCAGTTCCCGCGCCAGCGCACCATAAGTGGTGGTCGCACCCCAGCCGATCCTGACCAGCAGGTCATAAGCCCGGCGGTTGAATTCCGTCACGCCATGCAAATCCAGTGGGATCCCTGAAAAGTCCACCGCCTCTCCCTCGGCATAGTCCTCGATGCGGTTGATCACCGCCTCGATCGCCCGCGTCGGCTCGCCGGCCTGCGCCTTGTCGCGGTTGATCCGCTGCAACAGCGCTGCCCGATCCAGCCCCGGCAATTGCACACGCGCCACCCCGGCCTCGGTCCAGCCGATGCCGAATTCGCCCAAAGCCGTGTCGAAAATCGTGGTTTCCATCGCCCGACCTTATGATCGCAAAGCGTCGCTTTCCAGACCTAGCGCCCCGCTACTGACAGATCCTGTCGCCAGCATGGTTCATAGGCCCGAAAACCACCAACAGGAGCATTCCTATGGCCCGGATCGTCGGCTATATCGCAACCAGCCTCGATGGCTTCATCGCAACGCCCGACGAGAATCTCGACTGGCTCACCCAGCAACCCGATCTCAATCTGGGCGAGCACGACTATCGCAATTTCATCAAGACCATAAGCACCGTGGTCATGGGCCGCGCCACTTATGACTGGGTGGCAAAATATCCCGGCGAATGGGAGTATGCCGGCAAGCGGGTCATCGTCGTCACCTCGCGCCCTATCGATAATCCCAAGGGTCCGCTGGAGACCCGCTCCGATGTTCCGGCCCTGATCGACGAGCTTCGCGCCCTCGACGACGGCAATGTCTGGATGCTGGGCGGCGGCAAGTTGCAGATGGCCTTCATGGAGCGCGGCGCGCTCGACGAAATCGAGATCTATGTCATCTCCGAGATCATCGGCGGCGGCCTGCCGCTGTTTCCGCCGACGGGCTTGCGCGCCTCCCCCAAGCTGGTCTCGGCGCAGAGCTTCGGCACGGCCTGCGCGCGCCTCCACTATCGCTTCGACTGAAGCGCCGAGGGCCGCCCCGATGGGACGGCCCTCATTCAATTCCAGCGTATGGCTCAGCGCTTGAGCGCGTCACGCGCTGCGTCCTTGGCCTCGCCGACCTTCTGCTGAACCTTGCCGACAGCCTTGTCGAGCTTGCCTTCGGCCTGCAGCTTCTCATTGCCGGTCAAGCCGCCGGCGGCGTCCTTGAGGGCACCCTTGACCTGCTTGCCGGCGCCTTTGATTTCATCCTTGTGCATGACTGCCTCCTTGGGGCTGGTGTCGCCATGAGCAACGGCCAAGCTCGCGGGATGTTCCGTTAAATTGCTGTCATGTCGTACAAAATATCGGCCGGTCAAAGCGCAACCCCGCCGGCATTGGCCAAACCCGCAATGGTCTGCTACACGGCGCGCCATGCCCGGACCCATGCCCACCTTGCTCGACTACCATCCCCCGCTCGAGCCCTATCTCAACGTGCTCCATGTCGATGACGACATGCTTGTCGTCGACAAGCAGAGTGGCCTGCTGAGCGTGCCGGGCAAGGACCCGTCGCTGTGGGACTGCATCGAATATCGTGCCCGCCAGACCTGGCCCACGGCCGGCATGTGCCATAGGCTCGACAAGGACACGTCGGGCGTCCTCGTGCTGGCGCTCAACAAGCGCGCCCATGGCCGCATCGGCAGCCAGTTCGAGCATCGCAAGACCACCAAGGCCTATATCGCCCGCGTCGCCGGCATCATCGCGGAGGATAGCGGCCTGGTCGACCTGCCGCTGGCCACCGATTGGGAGAACAAGCCGCGCCAGCGCGTGGACTACGAAAACGGCCGCCCGTCGCAGACCGAATGGACCGTGCTGGAGCGCGAGGCCAACGCCACCCGCGTCCGGCTGCACCCGCTCACCGGGCGCACGCATCAGCTCCGGGTTCACATGAAGGCTATCGGCCATGTGATTCTGGGCGATGCCTTTTATGCCGACCCGGAAAGTTTCGCCGCCGCCGACCGGCTGCAACTGCATGCCGCCGAACTGGGGCTCACCCACCCGACGACAGGCGAATTCATGACCTTCGTCGCGCCCACGCCCTTCTAGGCTTCGCCGAGGTAACTCACCTCGATGCGCTGGAACAGATGGCCCGGCTTCATCGTATCGAGCCATTTGCGGAAATCGGCCACATCCTTGAACCCGGCGCGCCGCGCCTCGGCCTCGCTGACATCGGTAGGTTCCATGTCGGTGATGGCGCCGATCTGCAGCAGGCCTACCTTGGTCTTGAGTGTCCCGCCTGACTTGACCGACGGACGGCTCCAGCGCCGGAACACCAGGTCGACCTTGCCGGCTTTGATCTCTTCGAGCAGTTCGCGCTTGAGCAACATCAGTCCAGTACCGCCTGTGCCGTTATTTCGATCCGCAGGCCCTTGGCCAGCAATTCCTTGACCACCACCGTCGCTCGCACCGGATAGGGCTGGGTGGTGAAGAATTCGCGATAGACCGCGTTCATTCCGGCCGCATCGGCGCTGTCGATGAGGAAAATCTGCACCATCACCAGATTGGCCAGCGTGCCGCCCGCGGCCTGCACCGCGATCTCCAGATTCTGGATGCACCGTCGCGCCTGGGCCTCGATGCCGCCTTCCACGATCACACCCGTGTCAGGATCCTCGGCAATCGCCACCAGCCACAGATGCTTGCCGGCCCGCACCGCATCGTTGATGGGCGACGACGACGGCGCAATGCCGGTTTCAATCCGTTTGATCATGTGGCCTCCAACCATGGTGCGGGCGGCGGGACTTGAACCCGCACGGGGCTACCCCCTCCGGATTTTAAGTCCGGTGTGTCTACCATTCCACCACGCCCGCGTCGGCTCGCAGGTAGCATGGGGCGGAAGACGATGTCTAATGTTCCTCAAATGGAAACCGTGTCTTTTCCCATAGGTGGTCTACTCCCCACACTTTGGCCTTTTGCTCCTCTTGCTTTCGCAGCAAGTCCGCGATGGCCGGCCGGCCTAGGGCGCGCGTCGCTTGCACCAGCGCACCTAACTCTTCAGCCGGACCATGCTGGACCGCAGCAGAATTTGCCCCGCTGGCATCGTTGTTCAGGATAGAAAGGGCCTCTTCGAACCGCCCTAAAGCTATCAAGACGATGGCGTATCGCACTGGGTAATCGTAGATGGGGACCGGACCCAAGGGGCGCCCCATAATCTTGCTTGTCGCCTCCAGGAAGTCGAAAATAGTGTCAATCCTGCTGAGTTCTTCGATCGCCAGCCGACAATTGGCAAGGAAATCGGCCTCAAATCCTTCTTGGTCTATCTTGTAGCAGCTTTGCAGCCTGCTCCACACGAAGCCGCTCTGACCGCTGGGCACCGCAAACAGAGGGTCAGCGTAAAACAGTAGCCGCGGCCTTAGTCGATCACCGGTGCGATCGACATAAACGCCGCGCGCAAAATGCCGCACCGGCTTGATGACCAGATTGCGCCCAATCAGGACTAACCGGCTATCGGTATCCAGTAGTGGCGCAGTCCATGATCTGACTTGCTTAATGGTCGTCATCGTGACGGGTGATATTTGGCCGTATGACAATGACATAGATCGTAGCACCAGCGTACCGTTGGGCAAGACGCCTCATGTAGTCATTCAATTGGTCCGCCCGAAGACGGGCATTTCCGGTTTTGACTTCAAAATCACATATGACAGTTGGCCGCTCAGGCGGTCGCAGATCGACCACGTCCAGCCGACTTGTTCCCGCCCCCCCGTAAGGAGCGAGGTCACCAGAACCCCCAATGGAAAGCTCTGTGTAGACACCGCGATACATGAATGGGGAATCACGCTTCGCTTGTTCAACATTATTCTTGACTAAGTTGTGCAAAGCGATGCCGGCCCTTGGACCGCCGAAATCAGGTTGATCTGCTGCCAGCGCAAATGCTGCTTGGTCGGTCCATGATTGGACCTGCGGCAAGAGAGGGCAGGCGTCCCGAGCCTGTTCTGCCGTGAGGCTTCCAACGAAAATGGGCACGACCAACGGTTTGTCATCCGGTCCACCGTTTGGCGCAATGCCATTCGTCCAAGTCTTGTATGTGATGATCTGCGCGTCGGCGTCTCCCGCGCCCATCGCTTCAGGAGCGGCCCTAAACATCTCGTAGAGTGCCGACACCCCCGAGGCCAAAATGTTCAGACCGATCAAACCCGCAGTTGGAATAACCACCGGGCCGACGGGTTTGGGTTCCGGCTGGTTGGTCGGCCGGACATGCCCTGAATGCGGGTCTAGCGGGTCATTGAGGAATGCCATATGCCGCCGTGTCCGGACCACCCTTGGCCCAGCCGGAGACCATTTGCTTTGCAGGAGCGGCTCGTCATCCGCGCCAACATAGAAGGTCTGGGAACCGCCTTCCGTATGGACGCGAACCGTCTCGCCCGTCCGTAGCGTCACGACGTGTCCCACGTTCGCAGCAGCAAACGTTGAATTGATGCTTGTCCCATCGTTCAATAGGACAGTCGACGCTGCCAGGCTCCCGTCCGGTCGGCTCAGCGTATCGATACTCGCCCAAAGCACACCCGGATCGGTGTTGACCCGTCGCTCCCGCACCATCGCCAGCATGGCATCGGGCACGTTAGGATCGCCATAGTAGGGCTCCGCCCAGCAACGGCAGTTGGGTTCGTGGCCGGGATGACCATGCGCCGGCGGGCTGATCCAGGGGAATACGCGTCCGTTGAGTGCCGCATGCGTGGTACGAACACGGTCGTCGTCCGCTGTGCGCCAAGTGTAGTGCGTCGTCTGGCGGCCTGCGGGGAGCCGGTGAGCCAGAGACTCGACTGATGCCTCCGCATTAAGGCGCTTCGCCTCGTTCACCAGGGCGGCGATGCGCTCATATACCTCGGGCACACGACCGTGACGGACGTAGCTTTCAAATGCACCACGGCGAGCCGCGCTTTCCAGGCGCAGCCGCTTTTTCTCAAGGTCTTTTGGTAGCTGTCCCATGCCCCGCTCCAGATCAAAAATCTGGCCTCAGGGTCTCACAGCTTTGTCTGACGGGGATAAGTCGGCCGAGCCTCAGTCCGTCCCGCCGCTGATCGGGGCGACATAGGCCACATCAAGGTCCCACGGGAAGAAAATCCAGGTGTCCTGGCTGACTTCGGTGATGAAGGTATCGACCAGTTCGCGGCCCTTGGGTTTTGCGTAAACTGTCGCAAAGTGCGCGCCGGGGAGCATTTCGCGGACGACGCGGGCGGTGGAGCCGGTGTCGACGAGGTCGTCGACGATCAGTACTTTGCCGCCATTCTTCGCCACGTCGAGGATCGGCTGGCTGATGGGCTTGAGCACCTGGATGCCGCCCTGGTTCTGGTGATCGTAGCTCTTGACGGCCACGGTCTCGACCGTGCGGATGTTGAGTTCGCGCGCCACGATGGCGGCTGGCACTAGGCCTCCGCGGGCGATGGCGACAACCGCGTCGAACGTGCCCATGCCCGCCAGCCGCCAAGCCAGCGCCCGGCTGTCGCGATGGAACTGGTCCCAGGTGACGGGGAACGACTTCTGGTTCGGATTGTTCACGGTGGGAGCTCCTGGGCCGGCGCTGCCCCAGCGCCGGGATGAATGAGAAGCGTCGTGCTTAGCAAACCCTAGCCACCGCGCCAATCGCCGTGCGCGATTATGCCCAGCAAGTGCGCGGGTCAGTAAGCGTCATCAGGCAGAGCGATACCGGCCTTGCGATGCGCCTCGGTTACCATTTCGCGCACCTTGCCGGCTGCTTCTTCCAGGCGGGCGGCCTCGGACGAGCGCAGCACCAGCTCGGTCATCACCCGATCCTTGCCCATCTGAGGATAGCTGCCCATCTTGACGTCAGGATATTGCGCCTGCAGCGCGCCGAGCGGCCCGCCCAAAGTCCCCTCGCCCACCGCGGCCCTGACGGCCACCGACAGGACCTTCTTGCCGCCCTTGAGGACCGGCACCAGCGCCTCGAGCATGGCCCGCATGATGACAGGCACGCCGGCCATGACATGCACATTGCCGATGCGGAAGCCCGGCGCGGCGCTGACGGAGTTGACGATGAGCGAAGCGCCTTCGGGAATCCGCGCCATGCGTAGCCGGGCCTCGTTGACCTCGGTGCCGGTTTCCCTCCAGCGCGCTTCCAGCATGGCGCGGGCCTCGGCATGGATCGGCAAGGCCACCCCGAACGCCTTGGCAATGGCGTCGGCGGTGATGTCGTCATGCGTCGGCCCGATGCCGCCAGTGGTGAACACATAAGTGTAGCGGGCGCGCAGGGCGTTGACGGCATCGACGATATCGTCGGTCTCGTCGCTGACCACGCGCACTTCCTTGAGGTCGATCCCCAGATCGGTGCAGAAATCGGCGGTGGCGCCAATATTGACGTCCTTGGTACGTCCCGAAAGGATTTCGTCGCCAATGACGAGGAGACCGGCGGTAACGGTGTCTGGACTGGGCATGGGAGATTCCGTGGCTTGCTGCCTGCCAGCAATGCCCCTGCGGGATATCGGCGTCAAGCGAGCGCCCCACCCTTCCAATATCAGGGGCAAGCGACTAATTTGAGCGTAATTCTCCGGAGTCCCGCATGATCACCTTCGTCGATGCCCCCGCCAAAGCCCGCCGCACGCCCGGCGTCATTCCGCTGCATGGCACGGAAGGCTTCGAAGGCATGCGCAAGGCCGGGGCGCTGACGGCGCAGGCGCTCGACATTCTCACCGAATATGTCGAGCCGGGCGTGCCCACCGCCACCATCGACAAGGTCGCCTATGAATTCGCGCGCGATAACGGCGCCGTGCCGGCCACCATTTTCTACAAGGGCTACCGCCATTCGCTCTGCACCTCGATCAACCACGTGGTCTGTCACGGCATTCCCGACGAGCGCCCGCTGCGCGACGGCGATATCGTCAATGTGGACCTGACGCTGGTTGTCGATGGCTGGCATGGCGATTCCAGCCGCATGTATCCGGTGGGGGAGATTTCGCGGAAGGCCGAGCGGCTGATCGAGATCACCTATGCCAGCCTCGAAGCCGGCATTGCCGCAGCCCAGCCAGGCAAGACCACCGGCGATATCGGCGCCGCCATCCAGGCCGTGGCGGAGGGCGAACGCATGAGCGTGGTGCGCGATTTCGTCGGCCATGGGCTGGGCAAGCTGTTTCACGATGAGCCCAATATCATGCATTTCGGCACGCCGGGCACTGGCGTCCCGCTGAAGCCCGGCATGATCTTCACCATCGAGCCGATGATCAATCTCGGCCGCCCGCATGTGAAAATCCTGTCCGACGGCTGGACCGCTGTCACCCGCGACCGCACCCTGTCGGCGCAGTGCGAGCATTCCATCGGCATCACCGAAACCGGCTGCGAGATTTTTACGCTGTCGCCCGGCGGGCTGTTCAACCCCATGGCCGTGCGGGCAGCATGAGCAAGGAGCGGCGCGACGCGTTCGCCGAAGCCAGCTATCCGGCGCCGGACATCCCCCAGCAGGCCGACGACCATGCCGGCCATCGCCAGCGCGTGCGCGAACGCTTCCTCAAGGTCGGGGGTGACGCGCTGGAAGATTACGAATTGCTCGAACTGGCTTTGCAACTGGCCATTCCCCGTCGCGACACCAAGGCCCTGGCCAAGGCGCTGCTGCGCGAATTCGGTTCCTTCTCCGGCGTGTTCAATGCCAGCCAGGCGCGGCTGGAAAAGGTGGAAGGGCTGGGCGCCACCTCGGTCGCCCATATCAAGGTCATCCAGGCCGTTGCTGCCCGCTTCGGGCGTGACCGGATCGACAACGAACAACCGATCCTCGGCTCCTGGAGCCAGTTGATCGATTACTGCCGCAGCCAGATGGCCTTCGAAACCATCGAGCAGTTCCGCATCCTGTTTCTCGACAAGAAAAACCGGCTGATCGCCGATGAGGTGCAGCAGACCGGCACCGTCGATCACACCCCGGTCTATCCGCGCGAGGTCATCAAGCGGACGCTGGAGCTTTCGGCCACCGCGCTGATCCTGGTGCACAACCATCCGTCCGGCGATCCCTCCCCGTCATCGGCAGATGTGCGGATGACCAGGGAAATATCGGACATAGCCAAGCCCCTGGGGATAACTTTGCACGATCACATCATTATCGGGAAGTCGGGCCACGCCTCGCTGCGCGGCCTCAAGCTACTCTGACTTCTCCGTGGCGGCCGCCGGGTGGTTCGTGCCGGTGAGACGGTCGAACGTCTGCCGCACGCTGCGTATCGCCGCCTTGAGCTGCGGATTGGCCTTGATGGCGGCCCGTGTCTGCTGGAAAACCCGGTGCGCCTTGACGATGACCGCGCCTTGCGGCGTCAGCCCGATATAGTGCTGGCGCAGCGGCGCCTGCACATTGCACCAATGCCGCTTCTCGTCGGTGAAGCCGCTGCCCATGTCGAACACGCTCATGCCCTGGTCGAACACGGTCTGCATCACCCGCAGCAGGCACTGCTTGCCCGGCGACCCGTTCTGGATCGCAGGATCGTCGCTCATCGAGGAGATGAGGCAGAACATGCGGTCATTGTGGACCACATTGTAGCGCACCGCGACTATATCGCCGTTGAGCCGCAGCACATGCAGCCGCACATCGACGCCGGACCCGGCCTTGGCCAGGTCGTGGTAGAAGCCGATCAGCCCGTCGCGCACGAAGGTATCGCGGATCCCCATGGCCTTGAAGCGTGCCGAGCGCTGGATGAACATGGTCTCGATGGCGCAGGTAGTGTCGCCACCATTGCGCACTTCCTCGAAGCTCACCGCGCCCATGGCGTTGAGCCGATCACCCTGCTGCCGGTCATGCTTGCGGCGCGACTTGCTCCGCTGCAGGCGGTCACATTCTTCCCAGCTGGAATATTCCGAACGATAGAGCGTTTCGACAGCCAGGGTATCGCCCAGTTCATCGAACAGCCCGCTATAGCCGCCGACCTCGGTCGGAATTGAGCGGAGATAGACCACGTCACCGCCTTCGAGGCGGCTGAACATGGTCTTCCACAGCAGGCTGCGTGATAGCGGGTCGAGGGCGGCAAGGCGGCCATAGCTGGAGACGGGCGCATAGCAGCCGACATTGGCCCCCGGAAACCAGGTGAAGACCGGCACGCCATTGACGCGTTTGCGGTGCAGCGGCAGCAGCGCCACGGCCTCGCCATCGACATATCCCACCACGTAGCGCTGGTCTGCCCGCGCTATGCCGTGGTGGAGCAGCCAGGCGTGAATGAAGTCGAAGTTCTGGCCGGGCGACTCGATGCCGCCGGCCTGCAAACGCCGCCAGGTTGCTTCCACCGCTTCAAGGTCATCGGTGATCTCGGCAGTAATTTCGCCGGCCACCCGACTGGCCATTGGCTCGCCGCCGGTGACAGCCCGATTGTCGAGCAACGGGGATGTGATTTCAAAGGCAGGCATGAGAACTCCTTGGGAGTGCACTCTGCCTCAGGCGAAGTAAACCCAAGTTCAACATCTCACGCGCAAATCGTTATGCAGCGCAAAAACGTTTGAAGGTTAAGCTGGACTTACCGCTAGCCGAAGGTTGCCAGTACAGGGAAAGTCTCGAGGAACCAGTAGGACAGGCGCGTGAAATTGCCAGTGAGGAACAGCACGCCGGTCACCACCAGCAGCCCGCCCATGACGCGCTCGACCGTATGCAGATGCTTCTTGAAGCCCTGGAAGAAGGTCAGGAACGGCCCGATGGCAATACCGGCCAGGAAGAACGGCACGCCCAGCCCGAGCGAATAGATGCCCAGCAAACCGGCCCCCTCCCACGCCGTGTCACGGCTGGCGGCAACCGACAGCACCGCGGCCAGCACCGGCCCGATGCAGGGCGTCCAGCCAATGGCAAAGGCCAGTCCCAGCAGGAACCCGCCAAGCGGTCCGCTGGCCATGCCCGGCCCCTGATGGCGCAATTGCCGGTCCAGCAGGCCGATGCGGTAGACGCCGAGAAAGTGCAGGCCCATGGCGATGATCAGCACGCCGGCAATTGGCGTCAGGATCGGCAGCGCCTGCCGGAAGGCCTGCCCGAAAGCGGTGGCCGTAGCACCCAGCGTGACGAAGACCACGGCAAAGCCGAGAATGAAGAACAGCGAGGTGAAGGCCACCCGCCGTTGCAAAGCGGCGGCACCGGCATCATCGGCGCGCAACTGGTCGAAGCTCGCCCCGCTCATATAGGTGAGATAGGGCGGCACCAGCGGCAGCACGCAAGGGCTGAGAAAACTCAGCACGCCTGCGCCGAATACCAATGGCAGAGAAAATTCCACGAGGCCGACGCTCCTATTGCGCGGTGGTTGTACCGCCTCGGACTGACAAAGCAACGCGCCCAGTGTCGCATCGCCGCTTTGTGATCGCCATGGCAAAGCGCCGCCTGTGATGCGGTTGTCGGATGCGGACCGCAAGTGCGGCCGCGGGTGGGCGGACCCCGAGACGGCTTACGTCTCTGAGATAATTTTTAGTGAGACGCTCGCCGTCTCGGGGTGCCGGTTTTTGGAGCAGTACGGGGGTCGCGCACACGCTTCCGCCCGGACTCGGACCTGTGCGAGCAGCGAAGCCGCACCCGGCGCCTTCCGCCACTGTTCGCCTGCAGGCCGCCCATGCGGAGGATGGGTGGAGGATACGCGCGATTTTGGGGAGGGGGATAAGATGGATAGGTCTGTGCGTGTGGCTTACCCCCACCCTCACTCCCTCCCCACAAGGGGGAGGGAAGCCTGGCCGGTGCTTGCGAAAGCATCGAGTGAAACTCGGAACGTGGTCATGCGCCTCCCTCCCCCTTGTGGGGAGGGAATGAGGGTGGGGGTGTCGAGGGTTCCGCAGACTCCGAGTTACTGGAGCGCTCGACACCCCCACCCTGCTCGATCACGGACTTAGCTGGCGCTAAGTCCTATCTCGCTTCCCCTCCCCACAAGGGGGAGGGTGGGTCCGGTGGTCGTCCCCAATAGTGCCTCGGCCTGGGTCCCGGCTCGAGGCCGGGATGACATCGGGGGTGGGGTGGGATGGTGCCACGTTCCACCGCGCGTCGATGGCCGCAGCGGCGCTTGTGCCGGCAGGGCAAAGCCGACTACTCTGTGCTCGTTTCCGGCACGGAGCGGTTGTGATGGTCAAACCATTGGCGACGATCCTGGTTGTGCTGACGCTCTTTGTGGGGCCGGCGGCGTTTGCCCAGGCGGTTTCATCTCCCGAGCCCGCCGATCCCCTACCGGGGCAGTCCGGCGGAACCTATGCCGATCTCGTTCAACTCGTCGCGCCGGGAATTGTCCTCGACGGGGACGCCTATACGGGCGGCCATTCGCTCGACATCAGGCACCTGGCCGGCTGGGACGAAGGCGTGCCTCTGCCCGAAGCCGGGCATCTGCACATCTCGGCCCTGCCCCTCGATTCCCGGCTGGTCTTGCTGCTGGATTTCGGTCCGACGGAGTATGACGTCGCCGAAATCGCCATCCTCGCGCTGTTCGATCTCGCGGATGTGCCGCGCCTGCTCGACGCAGCCAATGCCGGCGCCCAGCGTTGGACCGGCTTCTTCGAACCGGCCCATATTCCACTCGGCGACGATGCCGGCCTGCTGCTGACGCAGAGTACGCATTTCAATTCCAGCCAGGGCTACGCGACCTTGACCCTGACCCTGGCACGGGATGGCCGGTTCGAACTGATCGACATGGTCTCGACCCTCAGCGAAAACCTCTGCGCCTATGAACGCACCCAATCACTCGATGTGAAACCGGCGGCGGCCGAGCCCCTGGCCGATATCATGGTCGTCGTAACCGACGAAACCACGCCCCATGCCGAAACCTGCTCCGACGCCGCTCCCGAGCCGGGCACCAACGAGATTGCCGTGACCTATCATTGGGACGCTGCAGCGGGGCGCTACACGGCTGATTCAGACGCATTCGACGTGCTGGCGCGCGAAAACGAGGCACGCTTCTGAACGCTTATCCGACGGATAGCTAACCGGGGCACACTTGCCCCCTGCCCGCTGCGGCCCTATAGCAGCCTCGTTCCCCACGCGGCTGAGGTGCCCTCCCCATGACCACCCGTCCCATCCGCATTGCTCCCTCCATTCTCTCGGCCGATTTTGCCCGGCTCGGCGAGGAGATTGCGTCGATCGACGCCGCAGGCGCGGACTATATCCATGTCGATGTGATGGACGGGCATTTCGTGCCCAATATCAGCTTCGGCCCGCTGGTCATGGCTTCGGTGCGCAAGCGCACCGCCAAGCCCTTCGACGTGCATCTGATGATCGCGCCGGTCGATCCCTATGTGGCGGCCTTCGCCAAGGCCGGCGCCGATATCATTACCGTCCATGCCGAAGCCGGCCCGCATCTGCACCGCACGCTGCAGGCCATCCGGGCCGAGGGCAAGAAGGCTGGCGTGGCGATCAACCCGGCGACGCCTGTCTCGGCGCTGGAAAACGTCATCGGCGACATCGACCTGCTGCTGATCATGTCGGTCAATCCGGGCTTTGGCGGCCAGAGCTTTATTCCGCAGAGCCTTGCCAAGATCAGGCAGGCCGCTGCGCTGATCGGCAATCGCCCTATCGATCTCGAAGTCGATGGTGGCATTACATCAGACAATGCCCGCGACGTCGCGGCGGCCGGCGCCAATGTGTTCGTCGCTGGCTCCTCCGTCTATCGCGGCAATGACGCCGCGACCTATGGCCCGCGTATATCAGCCATCCGCAATGCTGCTTCGAGCCGCCTCGCCTGACTCAAATTCTGAACCGGAAAGCCCAAGCCCATGATTCCGCGCTACTCCCGCCCCGAAATGGTCGCCATCTGGTCTGCCGAGACGCGGTTCGCCATCTGGTTCGAGATCGAGGCGCATGCGACCACCAAGCTGGCCGAACTCGGCGTGGTGCCCAAGGAGTCGGCGCAGAACATCTGGGACGTGATGAATGCCCGCAAGGCCGAGAAAGGTGACTACGGTTTCGACGTGGCCCGCATCGACGAGATCGAGCGCACCACCAAGCATGACGTCATCGCTTTCCTGACCCATCTCAGCGAGATCGTCGGGCCCGATGCCCGTTTCGTGCATCAGGGCATGACCAGCTCGGACATTCTCGACACCACGCTTTCGGTGCAGATGGCCCGCGCGTCGGACCTGCTGATAGCGGATGTCGATGCCCTGCTCGCCGCCCTCAAGCGCCGCGCTTTCGAGCACAAGAACACCATCACCATCGGCCGCAGCCACGGCATCCATGCCGAGCCGACCACGTTCGGCGTCAAGCTGGCCGAAGCCTATGCCGAATTCAGCCGCAACCGGGCGCGTCTGGTCGCGGCACGGGCGGAGATCGCCACGGCGGCCATTTCCGGCGCCATCGGCTCCTTCGCCAATATCGATCCGCAGGTGGAGGAATATGTCGCCGAAAAGCTGGGGCTGAGCGTGGAACCGGTCTCGACGCAGGTCATCCCGCGCGACCGCCATGCCATGTTCTTCGCCACGCTCGGCGTCGTCGCCAGTTCCATCGAGCGCGTTGCCATCGAAATCCGCCACCTGCAGCGCACCGAAGTGCTGGAGGCCGAGGAATTCTTTTCGCCCGGCCAGAAGGGCAGCTCGGCCATGCCGCACAAGCGCAATCCCGTGCTGACCGAAAACCTCACCGGCCTTGCCCGCCTGGTGCGTGGCATGGTGACCCCGGCGCTGGAAAACGTCGCGCTGTGGCATGAGCGCGATATCTCGCACTCCTCGGTGGAGCGTATGATCGGCCCCGACGCCACGGTGACGCTGGATTTCGCGCTGGCCCGCCTGACCGGCGTCATCGACAAGCTGGTGGTCTATCCCGAGAACATGCGGAAAAATCTAGACCTGCTCGGCGGGCTGCATAATTCCCAGCGCATGCTGCTGGCGCTGACCCAGGCCGGCTATAGCCGCGAAGACAGCTATGCCGCCGTGCAGCGCAACGCCATGAAGGTGTGGGAGCATCGCGGCGACCGCGCCGGACTGTTTGCGCAGAACCTCAAGGCGGACCCGCAAGTGACTCTTGATGATGCACAAATCGACGCCATGTTCGACGATGCCTACCACCTCAAGCATGTCGATACGATCTTCAAGCGGGTGTTCGGCGAGGCGTGATGGCAATCACCTACGCTCAGGAAACCGGGCTCACGGCTGAAGACTATGTCGGCGTTATCGGCCAGACGATCATGCGCGACAGGCGGCCGCTGGCCAATACGGCGCGTATCCAGGCCATGCTCGACGGTGCCAATTTTGTCGTCACCGCCCGCGATGACGATGGCACACTGGTCGGGCTTGCTCGCTGCATTACCGACCATGCCTGGATCTGCTACTGCGCCGAACTGGCGGTGCGCGACAGCCATCAGGGGCAAGGCATCGGCCGGGCGATTCTCGACAAGGCCGCCGAACTGCTCGGGCCGCGCATCGGCCTCACGCTGATGGCCGACGAGGAAGCCGTGGGTTTCTACCGGAATATCGGCATGGAGCCAGCCAACGGTTTCTGGCGGCCGAGGAGCGATCGCTCATGAAGATTTCCGAATGCGACATTCTCATCCTGCCCGGTCTTGGTGGCGGTTCGCCTGGCCATTGGCAATTCCGCTGGGCCGAGCGCATGGCCAATGCCGCCATCGTCGAACAGGCCGACTGGAACGAGCCCGAACTCGATGACTGGGTCGATACCATCGACCAGGCTTGCCGGTTGACCACGCGGCGGGTTGTGCTGGTGGCCCATTCGGTGGCGGTTTCCGCCGTCGCCCATGCCGCCCAGCGCCTGCCGGACAATGTGCGCGGCGCCTTCCTGGTCGCGCCGACCGATGTGGAACTCAGCCCCGCCATACCGCCGGAAGTGGCGCCGTTCCGGCCCATTCCGCGCGATCCGTTCCCCTTCCCCTCCATGGTGGTCGCCTCCACCAACGACGTCTATTGCAGCGTCGATCGGGCAGTGGAATTCGCCACCTGCTGGGGTTCGGATTTCCATCTGGCCGGAGAGGCCGGCCACATCAACCTCGCCTCGGGCCACGGCCCCTGGCCTGAGGGCCTGCTGATGTTCACCCGCCTGATGCAGAGGTTGCGATGAGCTACGAGCTGGTATCAGGGACGCCTAGCGTCGAGGATTATCGCCGGCTGCGCCGGGTCGCGGGGCTGAGCGAGAAATCGCAGGCGGCGGCCGAGGCTGGACTGCCCAATACCTGGCATGCCGTGACCATCCGGCATGATGGAAGCACGATCGGCATGGGCCGGGTCATCGGCGATGGCGGCACCGCATTCCAGATCGTCGACATCGCGGTCGAGCCCGAGCACCAGGGCCAGGGGCTCGGCAAGCGGATTGTCGCTGCGCTGGTCGATCACCTGCGCGCCCATGCCCCGGCCAGCGCCTATGTGAGCCTCATTGCCGACGGCGATGCGCAATATCTCTACGCCAAATACGGCTTCGCACCCGTCATGCCCGAATCCATCGGCATGGGAATGCGCATCGGCTGATCGCCATCGCTCTGCCGCAAATGCGCCGACCTGCCCCAAATCTTGGCGAAAATGCTCACCGGCAGCATTAAATCTTCTTAACTTGAGGATAGGCCCAGCCGCGCCTAAACCACCTGTCGCTGGTTTGGAGACGCCGGCGGGACCGAGAGAGCCCGCGACGCGACGGCCCCCGAAAACCGGCCAACAGGACCGCGCGCGGCCCGATCCGTCTCATGGAGACATCATCATGCGCAAATTCATCATTCCCGCTTTCATCGCCCTGCTTGTCGCCGCTCCCGGCGCAGCCTTCGCGGCAACGGCAGCACCCGCCGCCACGGGGGACCAGACCATGGCGGGCACGGTCAAGTTCTTCAGCACTACGGCCCGCTCGCTCGAGCTGGCGGACGGCTCCTGGTACTACCTGCCGATCGGTTTCAAGGCCCCGGACCTGAAGGCGGGCGACAAGGTGACGGTACACTGGAAAATGGATGGCACCGCCCATGACGTAACGGCCATCGACGTCGGCTGATCGCCGCCAAGAAAAAGGGGAGCCGGTGCAATACCGGCTCCCCTTTTCATTCAGCGCGGGCGATCAGCCTTCGGCGGCGATCTGCTCGTTGGCGACATTCACCAGGCTCGCCATCTTCTGGCGAATCACGTCCTCGCCGATGGTGAGGCCCTTGGCCTGGAGATCGGCGGAAACCTTGCGGAACACGTCCTCATCGCCGGCTTCCTCGAAATCGGCAGCCACCACTTCGGCGGCATAGGCATTGGCCGCGTCGCCGGTATGGCCCAGCAGTTCGGCAGCCCAGATGCCGAGCAGCTTGTTGCGGCGGGCTTCCGCCTTGAATTTCTTTTCGGCGTCGAAGGCGAACTTGGCCTCCTGACCCTTCTGCCGATCCTCGAACTGGCTCATGCAAACTCTCCCGCTTGTCTCTGTCAGTGTCGCCGCTTCGGCGTCGCCAATCGACATAGGGGGTCTGGCTTGCCAAATCAACGTCCGGCGCTGCGACCTTATGCACCGTGCGATGGGTGGCTATCCCGGTCCATCATGCAAAAGAGCTTGCATTTTTGCTCACTTCTGGCGCATGAAGCGGCCGAATTCTCCCCTCCTCCAACGGTCCCGGATTCCCAATGAACCGTCGTCGCAAAATCTATGAGGGCAAGGCCAAGATCCTGTTCGAAGGTCCCGAGCCCGGCACTCTGGTTCAGTATTTCAAGGACGATACGACCGCCGGAGACGGCGCGCGTCACGAAATCATCGATGGCAAGGGCGTCCTCAACAACCGGATTTCCGAGTTCGTCTTCACTCGGCTCAACGGGTTGGGCATCCCGACTCACTTCCTCAAGCGCATCAACATGCGCGAGCAGCTGATCAAGGAAGTCGAGATCATCCCGCTCGAGATCATCGTGCGCAACTATGCCGCCGGCTCGCTGGTCAAGCGCCTCGGGCTCGAGCCGGGCACTCAGTTGCCGCGCTCGATCATCGAATTCTGCTACAAGGACGATGCTCTGCATGACCCCATGGTCAGCGAAGAGCATATCACCGCCTTCGGCTGGGCCACCCCGGCCGAGCTCGACGACATCATGAGCCTGGCCATCCGCGTCAACGACTTCCTGACCGGCCTGTTCATGGGCGTCGGCATCCAGCTCGTCGATTTCAAGATCGAATGCGGGCGCCTCTATGAGGGCGACCTGATGCGCATCGTGCTGGCCGACGAGATCAGCCCCGACAGCTGCCGGCTGTGGGACATCAAGACCCGCAACAAGATGGACAAGGACCGCTTCCGCGAAAACCTTGGCGGGCTGATCGAGAACTACCGCGAAGTCGCCCAGCGCCTGGGCATCCTGGTCGAAACCGACAATGCGCTGACCACCGGTCCGCGTCTCGTCCAGTAGTCTTCTCGTTTAGGGTATTGCCATGAAAGCGCGTGTCACCGTCACCCTCAAGGCCGGCGTCCTCGACCCCCAGGGCCAGGCGATCGAAGGCTCGCTCAAGAGCCTCGGCTTTTCGGGTGTTGCAGCGGTGCGTCAGGGCAAGGTCTTCGACCTTGTCCTCGACGGAACCGACGAGGCGGCAGCGCGTTCCGCCCTCACCAGCATGTGTGAAAAGCTGCTGTCCAATACCGTGATCGAAAACTACGCGGTCGAAATCTCAAATTAACGCCTTCGGGCGATACTTCATGTCGCGCCGCGCACTGGCGCAGGACCACACAGCCATGTTCAAAACCATTTCCCTCTCGGTCATGTTCTTCGCCACCCTTGGCCTGCTTTTCGCAGCTTACGCCTCGGTTCCGGTCTAGTCAGGGCGCTTTGCGCCTGAGGATCTGCAGCGGCCCCGTTTCGGGACCGACCTGCGCCAGCAGCGCATAGCCGGACAGCATGACGGCGATCTGGGGGTCCTGGCTCGCCCAGCCGATCCAGTCGAACTGGTCTCCACCGGCAAGGATGATATCGGGCGGATTGGCCAGCATATCGTCCCTCAAGCGGCTTCGCTCATAGGTTTCCAATGCCGCCATCTCCTGCACGACAGCAGGGTCGGTGGTGGCAATGCGCTGCCTGACGGCACCAAGCGTGATCCACAGGCATGGTCCGGAATTGACCAGCGTCCCACCGAGGTCGCGGTGCAGCGGGCTGGCGATCTCCAGTTGCGATGTAAGGTTTGCGATTTTGAGGCCGGGGCCGAGCGGCGCCAGCACCTCCAGTGCTTCATTGCGCAAGCTGTTGCCCTGAATGGCGTGAATGCCGGGCGCAGCCAGCAGGCATACCGCCAGTACAATCGGAATGGCCTTGCCCCTGCCCTGCGCGTTGCGATCAACGAAGCATTGCGCAAAGACCAGGCCGAGCAGCAGTTGCGTGGGCAGCAGGTGATAGACAAACCCCTTGCCCTGCACCAGGTAGGCGAGAAAGAAGCCCAAGGCCGCCGCGACATATTGGCCATTGGGGCCGCTGACCATCTCGCGCCGGTAGAGCAGCACAAGGCCGGCCAATAGCAGCCAGATCGGCACCAGCGGCAGTCCGAACACCAGCGAGACCAGCGACGCCCGGTCCGCCAGATAGGCGGTCGAGGCCAAAGGCAGCATGGTGCTGAAAAAGCTCGGGAACCAGACCCAGACGGTAAGCCAGTAGGCGATGAGCACCAGTCCGGCCAGCACATGCTCCGGATTGAAGATAGCGCGCCAGGACCGAGCCCTGAATGCGCTGTAGAGAGCAACGAGCAGGATCGGCAGGGCGAAATGCGGCTTGATGGTCATGACCAGGCCTGCAGCCAGCCCGGCAATCGCCATATGGGCAAAGGCCGGTGTCCGGCCGGTGCTGCGCAAGGCGCTGACGGCAAGCAGCGGCAGCAGCAGGATGACGGCAATATGCTCGCGTTCGCCGAAATTCTGGCCCGGCAGAGTGGTCAGGGCAGTGCTGGCGACGAGCCACCAGGTGCCCGTATTCGACACCAGCCCGCCACGGCGCAGGATGGCAGTGCCGATTGCCAGAGCAAGCACAGCCAGCAGCAGCACCGCAGCAACCACGATGGGTTCGGCCGGCACGCCGATGGCCTGGGCCAGCGCCACGAAGGGCAGGTATAGCAGCGCCGACATCGGCGGATTGAGCTCGTAGATGTCGATATAAAGGTGCTGGCCCGCCAGCATGCGCTCGCCGACGGTCAACAGCCACGAGACATCGGGATTGAGCCCACCCACCATCTGGATGGCGAAGGCCAGCAGGATGACCGCCGCCACCGCCAGTCGAAGGGCAAGCGGCATCTAGACGACCCCGATGGCTGCGTATTGAGCACCCAAAGGCAGGTTGGTGAGGAAACTCTCCAGCCGTCGCGCCCATGGCGCCGCGGTGGGCAGGAAAAGGAAGTTCTCGATGGAGGCATCGGAAAAGCCGGCCTCCAACATGGTGCGGCGTGTACGACGCTGCGACAGCAGGACCGCATCGGCGTCGAATGCGCAGCGGGCCACGGCCAGCCGCGTGAGCGGGTTGAACGGATTATGCTCGATCACCACCGCGATCCCGCCCGGCCGCACCGTGCGGCGCATCTCGCGAAGAAAGGCCTGCCACTGGGCTGGCGGCACGTGGTGCATGACGCAGACCGTCAGCACGATATCGAATTGCCCATCGGCATAGGGCAACACATCGTCGGCACTGGTGTCATAGCGGGCGAAGCTATTCTCGCGCCGCGCCCGCTCCACCGATTTGTCCGATACGTCGCAGCCGGTGATCGTACCGAACATGCCTTGCAGATGGGGATGCAGCCGCCCGACGCCGCAGCCGATATCGAGCAGACTGAGCGCATCGGAATCGGCGAAATGCCGGCGCGTGATCCTGGACAGCAGGTCGGCCTTGGCCGCCATGAAGAAATCATGCCGCAGGCCGGAAAAGCTGATCGACTCCTCGACTATGCTCTCGTAGCCGGCCTGGATTTCGTCGAACTGCGCGTCGCTCATGCGCTCGCCCGCTTCCCGGCCGTCTCTTCCGCTTCGAAACCGATCTTGCGGGAGACGACATAGAGCGGCCGCCGCTTCACTTCGGCATGGATGCGGCCGACATAAAGCCCCACGACACCGGTCAGCAGCATGTTGACGCCGCAGAGCAGAGAAATCACCACGATGGTGGACGCCCAGCCATCGACCAGTCCGTCCGTCCAGAACAGCGCCCGCAACAGCACGTAGATACCGTAGGTGAGCGAGCCTGCCGAGACGATCGCCCCGGCCCAGATGGCAAGCCGCAGAGGTGCGTCGGAAAAGCTGATAATGGCACTGGCGGCAAGGCTCAGCATCTTGCGCAGCGGGTATTTGCTGACGCCTGCTGCCCGCGCTTCCCGCTCATAGGGCACCGACGCCTGGCGGAAGCCGATCCAGGCGAACATGCCGCGCACATAGCGATTGGTTTCCGGCAATTGCAGGAAGGCATCGACCGCCGCGCGATCTACCAGCCGGAAGTCGCCGACATCGTGCGGAATGTCGATCGCCGCCAGTCGGTTGATCAGCCGGTAGAACAGATGCGCGGTCGCGCGCTTGAGCGGGCTTTCGGCAGCACGGGAAATGCGCTGCGCGTAAACGACCTCATAGCCCTCCCGCCACTTGGCGATCATGGCGAGGACGGTTTCGGGCGGATCCTGCAGATCGGCATCCATGATGATGACGGCCTGGCCGCGCGCTGCCTCGAGACCAGCGGTGATGGCGATCTGATGGCCGAAGTTTCGTGCCAGGCGCAGGTAGCAATAGCGATCATTCTCGCGCGCGAGATTGGCAAGGAAGACCGGGCTGGAATCGCTGCTGCCGTCATCGACGAAGATGACTTCGGCCGGCCCGTCCACCTTGGCCAGCAGCCGTTCCAAGCGACGCAGAAGCAGCGGAATGACGGCTTCTTCATTGTAAACCGGGATGACAAAACTGTAGATTATCTCGCCCATTTCGCACCCCGAAGCCCGCGGTTACCTTCGCTTTCAAAGTTTAATCCGCGTTTAACTTCGGTCCCGCCCACGTCCCTTTTATTCGCCGCGCCCAAGAGTGAGTCGCCTAAACCGTGCTAACTTTGGCTGGGCGCTCTAAGACTGAGTCCGATTTGGTCATCAAGACTGAGTCGAAATGCGCCAGTTTCCAGCGAGACTGAGTCGACTTTGCTAAACCGTTGATTTTTAATGTTATTATTAGACTGGCAAGTTGAGTTTCTGCGCACAATTGGTAGCTCTCGTCAGATTGCGTGTGCATGAATGCCACCAGCGGGTTGAACCACGCGGCAGCTTTGCGCCCACCCACAGCGATTTCCTAAAAGCTGCCGTCACGAGAGGCTGTGCGGGTGGCTCAAGAGGGGTGGGAAGCCGCCATCTCGATCACTCAATTTATCGGCAGATATGCACCCTATGCGGCCATTCCAGCAACCACAGTTGATGACCTAGGCAGACAGTTCGAGCAGCGTCACAGGGGTTCCCAGACGGCCGCACTATTCGAAGCCGCGGCCGTCGACTCACGCGTTACCAATCGTCCCACCAGGTCGAGCCGCATAGGGGGCAGGTCGGCACCCTCTGGGGGTTGCTCCATCCTGGCACGGATGATCTGGACTGCAGCCGCGCCCATCTCCCGATGCGGGGAATGAATGGTCGTCAGGCGGGGGGAAACTCGGGCGGCGATGGGGTAGTCGGCAAAGCCAACGACCGAAACCTGTTCAGGCACCTTTATGCCCAGCCGCAGCAGCTCGGAGAGGACGGTGACAGCGACCCCGTCATTGCCGCAGAAAAACGCCGTCGGTTGGAAATCTGCGGCGAGCAGCGGCTCCATCAGGGTGCGGAAATCGCCCGCCTCGTCGTCGTCGGGGAAGGAGAGTTCACGCAGGCTGGTCCCTTCGGTTTTGGCAATTGCCGCCGCAAACCCCTGCAGTCGATCGATGCGGCCGGGATAACCCGGGCGTCCATGCACATAAACAAAGGCACGATGTCCCAAGCGCAGCAGATGGTCCGCAACGACAGCCATCGCCTCACGATCGGCGGCCCCGACCTGATCCATGGGATAGAGGGCATGGGGCGCAGGACCAATGCGAACGCAGGGAATACCGGTCACGCGCGCCGCCTCGATCATCGCGTTGTCCTGCGGCCCGACGAGAATGAAGCCGGCGGCGTTGTCCACCAAGCGGCCCGGCAGGGTGGCATCGTCGGTAAAGCTTCGCTGCACGACCCCGGTAGCTTCGAGCATGTCGAAACCAGGGTCACACCGGTGCATCCGAACAATCGACACGATCTGCTCATGGATTTTCGGGCCAGGAATGCATTTGGCGGAATGATCCTTAGTACCGCCAGAGCGTCATATCTGAACTCTGACTGCTCAATCGTCACCTGGCATATTCTTGGATAGAACAGATTCGGCGCCCCTAACTCGGCCAGGCAGCGGTGCGTGCAGTGCTCTAGGCAGGAGGCCAATGAACCGGCCGTGGCCCAGGTCGGTATTCCGAGGCCCCAGACCAGGCTTGGCGGAGAACGTGGTCGCCAGTGCAGCAAGACGCTTTCTGCAGTACCGGAAAGCACGGCAGGATGCGTTTCCGCCCTCGACCGCTGAACCACACGATGCGGCGTCTGCCTACGAGCCTGCCGTGCAGGGATCGATGCTGGCATCGCTGGAACAATGAGGGCAGCTTCCACCGCGATGAATTGCCGGACCTCAAGGCGCATTTGATCCTCGCCAATCCCGTCAATATCTCTGATTGGGTCTACGGGCCGTTACTGTCCGCAGAGGCTGTCTCGCGAGATCGAAAGTCGGATCGTCAGGCCCTCGGTGTCCCAACGGCGGGACATCTCACCACCTAGTTGCCGCTCAACCGTGGCGCGCGCGATCTGGCTCCCAAATCCCGCTGTTTCAGCGGGTGTCACGGGTGGTCCGCCCCGTTCGATCCAAGTGAGCATGAATTGCTCCTCTACTACCTCACAGTTGATGTCCACATAGCCCTCGGGCGATGAGAAAGCCCCGTACTTGGCGGCGTTGGTTGCGAATTCATGCACGAGCAACGCAAGGCCGGTCAGGGATGGACCCACAATGACAGCGTCTGCCCCGTTGATCGAGACCCGCTCTCGTCCATCGTCGGTCTGATCGTTGTAGGGCTGCAGAACCATTCGGATTAAAGTGTGCAGGGTCGTTGACTGCTCGTTTAGAGGCGCATCCCCCGGTCCTCTTGGTAGGATAAAGGCGTGGGCCTGTGACAACGCATTCAACCTGTCGCGCACCGCCTCTACAAGGCCCTCCACGCTGTCTGCAGATCGTGAACTGAGAGTAACCACGCTGCTGGCCAGTGCGAACAGGTTTTTGATCCGATGGTTCATCTCCTCGAGGAGCAATTGCTGCTGCTCTTCGGCACGCCTGCGGTCGGTTATGTCGCGAGCAATCTTGGACGCCCCTATAACCTTGCCCTGCGGATTTTTGATGGGCGAGACCGTCAATGAGATTTCGACTAGGCTTCCATCCTTGCGCCGCCTGATAGTCTCAAAATGTTCAATGCGCTCGCCCCGTCGAATGCGGGCTAGAATGTCCGGCTCCTCGTGTTGCCGATCAGCAGGGATGAGAACCATCACCGGCAGGCCGATTATCTCGTCCGCTAGGTATCCGAAAAGCCGCTCCGCTCCCCTGTTCCAACTGGTGATAACGCCGTTGAGGTCTTTCGAGAGGATGGCATCGTCTGATGCTTCCACGATTGCGGCAAGTTGCTGTGCTGCGGCATCGGCCTGGTGACGCGCGGTAATGTCCATCAGCATGTTCACCCCGCCAATGAGGTTGCCAGCACGGTCAAATAGCGGGGTGGGATAGGGAAGGAAATGGACCCGTGTGCCATCAGGACGTTCGGCAACGGCCTCCAGTCCCCGATTGGGCCTCCGTTCCGTGAGCGCCAAGGCCATTGGGCACTCGTTGTGCGGCAGGGGTGTGCCATCTGGCCAGAAGAGTTTCCATGAACCGCAGAACTCGCTATTGCCAAGCTCGGGACGAACACCCCAAAGCGCGGTAGCAGCTTCGTTGTAGTATGTGATGTGCCCCGCTGCGTCGGTGGTGTAGATCGCGGCAGGCAGCGCCTCCAGCAACTCTTCAAGCTGCCGCCCGGGTGCACCCAAGGGGAGCATAGAGCGGAATAATTTAGCGGAGGCTGGGGCCTGTTTCATGGCTATAAATGTATGCCACTGACCGTCAGTTAGCACCACCGAATTGTCAAGGTGAAGACTAAGGCTGCAGTGCCCGTTCGCCCTTTCCCAAGGAACCGAACCAGTGTCGACCGACTTGGGACAGACGTCAAACCTGCCCTTCTGCTAGCGACCCCATTTCGGACATTTGCGCTTCGCCCGCATGGTGCTGCTTCCAGCCTAAGTGGCCGCTAGGCCCTTATATCGAGGTGGCAACGGATGAGCCGTCCACAAAGAAAAATATACCGTCATGAAGACGATAGAAGCCGTTCTGTGGGACCGGAAGTTCCAACATTTCTCGTTTCGATAGGCCTGCGTAGACGCCCCGAACAATTCGGCCGAACAGTCCGTGTGATATAGCTATCGTCGGACGCCCTGTATCTGCAATCCAAGCTTTAGCACGGTTACAAGCATCGTCGAAACTCTCACCGTCAGGCGATCGGAAATACCAATCGAAAGCGTCAGAACCGTCAAGATAGCCAGGAAACTCGGATTCGATTTCAAATTTGGTCATTCCGTCCCATGAGCCAACCGTGACCTCCATGAGCCGGACATCTTCGGAGCTGGCAAGTGAAAGCATGCGTTGGATCCTGCCTGCCATCTCGCGGGTTCTTCCGAGAGGGCTTATTTGCATCTCAAAAGCCTGTTCTTGTTCAGAAAGTTCACGATAAAGAACGCCAGCGACAAAATCTGCCTGTGCGATGCCTAGCGATGTAAGGGGTGAATCTTTTTGACCCTGAAACCGCCCAAGAGTGTTCCAAACAGTTTCACTATGGCGCAACAAGTAGATAGTACACATGCGAATATTTCTCACAGACCAACTTGATACAAACAGACAATCGCATGATCAAATAAGGACCGCAATTGGCGCTAAGCCGACTTCTGCACTCGATATCGGACGGATCGCTATCCACCCCCAAGGAGCCGGTCAGCAGCCGACCCCGCTACGACCGTTGAGGTCAGCTTCGCCGCTTCCTGAAACCAGAAAATGGTCGGTTGCTAAGACGGGTCCTAACTGGGGAATTGATCGTCGCTGCGCGTAACCCCATTGGGAACGATCAAGCGGCCATCTTTCCAGCGACTCCGCAGGTACCAACGAAAATATCTGAGCGGTGAACGCAAAAAAAGCCCCGGCGTTTCCACCGAGGCCCTTGTCTGGAATGCGATTAGGCCGATAGCCGTCCGCTAGAACTTCACACGCAGTCCGGCATTTCCCTTCAGCGTGTAACTGTCGCCGAAGTTGCCCAAGCTCGTATTTGCCGATGCTTCGCCAAAGAGCGAATATTTGTCGTCGCCCCAGTTGTAAGAGCCGCCGATACCGATGCCGCCCCACAGCGGATCGTTTTCGCTGGTGAACTTAACCCCGGCAACGTCAGTCTGCGATCCATCGAGGAAATCGTAGTAGAGATTGGCGATGCCATAGACGTGCGAGCGGCTGATCTGACCACCTTCGTCGTGCCACTCGTTCTGATAATCGGCGGAGATGCCAAGACGGCCCTTGAGGCTGCTACTGCGATCCAGGCCGACTGAAGCGCCGAACGCATCGGTAAAATCGTCGAATTTGACTTCCGAATAAGCCAGTTGGGCCTGGGGAGTGACCGACCAGTTCGGGCCCAGAGCAATTTTCTGCCCGCCTTCGATGCTAAGGCCATACCCAAAGCCGTTATTGCCGCTCGTCAAACCGAGCCCGGCGGTTCGAGACGACAGATTGCTGTCGTACCAGCTCACCTGCGCCTGGCCATCAAGATAAAAGCCATTATTCGCGTACCAGGTCAGCGTGCCGCCCAGGCCGTAACCGGTGCTGCTGATCGAGCCGTCGCCAAATATGGAGGCAATATCAGAGGATATGGTTCCGTAATGGCCGGAGATGCCGCCGATCAGGCGACCGGCCTCTTCATCGTAAAGCAATCCGTCGACACCGGCCTGAAGCCTCCAGAGATCGACATCATATTGAGCGCCGCTGGTGGAGGTTTTGGGATTGAAATTGGCATGCCCTGCTTCGATCCGACCCCAGGCGCCATTGCCCTCTATGGTGCCATCGGCGGGCGTGCCGGTGTCAACAACGCCTGCGCCCGACCACGACCGATTACCGACACGCTGCTGCAAGGTTCCCAGGGCGTTGAAGCTCTGCAGAACATTGGCGTAACTCTCATAAAGCGGCACGCCGGGCTGATAGAGCGGCGCCGGAGGCGTTACGGGCGGCACCGGCGGGATAACCGGAGCCAATGAGGAGCGCAGATACCAGTCGCCATCGGCAGGCGTGCTCACACCATTCTGGTAGAGTCGATAGGCATAGGCCCCGCCGACCACGGCCTGGTCACCCTCGAACACATAGTCCCCGGCCAGCGCAAACGCGCCGGCATCGGAAAGGCCACCGACATCGACGATCTTGATGCCTTCGATCGTCGGGGCGCCCGCGCCGCCAAGATTGATGACGCCGACCTGCGTCGGACCGGTCCCGAGAATGGAATCCCCCGTGATGAGCAGCAGATCGGACGGCGAGCCATCGCCGCCGAGTACGGATTCGATTTCCAGAGTGCCCCCATTGCTGGTGTAGTTGCCGGCAACGGTCAGTGTACCGATCGAATTGCCGGGCGCGATGGTGCCGCCGGCATGGTTTGTGGTGGCGCCGACAGTGCCGGTACCCTGAAGCCTGCCACCATAAATATCCATAGTGCCACCGAGGTCGCCGTTCACCGCCAATGTGCCGCCACGGACGCTGGCAAGGCCGGTGAAGCCCGCCTGGTCGGCGTTGAATATTGTGTGCCCGGCGACCTGGTTGATTTCGCCGTTGCCATTGATCGGGAGATCGAAGACGTATCCGGTTTCGGTGTGGTTGAAATTGACCGCACCGCTCGCCGCGAGCGTAACCGCCGACGCTTCGAGGGTGCCGGCGGCGGCCGCGGCCTCACCAGCCGCTCCACCGATGTTCAGCGTACCGTCGCTGTCCGCAGCCGTGCCGCCCAGCACGAGGGCTGCAGCGCCACCGCCCACGACCACTTTGCCGTCATCGGCGATGGTCAGGACGCCCTTGCCGCCGGTTCCGACAGCGATGGTATCCCCTCTCAACTCCGACCCGGCGCCGGAAACGAGAGCGCTGAACTCTGTGGCACCACGGCTCGGGCGTGCGATGGTTATCCCCGTTCCGGTCATCACCCCGCCCTCGAGGATCGACAGAGTTCCGCGAGACAGTTCCAATATTCCGGTCGAGTCCCAACGCGAACCGTTGCCAACCACCTCTACGGTTGACCAGCCGTTTCCATATGTCACGGACGCGCCGGCGGTGCCGAGTCGCATACTACCCACGTTGATCTGGCCGCCGTCACGGACGGAGTAATATCCCGTCCCGCTGCCGGAAGAAAAAGACGAGGCCGATAGCGTTGATCCCTGCCCGGTCACAAGAACGTTGGCGACAGCATCGCTTACGCTTGGAGATGTGCCAAAAAACCGCAGACCAGCACTGTCGGCGCCAAAATACCCGCCATCCTCGATGGTGATCGTTGCATAGGATGCACTCCCGGCGCTGACGTCAAGGAAACTGGTGCCGGTCGCAACAAGTCGGCTTCCCTGGCCGGAAACGGTCAGACTCGCCGTTTCGCCTGAGCCCGCCAATTGCATCTGGGTCGCAGCGGCGTTCGTATTTCCGTAGGTGATGTCGCTGCCGCCGGTGACGAGCGTGTGACCGCCGTTGAGATCGATTCTGGTGATGCCGGATGCTGTCACGCCGTCGAACACGAGCTGACCCCCGCCATCCTGGCGCAGGATGCCGGTATTCAACACGCCTGAACCGAGGATATTGCCTGTCAGGGTGAGCGTGGCATCGCTGTCAAGATCGAAGGCCTGGCCGGAGGCAAGCGTGAGGGCGTTGGCGCCAGTTTCGATGGTGATCGCCTTTCCGGCGATCGCGGGCGGCGGGTTGCCGAGCTGGATGCTGCCCGTCAGTGTGATGGTGGACGCCTCATCGGAACTCCCTTGAGCGTCCTGTATCGCCTGGTAGAGTTCGGTTTCGTTTGAGGCGAAGAAGGATGCCGCCAGCGCCGTCGAGGGGACTGCCGCCGACAGCGCCAGGGCGGCTATGCAGACGCCCGAGAGAAGTTCGTATTTCCTGTTGGATCTGGTGTATGAGGCGCCCCCGCCTGCACGTGTCAGCATCTTTCTTGTCTCCGCAATACGCACTGCCTGAAATCGGTAAATGGCAATGACTATGGATTGATTGGCTTGGGTCGATATTGAACCAAGGCCTGTTGATCGACTTTTTCCGAACCAGCTTGTTGGCAATGCGATGGGCGGAAAATGCCGAGCATGCCGGGAATGGCGGTGCCTGCCCTTCTGTCGCCATCATTGGATGGCGAGCACGTCTGCAGGGCAAGCAAATCTCTAATATTATTGTGTATTGATAGTACTTTAACGCTTTGGTTAACCAGGGTCGTCGAAATTGAAAATGCGGTACTATATCTCCTTTCATCTGTAGGCCGTGTCGGTCTGCCCGATGATGCCACCGTCGAACCGGGCTGAATTTCTGTTGTTATGGCACCCGCAGATATCTGGCCGCCGCTAGCGCCGTATCGGGCTTGGGGAAACGGAGCTCTTGAGCAGGAAGTCTCTTGCGGATGGTCTCATGGATGAGCGGGTGCAGATCGATGGCGCCGCCGATGAAGGCAAGCGTGCGCGGGCCGGCACGGGCGATCAACGTCTCGGCCAATCCGACAAGTTCGATGCCGGCGCGGGTCAGAAGATCAATCGCCACAAAATCCTGATCGTCCGCAGCGCGGCCAACCGCGACGGCAAGCGTGCCTATGCGCCCGCGGTCTCCCGAATAAACGAACTGACGCACGTCGCCCCAATCGCTCCCACCGATCGCCGCGAAAATGTGCCGCGCCAAATGCGGCATAGCATCGAAACATCCGTCTCTGTCATGGCCGCGATAGAGGCAATCGAGGGCCCGCAGCGCAATCCAGCTGCCGGACCCCGCATCATCAATAAGGATGCCGCGCCCACCGATCCGTGTCTGCGAATTGTCCTCGGCGATATAAACGCCAAAAGACCCAGTTCCCGCAGAGACAAGATGGCCCTCACCCGGCCGGAAGACAGCATGATAGGCCGCTGTGATGTCGTCGATGAGGCTTACTGGAACGCTGAATGTAGCGGAGAAGAGAGCAAGAGCGTCTTGCTGCACATTTGGACCATAGCCGGTTACCCCCGCATGGATTTCCGAAACGGGAATGCTGCGCTGTGCCAGCTGGCCTGCAATATCGTTGAGCACCCGGGTGAGGCGCGCGCGTTCGGCTGAATTGAAGACATGGGCGGTTGCGCCCTCGGCGTGTCCTCGAGCGATCTCCGTCCCATGCTGATCGCAGGCCACCCATCGGCTTCCCGTGCCGCCGATGTCCATGCCAAGGTGGACCGCTAGGTCCGGTGCTTCGACTGTCATGGTCAAAGCGTGCGTCCTGCTTCATCAAAGAAATGCAGCGACTCCGTTGTCGGCCTGACCCAGACCGTGTCCTGAGGACGATAGTTGTGACGCCCGGTCTGTACGACGACGAGTTCATCGCCACCGGAGCGCAGGATGAAGGTCGCTTCGTTGCCAGTTGGTTCGATGACGGCAACGTCCACCGCGAGAGCGCCATCGCTAGGACTGGCATCAAGCTGAATATGCTCCGGGCGGATACCCAGGGATACCGCATCGGCGGCGCGGGCGCGCTGGGCGGGATCGAGCGATATCGACAGGCCGGCCTTGGTGGTGAATGACAGCGCGCCGTTCTGCTCGGTCATTTGACCATCAAAGAAATTCATCGACGGCGAGCCGATGAACCCGGCGACGAACTTGTTCGCCGGACGATCATAGAGCTCAAGCGGGGCGCCGATCTGTTCCACATTTCCAGCACGCATCACCACGATCTTGTCGGCCATCGTCATGGCTTCGACCTGGTCGTGCGTGACATAAACTGTGGTCGCCTTGAGGCGTTGATGCAGTTCCTTGATTTCCGCGCGCATCGAGACACGCAGCTTGGCGTCGAGATTGGATAGCGGTTCATCGAAGAGGAAAACCTGGGGGTTGCGCACGATAGCGCGTCCCATGGCAACGCGTTGACGCTGACCACCCGAAAGTTGCTTGGGGTAGCGTTTGGCCAGAGCCTCAAGATCAAGCGAGCGCATGACCTCAGCCACCTTGCGGTCGCGCTCTGCCTTGGGCACACGCGCCATGTAGAGCGGGAAGCCGATATTGTCGGCCACCGTCTTGTTCGGATAAAGCGCGTAGTTCTGGAACACCATGGCGATGTCGCGGTCCTTGGGAGGGACGTTGTTGACCACTTTTTCGCCGATGGCGATTTCGCCGCCGCTGATCGTTTCCAGTCCCGCGATCATGCGGAGCAGGGTCGACTTGCCGCATCCTGAGGGGCCGACCAGCGCTACGAATTCACCGTCCACGATATCCAGCGAGATGCTGGAGATGATCTCGGTCGGACCGTAGCTCTTTTTCAGGGCTCTGATGCTGAGTTCTGCCACCTGAATGTCCTTTCGTTTGTCGACGTTGTCAGCCTTTGACGGCACCGGCAGAGAGACCGGCCACCAGGTAGCGCTGTACGAACAGGAAGAAGATGAGCGCGGGAACGGTGAAGATCACGGCGGCAGCCATCATCTGGCTCCAGTCCAATGTGTATTCCCCGCGGAATGAGGTCAGGCCCACAGACAGAACCCAATTGTCCTGCGAAGCGATCAGCGTGCGGGCGAGAAAAAACTCGTCCCAGCCGGAAATGAATGACATCGCCACGACCACCACGAGACCCGGAAGTGCCAGTGGCAGGACCACACGATAGAACGCGCCGAGCTGGGTGCAGCCATCGATCATGGCCTGCTGTTCGATTTCCACCGGGATCTGGTCAAAGAAACCCTTGAGAAGCCAAATGGCGACCGGAAGGATGAAGGCGGTGTCGGCGATGGCGAGGCCAAAAAGCGTGTTGTAGAGCCCCAACTGCTGGAAGATGACAAAGAGAGGCACCACGATCAGCGCCGCCGGCAGCAATTGGGAGAACAGGATCAGGATGGTGAAGGTCGAGGTTGTCCTGGTCTTGAACCGCGACAGCGCATAGGCGGCGTTGATCGCGATGATGGTGGAGAACAGCGACGTGCTGCCCGCGACGATGACGGTGTTGATGAACCACCGGCCTATGGCGCGCTCCTCAAAGATGGTCCAGTAGGATTCCAGTGTGAAGCCGCTTGGAATGAGGTGAGGCGGCCAGGAGAACATGCTCTCGGTTTCCACCGAAGAGACGAACATCCAGTAATAGGGAAAGAAGACGATCGCAGCGAAGACCAGGGTCAGGATGAACCAGAAGGCGCTGACGATTTTCTGTGCGTGAGAGGGGTTCATCTGGCGTCCTTCCCTTGCCTGGTGGCCCAGAAATAAACCACGCTGAAGAACAGCAGGATCATGAGCAGCGTGGTGCCGACAGCGGCCGCGTAGCCGATCCTCTGGTACTCAAAGGCCGTGTTGTAGGTGAGGATGGACAGGGTCTCGGTGGAGCGCGCCGGACCCCCGCGCGTCATGGCATAGATCATGGTGACACGCCGGAACGAGTTCAGCGTGAGCAGCAGAACGAGAATGATGTTCACCGAGCGTAGCCCAGGCAGCGTGACATGAAAGAAACGCGAGACGGGGCCGGCGCCGTCGATCGTCGCAGCCTCATACTGCTCCTTGGGGATCATCTGCAGGCCGGCAAGCAAGATCAGCATGGCGAGCGGAAACTGTTGCCAGGCCGTGAGCGCCACCAAGGCCGGGAGTGCCAGATGGGATTGGGACAGCCAGGGCAGTGGTTCGCTGATCAGGCCGAGCGCCGTGAACACATAGTTGAGGACACCGAATTGCGGATCAAGCATCCAGACGAAGATCAGAACCGCGACGACCTCGGGAATAGCCCAAGGCAGAATGAAAATCGTGCGGATGAGGCCACGGCCGGCAAATTCGCGGTTCAGCAATAAGGCAAAACCCAGACCCAGCGCATAGGTCGCGGTCACCGAGGCGATGCCATAGATGGCGGTGACCCGAAAGGAGTTCCAGAAATACTCATCCTGAAACAAGGCATTGAAATTCGCGAAGCCGATGAAGCGGCCTTCCGAATAGGTGAGGATACGCGTGTTGTAGAAGCTGAGTGCGATGCCTTGAAGGATCGGCCAGATCAGGATCACGACGAGGAGCAGACCCACCGGGCCCAAGAGCCACAGAGGCAGAAGGTTTGATCTCTTAATGGATGACAGCATGCTGGGGCGCTCCGCTTCATCATCCCGGAGTGCAACTCGTGCACTCCGGGGCGTTAAGATCAATCGTTACAGAGTGGCTGACCAGTTTTCCAACTTGGTCTGGAGGGTATTGAGCCCATCTTCAACCGAAGCACGGCCCGAATAGATTTCGGACAGGGCATCGACAACCATCTGGCGGAACTCACCAGCGTCGATCAGGTAGCCGGGAGGCGCATAGCCGATACCGCCGGGATATTGAGCGGCAATGGTCGCCATATTGCCCACCCAGGCGTTTTCTTCGAGAAACGCCGCGCTCGGCTCCGCAGTGGTGCCGGGGATCTGGAGCAGATCTTCCAGCCAACGGCGCTGAGGTTCTTCACCCATATAGGCCGTCAACAGCTCACACGCCTGTTCCGGATTCGCTGCCTTGGCCGGAATAACGAAGAACGCACCACCCGTCACCGCCGCATGGGTCGGAGTCGGTACGACCTCAAAATCGACGTCGGCCATCATATCCGGCTTCTGGCTCTGAATTTGGGTCATCAGCCATGGGCCCTCGAACATGATGGCCACCTTGCCATCGACGAACAGATCGCGCGCCTGGATAACACCCAGACCGACAGGTGCCAGGTCCTCATCGAGGAAGCGCTTCACCCAGCCGATAGCCTCGATATTGCGGGGATCGTTGGCCGTGATCGTGCCGTCGGGCTGGGACCAGTCCGAACCAAAGCCGAGAACCCATTGCATGGAGTTGATGTAGACATGCAGGGGAGCGGCCATGTCGTTGCCGAAGGCATAGCCATAGGCACCGGTCTTTTCCTTGACCGCGAGCGATGCGGCATAGAGTTCTTCGACCGTGCGCGGCATTTCTTCGATGCCGGCTTCGGCGAGGAGCTTCCTGTTCACCACCACGGACCACGGGCTCATGGTGACCGGGACGCCGTAGGTGACGCCATCGACCTTGGCGAAGTCGACCGACTTGAGCAGGCGATCGCCAAAACCACCGTCTGCGATACATTGATCGAGCGGCGCCAGGGTGCCGGCATTGATCATCGGGGGCAACATGCTGGTGAAAGCCGTCATCAGGTCGGGAACTGCACCACCGGCAATCTGGGTGACCACGACCTTTTCGAAATCGGCCGATGGGATCTGAGTGGCGGAAACCGTGTTGCCAGAGGCCGCTTCAAAGTCGGCCGTATTTCCCTTGAACCACTCGCCGACCTGGCCTTCTTCCCACATCCAGCTTGGCACGTTGAGGGTGACACCCTGAGCCTGTGCCGAAACTGAACCGAGCAGCAATGCCGCCGTTGCCGATAGAACCAAAGTTTTCATCATAGTCTCCCTTGTTTAGTTGCTGGCTGCTCCGGCGCCCGATTCACTCAGTGCCGTTCGCAGAATTCCGTTGGCCTGGACGAGCCTTTGCTGCGCCTCTCCCGCATCAAGCCCGGACAGGATGGTAAAGATGGCGAGCTTGATGTTGTTGTCGGCGCGGGCCAGCGCCGCTTCCGCCTCCCCAAGGGAGGCATCTGTCGCCTGGCAGATAATGCGCAATGCGCGGGCCTTGAGCTTGTCGTTGGTCGCACGCATGTCGACCATGAGATTGCCGAAGGTCTTGCCGATGCGGACCATGCTGGCCGTGGTCAGCATATTGAGCACCGTTTTCTGCGCTGTGCCGGACTTGAGCCGTGTCGAACCGGTCAATACTTCAGGGCCGACTACCGGCACGATGGCCAGTTGTGCGACTTCGGTGATGGGCGATCCCGGATTGCAGGTTACCCCGATCGTCACCGCGCCGAGTGCCCTGGCGTGGCGAAGGCCAGCCAGCACATAAGGCGTACGTCCGGAAGCAGCCACCCCCACTACGATATCCTGCGCCGTCAGTTGATGCTTTTTCAGATCATCGACAGCAGCGGCCTCGTTGTCCTCGGCCCCTTCCATGGCATGCCGTAATGCATGATCCCCGCCGGCAATGATCCCCACAACCATCGCTTCGTCGACACCGAATGTCGGCGGGCATTCCGACGCATCGAGAACGCCAAGCCGTCCGCTGGTGCCGGCGCCGGTATAGATCAGGCGGCCGCCGGCGAGAAATGCCGAGCTGATGAGCTCCACGGCCTGCGCAATTTCGGGAAGAACCGCTTCGACCGCCTCGGCGACCCGACGATCCTCCTTGTTCATCACCCTCACCAGTTCGAGCGCACTGGCGCCATCCAGACCTTCGGTCGATGGATTTCTCCCTTCGGAGATTAACTGCTCGAGCTCTGTCACCAGATTGTGGGTCATGACGAGGTCCTTCGCGTGCAGATCAACGCGGCAACTGAACCGGCTGTCCGAGGCGCGCGGCCTCGATCAGGGCGCTGATGATCTTGGTATTGGCCAAACCCTCTTCGCCGGTGGCGAGCACAGGCTTGTCAAAGAGTACGGCTTCAACGAAATGCACTACGGCATCAAGCACGAAGCCCGTCAGATTCGGACCGAACGGAGGGACCAGCATGTCAGGGAATGTGCCCTTCTGCTGGGTATAGAGTTCCATCGTCCGGTTATGCGAGCCATCAATCTGGATAGCACCCTTGCTGCCCAGCAACTCGACCTTGAGGTCTTTGACGGTGTTGTAGGTATCGGGCAGGATCCAGGCATGCTCGAAAACGCCGACCGTGCCGCTCTCATACTCGACGGTCGCGACGTGGAAATCAGGAGCATCGACACCCATTCCCTTGAGGATTCCATCGCGCGCAACCACATAGGCTCGCACCGGCTTGTCGTTGAGGATCCAGCCGACCACGTCGATCATGTGGCTGCCCAAGAACCACAGGGCGGATGACTGGCTCGACCATTTCAGCATGTCGCGTGGCACCGCCACCGTGTTGCTCAAACGGGTATACACATAAGAGGGCTTGCCAATATCGCCGCGAGCAACAGCGTCTCGCGCAGCGACCATGGGCGGGTTGGCGCGATTGTGGAAATCCACCATCAGCTTGACGCCGGCCTCATTGGCTGCGGCAATCATGGCTTCGGCATCTTCGACGGTCGTCGCCAGCGGCTTTTCCACCAGGATATGCTTGCCCGCCTTGGCAGCGGCCACGACGGCCGCGCGATGCGCCGGGTCCGGGGTTGCCACCGAGACAGCCATGACCTCGGGATCGGCCATGATCTCATTGAAATCCGTGGTGAAAGCCTCGGCGCCGTAGGTTTCTGCGACTGACTTCGCACGCGCCTCGTCCAGGTCGCAGACATATTTGAAGTCCACCAAGGGGTGCCGTTGGTAGGCCTGCGCGTGGCGCTGGCCAAACAATCCCGCGCCGATAAGGGCAAATCCCTTTTTCATAAACTTCCTCGTGTGTGAGCGACGGTGCGAAATACTTGTGCGCCGTCAGAAACTTTCGCTAGACCAAAACAATGATACCGGTATTATGTTGCGGTATCTGCATGTTCCCGATTGAGATAGGGGGCCACAAGAATGCCGCAGAGAGGGGCATGCCGAGCATTAGGCCAGTAACTCCAGAAAAGTTGGGCGTTATGGCTACGAAATGTCCGACTCAAGCTATGGAGCTTTGCAGTTCCGCAACTCAAACAGCGTTGTGTCTCCTATCTCAACCCGTTAGTGGTATGATACATGTATCACAAATTGCGTCAATAGGCTGATATGGACAAGACCGGTACCTTAATTGATCTTCTGATCGAGCGTATCAACGAGGGCGTCTACCCACGCGGGGAGGCCGTTCCGTCAGAGCGGCAGCTTGTCGAGGAATTGGGGCTGTCCCGCACCACGGTCAGGCGGGCCATCGACGACCTGGTTCACAAGGGGCGCTTGGAGCGGCAACCGGGCCGGGGCACGTTCGTGTCAGGGGCCACGCCAGGCGGTGGCAGGGACGTCCAGGTCCAAAAGGTTGTGGCAGTGGTCGTGCCGACCTTCTCCAACCCGTACTATGGGGAGATGGTGAATGGCATCGAGAAGGAAGCCAGGCGCTTCGATCTTCGCCTTATGGTCAGCCAATCCGACTATTCCATCACGACCGAGGATCAGGTTTTGGAGCAGTCGGCTGCCGATCCTTCAATATGTGGTGCCTTGATCGTCCCAGATTCCACGGAACGCGGGACGCGTGGCATGCAGAAGTTTCTGCATGTGGGCAAGCCGGCGGTTTATATCGGCCGTTGGCCAAAAGATGTTGCGTGTGACGGCGTGCGAATCGACTACCGAATGGCGGCGCAGCAGGCCGTTCAGCACTTGATCGACCTGGGGCACCAGCGCATAGCCTATATTGAGGGCTTGCCAATTCTGCCCGGCTTTTCCCCCGTAGACGGCTATAATGACGTGCTGCGCGCACACAGATTACCCATAAAGTCCGAACTGGTGCGCATCTACGATCAGCCCTCTGAGACCACGGGCCGCAAAGCAGTGTTGGACCTGATCGCCGAGGACATAGAATTCTCGGCGGTTTTCGCGCGCAACGACATCACTGCGATGGGCGTTCTGCAGGGGCTACGCGAGGCCGGGCTGCGCACACCTCAGGATGTCTCTGTCATCTCAATCGCCAATAGCCTTTGGGCGCGGTCCATGGAGCCCCCGCTCACCAGCGTAAACTCGCACCCATTCTCGGTAGGTCAGATGGCGCTTCAGCTACTAAACAACCGCTTAGAAAAAAGCTACTGCGGCCCCCCAATCAAAGCCGTGCTTGACCCGGATCTAATTGTTCGAGCCTCAACTGCACGGCGCTAGAGTGATGGATTCATCTCGGCCGCAACGGACCATGAAATCGCCGCTCAGCGATCGTGTTAGCCGCCGCGTAAGCTCAATACGGCTGTAACCTATTGTGTCAAGCGGCCCTACTATACGATGGTTTCTTTTCACGGGCGGTCGGAGGTCACATGACTTTTGAACGATGGTTTTGATCTGGCCAATCGTGCCCTGGCCGGCGTGTCGACATCAACGTTGAACCGTGAACAAGCACGGCGCAGAAACGTTTGGGCGACTCCGGCCGAACAGCAGTTTTTGGGTAGCATCTGAGGAGACTGATCGCCCGTACTAAGGCGCAAAGCTCGACCTCATCATTTGAAGGGGCTTCAGGGGTGGTGCCACCCACCATTGAAGAAGACCTCATAGCGCGGGCCGAGTGCCGTCCGCACCCGGAAGACCAGTTCTTGGTCCGGATGCCGAGCCATGAGATTGTGATGAACGGAATGAGAAAGCGCTGCGCGATGATCGGCGGCGCCACGATCCTTAGCAGCGCCCGAGCCGTGCGAGCTGACAAAGACCTCGATCGCGGCATCTAGTGCCGATACTCTCGGCAATGGGGGACAGGAAAATGCGCGCATTGTCATTGGGCACGACCCCGTCCTTGCTCCGTTCGAACAGGGGCACACCCAGTTGCGCCTCGACCTGCTGAACGTTTTTGCTGACCGCGCTCTGCGTCATGTTCAGCGCTTGGGCCACTGCCGTCAAGTTTTGCCGGAGCAGAACCTCCAGGCAGATTCGCAAGCTCGGAGGTCTGGTATCTCGCACAGTCCCTCCTCGCGTGTAGTAGCATTGGTCCGGCTCTCCGCGTGACGCAACGACGCGGGCCCTTAGCAAACACGCCCTTCTCTCTGCCAGTGCGTACGTCGCTATGGTCTTAATCCGCCGTGGCGCGCAGCATGCGCATGAGGGTGTCGTTGCGGAAAACGAAATGCTCGGCCAATGCGCCTATGACGTGAACGCCGATGGCCGGCACCAGGATCAGCCGGCCGATCTCGTGCAGTTCCGCGGCAACTTCCAAGCCCAGGAACCAGGCCGTCGCACCAGTCAGCGGCATGAGGAAGATAAAGCCATAGAGCAGGACATGCGTGGCATGGCCCAGCCATCTGAGAATGGCGGGCGTGTCCTTGTAGGGCGCTGGCGCGCCGCGCAGCAGGCGAACGATGAGCCGGATGGCGGCCAGTAAGAGCACGGTTAGCCCCACAACCATGTGCAGCAAAGCCCCGTTTTCGTCTTCAACCTGTTTCCCATCGAGCTGGTCCGCGAAAGCATGTTGCATGGCTTCGTTGACGAAGAGCTGGAAAATGACCAGCGCGGCGATGGTCCAGTGCAGGACAATCTGGATGCGGGAATAGCCCCTGGGCTGCGGCATGAGCGATCCTGTGCGGCGGGATGGGACAGGAACTCATCCGGGGGCGCCGCGTTCCCTGCCTGAAGCTCATTGTGCGGGGGGAAATGGAGCGGGCGGTTCCGGCCAGCGCGAAACGAACTGGAAAGCTGGCGCTAACGACGCTGGCCGGCATGGGGCTTGCTGCCTGCAATACCGAACAGAGCGCCTTGCATCCGGCAGGGTCCGATGCGGTGGACCTGGCCAATCTCTTCTGGTTCATGACGATCGGCGGCGCCCTGGTCTGGTGCATCCTGATGGGAGCGGCGATCTACGCCGTCGTCGGCAAGAAGCGGCCGCGAAGCGAGCGCTTCGCCGATCGCTTCGTCTTCGTGGGCGGCGTGGTCTTTCCCACGACGGGCCTGGCCGCCCTGCTGATCTTGGGGCTGGCGCTACTGCCCGACTGGGCGGAAGGCGATGTCCCCGACTTGCGGGTGCATGTCGTGGCCGAGCAGTTCTGGTGGCGGCTGGACTATGAGGACGCTGATGGCATGGCCATAGCCAGCGCCAACGAGGTTCACTTGCCGGTGGGCGCTACCGTCGAATTCGTCCTCACCAGCACCGATGTGATCCATTCCTTCTGGATTCCCACTCTGGGCGGGAAGATGGATGCCATACCGGGTCGCAGCAACGTGCTGCGGCTGCGGCCGGAAAAGGCGGGCGTCTATCGCGGGGTCTGCGCCGAGTTCTGCGGATCGTCCCATGCGCTCATGGCGTTTCCGGTCGTGGTGCACGAGCCTGACGATTTCGCCGCTTGGCTCGCGGCGCAAGGCCAGCCCGCGACCGCTGCCGGCGCCGAAGCCTTCCTCGCCGCCGGCTGTGGGGCCTGTCACGTGGTGCGCGGCATCAGCGACGCCGGATCGGTCGGTCCCGACCTCACCCATTTTGCCGGCCGGCGCACTATTGGCGCCGGCACGCTGCCACTGACCGCGGCCAATCTGGCCGACTGGCTGGTGGCGCCTGCTCATATCAAGCCGGGCGTGCGCATGCCCTCCTTCGCCACGCTGCCGGATGACGAGCGGCAAGCCATCGTCGATTTTCTGCTGGAGCTCAAATGACCGACAAGGCCGCCGAGGAGAAACGCCTGGCCCGGGTCTGGGCCCGCCCCCGGGGCTGGGGCTATTTTTCCGACGTGAACAATTCGGTGGTCGGCCTCTGGTATATCGCGGCGGCCTTTGCCTTCATGCTGTTCGGCGGCGCGCTGGCGCTGATCATCCGGTTGCAACTGGCGGTGCCTGACAATGGCCTGGTTTCCGCCGAAACCTACAACCAGCTTTTCACCCTGCATGGCACGGTGATGATGTTCCTGTTCGCCGTGCCGATCTTCGAGGCGGTGGCCATCCTCATCCTGCCGGCCATGCTGGGCGCGCGCGACCTGCCGTTTCCGCGGCTGTCGGCCTTTGGTTTCTGGTGCTTTCTCATCGGTGGCGTCTTCGTCTGCGGCTCGATCTTCTTCAATGCCGCGCCCGATGCCGGCTGGTTCATGTATCCGCCCCTGTCGACCGAGCAATCGGGCATCGGCGCCGATATCTGGCTGCTAGGGCTGAGCTTCATCGAGGTCGCCTCGATCGCCGCGGCGGTGGAACTGATCGTCGGCGTGCTCAAATGCCGGGCGCCGGGCATGCATATCAACCTCACCCCGCCCTATGGCTGGTATGTGCTGGTGGTGGGCGCGATGATCCTCTTCGCCTTCCCGCCACTGATCGCCGGCGACTTCCTGTTCGAGCTGGAACGGGCCTTCGACTGGCCGTTCTTCGACGTCACAAGAGGCGGCGATCCGCTGCTGTGGCAGCACCTGTTCTGGATTTTCGGGCACCCGGAAGTCTACATAATCTTCCTGCCAGCCATCGCCTTGCTGGCCATGATCATCCCCACCTTCGCCCAGCGCCCCATCGCCGGCTATTCGTGGATCGTGCTGTCGGCCATCGGCACCGGCTTCCTGAGCTTCGGGCTGTGGGTGCACCACATGTTCACCACCGGCCTGCCCTCGATTTCGCTGGGCTTCTTCTCGGCGGCATCGGAAGCGGTGGCCATCCCCACCGGCATCCAGCTCTTCGTCTTCATCGCCACGGTGATGCTGGGCAATGTGGTGCGCACCGTGCCCATGCTGTTCTGCCTGGGGGCGCTGGCCACCTTCATCGTGGGCGGACTGACCGGCGTGATGATCGCCGTGGCGCCGTTCGATTTCCAGGTGCACGACACCTATTTCATCGTCGCCCACCTGCATTACACGCTGATCGGCGGCATGCTGTTTCCGGTGATGGCGGGCGTCCGGTATTATTACCCGTTCGCCACCGGGAAGCTGCTGTCGCGCAAGCTGGGTATCTGGTCGTTCTGGCTGAGCTTCATCGGCTTCAACGTGGCCTTCCTGCCCATGCACCTGACCGGGCTGCTGGGCATGCCGCGCCGCGTCTTTACCTATGGCGCCGAGCGCGGTTGGGACACGCTCAACATGATTTCGACCATCGGCGCCTTCGTGCTGGCGGCCGGCTTCCTGCTCTTCGTGTGGGATTGCGTGCGGCCGAAGCGCGGACAGGCCTACGCCCCACGCAACGTGTGGAATGCCGGGACGCTGGAATGGGTCGGCAAGGTGCCGGCCGATGACTATGGCCTGCGCTCCATCCCGCAGATCAACAGCCGCTACCCGCTGTGGGACGACAAGGATCTGCTCGCCACCATCGATGAGGGCCGCGGCCTATTGGCCCATGCCCGGGAGGGCCGGCGCGAAACGCTGGTGACCTCGGTGCTCGATGCCGAGCCGGTGCAGGTATTGCGGGTGGGCACGCCGACCTGGCTGCCCATGCTGGCGGCGATCGGTCTGGGTGGCACCTTCATCTTCCCGGTGTGGAAGCTGTGGTGGCTGACGCTGGGCAGTGGCCTATTCTTCCTGGCCGTGCTGCTCTACTGGCTCTGGACCGGCACGGGCGAAATTCCCGAGAAGCAGAGCAAGGATATCGGCGACGGCAGGCGCGTGCCGCTTTATGTCGCCGGGCCGAGATCCACCGGCTGGTGGGCTATGTTCATCACCATGACGGGCGACCTCACGGCCTTCCTCGCCGTGTTGTTCGGCTATTTCTTCTTCTGGACCATCCATACCGACTTTCCGCCTGTCGGCGTCGATGGACCGGGCTGGCAATGGCCACTCATGGCCGGCGGGCTGACCCTTGCCACCTGGACCGTTACGCTGGGCGCGCGGTTCGCCAATGCGGCCGGACAGGTCGTGCTGTCGCGCATCCTGCTGGGCGCCGGACTGCTCGGCGCCGCGGCATCCGGGCTGGCGCTGATGGCGGGGCCATGGACGACAGGGCTCGATCCCACGTCGCATGCCTATCCAGCCATCGTCTGGGGGCTGGTGGTGTGGGTCGTGCTCCACCTCATGGCCGGCATCATCATGCAGGCCTACTGCCTGGCCCGCTCGGTCTTCAACCGGCTGACGCCGACGCATGACGCGGACCTGTGGAATGTCACGCTCTACTGGCACTTCACCGGATTCTGCGCGTTGCTCACCGCATTGGTCATCGGAGGCTTTCCGCTACTGCAATGAGTGCCAAACGCGCCCACAACGAAGTCGAACGCGAAACCGGCCATGGCACCGACCTGTGGCGGGTCATCGCCGCGCCGATCATCTGGGCCGGGCATTTCCTGTTCTGCTACGTCTATGCGGCCATCTATTGCGAAAAGGCGGGACGCAGCGCCTCGCTCGACCATCCCACCACCGTGGTCATCGTGGCGACCCTGGTCGCGCTGGCGGGCATTGGCTGGTCGACGCACCACATCTGGCGGGTGCGGGCGCGCAGCCTCACCGACCATGATTTCGAATATGAGCATAATACGCCCGAGGAACGACACCGCTTCCTCAGCCATGTGGCGCTGATGCTCTGCGTGCTGTCGGCGGTCGCGGTGCTCTATGTCACCATCCCCATGCTCTATCTGGGGACGTGCCAATGATCGACCGGGCGCTGACCATTGCCGGTATTGTCGTGCTGCTGCTGGCCTGGGCCGGCCCGCTGCCCGGCATGGTGGCAGGCAGTTTCGCCGCGCATATGACACTGCACATGGTCGTGGTGGGGATCGGCGTGCCGCTGCTGGCCGCCGGTATCGGGCCGCTGGTCGCCCAAAGGGGCTGGCTTGGCTCGCAGCTTGCGCTGCCGATCGCCGTCAGCGTGCTCGATCTCGTGGTGGTCTGGGGCTGGCATGCCCCGGCCCTACATCACGCCTCACGCAGCCTGCCCTGGGCGCTGGCCATCGAGCAGGCCAGCTTCGCCATCGTCTCGCTGCTGGTCTGGCTGGTGGCGCTGGGCAGCACCAGCCAGACGCGGCAGAGCGCAGCGCTGGCAGGCGCCATGGCGCTGTTCTTCACTTCGATGCACATGACCTTGCTGGGCGCGTTGATCGGGCTGGCGCCGCGCTCCATCTACGAACATCTCCATCATGCCGGCGGGCTGCCGGCCCTGGTCGACCAGCAACTGGGCGGCGTCATCATGCTGGGCATCGGCGGGGTCATCTACCTGGCCGGCGGGCTGGTGCTGATGGCGCGCGTGCTGCAGCGGGCGCCCTCATGACCAAGCTCCGGCCATTCTTCATCGGCGGTGTTCTGGGGGCGTTGGGGCTCGGCTTACTGCCCCTCAGCGGCCTGCTGTCCAGTTCGGCCGAACCAAGCCAGCCGCCCGTGCTCGACTGGTATTTCAACCTCGCGGCGCAGCAATCGATCACCCTGCGCTCGCTGGGCGTCGACGTGCCGCCACTCGACAGGCCGGGCATGGCAGAACGTGGCGCTGGCCACTACGAAATGGTCTGCGTCACCTGCCACGGCAGTCCCGTCGCGCCACCGGAGCAATTTGCCCGCAATCTCAGCCCGCAACCGCCCCAGTTGGTGCAACGCATGGCGCAATGGCATCCCGAAGCGCGCATCTTCGCCACGATCAAACATGGCATCCGTCGCACCGCCATGCCGGGCTGGCCGACGCAGATGCGCGATGACGAAGTCTGGGACATGGTGGCCTTCCTGCTGACTTTGCCCGAACTGGACGCCGATGCCTATGGCCGACTGACCTCGGGCACCGCGGACAATCACTGCGCACGCTGCCATGGCGAAAATGGCGAAGGCGCCATTCCCGGCATACCGCGGCTCGATATCCAGAGCCCGGCCTATCTCGAAGCTGCCCTCAAGGCTTTCCGTGACGGCACGCGCCAGAGCGGCACGATGATGGCTGCCGCCCGTGTGCTGACCGACGCGCAGATAGAGGAACTGGCGCAGGACTATGGACGTGGCACGAACGTCCCGGCGGCAAGTGAAACTACGGCAGAAGCCATTGTCCGCCACGGCCTGCCCGACCGGGACGTGCCAGCCTGCGACTCCTGCCATGACGACAATGCGCGGCTCGGCTATCCGCGGCTGGCTGGCCAGGATGCGGACTACCTGCTGAACCAGCTCAAGCTGTTCAAGGCGCTCGGCGCCGAGCGCGGTGGGCCCAACGCCCATATCATGGCCCAAGTCGTGCGCGGTCTCGACGAAGCCCAGATGGAAGCGCTGGCGGAATGGTATGGCCGCTAACAGACCGCCATGGCAAACGCCGCGCAATCGTCTCACGCGGCGTTTGCTTCAACCGGAGGCGGACTACTCGCCGCCCGATTGCTCCGCGTCTGCGGCACCTGGCGAGTCGGCGAGGGCCCAGGCGATGACCGCGTCACCCAGCCTGGTTTCCATGGGCGTATGCCCGCCGGCCATCATCGCCAGATACTGTGTTCCCTCCACCTCGTAGACGATCGGCGTTGCCTGGCCGCCGGCCGGCAGTTCGTCGCTCCACAACTCTTCGCCGGTCTCGATGCTGTAGGCCCGGATCATGTCGTCGGTGGTGGCCGCGACGAAGATGAGGCCGCTGGCGGTGACAATCGGGCCGCCATTGTTCGGCGTGCCGATGGTGAGCGGCAGCATGGACGGAATGTTGAACGGCCCATTCCGGCGCGCCGAGCCGAAGGGCTGGTCCCACAGCGTCTCGCCGGTCGCCAGGTCGATGGCGCGAAGCCCACCATAAGGCGGCTGCTTGCACATCAGCTTGGTGAAATCCGAGCGCCAGCCGACATTGATCTCGATGGCATAGGGCGCGCCGATCTGCGGATCGCCGCCGACACCATCCTCGTAGATGGCTGTGCTGATCCCGGCCTCTTCGGCCTCCGTGCGCTCGACCAGGCGAAGCCGGTTGGGCACGTCGTTATAGTTGGCGATTAGGATACCGCGTTCCTCGTCGACCGCCATCGAACCCCAGTCCTGCCCGCCATTGTAGCCTGGATATTGGATATACCAGTCCGTCGTCGGGGGCGTGTACATGCCCTCGTAGCTCGCCTGGCGATACTGGATGCGGCACCAGAGTTGGTCCAGCGGAGTCATGCCCCACATGTCCCGCTCCTCCAGCGGGTCCATGGCCAGGGAATGGTAGGTCGAGAAGGGCTGCACGGGCGAGAGATAGTCAGGCTCGACGCCGCCCTGTGGCACCTCGCGCTCCTCGGGGACAAATAGCGGCTCGCCGGTCTCACGATTGAGCACGTAGATATCGCCCTGCTTGCTGGAAATCAGAACAGCCGGCACCGAGCCGCCTTCGGCCGGGAAATCCACCAGCGCAGGCTGGCTGCCCAAGTCATAGTCCCAGACGTCGTGATGGACGGTCTGGAAATGCCACACATCCTCACCCGTCGTCACGTCCACCGCGACGAGGGAGGTGGCGTAGTCGTTCTCGGCCTCGCTGCGGTTGGAGCCGAAATAGTCTACCGCAGAATTGCCGAGCGGCAGGTAGACCAGGCCGAGTTCCTCATCGGCAGCGGCTGTCGTCCACATATTAGGCGTCCCGCGGGTGTAGACCTCGCCTCCGGCTGGGGCACCACGGTTGTCCGGATTGCCCAGGTCCCACGCCCATACGAGTTCGCCCGTGACCGCGTCATAACCCCGGACCACGCCGGAAGGGGCGTCCTCATCTTCGTTGTCGTTGACATTATAGCCGACCACGGCAATGCCGCGGATGATGGTGGGTGCCGAGGTCAGGCCGATCCAGCGCGGAACGGTGTCGCCTAGCCCCTCCTCCACCGAGAGCTGGCCGCCATCGCCGAATTCCGGGCATAGCTGGCCCATATCGGCGTCGAGCGCTAGGAGGCGGCCATCCTCGGTGCCCGCAATGATGCGGCGAGCGCAGAGGTCGTCGGGGGCGGCCTCGGGGTCTTCGAAATAGGCGACGCCGCGGCAGGCACCGATGGCCAGGACATCGGGAGAAATGCCCGGATCGTAGCGCCACTCCTCAAGTCCGCTGCGGGCATCGACGGCGATAACCACGTTGGTCGGCGTACAAATGAAAAGATCATCTCCAATCTTGAGCGGCGTATTTTCCGGCGACCAACGCTGGGTTTCCGGCTTGGGATCGGGCGGCATGACGCCGGTATTGAATTCCCAGACGCGCTCCAGTGTGGCGACATTATCAGGCGTGATCTGCGCCAGCGGAGAATGGCGTGTCCCAAATTGCGTGCCGCCATAGGCCGGCCAGTCCGCCCCGGTCTGGGGCATCGGCATGGCGGCGCGCAGCACCACGCCGGTGGGGCTGGCCAGGGTGGCCGCGGGAGCGGCGTCTGCGGCTGGTGGCGCCGCCGTCGTATCGGTTGCCTCGGGCACCGTGCCGGGGCCTGGATCGACCGTGGGGGCCACGCCTCCGGGCGCATCGCCGGCATCGTCGGGCAGCACGGCATCGGCCGGATTTTCCGCCGGTACGGCCGGTTGAGGTTCCTGGGGTTCTGGCTCCTGCTCCTGGGCGATGACCGGGTTGTTATCGGACAGGTTGAAGACCAGTCCGATAGAGGCCAGCACGGCGAGGCCCGCGACGCCGGCCGCGACCGCGCCACGCATCCGTCCGCGATCACGATAGAGCGCGGGGATGGTGGCCAGCACGAGAACCAGGATGACCGTAGGGGCCACGAGCCGGGGCACCTGCGCCCATCCGTCGAAGCCCACTTCCCACAAGGCCCATGCCAATGTGCCCATAAAGGTCACCAGATAGAGCCAGACGCCCAGCATGGAATGGCGGAACAGGAACCAGGCGGAGATCAGAAGTCCCAATCCCGCCAGCGCATAGTACCAGGAACCGCCAAGAGCGATGAGCCAGATGCCGCCGAGCAATATCGGCAATCCGAAGATCACCATGATAGCTGCCAGCACCACTACTGCCCAATATCCGAATCCCCGGTTTGCCTGTGCCATGCCGTTTTCTCCTCCTGTTGGGGAACGGCCAGAGCCTCGGCAGTTCCGGTCGGCTCTGTGTCGGCGGTCCGCCTCGAAACCGACCACTCAGCTTGAGTCACGATCCTCGCGCTCGTATTCCTGACGGGTCGCCGCCTCGGTTAGCGCCTTTTCGGCCCTGGACCGGTGCTGGCTGCGATAAAGGCCGTAGCCCAGCGCCACCAGCAGGGCGACCGCGCCCACGGTCAGCACGATCAGCCAAAAGAATGGTCCCGATTCCATTAGGACACTCCTCGTTTGGGTTTGGGTGCCTCAGGTTTGACGGGCTGGTCATGCTCGCTGCCATCAGGCCGGCGGCCCAGATCGTCGATATTGTCGTCCTTCTGCTTGCCGGAACCGGTTTCAGCCGGCGCGGGCTTTGATTTATCGGTGCCCATCAGGTCACCACGCGCTGGCTGGGTGGCGGGTGAGCCTCCAGGCGCTCGAGCGCCCGGCCGACCCGGTCTGCCACCGCAAGGTCGAAGTCCTGATCAGGGCTGGTCAGCTCATATTGGCGAAGCGCCTCGAGCTCGACGCCGGCTTCGACGGCGAACTGCTCGAGTTCTAATCCCAGCGCGATCCGGCGATTGTGGTCGCCCTTCGGCGAGCGTCGGGCGGGGTCAATCGGAAGGGTCATCGGTTCATCCCTCCTGCAGATGCAGATGGTGGATCAACCGTCCCCGGACGGACTTGGTTCCCTTCCCGGCATCTCGGAACGAAGCGGCGGACAGGATCGTTTCGAGATCACCACGCTGAGGTGAATCTCGTCATGCCCGCATCCCGCCCCATCTGGAAAGGCCAGTTGCGCCTGTCGCTCGTATCGATCGCCGTCGAGCTTTACACGGCCACAAAGGCCAATGCGAAACCGAGCTTCCGCCAGATCCACGAGCCTTCCGGCAAGCCCATCCACTACGAAAAGGTCGTGGATGGCATCGGTCCGGTCGACAAGGACGAGATCATGAAGGGCTTCGAATACCAGAAGGACGACTATGTCCTGCTGACCGACAAGGAGATCGACGCGGTCAAGCTCGAAACCCGCAAGACACTGGAACTGACCCAGTTCGTGTGCAGCGACGAGATTGACCCGCTCTATTTCGACAAGCCCTATTACCTGGTCCCCTCCGATGATTTGGCTGAGGACGCCTTCATCGTCATCCGCGACGCCTTGCGCAAATCGGGCAAGATCGGGCTCGGCCAATTGGCCCTGCGTGGCAAGGAATATCTCGTTGCGGTCAAGCCGGCCGGCAAGGGCCTGCTGCTCGAAACGCTTCACTATGAAGACGAATTGCGCAAGGCCGACCCCTACTTCTCCGACATTCCCGGCAAAAAGGCGGATGCCGACCTGCTCGAAGTCGCCACCGCGCTGATCGACAAGAAGACGGACAAGTTCGACGCCAAGGTATTCAAGGATCATTACCAGGCCGCCCTGCGCGAACTGATCGCCCGCAAGCTCAAGAGCAAGGGCCGCAAGATCACCACCCAAGACGAGCCGCGCGAGGAAAAGGCCGGCAAATCCAATGTGATCGACCTGATGTCGGCGCTGAAAACGAGCCTTGAAGGTGGCAAGAAGCCGGCAAAGGTGAAGACCACGCGCAAGAAGGCGAGCTGAGCATGGCCAGCAAAGCCGATACCCTGCTGAGGGATTACAAGGCCAAGCGCGACTTCACGAAAACGCAGGAACCTTCCGGTGCCGGCAAGGGGAAGTCCGGCGGCAAAGCCTACCGTTTCGTGGTCCAAAAACACGACGCGACCCGCCTGCACTACGATTTCCGCATCGAACTCGATGGCGTGCTCAAGAGCTGGGCCGTGACCAAGGGGCCGTCCGACAATCCGGAAGACAAGCGCCTCGCCGTGCGGGTGGAAGACCACCCCCTCGCCTATGGCAGTTTCGAAGGCACCATTCCCGAAGGCCAGTATGGCGGCGGTGCGGTAATGCTATGGGACGAAGGCACCTGGGAGCCGCTGGGCGATCCACATGACGGGCTGGACGATGGCGACCTCAAGATGCGACTGCATGGCCAGCGAATGAAGGGCGAATGGGTGCTGGTCCACATGAAGGGCCGCGACAGCAAGCGCAAATCCGGCCCACGCCGTGAGAACTGGCTGCTCATCAAGCATCACGACGACTATGCCAGGGATCATGAAGCGCTGACCGAGCGCTTCACCCGCTCCGTTTCCTCCGGCCGTGACCTCGATGGCATCGCCCGTGGCCTCAAGCCGAAAAAGCAGACCGCGACACCCGCCGAGGCCGTCTGGAATTCCGACCAAGCACAAGACAAGCCAACCACGGGCAAGCGCCAGGCAAAGGCCGCTCGCCTGCCCGATTTCCGCCCGCCACAACTGGCGACGCTTGTCAGCGACGTGCCCGAGGGGCCGGACTGGCTGTTCGAGATGAAATATGACGGTTACCGCTGCCTCGCCGCCATTTCAGGGGAAGCCGTGCGGCTCTACACCCGCACCGGGCAGGACTGGACGGACAAATTCAAGGTGATCGTTCCGCCGCTGACCCGTATCACCAAGGGCTCGGCCCTGATCGACGGCGAACTCTGCGCCTTCGATGAGAATGGCCGTACCGACTTCTCCACCCTCAAGGACCATCTCTCCAATGGTGGATCGCTGACCTATTTCGCCTTCGACCTGATCGAGCAGGATGGCGAGAACCTCGCAAAACTGCCGCTCACCGAGCGCAAGGCGCGGCTCGAAAAGCTGCTTGGCAAGATCGAAGCCTCCTCGCTGGTGCAATTCTCCCCGCATGTGGCCGGCAACGGCCAGCGCGTCTTCGACACCGTCTGCCGCGAGGGCCATGAGGGCATTATCGCCAAGCAGGCGACAGCGCCCTATCGCAGTGAGCGCACGCGCAGCTGGCTCAAGGTCAAATGCGGCAAGCGGCAGGAATTCGTCATCGCCGGCTGGTCGCCCTCCACAAGGAAAAAGACCTTCGCTTCGCTACTGGTCGGCACCTGGGAAGATGACAAGCTGATCTATCGCGGCCGCGTCGGCACGGGCTTTTCCATGGATGACGCCCAGGCCCTGCAACGCCAGCTCGACAGCCGCGCACGGAAGACCGATCCCTTCGTCAATGTTCCGAGACCCATCGCGAAATCGGCCCATTGGGTTACCCCCGAACTGGTGGCCGAAATCGGCTACACCGAATTCACCCCCGACGGCATAATGCGTCACCCCTCTTTCCTCGCACTACGCGAGGACAAGCCGGCGGGAGATGTCGCCTTGGACAAGCCCGACCGGTCCAAAAGCCCTGCTCCTTCGCTCGATCGCGCGGCCGGCCTGGCTGCCGCCGAGGCAGCCGGCATCAAGCTCACCAGTCCCGATCGTGTGGTCTATCCCGGCCAGGGCGTCACCAAGGCCGATCTCGTCGCCTACTACGCTGCCGTGGCCGAGCGCATGCTGCCCTATATCGAGAACCGTCCGCTGAGCCTGCTGCGCTGCCCGCAGGGCCGCTCGAAATACTGCTTCTTCCAGAAACACGATACCGGCGGCTTTCCCGATGCCATGAAGTCCCTGATGATCGCCGAGAAGGATGGCCAGAAGGAAAGCTATTTCTACATCACCGACCTCGCCGGCCTCATCGCCGGCACGCAGATGAATGTACTTGAATGGCACCTCTGGGGTTCACGCACCAAGGATGTTGAAAAACCCGAGCGCATCATCTTCGATATCGATCCCGATGAGGGGCTAGGCTTCGAACAGGTGCGCGCCGCCGCCATCGATATCCGCGCCGAGCTGGACGCCTGGGGGCTGGAAAGCTATCCGCTGGTCAGCGGCGGCAAGGGTATCCACGTTATCGCGCCACTGCGCCCGACCACCGAATGGCCTGAGGTCAAGAGCTTCTGCAAGACCTTCGCGCAACGTCTTGCCGACAAATTCCCCGACCGCTTCACCGCCAATTCGCGCAAGGCCAGCCGCAAGGGCAAGCTCTTTATCGACTATCTGCGCAATGAGCGCGGCGCGACCGCCATAGCGCCCTGGTCGACCCGCTCGCGCGAGGGCGCTCCGGTTGCCGTGCCGGTCGGTTGGGACGAATTGGAGACGATCAAGGCCGCCAACCAATTCGGCCTGGCCGATGCGATCGCGCGGGCGAAGCGGCCCGATCCCTGGAAGGGCTATTTCACCACCAGCCAGTCGATCACCAAGGCGATGGTCAGTTCCGTGGCCGGTTAGCGCTTCGGCGAAATCAGGCCTTAGTCCGGCGGCCTGGTCCATTTTTTGTCCACGCGACGACGCCATTCCTTGGTCTGGATATGGCCCAGCGCAAGCGGCGCACTGCTTCGTCGAACGTGTCCGCACCTAACTGGCCTTGTGAACCTGCTCTCCATCCGAAATTTCAATGTCCCGGATAACGCTCTCCTGAGGGGCAGGCATGGTCAGTATCTCCTCCCATCCTCGATCTTGGCATAGAGCCTAACCATGGTCAGCGGCTGGCCGACAGGCTGCCAATAGACCTTGGCCACCAGGTCGCGCTTCGAACCACCGCGAACCACCTCGATGCCAAGAACTTTGCGCACGGCTTCTTCCGGCGAGGCGCCATCAATGACGGCGTCGATGGCCTCGGGACCGGCCTGCCGCAAGTCCATCACCCGAAAGCTTTTTTCCATGCCTCACCGTAGTCCCTAAGCCAGCGCCGAGCAACCGCCCCGGCTTTCAAGTCGTTCCTGCCGATCAGCTTTTGGAGTCGAGCCACGATGAATACCGCGAATCTGCAGCTTGAAGGCCTTCTCACCGCCATTGCGGGCATCAATCGGAAACTTGTCGCCAAGGATCTGCTGACCGCAGAAGAACTCGACCGCTGTCTCGCGGTCGCGGAGCAGACTGCCCTTGGCGATGACCGGGTGGCCGAAGAGCTCTCCCCGGCCAATCGCGACGCCGTCGTATTCCCGATCCGGCTGCTGCGACTGGCAAACCGTCCCGCGGAACCGGACGGCATACCGACATTCGCGGAACTGGCGCGCATGGTGGGCGAGACCAAGGAACCTTATAACGACCAGTACTAGGCCTCGCCTCGGGCTTTTCTGAGGACGCCGATCACGGCTTGGCGCCTTCGTTTTTCGGACGAGGCGGCGCCTTTCCATCATGGGCATAGCTGTTGGAGCTAATATCCGGACCACCTGGCGCCTTCGTGCCGCCCGGCTTGGATATCTTGTCATAGTCCCCTTCGGTAGCCGGATGGGGGTCGGCAACATCATTTTTGCTGGCGGTGCCCTCTCCGGTCGGCAGGGCGTCACGGTGCTGGTTCCTGCCCCTCTCCCTGGTCTCCGGACTGGATGCGGATGTTCTCGTCATTTCGGCCTCCTGAAGACGTTCTGCACCTTCAATGCCTGGGCGGCGTGCAAGTTGCTCAACCGTGAGCGGGAACGGCTCATGCTCGCCATCCGTTAGTCGAGGCACACTTGGCTGGATCCCTCCATGACCTTCCTTTTCGGCCCAAAACTCGACGATACCTCAACTCAATTCCGCCTCTGGGCGCCCAGCGCCGGCGCTGTCGAAGTTCTGTTTCCCGAGGGGCCACCCCTAGCCCTCAAGAAGGATGATGCCGGCTTCTGGTTCGGGCGGGCGGACAATCGTGGCCCAGGCACTCGCTACAAATTCCGCACCGATGCGCTCGAATTTCCCGATCCGGCCTCGCGCCAGCAAGAGGGCGGCACCACCGGCTGGAGCGTGGTCTGCGCGCCATTCGAGCCCTCCGGCCGCCGCGAACCACTGCGCCCCTGGCACGAAACCATTCTATGCGAGGTCCATGTCGGTACGGTTTCGCCCGAGGGCACCTTTGCCGGCCTCACGGAGCGGCTCGAACATTTCCGCGATGCCGGCTTCACGGCGCTCGAAATTATGCCGATCAATGAATTCCCCGGCAACCGTAACTGGGGCTATGACGGCACGCTGATCTTCGCGCCGGACAGCGCCTATGGTCCACGGGAGGATCTGCGCCGCCTGGTCGACCGCGCGCATGATCTGGGCCTCTGCCTGATCCTCGACGTCGTCTACAATCACTTCGGCAAGTTCAACAATTTCATCGAGCGCTACGCGCCCGAATGGTTCGACGAAGGGGTCGAGACGCCCTGGGGCAAGGGCATCGACTTCACCCAGGACATGGTGCGGCAGTTCTACTACGAGAATGCGTGCATGTGGCTGGAGGAGTTCGACTTCGACGGCCTCCGCTTCGATTCCGTGCACGAGATGAAGACCGAGGCCCGCGATGTCTTCCTGAGCGACCTCGCCAAGTCGTGCCGCGCGGTCAAAAGCGATGCCAAGCTCATCATCGAGAACATGGACAATATCGCCTCCTGGCTCGACCGCGAGCAGAACCAGCCCAAGGATTTCACCGCCCAATGGAATGACGATATCCATCACGTGCTGCATTATCTCGCCACCGGCGACGGCAAGAACGGCTATTCGGATGGCTCGCGCAACCCGATAGCCGACCTGGAGAAAGGCCTTGCCGATGGCTTCGTCCATGACGGCGAAGCTGAGGGTGAGAGTGACGGCACGACACGGGGCGAACCGGCCAGCCGGCTGCCGCCTGACGCTTTCGTTTCCTATATGCAGAACCACGACCAGATCGGCAATCGCGCCGATAGCAAGCGCCTGCCGGACCGCGTCAGCGCCGAAAAGCTCGACTTCCTGCATCTCTCGATCATGCTGGCGCCGCAAATCCCGCTGTTCTTCATGGGGGAGGAAGCCCATCTGCGCACGCCTTTCCCCTTCTTCATCGACCTGCCGGAAGACGCGGCCGAGCCCATGCGGGCTGACCGCTGCAGGCAGATGCGCGAGAGTTTCGGCGAGGACGTGGAGGATGGCGCCTTGCCCGACCCCAACGGTCCCCACACCTTCGAAAGCGCCAAGCTGAATTGGGGTGATTATGGCAATCCTGACCGCCGTGCCGCGCTCGATCGCTTCCGCATACTGGCCGAATGGCGCCGCGCCCGATTGTGGCCGCTGGTTGCCACACCCTGCCTCGACGCACGCTCCGGCCGCCAGGGCACGGCCATTGTCGTGAGCTGGATATTCGAGGCCGGCACATTGAGCATGGCGCTCAATCCATCGGACCTGCCCGCCGACATCGCCTGCATCATCACCGCCAGCCCCCTCTCGACCGGAGAGTTCTCCCAGCAGGACGAGGTGCTGCGGCTGGGCGCCTGGTCGGCGGTGGTCTGGTAGGGTCGCGGGAAATGGGACGCCTCGCCCATATCTGTGTCGATGTGCAAGCAATGTTTGCCGAAGGCACGGACTGGCATGCGCCATGGCTCAACCGGGTCCTGCCAGCCATCGAAGCCCTGGTCGAACGCGCTCCTGCCCTCACCATCTTCACCCGCTTCGTGCCCCGGAGCGCCCCGAGGAAGCCGGTGGCGCCTGGCGCGACTATTACCGTCGCTGGCCCGATATGACCGGCGAGCGCTTGCCCGCCGAAATGATCGAGGTCGTCCACACATTGCGGCGTTACATGCCCCCGGCGCGGCAACTGGACAAAGCCATCTATTCCCCCTGGCTGCGAACCGATCTGCATCGTCGGCTGGGCGAGGACGGCGTTACTACCGTCATAGTTTCGGGCGGCGAAACCGATGTCTGCGTCCTCTCCACCGTGCTCGGCGCCATAGATCTGGGCTATCAGGTCATCTTGCCGACCGACGCCGTTTTCGGCTCGGCCGACCAGACGCATGAAGCGGCGCTGGTTCTCTATCGCAGCCGCTTCGGCCAACAGCTGAGCGCCTGCGAGACGCAGGAGATACTCGACAATTGGGCGGACCTGGCATGACGCTGATCGGCTACCATGCCTCCCATGAGCAATTCAGCCCAAGCGAGTTGCTGCAACTGGTAATCGCAGCCGAACAGGCAGGTTTCCACTGCGCCAAATCATCCGACCATTTCCACCCCTGGAGCGAGCGGCAGGGCCAGTCGGGCTTTGCCTGGTCCTGGCTGGGCGCGGCGATGCGGGCCACACGGTTTGGCTTCGGTACCATATCAGCGCCCGGCTACCGCTATCATCCAGCCGTATTGGCCCAGGCCGCCGCCACGCTGGGCGAGATGTTTCCCGGCCGTTTCTGGCTGGCGCTGGGGAGCGGCGAGGCGATCAACGAAGCCATAACCGGCCTAGCCTGGCCGGAAAAACCCGAGCGCAATGCCCGGCTACGCGAATGCGTGGACATCATGCGTGCCCTGCTGGCGGGCGAAACCGTTACCCATCGCGGCCGCGTCACCGTGGTGGAGGCCAGGCTTTATTCGCGTCCCGCCGAGCCAGTCCCGCTCTTCGGCGCCGCCGTCACCGAGGCAACGGCTGCCTTCTGCGGCGGCTGGGCCGATGGCCTGCTCACGGTCGGAGGTGAGGCCGCCAAGGTGCGGAAGGTCGTGGACGCGTTCCGCGCCAATGGCGGCAACGGCAAGCCCGTCCATATCCAGCACGCTCTGTCCTGGGCGCCGGATGAAGCAACGGCCCTGGCCTATGCCATGGAGCAATGGGCGCCAGCGGCCGTAGGTGGAGAGGTCGCCTGGGACCTGCGTCGACCGGCCGATTTCGACACGATCGGGCGGTTGGCCCGGCCGCCCGATATCCGCCAATGCGTCGCCGTTTCCGCCGATGTGGGCAGGCATCGAGCCTGGCTGGAGGCGCTGGCCGAGCTAAAGCCGGCTGCCATTCATCTGCATTGCGTCGGGCGCAACCAGCAGGAGTTCATCCACTTTGCCGCTGCCAATCTCGTCGGCGCCCTGCGCTGAATCCGGCCTCATTTATTCGGGTATTTCTTCGTTATCTCGTTCAACGTCTTCTGCGCACCATCCGGATCGACATTGCGCAGGATCGCCTTGAGGATTTCCTCGCTGCGATCTTCACTATCCTTCGATTGGGGCGAACCGACATAGAGCAGGATAGTCAGGCCCGCGACCTGCCAGAGCAGTTGCAGGAATTCCGACTGCCAGTTTTCGAACGTGTCCCGCAGCATTTCGATGACGAAGGAGGAGACCTGAATCGGAAGCTGGTGGGCTTGTTGTTCATCGATATAGGCGAACCATCCGAACACCCAGTGCCCTATGAGGCTGATGACAAGAAAGCCCAGCGTCACCCACGCAAAACTGTACTTCTTCAGGTTTGACATCCTGCACCTCTATTGCCGAGTACACTGGCGGCCGGGCAGTTTCAGGCAATCCCCTTGCCACCCGTAACGCCGTAGACTTCGCCGTTGATGAAGCTGGCCTCCTGGCTGGCGAGCAATACATAGACGGGCGCGATCTCCACCGGTTGCCCCGGACGGCCGAAATCACTGTCTTTTCCGAATTCTCGCACTTTCTTGTCGGGCTGCCCGCCGCTGGGCTGCAGCACGGTCCAGAATGGACCAGGTGCCACAACATTGGCGCGGACGCCCTTGTCGATGAGCTGCTTGGACAATGCCTTGGTATAGGCCACGATGGCGGCCTTGGTCGTGGCATAGTCGAGCAGGATCGGCGAAGGTTCATAGGCTTGGATCGACGCCGTGGTGATCACCGCTGCCCCAGGCTGCAGATGCGGTATCGCCGCCTGGCAAATCCAGTGCAACGCATAGACATTGGTCTTGAAGGTGGCGTCAAAGTCCTTGCTGGTCAGTTCGGCTACGGATTCACGGAACTGCTGGCGCGCTGCATTGACGACAAGAATATCCAGACCACCCAGCCGCTCGACCGCGCGGTCCACCATGGTCTGGCACCAGGCCTCTTCCTTGACGTCGCCCGGCAGGCCAATCGCCTTGCGGCCCTCAGCCTCGATAAGGGCCAGGACTTCCCGGGCATCCTCCTCTTCCTCGGGAAGGTAGCCGATGGCCACGTCCGCCCCTTCGCGCGCATAGGCAATAGCTGTTGCACGTCCGATGCCGGAGTCGCCTCCCGTGATCAGGGCGCGTCTGCCTTTGAGCCGTCCGGCGCCGACATAACTCTTTTCCCCATGGTCGGGCCTCGGTACCATCTTCCCGACGATACCGGGCGCTGGCTGGGGCTGGGTGGGAAACGGCGGATGCGGATATTGCTTTCTGGGATCCTGCATCGTCAGTCTGTCAGCCATGGTGTCACCTCTCGTTCGAGCAGCCAACGAAGCATCATCTCCGCAGGTTCCATGGGCCTGCTCACCGCGAACTTGCGGCTTGCGATGAAACAGGAGCACTGGATCCGGCCGGCCCATTGCCATCCGGAATTGGCGTGAATTCTTCGCCCGACTACGTCAAACGCCGGTTAGTGACGCAGTTCGCCTTCCCGCTTGGCTTGCTCAAGATCTTCGTCTGTCAGCATGCGAATATCCGGATCGGCCGCATTCTGGTCCGCTGGCGAAAAGCGCAGTTTTTCCATGTAGGGGGTGGGCTTCTTGCGCCGATAGTCGGCAAATTCCTTGGCGTAATAATCGCGGGCCTGCTCCACCGATTTGGCGCCGGTGACAATGTCATGCATCAGGTTAAGCGCCAGAAAGTTGGCCTGCTCGTCATGGCACCGGGCCGAGACCTCACCCGTGGTGCGCTCCACCATCACGCTGCCGTCGAACTCGGCCAGGTCGGAAAATTTCTCCACGGGTACTTGATAGTCGATGACGGACTCGACGGCATCCTGATGCGGCGCGGGGAAATTGTGTTGGTAGAACGCCTTCGAGGCTACGATCCGTTTCCAGGGGCCAGGCTTGTCCCAGATGAGCTGGCTATCGGTGATCTCGTCCGGTTCGCCATACTTGTCGATTACAAGTTGCGCTGCCTCGCGGGATTCCTCGGGCCAGCTTTCGGTATATTGCGATTTCTGTCTGTCCGACATGTCGCTGCTCCTATGGCGCAACCGACGCTAGAACCTTCAGATATTCGTCCTCCGACAATTCCCCGCTCTCGTCTTCGTCCGCAGCGGCGAATGCCTCTTCGGTCAGGCTCGGCAATGCAGCAATGACTTCGGCCCAGGATATGGCGCCACTTGCGTCGGTATCGACCGCCGCAAAATCGTTCGGGTTATCCTGAGCCAGCACCGGGATTGATGCGGCCAAGAGCGCAAGTACGGAAAGCGTGGAAAATCGCATTGAACTGATCTCCTGTTGGGGTTCAGGGTCAATGCGAAGCAATGGGTGAAGTTCCTCCCGATGGCCAACTGTGATCGGGCGGAGAGAGGTTGTGACACCGCTGGCGCGCCACGGCTATTCGGTCTGAGTTGCGCTTTGTCTACCCGAACCAGCTCCTTGTTCGGGTGTTTCGTCCACCTGCAGGCAGGCCACTGAGAGGCGTTAGCTAACGGCAGCTTCTAGGAAACGATCATAGTCACATGAACGACCGGATGGGGGACTTGGGTCCATTTTGGGATGTGGTTAACGTCGGTCTAGCGGTAGGAATGAGGGCGCTTCAACGGTCTCGGTTTCGTGCCCTCAACTGATGATCGACCAGTTCTCATCTTCATCATCTTTGGTGCGCAGCCTGCGCAAGAGCGTGTCGAGAACGAAACACTCGGCTAGGCGCCGATGACGTGAAAGCCCGTGACTGGCACCAGCACCGGCCCGCTGATGATTTAGCCTCCATCGGAGATTGCTCGTCCAGTCTGCCTCACCAGAGGCATGGCTAGTTGCAAGCAGATCGCGCTGGGTTTCCTTTCAGAGCTTGCTCATGCCGCCGTACAGAGATCGCCACCTCCAATCGACTACGCGCCTTCAGTTTCGCCATGATGTGAGTCATGTTGTATTTGACAATGCGCTCGCTCAACTGAAGCTGATTGGCAATTTGCCGGTTGGTGTAGCCCCGAAGCAGATGCGCAACGATTGCCAGTTCTCGCGAGGTAAATCTTGTAGGCGTGAAAAGCGCGTCGGATTGTGACTGCTCTCGAAGTGCGGCTGTCACCGAACTTGCATATTGTTTTGTCACGAAGAACTGGCCTGAGCAGACAGCGTCGATCGCCTCTAGCAACTCTTCGTAGGGCGATGTCTTCAGGACAAAACCTACTGCTCCTGCCTCTAAAGCGCGCACGGCCGTTTCCGTGCTGCAATAGGCAGTATAGACAACGATCTTCGTGCTGGATGCCAGCCTGTTGATAGCATCAAAGACGTCTCCTGGCATGGATAGATCAACGATTGCCAGGTCCGGTGTCGTTGCCGCAATCAGCTCCACAAAAGCGGCTGCGCTGTCGGCTTCGCCGACGATCTGAAAAGGCGCCTCGCTACTGAGCAGCTCCTTGAGACCCTCGAGGAAAATGGGGTGATCATCGACGAGCGCGATCGTCATATACGGAGATTTGAGGGTTTCAAGCGCGCACTTGGGAGCCATTTTCATTCCTCCCGGAAAGCCCTTGCGATCTGGTCGGTGAAGGGTTTGACGAAATAGGCAATGGCCAGTTGTTCCTCGGTCTCTACGAAGATTTCGACAGGCATGCCGGGCACCAGTTCCCGGCCACCCAATTGCTCCATAGCCTCGTTGACCTCCACCTGTGCCAGATAGTAGCTCGCTCCAGTCTGGCTGTTGTACTGGGCGGCGGCCGAAACCTGGATGATCGTGCCGGTCAGTTCGGGAGTGGTGCGCTGGTTGAAGGCGCTGAAGCGCAGTTTGGCCTGCCGGCCGACCGCGATCTGGTCGATATCGTTGACCGCCACCTGGAACTCGATGATGAGCTCGGCATCCTGCGGCACGATGGTTACCAGCGCCTCGCCCGGCGAAATGACGCCGCCAAGGGTGGTCACATTGAGTTCGTTCACCGTGCCGCTTACCGGCGCCAGGATGCGGGAGCGGGCAAGGCGATCCTCGGTTGCGCCGAGGCGTTCCTCGAGTTCGGCAATCTGGGCCTCAACGGTCCGCAATTCACGTTGCGCCTCGGTGCGCAGAGCGCCATCAAGCGCAAGAATCTGCAATTCGACCTCGCTGGTACGCGACAGCGCGCGGGCAATGGCGGCCTCGATCTCTCCCTGCTGACCCTGCAGGCGCGCCACGTCGCGCTGTATTTCGCTAATTCGCGAGGTTTCCACCAGCCGTTCCTCCGCAAGCGCCATCATGCGCTCGCGATCGACCAGGGTGACGTCCAACTCGGCCATGATGGCCGTCTTCTGGAAAGCGAGGCCATTTACCTCCTCATGCAGCTGGGCCACTTGCAGCGCCAGCTGTTCCTTCTGGGAGACGTGATTGTGCATATTGCCATCGAAGAGCTGCCGTTCGCCATCGGCGATGAGCTCAGCATCGGCGTAGTCGGCAAAGTATTCCGCGGGGAAGACCAGTGTCTCGGCCCCGTCGCGTTCCGCCAGCAGGCGTGCGCGGCGTGCGGTCAGCTCCGCGAGTTGACCCCGGACGATAGCAAGCTCGGAGCGAACCTGTACGTCATCGAGCCGGAGCAGAAGCTGCCCCTCAGCGACAGTGTCCCCTTTGCGAACGGCGATGTCGCGCACGACCCCGCCTTCGATATGCTGAACGACCTTGAGGTCTTCATCCACGAGCACCGTACCCGTGCCGATAACCGCCCCGGAGAGCTTGGCGGTGACTGACCATCCCCCGATGCCGACAATTAGAAGCAGCGCAAAGATCGCGCCCCACGCTACCCGACCACGCATGGGGAACGGCCTCTCGCGCATGCGCTTCGCGTCGAAACCGGCCAATATCTGGCCATAGGGGCCGATACTATCCATTGTCGTCATGGTGCACTCCCTTGGCGGCCCGTTCAGGCATAGGTCCAGTTCGAATCTATCGGCAGCAGGATGCCGTGAATGTTGATGGTGATCTCATAGATGCCGTCCGCGGTGAGGTCGGCCCTGATGATGGTGTTGTCGATGTCGTCGTACCGGACATGCTGCACCACGATCGGCAGATCCGAGATCAGCCAGTCGTCGTCGTCATCGTCATAGATTTCGCGGAAGAGGTCGGCTTCCCGTGCCCTGGCCTCGCGGTCCAGGTCGTAGTCGCGCACCCGGACGCGATCGCCCACCACGAAGTCGAGGATTTCATGGACAATCCGGTCACTGAGCGACGGGGTATCATCCGTCACCTCGAAGACAAACGTGTCCCGACCGCCGCCGCCCGACATGACGGTGGCCGTGGCGCCAATGACGAAGAGATCGTCGCCTGCACCGGCGACAATCTGCTCGATGCCGGCGAAAGTGTCCTCACCAAACTCCGCGCTGAAGGTGGTGCCGGCAACGGCGTCGAAGATCACGCCGACAGTGGCGGCTGAATAGTCCAGCAGGTCGTCGCCGTCGCCGCCATCCAGATCATCGGCCCCCGCCCCGCCCTGCAGCCGGTCGTCGCCTGCACCGGCATCCATGATGTCATCGCCATCGCCGCCATCAAGCAGGTCCGCGCCTGCCCCGCCGATCAGGCTATCGGCGCCGCTGCCGCCCAGGAGCACATCGGCGCCCGGGCCACCATCGAGAATGTCGTCACCGCTCCCGCCTTCGAGAATGTCATTGCCGCCAGCACCGAGGATACGGTCGTTCCCGCCACCGCCATCGGCGATATCATTGCCCGCCCCGCCGTCGATTATGTCGTCGCCAGCGTCGCCGTCTATCGTGTCATTGCCAGCGCCGCCGAACAACCGGTCGTGACCGTCGCCACCCGAGATGACATCATCGCCCTCGCCTCCGAAGATCACATCATTGCCGGTATTGCCGAACAGGTGGTCGTCGCCCGTACCGCCGTTGAGATGATCGTCACCTTCGCCGCCGACCACGAGATCATTGCCGGCCAGAGCGTCGATCAGGTCGTCGCCTGCCAGGCCGTCGATATCGTCGTCATATGGCGAGCCAGCATGGATGCCGTCCTGCGGCGTCAATATCTCCACATTGCGGATGATGTTCAAATGGGCGGTCTGGACCACCCAGGCTTCGCCATCCGTCACTCGATAGGTGATGTCGATCGGCCCCAGCATGCCGGGCAAGGTAGTCAGGCGCCAGCCGCCTACGGTCCGATCCACCATGGCTCCGGTAATGGCCAGGTTGGTGACCAAAAGCGCGTCGTCGTCAGAATCAATTGCCCCGAACAACAGCTCGCTCAATCCGATCAGAACAACCTGACCAGCAAAGACATCATGCAGTCGCACAGGTCCACTGACACTGGGAGAGCGATTGGTCGGATCGTGATCGCCGTCGTCCGTCTCGTCATCCTCCTCGCCGGGATCGTCCTCATCGTCATCTTCATCCGTGTCCTGATCATTGGAGGTGATGAGGGGTAGAGCGGATGGTTGGCCCGGTAATGCATTGTCGTTAAAACCGGCAATGCTGAAGGCCGCCGGAAAGAATGCGGCGGTGGAAGGATGCGAGAATGCAGAAGGTTCGGCGAAGGTTATCGCCGGAAATTCGAGACCCGCAAACGGTCCCGGCCACAGCGGAGCCGGACCGACTGGACCGAACAATCCCGCTTCCCGATCGATGCTCTCAATCGTCGGATCCATATCGGCTTCCGGGCTTCCCTTATCCAATTTCCCCGGCAAGGCTCGGTTGAGGGGAGCATCGGGATCCGGTTTGGGCTCGGATGGCGGCTCACTGGCGGCAGCGGCCTGGCTGGAAACAATGCTCTTGAGATAGACGACCAGTCCGAGGACCGCCATGGCGATATAGAGCGGCAGCCGCGTCATCCGCTCGCCGGCATGGAACTTGAATCGTTCCCCGTCCTTGGGCGCCTGCTCAACTCTGGTGCTCTTGGCCTCGATGAGCATGGCGCTATTCCGCCGCAGTCCGACGCTTGCCTGGAGCGGCCCAGCGTTCTGGCTCGGCGGTCTGCTGCCGCGTCTGCGCAACGACCTGATCCCTGGGGCCAAAGCTGGTCAGCTTGCCATTCTGCACCACTGCCACCAGATCGACTGCTGCCAGCACGCTTGGCCGATGCGCCACGATGATGGCAATGCCGCCCCGTTCGCGGATCTGCTGGATGGCCTGGTTGAGCGCCTGCTCGCCTTCGGCGTCGAGAAAGGCATTCGGTTCGTCCATGACCACCACGAACGGCTCGCCATAGAGTGCCCGTGCCAATCCGATGCGCTGCCGCTGTCCGGCCGACAGGGCCGTGCCCATCGGACCGAGCTGGCTATCGTAGCCATCGGGCAGGCGAACGATCATCTCGTGGACACCGGCAGCCATGGCAGCGGCAACGATGGCCTTGCCGTCCCGCTTGGGAGCGAGGCGGGTAATATTGTCGATGATGGTGCCATCGAGCATCGCGACGTCCTGCGGCAGATAGCCCATATGCTTCCCGATGACATCCTCGTCCCACTGGCCCAGTTCGGCGTCGTCGAGCCGTACCCCGCCGCGCAAAACCGGCCAGATTCCGGTCAAAGCCCTCACCAGGGTGGTCTTGCCGCCGCCACTGGGACCGATGATCGCAAGGGCCTGGCCGGCCTTCAGCTCGAAGCTGACCTCGGTCAGCAGCACGCGGCCGGTGCTGGGCGCCGCAACGGTGATTTTCTCGATTTTCAGCGATTTGCCCGGCGGGGGCAGATCCAGGGGTTTGGTCATGGCACCCAGGGCAACCATGGTTTCGCGCAGGCGCTTATAGGCCTGTCGGGCCGCCACCACGCCTTTCCAGTTGCCGATGGCCAGGTCGATCGGCGCCAGGGCACGCGCAGAAGCCACCGAAACCGCGATGATGGCACCGGCCGACATCTGGCCCTGAATGGTGAGATAGGCTCCAAGGCCGAGCAGTGCCGACTGCAGCAGCATGCGTAACACGCGCGAGAAGGCACTAAAGGTCCCGACGATGTCGCTGGCCTGCGTTTGTAGCTTCAGGTGTTCCAGATTGGCATTATCGAAACGTTGCACAGCGCGCGCGCCAAAACCCATGGCCTTGAGGATATCGGCATTGCGTGCATTGGAATCGGCAATGGCATTGCGCACGGTACCGGCTTGCTGCGCGGCCGTTGCCAGTTTACGGGACCGCAATTCCGTCCACACGGTCAGCAGCGTCAGGACCGCCACGCCGCCCAGTGTCACAGCTCCGAGCAGGGGGTGGAGGAAATAAACGAACAGCACATAGAGGGGTACCCAGGGCAGATCGAACAGGGCCATCGGGCCCTGGCTGCCCATGAACGTGCGAACCGTATCGACATCCCGCCCGCGCTCCAGCGACTCGGCGGTGGAAAAGCCAAAGCGCGGCATATCGATGCTGACGCGGTGGGCGATCGGCGCCAATATGCGGTCGAGCCGGGCACCGACGCGCACCAGCAATTGGGAGCGGATCACGTCGAAGGCGCCCTGGAACAGGTAGAGCCCGACGGCAAGAGCGGAGAGAGCGGCCAAGGTAGGGATCGAGCCGCTGGTCAGCGCCCGGTCATAGATCTGCAGCATGTACATCGAGCCGGTGAGCGCCAGCACATTGATGATGCCGGAAATCCAGAACAGAAATATTCCCATGCCCTTGAACTCGCGTCGGAGCATCTCGTCGCCCTGCTGCTGGGCCAGGGCATTGGCTGAATTGGACATGGTTTTCCCCCGGGAAGTGCAGGACCCGGCCGGCGGATGCCGACCGGGTCAATCGGCCTAGAAGTTGAAATCAGAGGCCGTCATGTTGCGGCTTCCAGCGATCTCGACGCGGAATTCGGGATCGTTATCGTTTCCCGTATTGCCCGAAATCACCGTGTAGTCCCCGTCTTCCCGTGTCTCATGGGTGATCACGATCTGCCCCGGCGCAGTGGCCGACTGGCCGGTTACCAGGGTGAAGGTCTGGTTTCCGGCAAGGCTGCTGTTAGCGTCGATGCCCGAGAGATCGATTTTGTCGCCGGTTTCAAAGTTGCGGATCGTATCGCCATCGGCTGCTGCCTCGGTGCTGAAGACGAAGACGTCATTGCCGCCACCGCCGTCGATCACATTGGCCGCATTGCTGGCCGTGATCACGTCATTGCCCGAACCGGTGGTGACATTTTCGATGCCGTAGAGCGTGTCGGTGCCCGACTGGCTACCGGTGACACTGCCGCGGCCATTTACCCCGGTGCCAAGATCGACCTGAAGGGCGGCTGACAGCGAGCCCAGATCCAGCGTGTCGCTGCCGGCACCGCCATCGTAGAGGTCATTGCCGTCCCCGATCCGGCCGATGAAGAGATCATCGCCTTCGCCGCCGAATGCCTGGTCATTTCCGATGCCCGCATCGATCAGGTCGTCGCCAGCATCGCCGGCGATCCAGTCATCACCGCTTTCGCCATAGAGCATGTCGTCGTCGTCGCCGCCGAAAATGTCGTCATCCCCTTCCCCGGCGAAGATCACGTCGCGTCCGGCTTCGCCATAGACGAAGTCGTCGCCTTCATCGCCGCGGATCACGTCGGCGCCGGCTCCAGCAATGATGTAGTCGGTTCCGGCAAGGCCGAAAATCAGGTCACCTCCAGTCGTCCCGGTCAGGATGTCGCCCAATATCGTACCGGCCAGCGGTCCGGCCGGCGGAGTCGAAAGTTCCTCCACGTCATTCAGGTCATCATTGCCGGCCGGCGCCTCGTCGGCACCATCGCTGGCAGAGGCGAATTGCGGCAGGCCGCCGGTGCTGAAGAAGGTCACCGAGTGCGTATCACTGGCAATCCTGGTCGAGCCATCGGGATTGGTGACCACGACATAGTCCTCGATGGTCTTGCCGTCCGGCAGGTCAATCACGTCCTGCGGCCGCAACGTGCCGACGATCACATCCTGGCCGCCGCCGGTCTTGAAGACGATGCGGTGCGCAGATTGCAGCGAGGTGATGTCGATCACGTCATTGCCGGCAGAGCCGATGATGGTGATCGTGTTGGGCCGCAGATTGGTGGCGAGATCGAAATTGCCGTACATCTCGACCGTGTCGCTGCCAACCGGACCATTGCCGCTCACACCGGCTCCGTTGATCACGATCTCTTCGATCTCTGTCAGTTCGGCGATCGGCGTCTCAACGCCATCCACCTCGCGGGTAACGATGATCTCAACCTCGTCGCTGCCGGTGAAGCCGATCCGCGCCACCGCCTCGTCGAAGGTATAGATGCGGAAAATCTCGCTGGCGGCGCTATCGCCGACAACCTGGAAGATATCGCCATCGACCCCTTCCATGCCGCCATTGATGGTGTCGAAGCCATCGCCGACATTCCAGATGAAGATGTCGTCGTCCTGGGTGCCAGGCGTGGTGTTGTCATCGCCGTCCCCGATATCACTGCCATTCAGGATATCGTCGCCAGGGCCGCCGATAATGACGTCTTCACCCGGACCACCAATGATCGTATCGCTGCCATCGGTACCGAAGATGATGGATGAGACACCGGGAATGCCGGCGGCTACCGTGCTGATCGCCAAGGCCGGGCCGTCACCGAACTTCACGAATTCGATATTGGTAAGAGTGTCCGTGCCATCGGTGCCGACCATATCGGTAACGGTGGTGAGAGCAGTGCCGTTGAAACCGAAGCTATAGTTGCCCGCCGGACCGGAGAACACGGCTGTATCGGTGCCGTTGCCGCCATTGAGGGTGTCATCGCCGGCGCCCCCTTCCAGAATGTCGTGCCAGCCGCCGCCGTTGAGTATGTCGGCGCCCTCATTACCGATCAGGGTGTCATTGCCCAATCCGCCGCTCAGAGTGTTGTTGTTTGCGTTGCCCGTAATGACGTTGTCGAGACCGTTGCCAACCCCGTTTAGGGCCGCGCCAATCAGCTTAAGGTTTTCAACATCGCCAACCACATGAGCTGCATAATTAAGGTTGCGGTTAACCCCCGAAATAATGGTGTCGATACCACTGCCACCATCGGCTAACTCGTTCACGAAGTCCCTGCCCTGAATAACAAGGTAGGTATCATCGCCCGCCCCACCGGCCATGAAATCCACTCCCCTGCCGCCGTACAGGATGTCGTTGCCCTCGCCGCCATGGAGTTCGTCGCCACCATTGAAACCAAGCAGCAAGTCGGCGCCTGCAGTGCCGTTGAGGGCAGCACCGCCAGTGTTGGGAGCGTTCGTCCCCCGGACCATGTTGTAGACCACGCCGCCAAGATCGACGTTTTCGATGCTGACCAGGGTATCCAGCCCGCCAGTGACGCTCTGGACAGTGAAGATGGCACCAGCACGAGCGAAGTCGTGGTCCTCGATATTGCCAGATAGAACAACGGTGTCAGTGCCTAGACCACCGTCGAGGATATTGTTGCCACCATTGCCGGTCAGCCGGTTGTCCAGCGTATTGCCGGTGCCGTCTATCGCGCCCGCAATGAGAACCAGGTTTTCTGTCTCGCCTGCCAGGGTGTGGGATGCCAGCGAGGAATGAACCGTATCATTGCCCCCGCCAGCAAGTTCGGTGACGGTGTCGCCGGCATTGTCGACGATATATGTGTCATCGCCGGCACCGCCGGACATGGCGTCCTGTCCCAATCCGCCGTCGAGTATATTGTTTCCGCCATTGCCGGTCAGTGTGTCGTCATGGATGCTGCCAGTGAGGTTTTCGATGCTAACCAGCATGTCGATACCGGCTCCCTGCGTATCCTGCGGAGCCTGGGAGGCGAGCGTCACCGTTACGGCAGCGGCCGCGTCGATGTAGCTGACAGTATCGGAACCGAGGCCGCCATCGAGCCGGTCATTACCCTCGCCGCCGCGCAATGTGTCATTGCCGGCCTCGCCATAGAGCAGATCGTTGTCGTCGCCACCGATCAACATGTCGTCGCCGAAACCGCCGCGCAACGTATCGTCGCCGGCACCGCCATCGAGCACGTTGTCGACCAGATTGCCGCGCACGGCGTCGTCACCCGCGCCGGTCGTTACATTCTCGACGCCCCGGATGAAGGAAAAGCCTGTGGCAGTGCCGGCCTGCAGGTCGACAGAGATATTGTTGCCCGCCGCATAGGCCAGCGTGTCCGTGCCACCACGCAGATCGAGCTGAGCACTCTCCACGCCCGTGATCGAGGCCCCGTTGACGTCGACAATGAGCCCCCCCGGCATTGAGTGTCACGGTGGCGATGTCATCGGCGCCAAGAGCCGTCTCGACAATCCGAAGCGTGTCGAGATCGGCGCCGCCATCAATGGAGTCGGCACCATCATCGACGCCCTGAACGATGATGTCATCACCAGCGCCGCCAAAGATCGTGTCGTCCCCGGCACCACCATTGAGCGTATCCTGGCCGGCGCCGCCATCGATCACGTCGGCACCATCGCCGCCATTGATGATGTCGCTGCCACCAAGACCGGTTATGGAGTTGCTGGCCGCACCCCCCTGCACGAAATTGTCGCCCTCGTTGAGCGGACCGTCGGCGTCGCCGACGATGACGGCATCGTTCGAGATGACCAGATTGCCGACCACCGCGGTGATCGCCGAGATGACCTGGTGCGGATTCGTCGCGTCGTCGGTGTAGTCGACGACAACACGAAGCATCCTGCCTACCAGATCAGCACCGGGGGTGAAGCTGCGGAGATTTCCGCCGTCTGCGTCGGCAATGTCGACCCAGGGCCCTAGGGCATTGGGGGCGGATTGCCAGCGGTAGGTCATCAGCAGTTCCTCGAAGGCATCCGTCATGCCATCGGGGTCGGTGAAAGCCACCGTGGCCGTCAGTTCACTGCCTTGGGTCGGCGTCATGTCGCTGATGAGCAACGGGCCTGTCGGTTGGTCATTGACGCCGATAACAGGGTCAGTCGGCGCGGACGTCACCGTCTCGATCACGCCACCGCCATCGGTATAGAGGCCCAGAACCCGGATGCGCAGGCCGGCGTGTTCGTCACTGGGCGTGAACGTGGAGCCGGACGCGCCGGGAATGTCGATATAGTCGCCGGTGCCGTCATTGCGTTCGATCTGCCAGCGATAGGTGATGGTGGTGATCATCCCGTCGGGATTGTTGAGATCACGGACCGCTGCAGCACTCACCGTCAATGGCTGGTCTTCCTCGGCGGGAAGCGGCCCGAGCTGCAGCCGGCCTGTTGGATCGACATTGCCAGTTTCTCGGATCGTGTAGATCTGGTCGGCGAACTGGATACGTTCGATCCCCACCAGGGTATCCACGCCCTCGTCCACCTGTGGGTCGATCTCCTCCTGTTCGCGGCGGGCTACCTTAACGATGCCACCATCGAGATGCGTGATCTCGTACCAGTCCTTGCTGCCGGCAAAGACAGCCGTATCGACATCGCCCGAGGGGTCCTCATCATAGAGGATTTCGCGCACGATATGGAGCTGACGGGGCTTGATGACGCCATCTAGCAGGAACTGGGAAAGCGGCTTGGTCACGCCCTCCACCGTCACGACCTGCTTGAGGCTATCGACCGTGAATGCTTCCGTCGCCGTGACAGCGCCGTTGCCGTCCAGCGCCCGTATGCTGATACGCACATTGAGCCAGGCGTCGCCGTGGATGAAGTCGTCGCCGCCACGGCCTTCCATCACATCGTGGCCGTCGCCACCGAGAATGATATTGCCACCACTGAAGCCGATCAGGGTTTCAAGCTTGGCCAGAGCTTGGGCATCGGTCATCGTCGCCAGTTCATCAAGAACCGCTTGCGGAATTTCGGCGACGAGGTTGCCCAGCAATTCGCGCAGACCATCGATACGGTCGACGCCGGCCTGGGTGAGCTCGTGCCCCCGCAGGCTGAGTTCAGGCTCGATCTCTTCGGTGCTGCCACGATCATCGCCGCGCAGGATGTCATTGTATTTCCAGCCCGACAGACCCTCGGTCTGGTCGAAGCGGTCACGCAGGATGTCGGCCGCGACATTGGTGAAGATCGGAATGCTCATGTCGGAATCGGCAGCAATCCGGTTATCCTTGTGGATTGCCCAATCGAAGCCCAGCATACCTTCATTGCGCATGACGCTTTCGCCCTGCACCATGATGTCATCGCCGGACTCGGCATCGAAGTCGTTCTCGTTCTCGCCCGCCAGCAGCACGTCGTGGCCGATGATGGTCGAATTGAAGAACAGCTCCGAATTATCACCTGCCAATGTGTCGAAGCCGTCGCCGCCCTCGATCCAGTCGTCGCCCTCATTGCCCATGAGGAAGTCGATATCGGCGCCGCCCAGGATGAAGTCGTCGCCCTCCCCTGCGAAGACTTCGGTAGCATCGACACCGACAAGGAATACGTCCTTGCCGTCGCCGCCCATCAGGATGTCCAGGCCGTTGGCGTTGGCGATCACATCATCGCCATCCTCGCCCTTGATGAAGTCGCCGGTATCGCCGCTGTCGGTGATGATATCATCGCCAGCACCGCCGATGATGAGATCGACGCCGGCGCCACCTTCGATGCGGTCATTGCCGCCGCCGCCCCAGATCGCGTCGTCGCCATAGTCGGCGATGATCGTGTCGTCCCCCTCGGTGCCGCCGATAACGACATGTTCACCGCCGATGAAACGGATGTAGTTCGCATCGGGGCCGCTGGTCGCGAGATTATCGCGCTGAACCTTGGTGAGGCCGAGCGCGTTGAGTGCCGGATCTTCGTGGGTCGGATCGGCGCCGACCTGCTTGGTCGGATCCACATGCAGCACGTAGTCGTGCTTGGCGAAGGAGTCGACGCCAACGTGGTAGTTGACCTCGTCATCCTCGGTGCCCCGAACGCCGTCCGGACCGGGATTGGTCATGTCCGTATTGGCCATGATGAGTTTGCTGAAGGCGTTGTTTTCCAGCTCGTTGAGCAGATTCAGGCCCTGCGTGCGGGTGAGATAGTAGAACCGATCGAGATCCTGCAGCATTTCGAGCTGCGCCTCGAACACAGCATTGAAGGTCGAGCCGAGGAAACCGCCAAACGGCATCTTCTTTTCCGCCAGCCCACCGATCCACAGATCAATGAGATTGATGCCGGTTTCAATGTCGTCAGAATTGCCGGCGATCCCGTCGACGCCCGGGCCGGGGGCCCAGGCGCCGGTCCCGTTGAGGAATTCAAGCCGGTCATCGGGCGCACCTGTGCCGCCCAGCACCAACAGGGTCGCGGCGGCGCGCCGGTCAGCGACATCGTCGCCCGCCGCTAGGAGGCTGGCATGGGTGCCATAAGCAGCGATGAAGTTGATGATTGAGGCAGGAGTCTTGAGATTGGCCGCGAAATCGGTCCAGTTTGCATAGGGTTTGACGAAGGTCGAATTGGTCGCCGCGTAGAGCTGCTCGCGCGCCTGATTGAGCGTGGGCATACCGGTATCGCGGCCGCGTGCGATGTTGATCGTCGCAAGGTCGAGAGGCAGGCCGAGCAGGTTATTGCGCAGCGCATCCACTACGAATTCGTCGATCTCGTTGCCATGAACGAGCGTCATGCCGCGGAAGATCGCGCCAGCAGCCTGTTCATGCGTAATCGTTCCGCCGAGATCGAATGCCTCGGGATTGAGGAAGGCCTCGATAAGGCCGATATCGTTGTTCCAGTTGTCGGTGGTCAGCGGGTCGGTGACGGGCACGGCGACGCCGTTCGCGTCGTAGCGGATCGGCTGCCCTTCCTCATTGAGAAACATGCGGCCGATATCCTCGGTCAACATGGAATGGCCGAAGCGATAGACCACATTGGCAAATTCGGAGAAGATGGCCGGGTCGATATCGGTGATCGTGTTGAACACGAAAACGTCGATCAGCGGCTGTATCTTGCGGCCGAATTCCTCGAATACCAGGTGCTGATACTGCATTTCCGTGGCGAAGCGGGCCGCCTGGAATATCCGTTCGCCGTCCCAGGCAAGGGTGTTTCCATAGGCTGCCAAAGCCGCAGCGTCCGACGGCAAACCCGCGACTTCAGCCACGCTCAGGTCGGTCAGCAGCCATTCGTTGATGAAGGCTGCATCACCGGATTTGAGAATTTCGAGCTTTTGCGCAGCGACCTGCCGATTGTGCTCGGAGTGGAACACGTGGTGTACGGCAGTCAGGCCGATATTTTCGTTGCCCCGACCGTCACCCGTGATGAAGTGCTTATCGAGCAATTCATTGTCATATTCGAGATTAGCACCGGTCAGCGGGTCGAACTGCACAGCATTGCCGGCGGGGTCCACTTCAAGGCCGATTCCGTCGGGCCTCAGCTCACCGGTCGTGTCGAGCACCGGTACGGCATTGTGGGCGATATCGTCGAGGAATGAATGGCTCGTGCGCGCCGGCTCGACCCCACCGGTATTCGGATTGAGGTTGAGCGGCGCGTCGGCGCTGCCGGTCATCACCTCGTCGTCGTCGGTATTGGGAATGCCGTCAGGCCCGACGTGAATGATGACCTGCGGAAAGCCATTTTCACCGCGAATGAATTCGCCATAGAGGTCGGTGCGGATCAGCGGAATGTTGAAGACGTCACGATCCGTCAGTTCGATTCCGAGCAGATCGGCCGCCTGATCCTTGACATCCTTCCAGGTCGGCAGGCCACCGCCAGTGCCATCGAGCATCCGGCCTGTCGCCATGGGAACGAGGTGCCCGAGTTCGGGATCCATGACCATGGCGTATTCGCGCAAAAAGACCTGGTGCGAGGGATGGGATGTATAGGTCTGGTTCTGGTCGACGAAGGGCGTGGTGACGTTGATCTGTTCCCCACTGGTATCGTCGGCGGTGCCGAGCACGCCGTCCGCGCCGGGACCGTCAAACCGGGTCGCGCGAGTTAACACCATGAAATTGGTGAAGCCGCCTTCGACATAGAGCGGGTCATCGGGCTTGAGCGGCACATAGACCGTGCCGTTGCCGCCCTTGCTGATCAGATCCAGACCATGGTCGAAGAACTGGCCGAAGAAGGTCATCCACCCGTTGAAGGGTGCCGATAGGCCTTCGTCCGGGGCCACGTTGGGCAATACGATGGACTTGCCATCGCTTTCGAACTCGACGCCGTGCAATTCGGCTGCCGCATCGAGGATCGCCTGTTGGCCGGCCGCAGCGGAATTGGCGGCAGATGCGGCGGCCTGAGCCGGCCCAAGCGCCAAATTCGCGCCGGCGAGAACACCGCTCAATGCTCCGATCTGAGCGGCTTCCTCGGGAATCTCCGGGTCAAGCGCCGCGATCGCATCGGTCAGGTCGGCAATGGTCTTTTCCCAGGATGCCACACGATTATCGGCAATCTCGGCGGCGCGGATGAGCGCATACGGGGTCGAAATAGCCAGCACGGCCTGGTTGAGCTGGATCGCCGTACCCGCGAAGCCGGCGTGCTGGAGCGCCGCCATGATAGCCGCCGGATTGTTGGGGGTCTGGTCAACGATGAGATTGGAAATGAGGCGTGGATCGGCGTCGGCGACATTGCCGCTGTGGCCAGCATTGGTCATGTCGCCGGGGGCGTTCGCTTCGCCATCGACGCCATAATCGGTGTTATCGACGACCGGGGAACCGGGTGGGCCAAACGGCATTTCGTCGCCATCGGCATCGTTGCGCCAATAGGGATCGAACATGCGCGGCATGGTCTGGTCGGCGGCGCCCCAGAGCTCGCGGCCCGGAAGGATGTTGTTATAGCTGCCATCCACCGTTCGCAGGCCATAGGGCAGATGCGGCGCCGTGATGAGCTGGCTGAGCGGCGTCCCCGCTGAATGGGCTTCCGCGATCTTGATCTGTGTCAGAACGAACTGCAGGTCATGTTGATTGAGCTTGACTGCCATTTTTCCCTCCAAAGCATGTATCGCCCTGCCGACCGAGCCATGTGCTCAATAGCGGGTGAATGTTCGGAGCCAATGTTGTATGAAACATACGCGGATTGTTATCCGCGAAGGTCGAGCCATCTTTCACCCTTTGTTTGGTGATTGGAGTACCTACTTTGGATAGCCCTTTCGTCAGACCAAGGTCTGAAGGCCGGCGCCGTTGGCGCTGGCGCGAATTGAGCTTTTCGAGCCAGTTTCTGGGCGCAGCCGCCATTGTTCTTTTCGTTGCAATGGCGGTGCTGGGTAGCTGGGTTACCGAACAAATCAAGCAGAGCGTGCTGAAGACTTCGGGCGCCCAGGGCGCCCAGTTCATGACCGGCTTTCTCGAGCCGCACGTGCAGCAACTACAGCGAGGGCGCGAGCTTTCCGACGAAGTTCACCGAACATTGGACGCCCTTTTCATAGGTACGCCTGTCGGTGACAGCCTGATCTCGATCAAGATATGGCGGGTCGATGGAACCGTCATCTACAGCACGAACAAGGCCCTGATCGGCCAGAAATTTGTGTCCAGCGACGTAACACGTGCGGCCAGCGGAGAAGTCATTGCCGAATACGAAGACCTGGTCAGTCAGGAAAGTGCATATGAGCAGTCGCTGGGTGTTGCCCTGATCGAGGTCTATGGTCCGCTCTATCTCCGGGGTACCGACCAGGTCCTTGCCATCGGCGAGATTTATGAGAACGCCGACGCCCTCGCCGCCGAGCTGGAAATAAGCCGGCTACGAACCTGGATGGTGGTGTGTATCACCACCATGCTGATGCTGGCCGTACTGTATTTCATTGTCCGTCGCGGCGACATGACCATCGTGGCCCAAAGATCGGAACTTCGTCAGCATGTGCTGGAGGCAAGGCAACTTGCCCACCAGAATGAGGAATTCCGGTTGGTCGCGGAAAAAGCCAGGCTTGATGCAAGCGAAGCCAATGAACAGCTTTTGGATCGGATCGGTTCGGACCTGCACGACGGTCCGATACAATTGCTGACACTGCTGACGCTCAAACTTTCTAACCGCAGTATTGCCAAGCAACTCAAGGTGCTTCCGGAGGCGCTGACTCCCCTGATAAGCAGTCTGCGCACTATTGCGGGAGAAGCCATTACCGAGTTGCGAAATCTGTCAGCCGGCCTCAGCCTGCCGGAAATCAGCGAACTGACCCTCGAACAAGCTTTGGGGTCGGCCGTTTCCCACCATGTGGACATTACGGGAGATCGCGTATCAGTTGTCCTGAGAGACCTCCCAGATCATATCACGGAAGCCATCAAAATATGTGCCTATCGCATTATCCAGGAGGGGCTTAACAACGCCCAGAAGCACGCCAAGGACTCGGAGAAGTCCGTCGTAGCATTCGTAGAGAGAGGTATCCTGACGATCGAAGTCCGCGATAGCGGCGCCAAGTCGTCGGCTCCGGTCACGGACGGGGTCGGACGACAAAAAATGGGTCTGACCGCCATGCGCAATCGTGTCGGCGCCCTCAAGGGAACCGTATCCGTTACCACCGATCCGGAGCAAGGGACGGTCGTGGAGGCTAAGCTCCCGCTGGACCCCACATAGCAACTTTTTGCTGCCGCAAGCGCGTGAGCAACAAGTATCCGCCGGAGACAATACCGCGATTTACGACCGGTTTCTTTGGGCGTAATCTATTGGGTAGAGAGTGCGTAGAGGCGCGTATGCCCGATCCACTGACAATTGCCTTTGCTGACGATCATCCCATGCTGCTCAGGGGGATCATGAGCCTGTTCGAGGATGATCCTGCCTATCGTGTCGTCGGCAAGGCGGAATGCGCCAATACTGCGCTTGACCTGGTTAAACTCAACGCCCCCGATGTCATGGTCATGGATCTGAGCATGCCCGGCGACATCTTCAGGACGATTTCTGGTATTTCCGATCAGTTTCCAAATACTAGCATCGTCATATTTACAGCATATTCCAGTATTGATGCCGCTCTGAAAGCGCTCGAGGCGGGAGCCGTAGGATTTGTGCTGAAGGATAGCGACTGCGAAGAGCTATTTGACGCGGTAGCGGCCGTAAGCCGAGGCGACATATATATCACCAAGCAATATGCGGTTCAGGTTATGAACGGCCTGCGTGACCGTAGCAGACGCGTCAGCCCAGTTGCAGCCGTCCGACTAAGCCCTCGAGAAAAACAGATCGTCGGACTTCTGGTCCAGGCGCGAACCAACCGTGAAATTGCGCAGGAGCTGGATATCAGCGAACGCACCGTCAAAAGCTACATGAGCGCGCTCATGAGCAAACTGAAGGCACGAAACCGTGTTGAGGTCGCCATGGCAGCCCGGCAGGTGGAGGAGCGTGCGCGCGCAGAGGGGTCGGCGCTGGATACTTTCGACAATGGCGTTGGTGAACGGCAGCTACGAGGGAAACGGTTATAGTTACCTGAACGAGAAACGGGACGTGTTGCGGACCGGCCGATTATGCTCACCAGCAACAGTGACTGGTTCGATTTCCGCGACAGTCGTGCCGGCTTTGAGGCGCGACTGTGGGAGCAAGGCCAGGGTTATACGGGCCGGGTGATCGAAGGTGCGTTCGATGAAGCAGATGCTTACCGAATGGTCTGTCAACTAATGGCCGAGGGCACTTCGGCCACTGCCATACTGGCGGCAACTGACCGCCAGGCTCTGGGCACCTTAGCCGCCTTGACCGATCTGGAGGTGGCGATGCCAGAACGAATGGCCGTCATCGGCTTTGACAACCTTCCAACGAGCGAATTCTTGCGACCTTCACTGACCTCGGTGGATATGCCCGCCGACAGATGGGTGCCATGGCCATTCGTATGATCCAGGATTTCGTCGGCCCCGACAAAATTCGGCTTGCCAATCAAACACTGGAACCCAGACTGGAAGTGAGAAAGTCTTCGTAGCGTTTCCGGCAGGCTGGCACGGATCGCTCTCAGGACATTGTCTCGACGGCTTTCTGCCCGAATTTGCATCGTTGCGCGCCCACGAAGGCAATGCCGTTCCGATCATTCGTTGAGGTGGTCAATCTGTTTAAGAGCGAACGTCATCAAAAGCCGCCAGTCCGTACCACCCCATTCGAGACCAGCTTAGCGCCCAGCAGACGGTCAGAGCTCGAACGTCGGTCGGAACGACCAGTATGGGACTATGCGGCTTGCGCACAGCGGCCAAGGCCGCATCCTCCTTTCCCCGCGTAGGGCCACAAAGGTCGGAGACAACCCTGCACAGTTTCTGAAGATAGCGGCGAAGGCCCACATCGCGGGATCGTTTCAGCTTCAATCCAATCCATCAAATGCCGGGATTGAACATCTGGCCGATTTCCAAACGGGCAGCCCTAGAATCTGAACTGTTCACTAAGGACGCGCTCTTCGAGGCTGGTGCCGGGATCGAAGAGCAGGGTGACTGCGTGCCTGCGGTCTTCGCGCACCGTGACCTCGAGTACGTTATGAAATTCCACATTGTCGGCCACGGCGCTGATCGGGCGCTTGTTGGCCTCGCGGGTAACGAACCTGACCTCGGCCCTATTGGAAAGGATGGCGCCGCGCCAGCGCCTAGGTCGGAAGGGCGAAATCGGCGTCAGGGCCAGCAGCGGCGCCTCGATGGGCAGGATGGGGCCATGCGCGGACAGGTTATAGGCGGTAGAGCCGGCGGGCGTGGCGAGCAGGACGCCGTCGCAGATCAATTCGTCGAGCCGGGTCTCGCCATCGACGATGATCTGGATTTTGGCCGCCTGATAGGTGGAGCGGAACAGGGAGACCTCGTTGAGGGCCAGGGCCTGCCGGCTGTTGCCCGATACGTCGATCACCTGCATGGAAAGGGGATAGATGCGGGTACGCTGGACTGAGGCCAGGCGCTCGGCGAGCGCGTCTTCGGAGAAGGGGTTCATCATGAACCCGACCGAGCCGAAATTCATGCCATAGACAGGGATGCCGGTATGCATGACGCGGTGCAACGTCTGCAGCATGAGGCCATCGCCGCCCAGCGCCACCACTATATCGGCGGTTTCGATGGGATGATCGCCATAGCGAATGCGGAGTTGAGATGCCGCCTGATTGGCATCAATTGTATCGTTGGCTACGAAGTGTATCTGCTGCATGGGGGTGTCATTAACCATCAAGGCGAGCCTGCCTCGCTGCACTGATTTGCTCGAACCTAGTCGACATTCTTGGATGCCTTGGCGCAGTATGCCGCTCCTTGGCGTCAAATTTTTCGGCGTTCGCCCTTAGCCAGTTCTTCGGTGCAAATCTCTTGGCGGCCTCTAGTTTCATTACCACTGGCTCGCCGCCTGCTGCCAGGTAATGCTTGCGAATGATACGTTCACATTCCTTTTCATCGTGGCCAGTCGCCTCGGCGATTTCCATGATTGACGCGCCAGCGCGATGCGACAGCGTGATGAATGTGCCACGCAGATCGTGAAAGGTTACACCGGACAGCCCGGCGTGAGCGACCGCTTTGCGCCACGCTCCCTTGAACCCCTCCAGCACCCAAGGGATACCTCTGGAGTTGGTTAGGATGTAGTCAGGCTGGGGTCGCCGTTTCTTTGGATTTGGATCATTGGCTCGAGCAATCTGCTCAAGGTTTATTTCCTTCAGAATTTTCCGAAGTTCCTCTGCGACCAGCACCTTCACCCGACGAGCTGGTTTTCCTCGGTAGGACTTTCTGGGCTGGAGCATAATGTATCTGCCATCATAAGCCTCCCATTTCAGATTGATTAGGTCAGCCTGCCTCTGCCCGGTCCATATCGCCAACAGCAGGACGCGGGAGAGGTGCCGCGGTGCCTTGCTTAGGAAGGCTGCAATCTGTCCATCAGTCCAGATGATGTCACGTCGGGTTATTGTGTGAATGCAGCCTAAACCTGCCGCTGGGTTCCGATACAAGTACTCCTCGTCAACGGCGAAGTTAAGGATCAAGCGCAGTATCGCGATCGTGGCATCAGCCGTCCTAGGGCGCGATGCAAGTTCATTGTCCCGCCATTGTCGAATTAGTGTTCGAGCGCCGCGCTCGTCAAACATCTTGAGCGGCGAGGCGCCGAACTTCGTCAAAATGCTGTCGAGATACAACTGGTATGATTTTTTGGATGCGGCCGAGAGCCCCCTGAAAGACCCCGATGCCGTATATAGTTGGATGAGGTCCGCGACGGTCCGCACAATGTCAAAGCTCTCGCGACGCAATTTCGGGTTATCGTCGAGACCCCGATTCCAAGGGTCATCCTTATCGGCATTTTGCCAGCGCCCTTTGAGCCGAAGGGCATGCTGAAAGAATCCGACTGCTTTCGTCGCCATCTGCTTGTGGAATGAGTGCTTCCATGACTTTTTGGGCTTCATATATACTCCGCGGGTCAGGTCTAAAGGACAGACGCTTCCCGCGCGAACGTCGATAGATCAAGGTCAATCGCCAAGCGATCGCTAGTCACCGTTGACGAATTGCTTTTATTTCAAAATGGCCGATTTATCACCATTGCCGCTAGCCAAGGCGAGCTTTTTGGTTATCAAGAATGGTGTGGACTCCCATCCTGAGAGCTACGGTAGCGGATATGGGTGGTGCCGGCAGCAGGATTTGAACCCGCGACCCTCGGATTACAAATCCGATGCTCTACCAACTGAGCTATACCGGCGCGGCACTCGCTTAGCATCGGCACGGCGATCCGGCAATGCCCTCCTCGCGGATGGGCACCCCAGGCGACCAAGCAACATTAACTCCCTTTCGGTTCTATTCTTGCCTGAACAAGGGTAGCGGGCCTAACTACCGCCCATCAAGGCCGCGCTGCTGCCGTTGAAAGCATTTTCGGTGGCGCTTCGAAGAAAATGATGCTTGATCTTCATGTTCGATCGAATGCGATAACGGGCTTTACTGTCACCGCTTCTCGGTTGTGGCCCGGCACGCGCAGGTTTTCATGAAAAGCATCTGGTCATCGCTTCGTGTTTCGCAGAACGTCATGGGCGCCTTCGGCTTGGTGATGGTGTTCAGCATCTTCGTCAACCTGCTGATCCTGACCTCGCCCATCTACATGATGCAGGTCTATGATCGCGTGCTGACCACGAGCCGCGTCGAAACCCTGATCTTTCTCAGCCTCATCGCCTTCGCCGCCCTGGCCGTGCTCGGCCTGCTGGATGGCGTGCGCAGCTATCTGCTGACCCGTCTCGGCCGCTTCCTCGATCTGTCGCTGCGCGATCCGGTGCTGACCCAGGCCATTGCCCAGTCGCGCCGCGACGGCCAGAACCATCGTCGCCTGATCGACGACCTCGGCACCGCCCGCAATTATCTCGGCAGCGCTGCGGTCCTGCCCTTCTTCGATGCGCCCTGGGTGCCCTTCTTCATCCTGATCATGGCCCTGCTGCATCCCTGGCTGGGCGTGCTGGCGCTGATTGCAGCCATCGTGCTGTTCGGCATGGCTTTGGCCAACGATCATTTCTGCAAGACCCCGCTGCGCATCGCCACCAGCCAGCAGATCATGGCCAGCGAATTTGCCGGTGCCGCCCTGCAGAATTCCGAAGTCATCCATGCCATGGGCATGCAGGGCGCCGTGGCCGAGCGCTACCGCCAGCAGGTCGAGCAAATGGGCCAGACTGGCCAGAATGCCGCCGATATGGGCGCCACCATCACCGCCGCATCAAAGGCGCTGCGCATCGCCGTGCAGAGCGCGGCCCTGGGCCTGGGCGCCTATCTCGTGATCCGCGCCGAACTGACCCCCGGCGGCATGATCGCCGGCTCGATCATCCTGGGCCGAGCGCTCGCCCCGATCGAGCAGTCCATCGGCTCGTGGAAGCAGTTTGTCGGCGCCCGCGACGCCTACAAGAACATCAAGGGTTTCCTTAGCTCGCGTCCTGCCGAAGCCGAGCGCATCGCAATGCCCGCCCTTAAGGGCCGCGTGAGCGTCGAGAACCTGTCCTTCTCCATGCCGCGCGCCGAGCGCCCCAGCCTGCGCCGCGCCACCTTCCAGCTCGAGCCGGGCACCGCCTTGGCACTGGTGGGCGCATCGGCCTCCGGCAAGAGCACATTGTGCCGCCTGCTGGTCGGCGCCTGGCAGCCCACCACCGGCAGCGTCCGCATCGACGGCGCCGATATCATGACGCTCAATCCCACCGATATCGGCGCCACGATCGGCTATATGCCGCAGACGGTCGAGCTGTTCTCCGGCACGGTCAAGAGCAACATCGCCCGGCTCGGCGCTGCCAGCGACGAGGCCGTTATCGCGGCGGCCAAGGCGGCCGGCTGCCACGAAATGATCCTGCGCCTGCAGGATGGCTACGAGACCGAGCTGGGGCCGCGCGGCATGTTCCTCAGCGGCGGTCAGCGCCAGCGCATCGGCCTGGCCCGCGCCCTGTTCGGCGATCCGCAGCTCATCGTGCTCGATGAACCCAATTCCAACCTCGACCAGGATGGTGAACTGGCCCTGGTTCACGCCATGCGCGAGCGCAAGGCGCTGGGCGCCACCATCATCGTGGTGAGCCACCGCACCTCCCTGCTCGACCCGATCGACAAGATCGGCGTGCTGCGTGATGGCGTGCTCGACCAGTTCGGCGATCGCGACGAAGTCCTGCGCGACATGGCCGGCCAGCGCGCCATCTCGCGGCCGACCCTGGTCCCATCAGCCGACGAGCCCAAGCCTTCCACCGGAGCCAAAACGGCATGAACGCGATCGCTCCCGGCACCCTGCTCCGCCCTGCCCCGCCAGAGGCGCCCGCCATCCCCACCATCGGCAAGCTGTCGCGCGGTCCGGTGCTTTTCGGCACTGCCGTCGTGGTCCTGTTCTTCGGTGTATTCGGCACCTGGGCTGCCCTGGCCCCGCTCAGCAGCGGCGCTATTGCCCATGGCGTGGTCAGCCCGGATTCCGAGCGCCGCGTCATCCAGCATCTCGAAGGCGGCATTATCCGCCAGGTGCATGTGCGCGAAGGCCAGCAGGTGCAGGCCGGCGATCCGCTGGTGACCCTCGAATCCACCCGCGCCGAAGCCACCTTCTCCTCGCGCCGCCAGCAATGGCTTCGCCTCATCGCCATGCGCGCCCGCGTCCAGGCACAGCAGGCCGATCTCGAAGCGATCGAATTCCCGCCCGAAGTGCTGGAATCGACCAGCCCGGACGTGGTGGCTTTCGTCACCAACCAGCAGCAGACCTTCGAAATCCGCCGTACCGCCCTCGAACAGCAACGCTCCATCTTCGAGCGCCAGATCGAGCAGCTCGGCAGCGAAGTCGCCGCCATCGAGGCCGAGAATGTCGGCCTCAACACCCAGATAACCCTGATCGACCAGGAAGAAGCCGATAAGAACAGCCTGCTCGAACGCCAGTTGATCTCGCGCTCCGAAGTACTTGCCTTGCAACGCGAACAGGCCCGCCTGCGCAGCGCCATCGCTTCCAATACGGCACGGATCGCCCAGGCCGGCCAGAGCATCGAGGAAATCCGCCTCGCCTTGCTGCAGGCCGGCGAGAACTATCGCAACGAAGTGGCCGACGAGGCCACCCAGGTCAATAACGAGATCGCCCAGATCGACGAGGACATGGTGGCCACCGGCGACGTGCTGCGCCGCACCGAGATACTGAGCCCTGTCGACGGCTTCGTGCTCAACCTGCGCAGCCAGACCACCGGCGGCGTCATTCGCGGTGGCGATCCGATCATGGATATCGTGCCGCTCGGCGACGACCTGATCGTCGTGGCCCGGCTCAACCCGCAGGATATCGATGCCGTTACCGTCGGCCTGCGCGCCCACCTGACGCTGGTGCCCTTTGCCAACCGCAACACCCTGCCGCTCAATGGCGAGGTCATCCAGATCGCGGCCGATGCCACCGTGGAAGAACGCAGCGGCACCTCCTATTACGAGATGCGCGTACGCGTCCCCTCCGAAGAGCTGGTGCTGCATGAAGGCATGTATCTCAGCCCCGGCATGCCCGCCGACGTGACCGTGGTCACCGGCGAGCGCACCCTGCTGCAATACCTGGTGCAGCCCTTTATCCGCTCGCTTGGCAGCGCTTTCGTCTACGATTGATCACCGCCCTGCCGCCACGCTGCGCGTGGATCGCGATCCGGATCACGCCGGCCATCCGCTTGACCATTCGGACAAAAATCTCCCATTTTGGTACGCGATGTGCCATTTTGGCACCATCAAACGACCCTGTCGGCACGTTCATTTACTTGTCACTCGATTGACCTGAATGAACTACGTTGCCTTGAATTTCTTTGCTTTTCAGTACTTCTCAAGACCTGCTTTACCGAAGCAGGTAACCATTCGCCGCTTTCTTGGGTATTCCTGATTGACACCAAGCCCCCCATCCTGTTCTTAGTATTAAGGGAATTTTAACGATGCCCGCGGGGGCGCGGGTGGAGGGAACTTAGTGCCAGCACTCTTGGACGTGCGAACGCCTTCGCGGCGAACGACTTCGCTTGCCTTCAATTCTGCACTAATCGCCGACGGCAAGACTGCCGCTCGGCTTTTCTCGTCCATCGATATGCCCCTGGGCCTGCGCCTGATCGCGCAACCACACCAGTTCACCACCAGTGATACCGGCCGCCACACGCCGCCGCTTGCCGCTGTGACACACCCCCATTCAACCAATTTGTTCTCGGAGTAAGACCATGGCTGAAATTCACGTAGGCGCTAGCCAAGCATACGCCACCATCCAGGCAGCGATCATCGCGGCGGGGCCGGGTGACACGATCATCGTTCACCAGGGCACATATGCTGAGAACATCGTTATCAACAAATCGCTGACGCTCGTCGCGATCGATGGCCCTGCCCTCACCAGCATCGTGGGCAGCGACACCGGCGGCAACACGGTACGCATCGCTAATGGCACCAGCGATGTAGTGATCGGCGGGCCGGGACAGGGCTTCACCATTGTCGGCACTCCGGCAGCCAATGACGGTCTTGAAACCGCAGCGGTCTATCTCACCGGTGATGTCGACAACGTCGAAATCCGCAACAACACTGTCATCGCCAACGGCGAAGCGGCAATCATTTCTGAATGGCAGTTTGGCGTGACCAATATCACCGTTGATGGCAATACCATCGGCGGCAACACCTATGGTGGCGCCGCGCCTCTGCCGGTCGGCGATACCGTGAGCTCGACCAATCCTGGCGGCTTCGACACCAGCCCGAACCAATGGAACTCGGAGAATGTCGCCCGCCAGCTCGTGACCCTGGGCCAAGGCTATACCGGTGGCACCAACGCTAACAACGCCGGCGACAACATCGTCTTCACTAACAACATCATCACTGGCAGCAGCGGTGTCGGCGGCGTCGGCACGGGCCTGATCAACATCGAAGCCGACAATTCCACCGTTTCCGGCAACATCTTCGACAGCGCCAGCTCGACCGGTTCGTTCGAACTCCGGGTTCGCGGCGAGGATAGCGACGTCACCAACAACCAGATGCAGGGTCAGAAGACGGTCCTCGTCACGACCAAGGCCGACGACGTTTCCGGCAACACGTCCAGCGGCGATCCGGTCGGCGTGGTCTATTTCGGCACTGAGGGTGACGACACGTTTATCGGCGGTGAAGGCAACGACAGGTTCGAGGGCATGTCAGGTTCGGACACCGTAGATTATAGCGCGACGACAGGCGGCGTCATTGTCACGGCCAACACTGCGTTCGGGCTTCTGGACAACATCGGTACTGATGAGCTTTCCAGCATCGAGAACGTTATCGGCGGCTCGGGCAATGACACCTTTGTTGGCGAGAACGGCGTATCTAACACCTTTGTCGGCGGCGCCGGCAATGACCTGTTCAACGCCGGCACCGGCGCTGGCGTCGATCGCTTCATCTATGAGACTGCGCTCGCTGACGATGGCATCGCCACCAAGGGAACCAACCGCCTGTCCGTGGACGGCGGGGCCGAAGGCGTCGACGATCTGCGCAATGTCGATGAAATCGAGTTTGCCGACGGCAAGGTGATCACGGTCGTCAACAACAATGCGGCCGTCTACACCCAGGCCGACAGCCTCAACGTGGCCGATACCGACGGCACCGACGCCGGTACGGTCATCAACGGTTCGGGCCTGCTGATCAACGACATCAATATCGATGAGAGTATCAGCACCGGCGACCAGAAGGCCGTAGTGGAGCAGACCATCGATGGCACCTACGGCACGCTGCAGCTGTTTGCCGACGGCACATACACCTACACGCTCAAGGCATCGGTGGACGGCCTCTCGGCTGACGCCAGCGAGACCTTCAACTACAACGTCACCGACGGCACCAATGTCACACCGTCGTCGCTGACCATTAACATAACGAGTGCGAACGATGCCCCCGTGATCACCAATGGTCCGGTGACGGGCGGCGTGTTCGAGGCCGGCGATGCCGATACCTTCGCGAACGCGGCCTTGGGCGTCGGTGCCGATGCCAATTACGTGCCGACTGCGGCCAATGCCACAGCGATTAATACTGCTCTGTTCGGCCTGATTGGTGACCAAAACACCGCGGGCAATCCGGTGAAGCCAGTCGTTGACGCGATCGAAGCCGATCTGCTCGCCCGCGGCGGCACCCGTGCTGATGCCATCCTGGCAGTATGGGACTATCTCGACAACTTCTACACCGCCAACCTGCCCGGCAACTACGATCACGTGGGGCACAACACCGCGACGATCCGGCTGGGCCTCGAATACATCCTGTATCTGAAGGACGGCAATGCGCCGCTGACCGGCGTCATCGTCAAATACACCGAAAACGGCAGCGGCGACGTGACCCGCGAACAATCCCTGCACGACAATCTGCTGGGCAATATCAACGCGGCCGGGCTCGCCGATCGCTTCTCCGGCGACCATTTTGATCCCACGGGGGTCACGCCCCCAACTGGCATCTATGCCGATATCTTCGCCGTCATGGGTGCCGATACCGCGGCGCTGCTCGCCCGCCCCTGGATCAGCGGCAATATTCCGGGCAATGCCCAGGACATCGCCGATGCCGCGCTTGCTGATATCAATCTTGGCCTGGTGCCGGTCTCCGCCGGTCAACTCACCGCCACCGATGCCGATCATGACGATCTGAACTGGTCCATTCTTGCCGACCCGCTCGATCCCGATAGCGACACTGGCCATCTCGATGGCCAGTATGGCACGCTGCATGTCGATGCCGACGGCAAATGGCGCTATGTGCTCGACAATGCCAGGCTGGCAACCCAATCCTTGGGCGAAGGCGACCACGGCGACCCCGAAGTGTTCACCGTCCAGGTGGACGATGGCAATGGCGGCACCGCAACAACCACCATCACCATCAACGTGACCGGCTCCAACGATGCGCCGGTGATTGATGCTGCGGTGGATGGTGCCGTGTTCTCGGCGGTGGAAGACACCGCCATTGTCGACACCGACCCGGCTTCGGTCGCCAATATCCTGGCCAATGCCATCAGCGACATCGACGGCGACGCGGTCACCGTCACTCTGACCCTGACCTATGGTCCCTGGTCGGGTGGCGACACCCCCGATCCCGAGACCATCACCATCGCACCCGGCGATGCCTTCTCCCTACACACCGCCGGCCGACTACTTCGGCACCATCACCGTAGGCGTCACAGCCACCGACACGCACGGCGCGTCCGATACATCGACCTTCACCGTCAATGTCGCCGCGGTCAACGACGCCCCCGTGATCACCAACGGTCCGGTGACGGGCAGCGTGCTCGAGGCCGGCGATGCCGATACCTTCGTCAATGCATCATGGGATGGCGCCGCAGTTCGTCCCGAGTCCAACTACACACCCAGCACCACCGTCATAGCCGATGCTTTGCTGGCCATGCTGGGCAGCGACACCACTGCCGGCACCGAGAGCGTCGCCGATGTTCTCGACCTGATCCAGGCCGATCTGCCCGCGACCAGCACCCGGGCCGACGCCATCCTGGCAGTATGGGACTACCTGGACAGCTTCTACACCAGTGGCGACAACTACTACCACGTTGGCCACAATACGGCAGCCGTCAATCTGGCCATCCAGTATGTGAACTGGATCACCCTTTCCGACGGTGCGCCGCTGACTGATGTCATCGCCAAGTACACCGAGGACGGCAGCGGCAATGTCACTCGCTCGCAGTCCATCCATGACAACCTGCTGGGCAATTTTGGCCTGGCCGGGCTGAGCGACCGCTTCTCTGGCCAGGTTTATGATCCTGTTGACGGTACGAACTCGACCGGCATCTATGAAGTCATCTTTGATGCCGGCTATGCCGACATGCACGCCCGCCCCTACTATGGCGGCGCGCCAGCCAATCCCGAGGCCGCGCGTATTTTCGACATGGCCCATGGCCTGGTGCCGGTCTCCGCCGGTCAACTCACCGCCACCGATGCCGATCATGACGATCTGAACTGGTCCATTCTTGCCGACCCGCTCGATCCCGATAGCGACACTGGCCATCTCGATGGCCAGTATGGCACGCTGCATGTCGATGCCGACGGCAAATGGCGCTATGTGCTCGACAATGCCAGGCTGGCAACCCAATCCTTGGGCGAAGGCGACCACGGCGACCCCGAAGTGTTCACCGTCCAGGTGGACGATGGCAATGGCGGCACCGCAACAACCACCATCACCATCAACGTGACCGGCTCCAACGACGCGCCGGTGATTGATGCTGCGGTGGATGGTGCCGTGTTCGCAGCGGTGGAGGACACCGCGATCGAATCCGGCTCGACATCGGTCGCCGATATCCTGGCCGCCGCTATCACCGATATCGACGGCGACGCGGTCTCCGTCACTCTGACCCTGACCTATGGTCCCTGGTCGGGTGGCGACACCCCCGATCCCGAGACCATCACCATCGCACCCGGCGATGCCTTCTCCCTACACACCGCCGGCCGACTACTTCGGCACCATCACCGTAGGCGTCACAGCCACCGACACGCACGGCGCGTCCGATACATCGACCTTCACCGTCAATGTCGCCGCGGTCAACGACGCCCCCGTGATCACCAACGGTCCGGTGACGGGCAGCGTGTTCGAGGCCGGCGATGCCGATACCTTCGCGAACGCGGCCTTGGGCGTCGGTGCCGATGCCAATTACGTGCCGACTGCGGCCAATGCCACAGCGATTAATACTGCTCTGTTCGGCCTGATTGGTGACCAAAACACCGCGGGCAATCCGGTGAAGCCAGTCGTTGACGCGATCGAAGCCGATCTGCTCGCCCGCGGCGGCACCCGTGCTGATGCCATCCTGGCAGTATGGGACTATCTCGACAACTTCTACACCGCCAACCTGCCCGGCAACTACGATCACGTGGGGCACAACACCGCGACGATCCGGCTGGGCCTCGAATACATCCTGTATCTGAAGGACGGCAATGCGCCGCTGACCGGCGTCATCGTCAAATACACCGAAAACGGCAGCGGCGACGTGACCCGCGAACAATCCCTGCACGACAATCTGCTGGGCAATATCAACGCGGCCGGGCTCGCCGATCGCTTCTCCGGCGACCATTTTGATCCCACGGGGGTCACGCCCCCAACTGGCATCTATGCCGATATCTTCGCCGTCGTGGGTGCCGATACCGCGGCGCTGCTCGCCCGCCCCTGGATCAGCGGCAATATCCCGGGCAATGCCCAGGACATCGCCGATGCCGCGCTTGCTGATATCAATCTTGGCCTGGTGCCGGTCTCCGCCGGTCAACTCACCGCCACCGATGCCGATCATGACGATCTGAACTGGTCCATTCTTGCCGACCCGCTCGATCCCGATAGCGACACTGGCCATCTCGATGGCCAGTATGGCACGCTGCATGTCGATGCCGACGGCAAATGGCGCTATGTGCTCGACAATGCCAGGCTGGCAACCCAATCCTTGGGCGAAGGCGACCACGGCGACCCCGAAGTGTTCACCGTCCAGGTGGACGATGGCAATGGCGGCACCGCAACAACCACCATCACCATCAACGTGACCGGCTCCAACGACGCGCCGGTGATTGATGCTGCGGTGGATGGTGCCGTGTTCGCAGCGGTGGAGGACACCGCGATCGAATCCGGCTCGACATCGGTCGCCGATATCCTGGCCGCCGCTATCACCGATATCGACGGCGACGCGGTCTCCGTCACTCTGACCCTGACCTATGGTCCCTGGTCGGGTGGCGACACCCCCGATCCCGAGACCATCACCATCGCACCCGGCGATGCCTTCTCCCTACACACCGCCGGCCGACTACTTCGGCACCATCACCGTAGGCGTCACAGCCACCGACACGCACGGCGCGTCCGATACATCGACCTTCACCGTCAATGTCGCCGCGGTCAACGACGCCCCCGTGATCACAACGAGCGACCTCGTTGGCGAAGTTACCGAACCCATGACGGCTACGATCGAACAGGATACAGGCATAATCAGTGTCGTGGATGATGCCCCCGGCGTAACCTTCGCCGTCGATAATCCAGTCAACGAATTCGGCGAATTCTATATCGATGCCTCGACCGGAGAATGGACATTCACCCTTGGCACCGGCCCCGCTGTGCAGGCACTCAGCCTTGGTGATGCCCCCACGACCACGTTCAGGGTCATCATCACCGATGCTGGTGGCCTCCAAACCACTGCGGATATCGTCATCACCATCAATGGCACCAACGAGGTGTTCGATGGCACCCCCTACGACGACTTCTATATCGGGACGCCCTTTGTCGATGAGATCACTGGCGGTGCCGGCGACGATACCCTCTATGGCGGCAGCGATGATGACTTTATCGACGGCGGTGACGGCGACGACACCATGGATGGCGGCTCCGGCAACGACACCATTTTTGGTCGTGACGGCGACGACACCATCGACGGCGGCTCGGGCGACGACTTCATCGGTGCCGGTACAGGCGACGACCTTGTCAATGGCGGCTCGGGCAACGACACGATCCATGGCGGCCAAGGCGACGACACGATCCATGGCAACGGCGGCGGTGATATGCTCTATGGCGGCGGCGGCGACGACACGATCCATGGTGGCGACGGCGATGACCTGCTTGATGGCGGCGGCGGCCATGACAACCTCTATGGCGGCTCCGGTGATGATATCCTCTGGGGCGGAACTGGGCGCGACACGCTGACGGGCGGCGCAGGCGCCGACACCTTCAAGTTTATCAGCGTGGAGGATAGCTCCCGTGTGGGTAAACGTGACACGATCACGGACTTCGAGGCCGGGGACAAGATCGATCTGACCCAGTTCGATGCCAATAGCGATCTAAGTGGTCATCAACAGTTTATCTTCCGGGGGCTTGGCGCCAACAACCGCGCGGAAGAAGCTGGTTATCTCAAATATATGCATGATGGAAACCAAACCATCTTGGTGGGTGGCGTTGATAATGATGGTGATGGCCTGGGTGACTTCATCCTTGCCATAGACGGCATCCTCCATCTGACGAGCGATGACTTCGTGCTGGGCAGCGTCGTCGATCTGGAGTTAGATACGGGTACCGTCGATGACGAGACCTTCTACTCTGTCAACGGGCGTGACGTGTTCACGGGTGGTGGCGGCTCCGACACCTTCGTGATCGACAATATCGGGCAAAGCAGTTTCGCCAACTGGGACGTCATCACCGATTTTGGGAGCGACGACTACATCGACCTCAGGGGCATGGATCTCAACATAGACAGTCTCTTCCACGCCCTCAATGGCAACTCCACGGTACAGCATGGCGATATCAAGCTCTACCAGAGCGGGAATGACACTTTCATCCTCGGTGACCAGAACGGCGACCGTCAGGCAGACTTCAAGATCCAGCTACTCGACATCAACATGCACGATGTGACGCTGGATAACTTCATTCTCTAGAAATAGAGAAATCTGAACACCAAAAAGGGGGCTTAAGCCCCCTTTTTACTTTTGGCGTCGCCTCACGGTCATCATGAGACCCATGCCTTCGTTGGACCTTAAGACATTTGATGCTCTATTTCCTCGACGACCGTCTTGACCCCGCGAGGATGAAACACATTCAACTCTTCAAAACCGCAATCCTTGCATCGATCTGCCTGCTCGGTCTTGCCACAGCGGCCACCGGCGCGTGGGCGACCTATCGCGAATTGCAGCCGCAGGAGCTGGGCTCCACCGCGCTGGACCGGGTGCTGGCCATGCGGGATGGGACCGAGCTGTCGGCGTTTTCCATTGCCAGCCAGAATAATGCCCTACTTGACTGCACCAATGCGCTCGGCGCTACGCAGTCGCTGGCCATGATGTATGGCGGGACGGAAGCGCGTAGGCAGATCGCACCCAAATGCCTGGCCCTGGCCGATCACGTGGCGCGGCAGACCCCATCAAATGCTTTTGCCTGGTATGTCGGTGCCGAGGCCAGTGCCGCCCTCCAGTATTGGGACGGCCTCAACCGGCGACTTGCGCTATCCTGGCGCACCGGCCCGACTGAACAGTGGGTCGGCGAACTACGCGTTGCACTGGCCGAAGACAATTATCAACACCTCGACGACCAAGTCATAGCGGCCAATGACGCCGACTTGCACATGCTCGTGCGGAGCGCGCGCGGCGTACGCGCCATTGCCGCGCGCTATGTGACCGATCCCGGTTTCAGGGAACGCATAACCGCCATCGTGGAGACTATGCCCACAGAGAACCAAGCCCGGTTCCTGGCCAATGTCCGCCGCTTTGCCGTGACAAGGGCTCAGTCATGAGCCAGATCGAAAGCACAGGCGCGAGGACAGCCGGCAGCAGCGGCCGCAGCCATGCCCCCCGGCTGACGCGACTCAATGAGCTGACATTCTGGATCATGCTCGCGGTCTTGGTGCTGGCGCCCATTCCATTCGGCAGCGCTCGACCCGTCTTCTGGGGTCTCGCGGCAATCTTCGTCGGCCTCTGGACCGCTGCCTATATGGCCGCAATACTGGCCACCGGACAGGTTTTGCGCATCGGCCTCAACAAATTCGGCGCGCAGGCGCTGCTTGCCAGCCTGTTCTGCCTCTGGCTGATCGTGCAGATGCTGCCCGTCGGCATGAGTGCGATTCAACTGGGCGACGGCCTCAGCCTGCCGATTCCCACCATCAGCCTGGCCCCCGGCGCCACGCTGCTGATGCTGATTCGCCAGCTCACCTATGGCTTGTTCTTCTTTCTCGTCCTTCAGATCTCAGCCAATGAGAATCGCCGCCAGCGGCTATTCGACCTACTGCTCGGCATGATCGTGGCCTATGGCGTCTACGGCCTTGTCGCCCTGCATTCGGGCGACACCATTCTGGGCCTCAATAAGTGGGCCTATAGTGGCTATGCTACTGGAACGTTCGTCAACCGCAACTCCTTTGCCACTTTCCTCGCCATGGGCGCAGTCATCGCCGCTGCCCGGTTCGGCAAAGTGCTGTCGGATGGCGCCAGCACCTGCCCCGACGATGGCAAACCGCACCACCTAAGCAGTAACCTCCCGCTCTATGGCCTGGCCTTCGTCTGGCTGGTCATGGTCGTGCTGCAAACAGGATCGCGCATGGGCTTCTTCGTCACCGCCATGGGCGCCGCGCTCGCACTTGCCCTCACCTTGCGTCGAAATGCGTCTGCGTCCATCGTAGCACTGGTGCCCCCGGTTTTGCTGATTCTGGCGCTGACCATGCTCCTCTATGGCGGCACGCTGTTCGAGCGCCTGGGTCAGCTAGATGCGACCAGCGATGCCCGCTGGGACCTCTATCGCCAGACCTGGCAGCTCATCATGCAGCGGCCGCTTACCGGCTTCGGTGGTGGCGCCTTCGAACTGGCTTTCCCGCTGGTCCACCAAGCGCCTGTCAATTCCGACCTGATCTGGTCCAAGGCGCATAGCAGTTATCTAGCACTCTGGGCCGAACTAGGCCTAGTCTTCGGATCGCTCCCTCTCATTGCCATCGCGCTTATCGGCCTTCGGCTAGCTGTAGCGGTTATCCGCAAGCGTGGGCACCTGGAAAGCCAGGCCATTGCCCTGGGCGTTCTGGCCGTGGGTGGCGTGCATTCACTGGTCGATTTCAGCCTCGAAATTCCGGCCAATACCTTCGTCTTCCTCGCTCTGCTGGCAGCGGGCGCGGCATCGACAGTCAACCTCAAGGCAAGCAGGTAAACCATTGGCGCTCGGGGTTTTTTTGCGATCAATCCTAGGGGGTCGGCCGCCCGCCCCCTCCGCGCGCGCCCATCTTTCCGCCTCCGATCTGCCGGCGGCAATCTATGCCGTGGGTGACATCCACGGCTGCCTGCCCCTGCTCCACCTGTTGCACGAGCATATCTATGCCGATGCCGCCGGCATCGCGGGCGAAAAATGGCTCGTCTATCTGGGTGACTATGTCGATCGCGGTCCCAATTCCGCCGGCGTGCTCGATGCCTTGCTCGCCCCACCGCCCGCAGGCTTCCGGCGCATTGCCCTGCCCGGCAATCATGAAGTCATGATGCTGAACTTCCTCGAGCGCCCGGCCCGCAATGCGTCCTGGCTGCAATTCGGCGGCCCCGAAACGCTGGCCTCCTACGGGCTCGACGTCAAAAGCCTGCTGGCTTTGCCCGAGCGCCAGCGCATCGCACACCTGCAGAGCCATATTCCCGAAGAGCATGTCGATTTCCTGGCCGGCCTGCCACTGACCCTGTCAGCACCTGGCCTGGTTTTCGTCCACGCCGGCCTGCGGTCTGGCATCGCCGTGGCGGCCCAGGCCGAAGACGATGCCCTCTGGATTCGCGGTGATTTCTTTTCCGCGCCCCCGCGCGAAGGCCTGCTGGTCGTCCATGGCCACACCCCGGCCAGGGACCCCGTAGTGGCGCAAGGGCGCATCTGCGTCGATACCGGCGCTTTTGCCACCGGTCTGTTGACCGCCGTCAAGATCACCGCCTCCGAACCACCGCAGTTTATTTCCGTCGCCATGCCGACGACACCGCTGTAACCGTATTTTACTATGGACCTTGGCGCTTGGCCCAATCCCATCTACACGATCATTACCGAAAGATCGGCTTGGCGCCTCTCAAGGTCAGGAATTGAGTGAATGGACGAGACCGAGATTGATCTTCGCAGCCTGGCCGGTGTGCTTCGTCGTCAATTCCGCCTGATCGTCCTGACGGTAATCGTGGTAGTGGGCATTGCCGGCATGGGCGCTTTCGCCCTCACCCCCATTTTCTCGGCCTCCACCCTCATTCTGGTGGATCCCAGCAGCAAGAACCTGCTCGACCCCGAATCCAGCTTTGCCAGTGCCGGCGCCGATAGCGCCCGCATCGATAGCGAAGTCGAAATCCTGCGCTCCGACAGCATCCTGCTGCGAGTGATCGGGTCCGAGCAATTGGTGACCGATCGCGAATTCGGCCCGACGCTGGGCTGGCGCGCCCGCCTGCTCTCGTTTCTGCGCCTGTCCGACCAGCAGTTGCCCACCGGCCAGGAGGCGCTCAATGACACGCTGACCAATCTGCGCAGCGCCGTGCAGGTGCAGCGCCGCGGCGGCACCTACCTGATTTCGGTCCAGGTCCGCTCGACCAATCGGGACACCGCCGCCCGCCTGGCCAATGCCATTGCCGACGCCTATATCGCCGAGCAGCTCAGCTACAAGGTCGGCAGTGTCCTGGCCTCGCGCGACATTCTGCAGGCACGCATCATCCAGGCGCGCGACTCCATCGTGCGCTCCGAAGATTCGTTCGATGACTTCATCCAGAGCAATATCGAACGCATTACCGCCGAAGGCGGCGCCACCGGCGTCGCCGCCATGCAGCGCCAGATTGCCGAACTCGCTGCCGCCCGCGAAGCCAACACCGCCCTGGCCGCCACCGCCCAGGCCAGCATTGGCCAAGGCGACCTGCAGACGCTGGTGACCACGCTGCAATCCGATGCGCTTAATGCGCTGCAGGCCCAGCGCGACGAACTCACCGCCGCCATCTCCACCGCCACCACCGACTCTCCCACCGTGGCCGATCTGCGCAGCCAGCTCGAACGCATCAACCAGAACCTGCTCGCCGAGGCGAGCACCGAGGTCAGCAATATCCAGGCCGAGGTGGAGCGCTCCGAACAGCGCGAAGAGAGCCTGCGCGAAGCCATGCGCAACGAGGTGCTCAATTCCTCGCTATCCGCGGATGTGCTGACCGAGCTCTACAGCCTCCAGCAGAGCGCCGAAATCGCCCGCGGCCAGTATCAGACCCTGTTGTCGCGCGCCCAGGACCTCGATACCCAGGCCAATCTGCAGATTGCCGATAGCCGCATCGTTTCCCCGGCCCTCGCGCCGCAATCCCCTGCCTTCCCCAATCGCACGCTGATCGTGCTGCTTGCCGGCCTCTCGGCCCTGGCGCTGGGCGTTGCTCTGGCCTTCCTCTATGAAAACCTCATTGGCGGCTTCACCAATGAGGATCAGGTCGAATCCGTCCTCAAGACCCGTTTTGCCTCTGCCGTGCCGCGCCAGGCCAACAGGGGCGCCAACAAGAGCTTTGCCGATCTGCTGATCGAGGAGCCCTTATCGATCTACGCCGAGTCCATCCGCCGCATCCGTCTGGCCATCGACCGGCCGGCCCTGCGCAACCTGGGCGAAAGCGCCGGCGACAATAATGGCGGCCCGACCGAAAGCCAGGTCGTCATGGTCTCGTCTTCGGCCCCCAATGACGGCAAGAGCACGATTGCCCTAGCCCTGGCCCGCTCCTATGCCCTGTCCGGCGAGCGTACGCTGCTGATCGACTGCGATTTGCGCAAGCCCAGCCAGCATCGCCTGCTGAATCTCAATCCCTCCGAGGGCCTGCAGGAATTCCTGCGCGCCGCCCCCGGCGACAGCAAGGTCATCGGCCAGATCATGGCGGGAGACCCCATGCTCGACAGCCTGACCGTGATCCTGGGCGCCCGCCACAGCGACCTGCCCACCGATCAATTGCTGGCCGGCGTCCCCTTCGGCCGCCTCATCGACGCGGCCCGCAAGACCTTCGATGTGGTCGTGATCGACACGCCCCCCGTCGGCCCGGTCGTGGATGGCCTCTATATCGCGCCCTTCGCCGACATGATCGTTTTCGTGGCGCGCTGGGCGGCCACATCGCAGACCGAAGCCAAACGGGCCATCGAATCCCTGCGCGGCTCCAAGCGCCCCGAAACCGAGATCGTCGCTGTCCTCAACCAGCAGAACGAAACCCGCTCGAGCTACTACAAGAAATACGGCGGATACTATTCCGACGCCTATTGAGCCCAATAACCCGCATGCCGGAGTGACGGCTCAGCGCAAACCGCCGCGCATTCGTCCCTCCCAATAGTGTCGCTTTGCGCCGAAATTTTTCGCCAGCAGACGCCACCGGTCGCCGGTAACCCTTATCCCGAATATTCATTCAATATTGAGGCACTTGGGATAGTGTAAGGAGCATACCCGCAGTTGTTGGACACATCGCTGTCGTGCCTGGGCAGTACCAACGGTCTGACGGCTCTTGGTGTGGGCAGGACGGAACAGTGTAGTGGCAGCCTCAAGACGCATCCTCGTGCATGACTATTCGGGCCACCCTTTCCAGGTGCAGCTGTCCCGGGCCCTCGCCCGGCGGGGCCACGAAGTCCTGCATGTATTCTCCACCAGTTTCCAGACTCCCAAGGGCAACCTGACGCGCCAGCCCGGCGACGCCGCCGGTTTCGCCGTGAAAGGCCTGTCGCTCGGACGCGAATTCCGCAAGGACACCTTCGTGCAGCGGCGCCAGCAGGAGATCGAATTCGGCCGGCTCGTCGCCCGCGAAATCCGCGCCTTCCGGCCCGATACGGTGATTTCGAGCAATGCCCCGCTCGATACCCAGAAACAGATTTTCCGCGCCACCCGCGCCGGCAAGGCCCGGTTTATCTTCTGGCTGCAGGACATCTACAGCGAAGCGATCGGCAAGATCGTGCCGAGAAAACTGCCCCTCCTAGGCCACGCCATCGCCGCGCTCTATCGAAACCTCGAATTCTCCATCCTCCGCCAGAGCGACCACGTCGTTTCTATCTCCGACGACTTCATCCCCATCCTCACCGCCCGCGGCGTCGATGCCGGCAGGATCGCCGTCATTGAAAACTGGGCGCCGCTGGACGAGATCGTGCCCGTCGCGCGCGACAATGCCTGGTCGACCGACCATCTCGGCGCAGGCCTACGCGCGGTCTATTCCGGCACGCTCGGCTACAAGCACAATCCCGATCTGCTGCTGGAAGCGGCCCGCGCCTTTCCCGGCAAACTCTATGTGTTCTCCGAGGGCCGCGTGGCCGATGCGCTCCGCCAGCGGGCCTGCGACGAGGGCGTCCACCAGCTCGAAGTCCGGCCCTGGCTGCCCTTCAGCGACTTGCCCGCCATGCTCAGCGGTGCCGATATCTTCATCGCCATGATCGAGGCCGATGCCGGCATTTATTCCGTGCCCTCAAAGATCCTGACCTATCTCTGCATCGGCCGGCCCATCCTCGCCGCCATCCCGGAAGGCAACCTGGCGCGCAAGACGCTAGCCCGGGCCGGCGCCGGCATTGTCGTACCGCCCGCCGATCCCGCCGCCTTCATCGCCGCGCTCCACCAGCTCGCAACCGAGCCGGCCGCGCGCGACGCCATGGCCCGCGGCGGTCGCCGCTATGCCGAGCAGGCCTTCGATATCGAACAGATCGCCGATCGTTTTCAGGCTTTGGTGACAGCCCCGCTGTCACATCAGGACATCAAAGGAGTTTAGTATGGTCAAGACTGCACTGGTCTGCGGCGGCGGCGGCTTCATTGGCTCTCATCTCGTTCGCCGGCTCAAGCGCGAAGGCTTCTGGGTCCGCGGCGTCGACCTGAAATTCCCCGAATATGGCGATACCGAAGCCGATGATTTCGTGGTGGGCGACCTGCGCCGCCAGGAGGTCTGCGAGCGCATCATCGATCGCCGCTTCGACGAGGTCTACCAGCTCGCCGCCGATATGGGTGGCGCCGGCTATATCTTCACCGGCGAGCACGATGCCGACATCATGCACAACTCCGCCACCATCAACCTGAACGTCGCCGACCTCGCCCACAAGCGCAACATCCGGCGCGTCTTCTACTCCTCCTCCGCCTGCATGTATCCCGCCTACAATCAGGAAGATCCCGACAATCCCAACTGCGCCGAATCCTCGGCCTATCCCGCCGCGCCCGACAGCGAATACGGCTGGGAGAAACTGTTCTCCGAACGCCTCTTCCTCGCCTATAACCGCAATTTCGGCATGGAAAACCGCGTCGCCCGCTTCCACAACATCTTTGGCCCCCAGGGCACCTGGGATGGCGGCAAGGAAAAGGCGCCCGCCGCCATCTGTCGCAAGGTCGCGCTGGCCAAGGACAATAGCGAGATCGAAATCTGGGGCGATGGCCTGCAGACCCGCTCCTTCCTCTATATCGACGAATGCCTAGAAGGCGTCCTCCGCCTCACCCGCTCGGACTTCGAAGGCCCGGTCAATATCGGCTCCGACGAAATGGTCTCGATCAACCAGTTGGTCGATATCGTGGCCGCCATTGCCGGCAAGAAGCTCCACAAGAACCACATTCCCGGCCCGCAAGGCGTGCGCGGCCGCAACTCCGACAATCGCCTGATCGAGGAAAAGCTCGGCTGGCGCCCCTCGCAAACCCTGACAGCGGGCCTGGAACAGACCTATGAATGGATCGAGCGGCAGGTGCGCAGCAACCATTCGAAGGCGGCATGACTACGCGCCGCGGATGCACCGACCCAGCTATCCGATGAACGAAGGCCTGACCAATACGCCCGCTCCACCGCGCCCCAACCGGAACCTAGCACAATTGTTCCGTAGCCGACTTGCGCATATCTTTGCAGGGACGCTGCTGGCGGGTCTGGTGTCGCGCCTGCTGGTGTTGGTCATGACCATCATCATGGCGCGCCAGCTCTCGCCCGACGGCTATGGAGTCTTCACCTTCGCCACCGGTACAGCCATGCTGATCGCCCAGTTGGCTGGCATGGGCTGGCCCGCGCTCATGTCCCGCCTCATTCCGGTATTTCGTATCCAGCAGAACTGGTCGGCCCTGCGGGCTCTGATCCGTTGGGGCGATGCCGTGGTGCTGATGGGGTCGGTGGCTGCATTCCTCATCGTCCTGGCCGCGATTTTCACGCCGGGCTTCGATCAGTCGCTGCAAGCCGGGCTCGTCCTGACTCTTATTCTGATCTTTCCGGCGTCTCTCATGGTATCGCGCCGTGCCCAGCTTGCAGGCGCCCGCCGGCCGGCCATCGGCATAATCTTCGCCGAAGCCCTGCCCGCGGCTGCCGTTATCCTCGTCGCACTGATCGGCGGCCTTGCCAGCGCCCTGCCCGCCGTGGCCACCTTCGGCCTCGCGGCCACGGTAAGCGCGGTCCTGTCCACCTATGTCTTCCGCCTGGCCGTGCCGCGCGAAACCTGGCAGGCCAGGCCGCAAGGTGAACCACGTGCCTGGATGGCGCGGGCCCTGCCCCTGCTGCTAGGCAATTCGTCCCAGCAGGTCATGCATCGTATGGATGTCGTGATGCTCGGGCCACTCAGCTCGCTTCTGGAAGTCGGCTATTTCGGCGCGGCCTTTCGCCTGACCTATCTGATGACCTTCCCGCAGGTGGTGCTGATGCAGGTCATGACGCCACTGCTGTCGGAGAGCATTGCGGCGAGGGACGAGCCCGCCATGTGGCGCCATTTCCGCATGGCCGTCATTTTTTCGCTGGTCACCGTCACTCCCGTCAGCCTTCTCCTCGGCGTGTGCAGTGAACCGATCGTCACACTGATCTTCGGTCATGATTTTCTGCCCTCGGCCGCGCCGCTGAAGGTGCTGGCCATCAGCCAGGCTTTCGCCGCGCTCACCATTCCTTGCGCCGGCCTGCTGATCGCCGCCGGCCGCGGCGCCATTTTCGGGCTGATCAATCTCGTGGCCGTTCTGGCCAATATCGGCCTCAATTTCGTCCTTATCCCACCTCTGGGCATCATGGGCGCCGCTCTGGCCAGCATGGGCGCCGTCACGCTCATGTTCGTCTGGCAGGCATCCACTATCTGGCATAACAAAAAATCCATCATGGCCGGCGCAACCCTTTACGCCGCTGCGGCTGTCGCCAAAAATACCTCCGCAACCCCGTAGGCAGGAAGTAGAGGAATTTTAATGAAACTCCCTGCCCCTGCCCCTTTCCTGCTGGTCGTCCTTTTGGCGATTACTCCGATACAGTGGATAAGAATTGTCGAGAGCTCCATAGGGTTCATTGGTTACTTCCACATCGTCGCCATACTTCTCATTGCATCGACAATTCTCATACAAGAGCTTCGGCAATCCAGCATTCGCATCGTGCGGGCCTCACCCCATATCTGGGTTGGATTCGGCTTTCTGATGCTGATGACGGCATTGTCCTTGCTCAAGCCACTCCAGATGCTCCCGGCCTCAGACCTTGCCCGCCAGATCTTTTATGCGGCGTCCGGTCTGGCCTCGGGCACGGTGTTCTTCGGCTTGCTGCGGCGGAGCCGCACGGAAATACTGATGTGGTCCGCCCCCGCGACGCTCACCATATTCCTTACCTTCCTTGCGGTTAGTCTGCCCCATGTGAACATCTTCGCCCTAGTCGGCCAAGCCGTCATGCAGGCCAATCCCGACATCGTGGTGTTCCAATTGTTCAGGGCAGCCTTCCAAAGCGGCACCTTCGAAGATGGCGATGTCCGCTCGAACCTGCGTCATGGCATAATGGCCGCCCTGCTGCTGTCCGCCATGGTATCGCTATTCGCCCTCCCCAGGCAAAGGAGCAGGCTGACCACGGCAATTGTCGTGGCTAGCGTCATCATCACCTTGCTCATCGTGACCCTGTCGATGAGCCGCTCAAGCTGGCTTGTCATGGGTATGATCGGGCTGCTGTTCGGTTTTGCCGTAGTCATCCGCTCGGCAAAATGGATGTCCTATGTGGCGATCGGCATTCCGATACTGGCGGCCATCCTGCTCTTTCTAGGCGCCACGACGCCAATTCTGGCGCTGTTTATGGCGCGTCTGACCAGCAGCGGCTCTTATGAAGGCCGGGCCGAGATTTCTTTCTTCAACCTCGACGCAATCTCGGAAGATATTTTTTTCGGTGCTCACGTCATTCGTGAATCCGGGTCGCCCTGGGCACACAACCTGTTCATAGACTATTGGGCGGCCGCTGGCATATTGGGCCTCTGCGCTGCCATGCTCTTCGGCGGCGCGGTCATCCTGCTCTGGTTCAGGCAGGGCTTCGTGCTGGTCGGGCGGCCGGAAAACCGGATGCTTCATTTCTATTGCGCCGCATTCCTGTGCTTCCCGATCGCCCGTTTCATAACTGCGCCCAAGGGGCACCTGTTTCTCACCCAGTGGCAGGCGACCGGCTTCGCCCTGGCCATCGTGGCTTTTCTCGCCTGGAAGCGCCACACGGCCAATGCTCCCAAATCCCCGACCAGACCCCACATCCCGCTAGACCGGGCGCAACCGGCAGTCGCGCCGCCGCAACGCGTGGACGTCAATCGCGCAGTAAGCGAGTAATCGAATGGACCAGGATCGCAAGACACAGGTGTTTCTCATCGGTGCGATGAAGGCTGGAACCACCAGCATCGCCAGCATGCTGGGGGAGCAGCGGAAAATCTACTTGTCCTCGGTCAAGGAGCCGAACTTCTTCAAGACCCGGGCCAGGACGCTGCCCTTTACCGGCCCCGTCTCCAGTGTCGAGCAATGGACCAATTTCCACTGGACGCTGGACGATTATGACCGGCTCTTCGCCAAGACCATGCCGGGGCAATTATGGCTTGATGCCAGCACTGCCTATCTGCCGAGCGCCGAGGCCCCTTCCATGATTCGTGAATACAATCCGGACGCCCGGATCATCGTCTCGCTGCGCGACCCGGTGGAGCGCGCCTACTCCGCCTATAACTATATGTCGGCGGGAGCCGGGGACCGTGCCAGGACCTTCGAAGAGGCGCTAGCGAGCGAGTTGAACGGCGAGCGGGACACCTGGCTCAGCCCATGGCGCTATTTGCATGTCGGCAAATACGATATTCACTTGGCCAATTGGCTGGCCGAATTCCCCGCCCAACAAATCCTCATACTCGATTTCAACGACCTGGTGCGCGACTCAGCCGGCACGATCGGCACCATATGCAGGCATCTCGATATCGGCTTCGATCCCAGCCTGGTGCGCAGCGAACGAGAAAACACCACGGCGATCGGCGGCCCGGTCAATCGCTGGGCGCGGCGGTTTCTGCTCAATCCCGGCCCGTGGAAAGTGGCTATCAAGCCATTCCTGCCCCACCATATCCGCCATGGCATGAAGCAGGACGCCCTCAAGGCCCTGCAGAAGGTGGGAAAGCGGCCCGAGAAGATGAAACCGGAAACCCGCGCCATGCTGCAGGCCTATTATCGGCCTCATATCGAGCGGACTTACGATCTGCTCCTTGCCGCGTTCGGGCTGGCCGGAACCGCCAACCCCGCCAATGGCTGGCTGGCTTCAGCCGATGCCTGGGCCGACGGGCGACCCGGCTAAGGCCGGCTCACTCGGCAGCGGACCGCAGGGCTTCGGCCAGCCTCTCGCGCGTCTGCGGCTCGAGCTCGCCCACCTGTTGCTGGACCGGCGTCAAGACCCTGCCGGCCATTCGTTCCCGCATCCCCACCGGCACCAGCGGCTTGATCTGGCGCTGATAGAAGCGCGACGCCACCACGGCCTTCCATAAGCCCCTGGGGACCATCTTGCCTTCGCTGGTGTTGAAGGCGCGGTCGAAATCGCCGGCTGGCGCCGATACCCCCAGGAATTGGCAAATTCGGCCGACCGTTTCGGCCCGGCGCGCCACATAGTCCTCGAAGCGCAGCACTAGCACATTGTCCGGCCCGAGCGCCGCCAGCCACGGCGCCAGCTGCCAGTCATAGCGGCTGTAGGCCACATATCGCCCATTGGCCAGCACGGCCTGGTTCAACGGCTCCTGCACCAGCCCCAGCGCCAGTTCATGCCGGTACTGGCTGACGATCCGGCTGATCGGCTCCCGCGTCAGATAGATGATCTTCAGCTTCGCCCCGCAGATGCGCAGCGCCCGTTCCGCCACGCCCTCGTGATCGGGCCGCTTGGTATAGGCCGTCGATGCCTCGCCGCATATCTGCCCGGTGGCGGCCGGCCGCATTAACGACCGATAGTCCTCGAGAATAGCCCGATCGTCCTCGCCAAAGCGCACCAGCGTCTCGGGCTCTTTCTCCTGGGGCAGAAAAATATCGGGATGCTGCACTAAATCGCGATATAGGGTGGTCGTACCCGCTTTCATCGAGCCAACGATCAGAAAATCGGGAACGGTATAACTTGTCATGCCTGGCTTGAATCTGAATGGATACGCCAAGGGACAATGAAGCCAGGATCGAAGTTTTTCAAATGGCAAGATCAACTGAGGTTAAGGCTGTGCCGCTGCTCTATGCCGGCCCCTTTCCCCCGCCGGCGCATGGGCAGTCCCTGTGCACGCAAGTGCTGGCCGAACGGCTGGCCGCCCATGGCGTGCCCCTGGTCCGCATCGATCTCAACGCAGCGGGCGCCAAGCCCCTAAGCCGGTTGCTGTCGAAGCTGGGCCGGCACCTGCGGCTGGCCTTTGCCGCCCAGGACGCCTCCTGCGTATACATCTCCGCCAATTCCAATGCGGGCATGTGGCTCACCGCGGCCGCTGCCGGGGTGCTGCGCATCAGGGGCAAGCGCCTCTTGATCCATCATCATGCCTATGACCATGTCCGCCGTCGCCGCGCCAGCATGGTGGCGCTGGCCCGAGCCGCCGGACCGCGGGCGACCCATATCGTTCTGGGCGCCGGCATGGCGCGACAGCTCCGGCTCAACACGCCCGAGGCCGAAAACACCTTCGTGCTCAACAATGCGGGCCTGGTGGACGATACGCTCCTGGGCCTGCGCTCATCGGCCGCTGGCCTCTGCCTGGGGCATCTGAGCAATCTCAGCGGCGAAAAGGGCATTGCCGAAGTGGTCGACCTGGCCATTCGCCTCAACCGGTCTGGCACGCCTGCGCGTCTGGTCGTCGCCGGCCCGGCGACCGACGAGGCGGCCAGGGCCGCCATAGCGCGGGCGCGCGAAGCCCTGGGCTCCGCCTTCACTTGCCTGGGACCGGTATCGGGCGGGCAAAAGCGCGATTTCTTCACCCGGATCACCCATTTCGTCCTCCCCACGCGATACCGCAACGAAGCCTCGCCCCTGGTGCTGCTCGAGGCGATGGCCGCCGGCATCCCCTGCATCGCCACCGATATCGGCTGCATCGCCGACGATATCGGCGCCGGCGGCGGCCTGGTCATTCCGCTCGCGGACGACTTCGTCGCCACCGCCGCCCGCTACCTTTCCGAAGCGCATCCCGCGCCGGATGCCCGCGCCCGCTTCAGCGAGTTGCGGCAGGCGCACGAGGCCCAGCTATCCGGCCTCATCGCCCTTGTCGCACCACGCCATCCTATTCCGGCATGGCAATGACGGAGCGGATCACCGGCCGATCCAGATCGGTCGGTACGGCATAGTCCCCCACAGCCCCGGCGATCACCTGCGTCGTCATGTCGTCGAAGGTGAAGATCAGCTCATGCGTGCCGGCCGGCAGATGCAGGGTCACGCGATCCGCGGCGCGGCTGCTGGCGGCTCCCGTCCCGATCATGGGGCCCGTGAATGCCGTACCCGGCTCCATGAAGGCCCCCAACAGGCCGATCGTATCGCGCAGCACACCCGTCCCAGGCCCCATGGAGATTTCGCATACGCCCGAAAAATTGGGCGTCCACAGCACCTGCGCGCAATAGACGCCCGCGCCATGCGGCACGAGGCGGGCCAGCGTCATGGTCCCCCGCCCCGCCAGCAGGCCGAGCTCCCCGGCCGTCGCCACGGAAATGGTCAGCCGCGAGCGCGCGCCATCGCCACCGGCCATTGCCACCATTGTCGGCGTGACGGTGGGCTGGAACCAGTAGGACAGCGCGTAGGATGCTCCATTGCTGACGGACGAGGTGGTGGGATGCCGCAGCCGGTCAACGGCGGTGCCGCCCGTGCCGGTCAGCAGCATCGGCTCGGCGAAGATGCCCAATAGGGGCATCGGCAGCGGCGTGGCACTTGCCGCAACCGCCAGCCAGGCGCTGAGCCGCACCGGGTCGGTCAGCAGATTGCTCGACGCCGGCTCCACCGAAAGCCCGCGATCGGTTCGGGCCGCGATGCCGGCGGCGAACGGGGTGAAGCTGCCGCTGCCGTCGGCGGCATATTTGACCGAATTGCGGGCGACGCTGAAGGCATCGCCCGCCTCCACCGCCAGGCCTTCCCGAAAATAGAGGTCGGCGGCGAAATCGGCGACATAGCTGGCGCCCAGCACGTTCCCCGCACCCGGGACCATCCACAGATCGACCCCGACCCGCATCACACCAGCCCCACGACGGCGCTGGCGCTGGTGCCGCTCGCCTTCAGCCGCCGCACCCGGAGCGGCAGCACCGTGCCCGCCGCCACGCCCTGCAATGTCAGTTCCGCGCCCGATTGCAGTACGATCGACAGCGATCCGCCGACCCCGACATAAAGGGCGCGGGTGATCTCGGCCAGATCCGCGCCGTCATCGGGCACGATTGCGAAGCCATGGCCGACCGGCCCGGCGAGGCTGCTGGAATATCCATCATATCTGTCTTGCATCTGGCTTGTCCTTGCCTGGGAAACGAGCCGTTATCCTAGTCCCACTTCTAGCAGCGGGGATAAGCAGCAGAACTTCCCCGTTAATCCATTGACGAAAAACCGGACCTCAGTGACCGGATTGACCTTTCTATTGCCGATGCCTGTGACTAGTCTTCGACAGGAAGATGCTGGAGGGGTGCAATGGGTTGGAAACTTGCAGTTGCCGTTGGCTGTGTCGTGGCTGGCACCTGTTCAGCGGTGGCCTATGCTCAGGCGCCATCCGCCCAGCCAGCCGAAACCGCACAGGCTGCCGACCAAGTGCCCGAGCCGCGCGCCCTGCGCTTGCTAACCCGCATCCTGCGCGACCCCGACAGGGCACATCTCCTCGAAGGCGCGCTGGTCGAACTCGAGGCCATGATCGCAGCCGGAGATGCCGAAGCGGCTTTGCTGCTCGGCACCGAATACGCCAATGAGCACAGTGCCCTGCCGTTCGACCCCGCCAAGGGCGTATCCTATCTGGAACAAGCGGCCGTCCTGGGCTTGCCCGAAGCCTATCTCACCCTGTCCCAACTGCATCGCCGTGAGGTCGGCGGCCTGCCCCGCGCCAAGGCGCTGGACTATCTCCGCGCCGCGGCCGACACCGGATTAGACCAGGCGTTGATGCCCCTTGCCAACGCCCTGCGCAGGGGCATTTACGGCGAGCCCGACATTGCCGAGGCGATCAAATATTATGACATCGCCCTTGAGGCCGGAAATACCGACGCCGCCATTCCGCTGGCGACCCTCTATCGGGCCGGCACTGGCGGACCGGACGATGGTGCCAGGCTGGCCAGATATCTCGGCATAGCCGCCGACGCCGGCAGCAATCCCGCGCGACGCTCCCTCGCCGACCTTTATCTCAGGGGTGTAGTGGTCCCTCCCGATCCGGCCCTAGCCGAACGTTATCTGCGCGCCGCGCTCGCCGATGGCGACGACGATGCCGGTGTCGTCCTGGGCAATACCCTGCTGCGCGGCCAGCTCGGCACCGGGCGCGAGGGGGAAGGCGTCGCGCTGCTTCAATCGGCATTTGATGCTGGCAATACAGCCGTCGCCGCCCTGCTCGGCGACGCCTATACCGAAGGCCGCGGAGTGACGGCGAATCCAGCCAAGGCGGTGGCAATCCTGCGCACCGGCGTCGTTAGCGGCGATATGGCGGCCAAGGCAGCCCTGCTCAACCTCTATGTGCTCGGCGCCGGCCGAACCCTGCCACCCGATCCTGCCGCGGCAAGGGCACTCTATGACACCATTCCCGCGGACGCACGCACCGGAAACGTCTTGATCAATGGTGCGACGCTGGCGGCGCATGGACCCAGCCTCGATGACTATGCGCTGATGTGGACGCGCTTCCAGGGGCTGAACGCCATGCAGCAGGCCCGCACCGGCAGGCAGATTCTGCGTGTCAACAGAAACGCCTATGTCTATATGCTGCAAAGACTTTTGACCGAGCGCGGCTATTATTCCGGCGCCATGAGCGGCTTATTGACCTCCTCTACCATCTCGGCGGTCAATGCCTTCTGCGTCCAGTTGGACATCGCCCGACAATGCCGCCTCGGCCCGCTCGACCGCAATACCTGGAACGCGATAGCCGCTGCCGGCCTCAACGGCTAAAGTTCTGGAGTGATGCACCTCGCCCTTTCCGGCATCATCCCATCAAATGCGCATAGAGCTGGTCGGCCATTTCGGCGGGCCTCATTTCGCCGCCTTTGAGTACCACATCGGGGTGCTCGGGCGCCTCGAACGGGCTGCTGATGCCGGTGAAATTCTGCAGCTGGCCGGATCGCGCCTTAGCATACAGCCCCTTGGGGTCGCGCTTTTCCGCCACTTCCAGGGGCGTATTGACATAGACCTCGACGAACTCGACGTCGCCGGCAATCTCCCGCGCGGTCCGCCGCTCATTGCGGAAGGGCGAGATGAACGACACCAGCACGATCAGTCCGGCATCGGCCATCAGCTTCGCCACTTCGGCCACGCGGCGGATATTCTCCACGCGGTCGGTCTCGGTAAAGCCCAGATCCTTGTTGAGCCCGTGCCGCACATTGTCGCCATCGAGGATGTAGCAATGCTTGCCCTCGGCTGTCAGGCGCTTTTCCAGCAGGTTCGCCGTCGTCGATTTGCCCGAGCCCGACAGGCCGGTAAACCACACGATCTTGGCAGTCTGGCCCTTCATCGTGCTGCGCACCGCGCGGTCCACGTCGAAGCTCTGATAGGTCAGGTTCTGCCCACGCCGCAGCCCGAAATCAATCGTGCCGGCGCCCAGCGTCTTGTTGCTGATGCGATCGATCAGGATGAAGCCGCCGGTCAGCGCGTTCTCGCTATAGGGGTCGAAGGCGATCGGCTTGTCGGTCGAGATGGTCAGTGTGCCCACCTCGTTCAGTTCCAACGTGCGCGCCGGGCTCTGTTCCAGCGTATTGACGTTGGTCTTGAACTTGAGATTGGTGATCGAGGCCGGCACGACCTGCGAGCCCACCTTGAGCAGGTAGGACCGCCCCGGCTGCGCCGCTTCCTCCGCCATCCACACGACACGCGTCTGGAACTGGTTGGAATATTCCGGCGTCTCGCCTGCATGGCTCAGCACGTCGCCGCGCGAAATGTCAATTTCCCGGTCGAGCACCAGCGTCACCGCCTCGCCGGCAATGGCTGCCTGCTGCTCGCCATCCATGGTCACGATGCGGGCAATCACTGCCGGCACGCGCGAGGCCGCCACCAGCACTTCGTCGCCCACCTTCACACTGCCCGAGGCCACTGTGCCGGAAAAACCGCGGAAATCGAGGTTCGGCCGGTTCACCCACTGCACCGGGAAGCGCATCTTCTGCTGCGTGCGGTCCTCCGAAACGTCGATCTGTTCCAGATACGGCACCAGCGACGATCCCTTGTACCAGGGCGTCCGCGCGCTATTGGCGACCATATTGTCGCCGCGCAAAGCCGAAACCGGCACTGCCGCCAGGCTCTTGAAGCCAAGATCCTTGGCGAATTCCATGTACTCGGCGACAATCTTGTCGAACACCTCCTGGCTGTAATCCACCAGGTCGATCTTGTTGACCACCAGCACCACATGCTTCACCCCGATCAGCGACAGGATGAAACTGTGCCGCCGCGTCTGGGTCAGTACGCCCTTGCGCGCGTCGATCAGCAGCAGCGCCAGGTCCGCATTGGAAGCGCCCGTCGCCATATTGCGGGTATATTGCTCATGGCCCGGCGTATCGGCGACGATGAACTTGCGCTTGTCGGTCGAAAAGAAGCGATAGGCCACGTCGATGGTGATGCCCTGCTCGCGCTCGGCCACCAGCCCATCCACCAGCAGCGAGAAGTCGATCCCCTCGTCGCCCACCATGCGGTTGTGGCTTTCCTTCTTGAGGCTCGCCAGCTGGTCATCGAGAATGAGCTGGCTGTCATAGAGCAGCCGACCGATCAGCGTCGATTTGCCATCGTCCACGCTGCCGCAGGTCAGGAAGCGCAGCAGCGACTTGTTGGTCTGCTGCTCGAGCCACAGCCCGATATCGGTATCTGGCGTCAGGTTCATGGCCATGGACATCAGAAATACCCTTCCTGCTTCTTCTTTTCCATCGACCCCACGGAGTCGCTGTCGATCAGGCGTCCCTCGCGTTCCGAGGTGCGGCTGGCCTGCATTTCCATGATTATTTCCGGCAGCGTCGCTGCCTCGGAGCGGATGGCTCCGGTCAGCGGATAGTCGCCCAGCGTGCGGAACCGCACCATTTCCTCGCGCGGCTTTTCGCCCGGCTCGAAGCGGAAACGGTCGTCATCCACCATGATCAGCGTGCCCGAGCGGTCCACCACCGGCCGCTGCTTGGCGAAATACAGCGACGGCAGCTCGATATTTTCCGAATAGATGTAGGTCCACACATCCAGCTCGGTCCAGTTCGAGATCGGGAATACCCGCATGCTCTCGCCGGGGTTGAGCCGCGTATTGAACACCCGCCACAGCTCCGGCCTCTGGTTCTTGGGGTCCCAGGCATGGCTGGCATTGCGATGCGAGAAAATGCGCTCTTTGGCGCGCGATTTTTCCTCGTCGCGCCGCGCGCCACCGATCGCCGCATCATACTGCCCCGCATTGAGCGCCTGCCGCAAAGCCTGCGTCTTCATGATGTCGGTGAAGCGCGACGAACCATGATCGAACGGGTTGATCCCCTGCTCCAGTCCTTCCGGATTGGTGTGGCTGATCAGGTTGAAGCCATGCTGCTCCGCCATCCGGTCGCGGAAGGCGATCATTTCCTTGAATTTCCAGGTCGTGTTGACATGCAGCAGCGGAAACGGAATGCGCGAGGGAAAGAACGCCTTGCGCGCCAGATGCAGCAAGACGCTGGAATCCTTGCCGATGGAATACATCATCACCGGCCGGTCGAAGCTCGCCGCGACCTCGCGCAGGATTTCGATGCTTTCGGATTCGAGCGACCGCAAATGGGTCATCCGTTCACTTGTCATGCGTCAACTCCAGATGCGCAAAAGGCTTACGCCAGCGCGGGGTCGCCAAAGGCCACGAAATGCGGATTGGCGAAGTCGCAATCATGGCCCTGATCGCGCTTGCCATAACACAGGACTTCGCCGAATAGCGTCTCCACACGGCCACCCGCAGCCCGCAAAATGGCGTCACCCGCGGCCGTGTCCCATTCCATCGTGCGCCCGAGCCGCGGATAAAGGTCCGCTTCGCCCGATGCCACGAGGCAGAATTTGAGCGAAGAACCCGCCGGCACGAATTTGGCGACCTGGAAACGCTGCAGCCAGGCGTCGGTATCGCCGGCGCCATGCGAGCGGCTGCCCACCACATCGATGCCACCAGGCGCCGCGCCACGCACGCAGATCGTCTGCTGCTCCACGATGGCGCCATCGACAACACGCCCGCTGAAAGCACCCTCGCCCGCCCTGCCCCACCAGATGCGGCCCAAAGCCGGCGCATAAACCACGCCCAGCACCGGCACGCCATGCTCGATCAGCCCGATATTGACGGTGAATTCGCCATTCCGGGTGATGAATTCCTTGCTGCCATCAAGAGGATCGACCAAGAAGAACCGCTCCGCGGCAAGCGGCACCTGCCCTACCGCCGCAGCCTCTTCGGCCACCACGGCAATATCAGGCGCCATCTGCTGTAGTGCCGCGACAATGATCGTCTCGGCCGCGATATCGGCCAGCGTCACCGGCGATTCATCGGCTTTGTAGGCAACCGTAAAGTCCGTCTCATAGATGCGAAGGATCTCCGCGCCCGCTGCAATGGCAACCTCCAGCAGCCTCGCTATCTCGACCATCCAGACTCTCCGAACTCGGTGTGCTTACAAAAGTCCGGCGCAGCATGCGCCGCCCCGCTCCGCCGCATAGATAGCGCGGCTCGCATCCATGGCGAGGACTTAGCTTCAAAGCCGCGCGGCGGCAACCGCGCCGCATAGTTTCCTGTACCGCCGCAACCGCGCGGTTTAGTTTCCTGTTCCACCAAGGAATTCGTGGCGGATCGTCCGCAGGATGATGCGCAGGTCGAGCCATAGCGAGAAATTCTGGATATAGGCCAGGTCATGGTCGATCCGGGCATGCGCCAGCGCCGCGTCGGTGGCGTCGCCGCGCAGACCATTAGCCTGCGCCCAGCCCGTTATCCCCGGCAGCATGGCCAGCCGGTGGTCATAATAGGGCACGAGCACTCGGTAGGTATGGTTCCCCGCACGCATGCCCGGCACATGCGGCCGCGGCCCCACAATCGACATTTCCCCACGCAGCACATTCAGCAGTTGCGGCAGCTCGTCGATGCTGGTCCGCCGCAGGAAGGTACCGACCCGCGTCACCCTTTCGTCGTTGCGCACCGTATGGGCAACGCCCGTCGCGTCTCCCTGCTCGCGCCGCATCGAGCGAAACTTGAAGACGCCGAACGTGCTGCCATTGAGGCCTTCCCGTGTCTGCCGGAACAGCACGGGCCCCTTGCTCTCCATGCGAACGGCGATGGCAACGATGATGAGAAGCGGCAGCAGAAACAGCAGCGCCAGAACCGAAAAAATCACGTCGAACACACGCTTGGCGGTCATTTGCGCGTCACGGGTCGCGCTACGGGCAAGCGACAGCGGTTCCTGCAGCAGCTTCATCAGGGGCAGCCCCGAATGATAGCTGATCCGCAATGCGCTCAGCTCTGCCACGCCGCTTGTTCCACCTGGCCGGCTGTTTACGACCAGGCGCTCTGTACGCTCGAATCCATCAATGGGGATACTCAATTGTAAAGTCCATCATGGTAAGCAAGTTGTTACGCCACGCCAAACAATAGCAAAGTTCCGTGCAAGTCCAACGACAATCTTATATCTCTTGCCGTTTCAGTTAATCGCCACATCGCCCTTCGCTACAAATCTCCGAAAAGAACTTCCGGAGGAGCACGTTTTCTCGCCACGCCCTGACGAGCTATTGAATTACACCTGCTTTTCCTCAGCACATCCAGACGAAAACAAGCTACCGCCCGTCACGAGCGACCGGTTGCTGAAATCTCGGGTCAAGTATAGAAAACCGGCCCGCAGGCCAGTTCTGGTAATAGCCTAGACGGGGCTGGCGACCGCGCCGATGGCACCGGAGTCAGGCAGCAGCAGCTCGAACAGCGCATCGATATCGGCCTGGAACTCTTCATCCGCGGCATTGGCCACGAAGACTTCCTGGCGGAGTTCAGTGAACGACTGGTTGGCAACCGTCAGTTCCACATTCGCCACGAGCGCGCTGGCATAAGCATTGATGGCCGCTTCGCAGGCCGCCAGCGTACCGTCAGGCAGCGTGCAGCTGGTGAACACGGTATTGTAGAGGTCTTCAAAACCCGGCACCGGAGCCGCGTTTGCACCGGACAGGCCGGCCACGCTGAGCATCCCGGCGGTCACGATCGACGCAACGAGCCTACGCATCTGGAACCCCACTCTTAACTTCTTGTTAAGATTCTTTACTGCCACCCATGATTACTGTCAACGTTTTGCTTGGCCTTTACAGGCCCTTGCGCGGCCTTTCTCTCATTACGATTAACGCCGGAAACCCGCCGGTTTCAGGCTCTTTCGGCCGCTGCCGACCCGGTCCGGCGCTGCCTTCCGCGCAAACAAAAAGCCCCGGCGCCATGGGCACCGGGGCTTTTCTTTATTTATGTGACAGTTTAACCGGCGGTCCAGCGCGTCGGATTGGGCGAAGACATCGACCGAATATTGTATCCCGAGGCGCGCAACGTCTTGATCGTGTTGGTCAGGTTGTCGAGCACATAGTCGCCTTCGCTGGTCTTGACCACCAGCACCGCGTGGGGCTCGCCCCGGCGGGTATGGGTATATGCGATGCGCAATGCACCGGCCGAAACGCCCTGGCGGATCAGCGCGCTGCGCTTGGACAATACATAGTCCTCGCAATCGCCGCTGGTCGGGTTCAGCTCCCACACATCGGCCGTGTCACGCGCCGGGCGGATCGAGCGGTTCACATGGCCGTTGATCTGCTTGAGCACCGCCATGAGGTTCGGACTCATGGTCACTTCGCCGCGACCGCCGCCGGCGCATTCGCTCCGGTTCTTGGCGCAGAAGAACTGCATGGAAAGCGGCGTGATCGCGGCGGTCTGGGTGACCAGGTCGAAGGTGACGATCTTGCCGGGATTGCTGTAGGCGGCTGCGCCGCCGGTGGAGAACAGGCTGACACTCATGGTCAGGCCCGCCATCACTGCTGCGAATTTGGTATTCATTTGTGCCATCCCCTGATGAACTGATGTCAGCAGGATGCACGCAGCCGATTGCTGCCGAATGTGAAAATTCGGTACAATTTTATTCAATTGCCCGAGGTTGTTCGGGCTTCCCAATGGGTCTTAAGGCCGTGCCTTTTCCAGCAGGTTGAATAAACTCAAGCAATTTGGCAGGTAATTTGGTCAAATTTGACCGGTCTGACGCGGCCTATTGCGATAGCGTCTTCGCTGATGGGACAACTATCCGGGACCTCCTGCACCGCAACGTCCCACGGCCCTGCACTCCCACGCGGATTGCGTGGCCGCCTACCAGATGTGCATGCCGGCAGACGAACGAGCACCGCGCCCGTCGAGCGGTGGATGTCTATGGGTTGGCCCCGAGGCGCATTTTAGAACGATCGGCTGCGAGGTCTCGACCTCATCGAGCAGGACGAAGGTGGATCCGTTCGCAGCGGCCTCGGCGATCGACTGCGAGAAGAGTTCGGACACCGCCTTTTGAGGCTTGCCCATCGCAGAGCAGGTCAGGGAACCCCAGGTCCTCCGCTCGGTAGTCAAAGGTGCGCTTAACAAGCAGATTGCCTTCGATTTGAACATCAGCGAGGTGACGGTGAAGCTGCACCGTTCCAGCATGATGCGAAAGATGAATGCACATTCCGCCGCGCACCTGTTCGAGGCCTGGCAGTCTCTGCCCGCCGAAATCCGCCTGGCCGAGGAGCGAGCGATAGCTCCCTGCCTGAGACTACCCCAGAAGGAGAGGTCGGGATGGACGTCACGCCGTTGCCTGCTCGTCGCCTGGTTCATGCTCGAACCTGTGGGACTGCTCGTGGTCGTGGCTGCCATATGCATATGGCTTGGCTGGGAGGCCGGCCTCGTCTCCTTCGGCATGGCCACGCTGCTCTGGATATCAATCCTCATTCTGAGGGCGCCGTTGACCCTCTATGACAGCATCCGCATTGCCGTTTTCCTTTGTGCCGCCGGTGCCATCTGGCTGCTGGTGCTGCTATTCAGACAAGTCAGCCTCTCCGATGTACTCGACCAAGATTCGCAGCGTCTTGTCTCCGACATTCCCTGACTAGGCTGTTGCCAACCATGCTGGGATCCAAGGCTTCCGTGAGAAGGGCCGCGGTCGGCGGCCGCAACCCAACTTGGTCGGTGTCGTTGATCCAGCGGCCTCAATTGAGCAATCGTAGGTGGTCAGCAGAGAAGTTGGCGCCTCGGGCGCTCTTGCCGTTGCTCGCCTCCAACTCCTCCACGTTATCGAGCAGCAACGCAGACGCGCGCGCCAATGCCCCTTCCAGGCGCCTGCGGACACTTCCCATGGCTGCACTCGAAAGCGTCGACGCCGGGTTGGGTTCGCCCAGATAGATCACCCCTGTCTCGCCAAACCCTGCCTTCAGTTCCATATCCGACGCAATCATGGTCGCCGCGGCTAAGTCCGAGTCCGGGCTGGCAGCGCCAAACACCGAAACGTCGCCGAACACAATCTCCTCAGCAGCGCGGCCGGCCATGACCACGCACAGAACGTCGTTACAGACTTCCTCCGTGGGAAAACGCTCCTCCGACAGCCCCTTGGCCAACAGCCGACGGAGCCCCTGGTGCGGTCCTTCGACCATCATATCTGCAAGTCCCAGAACTTGGGCGACGATCTTCTGGCCATTCCGATAGATCGAGATCCGTCGCCGGGCGCGCGGCGGCAGCGCTTCAAGTGGATCTGCGGCATGTGCATGGAGATCATTCACCGAAAAGGTCCGCCCTGCCCTGCGCGCTGTGGCCTTGGCCGCCCGTACTAGCTTCTCGATATCGGCGCCTGAACTTCCTGCAAGCCGTTCGGCGAGCCTGGATCGCTCTTTCTCGGGCAAATCAAGGCCGGAATATCGGTTCAGAATCGCGCCAATCGCTTCGGCGTCCGGCAGAGGGATCTGGATGATCTGATCGAGACGTCCTGACCTTGTCAGCGCTGGATCAATTCGGTCGACATGATTGGTGGCGCCGACAATCACCAGGCCTTCGATCGACAAGGCGTTTGTGACGAGTTCGAGCATTCGATTGACGATCTGCGTCCAGTACTCACTGTAGCGCCCCTCTATGGCCTCGCGGCTTGAAATTCCATCCAACTCATCGACAAACAAGACAGTCGGCGCTTGCTTCATCGCCTGCTCAAACACAGCCTCCATGCGCCTTAGTGCGCCAGACAAGTTGTCGCGCCCATTCCATTCCGCAACACTGGTCGCAACCAGTGGCACCTTGAGCGTGGCCGCCAAGACAGACGCAAATGACGTCTTTCCCGTCCCCGGCGCGCCGCTCAGGATGACCGCTCGGTGGTCGACTTCCTCCCAGCTGAGGCGGCCCTGCCGCCATAGCTCGAGGTCCTGCGCCAGTTCGAGGCCCCAGGATTTAGCCTCGCCGTATCCCGCCAGGTCGCGGAGCAGGATGGTTGTAGTTTTCGACGCCGCCTTTGGCGGATTCGCGGCTTGCTGCAGACCCGACAAGCACTCGGCCGCTGGCCGCCCCCGGCGAACATGCGCCACGAGGTTTTGGATGCTCAGCTTTTCGGCTGACGTAAAGCTCAGGACACCAGCGGGAACCTCGTCATGGGCCGTCTCAAACAACAAGGCGAGCATTTCAGGGGTCATCGGCGGAAGGTGCAGCTCGAGGTCGGCACCCGCGAGGGCATCCGGTGGTGGAGCGTCGGCTGACATAGTGCAAAATATGGGAAGGCACTGCTCGGCGGCCTGGGCGATGAGGCGGACAGAATTGTTGGCAGGTCGAATGCCGGCATCAGCTAGCACAACAAAACGATCCTCTTCCCCCAACCCATAGTGGGGATTGCAGACCGCCCTGCCCGCCTTCAAGACGGCTGCGCCGGTCAGGACATCGCCCACCGTGGCAGCATCATCCCCGTTGCGCGTCCTGATGACCACGAACGCCTTGGTCGCCACCAACGACCTCATGGTCGCGAAGTGCGGCGCGAGACAATATCCCAGCGCGATTGCATATGCGGCCTTGTCGACCGGCAGCCGCATATTGGCTTGAACCTTCCTGGCGATGGCCAACGCTTCTTCTTCGCCGCCTGCGTCGAGTTTTAGTCTGCGTGCCACCCGGCGGCGGAGGCCGTCGAGCAGTTCAAGCGCGAGCTCGTTTGCAGCGCCGGTCGTGGTCTTCGACGGTTCTGCATTCTTCTGGTTTGTCATGGTCGCCCTCGGACACCGGCAAGCCGGTCATCTGTTGATGATGTCTGAGGAGGCGGCTAAGCGAGATCGCTATCGGCAGGCGCTCCAAGGCGCGATATAGAACAAAAAGAGAACAATGTAAACCCAACGACACCTGACCTGTCAGTCTGAATGGGGTATCGGCCAACGCTCCACCAATAGGCCCCTAATCGCCTCGTTCCACCGCCTTGGTCAGCAACTCCTCGACCAGTTGGTAGGCATGTCGCTCCTCGCTTAGCGCTCTGACCTTGATCAGCTGGATCAGCTTAGGATCCAAGTATACCACAAACTTCTTTCGGCCGTCAGCGCGTTCGGGGGGCCTGGATTCGTCCATCATTCCGTCCGCCTCCCAAAAACCGGAGCAAGCTGGCTTTTCGCAAATCTGATCGTAGGTCACTAAAGTTGCCAATCCCCTTCTGCAAAATGGACCAAAATGCGGAACGCAATTCACCAACGGTAAACCCAGGATTCTAGACGTCTAGGTGTCTAGACGTCTAACCGTTGACAATTTGGCTGATCCCTTCAAATTGGAGCTGGCCCTGCGAATTCGGTCTCTGTCGGCAAAACCCACTCGCCCAGGAGGCCTCTTTGAGCGCTCACGTCATCTCTTTTATCAAGGCAACCCGTCCAGCGGAAACTGGCCGGGGCTTCAAAAGCTTTAAGAGCAGTCGCGTGATCCCGTACACAAGGCGCTGTTGCCGTGACGCCTTGATACAGGCCGCCCTGGACCCCGAGGTCACGCGGCTCTTTCCTTATGATGCTCCAGCCGGCACACCGCCGGACACGTTTTTCACTTTCGGCGTTCAGATCGCAGACCGCAGTTGCTTGCTAGCCTTGTGTGATGAGACCACTGGCGCGACGTTTTCCCCGCCGGACGGATTCACACTCGGCTTCTGCCTCAACCGGGAGACGATCCTGGCCGAGCCCATTTTAACCACGTCGAGAACGGTCTGGTCGAAACGGGAGGTTCTGGTCCCACCTCTGTTCTCGATCCGTCTGCTCAAGCGACTGGCTAGCGACCCTGGTGGAGTGGCGCTTGGCACTTTGGAGGATGACCTCGTCGATGAGCCAATCCGGTGGGTCGATTATGTCCTGGCCATGGCCTGCACCGGCTTAGTGACCGTCGATTGCCGCCAGCCGCTGACCCACGCCACTTTGGTCAAGATAACCACCTACCAAAGTGACCGGTCGTCCATGCACTGGCTCTACTAGAGATTACGGACACCGTAGTCGCAACCCGGCCCGGTTTCGGCAGAGTCAATCCGAAATATGTGAGGAACTCTTCGCCAAGGTGGACTCCTAGGCGTCGAAGATGGCCTTTGGACTCAAATCCAGGGAGTCCTGTCAATGACTTAGTCGAACAACAAAGCAAAAGAGCGCCCCGGTAGGACGGGAACGCTCTTTCATATGCTCTGCCTGAAATCCGATGCTACCCGCACCTTATCAACAACCAGCTCGCCATTTTTCATGGTCGGGCCACGCTGTGTGTTTGACCATGCATTGACGCCTTCTGGCGGTCAAGGTTCGGCCGAACTTTTGCACAGCGGCAGGGAACTTTTCATGCCGATATCTCAGAAATTTGGCTTCCGCCACTTCGACACCACTCGCCTCAGCCGTCAATCGTTTCCACTGCGCCGATATCTGCCGACTGAACCCAAGGAACCCAGGGAAAAACCACCATCCGTGAAACGCATGGTGGGTGCGCGGATCTTTGCCCACCCGGACAACAGCCCCGTGCGAACGCCTGGAGGGCGTGGGGGACTAAATCCACGTGGGTACATTCCGTCCTACAAAACGCTGCGCAAGCAGCCATTCGAGTCGGATCCAGAATTCGACTATATGCTGGTGTTCGAAGCTGACGCCGATGTCGTTGCCTACTTTATGCAGCCACATCGGCTTGAGATGTACGTCATTGGCCGCGATGAACCTCTGGTCTATTTCCCCGATGTCAGGCTCGAGGCAGCAAGCGGCAGGGTCAAGATCCACGAGATCAAGGTCACTGGCGATGCGGCACAGCGCGATCCTGACTATGCGCTCAAGCTGCAGCTGGCCGAGGAAGTATATGCCGAGCAGGGATGGGATTTCGAGGTCCTGACTGAAGAAGGGTTGCGGGACGACCTTTATCGCCTCGCGAATGCCCGCAAAATAGCCGGGGACAGTGACACGGTCCTCGGCACAGCGGATTTCCTTCGCCTGCGCAGCCACATGGAGGGCTGCAATGGCGTGTCCACGTATCGCGACGTCGCCCGGGCGCTGGCACCAGACGGAACGGAACCAGAGTTTGTCGGCCGCGCCAAGCTGCATGCCCTCATCGTGCAGCGGCGTATCCGCATGGATCTGCGGATGCGCTTGCTCCCCGCGGCGCCAGTTTGGCTCGTTGCCGGCAACGGAGGCGAGGTGGCACGATGAGGATACGAGAAGACAATTCCGGCCTGATCAAGCACGACATCGTCGAGTTTCCGGACGGCCGCTACCGCTTTGACCACGGCGTGGGTGATCTGCTGGTGTTCACTAAGCAGGGAAGTGGCGAGGTATTCGACATTTCCAAGGAGCGCTACGACTACCTGTTTGAAGCCGGAGACGTCCGCCAGATTATCACGCCAATCGCTGCGTCGGGACGGATCCAGTTCACCGATGTGCCTGAAACCTTGCCGCCCGATACGTCCATTGCAGCTGCACTACGTGCCCAGACCATGCAGTGGTTCACTCGCCAGTATGATGACGACCCATTGGCCGTCAGTCTCGGCAAGAGCTTCATCGAAAAGTTCGTCCGATCGCGAGCAAAGGAGGCATCACGGCTCGGACTGACGCACCAGTTCTCCGCACCAACCCTCATCCGCGATATCCAGAACAGGGGCAGGCCTGGCCACCGCCCCATCGGCTACTTCTTGGATCGCCGCGGGCAGTACGCTAGGGAACCCCAGCATCCCGAGATTGCAGACCTGCGCGCTGAGACCGTGACGCTGTACTGGACTCGTGCGCTTGTCACAAAGTCCGATGCATTCGCATTTTATCGCACAGAGCTCGCCGGCATCAATGAGGAGCGCGTGGCAAACGGGCTGGGAGAAATTCCGCCGCCGAAGGAGATGACCTCGGTCATCGAGGCCATCGACGCCGCCGAATGCCATGAAACATGGACGACCAAGTGGGGCCGGCAGGCTGCAGACGAGCATTACAAGGGTACTGCTGAGCACATCGTCGCTGATGAGATCGGCGACGTGATCATTATCGACCATACCACACTCGATACCTACCTGCTGATGGACACTGAGTACGGGGTGGTGTTCGGACGCCCGACCGTCACGATCGCCATCGACGTAAAGTCGCGCAGTATCGTCGGCTTTCTGATCAGCCCCGAACCGCCATCTCTCTACACGGTGGTGACAATCCTGAAACGGGTCGTCAGTCACAAAAAGCGGTACCACAAGCTCTACCCGGAACTCGGCTCGGACTGGGACCCGTTTTGCCGCCCCACCTTGGTCCTGGTGGACAACGGGGCCGAGTTCATTTCACCCAGTTTCCAACAAGCGCTGCTCGACGTCGGGATCATCATCAAGCGCTCGCCCGTGGCCACACCACAGTTCAAAGCCATCGGTGAGCGCTTCTTCCACACGCTGAACCTGCAGCTCAGCCACAAAGCCCCCGGAACAACCGTCCAAGGGAAGCGCAAGAGCCGCAAGCCTGCCAAGCCCGGAGACGGTGCGGTGATCACCTATTCCGAGGCCGATGAGCTGCTCTATCGATGCATCCTCAACTACGAGAAGTCGGAACATGACGGTCTGCGAGGGCGAAAGCCGCGAGACGTCTGGAGCGAGGGAGTCAGCAGGGGCTGTCGCAAGACCATCCGAGACGTGCGCCTCCTCGAAACCCTTATCGGAAATATCGATACCGTCCCCATCGCGCGGGATGGGATCACCTTTAAGAACTTCCAGTTCCATGACGAAGTTGCGACGTCGTTTGTCTTGAACTTCTGGGCGCGCAACACGCCCAAGAGGGACCGCCGCAAGAAGGGTGCGATGGCTAAAGTCACGATCAAATACAATCCGGCCGACTGCACCCGGATTTACGTGTATTGCCCGACCGAGTTATCGAGCAATCCTTGGGTCGCTCTGCCCAATACAATGCCCGACTATGCCCCCGCCATGACGTTCTGGCATCATGATCAGGTCGTCGCTCTTGCCAGGAAGAAAAAACGGAACGTCAAGGACGAGAACGCCCTCTACAAGTCTCGCGACGACCTCCGCCGGATCACTGAGGCCAAGCTGGCCCTCAGCAATACCCGGGACGGCGCCAAGATGCGCCGCCTCCTCCAGCAAGACAAGGACCGGCTCGCCGGCGGTCGTGTGGAGGAGGTCGAAATCGACAATGACGCCCCCTCGGTGGAGGTAGGAGCGTTCAACTCCGTGCGCATGGATGCACAGTTCGTGCCCCCAGGCGCCGCAGGCGGCCGGGCAAAGGCCGCCGCCACCAGGAAGCGGAATGACAAGGCGCGCGCCCGCCTCGCGCAGTTGGAAGCACCGGACGAACCGGGAGACGCGGCCGGACCTGACTCCACGGCGGGCCTTGTCCGAAAGGACTTCCTCAAAATGGCGGGGTGGAGCAAATGAAACCCGATATTCTCGACTCGGTCGATCGTTATGCCGCCTTCCGCAGCATCGTCGTCCCCCACAAGGAGATCGCCCAGCTTAAGGCACGCATCCAGCTGTTAATGGCGGAAACCCAGAATGTGCTGGAACAGAACGCCGCTCAAGCCGCCAGTGTACCTGCGGGTTCATTTAAGCCCATCGAGCTCTGGTACTTGCCCCTGGTGGGTCCCACCTGCTCAACCAAGTCGAGCACTCTTAGGCTCGTCACTAAGGAACTCGCTGCGCCAGGCATCGCCAGGGGCGAACAGCCCATCTTGTTTGTGACATTGCGCTCAACGGTGCGCACCACCAAGCAACTGCAGTTCGAAATCCTCCAGGCCTTTGACAGCGACACCGACGAAAAATTCCTCACCGGCCGCGACTACAGCGAGGGTCACGCCAACCTATCCCTGTTGGAGCTGGCCCGTCAGCGCAAGACGGTGCTGGTGGTGCTCGATGAGGCCAACAATATGCTGAAGGGGGATACCGGCAAGGTCGCTGCGGAGATGGCTAAGGCGCTCAAGTCCATGGTCAACGATGCGGTCTTCTCTTTGGTGCTTGCGGGGACGCAGCGGGTGAGGGAGTTGATGCAAGCCGATGCCGAGTTTGACGGCCGCAAACGCTATCCCATGGAGTTCGAACCCGCCAGTATCAATGACCATGGGGCGGTCATTGAGTTCTGCGCTTATGTGCAGACGCTCCTGCAACGGATGGTTTCCGAAGGCGTGATCGATCGCCCTTTCAATCCTCTGGCTACCGTGGACGACATGGCGACCGTCTTTGAGATGGCGGGAGGCGTCAACGGAGCCTTCTCAAAGCAGCTCTTGGGGGCGCTGGATAATGCCTTCCTGGACGGTCGGGGTTTCCTCACCTGGGGTGATCTGGAACTGGCCTACATACAGTGGAAACGTGACCGCACCTTGCCCGGCGCCAATGCGAAGTTTCGGTCGCCCGCCAAGCAGACCGTCGAGACCATGCGTCAGATTGCGGGGGTGTAAAATGCCAATATCCCCTGTTCCACGCCTGCCTTTGACCCAGGGATCTCCGCACCCAGGCGAGAGTTTCCTTGGCTTTCTAACCCGCTCGATCGCAACAAATCCGATCCGGCGCACGGTAACGAACATCCGCCGGGCACAGGATGTCGACAACATCCACCCCAGGAGCCTGGCGATCAAACCCGACGACCTTGAACGCTTCGCCCAGCTGCTCGACGTCGACGTTGCCGCCCTGCGGCCGACGACGCTGCCGCCGCGCGAGGGAAATTCGGCTCGTTTGCTCGGCGGCGCTCACATTTTTCCGTCTGACCTCGATTGGCGTCGCCGGCGTCTCGCACCGCAGCGTTTGCGCACTGAGCCCTATCATCGCGCCATCTGGCAACTGAGGTTCCTCACCGTTGATCCCATGACGTTTGAGCCGTTGATCGATACCTGCCCGGTATGTCGCAAGGTCCTGCGCTGGGCGCGATCGGTGCAACCACACCTGTGCGACCATTGCGTAGACGAGCGCGGTCGCAGCAATCTTGACCTGCGGGAATTCGCCCTGGAACCGATTTCCTTGTCGGACTCGGAAGCCTATCGGTTCGTCTTCAACCTGGTGGACCCAGTTGAGCGGCCTGCCGCCGGTCACGCTGCGTGGCCCGGCGTGAAACCGGGCGTTTTGTTCGAACTGGCGATCCTGTTGGCCCGGTGGGCCAACCGATCCGACGGAGAGGTACCCGTTGCTCGAGCCAGGGACATCCAGCCCGAAATGCTCGCGAAAGCCGGGCGGATCATCCTCAATGGGCCGGCGGCGCTGCGCAGCGTCGATGATACAACTGCCACGACACCTCGTCGTAGCTTTCGCAATAGCGTCATTACCAACCGCTGGCTCAATTTGCCGGTTCGACAGCTGGTCGAGCAAACGATCGAACCTTGGACGCACACCTCCCCGGCCCATTTCGTGCGGACAGGTCCCGACCTCTCGGCCCCAACTCGAGCCCTTTTGCAGTCACCACGCTCGCTTGCACCGTTTTCGCCCACCGAAGGTTTTTTGAACGAGTTTTCCGAGACCTGCGCCAATGCCAAGTCCGACCGGGATGTTGCCCGCCATATGGGGATAGCGAACGCGGACCTTGATGTTCTCGTCGATGAGGGTGTTTTAGTCCGGCCATCCAAGCTGGCTATTGTCGCGCTCAAACGCACCAAGTTGGTGACGGGAAAATCGCTCGCTAACCTTCTCAAACACCTTGCAGAGCTTGAGCACGACGGCCAAGGACAGCACGTCTTCCCGTTTCAGAGAATCGTGGAAACCGCCCAGTTTCCCTATTCGGCCGGAGCGCTCATCACCGTTGTAGTTAAGGCGCGCCTTCCGATTTATCGGGTCAAGCAAGCCGAAGCCTCAAACTGGACATCGAAATTTGGTGTCCTGGATATCGATGCATTGCCGCGCCTTTGTCAAAGGCTTCAGCTCAGGCCGACTAGGCAAGGATGGCTGAAGTCCGGCGTCAATGTCCCCAGCGAAGATCAATTGAGCCTGGACCTATAAGCCCGGGAGGGCCGGGGTTCACAAGAAACTGCTGGCGGAATGATCGGGCCCCTCCGTTGCGAGGGGCCTGCGTTTTGGCGTTAAGATTCAGACTCAGTCTTGACTGGAAATCGACTCACTCTTGGGCGCGCAGAATACCTTTGCAGCGAGCGCCGGCATTGCAAGCAAGCCATTAGTTAAATTCTTACCAGTTAAGCATTTTGTTTAAGCCTGTCGGCAAGTCGTTACCCGCGATAAGTCATCAGGGAATACTATGCGCCCCAGCTTTACGAAGGGGCATGACATGGCAAGCGGCAACCGTCTCGACTGGGTGGATATGGCCAAGGGCATTTCCATCTTTCTCGTCGTCATGATGTATGCGGCGTCCAGCGTCGGTGAAGACACCGGCGGCGTGGGCGCCCTGCACTGGGCCATCGCCTTCGCCACCCCGTTCCGCATGCCCGAATTCTTCCTGATTTCGGGGCTGTTCCTGTCGCAGGTCATCGACCGGCCGTGGAACGCCTATGCCGACCGCCGCGTCGTGCACTATCTCTATTTCTATGCGCTGTGGGCGGTGATCCACATCGTCTTCAAGGTGGGCCTGCTGGCGACCGATCCGGTCGGCGCCGTCGAGCAGATCGCCTGGGCGTTGGTCCAGCCCTATGGCGTGCTGTGGTTCATCTACATGCTGGCCGCTGTCAGCGCCGCCACCAAGCTGCTGCATGACCTCAAGGCACCGGTCTGGGGCGTGTTCGGTATCGCCGCCATCCTGCAGATGGCCGATATCCAGACCGGCAGCTACCTGGTCGACCAGTTCGCCGAATATTTCGTGTTCTTCTATGCCGGCTATGTGCTGGCGCCGCAGCTGTTCCGGCTGGCCGCCTGGGCCGTGGATCACGCCGCGCTGGCGCTGGTCGGGCTGCTGGTCTGGGCCATCCTCAATGCCGCTCTGGTCTTCTCGCCCGGCTTTGCCATGCATCCGATCCATCCAGTTATGGGCTATGCCGGCCTGCCGGGCCTGCATCTGCTGCTGGCGCTGGTCGGCACGGCTGCCCTCTGCACCATCGCCGCCCTGCTGACCCGCCTGCCCTTTATGGATTGGCTGCGCTGGATGGGATCGAAATCGCTGGTGATCTATGTCGCCTTCGTGCTGCCCATGGGCATTGCCCGCACCCTGCTGATCAAGCTGGGCGTGGATGAACCGACGGTGCTGAGCCTCGCCATCATGGTCATCTCCATCGTCTCGCCACTGGTGCTTTACTGGATCGTGCAGCGCATCGGCTTCGGCCGCTTCCTGTTCGAGCGGCCTAACTGGGCTCACCTGCCCGGTACCGCCCGCCGCGCCGCACCGGTCGCGACCCCGGCGGAGTAGCCATCCCTGAAGTAGACCTCATGGTGAGCCTGTCGAACCACGAGGTCGTGGCACCTTGGCCTCCACTCGCTCGACCTCGTCCTTCGACAAGCTCAGGATGAGGTCTCCAAATGCATGGATACCAGGTCGCGAAGCCCTTGCCTTTTGCGCCAAGACTCAGCACAAGGGCCTCGCTAACCCCCACATAGCGAGGACCAGTCGATGAAATCCGCAGTCATCGTCTTCCCCGGTCTCAATCGCGACCGCGACATGATCGCGGCGCTGACCAAGATTTCCGGCACCGCCCCCGCAACGGTCTGGCATCAGGATGCCGACCTGCCTGATGTCGACCTCATCGTCATCCCCGGCGGCTTCTCCTATGGCGATTATCTGCGCTGCGGCGCCATCGCCGCGCGCTCCCCAATCATGGACAAGGTGCGCGAGCGCGCCGCCAAGGGCGTCAAGGTGCTCGGGGTGTGCAACGGCTTTCAGATCCTCATCGAGGCCGGCCTGCTGCCCGGTGCGCTGATGCGCAATATGAGCCTCAAATTCGTCTGCCGCGAGGTCAAGCTCGAAGTCGCGAATGCCGACACCGATTTCACCCGCGGCTACAGCCAGGGCCAGGTGTTCCGCTGCCCGGTGGCCCATCACGACGGCAATTATTTCGCCGATGCCGAGACCGTGGCCCGCCTCGAAGGCAACGGCCAGGTCGCCTTCCGCTATGCCGAGGGCACCAATCCCAATGGCTCGATCAACGACATTGCCGGCATCTTCAACGAAGGCAAGAACGTGCTGGGTCTGATGCCCCACCCGGAAAACCTGATCGAAGCCGCGCATGGCGGCGATGATGGCAGGGCGCTGTTCTCGGGCCTTCTGGGCAAGGCCGCCTGATGAGCTGGCGCGCGCCCGTCAATCCGCGGACGCTCCTCACCTGGCTGGGCCTGCTGTTCGGCGCTGCCGGTCTCGTGCTGCAATTCACTATCTCGATGCAGTCCATGCTCGGCAGCGGCCGCGACGTCTTCGGTTCGCTCGGCGCCTTTTTTTCGTATTACACCATCCTCACCAATATCGTCCTGGTGCTGATCTACCTGTCCGAGGTCTTGCCCGCTGCCGGACTGGCGCTGTTCCGCCATCCGATCGTACGCGGCATGATGGCGGCCAACATTGCGCTGGTGGCGCTCTATGTCTTCTTCGTGCTGCGCTTCCTCTCGGCGCTGACCGGCCTGTTCCAGGTCGCCGACTCGATCCTGCATTATCTCTGCCCGGTGCTGTATCTGCTGTGGTGGCTGATCGGGCCGCATGGCCGCCTGCGCTGGGGCAACCTGCCCCTCATGCTGGCGCCGACGCTGGTCTATTTTCTCTACGCCATGGCGCGCGGCGCCTGGGTGCAGGAATACCCCTACCCCATCCTCAACGCGATCGAGCTCGGCTACGCGCAGGTCGCGCTCAACGCGCTGTACATGACCGCTGGCCTCGCGGTTCTCACCCTCATCGTCATCGCGCTCGACCGCCTGCTGGCTCGCCCATCCCGGACATTCCAATGACCTCCTATCAGAACAACATCGCCATCACGCCCCAGCTCGTCGCCGATCACGGCCTCAAGCCCGACGAGTTCGACAAGATCGTTGCCCTGATCGGCCGCCAGCCGACCTATACCGAGCTGGGCATTTTTTCGGCCATGTGGAACGAGCACTGCTCCTACAAGAGCTCCAAGAAGTGGCTCAAGACGCTGCCGACGTCAGGTCCGCGCGTCATCCAGGGCCCCGGCGAGAATGCCGGCGTGGTCGATATCGGTGACGGCCAGGCCGTGGTCTTCAAGATGGAGTCGCATAACCACCCCAGCTATATCGAGCCCTATCAGGGCGCGGCGACCGGCGTGGGCGGCATCCTCCGCGACGTCTTCACCATGGGCGCCCGCCCCGTCGCGGCGATGAACGCGCTGCGCTTCGGCTCGCCGGATCACGAAAAGACCCGCCACCTCGTCTCCGGCGTCGTGGCCGGCGTCGGCGGTTATGGCAATGCCTTCGGCGTGCCCACCGTTGGTGGCGAAGTCGAATTCGACGAACGTTATAACGGCAATATCCTGGTCAATGCCTTCGCGGCCGGCCTCGCCGATACCGACAAGATTTTCTATTCGGAAGCCAAAGGCGTCGGCCTGCCCGTGGTCTATCTCGGCGCCAAGACCGGCCGCGACGGCGTCGGTGGCGCCACCATGGCCTCGGCCGAATTCGGCGACGATATCGAGGAAAAGCGCCCCACCGTACAGGTCGGCGACCCCTTCACCGAAAAGCGCCTGCTCGAAGCCTGCCTTGAACTGATGCAGACCGGCGCCGTGATCGCCATCCAGGACATGGGCGCAGCGGGCCTGACCTGCTCGGCCGTCGAAATGGGCGCCAAGGGCGACCTCGGCATCGAACTCGACCTCGACAAGGTGCCGGTGCGCGAAGCGCAGATGACGCCCTATGAGATGATGCTCAGCGAAAGCCAGGAGCGCATGCTCATGGTGCTGCATCCCGAAAAGGAGGCGGCGGCCCGCGCCGTGTTCGAGAAGTGGGAACTCGATTTCGCCACCGTCGGCAAGACCACCGACGACCTGCGTTTCCGCGTGATGTGGCAGGGCGCCGAAGTCGCCAACCTGCCGATCAAGGAACTGGGCGACGAAGCCCCCGAATATGACCGCCCCTGGACCGAGCCGAAAAAGCCGACGCCGCTCGCGGCCGATGACGTGCCGCAGATGGACGTGGCCGATGCCCTGCTCAAGCTAGTCGGCAGCCACCAGATCGCCTCGCGCCGCTGGGTCTACGAGCAATACGACACGCTGATCCAGGGCAATTCCCTGCAGCGCCCCGGCGGCGATGCCGGCGTGATCCGCGTCGACGGCCATGCCAGCAAGGCGCTGGCCTTCTCGTCCGACGTGACACCGCGCTATTGCGAAGCCGATCCCTATGAGGGCGGCAAGCAGGCCGTGGCCGAATGCTGGCGGAACCTGACGGCAACCGGTGCCGAGCCGCTGGCCGCCACCGATAACCTCAATTTCGGCAACCCTGAGCGTCCCGAAATCATGGGCCAGCTCGTCCATGCCATCAAGGGGATCGGGGAAGCCTGCACGGCGCTGGACTTCCCCATCGTCTCGGGCAATGTGTCGCTCTACAACGAAACCAATGGCCGCGGCATCCTGCCGACCCCGACGATTGGCGGCGTGGGCCTGCTGCCCGACTGGAACAAGATGGCGCGCATCGGCTTTGCCGGTGCCAATCAGGTGATCCTGTTGGTCGGCTCGCCCGCCAGCCGCGGCACCCATCTCGGCCAGTCGGTCTATCTGCGCGACCTGTTCGGCCGCAAGGACGGCCCGGCGCCACATGTCGATCTCGCCCATGAAAAGCGCACGGGTGACTTCGTGCGCAAGCTGATCCGCTCGGGCACGGCCACTGCCTGCCACGACCTCAGCGATGGCGGCCTGGCCGTTGGCCTGGCCGAAATGGCCGTGGCCTCGGGCATCGGCGCCACCATCACCGATCTCACCGACCAGAACCCGATCCTGCAATATTTCGGCGAGGACCAGGGCCGCTACCTGGTTACCATCGATCTCGACCCGCAAAGCGAGGCCCTGGCCGCCCTGTGGCGCGATGCCGAGGTAGCGGGTGTCTTCGCCCCGTGGATCGGCACGACCGGCGGCGCCGATCTCGTGCTGGGCGCAGCCCGGCCGGTGCCGGTTGCCGCGCTCAAGGCCGCTCATGAAGGCTGGTTCCCCAGCTACATGGATGGGGTGGCTGCATAATCCGTGCATCTGCCTTATGATCGCCGCTCTTTGGAGTGTTGTGACTGCCAGGGGCGGCGTCATTTAGTGGAGACTTGAGATGAGATTTGTACCGGCAATTGTGGCCCTGTCCCTTAGCCTCTTGCCGGTGGCTGCCCTTGCCCAGACTGCCGGCATCAGCGGCTCTCCACTGCCCGACCAGCCCTATACGCTGATCTATCCCGACGTCATGGTGACCAGCGGGGAGGCCGGTGGTCCACTGACCATCAATCACCCCGGCCTGCCGCTGCAATGCGTGCTGACCGTCGTGCCGGTCGAGGACACGGGCTGGACCGCCGAAGGCGCCCTCGCCGCGCTCGATGCGGCAGTGGTCGCGGCCGGCTGGAGTGAAACCTTCCCCGGCTTCACCCTCGGCGCCAGTCTCGTCACCCGTTACCAGAGCAATCCCGCCCTGCAATATGAGGGCACCAGCACCGGCGGCGAACAGGGCCCGATCACGCTGGTCCATACTGAAACCGTGGATGGCGACAACGGCTACACGCTGGATTGCTTCTACGCCACCGAAATGGCTGCCGACGCCCGCCCCGTGGTCGATGCCATTATCGCCAACTTCTCCACAAAGCAGGACGCGCAACCCGTCGTTACGCCCTGATTACCGCCTGGCCATGTTGAAGGTGCCGCACCCTCATGCCATATCATGGGCGTGGTCCGGCACGATGCCGGCGTTATTGAGGAGTTGAGCCATGGCCATGGATGCCAGCGAAATCGAGCGCCGGATCAAGGCAGCTCTTCCTGATGCCCAGGTCGATATCCGTGACCTGGCCGGCGACGGCGATCACTATGCCGCCACTGTGGTTTCCGAACAATTCCGCGGCAAGTCGCGCGTGCAGCAGCACCAGATCGTCTATGCCGCCCTGCAGGGCGATATGGGCGGCGCACTGCACGCCCTCGCCCTGCAAACCAGCGCCCCGGAATAGTTCGTCTTGTCGCTGCGCGACTCGCTAGATCTGATTCGAACCGTCCGGCCCGAAGCCGGCACCTCAGCGCTCGAATACGAGGTCATGGCCGAACGCGCCGCCTCGCTCGGCGCTGCCGAGCAGCGCGTCGTGCAGGCCATAGCCGCGCTCGCCGCCGCCACCGATGACCGCGACACCTGCCTGGCGCAGGCGCGCCAGACCGTGTGGGAATATTTCGTGCAGCGTGAGCTGATCGGCTTCCGCAAGCACAATGAAGTGATTCAGGACCTCAACATTCCCGGCGAAGTCCTTGCCGGCCTTGGCGCAATGGGCAAACGCCCATGACCCGCGCCGTCTTCTTCGATGTCGATGGCGTGCTGGTGCATGGCATGCATGCCCGCCCCGAACTGAGCCGGCGCTGGGATACGGCATTGCTCGCCGATATGGGCGTCGATCCGGAGCGGTTCACCCAGGAATTCATCTTCGGTGTCTTCATCAAGAAGGTGATCGTCGGCAAGATGTCCGTCATCGAGGCGCTAGAACGCCATCTGCCATCGCTGGGCTACAAGGGCTCGCCGATGGTGTTTCACCATTACTGGCTCATGCAGGACAGCGTCCTCAACCAGCCGCTGCTCGACCATATCCGGGTGTTGCGGGCCCAGCCGGACATCCGCCTCTTCATCGCGACCAATCAGGAGCATCTGCGGGCCACCTGGCTGTGGAGCCATCTCGGCCTCAGCGAGCTGTTCGACGACATTTTCTATTCCGCCCGCGCCGGCATACGGAAACCCGAAAAGGGCTTCTTCGACTTCATCGACCAGCGCATCGGCCCGCAAGCGGAGCCACCGCTGTTCTTCGACGACACGCCCAAGGTCATCCAGGGCGCCAGCGCCCATGGCTGGGAAGCCGTGCTGTTCGAGACCCTGGAAGACTGCACCACCCATCCCTGGATCGCCGCCCGGTTATAGCGCGCCGAGCCATGCGCTCACAATCATCGCCCCTTGCCGATGGCGACCTCGACAGCGCCCAAGTCCTGTCCTATTTATGCCAGCAGCAAAGCGGCCCTTAACCCCGCCCCTCGAAAGGTTTTCGCCATGACCGATATCAACGCCTTCATCGACGACAAGGTGAAGAACAACGACGTGTTCCTCTTCATGAAGGGCTCGCCCGATTTCCCGCAATGCGGTTTCTCCGGCCAGGTCGTGCAGATTCTCAGCTATCTCGGCGTCGAATACGGCAGCGCCAACGTTCTCGAAAGCGAAGAGCTGCGCGACGGCATCAAGGCCTATACCAACTGGCCGACCATTCCCCAGCTCTATGTGAAGGGCGAATTCGTCGGCGGCGCCGATATCGTGCGCGAAATGTTCCAGGCCGGCGAACTCCAGTCGCACCTGCAGAATGCCGGCATTGCCGTCAAGCAGACCGCCTGATTTCCTGCTCTTTGCCTGCAGCAAGCCCGGCCATTGGCCGGGCTTTTGTTTTGCATCACGCGGATTGATGGCCCCCATTCCGCATTATCACTTTGCGGAATGACCAGCCGGGCGTAAATAGAGCATCCACCTTTCGGATGCTTCCCCATGACCACCTCCGCGCTCCGCCCCGCAGTTCCGCTGCTCGTGCTGATCATTGCCGGCTGCATCATTGCCGCCGTGGGCAATGGCATTCGCAGCAGCTTCGGCCTGTTCACCCTGCCGATGACCGGCGATCTCGGGTTGACGCGCGAAGGCTGGGGCATGGCCATGGCCATCCAGAACCTGGCCTGGGGCATTGCCCAACCCTTCGCCGGCGCCTGGGCCGATCGCGTCGGCACCGGCCGCACCATCGCCGTGGGTCTTGCCGTCTACGCAATAGGCGTGCTGGCCATGGCCTTCTCGCCCGATACCGGCTGGCTGACGCTGACCGCTGGCGTGATTGCCGGCGTGGGCATTGCCGTCAGTTCGTTCTCGGTGGTCATGGTGGCCTTCGGCCGCGCCGTGCCCATGGAAAAGCGCTCGCTGATCTTCGGCGTGGCCACCGCCGCTTCGTCCTTCGGCCAGTTCGCCTTCGCCCCCATCAGCCAGGGCTTCATCAATGCCTTTGGCTGGCAATCGGCCCTGGTCTATCTGGGCGTGGCTCTGCTGCTGGTCATTCCGCTGAGCTATGCCCTGCGCGGCCGCACCGAAAACCCGGTCGGCCATGCCGACCTGCCCTTCATGGAAGCGCTGTCCCGCGCCTGGGGCCATGGCTCCTATCGTCTGCTGGTGATCGGCTTCTTTGTCTGCGGTTTCCACCTAGCCTTCATCAACGTCCACATGCCCGCCTATCTGGTGCAATGCGGCCTGTCGCCGGAAGTCGGCTCGTGGACCATCGCGGTTATCGGCCTGTTCAACATCGCCGGCTCGCTGCTGGCCGGCTATCTCGGCGGGCGCCTGCCCAAGCAGATGATGCTGGCGACCATCTATTTCCTGCGTGCCGTGGCCATCGGCCTCTTCCTGCTGTTCCCGGTCACCGAAGTCACCGCCTATACCTTCGCCGCCGCCATGGGGCTGCTCTGGCTCTCGACCGTCCCGCTGACCGCGGGCCTGGTCACCCTGTTCTTCGGCGCGCGCTATATGGGCATGCTCTATGGCGTGGCCTTCCTCAGCCACCAGATCGGCTCCTTTGTCGGGGTGTGGCTGGGCGGCTATGTCTATGACCAAACCGGCTCCTATAGCCTGGTCTGGTATCTCGGCATCGTGCTGGGCCTGGCCTCGGCAGCGGTGCATATCCCGATCAACGAACGCAGCGCCTCCAGCTTCGCCCTAAAAACGGCCTAGGGCGGACAGATCTCAACCATCGGTTTTTACCGATATATAGTCTTGCAAATGTCGCCTTGCGGGTTCATGGTCCGCGCCTGATTTCCGGCGCCCGTGTTTCTCGCGAGGCGCTATCATTCCAGGTTCCTTTATGTCCGATCATTTCACGCGAGTTCTCTCGCGCCCCGAATTCATTGCCCTCATCGCTGCCCTGATGGCGCTCAATGCACTGGCGATCGACGTCATGCTGCCGGCGCTGCCCTATATGGGCGAGGCGCTCGGCGTCACCAGCGAGAACGAACGGCAATTCGTCATCTCGGCCTATATGCTGGGCATGGGCATTGCTGTGCTCGCCTTCGGCCCGTTGACCGATCGCTTCGGCCGCCGCGCGCCGCTGCTGGTCGGCATGGGGCTCTATATCGTCGCCGCCATCGTCGCCGTCTTCGCCCCGAGCTTTGCCGTGCTGCTGGTGCTGCGTTTCATCCAGGGCATGGGGGCGGCCAGCGTGCGCGTCATCGCCACCGCGGTGGTGCGTGACCGTTATTCGGGCCGCGAAATGGCCGAGGTCATGTCGCTGACCTTCATGGTCTTCATGGCCATTCCCATCATCGCGCCCGGCATCGGCCAGGTCATCCTGCTGGTCGGCGACTGGCACAATATCTTCATCTTCATGGGCGTGCTGGCCGCTATCTTCTGGGTCTGGACGTTCATGCGCCTGCCCGAAACCCTGCCGGAAAACCAGCGCCGCCCGCTGAGCATCAAGGCGGTGTTCGACGGCTTCCGCATCGTCTTCACCAACCGCGTGGCCTTCTCCTATGGCCTGGCCGGCATGTTCCTGTTCGGCGCGCTGTTCGGCTTCATCAGCTCGTCCCAGCAGATCTATGTCGATATCTACGGCCTGGGCGTCTATTTCCCCGTTGCCTTCGCGGCCATGGCCGGGCTGATGGCGGTGTCGTCCTTTACCAATTCGCGCATCGTCCGTCGTCTCGGCATGCGTCGGTTGTCGCATGGCGCCATGCTGAGCTTCACCGGGTTCAGCGGCATCTGGCTGGCCTTCGCATTGTCAGGCTTCCTGCCACTGTGGCTGTTCTTCTCGCTGCTGGCCGTGGTCATGTTCAGCTTCGGCTGGGCCGCCTCGAACATGAACTCGCTCTCCATGGAACCGCTCGGTGCCGTGGCCGGCACGGCCTCGGCCGTGTTCGGCTTCATCCAGACCGTGGGCGGCGCGCTGATTGGCAGCTATACCGGCCAACTGTTCGATGGCACCACCGTTCCGGCCGCCATGGGCTATTTCGGCATGGGCGTGCTGGCGCTGATCTGCATCCTGGTCGCCGAGCGCGGCCGGCTATTCGGCGTCGGCGAGCAATATGCCCATGCCGACGCCATTCCCGAAGCCGGTCACTGACCGATTTCGGGCGCTGCCGGGCCTTCGATCTGGCTGCGGTCGCTATAGACATGATCGACCAGACCCCAGTCGCGGGCCTGGTCGGGCGTCATGAAGTGGTCGCGCTCCAGCGCAGCCTCGACCTCCTCATAGGTGCGTCCGCAATGCTTGGCGTAAAGGTTGTGCATGCGCCGCTTGAGCCGCTGGCTCTCTTCGGCATGCAGCATGATATCGGTGACCTTGCCCTGATAACCGCCTGACGGCTGGTGCAGCATGATCGAGGCATTGGGCAGGCAGATGCGCGTGCCCGGCTCGCCCGCCATCAGCAGGAATGAGCCGGCCGACATGGCCATGCCCATGCACAGCGTGCCCACCGGCGCCTTGATGAACTGCATCGTGTCATACATGGCCATGGCCGAGGTCACGACGCCGCCCGGCGAGTTGATATAGAGGTAGATTTCCTTCTTGGGATTTTCCGCCTCGAGGAACAGCAACTGGGCGCAGACCAGGCTGGCCATATTGTCCTCCACCTCGCCATTGACGAAGATGATCCGCTCCCGCAGCAGGCGGGAATAAATATCGAAGCTCCGTTCTCCCCGCGTGGTCTGTTCCACGACCATAGGGACGAGTTGCATCATGTCGCGCATCGGCGATTCTCCTTTTTATGATTTGGATCGGCTTAGCCAGAAGCTAGCAAGTAGCCCTCATGGTGAGCCCGTCGAACCACGAGGGCGTGGCACGAAGGGCTCCACTGGCCCGACCTCGTGGTTCGACAAGCTCACCATGAGGTCTCAATAGCTATGCGGCCATCATCAGCGGCCCGGCCAGGTTGCTGTTCGCCGCCACCGGCACCGCGATGGGTGCATGGGTCAGGCGGAACCAGGTGCCACCATCGCTGGTGGGCGTCAGCTCGAAGGTGACGAGACTGTCCTCCATCCCCATGACGGCGCCCTCCCCGGCTTCGCGCCAGCGATAGGTGAGGCTCTTGTTTTCCTCTGAGGTGACCACGGCCAGTTCGACCGCCTGCTCGGGCTTGAGCCAGCGCTCCAGATATTCGGGCACGGTCAGCGCCCGCCAGACCTTTTCCGGCGGTGCATCCAGGGCGCATTCGAAGGTCAGCGCATCCGTTTCGGTCATTGATCCATCTCCCTGAGCAGGTCCTTGAGCCCGTCGATCCGGCTCGGCCAGAAGGCGCGATATTTGGCCAGCCATTCATGCAGCGGCGCCATGCCGTCCGGCGCGACGCGATAATGCGCATAGCGCCCTTCGCGCCGCTCGCTGACGAGCCCCGCCCCGCGCAAGACGGCGAGATGCTGGCTCATGGCGGGCTGGCTGATGGCAAAGCCTTCGCGCAGCTCGGTGGCCGTCATCTCGGCCCCCGCCAGCCGCTCGAGCATGGCTCGGCGGGTCGGATCGGCCAGCACTTTGAAAATATCGGCATCGCTCATGTGCAATACATAAGCATACACTTATGAGTCGTGGCAAGGGGCGCGTTGGTGGTTGGCTACCCCACAGTCAACCCACCCGCCAGCCGTCACCCTCGGGCGTGACCCGAGGGCTCTTCACTTACGGAGCGATGGTTAAGTGCAGTGTCCTCGGGTCAAGCCCGAGGATGACGCGCGGTGGGTGTGGGAGGTAGAGGTGCCTTTAAAACACAAACACTTCCCGCCGCAGCTCGGCCCAGGCATCGCGGTTGATCGCCACCAGCAGCCCGCCATCGACATGGCTGGGCAGATACGACCCGCCATCCAGCCGCGTGGCATAGGCGCCCGCTTCCTGGCTGATCAGCACGCCGGCCAGATGGTCCCAGGGCATCAGCTTGTTGTAGCAGAGGAACTGGGAATGGCCGGAAGCGAAGGTACGATATTCATGACCGGCGCAGCGGAGATTGGCCACCATGCGCACCTTGTCGAAATTGGACAGCACCTGCGGGCGTGACGCAGCCGGCATGAAGGCCACCGACGACATGCCCACCATTTGTCCCAGCGACAACGGTGCCGCCACATTGAGGCGAACTGCCTCGCCATCGGGCCGGCGCAGCCAGGCGCCGCCGCCCTTTTCAGCCATCACCCAGTCATCACCCATCGGGTCATAGATGATGCCAGCCACGGTCTCGCCCTTCGAGACCACCGAGGCCATGGTGGCAAAGAGCGGCAGGCCGGCGGCATAATTGGCCGTGCCATCGATAGGATCGACCACAACCGCGAGGTCAGCCGTCGCCAGCTTCGGCAACAGGGCCGGATCGGCCGCTACCGATTCCTCGCCCACGAACAGGGCCCCGGGCATCCACTGGGCGATGCGCGCCTTGATGACGTTTTCGGTCGCGATATCGGCTTCGGTCACCAGGTCGATCGCCTCGGTCTTGACCATCACCATGCTGGTATCGAGCCGGCGGAACCGCGGCAGGGCTTCTGATCGCGCCGCATCGCGGAGGATGGCGGCCAGGTCCATGATGTCGAAAGTCACTGAGAAGTCCTTTTGTCGAAGAGGGCGGCGAAATCGAACAGCCGCGTATCCAGCATATGGCTCGGATTGATATTGCCCAGCGCCCGGATCATCACGTCCTTGCGGCCCGGTATGCGCTTTTCGATGTCTGCCAGCATGGCCTTCATGGCATTGCGCTCGAGCCCATCCTGGGACCCGCACAGGTCGCAGGGGATGATCGGGAATTCCATGGCGTCGGAGAAACGCTGCAGGTCTTCCTCTGCGCAATAGATCAATGGCCGCAGCACTTCGATATCGCCATCGTCATTGAGCAGCCGTGGCGGCATGGCGGCGAGCTTGCCACCATGGAACAGGTTCATGAAGAAGGTTTCGAGGCTATCGTCGCGATGGTGCCCCAGCACTAAAGCCGTGCAGCCCTCTTCCCGCGCGATGCGATAGAGATTGCCGCGGCGCAGCCGCGAACAGAGCGAGCAATAGGTCGCTCCGACGGGCAGCTTGTCGGTGACGATGGAATAGGTGTCCTTGTATTCGATACGGTGTTCGATACCGAGCCCGGCCAGGTATTCCGGCAGGACATGCTTGGGAAAGTTCGGCTGCCCCTGGTCGAGATTGCAGGCCACCAGATCCACCGGCAGCAGCCCGCGCCATTTGAGGTCGAGCAGCAGCGCCAGCATGCCATAGCTGTCCTTGCCGCCTGACAGGGCCACCAGCCACTTCTCGCCCGGCCGCGCCATGGCGAATTTGTCGATCGCCTCGCGCGTATTGCGGATCAGGCGCTTGCGCAGCTTGTTGAACTCGACACTGCGCGGCGCCTGGGCATAGATCGGATGCCCGCCGGTCTCGGCTTCGGCCTGTTCGATATCGATGGGCAGGGCTTGGTTCATGTCTGCCTCAAAAGCAAAGGGGGCGTCGCCGCCCCCTCTTAACCCAGTCATCCAGCATGCGCCACTAGATCGGCAACGGGCTGGCTTCCTGCGCGCCGGCGGCCACGTCATGGCCGGTATCATATTTGTCGAGATTGCCCTCGAACTCGTGCAGACGCTTCCAGATGGAGCGCAGCTCGGTCAGGGTGGTCCAGTTGTTCAGCACCACCGAGAAAGCCCCGTCCACCTGCCCATAGGCATTGTTGACCTGGAACAGCAGGCCCACCGAAACGGCGCCGGTAAACATGGCCGGGCCGATCATCAGCAACGGGGTCAGCGAGGTGATCTGGCCATAGGCATTCGACCACAGGTTGAAATAGCCATAGTGCAGGTAGAGCCGGAAATAGTTGAAGCGCAGCCCGGTAAATAGGCTGAACAGCGTTTCGGGCTGGGCATGGTGAATCTTGTCATCCTCACCCAGCACCAGCTCCTTACGGAACGCGGCTTCCACCTTCTGGTTGTTGTATTCCAGACCCGGCAGGAACCAGCCGACAAACCACGAAATAGCCATGCCGCCAACGCTGACCAGCAAGGCGGCCCAGACCAGCGAACCCGGAACGTCGCGGATGATGGGCAGGTCGACCTGCCCGCTCAGCGTCCACAGGATGGGCAGGAAGGCGATCAGTGTGAGGATGGCCCGCAGCATCTGCAGGCCGAGGCTTTCCACGATGCGCGCAAAGCGGTTCGCATCCTCCTGGATGCGCTGGGAAGCGCCTTCGATTTCGTGTTCCACATTGCGCCAGCGCGGAATGTAGTTCTCGGTGATCGCCTGCCGCCAGCGGAAGCCGTAATGCGAGATCAGGAAGTTGCCCAGCGTGCCCGTCAGAACGATCGGAATGGCGATCCAGATGAATGTCTTGGGCACCACCATGGGGATGACGAAGAATATCTTCTCCCACGCCCATTCCCAGCCGAACAGGGAATGCCAGAATTCGGAAACGTCGTGCTCCTGGGCCGTCTGCAGCATGTCGTAGAAGGTTCGGTACCAGGCATTGGCCTGCACTGACAGATCGACCTGCAGCCAGATGATCAGGACAATGAAAAGGCCCATGCCATAGGCCCATGAGGCCCAGCGGCGGCTCTTGAAGAAGGCGTGAATCATCTGCGTACCCTTAGCGACGTTCCCTCGGAACGCGTTCAATCCGTCACAGAATTGTGGCGACGGCAAGCAGGATCGCAAACATGGACAAAAAGTAAGGGCCGCTCCGAAGAGCGGCCCTTGCCAATTCCAATATAGGCTTCGCTTAGCGCGAGTAGAATTCGACGACCAGGTTCGGTTCCATCTGGACCGGATAGGGCACATCCGACAGACCCGGCACGCGGGCGAAGGTGGCGGTCATCTTGTTGTGGTCGACTTCGACATAATCAGGGACATCGCGCTCGGCCAGCTGGGTAGCTTCGATCAGCACGGTGAGCTGCTTGGAGCGCTCGCGCACTTCCACCTTGTCGCCGATCTTGACCTGATAGGACGGGATGTTGACGCGCTTGCCGTTGACCAGGATGTGGCCGTGCGACACGAACTGGCGCGCAGCGAACACGGTGGCGACGAACTTGGCGCGATAGACGATCGCGTCCAGGCGGCTCTCGAGCAGGCCGATCAGGTTCTCGCCGGTGTCGCCCTTGACGCGGGCGGCTTCGTTATAGAGCTTCTTGAAGCTCTTTTCGGTGATCGAGCCGTAATAGCCCTTGAGCTTCTGCTTGGCGCGCAGCTGCAGACCGTAGTCGCTCAGCTTGCCCTTGCGGCGCTGGCCATGCTGGCCGGGGCCATAGGCACGAGCGTTGAGCGGGGATTTCGGACGACCCCAGATATTTTCGCCGAGACGGCGATCGATCTTGTACTTGGCTGAATGACGCTTCGACATCGCGTATCCTTCTTTGGCGCATGGCCGGGGCCAGCGCGGGTTGAAATGGATCGCGCCCTCCTCTGCCCTCCTCGCGGAGGGCCGACAGACCCCAAATATTTGAGAGATCCCGGGTGCGCCTATGGGCCGACGGCCCGGATAGGTGCGCGCCTGATAGAGCGGAAACCCGCAGGAGTCAAGCAAGTGCGGCGGCAGCGCGCCTCTCACGATGAAACACGTAGAGACCTGACGCCAGAATGACGCCCGTTCCGATCCAGGTCCAGAAATCGGGAAAATCCCCGAACACGAAATAACCCAAAATCGTCGCCCCGATGATTTCGAGATATTGGAACGGTGCCAGCGTCGATGCGGGTGTCCGACGGAACGCCTCGGCAAACAGGAAGAACGTAAAGGCCGAGAGCGTCCCCATCACCAGCAGAATCCCCCAGGGACCGGCGAAATCCACCCCTGCGCTCGAAACCAGCGTCATCCGGTCGGTTGCCAGCAGCCCCGCGCCCAGCAGGATTGCCGCGACAAGGGCGAACCAGAACTGAATGGAAATCGAGCTCATCTGCCGCGACAACCGGCGCATGATGATGGCATTGAGGGCGAAGGCCAGCGCGGCAACCAGAGGCAGCAGCGATGCCCAGCCAAAGATGTCCCAGCTCGGGCGAATGACAATGACGACACCGGCAAGCCCCACCAGCACCGCCACATAGCGGCGCCATCCCGTGCGCTCGCCGAGAAATATGGCGCTGAGCACGGTCAGGATCAGCGGCTCCACGAAAAGATGGCAATCGCCGTCGCAATCGGCATCACCGCGAAGGCGCCGATGAGCGCAACGAGGACAGAGGCCGAGGTCAGGCCGCCCAGCAGCAGAAGCAGGGGACTGCCCCGCTCCAACCTTTGCCGCAACACCAGCAGAACCAGCCCCAGGATCAGCATTTGCAGGGCGAAACGCCAGAAGGCGATCTCGAAGGGGCCAAGCACCGCCGTCATGGATTTGGACAGGGCATCGCCTATCGGCACCAGCACCACCGCCAGTATCATGATGGCCATCCCGCTCTGATGTGAGGACATGGCGGAGGGGGCGGCGGCAACGGGTGGCATGGCAATTCCGGATATTGATTTGAACAGGCAGCCTAGCGGGCGCCCTCGCCCTCGACCACCACGATGTCGGCCATGGCAGCGCCGGCGCGTAAAGGAATGATGGCCTGGTAGGCGTCGGAGCGGTAACAGGCCAGCGCCTGCTCATAGCTGTCGAATTCGATCAGGATGGCGCGCTGGCGCGTCACGCCTTCGACATCCTCTCGTCGGCCGCCCCGTACCAGGAACCGGCCGCCAAACGGCGCCAGTGTCGCATCGATCAGCGCGGAATATTCGCCGTAGCGCTCCGTGTCTTCGACATCGACCTGCGCGATCCAGTAGCCCTTGGCCATGCCAGCCTCCCGTTCCAGTGGAACGCTACGTGACGCTCGCCACAGTGTCGAGCATTCGGGCCATAAATGCCCCAAGGGCTGGACAGCGGCGCCAAACGTCCCCACGTTTGCCGCACTCGAACCAACGGAGGTCTCCGCCTGATCCGCTCCCCCGCCATGCGCGTCGCCATCCTCTGGCTTGCCCTGCTCGCCATATTCCATACGAAATCGGTGATCGCGATCGCCCTGTTCGGCCCGGATTATGCCGTGGATCGCCACATCGTCATGGCGCTGCTGACAACGGGATTGGCCGTGCCGCTGGTCGTGCTGGCGCGACGCTATTTCGACCGGGAACCCATGGCCGGGCTCGGCCTAGCGCTCGATCTGTCGGCCCTCCGCCCCTTCGCCATCGGGGCCGTGGCATGGCTGCTGCCCTTCGCCGTCGGCATAACCGTCTGCCTGGCCCTTGGGCTGGTAACGGTCACGCCCCTGGCCCCGTGGAGCGAAATCCTCGCCTTCGTGCCCCTATTGATCGTGCTGGTCTTCCTGCTCGAAGCCCTGCCCGAGGAATTGGCCTTTCGCGGGTATATCCAGGCCAATCTCGGCAAGATCCTGCCGCTCTGGGCGGCGGTGGCGGTACAGGCCATCTTGTTCGGTAGCTGGGGCGTGGCGCTGTGGTTCCTCTCATCGGGCGACATCGAACCACTCCATGCCTCGCTCTTTTACGTGATGGGCGCCATCCTGGGCATATTGCGAGTCATCACCAGCTCGGTCTGGACCGGCATCGGCTTCCACCTGGCGTTTCAGACCGTGGCCCAATTGCTGCTGAGTGCCGAGCGCGGCCACTTCGCCATCGAAAACGCCACGCTATTGCAAGTGGTCGCCCTGGGCGCATTGCCCTTCTCGGTTGCCATGCCATTTGTCGAACTGTTCTATCGCGGCAAGGTGGCGTGGCGCGACAAGGCCGCCTAGTCGACCATCCGCTTGGCGAGGCTGCGCTGTTCGCGCAGACCGGGGAAAATGCGGCTCCAGATGATGGCGACGCCGATGGCGCCAACCCCACCAATGACCACCGCAGCAACCGGCCCGATAAAGTGGGCCACCGTGCCGGCGCGGAATTCACCCAGTTCGTTCGACGCGCCGATGAACACCGAATTGACCGCATTGACCCGCCCGCGCACCTCCTCGGGCGTCCAGAGCTGCATGATGGTCTCGCGAATGGTGACACTGACCATATCGGATGCGCCCACCAGCGCCAACGCCGGAATGGAAATCCAGGCCGTGGTCGAAAGCCCGAAGATCAGCGTGAACAGGCCGAACAGCCCCACGAACAGAAACAGCAGCTTGCCGGCATGGTCTCTGATAGGAAACCGCGTCAGGAACAGCGCCATGGCGATGGCGCCGATGCCCGGCGCAGCGCGCAGCAGACCCAGCTCCTGCGGCCCGGCATGCAAGATATCCTTGGCATAGACCGGCAGCAACGCCACCGCACCGCCCATCAGGACGGCGAACATGTCGAGTGAAATGGCGCCCAGCACCACCTTGTTGGAAAAGATGTAGCGGAAGCCGCCGAAAATGGTTTCGAGGCTTTTCGCCTGGCCCGCCCCCGCTGCGCCGGCTTCGGAATCAGCAGGACGCTGACCACCGCGAGCATCAACAACACCGCGCCCGTGCCAAAGGCCACGGTTGGCGAAATACCATAGAGCAGCCCGCCGGCGGCCGGCCCCATGATCGAGGCCATCTGCCAGGCGGAGGCATTGACCGTGATGGCATTGCTGAGCGCCTCCGGCGGCACCAGATTGGGCGCCAGCGACTGCGCCGCCGGCCCCCAGAAGGCACGGGCCGTGCCCAGCACGACCAGGATGCCGAAGATCGGCCAGACCTCATGCGCCTCGGCATTGACGAAGGCGAGAAACCCCAAGGCGCAGAGCAGTTCGACGCTGAGGCAGACCGCCATGATCATGCGGCGATTGAAGCGGTCGGCGGTGAGACCCGTCACGAGAATGAGCAGCAGTGCCGGCAGGAACAGGCTGAGCCCGACCAGCCCGAGCAGGAACACATTGCCGGTGACATCGTAGATCTGCCAGGCAATGGACACCGACATGATCTGCACCGCGAAGCTGACCAGCAGCGTCGTCAGCCAGAAAAAACGGAAGCCGATATAGGTGAAAGCCAGGCGGGACGGCTCGGTGGGAACGGCGGTGCTCATGATCTGGAAGTGCCATGGCGCCGAAGCGCAGTCAAAGCCGTTCCGGCGAAATCCGTTCGGCGGCAATAAAATAAGCGGCTCCGTTGCCCGCCGGTTACTTCTGCCGGTTGGGGTTGGGCCGCTGGTGACGCCGATCGATGGAGGAAATGACCCCGCGCAGGGTGCGGATTTCCTGCGAGGAGAAACTGCCACGCGTCAGCGCCGTGCGCAGATTGTGGATCATGCTGGGCTTCTTCTCCGGCGTGGTGAAAAAGCCCGTCTGGTCGAGTACGCCCTCCAGATGCTCGAACAGCCCGACCAGTTCGCTCCTGGGCGCCACTTCGGAAAGGCCACTGCCAAAGGGCAGGGTTTCCGCCTGCCCCGATTGCCGCCGCCACTCATATGCCAGGATCAGCACCGCCTGCGCGATGTTGAGCGAAGCAAACGCCGGCTCGACCGGCAGGGTGACGATGGTATCGGCCAGCGCCACTTCCTCGTTGAGCAGGCCCCATTTCTCGCGGCCGAACAACAGGCCGACGCCCTTTCCGGCCGCGATCTGGACCGCCATGCGCTGGGCGGCGATATCGGGGCCGATCACTTCCTTCTGCAGATCGCGCGACCGCGCCGTGGTAGCCAGCACCAGTTCGAGGTCGGCAATGGCCGCTTCCAGCGTTTCGAACACCCGCACATGGCTGATGACATGGTCGGCGCGCGAGGCGGCCGCCACGGCCTTTTCGTTGGGCCAGCCGTCGCGCGGTCGCACCAGGCGCAGGTCCCACAGGCCGAAATTGGCCATGGCCCGCGCCGCCGTGCCGATATTTTCGCCCAGCTGCGGCTCGCACAGGATTACCGCCGGCGACGGCCGCAGCTCGATTTTGATGGATGTGTCGGTTCCGGCCATGACGCCCAATCCAGAAAGGTCAGGCGCTCATAACCCCTTTCGCGGGCTCAAGGCAATTCAGGCGACGCGATGGCGGATCGGCAAATCCCTGACCTTGGTGGATCGCTGCCATTCGCGATCGAGAATGGCGAAATGCAATTCCTCGTCCCACTCGCCCTGGAACAAAGCGTGCTCCCGGTAATGCGCTTCGAGCCGCATGCCCAATTGCTGCATCAGCTTGATCGAATGGTGGTTGCGGCCATCGCTGCGGGCAAAGACCCGGTGAATGTGGAAATGGTCGAAGGCCAGATCGAACAGCGCCGCCAGCGCCTCCCCGGCATAGCCCTGCCCGGCATGGGCCGGATTGACCACGAACAACACCTCGCCCTGCCCCGCCGTCGCATCGGACCAGCGCAGTGCCACATGACCGACAAGCGTCTGGTCGCCCCTGCGGATCACCGCCAGCGTCAGCGTATCGCCCGGCCGCTGCAGGCTCACATGCTCGCGCATGATCTTAAGCGCCCCGGCAATCTCGGTACGGTCGCGCGTGCGGCTGAACACGTAGCGCTGCACCGATGGCAACGCGTGATAGGCGCAGAGGCCCTCGATATCGCCACGTTCGAAGGTTCGCAGGGTCAGACGGTCGGTGTGAATGGGCAAAATCAGTGACGTCATGGCAGCTGCGATCCCTCCGCAAAGTCGTTGCAAGCCCAAAGCCTCCAACGCCGCCGGAGTCGGGGAAGTTCCTGCCGCCGTCTGGAAAAGAATACTAACGGATGGCGCCCGCCGTCGGGCATGGTGAAGGCGCCAAAAAGCCTAGTTCCGGCGCCCCAGCCATTCGCGGCGCAGCATGGCATAGACGAATTCTTCGTCCCACTCGCCCTTGAACAGGGCATGCTCGCGAAAATGGGCTTCCCGCCGCATGCCCAGCCGCTCCATCAGCCGCCAGGAAGACCCGTTGCGCACATCGCAGCGCGCCGAAACGCGATGCTGGTCACCCGGCCCGAAGGCGAGATCGAGCAGCGCCGTGGCCGCTTCGGTGGCATAGCCCTGCCCCTGATAATCCGGATCGAATATCCAGCCGACCTCGCCCTGTCGTGCATCGGCGCTGCGCAGGATCAGCGAGACCTCGCCGATGACGCTGCTGGTCTGGTTGAGCTCCGCCGCCAGGATGATCTTGTCGCCATCGGCCTCCAGCGCCACCTGGCCGATGCGCTGCTGCACCGCCAGCGCGCATTCCTCCCGGCTCAGCGCCACGTCGAACAGATAGCGCGCCACATCCTCCCGCCGCCGATAGGCATAGACGGCATCGACGTCGCCTCGCGTGAAGGGCCGCAGTGTCAGCCGCTCGGTGCGGATCGGATAGTCTGGATAGAGCGCCATGCCTCCCCCGTTTTGGCGCCGCACTCTCGCCACTCAGGCGCGCAAAGGCAAGACCGGCCTTGCCGCCGATGTGGCCGCGTGCCAGCCTCACACCCATGTCCAGTTCAGAACATCCCATGATCGACCTTACCGCCCGTTGCGATTGCGGGGCGATCACCCTGACCGCCAGCGGGCGCGTGGCCTCCATGTTTCAATGCGCCTGCGACAACTGCCAGCACGTCTCGGGCAGTGGCCATTCCAGCGTCGTCTTGTTGCCCGCCGACGCGATCAGCGTGGTCGGCGCTACGAAATCCTGGTCCCGGCCAGCCGATTCCGGCGCAACCTTCACCCGGCACTTCTGCCCCGAATGCGGCACCACCATTCATGCGCGGAGTTCGCGGGCGCCCGGTTTCGCCATCCTCCCCGTCGGCCTGTTCTCCGGGCAGAATGACTGGTTCGTACCCAACCAGCTCATCTTCGCACGCAGCCACCGCGATTGGGACCTGATTGCCGACCACCTGCCCTGGCACGAGCGTTATCGGGAGGACCCGCAATGAGCCTGGCCGTCGAGGAACTGTCCGACCGCATCCGCAACCTGCTCGACCAGCGGCTCACCATCACCGAGCAGAAAATGTTCGGCGGCCGCTGCTTCATGCTCGGTGGCAATATGCTGGTGTGCCCGATGAAGGATGGCGGCCTGCTGGTCCGGGTCGGCAAGGAGGGCTACGACGCAGCCCTCACGCTGCCCGGCGCTCGACCCATGACCATGGGCAGCAGGACCATGGCGGGCTTCGTCGAAGTCAGCGGCGACGTGCTGGAAGACGACGAGGTGCTGCTCGACTGGATCGCACTGGCGCGCGGCTTCGTCGAGACCCTGCCTGCCAAGTAGCTCAGGCAGGTGCCTTGCCGAAAACCAGCGCCGCATTGACCCCGCCGAAGCCGAACGAGTTCGACAGCGCATAGTCGATTTCCTTGGGCTTGGCGACATTGGGCACGAGGTCGAAGATATCGGCTTCCTCCACCGGATCATCGAGGTTGATCGTCGGTGGCAGCATGCCTTCACGCAGCGCCTTGACCGAAATGATGGCCTCCAGCGCGCCCGCCGCGCCCAGCAGATGGCCCGTAGCGGACTTGGTCGAGGACACAGAAAGATCCTTGCCCCGGCCGGGGAAGACGGCGGCAATGCCGGCGATTTCGGCCGTGTCGCCGACTGCGGTCGAGGTTGCATGGGCGTTGACATAGCCAACCTGGCTTTGGTCGACGCCGGCCATGGCAAGCGCGTTGCGCATGGCGACCTGCGCCCCCGCCCCATCAGGCGAGCCGGCCGTCAGGTGATAGGCATCGGCGGAGGTGCCGTAACCGGCGAGCACCGCCAACGGCGTGGCGCCCCGGGCCAGCGCATGGCTGAGCTTTTCGATGACCAGCACCGCTGCCCCCTCGGCCAGCACGAAGCCGTCATGTCCCTTGTCGAAGGGACGCGACGCCTTGTGCGGCTCATCGGCATAACTGCCGCTCAGCGCGCGCGAAGCACCGAACCCGCCGATGGAAATGGGGTCGACCGAGCCTTCGGCGCCGCCAACCACCGCGACTTCGGCTTCGCCGGTCATGATCAGCCGCATGCCGTCGCCAATGGCCTGGGCCGAGGCTGCACAGGCGGTGACCGGCGTGCCGATGGGACCACGGAAACTGTGGAGGATGGACAGCCAGCCAGCCGCCAGATTGGCGAGGAAGGATGGCACCGTAAACGGCGACAGGCGCCGTGGACCCTTCTGCTGGATGATTTCCACCGCGCGGGCCATGACGGGCGAGCCGCCGACGCCCGAGCCGATGATGGTGGCCGTTGCCGCCTGGTCCTCGGGCGCGGTCGGGTGCCAACCGGCCTGGTCCAGCGCCTCGGCCGCCGCACCGATGGCATATTGGATGAACAGGTCCATCTTCTTGATTTCCTTGCCGTCGATGAAATCGGCAGCATCGAAACCGTTCGGGTTCTTGTCCTTCGTCGGAACGAGGCCGGCAATGTGGCTGACGAACTCGCTCGTATCGAAGCGGTCATTGTGGACGATGCCACTGCGGCCGGCGACAAGCCCCTGCCAGAGGGTATCGACGCCAACGCCCAAGGGGCTGACGGCACCCATGCCGGTGACAACGATGGGATCGGCGGGATCGGGCTTCAGCATGATGGGTTCCTGTGTATATGCACGGAGTGAATTTCTCAGAATTGCGGCAGGGCGATGTCGCTAAAGCCGCGACAGATGCCGAAGCCCGTCGATGACAGTGTCAAAATCCGGACTGGCGAGTGCCTCCCGCAGTTCCGCCTGCGAGCGGCGCCATTCGGGTAAGATGGCATCAAAGGTCTCGCGACCCTGCTTGGTAAGGGCGCCAAGGCGGCCATTGCCGCGCCCGGCCGGCGCGCTGGCGACCAGCCCCTTGCGTTCGAGCAGCGCCAGGTTGCGCGACAGCGTGGTGCGGTCCATGGCCAGCGCATTGGCCGTGTCGGTGATCGAGCGTCCCGGATGGTTCGCCAGCGCCCCCAATATGTTGAACTGCGCCGCAGTGACGCCGAAGCCGCGCAATTTGCGATCGGCACGACGAGTCACCGCACGAGCCGCCATACGCGTATTGAGAACGAGGCAAAGGTCGAAATCGTCGATCATGTGCTGCCAGATAAGCGTGCATATGCACGATGTCAACCGGCATGCCCCCTTGCCCTTTGCCGGCTTTGCGCCGCGGCGCACCGATGCTATAGGGCACGCCGAAGGCCAGAGGGCCAATATGCGGATTTCAGGGAGATATTTCCGATGAGCAAAATCAAAGTCGCCAACCCGGTCGTCGATCTCGACGGCGACGAGATGACCAGGATCATCTGGCAGGCGATCAAGGACAAGCTCATCCACCCCTATCTCGACCTGCCGATCGAATATTACGACCTCAGCGTGGAAAGCCGCGACGCCACCGACGACCAGATCACGGTCGATGCCGCCAAGGCGATCCAGAAGCACGGCGTGGGCATCAAATGCGCGACCATCACCCCCGATGAACAGCGCGTCGAAGAGTTCAAGCTCAAGAAGATGTGGAAGTCGCCCAACGGCACCATCCGCAACATCCTGGGCGGCGTGATCTTCCGCGAGCCCATCATCTGCAAGAACGTGCCGCGCCTCGTGCCCGGCTGGACCCAGCCGATCATTGTCGGCCGCCATGCCTTCGGCGACCAGTATCGCGCCACCGACTTCCTGTTCCCCGGCAAGGGCACGCTGACCATCAAGTTCACCGGCGAAGACGGCAAGGTCATCGAGCACGAAGTGTTCCAGGCCCCGGGCGCCGGCGTCGCAATGGCCATGTACAATCTCGACGATTCGATCCGCGACTTCGCCCATGCGAGCTTCAACTACGGCCTTGCCCGCGGCGTGCCGGTCTATCTGTCGACCAAGAACACCATCCTCAAGGCCTATGACGGCCGCTTCAAGGACATCTTCCAGGAGATCTACGAGGCCGAGTTCAAGGAAAAGTTCGAGGCCGCCAAGATCTGGTACGAGCACCGCCTGATCGACGACATGGTCGCTTCGGCCCTCAAATGGTCCGGCGGTTATGTCTGGGCCTGCAAGAATTATGATGGCGACGTGCAGTCCGACATCGTGGCGCAGGGTTTTGGCTCGCTGGGCCTGATGACCTCGGTCCTGGCCACGCCCGATGGCAAGATCGTCGAAGCCGAGGCCGCCCACGGCACGGTGACCCGTCACTACCGCCAGCATCAGCAGGGCAAGGAAACCTCGACCAACTCCACCGCCTCGATCTTCGCCTGGACCCGTGGCCTGGCCCACCGCGCCAAGCTCGATGACAATGAGGCGCTGGCCAAGTTCGCCGCCACCCTCGAAAAGGTCACCGTCGACACGATCGAAGAAGGCAAGATGACCAAGGACCTGAGCCTGCTCGTCGGACCCGACCAGCCGTGGCTCTCGACCCTCGGCTTCCTCGACGCCATCGACCAGAACCTGCAGAAGGCCATGGCGTAACCAACCCGTTACGCATGAAATTCGAAAGGCCGGGTCCGCGCGACCCGGCCTTTTCTTTGCGCGCTAGGTAACACGGATGTTACCTTCAACCCCGCTCCTGGCGATTTTTGTCGCCCGACGCGGGTTGAGCGGCGCTGATGCCCGCCCATATGCGATGGGTCCAGGGCTCATTGGAGGGATCAGACATGCGCCGCAGTATCGCAATCGCCACCACCGCAACAGCCAGCCTTCTCCTCGGCAGTGCCGCATTCGCGCAGAGCGCCGACTACGATTTCAGCGGTTTCGACCGCGTCGACATCGCCACCGGGCTCGACGCCCGGATCACCCAGGGCGACAGCTTTTCGGTTCGTGCGGAATCGCGCAGCCAGGATGCGCTGGACCATCTGCAGATCAGCGTCGATGGCGGCACCCTGACCGCCCGTTTCGAGCAGAGCTTCCTCGATTTCATCATCAGCGGCGGGCTGGTCGGCCAGTTGCTCAATAGCGGCAACGCCATCACCATCGACATCACCATGCCCGCTTTGGCCGGCGTTACCGCCAGCTCGGGCGCCGATGTCGGCGTGATCGCCGTGACCAGCGAGCGGCTCGAACTCGACGCATCGAGCGGCGCCGATATCAAGGTGACCGACGCCGTACTGGGCCACGCCATCGTCTCCGCATCCAGCGGGTCCGATATTGAAATCAGCGGCTCCGCCGATACGGTGGAAGCCGACGCCTCCAGTGGCTCCGATATCGACGCGGATGACCTTGTGGCCAGCAACGTCGCGGCAGAGGCCTCCAGCGGCGCCAATGTGTCGGTACATGCTACGGCGGGGATCAAGGCCGACGCGTCGAGCGGTGGCGATATCGAGGTCCGGGGCAACCCTGCAGACCGCGACGTAGACACCTCCAGCGGAGGCGATGTCAGTTTCGACGACTGATTCAAAACGCAAAGGGCGCCCATCGGGCGCCCTTCTCGTATCTGCGGGCAGCCTATTTGCTCTTGCCCGCCGCGGCCGCTTCCACGGTCAGCTCGAACCGCTCGCCGCCCTTGATGGTGATCGGGGTTTCGCTCTCGCCATCACCGATGCGGGTGAACACGACATAGTCTCCATCCGGCAGAGTGGTCTGGAATTCCGGGCCATAGCCGTAGTCGAAGGATTTGCGGCTGCCATCGATGCTCTTGGCCGCGCCGAATACCTCGACATAGTTGTCACCGGGCGTAGTGACCGCGAGAATGCCGGCATCGAGCACCAGGGGGACCTCGGTCAGTTCCGCCGTCTTGATCGAGAACGGCGCTTCGCCCTCGGCCCCGCGCAGCCGATAGACGGCGACATAGTCACCCTCCGGCAATTCGAAACTCACGTCGCTGCCATAGTTGTAGGTCACCGACTTGCGCGAGCCATCGATCGCCTTGGCGGCCCCAAAGATCTCGATGAAGATATCGTCCGACGCCGGCATGCCCTCGACATAGAACGAGGCGATTTCGGCCCGGCCGACGCCGACAATGACATCCTCATCGATCGTCTCGCCCGCCACCGCGTCATAACTGCGCGTCACGGTCGCTTCGCCGATGGACACATCGACCTCGAGCGCCCCGGCCGGAACGACCAGGTTGGTGTCACCGTAATTGGTGGTGACATAGTCGCCGGCATGGCGGATTTCGACCGCGGCATTTTCATCGACATCGGCACCCTCGCTGGGCAGCGGATGCAGCTTGAGAATGGTGCCATTGAGCACGAAATGCGGCGTGGCGATCTTGCCGGCCTCGATGGTCACGGGCTGGGATGCGATGGCATAGCCCACTTTGGCGGTCATGATGTAGTCGCCCGGCTCCAACGCACCTTCGAAGTCCGAATTATAGTCGGTGCCAACATATTCGCCCTGGCTGCCATCGGCCGCCGGCTTGTACCATTCCCAGACCAGATCGCCGTAGTCGCTGGTGAGATCGGGGCCGCCTTCCGACAGGGACGCGGTGGGCTTGTAATTGTAGTCGGCCACCGGCTCGGGTTCAGGTTCCGGCTCTGGAACCGGCTCCGGTTCGGCCTGCACCACCTGTGCCACCGTGGTGGTCAGCGCCTCGACCAGCGCATTCCCATCATTGGCCGACAGATACTTGCCGCCGGTATTTTCGGCGAGGCACGCCACCTGCTGCCCCTCGTCGTCCGACAGGCCGAAACCGAGGACGTGGGTGGTGAAGTCGATGCCCTGGGCTTCGAGATCGGATGCCAATGCGCAGGGATCGACCTCGCAGGTTTCAAGCCCATCGGTGATAAGGATCACGGTGGCCTTCTGCTCGGTGAAGCGCAGGTCTTCGGCCGCCAGGCGCACCGCGTCTGAAATCGGCGTCATGCCCTTGGGATTGATCTTGTCCGCTGCGGCCGCAATGGCCGCGCCAGTGCCGGTAGCCGGCTCCACCAGCATTTCGATATCGGAACAATTGCCCTTCTCGCGGTGGCCATAGGTCATGAAGCCGAGTTCGAGATCGTCGGGCAGCGTGGACAGCACTTCGTGCAGCGTCTCGCGTGCAATGGTGATGCGCGCCTTGCCGTCGATCTGCGCCCACATCGAGCCCGACCCATCAAGCACGATAATGGCCCGCTCGGCGGCAAGTGCCGGCAGCGCCAGGCCGAGCGCCGCAATGGCCCCCAGCAAGAAGTTTCGAACAATCCGCATGGGTAGCCCTCCAGCAGCGGCCTCGACTATCGAGCACCGCACAATAGCGCGCAATTGAAATCACGCGCCAGATGACGCCGGAATGAATGCTTCGTTCAGACAATAGAGGTGACTTGCCGGAACTACTCGGCCCCCGTTTTACGCCAGCGCAACAGGCCGACGAAGAACAGCCCGCCGATCACGCCTGTCAGCACGCCGATCGGCATGTCTTGCGGCGGCATCAGGGTCCGCGCGGCAATATCGGCCAGCACCAGAAAGATGGCCCCGACCAGCGCGGAGAGCGGCAGCACTCGCCGGTAATCCCCGCCAACCCCCATGCGGACGATATGGGGGATCATCAGCCCGACAAAGGCGATGACGCCGGAAAAGGCCACCGCCGAGCCCGTCAGCAGCGCACAGACGATGAAGACCGTGAGCCGGAACCGGCTGGCGGGAATGCCCAGTGTGGTGGCGCTCTCATCGCCCAGCGTCATGGCATTGAGCGCCCGGGCGCGCGCGATGAGGTAACCGCCGCAGACCAGCAAGGCCACCAGCGGAAAGGGCAATTGCGGCCATTGCGCCAGGCCCAGTCCGCCCAGCATCCAGAACACCACGGTGTGGGCCGCGCGGGGATCACCGAGAAAGATGAAGAGATTGCCCGCGGCGGTGATGATGAAGCTGATCGCAACGCCAGCCAGTACCAGCCGGCCGGCGCTGTGCGACTTGGTGAGATTGGAGACGGCCAATACCAGCCCGGTCGCCACCAGCGCGCCGCCAAAGGCGAAGAGCGGCACGGTGACGAGGCCGAGGAACATGCCGGTATGCAACAGCACGAGGATCGCCCCGAAACCGGCGCCGGATGAAATGCCCAGCAGATGCGGATCGGCCAACGGGTTGCGCGTGACCGATTGCAGGGCCGCCCCGACGACGGCGAGGCTGGCCCCGACAACGGCCCCCCAGCACGATGCGCGGAAGGCGCACCTCCCAGACGATGGCCTCGCGGCCGGACGACCAGTCCACGACAACGCTGCCGGGCATGAGCTTGGACGCGATGATGCGCCAGACTGTTTCGACGGGAATGGGCACCGCCCCGGCCCCTGTTGCCACCGACATGGTGACGACGAGCAGGATGGCCAGCCCCCCGATGAGAACCGGCATCCAGTGAGCAGCCGCGTGGCGGCGGCCGGTGGCGAGGTGGCGGTGCGACAAGACCCTACTCCCGGAAGGCTGTTGCGAGGCGCTTTACCGCCGCGATATTGCGCGGGCCGGGCGTCGCCTCGACATATTCGAGCACCACGAAGCGGTCATTGGCCACCGCCGGAATGGACGCAAAGGCCGGGTTGGACTTCATGAAATCGATCTTCTGCTCAGCGGTCACTTCGCCATAGTTGACGATGACGATCACCTCCGGATTGCGCTCGATCACCGGTTCCCAGCCGATCTCGACCCAGCTCGACTGCACGTCGTCCATGATATTGACGCCGCCCGCCGCCTCGATCAGCGCGGTGGGAATGGCGAAGCGCCCGGCGGTGAACGGCTTGTCCTCGCCCGAGTCATAGACGAAGACCGGCACCGGCGCTTCGAGCAGTGGCAGCGTGGCCTGGAAATCGGCCAGCTCCTGCTTATAACCGCCGACCAGCGCCGTGGCCCGATCGGCAACATCGAAGATGGCGCCGAGATTGAGCAGGTCACTGTAGAGATCATCCATGGAGGCCTTGGGCTTGTCCATGATGTGGATGCAGCTCTCGGTCAGTTCGTAGACGGCAATATCGAATTCTGCCAGCGTCTCGGGGGTCACCTCGCCGCCGACGCGCATGCCATAGTTCCAGCCGGCAAAATAGAAATCGGCATCGGCGCCGAGCAGCACTTCCTTGCTCGGATATTCCGGCGACAGCTCCGGCAATTCGGCCACGCCTTCGCGCAACGTCTCGTCCAGCGTCTTCCAGCTCGAAACGCCGGTATAGCCGGCCATGTGGTCGGTGAGGCCCAGGGCCAGCATCATCTCGGTGAGATTGACGTCGTTGGAGACGGCGCGCTGCGGGGCGGACTCGAAGGTCACGTCGCGATTGCAGCTCTGCACGGTCACCGGATAGCCGGCGGCAAGAGCCGTAGAGCTGGCGGCCGCCAGCGCGGCCATGGCAAGAACGAGGCGCATGAGATCACTCCTGGATCTGGTTGGGGAGGTAGAAGCTGAGACGCGGCCTTCCGGTGGCCGGATGGGCGTCGAGCAGGGTTTCGACGGCAAAGGCCGCGCGAATGGTGGATTGGGTGAGCGCTTCGGCCGGCGCACCGAGGGCGGCAACACGGCCCCCATCGAGCAGTAGCACCCGGTCGGCATGAGCCGAGGCCAGCGCCAGATCGTGCAGCGAAACGATGACGGTGCAGGCCAGCCGCCCGAGCAGATCGAGCACTTCGAGCTGGTGCCTGATGTCGAGGTGATTGGTCGGCTCGTCCAGAATCAGAAGATCAGGTTTCTGCAGCAAGGCTCGGGCAATCATCACCCTTTGCCGCTCGCCGCCGGACAAAGTGGCAAGGTCGCGCGGCGCCAGATGGGTCAGCTCCATCAGATCAAGCACGGCTTCGACGGAATCGTAGTCGCCCCGATCCGTGCCCCAGCCGCCGCGATGCGGCGTCAGGCCCAGCTCGACGATTTCAGCGACAGTGAGGCCGAAATCTGAGGCCTGTTCCTGCAAAACCGTGGCGATACGCCTGGCCACGGCCTTGCCGGGCAGCGACCAGATATCCTGCCCATCGAGGCGGACCATGCCGGTGGATGGCCGATGGTAGCGATAAAGACAGCGCAACAGGCTGGACTTGCCCGCGCCATTGGGACCGACCAGAGCCAGCATCTGGCCCGGCTCGACCGCCAGGGACAGCGGCCCCACAATGGGATCACCCAAGCCGACGCCCCAGCTGAGGTCGATGAGTTCGAGCCGCGCCGGATGCGCGCCGGTGAAGCGGTCAGCCGAAATGCCGCCGGATGCCATGGGCAACCTCCGCCGTCTGGCAGGAGGGCACGGGCGATCCGAGCAGCGGAATAGCAGCGATGTCGCGGCAACTGGTCATCATCGTCTCCCGCGGCACACCCCGGCCGGGTTGAAAGGAAAGGATGACGGCAGGTCTCCTGGCTCGCGGGTCGCTGCGGCGCCGGACCTTCCCAGCCATTCGGCCAGTGGTAATTCCCGGTGTCGCTATCCGCTCACAGTTGCGGGGGCAGCCACGGTCTTGCGCCCTGATGGGTACGTCGCACCGTGTTCCCTTTTAATCCCGCCGCCCGAGAGGGGCGGCCGGAACCATCACTCAGAGTGATGCGGGATTCGCCGGTCCCTGGCAAGGCGCCACATTTCAAACTCATTACCTGCCAATTCTGCGGCCGGGGCATTTGGGGGAATCGTGATGCGTTGGTTGCGGCGAATTCTGCTGGCATTGCTGGTGCTGGCAGCGGGCATCTATGTGTTCAACGCCAGCTGGCGTGTGGCGCCGCCCGCCGAGCCGCAAGTGACGCTGATCGCCCATCGCGGCATTCACCAGACCTTCAACCGTGAAGGCCTGGAGAATGACACCTGCACCTCCGAGCGCATCTATCCGCCCGAGCACCAATATATCGAGAACACCATTGCCTCGATGCAGGCCGCTTTCGCTGCCGGCGCCGACATTGTCGAGCTCGATGTGCATCCGACCACCGACGGCCAGTTTGCCGTGCTGCATGACTGGACCATCGATTGCCGCACCGAGGGCACGGGCGAGACCCGAAGCCATGACATGGCCTATCTCAAGACGCTCGACATCGGCTACGGCTACACCGCCGATGGCGGCGCCACCTTCCCGCTGCGCGGCACCGGCGTGGGTCAGATGCCCGAGCTCAAGGAAGTGCTGTCGGCCATGCCGGACCGGCAATTCCTGGTCAATTTCAAGAGCCGGGAGGCGCGCGAAGGCGACATGCTGGCGGCTCTTGTCGACGAACGTCCCGAATGGCGCCACGCCGTCTGGGGCGCCTATGGCGGGGACGAGCCGACCTATCAGGCGGCCGGCCAGATTGACGGTCTCGCCGTCTGGTCACGCCGCGGCCTGGTCGATTGCCTGCTGCAATATGAGGGCCTGGGCTGGACCGGCTACATGCCCGAGGCCTGCCGCAACACCAAGGTCATGCTGCCGGTCAATGTGGCGCCCTTTGTCTGGGGCTGGCCCAACCTGTTCCTCGAGCGTATCCGCAAGGCCGGCAGCCAGGTGATCCTGCTCGGACCTTACGATGCCGGTGATCCCGGCACAGCCGGCATCGACACGCTGGACCAGCTGGCGCAGGTGCCGGACAGTTTCGAAGGCTATATCTGGACCAACCGCATCGAAATCATCGCGCCGGCCGTGCAGCAATAGGCCGCGACACAATTTCCATCGACGGAATGCCTGGCGCCCACTAGGGTCGCTCCATTGCCCGCAGCCCTCGTTTTTCTGGATGTGTCATGCCGGTCGGCGTGTTGTATGCAGTTGTCGCCTATTCGGTCTATTCGTGTGGCGACGCCATCATCAAGGGTTTCGGCCAGAGCCTCTCCGTCTTCGAGATCGGCTTCTTCATCGCCGTCTTCAGTCTCATCCCGGCCGCCTTTGCCAAGCCGAAAGGCGAACACTGGCGCGACAGCTTCCGCCTCAGGCATCCTGGGCTGGTCCACCTGCGCTCGTTTACCGGGGTGGCCTCGTCGATCCTGGTCACGGTGTCCTTCACCACCATTCCCTTCGCCGAGACCTATTCGCTGGTCTTCATGATGCCGCTCTTCATCACCGTGATGTCGGTGCTCATCCTGCGGGAACACGTCGATATCGTGCGCTGGTCCATGCTCACCCTGGGCTTTGTCGGTGTCATGCTGGTGGTGCGGCCCGGCTTTCGCGAACTGGAATTCGGCCACCTGACCGCCCTGCTCTGCGCCGTCTTCGGCGCCTCGACCACCACGATTTTGCGCGTCATAGCCCCGACCGAGAAGCGGGTGAGCCTGATCGCCCTGCCGGCGATCTATGTGATCGTCGTCAACGCGGTCCTGATGGTGCCCACCTTCGTCATGCCCACGCTGCAGCAATTCGGCCTGCTGGCCGCTTCGGGGAGCCTGGTCGGCCTGGGCCATATTCTGCTGATATCAGCCACCCGCAATGCCCCGGCCAGCCAGGTCGCCCCCATCCAGTATGTGCAGATCGTCTGGGCCATCGGGCTGGGCGCCTTCTTCTACTTCGAATATCCGGACCTATTGGCCTATATCGGGCTTGCCGTCGTGGTCCTGTCCGGCCTCGTCAACGTCTTCGTGGATGGCGCACGGGCGCGCATTGCCGGCCGCTTTGCCGAATATCGCGCTGTGCGACCCGGCCCGCCCAGCAACATTACCGAAGTGCAGGGTCCCGAAATATAGTTCGATCCCGTCGACGGCCCGCCGCATCGCTTGTATGGTACGGCCAGTCTTTCGAGTCCTTTCTATTTCCTGGATATTTCGATGCCGGTCGGCGTCCTCTTCGCGTTTCTGGCCTATGCCAGCTTTTCCGTCGCCGACGCCCTCATCAAGGCCACCGGCCCGGCCATGTCGGTGTTCGAGATCGCGTTTTTCACCACGAGCCTCTCCATCATTCCCGTCATGCTGACCAAGCGCGGCGAGCGCTGGCGCGATCTCTACAAGCTGCAACATCCCTGGCTGGTGCATCTGCGCTGCGCCACCGCCATCACCAGCACGGCCTGCGTGATGTTTGCCTTCACCCACATTCCGTTTGCCGACGTCTATGCCATCGGCTTCCTGACGCCGATCGTGGTGACCCTGCTCGGCGTGCTGGTGCTCAAGGAACATGTGGCCGCCCATCGCTGGCTGCTGCTGATTATCAGCTTTCTCGGCGTCGTGCTGGTCATCCGCCCCGGCGTGCGCGACCTGCAACTGGGGCATCTCGCAATTTTCTTCAGCGTCTTTCTCGGCGGCATCACCACCATCATCCTGCGCCATGTCGCGCCCAGGGAGCGGCGCGTGAGCCTGGTGGGCCTGCAGGTGCTGTATTCGGGCATCATCAACGGGCTGCTGATGATCCCGTTTTTCGTGCTGCCGTCGCTGGAGCAGATGGCGGTATTCCTCGGCATTGGCCTCTTGGGTGGGACCGGCGGCCTGCTGCTGATCTCGGCTGCCAAGCGCTCGCCGGCCAATCTGGTGGCGCCGGTGCAGTATAGCCAGCTGATCTGGGCCATCGTGTTCGGGGCGCTGTTCTTCGGCGAATACCCCGACTATGTCGCCGTGATCGGCCTGGTCATCGTGCTCGCGGCAGGACTGGCCAATGTGCTGACCGAGAAACTGAAAATCGTCTGGAAGCCGCGGCTGTTCTTCTTCAGAACGGGGCTGTGAGGACCGTCATCTTCCAGTAGACCTCATGGTGAGCTTGTCGAACCACGAGGTCGTGGGCACTCAAGCCTCCACTCACCCGACCTCGTCCTTCGACGAGCTCAGGATGAGGTCTCCGGAAGATTCCGGTTACAGCGCCGCGCGAACCGCCGCAATCGCCTCGGCGGCCTTGCCGCCATCTGGCCCGCCGCCTTGCGCCATGTCCGGCCTTCCGCCACCGCCCTGCCCGCCAAGCGCGGCCGTGGCCAGCTTGATCAGGTTGCCGGCGGCATAGCGTGCTGTCAGGTCGTCGGTGACGCCGATGGCTACCGTGCCCTTGCCGTCATCGCCCCTCAGCACGACCGTCACGACGCCTGAGCCGATACGCTTTTTCTCGGTATCGACCAGGCCCTTCACGTCCCTGGCGGGAATGCCTTCCACGGTGCGGCCGACATAGGTGACCCCGTTGACGCTTTCGTCGGCCGACGCGGAGGCGCCCGACCCGGCGCCGCCACCAAGGGCCAGCTTCTTGCGGGCATCGGTCAGCTCACGCTCGATCTTCTTGATATTGTCCTGCAGGGCCGAAATGCGGTCGAGCACTTCATGGCTGCCCGACCGGAGCAAGCCGGCCGCGGCATCGACGATGGCGACATTGGTATTGCCGCGATGGCGGGCTGCTTTGCCCGTCAGGGCCTCGATGCGGCGCACGCCGGCACCCACGGCGCTTTCCGCCACGATGGAGACTAGGCCGATATCGCCGGTGCGGCGCACATGCGTGCCGCCGCAGAGTTCCACCGACCATCCCAGGCTATTGCCGGTGGGTTCGCCCATGGCGACCACGCGCACCTCATCGCCGTATTTCTCGCCAAACAGGGCGCGCGCACCCGATTCCTTGGCTTCCTCGACGCCCATCAGCCGGGTTTCGACCGGAGTATTCTGCAAGACGATGGCATTGGCGATGTCTTCCACCTCGGCCATTTCCTGTTCGGACATCGGCTTGGTGTGGACGAAATCGAAGCGCAGGCGGTCGGCCGAAACCATCGAACCCTTCTGCGCGACATGGTCGCCCAGCACGATGCGCAGGGCCTCGTGCAGCAGATGGGTGGCGGAATGGTTGGCGCGGATCGACGAGCGGCGCTCATGATCGACCACCAGCGTCACCGGCTGGCCGACTTTGAGGCTGCCCTCGGTGACCACAACCTTATGCGCGAAGACGCCGTGATGCTTCTGCGTGTCGCTGACATCGGCCACCAGGCCCTCGCCGGTCAGCCGACCGGTATCGCCGACCTGGCCGCCGCTTTCGCCGTAAAACGGCGTCTGGTTGAGCACGGCAAAGCCTTCCTCGCCGCTGGCCAGCGAGGCGACTTCCTTGCCATCCCTGAGCAGGGCCGTGACCTCGCCCTCGGCCGTTTCGGTTTCGTAGCCGAGGAATTCGGTGGGGCCGAGCTTGTCGGCCAGGCCATACCACACCGTATCCGTCGCCGCCTCGCCCGAGCCGGACCAGCTCTTGCGGGCCTCGGCCTTCTGCGCCGCCATGGCAGCGTCGAAGCCGGGCTGATCCACGGTGATGCCGCGGCTGCGCAGGGCATCCTGGGTCAGGTCGAGCGGGAAGCCGTAGGTGTCGTAGAGCTTGAAGGCACTGGCGCCGGCAAGCACCGCGCCTTCGCCCATGTCCCGCGTCTCGTCGGACAGCAGCTGCAGACCGCGGCCCAGCGTCTTGAGGAAGCGGCCTTCCTCCAGCAGCACGGTCTCGGTAATCATCGCCTCGCCGCGGCTGAGCTCGGGATAGGCCTGGCCCATTTCGCGCACCAGCGTCGGCACCAGCTTGTGGATGACCGGCTCGTTGGCCCCGAGCAGGGTGGCGTGGCGCATGGCGCGGCGCATGATGCGGCGCAGCACATAGCCGCGGCCTTCATTGGAGGGCAGCACGCCCTCGGCAATGAGGAAGCTCATCGAGCGCAGATGATCGGCAATGACGCGCAGGCTGCGATTGCCTTCGCCATTGCTATCGACGCCGGTCGCCGCGGCGGCGGCCCCGATCAGCGCCTTGAACAGGTCGATATCGTAATTGTCGTGCACGCCCTGCATGACGGCGGCGATGCGCTCCAGGCCCATGCCGGTATCGATCGAAGGGTGCGGCAGGCCGTTGCGGGAGCCGTCGCCATGCTGCTCATACTGCATGAAGACGAGGTTCCAGATCTCGATCCAGCGGTCGCCATCTTCCTCGGGCGAGCCCGGCGGGCCACCCCAGATATGCTCGCCATGGTCGTAGAAGATTTCCGAGCACGGACCGCAGGGACCGGTATCGCCCATCTGCCAGAAATTCGACTTGGCGCCGAGCCGCACAATGCGATCCTCGGACAGGCCGGCAATCTTCTTCCACAGCTCCAGCGCCTCGTCATCGTCCTGGTAGACGGTGACCATGAGCTTGTCCTTGGGCAGGCCCCAATCCTTGGTCAGCAGGTTCCAGGCCAGCTCGATGGCGTGGTCCTTGAAATAGTCGCCGAACGAGAAATTGCCGAGCATCTCGAAGAAGGTATGGTGCCGCGCGGTGAAGCCGACATTGTCGAGGTCATTGTGCTTGCCGCCGGCGCGCACGCATTTCTGCGCCGTGGTGGCGCGCGAATAGGGGCGCTTCTCGACACCGGTAAAGGTGTTCTTGAACTGCACCATGCCCGAATTGGTGAACATCAGCGTCGGATCGTTCCGCGGCACAAGCGGGCTCGACGCCACAGCGTGGTGACCATTGCGGGCAAAGTAGTCGACAAAGCTCGAACGAAGGTCGTTTACGCTGGTCATCTAGAAGGCTTTCATTGCGGAAACTGGCGCCGTTGCGCCGCAGAACAGGTCGGCAGGCTTTCTATCGTGCAGCTTGCCGCCCTGTCCAGCATTGCGGCACCCTTGCGGATGATCGGCAAAGAAAAGAGGCACCGCTTGCGCGATGCCTCGAGATTCCCTGCATGGGAGGGAGGAACTCAGTCGTCGTCGGACGTATTGTCGTCGCCGCCGGCCACCAGCAATACTTCGCCAAGCAGGCCCGAGCTTTCGCGCACACCCTGCTCGATCGTATCGGCGACCGTGGGATTATCCTTGAGGAACTGCCGGGCATTCTCGCGACCCTGCCCCAGCCGCTGGCTGTCCCAGGAGAACCAGGCGCCGGACTTTTCGACAATGCCCGACTTGACGCCCAGATCGAGCAATTCGCCGGTCTTGGAAATGCCTTCGCCATACATGATGTCGAACTCGACCTGGCGGAATGGCGGGGCCAGCTTGTTCTTGACCACCTTCACGCGGGTCTGGTTGCCGACGATTTCCTCGCGGTCCTTGAGGGCGCCGATACGGCGGATATCGAGTCGCACCGAGGCGTAGAACTTGAGCGCATTGCCGCCCGTCGTGGTTTCGGGCGAGCCGTACATCACGCCGATCTTCATGCGGATCTGGTTGATGAAGATGACTAGGCACTTGGACTTGGAGATCGACGAGGTCAGCTTGCGCATGGCCTGGCTCATCAGCCGCGCCTGCAGGCCCGGCAGCGAATCGCCCATTTCCCCTTCGAGTTCGGCGCGCGGGGTGAGCGCAGCAACCGAATCGACCACCAGCACGTCGATGGCGCCGGAACGGACCAGGGTGTCGGTAATTTCGAGCGCCTGCTCGCCGGCATCGGGCTGGGAAATCAAGAGGTCATCGACATTGACGCCCAGCTTGCGAGCATAGACCGGGTCGAGTGCATGCTCGGCATCGACAAAGGCGCAGATGCCGCCAGCCTTCTGGGCTTCGGCGATAACATGCAAAGCCAGCGTGGTCTTGCCCGAGCTTTCCGGTCCGAAAATCTCGACGATACGGCCCTTTGGCAGGCCGCCAATGCCCAAAGCGATATCGAGACCGAGCGAACCGGTGGAGATCGATCTCGACCTCGATGGCCGACGCTTCGCCAAGGCGCATGATCGAGCCCTTGCCGAAATTGCGCTCGATCTGGCTGAGCGCCGCGGCAAGAGCCTTGTCCTTATCCATCGATCCACCTTCAACAATACGAAGCGGCGCACTAGCCATCTGATCTCTCCTTATTCCATGCTCTGGGAGGCTGCGCAACGCGCTGACACCGCCGGTGGTTCTGTCCTGAATGTCCGCTATTTGTTCTCATATTGTTCCAAATCCGTCAAGGGACAAAATGAGAACATTCGCATTCGCATACAGGTCGAATTCGTTAGCAGACTGTTAGCATCGACGCGCGCGATGCGTGAATCGGCGGCCCCGCCCAATAAGTATGATTTTTGACTTGCCACGTCGCGTTCGGTTGCGCTTTATGCCGGCAGAGAGTTGAGGAGCCGCGCCATGAACCTGATCCAGTTTTTCGATGCCAATGGCGAGCGCGCGGTCGGCGCCGTCGACAATGGCGTCGCCCGCATCGTCAATGACGCCACGAGCGTCCACGAACTGGCGCTGAGCGCGCTGTCGCGGCATGGCGGCCTTGGGGCGCTGATCGCCGAAAAGGGGCTCGGCGCCGAAGTGGACCGGGCGGCCCTGCTGGCCGAGGGCCGCATGCTGGCGCCGATCGACCATCCCGATCCGGCCCATCTCTATGTCACCGGCACGGGCCTGACCCATCTCGGCTCGGCCGCGACGCGCGACGCCATGCACAAGTCCAACGGCACCAAGACCGAGGAAGGGCTGACCGACTCGATGAAGATGTTCCGCATGGGCCTGGAAGGCGGCAAGCCGGCCGACGGGCTCAAGGGCGTGCAGCCGGAATGGTTCTACAAGGGCAACGGCTATTCAGTGGTCAATCCCGGCCACCCCATCCCCTCGCCCGGCTTTGCGCTGGATGCGGGCGAGGAGCCCGAAATTGCCGGCATCTATGTGATCGACCAAAATGGCCAGCCGCGCCGGCTGGGCTTCGCGCTGGCCAATGAATTTTCCGACCATGTGACCGAGCGGGTGAACTATCTCTACCTGGCCCATTCCAAGCTCCGTGCCTGCGCCTTCGGGCCGGAACTGCGCGTCGGCGACCTGCCCGGCCATATCGAGGGCCAGTCGCGCATCTGGCGTGATGGCAAGGTATTGTGGGAAAAGCCGTTCCTGTCAGGTGAGGACAATATGAGCCACACCATCGCCAACCTGGAATATCACCACTTCAAGTATGACCTGTTCCGCAATCCGGGCGATGTGCATGTGCATATGTTCGGCACGGCGACGCTGAGCTTTGCCGATGGCATCAAGACCCAGCCGGACGACATTTTCGAAATCGAGGAAGCCCAGTTCGGCATGGCCCTGCGCAACCCGGTGCGGGTGGAAACCGAGCACCCCGTCATCGTCGGCAACGTCTATTGAGCTTGAAGCCAGGCAACTAACATGTCAGTTATCCCACCGCCTGCTGGAGGGATGACATGACTGCTCGCGAGTTCGAAAAGCGCCGCATCGGCCGCACCGATCTTGAGGTGACGACGCTGGGGCTGGGCTGCGCTTCGCTGGCCGGCATTTTCTCCGCCGTTCCGGCCGAACAGGCCCGTGCCACGGTCGGCCATGCGCTCGATATGGGCATCAACTATGTCGATACCGCCCCGCAATATGGGCTGGGCCGCTCCGAGCATCTGGTGGGCGATGCGCTGCGGGAACGACGGGACGGTGTGGTGCTGTCGAGCAAGGTGGGGAGGCTGCTCAAGCCCGTCAGTGCCGCCGAGCAGGACAAGGGCAACTGGATTGATCCCCTGCCCTTCAACCAGGCCTATGACTATTCCTATGACGGGATCATGCGCTCGTTCGAGGACAGCCGGCAGCGGCTGGGCATCCACCGCATCGACATCCTCTATGTCCACGATATCGGCGTGGCGACGCATGGTGTCGAGGGCAACAAGCCGCTTTGGGCGCAGTTGGCCAATGGGGGCTACAAGGCCCTGCGCGAATTGCGCGATGCCGGCGTGGTCAAGGCCATCGGGCTGGGCGTCAATGAGTGGCCGGTGCTGATGGACGCCTTCGCGCTGGGCGACTGGGACGTGTTCCTGCTGGCCGGGCGCTATACGCTGCTGGAACAGACCTCGCTCACCCCGTTCATGACCACCTGTATCGAGCGCGGCGCCTCGGTGGTGATCGGTGGCCCATTCAATTCGGGGATTCTCGTGGGCGGCGACAAGTTCAACTATGCCAAGGCGCCGGACGAGATCGTCAGCAAGGTCAGGGCCATCGAGGCGGTGTGCCGCGAATTTGGCGTGCCCCTGCCCGCTGCGGCTCTGCAATTTCCGCTGACCCATCCGGCTGTCTGCAACGTGCTGCCCGGGCCGCGCTCGCCGGCCGAGTTGGACGGCATTCTCGACTGGTGGGATGTGAAAGTGCCCGGCGATCTCTGGACAACTTTGGCCGCCAAGGGCCTGCTGGCGCCGGGAACGCCCATTCCCGGCGGCGTGGCTTGACGACTCCGCGACAGGAGAGCAATATAACCGGACGGTTCTAGAACCTGAAAGTTATTCCTATGCCGACGCCAGCCGCCCTTGATGCCACCTTCCAGGCGCTTGCCGATCCGACGCGGCGAGCCATTCTGGCGCGCCTGGCGCAGGGGGAAGCCTCGGTGATGGAACTGGCCGAACCCTTCGCCATGAGCCAGCCGGCCATTTCCAAGCATCTCAAAGTGCTTGAGAATGCCGGACTGATCTCGCGCGGTCGCGACGCCCAGCGCCGGCCCTGCAAGCTGGAAGCCGCACCATTGGCTGAAGCGACAGGCTGGCTGATCGAATACCGCAAATTCTGGGAAAAGCAGTTCGGGCAGCTCGATGACCTGCTCGACGAGCTGAAGAAACTCGAAGCCATGGCGGGCAAAAACAATTAGGAGATCGACATGGCCTTTGGCGGCCCCCTGACCGTAACCACGCCTGAAGACACGCAGATCGTGATCACCAGGCAGTTCGATGCGCCCCGGCACCTGGTCTTCGCCTGCTACACCCAGCCGGCACTGATCCGCCGCTGGCTCAACGGCGCCGACGGCTGGATCATGACGGTCTGCGAATTCGACGCCAAGGTGGGCGGCAAATACCGCTACGAATGGAAGGCGCCCAGCGGCTATGTGATGGGCATGGGCGGCGTGGTCAGGGAAATCCACCCGGTCGAACGGCTGGTCAGCGCCGAAGTGTTCGATGATGACTGGACCGGCGGGGAGACCGTATCGACGCTCATTTTCGACGAGAAGAGCGGACGGACGACGCTGGTCAATACGCTCAACTATTCGTCGAAAGAGGCCCGCGACGGGGCGCTGGCAACGCCGATGGCCGATGGCATGGAGTTCGGCTACAGCAAGCTGGATACGGTGCTGGCGGAACTGGGAAAGGGGCAGGCATGAACGATCCGCGTATTTCGGCAATAATCTGTGCCGCGGTGGCCGCGTGGCTGGGCTATACGATTTTCTTTTCCGCCGAGGCGCCGAGCACGTTCCTGGCGGTGCTGCAGTGGACGTTCTTTGTGGTGGCGCTTGCCGGGCTGGGCGTGGCGCTGGCGCGGCTGGTAAAGGGGCGGTAGTCGGCTGCCACGAAGCGCGCAGCAGCCCTCATGGTGGCCTGTCGAACCATGAGGGCGTGGCACGATAACTCCACTCGCCCGCCCTCGTGGTTCGACAGGCTCACCATGAGGGCTTTGGAATTTCGATGCCTCAGTTCAAATCCAGCGCATAGGCCTTAAGGACATCCAGCGGGATGAGGCCGAGCACGGCCTGGTTGGTGGAGCGCAGGAACACGCGCGGGGCTTTGCCGGCCTGGTGGGCCTGCCACCAGCGCTGGGCGACGAGGCACCAGCGGTTGCCGGCGACGAGGCCGGGAAAGGCGAATTGCGGCATGGGGGTCGAGAGGTCGTTGCCGACCGAGGCGGAATAGGCGAGGAACTCGTCGGTGGCTTCGATGCAGACCAGATGCACCGCCGCATTATCCGGGCCGGCGGCGCAATAGCCGGTGCGGAAGAAGCCGGTCAGCGGGTCGCTGGAACAGGGGCTGAGCGGCTCGCCGAGCACGTTGAGCTCGGCCGGCCCTTCGAAGCGCCCATGGACGTTCAATTGAGGTCGCTCTTGCCCACCATCTGCAGCACTTCCTTGACCTTGGTATTGATCTGGTCGAGCGAATACGGCTTGGGCAGGAATTCGACGCTCTGGTCGTCCTCGATATCGCGGCGCACGCTTTCCTCGGCATAGCCGGAAACGAAGATCACCTTGAGATCGGGCATGCGCTCGCGAATATGTTTCAGCAGCGTCGGGCCATCCATTTCGGGCATGGCCACATCAGATATCATCAGGTCGATGTTGAAATCTTCATCCTCGAGGATTTCAAGGGCTTCCTCGCCGCCATCGGCCTCGAAAACCTCATATCCGGTGGCGCGCAGAGCGCGGGCCGAAAAGGCACGCACGCTCTCCTCGTCATCCACCAGAAGGATGCGTTCGTGGCCGGTGAGATCGCGCACCGGCGCGGCGGCGGCGGCGACCTTGGCAGCCTGTTCGGCAGCGCTGGCGACATGGCGCGGCAGGAAAATCTTGAACGTGGTGCCCACGCCGACCACGGAGACCGGATAGATATAGCCCTCGGTCTGCTTGACGATGCCGTAGACGGTGGAGAGGCCCAGGCCCGTGCCCTTGCCCAGTTCCTTGGTGGTGAAGAAGGGCTCGAAAATCTTCTGCAGCACTTCCGGGCTCATGCCGGTGCCGGTGTCCTGCACGTCGATCAGCACGTAATCGGCCGGCACCATGCCTTCGAAATTCAGCCGCTCGGCCTCGGAGCGCTCGACATTGGAGGTGCGGATGGTGATGGCGCCGCCATTGGTCATGGCGTCGCGGGCGTTGACCACTAGGTTGATGATGACCTGTTCGAGCTGCACCACATCGGCCCGGACCGGCCAGATATTGCGGCCATGTTCGACGCCGAGCGTATTCTTCTCGCCGATCATGCGCTTGAGCAGGACCGTGAGGTCATCGACGATCAGCGGCAGTTCCAGCACCTGCGGGCGCAGGGTCTGCCGGCGCGAGAAGGCCAGCAGCTGGCGGGTGAGGCCCGCGGCGCGATTGGCATTCTGCTTGATCTGCATCAGCTCGCTGAAGCTAGGATCGCCCGGCTTGTGCTTGAGCAGCAGCAGGTCGGAAAAGCCGATAATGGCGGTCAGCAGATTATTGAAATCATGCGCCACGCCGCCGGCAAGCTGGCCCACGGCCTGCATTTTCTGGCTCTGGGCGAACTGGGCTTCGAGCTTGCGCTGGTCGGTCATGTCGAGGGCATAGACATTGACCTGCTCGGGCGAGCCGCTGCTCATTTCCGACGAGGACAGGTAGAGCCGCACGGCGTGATCGCCCTCGGCGCTGAGCAGCGCATCGACCGGCTCGACCTCGGACAGATGGGCGGCGGCATCGGCGATGGCGCGACCGAATTTCTCGCGGCTCCCCTCGCCGATCAATTCGCTGAGCGGCTGGAGTTCGAGGCTCTTTTCCTCGCCCGCCCATTTGAAGATGCGGCCGAAGGGGGCATTGGTGCGGATGATCCGCCCTTCCCCGTCCAGCGTGGCGATGGCGAAGGGCGTATCGTTGAAGAAGCGCGAGAAGCGCACTTCGGCGGCGCGCAGGGCCTCTTCGGTGTCGGGCGCCTTGGATTTGTCGAGGACGAGGGTGCGGGTCTCGCCCAGTTCGCCATCGGCGAGGCGGGCGGCGCGATGCAGCAGGCGCACCGGAAAGCTGGTGCCGTTGCGGCGCACCAGGTCGATATCGATGATCTCGGTGCCGATCTCGCCATCGCCACGCCCGCGCATGAGCAGGGTCGCGCCATCGCCGCGCACCAGGTCGGAAAGGCCGAGATGGCCGGAATTGAACTCGGCCAGGTCATAGCCGAGCCAGTCGGTCAGGGTCGAATTGAGATACTGGATGCGGCCATGCGCGTCGGCGGAGAAGAAGCCGGCCGGCGAATGATCGAGATAATCGATGGCACGCTGCAGGTCGCGGAAGGCGCTTTCGTTATTATCGCGGTCGCGGGTGATGTCTTCCACCGACCAGATGGCCAAGGGCTTCTGCGCCTCGTCGGATTCCGGCAGCGGCCGTACCGCGACGCGATACCAATAGGCCCTGCCGCTGTCGCCCAGCGAGCCGCCCAGCCCGCCGACAATGCGGATATCCTCAATCGCGGTCCGCCCGTCCTTAGCGGCGCGGGAGAGGCGATAGATCGCTTCGCTGGCATCGGACTGGCCGGCGAAGAGGCGTGGCACGCCGACCGGCACGCCATTGGTCATGGCGCCGGAAAAGCTGCCGTAATGCGCGTTAACATAGGAAATCTTGCCATCGCGATCCGCGACAACAGCGCCGAAGGGCAGGCTGTCGACCATGGCGTTAGAAATAGTGCGGCGTTCCTCGCCATTGGCGAAGCGGAACAGGCCCGCCGCGAGGCCGAACAGGCAGAACACCCCGATGACGGCAAGCACGCCGACAAAGGTCATGATGAACTCGGCCGGGATCCTGTCGCCGAAGAAGGAAAAGGCCACCGCAATGGCCACCAGCACCAGAGCCAGTACGACGACCCGCCACAGGCCGGCTCCGCCGCGCCCCGCCGTAACGAGCGGATCGGGATAAGTGTCCTCGCCTGTTGGCGTCGATGCCATGGGTCAGGATGCTCCGTAACCGGTGAGTCGGGCCGAATCAGGCACGTGGCAATGGTCTAGCAAATGGTCCGGCCCTGCGGGAGGCCGATCATGGTTTTCAACACGGGATCGCGGCGAAACAACAGCATGAACGCGGGAAATGCTGCCCGCATAGGACTTCTGGCACGATGTCCCAGTCGACACCCTCCCCCTTGAGGGGAGGGATCAAGGGAGGGGGTGTCGGAGGCGCCGCATACATAGAGTTCGTAGAGCCCTCAACACCCCCGCCCTGCTCGATTCAACGGACTTAGCTAAAGCTAAGTCCTATCTCGCTTCCCTCCCCTCAAGGGGGAGGGTGAGTCTGGTGGTTCTGGCGCCATCACACGACAACAAATCAATTCGCCTTCCATCCTGCCCCGCGCTTGAGGCGCATGACGAAGCCGATGACTTCGGCGACGGCCTTGAAATGCTCGTTGGGGATGGACTCGTCGACATCGACGCTGGCGAAGAGCGCGCGGGCCAGAGGCGGGTTTTCGACGATGGGGACGTCGTGCTCCTTGGCCAGTTCGCGGATGCGGAAGGCCACGGCATCGGCGCCCTTGGCCACGCATCTAGGGGCCTTCATGCCCTTGTCGTATTTGAGCGCCACGGCAAAGTGGGTCGGGTTGGTGATGACCACGGTCGCATCGGGCACCGCCGCCATCATGCGCTTGCGCGCCCGCTCCTGCCGCAACTGGCGCAGCTTGCCCTTGATGTGAGGATCGCCCTCCATCTGCTTGTATTCGTCGCGAGTTTCCTGAACCGTCATCATCAGCTTCTTCCACCATTTCTGGCGGACATAGAGATAATCGGCAAAGGCGATGACGGTGACGATGGCCAGCACTGCGATGAAGATCTTGATACCGATTTCCTGGAAATCGGCCAGGATCATTGCCGGATCGGCCGTCATCATCGTGTCGAGCCGGTCGCGCTCGGGCCAGACCACGGCCATCACCACGGCGCCGACAATGCCGATCTTGAGCAGGCCCTTGCCGAAATTGACCAGCGACTCGGTGGAGAACAACCGTTTGGCCCCGGCCAGCGGCGAAATCTTGGAGAGTTTCGGGGTGATCGGCTCGGCCGAAAACAGCGGCCGGTGTTGGATGAGATTGGCCAATATCGCGCAGCTCGACAGCACGACGAGCGGAATGAGCACGGTGCCGATCAGGGCCAGCGCCAGATTGTTGAAGAAAGCGCCGAAGCCCGCGCCACCCAGCTCGAACTGGTCGGCATTCATGATGAGCAGCTTGAGCGTTTCCGACAGGCTCGACGCCGTGGCGGGCGCCATCATGGCGAAGATGGCGGCCGAGCCGAGTAGCATGAACCAGGTGACCACTTCCTGGCTCTTGGCGACATCGCCCTTCTTGTGGGCGTCCTCGAGCTTCTTTTGGGAAGGGTCTTCTGTTTTGGCGTCCTGTTCCGGGGCTTCGTCTGACACGCCTCAGCCCCTCCACATTGCGAGATGGGCTTCGAAACTGCTGAGATACCAGCCCATCATCATGGTCAGGAGCATGGCGAACAGCACCAGCCCAATCATGATGTTGGCCGGCATCAGCAGGAAGAAGACCTGCAAAGCCGGCATGAGCCGGGCCAGGATGCCGGCGCCCAGGTTGAAGACCAGGCCGAAGACGATGAAGGGCGCCGCCATCTGCACGCCGACACTGAAGGCCCCCGCCACGGTGCGGATGGCCAGTTGCGCCGCGTCATCGAACATCAGCGGGGCATCGAGGGGGAAGAGGGTGTAGCTGTCATAGGTGGCGGCCAGTGCCACGTGGTGCAGGTCGGTAGCGAAGATCAGCACCATGCCCAAAAAGCTGAGGAAGCTGCCGAACACCGCGCCCTGCACGCCAACCTGGGTCGGATCGGCCGCCATGGCGGCGGAGAGGCCGGCCTGGAAGGCGATGATGGCGCCGGCCACCTGGGTTGCCATCACGGTGATGCGCACGATGGCGCCCAGCATGATGCCAATGGCCAATTCGTGGAAGATGAAGCCGACAATGGCCATGAAATCGGCTGGCATGGCCGGCAGGCTGGACGCGAGCAGCGGATAGACCACCAGCGTGAAGGCCAGCGCGAAGCTGAGCCGCATGCGCATGGGGATCATGTCCTCGCCCAAAGCCGGCATGAGCATGAGAATGGAGCCGATGCGCGAAAACAACAGCAGGTAGACAAAGGCCGTATTGGGCAGCCAGTCGAGCCCGACCGTCACCGTCAGCCGCCCACGATGATCATGTCGACCACGCGGTTCATGTAGCCGCCCATGGTGGCGCCGAGGAATGGCAGGGTCAGCAGCATGGTGACGAAGATGGCAATGATCTTGGGCACGAAGACCAGGGTCTGTTCCTGAATCTGGGTCAGCGCCTGGAACAGCGCGATGATGACACCAACGATAAGGCCGATGATCATCATCGGCGCCGATACGATGATCAGCGTCCAGATGCCGTCACTGGCAATGTCGAGGGCCTCTGCGCCGGTCATTGTCGGGTCCGGGGTGGAATCACGACTACAGTCTATCTCATTCCCAAGATTTCAGTGCCCCGAAGCCGCAGTCGTCTCCCTCCCCCTTGTGGGGAGGGATCAAGGGTGGGGGTGGGCCACGCGCACCGGACTCGCGGTGAGATACCCCACCCTGCTCGATTCAACGGACTTAGCTGACGCTAAGTCCTATCTCGCTTCCCTCCCCCTAGGGGGAGGGAAGACGACTGCCTGGCTGGTGTATTGCCCAAACTAGATCGGCATCCGCATGATTTCTTCGTAGGCCGAGATGACGCGGTCGCGGACGGTGACCATGCTTTCGATGGCGATTTCGGTCTCGCTGAGGGCCGTCACCATGTCCACGACATTGGCCTTGCCGTTGACCATGTCGATGGCCATCTGGTCGCTGGTCGCGCCGGTATCGATCACGCCCTGCACCTGCTGGGCCAGCATGTCGGCGAAGTTCGGGCCACCGGAAGGATTGGCCAGCGCGGTGAGGTCGGTCTGCGGCCGCGCGGCCTGGTTGATCAGGCGCTGAGCATTGCCATAGGCGACGGTGGCAGCATTGAACGGCGTATTGACGGCCATTTGTTCTTATTCCTCTCCCGGTCAGCCGCGCAGGATGTCGAGCGTGCGCCCGAGCATCTGCCGCGTGACGGTGACGACGTTGAGATTGGCCTCATAGGTGCGCTGGGCCTCGCGCATGTCCATCGCCTCGATCAGCGGATTGACGTTAGGATATTGCACATAGCCGGAAGCATCGGCGGCCGGATGGCCGGGCTCGTAGCGCGAGGAGAAATCGCTCATGTCATAGGCAAGGCGCCCCACTTCGACGACCTTGCCGCCCACAGAGGGATCGAAGCTGGCTTCGAAAGTGGGGATGCGGCGGCGATACGGCTCCTCCCCCGGCGCCTTGCCGGCGGAATCGGCATTGGCGAGGTTTTCGGCAATGACGCGCATGCGGGCGGTCTGGGCGTGCAGGCCCGTGGCGGCGATGCGGAGAGATGAATTGAAGTCCATGTGACGTTAGCTCCTAGGCCTGCTTGCCCATGGCGGTGCGGAGGATCTTGATCGATTTCTGGTAGAGGCTGGTCGCGGCCTGATAATCCATCAGGTTGGTCGTGACTTTCATCATCTCGTCTTCGAGCGTGATGCCATTGCCCTCAGGGGTGATCTCGAAATTGGCCATGCGCTGCGCGCCAAAGGCGCCGCCTTCGCTGCTGGACACGGAAAAGTGCATGGGCTGGGTCGCCGTGGTGGTGACCGCCGCCGAGGAGAAGCCCGCCTGGCGGTCGGCAAAATCATATTGCGCCAGATCGCGGCCACGATAGCCGGGGGTTTCGGCATTGGCCACATTCTCGGCCAGCAGGCCTTGACGGGTCTGGTGCCAGCGCATCTTGTCGGTGAGCGCCGAAAAGACCGGCATGTTCATGAGGCCCATTGGCCGAAGTCCCCCGCGAGTCTAAAATCGTGGCGCGATGGGCAATTCTTGCCGACCTATGGTTAATCAAGCGTTAACCGGAGGTCGTTACGGCAGTCTCAGCCTCGCATTCTGCACATTTGCGGGATGTGGTAGGCAATATGTGCCGCCCGGATTCGGGTGAACCTGATTTGGAGCCGACATGAGTTTTATCACCAGCCTCTTCGGTGGCGAGGGCAATAGTTTCCTCACCGCGATCTTCGCCCTCGGCGTGGTCATCGTGGCTATCCTGCTGGTGCTGTGGCTGCTCAAGCTGCTGTTCAAGGCATCCGGCAATGTGGCCCGCGGGCGCAACCGGCGGCTGGCCGTGGTGGATTCGCTGGCGCTCGACCCCAAACGGCAATTGCTGATCGTCAGGCGCGACAATGTCGAGCACCTGATCCTCACCGGCGGAGCGCAGGACCTGGTGGTGGAAACCGGCATCGCCGTGGAAGAGGCGCCCGCCGCCCAGCCGACGCGCCGTCCCATTCCCATGGTAGCGACCCGCAAGCCGGCGCCGGCCAAGACTCCTGTCGTCACGCCCCCGGTTGTGACGCCCCCGGTCGTCGCGCCCGCCGCGCAGCCGGCAGAACCGGTAGCCGCGGCGCCGGGCACGGCCATCGAGCGCCTACGCGACCTGGGGCAGCCAACCAACAAGAAGGCCCATCTTTCGCTGCGCCATACCGGTCTGCTCCGCCCGGTCAGCGACATGGAAATGCCGGTATCCCCGGAAAACACGCCCGCTCCGGTCGCGCCTGCCGACGACTCAGCTAAAGAGGATACGGCGCGGCGAGACGTAGAAGGCTCCGACCTTGTCGAGGATACCAGCGAGGCAAACCGGAACTGAGGCGCCGCCGTCGCGTCTGCGGCGGCTTGCACCCTTTGCCGGCCTTCTCGCCTTTGCGCTTGCAGCGCTGATCCCCAGCCTGGCCTTCGGGCAAGACATTTCCATCGATTTCGGCGACGACACGACGCTGACCGAACGCGCCGTGCAGCTGATCGGGCTGATCACCCTGCTGTCGCTGGCCCCGTCCATCCTGGTGATGGTGACCAGCTTCACGCGCATCGTCGTCGTGCTGTCGCTGCTGCGCACGGCCATCGGCCTGCAGACCGCGCCGCCCAATTCGGTGATGGTGTCGCTGGCTCTGTTCCTGACCCTCTTCGTCATGCAGCCGACGCTGCAGCAGAGCTATGACCAGGGCATTGCCCCGCTGCTGGCCGGCGAAATCGAAATGACCGAGGCGTTCGAGCTGGGCAGCGCCCCGCTGCATGAATTCATGCGCGCCAATGTGCGCGAGCAGGACCTGACCCTGTTCTACGACCTGACCGACGCTCCGGTGCCCGACGAGCCGGAAGCCATTCCGCTGCAACTGCTGATCCCGGCCTTCATGATTTCGGAGCTGCGGCGCGCCTTCGAAATCGGCTTCCTGCTGTTCCTGCCCTTCGTGGTCATCGACATGGTGGTGGCCTCGGTGCTGATGAGCATGGGCATGATGATGCTGCCGCCAGTGGTCATCTCGCTGCCGTTCAAGCTGATCTTCTTCGTGCTGGTCGATGGCTGGTATCTGGTGGCGGGCTCGCTGGTGCGCAGTTTTGTGAGCGGGTAGCGGTATGCGCTCAAGGTTAGCCACACCCACGATGTCACCCCGGCCTTGAGCCGAGGCCCATCTCGAGATCTTGCCGGATGAGACCATCTCAGGATGGATCCCGGCTCAAGGCCGGGATGACATCGAGTTTGGGGATTCTATGGGGAACGACTACAGGCTCGCCAGCCCCGCGCTGGGTTCGGCGGCGGTGAGGGGGGCCAGGGCGCCCTCGTCGGCATAGGTGTCGCGGTAGGAGGCGAGGAAGGCGTTGATGCCGCCGACATCGGCGACCTGGCTGGCCACCGCCTTGAATTCGAGACTGGTAATGGCAACCTGCCCGGTCACCAGGTCGAACATCGGCCATTCCGGCGTTACCACCATGGCGTCGCCGAACTTCGAGCGCAGGCGCGATAGCCCGAATGTATCGCCTGACAGGGCAAAGCCCACCGCGGCCTTGATCAGCCCGAGGCGGACAGGCTGGGTCAGCGGCTGGCCGCGCTGCTGCTCGGCATAGAGCGCTTCGAGCATTTCGCTGGCCTGGTCATAGCGCTTGGCGCGCCAATGCGCGTCGATGCGCAGCAGGGTCGCGTCGCGCCCGTCCAGATCGCGCAGCAGGTCGAGCGCCAGCAGGTCGCGGCCACCATCGATCATGGCGCGCGCCTCGAGAATACGCCGCTGGCGCTGCAGGGAGTCCGGCAGGCCGGGCAGCCGCGTCTCGTTGAGCACGCGCAAGGCATCCTGCGGCTGGCGATCGGCCAGGTAGATCACGGCGAGATCGGCGGCGATCTGGGTGCGGGCCACGCCGCGCAGGCGATTTTCCAACTGATATTCGAGCAGGTCGGCGGCCTGCGCCAGCAGATCGACGCGTACCAGCCGGCGGGCCAGGTTGCGGATCATCTCGTCGCCGCGGGCGCCGGGCGGGGTCAACTGGCGGAAATCATAGTAGAGGCTGAGCGCATCGATCGGGCCCAGCGAGTCGGCGACGCCATTGAGGAACAATTCGCTGAACATATGCTGCGCCTTGTCGCGCAGCGCGTTGACCGAGGTGTTTTCCGAGTAATTGGCGACGGCCTGCTCGACGGTTTCGAAGCCGCGGCGATAGTCGCCATCGCGGAAGTAGAAATCGGCCAGCATGGTCTGCATGTCCGCTTCCAGCGGATTGCCGCGCCACAACAGGGATTCCGCCGACAGCGTATCGGTGGCCTTGGCCAGGTCGAGCGTGCCCTGCTGGTCGAGCAGGCGCAGGGTGCGATAGATGGCCTCGGCGCGGGTGGGGCGGATGTCGGCGGCGATCACCTGGCCATACGTATCGATGGCCTCGGAAATGCGATCCCGCCCCTCGTCGATCCGGCCCGACATCAGGTGATAGAGGCTGGAATCCTCGGGGTCGAGGCTGGCGAAATCGATCGAGTCGAGAAACCGCTCAGCCAGCGTCATGTCGTCGGTTTCGACGGCGGCGCGCACGGCGGCAAAATAGAACCTGTTGCGTACCCAGAGCGGGTAATTCTCGACAATGCTGTTGGCCTCGATGGCGTCGAACCGCGCGCCCTTGAAGTCGTAGCCGTCGGCGCGGGCTATGGTGCGCCACAACAGGGCGTCGAGTTCCTGGCCTACGCCGGACGAATTGAGGATGCGCAGGGCGTCGGTGGGACGGGAGGCCAGCGTATCGGCGATGGCGCGGGTGATGCGGATCTTGCGCGTCAGGTCCTCGGCCTTGAGTTCGGTCTCCAGCACATCGAGCACACCCAAAGCCTCATGGGCGAAATGGTTGGCCACGTAATACTGCGCCAGGTCCAGCCGGGCGACGTCGCGCTCCCTGCCCTCGCTGCTGGCGGCATCGACCAGCAAATCCTCGCGGCGCTGGTTGAATGCGCCGTAATCCTTTTCTTCCAGCGCAGCCAGGTCGACAAAGCTGCCGCGCAGGCTTTCGGTAATGCCATTGCCGATGGTGCGGGGCGCATCCACCGCCGAAACGGTGAGCCCCCCGGCGGTGGACAGCACGGCCAGGTTGTTTTCGACGGCGATGTCGAGTTCCGGATTTTGCGGCTTGATGACGAGGCCGTGCACGCTCCGCAGGGCCGAGAATTCGACATAGTCGAGCCGGCGGGTCACGCCACGCGCCGGCGGATAGGCGGTGACCACCTTGAGCAGGTCCCCCACCAGCGGATCGCGGAAATCATGGATGCGGGCGGGACGCGCCACATCGGCCACGACTTCAAAATTGCCCTCGATATCGCGGCGGCGGCTGAGTTCGATCGGCTCGGTCGGCGTCAGCATGATGTCGCCCAGCGACAGGACCCAGGCCATGCCTTCGGACCCGAGCGTCGCCAGGCGGTCCTGCGACAGCTCGACCCGCACCACCTGCGTGTCGCCCGACGTCACCACGGCAAATTCGCTGGCCAGGGCATCGAGTTCGGCCGAATGGGTCGGCGGCGTGATGCCCGAAACGGTGTCGAACATCATCCAGACCGTGTCGCCCCGGCGGAACACGGCAGCCGGCGTATCCTGCTCGAACGGGAAGACGACGCGCACGGTCGAACCCAGCACGCTGACGAATGGCGTTATCGTGCGGGCGGCGGTTTCGGGGAAGAGCTTGTCGACCTGGGCCGTTGCGGGACCGCCTGCTGTCGCAGCTTCCGCTTCCGCCTCCTCTGCGGCCTCATCCACCAGATCGGCAGCGGCGAAGCTGGGCAGGCCGACACCGGCAATGTCGATATCGAGAATGTATTGGCTCGGCGAATTTTCATAGAAGCGCGGGGTAATGCCTTCGGCCAGGCTCAGCGTGACCAGCGCCCCATCGGGACTGACCGCGCTTTCGACAGAGGCGATTTCGGGCGGCAGGTCCACCGCCAGGTCGCGCAGATCGACGCCGACAGGCCATTCGAAGGCGATGTGGCTGGTCTCACCTTCCTGCACATATTCGGCCGTGGTCGGCACGGTCCAGTCGAACTGGACGCGCATGAAAGTGGGATTGCGGCCAACGCGAATACTGGCCTGGGGATTGAGCTCGACCACCTCGGCGGCCTTGCGCTCGCGCTCGGCGCGGATGGCGGCGAGGCGGGCCCGCTCGGCCAGTTCGTCGATGATATCCTGCGGCAAAGCCGGCGGCATGCCCTGCCAGGTGCTCGGCAGCAGATCGATGAAGAGCTTTTCGCCGGCCTCGATGCGGTTGAAGCTGAAGGCGGCGCGGAGGCCCAGGCGCAGCCCCATGCCGTCAGGATCGACGCGGGCCACCGAAAGATAGGGCGCCATGGTGGTGCCGACATCGGGCAGGATGACCGCGACCTTTTCCTCGAATTCGAGCGAGAGCACGCCGTTTTCGATGCGCATCGTATATTTGGGGAGATCGTCGCGGCCCGGAAAGCTCAGGATCAGGCGGGCGTAACCATCTTCCTGGGTGGCAAAGAGCTGGCCCTGCTCCTGCGCCATTGCCGGCGCAATAAAGCTCAGCGCCGCGATGACGACGCCTGCCAGGACGGCCCGCCCCGCGCGCCGCAAACCAACCATGATCGCGGTCTTCACCGGCTTCTGCCCGCCCGACGCACTCTGCGCGTCTCATGGCGAAGCCTTCGGCTCCGGGGTCATAAAACGCATGGGTTACACGATAGTCTGTGCCGACCCTAGCGCTCCGGGCTTAACGTCACCTTACGCCAAAGCATAAAGCCTCCGGCATTTCAGCGTTCATTATTGACCCACGATCTGCGGCAGGGCGGCCAGGTCGTCCTGGGTCATTTCCGTCGCCGGCTTGTCGGCCAGCGTCGCCATCTGCACCGTCAGTTCCTGCGCCCTCGGGGCAGACATTTCGGCCAGGATCGGCGCCATCTTGCGCGGATTCATCGTCTTGGCCACGCGCAGCAGCACATCCATGTTGAGATCGTTGAAGATATTGGCCGCATCCTTGGGACGCATGGTTTCATACATCGCCACGATGCCGGCGAACTGTCCGGCTTCCATCTCGGTCCGCTGGTCGACCAGGCCGGAAATCTGCGCTTCCAGTGCTTCCAGCGTGGCTGCCCGTTCCGCGATGCGCTTTTCGGCGGCATCGACGATCGAGGCGCGCAGGGCCAGGTCGCTCTCATACTGCTCGAGTTCGGTGCGGCGGGCGGTGAGGCGCTCGAGCAATTGCTGCTCGGTACCGGACACGCCATCGGCAGCAATCAGCGGAACAACCGTACCGCCATCCGAGATTTCCGTAGGCACGACATCGCCCGAAGGCAGGCAATCGGCCGCCATCTGCTGGGCGAAGCTGCCCTCGGGCACCGGACGGGGTTCCACCGCCACGGCTTCGCCCTCAACCTCGGCAGCCACCGGCCGCAGGATGACATCGCCGCTGGCGGTGATCGTGGCGTCGGAATCGACGCAATAGGTCTGCGAAGCCATCACGTGACCGGCGGGCGGCGCATCCAAGGCCGGTATTTCACCCGCCTCATTGGCCGTCTCGTCCGCCGCCGGAGCACCGTGGCCTCCGCCGGCTTCGGCTGCCGGCGCGCCAATGGTCGGCGCCCCATCAGAGAGCGTCGGGCTGATATCTTCCATGGTCGGCTCGCCGGCCGGCGTCACCGTCTGGTCCGCCTCGGTCGTTCCCACCGCATCGCCCTCGGAGGCGCCGGCCGCCTGCGCCACGCTGACGCCACCCAGCACATAGCTGCCATGGGTCACAAGACCCATGGTCTTGAGCACCAGCAAAGCGGCAATGGCCATGACGACGACGGGCAGCAGCCGGATTTTGGTCACGCAGCAACTCCGCGAGTGCGCACGCGCGTCGACAGCTGTTCAAGCGCAGACTGCACCTTGTTGGGCTGTTCCACCGGCTCGATGGCCTGGCTATGGCGGGCCACGCTGGTGATCTTGGCGATCCGCTCCATCAGCACCGTGCCGGCGTTGACGTGATTGGCCAATTCGATCCCGAAGCGCTCGGCTTCCTCCAGCCGCGCATTGAGCGACAGGTCGGCCTCGACGGCGGTCTGCTTGAGCTCCTTGATCGCCTGATTGGCGAGGTTGGTGGCCCCGACCAGGTCGGCGACCATCTGGCGCATCACGTCCTTGTCGGCGTGAAGGCGCTTGAGGCGCTGGTTGAGCACGATGCAATATCCGATTGTCAGCGCGAGCAGAATGGCGACAGCGCCTTCCACGAACAGCCCCAGAGGCAAGCCGAACATCATCGTCCTTCCATTTTCTCGTCGATCGCCTCGAAGGCCGCCATGGTGACCTTGGGCGGGTTAAGCGGCCGGGAAACCCGCACCGAAACGTGATTGCCGATATGGCCCATAACGGCCTCGGTGAGATCGACATCGCCGCAGCGCAACCGCACCGGATCGCTGGGCGAGCGCTCGAACATGACCGTGTCGCCCGGCTGCATGGCCAGCATGCGCGAGAGCGGCAGTTCCTGCTCGTGCAGCACAGCCTCGATCTCGACATTGGCCGAATAGATCTCGGTGGCCAGATGGCCTTCCCAGATCGGATCGCGGCCGAACTTTTCACCCATGAACATCTGCAGCAGTTGTTCGCGGATGGGCTCGATGGTCGCGTAGGGCAAGAGGATTTCGATCTTGCCGCCGCGATCGTCCATCTCGATGCGCAGCTCGATCAGGATGGCGGCATTGCCCGGCCGCGAAATGGCGGCGAAGCGCGGATTAGTCTCCATGCGCTCGAGCTTGAAATTGACATCGGTCACCGGCTCGAAGGCGCGGTGGGTATCGTCGAGGATGACCTCGATCATGCGGCGGGCCAGCGCCATTTCGATCGTCGTATAGGGCCGGCCCTCGACGCGGATATTGCCGCCAATGCGACGGCCTCCCAGCAGCACGTCGATCATCGAATAGATCAGGCTGGAATCGACGGTGAGCAGGCCGTAATTCTCCCATTCCTCGGCCTTGATGACCGAGAGGATAGCCGGCAGCGGAATGGAATTGAGATAGTCGCCGAAGCGCACCGAGGAGATGGAGTCCATGGTGACTTCGACATTGTCGCTGGTGAAATTGCGCAGGCTCGTCGTCGCCAGCCGGACCAGCCGGTCGAAGACGATTTCGAGCATGGGCAGGCGTTCATAGCTGACCAGCGCCGAATTGATCAGCGCCTGGACGCCGGTCAGCTCGACATTGCTGCCCACGCTGGCGTCGAAGCCGAGCAGGCTGTCGATTTCATCCTGGTTGAGGACGCGGTCGGGACCGCCCTCCCCGTCACCATTGTCGCCTTCGAGCATGGCGGCCCATTCGGCGGCAGCGGCAGCAGCCCGCTCCTCCTCGGTCATGTCGTCTTCGCTGACGGGGGCGGCCGCAGCGGGAGCCGCGGCATCATCGAGCCCCCATTCGTCCGCCAGCTTGTCCTGTTCGGTCGGGCCCGCCATTACTGCACCAGGATTTCCTTGAACAACACGGACTCGACGCGGCTCGGATAGATCGCGACGTTGACGCGGCGCAGCAGCTCTTCCTTGAGGCGATAGACGCCGGCCGAACCTTCGAGGTCGGACCGGCGCAGCTCGCGCAGATAGACCTGGAAGGCATCGACCACCTTGGCCATGCGCGGCTGGATTTCGAGCATCATCTCCTGATTGGCGACTTCAAGCGCCACGGTCAGCTTCATGAACGAGCTCTTTGGCTCGGCATCGTCCTTCAGGTTCACGATCATCGGCGGCAGGTTGAAGATGAAGGTGTGCCCGGTATTGACCGCCCCTTCCGGCAACGCGCCCTCCGCGACCGTTTCGGCCGGCGCGGAAGAGGATGAGAGGAAGAAGTAAAGCCCGGCGCCCGCCAGCAAGACGACTATGGCCGCCGCGCCAATGATGATGAAGAGCTTTGGCGGCCCCTTCCGGGTCGCGGCGCCGTCTTCGATTTCTGCATCAGCGGCCATGCCAACCCTGCCAGATATGAGGCTTCCCGGACGATTCCGGCTGTTGGTCCAGCTAAGCGGTCGATGGTTAACGATTGGTTACAAATCGACCCCAAGCGGCAAAATTTGCCGGGCAGCTTTTGCCGTGCGCGGAAAGAATGACGCGGCATGGATAGCAGGGCCTGAGACCTATCTATCTGATTTTATTAAAGTTCGTGACTTGGCATGGTTGCTGCAAGGTAAATGGCGAGGCCGCGGCTTGGGGAAGTCGGCAGTCTCGGGGACGTTAATATTCCGGGGATCAGCAATGATCGAGAATGCGCAGCTCATCAGCCTGTCCAAGCAGATAGCGCTCCAGCGGCAGATGGACGTGGTGGCCAACAACATGGCCAACATCAACACGTCAGGCTTCAAGGCCGAGAACATCCTGTTCGAGGAATATGTGATGCCGGTCGCCCGCGACCAGGATTTCCCGAGCCTCGACCAGCCCCTCTCCTATGTGCAGGACTGGGCCACGATGCACGACCTCAGCGGCGGCGCCATGGTGCAGACCGGCAATGACCTCGATGTCGGCCTCAATGGCGACGGCTTCTTTGCCGTGCAGACCCCGGCCGGCGAGCGCTGGACCCGGTCCGGCGCCTTCCAGCTCAGCGCTACCGGCACCCTGGTCGATCTCAACGGCAATCCCGTGCTCGGCGAAGGTGGCCCGATCCAGTTCGGCGCCGAGGAAACCGGCATCCTGATCGCCGCCGATGGCTCGGTCAGCTCCAGCGCCGGCCCCAAGGGTCGCCTGCGCCTCGTCGAATTCGCCAATGCGCAGGAACTGACCCGCGAGGGCAATAACCTGTTTGCCGGCGGCACGCCGGTCGCCGCCACCAATACCAAGGCCATGCAGGGCTTCATCGAACGCTCCAACGTCTCGGGCGTCGCCGAAATGGCCGAGATGATCCGCGTGACCCGTGCCTACGAATCCGCCGCCAATCTGGCCCAGAAGCAGGATGAGCTGCGCCGCAGCGCCATCCAGCGACTGGGCGACGCCAACGCCTGATCGGAGCAAATGCCATGAAAGCCCTCTACATCGCATCGACCGGCATGGGCGCGCAGGAACGCAATGTCGAAGTCATTTCCAACAATATCGCCAATATGCGGACCACGGGCTACAAGCGCCAGCGCGCCGAGTTCGAGGACCTGCTCTACCAGCAGATCACCCGCGCCGGCTCGCAGACCTCCGACCAGGGCACGATGATCCCGGCGGGCCTGGAAATCGGTTCGGGCGTGCGCACCGTCTCCACCCCGCGCGTGATGAGCCAGGGCGCGGTCAACATCACCGAGCGCGAGCTGGACGTGGCTATCCGCGGCGAAGGCTTCTTCATGGTGCAGCTGCCCGATGGCCGCACCGCCTATACCCGCGACGGCTCGTTCGAGCGCTCGCCCGAAGGCGAGATCGTCACCTCGACCGGCTATCCGATCGATCCGGGCATCACCATTCCGGGCACGGCGACCTCGGTCGCCATCTCGCCCGACGGCATGGTCAGCGCCTATCTCGACAATGAATCCACCCCGACCCAGATGGGCCAGCTCCAGCTGGCCCGCTTCGTCAACAAGTCGGGCCTGGAATCCATGGGCGACAACCTGTTCGTGGAAACCGCGGCCAGCGGCCCGGCCCAGGTCAGCGTGCCCAACAATGATGGCACGGGCGACCTGATGCAGGGCTATCTCGAAATGGCAAACGTCAATTCCGTCACCGAAATCGCCGACCTCATCGCTGCCCAGCGCGCCTACGAGATGAACGCCCGCGTCATCTCCGGTGCCGACCAGATGATGCAGGCCACGAGCCAGTTGCGTTGAGGGGTATGAAGATGATCCTGCGTTCCACCATCGCCACCCTTGCCGGAATGCTGCTGACAGGCGCCGCCTGGGCCGCGCCCGTGCTCAAGGCCGATATCGTCGTCACCGGCGCCATCGTCACTGTCGGCGACATGTTCGAGGATGCCGGCGCTGCCGCCGAGCAGGCCCTGTTCCGTGCCCCGATGCCCGGCACCAGCGGCATGGTCGGCCTGGCCGATGTCGACGCTGCGCTCAACCGCATCGGCATCGACGCGTTCGAAGCCGCAGGGGTCGACAGCGTGCGCGTCACCCGCGCCGCCACTATCGTGGATGAAGCTGCACTGGCCGATCTCATCACCGCCGACCTCGCCGCCCGCGGCATTGTCGGAACAGGCATGAGTGTCGATACGCTGTTCTCCAGCCCGGTCCAGCCGCTCAATGCCGAGGCCGTGGCCCAACCCGCCAGCATTATCAGCCTGCGCTACCTGCCCGGCAGCGGTGCCTTCACCGCCCGCTTCGCCATTGCGGGCATCGACCAGCCACTCGACGTGGCCGGCTCGATCGAACTGATGATCGAAGCGCCCCATATCAAGGCCAACCTGCCGGCCGGCACGCTGCTGGCCGAGAGCAATATCGAAATGCGCCCCGTGCCGCTGAAATTCGTCGAAAGCAGCGGCGTGCCGCGGCTGGAAGACGTGGTCGGCAAGACCCTGCTGCGCCAGAGCCGCGAAGGCATGATGCTGCGCGCCGCCGACGTGGCCGTGCCGCTTGCCATCAACAAGAACGACCCCGTGACCATCTATTTCCGCAAGGGCCCGATGACGCTGACCGTCAAGGGCCAGGCCGTTACCGGCGCCGCCTCTGGTGGGCCGGTGCAGGTGCTCAACCTCATGTCCAAGCGCGTCATCAGCGCCACCGCAATCTCTGCCGGCGCCGTCGAAGTCAGCGCCGACCCGCTCGCCGTAGCGGGACTCTAAAGCCTCAAGAGACCAGACCAATGAACCTCATCAAACTCGCCGCCCTCCTGACGCTCACGGCCAGCCTGGCTGCCTGCAGCACCATGGACCAGCTCGCCAGCGTCGGCCAGGCGCCGCCGCTGACCGCTATTGCCGACCCGACCACGACGGCGGGCTACCAGCCGGTGCATATGCCCATGCCCGAGGCCATCGCCGATACCTATCAGCCCAATTCGCTGTATCGCACCTCGGCCAAGGGCTTCTTCAAGGACGAGCGCGCCCACCGCATCGGCGATATCCTGACCGTGATGGTGACCATCGACGACAGTGCCCAGATCGCCAACACCACCCAGACGGGCCGCAACTCGACCAATTCGGCCGGCATGGGCGGTATTTTCGGCGTCGCCGTCGACAATATCAGCGGCGGCAGCATCAATCCCTCGGCGATGATCGACTTCGACTCCGGCCTCACCAATCGCGGCAATGGCTCGGTCAATCGCTCGGAAAGCCTCGAAACCTCGGTTGCCGCCGTCGTCACCCAGGTCCTGCCCAATGGCAACCTGGTGATCGAGGGCCGCCAGGAAGTGCGGGTGAATTTCGAAGTGCGCGACCTGATCGTCGCCGGCATCGTGCGGCCCTCCGATATCCAGGCCAACAATACGATCCTATCATCCAAAATCGCCGAAGCCCGCATCTCCTACGGCGGCCGCGGCCAGATCACCAACATGCAGCAGCCGCGCTACGGCCAGCAGGCCATGGACGCCATCCTGCCCTTCTAAGATCACAGCAGTTTCCCTGCCGGCGCATTCCCCCAATGGCGCGGCAGGGTCCCTGGCGGGCGCCAGAATGGCCCCGCCCGGTCGGCTCCAGAACAGATCCGGCCTTCCAGAGGCGCAGTCCCCCGGCTGCGCCTCTTCCCCTTTAGGGGAACGCATCGGGCCCGCTATGGTTGACCAGCAGCGAACAAGGAGATTGCCATGTCCATGGGCACAGGAATTGCAGTCGGGGTCGCCATTGGCGTCGCCATCGGTGTCGCGATGGATAATGTCGCGATGGGGATCGGCATCGGCATTGCGATCGGCATCGCCATGGGCGGCGCCTGGCAGGCGTTCGGCAAGAACAAACCGAAGGAGTGATCGGTTTTGCCCCAGCACCGAACGGGCTTCCCTCCCCCTTGTGGGGAGGGAATGAGGGTGGGGGTATGCCACAGGCACCAATTTCGCGGAGAGACCCCCCACCCTTGATCCCTCCCCACAAGGGGGAGGGAGACGACTGATGGTCCGGTTCATCCACTAACCAGGCGTCACCCACACTTGCCGTTCCGGTCAGGCTATGGAACATCACGCCTTCCAGCTATTCCCGGAGCCCCCTATGTCCTTCCAAAAACTCGATACTCTCGGCCGCAAGCTCGAAGCGCTGGAGCATGCGCTGTCGATATTGGGGGCGGACGAAGCTACGCATATGGCGGTCGGCGGCGGCGAGAAGCGGGCCGAGGCCATGTCGAACCTGGCGGGCATGTATCATGCGCAGGCCACCGCGCCTGAAATCGCCGACTGGATCGAGGCGGCCAAACCCGAGAGCGAGGACCAGACGCTCGCGCTGGCCGAGTTCAAGCGGCAATATATCAACGCCACCTGCCTCCCCACCGAATTCGTCGAGCGCCGCACCGCGGCCACCATGCGTTCGGAGCAGCTCTGGCGCGAGCTGCGCGCCAAGGGCGATTGGGACAGTTTTTTGCCGGCGCTGGAGGGCGTGGTGGCGCTGGTGCGCGAAGAGGCGCAATTGCGCAGCGAGGCGCTGAAACTGGCGCCTTACGACGCGCTGATGGATCAGTATGACCCCGGAAACCGGACGGCGGAGCTGGATGCGGTGTTCAGCGATCTGAAGGGTTTCCTCAAGGGCTTCGTACCCGAGGCGCTCGACGCACAGGAACGCCGGCTGGCCAAGCGCCCGCGCAAGAGCCTCAACGGTCCCTACCCGATCGAAAAGCAGCGCGAACTGGGCCTGGCCGCCATGCGCGCCGTGGGCTTCGATTTCACCCACGGCTCGCTCGCCGTGTCGCATCACCCCTTCTGCGGCGGCGTGCCATCAGACGTGCGCATGACCACGCGCTATCGCACCGACGAATTCCTGAGCTCGTTGATGGGTGTGCTGCACGAAACCGGCCACGCGCTCTACGAGCAGGGCCTGCCCAAGGACTGGTCGCATTGGCCTCTCGGCAAGGCGCGCGGCATGGGCATCCATGAAAGCCAGAGCCTGTTTGTGGAGATGCAGCTGGCGCGAAGCCCCGAATTCTGGGAATTCGCCCTGCCGCTGGTGCATCTGCATCTGGGCGAGGACGCCATTCCCGGCTGGGATATCGCCGATATCCTCAACGAGGTGAACTATGTCGAACGCGGCTATATCCGCGTCGATGCCGACGAGGTCACCTACCCGCTCCACGTCATCCTGCGCTACGAACTGGAGCAGGAGCTGGTCAACGGCAAGCTGGAAGCCAGCCAGATCCCCGAGGCCTGGGACGCCAAGATGACCGAATATCTCGGCATCTCGACCCTCGCCGATCCCAAGGACGGCCCGATGCAGGACGTGCACTGGCCCGGCGGCGCCTTCGGCTATTTCCCCAGCTACACTTTGGGCGCCATGATCGCGGCCCAGCAATGGGCGGCTTTGGAAAAGGCCCAGCCGGGCGTACGCGAAGATATTCGCAAGGGCGAATTCGGCGGGGTCAACCAGTGGCGCAGCGACAATATCTGGTCGCAGGGCTCGCGCTGGTCGACGCCGGACCTGATTACCAAGGCAACGGGCGAGCCGCTCAACGCCGATTTCTTCAAGGCGCATTTGAAGCAGCGCTACCTGGCCTGACGGGAACAGGAGAAGCGGATCACCCGTTTGCCTCCGAAAGGAGGTGCGCGATGATCCGCAAGCTCAAATCCGGGGAATACCGGCTCTATTCCCGCAAGACCGATCCCAAGACCGGCAAGCGCCGGAATCTGGGGACGTTTGATACGCGTGAAGCGGCCGAGAAGCACGAGCGCGAGGTGCAGTATTTCAAGCGGCATTGAAACCTCTGTGGCTCCCGTCACCCCACCCTCATTCCCTCCCCCTTGTGGGGAGGGAATGAGGGTGGGGGTAGGCCACACGCACCGGCAAAACTTGACTTCCCCACTCCCATCCCTATTTTCCCGTCATCCGCAGCACTGACCGGACGGTACCCCATGGATTCCACGCTGAACGACTGCCTCGCTTGCATCGCTCACTTGGAATCCGTCCATGCCCGCCTCCGTTTCACTGCACCAGCTTTCCTATTCGACGCCTGACAACCAGCCGCTCTTTTCCGGCCTCGACCTCTCGTTCGGCAATGAACGAACGGGGCTGATCGGCCGCAACGGCACGGGCAAGTCCACCCTGCTCCGCATCATCGCCGGGCAGTTGCAACCGGCTGCCGGCTCGGTGAGCGAGCAGGGCACGCTTGGCATGCTCAAGCAATTGGTGCAGGTCGCGCCGGACGCCACGGTGGCCGACCAGCTTGGCGTGGCCGAAGCGCTGGCGCGGCTCGACCGGCTCGAACAGGGGCTGGGCGACATGGACGATGCCGCCGAGGCAGACTGGACCCTGCCGGGGCGGATCGAGACGGCATTGGCAGATGTCGGCCTGCCCGCCTATGCGCCGGATCGGCCGCTGGCGACTCTGAGCGGTGGCCAGCGCACACGGCTGGCTTTGGCGCGGCTGATCCTGGCCGAGCCCGATATCATCCTGCTCGACGAACCAACCAATAATCTCGATGCCGACGGCCGCCGGGCCGTTGTGGACCTGCTGCATCGCTGGCGCGGTGCGGCCATCGTGGTCAGCCATGATCGCGCCTTGCTGCGCGAAATGGATGCCATAGTGGAACTGACGACGCTGGGCGCCACGACCTATGGCGGCAATTGGGACCATTATGCCGAGCGCAAGGCGCTGGAACTGGCGGCGGCCGAGCATGAGCTGAGCACGGCCGAGCGCAAAGTGGCGGAAATCGACCGCAAGATCCAGGCCGTGGCCGAGAAGAAGGCGCGCAAGGATGGCGCCGGCAAGCGCAAGGCGGCCAAGGGCGATATTCCCCGCATCATGCTGGGTGGCATGAAGGACAACTCCGAAAAGACCAGCGGCGAGAATGCAAGGCTGGCCAACCGCTTGCGGGGCGACGCGGCTGAGGCGGCCAGCGAAGCCCGGGCCAGGGTCGAAATCCTGACCCCGCTTTCGGTGACGCTGACCCCGACCGGACTGCCCACCGGCCGGACCGTCTTGCAGGCCGATGGGCTGACGGGCGGGCCGGAAGGCGTGCCGCCTGTTATCCGCGATTTCTCGCTGAACATGACCGGTCCCGAGCGGGTCGCAATCACCGGGCCGAATGGCTCGGGCAAGACCACATTGCTGCGCATGCTGACCGGCGCCCTGCCCGCCGTTTCCGGCACGGCCCGCATCCTCGTGCCGCATGCCATGCTCGACCAGACGGTGAGCCTGCTCGATCCGGCACTGAGCATTCGCGACAATTTCCTGGCGCTCAATCCCGATGCCGACGAACGAACCTGCCGTTCGGCGCTGGCCCGCTTCATGTTCCGCGCCGATGCAGCGCTGCAGCAGGTGGGCACATTGAGCGGTGGCGAAATGCTGCGCGCCGGGCTGGCCTGCACCATCGGCGGCAACCACCCGCCGCAATTGCTGATCCTGGACGAGCCCACCAACCACCTCGATATCCATGCCATCGAGCAGGTGGAGGCGGGTTTGCGCGGTTATGACGGGGCGCTGCTGGTGGTGAGCCACGACGCCGACTTTCTCGACGCGATCGGCATCGGCCGCACAATTGCCTTGGCGATGAACGCAAACTGAATTCACCGCTCAGGACCGGTTCCAAATCATCGGACTAATCCTCGTGTCATCGGCAAGAAGCGCTCGGAGGGAGCGCAGCCCAGACAGGAGAGACCAAATGATCGCCAAGTTCTTCATCACCGCAGTCGCCGCCGTCGCCATCGCTGCCTCGGCCGCCCCCGCAATGTCCAACGACGTCTTCGTCAACCAGTTCGGCTTCGGCAATGGTGCCGGCGGTAGCCAGATCGGCTGGAACAACCTGCTCGGTGTCGACCAGACCGGCAACTGGAACACTGCCACCGGCCACCAGAATGGCGGCAACAATGTCGGCGCCATCGGTCAGCAGGGCAACAACAACTATGCCGACACCTGGCAGGACGGCTGGAACAACGCTGCCGGCGTCGGCCAGTTCGGCGACAACCACACCGCCATCCTGACCCAGGACGGTAACGGCAACGTCGCTGCCGGCGTGCAGGTAGGCAATGGCTGCAATGCCAATATCCACCAGGCCGGTGCGGGCAATGTGACCGCTTTCGTGCAGGCCTGCCCGTAACCAGGTCCCGACGTGACCTGCGCATAGCCGGAAGGGCATTCCCCCTTCCGGCTCGTGTGCCACCCGAAATCAGGAGGAAGCCATGACCATCTCACCCCGGCGCATCGGCGCCATCGCCCTCGGCCTCGCCGTCGCCGCCTTCGCGGCCAATGCGGGCCTCGCCAATTCCGCATCTGGTGACACTGTATGCGGCATCGCCAGCAGCTCCGAACGCGGCATGCTGGCGCTCGAAGGTACCATTGTCAGCCCCGTTGCGCTGAGCGGCGAATATCGTCTTGCCATCCGCAGCTCGGGCGGCGGCGGCTCGTCCAATATCAGCCAAGGCGGCTATTTCACCGCCAATGCCAATGAAGCCACAACGCTGGGTAAGGTGCTGATCAATGCCGGCTCCAGCTACAGCATCGACTTCAATGTCAGTGCCGGCGGCCAGAAGATCGATTGCGATCAGGACATTGCGAGCCTGCGTTGAATCACATCATCAGGGACGGCTGAAAAGGCTCCGGGACACCGGGGCCTTTTTTGTTTGCCAAATCTCACCACCCACCACCAGGTCATTCCCGCGCAGGCGGGAATCCATTCTTTGGCTAAACCGATGCAGAAGAGTGGATTCCCGCCTGCGCGGGAATGACGCTGTGGCGTTGGAACGCTCCATGCAAACAACTGCCGCAAATTCCCTCGCTGAACCCATTCTGAACACCCCGCTCCAAACCGGTTCAGTCACGCTCTCCTAATCTCGGGTCATCGGCTGGAACACCCAGCAAACACAACCAACACCCTCAGGGAGAGATGCCATGACCACCACGTTCACCAGGACCTTCGTCGCCGCCGTTGCAGCCGCCGTCATCGGCACTGCCGCCCTTGCCGCCCCCGCCATGGCCGCCGGCCAGGTGTCGATCAGCTTCACGCCGACCGACCCGGACCAGCAGCAGGCGCTGGGCGCCGGCCTGCAGATTTTCTCGCTGATGCAGGGCCTGTCGGCATCAGGCGCCAATGCCAGCCAGAACGGCAATTTCAACGCCGCCGGCTTCAACCAGAACGGCTCGGGCAATCACGGCCTGATCGTGCAGGAGGGCAATGGCCACCAAGGCACGATCGAGCAGAACGGCAACAACAACAATTGCGGCCTGTTCCAGTTCGGCCAAAACACCAATGGCCAATGCGTGCAGAACGGCAATGGCCAGTCGAGCGTGACGACCGTGTTCGGGTTCTGAGCCACGCAACGCCGCGAAAACAGCGGGCCCCTCGGGGCCCGTTTGCTTTTGCAGGCAATCTCTCCAAGCACTGGCGCTTCCCGCGGACTTGATCCGCGGGTCACTCTCCAAGCGGTACAAGCGGCGAAAGACCCCCGGATCAAGTCCGGGGGAGGCGATCGTGGGTAAGATGGAGCAGAGCCTATCAGTGACTAGTTCAAAAATACCGTCACCGTATCGGCCCTGCCCTCGGCATCGACGACCGACAGCGTGACGAAGCCCGGCCCGTCGGGTTCCCACAGGCTCTGGCGGGCGAATTCGGGACGGCCGAAGGGGGCGCCGTTGGCGAAGAAGATGAAGGGCGGCACGCCGTTGCGCACCTTGACCATCAGCGGGGAGATATCGCCCGCCGTCAGGCCGAGATCGACATCGACACCATTGGCGGGAAAGGCGATTTCGGGGGCGGCGACACGGGCGACCATGTCATTGTCAGGATGACGGAAGCGGCGCAAAGGCGTGGGCAATTCGCTGTTGGAAGCAAAGAGCACGCCCTGTGGCGCCCGGGGCAGCGGCGCCTTGCGATTGCCGAGGCGATCGAAGGCCTCGAACAGGATCGGCGCTGCGCCGGTAATACCGGCCAGGCCCGGCACCGGGGCGCCGTCGGGCCGGCCGACCCAGACGCCGATCACCGTCTTGCCATCGAAGCCAATGGCCCAGCCGTCGCGATAGCCATAGGAGGTGCCGGTCTTGTAGGCGATGCGGCCCGGCGAGCCGTTAAGCGGCGGCGGCACGTCGGCAAGAATGTCGGACACATACCAGGCCGAGACCGGATCGAGCACCGGCGCGGCAATTTCGGCTTTGGGGGCCGGCCCGATGCCGTCATAGAGGCGGATCGGCTTGCCGCCATTGCCGATGGCGGCATAGACGGACACCAGATCGCGCAGGGTAATGCCGACGCCGCCGAGACCGACGGCCAGGCTCGGCGCGGTATTGATCGGCAGGCGCGGGTCGGCGTGAGCACGGCGCAGGCGGGAGACCAGGCGCGCCGGGCCGACCGCATCGAGCACCACGACGGCGGGAATGTTGAGCGATTCCGTCAGCGCATCGTGGATGGTCACCGTGCCGCGATTGAAACCGTCGAAATTGACCGGGAGGTAGGCGCCGAAGGCCGTCGGCCGATCCTCGATCAGGCTTTCGGGATGGGCCAGACCCAGCTCGAACGCCAGGCCGTAGATCAGCGGCTTGAGGGTGGATCCGGGCGAGCGGATGGCATTGGTCATGTCGACGAAGCCGGCGCTCTGGGTGGAGAACAGGCCGGCCGAGCCGACCGAGGCGAGCACTTCGCCACTGGCAATATCGGCGGCAACGATGGCCACGGACACCTTCGGGTCGATCAGCCTGGCGCGGCCGGCGGCGAGATGCTCCAGCGCGTCCTGCAGGCGCTTGTCCACGGTCAGCTCGATTGCCCGCGCCGTGGGCTGGGCCCGGACCGCCTGCGCGGCCATATGCGCGGCCAGCATGGGGAATTCCCGCCTTGCGGTGGGCACAGGCTCGCGCTTGGCGACGAGCGCATCTTCCGGTGGCAGGGCGCCGGTCGCCACCAGCCGGTCCAGCACCATGTCGCGGCTGCGCTTTGCGGCCACCGGGTCGCGGTCGGGGCGGCGCGCCTCGGGCGATTGCGGCAGGGCCACCAGCAAAGCGGCCTCGGCAATGGTCAGGCGGCCGGGCTCCTTGCCGAAATAGGCCAGGGTGGCGGCGCGGATGCCCTCGATATTGCCGCCATAGGGGGCCAGGGTCAGGTAGAGATCGATGATCTCGTCCTTGCTGAGCTCGTGTTCCAGCCGGTCGGCATGCACCATCTGGCGCAGTTTGCCCCAGATATCGCGGGTCGGCTCCCCCTCGATCAGCCGCGCCACCTGCATGGTGAGCGTCGAGCCGCCGGAGACGACGCGACCGGCCATGACGAACTGCCCGGCAGCGCGCAGCATGGAACTCCAGGCAATGCCATTATGCTCGGCAAAGCCGCGATCCTCATAGGCGATGAGCATCTGGAGGAAGCGCGGATCAACCTCCGCCCGGCTGACCGGCAAGCGCCAGCGGCCGTCGCCAGTGGTGAAGGGACGCAGCAGCATGCCATTGCGATCGGTGACGGCGACGGAAACCGGCAGCGTCGCCACATCAGGCGTCGGCGGCAGCGTCTCGGCAATGCCTGATAGCGTGGAATTGAGCTGGATGGCCCCAGCGCAGGCGGCGACGAAGAAGCCGAAGCCCGCAAGCGTCAGCCAGCGCGTCCAGCGTTTTGGCGGCTTTGATTTGCCCGTATCCGTCATCGTCACGTGACTAATCTCTCAGTCGTCACCCTCGGGCTTGACCCGAGGGCTCTACACTTGACCAACGCACCGCCAGTGCAGGGCCCTCGGGTCAAGCCCGAGGGTGACGGCCGGTGGGGTGGAAGAGACCCTGCCCTCCAACCGCCATATGCACCAGCACGGTCATCATGGCCCGGTCGGCGTGACCTCGATGGCGCCGGCGGCGGTGTTCGCCCGGAATTCGGGGCGATACATATCTTCCACCGTCGCACCGGGCAGCACGAAGGTGCCCGGCGACACGGCCCGCACCAGATAGGCGGTGGTGAAGGTGCCGGTTTGATCGAAATAACGGAAGGCAGCGACATACTGGTCGGTCCGCGATTCCACATGGGTTGCCGCATTGAGCTCGAGCCAGCTGAAATCGGCCACGCCGCTGCCGGCGGAGAGGTCCGGATTTTCGATCTCGAAGCCCGCAGGCAAGGGATCAGCCAGGAGATACTGGCCCGAACCCAGGTTTTGCGGCCGTACTGTCAGCACCACGACGAGGCGATCATTCTGCGCAATGGGCGCCGCCTGCGGATCGACCGGCGTACCATCGGGCAGGAAATATTCGCGGGCGATGGTGAAGCCGTCGCTGGTGGCCGGCGGCGGCGTGATCGGATAGCCGGTCACGGTCACCTTGGCCTCGGTATCGGCAGCGCCGGTATTGGCGATTTCCACCGGTGCGAAACCGGCTTGGTCATAGCGCCGATACACCTGGCCCGTGAGGGCTTCGCCATCGAGCGTGATCGAGCCATCGGTGCTGGAGGCGCCGAGTGCTGCTGCGGCCATGAGGGTCCAGCTATCTTCCTGCGTCGAGGTATAACGCGCCCGGTCGCGGAGTTTGGCCAGTTCATTGGCCAGTTCCGTGAGGTTGACGCCCGCAGGCTTGAACTCGGCGGCCAAAGCCAGCACGCCGGCATAATCGCGCATACGGCTGCCATAGTCGCCGCGATAGCGCTTGATATTGTCAGGCGACTTAAGCCCGACAATGGCCGCCTCGAAAGCGGTTTTGGCGCGCGTCGGATCGCCATAGAGCGCCAGCGCCGCCCCGAGCTGCGCTTGGGCCAGCGGCGAACCGAAGGCCTGGAGACGCGCCTCGTGATAGTAGCGCAGGTCGCCCATGGAGACCCGCCCTGCCCGGGCCAGATCGTAGAGCGCATAGGCGATGTCTTCGCCGCCGTCATCGAAGTCGGAGGCATAGGACAACTGGTTGGCCAGGTTGTCGAAAGCCATGGTCAACGATTGTTCGGGCACGGCATAGCCAGCCGCCTTGGCGCGCAGCAGGAAGTCGGTGACATAGCCGTCGAGCCACAGGTCGCCGCCATCGAACGGCCCCCAGAGCCCGAACCCGCCATTGGAACTCTGCTTGGAGAGCAGGTTGGCAATGGCGTCTGTCACCGTCTGGTTGAGCTTGTCGTCTTCAGCGACGCCCACGAGCTTGGCCACATCGTTGAGGTAGAGCAGCGGCAAGGCGCGGCTCGAAACCTGCTCGGCACAACCATAGGGGTAGCGATCGAGCGCCAGCAGCAGGCCGGGCACATCGAGGCGGGCAATGGGGCCGATGGCCAGCGTCATGGCGCCGGTATCGGTCATGTAGCTCTCGAAATAGTCCGGTCCGACGGTGATGCTCTCGCCCGCCTTGATCGGCAGGACGCGGCTGGTGGTGACCGGGGCGCTGGTCGGCCGCACGCCGAGCAGCAATTCCTTGGTCTGCGTGCTGCCGTCGGGCGCGGTGATGGTCAGCACAACCGGCCAATCACCGATCTGCATGCCGTTGAGCCTGAGATCGAGCGCCGTTCGCTCACCCTGGGCCAGTTCGACATCGCTGTTCGCTGCCGGCGTGGCAATGCCCTCACCCGTCGAGAGCGAAACGCCATAGCTGCCATCGGCACCGCCGACATTGTTGATCTCGACCAAGAGGCGGGACTCGTCGCCCACGCGCAGGAAGCGCGGCGGGCTGAGGGTCACGACGACAGGATCGCGCACGATGACATCGGCCGAGGCGTGGCCGACGGCCGTGTCGGTCCAGGCCATGGCCATAACCCGCACCGTGCCGGAGAAGTCCGGCATATCGAAGGTGATGGTAGCCTTGCCGTCGGCATCGACCTCGACAATGCCCGAATGGAGGGCGACGAGAACCGAAGTCGGCGGCGGGGTGCCGGTGCGGGACGAGCCGCCGTCACCGCCCGAGCGCATGGCACCGGACAGGCCCTGGGTCGGATCGATCAGCGAGCCATAGAGGTCACGGATATCCATGCCGAGCTGGCGCTGGCCGAAATACCAGCCGTCCGGGTCCGGCACCTTGAAGTTGGTGAGATTGAGAATGCCCAGATCCACCGCGGCCACGGCCACATAGGCCTGCTGGCCGGCGGCCAGGTTGCCCAGTTCCACCGTGGTGGTGAAGCTCTGCCGCGGCAGGGTCACCTCAGGCGTATCGAGGCTGACGTCGAGCTTGCGGTCGCCCGGCTCGACATCGGCGAAGGCCAGGCCCAAGGCCCGCGACGGCATGCGCTTTTCGGCCACGTCGGACGGGCGATAGAGAATGGCCGTGACATAGGCGCCGGGGCCCCATTCATCGGTGACTTCGAGCGGCACCGTGGTGCCGCCTTCGGGCACGTCGACCGCCTGCATGGCGATGACGCGGTTGTCGATCACCATGACCAGCGCCGTGCCGGCAAATTGCGGGTCGAGCTTGAGCTGGGCGGTGTCGCCGACCTTATAGCCGGGCTTGTCGAGGGCGACCTGCAATGTGTCGGGCGTGTCGCTGCCGGCATCGGCGTAATAGTAGCCGGCATAGAATTCATAGCTGGATGAGGTCGCATCTGGCCCGCTGCTATCCACTTCGACCCGGTAGCGCCCCCAATCGACATTGGCGCCGATCGTCGCCGGCCCGCCATCAGGCGTAGCGGCGGTGCCGCTGGCGACTTCGCGGGTCGTGGTGATGGCCTCCCAGCGCCAGTTGCTGCCGGAGCGGTACCATTGGTAATGCGTCTCGACGCGCGAAATGCTCCAGTTTAGGCCTTCCTTGGCCACGGCTTCGCCTTCGGGCGAAACCGCCACGATGTCGAAGCGGGCCTCGCTGCCTTCGGCGAGCCCGGAAGCATCGCTGAAGACCGGCTTGATGCCGAGGCGGTCGCCGCTGGCGAGCACAGGGCGGCTGATGCTGCGCTCGATACTGCGCCCATTGGTGTCGACGAGGCGCAGCAGCACCTGTGCCTGCAACGGACGGGTGGTGGATTGCGGTTCGGGCAGCACGATTTCGGCCACGGCATGGCCGGTCTCGTCGGTCGTGCCGACCACGCCCAGCGGCTCGCGATTGGTCTCGATCGTGTCATCCAGCCGGCCGAAGCTGTAGCCGGGGAAATCGGGCAGGCTCATCACCGGGCGGATAATGGCATCGGCCTCGATGGCGAGATTTGGCGCGGTGGCGCCATAGAGATATTTGGCGTCGACATCGACTTCGGTCGCGACACCGGTTGCCATCGGCTCGTCGGCGGCGCTGACTTCGAAGGCCAGCCGCTCGGGTTCGAAATCTTCCACGAGGAAGCTGGTGCTGGACAGCGCCTGCGCCTCGGGATCGGCATAGAGCCGGGCGGTCCAGGAACCGCGCATGGCCTCTGAGACCAGCGGCAAGGCCACGAAATAGCCGCCGGCGCCTTCATCGCTCAACACCTGCTTGCTGGAAATGACGCCATCCGGGCGCTCGACTTCCAGGGTCAGGGGCAGGCCGGTGACGGCATTGGCGCGTTCGTCGCGCAGCAAGGCGGTGAGATAGACGGTTTCGCCGGGGCGATAGACGCCGCGTTCGGTGGTGGCGAAGATATCCAGCGGACCGGGCGAGGGCCGCCCTTCCACGCCCCGATCGGTGAGATCGAAGGCCGGACGGCTGAGGTCGAGGAAGGCGTAGTCGCCGTCGCCGGTTTCGGCGACCAGCAATTGCGGCGCCCTGCCCCCTTCGCCCCGCGCCAGGCCCGGCGCGAAGACGGCGCGGCCATCGGCATCGGTGGTGGTCTCGCCCAGGATTTCGTTATTGACGGCGACGAGGCGCACCTTGGCATCGGCAATCGGCTGTGCGTCGGTGAGGCTGCGCACGAAAGCATGCACGCCATCATCACCGGCGACAGTGGTCAGGCCCAGATCGGTGACGATGAACCACTGCGTGGCCACGCTGTCCCAATATTCGGTCTGCTCATCCTTGATCTTGGCGGTGATGACATAGGCGCCGGCTTCCATCTGGCCGAGCGTTTCGGCGACGGGAATGGCGGTGGTGGTCAGTTCATTGGGCTTGCCCCGGGCGAGATCGACCTCGCCCTTCCAGACTTCTTCGCCGACGCGACCGGCAATGTCCTCGGCGTCGTATTCGGTGAGGCTTCCCTGGAAGATGCCGTCGCGCACGGCGGTCGCGATCGAGCGGTCGCCTACGCGATAGATCATGACTTCGGCCACATCGGCATTGACCGAGGTGATCGGCAGCCCGCCGCCGAGACCGGCCGGCATGACATAGGCATTGTTGGCAAAGCCGACGAAGGGCGAGCGATCCGGTATATAGATGTCGAGCACGACATCCTTGAGCAGTTCCTCGCCATCAACCGACGGCAGGCCGGCGCGCAGGCGAATGGCATAGCGCCCGCCATGCAGCAGGCCGCCAATGCAGATCTGGTCCTGTTCAGGCTCGATGGAGGCCTGCGGCGTATCGGCCACGACCACGAAGGCGGACAGGTCGGTCGAGCCATAGGGCAATGGATCGGAGAAGACGGCGCAGACGCGCGGCGCGGCGGCCTCGGCATCGACGACGTGATTGACCACGCGGAAGCCATGCTGGGCGACGACGCTGTCGAGATGGGTAGCCACGGCCTCATTGGCCGCCAGCTTCAGGCTCACGCGATAGGTCGCGATGACTTCGCGCCACATTTCGCGATATTCCATGCCATTGGCCAGGGCGGCCAGGGCATCGGCACGGTCCCGCGGCTCGCTGGCGCGCAGGAAGGCATTCATGGCCGCCGACGTGGCCAGGCGCGCCAGGTCGCCGCTATTGTCGCCTTCCGACAGGCCCGCAACGGTTTCGGCCTGCGTCAGCGCCACCTGCGCCAAAGCCTGCCAGACGGCAAGATCATTGGCATTGATGGCCAGGGCCTGCCGGTAGGCGGTGATGGCGGCGAGGGAATTGCCGGCCGCTGCGGCCTCCTCGGCGGAGGCCACGAGGTCGGCATAGGTCACCTTAGGCGGCGGCGCATCGGTCTGCGGCAGGCCACGGGCAAAGCTGCGGGCGGAATCGATGATGCTCTGGGCAGGGAACGGCAATTCGGCCTGGCGGACCGCTTCGATCACCGCCGGGGACGGCGCCCGGCTGACGCGACCCGATACGGCGCCGGCAAATTCGGCCTGCTCGCCGACCGCGCCCTTGAGGAAGCACCAGTTGGACTGGCTGTTGAAGGTGAAGGCGCGGCAGATATTGTCGTCGGTGCATGCCGCAGTGCAGGCATCGAGGTCGGTATTGCGGATAATCGAATAATCGGAACCGGGGAGATCGGTGTCCTGCAGCAGCGTGACCTTATGGTCAGCCGCCAGCGCCGGAGAGGCGCCCAGGGCCAAAACCATGGCCAGCCCCAGCACGCGCATCTTCGAGATGAGCTGCAGCATCGTTGTCCTCCCAAACTCAGTGCCGCCATATTGGACGCGAAGCTGAGGCAGAAACAAGGCCGCAAGAGTATTGGATTGTCAGGAGTTTGATGTTGCACGGCCATAAAGCAGAAAGGCCCGCAACTGTTGCGGGCCTTTCCTGTTATCGCCGGGTTTCCTATTCGTCCCGGTACACCTTTTCGCGGCGCTCGTGCATTTCCTGGGCTTCCAGGCTCAGCGTGGCGATGGGGCGGGCGTCGAGCCGGGCAATGCCGATGGGATCGCCGGTTTCCTCGCAATAGCCGTAGGTGCCGTCATCGATGCGCTTCAGCGCGGCGTCGATCTTGGAGATCAGCTTGCGCTGCCGATCGCGGGTGCGCAGTTCCAGGGAACGATCACTCTCGGAGCTGGCCCGATCGGCCATGTCAGGGTGATTCTGGCTCTCTTCCTGCAGGTTTTCGAGGGTTTCCCGGCTCTCGCGGAGAATGTCATCCTTCCAGGCGTTGAGCTTGGCCCGGAAATACTCCCGCTGGCGCGGATTCATGAACGGCTCGTTGTCACTGGGCCGGTATTCAATCACTTCTGCAACCGAAGACATCAGCAGACTCAACTCCAATGCACCCCTAAGGCGGCCTATATATGCGCGTCGACCCCACCGGGCAAGCGTTCAAAAGTGGCGCTGCTTAACACGGGAAAGCCTCGGCGCAGCAGGCGCATAGCACGGGATTGACAACATTTTGATGATCGGCGGTCAGGCCGCGGGGAAACGCCCGAATTTGGCCAGTTCCACGCGCACCCGCAACTCGATGTCATCGAGCACCGCATCGAGCCCCGGCAGCGAGCGCTCGCGGGCCTCGGACAGCATCGCCACCATGCTGTCCAGCCGGTCGGCACTGATCCGGCCAACCAGCAGGTCCGCCTTGATATCGTCGAGCAGGTCGAGCAGCGAGGCGCCGCGCCGCACCGCCTTCTTGCGACCGGTCAGGGGACCATCCACGGCCTGCAAAGCCAGGATGGCGTCGATCCCGCCAGTGGCCTGCACCGGCATATTGCCCGCCACCCGCGCCGGGGCATTGCCGCCGGCCGGCACGAAATCCACACCCGAGCCGGAACGGCCGACACCGCTGCCGCGGCCGGCGCCCGTCGTTCGGTTGGTGGTTTCAATGCGCAAGGCGGGACTCAAATCGGTTTGCAGTGACACCGGCAAAATCTGCCGCCAGCCGTTAACAAGGCATTAACGCACCCGGCAAGAATTGCTCACCGCACGGCTTTGACAGGCCAAGGCCGGCCCAAGACACCCGAAATACCCTTGAATCTCAACGCGCTGCGACTGCCGGGTCAAACTGGCACGGTTTTCGCAATGTCACCGGCGAATGCTGCGCCATGGGGATGGAGCGGCCAGACGACGGGGATGCCGGATGACCAAATCGCTGCTGCACAGGCTGATCGCGGGACTGCTCACCATGACAATGGTGCTGCTGCCCGCCCTTGAAGCACAGGCCGCCTCCGCCCGTATCAAGGATATCGTGGATTTCGAGGGCGTGCGCGAGAACCAGCTGGTCGGCTATGGCCTGGTGGTCGGGCTCAACGGCACCGGCGACAGTCTCAACAACTCCCCCTTCACCAAGCAGTCGCTGCAGTCGATGCTGGAGCGGCTGGGCGTCAACACCGCCGGCGAGAATGTGCGCACCGCCAATGTGGCGGCGGTCATGGTCACCGCCAACCTGCCGCCCTTCGCCACCCAGGGCTCGCGCATGGATGTGTCGGTCGCCGCCCTCGGTGACAGCGACAGCCTGCAGGGCGGCACCTTGCTGGTGACCCCGCTGCTCGGCGCCGATGGCGAAGTCTATGCCATTGCCCAGGGCCCGGTTTCCATCAACGGTTTCAAGGCCGAGGGCGACGCGGCCACCATCATTTCCGGCGTCCCCACCACCGGCCGTATTTCCTCGGGCGCGCTGATCGAGCGCGAGATCGACTTCCATCTCGGCAGCCAGACCTCGCTCCGCCTCGCCTTGCGCAATCCCGACCTCACCACGGCCCGCCGCATCGCGCTTGCGGTCAACGACTTCATCGGCACCCCCACGGCGACGCCGGAAGACCCGGCCACGGTGCGGCTCACCCTGCCCTATGGCTTTAACGGCAATATCGTCGACCTGCTGACCGATATCGAGCAGTTGATGGTCCAGACCGACCAGACGGCCAAGATCGTCATCGACGAGAATTCCGGCATCATCGTCATGGGCAAGGATGTGCGGGTATCGAGCGTGGCGGTGGCGCAGTCCAATCTCACCGTCACCATCGCCGAAAACCCCACCGTGGTGCAGCCCAACCCGCTGAGCCTTGGCGTCACCGCGGTCGAGCCGAATACCAATCTCAATGCCAACCTGTCCGAAAGCGCCCTCTCGGTCGTCAATGAATCCGTGTCGCTGCAGGAACTGGTCGACGGCCTCAACGCGCTGGGCATTTCCCCGCGCGACCTGATCGCCATCCTCCAGGCGATCAAGGCCACCGGCGCGCTGCAGGCCGAAATCGAGGTGCTGTAATGTTCGTCAATAACAATACGCAGCCCGGCTCGACGCTCACCCCGGCCCAGATCGCCCGGGTCCGCCACCAGGCCGAAGAACTCGAAGGCGTGTTCCTCAACACGCTGACCAAGGAACTCTTCTCGTCCATCAAGACCGATGCCAGCGTCATGGGCGGCGGCTTCGGCGAAGAGACCTGGCGGTCCATGCAGTCCGAACAGCTCGCCAACAGCATGGCGCAGAATGGCGGGCTGGGCATCGCCGAACAACTCCTGCCCGACCTGCTCGCCATGCAGGAAGCGGCCAATAACCAGAACATTTTGCCCGGAGCCTATAAATGACCGCAGCCGCACGCCTCGCCGCCCTCGACAGCCTGCCGGCTGACGAACTCTGCCGCATGGCCGAAAGCGCCCTGTCGGCACTGGTCGATGTGATGAACCAGGAAACCACGCTGCTCCGCGCCGGCCATATGCGCCAGGCCAATGCCCTGACGCCGGAAAAGACCCGGCTGGCCCAGGACTATGTGGGCTTTGCCCGCTCCATCCAGCGCCAGAGCCTGCGGCTGAGCACCGAGGCGCCCGGCGCCATAGAACGCCTGCGGCTGGGCCATGAAAGCCTTGCCACGCAGATGGCCGAGAACCTGCGCGTGCTGGCCACGGCGCGCATGGTCACCGAAGACCTGCTGACCGACGTCGCCAAAATCGTCGGGCAGCAGAACAAGGCAAAGACCTATGGACGCGGCGGCGCCATCACAACAGATTCGGCAACATCGGCTCGCGGCATCGCAATCAATCGCGCCCTTTGACTTGGACTCAATTTTAACCAACTGCAACGGATTGAAGTAACCGACCCGCAATAGCGGTGTATATACGATGACGACTGGCATTCGTGTATGCACTGGACAGCGTCATGATCACTGCAGTTGCGGCAGATCCAATCATCAGTAGCAGCGGCCTCGCTGGCTATCGGCAGCGCCCCACCACCGGGGAGCGCAGCCTGTCGCCTGACAGCCCGCCGCCGGCGCCGAAGAATTCCAGTGCCAGCGACAATGGCGCCTTTCCCCAGCAGGATACGCATGCGGAGCCTTCCCCCGAGCCGCGCCCAGACGCCGGCTCCATGTTCGCCGCCGCGGTGATCGCCGGCGCCTTGCCGCCCGTGCCGACCTCGATGGAAGAGCTGATCATGCGCATCGGCTCGATCCCGATCCCGCCGGAATCCCAGGCCAGGCTCAAGGATTTGCTTGCCTAGGTTAATGCAGCCTCACCAGCCATCGTGCAGCACATAGCCACAAGCCCCGGATTTCCGGGGCTTTTTCTTTGTTCCGCGACAACATCTTAGGCAATTTGCCCAAATATTCGTCACCCGCTTAATGCTTCTTTAGAGGCTGCCGGAGGAGGATCGGCTTGCCTCAGGAGAGGCGTGTTAGTTTGCGTAATCCTAGAAAAGGACTAGTAACAATGGGTGATATCTCCCTCTCGAAAGCCGTTCGCTCGAACCTGCTTTCCCTCCAGAGCACCGCTTCCATGATGGCCAAGACGCAGGAGCGTCTCGCTACTGGTAACAAGGTGAACTCGGCTCTCGACAACCCCACCAACTTCTTCACCGCTCAGGGCCTCAACAGCCGCGCTGGCGACCTGAACCAGCTGATGGACTCGATGGCAAACGGCATCCAGACCCTGGAAGCCGCCGATAACGGCCTGACCTCGATCACCAAGACCCTGGAATCGATGCAGTCGACCCTGCGCCAGGCTCGCCAGGACAAGTCGTTCCAGACCGCCTCGTATACGGTGGGTGCCGGCCTGACCTCTGCCCAGAACATCTCGTTCTCGGGTGGCGCGATCGGTGACACGCCTGTCGATATCGCCCTGGGCACTGCCGCTGTCGGCGCTACCGCCGCGACCTATGACGGCGGCTCGGTTGACTTTTCGGCTGCTGATCCGGACCTGTCGGGTCTCGAAAACGAGACGATCTCTGTCAACGGCGCGGTTGTCTATACCTTTACCGACCAGGCTGCAGGTCAGAAGGCCGACCTGCTCGCCGCCCTCGACGCCGCTACCGGCGGTACGACCACCGCGGATGCCACTGGCGTCCACATTTCGGTGGCTGACGGTACCAACTTCTCGATCCAGGCCAGCGACGCTGCGGTTACGACCGCCACGGGTATCGCTGCCACTGTTGCGACCACCACCGACGGCGTTGCCGCCGTTGCCGCCGCCGCCAAGAGCGTCGACACCCTGGTCTCCGAGATCAACAACAATGCCGATCTCAAGGGCAAGGTTCGCGCTTCGAACGACAACGGGAAGCTGCGCATCGAAAACCAGTCCACGCAGGATCTGGATGTCGATGGCGTTTCGTCCTCGGGCGCCATTGACGGCGTCTCGACCGGTGCTACCTCGATCGATGGCAACTCGGTTCGCGCCGACCTGGCCAACCAGTTCAACGAACTGCGCGACCAGCTCGACAAGCTCGCCGATGACGCCTCGTTCAACGGTATCAACCTGCTCCGTGGCGACAACCTGAAGCTGACCTTCAACGAGACCGGCACTTCGACCATCGACATCCAGACCAAGGAAGGCGCTTCCATCAACGCCGCCAACCTGGGCGTCCTGAATATCGAAGACAAGGATCTCGACAGCGACACCAACATCGACACGCTGCTGGGCAACCTCAAGACTGCCCTGAACGACGTGCGTTCGCAGTCTTCGACCTTCGGTTCGAACCTGTCGATCGTGCAGAACCGTCAGGACTTCACCAAGAACATGATCAACACGCTGCAGACTGGCGCCGCCAATCTGACGCTGGCCGACATGAACGAAGAAGCCGCCAACCTGCTGGCCCTGCAGACCCGCCAGTCGCTGTCGAGCTCCTCGCTCTCGCTGGCTTCGCAGGCCGACCAGTCGGTCCTCCAGCTGATCCGTTAATCGGTTCTATCATCGCAATTGGAAAAGGCGGGCTCCGGCCCGCCTTTTTCGTTTTTGGGCCCTACCCCCCACCCTCGATGCGGCGGAATTGGCACTATCCCACCCACCCCCGATGTCATCCCGGCCTTGAGCCGGGACCCATCTCGAGATCGCGCCACAGCCGCAAGGTGGATCGCCCGACCACCGGACATGCCCCACCACCTCAGGATGGATCCCGGCTCAAGGCCGGGATGACATCGTGGTTGGGGAAACGACAGCGAACCTATCCATCTTATCCCCCTCCCCAAAACCGAGCGTATCATCCTGCCATCCCTCCGCATGGGCGGCCTGCAGGCGAACAGTGGTGGAGGGCGTCGGGTGCGGCTTCGCTGCTCGCACAGGTCCGAGTCCGGGCGGAAGCGTGTGCGCGACCCCCGTACTGCTCCAAAAACCGGCACCCCGAGACGGCGAGCGTCTCACTCTAAAAATTACTCAGGGACGTAAGCCGTCTCGGGGTCCGCCCATCCGCGGCCGCATTTGCGGTCCGCACACGACAACCGCATCACAGGCGGCGCTTGTGCACGTCGTTATGGTTACCGCGCTGCCAACAAGCATGGTTAACGCTGCATTAGGATTCAATGAGATAAAAGTGAATCAACCTCAAGGAGAGGCATGAGCCGACGATCGGCGCAGTAGTGAAGGAAGCACAATGTCCGATATCTCTCTCTCGAAAGCCGTTCGGTCGAACCTGCTTTCGCTGCAGAAAACCGCCGAGCTCATGGCCACGACCCAGGGGCGCCTGTCCACCGGTAACAAGGTGAACTCGGCCCTGGACAATCCGACCAACTTTTTCACCGCCTCATCCCTCAATGCGCGTGCCGGCGACCTGAACGCGCTGATGGACTCGATGGCCAACGGCATCCAGACCCTGGAAGCCGCCGATAACGGCCTGACCTCGATCACCAAGACGCTGGAATCGATGCAGTCCACCCTGCGCCAGGCGCGCCAGGACAAGAGCTTTCAGACCGCTTCCTATTCGCTGGATCCCGATACGCTGGGCATCGGCACGATCGAAACGCTGGATTTCACTGGCGGCGCCTTCGGCGACGACACCGGCTCGATCACGCTGCACAACACGGTCAAGCGCGGCAATAACGGCTTCGTCAATGCCGGCGGCACCGCCGGCAAGGGCGGCTCGCTGACCATCGAGACCGACAGTCTCAATGGCGGCACGGCCATCACCGTGAACTTCACGGCGGCCGATACTGCCGAAACCACTGCGGCCAAGATCAATTCCACCATCAGCGCGCTCGGCGAAAAGGGCGGCGTCAGCGCCCGTGTCGTCAACGGCCAGCTCGAGATTGCCAGCGCCAAGGGCGATGACATCACCCTGACCGGTACCGATGCCGAATTCATCGGCCTGGTCTCCGGCGGTCCGGTGGCGGCAACTGCGGCCACCCGCGTCGGCGGCGCAGCCGTGGCTGACCCGGTTCCGGGTTTCAGCTTCACCATCAACGGCCAGGAAGTCAGCATCCCCGCCACCGACCTGGCTGACGCTACCGCCAACGGCACGTCCATCGCTGCCGCCATCTCCAGCTCGTCTGCCGCCCAGGCCGCAGGCGTTACGGCGACCAGCGCTGCCGGCGTCATTACCCTGACCAATGCCGATGGCCAGAACTTCACGCTCGATGGGGCGGGCCTGTCGAGCATCGGCCTGACTGCCGGCGCCTCCACGAACGGCGTGCCGGCTTCGGGTACGGTGACGACCGTCGACCAGGCCAACGCCGTCAAGACCATCGACGCGCTGGTCAGCGAGATCAACAACGACCCTGCTTTGCGGACCAAGATCCGCGCCAGCAACGACAATGCCAAGCTGCGCATCGAGAACCTGTCGACCCAGACGCTCAATATTGCCGGCGTGACCTCGTCGGGCATTATCGACGGCACCTCGTTCGGTGCGGCGACGATCGTGGGCAACTCGGTTCGCGCCGACCTGGCCGAGCAGTTCAACGAGCTGCGCGACCAGCTCGACAAGCTCAGCGATGACGCCTCGTTCAACGGCATCAACCTGCTGCGCGGCGACAATCTGAAGATCACCTTCAACGAGACGGGCACCTCGACCATCACCATCCAGACCAAGGATGGCCAGGCGCTCAACTCGGCCAATCTGAGCCTCTACAACCTCACCGCCGACCAGCTCGATGCCGATGCCGATATCGACAGCCTGCTCAACGACGTGAAGAGCGCCCTGGCCCATGTGCGGACCCAGTCCTCGACCTTCGGTTCGAACCTGTCGATCGTGCAGAACCGCCAGGACTTCACCAAGGAAATGATCAACACGCTGCAGACCGGCGCCGCCAACCTGACGCTGGCCGACATGAACGAGGAAGCCGCCAACCTGCTGGCCCTGCAGACCCGCCAGTCGCTATCGAGCTCCTCGCTCTCGCTGGCCAGCCAGGCCGACCAGTCGGTTCTCCAGCTCCTTCAGTAAACGCTCCGTTCAGGACGATCATCGCATCAAGGCGGGCCAGGGCCCGCCTTGATTGTTTTCGCCATGATCGCAAGCTAGACCTGACGGGGACATATTCGAGTCGCGGAGGCTGGTTGAATGGCGCTCAAGGTGGAGCTCAAGCCGGGCGAAAAGCTGCTGGTGGGCAACTGCATCATCACCAATTCCGATCAGCGCACGCGCCTGTTCATCGATGGCCGTGCGCCCATTCTGCGGGAAAAGGACATCCTGACCGCCGAAACGGCCAATACGCCGGCCAAGCGCATCTATCTGGCGGTGCAGCTGATGTATATCGGGGATGATATCGGGCTGACGCGGGACCAGTATTTTTCGCTGGTCAACGAGTTTCTCGAAGCCGTCCCCTCATCCACAGAAATAGTAAACCAAATCAACAACGAGATATTAACCGGGCAACTGTACAAGGCTCTGAAGGCTGCTCAACGCCTCATCGAGTACGAACAGGATCTCTTCTCCAATGCATCAACAGGGCGCTAGCGCGTACCAGCAGACCGCCAAGATCGTCGAATCGTCCCGTGAGCGCGAATCCGCGCTGCTGATGAAGGCGGCGGCCGGCCTGCAGAAGATCAAGGACGAGTGGCCCGACAGCTACGACAGCCTGAAGCCCGCCCTGACCTTCAACCGCAAGCTGTGGACCATTTTCATGGCTTCGGTGACCAAGGACGACAGCCCCTTGCCCCATGATGTGCGCCAGAACATCGCCAATCTGGGCATGTTCATCATGAACCAGACGCGCGACATCCTGCTCGACGTCAATCCGCAGCCCCAGCAGCTCGACGTGCTGGTGCGGCTCAACCGCCAGATCGCCGCCGGCCTGCGCGGCATGTAATTCGGTATTAATGCCTGCAAAAAAGCCCCTCGCACTGCGAGGGGCTTTTGCATTTTGGCGGGGATGGCTCGGCTAGATGAAGTTCACCAGGCTCAGCTTGCTGACCATCGAGGTGGTCTGATAGCTCGCCTGCAGCCGGGTCTGCAGCGCCAGGATTTCCATTGCCACATCTTCCTTGCTCACCGTTTCGATATCGCTGAGCAGATTGTCGAGCTGAGCCTTGTAATTGGTATGGCGCTCGGCCGAATTGTTGTTGGCGATCTGCGCCACGGCCAGTTCCATGGTCAGGATTTCGATGGAGCCGCGTTCCGAATTGTGTGCCTCCGACATTTCCGACTGCTGGCGCAAAGCCATGGCATCGAACTTGGCGAGGGCATTCGGATCGCTGTCCTGATAGGTCTCGACCGACATGGCGCCGAGCGTGCGGATCATGCGCAGGAAGCCGGATTCATTGGCTTCAAGGCCATAGGCGACCCGCGTAGAATCATCGACCTGGGCGGTCACGCTCTGGCGCGGATTGCCTTCGGCGAGCATGGCCGTCTGCGTCAGGGCCAGTTCCAGGCCCTTGGCGAAGTTTTCCGCATTTTCGTCGGCACTGCCGCCGATGCTGAACTGGCCGGCAACCGCCTTGCCAGTCACAGCGGTCAGTTGAACCGTCCGCGTCGTGCCATCGGGGTCCTGCAGCGTGACGCTGACCTTTTCACCAGGTGTCAGGGTAGCCGAGAAGGCAACATTGACGCTGCTGGGATCGGCGCCGGTATAGGTGGTGTTGATATTGGCCGTGTCGGCAGAGACGTCGGCGATCTGGAAACCATGTGCCGCCGAAACCGGCGATTTTTCCGTCAGCGTCACGCCGCCGCCCGAGGTCGCAATGCCAAGCCGGCCCAGCCCTTCGGCCGCAACGGCCGGCGACTGGCCGCGATACCACAGCACGGTATCGGCATCGGTAGCCACCTTGAGCCCGGTTGCGGTCGCCGGGTCGCCATCGACGCGCAGAGCCGGCTCGCCCGGACCGTTGAAGAACATTTCGCTCGCCGCAAAGGTCGACGCCGCTTCGAGGTCGGAACCGGCCACCGCCTCAAGGCTGGTCTGCAAGGCGGCCTTGAAATTGGTCGCGGTAACGGCCGGATCGGCGGGAACGGCGGGCGGGCCGGCCGTGCCGGGATCGACCACGAACTGGCCCTTGCCCGGCGGGCCGTCTTCGGGCGCGATCGCCGTCAGCGTGATCTGGGTGTCGCGGCCATCGGGCAGTTGCAGCCCCAGCGTGATGGTCTGGCCAGGCAGCATCTGCGCGGCGGGCGGCGCCTCGAAGGTGATGGTATTGGTATTGCCCGGCTGCGGCACGGCCACCGGCGACGGGGCTACCGTACCCACATTGACGGAAGCCAGCGGCGCGGTGCTGGTCATGCGCAACAGCTTGAAGCCGAAAGGGTGGATGCCATCCTCGGTCAGGCTGACCGAATTGGTGGTCGGCTGATCCAGCACCAGGCGCCCGAGACCGTCAGCGCCAGCATCGGCAGCCTTGCGCTCGCCCACCACGGTCTTGAAGCCATCCTTGCCGCCGATGCCTTCGAGCAGGCTGTTGGTATCGGGCAGCGGGGCGCTGTCGGTATTGGAGCCACCGAACAGGTAGCGGCCCGCCACATCGGCATTGAGCAAGGTCACGAGCTCGTCGAACCGCGCCTTGGACAGCCCCGGCAGGGTCGCCATGTTGATATTGTTGGTGCCGTATTGCCCCTGCACCGCCGAATTGCGCGTCTCCGCTTCCATGGCATCGAGGCGGGTCATGGTCTTGTCGAGGAAGCTCAGGCGCAGGTTGACCGTGTCGATATTGGCCGAGAAACCCTCGATCTTGCTGAGCCGTGCCCGCACCGACAGTGACATGGGCAGATCGCGCCCCATTTCCGAGAGCTTGGACGCTTTCTCGCCGGTGCCGAGCTGCATCTGCAGCGTGGCAAAGCGATCCTGCATCTTGGAGATGACGCCGAATCCGGTCTGCAGCGGAAACATCGACTTGTTGACGATCATCCTACTCTACTCCCTCGTCATGTCGCAGCCAGCAGGGCATCGAGCAGTTCCTTGACCACCGACACCACGCGCGCATTGGCGGCATAGGCATTCTGCAATTCCATGAGGCGCGCCATTTCCTCATCGACATTGACGCCGTAGTCGGACTCCATCTGGTCGACGATGGTACCCAGCGTCAGTTGCCGGTCGTCATTCTTGGTGATGGCGGCATTGATGGTCGAGCCCTGGAAACCGACCACCTGCGAGATCAGCTCGCTGAGATTGCCGCTCAACTGGAAGCGGCCGGAATTCGCGGCGGGATTGCCCCCGGATACGAACTGCATCTTGCTGAGCTGGTCGATCACATAATTGGCGCGATCGGCATCGCCCAGCGTGCCGCCGACCTCGAACTGCACCAGCAGGCGGTTGTCGGCGATGATGGCCGGATCGATCGAGATACGCGCCGCAAAACCTTGCTTCTGCGGCGGATCAGTATCGAGATTGTTGGTGAAGGCCGAATTGCCCTGGTCGACGAACAGGTTGAAGCCCAGTCCCGAGCCCTGCAACCCGGTCGAGCTCGACCGGGCGACGGCGGTGCGCACATCGGTCTTGCCGGCAGCGCCATCGTCGAGAATGCGAAGATTGTTCGCGCCGGTGCTGCTGATGTCGAGATTGGGCAGCTTGGCGTCCAGCGCCGCGGCGACGGCCGTTGCGCCGGCCGAGAAATCCACCCCGATGACCCGCTGGCCGGAGGCATCGACATAGTCCTGCGCCTGACTGGTATTGACGATGCGGACCCGCTTCTCCACGCCATTCTCGGCATAGGTGAGCAGGACATCATTGCCCGGCGCCATATTGGAAATATCGACATCCAGGCCGTCTGCCGTGCCGTCCGTGGCGGCGACGCCATCAGTCTTGTTGGTCGAAAAGGCCATGGCCAGGCTGGCGGCGATTTCGTCGAGCTGCTCCTGCGCCTCGACCAGCGTCTTGTCGCGCAAGGTGACCAGGCCACCGAGTTCGCCGCCCTGCAGCACGCCCTGGGTCACCAGGTCTATGGTGAGGCCCGACGGCGTGGTCAATGTCAGCTTGCCGACCTTGGTCTTGGCCGGATCGGGATCGAACTGCGAGTTCGGCGACAGGGTGCCGGCGCTCTCGAACTTGAAGCTCGACACGCCATTGTCGATCAGGCCAACGCCCGACCGCGTCATCAGTGCCACCGTGCCGTCCGGCCGGTAGTCGGCCCGCACGTCGATCATCTCGGCGACCGAGGCGACCAGGCGGTCGCGCTGGTCGAGCAATGCCGTGCGCGACGCATCGGTCATGCCCAGGTCGAGCATCCGGTTATTGACCTCGGACAGCGAATTCAGCATGCCGTTGAGGTTGTGGACATTGGAGGCGATCTGCCCCTCGGTCTCCTGGCGCATGCCCTGGATGGTGGTGGACAGCCGGTTGAGCGTCTCCACCATGTTCTGCGCCGCGGCAACGGCTTCGGCCCGCGAATTATAGTCGTCGGGGCTCGTGGCAATGCCCTGCAAAGCGTTCTGCAGATTGCCGAAAACGGTATCGAGCGAACCGGTCGTGCCGGGCTTGCCCATGAAGCCCTGCAGCCGGTTGAGATAGCCGGCCTGAATGCCGGAATTGGCGGTGTCGGAGACCTGTCGCGTATAATAGGCCTGCAGGCTGGCGTTGAAGGCGCGCTGCGTGCCGACAGAACGTGCGTAGCTGCTGTCCTGCGAATTGTAGTCGACAATGTTGAGCGCCTGCCGATGGTATCCCGGCGTGCCCGCATTAGCGATGTTGCGGCTCAGGATATCGAGCGAATCCTGATTGACCCGCAGACCGGACACAGCATTGGTAAGGGACGATGTCAGACCCATTCACCGGACTCCACACTGAGGAACCGACCCGGAGCCTTGCCCCGGGCCGCTACTGGCTGGCTCCGCCTCAGCGGATCATGTTGAGGGCTTCCTGGAGCATATCGTCAGCCGCGCTGACGATGCGCGTGCCGGCCGCATAGGCCTGCTGCGTCACGATCAGCTTGGTGAACTCGTCGGAAATGTCGGTATTGGAGGCTTCCAGCGCCCCGCCGATCACGCCCGAGCCGGAGAGATCGAGAATGGCCTCGCCCGATTCCGACGTGCTCGCGAACACACCGCCATCGAGACGCTTGAGCTTGTTGATGGCGTTGAACTCGGCCGTCACCACCTGCGCCATGTCGATACGCTCGCCATTGGAGTAGGTCGCCACGACGCGGCCGCTGTCATTGATGGCCACCGAGACGAATTCACCGGCGCCATAGCCGTTCTGGTTCAGCGTCGAGACGTTGACCGTGCCATTAACGTCGGCGAACTGCGACACGCCATTGGTGTCGTGCTTGAGCTCGACATCGCCCAGATTGACGCCATTGACCGTGAGCCCGGTAATCGTCGCCGTGGGAACGCCCGGCGGAAGCAGCGAGCCGTCGCCGCGGAAGGTATAGTCCTGGTCGACGCGGGTCCACATCGGCGAGGCGCCGGTCGCGGCGCTGTTCGACATGTAATAGAGGTTCCAGGTATCCGCGCCGCCCGCAGCCTTGCTGTCCACCTTGGCCCAGCGCAACTGCACGTTGGCCGGAGCGCCGTTCTCGGCATAGACGGTGATGGCGCCGCCAGCGACCGAATTGGCCTTGAACTCGGCGTCGAGATCGGCCGGGATCGTATCGACATTCGGCCGCGTCGGCGCGCTGGATGCGCCAGCCGTCATGCCAAGGGCAGCCAAGGTGCCTGCATCGCCTGCCACCGAGAATGAGGCGTGATAATCGGAACCCAGAGTGATCTGCAGATTGCCACCGACAATGCCCACGGTAGCCGTGGACGCGGCCGGACCACCGGCCGAGCGCAGCCCCGCCTCCATCGCAGCCAGCGCATCGGCAACGGTGGTCGGTGTGGTGTTTTCGATGTCGATGCCGACATTGGTGCCGGTATAGGGCCCCAGGTCGCTGTCATAGAAATCGAACTTAACCGCCGTGCCATTCACCGTGACGGTGAGGGATTCGCCGGCCGTCAGCACGGTATCGGCGTCGGCACCCGCCGTCAGCGCGCCGCCTGTCTTGGAGGCCGTGGTGGAGCCGGTGACATAGTCATTCGCCTCCATCAGCTCGCTATTATAGATGGTGGCATTGTAGCCGGTATTCTTCGGCAGTTGCGGCAGGTTGGCCTGGTAGTTGACCCGGGTCGTTGCCTGCGCCGGCAGGAAATTGTTGGAGAGCTTGATCACTTCGGGCACCGAGCCCGAAATGTTGCCGGTCAGCGTGTCGATCGGCAGGCCCTTGAGATAGTAGCCGGCGCCGTTGACCAACAGACCATCCTTGTCGATCTCGAAATCGCCGCGGCGGGTGTAGAAATTCGTGCCGGCGAACACCGCATTGCCGTCCGACTGGCCGATCTTGGGTTCGACGACGAAGAAGCCGTTGGAATTGAGCGCGATGAAGGTCTCGTTCGACACCGTCTTGATATCGCCCTGCACGTCATTGGTGCCGCGCGACTGGGCCAGCACAGCGCCGGGCACCTGGCGCGAAATCGGCGCATCGGGAATGAGATCGAGGAAATCGGTCTCGATCCGCTTGTAACCTGTGGTCTGAGAGTTCGCGATATTGCCCGAAATGTTCTCCAGCGCGTGGGCCTGGGCCCGCAGACCGGTCACCGCACTGGAAAGAGCGCCATAAATGCCCATGTGAAACTCCGTAAAACCCGTTTGCGTCGCCGGACGCGTTCGCCATGATTGATGCAAACGGGATGCCAACTCGGGGGAGTGTTGAATCTGTTGGGCTTTTTGGTTCGACCAGCCGAAATGTGGCGACATATCGGCAATTGAGTCCGAGCCAGGCGGCAGAAATTGCCGCCCGCTTGTTAAGACGGGGCGCTTGCATTAATGCAGGGGCCTGAAATTCCGGGGCATTCCATGCTGTTCAGTAGTGCCGATGAGTTCGTGAAAGCGCCGCGCCGCGCCGTGACGGTGTTCGGCATGGCCGGCGTCGGCAAGACGCGGCTGTCCAACATGCTGCGCGCCAGCAAGTGGTTTCACTACTCGGCCGACTATCGCATCGGTACGCGCTATATGGGCGAATATATCGTCGACAACTTCAAGCTCGAGGCGATGAAGGTGCCGTTCCTGGCCGAACTGCTGCGGTCGGACTCGATCTATATCTCGTCCAACATCACCTTCGACAATCTCGATCCGCTATCGACCTATCTCGGCACGCCCGGCAATCCCGACAAGGGCGGCCTGCCGCTGGCCGAATACCAGCGCCGGCAGGAGCAGCACAGGATCGCCGAAGTCGATGCGCTCAAGGACGTGCCGCATTTCATCGAGCGCGCCAAGGCGCTCTATGGCTATGACGATTTCATTGCCGATACCGGCGGTTCGCTGATCGAAGTGATCGACCCCACCGACCCCGAAGACCCCGTGGTCAAGACCCTGGCAGCCTCGACTGCCCTGCTCTATATCCGCGGCACCACAAAGGACACGACCGAACTGGTGCGTCGCTTCCGGCAATCGCCCAAACCCATGTATTATCGCCCGCCCTTCCTCATCGAGAAATGGGCCGAGTACAAGCTGATCAACGGCATTGTGGAAGATTGCGACGTCGACCCACTGGGCTTTGGCGCCTGGGGCTTCGAGGCTTTGTTGCATGACCGGCTGCCGCGCTACCAGGCGCTGGCCGACAATTTCGGCTATGTGGTCGAAGCATCGGACCTGGCCACGGTCCGCGACGGCGACGAATTCATCGATCTCATGGCCGCCGCGATCGAGCAGCGAATGCGTTAGCGCGGGCTCCACTGGAGACGCGCCACGCCTGAATCGCTTTTCGATCAAACTCGTTCAAGAGGCTGATATGCCTATCCGAATTCCCGACAACCTGCCCGCCCGCAAGACCCTCGAAGACGAGGGCGTCAATGTGATGGATTCCGCCCGCGCCGCGCGGCAGGACATCCGTCCGCTCGAAATCGGCCTGCTCAACCTGATGCCCAACAAGGAGCGCACCGAAACCCAGTTCACCCGTCTCATCGGCTCGACGCCGCTGCAGGTCGATCTGACGCTGGTGCGCGTCACCGAGCACCAGTCCAAGAATACGTCCGAGGACTATCTCAAGGCCTTCTACAAGACCTGGGACGAGGTGCGGGAGAAGAAGTTCGACGGTTTCATCGTCACCGGTGCGCCCATCGCCAACATTCCCTTCGAGGAGGTGCGTTACTGGCCCGAAATGCTCGAAATCATGGATTGGACGCAGACCAATGTGCACCACACCATGTTCATCTGCTGGGGCGCCCAGGCGGCTTTGGACCATTTCCACGGCGCCAAGCGCTACCGCATGCCCGAAAAGGCCTTCGGCGTATTCCGCCACCAGGTGATCAACCCGCGCTCGCCCTTCCTGCGCGGCTTTTCGGACAGCCCGATGATCCCGGTATCGCGCTATAACGACATCGACCGGACCACTCTGGGGCCTGACCTCGAAGTGTTGATCGACAATCCCGAGATTGGCGTGTCGATGCTGGGCGACCAGAAGCACCGGGCGGTGCATTTCCTCAACCACCTGGAATATGACAACCGCTCGCTGGCCGATGAATATGAGCGCGACATCAGTGCCGGGCTGGACACGCAACCGCCGGCAAATCTCTATCCCAATGGCGACACCAGCCAGACGCCGGAAAACCGCTGGCGCAGCCATGCCCACCTGCTGTTCCAGAACTGGATCAACGAGATCTACCAGACCACGCCCTATGAGATGGACAAGATCGGTAGCGGCAAAGAATAGAGTCTTTGGTGGATACCCCCTCTCTAACCTCCCCCTGATAGGGGGGAGGAATCCGACCGGCGCGCGGGGCAAGATCCAGACGCAAACTCGATCTGTTCCTCCCCCTTTTCAGGGGGAGGCTAGGAGGGGGTACTCTTTGGCGTAGCCTATGTTGAAGTAACGCAAATGCTTGAACCGCCGCCACAAATCCCTATCTTGCGCAGGGACAAGTGAGACAAAAGCGTGCCCCAGCCTCCCACGACCATCGTCGACGAACTGGGCATTGCCCTGTCCAACCTGGCCGATGCCGCCACGGGCGCCTTTACCCCGACATTGCGGCTGGGCGTGACCGGCCTCAGCCGGGCCGGCAAGACCATCTTCATCACCGCCTTGGTGCATAACCTGCTGACCGGTGGCCGCCTGCCCGGCTTTGCGCCTTTGGCCGAAGGCCGTTTCATCGGCGCAAGACTGGCGGAATATCCCGATGCGACCATTCCCCGCTTCGCCTATGAGCAGCATCTCGAAGCGCTGACCGGCAAGACCCCGACCTGGCCGGAAAGCACGCGGCGGATTTCCCAGCTTCGCGTGGTGCTGAAATTCCAGTCCAAGCACTGGTATTCGGGCATGACCGGGCCATCGACGGTCAATCTCGATATCGTCGACTATCCCGGCGAATGGCTGCTCGACCTGCCTTTGCTGGGCCTGAGCTTTGCCGAATGGAGCGCCGAGGCACTGGACCGCGCCGACCGGCCGGGTTCGGGCAAGGAGGCAGGGCCGTTCCTCGACCTGCTCGAAAGCATCGATCCGCTCAAGGAAGCCAATGACCTCGACGCGGAAAAGCTGGCTGCTGCCTTCACCGACTATCTGCGCAAGAGTCGCGAACATCAGGCGCTCTCGACGCTACCGCCCGGCCGCTTCCTGCTGCCGGGAGACCTGGAGGGCTCGCCCGCGCTGACCTTCGCGCCGCTACCGCCACAACGGCAGGCCATTCGCGGCAACAGCCTCTATGCCATGCTGGAGCACCGCTACGAGGCCTATAAGGACCGCATCGTACGTCCCTTCTTCCGCGACCACTTTGCCCGGCTGGATCGCCAGATCGTGCTGGTGGATGCCCTGCGGGCGCTCAATACCGGCCCGGCCGCTGTGGCCGACCTCGAGACGGCGCTGACATCGGTGCTCGCCTGCTTCCGCCAGGGCGAGACCAATCCGCTGCTGCGCCCCTTCGTGCGCAAGATCGACCGGATATTGTTCGCGGCCACCAAGGCCGACCATGTGCATCACACCAGCCATGACCGGCTGGAAGCCATTCTCAATCGCCTTGTGGCCAATGCCGGCAAACGCGCCCGCTTTGCCGGCGCCGAAGTCAAATCCATCGCCATGGCCGGCATCCGCGCCACGCGCGAGGGCACGATATCGGAGGGCGGCGAGACGCTGCCCACCATTATCGGCACGCCGATGAAGGGCGAGACGCTTGACGGCGTGACCTATGACGGCAAGACGGAAATCGCCTTGTTTCCCGGTGACTTGCCGGAACGGCCGGATTCATTGTTCGAGGACGGCACGCCCGTCGCGCTCAATTTCCTGCGCTTCACGCCGCCGCAAAAACTCGACCGCAACGCCAATGGCGACGTGGTGCTGCCCCATATCCGCTTCGACCGGGCGCTCGATTATCTGGTGGGAGACTGGCTCGCATGAAACGCCCCATCGCCCGCCCGACTGCACCGACTGACGACGCCCCCGAGCCCTTCCGCGCACCGCGGGCCTTCGCGCCGGCCAAGGTGGAGATCGTTGAGCCGGAATTCGATGCGGCAACCGACGAAACGCTGATCGCGCCGGCTCCCCGCCGCATGGGCTGGGTCGGGCGACTGGCCTGGACGGCCGGCGGCATATTGGTCTCGGCCGGGCTGGGCCTTGCCGCCGACCGGCTGATCCGCGACCTGTTTGCCGCCAATGAATGGCTGGGCTGGTTGGGGCTTGGCGTGCTGGGCATCTTCCTCATCGCGGTGCTGGCGCTGGCCGCCCGCGAAATCTTCGCCCTGCGCCGCCTGCGCGTGCTCGATGCCTTGCGGCGCGACGCGGCAGCGGCCATCGCCGACAACGATGGCCACAAGGCAAAGCACGTCGTCAGCAGCCTTGAAGCCATCTATGCTGGCCGGCCCGATCTGGCGCGGGCCCGGCAGGGCGTGGCCGACAACCTGCCCCATATGTTCGACGGCCACGAAATGATCGCGCTGGCGGAACGCAGCCTGATGGCGCCGCTCGATGCACGGGCCAAGGTGCTGACAGCGGCCTCGGCCCGCCGCGTGGCGCTGGTGACGACCGTGTCGCCGCGCGCATTGGTCGATATTGCTTTCGTCATCTATGAGAGCTTTCGCCTCTCGGGGGCCATTGCGCGGCTCTACGGCGCCCGCCCGGGCTTTTTCGGCTCGTGGCGGCTGCTAGGGGCCATCCTGACCCATCTGGCCGTCACCGGCGGCCTGGTGCTGACCGATGGCGTGGTGGAGCAACTGGTGGGTCAGGGGCTGGCGGCCAAGCTCTCGGCGCGACTGGGCGAGGGCGTGGTCAATGGCTTGATGACGGTGCGGGTCGGCATCGCCGCCATGCGCGTGGTCCGCCCCCTGCCCTTCGAGACGCAGAAACAGCCCATGGTGCGGGACTTCATTCCCGAGCTGACCAACCTGGCCGGCGACGTAGCCAAATAGCCGGTCAGTCCTTGGCGGCGCTCGGTGCCAGGGTCAGCTTGAGGCCGTCGATCGCGTCGCTGCACAGGATCTGGCAGCAGAGCCGGGAGTTGGAGCGGACATCGCCGACGCTGTCGAGCATGTCCTCCTCCTCGTCGCTGGGGGCGCCGACCACGTCGAGCCAGTCCTTGTCGACATAGACATGGCAGGTGGCGCAGCTCATGGCGCCACCGCATTCGGCCTTGATATTGAGGCCCCAGTCGCGGATGACCTCCATGACGCGCCAGCCCTCGAGCCCTTCGAGCTCGTGGTTTTCGCCGGCCTGGTCGGTGACATGGATGATCATGGGCGGGTTCTCAACTTCAGGCAACGCCGAGCTTTTTCTGCAGCTTGGTGGAACTGGTCGTATACTGGAACACCACCCGCTCGTCCGGGGAAACGATCTTCTTGGCGGCCTGGGCCATCAATGCGGCTTCGTGGAAGCCGGACAGGATGAGCTTGAGCTTGCCGGGATAGGAATTGATGTCGCCGATGGCGAAGATGCCCGGCACCGAGGTTTCGAACTTCTCGGTATCGACGACGATGGTGTTGTCGTTGAGCTCGAGCCCCCAATCGGCCACCGGACCCAGCTTCATGGTGAGGCCGAAGAAGGGCAGCAAACGCGTTGCGGGCACGGAGAGATCGCCGGCATCGGTGGTGAGGTGGACGTGGTTGATCTGGCCGTTTTCGCCATCGAGCTTGGCGATCTGGCCGGTGAGGAAGTTGATCTTTCCCTCGCCCACCAGCTCCTGCATCTTGTTGACCGAGGCCGGGGCCGCCTTGAACACGGCGCGGCGGTGGACCAGGGTCAGCGAGCGGACGATGGGCTGGAGATTGAGGGTCCAGTCGAGCGCGGAATCGCCGCCCCCGACGATGACCACATCCTGGCCACGGAAATCGTCCATCTTGCGGACGGAATAGAAAACCGATTTGTTTTCAAACGCTTCGATGCCATCCACCGGCGGACGCTTGGGCTGGAACGAGCCGCCGCCGGCCGCGATCACCACGACCTTGGTGTGGAACACCTCGTCGGCATCGGTCGCCAGCTTGAACGAGCCGTCGGCCTGCTTCTCGATGGTGTTGATCATCCGGTTGAAGTGGAATTCCGGCGCGAAGGGCGCGATCTGGGCCATCAGGTTGTCGGTGAGCTGCTGGCCGGTGACCACAGGAAAACCGGGAATGTCGTAGATCGGCTTCTCGGGATAAAGCTCGGCGCACTGGCCGCCGGGACGGTCCAGAATGTCGATGAAATGACATTTGAGATCGAGCAATCCGAGTTCGAAGGCCGCGAACAGCCCGCAGGGGCCCGCGCCGATCACAACGACATCGGTGGTGATTTCAGTGGTCATTTCGTCTCAAAGTCCGTTTTCGCCGGGGCGTCAAGGGCCCCGGGTAATATGAGTAACGCGATCCACTTACCTTAGTGGACGCGTCGAAGGAAGGGGCGAGTGCCGACGGGGACTTCCGCGGTACCGACTGGCTGGTAGAACAGCGCCACCTCGGGCAGCCTGTCCTCGATGAGCGCCTGGCGGGTCGGCTCGTGGGTGACCACGAAGGCGGTGAAGCCGCACCGCCGCATCAGCGGAATCTGGTCCTGCAACACGTCACCAATGGCCCTGATTTCGTTAGCGTACTGGTAACGTTGAGACAGCAGACGTGCGGTTGAGTAGCCACGACCATCGGTGAAGCCGGGGAACTTGATGGCGATGGAGGCAAAGCGCCCGACATCGGCTTCCACGTCCTCGATACTCTCGCCCGGCGACACCAGCAGGCCCAGCGGATGCGGGTTGGCCAGGAAGGCCGCCTTGTTGGCAAGAAACACCGCCAGCGGAACATGGGTATAGCTGGCCGTGGCCGGATCGCTCCCCTCGGTCCACTCATGGAACGGGTCGGCAATGAAGGCGCCATTCTTCCACAGCGTATGGCGGGTCGCGGCAGTCATCGGCGAGGCGATCGCTCCGTTGAAATCGAAATGAATGCCGCATTCCTTCTTGTTGAGGCCGCGCCAGCGTCCGGCGCGCGGGTCCTCGCCCTCGGCAACCACCGAGGTGCAGGGCGCGCAGCCGATCGACTTGTAGCCCTTAGCGAACAGCGGATGCTCGGGCAAGCCGTGGTCGATTTTGTACTGGTTGACGTCGGCATCGGTGAAATAGGCCAGCGGGTTGACCTTGATACGGTCATCGCTGGTCAGTTCGAAATGCGGCAGCACGCCGCGTTCCTTGGTCTGGAAACGCTTGCGCCCGGTGACCCAGCCGCCGAACTGCTCGGTGATCGGCTCCAGCGGTTCGGTCTTGCGGATATGGCAGCAGGAATCCGGATCAGTCTCCCACAGGTCGCCATTGGGATCGAAGCGCTTCACGTCCGCCACGGCGGGCCGGATGGCGTGGACATTGATGAGGCCGAGATGCTTTTTCAGCGTCTCGACATAGTCGAGCGTCTCGCGGAAGTGCTTGCCCGTTTCAAGGAAATAGACCGGCATGGACGGATCGACCTGCGCCACCAGATGCAGCAGCACGGCGGAATCGGCGCCAAAGGATGAAACGATGGCGAGATCATCAGGCAGCACGTCGCTGATGGCATAGCGCAGCACGCCCAGCGCATCCATGTCGTCGAACATGCCGTTGAGGGCGACAATGCCGAGGGCGCGCAGCTTGTCATGCGCGGGCTGGACGGGGGCGAGCTTAGGCAGCGCCATAGAGCGCCTCCTTGAAGGGGGCTTCGCCCAGGCGACGATAGGCCTCGATGAAGGTTTCGTCGGCGCTGGTGCGGCGGGCGATATAGGTATCGACCAGCGTCTCGATGGCGCCGGGCACGTTTTCGGCTTCAAAGCCCGGCCCGATGATCTTGCCCACCGAAGCGTTCTCGGTGGCGTCGCCGCCCAGGGTGATCTGGTACAGCTCGCCGCCCTTCTTCTCCACACCCAGAATGCCGATATGGCCGACATGGTGGTGGCCGCAGGCATTGATGCAGCCGGAAATCTTGATCTTGAGATCGCCGATTTCGGCCTGGCGCTTGGGCTCGGCGAATTTGCGCGAAATTTCCTGCGCAATCGGGATCGAGCGGGCATTGGCCAGGGCACAGAAATCGAGGCCTGGGCAGCAGATCATGTCGGTGATGAGCCCGGTATTGCCCTCGGCGAGGTCGGCCGCGACCAGCGCGTCATAGACCGCGCGCAGGTCGGCAATGGCGACATGGGGCAGGACCAGGTTCTGCTCATGGGTGACGCGCAACTCGTCGAAGGAATAGCGCTCGGCCAGATCGGCCACGACATCCATCTGCACATCGGTCGCGTCACCCGGCGCGCCGCCGACGGGCTTGAGCGAAACGGTGACCGAGGCATAGCCGGGCTGGCGATGCGAATTGATATTGTTGTCGAGCCAGCGGCCATAGGCCGGGTCGATGATGGATTCATAGGCCACATCGATTTTCGTGGCGGACTGGACCTTGAAGTCCGGCGCAGCGAAATAGGTGGTGATGCGGTCGACTTCCTCAGCCGGCAGGGTCAGCACGCCCCCGCGCACCTGGGCAAACTCGTTTTCCACCTGGCCCTTGATGGTCTCGAGACCCTCTTCGTGGACCAGGATCTTGATGCGCGCCTTGAACTTGTTGTCGCGGCGACCATAGCGGTTGTACACGCGCATGATGGATTCGAGGTAGGCGAGCAGGTGCTCGTTGGGCACGAAGCTGTTGATCAGCTTGGCGACGATGGGCGTGCGCCCGAGCCCGCCGCCGACCCAGACTTCCCAGCCGATATCGCCGGCCGCATTGGCTGCGGCCTGCAGGCCGATATCGTGGAAGCGGATGGCCGCCCGGTCATTGGGCGACCCGCTCATGCCGATCTTGAACTTGCGCGGCAGATAGCTGAATTCGGGATGCAGGCTCGACCATTGCCGGATGATCTCGGCCACGGGACGTGGATCGATGATTTCGTCGGCAGCGGCACCGGCGAACTGGTCGGTCGTGGTATTGCGGATGCAATTGCCCGAGGTCTGGATCGAGTGCATTTCCACCGAGCCCAGCTCGCGCAGAATCTCGGGCACATCCTTGAGCTTGGGCCAGTTGAACTGGATGTTCTGGCGCGTGGTGAAATGGCCATAGCCGCGATCATAGGTGCGGGCGATATGGGCCAGCTTGCGCAACTGCCGCGACGACAGCGTGCCATAGGGCACCGCGATGCGCAGCATATAGGCGTGCAGCTGCAAGTAGAGCCCGTTCATCAGGCGCAGCGGGCGGAACTGGTCTTCGCTCAATTCGCCCGACAGGCGCCGGTTCACCTGGTCGGTAAACTGCGCGGTGCGGCCGGCAACGAAGGCCTCGTCGAATTCGTCATATCGATACATGACCGTCCTCACCCAGATGCTGGCGGTCAAAGGCCCGGCCGTTCAAACTCAGCGGCGCGGTGGGACCTGCCGCCCTGATGCGTTCGCGCAGGCGCTTGGGCACGATCCTGCCGCCGTCATGGGACACATCCTCGATCTCGACACTGACAATGCGGCCGCCCGCCTTGGTGGCGGCCAGCGCGGCATCGCGCGCTTCGGCGTCGTCCTGCGAAAAGAGACGCGCCGCCTGCAGGTCCTCGACCCAGCGATTGGTGGCATCGAGATAGACCGTGCCGCCCGATATCAGTTCGTTGCCTGTCAGAATTTCCATGTCGTCACGCTACCCTGAAGCTCTGCGCGGCCAATTGGGCAGCGTCTGCCCAATCGCCGGCCGCAACCGCCTCGCCTACGAAAATGATTGCCGGACCGTCGCTGAACGTGACCTGACCGGCCGAGAGGGCACCCAGCGTGCCCGCATACGTGGATTTGTCGGCCCGGCCGGCATTGACCACGATGCCGACAGGCAAGGTCGGCGCCGCGCCATGGGCGATCAGCCTTGCGGCGACGTCTGATGCGATGGACTTGCCCATATAGAGCGCCAGCGTGAGGCCCGACTGCGCCAGCGCGGCCCAATGGGTGAGTTCGCCGTCGTCGGCGCCATGGGCCGTGGCCATGATGAAGCCCGATGACACCTTGCGCAGGGTGACCGGGGTCGCCGTATCGGCGGCGGCGGCCAGGGCAGCGCTGATACCCGGCACGATCTGCCAGGCGATGCCGGCCTTGCGCAAGGCGGCGACTTCCTCGCCGGCACGGCCGAAAATCATCGGGTCGCCGGATTTGAGGCGGGCGACGCGCTTGCCCTGCCCCGCCAACCGCACGATCAGCGTATTGATCTGCGCCTGGCTAAAGCTGTGATGGCCCTTGGCCTTGCCGACATCGATCCGTTCGGCATCGCGCCGACCCATGTCGATGACAACGGACGGAACCAGTTGGTCATGCACGATGACATCGGCTTCCTGCAGGAGGCGCTGGGCGCGCAGGGTGAGCAGGTCTTCCGAGCCGGGGCCAGCGCCGATGAGCCAGACCACGCCCTGCCCTTCGGCGCGGGCATGGGCAGCCAGCAGGGTTTCGGCGGCCTCGAGGCCCTGCCCGCGCGCTTCTGCCGCCTCGATTTCGGGCGAAGTCACCAGCGCTTCATAGAAGCGGCGGCGGGCGGGGCCATCGTGAATCAAGTTCTCAGCGGCATGGCGCAAGCGCCCGGCGAGGCTAGCAATTTTGCCGAGGCGCGGCGACAGCATGGCCTCGATGCGGGCACGCACCAGCCGGGCCAGAACCGGCGCATCGCCCTCGGTGGAAATGGCCACGGTAAGCGGCGCGCGATCGACGATGGAGGGTGTGTAGAAATCGCATTCGGCCGGCACATCGACCACGTTGAGCGGAATGCCGCGGGCCCGCGCTTCGGCCTTGGCGAGGTCGGCATCGGGGCCTTCCTCGGCGACAAAGAGCAGAGCCGCATTGTCGAGATCGGCGGGCACGAAGGCGCGCTCGATCACCTCGACAGCAAAGGCGCTGAAATCAGCCTCGATGTGGCGGGAGATAATGACTACCGAAGCAGTCGTCTTAGTTACCAACCGGACCTTGTTGAGGGCTTCATCACCACCGCCGAGGACGACGATGCGTTGACCCTGTACTTTGTAGCTCAACGGAAATGTGTTGAGTTGACCCATTGGAACCCTGATTGTGCGTAGCAGGAAAATAATCCAAACCAGCCCATCGCGACAAGACGTTGAAATTCAATAGCTTTTATATTTCCCTGTGAAGGGCCGCCGTGGAATGCCACCTATGGCTTTGGCGCATAGAAGCTAAATGAATCTGCGGGCGGGGGAGCGGGAGAAATTTTTGCGCGCCGGACGCGGGTCCGGAAATACGGCGGCGCCGCGGCGGCGGGAAGGAAAGGCATGAAATGACGGCGAAGCACCTGGCGCTTGCTGTGATCGCGCTGGCACTGGCCACATCAGCCGTTTCGGCGCTGACCCCGTTTCCAAAGCCCGAACCAACGGACGACGTCGCCAATGCCCATGCCCACGCCTTTGCCGGTTCATGGGCCATCCGAAATCCGACCATGACAATGGGCGAGCCCGATCGCAGCCTGGCCATCTGCCGCCTGCCCATACGCATCGAGGCGATGGGCGACAAAACGATGATCTACTACCAGCCGGGCGAGACCCGGTCCGGAACCATGCTGACATTGCGGGCTATCGAAGGTGGCACGCTATGGATACCCGATGACGGCAGCGACAGCGACTTCGCCTTCTGGGTCAGCCGGGATGCGTTCTATTTCTACGACGACGTTCCCACCCGGGATGCAGAATGGGGGCACCCCCATATATTCACGCGCTGCGACTAGCCCTGCCGGCTGGGAACATGCACGACGAGGCCATCCAGCTCGTCCTTGACCTTGATCTGGCAGGACAGGCGGCTCTGGGCTTTCACGTCGAAGGCGAAATCGAGCATGTCTTCTTCCATGTTCGACGGGCCGCCGACCGTTTCGGTCCAGGCGTCATCGACATAGACATGGCAGGTGGCGCAGGTGCATGCGCCGCCGCATTCGGCGACAATGCCGGGAATGCCGTTCATGATGGCGGTTTCCATCACCGTGGCGCCGTTTTCGCCCTCGGTTTCGATGCGTTCGCCGTCCTGCTGGACGAATGTGATCTTGGTCATGGTGTCTTCGGGCTTGCTGATTGCATCGTATATAGGCGATGGGCGGGGATTTAAAAAGCCATAGCTTGGAAAAGCTCTCCTACAGGCCCAGCAAGCCTTCCAGATAATGCCGCTCCACGCCGAACAGCGCCTTGGTCTCGGCGATCTGTTTGAGCACGGCATCGCGATCCCGCCCGGCCCATCCATCCTTTTCGGCGACGACAAGGTTGTTCTTGGGCGTATGGGCGTCCGAGACGAATTCGAACACCTTGACCCGATAGCCACTGAGTTCGAGCAGCAGGGCGCGCAAAGTGTCGGTGACCATTTCGGCCTGGCGTTCGAGGAAGATGCCGTGGCGCAGCAGGACGCCGAGTTCGGTCGCGGGCTTGCCAGCTTCCATCTGGCGGCGGATCTGCTTGTGGCAGCAGGGGGCGACGGCGATCAGCGCGGCGCCGGCCTTGATGCCCTGGTAGATGGCGTCATCGGTGGCGGTATCGCAGGCATGGAGCGCGATGACGGCATCGGCGCCAGCGGCGTCATAGTCGAGGATGGTGCCGGGCACGAAGCTGAGGCCAGTAAAACCCGAGGCGGCGGCGGTGGCATTGCCGTCGGCGACCAGCTTGTCGCGCAGCTCGACGCCGATGATCTCGGCGGGGCGATTGGCGACATTGGCGAGGTAGTCGTAGAGCGCGAAATCGAGATAGCCCTTGCCGGCGCCCATATCGATTATGCGGGGCTTGTCGGCCTTGATGGCTTGAATCAATGGCGCGAAAATCTCGACCATCTTGTTGATTTGCCTGAACTTGTCCTGCGCGTCGTTGCGGACCTGACCGTCCTTGCCCGTGATGCCTAGGGCGTGGAGCCAGGGCTTGTCGGTGGCGGTCAGCGGGCGGTTCTTGGCGCGATCATGCCCGGTCGAGGGCGCTGCCCTGCCAGTCACTTCGCTGCGCTTGAGGCGGACTTTGTCGCCATTGCGTTCGAAGGTGAGGTCGAATTCGGTGGTGGCCAGGCGGGCGCTGCGGAATTCGTCGCGCAGGGCGGTGCGCAGATTGCCCAGCGCCTCGGGCTGGATCTGGTTCTTGATGATGTCGCGCGTCTTGTAGTGGAAGGTGAAGCTGAACTTCTCCACGCCCTTGGCGACGATCTTCTTGATGTCGATGCTCTTGAGGTCGGCTTCGCTGCCATGATAGCCGCCCAGCTTCAGCCCCACCAGCGTATTGCCGGCAAAGGCTGCCTTCACGGCGGTCAGGAATTCCTCGATGCGCTCGGTGCTCAATGCCGTTCCTTGGTGGTGAGGAAGCGGATATTGGGGAAATCCTGCTTGGCACGATCGGCCCACCAGGCGTTTTGCGCCAGGAAGACCGGCGCGCCGGTGCGATCCTCAGCCACATTCATCTTCTGGGCGGTGATGAAGCGGTCCAGTTCCTTGGGATCATCGCTCTCGATCCAGCGGGCGACCTCGTAGTTGAGGCTCTCGAAGGTGATCGGCACGCCATATTCCTTGGCGACGCGACTGGACAGCACTTCGAGCTGGAGCTGGCCGACCACGCCGACGATCCAGTCGGCGCCGACCATGCGGCGGAACACCTGGGTGACGCCCTCCTCGGAGAGGTCGCTGAGGGCCTTGGCCATCTGCTTGGTCTTCATGTGATCGGTGAGACGCACGCGGCGGATGATTTCCGGGGCGAAATTGGGAATGCCGGTGACGTTGATCGTGGCGCCTTCGGTGAGTGTATCGCCGACTGACAGGGTACCGTGATTGGGGATGCCGACAATGTCGCCGGCCACGGCCTGTTCGGCCAGTTCGCGGTCATTGCCGAAAAAGAACATGGGGTTGGAGACAGCCATATCCTTGCCGGAGCGCACATTCTTGAGGCGCATGCCGCGGGTAAAGGTGCCCGAGCACAGGCGGACGAAGGCGATGCGGTCGCGGTGATTGGCGTCCATATTCGCCTGCACCTTGAACACGAACCCGGTGACCTTTTTCTCGCTCGGCGCGATGGGCGCGGGAATGGCCGGCTGCGGACGCGGCTCGGGGCCCCATTCGCCCAGGGTGCGCAACAGTTCGGCGACGCCGATGCCCTTGAGGGCCGAGCCGAACAGGACGGGGCTCAGATGCCCGGCATGGAAAGTTTCGAGATCGAATTGCGGCAGCATGGCCGTGGCCATTTCCAGCGTTTCCAGCGCCACCATGAAGACCGGATCATCGACCAGCTTTTCGTTATCGAGCAGGTCTTCGATGGCGTCGAATTCCGCAATGGGCTTGCCCTGGGGGCTGAGCACGCGCTTTTCGAACAGGTCGAGATAGCCATGGAAATCGACGCCCTGGCCGATGGGCCAGAGCACCGGCGTCAGATCGAGCGCCAGCTTGCCCTGGATTTCATCGATCAGGTCGAGCGGGCTGAGGCCCTCGCGATCCACCTTGTTGATGAAGGTGATGATGGGAATGTCGCGCAGGCGGCAGACTTCGAAGAGTTTCAGCGTCTGGCTCTCGATGCCCTTGGCGGCGTCGATGACCATGATGGCCGCGTCCACGGCGGTCAGCGTGCGGTAGGTGTCTTCCGAGAAGTCCGAGTGGCCGGGCGTATCGAGCAGGTTGAGGGTGAGCCCGTCATATTCGAAGGTCATCACCGACGAGGTGATGGAAATGCCGCGCTGCTGCTCCATCTCCATCCAGTCCGAACGGGTCGAGCGCACACCGGACTTGCCGCGCACCGCACCGGCCGACTGGATGGCGCCGGCGGCCGCCAGCAGGCGTTCGGTCAGCGTCGTCTTGCCGGCGTCCGGGTGCGAAATGATCGCAAAGGTGCGGCGGGTGCGGAACGGCTCGGCATTGGCCCGGGGCGAAACCTCGGCGGCGGAGGAAAGGGACATCGGTACTGCTGAATGTTGGGCCGCCGCCACCAGGGCGCAGCACGTCAAATATTGGGGCGCTCTATATGCTTTGACGGCCGTCCGGTCAAACCACCCTGCCGCGATGAGGCCCCTGACATTGCGCCCCGATACGGGCCGCGGTAACCTGGCAGGGCAATCACCGCCGAGGTCGATCGTGCATCAGGTAGAGCGACGCCACGACGTTCATCCGCTGGTCCAGTCGGTAACGCACCGCGTGTTCACCACGGCCGGGGTGGTGGAATTCCTGCCCGACCACTGCTGGGACATCACCTTCATCCGCAACCGGCAGGGCACGTTCGTGCTGCGCACCGGGCTGACGACGCGCCCTGTCCAGTTCGACGTGGAGCCGGGCGACGAGAACTTCGCCATCGCCTTCAAGCCCTTTGCCTTCATGCCACTGATGCCGGGCGAGCTGATGCGCGACGAAGGCGTGATGCTCGACATGGCCGGGCCGGATCGCTTCATGCTGGGAGTGCAGAGCTTTGAAATTCCGCGGCTGGATAGTGTCGAGGATTTCGTGCGGCGGCTGATCGGGACCGAGGCGGTGGAGACCAATCGCCTGGTGGCTTCGGTCGTGTCCGGCCATCCCGATGCGGCGACCGAGCGCACTTTGCAGCGGCATTTCCTCAAGACGACAGGCATGACGCTCAAGACTTATGGGCAGATCGCGCGGGCACGGCGGGCGCTGACGATACTGGCCGAGGGAGTGCCGGCAGCCGAGGTCGCTTATGCCCTCGGCTATGCGGACCAGCCGCATCTCATCCGCTCGCTGCGCACCTTCATGGGCACGACGCCCGGACAGGTTGCCCGGGCGCCGCAAGGCGATTTCAGCGCAACCGGCTGAAGAAGGACTGCATATCAGCCACCAGCGCTTCGGAAGCATCGGCCGCCGCGAAGTGACCGCCGCTCTCCATTTCGGTCCACTGCACGATATTGCTGAACGAACGTTCGGCGAAGGTACGGACCGAGCGGAAGTCATTGGCGAAGGAGGCAACGGCGGTCGGTACGGCGGTGGGGATTTCGCGGTAGCCGCCGCCGGTCTGCGACCCTTCGAGGAAGAAATTGCCCTGCCCGCTGCCCGAAGCGGTGAACCAGAAGATCGCGGTATTGGTCAGGAACAGCTCGCGGTCGAACGATGTTGCCGCCTCGCCTTCGAAGCCGAAGAACAGTTCGGCATTCCAGGCCAGTTGGGCCACCGGAGAATCCACCAGGCCATAGGCCAGCGTGCCGGGGCGCTTGGACTGGATATCGGCATAGCCATTGTATTTCTGGAACTTTTCCAGATTGGCGAAGCCGGCCAGTTCGAACGGGCTCAGCATATCCATTTCGCCCGGTGCGCCGGAGGGGAAGGCGAAGACCTGCTGCAGATGGACACCCATCAGGCCTTTCGGATTGAGAATGGCCAATTCGCGTGACACCAGCGCGCCGGCATCGCCGCCCTGGGCGCCGTAGCTGGTATAGCCAAGGCGCTTCATCAGCACGTCCCAGGCAGCGGCGGTGCGCACCGGCTCCCAGCCGGGGCCGGCCAGCGGCGTCGAGAAGCCGTAGCCGGGCAGCGAGGGGATGACGAGGTGGAAGGCCTGCGCACCAGGCTTGCCATGGGCGGCCGGATTGGTCAGCGGGCCGATGACCGGTAGATATTCGACAAAGCTCGACGGCCAGCCATGGGTCAGCACCAGCGGGATGGCATCAGGCTCGGGCGAGCGGATATGGAGGAAATGGATGGTCTGGCCATCGATCTCGGTCAGGAATTGCGGATAGGCGTTGAGCTTGTCCTCCCAGGCGCGCCAATCATATGAATTGAGCCACTGCTCGGCCAGTTCGCGGATGAAGTGGACGGGCTGGCCGTGGCTCCAGTCGCGGGAAAAGGTGTCCGGGAAGCGGGCATGGCGCAACCGCTGCTGCAGGTCGTCGAGCTGGGTGGCGTCGATGGCGATCTTGAACGGGGTGATGGTCATTTGTCGATCCTCGCTGTGGCTGGCTTCGACCTCCGAAGCCCTGCCCCGGTTGTAGGCAGAGGAGGCGCGGCGGGATTGAAGATTTCCGACAAACGGGGGTGCCACGCCCTCGTGGTTCGAGGCGCTGAAGAAGCGCACCTCACCATGAGGGCTACTGAGGCCGCAGAGTTCAAAGTAGCCCTCATGGTGAGGCGGGAGCGTAGTGACCCTCGAACCACGGGACCGTGCCACAGGGTCAGGCCAGAATGGGCGCCCCAAGACCCGCCACGTCCGAGATACGGCGGAAGCCGGCGAAGACTGCGCCGCCTCGTGCTGCCAGTTCGCGCTCGCATAGGGCGCGCATGGCGGTGCCGTCGCCCGCCGCTGCATCGGCCATGGCCGCGGAGAGCTGGTCCGCCAGGGCGGCATCGACCGTGCGCAGGCGGCGCGGTAGCCATTTGCCGGCACCGGACCAGTGGCCGCGTCCCCAGAGCATGAGATCGATCAGCTTGGGATAGAGCGTGACGGCGATGGCCAGCACTTCCTCCCGGTCGCGACGACCGCGCAGGTCGTCGGCCAGATCGGACACCTGATAGAGCAGCAGTTCCGCCCGCTCACCTTCCAGCGGCGCCGGACCGACCTTGAGCAGGCGGCTCGCTTTGGCTCGCAGCGCCGCCGCGCCCTTGACCTGCGCGCCCACGATCCGGCCCTCGGCGACCATGTTGATCATGATGGGGCGGCCGTTTTCGACGTCGCGGCCGAGGAACACGTCGAGCGTCGCCGGGTCATGCACGAAGGTCTCGACCGGAAACCCTTCCTCCATGAAGGACTCCCGCCAGGCCCGCTCCAGCCGGGGATAGATGACCACCATGTCGATATCGGAACCAACAGTGCCCTGCCCGCGCATGATCGAGCCGGCGACGAAAGCGAAATGCGCGCCGGCGAAGCGCGTTTCCAAAACATGGGCGGCCGTGGCCAAGGCCTGGTTGGCAAGGATGCCCGGACGATACTGGTCCATTCTATGTGTCCTGATAGGCGGACAGGCGGGCATTAAAAAACCCCGCTCGTGTCCGGCGGGGTTTTTGACGTCAGTCCTGATCGAAAATCAGATCACACGATGCCATTCCCCCGCAAGGCGGTGGTGGTGCGCATGGTGGACATAATCTGGTTCGCGATCATGGCCGGACCCTAGCGAGGGCGCCTGCCGCGGTCAATGCCGGTTCAGGCCGGCTCGTCGCTCAGCATGCGGGCGATAAAGCTGCGGACTTCCTCGATGGCCATGCCGAGATCGGCAATGCGCTCAGGGGTCAGCGGCCGGCCGGCCTGCATTTCCATTTCGGCCGCCTTGGCGAGGTCGGCAATGGTCCAGGCGCCGACGCCGCTGGCCGCACCCTTGATGGAATGGAGGTTAATCGCCAGGTCATCGTAGCTGGCCGCCAGTTCGAGGCGGTCGAAATAGGTTTTGACCGTGGTGTCGAACAGGCGAAGGATTTCATATTCGAGATGTTCGTCGCCCAGGCACTGCTTGGCCAGGTGCACCAGGTCGATGGGGCGCATGGCCCGGACATGGGCGGCCTGTTCGAGCTTTTCGACCGCTGCTGATCGCTGCGCCATTCTGGCGGCTCCTTAACTGGTGCGGCGACGCGTCCGGAAGGACAATGCCACACCAGTCAGCCTAGAACGACCGGATGAACAGGTGATTAAGCCACATCTTCGCCTTTGTTTGGCGGTTCTGATGACCCCGCTTCATCCCCAGAAAATTAACCTTTGGGTAAGAAAGCGTTCGGTTTGGTTCAAATTGAATGTATTAATGGGCTTTGAACCAGCGCGCGGCGGCGAGGGTTGAGGGACGATGCGGGGCATTTGCATCGAATTGTTTCCATTTGACGATGCGCCCGGAAACGGGTGTGGCGTCATAACAACTCCCATGGTCCGCCTTGTTGCTGTGAAGCCGACGCGAGAGTTGTAAAGAGTATGGCGAAGAATCCGACCCCACAAAACGATCCCGCCGCGCTGGCCTTTTCAGCCGTCGAAGACGCCCTCAAGGAATCGGTGTTCAGCCTGGACAGCACACCTCAGCAGCCTGCGGAAAAGAAGCCGGCGGACAGCGCGCGTTCCGAACGCCTGCGCGCGGCCGACAAGATCGCCCAGCAGGCCGGCAGCGTCGCCAATGACGATCGCTTCCCCACCTCGAAAATCCTCTACAACCTGCAGAACCGCTCCTCGTCCGCCCCGACCTGGATCGCGCTCGTGCTGTCGGTTGTCTGGCTGGCTGTAGCGGGCGTCGTCGCCTGGCTGCGCTATGGCCCGCAAATGGCCGATTTCAGCGCCTTTATCGGCACGATCGACTTTGTCGGCCTGCTCGCCATCATGGTGCTGCCGGTGCTCGGCTTCTTCGCCGTCGCCACGCTGTTCCGCCGCGCGCAGGACCTGCGCAACGCCGCCTCCTCGATCACCCAGGCCGCCATTCGCCTGGCCGAGCCCGAAGTCACCGCCGCCGACAAGGTCGCTTCGGTGGGCCAGGCCGTGCGCCGGGAAGTGAACGCACTGGGCGACGGGCTGGAACGCGCTTTGTCCCGCGCCGGCGAGCTCGAAGTGATGATCCACAACGAGGTCACCGCGCTCGAACGCACTTATTCGGACAATGAATCGCGCATGCGCGCGCTGATCGCCGAACTGGCCAGCCAGCGCGAAAGCGTGCTCACCAATACCGAGCGCGTACGCGAAGCCATCACCGAGAGCCATACCGGCCTGGTGTTCGACCTCGACATGATCAGCCAGCGCATTGCCGGCACGATCGTGGAAAGCGGCGGCAACCTGACCCGCGCGCTGGAAACGGCCGGCAATACGCTGACCAACACCTTTGGCGAGCGCACCGAGAATTTCGTGTCGCTGGTGGATAATCGCACCACCGACTTCATCTCCTCGCTCGACAACAGCGCCAGCCGGCTGTCGCTGACCTTCGAGGACCAGACCGGCGCCATGGCGCGCACGCTGGACGAACGCGCCGCCGATCTAAATGCCGGCGTCGAAAGCCGCATTTCCTCGCTGACCGACGCGCTCGATGCCCATTCGACGTCAATCGCCAGCGCCATCGACTCGCGCACCCAGCAGATCGAACAGCGCACCGCCGCGCTGACTGGCTCGTTCGAGGAACGCACGCAGTCCATCACCGGCCTGCTGGAAAGCCGCACGACCGAACTGGCCAATGCGCTCGACGAACGCACCGGGGCCCTGTCGCACCTGTTGACCGATGGCGGCGCCACCCTGCTCGAGCAGTTGCGCGAACGCGGCCATGAAGTGACCGGCGGTCTCGACATGATCGGCCAGCGCATTGCCGAGGACATTTCGTCCCGCTCGCACGAAGCCGAAGTGTTGCTCAATGCGCTGACCCGCCAGCTCGATGAATCGGTGTCCATCCAGCTCAACGCCATGGATAGCCGCCTGCAGTCGGCTGTCATCGAGATCAACGGCGCGCTGGACGATACCTCGGAACGCGCCCGCATCACGCTGGCCACGGCCGGCCAGGATTCGCTGAGCCAGTTCGACGCCCGCCTCAACGAAATCGCCGCCATTCTCGATACGCGCCTGCATACTTTGGACAATGTCATCGGCGACAAGGGCGACAGCCTGATCGCGCGCCTCGACGAGCAGGGCACCAGCTTTGCCGCCCGCGCCAATGTGCTGGAAATGGCGCTCAACGAAGAGAGCGGCCGCTTCAACGATGTCGTGGCTGAACGCACCCGCGAAATGGGCGAAGTGCTCGGCGCGCGCACCAAGGCGATCACCGAAAGCCTCACCAACCGCACCCGCGAAATCTCCGATTCCCTGGAAGGCCATGCCGGCATCATCGCCGAAGCGCTGGACGGCCGCACCAAGGAAGTGGACGAGCTGCTGGCCGCCCGCACCACCGAGATGAGCGAAGCCATCCGCGCGCGCAGCGAGGAACTGGGCGAGACCCTGACCGGCAGCACCAGCGCCTTCGACCAGGCCATTGCCGGCCGCACCCAGCGCCTGGCCGATACTTTGGCCGAAAAGACCACTGCCCTGTCGCTCGAACTCGACAGCCGCACCGGCACGCTGGCCAGCCAGCTCGACGAGCGCACCACCGCATTGGTGGGCCAGATCGAGGAACGCACCACCACGCTGGCCGGCGAACTCGACCGCAGCGGCAGCGAATTGCGCGGCGCGCTCGACAGCGGCACCCAGCAACTGGCCCAGGCCGTCGGCACCCGCACCCAGCAGCTTTCCGAAGCCCTGGGCAGCCGCACCCAGGCGCTCAGCGACACGCTGGCCACCCATACCGCCTCGATCGGCGAAACCATCGGCCTGCGCACGTCCGAACTGGCCGACACCATAGCCCAGCAGGGCGAGGAAGCCCGCGCCAAGATCGACGGCTCGCTGCGCACCGCCACCGATGCCATGGGCGAACGCGTGACCACCATGTCGGCGCTGATCACCGACAAGGTGGCCGAGCTCAACAGCAATCTCGGCACCGGCCTCGACAGCGCCATCGCCCGCATTTCCGACGCCGAGCACGGCGTCGCCGCCCGCATCGACGCGGCCAGCGCCACGGTCAGCGAAAGCGCCCGCCAGGCCGCCGAACTCATCGAGACCGGCGTCACCTCCGCCCGCCAGGCCATTGGCGACATGGTGGACCAGCACCTGGGCACCCTGCCCGAAGCCATCACCGCCCGCGCCGATATAACTGCCGAGCGCCTCGCCGCGCTCAATGCCTCGATCAATACCTCGATCACCCAGTCCATGGCCGATCTCGAAGCCGGCGCCGACCGCATCGAGGAAACCATCGCCACCCGCATCACAGCGGCGACGCAGAACATCTCGACCGACATCACCAATACCGCCAACCGCATGGACAGCGCCGTGCGCACCGCGCTGGAGCAGATCCGCGTGGCGGCCACCGATATCGACCAGTTGCTCACGGTGAAGGCGGTGGGTGCGGTCGACACGATCGAGACCCGCCTCAGCGACATCAACCGCTCGGTGGAAGAGCATACCAGCGCCTTCGCCAACCTGGTGAGCGAGAAGTCCGATCAGTTGCAGGGCGCCCTCAACAATCACGGCAACCTGCTGCGCGACGCGCTGGGCGAGAATGCCCGCGAGGCCGAGGCCATCATGGCCGTTTCGACCTCGCGCATCCTCACCGACGTCACCTCGGCGCTGGGCAAGCTCAACGATTCCAACCTGCTGCTGCAGCGCGTGCTGGACGCCTCGACGGCCAACCTGGCCAACCTGGAAACCTCGGTCGCCCAGCAGACCTCGACCTATTCGACCACCGTCCGCGAGGCCATTGGCCAGACCGAACAGGCCGGCGCCATGGTCAGCCAGCATGTCAACGCCCTGCAGGCCACCATCCGCGGCATGGTCGACGAATTCTCGACCGTGCTCGGGCGGCTGGATGCGGAAGCGGCCAACATGTCCCAGGCCTCCAACGCGCTGGCCCTCACCAGCGACGATGCCCTGCAGACGCTGGAAGATCGCCGCACCGCCATGGACTCGCTGGCCCAGAGCTTTGCCTCGCGCGCCGACGATATCGACGGCCGCATGCGCCTCTTTGCCCAGTCGATTGCCGATACGGTCAACGATACCGAACGCCGCCTGATCGGCGCCCGCCGCGCCATGGACGAAGCCCTGACCGCCACGTCGGGCACCATTGCCGAAACGATCAAGGCCTCGACCGACAGCGTCAACGACGCGCTCTATGCCACCAATGAGCGCTTCACCTCGACCCTGGCCAGCAATGCCGGCCAGGTGGACCAGGCCGTGCAGCGCGCCGCCGAAGCCGCGACGACCGCCCTCAGCCAGACCGCCTCCTCGGTCCGCCTGGCGCTCAGCGACCAGGCCGCGCAGGTCAATCACGCGCTCGAGGACAATGCCGGCAAGGTTGGCGACATCCTCGTCTCGACCACCAGTACGCTGGCCGACACGATCGCCGACAGCTCGCTGTCGGTCCGCGCCGCCATCGACCAGACCACCGGCGCCTTCCGCCAGACCCTGGATGCGACGGCGGGCGACGTCACCAGCCGCCTCGGCGAATTCCGCGGTGCGGCCGATGCCGAAGGCCGCCGCGCCAATGCTGCTTTGCAGCAGGCCCAGCAGATGATGGTCGCCGAAATGCAGCGCGCTATCGAAGAGGCGACCGCCCGCTTCGGCGACACGGCCCGCGCCATGCGCGAGACCGCGCGCGAAGTGGGGAGCGAGCTGGAAGCCACCCGCGCCGAACTGGCGCGCGGCGTCAACGAACTGCCCGAGGAAACCCGCGCCAGCGCCGCTGCCATGCGCCGCGTCGTGGCCGAGCAGATCGAGGCGCTGAGCGAACTCAACGCCATCGTGCGCAGCCAACCGGCCACGCATGACCTCAACGACCGTCGCCCGTCGCGCCCTGCCCCGCGTGCCGAAATCCGCCACGAGGCGCCGGCCTACCAGCCGCCGCGCCAGCCTGAGCCTCCGCGCGAAACCTATGAAGAGCCGGCACAGCAAGCCACAACGCTGGTCGATCCGATCCGCGCGGCTGCGCCGGTTCGCCGCCCCGAGCCGCAGCCGGTTGCCGAGCCCGAACCGGAAGCCCCTGTCGCCACCACCGGCAATGGCGGCTGGCTGCGCGACGTGCTGCGCAATGCCACGGCCAAGCAGCAGAGCACCCAGCCGCAGCAGCAGGGCGGCCTGTCGGGCCTGACCGACGAAATCGCCCGCTCGATCGACGATGGCGCGCTGGCCGATGCCTGGGCCCGTTACCAGGCCGGTGAATCCAACGTGTTCTCACGCCGGATCTATACGCTGGCCGGCCAGGGCACCTATGACGAAGTGCGCAAGAAGCTGCAGCGCGACCCCGAATTCGCCCGCACCGCGCAGGCCTATATGGGCGAGTTCGAACAGCTGCTGAAGCGCGCCGCCGCCGGCGCCCACCCGGCCGCCGAAACCCGCGAATACCTGCTGAGCGACCGCGGCAAGGTCTATACGACCTTGGCCCATGCGAGCGGCCGGCTGAACTGAGTTTCAGTGGAAGATTGAAGCGGCCCCGGGAAACCGGGGCCGTTTTTGTTTGGGGCGTAATGCCACGCCCTCGTGGTTCGAGGCGCTGAAGAAGCGCACCTCACCGTGAGGGCTGTTGATGCACCGAGCCACCAGTAGCCCTCATGGTGAGGTGCGAGCCCTTCGCGAGCCTCGAACCACGAGGGCGTCAATCAGACGACACGGACAACCCCGCGAGCAGCGGACCATAGGCGGCGAGCTTGTGGGACAGAAACTCCGTGAAGAGCCGCACGCGTTTGGTCTTGCGGGTCTCCCCCTGCGTGAGAAGCCATAGCGTTCCATGCTCGTGCAGGTCGGCGCCCGGCACCCGCGCCAGCAGGGGGTCGGCATCTCCGACGAAGCACGGCAGTGTCGTCATCCCCAGCCCTTGCCGCACGGCAACAATCTGCGCCTCGGCATCCGTGACCGCGAATGGAACCCCCGTGGTGCGAACTTCCCCCGCGCTGGCCCAATCGGGGATGCCATGGCTGCTTATGACAATCCACCGGACGGGATCAGGCGCACCCGCACGCCACGCGGCCAGCCGATCGCGAGACATGTAGACGCCGCTGAACAGCTCCGGTCCCTTCAGGCCGTGAAGATTGAGCGGCAGGGTCTTGCGGTCGTAAACAACGCGGATTGCGACATCGGCGTCGCGGTTGGTCAGGTTCGCCAGCGCGCCGGACGACAGGACTTCCATCTCGATGTCGGGATGCAGGCGCGCAAACTCGGCGAAGTCGGGCATGAGCAGGTGCGTCGCGAGAGGCGGCGCCAGCGTGACCCGCAGCAGTCCGCGTACACCCTGGTCGCGGCCGAAGACGCGCGTCTCCAGCCGGTGCGAGGACGCCTCCATCTGCTCCGCGAATTCGAGAACCTCTTCGCCCGTGGCCGTCAGGCGGTAGCCGGATGGCAGCTTTTCGAACATATGCGCCCCAAGGCGCTCCTCAAGCTGAGCGATGCGTCGCAGCACGGTTGCGTGATTCACCTTGAGGTGCCCGGCGGCCGCCCGCACCGAGCCTCCCCGCGCGACGGCAAGAAAGTAGCGAACGTCATCCCAGTCTATCATGGTGCAATCCCGCACCGCACGGCGCGCCTTCCCAAGCCAACACCTAACATACCGCGCCGCATTTAGGGCAGTCATCATCGCCTATACCGGCGCGTGCAGGCAATTCCGAACGGCAACTGTCCTCCGGCCGGATCAATTTCGCACCACCGATATGCGCGCTTCCGCACTCAACGCACGGCTCCGCCGGACCCATGTTGAGGCAGCTACACAGCACAACGGACAATTGGAGAAGCATTATGAGCTACGCGATTATTGGATTCGGCAGGATAGGCCAGGCGCTCGCCCAAGCCTTTGCCCGCAAAAACATTGATGTGACCGTCGCCAGCCGCCGGCCGGCCGAGGCACTGGCGCCGCAGGCTCGGGCGATTGGCCCGACAGTCGTCGCCAGATCGTTGCAGGAGGCACTCGAAGCCGACACGATCATCCTGGCGATCCCGTTCGGGGAGCATGGCGAGGTTGCGAAGGCCCTGTCGAGCTGGCAAGGCAAGACGGTCATCGACGCGACAAACGCGCTGGTTGCCCTTGAGGACCTGGAAGGCCTCCCGTCTTCCGCCTTCCTCGCCAGGGCGTTCACCGGCGCCAGGCTCGTCAAGGGATTCAATCACCTGGTCGCGGCCACCCTGGCCGCCGATCCGGTCGTCGATGGTGGCCACCGCGTGGTCTTCCTGTCGAGCGACGACGAGGATGCGATCGCTCCCGTGGCAGATTTGGCCAGGCAGCTCGGCTTCGCGCCGGTCGATCTGGGAAGGCTCGATGAGGGTGGCGCGCTGGTGCATGCGCGCGACCGCGTCTGGGGCAAGCTCATCTTCCAGGATCTGTTCAAGCAGGAGCAGTAATCGATCTGCGACCGGTGATCGACGCCGAGAACCGGTCGCGCCCACTGCCTGCGACCACGATCAGATATCGGCGTCCCTGTTGCGGGAGATGGGCCGGTATCGCACCCGAACTGTCGATGTGGTGTCGCTGTTCTCGGCGAGCGGCGTGAGGCGGATCGGGGTGCCATCCGGCTTGCTGTAGAGCCGGATGCCGTCACCGAGCAGAACGGGCGCGATGTGCAGGTCGATCTCGTCGATGAGCCCGAGTCCGAGAAGCTGGGCGCCGATATTCGGGGAGAACACCATGATGTCCTTGCCGGCCGCGGCGGCAAGCGCCAGCTGCACGACCTCGGCGGGTTCGCGATGCAGGAACGTCACATTTTCAGCGGGCTCAGCATCTTCGGGATGGTGCGTGAGAACGAAGATCGGACCGCGCCATGCCCCACCCCAGGGACTATGGCCTCCTGGAGAGTCCCAGCCGTCGCGTCCTGCGATGATCGCGCCGGTTCGTTCGATATATCCCCGGATCACCCCCGGCTCGGCGCGATATCCACCGGTCCACATCCAGCCCATGTCATGGTTGGGCCCTGCGACAAACCCATCCAGCGACATCATGAAGCTCCACAGCACTCTGCCGTGCCGCTCGTCACTCTGCCCGATAGCCATGCCGGTTTCCTACCAATGGTAATCTGCGACTGGTTGCACCATACGCCAACCACCCGCCTGGAGTCTTACCCCACCAGCGACTTTGGTGGGCGGAGCCGCAGGGACAGCAGCACGCAGCCGACGGCCAGCAGCGAGGTGACGGTGGAGTAGAAGAAGGCGTAGGCCGCGAAATGCTCCACCAGCACGCCGAAGATGACCAGCGCCAGCATGGCCATGGCCATATTGAGCATATTGGCAAAGCCCTGCGCTTCGGCGGCATTGGCCTCGTTGGTCCAGTTGGCGATGAAGTGCACGACGCCGAAATAGCCCATCCCGAAGCTGAAGGCGTGGAGGAGCTGGGTGAAGAACAGCACTTCCACCGGCGGATTGAAGGCCATGATGGTGAAACGCACCAGGCCCGCCAGGGCCGCCACCAGGATCATGTTGCGCGCCGTGACCCGCCCGCCAAAGCGCCGCCAGGCAAACATCAGGATAGCCTCGCCCACTGCAGCTATGCCCAGCAGGGGCCCGAGGAAATAGCTCGGAATGCCGTTTTCGTGCCAGAGCAGCGCGCCGAAGCTGCCGATCACCGAATTGCTGGAATTGACCAGCGCAAAGGCCAATAGCGGCAGGACGAACCAGGGCTTGAGGGAATCCCGCAGCCGGCTCGGCTGGGCGGCAATGGCGGGATCGGTATTGGCCAGCGTCGGCTTGGGCGCCGGGGCGCGGAAGCGCGGCAGCAGGAAGGCCAAAGCCGCCCGCGCCACTACGGTGATGACATAGAGGCCGACAAAGGCGCCCGATCCCAGCACATTGAGGAAGAGGCCGAGCCCGCCCGCCGCGAACACATAGCCCACCGTGGCCCAGGCGCGGACGACGCCGAAATCGGTGCCGTTGCGGCGCGTCATGCGCACGGTGGCCGCATCGATGACTGGCGCGACCAGCCCATTGGAGGTGGCGCACAGCGCCCAGACCGAAAGGATGCCCCAGAATTCGGAGACGAAGAAAAGTGGCACCGGCGCCAAAGCCGAGCCCAGCGAGATGACGATGAGCGCGGTGCGCCAGTCATCGGCCTTGTCGGCAACCCGGCCGACAATGATGTTGAGCAGCAGCAGGCACAAAGTGGGCAGCGCATTGATGACGCCGATCTGGTCGGCGGGAATGCCGTGCTCGCTGAGCCAGATGCCGAGAAAGACCGAAGCCACGCCGCCCGGAATATAGACGGTGAACTGGTATAGCGAGGCGCGCAGCTCGGGACTGGCCGAGCGCGAAAATGCCGAAAACATGGAAAACCGACTCCGGGCAAATCAGCGCCGGAACCCTTGGTGCCCCGCATCGGCGGGCAACGCAAGCGGCTTGTTGCCGCTTTACTGTTATCCGGCCGCCGCCAGCCGCTGCGGCCCGGCGCGAAGCGGTTCGAGCCCCGCGAAAAACTGCGCCGCACTGGCCGCCCAGGTGAAGCGCTCGCCATGGGCGCGGGCATCGGCGCGGTCCAGCGTGAGGGCGCGGGCCACGGCGATATTGAGGTTGTCGTCGAGCGCGCCGGCTTTGGGATCGCTCAAGACGTCGCGCGGACCGGTGACCGGAAAGGCCGCAACGGGCGTGCCGGAGGCCAGGGCTTCGGTGATGACATTGCCGAATGTATCGGTGTGGCTGGGGAAGACCAGCACATCGGCGCTGCGATAGAGTTCGCCCAGCTCCTCGCCATGGCGATAGCCGAGAAACACGGCATCGGGATAGGCTTTCTGCAGGCGGGCACAATCGGGGCCGTCGCCGACCACGATCCTGCTGCCGGCAATGTCGAGATCGAGGAATGCCTCGACATTCTTCTCGGCGGCGACGCGCCCGACATAGAGCAGATGCGGACCCGGCAGGTCGGTGAACAGCGTCTTGGGGCCGGGGCGGAAGCGGGTGCCATCGACGCCGCGGCTCCACAGCATCAGCCGGTCGAAGCCGCGCGCCAGCAGATCGTCGCGCAATGAGGGCGTCGGCACCATGGTGCGGGCGGCGGCGGCGTGGAACCAGCGCAGATAGCCATAGCTCCATTCCTGCGGCACCGGCACGCGCATGGCGACATATTCCGGAAAGCGGGTGTGGAAGCTGGTGGTGAAGCCAAGGCGGTGACTGAGGCAATATTGCCGCGCCAGCAGGCCCAGCGGCCCCTCGGTGGCGATGTGGATATGATCAGGCGCGGCGGCCTCGATCTGCCGCGACACGGCGCCAAGGCTGGCCAGCGAAATCCGCACCTCGGGGTAGGATGGCACCGGCAGCGTCCAGAACCGCTCGGGGGTGAGGAAGGCTATGTCATGCCCTGCGCTGGTCAACTCGCGGGCGATGCTTTCGAGCGTGCGCACCACGCCATTGATCTGCGGCCGCCATGCGTCGGTGACGATGAGAATGCGGCGGGACGGAATTCCGATAAATGAATGGGGCACGGCAGCACCGCGACAGGTTCAACTGCGCTTCAGGCTCGCCTGAGTCCAAGTCGGTGGCGTGAATGGAGTGTGACGGTTGGCTGACAGGGCCGGCGTGTTCTTTAGGCTTCCGTGGCTCCCGTCACCCCACCCTCAATCCCTCCCCATCAAGGGGAGGGAGGCGCATGGGTGAAGTTTGAGCACATGCTCCCTCCGCGACGTATGAGGCTGGTTACCCCTCTCCCCTCGTGGGAGAGTGTGGAAATCCGCGTTCAGCGGATTTCCGGGTGAGGGGGTCTGCGTCTTCCCATGCCTGGGTGTTTGTGGATGGCACAGTACCCCCTCATCCGCCCTTCGGGCACCTTCTCCCACGAGGGGAGAAGGGAAAGACAGCCCAAGCGCCAGAAGTAAACACTTCCCCCTTGAGGGTGGGGGTACAGGCTACCCCGCGGCGCGGCGGAGGCGGAATTTGCGGGGTTCGCCGGCGACCATTTCGGTCCATTTGACCAGCTCGAACGCGCCATCGGTATTTTCGACAATGGCGGTGCAGCTCTCCACCCAGTCGCCGGTATTGATATAGTGGATGCCCAGGCGGTCATGCATGTCGGCAAAGTGGATGTGGCCGCAGATGACGCCGTCGACACCCGATTCCTTGGCCTCGTGCACCAGCGCTTCCTCGAAGCGGCCGATGACCGAAACGGCATTCTTGACCTTCTGCTTGGCCCAGGCGCTGAGCGACCAGTATTGCAGGCCCAGCCGGCGGCGCACCCAGTTGATGGCGATATTGACGCGCAGGGCGGCGTTATAGGCCCAGTCGCCGACATGGGCGAGCCACTTGGCATTCATCACGACCACGTCGAACTGGTCGCCGTGAATGACGAGATAGGTCTTGCCGCAAGCCGAGGTGTGGACGGTGCGGTCGACGAATTCGACCTCGCCGAAATAGGTGCCCAGATATTCGCGCAGGAACTCGTCGTGATTGCCCGGCAGATAGACGACGCGCGTGCCGGCATTGGCCTTGTCGAGCAGGATCTGCACCAGGACATTGTATTCGCTGGGCCAGTGCCAGGACTTGGCGAGGCGCCAGCCATCGAGAATATCGCCGACCAGATAGATGGTCTCGGCATCATGCGCGCGCAGGAATTCGATAAGCTGCCCGGTTCGAATCGGCTTCATGCCCAGGTGGACGTCCGAAATGAACATCGCCCGGACCTGTCGGACTTCGCGATCATCCGTCATCAAGCAACGACTCCTGCTTCGTGGGGGCGCACTTTATCCGCGGATGCAGCAGGTGGGAACCATTGGCGGCGAGAAGGTGGGGAAAGCGGCGGACACGCCTTCGTGTCACAACTCTCAGCGAATCCGGCCCTTCAGCGCCACGATCCGCGCATAGCTCTGCTCGATCCGCGCCGCGAAAGCCGGGTCGGCCGCCGCTTCGGCGAGCAGGATATCGAGGATTTCCTGGCCCAGGCTGGCGCGGTATTTGGCGGTGTTGGAGAACAGCAGCACATCGGTGCCGGCGCGGACGGCCTGGGTCACGGTCTGCTCGAGCGTGAAATGATCGCGAATGGCGCCCATTTCGAGATCGTCGCTGATGACGACGCCACCATAGCCCAGCTCGTCGCGCAGCACGCCAGTGATCCATTGCGGGGAAAGCGAAGCCGGCGTCTGGGTGCCGGCATCGGCATAATCGGCGTGGTAGAGGTGACCGACCATGACCATATCGACGAGACCTTCCGACATCAGCGTGCGATAGGGATCGAGTTCGGCCTGCTGCCAGGTCTGGGTGATATCGACAAAGCCTTCGTGGCTGTCGGCGGTGGACGAGCCGTGGCCGGGGAAATGCTTGAGCGCAGTGAGCAGGCCCGCGGCATGATGGGCCCGGACGAAGGCCGCGTCGTACTCGGCCACCACGGCGGGATCGCTGCTGAAGGCACGACCGAATTTGGCGATGACCTGATTGTTCGGGTTGAGATTGACGTCGGCGATGGGGCCGAAATTGACGGTGAAGCCGAGCGCGGCGATCGAGGCGGCCATTTCTGCATAGATCGCCTCGGCCTGTTCGGGTGAATCGGCGGCGGCGATGGCCGCGGCATTGGGGATTTCCTTGAAGCCGACATCGCTGGTCAGCCGCTCGACCGCCCCGCCCTCCTGATCGAGGGTGATGAAGGGGGGCAGGTCGGGAGATGTGTCACGGAAGGCCGCATTCATCGCCGCCACCGCATCGAGGCTCTTCACATTGACCTTGAGCAGCATGACGCCGCCCAGCCGGCCGGAGGTCAGCTCATCGCGCAGCCTGGCGACGGAAGCATCATCGGCGTCATCGCCCTGGAAGCCGACCACGATCATCTGGCCGGCCATCTGTTCGAGCGTTGCGCCATGCGCCCAGGCGGGCAGCAGCAGCGGAACCAGAGCGGCGGCAAGGCGGAAAAATGAGGTCACAAGGATGGTCCGGGCAAGAATCACTGCTGCGACCTTGATCGGCAAATGCCGTCGAATCAATGGCAGCGCCGGTCGAGTCAATACCATACTCACCCCTCATTTAGGGGGTGCGGAGGCCGAGGCGGTCATGCCAATCTGGCATCGGTGACCTGGAGCATGGGCCGTTTTCAACCTTCAGCCCATGAAGCCGTTGCCTCTGATCGGGCGGGGATCTTGGGTTCCCCGCCCGTGATATTTTTGGGGGTACGATCCCTTGGCATCGATTGCCTCCCCCCCCCTAATGGCCTTGCTTACTCTGGGCGTCTAGAGGCTGTAGTCGGTACGGCTCCTGCCACCCCTCTCCCCTTGAGGGAGAGGGTGGAAATCCGCGTCCAGCGGATTTCCGGGTGAGGGGTCCTGCGCCATCCCATGCTTCAATGTTCCTGGATAGCTCGATACCCCTCATCCGCCCTTCGGGCACCTTCTCCCTCAAGGGGAGAAGGCAACAAACCCAAGCGCCAGAGGTAAAGCCGAGAATCCCGGCCACAAAACGAAATTCCCTCCCCTTGTGAGGGAGGGAATGAGGGTGTGGGTGTTGAACTCGGATACGAGGCGTCCGGCAGGAACCTAGCGGTTCTGGCGGTTCTCGATCAGGTCGTTGACCACGGCCGGATCGGCGAGGGTGGACGTATCGCCCAGCGAGCCGAAGTCGTTTTCGGCCACCTTGCGCAGGATGCGGCGCATGATCTTGCCGGAACGGGTCTTGGGCAGGCCCGGCGCCCATTGGATGAGGTCCGGCGTGGCGATGGGGCCGATTTCCTTGCGGACCCAGGTCTTGAGCTCGGCCTTGAGGGCGTCGTCGCTGGCTTCGCCGGCCATCAGGGTGACATAGCAATAGATGCCCTGCCCCTTGACGTCGTGCGGATAACCCACCACGGCGGCCTCGGAGACCTTGGGGTGGCTGACCAGCGCGCTTTCGACCTCGGCGGTGCCGAGGCGGTGGCCCGAAACGTTGAGCACGTCATCGACGCGGCCGGTGATCCAGTAATAGCCATCCTCGTCGCGGCGGCAGCCGTCGCCGGTGAAGTAATAGCCCTTGTACTGGGTGAAATAGGTCTCGACGAACCTTTTGTGATCGCCATAGACGCTGCGCATCTGGCCCGGCCAGCTATCCTTGATGGCCAGCACGCCCTCGGCCTTGGTCTCGTCCTGCACCACGCCTTCGGGCGACAGCACGACGGGCTGCACGCCGAAGAAGGGCACGGTGGCCGAACCGGGCTTGGTGGCAATGGCGCCGGGGAAGGGCGCGATCATGTGGCCACCGGTCTCGGTCTGCCACCAGGCGTCGACGATCTCGCAGCGGCCCTTGCCGACATGCTCGTGATACCAGCGCCAGGCTTCCGGGTTGATCGGCTCGCCCACCGTGCCCAAGAGGCGCAGTGTGGGCATGTCGTATTTGTCAGCGAACTCGGCCCCTGCCCCCATCAGCGCACGGATGGCGGTGGGCGCAGTGTGGAACACGTTGACCTTGTGCTTTTCCACCACCTGCCAGAAGCGCGAGGCATCCGGATAGCTCGGAATGCCCTCGAACATCAGCGTGGTGGCGCCATTGGCCAGCGGACCATAGACGATATAGGTGTGGCCGGTGACCCAGCCGACGTCGGCCGTGCACCAGAACACTTCGCCGTCGCGATAGTCGAAGCTCAGCTCATGGGTCAGCGAGCCCCAGAGCAGGTAGCCGCCGGTGGTGTGCAGCACGCCCTTGGGCTTGCCGGTGGAACCGGACGTATAGAGGATGAACAGCGGGTCTTCGGCGCTCATCGGCTCGGGCGGGCAGTCCGCATTCACCTTGGCGACTTCGTCCTGGTACCAGACGTCGCGGCCCTCGACCATGTTGATCGGGTTGCCGGTGACCTTGACCACGATGACACGCTCGACGCCGCCGACCTTGGCCAGGGCATCATCGACATTCTTTTTGAGCGGCACGGTCTTGCCGCCACGGCGGCCTTCATCGGCCGTGAGAATGATGCTGGAACCGCAGTCGGAGACGCGGCCGGCAATCGAATCCGGCGAGAAGCCGCCGAAGATCACCGAGTGAACGGCACCGATACGCGAGCAAGCCAGCATGGCCACCGCGGTATCGATGATCATCGGCATATAGATGGTGACGCGGTCGCCCTTCTTGACGCCATTGGCCTTGAGCACATTGGCGAAGCGGCAGACCCGGTCATGCAGCTCGCGATAGCTCACCTTGCTGTCGGTGCCGGGCGAGTCGCCTTCCCAGACGATGGCAGTCTGGTCGCCGCGCGTGGCCAGGTGCCGGTCGAGGCAATTGTAGGAGACATTGAGAATGCCGTCCTCGAACCATTTGATCGAGATATCGGGATAGGCAAAGCTGGTATTCTTGATTTTGCTGGGGAATTTCACCCAATCAAGCCGCTTGGCCTGCTCCGCCCAGAACCCATTGGGATCGCTGAGCGAACGCGCATACATCTCGTCATACTGGGCCTTGGTGGTCCGGGTGCGTGCGATTGCGGCCGCACTTGGCTGGAATACGAGCTGCTCGCTCATACTATCCTCCCTTATCTCTCCCTGCCCCGTTCTAATGACCCACCCCGCGTGGGGCAAGGCCTTGACTCTGCGACTTAATGGGTAGCGCACAGACTACCGCCCATTAACCGCGTCCAGCCTAGGATGCTCCAGCGCCTGTGGGGTTTGCTATGACTGGCGCAAAGGGAGTGCCATCATGGCCGAGATGACCATTCGGGCCGCCACATCGGCCGATATCGACCTGGTCCACCGCGAACTGATGGACGTGATCGCCACGTCCCCATATTACAGCGACCGCTTCAAGGCCCACGAAATGGGCCGGTTGAACAAGAATTTCCTGCGCACCCTGCTGGCGCTCGACCCCTGGCACATCATGATCATGTGTGCCGATGGCGAGGCGGGCGGCGCGATGGTCTCGGGGCCCGAATGCGGCGCCATTTTCCGCTATTGGGGCTGGGTGTTCCCCAGCCACCGCCAGACCAAGCTGGGCATGTTCGCCATGCGCGCCTTCGACGAGCATTGGGACAATGGCCGCTTCCACAAGGCCTATACCTTCGTGCGACCGGAAAACGAGGTCACGCGCCTGCTGCTCAAGCGCTACGGCTACAAGGAAACCTGCCTGCTGGAAAAGCACATTTTCGGGCAGGATTACCTGTTGATCGAAAAGCCCTATACCAAGGTCACCGAGGACTATGACAGCGGCGCCAATATCGGCCGGCTCGGCCTGTTGAAACGCCGGATCGGGCAACTGGTCGGGGCGTAGCCCCGGCTATTCCGCCGGCACGGCCGCGGCGCGGCGGGCGCGGAACCACTGCATGATCGAGACGTCGAGCTTGGCGGTGCGCAAGGCGACCCACCACAGGCCCACCGACCAGATGGTGATGGCAATGATGGCCGAAAGCGCCGCGCCCATCAGTCCGAACGAGGGCACCAGCAGCCAGTTGCACAGCACCAGCGTCACCACGCCCATGCCCACTGAAGGCAGGCTGGCATAAGGGCGGTCGTGGATGGAGAGGACCAGCGAGGCCGGCCCCATGACCGACCGCACCACCAGCGCCAGCGACAATACGGCCAGCGGCGCAGCGCCCGCCGCAAAGCTCGGGCCGAACAGCATCAGCGCAAACGGTCCGGCAATGGCTATGCCGCCGAACAGCACCACCGAAATGACGCTGGCAACGAAATTAGCATCACCCACCTTGCGCTTGAACGCCTCGCGATCGGCATTGGCCTCGCTTTCGAACATGTCGGGCAAGGTGACCGCATAGACAGCCGAGACGGCAAAGGAGGTCAGCGCGAAAATGCGGGTGCAGATGCCGAATATGGCCAGTTCCTCGCGGTTGAGCGTGTGGCTCAGCAGCAGCAGGTCGATATCGAAGAAGAAGTCGGTGGCCAGAGAGATCAGCACCCATGGCAGGGCGAAGCGCCACCAGCGGGCGGCTTCGGCAGGCCGCTGCGGCGCGGTGTCGGGAATGCGGTTCAGCGACGTCGCGACGAAGGCGAAATGCACCAGCGCAATGACCACATAGCCGGCCGCCACGATCCACAGCATGGCCGAGAACCCCTCGACCGGCACCGCGAAGCTCATGGTGGCGAGGAAGGCGGCGATGACCACGATGGGGCGGAACATGGTATCGGCGAAAAAGCCGGCAAACGGCCGCTTGAGCCCGACCAGCAGCGCGCCGTTGACATAGACCATGGCCGTGGCGAAGGCGAGCAAGGCCACCGGAATGAAATGGTCGGCCAGCACGCTGCCGCCCTGCCCCAGCATGTCCAGCAACGGATGGCCCAGCAGCAGGATCAGCACCAGCGTTGCCACGACATGGCCATAGGCCCTGATAATGAAGGTGACGAACTGCCGGCGCTCGCCACGCGCCCGGTATTCGGCGGCGAAATAGGTGCCGACGGTGTGGAAGCCGAGCGGCATGACCACGGCGATCAGGTTCACCGTGGCGATGACGAGCAGATATTCCCCGAGCAGTTCGGGGCCCCAGATCCGCGCGATCAGCGCCTGGACCAGGAAGATGAGCCCGGCGCCCGCCAGCCGTGCGCCGAAAATGACGCCCGACTGCGATGCGAGGCGGCGATGCAGGCTCATTCACCCGCCTCGTCATGCGCCGGCTTGGTCTGTGTCGCCTTGGTCTTGGGATTGCGCCAGCCATCGACGGCGCGGCGCACCGCATAGAGCGCATCGCGGAGGGCGAAGGCGCCGGTGCCGAGCAGCAGGGCCAGCGGGCGGCTGGCATAGTTGGCGACGGGTGGCACGGGCTGGATGACACCGGCATCGCCCACCATGCCCTTCTTGAACTGATGCAGGCCCTGGAAGCCGTCGGTGCCGCCCAGGTCGTACCAGGTGGCCCTGGTATTGTCGCGCAGCCAGCGGATGATGTGCCAATGCATGAAATAGCCGGCGCGCAGGGGCAAAGCCTTGTCGTTGGTGGCGCCATAGAGATAAACGGCCCGGTCGCCTGCCTTGAAGATCAGCGCGCCGGCGACGAGTTCGCCCTCGTGGCGCACGAAGAACAGTTCGGGCCGCAATTCCGGCACGTCGATTTCCATGAGCGCCGGCACGGTTTCATAGGCCGAGTGGTCGGAGAACTGCTTGCGATCGGTCATGGCGGTGTAGAGCGCGTCGAAATCGGCCATGCGCTCGGGACCGGCATGCTCGAAGCTGAGCCCGGCCTTTTCCGATTTATTGAGCTGGCGCCGCCAGGTCTGGCTGAAGCTCTTGCGCTGTTCCTCATCGCTGAGGCGCAGATTGACGATATAGCGCGCGGGAAAGCCCAGTTCGGAGCCGCGCTTGAAACCGCGGGCCACCAGGCGTTCATATTCGCGATTGACCGGATAGATCGACGCCCGCGGCAGCACGGACAGCATCTGCCCGCGCGCATTGGCATATTCGGCCACCATGGCCTCGACCATGCCGGCGTGAATGGCGTCGGCATCGGGACGCGACACGTCCTTCAGCATTGGCGCCCATTTGGAGACGGCAATCCGTGCCAACCCGAGCGGCAGCGACTGCACCATGATCAGCGCGCCGCCGACCACTTCGCCATCGAGCAGGAACAGCATCGGCTCCTGCTTGACCGAAGGCCAGCGCGTCACCGCGAAAGCGTGCATCTGCTCCTGGCAGACCTCGTCGAAACCGGCAATGGTCCGGTCCCATTCGGCGCCGTCGACAATGCGGGTCTGCAGCGGGCGCGCCGTAATGCCGATGGCGCGCTCCGCCGGATAGCCGGCTTCGGACGCCACTCGATCAGCAATAAAGGACATTATAGCTACTTCCCGCTCATGTGACTGAGCGGGAAGCTAGACCTGGCAGGTGAGCAAATCCCTATTGCGGCACGACAAATGCCGCAAAACTCGCTCCGTGGTTACCAAAGGCTAATGGGCAACCGCCGCGGCAGCACCGACGGCATGCGGCGTATAGACGAAGGGGATTTCCGGGATCGGAACGCCGACGCCACCCAGTCCTTCAAGCGTCATGCGGATCGCTACGAACAGAATGATCAGCAGGCCAACCCAGGCGATCCAGCGGTGCTTGTGCAGCAGGCCGGCGATGAAAGTGGCGGCAACGCCCATCATCACCACCGACAATGCAAGGCCGATGATCAGCGCCTCGAAATGGTGCTGCGCCGCGCCGGCCACGGCCAGCACGTTGTCGAGCGACATGGAAACGTCGGCAATGATGATCTGAATGACGGCCTGGCGCAGGGTCTTGCGCGGCGCCTTGCCGGCCACCGTGCCATCGGCATTCTTGTCGCTGTCTTCGAGCGCTTCCTGCGCCTCGTGCTCGTCGGCCTGCGAGACGGTGAGCTCGCGGAACATCTTCCAGCACACATAGAGCAGCAGCACGCCACCGGCGATGAGCAGGCCCCCGCCAAGCGACAGCAACTGGGTGGTGATGAGCGCGAAGAAGATGCGCAGCAGGGTCGCAGCGAGAATGCCGATGAGGATCGCCTTGCGGCGCACATCCGAGGCAAGCCCGGCTGCGGCCAGGCCGATCACGACGGCATTGTCGCCAGCCAGAACGAGGTCGATAAGAATGACCTGAACGAGCGAGCTCAGGAAACTCGGGTCAATGCCGAACATGGGTGGGATATCCTCAGGCGGGTAAGCAATGAACCGCCTATACCCCCCTCACGCCGGACTGCAAGCGAAACACGACAGGAACCGACCAAAGTCTGAGGATTCCACCCCAACGCGCGCCTGCCCCGACAGGTTGGTGACAGACAGATACGGCTTCAGGGCGCTATGCGCGCGCCATCCGCGTCGAAACTGGCCAGGTAATCGATCAGAGCGTCGATTTCGGCACGCTGGGTCATGCCGGCAAACGCCATGCTGGTGCCGGGCAGGAAATGCTTGGGCAGCTTGAAAAAACGCGTCAGGTTCTGGCGGTTCCACTCCACGCCGCTATCGCGCGCCGCCAGCATGGCCTGGGAATAGCTGTAATCGTCGAGGCTCCCCACCGGACGCCCCACGACACCATTGAGCCGTGGCCCGACCTTGTTGACGGCATCTTCGCCGATCGCATGGCAGGCCAGGCATTTGTTGAACGCGGGAGGCGCTTCCTGCGCCACGACAGGCGTGACCATGAGGCACAGAGCCGAAACCAGCAGGAACCGCATTGTCTCCCCCGTCCACGACGAGCGGTCAATGTGCCGTAAATCGCGGGAATTGGCGATAGGCAAACTAGCTGCAGCTGAATGCGGGATCTGTTGAGAATCCTTTGTTGGCAGGCAGTAGGGAGCAAGTTAACCTGAAGGTCCCTTGGAGGATCATTATGTTAAGAGCCGCTACCCTTTCGTTAGGAACTGTTATTTTCGGCGTGTTGCTTGCAACAGACGTATTGGCCGCCACTTGGAAGTACGTTGAAGAAGTAGATCCCATGACGGACAAAAGGCAGCAGTTCGTCTACGGCCTGCCTGATGGCGCTGATCCCGCAAACTCGCCTATCATTCGAATTGGGTGTTACAACCCCAATGACGCATACCCGATGGGACTCTCCTTCTTTTGGAATGAACCACTCAAGAAGAAGTACCGCGACGGCGACCTTTCGCTAACAACCATAACCTTCCGCCAAAACACCGATCAGCCAAGGGATATGGTATGGGCCATGTCGGCCGACCAATCGGTGACCTATGCCCCCGACCAGTTTTCAGGCGCTCTGTCCACGTTAGGCGACGCCATAATCGGGTCGATCCTTCCCGGGCGGCAGGTTGCCAGCGCAACGTGGACGCCAGAGCAGATGCATTTTACAATGTTGAACTCTGATCGAGTAGTGTTTCGTGCGTACTCGCTTCGCGGCCAGAACATTACCGTGACGTTCACAATGGATGGCTATTGGCAGGCCATCGCACCATTTTCCGACCACTGCCAGGGGGTCGCTGGGCGATATCGAGACGCATCGACGGCCACCCCAACGGTAACGCCGCCTCCAGTTGCTGCACCATCGCCAGTCGCGGCGGGCGCTCCTGTGGCAAACTCAACCTTCACGAATATTGCTTACCTCGATTGGAACAAAATCGAGGACTCCAGGCTCAAGGAACAATTGGCGTCCCTGCCGCCCCTGGACGGGAAGTATCCCATGCGCGCGCAGTCTATCATGCGGCAGGTCGATCTGGCCTTTACGAACGCGAGGTTGATAAGACTATACGATCTCCGCTGGAAGTCAGGCCCACTTTATTTTTACTATCTTCTCGACGATAATCAGAACCTCCACAGGCTCGACGGCACGGAGGAGGCGTTCACATCCGCCATGCAGGCTTCAGGACTATCTCTGAATGGTTCCAACGTAGCCAACTACCTCTGGTTCTATAACTTCTTTTCCCGCCCAGGCGGTGAGCTAAGCCTCCCCCTTGAATTCCCTGATCAGATCTTTGCCCCTGTTCTCTATGACGACAGGCACGATGAAGTGATGCATGATGCCTTATCCCATGCCAAACGCATCGAATGCCTTCCTAGCGTCAGCGAGTTTCTGTGCGACGCCGTCATCTATCTGGGCGATGGAATCTATAGAGCCAAGTTCGTGATTCAGCATGATGGCGGTGTCACCGTGGAGGACAGAGCGGCTCTTGCCTCCGGGCTGCCAGCTAAGGTGGTCGCGCCTGTCAGAGTTGAGTGAGGGAGAGCCAAGCTGCCGTTCGAAACCCCTCGGATCAGTCGCCCACGTGCCGGGCATTCAGTCCGGCATTGACCAGCCCGATTATCCCGCCAGCAAACGCGGCGATGACCAGCCGGTCGTTTTTGGAACGAGAACAGAACACGAATTGGAAACCGGCGAGGCGGATTGGAAACCGCTGGCAGCGCAGCGAGCGGCAGAAAGGCTTGAATTTCCGGGGGAACTTTGGTGGGCGAGCACGGATTCGAACCGTGGACCCGACGATTAAGAGTCGTCTGCTCTACCAGCTGAGCTACTCGCCCCAATGCCGGAGCTTCCAAAGTGGCGCCTCTCTAGCAAAGTGATTTCGCGCTGTCCAGCACCCGCCAGCACTTTCCTTGCATGGATTGTCACGAGAGTGTCACGGGCGACAGGCCCGCTGGAGAGCCGGTGGCGCTGGCGGAAATCGGCCAGCGCCACGGATGGATCAATCGAAATTGGCCTGGCGCTCGCGGAAACTTGCGAAATCCAGAACATTGCTGGGCCGGGACGCCGGCTCCTGCCGGGTTTCGTCCATGAGGGTGATGGTCCGTTCGATGATGTAGCGCAACTGACGCGAGCGACTGTCAACGCCCTGCAGGATCGTCGCGGCGCGCTGCAGGTGATCTCGGGCGAGAACGTAGGTTGGCGGCATGGCACGAAGCTCCTTCGAGGAATCAGATTTTAGGGAGCGCCAGGGAGGTGACGCGAACCAAAGGGTGCCCGCGCATGCCTTCCTCAAACTTGCCAGAACGCCCGGCTTTTGATTCAAAAGCGAGCGATTTGCATGACCTGCCGGAGAGGCCTTGTTTCCGTAGGCGCGGAGTACCGCAACCCCTGCTGGCAGCCTGTGTAAAAACTTGCCCCAATTCCGTCGGGATTGGCGAAAGGCCCCGAAAGCGGCAGAATCAGGGCGAAAATCATCGGTCTGGCTGGAGAATCGCGCGGGCGTTGAATCGCTTTCCGGCGACAGGAACGCTTGGCTAGGATGACCCGACCAAGAACAGCGAGTCGCAGCCCGTGCCCCGTCCATCCCTGTCGCCCATCACTGCCGGCCTCGACGAAACCGTGCCCTTTGTCGGCCCGGAAACCATCGTCCGGCGCAGCGGCGTACCGTTGCGCGCGCGCATTGGCGCCAATGAAAGCCCGTTCGGCCCCGCCCCGTCCGTGCTCGCCGCCATGGCATCGGCGGCCCGCGAGAGCTGGCATTACGGCGACCCGGAAAATCACGATCTGCGCGCCGCCATTGCCGACCATCTCGGCATTGGCTTCGCCAATGTGATGCCCGGCGAAGGCGTGGACGCCATCCTGGGCATGGCGGTGCGCCTGTTCGCGGCGCCCGGCAGCACGGTGGTGACCTCGCTGGGCGGCTATCCCACCTTCAATTACCACATCCACGGCTATGGCGCGCTTATGCACACGGTGCCCTATATCGGGGACCGCGAGGACATTGACGGCCTGGCCCGCGCCGCGCGCGAGACGCAGGCGAGCATGGTCTATCTCGCCAACCCCGACAACCCGATGGGCAGCTGGTGGGACGCCGCTTCGGTGGAGCGCTTCATATCAGCGGTGCCTGAGACCACCATGATCGTGCTCGACGAGGCCTATGGCGAATTCGCGCCATCAGGCACCCTGCCCCCGCTCGACATGGAGCGGCCAAACCTGCTGCGCATGCGCACCTTTTCCAAGGCCTATGGCCTGGCCGGCGCCCGCGTGGGCTATGTGTTCGGCGAGGCGCGCAACATCTCGGCCTTCAACCGCATCCGCAACCATTTCGGCATGAGCAATGTGGCGCAGGCGGCCGGCATAGCGGCGCTAGCCGATGGCGCCTTTCTGCAGCAGTCGCTGGCGGAAATCCGCCGCTCGCTGGACGATACTGCTGCCATCGTGCAGCGGCACGGACTGACGCCCCTGCCGACGGCGACCAATTTCGTCGCGGTCGATTGCGGCCGCGACGGCTCCTATGCACAGGCCATCCTCGACGGCGTGGCGGCGCGGGGCGTCTTCGTGCGCAAGCCTGCCGTGGCCGGGCTCAACCGCTGCATCCGGATCAGCGCCGGCACCGATGCCGACCGGGCCTTGCTCGATCAAGCGCTGGGCGAGGTGGTGACGGGCTTGCGCTAGAACAGATCGACTGTCGCCAGCAGGCCCAGATGATTTGAGCCGAAGGCTTCGGGTGTCGGTGCGATCTCGCGGATCAGCACCGGGCCGTGGGTGAACATATTGTCGATCGGCACGCCGAGAGGGGCGATTCTGACCGGCCAGGTGGCGGGATAGCCGGGTGGCGGCACCAGCCCTAGGTCGCTGGCAAAGGCCGCGATCTGCTCCGACCAGGCCGCCGCATTGAAATCGCCGGCCAGCAGCACCGGACCTTCGATGGCGCCGATGACCGAACGGGCCTGGCGCAGTTCGAACACGGCGACATTGTCGAAATAGGGCTTGGTCAGGTGCAGAGCGACAATGGTGACGGGCTGGCCGTCTATGATTGTCGCTGCGGTCAGCAGCCGGCGGCGATTGAGACCCTCAAGCCGCAATATCCTCGTATCGGCCAGCGGCGTGCGCGAAAAGATCGTCACGTCGCACGTTGCCGGGGCGTCGCAGCCCAACCGGTGGGGATAGCGGGCGGCTATCGCGTCCAGCCCGGCCGCGCCGAGGCCTGCGGTTTCCATCAGCACCAGAATGTCGGCATCGCTGTCGATGGCGAAGGCGGCAGCTTCGGCGCCGCGCCTGTTGTCATTGAGAATATTGAAGCTGAGCACGCGGAAACTGGCCTGCGGCGCAGCATTCTCCAGCGGCGCACGGCGTTGCTGCTGGCCCAGCACGATGGCGGCACCCTGAGCCAGGCTGAGGCCGACCAGCCCCGCCATGACCAGCGCCCGCAGTCGTGCGCCCGACAGCGCCAGCCCCAGCGGCAGGAGCAGCAGCACCGCGCCGATATGAAAGCGCAACGTGCTCAGCAATTCCTGCCCCGGCACGCCGAAATCGACGCTGACGGCAAAGATCACCAGCGCCGCCACGACGGACAGCCCAGTCAACAGACCACGAATTTCCGATGCTACATTCAGACCGACGCCCCCCGGTTCGACGAACCAGTGGTGACCCAGTCGGCCGATACATGCAAGCCCGACGCTTGCTGCTGTCAGATCAGCTTGCGCATCTGGACACAGTCGCTCGCGATACCGACAAGCTCGCTTTCGTCCCATTCATGACGGTGCCAGCCCGTGGCTTCATAATAGCCCAAGGCTGTCCTTGCGGCATTGACCAGCAACACTGTTGCGCCGAAGGCTCGCGCTCTCTCCTCGACCATCCGGCCGAGCACGCGTCCATGGCCCCTGCCCTGCTCGGAAGCGGTAATGGCCACCAGCCGAAACACGGCCGAACCATCGCCGTTTATATCGAGACGCGTTGTGCCTAGCGGCTTGCCGTTATGCCTGAGCAGATAGGGATACATGCCGGGAAGGCGTTCGCCCGGATAGTTGGGGTCGTAGACCCCGTGCCTGCCGCGCGCTTCGAACAGCTCCTGCCGGCGGATGGCGTGATAGGCCGCCCAATCCTCCGGCGCGACCACGTCGACCAGTTCATACCCCATCATCGTCCTCCTGCCCCGGCCACGATGGGTCGGGGCACGAGGCGCGTCTTGAGATCAGCCCGCCATGGCGCCTTGGGCCGAAGCGCCGCGATCGATGAGCAGGCGGTTATAGGCGTTGAGATAGGCGCGGGCCGAGGCCACCAGCGTATCGGGTTCGGCGGCATTGCCCGAAACGATGCGGCCGTTCATTTCCAGCCGCACATGGGCGCTGGCCTGTGCGTCGGTACCGCCGGTCACGCCATCGACCGCATAGAGCACCAGATGCGGCTCCTGGCCGACACCCGCCTTGATGGCGTTGAAAATGGCATCGACCGAGCCGGTGCCCTCATAGACCACGCTGGTTTCCTCGCCGTCGATGGAGAGCGTCATGGTGCATTTGTGGTTGCCACCGGTCTTGGAGACGACTTCCATGTCGACCAGCCGGATGCGGTCGCCCACCGAGCCGACTTCGTCATCGACCAGGGCCACGATATCGGCGTCATAGACGTGCTTCTTGCGATCGGCGAGGTCCTTGAAGCGCACAAAGGCTTCCTGGAAGGCATTGTCGCCAAGCTCGTAGCCCAATTCCCTCAACTTGTCCTTGAAGGCGGCGCGGCCCGAATGCTTGCCCATGACCAGGGTGGTTTCCTTGATGCCGACGCTGGCCGGGGTCATGATCTCATAGGTCTCGGCATTCTTGAGCATGCCATCCTGATGGATGCCGCTTTCATGCGCGAAGGCATTCTTGCCGACGATGGCCTTGTTGTACTGCACCGGGAAATTGGCGGCGGCCGAGACGACCTTGCTGGCGCGGGCCAGATGAGTGCTCTCGATCTCGGTGTGATAGGGCATGGCATCGCCACGGGTGCGCAGGGCCATGACGATCTCTTCGAGCGCGGCATTGCCGGCGCGTTCGCCCAGCCCGTTAATGGTGCATTCCACCTGCCTTGCGCCGCCGCGCACGGCGGCCAGCGAATTGGCGACGGCGAGCCCCAGATCGTTGTGGCAATGGGCCGAGAAGATCGCCTTGTCGGCGCCCGGCACCATGGTGATGATGTCGCGGAACATCTTTTCATGCTCGTCGGGCACGGCATAGCCGACCGTATCGGGCAGGTTGATCGTGGTGGCACCGGCCTTGATGGCGGTCTCGACGCAGCGCTTCAGGAATTCGAGCGGCGTGCGGGTGGCGTCCATGGCCGACCATTCCACGTCGTCGATCAGGTTGCGCGCCTGCGCCACGGTGCGGGCGATGATCTCGATGACCTCGTCCTCGGTCTTCTTCATCTGGTGCGCCAGATGGATCGGCGAGGTGGACACAAACGTGTGGATGCGGCCGCGCTGGGCATGGCGCACCGCCTCCCCTGCCCGGTCGATATCGGCCGATATGGCACGGGCGAGACCGGCCACCGTGGAGCGCTTGACCTGCTTGGCCACGGCAACGACAGCCTCGAAGTCACCATTGGAGGCGATGGGGAAACCGGCCTCGATGATATCGACGCCCATATCGTCGAGCGTTTCGGCAACCTGCAGCTTTTCTTCGAGCGTCATGGTGGCGCCGGGCGATTGTTCGCCGTCGCGCAAGGTGGTGTCGAAGATGAAAACGCGGTCTTTATTGGTGTCGGAAGCGGCGGACATTTCTTCTCAAAATCCTATCGGGCGGCCCAGAGTCAAAGCTCTGCAGGCCGAACATTGACTGTGCGGCTTATGGCGTTATCCCCTGACGACCCGCTCGTTCGAGCTGCCGGTGATCAGGGGCTGATAAGAAGGAGAAGAAGCGCAGCAGGCAGCAAAAGCAGGCCAGCACCAAGCATCAGGACGCGGGCGCGTTCCTGGCGTTGGGCGACGGCGATGGCAATTGCGCGCTTGCGCTGCATGGATTCAGTTCCGATTTATCAGCAAGAATGCGCGAAACTGCCTCGCCGTGCAAGCCCAAGCTGCCGCACATGTTTGATTTTTTCTTGCAAGCAGACGTTCACGCCTCCAGATCGAGCACCCCTTCGCCCACGATAACGGCGTCGCCGCCGATACCACCATGCACCAGCACGTCATTTTCCTTGCGGAGCTGGATGGTGATGCGGCAGGGGCGGCCCATTTCGTGGCCCTGGCGCAGGGTGAAGTCCGCCTGCCCGGTCGCCAGATTGGCATGTTCTGCGAGCAGGCCGATCAGCGCCGCAGCGGCTGAGCCGGTGCCGGGATCCTCGCCGATATCCATACCGAACATGCGGGCGGCCAGATCGTTTTCGGGCTCGTCAGGGGTCAGCGTGAACACATAGGCCGAGTTGTGGTCATGGCTGAAGACGCTATCCCACAGGCCCTGATTGACCTTGATCCTGCGCAGCACCTTGGCGTCGCGTACCGGCACGAGGTGGAAGGTCACCCCGGCCGAGAACACTGCCGGTTCATACCCATCGCAGCCGATATCTTCCACTTCGATGCCCAAAGCCTGGGCCATACCGAGCCGGTTGGTGAGCGGGGCGATCCGCGATGGCAGGCGCGGCAGCGCGAAGCGGGCCTCGCCCGAGCGCCTATCGGTCTTTTCGAACAGGGCCGTGATGAGGCCGACCTTTTCCTCCAGCCGCACGGCGCTGACCTTGTTCTGCAGGCCCAGCACTACGGCGGCGCCCACCGTGGGGTGGCCGGCGAAGGGCAGCTCGGCATGCGGCGTGAAGATGCGAATGGCGGCGGTGTTGCGCTCGGCCTTGGGCTTGAGGATGAACACCGTCTCGCTGAGATTGAATTCGCGGGCAATGGCCTGCATCTCGCCATCGAGCAGCCCATCGGCCTTCAGGACCACGGCAAGCTGATTGCCCGTAAGCCGCTCGCGGGTAAAGACGTCCAGCAGCAGATAGTTGAGCTTCACCGCTTCCCCTATTCTGCCGGCAAGGCGTAGACGGCCCGGTCGAGCCCCAGATGATCGCACAAAGCGGCAACGGCAACGCCATGGTCGCTGCGTCCGGGCAGCCCGGAAATGGTCAGGCAGCCGACAATGCCCGCGCCCTTGACGCGAATGGGGAAGCCACCGCCGGCAATGACATAGTCGGCCGGATCGGCGCCCGATTGCGGGCTGAACGGCGCTTCGCCCCGCTCGAGCACCAGCCGGTAGCTGGCGCGCTGGAAACGGCGGACGGAATTGATCTTGCGGCGCACCCATTCGGCATTGTCGGCGCTGGTGCCCGCCGTGGCGGCAAAGAACATCTGCCGGTCCCATGTGCGGATATCGACCACCAGCGCCAGGCCTTCGGCCAAAGCGCGGTCGCGAATGGCGCTGCCCAGCTTGAAGGCGACCTTCTCGTCGAATTCGGCGAGCACGAGCTCCTGCTCCTGCTTCTTGACGAGGGCGATATCTTCGGCGGCGGCCATGGTCTTGTGTCCTTGCTACAGGGTTGCCGGGAATAGCGGGTTCGGTTCTAGACCAAGTTCTCCCGGCGAAGAAGCGATGTTTCAGGTCGTCAAAATCGCGCCTGCGAAGTAGGCCTCGGCCACCGCCGCGGCATAGGGCACGGCACCGGCCGCTTCGGCCTCGGCGCGGGAGCGGATAGCAACGATATCGGCCAGTTCGCGATGCTCCTGCCGGTCGAGATTGGCGCGGATGCGGGCGGCAAGCTGGTCGGCCGGTTCGGCAAAGCGGAAGACCTGGCCAAAGGACAGCCGCGGCCCGTCAAAGACGACGACCATGCCGCCCGCCACGGCTTCATCGGTGCGCAGGCCGGTTTCCTCTTCCAGTTCCAGCGCAATGCAGCGCGGCACATCGACCCGGTCATCGGGCAGCACGTCGCGCGGCTCCAGCGATCCGCCGGGCGGATAGACCCGGCCGGCATTGGCCGTCTGGCCGCCCATGACGCCATAGAACAGCGCATTGTCGCTGCTGACGATCAGTGCCCAGCCGAAAGCGTGGCAGATGCCGATCTCGGGAAAGCCCTGCTGGCGCCACAGCATGAAGGCCGAATAGGCATCCTCGCGCGCCTCGGCGCGGAGCACGCCATTTTCAACCGATGGCATGCCGCCGCCGGGCGCCGACAGCCCGAGGATGCGGCCGTCCCACAGATGCGGATTGGCCGCGGTCGCGCCGCGCCAGTAGTCGCCCACGGCCGCGCGCTGGCTTTCGCTCAGCGGCCATGGGCCGGGCACACTGACAATGTCGATCTGGGTGACCGGAACGATGCGCATGGGCTGAAATACAACGGCCGGGGTTTCCCCCGGCCGCTGCATGTCTCTGTTAGTTCTTGGCCTTGTCAACCAGGGCGCCGGCCTTGATCCAGGGCATCATGTCGCGCAGCTTGGCGCCGATTTCCTCGATCGGGTGCTCATCTGCCAGGCGACGGGTCGCCTTGAAGCGCGAACCACCGGCCTTGTGCTCCTGCATCCATTCGGAGGTAAACTTGCCCGACTGGATGTCGTGCAGCACCTTCTTCATCTCGGCCTTGGTCTCCGAGGTGATGATGCGCGGGCCGGTGACATATTCGCCCCATTCGGCGGTGTTGGAGATCGAGTAGTTCATGTTGGCGATGCCGCCCTGGTAGATCAGGTCGACGATCAGCTTCACTTCATGCAGGCACTCGAAATAGGCCATTTCCGGGGCATAGCCGGCTTCCACCAGCGTCTCGAAGCCGGCGCGGATCAGTTCCACCAGGCCACCGCACAGCACGGCCTGCTCGCCGAACAGGTCGGTTTCGCATTCCTCGCGGAAATTGGTCTCGATGACACCCGAACGGCCACCGCCGACGCCCGAAGCATAGGCCAGCGCGATGTCATGGGCATTGCCCGACGCGTCCTGGTGCACGGCGATCAGGCACGGCACGCCGCCACCCTTCTGGTATTCGCCGCGCACGGTGTGGCCCGGGCCCTTCGGCGCGATCATGATCACGTCGACGGTCGACTTGGGCTCGATCAGGTTGAAATGCACGTTGAGGCCATGCGCGAAAGCCAAGGCGGCGCCGTCGCGGATATTGGGTTCGATATGCTGCTTGTAGATATCGGCCTGCAGCTCGTCAGGGGTCAGCATCATGATGACGTCAGCCCACTTGGCGGCATCGGCAACCGACATCACCTTGAGGCCTTCGCCCTCGGCCTTCTTGGCCGAAGCCGAACCGGGGCGCAGGGCCACGACGACATCCTTCACGCCGCTGTCGCGCAGGTTCAGCGTATGGGCATGGCCCTGCGAGCCGTAGCCGACAATGGCGACTTTCTTGGATTTGATGATGTTGAGATCGGCATCCCGATCGTAATAGACGCGCATGGGTTTCTCCCTGGAAATGCAGTGTTTATGGGTTGGCTTTCGCCCCATAGAGGGCGAAGAACTGGTCGGTGGCGGCCTTCACATCGGCTTCGATATTGGCCACGACATTGGTCTGGGTCAGCGCCTTGTCGCCCAGCAGCAGGCGGATCTGCACGTCGCGGACGACGAGACCGAAAAAGGTACGATAGGCGTCTTCGCTGGAGTCGAAGCGCAGCAGACGCGCATCGCGCCCCGCTTCGAGAATGGGCTTGAGCCGGCGGCGAATGGCCAGCGGGCCATTTTCCAGCACGATAATGCCCAGACTGTCCTTCTCCTGGGCCGCATGGGTCACGGCCGTGCGGTTCAAGGTAATGGAGACTTCGCCAGTGATGACGGTCAGCAGATCACGGGCGAATTGTTCGATGGAAAGCCGCAGGGCCTTGGCATTGAGGTGGGAGCGATCGACCACCGGCATGCGCACCTTGGCCGCCTGCCACTGCACGGTGGCAGTCAGCAGCCCATCGCGGTCGCCGAACCACTTGTAGAGCGTTTCCTTGGAGCACGAAGCGCGGCGCGCCACGGCCGTCATGGTCAGCCCGTCGCCATTTTCGACGAGCAGGTCCAGCGCCGCGGTCAGCACAGCTTGCTGGCGCGGCGTGAACGTCTCTTCGCTGACCTTGATGGTCACTGGCACGGCTTGGTCCCCACAAGGGCCGAGTGGTTTCGGCCAATTCTTGTGCAGGCGTACCGTACGGTACGGTTCGATGCAAGCCCCTATTTGCGGTGGCCTGCCAGATTTCGTCCGTCAGTTGGTCAGCTTATGACGCATCCACAAGCGTCAAGACCAGGTAGTCGGACGCGTCAGGCTTTGGCGCCGGCCGTCTTGGCTTGGGCTTGGCGGCATCTGCAACAGCAATCGCGCCGACCGCCGGTGGCCCGGCATGCGTCCCGATCACCTCTGCGGCAAAACTCGGCGTGGCGACGAAGATGGCAAATGCGGCGACAACTAGGGTGCGGATCATGGTTTCCTCCTGCGTTGACCAGGAAGAGACCACATGTGGTCTTACTGCAGTCGGAATGGCCCATTCATCCGCCATTCACCGCGCGGCCTAACCCATTGGCGGGGCGAGATGGGTGGCGAAGAAGGCCAGCATTGCCTCCCGCATTCTCGGCGTTTCCTGATGGCCGATGCCCGCTTCGCTCACTCGCTCCAGCCGGTCGCGCATAGTGGCATAGGCCGGTTCCAGTTCGGCCCAGGCACGGGCGACAGCGGCGGGCGGCGTGAGGCTGTCGGCTTCGCCCAGGCACACCAGTTGCGGGCGTGGGGCGATGAGCGCGGCAATGCTGCCGCCATCGGCTTCGGTCAGCAGGCCCGGCACGGTGAGATAGATGCCATGGCCGTCATGCGCGCCCAGCTCGATCATGGTGCGGAAATCGGCGAAGCAGCAGAGATGCGCCACCGCGGCAATACGCTCGTCCATGGCTGCGAGCCAATAGCTCAGTACGCAGCCCATGGAGATGCCGAAAGCGCCGATGCGCGTGGGATCGACATCGTCGCGGCCGGCCAGATAGGTCAGCGCGGCGGCATGGTCGGACAGCATCTGGCCGAACAGCGACTTGCCATGCCAGAGCAGGGCCTTGGCGGCAAAGCTCTCGCTGACCGTGGCGCGCTCGCCGAACACGGGCATGTCGATGCACAGGGTCACATAGCCGGCGCGGGCAAAGACCGGGCCGAGCGGATCGAGCAGGTATTCGCGACCATCGAGCAATTCGCTGGCACCGATGCCATAGCCGCCGCCATGTGAGTGGCCATAGAGGATGGCCGGCAGGCGGCGGGAATTGTCGGTCGGCCTTGTCAGGATGCCGCGGACGTCCTCGTCGCCCAGTTGCAGGCGCAGATGTTCGATCACATAGCCATCCATGGGCTCCGCGCGGCTGGACAGCAGCGAGACTGCGGGCTCGGCGAGGCCGATGAGTTCGCGAAAGCGGGTGCGGGTGATCGCCATGACTACGCCCTGCCCGCTTCGGCGCCTTTGCGGGCGCCAACCCAGCGGTTGAAGCGGGCCAGCGCCAGGCCGAAGCCGATCAGCAGCAAGCCGCCGCCAAGGATCGACAGCGGCTGCGCGCCCAAAGCCATGAACCATTGGGTGAAGAAGTGAATGGCGCCGAACACAGCCGTGGAATTGACCACCCAGCGCCGATTGGCGAACACCGCCCAGGTGCCGAAGGCCAGCAGGGCAATGGACCAGGCGACCGAAAAATAGACACCGGGCCAACCCAACAGGTCATCACCAAACAGCGAGCCGATGAAGAAGGCGGAGTTGACCAGCAGGATTGCCGTGCGCATGGCGATGATGGCCAGCCGCTCATAGGCGGGCGCGAGACGCAGCGACAGCAGGTAGAGCCCCAGCACCAGCGCCGACAAAGCCAGGATGGCGACGGCGAGATAATGGGTGGGGGTCCACAGATCGACATCGATGGTGATGGTGGCGGCGAAGGCGAGGACGGCCAAGGCCGCCAGCAGGCCGGAGGTCGCCAGCACGGCCGCGACGGCGGTGGCCAGCGTCAGCGCAATCCGCACCCAGAGCTGCTCGCCGAACAGGCCACCCAACCCGCCGAGCAGAGCCAGCGCCCCGATGACCATGACGATCTGCGCGAAGACCGCCCAGCGTGTCACGCCGGCAAGGCGCAGCCAGAAACCAGCGGCGAACAGCACCGCGCCCAGCGCCACCGCCGTTTCCAGCGTGGGCACCAAAACGCCGACGCCGGTTGCCACGGCTGCGGCGCCGAGTGCGAACAGCACATTGCTGCCCAGCTCGCCCGTATCCCTGGCGGCAAAGCCCTTGAGCCGTTCGGCTTCGGCGGCACTCAGCTTGCCTTCGGCCACCAGGGCGTCGAGGTCGAGCGTGATCTTCATACCGGTGTCTCCATCCGCGCCGGACCCTAGCCTGCGACGCGGCTACGGGAAAGACCGCTTGCATGCGCCAGCCGCAACCGAGCACTTCTTCCATCGGCACTTGCCGATGGATCGGGAACAGGGCATTTATGCAGCGCTATTCAGACCAACCACGAGCCGTCCATGTCCAAACTGTTCTCCCCCACCACCCTGCGCGGCCTGACCCTGCGCAACCGCACGGTCGTCGCCCCCATGTGCCAGTATTCGGCGCAGGACGGCTTCGCCAATGACTGGCACTTCGTCCATCTCGGGCGTTTCGCACTGGGCGGTTTCGGGCTGGTGATGCTGGAGGCGACCGGTGTGGTTCCAGAGGGTCGCATCAGCTATGGCGACCTCGGCCTGTGGAAGGACGAGCAGATCGCCCCGCTCGAGCGCATCGTCACCTTCCTGCATAGCCAGGGCGCGGCGGCAGGCATCCAACTGGCCCATGCCGGGCGCAAGGCCTCGACCTCGATTGCCTGGCGCAATGGTTTCGACGAAACCGAGGAAGAAAAGGCGGCATTGCATTTCGAGAGCTGGACGCCCGTTGCGCCGAGCGCCCTGATCCATGCCGAGGACAAGGGCTTCACCAGGCCCGAAGCGCTGGATGAAGCGGGAATCCGCAATATCATCGACGCCTTCGTCGCGGCGACGAAGCGCGCCGACCGGGCGGGCTTCGACACGGTGGAAATCCATGCCGCCCATGGCTATCTGCTCAACCAGTTCCTCTCCCCGCTCGCCAACAAGCGCACCGATCGCTATGGCGGCAGCCGCGAAAACCGCATGCGCCTGCTGCTGGAAGTGACCGAGGCCGTGCGCGCCGTCTGGCCGGAAGACAAGCCGCTGCTGGTGCGCCTGTCGGTCAGCGACTGGCACAATGAAGGCTGGCAGGTGGAAGACAGCGTGGCACTGACCCGCGAACTCAAGGCGCGTGGCGTGGACGCCATCGACGCCTCGAGCGGCGGCTTCGAAGGCGCAGTCATTCCGGCGGCGGCCGACTACCAGGTGCCCTTTGCCACCGCCATCCGCAATGAGGGCGGCCTGCCCTGCATGGCGGTGGGCCTGCTGGGCGACGCCCACCGCGCCGAGGACATCATTGCCAATGGCGAGGCCGACTTCATCGCCCTGGCCCGCGGCGCGCTGGACGATCCCAACTGGCCGGTACATGCCCGCCACGAACTGGGGGCCAGCGACTACGACCTGTGGCCCAAGCAGACCAATCGCGTGCGCGAACGCGACCGCTCGCTGCGCCAGCGCAGTTTCGCCGCGTCCTGATCGCCGGCAATTTCCGCCAAACAACCTTCGCGGCAACGCAAAATTGCCGCGATTGGCCGGCCACTCTTGTCCATCGCCAACGCCGTCACCAGATGAGCGTGAACAGGGAGACGTTCTATGGACACCAAGGCCGCAATTCTCGCCCTCATGAGCGTCTGGGGCGTCGGCACCTGTGCCACCCTGCCTGCAAATGCGCAGGACGTTGACGACGCCACCGAAGACGCGGTTGATGATGTGGGCGACAGCGAAAATCCGCTGCTCAACAAGGTCTGGGTCCGCACCGATGCCGACCCTGCTTTGCCCGGCCCCATGCAAATTTTTCTCGGCGACGGCACGCTGGTGACCGACAGTTGCTGGGAGACCTATCGGCTGAGCAAATGGCAGCAGGTATCCGACACCGCGATCAGCTGGGACGAGGACGGCATGACCATCAACGCCGACATTGCCAGCGTCAGCGACACCGAACTGGTGCTGAGCCTCAAGCTGGGCAGCGACGTGCAGGAACAGCATTTCGCCGTGGCCGAAGCGCCCTATGTATGCCCGGACATGGTGAAGTAAGCGAATATCTCGTTGGTTCAGGCGGCGTTTAGAACCCGCAACTCGACATGCAGCCCTGCCGCCCCGACCAGACTGACCAGCATGTCCAGGCTGAACAGCTCTATCTTGCCGCGCAGCAAGTCGGAGACGCGCGGCTGGGTCACGCCGAGCCGTCGCGCCGCTTCTGCCTGCGTCCATGCCTGCGCCCGGATATGTCGTTCCAGCGCCATCATCAGCGCCGACCGCAGCTTCATGTTCTCGGCTTCTGCCGGCGTCGCTTCAATGGCGTCCCAGACACTGGAAAAGGTTTGATCGCTCATCGGATTAAGTCCTTCATCAGATCGGCATAGCGCTTTGCCGCCAGGCCCAAATCTGTCTTGCTGGTCTTCTGTGTCTTCTTCTGAAAGCGATGCAACACGAAGACCGCTTCGGCGAATCTGGCAACATAGATGACCCGGAATGCCCCGGCAGCATCTCGGATACGGATTTCCTGCACGCCCGGCCCGACTGTCGGCATGGGCTTCCAGTCGGTAGGCGCTTCGCCTGCCTGGACCCGGTCAAGCTGATACCCGGCCTCGCGCCGCGCTGCCTGCGGAAAGGCCCGCAGATCGCTTAGGGCGCTGCCCCGGAACACCAGCCCCCTGCTCATGGCCCAAATATACAAGTTTTTGTATAATTCACAAGTGCCATGCAACCGGGGCACATTGGGTCGCTCCGAAACCCTACAATACCACCTGCGTCCCGATCTCCACGACGCGGCCGGTGGGGATGTGGAAATATTCCGTCGCGTCGCTGGCATTGCGGGCCAGCCGCGTGAACAGCCGGTCCTGCCAGTAGCGCAGCGGGCTGCCCGATTTCGGGCCGGGCTTCAGCGAGCGGCGGGACAGGAAGAACGAGGTCGACATGATGTCGAACTTCCAGCCCAGCTTGCGGCCCAGGGCCAAGGCCTTGGGAATATTCGGGCTTTCCATATAGCCGAAGGTGACGACGACACGGCTGAACAGCTCGTTATAGGCGTCGATGGTGACCTTCTCGTCGTCGGGCACGCGCGGCGAGGCCGAGGTGCGGACGGTGAGGATCACGTTCTGCTCATGCAGCACCTTGTAGTGCTTGAGGCTGTGCAGCAGTGCCGTGGGGGCGCCCTCGATATCGCTGGTGAGGAACACTGCCGTGCCAGGCACCAGCGTCGGCTTTTTCTTGGCGAGGTTATCGACCAGGAATTGTAGCGGTACCTCGTCGCGGCGGGTCTTTTCCGACAGGCGCTGCCGGCCGGCCATCCAGCTCCACATGACCAGCGCCACCATGGCAGCAACCGCCGCCGGCACCCAGCCACCCTGGAACAGCTTGGCGGCATTGGCGGCAAAGAATCCGCCATCGATGAAGGTGAAGATAATGCCGAAGGCGATGACCGCGGCGGGGTGCCACTTCCAGTTGCGCCACATCACCACCACAAGCAGGGACAGCGTCACGATCATCACGCCGGACACGGCAATGCCATAGGCATTGGACAGCGCGCTGGAACTGCCGAAGGCCAGCACCAGCACCAGAACCCCGACCATCAGCATGGTGTTGATCTGCGGCATGTAGACCTGGCCGCTCTGGGTTTCGGACGTATGCGTCACCACCATGCGCGGCAGCATATTGAGCGCGATGGCCTGTTGGGCCAGGCTATAGGTGCCCGAAATCACCGCCTGGCTGGCAATGATCGTCGCCAGCGTGGCAAGGCCCACAAAGGGCAGCAAGGCCCATTCCGGCTGCATTTCGAAGAAGGGACTGTCGATATTTTCGACGCCCGCTTCGAGCACAAAGGCGCCCTGCCCGAAATAGTTGAGCAGCAGGCAGGGAAAGACCAGGCTGAACCAGGCCAGCACGATCGGCCGGCGGCCGAAATGGCCGAGATCGACATAAAGCGCTTCCGCACCGGTCACGGCCAGGAAGATGGCGCCGAGCACCACGAAGGCGATGGCGAAATGCGTCGCCAGGAATTGCAGCCCGAGCAGCGGATTGAGCGCCCAGAGCACGGCCGGATAGTCGATGATATGGACCAGGCCGGAAAAGCCGAGCACCAGGAACCACAACGCCGTTATCGGCCCGAACACGATCGACACTTTCGCCGTGCCGAATTTCTGCACGAAGAACACGCCGACAATGATGACCAGCGTGATCGGCACCACCCAGCGTTCCATGCCGGGGGCGACCAGTTGCACGCCTTCCACCGCCGACAGCACCGAAATGGCCGGCGTGATGATGGCATCGCCGAAGAACATGGCGGCGCCGAGCACGCCGAGCACCGTGATCCAGACCGGCGGATTGGTGAAGGTCTTGCGCGCCAGCGCCATCAACGACAGCGTGCCGCCTTCGCCATTATTGTCGGCGCGGGTGACGAAGAACACGTATTTCAGCGAAACGGTCAGCGTCAGCGCCCAGATGATGAGCGAGAGCAGGCCCAGGATTTCGCTGTCGCTCGACGCCGCGCCGGGACGAATATGCATCGCCTGGCGGAAGGCATAGATCGGGCTGGTGCCGATATCGCCATAGACGACGCCGAGTGCGCCCATCAGCAAGATGGGAAGATCCTTGCGGGAATGTGAGTGGCTGGTGAGGTCGCTCGCATCGACGCCGGCGGGGGGAACCGCCGGCCGTGTTCGTCTGCGTCATGAACCTTGTGCTCTCTTGGTCAAAGGCGGGCGCCGCTATACACCGCCCCGTCGTCACACACAACACGCTCCCATCACAATGGTTCAAAACCAGCAGGGGCCGCCCCTCACGGAGCGACCACCCGATATAGAAAACAGCGAGGGCTGCCCCTTTCGGAGCAGCCCTGGCCTGTAAACGAAGATATGGAGGTCTTCGTAAGGTTTATTCGGCGGCCTGGGCGACAGCCTCGTCTTCACGGGCGGCCTTGGTGGCCTGGCCCCACCAGACGAGCTGGTCCAGCATGTCCTTGGCCGAGTTGCCGATCGCGGGCTCGATGTCGGTCAGGGTCTTGGTACCGCCGAAGCCGGGATGCACGGCCATGAAGTCGGCGCCGGCAATGTGGACGGCCGAACGGGTCGAAACCATCTGCAGCTCGACACCGATCGTGCGCAGGTTTTCGATGGCGCGGGCGCCACCAACCGAACCGTAACCGACGGCGCCGAATACCTTCTTGTTCCAGTTGGTATAGGCTTGGTCGATCGCGTTCTTCAGCGCACCGGTGATGGCGCGGTTATATTCAGCGGTGACGAAGATATAGCCGTCGAATTCGCTGATCTTGTTCTGCCACTTGACGGCATTCGCATTGGCCGACGGGACCCAGGCATTGGAAGCCATTTCGTCGAAGAACGGCAGGTCGAAATCGCGGATATCGACGATCTCGGCTTCGATCTCGGGACGTTCATTGGCCTTTTCGAGGATCCACTTCGCCGGAATCTCACCAAAGCGGGTCGGGCGGGTGGACGAAATAATAACGGCAATCTTGAGTTTGGACATTGGAAGCCCTCCTTGGTAACAAATCGTAACTGAGGCGATATATGTGCCTACCGAGACCGCTCACAAGGAGGCACTTTGTTGTGGTGCGGAGACACCGGGCTGCCTAGGGAACATTTATGTAAGTATTGGAGGGAACTGGTGTTTTTCCCGATTGCGGCACCGCCGGGTCCATCCCCGCGCCGCTATCGGCACCGCTCGCTGACGGAGCGTTCGACACAAGGCAACAATCGCGCGGGGTACCCCCATGAATCCGGGTTGGCGGCGACCGGGCAGCGGACTAAGCCAGCCGTGGGGCACATTCATCGGGAGGGATTATCATGCTCAGAACGTCAGCGGCCTTCGCGCTGGCCATCATGGCCATGGGCACGATCGACGCCGCGGCGCAGGATCGGCACGTGCGCATCAACAACAACACGTCCTACGACATCATCGAATTCTATGCGTCCAACAAGGGATCGCGCTCATGGGAAGAGGACATTCTGGGCCGCAGCATCCTGCCGGCGGGCCATAGCGTCGTCATCAATATCGACGACGGCAGCGGCTACTGCAAATACGACTTCCTGGCCGTTTTCGAGGACGGGGAAGAGCTGACCAAATACGACAACAATGTCTGCGAGTTGAGCCAGTTCAGCTACACAGACTAGGCCGGGCGGCGCTGGTTCGCGCCAGCGCCCTCCCCTAGCTTCCCAAGACGGCGCGATATTGCCGCACCGCTTGGGCAAAGCCGACCAGCAGCGCATCGGCCGTGAGCCCATGCCCGATGGACACTTCATCGACATGCGGCACGGCCGACTGGAATGCCGGCAGATTGGCCAGAGTCAGGTCATGCCCGGCATTGACCCCGAGCCCCGCAGCCTTGGCCGCCTGTGCCGTATGGGCCAGGGCCGCCAGTTCGCGCACGGCGCGGTCGGGATCGTCGTAGCAACCACCATAGGGGCCGGTATAGAGTTCGATCCGGTCGGCGCCCGTGGCCCGTGCCGCCGCGACACCCTCCGTGCCCGCATCGGGATCGCAGAACAGCGATATGCGCCGGTTCGGCGCCTTGAGGCGCTGCACCACCGAAGTGAGGAAATTGCCCTTGCCGCGGAAATCCCAGCCATGGTCGGAGGTCGCCTGTGCCGGATCATCAGGCACCAGCGTCACCTGTTGCGGGTTCACCTGATCGATCAGGGTGAAAAAGTCCTCGCTGGGATAGCCTTCGATATTGAATTCGGCTGCCGGATATTCGGACCGCAGCAATGTGGCGAGATCGAATACGTCACCGCGCCTTATATGCCGCTCATCGGGCCGCGGATGCACGGTGACGCCGCTGGCGCCGGCATCGAGCACCACCCGCGCCAGACCGACCACACTCGGCCATGGCAGGTCGCGCCGATTGCGGAGTTGCGCGATGGCATTGAGATTGACGGAAAGAAGGGTCATGGGCCGGCCTGCACGAAATTTCGTGCAGGCTTACACCATGGCGGGGCGCCTGCCCAATCGAACCTTGTGATAGGTCCGATCAGGCTGGTCGATCACATGCCCTGCTGGCCGCGCGAGATGGCCGCGAGGCCGGTGCGCACCACTTCCACCAGTCCGAGCGGCTGCATCAGCCCGATGAAGCTGTCGATCTTGCCCGGCTTGCCGGTGACTTCGAAGACGAAGCTCTCGACCGTGGCATCGACGATCTGGGCGCGGAAGGCGTCAGCCAGCCGCAGGGTCTCGGCGCGATGCTCGCCCGAGCCAGCCACCTTGATCAGGGCCAGCTCGCGCTCCAGCGAAGCGCCTTCCGTGGTCAGGTCATGCACCTTGTGCACGGGCACGAGGCGCTCGAGCTGCAGCTTGATCTGCACCAGCGTACGCGGCGTGGCGGTGACGACGACAGTGATGCGACTAAGTCGACGGCCGTGTTCGGTCTCACTGACGGTGAGGCTTTCGATATTGTAGCCGCGGGCCGAGAACAGGCCCACGACGCGGGCCAGGATGCCCGGCTCGTTATCGACCAGCACCGAGAGCGTATGCCGCTCGATGTCCTGGGTTTCCTTGGTGATGAAATAGGCCGAGCCGGTCGGCTGCAGATGTGCGTTCATGTGCGTTTCTCCTCTGCAGCGCCCTAGACGAGCGCCCGTCCCTTCTCGTCGATGATGTCGCCGATATTGGCGGTGTCGGGCAGGATGATTTCGTTATGCGGCTTGCCCGACGGAATCATCGGCAGGCAGTTCTCGTCTTTCTCGACCAGCACGTCGAACAGCACCGGGCCGTCATAGTCGAGCATTTCGGCAATGGCGGCGTCGAGTTCAGTCGGGTTGTCGCACCGGATACCCTTGCCGCCATAGGCCTCGGCCAGCTTGACGAAATCGGGCAGAGATTCCGAATAGGAATGCGCATAGCGCGACCCATGCAGCAGGTCCTGCCACTGGCGAACCATGCCCATGCGCTCATTGTTGAGGATGAAGATCTTGATCGGCAGGCGATACTGCACCGCCGTCGAGAGTTCCTGCATCGTCATCTGCACCGAGGCTTCCCCGGCAATGTCGATCACCAGCGCGTCGGGATGGGCAACCTGCACGCCGACCGCGGCCGGCAGGCCATAGCCCATCGTGCCCAGGCCACCCGAAGTCATCCAGTGGTTCGGCTTGTCGAAGTGGAAATGCTGGGCGGCCCACATCTGGTGCTGGCCGACCTCGGTGGTGATGAACACTTCCTTGCTCTGCTGCTTCGTCGCCTCGTAGAGGCGCTGAATGGCATATTGCGGCTTGATGACCGTGTCGGAATTCTTGAAATTGAACGAGCCGACATCGCGCCATTTCTGGATCTGCTTCCACCACGGCGCGATGGCCTCGCTGCGAGGCTGGTTGGTCTTGCTGCGCCAGACGCGGACCATTTCGGACAGCACGCGCTCGCAATCGCCGATGATCGGCAGGTCGACATGCACGACCTTGTTGATCGAGCTGGGGTCGATATCGACATGGATCTTGCGGCTGTTGGGCGAAAAGGCATCGACCCTTCCGGTGATACGGTCATCGAACCGCGCGCCGATATTGATCATCACGTCGCAATCATGCATCGCCAGGTTCGCTTCGTAGCTACCATGCATGCCCAGCATGCCCAGCCATTGCGGATTGGACGCGGGGAAGGCGCCCAGCCCCATCAGCGTCGAGGTCACCGGAAAGCCGGTGAGTTCGGCGAGTTCGCGCAACTGCTCGGAAGCCTGCGGCCCGGCATTGATGACGCCGCCGCCGGTATAGAAGACCGGCCGCTCGGCCCTGAGCATGAGATCGACCGCCGCCTCGATGGCAGCCGCATCGCCATCCATCTGCGGGCGGTAGCTCTGGTGGCGCAGGGTATCGAGATCGGGCTTGTAATAGTCGCCCAGCGCAAACTGGATATCCTTGGGAATGTCGATGACCACCGGACCAGGGCGGCCGGTCGTGGCGATGAGGAAGGCCTCATGCATGATGCGCGGCAGGTCTTCGACCCGCTTCACCAGGTAATTATACTTGGTGCAGCTGCGGGTAATACCGACCGTGTCGCATTCCTGGAAGCCGTCGGTACCGATCAGCGTCGTCGGCACCTGCGCGGTGATGCAGACCATGGGGATGGAATCCATCAGCGCATCGGTGAGGCCGGTGACCGCATTGGTGGCGCCGGGACCGGAGGTGACCAGCACGACGCCGGGCTTGCCGGTGGAGCGCGCATAGCCTTCGGCCATGTGGGTCGCGCCCTGCTCGTGCCGCACCAGGATATGCTGGACCACATCCTGCTGGAACATCGCGTCATAGATCGGCAGGGCCGCGCCACCCGGATAGCCGAAGATATGTTCGACTCCCTGGTCGGCGAGCGCCTGGATCACCATTTCCGCGCCGGTCATTTTTTCGGCCATCGTCAATTCCTTCCTAAAGTCCGGCCCAGTCTCGTAGCGGCGAAAACCGGGCACATAAAAAAGGCCCCATCGGGACCTGTTTTCAGCGCACCAGCTATCGCGCGGGGTTTTACCCCACGTTGCCGATGCGCCTACCTACTACGAGAATGAGTGCCCGCACGGGACCTCTCCATGAAACTTGCGGTCGCATTGATAGGTGCAATGCCGCGAAGGTGTCAATGGGCCTGCCGCAGATTGTCGGGCCACCATGCCCGTCTGAACCAAAAACCGTGGAGGAGCATTCCGTCTGTGCGCAAAACAGGTGGCCATTGGTTCAGACAATGCTATTGGCGCGGGATACGGTTTTATGACGGTTTGATGACAGATGGCCAAGAGCGTCCTCGACAAGGATCTGCAGCGGGTTTCCGGGCTGGAAGACGCCACTCAGGACCTGGCCCGCGCGCTGGCGGCGCCCGGCATTGCGCTGGTCTTCCTGCTGCTCGCGGCGGTCTGGGCCAGCTACGCCGTCACCGACGGCCCCATGAGCTATCTCGTGGTCATCGCCGCGGCCATTGCCGGCTATATGGCGCTCAATGTCGGCGCCAATGACGTCGCCAACAATATGGGTCCGGCGGTCGGCTCCAAGGCCCTCACCATGGGCGGCGCGCTGCTGATCGCCGCCATATTCGAGGCGGCCGGAGCGCTGCTGGCCGGCGGCGACGTGGTCAATACCGTGGCGCGCGACCTGCTGATCGGCGATGCCATTCCGCCCGGTCAGTTCGTATTGCTGATGATGGCGGCCCTGCTGGCCTCGGCACTCTGGGTCAATCTCGCGACCTATATCGGCGCCCCAGTCTCCACCACCCATGCCGTGGTTGGCGGCGTCGTCGGCGCCGGCGTGGCCGCGTCGGGCGTGGGCAGCGTGGCCTGGCCGGTCATCGGCACCATCGCGGCGAGCTGGGTCATTTCACCCGTGCTGGGCGGCCTCTTCGCGGCGCTGTTGCTGCTGCTGATCAAGCACACCATTACCGACCGCATCGACAAGGTGTCCGCCGCGCGCATCTGGGTGCCGATCATCGTGGCCGGCATGACCGGCATCTTTGCCATGTATATCGCGACCAAGGGCCTGAGCCGGATCTGGGCGCCGGACCTGCCCGTCGTTCTGGCGCTGGGCATCGTCTGTGCCGCATTGGGCTGGATCGGCGCCATGCCGCTGGTTCGTTTCCAATCCATCGGCATGGAAAACCGCAAGAAGCATGTATCGACCCTGTTCCGCCTGCCGCTGGTGGTTGCGGCGGCTTTGCTGTCCTTCGCCCATGGCGCCAACGATGTCGCCAATGCCATCGGCCCCTTCGCGGCCATCGTCACCACATTGCAGTCCGGGCAGATGGAATCCTCGGGCCTGGCCCTGCCCTTCTGGGTGCTGGCTATCGGCGCCATCGGCATTTCGCTGGGCCTGGCGCTGTTCGGCCCCCGGCTGATCCGCACCGTGGGCGAGCAGATCACCAAGCTCAACGAAATCCGGGCCTATTGCGTGGCGCTGTCGGCAGCGGTGACGGTGCTCGTGGCCTCGGCTTTGGGCCTGCCGGTCTCATCGACCCATATCGCAGTGGGTGGCATTTTCGGTGTCGGCTTCCTGCGTGAATATTATTCCCGCCGCGATCTCGATTTCGCGGCCGTTCCCATCCATGCCAAGCATGTCGATCCGGCCGCGCTCAATGCCACGCCCGAAGACGCCCTGTCGCGGGAACGCAAGAGCGAGCGACGCAAGCTGGTGCGCCGGCAGCATGTGACGGGTATCGCCGCGGCCTGGATCATCACCGTGCCGGCCTCGGCCGTTCTGGCCGCCATACTGTTCTGGATACTCGATCTGGTGATCGGCTAGGCCGCCGGCGGAACGGCGCCCTGCGATTCCCGGCGCAACTGGATTTGCAGCTTCACCGCCAGGCGCGACAAGGCGCTGTCATTGAGCAGCCGCCGCGCTTCGGGCAGCACGGCCCAATGGCGCAGGCGCTGGTCCATTTCCTTCCAGGTGTCGAGCTGGGTTTCCACGCGCAGCGGATAGAGATCGACATCGACCAGGCTCGACCCATCGACGCTGGCGCTCGAGCGATAGCTGCCGACCGGCTCGGTGCCGATCTGCCCGTTGACCCCGGCCTCTTCGAGAGCTTCCAGCGCCGCGCTCTCCCAGGGCGTCATGCCCGGTTCGATATCGCCCTTGGGGAAAATCCAGCGGCCGGTGCGCCGCGAGGTGATCAGCAGGAAGACCACGCGCCCCTCCACGACCGAATAGGGCAGCGCGCCGGACTGCCGCTGCCCGGGCATGGTTTCTACCTTCGGACTCCAGTGGCTCAGGAATTCGCGCAGCATGGCACTCTCCATCGGATCGACGGCCGGACAGTCGCATGACACCGCTGCTTCTGTCGATGCTGAGATCAGCAAAAAGGGCCCCGCAGGGCCCTTCGAAAACGCGATGCCGCTGTTTACTGCAGCAGGGTCAGGTTGGTCGCCGAAACCTTGCCGTCGCGGCCGGTTTCGAGCTCATAGGTCACCTTGTCGCCCTCATAAAGCCCCTGCAGGCCTGACCGCTGGACGGCTGAGATATGGACGAATACGTCCTTCTCGCCATTCTCGGGCGAGATGAACCCGTAACCCTTGGTGGTGTTGAAGAATTTGACGGTACCAGTGATGGTATCCATGGAACTTGTCCTCGCGAGTGGACGCCGCCGGGGGCGGCTAAGGGTTGAAAACGGGCCATTGTGGCCCGGCCTAAACGATTCACAGATCAGGAGGTAGCCAAGGTCCCGGCCTCCGCCGGTCGATCAGATAGCGCTGCAAGATGTCGTCACGTGTCGGCTGTCTGTCAGAAATTCAAGGCGTTTCACTGGTCGATGAAAAGCCCCCGATCCAGGAGGGACTCCGGATCGAGGGCCCTGGCGCCCTAGGGCGCGTGCAGCATGGGGCGATGCTGCAACTTCTGTCAGCCACGCGGGCAGGTGTCGCGATAGCGGCTGCCGTCGTTGCGTTCGTAGATGCAGATATTGTTGCTGCCGGACACACGGCCGAGCACATTACCTGCCGCTGCGCCGGCCACTGCGCCGACACCGGCACCGACCAGCGTACCAACCGCGCTGCCGCCCGTAACGCCAGCGCCCACCACGGCGCCGCCAAGGCCGCCAACGACAGCCCCCTGTTGAGTAGTGGTGCAAGCGGCAAGCGACAGGCAGGTTGCGGCGATGATCAGGAATTTGTGCATGGGAAACCCTCCAAAAACTATCGAGGGCAAGAATGCGGCACACCGGCATTTGGTTCCGGCTACATTTTAACTAATTGCGATCGGGTCCATTCCAGGCCAGCCCAACCAGCACAATGGCGAGCCAGCCGCCGATCATGCCGAGCCCGCCCAGCGGCGCCGCGCCGGGGAACAGACTGTGCCCCAGCCATTCGCGCATGCCGAGATCGCCGGCAAAAATAATGGTGCCCATCGCCAGCAATGTCGCGGCAATGGCCGGCAGGCGACCGCGTCCCGCCAGCCCCAGGGCCAGCAGCGCCGGACCATGCGCCAGGCCGATGGCGGCAATGGCCCCCAGGTTCCGCGAATCGCCATGCGAGGCCCCCGCCGCGGCCGCTACGCCCATTGCGCCGATGAGCCCCGATAGGGCCAGGGTCAGGCGCCGCATCACCTCATGTCGTCCGCTCATTCCGGGTCTCTCCATGTGCCCCCCCCTTCCGCTACCGGGCGGTTTCCTCTAGAGCAATCCCTCGCGAGTAGGACTTTCCAGATGAGTGAACCAGCCACGGTTGCGTCCGGCGCAGCCGCCACCAGCCTTTCCATGTCAGCCAGTTGGGGCGACGAATTGCGCGCCACCTTCGCGCTGGCATGGCCGCTGGTCATCGCACAACTGGCGCAGAATGCGTTGACGGCAACCGACGTCATCATGCTGGGCTGGCTCGGCCCGACCCATCTCGCCGCCGGCACGCTGGCGACCACTTTCCTCATGCCCTTCCTGGTCTGCGGCGTCGGCATTGTCGGCGCCGTGGCGCCCCTGGTGGCGCAGGCGCGCGGCGCCCGTGACATCAAGGCGGTCCGCCGCGTCGTGCGGCAGGGCATGTGGGCGGCCATTCTGCTGGCCGTGCTGTTCACGCCCATCCTGCTGCAGATCCGCCCCATCTATGCCGCGCTCGGACAGGACCCCACCATCACGCTGATGGCCGAGGAATATATCCAGGTGGGCGTGTGGATGCTGTTTCCCGCGCTCACCATCATCGCGCTCCGCTCCCTGCTGTCGGCCTTCGACGCCACGCGTATCATTCTGCTGGTTACCGTCGGTGGCGTGCTGTTCAACGCCTTCGCCAATTATGGGTTGATCTTCGGCCATTTCGGCATGCCACGCCTCGAATTGCGCGGCGCCGCCCTCGCCACCGTGCTGGCCAATATCGTGATGTTCGGCCTGATGCTGGCCTATGTGCTGCGCCAGCGCCGCTTCAAGCGCTTCTATGTGTTGATGCGCCTCTGGAAGCCCGACTGGCCGCGCTTCCGCGAAATCTTCCGCATCGGCACGCCCATCGGGCTGACCGTGCTGGCCGAGGTTGGCCTGTTCACCGCCGCAGCGCTGCTGATGGGCCTGCTGGGCACTGATGAGGTCGCCGCCCACGCCATCGCCCTGCAATGCGCCTCCATGGCCTTCATGGTGCCCTTGGGGCTGGGCATTGCCGCCACCGTTCGCGTCGGCATGGCCTATGGCCGGGGTGACGCCGAGGGTATCCGCAAGGCCGGCTGGACCGCCTTTGCCCTGGGCACTTCCTTCATGGCCGTCTCCTGCGCCCTGTTCCTCACGCTGGGGCCGTCCATCGTCGCCCTGTTCCTCGATCCGCGCGTTCCGGAAAACGCCCATGCGCTGGCGCTGGCCGGCACCTTCCTTGTCGTGGCCGGGGTGTTCCAGCTCGTCGATGGCGCCCAGGTTGTCGCCGCCCATGCGCTGCGCGGCCTCAGCGACACCAAGATCCCGATGGTCTTCGCCATTCTGGGCTATTGGGCCATCGGTCTGCCCACCGCCTGGCTGTTCGGCTTCGTCATCGGCTGGCGCGGCGTCGGCATCTGGCTCGGCCTGGCTGCAGGCCTCGCCGCCGTCGCCGTGGTGCTGGTCGCCCGCTTTGCCATGCGCGAACGCCTCGGCCTGCTGCGCCCGCGCTAGCTTGCGCGCCGCGGCCAGTCGCCGAAGCGGTTGCGGAACCATGTCCGCTGCCTCTTGGCATATTGCTGGGTGGCAATGGTCGCCCGCGCTATTGCCTCGTCGCGCGCCAACGCACCATCGAGCCAGTCGCCGATCTCGCGCACGCCGATGGCCTTCATGACCGGCAGCGCCGGATCGAGATCGAGCGCGCGCAGCGCCTCCACCTCCGCCACCGCCCCGCCGGTGAACATGGCCTCGAAACGCCGCGCGATCCGGCCGCGCAGCACATCGCGATCGGGGTCCAGCACTAGGCGCTCCACCAGGAAATCCACGAGCAAACCGGAGGCATTCTCGCCCTGGAAGGAAGAAAGCATGCGGCCTGTGGCGCGCTTGACCGCCAGCGCCCGCGTCAACCTTTGCGGGTCAACCACCCGCAGGCGCTCTGCGGCCACCGGGTCCTCCCGCCGCAGCAGGGCCAGCCGTTGCGCACCATCCAGCGCTTGAATCTCTTGTTGAACTTGAAGCGTCAGCGCGGCCGGAATCTCGGGAATATCGGCGAATCCGTTTAGCAGCGCATCGAAATAAAGCCCTGTTCCACCAACGAAAATCAGCAGCCGCACCGGATCGCTCGTCTCGATGACCTCGCGCACCGCGCCAAGCCATTGCCCGGTCGAAAACCGCATGCTCGCCGGCACGGTGCCATAGAGCCGATGCTCCGCCAGCGCCATGTCCGCAGCATCGGGCCGGGCCGTGACCACGGCCAGCGTGTCATAGACCTGCATGGCATCGGCATTGACCACGATGCCGCCCTGCTGCTGCGCCATGGCGAGCGCCAGCGCCGACTTGCCGCTGGCAGTCGGACCCGCTATCAGGACGGCGCGCCTGCGGCCTGTCACGCATTCCTCCGAAAAGTAGCCCTCATGCCGGTTCTCTGCCTCATCGCCGATCCCGCCGATTCCGAACTCGATCCGGCGCTGGCCGCCGCCGTGGTGAAGCAAACCGGCGGCGAACTCAACTGGCTCAACCATTCCATTGCCTGCGAGATCATCGAGCCGAAGTCAACCGATGCGCTGGCCATTGCCCGCGAGATCATCGGCAACACCAGGGTCGATGCTGCGCTGGTGCCGACGGAAAACCGCCGCAAGCAGGTCCTCGTCGCCGACATGGATTCGACCATGATCAACGAGGAATGCATCGACGAACTCGCCGCCGCCCTCGGCATCAAGGACCAGGTGGCCGCCATCACCGACCGCGCCATGCGGGGCGAGCTCGATTTCGGCCAGGCGCTCGACACGCGCGTCGCGCTGCTCAAAGGGCTGGAGCGCAAGGTGATCGAGGAAATCCGCCGCGAGAAGATCACGCTGGCGCCGGGCGGCCGCGCGCTGATCCAAACCATGAAGGAATATGGCGCCTATACCTCGCTGGTTTCGGGCGGCTTCACCTTCTTCGCCGACTATTTCGGCAAGCGCATCGGCTTTCACGAAGCCATCGCCAATGTGCTCGAATTCGACGGCGACCGCCTGACCGGCACGGTGGCCAAGCCCATCGTCGACAAGAACACCAAGCGCGAGCGCCTGACGGCCCGGGCCGCCGAACGCGACCTGCCGCTCAGCCAGACCATTGCGGTGGGCGATGGCGCCAACGATCTCGACATGATCCGCATTGCCGGCTTCGGCGTGGCTCTGCATGCCAAGCCCGCCGTGGCCGCGGAAGCCGGTATCCGCATCGACCATGGCGACCTCACCGCCCTGCTCTACCTGCAGGGCTATAGCGACGAAGACATCATGCGCTGACACGCCTGCGGCCAACAAAAAGCCGACGCATTGCTGCGCCGGCTTTTGCATTTCCGGGGAGACGCCTACTGGGCTGGTGCCGCAGCAGGCTCCTCGGCAGGCACCGGAATTTCGGTGCCCTGCGTCGGCGTCAGCTCCGAGCCGTCCTCGAGCGTGATGCTCGGCACGGTGGTTTCCTCGATACCCAGCCCGTCAAGCGCCGGCTCGTCGGTCGGCTGCTGTGTGATCGGGGCAGCAGTCGGCTGGATCGGCGGCGCCAGGTTGGTATTGGCCGCCGGCAGTTCGCCATTGGAGCCGAAATAGCGGAAGAACTCGCTATCGGGCGACAGGATCATGGTCGTGCCGGTATTCACCAGCGCATTGCGATAGGATTCCATCGAGCGATAGAACTCGAAGAATTCCTGATCCTGACCATAGGCGGCAGCGAACAGACGGTTACGCTCAGCATCGCCCGTACCACGGATGATTTCCGCATCACGGGTCGCCGCGGCCACGATTTCCACCGCCTGACGATCGGCAATAGCCCGCAGGCTCTGTGCCTGCTCCTGACCACGGGCGCGCAGCAGCGCGGCTTCGGCGAGACGTTCGGCGCGCATGCGTTCGAACGTGGTTGCCGAAACATCGGCGTCGAGGTCGGTGCGCAGGATACGCACGTCCACCACGTCGATACCGAGATTGGCGAGGTCCGGACGGATAAGGTCGCGCGTTTCCGCCATCATCTGGCCGCGCTGGTCGGACAGGGCGGCGCTGAATTCACGCAGGCCGTAAACCTGACGCAGGGCCGCATCGAGGCTGGCCCCGATACGGGCCTCGGCAACCGAGAGCTGGCCGGTGGCCCGCTCGCGGAACAGCCGCGGATCGGAAATGCGGTAGGTCAGGAAAGCATCCACCTGATAGAAGGCGTTGCCCGAAACCTGCACGCGCATATTGGCGATATCGTAGCGCAGCAGGCGATCTTCGATCACCTGAACCGTGTCGACGAAATCCGTCGGAATCTTGAAATAGATGCCCGGTTCGGTGCGGACGTCGGTGATCTGGCCAAAGCGCATGACGATGGCCTGTTCGCGCTCGTTGACCACGTAGATCGACGAGAAGAACACATAGAGGGCGGCGAGAATGACAACGCCAATGATGATCAGACGATTGTTCATGGCTTAGTTCCCCGTCGTCGTATTGGTCGTGGCGCCGGGCCGCAGTTCAGGCAATGGCAGATAGGGGATCACCCCCTGGCCACCGGCTCCGGTTTCCACCAGGACCTTTTCCGAACTCCCCATCACCTGCTCCATGGTTTCGAGGAACAGGCGCTTGCGCGTCACTTCGGGGGCGTTGACATATTCTGCATAGATGGCGTTGAAGCGCTCGGATTCACCGGTTGCTTCCTGCACCACGCGGTTGGTGTAGGCGGCAGCCTCTTCACGCAGGGCCGCAGCGCGACCACGGGCATCGCCCAGCAGCGTATTGGCATAGGACCGCGCCTCTTCCTGCAGGCGGGTTTCGTCCTGCCGGGCGCGCTGCACTTCATTGAAGGCGTCGATGACTTCGGCCGGCGGACCGGCATTCTCGATCAGGATCTGGGTGACATTCACACCCAGGCCATAGCTGTCGAGCGTCGTGCGGATGATCTGCAGGACTTCCTCGGAAATACCGCTACGGTCGTCACTATAGATGTCCTGGGCCGGACGACGGCCCACCACTTCACGCATGGCGCTTTCCGCAGCGAAGCGGACCATGGATTCCTGGTCGCGGACGTTGAACAGATAGTCCTGCGGATTATCGATCGCCCAGAACACCGAGAACTGCACATTCACGATATTCTGGTCGCCCGACAGCATCAGCCCGTCGCTGGCACTCTGCGACGGGCGCGAGCCGGTGGCGGTCGCCGTTCCGATCTGGGTCTGATTAAGCGTGGTCGTCACGCGTTCGACGGTGTCGACCGGCCACAGCAGGAAATGCAGGCCCGGGCCGGCGAGTTCCGGCTTGGGCTTGCCGAAGCGCAGTTCGACGCCAACTTCCTGCGGCGCCACGGTATAGACCGAGTTGGCGCCCCAAAAGGCGAGCACCGCAAGAATGCCGCCGATAATGGCCCAACGGCCACCGGGCAACCCGCCCTTGAACTGGTCGCGACCGCGGTTGAGAATATCTTCGAGATTGGGTGTATTGCCGCCACCCGGACGCCGCGGGCCACCGCCCCCGCCACCGGGCGCCTGCCCCCAGGGACCGCCATTATTATTGCGGCCACCCCCGCCTCCGTTACTCTCCCACGGCATCGCGTCCCTTTCGGATAAATTTCGTTTCGTTGAGGACTTATATAGGCAAGGGCTTCAACCGATCAATGCGCGCTGTCCTGTCGTCGCTCGTACACTTTGACGCGGTAGGCTAAAAAAGGGTCGGGTGATCCGCCAACGCATCATCGTCAGCAGGTTGGCTTTCTATAAATTCCGACCATTCTTCTAGACGGTCAATTATATGGGAACTCGTTGGCATGAACTCTTCCTTAGACCTCATCCGATGTTCAAATTTTCGTCGGGCGTAATGGGTTATTCGAAAAGAAAAATCATCGTGTTCCCCGGATGGGAACTCTCTCTCTTCACGAGTCCGCCACTCCGACGGTAGAAAAGTATAATCAAATTTGGCATCGCCATTCATATGTCCAGTATATACGTCAGTAAGCCAAAATTGATTTATATATTTTTGAAACTCTCCAAAAATGACCTCGCCACCAATTATAAAAAATTCCGGCTGAAGCGTAAATATAGAATGGACATCCGCTAGAAGAAGCGCTGTTTCTGGATCTTTTGCCCACTTAACATTCGCGCAATCATCAAAAATCTGTCGCGACAAAACAATATTAAGTCGATTTGGCAGCGGACGACCAAGCGACTCAAACGTGCGGCGCCCCATGATGACTGCGTGCCCCGCAGTCAATTTCTTGAAATGCTGTAAATCCGTGCGAAGGTGCCATGGAAGCGTATTGTCCACGCCGATAATGTGGTCTGGATGGCTCCGTGCAACGATGGACGTCGCTGAGGGCATCTTCACGCGAGGTGGAGTGGGCATGGACAACCTAGCAGATGGGCAAGACTGAAGTTCGCCGGTTCATCGCAGACCCGGCCTTGGGTCACAAGACACAATAACCGGTTAATTCGAACCGAGGAGTAGTAGCGCGTCACCATCGACCCGCACCTTGGTCCACTCGTCCTGCATCACCCCGCCCTGCGCCTTGTAGAATTCGATGCTGGGCTCGTTCCAGTCGAGCACCCACCATTCGAACCGTCCCAGCCCTTCGGCCACGCAGCGCCGCGCCAGATTGACCAGCAACGCCTTGCCGATCCCCTTGCCGCGCATGGACGGATCGACGAACAAATCCTCCAGCCAGATGCCATGCCGGCCCTGGAAGGTGGAATAGGTATAGAACCACAGCGTGAAGCCGACCGGCTTGCCCTCCCATTCCGCGATCTCGCAGAACACCTTGGGCGCGGACCCGAACAGGTCGCGCAGGATATCGGCCTCGGTCGCCTTGGCCTCATGGCTCAGCTTCTCGTAGGCCGCTAGCGCTTCGATGAAATGCACGATCAGCGCGGCGTCTGCGGGGGTGGCGGAGCGGATGGTGAGGGAAGTGTTCAACTGTTGTTCGATCTTCTCATTTTCACGGCGTCATTCCCGCGCAGGCGGGAATCCACTCTTCATTCCTTGCGGCGCCAACAGAAAGAATGGATTCCCGTCTTCGCGGGAATGACGTCGCGTTTTAGCTAATTACTTGTCGGCTGCCGCTCGAGGATCAGGATATTCAGCTCCTCCTGCGGCCAGAAATCCTCCTTGACCATCTCGAACGTGGTTGGGCCGATCTTCTTGACGCCTTCGCCGCAGAACGAGACGAGATTGTCGGGACTGCCCTTGTCCACCACGAGGCGGAACTTGCCGATGGCGCCCCCGCTCCAATTGCCGCCGGTGGTCAGGATGTAGGAAATCCAGCTCTCGAAGAAGGGCGCCGACCACGGCTCGTCGGGGTTGGCCAGCGTCTTGCGGACGGCTGCCAGGAAACTCTCGTCGGTGCAGTATCTGGTCCTGTATTCGGCCGCCGGATCGTAGCCTTCATAGGGCTCGCCGAGGAAGCTGACGCCGACAGTGCCGCCGACGCTGGGCTTGTAGCGATGCTCGACCGTCACGGTCTCGCCCGCCGGAAACAGCCCTTCCCAGGTATAGGTCGCCTTGTAGGTCCAGGCTGGCCAGTAGTGCTTTTCCCAGCCTTCGCCGGCGTCATATTCATCGGGCGCGACCAGGCCCAGATGCAGCAGACGCGCGGTTGTCTCGTCATCCAGCGCATCGGTCGCATCGCTGGCCTGGCTGGTGATCGGCACCAGCGGCAGGCCGAGCTGCTTGATCATCTTGGTGCGATCGACGCCGAAGGCATAGGCATATTCGTGCAGTTCCGTCTCGACATGCTTGCCGTCGAGCGTCGTCTCGAACTGGAAAAGGTTGTCGTCCGGCCCCACCGGAAAAGCCACCGGCGACCAGAAATCGGGCACGATATCGGGCATCGGGAAGGCGACGAGAATATTCTGGTCGGCGTCGCCATCATTGCGGAACTGGTAGACGACGCGGATTTCATCCTTCGAGATGAACAGCTCCTCGCTCTCCATCACGATATCCTGGTTGGTGATGAATTCGAGCCCGCCAGTGGTCAGCACCGCCGACGTGTCATTGGCCAGTGCTGGACCGGCAGCCAGCAATGCACCGCAAAGCAGCAGAAACCTCATCCTATCCTCCCGATATACGCGCCATTTGCTTAGCACGGCCTCAGCCGCTGCGTCCCAGATACTGAAACCACTTGCGCTCCAGCGCCGCATCGAGGTCGATGCCGTTCTTGTGGGCAAACAGCAGCAGCGTGGCCAGCACGTCCGCAGCCTCGTCCTCCAGCGCCTGGCGGATGGCCGGCGCATCGGCACCCTTCATCCGCCCACGTCCGGTGGTCTTGAGATATTCGGCCGTGAGTTCGCCGATCTCTTCCTGCAGTTTGAGCAGATACCAGTCGTTGTCGCGCGCTATGGCATTGCGGGACGCATAAGTGTTCGAGACCTCGACCACCAATGGCATCAGCTCGGCCAGCCTGCGGCTCAAACCGAAACCTCGGCCTTGATATGCGGATGCGGATCGTAGCCTTCGAAGGCAAAATCCTCGAACACGAAATCTTCCAGCCGCGTCACATCAGGATTGATCTTCAACACCGGCAGCGCCCGCGGCTCGCGCGTCAGTTGCAGCCGCGCCTGCTCGAAGTGGTTCGAATAGAGATGCACGTCGCCAAAGGTGTGGACGAAGTCGCCCACGCCCAGCCCCGTCACCTGCGCCACCATATGAGTCAGCAGCGCATAAGAGGCGATGTTGAACGGCACGCCGAGGAACGTATCGGCCGAACGCTGATAGAGCTGGCAGCTCAGCTTGCCATTGGCGACATAGAACTGGAACAGGCAGTGGCAGGGCGGCAGCGCCATCTCGTCCACCTCGGCCGGATTCCAGGCCGAAACGATATGCCGGCGCGAATCCGGCTTGGTGCGGATGGATTCGATGACCTGGGCGATCTGGTCGATCTTGCGCCCATCCGGCGCCGGCCAGCTGCGCCACTGCGAACCATAGACCGGCCCGAGATCGCCATTCTCGTCGGCCCACTCATCCCAGATCTTGACGCCGCGCTCCTGCAGCCAGCGAACATTGGTCTCGCCACGAATGAACCACAGCAGCTCGTATATGATGGATTTGAGATGCAGCTTCTTGGTGGTCAGCAGCGGAAAGCCCGCATTGAGGTCGAACCGCATCTGATAGCCGAACAGCGACCGCGTGCCGGTGCCAGTCCGGTCGGCCTTGTCGGTGCCGTGTTCGAGAATGTCGGAGAGGAGTTTGAGATAGGGCTGCATGATGAAAGCTTAGACGATTCTCTTGGTTATCGGCTCGGCTATGGTACAATCTCCACATGACGAAGATCATCCTGCAACACGGCCAAACGAGCCAATTCGTCCTGGGCCGCAAGGCCGCTGAAAAGATCAGCGCTGTAGAAGGTATCGTTCGCTCTCCAAGAACCGGGCAACTAATCCATGCAGCCGATGAACGCGGCGAAACGGGCGATGCGCGACGTGCGCGCATCAGGGCGGAGTTCAGGAAGTAGTTGGTATATGCCGGCGAACCAGATCCGCTGTGTTACGCTGGCACGACCGTACTGAAAACCGCGCAGGCCTGACCGATCAAGACGAACTCAATGAGTTCGAGTTCGCCATGTATTTATCTCGTGCGGAAGAACCGCTCCCAACCGGCGATCTCGGCTACGAACATTATCGCCGGATTCATCACCATCTCTTTCAGGATGTATACGATTGGGCCGGGCAACGGCGAAGCGTTCGGATCGGCAAGGGAGGAAACTGGTTCTGCTACCCTGAGCATCTGTCTCGGGAAATGCATCGGGCGTTTTCCCTGGTTGACCCGGTCCTGACATCGGCAACGGCGCAGAACTTCGCAGAACGCGCGGCTATCCTGCTCGCGGGGATCAACGCAGGACATCCCTTCCGCGAAGGCAATGGTCGCACGCAGCTTGCCTATCTTGCACTCCTCGCGGCAACCATCGGATACGGTTTCAACCAGGACATGCTTGATCCAGATCGCGTAATATCCGCGATGATTGCCAGCTTTTCCGGCGAGTTGTTGCCACTGACGCAGCTCATTTCCGACTTGATACGCAACCCTGGTTGAGGGCTAGGAATTGCACAGTCGAGAGCATCGACTCCGGTAAAAGAATACCTCATCTCCTCCCGACACCCGCTGTCAGGGTGTCCGGTCTACCTTAAGCCGCACCAAGGAGAACGATCATGCCCATTGAACACATCAATCCCGATGGAATGTATAAAAGCCCGGTTTTCTCGCAGGGCATCATCCTGCCGGCCAATGCGAGGCTACTGTTGATCGGCGGCCAGAACGGGGTCAACGAGAAGGGCGAGATCGTCGGCAAGGGCGATGTGGTGGCCCAGACCAGGCAGGCCCTGGACAATCTGCAAATGGTGCTGTCCGCCGCCGGCGGGCGCCTGGAAGACCTGGTCAAGACGACCATCATCATGCAGCAGGATATCGACCTCGGCGCCGCCTTCGGCGTGTGGATGGGCGTTTGGGGCCAGCGGCCCAATCCACCCACCGTGACGGGCTTTCGGGTCCCCGGCCTCGCCAATCCCGATTTCCTCATCGAGATCGAAGCGCAGGCCATTTTGCCATGAGCCCGGTGCTACGGCCGCTGCGCAAGCGCGAGGAAATGCCTGATTTCGTGCGCGCGGCACTCGCAGAGCGCGGTCTGCGCGAGGCCTATGACGCCCGCCCACCCTATCAGCGCAACGACTATCTGCTCTGGATCAACAAGGTGAAGCGCGACGACACCAAGCAGAAGCACCTGGCCCAGATGCTCGATGAATTGGAGGCCGGCGGCGTCTATATGGGCATGAAATGGAACGGGAGCTGACGCTCAGCACCAGCTCTCCTTGTAGCCCCGCCAGTGATGCGCGAGCCCTTCGGCCACCAGCGTATCGCCGATCGAATGACCGCCCCGCACCACCACGCGCAGCTTGCGGCCATAGACATCTTCATCGCGGTCGGCGGGTTGCAATTCGAATGAGCCGGCGCTGAGCAATTCGCGCAGCCGCGTGGTCGCGCGTCTGCCGAGCGCCGCTTCGGCGCCGCAAGCCGGCGAGCTGACTTCCGGCGTATTGATGTCGGCAATTCGTATCTTGACCCCCCGAGCCAGAACGTATCGCCATCCACCACGCAGTCGATACGAACACGGCCGGCGCAAACGGCGAAGGTTTGCGGCACGGTCGCGACAGTGCTGTGCGCCACCGGTGGGTTGAACAGCCTTGCCAGGTTCTGCTCGGGAAGTGCGCCCAGCAGCGCCCCACCCAATCCGCCGACCAGCAGAAAAGCCGGAACGAGAATCCAGTTCGACGGCGCGCGCCGCCTGCCCGGTCTCGTCACCAGCCGTAGTGATGTTCTTGATGCCATAGCCCCCTCCCACCAAGTGGATGGCAGCATGGCCGGCAAGCGTTAAGTCGGGTTCAACACGCAGGGGACAATACGGGCTCGCCGCGCGCGCGTGATTTGCATCCCGCCCCGACCGCGCCTATATAGAACCTGCTCGCAAGAGCTATGGCGATAAACGGTCATCGTAATAAACCTTTCGGACCCGGGGGCAGTACCCGGCGCCTCCACCATCTACCCCTCGGGGGCCAATGGGGGCGAAACAGGATCGACGAGGGCGTAAAAGGTGTGCTTTTGCTCGGTGAGGTACCACCGTTATCGGTCCAAAACTTATAGTTGCTAATGACAACCATAAGGCTCCGGTCGCTCTCGCCGCGTAAGCGGTGCTAGCACTGGGAATTTAAGTCCTCCGCTCCTAGCCGGGCGACAGGCGGGGTCCGCAGGCACCTGGCAACAGAAGCCTGCACCTTTTCCCGCATTCTTCTGCAAGTTTTCCTGTGCCTTTCTCCTTGAATTCTCGTGGAACGTGAGGCTGATATGGGCCATCAGGGATTCTATCCCTCGTGACAGGAAAGTGAGCCGATGGCCGAAGACCACATGCGATACGACATTCTCGCCCAGGAAGCCCTGCGCGGCGTCGTGCGCAAGGTACTGGCCGAGGTCGCCAAGACCGGCCTGCCCGGCGAGCATCACTTCTTCATTTCCTTCGTCACCCGCGCGCCCGGCGTGCGGCTGAGCGAGAAACTGCTCGGCCAGTACGACAAGGAAATGACCATCGTCATCCAGAACCAGTATTGGGACCTCAAGGTCAACGAGACCGGTTTCGAGGTCGGCCTCAGCTTCGACGGCATTCCCGAAACGCTGGTGGTCCCCTTCTCGGCGGTCAAGGGGTTCTTCGATCCTTCCGTGCAGTTCGGCCTGCAATTCGATCCGGCAACCGCGCCGGGCGCTGCTGCGGTCGAAACCGAGGCCGACGCCGAAGTGGAAGCCACCGCCGAAGCCGGTGCTGTCGAAGCGGGCGAGGAAAAGCCCGGCGAAAAGGTCGTCAGCCTCGACGCCTTCCGCAAGAAGCCCTGACATGTCCTTGATGGACAAACGCTCCCTGTCCATATCCGGCCACCGCACGTCCATCGCATTGGAGCCCGAATTCTGGGCAGCGCTTGATGCGATGGCCGCCGAAAAATCCCAGACCATGGCGAGCCTGATCCGCGATATCGACGAAGTCAGGCAAACGGCCAACCTCTCCTCGGCCGTAAGGCTGGCCGTGCTGGCCTGGTATCAGGACAAGGCCGCCACCGGTTAGCCGAGTAGCCCTCATGGTGAGCTTGTCGAACCACGAGGGCGTGGCACGATAGCTCCACTCGCCCGCCCTCGTGGTTCGAACCATGAGGGCTTTCTAAAACAGCGGCTGGTTGACGCTCGACCCCAGGGGCCGGTTCACGGGTGGCGGCAGGCCCAGATCCAGTGGCCCTTGCGGCGGCGGCAGGGTTTCGATCGGCGGTCTGGGCTGCGGCGACTGCTGCTGTTCCAGCCGCCTTGCCTCTTCTTCCGCCGCCTGTCGCGCTGCCTCCTCGGCCGCAAGCCGGGCAGCCTCCTCGGCAGCTCGGCGGCGCTGCTCCTCGATCAGCCGGTTGCGCTCCTCGGCAGCGGCGCGCTGCCGCTCGGCATCCTCGGCCCGCAGGATTTCGAGGCGCTCCACTTCCATTTCATTGGCCCGTACCAGCACCGCGGCGACCATCTCGCCCAGATCCAGCGTCACATCAGGCGCCAGCAGCGTCCCGGCCAGCCGTGTGATGATACGCGACGTATCGGGGCCGACCAGGCCGCTGCTGTCAGCGAAGTCGCGCGGTGTCATGACGAAGCTGCCATTGAGCCCCAGATCGGCGAGCGTCAGGTTGAGATCGCCCGCCAGTCCGGCGCCCTCGCCATTGACGATGACATTGGCCAGCCGCACCACGCCGCCGGCAATGGAGAAGGCGCCGGTGGCCTGGGGCGCGGTGAATGGCCCCTGCCCCAGCGCCAGCCCCATAATGGTGCTCATCGCATCGGGCTCCATGTCGAGCACGTTTTCGAGCCCGGCCACGGTCGGGTAGACCTCGGGCGACAATTGCTGCACCGTCAGGCCGCTCAGCGTAAAATTGCCCTCGCCCGCCATGACACCCATCAACTCGGCCAGGCTCGCCCCCGTCGCCTCGAACCGCACGCCGCCATCGAGCAACCCGCCCAGCATATCGGCAATGCCGGGAGGCACGACCATGTCGCTCGGCACCGCCGCAACAGTCATCCGGCCACTGATGGTCTTGTCGACCAGCGGGCCTGCGCAGCAGATCGTCATGTCGAGGCCGAGCGTCCCAAGGTCCGCCACCGCCTCGAACCGCGCCAACCGCGTGCGGGTCTCATCCCAGCTCAATTCGAAACTGGTTTTCCCCAGCCGCTCCTCGCCGCCAGCCGCCAGCGCACCGGCCGTGACCGACACCGTGCCGCGCGTCTGCCGCGCCTGGTCGCCCAGTGCAATCGGCCCCTCCGGCCATATATCGCTGCCAGCGACCAGTGCCGCCGGCCCCAACAGCGTCGCGGCCAGCCCTTCGACCGACACCAGATCCACGGCGATCTCGCCCGATACTGCCGCCGTGCTGCCGGTGCGCGATAGTGACAGCGCCCCGCTGAAACCGGTTTCCCCTGATGTCCCGACAATGTCGCTCAGCCGGGCCAGCCGCTCACCCTCGAAATGGATTTGTGCGCTGCCCTTGGCCATGGGCAGGGTCAGGCCCCGCGCGCCCACGATCCGGGCCAGGCCGCCGGCATTGGCCATGGCGATATCCAGTTGGCCCGTCCCCTGGATTTCGCCATTGTCCAGCGACAGCAGGTTCCCGGCATAGCTGATGCTCTCATCGCCCAGACTGGCGGTGATATTGCTGTCGAGGCTGTTATTCGGCGTGCCCACCAGGCCCAGGCTGACCAGCATGGAGCCATCCCCGACAAAGAGCGGACTATCGCCGAATCCGATCTGCTCGGTCAGCCCGGCAATATCGGTGGATTCGAGCCCTCCGCTCACCCGCAGCGGCGCCGTGGTCAGTGCCCCGATGCCGCCGCTGAGTTCGGCCCGCAGATTGAGTTCGCCCGCACCCAGCGCCCCCGCCAGGGTCACCGTCTGGGCGCCATCGATCAGTTCGCCGATATCGACCAGCAGGTCCGCCGGAGCCGAGGCGGCGAGAAATCCGCGCCAGCTTTGCGGCATGTCGAGCAGATCGTAAAAACCCAGCAGAGCCGGCGCGTCGCCGGCATCCACCCGCACCATGCCCGAACCCGACACGTCAGGCTCGGCGACGGTTCCACCTGCCGTCAGCGTGGCGTCCACGCCCACACCGCCCCAATTCTCGGCCGAAAGCCGCGAGAAGCTGACTTCACCGCTGCGCCACTGCCCCTCGGCCACCAGCCCGGTGCCGTCGAGCCCGAGAACCCGCGCACTCTTGCCGGTCAGCGAGAAACTGCCATAGGGAAAACTGGTGCCGAAGGCCGGCTCGGTGGAGATATCGGGCAATAGCGCGCCGACCAGCGCGCTGCCCCGCTGCCCCAGCTCATCGAAATGCGCCACGAGATCGAGCCGCTTTTCCTCGCCGAAGCCGAGCCGGATTTCGACCCCATGGGTGCGCCCGGCAAGCGTCAGTACGCCATTGACCAGGCCGAACGCATCCCCCGCCAGCATGACGCGGCCGGTCAGCGCGCCGGGCTCATTGAACAGCACATTGTCCTCGCCCGGCTTGCGCCAGAGCGCGGCCAGCCCGTCGAGGCGGTTGCTGACCAGCGAGACTTCGCCGGCAAAGGCCGGGCGTTCGCTTTCGCGCGTCAGCTGTCCACTGGCCCGCAATTCGCTATCGCCGGGCAATTGGGCGATGAATTGCTCGATGGTCCAGCCCGCCCCATCGGTACGTGCATCCATGCGCACATTGCGCAGGGCAAAGCCCCGCAGGCTCACCTCGGCCAGGTCGATCCCCACCCGCCCGGCCATGGGTGGAATGATCGGCGCCGGTAGCTCCGACAGCAGCCGCACCGCCTCATAGGGCAAAGTGGAGGCATCCTCCTTGGCGTCGCGCGGCGGCAGCGAGAAGACGCCGCCGGAAATCACCGCGTCGAAACTTCTGGCATCACCAAGCTGGATACTGGCCGCGCCGGTCAGCCGCGTACCGGCCCGGTTCTCGTCCGGCCGCAACGTATAGCCTGACAGCACGATGCGGTCGGTCGAGCCAGTGACCTTGCTTTCCAGCACCAGGTCACCGCGGATATCGGTCGCCACATCGGTGGCCTCCGGCTTCTGGCGGTAGACCATGTCGCCATCGAATTTCGGCGCCATGCCGGGCTCGAGCAGCCCTTCCAGCGAGAGGGAAAAGCCCGCCGATTGCGGCTGTACGAACAGGGACACCCGCGCCTTGCCGGCATCATCGACCAGGCTTGAATTGAACCGCACGCCATAGGACTGGTCGCGATAGGACCCATTGCCCTGGAACGAGAACGGCCCGCTGAACCCGCCAAGACGCAATTCGCCGGTGACATCGCTGGCGACGAACGTCTCGCCCGAGCGGCGATCCATCAGCCGCACAGTAGCACCGACCACGCTGGTCTGTCCGAGCCCGACCCCGCCAGTGCCCGAAGCCAGCGCCACGCCGCTGCCGAAAAAGCCGCTCTCATCCACGGTGAAATCGATCACCGGCTGGCGCAGCACAAGGTTGGTGACGTTATAATTGTCGCGCAGGAAATCCATCAGCGCGAACTCGGCTTCGACACTGTCCACCGTCGCTGCCGGCTCTTCGGGCGAGCCCACCAGCACGTCGGAAAACCGCAGCCGGGGCTGCGGCAGCAGCGTGAAGTCGATCTCGCCCCGCACGGTGACCGGTGTGCCGAGCACAGAAGTCGCCAGCTCTTCCATCCGCCCGCGATAGTCGCTCCAGCGAATGAAATGCGGCGCGATGAAAGCGCCGGCCAGCACGATGATCGCCAGCAGGCCGACGACGATGTAGATGCGATTGAGCACTGTGCGTGACTATCCGATTTCCCGCGGCAGAGTGTAGGCAAGCACGCGGTCGGCGCAACCCCGCCCTTGCCGCGATACATGCCAGATTCGTCGCGCCCAAAACAAAGCGGCCGGACCTTTCGGCCCGGCCACTCTCATTGCTTTTGCAACGCCTTAGAGCGCGCCGATGGACCAGAAGAAGGTTTCGCCCGAGCTGTCGTCGACGCCATCATTGTCGGTGATCACGAAGCCGTTGCCGGCAGCGTCGACCGCGAAGCTCTCGACCTTGTCGACCACATAGCCGTTATTGGCGGCAAGATCGGGCACCAGGTCACGCACCAGTTCCTTGGTCACGGTGGGCAATTCGCCGCCCAGTTCGGCCGGAACCAGCTCGCTTACCGGTACACGGTAGAGCGCCTTGAGAGCGGCCTTGCCCGCGATCTGGTTGTCGCGCTCGATGATATAGGCGTAGTCACCGTGCACGGTGATTTCGCTGAGGCCGACCCAGCCGCCTTCCGGCGCCGCTTCGAGCGGATAGCGCACCGCGCCCCATTCTTCGGTCTCGAGGTTGTAGGAAACGAGCTTCACGAAGCCCTTTTCGTCATCCTTCCATTCGCGCTGGATGGCGATCCACAGCGTGTCGCCGATCTTGGCCACGCCTTCCGAGCCCGACCGGGTTTCGCCGGCCAAGAGGGCCGCCGGATAGGCGATCTCGTCTTCGATCTCGCCATCGGCATTGACGTGGTAGAGCGCATGCGGGGTCAGCTTGGCCGTATCGCCTTCCGAAGCCAGCCAGAAGCCGCCTTCGCCGTCCAGCGTGATGCCTTCGAGGTCGAGCTTCTGCGCGGGAACGCCATTGCGGGTCACCACGGTCTTCTTGACGATGCGGGCCGGCTTGGCCGTTGCGTCGATCTCGTAGATATAGGCTTCGCTGAAGGCGCTATCGCTGACGGCATAGAGAATGCCCGGCTTTTCGGCATCGCCCACGGCGCCCGAAAGTGCGGCCCAGCCGATCGGCTTGCCGCCGGCATCGAGGTCCGACATGATCTGGGGATAGGCCGGCTCGCTTTCGCTGAGCTCGAAAATCATGACATGGGCGCCGGCCAGCCCGTCGGGGCTGAGATCGGTTTCATTGGCGGTCACGTAGAGATTGCGCGACGGAATGGCCAGCGCGCCCTCCGGGCCAAGGCCCGAGGGGACCGACTGCCAGTATTCCGGCACATCGCCGGTATCCTTGTAGATGGCGACCAGCGAGGAACGTTCCTGATTGACGAAAATGAACTTCGTCTCGCCGAACGTGCCGACTTCCATGCCTTCGGGCTCGACGCCCTTGGCGTCCGAACGGCCTTCGGGATAGTGGCCGAGTTGGGCGGCGATATATTCCATCGACGGGCCGCTCTCATAGAGCTCGGTGCCGTCCTTGTGGAAGATGGTGAAGCCGCGCGAACCGCCTTCATAGTCGCCTTCATTGGCGATGATAATACGGTTCTCATCGAGCCACTGCACGGCATCGGGCTCGCGCTTGCGGCCGGGCTGGCTCTCGGTGAAGCTCAGGCGACCGTCTTCGGTGGCATCGATCCCTTCGAGGTCGACACTGCCGGCGCTGAAATCATTGATGATTGCGCCGGTTTCGCCATTGAGAATGACAATGTGGTTGTTTTCCTGCAGCGTCACAGCCAGTTCGTTGAGGCTGTTGAAATCGGTATATTCCGGCTCGGCATCCTCACCGGCGAAATCGGCTACGCCGGCCAGTTCGGTGACGCGCATCGTACCGCAATCGACCGTGCCGTCGGCAACGTCGAAGAAGGTGATATTGCCGCTCGGCAGTTGCGGGATCACGCCGTCGTTGAGGTCTTCATTGCGCTGGTTTTCCATCGAGATGGCGATCAGCGAGGCGTCGGCATTCTTGGCGATGGCGTCGGGCTGCCCGCCCAGGTCGCAGGTGGTCTCGATGGTCTTGGTCGCGATGTCGATGACCGAGAGATAGCCGGTCGGAGCGGTGAAATCCTCGGTCGTGTCTGAGGTCACCAGCGCCTTGCCGCCGATGACGGTGACCGAGGTCGGGCCGCCATCGAGCGCCACGAAGCCTGCGGCCTTTGGTGCGGTCGGGTCGGTGATATCGACAAAGCCGATGCCACCCAGCAGGGCATTGGAATAGACCAGCGTCATGCCGTCTTCGGTGGCGGTGATGATCTCGGCCGAATTCTCGACGCCGGCTTCGGCATCGGGATTGTTCAGCGCCACCGGGAAGCTGGCGATGCGGTTGAAATATTCGGCGGCGGTAACCGAAGCCGTGGTAGCCAGCAATGCGGCGGTGATCGCGACCAGATGTCTTGGCTTAAGCATGATGGAGCCCCTGTTGGAATAGGCTCCGCATAGGGCCGCGGAAAGACAGCGCCGTGACACAACCATGACGGATCGGTGACAGGGCGGCGTTCTATACACCAGGCCCGCCAGACCCTATATTGCCAACGAGAACAAAATAAGATTCGTCAATCCCCGCGCTGCGTCTGCCGGCCCCGGCACGCGGCGATGGAAAGGCCCCTAATGCCCGGTGCACCCCACCCTATCGACCGCCCCTCTGCCGGGCCGATCACCAGCCAGTTCGGCCGGTCGCAATCGCCTGATTATCTCAGGGGCCTCAACGAGGAACAGCGCGAGGCCGTGCTGACCATTGACGGTCCGCTGCTGGTGCTAGCCGGCGCCGGTACGGGCAAGACGCGTGTGCTGACCACCCGTATCGCCCACATTCTCACCACCAAGCGCGCCTGGCCGTCGGAAATCCTGTCGGTGACCTTCACCAACAAGGCGGCCCGCGAGATGAAGGAGCGCATTGGCCACCTCGTCGGATCAGGCGTCGAGGGCATGCCGTGGCTCGGCACGTTCCACTCCATCGGCGCCCGCATCCTGCGCCGCCATGCCGAACTGGTGGGGCTGAAGTCGGACTTCACCATTCTCGATACGGACGATCAGATCCGCCTCATCAAGCAGCTTCTCGACGCCGAAAATATCGACGAAAAGCGCTGGCCGGCCCGCCAGTTCGCCGGGATGATGGACACGTGGAAGAACCGGGGCCTGCTGCCCAAGGACATTTCGCCGGCCGACAGTGGCAGCTACGCCAATGGCCGCGGCGCCAAGCTCTATGCCGACTATCAGGCCCGACTCAAGGTGCTCAACGCCGCCGATTTCGGTGACCTGCTGCTGGAAAACATCCGCCTGTTCCGGGAATACCCGGACGTGCTGGCCTATTACCACGGCAAGTTCAAATATATGCTTGTCGATGAATACCAGGACAGCAACACCGCCCAATATCTCTGGCTGCGGCTCCTTGCTCAGGGAAAACCCGCAAGCGAAGCCAATATCTGCGTCGTCGGCGATGACGACCAGTCCATCTATGGCTGGCGCGGCGCCGAGGTCGACAACATCCTGCGCTTCGAGAAGGATTTTCCCGGCGCCAAGGTCATCAAGCTGGAGCGCAATTATCGCTCCACCTCCAATATCCTCAAGGCCGCCTCGACCCTGATCGCCTTCAACGAAGGCCGGCTTGGCAAGACCCTGCAGACCGATGTGGGCGAACAGGGCGAGCCGCTTTCGGTCACCTCGCTGTGGGACAGCGAGGAAGAGGCCCGCACCATCGGCGACGAGATCGAGAACTATCAACGATCAGGCGAAGCCCTCAATTCCATGGCTATCCTGGTCCGCGCCTCCCACCAGATGCGCTCGTTTGAAGAGCGCTTCATTACGCTGGGGCTGAACTATCGCGTCATCGGCGGGCCACGCTTCTACGAGCGCAAGGAAATCCGCGACGCCATTGCCTATCTGCGGGTGGTCTCCAACCCATCCGACGGGCTGAGCTTCGAGCGCATCGTCAATGTGCCCAAGCGGGGCCTTGGCGATTCGACCGTGCAGATCATCTACAATGCCTCCCGCGCCGCCGAGGTCTCGCTGCTCGCGGCCACGCGCATGCTGCTCGAAACCGAAGAGCTCAAGCCCAAGCAGCGCTCCACCCTGCGCGAGCTGGTCGGCCAGTTCGACAACTGGTCGGCCCGTCTCAACGCCATGCCGCATTGGGAGCTGGCTGAGCAAATCCTCGACGAAAGCGGCTACACCGCCATGTGGCAGGCCGACAAATCCCCCGATTCCCCCGGTCGCCTGGAAAACCTCAAGGAACTCGTGCGCTCGATGGAAGAGTTCGAGACGCTGGGCGGCTTTCTGGAACACATCTCGCTGGTGATGGACCGTGACACGGCTGAGGCCGAGGACGCCGTGTCCATCATGACGCTGCATTCGGCCAAGGGGCTAGAATTCGACACGGTTTTCCTGCCCGGCTGGGAGGAAGGCCTGTTCCCCAGCCAGCGCACCATGGACGAAAGCGGCCGCGCCGGGCTCGAGGAGGAACGGCGCCTGGCCTATGTCGGCATCACCCGGGCCCGCAAGCGCGCCCGTCTCTCGGTCGCCCAGAACCGCCGCATCAACGGCCTCTGGCAATCGGCCATCCCGTCCCGCTTCCTCGATGAACTGCCGGCCGACGCCGTCGAGGTCAAGGATACCGGCTCGTCCTATGGCGGCTACGGCTATGGTGGCGGCGCCACCAGCCGCTTCAACAAGGCCGACCCGTTCGAAAGCGTCTACGAAACCCCCGGCTGGCAGCGCGCCCGCGCCCAGCAGGGCAATCGCAAGAGCGCCGGCCCCCTGACCATCGAAGGCGACCTCGTCGCCCGCTCGGTCGACCTGGGCAACGACCGCTCCGCCTTCGGCGTGGGCGAGCGGGTGTTTCATCTGAAATTCGGCTACGGCGCCATCATCGACATCGAGGGCAACAAGCTCAGCATCGAGTTCGAGAAAGCCGGTCGCAAGAAGGTGCTGGAGAGCTTTATCAAGAAGGCTTGAGGGGCTCCGGCTCCTCCCCATTCCCGATGTCACCCCGGCCTTGAGCCGGGGCCTATCCCGAGGTCGTTCCGCTGCCGCGAGGTGGACCGTTCGAAGCACTTCGCCGTTGAACAGCCATCTCAGATGGATCCCGGCTCAAGGCCGGGATGACACTGTGGTTGTGGCTGCTCCGTGGCTAAGGAAACCGCTTCCCAATCTCCGCCACATAAGCCTTCGCCAACCGCTCGAACGTCTCCACGTCCAGCGCGATCTCCTGGCCCACCGCGATGCCCGCCACGGCCTTCTCCGCCTTGTACTTGATCGTCTTGTTCTCCTTCAGCACCCCGTCATGCTCCATGATGGAAACGCTGAGCATCCGCACTTCGTTGAGCGGGTTGCCGTCCTTGCCTTCGGCGCCGCGCATGCGGTGCATGAAGTGGTGATCGAGGGCGAGGAGCATGGTGTTGAAATAGCCGGACGCAAAGCCGGCCAGCGCCGCTTCGGCCTTGGCATTGCCCTTTACCGCGGCTGCGAGCGCGGCATAGGCGGCGAGTTGCTCTTCCACCTTGGCGGCAGTCAGTTGCACATAGACTTCGTTATAGCTGGTGACGGCGAGCACGGCGAAAATCCCTTGGTTGCGGCCGGAAACCCGGCTCTCGATCCATGTCGGCCAGTCTGCCCGGACTTCGACATTTTTGGCCAAAGATTTCTGCGCCACTCTTTTGCGCGGACGCATGGCGGCTTATCTCTTGGCCCAGCACATCAGGAGACACCGCATGATCATCTCGACCACGCCCACGCTCGAAGGCCGCCCTGTCCGCGATTATCTCGGCATCGTCACCGGGGAGGTGATTGTCGGCGCCAATATCTTCAAGGACCTGTTCGCCGGCATCCGCGACATTGTCGGTGGCCGGGCCGGCGCCTATGAGGGCGCGCTGCGCGATGCCCGCCGGCAGGCCTATGAGGAACTGCGCTTCGAAGCCGAACGCATGGGCGCCGATGCCGTGGTCGGCGTCGATCTCGACTATGAAGTGGTCGGCCAGGGCGGTTCCATGCTGATGGTTTCGATCTCGGGGACTGCAGTGAAGCTCTAAAGCCCCACCCCGCCCAGTGGCTCGGTCTCGAACCGTTCGCCGAAGCCGGCGATCAGCGGCCGGGCCCGCGCGATGGTGGCCTGTACCTGGGGCAATTGCAGCGAGCCGGCATGGCTTTCCTTGCTGTCCCAGGCCTCGGTGATCCAGAGCCCATCCTCGCTATCAGGGTCGCGCGCGATGATGTAGCTCAGGCAGCCAGGCATGGCGCCGACATTCTCGAGCAGGATGGCCAGCAGCTCCTCGCGCTTGCCCGGTGCCGCCAGCATCTTCCCGATCAATCCGTACATCCCTGTCCTCCGCCGAATCTACACCACCCCGCCGATACGGGGATAAGTCAGATTGACCTCGCGGCGGACATGGCGCAACTAGGCGCCGAACAAAGGATTTTTCGCCATGGCCGTCGACCAGCTCTCTTCCATCCCGCTCACCAAGGACCAGGCCTATGCACTGGTCGATGCCGTGATGGAGCGGGACGACCTGGCATTGACCGCCTCGGCGCATGAGAATGAAGAGACCGGCGAATGGATTTTCGAGGCGACCTGCGACAGCCCGCCCGATGTTGATTCCTTTGTCGAACTGGCGCGGCAAACCCTTGGCGGCGCTGTGGAATTTTCGGTGGCGCCTGTCGATCCTGAGATCAACTGGGTGGCCAAGTCGCTGGAGGGCCTGGCCCCGGTCATCGCCGGGGGCTTCTATGTCTATGGCAGCCACGAGACCGGGCCGGTTCCCGGTGGGCTGACGCCGATGAAAATCGATGCGGCACAGGCCTTTGGCACCGGCCACCACGAAACCACAACCGGATGCCTCGAAGCCATCGACAAGGTGCTCAAGCGCCGCCGACCGCGCCATATGCTCGATGTCGGCACTGGCACCGGCGTCCTCGCCATCGCTTTGGCCAAGCGCACGCGGACCTCTGTCATCGCCAGCGATATCGACCCGGTTTCGGTGACCACCACGATCGACAATGCCGCCCAGAACGGGGTGGGCAAGCTGATCGTCGCGCTGGAGGCGACCGGCGTAAACCACTCCACGATCATAAGAAATGCGCCCTATGACTTGATCGTCGCCAATATCCTGGCTGGCCCGCTGGCCGCTTTGGCGCCTGCTATCGGGCGCATTGCCGGGCGCGGCGCCACGGTGATCCTGTCGGGCATTCTGGAGCATCAGGCGCGTGGCGTGATCAACGCCTATGCAAGGCAGGGCATGGTGCTGAACCAGAAATTGCAGCGCAAGGACTGGACCACGCTGATCCTCGAAATGCCGTAACGCGCAGGCCGAATAGGTTAGCGCACTGTTAGCATTGACGAAGCCGAAGTGTGAATCGCGTAGCGAGGCGGCGCCGAAGTTCAAGCCCTCATGGTGAGCTTGTCGAACCACGAGGGCGGGCGAGTGGAGCTATCGTGCCACGCCCTCGTGGTTCGACAAGCTCACCATGAGGGCTGCTGGAAAAAAGCAAAATCCCCGAAGCGGGCTCCGGGGATCGACAGATCGTCAGCAGTAAACTGCAGCGCCTTACGGACGCTTGGTGAATGCGCCGATCGAGCTGGTGCTGCATGCGGTAGCTGACCTGGCGGCTCGATTCACGACCGCGGGCGTCAATGACGGACCCCAGGGCCTTGCGGAAATCGTTCTTGCTCTCAGTCATCTCAGTCTCCATGCACGCGCGGCGATGGTCTGTTGCCACCGTCACGATCCATTTAGTCTCGCGCGTAAAGTTTGGTTAGGCCCTCTGGGTCAGACCAGCCCTGCAAAACGCGCAAGTCCCGTTACCGCTTCGTTAATTTTTCGTTCAGCTTGCCGTAATCACGCTCATAGCGTGCCACATAGTGACGAGCCTGGCGTTCGCGGCCGGCGATCAGCGCGTCGAAAGCCCGGCTGAAGAAATTCTTGTCGCGTTCCATCTTCGCTCTCCTTCGTTCTGCGACTAAGGTAGGCCGAAACTGGCGGTTTACTACGCCCCAAACGTCACGACAGCCATGACCGGAGCGCAACCCGGCCGAAGGACACATTATGACAGCCCAGAGTTTTCCGCCCGCCATATTCCAGAGTTTCGAGGAAAAGGCCGACAGGAAAACGGTGGCGCCCCGCCTCGCCGCCTTGCGCGAGGCCATGGCCAAAGCGGGTGTCGATGCCTTCCTCGTTCCGCGCGCCGACGCGCATCGTGGCGAGTCCGTTCCGGCCTCTGACGCCCGGCTGGCCTATATGACCGGGTTTACCGGCTCGGCCGGACTGGCCGTGGTCGGAGCGAAGAAAGCCGGCTTGTTCGTCGATAGCCGCTACACGATCCAGGCGCCGGCACAGACCGATACCGGCAAGGTGAAGGTGCATGAATGGCTTCAGGGCGGCCTGTCGCCACAAGTCGCCGACTATGTGCCCAAAGGCGGCACCATTGCATATGACGCATGGCTGCATACGCCAGCCGAGATCCGCGACCTGGCGGCCAGGCTGGAGGGGCGGGTGAAGCTGGTGCCCGGCCCCAACCTGGTGGACGCCATCTGGACCGACCGCCCTGCCCCGCCGGTTTCGCCGATCGAATTTCTCGGCCATAACCGCGCCGGCCAGACCGCGCCGGACAAGATCGCCGAAATCCAGCATTCCATTGCCGCCGACCATGCCGATGCCGTGGTGCTGACCCTGCCCGAATCGATCTGCTGGCTGCTCAACATGCGCGGCCGCGACGTGCCCAACACGCCCTTTGTGCTCGGCTTCGCCATTGTGCCGAAAAAGGGCCAGCCGACGCTCTATCTCGACAAGGCCAAGATCACCGACGAATTGAAGGCCGCCTTGGCCGGGGTGGCGAAAGTGGCTGCCAGCAAGACCCTGCCCGCAGCTTTGGCGCGGCTGGGCAAGGCCGGCAAGGCGGTGATGATCGACCCCGCCACGGCCCCCGAAGCCATCGTCGCGGCGCTGAAACAGGCCGGGGCAAAGCTGGTGGAAAAGCGCGACCCGGTGCTGCTGCCCAAATCGCGCAAGAATCCGGCTGAACTGTCCGGCATGCGCGAGGCGCACCTGCTCGATGGCGTGGCCCTGGCCAAGTTCCTCGCCTGGTTCGACACCGCCGCGCCCAAGGGCGGGTTGACCGAAATCGGCATCGTCACCGCGCTCGAAGCCTTCCGCCGCGAGGAGGAAACCTGCGTCGATGCCAGCTTCGACACGATTTCCGGCGCCGGGCCGAACGGGGCCATCGTGCATTACCGGGTGACCGGCAAGACTGACCGCGTGCTCAACCCCGGCGAATTGATGCTGGTGGATAGCGGCGCGCAATATCTGTCGGGCACGACCGACATTACCCGCACCCTCTCGACCGGCAAACCGAGCGATGAAGAACGCGACCGCTATACGCGCGTGCTCAAGGGTATGATCGCCATTTCCATGACGCGCTTCCCCAAGGGCACGACCGGCGCGCAGATCGACGTGCTGGCGCGGCAATTCCTGTGGCAAGCCGGCCTGACCTATAATCACGGCACCGGGCATGGCGTGGGCGCCTATCTCGGCGTGCATGAGGGCCCGGTGGGCATTTCCCCGCGCTACACGACGCCGTTCGAGGTGGGGAATGTGATCTCCAACGAGCCGGGCTACTACAAGGCCGGCGCCTATGGCATCCGCGTCGAGAACCTGATCACGGTGGTGGAGAGCGTGGATTTCCCGGGTTATCTGGAATTCGAGACGCTGACCCTGGCGCCAATCGACAAAAGGCTGATCCGCAAGTCGCTGCTGTCGGAGGCGGAGCGGGAATGGCTAGACGCGTATCACCACCGGGTGTGGAAAGAGGTGGGGCCGCTTGTGAAGGGGAAGGTCAAGGACTGGCTAAAGGAGGCGACTGGGGCGCTGTAGAGGCGCCTAGACTAGCTGGCTGAAATTGCGCTGGTGCTTATCGCCCCACCCCACCCTCGGTCCCTCCCCATCAAGGGGAGGGAGGCGCCAGCACAGAGACCAGTGTTCATCGTCTCCCTCCCCCTTGTGGGGAGGGATTAAGGGTGGGGGTGGGCCACACACTCAGGAGCTAGGGCGCCCCTCAATACCCCGCGGCCGCCTCGGCGAAAATCTCTGTCAGCCGGTATTGATTATCCGGATTGGTGGAAACCACATCGTCGATCTTCCAGCCGCCGTCTTCCAGCACCAGTTCATAGCTCAGCGCGCGGGGCTCGCCGAAATTGCGGAAGGTGACGTCGACCGTGGCGGCATCGCCGGCCATTTCGGGGGCGCCGATTTCCAGCTCGGTAATGTCGTAATCCTGCCCGTCGATATAGGGGTCGAAGCTGATGGCGCCCATTTCGCCTTCGCCCGCCAGCTCCACGTCATTGTCGTAGAGCGCCTGCAGGGCCTGCGAGCGGAACTGGCTCTCGTCCTCGGAGAAGGTGTCGCTGAAATAGGGTTCGTAAAAGGCTTCGAGCAGCGCTTGCGGCGTCTCGTAGGGCTGGGCGGCGGCAAGGCTGGTCAGGGCCAGGAACAGGCCGGTGGCGAGAGCGGCGAGGCGCATGGAAATCTCCGTAGATCAGTTGAACCAGAGCGCGAAGCCCGGCCAGTTGTCGCCGAAGACGCGATTGGCGTCGGCAAACGCCTCGGCATCGGCAATCGGGCCATCCTTGAGATAGGGCAGCGCGCCAAGGCCGGTGAACAGCATGACCAGGTCGGTCTCGGTCGCCGTATCGAAATACGCCTTGAGATCAAAACCCTGCTTGAAGCGCCAATGCGGCAGCAGCAATTCGCCATTGAGGATCTCGTCGAGCCTGTCGAGCGTGGCCAGCCATGCCGCGACCGTCTCTTCCGTCACCGGCGTGTCGGGCACCAGCGAGGTCTGGTGCGGGCCGGGGACCAGCTCCCTGTCATCGTCGGTCTCGACCAGGATCAGCTCCCAGTTCTTGCGCGACAGGGCAGTGATGGACAGCAGGCGCTCGCGCACCCCCGCCAGCCGCGCCGCATCGGTGACCGGGAAATCGGCCGTGTGGATGGCCGCGATGATGTCGGCGATGAAGGTGTCGCTGTCAGGGTCCATGAACAGCGTGCCACCGCGCGAATAATCCTGCATCGGCAGATCGGCCTCGGGGAAGACGCGGTGCAGATAGGCATCGTAGAATTGCGAGAAATCATGGGCCAGCAACAGCTCAGCCGGGGTCGAGATAATGGTGCTGTAGCCGGCCAGCCAGATGGCATCGGCATTGTCGAAGCCGATGGTCAGGTCCGGGGCGGGCTCGGGCCTGGTCTTGCTCTTGCCTAACGGAGGCGGGCCATCGGGGGCGGGAATATCGGTGAATTCACCCAGCGGGCCGAGCAGTGACGCCAGGGTTTCGCCCGGCTCGGCCGTGCCATTGCCGTCGAGATCGATCCGTACCTTGAGCGGATCGATGGGAATGACGAAGCCGGTGCCCATATCGGCCATTTCGAAATGGCCGCGCGCCACATCGAGCAGGCTGGTGAATTCCTCGAGAATGTCGCGCAGGCCCTGATAGGTCAGCGGTTCCGGATCGGGATTGGCCGGGCGCGCCGGGGCGTCGAGCCCCATGCCGAACAACATGGCCATGGCCGGCGAATTGGGTGCCGTCACGCCATGGCGATAGAGCGCCTGCGCGGTGCGTTCATAGGCGGTGACCAGATCGAGCATGCCGAGCGCGAAGCAGGCATCGGCATTGTATTCGTCGCAGCGCTGCAGGGCCAGGTCGCCGATCTCGGCGAGGGTGCCATCATAGAGGCGCTGGGCCAACTGGTCGCCAACCTCGCTGGCGGAGGCCGCAGCCGGCAACAGCATGGCGGCCAAGGCAACCGCAGAAAAACCCCTCATCACACTCTCCCTCGTGACGTCTCGGTGACGCTATTTGCCGACGCGTACGAACCACTCGTCTTCGCTGATGACCTCGACGCCAAGCGCTTCGGCCGTTTTCAGCTTGGAGCCGGCGCCGGGGGCGGCGATCAGGATATCGGTTTTCGCCGATACCGAGCCCGCCACCTTGGCGCCCAGCCGTTCGGCCATAGCCTTGGCTTCCGATCGTGTCATTTTTTCGAGGGAGCCGGTGAAGACCACCGTCTTGCCGGCGACGGCGCTGTCGGCGGAGACATTGACGATGTAGGGCTTGGGATTGACCTGGGCCAAGAGGGCATCGAGCACGTCGTCATTGCGCTGGTTGCCGAAGAAACCGACCAGCGCCTCGATGACCGTGCCGCCAATGCCATCGACCGAGGGGAAGACGCTTTTGGGGTCTTCGGCGGCGGCGGTTTCCTTGCCCACCTTGATCAGCTCTTCCATCGTGCCGAAGGTGCGGGCCAGGGCGGCGGCCGTGGTCTCGCCGATATGGCGGATGCCCAGCGCGAAGATGAAGCGATCGAGCTCGGGCTCGCGGCGGGCATCGATGGCGGCAAACAGCTTGTCGAGGCCTTCATAATTGCGGTCTTCGACGGCGCGGACATTCTTGCGCACCTTGCCCGAGGCGGCTTCGCGGATTTTCGCCTGCTCCTCGCGGCGCTCGGCCAAAGCCTGCTGCACGGCGGGGCGACGATCCCGGAGCGTGAAGATATCGGCGGCGGTCCGCACGAGGCCCTTGGAGAAGAACAGCTCGATATTTTCCGCGCCCAGCCCTTCGATATCCAGCGCCCCGCGCGACACGAAATGCCTGAGACCTTCCACCGCCTGGGCCGGGCAGATCAGCTCGCCCGTGCAGCGGCGGCGGGAATCTTCCTTGCCGGTCTTCTCGTTGATCTCGCGCGTGGCGGGCGACTTGCAGATCGGGCATTCGTGCGGAAACTGGTAGGGCACGGCATCGGCGGGGCGCTTTTCCAGCACCACGCGGACGATCTGGGGAATGACATCCCCGGCCCGCTGGATGACGACCGTGTCGCCGATGCGGATATCGATCGGCTCGTCGCCGCGGATCGGCAGGCCATTGCTGTCGATGCCGGCAATATAGTCCTCGTTGTGGAGGGTGACGTTTTCCACCACCACGCCGCCCACCGTGACCGGCTCCAGCCGGGCCACCGGGGCCAATGTGCCGGTACGGCCGACCTGGATATCGATGCGCTTGACCGTGGTGGTCGCCTGCTCGGCGGGGAATTTATGGGCCACGGCCCAACGCGGCTCGCCGGTCACGAAGCCCCAGCGGCGCTGCAATTCGAGCTGATCGACCTTGTAGACGACGCCGTCGATATCGTAGCCGAGCGAGGAGCGCTGTTCCTCGATCTTGCGATATTGCGCGATGAGTTCGTCCACCGACTTGGCCCGCACCATCAGCGGGGACACCGCAAAACCCCATTCGGCGAATTTCTGCACCGCGTCATATTGGGTGGGCGCCGGGTCTTCAGTGGTAAAGCCCCAGGCATAGGCGAAGAAGCGCAGGTTGCGGCTGGCGGTAACCGAGGCATCCTTCTGGCGCAGCGAGCCGGCGGCCGTGTTGCGCGGATTGACGTAATCCTGCCCGCCGGCAGCGGCGGAACGGGCCTTGAGCGCCTGGAACTCGGCATAGGTCATGTAGACCTCGCCACGGATTTCGATGGTCTGCGGCCAGCCCGAGCCTTTGAGCTTGTCGGGGATGTCCTTGATGGTGCGCAGATTGGCCGTGATGTCCTCGCCGACCGCACCGTCGCCACGCGTGGCGCCCTGCACGAATATGCCATTCTCGTAGCGCAGGGAGGCGGATAGCCCGTCGATCTTGGGCTCGGCGGTGAAGGCGATTTCCAGGCCCTCGTCGCGCTGGAAGAAGCGCCGGCCCCGCTCGAGGAAATCGACCACATCCTCGTCGGTATAGGCTTTGGCCAGGCTCAGCATGGGCACGGCATGGCGCACCTTGGCAAAGCCCTCGGCCGGCGGCGCACCGACCGACATGGAGGGACTGTCCTCGCGTACCAGATGGGGGAAGGCTTCCTCGATGGCGTCGTTGCGACGACGCATCGCGTCATAAGCGGCGTCGGTAATCTCCGGCGCATCCTTCTGGTGATAGGCGATATCGGCCTCGGCAATGGAAGCGGCGAGGCGGGCCAGCTCGGCGTCCGCTTCCTGTTCGGTGAGATCGTCGACGGGTTTGGTGGACAGGTCGGTCATGGGATTACTCGTTAGACGGGGCGCCAACTTATCGGAGACCTCATGGTGAGCTTGTCGAACCACGAGGTCGCGCGGGTGGAGGCATAGTGCCACGCCCTCGTGGTTCGACGGGCTCACCATGAGGACTACTGATATCTCGACGGGAACATTAGGGGATTCCCGCCTGCGCGGGAATGACGTTCGGCAAGCGCCCTACCCGACTTCGCTCAGCAATTTGCTTGCGGCCGCGCGCGCCTCGTCGGTGACCTTCGCCCCGGCCAGCATGCGGGCGACTTCCTCCTGCCGCGCAGGCACGTCCAGCGGCTTCACATGGGTGCGCATGAAGGCGCCTTCGCTGACGGCCTGCTTTTCGATGAGCAGATGCCGCTGCGCCCGTGCGGCCACCTGCGGCGCATGGGTGACGGCGAGGACCTGCACCTTGCCGGCCAGCCGGGACAGGCGGCGGCCGATGGCATCGGCCACGGCACCGCCGACGCCGGTGTCGATTTCGTCGAAGATCAGCACCGGGGCCGAACCGCGATCGGCCAGCACCACCTTGAGGGCGAGGAGGAACCGGCTGAGTTCGCCGCCCGAGGCGACCTTGAGCAAGGGGCCGGCCGCCGTGCCGGGATTAGTCTGTACGTGGAAGGCGATCTGGTCGAAGCCGGAGGCAGCAATGCGGGCCTTGTCGACCTGGTGATCGACGATGAATTTTGCCGAGCCCAGCTTGAGATCGGGCAATTCCACGCCGACCGCCTTGCCGAGCGCGGCAGCGGCCTTGGCGCGGCCGGCGCTGAGCGTTTCGGCCAACTTGCGATAAGTTTCCAGCGCCCTGGCTTCGGCGGCTTCGAGGGCGACGAGGCGGGTTTCCCCGCTTTGCAATGTGTCGAGGTCGGCGCTGTATTTTGCCAGCACGTCGATAAGGCCATCGCAGGAGGTCTGGTGCTTGCGGGCAGCGGCGCGCAGGGCGAAAAGGCGCTCCTCGACGCTTTCCAGCTCGGCCGGATCATAGGCCATTTCGCGCTTGAGCTCCTCGAGCGCATCGCCGGTGCGATCGAGCGCCACCAGCGAGGCATCGAGTGTATCGACGATGGGCTGGAACAAAGCCTGCCCGCCATCGATCTTGCGCATCAGCCGGCGCATCAGGCTGGCCAGAGCCGGCGCGGGCGCCGATGGGCCATTGAGCATCTCATCGATCTCGATGACGTCGGAGGCGGAGCGCTCGACCTGCTGCAAATGCTGGCGGCGCTCGGCCAGCTCTTCTTCCTCGCCGGCCACGGGCTTGAGCTTGGACAGCTCATCCACCGTGTGGCGGGCGTAGTCCTCGGCTGCCAAGGCCTGGGCCACGAGAGCCTTCTGCGCCACCACGGCATCCTGTGCATCGGTAAGGTCCTGCCAGGCATCGCTGACCCTGGCGGCAGCTGCTTCGAGTTCGCCGAAGGCGTCGAGCGCGGCGCGATGGGTGGCGACATCGACCAAAGCCCGATCGTCATGCTGGCCGTGGATTTCGACGATCTGGCTGCCCACCTTCTGCAGCAGGGCAGCGGAAACCGGCTGGTCGTTGATGAAGGCGCGGGTGCGGCCATCGGCGAACTGCACGCGGCGCAGGATGACGTCCTCGTCGTCAGGGATGGCATTGTCGCGCAGGGCGGCGCGGGCCGGATGGTCGGCGGAGAGTTGCAGCACGGCAACCACCTGCCCGCTCTCCTGCCCGCTGCGCACCAGCGAGGCATCGCCCCTGCCCCCCAGGGCCAGGGTAAGGGCATCGAGCAGGATGGATTTGCCGGCGCCGGTCTCGCCGGTGAGAACCGTCATGCCGCCATCAAGCGCCAGATCGAGCTGGTCGATGAGAACGATGTTGCGAACCGAAAGCGCGTTCAGCATGCGCGGACTATTCCCAGATCAACCAAGTTGGATGAGCATCCATTTACCACCACTGCGTCATTCCCGCGAAGGCGGGAATCCACCTTATCCGCGGAGAAGAATGGATTCCCGCCTTCGCGGGAATGACACGGGGGATGGATGTCTCCCAAAAACGAACCGGGGCGCATATTAGCGCCCCGGAACAAACTAGCAACAAATTCCTTCGGAAGCGTTAGTTCCGCAGGCCGGCCATCCAGCTTCCGCTGTTGATGGCGGGGGCCAGGCCCTGCTTGGCCAGCAGGTCATAGGCTTGCTTGTACCAGGTGCTAGACGGATAGTTGTGGCCCAGCACGGCCGCGGCGGTCGAGGCTTCGTTGGTCAGGCCGAGCAGCAGATAGCCCTCAGTCAGGCGGAACAGGGCCTCCTCGACATGGGTCGAGGTCTGCCAGGTTTCCACCACGACGCGGAAGCGGTTGATGGCGGCGGTATACTGGCCATTGCCGAGATAGTAGCGGCCGACCGACATTTCCTTGCCGGCAAGCTGGTCGAAGGCCACGAGCAGCTTTTCGCGCGCATCCTCGGCATATTCGGATTTGGGATAGTTCGAGATCACCAAGTTGTAGGTCTCGATCGCATCGGCCGAGAGCTGCTGATCGCGGGTGATATCCTTGATCTGGGCGAAATAGGAATTGCCCTTGAGATAGAGCACATAGGCCGCATCGGGCTTGTTGGCATAGAGCGCCATATAGCGGTCGGCCGCCAGGATGGCCTCGTCAAGCTTGCCGCCGCGATAGTTGGCATAGACCTGCATCAGCTTGGATTTTTCCACCAGCGGATCGCGCGGATGCTGGCGGTCGAGCTGTTCCAGCGACTTGATGGCCGTGGCGTAATACTGGCGATCCATGTCGTCCAGCGCCTTCTGATACAGCGAGGCAGCCGGAATGATCGGCTCTTCCTTGATCTTCTGCGGGCCGAACATGCTGCAGCCAGCAAGCATTACGGCCAGCAGGGCAACCGTGAGAAACCGGGCGGTACGGCCGGTGAGACCACCAATAGCGTCAACTGTCACGAACTGCCCCGTCCTTATAACGAAAACCGCTTGCCTGCGGCGTAGTTAGCAAATGGATCAAAACTGTGGCGCCGCGCGCCGGCCCCATCGGGGATCAGCGTACGGACCGCAGATAGTGATTGACCGCCAACCCCTCGGGCTGATCATCGAACGCCTCGAATTCGAGCGGCAGGTCTTCGGCGCCGACTATCTCATAATTGGCTTCGCTGGAAAAGAGACCGGTCAGCACATGCGCATTGAGCGCGTGCCCGCCCTTGTAGGAGCGGAAACGGCCCCAGATCGGCAGGCCGCCGAGCGACAGATCGCCGATGGCATCGAGCAGCTTGTGGCGCACGAATTCGTCTTCGTAGCGCAGCCCGCCCGGATTGAGGATGCGGTCCTCATGCACGGTGATGGAATTGTCGAGGCTGGAGCCCAGCGCATAGCCGGCCTGGCGCAGGATCTTGGCATCGCGCACGAAACCGAAGGTGCGGGCGGCAGACACGTCTTCGAAATAGCGGCGCGGCGTCCAGTCGAAAATCATGCGCTGGCGGCCGATGACCTTGGAGTCGAAGTCGATCTCGAGGTCGAGCGCGCGGCCATTATAGGGTTCGAGCGCGGCAAAGGCATCATTGTTGCGCACGGTGACGGCGCGCATGATCTTGAGGAATTTGCGCTGCGCCGGCTGGATTTCGAGCCCGACCTGCAGAATCGCTTCGGCAAAGGGCCGCGCGCTGCCATCCAGAATCGGGCATTCGCCGCCATCGACGGTAATGAGGGCATTATCGACCCCCAGACCCGACAGAGCCGACATGACATGCTCCACCGTGGCGACGCTGACGCTGTCGCCCAGATCGAGCGTGGTGCAGAGCGTGGTGCGCGTGACGCGCGAAAAATGCACGGGAACCGGGGCAGTCGTGGTGCCATCGCTCTTGAGACGGCAGATGGTGATTCCGCTATCGGGAGCGCCTGGGCTGATGGTCAGGGTCACCGGCTGGGCACTATGGACACCGTATCCGGAAAAGCTGGTCGCGGCCGCGAGGGTACGCTGGCGCGTGGACAATTTGTTCATACGCGAAATAACTCCGACCCCAAGCCCGAACGCCCGAAAGTTGTGTTAGCTAAAAAAACTCGGCGCGAAAGCCGCGCCGAGCAATGTTCTCTGGAATTTACGAACCGGCCGTTAACCGTGCTTGCGCAGGAAGGCCGGAATTTCGAGGCTGTCCTTCTGCGGTGCCGGTGCCGGCTGGCGGCCATGGGCATCGGACAAGCCACGGGCACCCTCGACGGCGGGGGCAACCCGCGAAGTCCTTGCGCCGCCTGCCTCAATGGCGCTGCGGGCGGCAGCATCATCGGCAGCCGAATAGGGCGCTTCTTCGCGGACCGGTGCCTGCGGCTGGCCCAGGTTGAGGCCGACATTGGAGGCCAGTTTCTTGAACAGCGCGCGCGCATTGCGCGGCTCGGCGTCCTGACGTTCCTGCTGCTCCTGTGACCGCCTCGCAACAATTGGCAGTTCCTCGGTGCGCGGCATGCGGCGCTGGCCCTCGGGGCGTGCGGCATGGGACGGCACATAGACGCTGGGCACCGGCTCGTCGGCCATGGCGGGCGCCTCATCGGCCTCCTGCACGCTTTCGGCGGCCGGGATATAGGGCTCGACGAAAACGCCATCGTCTTCCATGTCATAGGGCGCGGGCGCCGGAGCCGACATGCTGAAGGCTTCGGCCACGGCGGCCTCGACCTGATGCTCGATGGCCTGCGCCGGAGCGGGCGTCGCCAAAGCGGCGCGTTCGGCGGAAACACGGGTCGGCTCGACCGGCACATGGCGGCGCACTTCGAGCGGCGTGCGCGAAGCATGCGGCTTGGCCGGCTCCAGCGCCTGGACCATGGTGGCATCGGTGCCGGTGGCAACGACCGAGACGCGCAGCGTGCCGGTGAGGCCGGGATCGTAGGTGGCGCCCAGGATGATGTTGCAATCGGTGTCGACTTCCTCGCGGATGCGGCTGGCCGCTTCGTCGACTTCATATAGCGTCAGGTCCGGACCGCCGGTGATGGAGATCAGCAGGCCGCGCGCGCCCTGCATCGACACATCGTCGAGCAGCGGATTGGCAATGGCGGCTTCGGCGGCGTGGCGGGCACGATCTTCGCCCGAAGCCTCGCCGGTGCCCATCATCGCCTTGCCCATGCCGCGCATCACGGCGCGCACGTCGGCAAAATCGAGGTTGATCAGGCCTTCCTTGACCATGAGATCGGTAATGCACGCAACACCCGAGAACAACACCTGGTCAGCCATGGCGAAGGCATCGGCGAAGGTGGTCTTCTCGTTGGCGACGCGGAACAGGTTCTGGTTCGGAATGACGATCAGCGTATCGACATGGCGATGCAGCTCATCGATGCCGTCTTCGGCCAGACGCGCCCGGCGATTGCCTTCGAAATTGAACGGCTTGGTGACGACGCCGACGGTCAGGATGCCCTGCTCGCGGGCCGCACGGGCCACGACGGGCGCCGCGCCGGTGCCGGTACCGCCGCCCATGCCGGCGGTGATGAACACCATATGCGAACCGCTGAGGTGATCATTGATCTCGTCCCAGCTTTCCTCGGCCGCCGCACGACCCACTTCGGGGTGCGAACCGGCGCCCAGGCCTTCGGTAACACCGACGCCGAGCTGGATGATCCGCTGCGCCTTGGACAAGGCCAGAGCCTGGGCATCGGTATTGGCGACGACGAAATCGACACCGTCGAGCCCGGATTCAATCATGTTGTTGACGGCATTGCCGCCGGCGCCGCCCGTGCCGAACACGGTAATGCGGGGCTTGAGTTCCTGGATATCCGGGATGGTGAGGTTGATCGTCATGGAAGGCCCCATAGTGGCGTGATTGGTAAAGATTTACCCTCCCAAACGTTAACCGGCCCCTAACAATTGTCTCACCGGTGTTAACGTGAACGCAATTTGCGACACTCCCCGGTTACGCATTGAGGGTCCGTTAACCACGCGAAAACCCGCCTTAGGCCTGTTGACACCGCATATATAACCAATTAGCAATATAACATATTGGTTCTGGACAAAGGCTCCGGCGCCTATCGAGGAGAATGAAAAATGACCAAGATCATGCCCTGCCTGTGGTTCGACAACCGCATCGACGACGCCATCAAGTTCTATACCGAGACCTTCCGGAACGCGAAGGTGCACGAAGTGGTGCGCCAGGACCCCAAGGGCCCGGCCTTTACCGCAGTGATCGAACTGGAAGGCCACAAATTCCTGCTGCTCAATGGCGGCCCGCAATTCAAGTTCAACGAAGCGGTGAGTTTTTCCATCGACTGCGCCGACCAGGCCGAGGTGGACTATTTCTGGAACAAGTTGGTCGGCGAAGGCGGCGAGGAAAGCATGTGCGGCTGGTGCAAGGACCGCTTCGGCCTGTCCTGGCAGGTGGTGCCCAAGCAGATGTTCGACACCGTCTATGGCAAGGACCCTGTGGGCGCCAACCGCGCCATGCAGGCCATGCTGCAGATGCGCAAGCTGGACGTGGCGGGCTTGCAGAAAGCCTATGCGGGCGGTTGAGCCTCTCGTCCGCGAGGAGTTCAGTCTGTGGCTCCCCCGTCACCCCACCCTCATTCCCTCCCCATCGAGGGGAGGGAGGCGCCAGCTCCGAAGCCCGTGTTCATCGTCTCCCTCCCCCTTGTGGGGAGGGATCAAGGGTGGGGGTGGGCCACAGACACGGGACAGGCGGAAAAATCCTAGTTCACTTGCGAAGGAGAGGCGGCACGCCCCCTCGCAGCTACAGCCAGCCGCGCCGCTTGAAATAGAGGAAGGGTAGCACGGCCGAGGCGATCATCAGCCCCAGCGAAAAGGGATAGCCGAAATCCCAGTGCAGCTCGGGCATGATGTCGAAGTTCATGCCATAGACCGAGCCGATCAGCGTCGGCGGCAGCAGCACCACCGCCACGACCGAGAAAATCTTGATGATCTGGTTCTGCTCCAGATTGATTAGCCCCAGCGTGGCATCAAGCAGGAAATTGATCTTGGTGGAGAGCGTGCGGGCATGCTCGCCCAATGACAGCGCATCGCGCTGGATCAGCTTGGACAATTGCCGCGCCTCGCGTGCCGCCTTAGTCGCCCCCTCATTGGAGGCGCCGTGATAGGCGGTGAGGCGCGACACGCTGACCAGGCTTTCCTGCACCATGGTCAGCAATTCGGCCTTGCCGCCGATCTGCTCGATGATGGAGCGCAGATCCTGCTGGAATTTCTCGGCGGTGGAGCTTTTCTTGCGGAACACGTCGCGGGAAATCTGGTCGATTTCATTGCCCAGCCGCTCCAGCGCATCGGCCGTGCGGTCAGTCATGGCTTCCAGCAGACCCAGGAACACTTCCGCCCCGCTCTTGCAGACCACGCTTTTCGGCTTCATCGCCCGCATCGTATAGGCGGTGAACGGCCGGGGATCGGCAAAGCGTACGCTGACCAGCGTATTGCCCTTGAGAATGAAGGTGATCGCTGTCTTGATCGGCTCTTCGGTATCGAGCCCCGACAGCGCCGTCATGGTCATGAACTCGGCGCCGTCCTCGGTATAGAGGCGCGAGGACAGCTCGATTTCCTCCATCTCGGCCTTGGTGGGGATTTCGATCGCCAGCAGGTCGTTGACCAGCTTTTCTTCCTCGGGCGTGGGATGGAGCAGGTCCAGCCACACCAGATTGGTGGCGCTGCTCAATTCGGCAGCGGGGACTTCAACGAGCCGGGCAAGATTATTCTGATAGCTGCGCAGCATGGGCAAACTCCTGGGCATAGACCGCACGCGGCCGCCTCACAGGGTTGCCGTCAGTGTCGGTGGGCAGCGAAAAAGGGCGACGTCGAACTTCGACTGTCGGGATTCATGGTGTTTCTCGATTTTTGAAACGGCCAAGCCGTCAACACGCCTCTGTTGCGCCCGGCGCCTGCCGGAGTCAACCGCTGGAAGCGCGTGCGCGGCCAGTTTCGCCCCTGTGGGTTGCATCATTCGCCTCGGGCATAAAAACTACCTGCCATATGAACGACATGGGAGGTGTTCAGCATGAAATTGGGTCGACGCCTGCTGATCGCTATGGGGCTTGCACTGGGCTTTTTTGCCGCGACGGGGGCCCAGGGGCAACAGGCCGATGGCGCTGGCGCAACCGAGATCGCAGGCGGTGACTGTCGGGGTCTATGTCAGCCCGCCTTTCGTCATGGAGGATGCCGGCGGTTTCTCCGGCATGGCCATCGACCTCTGGGAGCAGGTCACCCAGCCGCTGGACCTGACCAGCAGCTATATCGAATTCGATACATATGCCGATCTCGTCGCGGCCACCGCCGATGGCAGCGTCGATGCCGCCGTGACCAATCTCACGGTCACCCGCGACCGCGCCGAAGTGCTCGATTTCACCCATCCCTGGTTCGATGCCGGATTGCGCGTGATGGTGCAGGAAAATCGCAGCTCCAGTTTCTGGGACGTGCTGGCGGGCCTGCAGGCCTCGGGACACCTGACCGCCTATGGCTGGATCATCGGCATCATCGTGCTGGCAACCATCCTGCTGACCATCTTCGACCGGCGCTTTGACAAGAACTTCCCGCAGCGCTGGCACGATGGCGTCGCCGAAAGCTTCTATACGGTCATGTCGGTGGCCACGACCGGCAAGCCACCGTCGCGCAAGAACCTGTTCGGCTGGATGGGCCGCATCTGGCAGGGGCTATGGCTGGTCTGCGGCGTGGCGGTGCTGGCCTATGTCACCTCCTCGGTCACCAGCGTCATGACCACCCTGACGCTGACCAACCAGATCAACAGCGTCGCCGACCTGCCGGGGCGGCCGGTCGGCGTCTTCAGCGGTTCGGTGGCGGAGCGCTATGCTGCCGGCGCCGGCCTGGATATCCGGTCCTTCGCCCATATCGAGGAAGCGGTCGATGCCCTGGTCAAGGGACGTGTCCTCGCCATTGTCGGCGATGCACCCGTCCTGGAATTCTATGCCTACAACAATCCCTCGGTGCCGGTCGCTGTCGTCGGGGCCATTTTCGAGCCCGACAAATATGCCTTCGGCCTGCCCCATGGCAGACCGCTGAGCCGGCCGTTGACGGTGGAGGTGGTGGGCGCGACCGAGAGCGGCGCGGTTGCCGATATAAGGGAGCGCTATTTCGGCGACATGCCCTAGCTAGAAGCTGGTGCGCAGCCAGTTGCCGACGCGGGCGAAATAGCCGTCGGTGCCGGTGAGTTTGCGGCTGCCGCGCGGCTCGGCATATTCCTGGGCGCAGACCTGGGGATAGATCAGCATGCCGGCGACGCTGGCAAAGGCGGCGCCCTTGGCCATTTCGGGCAGGCCGGCAATGCCCATGGGGCGGCCATTGCGCACATTGCGGGCCAGGATACGCCGGGCGACTTCCGGTAGGCCGGTCATTTCGCTGGCGCCACCCGTGAGCACGAAGCGGCGGCCGCAGACATCCATCATGCCGGTAGCCTGCATGCGGTCGCGGATAGCGGTGAGGATTTCCTCAATGCGCGGCCGCATGATGCGGGTGAGCACGGAACGGGCCACCTGCCCCGGCGCCTCGTCATGGCTGGCGCCGACGGGCTGGATCGGGATGAGGTCACGCTCATCGGCCTGGCCGGGCAGCACCGAGCCATAGAAGGTCTTGAGGCGTTCGGCATCGGCCACGCTGACCGAAAGCTGGCGGGCGATATCGAGCGTCAGGTGATGGCCGCCAATGGCGATGGCATCGGCATAGACCAGATGACCGTCGTTGAAGACGGATACGGTGGTGGTCGCGCCGCCGAAGTCGATGCAGGCGACGCCGAGCTGGGCTTCGTCATCGACCAGCACGGCAAGGCCCGAGGCATAGGGCGTGGCGATCAGCGCTTCGATCTGCAGGTGGCAGCGATGCAGCACCAGTTCGAGATTGCGCATGGCCAGGGTTTCCGAGCTGACCACGGCGACATCGACGCCGAGCTTGTCGCCGACCATGCCCTTAGGATCGCGGATGCCCTTCTGCCCGTCAATCGCGTAACCGATCGGTAACGCGTGGATGATGGAACGCTCCGGCCGCACCGAGCGCTCGTTGACCGCGCGCAGCACGCGATGGATGTCGCCCTTTTCCACTTCCTGGCCATCGAGCGAGACGGCGGCGGAAAAGGTCTCCGAGCCCAGGCGCCCGGCCGTGACATTGACGATGACGGTTTCGAGCGTCAGCCCCGCGGCGCGCTCGGCCATGCCGACCACGGAGCGGATGGCCTGCTCGGCCTTTTCGATATCGGTGACGACGCCGCTCTTGACCCCCGAAGACGGGCCATAGCCGAAGCCGATCACCTCGGCCTGATGCGAGCGCCCCCTGAGCGCCCTGCCCTCGGGACGCGGGGTGAGGCGCGCGATGACGCAGCAGATCTTGGTGGAGCCGATATCGAGCACGGCGACCAGCGTGGTCTTGCCGGGCTGGACAGGGCGAAGCCGGGAGGTCATGGCATCGGTCATCATTGCGGAAGTGTCGTCGGTTGGGGAAACGTGGTCGATGGCAGGTTGCGCGGCGGCAGCGGATAGGGCTGGGCCGAGCGGGCGCGTTCGGCAATGGCGGCCTTGCGCGCCTTTTCCTCGGCCGCCAGTTCCTCGTCGGTCTTGGTGGGGCGCACGGCGACCAAAGTATCGACGCGCATGTCGATGACGGTCACGTCGCGATCCAGCAACTGGAATTTGGCCTGATAGGATTCAAGATTGCGCAGCGCACGGGCCACGCCCAGTTCGGGCAATTGCACCCGCAACCCGGTATCGTAGATCAGGTCCCAGCGGCGGTCGGCAATGCGCGACAGCGCGACCAGCCCATCCTGCAGCGCCGGATGCAGATCGAGGGCGCGGATCATCACCATGGCATCGTCATTAGCGCCGTCGCCGACGACCAGCGGCAGGTCGCCATAGGCGCCGTGATCCTCGCCGATCTGCTCGCCCGCGCCATCGACCACGAAGGTGATGCCATCGACCCGCCAGCGGGCAACCGGTAGCTTTTCGGTTACCGTTACGATGACGTCGCCGGGATAGGTCTTGCGCACGGTGACACCGGCAACGGCCGGCAATTCCGCGATGCGCTGGCGGGCGGCCTCGACATCGAAGCTGACCGTGGAGGTATGCGGCTCGATGCCGAGCGCATCGAAAATGGCCTGTTCGCCGGTCAGCGTCTGGCCGGAAATGGAAATTTCGCCAATGGCGAGGCCGGCGGCGGCGAAGCGCCCCTGCGCCACATCACCCAGTGCGATGGCGCCAATGCCGATGGGCTCGCGCAATTCATAAATGGCGATGGCGGCGCTCAGCAGGGCCGCAACCGCCACGCCGCGCATAATGGCCTTGCGATGCAGCACCCAGGCGCGGCCGAGATTGTTGGCGAGCCTGCGCCGCGGCGAGCGTACGGGAACAGGCAATGCGCGGGGATCGACCACCCTTGCGCCGGCGAGAAAGGTCTCGCTCTTTACCTGTTGCAACTCGCGTCCTCCACCATCCAGGCGACCAGCTCTTCGTAGGAATGCCCGGCATGCACGGCCTGCTCGGGCACCAGCGACGTCGCGGTCATGCCCGGCTGGGTGTTGATCTCAAGGCAGACCAATTCCCCATCGGGACCGGCAGCGTCGTTGAAGCGGAAATCGCACCGCGTCACGCCCCGGCAACCGAGAGCCGCATGCGCGGCCAGGCTCAGTTTTTGCACTTTGTCGTAAATTTTAGGTTGAAGCTGCGCCGGAATAATGTGGACCGATCCGCCTTTAGCGTATTTGGCCTCGTAATTGTAAAAGCTCAGATCGGTGACGATCTCGGTGACGCCAAGCGCCACGTCGCCCATCACGGCGCAGGTGAGTTCCCGTCCCGGAATGTAGCGCTCGACCATGATCTCTTCGCCGCAATTCCAGTCTTCGCGCAGGATTTCCTGCGGCGGATGGCTGGTGCCTGTTTTGACGATGAACACGCCGAAACTGGAGCCCTCGGCGATCGGCTTGATGACATAGGGCGGCGCCATGACATGGCTGCGCGCCGCTTCGGGCCGCGACACGATGACGTGATCGGTCACCGGAATGCCGGCGGCCTTGAGCATGGTCTTGGCCTGGTGCTTGTCCATGGCCAGCGCCGAGGCCAGCACGCCCGAATGGGTATAGGGGATTTGCAGCAGTTCCAGCACACCCTGGATCATGCCGCTTTCCCCGAACGGGCCATGCAGCGCATTGAAGGCCACATCGGGCTTGAGCTCGAGCAGGACATTGGCGATATCGCGCCCGACATCGACCTCGCTCACCTGGTAGCCGGCGCGCCGCAGGGCCGCCGCACACTGCGCCCCGCTGCTGAGCGAAACCGGCCGCTCATTGGACCACCCGCCCATGAGGACGGCGACATGCTTGGTCATGGGTAGGTCCTCTTGTGGGTTAAGCGCATCCGGGAAGAAACCCCCTCCCTAGCTTCGCTACGGCCCACGGGCCTTAGCTGCGCTACCCTCGCCTCAAGGGGGGAGGGTGAGGCCGGTGGAGATGGGCAGATCGTGCCACACCCGCGATACCACCCTCCCCCTTGAGGGGAGGGTAGCGGAGCTCGGGCTGCAAGCCCGTAGCGAAGCTAGGGAGGGGGTGATGCCGCAGTCAGCCACGCTCACGTCACATCCTTGCCGATCAGCGCCCCGAGTTCACCCGGCAGGGCTGCGGCCCACTGGGTGATGTTGCCGGCGCCCAGGCAGACGACATAGTCGCCATCCTCGGCACGGCCGGCGATGAGCCTTGCCAGGTCTTCCGGCTTGTCGAGCACGCGGGCATCGCGGTGACCGAGGGCAATGATGCGATGCACCAGTTCCTCATGGGTCACCCCGGCAATAGGCTGCTCGCCGGCGGCATAGATCGGGGCCACGATGACCGTATCGGCATCGTTGAAGCAGGCGGCGAAATCGTCGAACAGGTCATGCAGGCGGCTATAGCGATGCGGCTGCACCACGGCGATGACATCGCGCCTTGTCGATTGACGCGCCGCGCGCAAAGCCGAGGCGATCTCGACCGGGTGATGACCGTAATCGTCGATGATGGTGATGCCGCCCACTTCGCCGGTGCGGGTGAAGCGGCGCTTGACGCCGGAAAAGCCTTTGAGCCCCTTGCGGATCGCATCGGCCGGCACGCGCAACTGGTCGGCCACGGCGATGGCGGCGGTGGCATTGAGTGCATTGTGCTCACCCGGCATCGGCAATTCGAGCCCGTCGATGCGCAACTGCGTCTGGCGGATGCGGTCGCGGATTTCCACCGAGAAATGACTGACGCCATTGACGGTGGTGAGTTCGACCAGCCGCACATCGGCCTGCGGGTTGGTACCATAGGTGATGACCCGGCGATCCTGGATCTCGCCAACCAGCGCCTGCACCACGGGATGATCGAGGCACATCACGGCAAAGCCGTAAAAGGGCACATTCTCCACGAACTGGCGGAAGGCGCGCTTGACGCCGTCGAAGTCGTGATAGTGGTCGAGATGTTCCGGATCGATATTGGTGACCACGGCTACGTCGGCGGGGAGCTTGACGAAAGTGCCGTCGCTCTCGTCGGCCTCCACCACCATCCAGTCGCCGCCGCCCAGCCGCGCATTGGTGCCATAGGCGTTGATGATGCCGCCATTGATGACGGTGGGGTCGAGCTCGCCCGCATCGAGCAGCGTCGCCACCAACGTCGTCGTGGTGGTCTTGCCATGCGTACCGCCAATGGCGATGGCATTCTTGAAGCGCATGATCTCGGCCAGCATTTCGGCGCGGCGCACCACCGGCAAAGCCCGGGCGCGCGCGGCCATCAATTCAGGATTGTCCTTCTTGATGGCCGAGGAGATCACCACGACTTCGGCTTCACCCAGATTGTCGGCCGACTGGCCGATATGGATGGTGATGCCCATGTCGCGCAGGCGCTGTACATTGGGATTGGCCGCGGCGTCCGAGCCCTGCACGATATAGCCCTGGTTGTGCAGGATTTCGGCAATGCCACTCATGCCGATGCCGCCAATGCCAACAAAATGCACCGGGCCGAGGGTTTCCGGCATGTTCATGAGCGTGGGTCCACTTCGATATTCTTGCCGGAAAGCATCTCGGCCAGGTCTGCCAGCTTCTCGACGGCGCGCGGCTGGCCCAGCGCGCGGGCCGCATCAGCGGCCTGGGTGAGCGTCGCGGGGTCGGTGAGCAGCGTCGCCAGGCGAGTGGCAAGCGATTGCGGTGAAAGCGTGGCCTGTTCGGCGATCCAGCCACCGCCGGCCGCTTCCACCACCAGCGCATTGTTCTTCTGATCGGCATCGAGCGAGCCGGGCAGCGGAATGAGGATGGACGGGCGGCCCAGCACGGTGAGCTCGGCAATGGTCGAGGCGCCCGAGCGGCCGATGACCAGATGGCTGCCGGCAATGCGCTCGGGCAGGTCGGTAAAGAAGGCCGCCAGCTCGACATTGATCTTGGCCTGCCGATAGGTCTCGGCCACCTGGTCGAGGTCATCGGCCCGGCATTGCTGCACGATGCGCAGCCGGGGCCGCAGGCTGTCGGGCAGCAGCGCCATGGCGGACGGCACGATTTCGCTCACGGCCCTGGCACCCTGGCTGCCGCCGAAGATCACCAGCCTGATCGGGCCATCCGGCGTCAACGCCGGATAGGGCGTGGTGGCCACGGCGCGCACCCTGTCGCGCACCGGATTGCCGGTCACGACCTTTTCGAGGTTCAGCGTATCGGCGAAGCGGGTTTCCGAAAAGCTCATGGCCAGCATGTCGGCAAAGCGGCCCAGCGCCCGGTTGGCCCGGCCCATGACGGCATTCTGCTCGTGCAATATGCCGGGAATGCCGAGCAGGCTCGCCGCCACGAAGGGCGGGAACGTGGGATAGCCGCCAAAGCCGATCACCGCATCGGGCTTGATCCGGCTCAGCTTGCCAAAGGCCACGGCAATGCCGCGCAGGATGCGGAAGCCGCCCGTGACGAATTTGAACGGGTTGCGCAGCGAAGGCGTGGCCGAGGGCACGATGTGAACCTGGCTGGCCGGGAAATCGCCGCCATAGCTCGCCACCCGATGGTCGGTCATCAACTCGACCTTGTGGCCGCGCCGGATCAGCTCCTGCGCCAGCGCCATGGCCGGAAAGAGATGTCCGCCCGTGCCACCTGCCATGAGAACGAAAGTCTTCATTCGGCAGGCGCCAATGGCGCCACGGCGCTCTTGTAGCTGGGCAGGCCGGTGGTCATGCGCTCTTCCGGCTTGGTGCGGGTAAAGGCCAGCATCAGCCCCATGCCGAAGGCGATGGCGATCATCGAGGTGCCGCCATAGGAAACGAAGGGCAGCGTCATGCCCTTGGGTGGGATGAGATTGAGATTCACGGCCAGGTTGATGCCCGATTGCATGGCGAACTGGATGGCCAGCGTGGAAGCGGCCAGGCGTGCAAACAGGCTCGTCTGCCTTTGCGCCCCCATCATGGCGCGCAGCACGATGAAGGCGATCAGCGCCACCAGCACCAGGCAGAACAGGATGCCAAATTCGCCGGCCGCGGCGGAGAAGACATAGTCGGCATGGGCGTCGGGGATGAGCTTCTTGGCGATGGATTCACCCGGGCCGCGACCGAACCAGCCACCCTCGAGCAGCGACTGCAGGGCGCGGTCGATCTGGTAGGTATTGCCGCCCCCTTCCGGGTTGAGGAAGGTATCGATGCGCCGCGACACGTGCGGGAAAAGTGCATAGGCGCCGAACAGCAGCGCTCCGGCGGCGCCGGCCAGCCCGAAGATGATGAACCAGGAAATGCCTGACAGGAACAGCAGCACGGCATAGGTGCCGAGCACCAGCGCCGTCTGCCCGATATCGGGCTGCAGCAGCAAGCCGCCGACAATGGCCGCCATGATCAGCGTGGCGAGAATCTTGCCCGGCACGTTCTTGTGGATCATCGATTCCGCGAACAGCCACGCGCCCAGCACGGCAAAGGCCGGCTTGACGAATTCGGACGGCTGCAGGGACTGGCCGGCAAAGGAAATCCAGCGCCGCGCGCCCTTGACCTCGGTGCCGAAGCGCAAGGTCGCCCAGAGCAGCAGCAGGCTGACGGCAAGCGTCACCAGTGCCCAGATGCGCGCCTGGCGATGGCTGAGGAATGAGGTGACGATCATCACGCCCAGCGCGGGCACGCAGAACATGGCGTGGCGGATGATGAAATGCCATGGCGACAGGCCGAGGCGCTCGGCCACCGGCGGGCTGGCCGCGAAGCTCAGCACCATGCCGCAGGTCATCAGCAGGATCAGCGCCCCCAGCAGTTCCCGGTCTATCGACCACCACCACTCCGCCAAAGGCGTCTTTTCGGCACGGGAAAACATCATGGGAAAGCCGGCTACTCGATACAAGTCGATTTGAATTGTAGCAGGCGGTTGGTTACCGATTTCCGAATCCGAAATGCAATTTGCGAAACAGAACGGCCCCGCACGAAGGCGGGGCCGTCCAGGCAGGAGGACTGCCGATCAGTAGACGTAGACGGTCAGGCGCGAGCCGGAACGATCGACGCCCAGCACCCGGTTGGCACCGTAGCTGGTGCGGCTGAGGGCCGCTGCCACGAGCGCGTCGGACTGCACGGCATATTGCAGCTGATTGAACTTCTGCTGGTTGCGCAGCGCCTGGGCCAGTTGCTGGCGATCACTCGGGCAAAGCTGCACCGGGATGATCTCGATGTTGGAGGCCCGGTTCCAGCCCGAGAACGAGGTGCGCTCGAACAGCGACCACGCCTGGTTGGGGTTGAAGCCGGTGCAGGCTACGCCGCCGGTGCCGGAGCCGCCGTTACTGGCGAAACCATTGCCACCATTACCGCCGCCGCCATTGCCGCCGTTTCCACCATTACCGCCATTGCCACCGTTTCCACCATTGCCGCCGTTTCCGCCGCCGCCGTTATCGCCGCCGCCGCCATTGTCGCCGCCGCCACCACCACCGCCGCCGCCGACATTGATATCGACGCCGACCAGGCCCTTGCTGCCGCCGACATTGACATTGGCATCAACCGCGCCGCCGACATTGGCATTCACGTCGAGCAGGCCGTTGCTGCCGCCGCTGCTGACATTGGCCGTGACCAGGCCATTGCCGCCCGAGCTGGGCAGCACATTGGCGTCGAGGACATTACCGCCCCCGCCACCGAGCCCGAGATTGACGACACCGGAATTGCCGGCCTCGCCGCTACCCAGAGTGATGAGGGCTCCGCTATCGCCATCGCCGAGGATGCCCAACAGGCTCTGCGCCGCCACCGGCTGCGCAAATACACTAGCCGCAAGCATCACCGCGGCCAGGCTCGTAAGAACGTTGCGTCGCATAATTTTTCCTCCGAAAACTTAAGTACCAGACAAGAATTAATTACGTCATGGCATAAGCCGTCGCACTCTGAACAAGCACACAAAGTTGTGCGCCCATGCATAGACTCACGTCCGACTCATCGCTCAAAACGATTTCATAAAATCGACTCTATGCAAGTAAATCTAGACTGTAAGATTATACTTTAGTGCCATTTAATACTCTGTATTATTTTAGTATCCGATCGGAACATAAGGCCTGCACGGCAAGGTGCAGGGGTCGAACGGCCCGGAAATGGGGGGATTGCGTTGGCTACAGGCCGGCCTTGCAAACCGTCCCTGCCCCGACGGGGGAAGCGGAGGACGTGGCAATGGCCGCGCAAACAGAAACGCCGCCCCCTCGGCAGGGAGCGGCGACTGGTTGGTTTCGCGCCTTATCGGCGCCTGGCGATGCCTAGCGCAGCTTCAGCGAGCTCAGCCCGATCAGCGCCAGCACGAAGGAGATGATCCAGAACCGGATCACCACCTGGCTCTCGGTCCAGCCGAGATGCTCGAAATGGTGGTGGATCGGCGCCATGCGGAACACCCGTTTGCCGGTGAGGCGGAACGAGGCGACCTGGACAATGACCGAAACGGTCTCGAGCACGAACAGGCCCCCGATAATGGCCAGCACGATTTCATGCTTGGTGATGACGGCGATAGAGCCCAGTGCGCCGCCCAGAGCCAGCGAGCCGGTATCGCCCATGAAGATCTGCGCCGGGGGCGCGTTGAACCACAGGAAGCCGAGACCTGCCCCGATCAGCGCGCCGCAGACCACCGACAGCTCGGCCGTGCCGGGCACGTAGTTGAGGAACAGGTAGTCCGAGAAGGTGACGCTGCCGACCAGATAGGCGATCAGCGCGAAACAGGCGGCCGCCACCATGACCGGCACGATGGCCAGGCCATCGAGGCCATCGGTAAGGTTGACCGAATTGCCCGCCGCCACGACGACGAAGCCGCCGAACAGGATGTAGAAATAGCCCAGGTTGAGGGCCAGATCCTTGACGAAGGGGAAGAGCAGCGAGGTGCCATAGGCGCCCTGCGCCAGTTGCGAGGTGGCAAAGGCAGCAATGCAGCCGATCAGCGCTTCGAGCAGCAGGCGCTGCTTGCTGCCAAAGCCGGCATGGCTCATGCGCTTGACCTTGAGGTAGTCGTCATAAAAGCCGATGGCGCCAAAGCCGATGGTGACGAACAGCACCACCCAGACATAGCCATTGCCCAGATTGGCCCAGAGCAGCGTGGAAAACACCGCGCCGGAGAGGATCATCAGCCCGCCCATGGTGGGCGTGCCCTTCTTGGTCAGCAGGTGGGTCTGCGGGCCGTCTTCGCGGATCGGCTGGCCACGCCCCTGCTTGAGGCGCAGCATGGCGATCATGCCCGGCCCGAACAGGAACACGAAGAACAGCGCGGTGATCACAGCCCCGGCGGTGCGGAAGGTGATGTAGCGGAAGACGTTGAAGGCCGTGAGCGCGTCACCCAGCTGGCCGAGAAAGTACAACATGAAACGAAGGGTCCTCGTTGGGTGGGATCAGGTGTCTTCGAACCGTTTGCGGACCTTGTCGACGATACCAGTCAGCCCCACGCCGTTCGATCCTTTGACCATAACAGCGTCGCCATAGGCAAGCTCGTTGAGCACGATCTCCGCCATCTCGGCGGCCGTCTGTGTATGGGCGGCCACACGGCTGGAGCCGAGGGCTCCGGCCAGGGCGGCCATGCTGGCGCCCACCAGATAGATGCGCTCGGCGCCCGAGGCGATGACATCCGGAGCAAGGCTCGCATGCAGCTCGGCCGATTGCGGCCCCAGTTCGAGCATGTCGCCCAGGATGAGCAGCTTGCGGCCACCGGGCGCGGTCTGCGCCGCGAACACGTCGAGCGCCGCTGTCATCGAGGCGGTATTGGCATTGTAGCTCTCATCGATCAGCAGCAGCGGCTTGTCGGCCGGACCGAGCAGCAGGCGCTGTCCGCGGCCGGGCTGGGCGCCGAAGCCGGCCAGTGCGCGCAAGGCCACTTCGGGTTCGACGCCGGCCAGATGCGCCACCGCCAAAGCCGCCGTGGCATTGGCGACCATGTGGCGGCCGGGCACATTGAGCACCAGCGCATGGCGCTCGCCATTGTGCTCCACCGTGGCAAAGCTGCGATCGGCCGCCGTTTCGATATCGAGAATGCGCCAATCGGCGCCGCGCGCCTCGCCATAGGTGACGATATTGCTGACGCCGGCCGCATTGGCCTCGTCGAGCAGCACACCGAGCTGGGGGTGGTCGGCATTGAGCACGGCCGTGCCGCCGGGCTCGAGCCCGGCGAAGATTTCCGCCTTGGCGCGGGCGATGCCGTCAAGCGAGCCAAACGCTTCCAGATGCGCCGCCGCGACCGTGGTGATGACCGCGATATGCGGCCGCACCAGTTGCGCCAGCGGCCGGATTTCGTCGGGCGCGCTCATGCCCATTTCGAACACGCCGAATTGCGCGCGCTCGGGCAGGCGCGCCAGCATCAGCGGCACGCCCCAGTGATTGTTGAAGCTCTTGATCGAAGCATGGGTCTGGCCTGCCGCCTCGAACACCACGCGGATGGCCTCCTTGGTCGTGGTCTTGCCGACGCTGCCGGTAACGCCGACCACCAGCGCCCGGCTGCGAGCACGGGCGGCGCGGGCAATGTTGCGCAAGCCTTCGAGCGCATCGGGCACGACGACGCGATGTTCGCCTTCGCCGCGGCTGACCAGAGCCGCGACGGCGCCATTGTCCAGCGCCTTGTCCACGAAATCATGCCCATCGAAACGATCGCCCTTGATGGCCACGAACAGCGCATCGGGACCGAGCTCGCGGGAGTCGATGGAGACGGAATTGATCGCCGTGGTCGGGTCGAGCGAGGTCGTGCCGCCGGTAGCGGCGAGGATATCGGCGATGGTGTAGAGGGGCTGGGTCATCAATGGTTTCCGCGCACTGGATGCGGCACCTCCCCCTCGACGGGGGAGGTTGGGAGGGGGTGGCGGCTGGGCACGATGCCCTGCGCGTGGGAGCCCCCCTCCCCAGCCCTCCCCGCAAGGGGGAGGGTGTCGCGCGGTGCATGTGGCAGCATCTGCCCTACCCCTTGATCGCCTCCGCCACCACTTCATGGTCGGAGAAATGCGTCTTTGTCGTGCCGACGATCTGGTAGTCCTCGTGGCCCTTGCCGGCAACGAGCAGCACGTCGCCGGATTTGAGCCCCTTGACCGCCTCCGTTATCGCCGTCTTGCGGTCGCCGATTTCCCGGGCGCCCTTGGCTGCGGCGAGGATTTCCGCGCGGATGGTGGCGGCATTCTCGGTGCGCGGATTGTCGTCGGTCACGATGACATCATCGGCAAGCTCGCTGGCGATTGCGCCCATTTGGGGGCGCTTGCCCTTGTCGCGATCGCCGCCGCAACCGAACACCACGGTCAGCTTGCTGGTCGCATAGGGACGCAGCGCTTCGAGCGCCGTCTTGAGCGCGTCGGGCGTGTGCGAATAGTCGATGAAGACGGCCGCGCCATTATGCTCGGCCACCAGTTCGAGCCGTCCCTTGGCGCCGACCAGCTCTGACAGCGCGGGGAAGGCCTGCGCCTTGTCGACGCCGCTGGACATGGCCAGGGCCGCCGCCACAATAGCGTTGGACACCTGGAATTCGCCGGTCAGCGGCAGGTGGAAACTCATCTTCTCGCCGACATGGCGCACTTCGACGCGCTGGCCGTAGCCTTCCGGCTTGATATCGAGCACTTCGATATAGGCGCCCTCGCGACCCACGGTCAGCAGCGTTGCGCTTGCTCCGAGGGCGGCGAACATGAAGGGCTCGTATTCGGGATCATCGACATTGACGATGGCCGCGCCGCCATCGACCAGCAGGTCGGTGAACAGCCGCAGCTTGGCATTGCGATAGGCGTCCATGTCGGCGTGATAATCGAGATGGTCGCGGCTGAGATTGGTGAAGGCCACGGCCTCGAAATGGATGCCGTCGAGCCGGCGCTGGTCGAGCCCGTGGCTGGAGGCTTCCATCGCCACATGGTTGATGCCCTGCGCCTTCAGCGCCCGCATCGACTGGTGCAGCGTGCGCGAATCCGGCGTGGTCAGGCTGCCATCGATATGGCGGGTTGCCGTGTCGACGCCCAGCGTGCCGATGCTGGCGCCGGCAATGCCGGCATAGTGCCAGATCTGGCGCACGAAGGCGGCGACCGAAGTCTTGCCATTGGTGCCGGTGACGGCGACGGTGATTTCCGGCTGCGGCTCGAAAATGCGCGAGGCGGCGCGGGCATAGGAGGCGCGCACATCCTTGACGATGATGACGGGCACGCCCGGATCGCCCACCGGTGCCGTATCGCTGATGACAGCCAGCGCCCCGCGCTTGACCGCATCGGGCACGAACTGATTGCCATGCACATTGGCGCCCGGCAGGGCGAAGAAGATGTCGCCCGGCTCGATCCGCCGGCTATCGGAATTGAGGCCGAAGACCGCACCCAGACCCTTCTTGGGACGGGCGCCGGAGCCTTCGAGCAGTTGTGTTACGCTGAGTGACACGGCGATGAACCCTTCTGGATCATTCTATCTGAGGGCGGGAGGAACGAGATTCCGGTCCAGAATCTCGGAAAAATCGGGCGCAATGCCGAGCATCGGCGCGACGCGCTGCACGATGCGGCCGGTGACCATGCCGGCATTCCAGCCGGCCGTCGTACCGGTCGTCACGCTTTCAGCCTTCGGCTCGTCGACCATGATGACCATGGCATAGCGCGGATTGTCGAGCGGAAAGGCCGAGGCGAAGAAGTTGGTGACCTTGCTGGACGAATAGCGGCCATCGACCACCTTTTCGGCCGTGCCGGTCTTGCCACCGACGCGGTAGCCCAGGGCTTCCTTGTTCATCTGGCTGCCCGAGCCTTCCAGCGCATTGAGCCGCATCAGGTAGCGGATGGACTCGCTGGTGGAGGGCTGCAACACACGGCGATAGAGCGCTTCGGCCTCGGCCACGTCGCGCTTGTAGAGCGTGGGCGCGATATAGTTGCCGCCATTGACGAAGGCGGCATAGGCCGTGACCATATGCAGGGGCGAGACCGACAGACCATGGCCGAACGAGGCCGTGGCGGCGCCCACTTCGGACAATTCCTTGGGCACGGTCGGCAGGCGCATTTCCGGCAGCTCGAACGGCACGCGCTGGTCGAAACCCACCGTGGTGAGGAAAGCGCGGAACGCATCCTTGCCCATGGCCTGCATGACGCGGATCGTGCCGATATTGGATGAGTATTTGTAGACTTCCGGCAGGCTGAGAATGCGGTGCTTGCCATGGAAATCGTCGATGGTGAAGCGGCCGAAGCGAATGCCGAAACGCGCATCGAACTGATCGGTGATCCGCACCAGCCCGCTATCCAGCGCACCAGCCATGGTCACCGTCTTGAAGATGGAACCCGGCTCGAAAATGCCCGAGGTGATGCGGTTGAAACTATCCTTGACCAGCGCGGTCGCCGGTTCATTGGGATTGAAGTCGGGCAGCGAGGCCAGAGCGATGATCTCGCCGGTATAGATGTCCATCATCACGCCGGCTGCGGCGATGGCCTGGTAGCGCGTCATGGCATCCAGCAATTGCTCGTGCATGATATGCTGCACGCGCATGTCGACGCTGAGATCCACCGGCGCCAGCGCATTGCCGCGCGCCAGGCCCAGATCCTGCAGCAGGGCGACATTCTCGCCATCCATATGCTTTTCGATACCGGCAATGCCCTGATTGTCGATATTGGTCGCGCCCAGAATATGGCTGGCCTCGGTCATGCCGGGGTAAAAACGCTTGGATTCGGTGATGAAATCGATGCCGGGAATACCCAGGCGCATCACCTGATCCTGGATGGCCGGCGACAGCTCGCGCTGCACCCAGACAAAGCCCTGTTCGCCCGTGAGCCGGTTGCGCAGCCAGGTCTCGTCGAGATCGGGCAGCACAGTGCGCAGCTTGCGCACGGCTTCCTCGACATCGATGATGCGGCGCGGCTCGGCAAACAGCGACGGCACGCGGATATCGACGGCCATTTCGAGCCCGTTGCGATCCAGGATCGGCGGCCGCGTGGCGGTGATGACATCGCGCGCCTGCCCCTCGATGGTGGAATCGGGCACGACCATGCCCAGTTGCACCAGCCGCCCCCCGACCAGCCCGAAGCCCAGCACCAAAGCCAGCACCATCCAGCGGATGCGGTTCTGCGTGAGGTTGCCGCGCGCCTTGCGGGCGCCGTCGAGCGCGATGGTGGGGCCGAAATCCTCTGCCGTGACCGCCATTATTCGATCCCCTCCAGTTCGAGAATGGCGTCGATCGGATCCACGCCGGCTTCGAGGGATTCGAACAGGGAATCCATCGCCGCCGTATTGGGTTTGACCGGCCGCATCGGCAATTCACCGAAGGCGCCGAACTGCTCCTGCTTCACCGGCACGATGGCCAGGGCCACCTGATGGCGCCGCACGATGGGCTCGATATGGCCGGGCTGGCTCAGCACCGCCTCGTCGGCCTTGACCAGCGAGAGCTGGCCCTCCTGGCTGTCGATCAGGGCGATGAGCGCCGTGCGCTCGCTGGCCGTGTTCTCGATGGAGAATTTGAGCGCATAGACGCCGGCCAGCATGAAGACGCTGGTGAAGATCAGGATGATGTTGAGATTGCGGATCATGCGGCCCCTCGCACCTGGGGCATGCCGAGCCCGTCAAAGCGCACCGGCCGCGCCGGCGCCGCCGAACGTGTGGCGGCACGCAGGATGGACGAACGCGCCCGCGGATTGCGCGCCAGCTCGGTCTCGCCGGGCTTGGCGGCCTTGGCCACCTCGATCCAGCGGCGCTCTTCGGTCACCACCTGCGGCAGGTGGCGCGACTGGGCCGGGCCACCCTTGTCGGGATCGAAGAACCGTTTGACGATGCGGTCTTCCAGCGAATGGAAGGTCACGACGGCCAGCCGCCCGCCCTCGCCCAGCAGCCGCTCGGCCGCGAACAGGGCTTCCACCAGTTGTTCGAATTCGGCATTGACGGCGATGCGCAAGGCCTGGAAAGAGCGCGTGGCCGGGTGGGCATCGCCCGGCTTGCGGCCGATAGCCTTTTCGATGATGCGGGCCAGTTCCAGCGTGGTGCGGATCGGCGCGGTTTCGCGAGCCGCCACGATGAACTGGGCAATGCGGCGCGATTTGCGTTCCTCGCCGAAGGCATAGAGCAGGTTGGCCAGCGGTTCGGCATCGAGCGTGTTGACCAGGTCGGCGGCGCTTTCGCCCGCCCCGCTCATCCGCATGTCCAGCGGCCCCTCGCGCATGAAGGAAAAGCCGCGTTCCGGCTGATCGAGCTGCATGGAGGAAACGCCGATATCGAGCACGACGCCATCGATCGGCCCATGCTCGGCGGCAAGGCTGTCGAGTTCGGAAAACGTGCCGGCGACGAAGATGAAACGGCCTTCGAATTCGGCCATCAGCGCATCGGCAAAGGGCTGCACGCTGGGGTCGCGATCGATGGCGATGACCACGGCGCCCGCTTCGAGCAGGGCGCGGGAATAGCCACCGGCCCCGAATGTGCCGTCGACAATGCGCTTGCCCGATAGAGGCGACAGCGCTGCCAGCACCTCATCCAGCAGGACGGGGACATGCGGGCCAGCATTTTGGCTGGTTTCGGGCACGGAACGCTTGCCCATAGAGGTCACTACTCCACTCCCGGCTCAGCGGCCGGTTCGTAAACTTCTCCCCACTTTGCGTGACGACGCTTAAGATTCTGTTTCCCATGGGGAGTTTGGCGGCGTTTACCAGGCCATTTCCACCACCACATCGCCCGCCTTGCGCTCGGTCTCGACATAGCGGTGCGCCTCGACCACTTCGGTCAGCGGAAACCGCCGATCCGTCACCGCCCGCACCGCGCCGGCCTCGACCAGTTCGGCGAGCACGGCCAGGTCCGCGCGCTTGGCGCTGACCGGCCGCAATCCGGTCGTCGCCAGCCTTCCGCGCCTGCCCGGCGCGCGTTTGGTCAGCATGTGCCAGATGATGGCCAGGCTCGGCACCGTGGTGAGATAAATGCCGCCCGGTTTGAGCGCCGCCCGGCAGCGCCCGAAGCTCGATTTGCCCACCGCATCGAAGATCACGTCATAGGCATCGCGTGCCGTGGTGAAATCAGCCTCGTTCCGGTCGATCACATGATCGGCACCCAGCGCGCGCATCAGGTCGGCATGGCGGGCACTGCACACCGCCGTCACTTCGGCCCCGAAATGCCGGGCCAGTTGCAGCGCCACCGCGCCGACACTGCCGGCAGCGCCATTGATCAGCACATGATCGCCCGGCTTCACCTGCCCCTCGTCGCGCATGAAGGGCATGGCGGTGAGATAGCCGTAGCTCAGCCCCGCGCCCTGCCCGGCATCGAGGCCATCCGGCCGACGAACCACCGCCGCGTCTTCGGCAAGACACACATAGTCGGCCGCGCCGCCCAGGCTGGAGCCGACCGAGCCGAAGATCGCATCGCCCACCGCAAAGCGCGTGACCGCGCTGCCCACCGCCTCCACCACCCCGCCGATATCGTCGCCCAGCACCAGGTTTTTCGGGCGCAACAGTCCGTTGAAAAATCGCGTGATGAACGGATCGGCCTTACGGAAAGCGCAATCGGCCAGCGTCACGCTGAAGGCCTCGACACGAACGAGGATTTCATTCTCCTTCGGCACCGGGCGTGGCACATCGCGAATTTCGAGCACGTCCGGCCCGCCATAGCGGCTTTGCGTTACTATTCTCATCGCCCGCTCCTATTGGCCCTGACCATGCCACTGGAACACCTGGTCGAGCGGCACATCGAAGGCCGCGGCAATGCGGAAGGCCACTTCCAGCGAGGGCGAATAGCGCCCCTGCTCGATGGCCACGATGGTCTGGCGCGTCACCCCGACCTTCTCGGCCAAGGCCGCCTGCGTCATCTCGCCGGCATTGAAGCGCAGCACCCGGATCGTATTGCTGATCGCCGCCTGTCCCTTGCCCATCGTTCTAGCCGACCCGGTAGTAATAGAGCCGCGACGCCGCATCGGTGGCCCCGGCCAGCATCAGTCCGCCGAACAGTACGTAGATGCCCACGGCAAAATCGAAGCCGAAAGCCCAGAGAAATATCGCCGCCGCCCCGCCCGCCGACGCCACCACATAGCCATTGCGCATGGACCGGGCGCTCACCGCATGGTCGCGCTCATCGGCCCGCTCATCCTTCAATTCCTGCCCCTGCACCATGCTGACCAGAATGGCGAAAACGATCATCGCCACGATATTGAACACCACCGACGCCACCATGGCCCAGCCAAGCCGCGTCGCCACCTCGGGCACGCCGGCCCCGGGATCGCCAAGCGCCCCCATCAGCACCCACGCCGAAATCACCACTGCACTGAGCAGCATCACACCCGCATTCATTTCCTTGAAGGTCATGGTTCGGCTCCATTCTTGTTGGGGCCTAAGTATGGGAAAGACGACATAATGTCAATTATTTCATACACAATGTCGTAAAGACCCGACCTGCCGGGCTCCCGATCACCCGAAATGGCACCGCCGACCTCCATTTCTGGAGATCGGCGGCATATTCTACGCCAGTTGACCTATAAGCCGGGTTCTGTAAGGCCGCGTTGCCGCGACGTGGTGACCATTCATCTGTGGCGCCTGTTGCCAGGACGCTCGTGCAACCAACCCGGATGATCTGGCCTCGAAACAGGCTGGGGCCGGAGCCCCGCGTCATCCCTATTTGGTCTTGCTCCCGGTGGGGTTTACCGTGCGGTCCCTGTTGCCAGGCACCCGGTGCGCTCTTACCGCACCCTTTCACCCTTGCCGGCCCGAAGGTCGGCGGTTTGCTTTCTGTGGCACTTTCCCTGGGGTCGCCCCCGCCGGCCGCTAGCCGGCACCGTGTTTCGATGGAGCCCGGACTTTCCTCCAGCAGCAGGTTACCCCACTGCCAGCGGCCACCCGGTCAACTGGCCGGCTGATGTAGTGAGTTGGGTAGGCCCGCGTCAAGCGCTGGCGGGATCGGCCGTCAGCAGCGGCGTCTGCCTGGGCTTGGTCAGCGCCTGGTAGGCAAGGTTGATCGCCTTCATGCGATCGGTCGCTACATCGATCAGATCCTCGGGCACACCCTTGGCGATCAGCCGATCAGGATGGTGCTCGGCCACCAGCAGGCGATAGACGCGGCGGATTTCCTCGGGCGGCGTATTGGGCGCCAGGCCCAGCACGGCATAGGGGTCGACGCCCGCTTCGAGCTGCACATGCTGGCTGGCCATCTGTTCGAAGCGCGCATCATCGAACCCGAAAATATCGCTCACCGACTTGAGGTAATCGAGCTCGGCCTCATGCACCATGCCGTCGGCCGTGGCGATGTAGAACAGGCTGTCGAGCACATGCTCGAGCGTATCGGGACTGTCGTGGAAGAAGCGCGTCACCTTGCGGGCATAGGCGTCGTAGCCGGCGATATCCTGCTTGGCCAGGTTAAACACGCGGATAATCTGCTCTTCATGGCCATGGGCGATTTCCACCGTGGCGCGGAAGGCGCGCTCCTCGGAGGCGGTCACCGCGCCATCGGCCACCGCCATTTTGGCGGCGAGCGCGATCAGCGCCAGGGTGAAGGCGGCGTCGCGCCCACCCGGCAGCCAGGTATCGGGGTCGAGCGCATTGACCAGCGACCCCGCAAGGCCCGTGCGCTGGCTGAACGAGCCGACCAGGTCGCTCAATCTCTGCCACATGTCGATTTTCTCTTCAGGCTTGCGCATGCAAATAATGACCGGCTGCGCCTTTGGAATGAATCGGGCGGGCATCATGCCCGCTGGCGGGCAGGATAACGATTGCGCGTGGCGCGGTCCATTGCCGGCGGCGCATGGCCGCCCTGCCCTCAATCGGCGAAGAAGAACGAATCCACTTCCCGCGCGATGACGCGGGCACGCGAACGGTTGGGGCCTTCATCGAGATAAAAGCCGTTCGGGTCATAGCCCGGATCGACATAGCCATTGCCCTGGCGCCGGGCCAGGAATTCGGACAGCGGCCCGCTTTCCCAATCGGCCAGGTCGGTCGCGGTGACATTGGCCGGCGGCAGGCCGACAGAGGGCGGAATGACCACAACCGGCGGCGCCACGGCGACAACCGGCCGGGGCCGCATCGACAGCGGCATGGGCACCGGCGCGACCTTTTGCGGCGCGATGGCGGCGACTTCGACTGGATCGATCGCAGCTGATGTGGCTGGTGGCGTGGTGACGATGGGCGTGCGCGCGGGCGGCGTGACGGCCACCGTGGTCGGCGGGGCGGCGTCGGCGCCGGTGATATAGCTGGGCAGCTTGCGGCCGGACTGCAGGAAGGCATCGACCGCATCGGCCGTCTGCGCAGCGGGGGTCGCGGCCGGCTTGGTAAGAGCGGCTGGCGGTGTCGCGGGCTTGACCGGAGTGACCACCGCCACTTCCGTCGCCGGCTCCACTGCCGGCGCATCGGGGCGCTGGCTCAGCGGCGCCGGAACAGGGGCAATGGGTTCGATCACGGCCACCTGGGCCGACACCGGAGCGGCCGGATTGCCCATGAACTGCGCCGACAACAGGTCCGCCGTCGGAATGCCGACGACGAGAATTGCACCGGCCCAGGCCAGGCCATTGGTGATACGACGGTCGATGCTCATGGTCCTAACGTCCCGATTTGCGCCGCCCTCAAGGGGCGAAAGAGCCGGATTTTCGTGGCCATTTTATGAAATCGGCGCACGCTGCCAGCAATGAGGCCCGCAAGCTGAACCGAAGCTGAATGACGCTGTGCCAGCTCCCAGCCGCGCGGGCCGAGAGCCAATGGCACCAGATCATGGTGAATACAAGGTTAAAATCAGGCGGCGTCGACCGCCGCGACCTCGTGCCGCCGCCCCAGGATACGGCCCAGCGCCAGCGCCAATGGCGAGCGGTTATGGGTATAGATGTGAAATTCGGTCACGCCCTCATCCACCAGCTCGGTCACCTGCTCCGCTGCCACGGCGGCGGCTACCAGGGCATGGGTTTCCGGGTCATTGTCGAGCCCGTCGAACCGTTCGGCCAGCCAGCCGGGAATGGCCGTGCCGCAGCGCGCGGCGAAGCTGGCAATCTGCCGGAAGCTATGGATCGGCTGGATGCCCGGCACGATCGGCGCGGTGATCCCGGCCGCGCGGGCGCGGTCGAGATAGCGCAGATAGTCCGAATTGGAGAAGAACATCTGCGTGAGCGCACGAGTGGCGCCTGCATCGATCTTGCGCTTCAGGTTGTCGATCTCGTTGTTCCAGTCGGGGCTCTGCGGATGCCGCTCCGGATAGGCCGATACCGAAATGTCGAAATCGCCGATGCGGCGGATGCCCTCGACCAGCTCGATCGCATTCCGATAGCCCTCGGGATGGGGCACGAAGGGCTTGCCGACGCCTTCCGGCGGATCGCCACGCACTGCCACGATACGGTTGATGCCCGCTTCCCTGTAGCCGCGCACCACGTCATCGACCTCGGCCCGGCTCGCGCCCACGCAGGTCAGATGCGCCGCGGCATCGACGCCGGTCTCGGCCTTGATGCGGCGAACCATGCGCAAAGTGCGCTCGCGGGTGGACCCACCAGCACCATAGGTAACTGAAACGAAACGCGGCTTGAGCGGCGCCAGCCGATGCACAGTGTCCCAGAACTTTTCCTCCATGACGTCGGTCTTGGGCGGGAAGAATTCGAAGGAAATCTGCAGGTCCGGGCGATCATGCGCTGTCTGGCGGCTGGCGCGGAGGTTGTCGTCGAGCATTGATCTATCCGTTCAAGTCTTGTCGCTGAGGCGCCACAGGCAGACCGTCAGCCCACGTTTACTGTTCTCGCCGGGAAACTCGTGCACCGCCTCGACCGCAAGGCCGGCAGTAGCGGCCCAGCCGCTCATCTGGAGCTGCGACAGGCCGAGCCGCCGATGGGCATGCTCGCTGCGCAGGAATTCGAGATCGTGCGGGGCGAAATCGACAATGATCATTTCCCCGCCCGGTTTCAGCAGGCGTCTCGCCTGCGCCAGCATGCGCCCCGGATCGTCGAAATAATGCAGTACCTGATGGATGACGATGACATCGGCCGGTCCGGCCGCCAGATCGACATCGCCGATATCGCCCAGCCGCACCTGGGCATGGGTAATGCCTGCCGTGGCCAGCCGCGAGCGGGCCACGGCCAGCATTTCGCGGCTCGAATCGATACCGATGCCGCGCTTGTAGGAGCCCGAGAGCACTTCGAGCATCCGCCCGGTGCCGGTACCCAGGTCGATCAGCGTCTCGACGCGTCGCCCGCCCAGGGCAGCAACCACCGCGGCTTCCACCGCTTCCTCGGGCACATGCAGGGTCTTGAGCAGGTCCCAGCTACTGGCGACCTTGGCAAAATATTCGGTAGCCTGCGCCTGCTGGCTGGTGCGCACGGCCTGCTGCCGCTCGATGTCACGCCGGCGCTCCGGATCGTGCCCATCCACCCGCTCGATGAGCCATTCGGCCAAAGCGGCGCCATGCCCGTCCTGCGCCAGGCCATAATAGGCCCAGGCGCCCTCGGCATTACGCTCGATCAGCCCGGCATCGGCCAGGAGCTTGAGATGCCGCGACACACGCGGCTGGCTCTGCTTGAGGATTTCCGTCAGGTCCTTGACCGAATGGTCGCCATCGGACAACAGCGCCAGCAGGCGCAGCCGGGTCCCCTCCCCCGCCGCCTTGAGCACGCTAACCAGTTCATCCAGCTCGGCCATCTGCCCCTCACGAGATATAAAGATATCTTTATATCGAAATTCAGGTGAGGTCTAGGGGGAAGTGGGTGCGATGCGTCGCCAAATACCAAACGTCACCCTCGGGCTTGACCCGAGGGCTCTGGACTTGCGGTGCATTGGTTAAGTGAAGCTCCCTTGGGTCAGGCCCGAGGGTGACGATCCAGGTAGAACGCCTAGGCGCTCATCGCAGCACGTTCTTCGCTGACCGCGCGTTTGCGAAAGGAATGGGCGCGCCACAGTTCGAAAATACCGATGGCTTCTTCCTTGTCGATGGCCTCGAAGCGGCTGACGACCATGGCCTTGTCGGCCTCGCTCGGCAGGTCGCGCCATGGCAGGGTTGCCACGGTGGCCTCGAACAGGTCCGGCGACATGCCGGCGGCCTTGAGCGCCACGGTGATCGCCACATAATCCTGGCTGGCGAGCCATTTGACGAAGACTTCGGGCGCCACGCGCAGGATGACGGTCAGCGCCGCCGCCGCATGGTGGCCATAGCCGAAGCGGGCGAAACGGGTCAGCGCGCGGTCGTCGAGCTGCTTGCGGTCGCTCAGCGCCTTGACCTGGTTATAGGCCACCTTCCATTCGGTGGCCGAGAAGCCGGCGCGGTTGCGTAGCCGATTATAGACCACGGCATTGACCTTGCCGGCCGCGACCGGATCGAGGCCGCGATCGACCTGGCCTAGCGTTTCCAGCACTTTTGAGGCCACCGAGTCGATTTCGCCGCGCAGGCTCTTCCAGTCGATTTCCGGACGGTTGCGCAGGTCGGCGGCAATCTCGGCATCGCGCGTGGCGCGCTCCACCAGCTTTTCCAGCGTCGCCTTGTCGAATTCGGCATTGGTATTGCGCACCAGGCGCACCACCGACGTGCGGTCGCCATGCTCGACAATGGCCTCGCCCACCCGTTCGGGCACGCTGGCGCGGCCGGCAATGGCCAGGCGATGCTCTTCGCTCTGGCGACCGATAATGTCGATCAGGTCGTCGTCACTGAGCACATTGGAGAATTCGAGCAGGGGCTTGGCCACCTCGATATCGTCATTGGCGAGCTTGACCACGACAGTGCCCGGCGCGCGCTCCAGCGGGGCCAGGAGCTTGGCGACATGCGCCCGCGCCTCGACCTCGACCAGTTCGGCCAACTGGCACAGCACTTCGTCATACTGAGCGACCTGTTCGTCGTCGCACCGGTCCGAGACGTAGCTGAAGAGCTGCGCCATGTTGCGGAACAACTGTTCCCGTTCCGGTTGGTTGTCTTCGCCATTGAGGACCCGGAAACTCGAAAATGCCCGCTGGCCTTCATCAAGTTCGCTCATTGCCTGCTCTCCCGGCTTCTGCCGCAAATCTGGAGCCTGACGATGCACAGCCACCTTCTTGCGGGCCCTGAAAGCCGGCGCGGGCATTTGATTCAAATTTTAGCGAATGGATGCGGCCAGCAGCCTGGCAATGTCATCAGGAATGGCCTGCGGCCCCACCAGCCGGCGCAGGCCGGTCGCCAGCCCGCGCATCACACTGGCCCGGTGCCCCGCGGCGAGGAAATGCCGCGCCGAGGTCTGGTAGAGGTGCCGCAGCACCTGCTGGCAACGCTCGGGCGAATAGGCCGAAAGCGCCGCCGCCACCGGCTCGGGCAGGTCATCGTCATAGGGCGAGATGAAGAATGGCGCCATCCAGCGGCTATTGGGCCGGGCGAGGTAAAGCTCCTCGCTGGTCCGGGCCACGCCCGGCCGGTCATTGCCCGCCATCAGCGCCGTGCATTTGAGCACCAGCAGATAGATGTGAAAGTCCGACCCGAACTCGGCCAGCTCGATCCCCTTGTCGTAGAGCGCCACCGCCTCTGGTATGGCGCCCCGGCACATCAGCATCTGGCCGCGCGTGGCATAGGCCGCACCGAACGCCGTGCTGTCGGCAAAGGCTTCGTCGGCCAGTTGTTCGGCCAGTTCGAGATGCCCGCGATCGGTGAAGAACAGCAGCTTGGCCGCTGCCAGCTTGAGCAGGGCATTGTCCTCGATCCCCGCCAGGTTGCCGAGCACCAGCGTTTCGATTTCGTCTTCGAGCGCCGTGGCCCCGCCGGGAGAGGCCAGCCCCGGATCGGGCGGCCACTGGATAAGCCGGGCAAACAGGTTGAGCGCCCACAATATGGCCAGCGACGGATCGCCCGGCCGCTCGTCGCGCGCCTTGCGCAATTGCGCCTCGGCCTCGCGCCAGCGTTCGGGCGAGCGGGTCAAAGCGCGGCCCGCCTCGTTGAGCCGGATTTCCACCGGCACATCGGATGGCGTCAGCAGCTCGGAGCCATCAGGCACGGCGATATGGCGCCAGATGGCGCCGCGAGCCCAGCGGGCAATCGCCACACCCTGCCCGGCCGCCTCACGCTGCGCCATCCGCGCCCGCCGCGTCGCGATCACCCGGCCCGAAGGCAGGCTGCGCAGCGCCATGGCGGCATGCAGGTCCGACAGCTCCGCATGCAGGCTGATCTCCAGAGCAAAGGCGACCTGCGCCGCCTCGTCCCCCTGCCAGTCCGGCACCAGCACGACCTTGCGCCCGCTGCCCAACAGCGTGGCCAACTGATCGCTTATGCCCTGCACCAGGCTCGCCGCCGCGGCCGATTGCGCCTCGCCCCGCACCGGGCCCACCACGACGAAAGCCGCCACCCCATCCGGCCGGTCGGCAGCGGCGATCCACACATAGCCTTCGCCATATTGCGTGGCGATGAAACGCGGCGCCCGTGCATCGTCACCCAGCCGCGCGCGCAGGCGATTGACGATAAAATCGACATTGCGCTCGCCGGCCATGCGGCCGGTCGCGGCCATGGCGCGGTGCAACTCGCTCCGGCTCAGCAATGCGCCGGGCCGACGGCTCAGCTCCATCAGCAGCACCCGCTCCTGGCGCGTGAAGACGATCTCGCTGCCATCGGCGCCACGGGCCGAACGCATCGATTCCTCGAATATCAATCCGTTGAAACTGTGCCTGCGCAAGACTGTCTGCCCCCGAAGGCCGGAGATTTGCAGCGGCGGGCACCAATGACAAGCGGGCAAATCGCGAAAATCCGTCCATCAAACAACAAGCCAACAATCTCCGCGTAGCCTGCCGCCGAAGCATGGGGGGGAATCGATGGAACGTGATCGGGACCGTAGCGAGGGGGCGCCGCTCGTGAGCGTCATGTTCACCGCCAGATTGGGCGGATCGGCCACACGCCCGATAGGCGAGGACCACCCTGTCGCAAGAAACGAGCCGCCGCCGCCGTCAAAGGCCGGCTTGTGGGAGCGCCTGAGCGACTGGCTGCGCCTGACCTGATCGGCTGGCCAGCCGGCCGGTCGCGGCATGCCCGAAGAGATTGAGCTCCCTTCGGGCATGCCATTCATGAAAAAGGCCCCGGGACATGCCCGGGGCCTTTTGTTGGTTTCCGTCGCTTAGCGCAGGTCGAAGCGGTCGGCGTTCATCACCTTGACCCAGGCCGAGACGAAGTCCTTGGCGAACTTTTCCCCGGCATCGGCCTGGCCATAGACCTCGGCCAGCGCGCGCAATTGCGAATGCGAACCGAAGATCAGGTCGGCACGCGTCGCGGTCCAGCGGAGCTCACCACTCGTCCGGTCGCGGCCTTCATAGATGCCCGGGCCTTCGGCCGCCGGCTTCCATTGCGTGGCCATATCCAGCAGGTTGACGAAGAAGTCGTTGCTGAGCACTTCCGGGCGGTTGGTGAACACGCCATGCTCCGGCTCGCCGGCCCGCAATACGCGCAGTCCACCGACCAGCACGGTCAGTTCCGGCGCCGTCAGCCCCAGCAACTGTGCCTTGTCGATCAGCCCCGCTTCGAGCGACAGGCGCTGCCGGCCGCGTGCATAGTTGCGGAAGCCATCGGCCGTCGGCTCGAGCGGCGCGAAGGAATCGCCGTCGGTCTGCTCCGCCGACGCATCCATGCGGCCCGGCGTGAAGGGCACGGTGATATCGAGCCCGGCATCCTTGGCGGCCTTTTCGACGCCCGCGCTGCCGGCCAGCACGATCAGGTCGGCCAGCGACACTTTCTTGCCGCCGCCCTGAGCCGCATTGAACTCGCCCTGGATGGCTTCGAGCTTGCCCAGGATATCGGCGAGCTGGGCCGGCTTGTTGATCTCCCAATCCTTCTGCGGCGCCAGGCGGATACGCGCGCCATTGGCGCCGCCCCGCATGTCCGAAGCGCGGTAGGTCGAGGCGGACGCCCAGGCGGTCGAAACGAGTTGGGCCACCGACAGGCCCGTGGCGAGGATTTTCGCCTTGAGCGCCGCTGCATCGGCATCGTCGATCACGGCATGGTCGAGCGCCGGGATCGGATCCTGCCAGATCAGATCTTCTGCGGGAATTTCCGGCCCGAGATAGCGGGTCTTGGGGCCCATGTCGCGGTGGGTCAGCTTGAACCAGGCGCGCGCGAAGGCGTCAGCGAATTCGTCCGGATTCTCGAAGAAGCGGCGCGAGATTTTCTCATAGGCCGGATCGACCCGCAGCGCGATATCGGAGGTCAGCATGGTCGGCGCATGGCGCTTGGACGGGTCATGCGCATCGGGAATGGAATTGGCGCCCATGCCATGCTTGGGCGTCCATTGGTGGGCACCGGCCGGGCTCTTGGTCAGCTCCCACTCATAGCCGAGCAGGTTCCAGAAGAAATTGTTGCTCCACTTGGTCGGCGTCGAGGTCCAGGTGACTTCGAGCCCGCTGCCGATCGTGTCGCCGCCCTTGCCGGTGCCGAACTTGTTTTCCCAGCCCAGCCCCTGCGCCTCGATGCCGGCCGATTCCGGCTCGGCCCCGACATTGGCGGCGTCGCCCGCGCCGTGTGTCTTGCCGAACGTGTGGCCACCGGCGATCAGCGCCACGGTTTCCTCGTCATTCATCGCCATGCGGGCAAAGGTGTCGCGGATATCGCGCGCCGATGCCAGCGGGTCCGGATTGCCGTTCGGCCCCTCGGGGTTGACGTAGATCAGGCCCATCTGCACCGCCGCCAGCGGATCGTCCAGATCGCGCTCGCCGCTATAGCGCTCGTCGGCCAGCCACTCGCCTTCCTTGCCCCAATAGATATCGAGCTCCGGCTCCCAGGTATCGACGCGACCGCCGGCAAAGCCGAAGGTCTTGAAGCCCATGGATTCGAGCGCGACATTGCCGGCCAGGATCATCAGGTCGGCCCAGGAAATGGCCGAGCCGTATTTCTGCTTGAGCGGCCAAAGCAGGCGCCGCGCCTTGTCCAGATTGACGTTGTCGGGCCAGGAATTGAGCGGCGCGAAGCGCTGCTGACCACCGCCACCGCCGCCACGGCCATCGGCCACGCGATAGGTGCCGGCGCTGTGCCAGGCCATGCGCACGAAAAGCGGGCCGTAATGCCCGAAATCGGCCGGCCACCACTCCTGCGAATCCGTCATCAGCGCGTGCAGGTCGGCCTTGAGCGCCTCGAGATCGAGCGCATTGAACGCGGCGGCATAATCGAAGGCCTCACCCATCGGGTTGGACAGGGCCGAATGCTGGTGCAGCACCGAAAGATCGAGCTGGTTGGGCCACCAGTCGCGGTTGCTGCGACCCGCCGATTTACCGTGATCCACCGGGCACTTGCCGGCCGGAGCCTCACCTTGCGAATGGGGAGAAATCTGGTCGTCCATGAGGGGCTCCTTTGCTGCTACCGGCCTTATAGGGGGGTGACAATCATTAGGCCAATCGATACTTCTTCCCATATCAATAGGAAAAACTTATCGTGAGCGTGTCCCTCAAACAGATGCAATATGCCCTGGCCGTGGCCCGGTCAGGCCATTTCGGGCGGGCAGCCGAGGCCTGCGCCGTGTCGCAGCCGGCTTTATCCCAGCAAATCCTGGCGCTTGAGGGCCTGTGCGGCGCGCCACTGTTCGACCGGCTGCGCAGCGGCGTCCGGCCCACCCCGCTTGGGCGGGAATTCATCGCGCTGGCCCAGCGCGTGGTCGAAAGCGCCGAGGCGGTCGAAACGCTCATTCTCGGCCATGCCGGCCAGCCCGACCGTCCGATCCGCTTCGGCCTGATTCCGACCGTGGCGCCCTATCTGCTGCCCGAGATTTTCCCGGCCCTCACCGCGGGCCTGCCGGGCCTCGATTTCACCGTCAGCGAAAACCGCACCGATGCGCTGCTTGCAGGTCTCGCCGATGGCAGCCTCGATGTCGCGCTGATCGGCACCGCAGCGCCCAGCGATGGCCCGCGCCTGGTCAGCCGCCCCCTGTTCGACGACCCTTTCGTGCTGGCCACCAGCCGCGAGGAAACCACCACCGCACCGGTGTCGCTATCCAGCCTCGACCCCGATCGCATCCTGCTGCTCGACGAAGGCCACTGCTTCCGCGACCAGACCATTGCCGCCTGCCGGCTCGACAGCGATCCCGCCGGCCGCACTTTCGCTGCCACCTCGCTCTCGACCATTGTCGAATTCGTCGCCAACGGCCAGGGCGTGACCTTGCTGCCGCGCATTGCCCTGCGCAAGGAAGCCAACAATCCCCGCATCGCCATTCACGACCTGCTCTCGCCCGGCGCCGGCCGGCATCTGTCGCTGGTCTGGCGCGCCGCGACGCCCTTCGGCAAGACCTTCGATAAGATGGCCGAACTCATCGGTCGCAGCGGCAACGCGCCAGGAGACTAGCTGTTGTTCAGCGCGATGATCGTATCGAAATGCGCGGTGCCCTTGGTCTGGTAATAGTCCTGCAGGCGCTGATACGTTTGCGCCCCCGGAACCAGCCCGAACAGCCGCAGATTATTGGCCACGAAAATCCGTTCGATCTCCGCCGGGCCGAGCCCGGCCTCGTCCAGATAGCCCTCGATATGCGAGGGATATTGCTCATTGTCCCGCTCTTTTGAGATCATGTGCCAGTCGCTGCCGAAGACAATGTGATTGGCCAGGTCCGGGACCCGGTCCAACGTCGCCTGCAACCCGGCAATGGCGATATAGCGGTTGGCACTCTCGGGATGCCGGGGGATCGCACGGGTCAGATAGGACAGGTCGGCGAAAACCTGGCCCGGATAATTCATCGCGAGGCCCGCGACGACCGCCTCCCAGGCATCGGATGGCGCATTCGGGTCGGATGCAAAGCCGCCGAAATGCGCCATGCACACCCGCAACTTGCTGAATTCATCGAACACACGGCGCCAACCGTCCGGATGGGCGCGCTCGCCGAATCCCTCGCCGGCCTCGTTGCCATCGGCAGTATGGGCCAGGATGGGAATATCGAGCCTGCTGCAGGTCTCGTAGAGTTTCAGCAAAGCATCGTCCAGCCGCCCCCTGAAAGCCGCTTCCCAGCTCAGCCTTCGCCCGGGCCGGAAAGGCCAGGTCGCCCTCGGCATTGCCAATCGGCAGGAAGCCCATCGGCGGATAAATCTTGACGCCGACAGCGCCGCGCTGCTCGACAGCCTCGGTGATCAGCGCGATCGGGTCCGGCCCACTTGCCCGCCCGATATCGGCGACAACCTGCCGCCAGGGATTGAACGGCACGATCATCTGCATCAGCGTGCCGGTCCGGGTGCACCACTGCAGATCGCCCATCTGCTCGATCTGATAGGCGATCGAATGGGTGGGCTCCTCATCCAGCCAGCCGGAAAGATCCACCAGCGCCGCCGCGACCAGCGCCGGCCCTTCCCTGTTGGTATAGAGCCCGAAAAGCGTATCGAGGTTTTCCGCCTTCGGAGACGCCAGGCGACGGCCGAAGTCGAGCCCGCGCCCCAGCCAGCCGGACGAGTTCGCCAAGGTCTGCGCCCATTGATACCAGGCCTCTTCATGCTCCTTGATGGCCTGGTCGAGTTGGGCATTGATCTCCTCGCGAATGGCTTCGGCCGCGGCAGCACGATCCACATCCATGTCCGCGACAGCCCGTCCATGGGCCGCGAGTTCCTCGCCGAACGGCGGGAAATACAGCCGCTCAAACGTCGCGGTGTCGCGAAACAGCAGGCGCAGCGTTTCCGCCAGGCTGCCCAGAAACCGCTCTTCCGTCGCCCCGCGCGAAAAACGCTCCGACAGTGGCGTTCCGGGCGGTGCCGGCTCAATGTCCTTCAGCGGTTCGATGGCCCGCACGACAACCGATGTCAGCACCGCCAGCAGGCCCTGCACCACCAGGGTCTTGTCGTGCCGCAACTCTTCCTGCTGCAAGGTCTCCTCGAACTGCCGTGCCTGGACGCGCCACAGAAAGCTCGCCCAGGGAAGATCAAGCACGTTGAAGATATGGGTATGAGCGTCGATGCCGATCCGGCGTTCGTTCATCTGCCCGATGGCAGGCGCGGGCAAAAGAGCCGTGGCAGCGCCCGCGGACAATAACCCCAGAACGCCCCGTCTTTTCATCGGAAATCTCAGCAATGACCGCGACGCGCAAACATAGCACGGCCATGCGGCCATTCAACTATGCTTGCCGTGAGAGGATTTACTGAGAAACTACAGTAGAGACGACACCGCAGACTATATCAGGCCGCCGCCACCCGCGCCCGGCGGCGGAAACTGTCATAGCTGAACACCATCAGCGACACCCAGATCAGCGCGAAACTCAGCAGCCGCAGCGCGTTGAGGTGTTCGCCGAACAGGAAGATCGCCACCAGGAACTGGATCGAGGGCGCGATATACTGGAACATGCCGATCGTGGTGAGCCGCAGCCGACGCACCGCAAAGGCGAACAGCAGCAGTGGAATGGCCGTGGCCGGCCCGGTCAGCACCAGCATGGTCATGAGATAGGGATCGGCATGGACGCCGGGGCCGGTCGCGATGAAGGTATAGATGATGAAGCCCAGCGCCACCGGTACCAGCATGGCCGTTTCGGCGAACAGGCCTGTGGCCGGCCCGAGATGCGCCGTCTTGCGGAAATAGCCGTAGAAGCCGAAGGACAGCGCCAGCCCCAGCGCGATGAACGGGATATTGCCCAGCCCGATCGCCTGGATGCCGATGGCCACGGCGGCGATCAGGATGGAAATGGTCTGCAGCCGGTTCTGCCGCTCGCCGAGCAGGATCATGCCCATCAGCACATTGACCAGCGGATTGATGAAATAGCCGAAACTGGCTTCCAGCACCTGCCCGGTTTCCACCGCCCAAACGTAAAGCAGCCAGTTTCCCGCGAGCAAAACGGCGGAAAGCAGCGTGCCAAGCGCGCGCTTCCTGTCGGCAAACAGCGCGCGAACCTCGCCGAAACCGCCGGAAAAGGCCAGAATGCCCGCCAGCAGCACCAGCGACCACACCGTGCGCTCGGCCACGATCAGCACCGAGCCGGCCGCTTCGACCTCGCGGAACAGCAGCGGCAGGAAGCCCCACAGCGTATAGGCGGCCAGGGCCGCCAGCACGCCGTTGCGGCCGTCATTTGCCGCCGCCTGGGACGGGGGAGAGGCCTCGGCCGGCGCGATAGCCTCCGGGGCGGATTCGGGCAGGGACATCGAAAAACTCCGCATCCCGGACGGGATGGCTGAAGCCAAGGTGATACCAGCGCCACGCCCTGGCTGCCAATCAGAGTTTGTGATCGGCCCATCTTGCAAAGCTGATGGGCAAGGCCAACCTTTTTCGTGCCGGGGCGTTTGGCCTCAAGCGCGCAACGCGCTTTCCATCACGACCAACACCAGCAGGAGCACATCATGAAAAAGACCGTCACCTGGGTTTTGATCGCCGACGGCGCGCAAGCGCGCGTCCTCGAAAACACCGGTCCGGGCAAAGGGCTCAAGCAGGTGGATGGTCTCGACTGGGCCATCGAACCGCTCTCGGCGCAGGAGATCGTGACCGACCGCCCCGGCCGCGGTCACTCCTCGGCCGGCAGCGGCCGCAGCGCCATGGAGCCCCGCACCGACCCGGTAGAACACCGCGAAAGCGAATTCGTGAAATCGGTGGCCGCCACCCTGGACCGCCGGCAGCAGAGCGGCGCCTTCGATCGCCTCGTCATCGCCGCCTCCCCCATCGCGCTCGGCAATATCCGCAAGGCCCTGACGCCTGCCGTCAAGAAAGCCATCGTCGCCGAACTGAACAAGGACCTGACCAACACCCCCACGGCTCAACTCGACCAGCACCTGGACGGCATCATCGCAGCCTGACGAGAAAGAGCAGCAAAATCAATGCATTGAACACAAAAGCCGATTCAATTTTCCAACACGTTGAATCGGCTTCTCAATGTCTTGAATCAGTTTGTGAAGGGGATACAGCGCCAATTTAGAGCTCTATCTCGCCTCCCCACCGGCCGAATTCCTCCCCCTTTTCAGGGGGAGGCTAGGAGGGGGTATTCTTCCTACTCATCATCCTCGTCATCGCCGCCCTCGATAGCATCGAGAAATTCCAGCAGCATGGAATTGACCAGTTCGGGCCGCTCGATGCTGGGAATATGCGCCACGCCCTCCAGCACGGCGGCAAAGGCATTGGGCATTTCCTCGGACAGATGCTCATGCCGGTCGATCAGCGCGGTGAAATCCTCATCGCCCACCAGCAGCAGCGTGGGCGCGCCGACCTCGCTCACACGCGGCCAGGCCAATGGCGGCCGCTCCTCCTGCGTCAGGTCAGGCTTGCCGAGCGCCAAGGCATTCATGTCGAGAAACAGCGCACGCACCGCGCCGCCGACCCGCCCGCTCTGCGCCCGCGGGCCGTCGAGCCATTCATGCGCCTGCACAAGGTTGAGCATGTCGCGATCGCCCCGCTCCCAGGCATCTTCCTCGGCCGCCTCGATCTGCTGCTCGGCCTGCGTCGCGCTCCACGGCGCCCCGGTGACAGACGTACCGATCAGCACCAGCCCGATCACCCTGCCGGGATGGCGTAGCGCGAAATCCACCGCCAGCCCGCCGCCCATCGAACAGCCGACGAACACCGCCGCATGAATATCGAGCGCCGCCAGCACCGCCTCGAGGTCATCGACATGGCTGAATGCTTCGTCGGCACTGTCGGTCTCGCCATAACCGCGCCGGTCATAGGCAATGGCCTGCCAGCCTTCGCCGACCACCATTTCCATCTGGCTCTGCCACATGCGCTTGTCGCAGACCCCGGCATGCAGGAACACCACCGGCAGGCCCTCGCCCACCTGGCTTCCCGCCAGGACGGCCCCGCCAACCGCGACCGAAAACGCCTCGCCAATCACCCGTATTCTCCGTATCGATGGCGTCGCACCCAGCGGGCGCCGCCTATTGCGCGACCAGCACGCAGAATTCGAAATCGTCACCCCGCGCCCAGCAGCCCGGCTTGCCGTCAACGGCGCTGAAACCGCGCATCTCCTCGGGCACCTGCCCCGGCCCCGCATCGGCCTCGATCAGAAACGCCGTACCGACGCCCTCCTCCACCAGCGTGAAGGCAAAGGTCTTGCCATCAGGCAGGGCAAATGTCAGCCCGCCGCCATCCAGCGCCACATCGCAATCGAACGTGTCATATCCGCTAACCGTACACTGCCCCGGCGCCCCCGCCGCCAGCGTCACCATCCCACACGTCGCAGCGACCACGACCGCGGCCGCCCAAATCATCCGTTTCAAGTCTTGCCCCCAGAGCAATCAGCCAGTGCAGTACCGTGGTTCACTCTTAGCGCGGGATTGCGGGGGTGTCGCGGATTTTTGCGCGCACAGGTGAACGAAGAACAAGCGGGCATGCCAAGGCGCCCGCCTGTGACGCGGGTTGTCATGTCGCATGTCAAAGCCGGCAGCGAAGGCGGACCCCGAAGCGATTGCCGCCCCGTAGGAAATTAAAAATGAGACGACAATCGCCCCGGGGTGCCGGTTTTTGGAACAGCACGGGGAGTCGCGCACACGCTTCCGCCCGGGCTCGAACCTGTGGGAGAGGCAAAACCCCCACCCGACCCACCCCACCACCGTTCGCCTGCAGGCCGCCGTATGGAGTGATGCGGGAAGGATACGCGAGATTTTGGGGGCGGGGATAAGATGGATACGTGGCCCCTCAGTCGACACCCTCCGCGATTGCCTACGCATCGTGCCACGTCCCCGAGGTCATCCCGGCGGAGGCCGGGACCCATCCTGAGGTCTTTCCACGTTCACTGCGGGGTCCAGTCACCACAGGATGGATTCCGGCCTGCGCCGGAATGACACGGCGGTGGTGAAAGCCTGGTGCCCTGTCGCTTGCACGACCTGCCGAACCGCGCCAAGCTCGGCCATCGCCCCGGATGACCGCACTTGAAATCAGCTTTCGAAGAATTCTCATCCACCTACATCAGTGGCTCACAGTCCGCCCGCGTGAAAACCGAGCGCTGGGTGGCCGACTGGATGTACTGCATCAATTGCGGGGCGCCCCGGCTCAGCCAGTTCCCGAACAACAGCCCGGTAGCCGACTTTTTCTGCCCAAGCTGCCAGGATCAGTTCGAGGTCAAGTCGACCAAGAAGGCGATCGGTGCACGCGTTGCCGATGGCGCCTACTTCACCAAGATCGAGCGACTACAGTCTGCAACTAACCCAAACTTGCTGCTGCTCGGCTATGACGCGACCGCAGATGCAGTGCGCAATGTCTGCATCGTGCCGAAGCACTTCTTCACGCCTGACATCATCGAGAAGCGCAAGCCGCTGGGGCCAAATGCCCGCCGCGCGGGCTGGGTCGGCTCGAACATCCTGCTCGGCAGGGTGCCCGAAGCCGGCCGCATCTTCGTGTTTCGCGATGGCATGGCCGAGCCGAAGGACGACGTTCTGGCAAAATCGCGGCAGACACTATTTTTACGCGAAACCGGCGGAGCCGCGCGCGGCTGGCTCATCGAGGTGATGAAAGCGGTCGAGCGTCGTAGCAAGTTCAGCCTCGACGACGTCTACGCCTTCGAACAGCACCTGAGTGCGCTCTACCCCGAAAACAACAATGTCCGCCCCAAGATACGCCAGCAACTCCAAGTCTTGCGCGACAACGGCTTCCTGGAGTTCACTGGTCGCGGTCAGCATCGACTCGCACGGAGGACCTGATGGCCTGGTATCGCAACCACTATCACTGCGGCGACTGCGGCACGGACTGGGAAGATGAATGGTCTTGCTGTTGCGACGACGAGTGTCCAGAGTGTGGGTCGCGGCATTGGTCGCCACTTGCGAGTGAGGACCTTACGGAGGTCATCGCCGAACGAAAGTCGATCTTTGCAGTCCTGAGATCGCCCGCGCACGCCAGCGACCGGCCCCGATACACACAAATCGCCGAGTTTAGCTCACGCGAGCTAGCCGCCAAGCTCATTGTTGATGGCGAACTGACATGAAGGCGGCGCCGGCTGAGTCTATGGCACACCGGCGACCAGTGCAGCCAACTTCGCGTGATGCCAAGATGAACAGGGATGGGGGTAATCTTCGATGCGGTCATTTGCCGACGCTTGGAACCTTATGTCGGCGCTATACAACGACCTTTCTGAAGGAGAGGACCATAGCGATTTCTTTAGCGATCCACCATTGCTGGCGCATTACACTACAACATTTGTGCTGGAACAGATCGCCAAATACAATCAAATTTGGTTTGGCAATCCACTCCTTATGAACGATATCGAGGAGGTTCGCTTTGGCATCAATGAAGGTCTACGGACCTTTCTCGCTAGCCAAATAATTAGAGATTCCTTCGCGAGCCCAGCCGATGCCGAACACTTTGAGAGGCAACTGAACGCCGCGTATCAAAACTTCGACTCCAATCACGCCTTCGACACTTACATTTTGTGTCTGTGTGAACACTCTCGAACAGACGAGGACGGGTTGCTGTCGATGTGGCGAGGCTATGGAGACTCCGGAAAGGGGGTTGCTGTGGTATTCGATCCGCGCGGCGTCCTTGAGACTCCGACTTCGCCCCTGATCATCGCCAAGGTTAGGTACGCCAGTACCGATGATCGCTACGGCTGGTTCGACAAGATCGCCGGGGAGTTTGCGGGGATTATTGCGCAGCAGAGAATTGAAGGGTCCGACGAAGTAGCTGGCTCGGCATGGGGCCTTTTCGCCCGACTTCGCCAATTCGCGCTTTTTACGAAGCATCATGGCTTTAGCGAAGAAAGGGAGTGGAGGCTGGCCTACCTACCAGAACGTGACCCGGACGGTGGTCTAAAGCAATTCCTAGGCTACCATAACGGCGCGCGAGGCATTGAACCCAAGCTCAAGCTGCCCGTTGCTCCCAATGCTGCTTTTGGCGGCCAAGACATTTCACTTGAGAGGCTGGTGCATTCTATCATTCTCGGTCCCTCAGCATCGTCAGCGATCGCGGTACGATCAGCGCAGCGCATGCTTGAGTTGCTGAATCGCCCAATCTTGGCCCAGCGCGTCCAAGGTTCGACGATCCCGTACCGGAACTACTGAAGGCGGACTGATAATCAGTAAGCGAGTCATTTGCTAGGCGAACGCCCTCGGGAGCTACCCCGGGGCGTCCCAGATCGACTACCGCGTCAGCGGCTTATACGTCGCCCGCTTCGGGTTCACGGCATCCGCGCCCAGCCGGCGGATCTTGTCCTGCTCGTAGTCCGCGAAGTTCCCCTCGAACCACTCCACATGGCTGTCGCCTTCAAACGCCAGCATATGCGTCGCCAACCGGTCGAGGAACATGCGGTCGTGGCTGATGATCACGGCGCAGCCGGCGAATTCCTCCAGCGCTTCTTCGAGCGCGGCGAGGGTTTCGGTGTCGAGGTCGTTGGTGGGCTCGTCGAGCAGCAGCACGTTGGCGCCTGATTTGAGCATCTTGGCCAGGTGCACGCGGTTGCGCTGCCCGCCGGAGAGATTGCCCACCTTCTGCTGCTGGTCGCCGCCCTTGAAGTTGAAGCTGGACGTATAGGCGCGCGAATTGACCTCGCGCTTGCCCAGCATCAGCACTTCGTCGCCTTCCGAGATTTCTTCCCAGACGGTCTTGTTGGGGTTGAGGCTGTCGCGGCTCTGGTCGACGTAACCCAGATGCACATTCTCGGCCACGGTCACCGTGCCGGCATCGGGCTTTTCCTGGCCCGTCAGCATCTTGAACAAAGTGGTCTTGCCAGCGCCGTTCGGCCCGATAATGCCGACAATGCCGCCCGGCGGCAGCTTGAAGGTCAGGTTGTCGATCAGCAGGCGATCGCCGAACGACTTGCTGAGCCCGTCAATGTCGATGACATTGTGGCCCAGCCGCTCGCCGGCCGGGATGATGATCTGTGCCGTGGACGACATGGTGCGGGCTTCGTTGAGCTTGACCAGGTCGTCATAGGCCTTGATACGGGCCTTGGACTTGGACTGGCGGGCCTGGGGGCTCTGGCCCATCCATTCGCGTTCGCGTTCCAGCACCTTGGCGCGGGCCGCGTCTTCGCTCTTTTCCTGCGCGAAGCGCTTGGCCTTGGCGCCGAGATAGGCGGAGTAATTGCCCTCATAGGCAACGCCGCGGCCACGGTCGAGCTCGAGAATCCAGCCGGTGACATTGTCGAGGAAGTAGCGGTCGTGGGTGATGATCAGCACCGCGCCTTCGAATTCGCGCAGGTGGCGTTCCAGCCACGCCGTGGTTTCGGCGTCGAGATGGTTGGTCGGCTCGTCCAGCAGCAGCAGGTCCGGTTTGCTGAGCAGCAGCGCGCACAGGGCCACGCGGCGGCGCTCACCACCCGACAGCTTGGTGACATCGGCATCGCCGGGCGGGCAGCCCAGGGCTTCCATGGCCACTTCCACCTGTGATTCGAGATCCCACAGGTTTTCCGCGTCGATCTTGTCCTGCAGCGCGGTCGCTTCATCGGCCGTCTCGTCGGAATAGTCCATCATCAGCTCGTTATAACGATCGACGATGGCCTTCTTTTCCTTGACGCCGGTCATGACGTTGCCGAGCACGTTCAGCGCCGGGTCGAGCTCGGGCTCCTGCGCCAGATAGCCCACCTTGGCGCCCTTGTCGGCCCAGGCTTCGCCCTGGAACTCGGTGTCGATGCCGGCCATGATCTTGAGCAGGGTCGACTTGCCCGAGCCATTGGGGCCCAGCACGCCGATCTTGGCGTCGGGGTAGAAGCTGAGATGAATGTTGTCCAACACCTTCTTGCCGCCGGCATAGGCTTTGGACATTCCGTGCATGTGGTAGATGAACTGGCGAGCCATAGGCGTCGTCACCCCTTTGCGTAGGCGCTGAAGTGTTTAAGGTTGGCCGTATGTAGGCCAAGGCCGTGCCGGGGGCAACTGCCCCTCGCGCATGATGGGCGCTTGCATCCTGTTTCTTCCAGTGCGCCACAGGGGCGACGCGCAATTCCGGGATTGAAGATGGACAAACGCATCCACCAAGCCATCCGCCTGATCGAGGAACAGGTGGGCGAGCGCATCGCCCTGGATGACATTGCCGGCGCGGTCGGCCTGTCCCGCGCGCAATTCAACCGCCTGTTCATGGCCGGTACGGGCGAGGCGCCGTCGGACTATCTGCGGCGCATCCGGCTCGACATGGCGGCGGCGCGCCTGCGCTGGACCCAGCAATCGGTCGGCGCCGCTGCCGTGGAAGTGGGCTATGACAGCCAGCCCAGCTTCACCCAGGCCTTCGGGCGGCGCTATGGCGTATCGCCCGGCTCCTTCCGGCAGGACCGCGAGCGCTGGCCCGACAAGGACAGCTCCGGCATCCATGAGCGGCGGGTGCGCGTGGTCGAACTCGATGGCTTCACCTGCTGGGGGCGCCGCTATATCGGCCCCACGCAGAATGCGCCGCACCACTGGCAGCATTTCCTCGCCGGCCTGCCGCCCGCGCTCCGCGATACGGCGACCTTTGTCGGCATATTGCGCGACGACCTCCGCTTCACCCCGCCCGACAGGGTGCGCTACGACTGCTGCATCCTGCTGGGCGATGATGCCGACACATCCGCCCTGCCCGACGACCTGCTGCCGATCACCACCCATCCCGGCATGGCTGCGACGGTTCGGCACCGGGGCGGCTATGGCCATGACGAGCGCACCGGCCTCTGTGTCGCCAATACCTATGCCTTCCTGCTGGACGAATGGATCAGCGCCAGCCGGCACACTTTCGCCGCCAATTACGTGCTCGAAATCTACACCGAAACACCCGGCCGACTGGACCCCGACATGGCCGAGTGCACCATCATCGCACCCATTCTTTAGAACGCGTAGCGCACCGCCGCGGTCACCGCATGGCGCTCGACATCATGCAGGTCGATGCTGGAATCGGTTTGGCGATAGGTGTAGCCGAGGCTGGCCGACATGCCCTGCGCCACCGCATCGGACAGATCGAACGTCAGCATGGCCCCCAATTGGTGCGTCCTGTCCTCACGCCCCTGCGGGAACATGGCGAGGCTGTCGTCATAGGCTGCCATCTCATAGGCATAGCTGAGATCGAGGTCGATCTGGGGTGCCAGCACCGCCGAAACACCCAGGCGCGGCGCGTGCGACCAGTAGGAATAGAGCGGGCTGCCCGCCTCCGACCGGCTGACGACATAGTCGAGATTGGCCGACAGGCCGGGCATCAGCTCATACTGCACCCCCGCTGTCGCACTGCGCAGCACGCTGTTGCGATTAGCGTCGGCTGGCAGGTCGAAGCGACCGATAAAGCCGCTGACGCCGAAGGATAACTCCGGCGTCACCGCCAGGCTGGCGCGGGCGCCGAGCCCGGCCGATGTCTGGTCCACCGCGCCATTGCGCCAGTTGACGCCGAAATCGCCCTGCAGATTGGCGCTGAACGGTCCCTCGCGGAAAATCACCCCCGCCGTGCCGCGCGCGAATTGCCGGGAATGGCTGGCATCCACCGTATAGAGATTGGCGCCGACATCGGCGCGCAGCACCAGCGCGAATTGTGCACTGAGCGGCTGCAGGTAGCTGGTCGACAGGCCCAGTGTTATGGCATTGTCGGGCTGGCCCTGGCTGGCCGGGTTCAGGTTGAGCAGGATCGGAAACGCCCCCAGCATCGCCTGGACGGAAGTGGCCGAGGTGCCGGCATTGGCATTGCTGTCGAACAGCACGCCCAGGCTCGCCTCGCCGCTCAGCATGGCCGGCGGCAGGGTCTCGGGCACCTGCTCGACCACGATGACGCCACTGCTTGCGGCCGCTTCGAGCACCAGCAACCGCGCCACGATGATCGGCGCGTCAACCTGCTGCAGGATACGCCGGTAATCGGCCATGGCGCGGCCATACTGCCCCAGCCCGGTGCGGCATTCGCCGAGCCTGGCCACCGCCTGCAGATTGGCGGGCGATGCCCCGAACGACGATTCGAGCAGGGTGCAGGCACGCTGCCATTCCCGCAATTCCAGCAGCGTATCCGCCCGCGCCAGCACCGCAGCTTCCGCCTCGGTCGCAGCGGTGAGATTGGCCCAGGCCGGTGCGGCCGTCAGCAGGGACGCGGCCAGCACTGCCCCCAGCGCGACGTGACGCGCCCTCATTGCTGGCCTCCGAATTTGCCATGCACCAGGCCCGCATTCGGCCCGCCATCGACCGTGGCCCGCCAGTCGCCACTGACAATGTCCGCCATCGATCCATAAAAGCCGCCCGACCACTTGCCGTCTTCGATGACGCCGCCAAAGGCGCCCGAATACCAGATGTCACCGGCCATGGCATGATTGCTGCCGCCGATCTGCGCCGTGCCGCCGAATTCGATATCGCCCGCGAGATCGGGATTGGCCGAACTGAAATTCATCGCGCCCGACACGTCCCGCGTATTGAAATCCACCACCAGCGTCAGGTCGCCCGTCGAAGCTGCGCCGCCAGGCATCACCGCAACGGCCGAGCCCGTATAATAGCCGCTCAACACCGTGGGCAGCACATCACCCCAGACCGGCCGAATGCCGGCCCGATAGGCTGGGTTGCCAACCGTGAAATCTTTCAGCCATGCTTGCAGGGTCGCCGCACCCTTGTTGGCGGGGTGCGGCTGCAGCGCCTCGGTGAGTGCGAAACCCGGCACCTTGGTTTCATTGAAGTCCGTGACAACAGGAAGCGGTTTTATCGTCTCGCGGTCGAACTTGCCCTTGGCCGCCTCGGCCAGCTTGACCGCAGCGGCGATGCTGGCGAGATGCTGCGCCTGGCTGGCCTGCAAGTCCGCCAGGATTTTCTGGATGGAAAGCCTCAGAGTGGTGGGGTTCAGATTGCCGCCCGCTCCATAGAGGCTGGGCGCGGGACTGGCACCTGGTGCCGGTGTGGGGGGAGAGGCCGGCGGAGGCGGCAGACCAAGGACCGTGGACAGCAGTTGCGCCATGTCTTCCTTGATCATCGATTCCGGCGGCTTGCTGGCCAGCACGTCCTTGATGCCGCTGAACGTACTCTGCGCCTGCACAGGCACGGCAACCAGAAGAAACCCGGCCGCAGCCATCAGCACATGCGAGCCCTTACCCCAGTAAGTCATGCTATCCCCCAAATCAGTTGGGGCAGACTAGGGAGGGGTGTGAGGCTCGTCTTATCCGTACTTCTCATTCCGCGCGCAAAATGCGGGCACTGCGGATCAGGCCAGCAGGTCGAGCTCTTCCAGCGCGTCGCTGGCGACCAGACGATCCCGCCCCTGCGCCTTGGCCCGATAGAGCCGGCGGTCGGCAATGGCCATGATTTCGGCCTGCTCCATGCCCCGCCCCGCTGCGGCGAGACCGATACTGGCGGTAACGCGCAGTCCCGGTCCCAGATCGGACCAGTTGGCTCGCGAAAACGCCTCGCGCACCGCTTCGGCCACCGCCGCCGCCGGCTCGATATCGAGATCGGGGAACAGCAGCGCAAATTCCTCGCCGCCCAGCCGGAAGGCCCGCATGCCCCAGCCCAGCCCGTTCAGCAGCTCGGCGGCGCGCCGCAACACCGCATCCCCAACCAGGTGGGAATAGCTGTCATTGACCGCCTTGAAGTGGTCGAGATCGAGAATGCCCAGGCAGAAGCGGCTGCCGCGCAACGCCTCGATGGCCGCATCGAACCGCCGCCGGTTCGGCAGTCCGGTCAGTGCATCCTGCCCGGCCTGTTCCTCGAACACTGCCGCCCTCGCCTGCAATTTACGGGTCTGCAACTGCATTTCCACCAGTTGCGCCCGCCGCCGCGTTACGTCGCCCATCTGCCGCTGGTAGGCGATGTGGAACTGCTTGTAGAGGCCGAGCGCCTGCTCGAAATTGCCCAGTGCCTCATGCACTTCGGCCAGTCGCCTGATCGTATTGGCCTTGTGGTCGGCATTGGCATTATCCGCCGCCAGCGCCACCGCTTCCTCGCTCAGTGCCAGCGCTTCGGCCAACTGGCCGGCATGGGTCAGCAATTCGGCGCTGGTATAGATGTAATGGATGCGCTCGCGCAGCCCCACCGCCCCGGCCACCGCCTCCCAGCGCGCCAGATAGGTCCGGGCCAGGGCAATATTGCCCGTCAGCACATGATATTCGGCCCCGTTACACAAAGCCGTGCGCAATGACCAGCTATCGCCACACCCGTCCGCCGCCACGATGGCGCGGTCATTGTTGACGATGGCGAGCTCGCGCAGGCGGCGCCCTTCCGCCATGTCGCCCCGGCTTTCCGCCGCCTCGGCCATGGAAACCTGCGAATAGGCCAGGTTGGTGAGATAGAGCGACCGCTCCGAAGGCAGGTCGAACCCCGCCACCAGTTCCAGGCACCGCTCCAGCAGCGGCACGGCCAACTGGTCCTGCCGGCAATACATCAGCGCAATGGCCTTGGCATTCATGGCAAAGGCCAGCATGCCCTGGTCGGGCTGCATCTCGGCCAGCCGCATCGCCGTCTCCGCCTCGGCAAAGCCCTCGTCGACCAGCCCCATTTCCACCAGGAGCCAGCTATAGATGGCCGAGGCATTGGCATGGCCATGGGTGCGGCCATGCTGGCTCCACAACTCCTTGGCCGCCACCGCGCAGTCTATGCCCTCGTCGGCCAGCCCCAGTTGCAGGCAGAACCAGGCGATCTGCGTCAGGCATTCAGCCATGCCCGGCCCGTCTTCCGCATCCTGCACCAGCCCATAGAGCCGGCGCGACTCCGCCAAAGCCTCGGCCGAACGCCCGGTACGGCCCATGCGCCAGCACGCGGCAAGCTGTTCGGCAAAAGGCGTCGGCGACTGGTCGGACACGTCAGCAAAGCACTCGATAAGGACGCCTTATTGGAGCGCGATCCCGTAAAGATTCAGCAAAGTCCAGTCGTTGCAATTGTTTGACTCGACGGATCAGCCCTCCGGCGCCACCCGGATCAGCCTGCCATTGTCCGCATCGGTCAGCAGATAAATCGCCCCATCCGGCCCCACCCGCACATCGCGGATACGGCCCAACTGGCCGGCAAACAGCCTCTCCTCGCCGACGATTGCGTCGCCCTCCACATCGAGCCGCACCAGCAATTGCCCGCTGAGCCCACCCGCGAGCAGGTCACCCTGCCAGTCCGGCAACAGGTCGCCCTCGTAGAAATCGAGCCCGGACGGCGAAATCGACGGGTCCCAGTAATGCAGCGGCTGCTCCAGACCTTCCTTCTCGGTGCCCTCCCCGATCGGCACGCCGGAATAATCGACCCCATAGGTGATGACCGGCCAGCCGTAATTGCCGCCGGCCCGGGGCATGTTCACCTCGTCCCCGCCGCGTGCGCCATGCTCCACCGTGAACAACACGCCATCGTCACGCAAAGTCGCGCCCTGCGGATTGCGATGGCCCTTGCTCCACAATTCGGGCGCCCAGCCCTCCGGTTTCGGATTGTCATCCGGCACCGAACCGTCAGGCGCAATCCGCACGATGGCCCCGGCCAGGTCCATCATGTCCTGCGCCCGGTCCTGGTCGCCGCGCTCGCCCAAAGTCACGAACAGGTTGCCGTCCTGCCCGATCACCACACGCGACCCGAAATGCCGGTTGGTGGTGGTGAAATTGTTCATGCGGAAGATGACCGTGCTGTCCTCCAGCCGCCCGCTATCGCCTTCCAGCACCAGCCGGGCCGACAGCAAAGCCGTCCCCTGCCCACGCTGCAATCCGGCATCCTGCGCGCGCTCGGAGAAGGTGAGATAGATCTGCCCGCTGGTCTCGAAATCAGGCGCCAGCGCCAGGTCGAGCAACCCGCCCTGCCCCTGGTTATAGACTTCCGGCAGGCCGGCAATCGGCTCGCCCACCACGCCGTCATCGATCACCCGCAACTGCCCGCTGCGCTCGGTCACCAGCATGCGTCCATCGGGCAGGAAGCCGAGCGCCCAGGGATGGTCCAGCCCCTCGGCAATGACCGTAGCAGTGAGATTGCCGGCACTCGACTCGACGGTCTGTGCCGCAGCAGTGGGAACAAGCGCCAGCAGCGCGGCGGAGGTTATGGCAAAGCGAAACATCTGAGGCCTTTCGACGCGATCGGGAGTAAAAACTTGAACCCGCATGTGAACATGACCATCTTCATGCCGACACCCGCTTGACCGAAACGCGGCAGGCGGGCAATTTGAGCCCATCTCCCCTCAAAACTAATCGTGAAGCGCACGCCGAACGGGATTTTGGCTGGGAAGAAGGCTATGAGAGCATCGCGCGGAGAAGCGGGAAACCGCTTGTCCGCAAAAATGCTATGACATCAAAGACTTGGAGCCGCATCGCGGCTCTGTCGTGCCGAGGAGGCTACGAATGGACAAGATTCCGATGACGGTGGGTGGCCACAAGGCGCTCACCGCCGAGTTTGAGCATCGCACTGCCAATGAGCGCCGTCGCATCATCGACGCGATCGCCGAAGCGCGTGCGCATGGGGACCTGTCCGAAAATGCCGAATATTCGGCTGCCAAGGAACAGCAGAGCCTCAACGAGGGCCGCATCAAGGAACTCGAGACCATCCTGGCGCTGGCCGACATCATCGATGTCAGCAAGCTCAGCGGCACGTCGGTCAAGTTCGGCGCCACCGTGACCTATCTCGACGAGGACACCGAGGAAGAAAAGACCTATCAGGTCGTCGGCGATCCCGAGGCCGATGCCTCGGCCGGCCGCATCTCGATTTCCTCGCCCATCGCCCGCGCCATGATCGGCAAGTCCGAGGGCGATTCGTTCGAGGTTGCCGCACCCGGTGGTGCCCGCAGCTACGAAATCATCAAGATCAAGTATGTCTGATGCCCAATTGGTGGGCATTTGCCTGCCTCGGGTGTGACATTTCCGTCTGTTCCACAGGCACGTGGCTGCCGGAGGAATGGTTTGCCTTGAAAGAATACTCCTTCGGCCCTTAACTTAGGGGCAGAGGGAGTATTCGCATTTGTCGGAGAGCGTCGCGATGCACGCGAAAGTCATCATCATCGGTTCCGGCCCGGCCGGTTACACCGCCGCCATCTATGCGGCGCGCGCCATGCTGGAACCCGTGATGATCCAGGGCCTGCAGCCGGGTGGCCAGCTGACCATCACCACCGATGTCGAAAACTATCCCGGCTTTGCCGATGTCATCCAGGGCCCCTGGCTCATGGACCAGATGAAGGCGCAGGCCGAGCATGTCGGCACGCGCATCGTCAGCGACATCATCGTCAGCGTCGATTTCGACAAGCGTCCCTTCACCCTGACCAGCGATAGCGGCGTGGTCTACACGGCCGACAGCGTCATCATCGCCACCGGCGCCCAGGCCAAGTGGCTGGGCCTGCCCAGCGAGCAGAAATTCCAGGGTTTCGGCGTGTCCGCCTGCGCCACCTGCGATGGCTTCTTCTATCGCAACAAGGAAGTGCTGGTGGTCGGCGGCGGCAATACCGCGGTCGAGGAAGCCCTGTTCCTGACCAATTTCGCCTCCAAGGTGATTCTGGTGCACCGCCGCAACGAGTTCCGCGCCGAACGCATCCTGCAGGAGCGTCTGTTCAAGAACCCCAAGATCGAAGTGCGCTGGAATACCGAGATCGTCGAGGTCGGCGGCTCGCCCATGCCGCCTTCGGTCAACACGGTCACCCTGCGCGACATTGCCAGCAATCGCACCTATGAGCAGCCGATCGACGGCATCTTCATCGCCATCGGCCACGCGCCCGCCACGTCCATCTTCGCCGGCAAACTCGACATGAAGCCGGGCGGGTACCTCCAGGTGAAGCCGGGCACGACAGAAACCAACATCCCCGGCGTCTTCGCGGCGGGCGATGTGACCGACGACGTTTACCGCCAGGCAATCACGGCCGCAGGCATGGGTTGCATGGCGGCCCTCGAAGCGGAACGATACCTCGCCGAACACGAACTCGCCGAGGCGGCGGAGTAACAGCCGACCAACTGGAAAGCGTCATAAGAAATGCTCGACTGGGACAAACTCCGGATTTTCCACACCGCCGCCGAGTCGGGCAGTTTCACCCATGCCGCCGAAAAGCTCGGCATGAGCCAGTCGGCCGTATCCCGGCAGATTTCCGCCCTCGAAGACGATCTGGGCCTCAAGCTCTTCATCCGCCATGCGCGCGGCCTGGTGCTGACCGAAGTGGGTGAGCAACTGTTCCGCACTGCCCACCGCATGCATTGGGAGCTCCAGCAGGTTGAAACCCAGATGTCCGAGAGCCAGGACGTCCCCACCGGCCCGCTCATCGTCACCACCACGGTGGGTATCGGCTCGACCTGGCTCAGCTCGCGCCTCGATGAATTTTTGAAGCTCTATCCGCTGATCCAGCTCGAAATCCGCCTCAACGACGCCGAGCTGGACCTGGCCATGCGCGAGGCCGACGTGGCCATCCGCCTGCACCGGCCCAACCAGTCCGAGATGATCCAGCGCAAGCTGTTCACCGTCCACAACCACTTCTACGCGTCCAACGCCTATATCGACGAGTTCGGCATGCCCACCAGCGCCGAACAGCTCGATGATCACCGCATCATCAGCTTCGGCGAGCCGGTGCCGTCCTATCTCGGCGATATCAACTATCTCGAACGCATGGGCCGCACCGATTCCAGCCCGCGCCGCGCCGCGCTCAAGGTCAACGCCATCTATGGCATGATGCAGGCCTGCCGCGCCGGCATCGGCATCGCCATGCTGCCCGACTATGTCACCGAAAAGGAAGACGGCCTGGTCCAGGTGCTGCCCGAAGTCGAGCTGCCGGCCTATGAAGGCTTCTTCGTCTACCCCCCGGCCCTCAAGAACTCCAAGCGCGTCGGCGTCTTCCGCGACTTCCTCGTGGCCAAGGCAAGAGAGTGGAGCTTCTGACCCGTCGGCTGGTGCCAATTTGCGCCTCACGCTCCACAACCACCGGGTCACCCCGGCCTTGAGCCGGGGCCTATTTTGAGATCGGGCCGCACACCGCCAGATCGCGGTCTGAACCACCATCTTGCGGCCGCGAAGAAATCTCGAGATGGATCCCGGCTCAAGGCCGGGATGACATCGCGGATGTGGTAACGCCAGCGCACACAGCCTTCCACAGCCAACCTCTCCGCGAGGCCCCCATGCCCATCACCACCATCGCCCTCGATGCCGACGATACCCTCTGGCAGAACGAACAGTTCTTCCGCCTCACCGAGCAGCGCTTCGCCGACCTGCTTAAGCCCTATACCGATGCCACCGACCTCAATGAGCGCCTGATCGCCTCGGTCACCAAGAACCTGAGCTTCTATGGCTTCGGCATGAAGGGCTTTGCCCTGTCCATGGTGGAAACCGCGCTCGACGTCACCGACCACCGCGTCCCCGGCACCGTCATCGCCGAAGTGCTGGCGGCCGGTCGCGAATTGCTGAGCTATCCCATCGAAACCCTGCCCTATGTCGACCAGGCGCTCGACCAGTTGCAGCAGACCCATCGGCTGATCCTGGTCACCAAGGGCGATGTGTTCGACCAGGAGCGCAAGCTGGCCGCCTCGGGCCTGGCCGATTATTTCGCCGCCATTGAAATCGTCGCCGACAAAACTGCGGCCACCTATGCCCGCATCTTCGAGCGCCATACCGATGGCCCCGACCACACGGTCATGGTCGGCAATTCGCTGCGCTCCGACGTGCTACCATCGCTCGAAGCCGGTAGCTACGCCGTCTATGTGCCGCATGACCTGACCTGGTCCTATGAACATGCCGAGGAACCCGAAGGCCAGCCGCGCTATGCCCGCATCGCCCATCTCGGCGAACTGGCCGACGCCATCGCGCAGTTCGACGGGTCGCGCTAAGCTACGTTCATCGCCAATTCAGGCGGACACGCTAGCAGCGGCGCCATAAGTCTTGGGGGAGCAACACATGCGTTACGTCGCTGCGATCGGCATCCTTCCGCTTATCCTTCTCTCCATCCTGCCCGCCCGGGCACAGGCCGAGATGGCCACCATCACGCCCGAGCAGATCGGCCAGATTTTCTGCATCGGCCGCCTCGGCAACGACATGTCGCCCGTAAGCGGCGTGATGAACGACGACCTCGCCGCGCTCATCGAAGATGCCTTTGCCAGCAGCAATGCATACCTGGATCGTCATCCAGGCGACAAACCGCCTATGGGCGACGGCGTGCGCTGGAGCAGCTTTCCCGACTATGCCGATGGCTGCACGGTCGGGGACGCCTCGATACGGGACCTGGTGGCCTATGTCGTGATCAACTACACATTCTCCGATTATCCCGAGGCCAATTACTCGGACACCCTGATGCTCCTGCCCAACTATCCCGAGAATGGCCCTCCCTACATCTGGCGCCTTTACGACATAAATCTGGGCGACGGCACGACCACGCGCGAATTCCTCTACGGCGCCCTTGAGGCTTCCGCCGAATAATACCCGGCGCCCTTCTCTCTGCGGTTCCCCTTGATTCGGCATGATTATTCGAAATCGCATGCGCGAGGCGCATGGCTTCCATGTCACCTGCCCGATTGTTGAGCAGAAGCTCGCGGCCTATATGCCCCACAGCACAGCGGGCGCTTCTCCTCCTCCCTTGCGCCCTGCTGCGTTCCCTCCTTGCGGGAATTCGTTCCTGCAACTTATGTGGCTCCGCTCTCCCCTCGAGCGGGGCCACATTTTTATCCAGCCTACGCGAAATTGCATGGCTGACATGTTCGTCATCGTATTGTCTACCGATCCGATAGAGTTCATATTGTCATTGTCGCTGAGACGCGCTCCGTATCCTCCTCCCTCGGACCCCGTATCGCGACACCGAACCGGGATCGTATCCTCCTCCCTCGATCCAGGTTCAACGGCAGAGCGCATATCCTCCTCCCTTGCTCTCTGCCCCACTTTCGATTTGGCTTCGGCCCTATCATCAGGCTCCAACTTCGGTTGGAGCCTCTTTTTTGCTCTATGACCCAGAGACCTCATGGTGAGCTTGTCGAACCACGAGGTCGCGCGAGTGGCGCTATCGTGCCACGCCCGCATGGTTCGACAGGCTCACCATGAGGGCTGCCAATGCCAGGTGGACAACTTGTCGCTGTGCGAAATGCATGGCAGTCATGTTGACCCATCTATTGCTGACCAAACGGTCAAAACCTATATTGGCTTTGTCGCTGGTGAAGCCGCTCCGTATCCTCCTCCCTCGGACCCGCTTCTTGCGACACCGGATCTAGGCCATCTCCTCCTCCCTTGGCTTGGGTCCACCGGTTCGGCGCATATCCTCCTCCCTTGCGCTGGGCCAAAACTTTCGATTTGGCTTCGGCCCTATCATCAGGCTCCAACTTCGGTTGGAGCCTCTTTTTTGCTCCGGGCATGAACCGGCCAGCGAATCTGCATGGCAGCGTTTCCCATTGCGCGTTTGTGTCGCGCCGGCGGGAGTCCGATACTCCCGCTCGACCAAACCAGCGGCGTTCGTGGCGCCGCTCCTCCAAGGTCAGATGCTTCGGCTGACGACCTCTAAGGCCCTGCCCATCCCCTCGGGCGGGGCCTTTCTTTCCCCGCCCCCGGCAAGTTCTGCCGCCCCGGCGCGCGGCGGAAACGCCAACATTCTGTTTTCGCTGAATTTTCCATCCGGCACGCCATTTGCATCACGGTCTTCGACCGATCGCAGGAGCATCCGATGGTTGTCGTCAGCAGCGCTTATTCCACCAATAGCTATTACAAGGCCGCCGCCTCGGCCCAAGCCGCCGGCGCGGCCAGCACCAGCAGCGTGGCAAACACCACCACCACGGAACAGGCCGCCACCTCGGTCACCCTGTCCGACGAAGCTCGTGCGGCCCTTGCCGACCGCGACTTCGCCACCGTGATTACAGATGCCCGCGCCAAGCTCACCACGCTGCTGACCGAAGCCGACCGCACCTCACCGCTCGAAGGCGGCAAGCTGGCGCTCGATCTCACCAGCCTCGATGCCCGCGAACTCTTCGCCATGGCCAGCGACGACAGCTTCACTTCCGACGAGCGCGACGCCGCGGGCCTAGAAATGCAGCGCCGTTTCGAAGCCGCCCTGTCCGGCCCCGCTGCCATTGCCGAAGTCACCGGCAATTTCACCGCCCTCTACAAGGCCGCTGCCGAATATCTCGACAGCCTCAGCCCCGAGGAAAAGGCCGGCACCGACTGGATAGCCGGCCGCGCCGCCGTCACCGAAGCGCAGAAACAGTTGCAGATCGCCCCCAAGACCATGCCCGATGCCGGCGAGGACGATCCGGTGGCGCTCTATCTGGCGCTGGTCGAGGCCGGCAAGTCCGCCGAGCCGCAGGACATCGCCGACGTGGCCACCGGTGCCCGCAAGACGCTCGACGCCCTCTATGCCGACGCCATCAAGGCCGGCAAGGTGCCCACCTTCAACAAGAACACCACTATCGGCACCTATATCGACATGTCCAAATTCGGCAGCCGCACCCTGTCCGCCATCGTGCTCGACAAGACCGGCCAGTTCACCGATCAGGAAGTCAGCGCCGCCAATGCGGCCATGCGCAGCAAGAGCGGCGCCGCTTTGCTGGCCGGCTTCCAGAACGCCGCCAAATCCAGCGACCCCACCGCCTTCAGCCAGAACATCATGTCCCTCTTCGCCTCGATGAGCCCGGAGGAACGCCAGGCCGCCGGCTGGAGCGAGCAATTCTACCAGGCCGCCGTCCAGAGCTACCAGTCCACCACCAAGCTCATGGACATGTTCGCCCAGGCCGGCGGCAGCAATACCGGCTTCCTGAGCTGGCTCGGGAAATAAGCGACCACTCAAGCACTCGCCCCACCCACCAGCCGTCACCCTCGGGCTTGACCCGAGGGCTCTGCACTTGATGAGCGAACCGCAAGTATAGTCCCCTCGGGTCAAGCCCGAGGGTGACGATCGAGTTTGGGTGACGCCTAGCGTATCCCCGCGCAGAACCCCTGTATCCGCGCCACTGCCTCTTCCAGTTCCGCATTGCTGGCCGCATAGCTCAGCCGGAAGTGCCCCGGCAGGCCAAACGCCGCGCCATGCACCAGCGCCACGCCGGTTTCCTCCAGCAGCGCCATGACGAAATCCTCGTCAGTGTTCAGCGCCTTGCCCCCGGCGCTGGTCTTGCCCAGCAGCCGCTTGCACGAGGGAAACACGTAGAACGCCCCCTCCGGCGTCAGGCAATCGAGCCCCGTATTGGCATTGAGCCCCTTCACCACCAAGTCCCGCCGCTCCTGGAACACCTGCCGCCATTCAGCGAGGAATTCCTGCGGCCCGTTGAGCGCTTCCACCGCCGCCCATTGCGCGATGGAGCTGGGATTGGTGGTCGACTGGCTCTGCAGCTTCAGCATCGCCCCCAATATATGCCGCGGCCCGGTGCAATAGCCGATGCGCCAGCCGGTCATGGCATGCGACTTGGACACCCCGTTCATCGTCAGCGTGCGGGGCTGCAAGGCCGGCTCCACCTGCGCGATGGTGGCGAATGTGCCGCCGTCATAGACCAGCACTTCATAGATATCGTCGGTGAGGATGTGCACATGTGGATGCCGCAGCAGCACCGCCGCCAGCCCCTTGAGCTCGTCCGCCGTATAGGCCGCCCCGCTGGGATTGGACGGCGTATTGAGGATCAGCCACTTGGTCCTGGGCGTGATCGCCGCTTCCAGCACATCCGGCTTGAGCTTGAAGCCCGTCGTGTCATCGGCCACGGCAAAAACCGGCTCCGCCCCGCACAGCCGCACGATTTCCGGATAGCTCACCCAATAGGGCACCGGCACCACGACTTCGTCGCCCGGATTGAGCGTCGCCATCAGCGCATTGAAGATGATCTGCTTGCCGCCCGAAGCGACGAAGCAATCCGCCGCCGTCACATCCAGCCCGTTATCGCGCCGGAACTTGGCCGCCACCGCTTCCTTCAGCTCGGGAATGCCATCGACATTGGTGTAGCGCGTCTTGCCCTCGGCCATGGCGCGGATGGCCGCCTCGCGTACATGCAGCGGCGTGTCGAAATCCGGCTCGCCGGCGGAAAGCGCGATGATATCGCGCCCCTCCTGCGCCATGGTGCGCGCCTTCTGGCTGATCGCCACCGTCGCCGACGGCGCCACGCGCTCCAATGCTTCGGACAAGAACCCCATTCGTCACTCTCCCCGGAAATCCGGGCAAACTGATACGGCCTCGCGCCATCAGGGGCAAGTTATGCCTTGGGCGGAGTGGTGGTTTCGCGCACCACCAGCCGGGCCTGCAACACCTGCTTGCCTTCCACCTGTACGCCGCCCAGCGTCGCCTCGACGGCCCTGCGGGCGATCTCCTTCATCGGCTGTTCCATCGTGGTGAGCCTGGGCGTCGCCACGGCGCTTTCCGGCACGCCGTCGAATCCGATCACTGAAACATCATCAGGCACTGTCCGTCCGCTGCGGAACAGCCAGTCCACGGCAAACATGGCGATCTTGTCCGACATGGCCAATATCGCCGTCGGTTGCTCGGTCCCGGCAAACATCTCCGCCATGACCTCATGCGTGCTGGCCTCGTCCTCGCGCGTCTCGAAGACCGGCACATCGGCGCGATCTATCCCCGCCGCTTCCATGGCCTGCCAATAGCCCCGCGCCCGGTCGCGCGAGGAGGAATAGGTCGCCGATTCCACATAATCCACGTCGACACGCCCGGCATGGCCGTGGCTGAGCATTGCCGACAGGATGGCCAGCCGCCGGTGCCCCAGCCCGATAACATGCTCGGCCGCCACGCGTGCACCGGTAATATTGTCCACCCCGATCGCCGGAATATCCCGCGCCGCCGCCGCGCCGATGGCCAGCGCCACAAAGGGCAATTGCCGCTGCCGCGTGATCTCCACCAGCCGCTCGCCGCCCTCGACGCAGAGCAGGATGAAGCCATCCACCAGCGCCGACTGCACATTCCAGTCCAGCCGCTCGTCGCTGCGCGCCGAAACCAGCGCCACGCCGGCCCCGCGCGCATCGCAGATTTCCGATATCTCGGTCATCAGGTGGCGCGCCCACGGATCCTCGAAGAAATAGCGCAGCGGCTCGATCGCCGCCACGCCCACCGCATTGACCTTGCCCTGCCGCAGCAGCCGCCCGGTCACGCTGGGGCCGGCATAGCCAAGCTCCTTGGCCACGGCCAGCACATGCTCGCGCACTTCGTCGCGCACGACTTCGGGCTTGCTGAACACGTTGGACGCCGTGCCTTGCGACACGCCCGCCGCCTTGGCCACGTCCTTGAGCTTGATGCTCGTTTCACCCTGCCGCGTCACTGCCCGCCGAACTCCTTTGCATCATGCCCTCTCCTAACAGAATTTTTGTATCGGTTCAAATTTCGCTTGACTCGGCCGTGTATCAGTCCCATTTTGAACCGGTTCAACGCATTTCCACATTGGCATTTTGAATCGATCCAAAGGAGACTGAAAATGATCCCCGCCAGCTACCTGTTCAAGGATATCTATCGCCAGCACTGGGAAGAACCCGAAGCGCCCGTCGCTATCAAGAGCCGCCGCTTTCCCGATGGCTTGATGCGTCCGCTCGCCCGCGCCGTCAGCGCCTTGCTGGCGCGCCAAGGCAAGATCCGCAGCCATCATAGCGGCGTCCACGCCTATGAGTGACCCCACCTGCCGCCCCGGCCGGTCTTCGGCTCAGATGCCGAGGCCGGCCGTCCGGCGCAGCACCACGCCCTGCACCCGCCAGCCCTGGTCCGGCTCGTCGGCCAGCTGATAGACCGCCTCATAGAGCCGCTGGTCCGCCCCGACGAATTTCACCACCTGCAGCACATCAGTTTCGCTGCTCCGGTTGAATTCGCCAAAGCTATGCGATCGCGACTCCCCGATCGCCCCATAGCCGGCCGCGACAATCGCCTCGTCGAACATCTCTGGCGCCTCGCCGAACTGCATGCGGAACCCCTGTCCCGCAAAACCCAGCGCCGCTGCGCCATCCTGCGCCCGAAACGCCGCGATCTGCCCGCTGACCACCGCCCGCCAGGGTGCCGGATCATCCTGTGCCACGCCCGGCGCCACCAGCGCCGCCAGCAGCATTGCCACTGCCATCATCATGCGCATCGCTCACCTCCCGACGGCCCTGCCGCCACAGTTTCGCCCTCAAATGGTACGCGCCACACCCTATTCGACACAAACTCGAACCGCATTCGCATGGCTTACTGGCACCATTGCGAAGACATGGACGACGGATCCCATGCATAAATCTACGTCCATCAAGCGGAAAAGTTTCAGGCTCTACGCCATTGCCTCGACGGCCCTTATTGGCCTCGGTTCGATGGCTGCCCTGATTGCCGGCGTCACACCGGCCACCGCCGCGAACCTGGCCAGCCAGCCCGACACCCAGATTGCGGTGTTCATGGTGCCCCTGACCATTCTTGTCGTCGCAATACTGTTCGAAGCCGCGCGGATTGCCTTGCGCGGTGCTTTGCCGGCGGAAGCTCCAATTCGCCGTTCGACCCGCCGCCACTGGTCCCCTGGCCAGGGCGAGGGTTGACCTCCCTGATTCCCGACGTCACTAGGCCGGCCTTGCGCCGGCCTTTTCTTTTCCGACCTTCGGCCTATTGCTGCCCCGCGACTCCGGGTCCACAGTCAGCACTGCGGTATGCTGGGATTCACGTCAGGGCGCGCCGAAAATGGTGGGATTCGAGAACCGGAGCGGAGCGTACGTTCTGTACGTGAGCACCGGAAGCGCAGAGCCCGCCATTTGCAGGCCGCCATCACGTGAATCCCAGCGTACCGAGGAGGACTTCAACATGCTTGTCGATACCATCCTGCAAACCAAGGGCGTGATCGTCCACACCCTGCCCGAAACCGATACGCTTGCCGATGCGGTGCGGCTGCTCAACGCTCACAATATCGGCGCCGTGGTCATCACCGATACCGGCGGCGCCATTATCGGCATCCTGTCCGAGCGCGACATCATCCGCCGCCTCGGCAAGGACCCAACGGGCGCCCTCTCCCTCACCATAGCCAAGGCCATGACGCGCGGCGTCGTCACCTGCACGCGTGACACCAATATCGCCGAAGTCATGGAGCGCATGACCAGCCTGCGCATCCGCCATATGCCCGTCGCCGAAACCGGCGAACTGATCGGCATCGTCTCCATCGGCGATGTGGTCAAATTCAAGATTCAGGAAGCCGAGCGCGAGGCCGAAGTGCTGCGGGAATATATCGCTTCATAGCTCTGGCGATCCGCCGCGAAATCCATTGACGGTGCCGCTGCGCCGCCACTAGGCTCGCCGCTGCGCATCGGATCGCGCATCGCCAACCCCGGGCCTTCCATGCTGCAGAGTTTCCTTCTCGTCCTCCTCGGCGTGGCCGCGGCCCAGGCTTCGCCCGGCCCCAACATGTTCGCCGTCATCGAAACCGCGCTCGGCCGTGGCCGCCGCTCGGCTTTGCTGGTGGTGGCCGGCATTGCCTCGGGCACCCTGGTCTGGGCAGCCCTGGCGTCGCTCGGGCTCGGCGCCGTCTTTGCCGCCGTTCCCGCTTTGCTCACCGCGCTCAAATTCATCGGCGGCGCCTATCTCTGCTATCTGGGCTTTCGCGCCTTGCGGGCCGTGCTCCGCGGCGGCGAGGCGACCCTGCGCGCCGAAACCCGTGCGGTCTCCGACCTGGCCGCCTGGCGCCGTGGCTTCTTCGTGGTCATGACCAATCCCAAGGCCCTGATGATGTGGCTGGCTCTGGCCACCTTCCTGTTCGGCACCGGCCTCAATCCCGGCCAGGTCCTGCTTGTCGGCCCGGTCGTCGCCCTCTCGGCCACGCTGATCTACGGCTTTTACGGCGTCATGTTCTCCACCGGCTTTGCCAGCCGCGGCTATGCCCGCTTCTGGCGCTGGATCGAAGCCGCCTTCGGCACCGCCTTCAGCGCCCTGGGCATCACCCTGCTCATCTCCGGCCTGCGCGATATCAGGCCGTAGCGGAGGGCGCATGAAGCGACTGTTCTTGTGGATTCTGGGCATCATCGCGGTACTGGCCGTCGCCCTGTTCCTCGCCTTCAAGCTGAGCCCCTGGCCCACCGTCCTCGTCATCCAGTATGCCTTCGGCAAGGGCGACGCCGCCTCCGAGGCGCGGCTTGTCAAGCATGTGCCATCAGGCATCTTCACCCGCACCGACCTGCCCTATGGCACCGGCCCCGCCGAAGTCTTCGACCTCAACCTGCCCCCGGACGCCACCGGCCCGCTGCCCGTCATCGTCTGGGTGCATGGCGGCGCCTGGATTGCCGGCAGCAAGGCCGGCGTCGCCAACTATCTCAAAGTGCTGGCCGGCCAGGGCTATGCCACGGTCGGCGTGGAATATTCCACCGGCTACGGCACCAGCTACCCCACCCCGGTCCGCCAGGTGAATGCCGCTTTGGGCCACATATCGGCCAATGCCGCCGACCTCGGCATAGACCCGTCGCGCATCATCCTGGCCGGTGATTCCGCTGGCGCCCAACTGGCCGCTCAGGTCGCCAATATCATCACCGACCCCACCTATGCCGGCCAGGTCGGCATCGCGCCGCTGATCGATCCGGCGCAACTGCGCGGCGTGCTGCTGGTGTCAGGCGCCTATGACATGCAGGCCGCCACCGTCCCCGGCGGCGACATGTCGTGGTTCGTCAATACCGTGCTCTGGGCCTATTCGGGCGTGAAGGATTTCGTCGAGGACGAGCAGTTCACCCTCGCCTCCGTCGCCCACTATGTCACGCCAAACTTCCCGCCCGCCTACATCACCAGCGGCAATGGCGACCCGCTGTCGCCCCAGGCCGAACGCCTCGCCGCCTCCCTGTCCGGCATGGGCGTACCCGTCTCCAGCCTCTTCTATCCCGCCGACCACGAACCTGCCCTGCCGCACGAATACCAGTTCAATCTCGACACGCCGGAAGGCATGGCATCGCTCGACAAGATGCTCGCCTTCCTGCGAACCACGCTGGCGTCGCCGTAACCCCATCTGCCTACCCTCTCCCCTTGAGGGAGAGGGTGGTTCTTCCGCGTCCAGCGTAAGAACCGGGTGAGGGGTCCCGCGCCCTCCCATGCTTCAATGCAGGTGGATAGAAACCCCTCATCCGCCCTTCGGGCACCTTCTCCCTCAAGGGGAGAAGGGAAGGAGCCACGGGGCCGTCAACGCTCATCCCAACCGCATCAGCCCCGCCCCTGTCGGCCTAAACCCGCATTGCCGGTAAAACCCCTCCAGATGCGGCTCGAAATCCACATGCAGCCACTGTGCCCCACGCACCCGCGCCACGTCAGCCGCGCGCTCCACCAGCCGCAACGCAATCCCCTGCCGGCGAAACGCCTCATCCACGCAGGTATCGAGAATGAAGGCATGCACGCCGCCATCCCAGGCGACATTGACGAAGCCGACCAATCGAGCGCCGTCATAGGCGCCAACATGCGTCAGGCTCCGCTCCAGCAGCAGCTGGAAGCTCGCGTGACCTTCGTCGCCCCAGGCCGCCAGCCACAGCCGGCGCATCGTCTCGTCCGTCGGAAACGGGTCCGTCACGATCTCAATGGTCAAAGTCCGCCTCTTTCGTAGAAACTGTTTGGAAATGCGCTCCGGTGAGTCAGCTGGCGTGATTTTCGAGAACCGGAGCGCAGCGTACGTTCGGTACGTGAGCACCGGAAGCGCAGAAAATCGCGTTAGATGGCCGCCGAAGTGCTTTTCCAGACAGTTTCTTACCAACCTGACCAAGTCTTCATACCCCCCGCAAGGTCCTGAACAGGCGGCACAATCTAGGGTCATTCCTGCCGGATCAACCGGCTCCCATGCAAAGGACCCTACCATGAAGACGATCACCACGACCGCCATTGTGGCACTGATGACGGCCACTCTCGGCCTGACCGCCATTGTCCCCGCCTACGCGCAGGATGCCGCGCCCACCCAGGAACAGACCTTCCGCCAGGGCGGCCCGGGCTTCCACCTCCGTCAGGACGGCTACGGCGGTCCCGGCCGTGGCGGCCTTGTCGATTTCCTTGGCGGCAGCAGTGAAGCCGTCGAAATCGCCCTCGTCCGTCTCAGCCACGCCGTCGAGATGACATCAGAGCAGCAGGCTCTGTTCGACACCCTCAAGACCGACGCGCTGGCCGCCGCCGAAACCTTCACCACCGCCACCGAAGCCCTGCGCCCCGCCGAAGGCCAGACGGCCGAAGCGTCGACCCTCTCCGAGCGCTTCGAAAACCGCATCGCCTTCGAAACCGCGCGTCTCGCCGCCCTCGAAGCCGTGCAGCCGTCGCTCACCGCCTTCTTCGACAGCCTCACCGCCGAGCAGCAGGCCCAGCTGACCCCGCAGCGCCCCGATCATGGCGGCAATTTCGGCAAGGGCGGCCCGCGCCATATGGGCCAGCAGGGCGGCCCGGATGCCCCAGCCCCCGCCTCCAAGGGCTAGGCAACCCGCAAACCCCGGCGCTCAACCGCCGGGGTTTGCTTTTGTCATGCCTTCCACTACCAATCGGAGACCACCCGACTGGATAGATCATGACCGCCCTGCCCCTCGATCCCGCCCGTATCCGCGCCGAATTCCCCGCCTTTGCCGAACCGTCCCTCCAGGGCCAGGCCTTCTTCGAAAATGCCGGCGGCTCCTATACGTCGCGCGCCGTGCTCGCCAAGCTCGACCACTATTATCGCGCCACCAAGCTCCAGCCCTATGGCCACTACCCGGCCTCGCAGGCGGCCGGCGCCGCCATGGATCTCAGCTTCGAGCGCCTCGCCCAGGCCCTCAACGTCACCGCCGACTGGATCCATTTCGGCCCCTCCTCCTCGGCCAATACCTATGTGCTGGGCAAAGCCTTCGGCGAATATCTCAAGCCGGGCGACGCCGTCATCGTCACCAATCAGGATCATGAGGCCAATACCGGCGCCTGGCGCAAGCTGGCCAAAATGGGCGCCGAAATCCGCGAATGGCAGGTCGATCCCGCCACCGGCCGCCTCTCCCTGTCAGATCTCGACAAGTTGCTCGACAGCAAGGTCAAGCTGATCGCCGCGCCGCATTGCTCCAACGTCTCCGGCGAGATCAATCCCATCGCCGACATCGCCGCACGGGCGAAGTCCATCGGCGCCGTCACCGCCATCGACGGCGTCAGCTATGCCCCGCACGGCCTGCCGGACCTCACGGCCCTCGGCGCCGACATCTATTTCTTCTCCGCCTACAAGGTCTATGGCCCCCATCAAGGCGTCATGGCCGTGCGGCCGGAGCTCGCCATGTCGCTGCCCAATCAGGGCCATTTCTTCAATGACGAAAAGCCGCGCTACCGGCTGACCCCGGCCGGCCCCGACCACGCCCAGATCGCTGCCGCTTCCGGCATTGCCGACTATCTCGAAACCGTCGCGTCCATCGCCGGCAACAGCGTCGAAGGCGCTGACCCCTTCCGCCGCGCCCACGCCGCCATGCGCGCCCAAGAAGTGGCCCTGGCCACGCCCCTGCTCGACTATCTGCGCAAGAAGAATTCCGTCCGCATCATCGGCCCCGATGATCCCAACCTGCGCGCGCCCACCATCGCCCTCGGTCTGGCCGAACCCGGCGCCGCCGTCGCCGCGCGCCTGGCCAGGCACAACATCATGGCCGGCGGCGGCCACTTCTACGCCTACCGCCTCCTCGAAGCCGTCGGCATCGCCCCCGACCACGGCGTGTTGCGCCTGTCCTTCGTGCATTACACGACGCCAGAGGAGATACAGCAGCTCATCGCCGCGCTGGATGCGGAGCTGAAATAGGCCCCAGCCTACTGGGAACACCCTCCCCCTTGAGGGGAGGGTAGCGCCGCTAGGCCCGCAGGGCCGTAGCAGAGCTAGGGAGGGGGTGTCGAAGGCTCCGCGAACTCCATAATACACGCGGAACCTCCGACACCCCCCACCCTTGATCCCTCCCCACGAGGGGGAGGGAGACGACTGCCACCTCCGCATACCAGCTGGCAGAAGCCAACAACGAGTCCCCAAAAAATGTCCCGCCCCGTCGCCGCCCTGCTGCTCCTGATCTGCACCATGCTGTGGGGCTTTGCCTTCATCGCGCAGAAGTCGGCCATGGATTCCATGGGTCCACTGACCTTTGCCGGCGTCCGCTACCTGCTCGGCGGCCTGCTCATCCTGCCACTGGCTCTATGGGAGCGCCGCCGCCGCACCGAAAAGCTGACTGGCGTGAATTGGGCCTTTATCCTGGCCATGAGCACGGTCTTCCTCATCGGCTCCTGGCTGCAGCAGGCGGGCCTCGCCACCACCACGGCCACCAATGGCGGCTTCCTCACCGGGCTCTACGTCTTCTTCGTGCCGGTGCTGGGCTTCCTGCTGTTCCGCACCCGCCCCCACCCGATCATCTTCGTCTGCGTGCCGCTGGCGCTGATCGGCATTTACTATCTCAATGGCGGCGGGCTCGACAGTTTCACCGAGGGTGACGGGCTCATCGTCATCAGCGCCGTATTCTGGGCCATGCATGTCATCCTGCTCGGCCATGTCGCCCGCGCCACCGGCCTGCCCATCTTCGTCTCCGCCGTCAGCTTCCTGTTTGCCGGAGCGGTCGCCCTGTCGCTGGCTTTCGCCCTCGAAACCCCGAGCTGGGAAGGCATTTCCGCCGGCTGGATCGAAATCGCCTATGCCGGCATTCTCTCGACGGCGGTGGCTTTCACCTTCCAGGCTATCGGCCAGCAATATGTGCCACCCGCCAATGCCGCCATTATCCTGTCGGCCGAAAGCCTCTTCGCGGCCATTGGCGGCGCGCTGATCTTGGGCGAACGCCTGCCGCCCATCGGCTATGCCGGCGCCACCCTGATCTTTCTCGCCATCCTCGCCGTCGAGGCCCTGCCGCCGCTATGGGAGCGGCGCCGGGCCCATGTAGCGCGAACGACGAATTAGCGGAACAACCCTCAAAGTCTCCCCACCCACGATGTCACCCCGGCCTTGAGCCGGGGCCCATCCCGAGATCATTCCACAGCCGCAAGGTCGCCCTGACCAGCCGCGCTAGCCGACACACCCCAGGATGGATCCCGGCTCAAGGCCGGGATGACACCGAGAGTGTGCAACATGGGGTCCCAACTCAGGCAGCAGTCCGCCTCCTACTCCCCATACCGATACATCTGGTACGTCTTGCAGATCACGAAGGCCACGCAACCCTTCAGCGTGATCTGGTCTTCCCCCACCTGTGTGATGGTGCCGCTGGCATGTTTGCCATAAATGTTGAGGTCGCCCTTCCACTGATGCGGCTTCACCTGCCGCGCATGGTCGATCAGCAGCGTATTGAGATAGGGCAGGTTTTCTGCATTGTCGGCGCCATTGCCCAGCCAGATCAGCGTGCCGCACAATTGCGTGCCATCCCCGCACAGTTCCACGCTATAGCGGGAATCCCGCATCTCGATTTCCCAGATGCCCTCGGGAGAGGCCAGTGCCGGCTGCGCCAGCAGCGCCAATGCGCCAAGCACGAGAACAGGTTTCCGCATCACGAATACTCCAGGCTGTGGACAACCAGCCTGCCCGAGCCAAGCTGAACTGCTCCTGAACGATATCTGACCAATCGCGTCACGTCCCCGTCATACAAGATCGTTAAGTCTTGCCCCGTTCCGGCCCATCCCCCATTGGCCCGAACCTGCCGCGCCCCACGTCCCCAACGTCGCGCCCGGCCTTTTGGAGAGTGCGGCCGCCAACCCCCACTCTCCCTGCCGATCCAGTCGGCATTCTGGCCGCCCCGCCGGGCGGCCTCTTTTTTCGACGAAACGATGAACTGAACTAAGCCTCGGCCAGCGCCATCTGGATCGTCACCACAGGCGTTCCCATTTCGGTGTCGTCCTTCTGGCCCATGGCCAGCCAGCCGCGCCGTTCGTAGAAATGGCGCGCCCGCTCGTTGAATGCCCGCACTTCGAGCCGCCGCGCCCCCTCGCCTTCCGCCCGCGTCATCATCGCGCGCCCGATCCCGCTGCCGATGTGATCGACCGCCACGTGGATGGAATGGAGATAGGGCCTGTCGAGATGATACATGCCGACCACCGCCCCGTTCAGTTCGGCCACCATAATGTCCTGCCAGCACGCCTGGGCATAGCCGCGCGCTGGATGTTCCCGCACGAAACGCGCGCGCGATTCCGCACTCACATGCGGCCCCCAATGCGCAAACCAGGATTGCTCCAGCATGTTGCCGAGCGGAAGAATATCCGCGGCAACGGCCTTGCGAATGACGATGTCGGCCATACCTTCCCCCATGAACCTGTTGATGGCTGCCTGCTGGCGCTTCATGCGCGGCGGCACAGGGTCTATTGCCTTAACTCGTCACCGCCGCAACCACGAGACCCCAGCCCGAAATGGCCAAGCTCTATTTTTCCTACGCGGCGATGAATGCCGGCAAGTCCACCCTGCTGCTGCAGGCCGCCTATAACTATCGCGAGCGCGGCATGCGGCCGCTGCTCTACACCTCCGCGCTCTATGTGGAAAACGGCATCGGCCTCATATCCTCGCGCATCGGCATTTCCGAGCCGGCCGAACTCTATTCGGCCCAGGACGACCTCTACCATTCCATCCGCGAGGAAACCGAAACCGGCAAGGTCGATTGCGTCTTCGTCGACGAAGCCCAGTTCCTCACGCCCGACCAGGTCTGGCAGCTCGCCCGCGTCAGCGACCGCCTGCGCATTCCGGTCATGTGCTTCGGCCTGCGCACCGATTTCCAGGGCAATCTCTTCCCCGGCAGCCGGGAATTGCTGGCCATTGCCGATACCTTGCGCGAAATTCGCACCATCTGCGAATGCGGCGCCAAGGCGACCATGGTGGTGCGCCAGAGCGCCGATGGCCGCGTGCTCACCGCTGGCGACCAGGTATCGATCGAAAAATCGGTCTATATCTCGCTCTGCCGCAAGCACTGGGAAGAAGCTGTTGGCCGCTGGCCGGTAAAAGGACCCTGATCATGCAATCGAATACCGACGAGCCCAAGGGCGCTCTGACCATCCGCACCCTGGCCATGCCGGCCGATACCAATCCGTCCGGCGACATTTTCGGCGGCTGGGTGCTGAGCCAGATGGATATTGCCGGCTCCATCGCCGCCCACGAACGCGTCAAGGGCCGCACCGTCACCGTCGCTGTCGAAGCCATGACCTTCATCGCCCCGGTCAAGGTCGGCGATGTCCTGTGCATCTACACCACGGTCGAGCGTGTCGGCACCACCTCCATCACCGTGGGCATGGAAGCCTGGGCCCGCCGCAACCGCCTGGCCGACCGCGTCAAGGTCACCGAAGGCCGCTTCGTCTACGTCGCCCTCGACGACGACGGCCAGAAACGCCGCATCGATCCGTGAGCCTGCCCGATTCAAGCTGAACGATTTCGTTCAGCCGGCGTTCAGGCAGCACGTGGTTTGTTGCCGCTATCGACCGGACCCGGTCGCGTTGGAGTGTGTTTATGAACATCCGCCTGCTCGTCGCCGCTATCGCCGCCATGGTCGCGGTCAGCATTGTCCCGGCCTTCGCCGATATTGGCCGGACAACGCAGCAGACCAGGGTCTACCAGAGCAACAGCGCCAGTTCCGCCCTCATCGGCACCCTGCCGGCAGGGGTAAACATCGAGGGCCAGTGCCAACGCGATGGCTGGTGCCAGATCAGCGGGGGCGGTCTGAGCGGCTGGGTGCAGCGCAACGACGTCGTCCTCCAATCGGTCAGCCCGCCGCAGCCACAGCCTCAACCCCAGCCGCCCCGGCCGCAGCCGCAACCCCAACCCCAGCCAAATCCGGGCTGGCCATGGCCGCAGCCGTGGCCGCAGCCACAGCCGCCGCGCCCGCAGCCGCCGGTCTTCGACAATGCCGAGGCCTGCTTCTATAGCGAGCGCAGCTTCCGCGGCTCCCGCTTCTGCGTCGATGCAGGCGATTCCTACAGCCGCCTGAACAACTGGGACAACAAGATCCGCTCGGTCGAGGTCTTTGGCGGCGCCCGTGTCGATCTCTGCAGCGACGAGCGCTATCGCGGCTACTGCGTTACTCTGCGCAGCAGCGCCTCGCGCCTGCCGGTCGAGCTTGACCGCCGCGCCTCGTCACTGGACGTTTACTAAGTTGGCAAACCAATATTCACCGGAACTCTTTCTTCTCGGTTCCGTTTCTTGAACAATCAAAAAGCTGAAGCGTCATCGGCCGCCAAGCGTCGCCCCATCCCGGGGCCGGTCGAAGCACAGAGGAGCACAGACAGATGAATCGCCACACTCGCAAGATGTTGCTGAATATCGCCACCGGCATCGCCGTGGCCGCAACCGCCGCCGTCGTCTTCCTGCCGGCTGCCTATGCAGCACCCGGCGTCGTGACCGGCAATGTCAACGTGCGCTCCGGTCCGGGCACCAATTATGGTGTGGTCGATGTCGCCGCCCGCGGCACCCAGGTCGATGTGCAGCGCTGCCAGGGTTCCTGGTGCTATATCGTCAAGCCCGGCCCGGACGGCTGGGTTTCCGCCAGCTATCTGAGCGCCGGCGGCCGCCCGGTCAATCCGAGCCAGCCCGGCCTCAGCTTCGGCTTCACCATTGGCGGCCCCAACGGCCCGCAGATCAGCATTGGCGTCGGCAACCAGCCGCCGGTTATCCGCCCGCAGCCCCCGGTCATCCAGCCGGTCTATGACGAAGTCTGCTTCTACGACCGCACCAGCTTCCGCGGCACCAGCTTCTGCATGGAATCGGGCGACAGCATCCGCAACCTGGGTGATTGGACCGACCGCATCTCCTCCATCGAAAACCGTGGCGGCCTGCAGGTCCAGGTCTGCTCGGAAAGCAGCTATCGCAACTGCCGCACCTACACCACCAGCGCCTCTTCGCTGGGCGATTTCGACGACTACGTCGCTTCGGTGCGCGTGCGCTAAACGGCGAACACAGTTCACAGCAAAGGGCGCGGCTCCAGCCGCGCCCTTTTTGTTTTGCCCCTTGGAGCGGGCCGCCTGCCGCGCTAGGCTGGCACCATCGAGAGCATCCGGGATTCAGCCATGCGTCATGTCACCCGCTTCCTGACGGCCCTTGCCGCCATCACGCTACTGGCCATGGCGCCAGCCTTCGCCGCTTCCGAGGCCGGCACCCATGCCTGGAGCAGCAATACGCTCATCCTGCGCGAAGGCCCGGGCCTGGCCTATGCCGTGACCGGCGAAATCGCCGCCGACCAGCAGATCAAGGTGCTGCGCTGCCAGAAACTGTGGTGCAACGTCGATGGCCCCGGCGGCCGCGGCTGGACCGGCAAGCAATCCGTGGTCTTCGGCCTCACCCCGGCCGACTGGCCCGGCGGCGTCAATCCCGATTATCCCGCCGGTGGTCCCGGCATGGTCTGCTTCTACCAGGGCACCAACTTCACCGGCGCCGAGCTCTGCGTCGGCTCCGGCCGCGTCATCAACGACCTGGCTCTGCTCGGCCTCGACAACAGCTTCGCTTCCGTCCGGATCGACGGCAATGTCTCCGCCGCTGCCTGCCGCGACCGCGGCTTCCAGTCCTATTGCGAGCGCATCATCGCCTCCCAGCCCACCCTCGCCCCCTACCTCCGCCGCGCCCTGTCTTCGATCCGGGTGTATTGAGGCGTCTTAGCTCGGTCGCCCGCCCCACTTTGAGCGGTCCGCACGACACCATCGTCCCGCCTAACTCCCCTTGAGGGGGAGTGTTTGGCCGCGTGGAGCTTGGGGGTTTCCCTTCTCCCCTTGAGGGAGAAGGTGCCCAAAGGGCGGATGAGGGGTTCTGCGCTACCCACAACCATTGGAGCATGGAAGAGCGCAGCACCCCTCACCCGGAAATCCGCTGAACGCGGATTTCCACCCTCTCCCTCAAGGGGAGAGGGCAGGCTGAGGCGTCAATGTTCATCGTCTCCCTCCCCCTTGTGGGGAGGGATCAAGGGTGGGGGTGGGCCACGCCCACCATGCCTCATTCATCTTTCCACGGCTCTGCCCGCCCATTCTGACCACGCCCCCTAAACACCCCATTCAGCGCCAGTTCAGCGCCAATACTGTCTATTCCCCCTCGAAAACGGGCGCGCTTCACGCTCCCTACAAGTCAAACGAGGGTTATCGAAATGAACATCAAGCACATCACTGCTGTGTCTTCCGCCGCTGCCGTTGTCCTGCTGTCGACTGCTGCCGCTTTTGCCCAGCCCGGCATCGCCACCGGCGCGGTTAATGTCCGTACCGGGCCCGGCACCTCCCACGCCAAGGTCGGCACGCTCAGCGCTGGCGAACTGGTCGATGTCCTCGACTGCCAGGGCTCCTGGTGCTTCGTCGATCGCAATGCCGGCACTGATGGCTGGGTCTCGGCCAATTACCTCAAGCCCGCCGCCGCCCAGCCGGCGCCCGGCCCGTCCAAGCCCGATATTCCGTTCAATTTCGGCGTCACCGTCGGCCCCGGCGGCCCGGCCTTCTCCTTCGGCATCGGCGATGCGCCGCTGCCGGCCCCGCCTGCCCCCGCCGCGCCCAAGGTCTGCTTCTTCAAGAGCACCAATTTCAGCGGCAGCCAGTTCTGCGTCAGCCCTGGTGATAGCAATCCGACCCTGGCCGGTAGCTGGAACAATGCCATCTCCTCGATCAGCGTCGAGGGCGGCGCCCAGGTCACCATCTGCAAGAACAGCTGGTATGGCGGCATGTGCACCACCATCACCACGTCCAAGAGCTCGCTCGGCACCTACGACAACGCCATTTCGAGCTTCCAGGCGCTCTGAACCCTCGCTCCGATCAGCCAGCGCCACTCCTTCCGGGGTGGCGCTGCATTGTTGCTGCGGACCGATGGATTTCGCCAAAACTCCGGCCTACCATGCCCCCGCTGACCCGAGTCTGTGAGGAGACGCCAGAGGGCAGCTTTGGGGGAGACAACAACTATGCCACGCATATCCGAATACTATTTTCGCACCGCGATCCTGTTCCTGATCGTCGGCATCGCCATCGGCATTCACATGTCGATCAGCCAGAACCACAATGTCATCGGCGCCCACGCCCATATCAACCTGCTCGGCTGGGTCACGTCGGCCGTGTTCGGCGGCTATTACGCCCTGAACCCGGCCAAGGCATCCGGCCGCCTGCCGATGATCCAGTATTTCGTCTATGTCATCGGCGTCGTGCTGATGGCCGTCTCGCTCTACCTGCTGCTGCAGGGCAATACCGCCCTCGAGCCGCTGGTCGCCGCCGGCTCGCTCATCACCTTCGCCGGCGTCCTGCTCTTCGCCTGGGTGGTGTGGACACCCGCGCGCTAGAAGGTTCCAAAAATACGTCGAGCGCCGTCCTTTTGGACGGCGCTCTGTCTTGGCAGCATCTTTGCTGGGAATGCAGGGACTGACGCTGCCAACTCCGGGAGGAGATCGGCGGGGTTACTCCCCGAAAAACATCGGATACAGCCGGTCGGCATAGGGCAGCACCGCCTGGGCATGCACCATGCCGCTTTCCCGCGCCCGCTGCGCCTCGGCAATATGCAGCACCATGTCCTGGCGCAGTTCGGCCTTCTGCTCGTCGCTCAGCGTCGATGCCTCCAGCATCGCCACCACGTCGCGGAACATCGCGTCGAACTCGTCCTGCGGAATGGTCGCCATATAGCCGGTCACCACCTCGTCAAACGTGGCGATCCAGTCCGCCTCGCCGAACCCGGCCGCGGCGATATAGCCGTTATAATCGAGCTCCAGGAACACATCGCCCGCGCCGTAATAGATGTCCTCGCCGCTCTCCTCGGAGATTTTCTCCATGATGGTCACGACAGTGCCCGCGCGGTTCATATCGAGCGCCGCAACCGGCACGGCAAACCCCGCCAGCGCGGCAAAAGCCAGAATCGTCTTCTTGAAAAACTGCATCTTCTTGTCTCTTAGAAAGTGAATTTAAGCCCAACCGACCCGGAGATCGACGGATCGCGCCCATTGGTCGCCGCATGCACCGAGCCTGACAGCGCAAAATTGTCGGCAATCTGGTGATCCAGTTCGAGCCCGGCGCGCAGCCAGGTGGCGCTTCGCGTGCCCCCGCCCAGGCTGAAATCGAACAGCCCGATCACATTGCCCTTGGCCGCCGGCGCGTCGCCGCTGCGATGCACCACTTCGAAACTGGTGGTCAGCGTGGTCTGCGCGGAAAATTCGGTCACCGCCGCCACGCCCAGCCGCATCTCGGCCATGCCCAAAGTCTGCGCATCGAAATGCGCCGGAAACGGCCCGCCGGTCTCGGTGAAGGCGGCAATATGCTGCCGCCCGAACGCCACCGACGCCCACGGATTGATCGTCGTATTGCCGATTTCGGCAGCCCCGAGCCAGTCCGCCCGCAGCCGGATCACGCCCGAGCCGAGGCTCGTCTTGCCGTCCGAATAGGCCGTCGCCGCGCCATTGCTATAGCCGCGATGCATCTCGGCCTGCCAGCCGCCCAGCATGCCGGTCAGCGACAGCAGCAGCGGCGTGCCGTCAGGCTGCCAGTCCACCTCGCCGATCACATATTGCCCGTTGAGTCGGCTGGAGCCACCCAGCGCCAGCGTCTGCCAGGAATGGCTGGTGCCCACGCCCAGCCCCGCCTTGACGCTGCCACCCAGCAGGTCAATGCAGCCGCCGGCTTCCGCCAGCCCCAGCCCCGTGCCGCTTTCCCCATGCAGCCCGAAATCGCCGGTGGCCCACATGCAATGGCCATCCTCCAGCCGCCCCTGCTGCATCAGCGGCCGGTGATGCGCCCCGTTCATCGGCAGCCAGGTCAGGAACTCGCCGGCACTGGCAATCTGCGTCGTCGAGAACAGCGAGCGCTGATATTCCGCCACATCCATCAGCCCGCCATCGCCGCCACCATCGCCAGTGACGCGGGCGATGAAGGCGCCCGACCCTGGCTCAGCGGTGCTCATGAGCCCGGCAATAACCCGTCCATTGTCAGAAACCGCCGTGGCTTCGGTCAGCACCTGCCCGTCTGCCAGCGTAACCCCGTGCCGCTCCAGCCAGTCATGCATGGATTCCATGCCGGTTTCTTCGGTCCAGCGGAAGGCCAGCCTGTCATCTTCCTCCTCGCTCGCTTCGGCTGCTGCGTTGCTCCAGCCCACGATATAGGCGCCATCGCGCGATACGGCCTTGGCCTCGCTTTCCGCATCGGAGCGCGAGGGCACCAGCGTACCCAGGTCATACATCTGCACATTGGCGCCGACGCCGCCCGCGGCGCCTTCCACCCAGCGGAACGCCCGGCTGATACCGTCCGGATCCGCCGCGGCGCCGACAACGATCCGCCCATCCGCGGAGATATCACGCGCGGTGGACCAACCGTCCTCGACCCCGGTGAACGAGCCGAGATCGAGCGGGGTTCTGGCGCCCGGACTGCCGGCCTCCAGCCCCGACAGGTCCCAGCGCACCGCCCGCGAAGCGGTCGCATTGCCGTCGCTATAGCCGGCGGCATAGTGGCCATCGTCCGAAATCGTCCAGGCGGCCCAGTTATTGGCATCGTCCAGCCCGTCGAGCCGATACATTTCCTCATTGTCCACCTCGCCGGTGGTCGCGTCCTTGATCCAGGCCCAGGCACGGGTCATGCCGGGGCGGATATAGGAACCAACCACCCGCGTGCCGTCACCGGAAACATCCCGGGCCGCCATATGGGCATTGGGAATAGCGGGATAGAGCAGGCCCAGGTCGATCGGCACGCCATTCGGCGCATCCCACAGGAAGGCCCGGTTATAGCCGGCCAGGTTCTGCGAATAGCCGACCACCCAGCGGCCATCCCCGCTCATGCCGTAGATGAGCGACGTGCCGACCCCAAAACCGGGCAGGCTCGTCACCCCGCCGGGCTCCTGGTAATAGCCGGTATAGATGCGGTTGAACGCGTCATAGACGTTGCCGACGAAAATGCTGCCATCGGCGCTGAGCGCCGGAATGTCGTAATAATGGTAACCGAGGTCCTGCCGCGACGGATCGATGATTTCCCCCGCCGCCTCGGCCCGGGGGACCGTCACGATGGCCGTCGTGCCCAGCAGCATTGCCATGCCCGCCAGCCGCCATGCCCCGCGCCTGCGCGGCGCCGTGCCGAACGATCGTGTTGCCATGTCCCTCTCCTGAAACGCAAAAACGGCCCGGAACTGGGCCTGGCCTGCGAACTAGGAGACGGCGGCGGCGCGTTCAACGCCGCGGCCCTTGAGGCATAATCATTGCTGCCGCGCATAACCGTCCGCGCGGCCAAAACAAAAGACGCCACCCTGTTACAGGGTGGCGTCACCGATCGGTTCTGCGTTTTGGGAATGCAGGGGAACCGACCGGAACACGACGGACCTGTAGCGTCCGTATAAGCCGGTCGTGGAACCGCCTAGAACGCCGCCTTGATCCCCACCGAGCCCGCAACACTGGGGTCGCGGCCATTGGTGGCCATATGCAGCGAGGTGGACAGCGCCAGGTTCTCGGTCACCTTATGGTCGAGCTCGAGCCCGGCCCGCAGCCAGGTCTGCCCATAGCTGCCGCCCCCGATATTGAAGGCGAACAACCCGTCCACGCTCCCCTTCGCCGCCGCGGCCGTGCCGCTGCGATGCGCCACTTCGAATGTGGTGCTCAGCTTGGTCTGGGCAGAGAATTCCGTCACCGCCGTCAGGCCGATACGGATATCGGCGCTCGACAGATTCTGCGCATCGAACCGCGCCGGAAACGGCCCGCCGGTTTCGGCATAGCCATCCACATGCACATGGCCGAACCCGATGGAAGCATAGGGATTGAAGCTGGTATTGCCGATCTGCGCCGCTTCCAGCCAGTCCGCCCGCACCCGCACCACGCCACCAAAGGCATTGGTCTGCCCGCTCGACACCGCCGTCGCCGCGCCATTGGAATAGGCCCGCTCGATATTGGCCTGCCAGCCGCCCAGCATGCCGGTCACCGAGAACAGCAGCGGCGTGCCGTCGGGCTGCCAGTCGGCCTCGCCCAGCACATATTGCCCCGCCATGCGCGCCGATCCGCCCAGCGCCAGGTCCTGCCACGAACGGCTGATACCCACCGCCGTCCCCAGCCGCACCGAACCGCCCGCCAGATCGACACAGGCCCCCGCCTCGGCCAGCCCCATGCCGGTCGACGTCCCGCCATGATGGGCCAGGTCACCCGTCGCCCAGGCGCACATGTCCCCGCTCAGGTTCGGCGTCATCATCAAGGGTCGATGATGCGCCCCGTTCATCGGCAACCAGCTCAGATACTCCCCGGCATTGGCAATGCCCGCCGACGCGAACAGCGTCTGGTGATATTCCTTGACATCCATGATGCCGCCACCGCCCCCAGGGCCCGGTCCTGGCCCAGGCCCAGGGCCGTCAGCGTTGAGGCGCACCAGATAGGCCCTCTCGTCGTCGCCGACATTCATTGTCCCGACAATGACCTGGCCATCGTCGGAAACGTCCCTGGCGACCTTCAATATCCACGAGCCGATATCCACCCCTTCATCGGCAAGCAGGCCGGCAACGCTGACCATCCCGTCCTCTTCCGACCAGCGGAAGGCTATGCTTCTGCTGCCCGCGGCGGGTTCCGAGGAACCAACGACATAGTGTCCGTTGGAAGAAATCCCTTCTGCCCGGCTCTCATTGCCCCCCAGCGTGCCCAGGTCGCGCATCTGCAAGTTGCCCTCCACGCCGCCTGTACCGCCCTCGGTCCAGAGGAAAGCGCGCGCGCGCCCATCCGCGATCGTCGACGTCCCGACCACCTGCGTGCCATCACCCGAAACCGCGCTGGCCCAGGATGTCGTACCGCCCAGGTTTCCGAGCGGCACACCATCCTGGGGCCCACTCGTTTCGATGTCCGTGACGTCCCAGCGCATGGCGCGTTGGTACACAAAGCCGTCCAGCACCCTCTGGTAGGTTCCGACAACAAAATTGCCATTGTCCGAGATCGCTCTCGCATTGGTTTCAGCCGTGTCCGCCGCCACCAGTTGAAACATCTGTTCGTTATGCGACACCCCGCCCGTCGCCCCGCTGACCCAGATAAAGGCGCCGCGATTTGATAGCTCATCCCGGTTTGACCAGCCCACGACCCGGCTCCCGTCGCCCGAAACCCCAGTTGCACCGGAATAGCTGCGCGTTTCGCTGTCGATCAGGCTGCCCAAATCCTGCGGAACGCCCCCATTCGTCCAGCGGAATGCGCGCGAAAGCCCATGCTCGAAAACCGTGCTCCCAACCACCACGCTGCCATCCCCGGAAAGGCCGGAAATAACCACTTCCCGCACAGGCCCGGGGACCTCGACCACGCCGCTTGGCGTGTAATATTTTGCGCCCGCCACGTAGATGGTCCCGTCATTGCTCACCGCAATACCATCGCGGGCCGGACCATGGTCGTCCCAGAGATTGTCGATCCGCGCCCCATATGCCGGCGCCAGGCCGGCCAGCGCCGTCGTCGCCAGCAGTCCCGCCGCGAGCACCGACGACCGCAATCGCAAATTTCCCGGACCCATCTCGTTCTCCCACAATACAAAAGACCGGCCCCTTTCACGGGTGCCGGTCCTGCCAACTAGGTGACTCTGTTCATCCTCTCAACGCAGCGAACCGGCACGCATAACCATTGCCCTCGCGCAAAACCGCCGCTCAGCTATCCTCCAGGTCGCGCCGGTAGATCCCCGGCGACACCCCGAACCGCCGCCGGAACGCGGTGATGAAATTCGACGGCTGGCGATAGCCCATCATCCAGGCCAGTTGCTTGAGCGGAATATCGAGCCCCTCTTCCAGCATCTGCCGCGCCGCGACCAGCCTCGCCTCCAGCAGGTAGCTGAACACCGTCATGCCGAACAGTTGCCGGAACCCCAGATTGAGCCGCTTGGGCGCCAGCCCCACCGACCGCGCCAGCGCCATGAGGTCCGGCGGCGTGGCCAGGTCGGCCAGCAGCCGCTCCCGCGCCTCGCGCACGCGGATGAGCTCGCGCGGGCTGAGGCCCCCCGGCATCGCCGGTTCCTCCGCCAGCACATCCATCTGGTGCGCGATCAGTTCCAGCGTCTTGGCCCGCTGATAGAGCATGCCCATCCGGCCCTGGTAGATCGGCGCCATCAGGTCCTGCGCCGCGCGCAGCGCACCGGCCGACATGGCCCGCATCAGCGAGATCGGCTCGGACCGCCCCTCCAGCACGCGCGCCACCAGTTCCGGCACACCATCTTCGCTGGCCATGAGTTCGAGCGCGTCCGGCGTCAGCATCACCGCCACCGAGCGATAATCGGCCTGCCCGCTGATATCGTAGCGCAATTGCCGCTCCGACAGGCTCACCGCATACATCTGCCCCGGCAGCCGCCAGTCCTGCGTTTCATTGCCCTCTGCCACGATACTGCCGGCCCCGCCCAGCAGGCAGCCGATCACCAGGTTACGCGATGGCATTTCACCGGTCGGGGAAAGGCTGTATCCGCTCGGCGAGCTTCCTCCGCCGGCAAACAGGGAAATGCCGTCCTGTACGATGGCATGTTCCATGAAGATGCTGAGGGCGGCATCGGCGACCGTGATACGCCCGGCCCCGTCGAAACCACGGACCACGCCTTTTCGTGCGCTGGCAAAGGACCATTCTCTCCTGCTGCCGGCCGGATACGGCCTGCTGGCATTCCAGTTTACTGAATTCCTGCGGATTTGCGGGGCTCCACGCTCGTCAATTGGAGCCCTCCCCCTTCGCTGCTTTGCCCCGGAGGAACAACCCGGCCACCCCTTGCGCATAACGATCGCCGTTGCGCATAACGCGCCTTTATTCGGCGGCCTGCGCCCGGTAGGCCCCCGGCGCCACGCCGAACCGACGGCGGAAGGCGGTGGCGAAATTGGTCACCTGCCCATAACCCAGTTCCCATGCCAGTTGCTTGAGCGAGAGCGGCGTGCCGCCCTCCAGCGCCGCCCGCGCGGCGTCGAGCCGGGCATCGCGCAGATAGTTGAACACCGTCGTGCCATAGAGGCTGCGAAAACCGCGATTGAGCCTTTTGGGCGTCAGCCCCACATCCAGCGCCAGTGTCTCCAGGTCCGGCGGCTCGCGGAGGTCCTCCAGCAGGCGCTCGCGCGCCCGGCGCACCCACGCCATCTCCCTGGAGGCCAGTGGGCCGCGATCATCCTCCACCTCGAACCGGTCGAACAGATGCGCCAGCAATTCGAGCACCTTGGCCTGCCGGTACAGCACCCGCATCGATCCCTCATAGGGCATACGCAGCAGCATGTGGCTGACGGCCCGCAACGGCCCCGAAATCGTGGCCACGTCGGCCAGGTCGTCCACCCGCCCTTCCAATACGTCGCGCACCACATCGGGCAGGTTGCCATCGCTGCCCAGCAGGTCCAGCGCTTCCGTTTCCAGCCGCAGTGCAATGGTGCGCCAGCCGTCTTCGGCGGCAATGTCGTAGCGCATGCGCCGCTCGGTGGGCGACAGCAGGTAGGTCCTTCCGTCCTCGCGCCAGGTCTGCTCGTCGCAGCCTTCCAGCGCCATCACGCCATTCCCGCCCAGCATGCTGCCCATGATGATCCGCCCCCGCGTGCCTGCGCCGGCCTCCACCTCCATGTTGAACCGGCTGCGTCCCGCCGCCTCGCCCCGATAGAGCCAGATGCCGGGAAAGACCGGCGTCTCCTCCAGATAGGCCGGCACCGGTCCCCGCTGGAAATCCGCGCGCTCAAGCGCGTCGAAATCATGCGCCCACGCATGGTTTCCGCTGGAAAACAACCAGTTCTGCATAACGAGCCCTCACCCCCATGGGAGTGGCGACAATACAGAAAACTTGCGACCACTTGCAGTCCTAAGCGCGCCCTGAAACCGGAATTTCTGATGCGTGACGGCCTTTGCTTATGCGCGGCGGCCAATCCTGCGTGATCGCCCGGCTTGACATACCTATCGCCCATAGGCATAAATCCTTACCTATCAAAACTAGGTATACGTCATGCCCGCGCCCTCCTCGCCGTTTCTCAACGGCGTTCCCGAACTCCTCGTCCTGCGCCTGCTGCGCGACCGGGAAATGTATGGCTACGAAATCGTGCAGGCGATCCGCGACGCCAGCGGCGAGGCCATCGGCTTTGCCGAAGGCGTCATCTATCCGCTCCTGCATGCGCTCGAACGCGATGGTGCGCTCACCGCCCGCCGCCAGACCATCAATGGCCGCAGCCGCGTCTATTACGCCGTCAGCGCCGACGGCCTTGGCCGGCTGGAGGCGCTGGCTGCCCAATGGCGCAATCTCAACACCGCCATTGGCGCCATTCTGGAGGCACCCGCCCATGCCCGACCAGCTTGAAAATCTGCGCGAAACCCTGCTGCGCGCCGGCACCTCGCCCGCCCATGTCCGCCGCTATCTGCGCGAACTCTCCGAACATCGCGACGACCTCTACGATCACCTGCGCCAACAGGGGTTTCGGGCACAGGCCGCCCGTAATGAGGCTGACCGCCGACTGGGCAGCGCCGATGCCCTGCTCCTGCCCATGCTGGCAGATCCGCGCTTTCGCAGCCGCGCCGCCCGCTGGCCCGCCCTGTTTTATATTGTGCTGCCCCTCGCCTGCCAGGCCGGTCTCGTCGTGGCCTTCACGCTCGTCCTGCTTCTGGTGGCCGGCACCAGCCTGCGCCCGATCATTGCCGATCTGGGCAGTGGTCTCGCCCTTCTGCTTCTCGCCGCGCCGGTTCTCATCGCCTGGCTGACGCTGCTCGCCGCCCACCGCCGAAGGGCATCGCGCCGCTGGCCGATAGTCGGCGCCGTTTGCGGCGCGGCCTTCGCCGCGGCGCTCCAGCTCGGCGTCACGCTCCCCGCGCCCGACGTCCATGGCCAGATTGGCCTGTCGCTCGGCCAGCCGGCTCTGCTGCCACTACTGGTGCTGACCCTGCTCTCGCTGCTGCCGCTGTCCCTGCAACCCCGCCCGGAATGACCTCATGAAATCGCTGCTCCCCTTTCTCCTGCTGGCGCTGTCAGCCGGCACGGTCTCTGCTGCCCCGCAAACCCACCAACTCCCCCGCCCCGATGGCACGATCATTCATTACCTGCTGGATGCGCCGCAGCGCGAAAGCACCGGCCTGCTCGTGCTGGCACAAGGCTCCGGGTGCAGACCGGCAAGTGGCAGCGCCAACTTGGCAACCATCCGCGCCGCCTTCCCCGCCTACACCGCCCTGATCGTCGAAAAATCCGGCATTGCCCCCGGCGATCCCATAGAAAACGGCTACGACGATTGCCCGGTGGAATTTCTCGACACCTACACCCTCTCCAGCCGCATTCTCGACTACGAGCGTGTGCTGGCCCATCTCCAGCCGGCCAGTGAACCACCCCTGCCGATCGTGTTGTTTGGCGGCTCGGAAGGCGGACTGGCCATGGAACGGCTGGCCGCCCGCATCCACCCCGCCGCCGCCATCCTGCTCTCCGGCTCCGTCGGCGGCACCTTTGGCGAAATGGTCCTGTCCACGGTGCCGCCCGAGGGCCAGACCACCGTCAGCGCCGGCTTTGCCGAAGCCCGCGCCAACCCGGACAGTAGTGCCATGCTCTCCGGCCACACCTTCCGCTTCTGGGCCGATAGTCTCGACCACCGTTCCTCCGACTATCTCGAAGCAACCGACACGCCCTTCCTGTTGATCTATGGCGGGCGCGACACCGCCCCGGTCCGCTCCGTCCGCATCCTGGCAAACCGCTTTGCCGAGCAGGGCCGCTGCAACCTCACCTATTGGGAATTTCCCGCGCTCGATCATGGCATGGCCGATCCCAAGGGCCAGTCCCGCATGGCAGACGTCGCCCGCCTCGCCGCCGCCTGGGCCGAACAGCCACTACCGGCCTGCTGATCCGCCGCCCTTCCCTTGCCGCCGGCAACGCCTTCCTGCTACGGCAGCGGCCTCTGCCGCCACCACAGGACTCCGCCCATGCTGCCCTGGATCAAGCTCGATGAAGCCACCATGCCCGGCGGCGGCGTGCTCAAGCTGATGCAGCGCGGCACCGAATTCTCCATCATGTCCGGCACGACCGAACTGATGAACAGTCGCCTCAGCGGTTCCGAAGAGCAGTTGGCAACCCTCTCCGCCGCCCGCCTCGCCGCCAGGGCCAAACCGCGCATCCTGATCGGCGGCCTCGGCATGGGCTTCACCCTGCGCGCCGCCCTGCAGAGCTTCCCCGCCGGCAGCGAAATCGTCGTGGCCGAACTGGTACCCGAAGTCGTCGCCTGGGCGCGCGGTCCGCTCAATGCCATCCATGGCACCAGCCTCGATGATGACAGGGTAAAGCTCCACCAGGGCGATGTCGCCACCGCCATCACCTCAGGCACGCCGTTCGACGCCATCCTGCTCGATGTCGATAACGGTCCCGACGGCCTGTCGCGGCCGGCCAATGACCGGCTCTACAGCGCTGCCGGTCTCGCCACCGCCAAAGCCGCCCTGACATCGGGCGGTCACCTGGCCGTCTGGTCCTCCGCGCCCGATGCGAAATTCACCAAGCGCCTGAGGCAATCGGGCATGGACGTCGAGGAAATCGGCGTCCGCGCCACCAGAAGCGGCCGGGGTGCGCGCCACACGATCTGGTTCGCCACCCGCCCCGGTCGCCTTGCCTGAGCTACTTCACCAGCGGAAACACGCCGCGCAGCTTTTCCTCGCGCAGCCACAGCGCCACCCACACCGCCACGCCGAGATAAATAGAAAACAGCGTGTGGCTGAACAGCGGATTATCCACCCGCAGATTGGCCGCCAGCGCGCCGCCCAGCAGCCCCGTGGTCAACACGGCGCCCAGCAATGCCGTCCGCGGAATGAGGAACAGGATCACGCATCCCACCTCGATACAGCCGATCAGCAGCAGGTATTTCACCGGCCAGCCCACCACTTCCATGGCATAGGTCGCCGCCTCGATCCCCATGAATTTCGGCGCGGCTGACGCAACCACCAGAAACAGCCCGATCAGCCCGCTCAATACCCAACCTGCAATCTTCATTTCTCATCTCCCGAAACAGGCGCCCCTTCGGCACCCCATGCCCTGACGACGAAGCACGCCCCCGGCTTTCGACGCGCCCTGCACTTTTATGTCGGCAAGTATATCCCGGCCCGGCTATTCCGGCCTTGATATCGCCGCGAATTTGCGCCCTGAAAAGGACTTAACAATTGACGAGGGTCGCTCCATGAGCTTGTTCGACAGCATCAAATCCAGGATTTTCGGCGCGGATGCGCCCGCCGGCGCTTCGCCCGCCACATCCGCCAAGGCGCCCACGCCGGCCGCCTCCCCCGATATCAAGGCCGCCCAGCAGGCCGCGCTCGATGCCGGCATGGCCGCCGCCAACAAGGCCATTGCCGACGCCATAGCGGCCAATGCCGCCGCCGCCAAGGTCGATGTCGGTGCTGTGCTCGACGCCGCCGTCGCCAAATCGGGCCAGAAGCTCAACTGGAAGACCTCCATCGTCGACCTCATGAAGGCCCTCGATCTCGACTCCTCCCTCACCGCCCGCAAGCAGCTCGCCGACGAGCTCGGCTATACCGGCGACAAATCCGACTCCGCCGCCATGAATATCTGGCTGCACAAGCAGGTTCTCGCCAAACTCGCCGCCAATGGCGGCAAGGTCCCCGAAAGCCTCATCGCCTGAACGCAGATGCCCGCCACCAGGCGGGCATTTTTCTCTGTCCGGGCCTGTTCCTGACTCTCCCTGTCAGCAGCCCCCGTTCCCTCTCCGTTCGATACCCTCTATGCTCTGCGGAACATTGCATCCGCGCGCCTCGTTCCCCATCTGAGTCGCTCCCCTAGAGCTTTGGTATCCTCATGGCCGACAAATCCGCCCGCCCGGGCAAAGCCGACTTTTCCATCGACGATTTCCTCGGCGAGATCGAGAAGGCCGAGGATCTGGCCGCCAACAAGCCGCTTTATGCCGAGCGCATGCGCAACAAGCGCGCGCTCGACCGCGCCGACCAGAAGCTCGCCGCCGAAGCCGCCCAGGCCGAGGAAGACGCGCGCAAGGCTCTGGCGCAGGCTGAAAAGAAAAAGACCGCTCTCGAAAAACGCCGCACCACCAAGTCCAGCCACGACACCGTCACCGGCATGTCGGCCAGGACAAGCAAGACCAAGATCAACTCCGTCGATCGCATCGACTTCGGATTCGGCGAGGCCGAACAGGCCGGCTTCGGCCACAAACCCTCCGACAAGGCCCTCTCCGCCCGCGACATCTCCCGCGCCGCCGCCAAGGATCCCGAAACCCTCGGCAAGCTGCGCGACGCCCTCAGCAGCGCCAGGTCCAAATCCGGCTCCAGCCGCACCATCGAAGATGCCAGCACCGTCGGCGTCACCGCCACGGTCAAGGCCCTTGAACAGATCATCCTGCACGGCCGCAAGGAAGTGGAGGGCTCCTCCCCCTGGGTGCCGCACAAGGCCGCCAATCTGCTCGAAAAGCGCGCACCCTCCCGCCCCTTCCGCATGCAGACCGACTACAAACCGGCCGGCGACCAGCCCACCGCTATCGCCGAGCTGGTCGAGGGCATCAACAATGGCGAATCCGATCAGGTCCTGCTCGGCGTCACCGGCTCCGGCAAGACCTTCACCGCCGCCCAGGTCATCGCCCAGACCAACCGCCCGGCCCTCATCCTCGCCCCCAACAAGACCCTCGCCGCCCAGCTCTATGGCGAGTTCAAATCCTTCTTCCCCGACAATGCGGTGGAATATTTCGTCTCCTACTACGACTATTACCAGCCCGAGGCCTACGTCCCGCGCACCGACACCTATATCGAGAAGGAATCCACCATCAACGAGCAGATCGACCGCATGCGCCACTCGGCCACGCGCGCGATCCTCGAGCGCGACGACGTCATCATCGTCGCCTCCGTCTCCTGCATCTACGGCATCGGCTCAGTGGAAGACTACACGGCCATGACCATCGACGTGCAGAAGGGCCAGAAGATCGACCAACGCGAGCTGCTCGCCAAGCTGGTCGCGCTGCAATACAAGCGCGGCGACACCGGCTTCGTCCGCGGCACCTTCCGCGTGCGCGGCGACACCGTCGAAATCTTCCCCGCCCACTACGAAGCCGCCGCCTGGCGCGTCACCCTCTTCGGCAACGAAATAGAGTCGATCGTAGAGTTTGACCCTCTTACGGGCAAAAAAAGCGCCGATCTCACCTTCATCCGCGTCTTCGCCAATTCCCACCACGTGACGCCGCGCACCACGATGAACCAGGCCATCAAGGCCATCCGTGCCGAACTCGCAGCCCGCCTGCAGGAGCTCAACGGCGCCGGCCGCTTCCTCGAAGCCCAGCGCCTCGAACAGCGCTCCCTCTTCGACCTCGAAATGATGGAAGCCACCGGCTCCTGCGCCGGCATCGAGAATTATTCCCGCTACTTCTCCGGCCGCAAACCCGGCGAGCCGCCGCCGACCCTGTTCGAATACCTGCCCGACAATGCCCTGGTTTTCGTCGACGAAAGCCACGTCACCATCGGCCAGCTCGGCGCCATGTATCGCGGCGACCTGCGCCGCAAGGCCACCCTCGCCGAATACGGCTTCCGCCTGCCCTCCTGCATGGACAACCGCCCCCTCCGCTTCGAGGAGTGGAACGCCATGCGCCCGCAATCGGTCTATGTCTCGGCCACGCCAGGCTCATGGGAAATGGACCAGACCGGCGGCGTCTTCGCCGAACAGGTCATCCGCCCCACCGGCCTCATCGATCCCCCGGTCGAAATTCGCCCGGCCAAGGCCCAGGTCGATGATGTCGTCGACGAAATCCGCCAGACCAATGCCAAGGGCTACCGCACCCTGCTGACCGTCCTCACCAAGAAAATGGCCGAGGACCTCACCGAATACCTGCACGAACAGGGCATTCGCGTCCGCTACATGCACTCCGATGTCGACACCATCGAGCGCATCGAAATCATCCGCGACCTGCGCTTGGGCGCCTTCGACGTCCTCGTCGGCATCAACCTCCTCCGCGAAGGCCTCGACATCCCCGAATGCGGCCTCGTCGCCATCCTCGACGCCGACAAGGAAGGCTTCCTCCGCAGCGAAACCTCCCTCATCCAGACCATCGGCCGCGCCGCCAGAAACGTCGACGGCAAAGTCGTCCTCTACGCCGACCGCGAAACCGGCTCCATGACCCGCGCCCTAGCCGAAACCAACCGCCGCCGCGAAAAGCAACTGGCCTACAATGAAGCCAACGGCATCACCCCCCAATCCGTCCGCTCCAACATCCACGACATCGTGGACAGCGTCTACGAACAGGACCACGTCACGATCTCCATCGGCAAAGGCAAAGACGGCAAGGAGGCGGTCGCCGTCGGCGCCAACCTCGCCGCCGTCATCAAAGACATGGAAGCCCAGATGCGCGAAGCGGCGACGAATCTGGAGTTTGAGAAGGCCGCAAGGCTGAGGGACGAAGTGAAGCGGCTGCGGGAGATGGAACTGGATACGCTGGAGGGGGAGGTGTCTTAGAACCTGGTGGAGAGCGCCGCACCTGCCGTCTCTTGACGGCTATGATTGATACTCCTCTTGAATGTTTTGATCAACGACTTATGCTGCAGTTGGCTCTGTTAGCCGTGGAACTCGCATGTCACTTATAGTCAAAGAAGTTCAAGTCAAAGGATTCCAAGGCTACCGTCAAATATCGGTCCCCATGTGGGACGACGTGAATTTTATCATTGGACGAAATGGCTCTGGAAAAACTTCATTTGTAAGGTTGTTGTATGCGTCACTAAATCTCGACGCATCAGAACTTGCCCAAGGCCAGTTCCAGTCTCTTACTGTGAAGTTCAGAAATACCGAAAGTAAGCGCGTCCCCGTTTTAACGATCGAAAAAGATACGTCTCGTTCGAACGTACTCGATATTCGTTTCCGGCCACACAGCAAGGCTCCTATAACGCGCTACTATGTTGACGAGGACGATTCTGAATCTGGCAGGTTCAGAGTAACCGAGCGCAACATTTTGGCCGAACTGCTTTCTCGACAAAATTCCATCAGCGAGAACATACGCCCGCTTTCGGAGCTTCGCCGTACTCTTCGACGAAACCTACAATTCAGTTGGCTCCCATTATTGCGGTCACGTGGAGTGGCCCGACGAGCAAGCGAGTATTACGCCGCTGATTTTGCGGACGAACCAATCAACAGAAAAATAAAAGAACTTCTATCTCAGATCACCTCCTTCTTGGCGGTACTGGACACCAGAGTTTCTGAAGCTAACAAGAAATTCCAGCGAAGCGTGTTTGTCTCTTATATCCGCCAAGGTCTCTTTGATGTGCGGGCGCTGCAAAGACTAAATATGCGAACAGAGCAATCAGAACTACTTCGCATGTTGAACGAAATGGAATACCCCATCTCTGACATAGAAGGAGCTATTGAGAGCTTCTTTCAAGGCGCTGAGCAAACAAAAGGTTCCGTTATACCCGGGCAACCGTCATTGATCAAAATCGATCAAATCTTCCTGTTCGATTTAGGCGTGCAGCCATAAAACAAGAGATTTTAGTCTGCAATAAAAAGTCTACTCTAAAATCTCCAACGTTAATACTTTTTGCATGTCCCAGAAGAACGCCGGCACACTTACTATTCGAGATAGTTTATGTGACTCTGATTAGGTCGGTTAAAATAATTGCAACCGCCCGTTATGATAGGGACTGGGTGAGAAATCTGTGTTTGTCTTTCTTCAGGAGAACGTGGGAGATTCACTTAGAACCTGCCACAAATGCACATTATGATGCTCTAGCTAATCGCGACATCCTCAAGTTTTCTAGCGTGGGATAAGCGCCTATCGATCCAATGTGCCGTGCCATTTGGACCCGCCCTCGTGGCCTTCTTGTCTTCCAGTCGCTCCGCAGCACGAACGGTCTTGCACCACGACAAGAAGCCTACCGACAAATCGCCTCACACGGCACGCCGTCGCCATCGCTGTCCAGCAACGCGCCTCAACTACAATTGGCCAAATACCATCGCGCTTCCTGGCATGACCCGATCTGCGAGCAATAGCGCCGCGACGGGCAGGACGCCGCCGTCTGCCGCTGCACGATCCCATAGCCCGGCTGGTTCTGCGCCGGCACCGAAATATCAGGCTCCACCGGCGCCCCGGCAAGATACCGCTCGCTGACCCAGCCCACCTGCCCTGTGCCGAAACCAGCACCCAGCCGCTCTGCCGTTCACCGGCCGCGGCAAACTCGTCAGCACGCGCCCGCCGGTGTTCGGTGCTTCGCGCAGGTTGAGGCCGCTGGGCTACACGAACAATGTCGCATCAAACCGTGGCGCCGCCGGAATATCCGCCCGCACCACAGCCTGCCCGCCTCCCGGATCGACCCTCGCCGTCACCGGTGTATCCGTGCCCCCGATAATATTGCCCAAAGCCGCCAGCACCATGATGCCGGCAACCACCCAGAACAGTTTGCGCATGCCCCCTCCGCCCGAACCATCGCGCGGAGCCACCTCTCTGTCCAGTCAGCCAGCCTCAGCCGTCCCTCGCTGCCCCACTCTCCCATCCCCCCTTCCGTCATCCTTCCTTCCGTCCTCCCTCTCCACCGCCCACCCTCCATCGTATTGCAAATAGGTCCTAATTGCAAAATGGCGCCACCCCACCCCCGATGTCACCCCGGCCTTGAGCCGGGGCCCATCCCGAGATCGCGCCACCGCCGCAAGGTGGTTCACCCCTCCACCGCGCCTGCCCTACCACCGCAGGATGGATCCCGGCTCAAGGCCGGGATGACATGGTGGTTGGGGCGGCAACTGGCAAAAACAAAAAACTTCCCCCTCCCCTCAGCCCGCCCATACTCCTCCCCATCCCCGCCATTCACGCCGTCCCGGTCGCCGCCCGGCCGGGTTCCTCCCGGCCTGCTTGCCTTAGCCGCGCCACAGAGCCGTGCTACAGGGGGGCAATCCCGCACGAGACCCACCATGCGCCCCATCGCCCTCGCCATCCTCATCGCCCTCGCCGCCGCAATACCGGCGCAGGCGCTTACGGTCACCGCGCGGGTCTCGGGCGGCAATATCGCCGTGCATGACGGGCCGGGCTTCCGCTATGCCATTGTCGGCCGCCTCGTCGACGGCATGGAAATTCCCATCGACCAATGCACGCAGAACGATTCCGACTCGCCCTATGGCAGTTGGATCGGCGATGCCGGCTACAGCCTGCGCGGCGATGGGGCCACGCAATGGTGCCGCATTCCGGGCCAGGGCTGGGTGGATCGCAGCTATATTGTCGGCCGCGGCCTGGTCAATGTCACCCCGCCCGATTTTGCCGGTCCAGGCTGGTAGCCGGATTCACGCATAAGCGCGCTCGATGCTAACAATGTGCTAACCAATTCGCCCCTGATGCGAACTCACAAAGGCAGCACCCGGGAATACTTTACCTGCCCCAGCGAGAAGCTGCTTTCGATGCTGGCCACGCCCTCCACCTGCGTCAGTCGCTCGCGCAGGAACTGCTCATAGGCCCCCAGATCGGCGCAGACCACCCGCAGCAGGAAATCGAACTGTCCGGTCATCAAATAGCATTCCATCACCTCCGGCCAGCGGCTGATCGCTGCCCCGAACGCATCCAGTTCATGGCTGCGCTGCCGCTCTAACCGTATGGAAATAAACACGGAAACCGGCAGCCCGACGGCCTTCTGCTCCACCACCGCGCTATAGCCCGCAATGATCCCCGCCCGCTCCATCTGCCGTATCCGCCGCAGGCAGGGCGAGGCCGAAAGCCCGACGCGTTCGGCAATCGCCTGCACGGTCATGCGCCCGTCCTCCTGCAGCGCCCGCAGGATTTTCCGGTCGAGGGCGGTCAGGGCAATAGCGGCGGCTTCCGCCATTTTTATGCTCCAGATTGGTCAATTCCTGCGCAAACCTGCGCTGCCGGGGTCAAAATAGACAAGAACCGCCGCACCACAAGGCGCAAAATCAGGGCACTATGGCCTGGAGGAAAGCATGGATCGGATCGCCAGCATCGAAGCGCTGACCAGGAAAGCCCTGTGGCTGTCCAACTGGATGATCCACCACGCCAATCACATCCGCCCCAATGTCGACGGCGTCAAAGTCGGCGGGCATCAGGCCAGTTCCGCCTCCATGGCGGCGATCATGGCCGCGCTCTATTTCGGCGTGCTGAAGCCGGAGGATCGTGTCGCAGTCAAGCCCCATGCCGCCCCGGTCTTTCATGCTATCCAATATCTGTTCGGCAAGCAGAGCCTGGAAAAAATCCAGCAATTCCGCGCCTTCGGCGGCGCCCAATCCTATCCCAGCCGCACCAAGGATAGCGACGACGTCGATATTTCCACCGGCTCGGTCGGCCTCGGCGTCGCCTTCACCGCCTTTGCTTCGCTGATCCAGGACTATGTGCGGGCCAAGCCCTGGGCCGACACATCGCGCCCCGAAGGCCGCATGGTCGCCCTGGTCGGCGATGCCGAACTCGACGAGGGCAATGTCTACGAATGCCTGCTCGAAGGCTGGAAACACGGCCTGCGCAACACCTGGTGGGTCATCGACTACAACCGCCAGAGCCTCGACGGCGTCGTCCGCGAAGGGCTCTATGACCGTATCGAAGCCATTTTCCGCGCCTTCGACTGGACCGTGGTCACCCTCAAATACGGTGCCCTGCAACGATCAGTCTTTGCCGAGCCGGGCGGCGAAAAACTCAAGGCCTGGATCGACGCCGCGCCCAACGCCATCTATTCCGCCCTGATGTTCCGCGGCGGCGCGGCCTGGCGCGAGCGGCTGAGCGACGAAATCGGCGACCAGGGAGATGTCTCGGCTCTCCTCGCCCGCCGCAGCGATGCCGAACTGGCGGAGCTGATGGCCAATCTCGGCGGCCATTGCACGCAAAGCCTGCTCGAACAGTTCGAAGCCGCCGGCAGCGACAAGCCCACCGTCTTCATCGCTTATACCGTCAAGGGCTGGGCCACGCCCTTGGCTGGTCACAAGGACAATCACGCCGGCCAGATGACGGGTGCCCAGATCGAGCAGTTGCGCCGGGCGATGCAGGTCCGCGAAGGCCACGAATGGGACAAGCTCGAAGGCCTGGCCGATCCCGCCGCCATCGAGCGCTTCCTCGCCACTGTGCCGTTCAACACCAACGAAAGCCGCCGCCACACTTCACCGGCCGTCGCCACTATCGGTCCCCAGTTTGTCGGCACCGGCCCCACCTCGACCCAGACCGCCTTCGGCAAGATTCTCGACGCCATCGCCAAGACCGACAGCGACCTCGCCCGCCGCATCGTCACCACCTCACCCGACGTCACCGCCTCGACCAATCTCGGCACCTGGGTGAACCGGCGCAATCTCTACGCGAACCGCGAAATGGTCGACGTCTTCCAGAAGGAAGCCATTCCCAGCGCCCAGAAATGGCGCTTCACCCCCGAAGGCCAGCACCTCGAACTGGGCATTGCCGAGATGAACCTGTTTCTCGCCCTCGGCGCCGCCGGCCTCAGCCATTCCCTGTTCGGCGAACGCCTGCTGCCCATCGGCACGCTCTACGATCCCTTCATTTCGCGTGGCGCCGATGCGCTGAACTATGCCTGCTACCAGGATGCCCGTTTCCTGCTCGTCGCCACGCCCTCGGGCGTGTCGCTGGCCGGCGAGGGCGGCGCGCATCAGTCCATCGCCTCGCCACTGATCGGCATGGCGCAGGATGGCCTTGCCAGCTTCGAGCCGGCCTTTGCCGACGAACTCTCGGTCGTCATGGATTGGGCCTTCGACTATATGCAACGCTCCGGCGATGCCCGTCCGGACCTGGCCGATTGGCCACGCGACGTCACCGGCGGCTCGGTCTATCTCCGCCTCTCCACCCGCAGCATCGAGCAGCCGCCCCGCAAGGTGGACAAGGCCCTGTCAGACGGCATCATCCGCGGCGCCTATTGGCTCAAGCCGCCAACGCCGGAATGCGACGTCGTCATCGCCTATCAGGGCGTCCTCGCCAGCGAAGCCATCGCCGCGGCCGGCGCCATCGGCGGCGACCGGCGCAATGTCGCCGTGCTGGCCGTCACCTCGGCCGACCGCCTCAATGCCGGCTGGCATGCCGCGCAGCGCGCGCGCCTCCACGGCGACCACGCCGCAACCAGCCATATCGAAACCCTGCTGGCCGACATCCCGTATCGCGCCGGTCTCGTCACGGCGATCGACGCCCATCCGGCCACGCTCGGCTGGCTCGGCAGCGTGCTCGGCCACCGCACCATCACGCTGGGCGTCGAACATTTCGGCCAGACCGGCACGGTCAACGATCTCTACGCCCATTTCGGCATCGACGCCGCGGCCATCGAAAATGCCGCCCGCAGCCTCATCGGCAGGGCATGACGGCAAGGGCCAATAGCCCTATCAGTAGCCCTCATGGTCCCCGCCCCCCTGAAAGGCCGCTGACGTGTCCGAAAACCTTGCCCGGCAATTCCTGATCCGCGAGGACATCACCTTCCTCAACCACGGCTCGTTCGGCGCCTGTCCGCGCCCGGTCTTTGTCGCCTACCAGAACTGGCAGCTCGAACTCGAGCGCCAGCCGGTGGAATTTCTCGGCCGCAATCTCACCGAAGCGATGCGCCAGCCCCGCATCGCGCTCGCCGCCGAATTGGGCACTATCGAGGACAATATCGTCGGCCTGACTAATGCCACGCTCGGCCTCAACATAGTCGCCCAGTCGCTCGACCTGAAGCCGGGCGACCAGATCCTCACCACCGATCACGAATATTCAGCACTGGAGAAAACCTGGGCCTATGTCTGCCGCCGCACCGGCGCTGAAATCGTCGTGGTCAAGGTGCCTCTGCCGTTGCAGACCGAAACCCAGTTCACCGACGCCATCCTTGCCGGCATGACCGAGCGCACCCGCGTGCTGTTCCTCAGCCACATCACCTCGCCCACCGCCCTGCTCTTCCCCATCGAGCGGGCCATTGCCGAAGCCCGCAGGCGCGGCATCTGGAGCGTCATCGATGGCGCCCACACGCCCGGCCATATCAGGCTCGACCTCGACCGGCTCGGCGCCGATTTCTATGCCGGCAATTGCCATAAATGGCTGATGGCCCCCAAGGGCTCGGCCTTCCTCTATGCCCGCCCCGACATGCAGGGGCTCATCCGCCCACTGGTCATCTCGCATGGCTGGACCGAAGCCTCCGGCCGGCCTGGCGTCCTCGGCGCTTTCGGCAATTCGCCCTTCATCGACGAGCTGGAAATGCAGGGCACCCGCGATCCGGCGCCGTGGCTGACCGTGTCCGCCGCGCTCGACTATCGCCGCGACAATGATTGGGAATCCGTCGCCGCCCATTGCCAGGCTCTGGCGCAGGATACGGCCCGGCGCCTCGCGGAACGCACCGGCCTCGCCCCGCTGAGCGCGCCCGAATTCTGCGCCCCGCAAATGGTCGCCATGCCGATTCCCGATTGCGATGTCGCCGCGCTCAAGCTGGCGCTCTACGACAAGTACCGCATCGAAATTCCGGTCTTCCGCTGGCAGGACAGATGCATCGCCCGCCTGTCGGTGCAGGGCTACAATTCCCGCCCCCAGATGGACCTGCTGATCGATGCCCTGACCGACCTGCTGGCCCTGGGCTGACGGCTCAGATCCAGCCGGCCAGCTCCCGCCGCACCATGGCCTCGATCATGTCCATGCCGCCGGCACTGGCATTGAGGCAAGGGATATAGGCAAACTTCTCGCCGCCTGCGCCCATGAAGCTGTCACGGCCCTGCATGGCGATTTCTTCCAGCGTCTCGATGCAATCCACCGAGAAAGCCGGCGCGAGGATCGCGACTTTCTTGACGCCCTTGCCCGGCAGCGCTTCCAGCGTCTCCGCAGTCGCCGGCTCCAGCCATTTGGTCGGCCCGAAACGGGACTGGAACGTCACCATCATCCGCTCTTCCGGCCAGCCCAGATAGCCCCGCGCCAGCCGCGTCGTTTCGCGACAGTGCCGCTCATAGGGGTCGCCGCGCTCGACATAGCTCTGCGGCAGGCCGTGATAGCTGGTGATGACCAGGTCCGGCTCGAAATCCAGCGCCGCCACGCCGTCGCGGATCGAATTGCCCAGGGCGGCGACATAGTTCGGGTCGTCGAAATAGGCCGGCGCCGTGCGCACCGCCGGCTGCCAGCGCATGTCGCGCAAGGCGTCGAACGCCTTGTCATTGGCGGTCGCGGTCGTCGTCGCCGAATATTGCGGATAGAGCGGCACCAGCAGGATTTTCTGGCAGCCAGCGGCCTGCATCTTCTCCAGCACGCTCCGGGTCGAGGGATTGCCGTAGCGCATGGCGAAATCGACCATGATTTCCCCATGCCCGGCCAGTCGCTGTGCCAGCGCCTCGGCCTGGTCGCGGGTAATCACCCGCAGCGGGCTCTCGTCCTTTTCCTTGTCCCAGATCTGCGCATAGGCATGGCCGCTCTTCTGCGGCCGGAAGGTCAGGATGCCCAGGTTGAGAATGGGCCACCACAGCCATTTCGGCGTCTCGATGACGCGCGGATCGCTGAGGAATTCCCCCAGATAGCGGCGCACGCTCCAATAGTCGGTGCCATCAGGCGTACCCAGATTGAGCAGCAGAACGCCGATCCTGGACGGGTTGATTTGCGACTGATCGGACGGGAGAGACTGAGACATGAAGCGCCAGTTTGGAAGGGTTCTAGGCTGGCGCGCACCATAACGGCTTCCCCACCATCTGCAAGGCGGCGATGGGTCGCGCTAGAGGCTCGCAATCAGCAGCAGCACACCAAAGGCCAGCACCGCCACCGCGCCCAGCAGCTCGAGCCACCACACCACGGCCGCGGTCACCGGATTGTCCACGCCACCGACCCGGCGCGCCAATCCCTTGGCCGTCACCGCGATCGTCGCCAGCACCGCCACGGTGATCGCCGTCCCCGCGCCCATCAGGAACACTGCCGCAATCCCCGCCGGCAGCAGCCCCTGCGATAGCGCAAAGACCAGCACGACCAGCGCCCCCGAACACGGCCGCAGCCCCACCGCTAGCACCACGCCCAATTGCTCGCGCAGGCTGCCGCCCGCCGCCTGTGGCGTCACCACATGCACATGCCCATCATGGTCATGGTCGTGGTGATCGTGATGCTCATGGTCATGGTCATGCCCATGCAGGTGCTCATGCGCCTTGTGCGCCATGTCCCCGTGATGATGCTCGCCCCAGCCGAACACCTTGCGCGCCACCAGCCACAGGCCCAGCAGCGCCACCAGCGCATAGGACGCGATACCGATCCAGTTGGCCGCGTCGCCCATGGCGATGCTGGTCATGCCCAGTATCCCCGCCGCGACCAGCACGAACACCACAGCCACCAGCGATTGCAGCATAGCCGACAGCACGCTGAGCAGCACCCCGCGCCGCAACTGCGTCTCGTTGGCCAGCACATAGGACGAGATCACCACCTTGCCGTGCCCCGGCCCAGCCGCGTGGAATATGCCATAGAGAAAGCTCAGGCCGCCCAGCACCCAGAAGGCCGTCCAGTCCGTCCGCAGCGCATCCAGCGAAGCCGTCATCGCGCTGTAAAAATTCCGCTGCTGGTCCTGCAGCCAGCCGAAAAATCCGGTGCGCGGCAGGTTCAGGCCCGGCTCGGGCGGCGGTCCGCCAAACGGCATGGTGGGCCTCGCCTCCGCCACCTGGTTGACCGCCTCCAGCGCGCTCGCCGGAGCCGCCACCGGCGCATCGCCACAGGTGACCACGATCATGCCCTGCGTGCCGCGCATTGCCGCCGCCAGGTCCGGCGGCAGTTCCAGCACTTCCGGTCCCAGTGCATAAAGCCGCTCTTCCACGGCGGGATCCATCGGCTTGGGCGGCTCCAGCACGGCGCTGCAACTGGCCGGCGCATTCTCCAGCGTCACGTCGGAAGCATCGGCAAAGCCGATCGCGACATAATATTCCGGATCATAAACCGCCAGTTCGAACCGGCCGCTGACCGGCATCGGCGTCACCGCCTCGGCCGAATAGGTCAGCGTCACCCGCCCGTCCTGATAGACCATGCGCTGGTCGCCGGCGGGCGTGAACGCCATCAGCGCATCGCCCTCGCCGGCATAGGTGTAGAAGCCATAATCGGCCAGCCCGACCATGTTCTCGTCGGCCAGTTCCTGCAATTCGTCCGGGCTGGTCTCGCGGTCGCCATTGGCGTCCAACCCCTGCACCATCCACGCCGAAAACGCCGAGTCGAACGTCCAGGCATGGCGCAGCCCGGCTACGGCCCCGCTGGCGTCGAACACCACGGTGACCTTGGCATCGATCAAAATATGCGGATGCGCCATGGCCGGCGCGACGAGGCCGAGCAGGACAAACACTGCCCCGGCCAAACGATATCCAATGGAACCAGGTTTCAATTCGTGCCCCAGGGTGTGTCGAGATTCGCGTCAGGACGCGGCGAAAAGGGTGGCTTTCGAGAACCGGAGCGGAGCGTACATCGGTACGTGAGCACCGGAAGCGCAGAAAGTCGCTCTTTGCAGCCCGTCATCACGCGAATATCGACACACCTAGCTGACAGGATGGCTCTGGAACCACGCGACCAGATGGTCGATCAGCGCCCGCACCTTGCCTGCCAGATGCCGCCGATGCGGATAGACCGCCTGCAGTGTCTGGCCGGTCGGCAGGAAATCGGCCAGCACCGGCACGAGTTCGCCTTTTACCACGGCCGGCTCCGCCAGATAGGACGGCAATATGACGAATCCGAGACCCATCACCGCCGCCTGGCGCGCCGCCAGGGGCGAGTTGACGCGCAACGGCCCGTTGACCGGCACCGAAATGGTCTTGCCATCCTCGATAAAGCGCCAGTTCGACTGCCCCTGCAGGTTCACGTCGATAATGCAGGGCAGGTGCCGCAGGTCTTCGGGGTGCTTGGGCGTGCCATGCTGCTTGAGCAGATCGGGCGCCGCTCCCACCACGACGTGCATGTCGGCGATCTTGCGGGCGATCAGCGAGGAATCGGCCAGCGTCGAAATGCGCAGGGCCACGTCGATCCCCTCGTCGACCAGGTCGACATAGCGATCCTCCAGCCGCAGATCGAGCGTCACCTTGGGATATTTCGCCAGATATTCGTAAATCGCCGGCGCCAGCGTCGACTCGCCGAAATTGCGCGGCGCCGACACCCGCAACAGCCCCCGCGGCTCAGCCGTCTGGTCGGTAATGGTCGCGTCAAGATCGTCCAGCTGCTGCAGCAGCGCGCTGGCTTCCCGGTAATAGGCTTCCCCCGCCTCAGTCAGGCTCAGCTTGCGTGTGGTGCGGTTCATCAGCCGCACCCCGAGATAGTCCTCGAGATCGGTCACATATTTGCTGAGCAGCGCCTTGGAGCGTCCATGCTGGCGTGCCGCGGCAGAAAAGCCGCCGGAATCAAAGACCTGGACGAAAGCGCGAATGCGAGCGAGATCCTGCGTCATGGCACTCCGTTCACGCTAGCGACGTAATGGAGGCATAACTCATCTGCGCTGGGTGAACAATAACCGCCCTTGGTCGTTCCACGATTAACGATAGGATGGGACGCCAATCGACGCGCCCGAGGAGTTCGGACTATTTTCCCACTCATGTCCAGACCGTCATCCCGATCCACGCTTTACCGGCTCATCGAGGCCGGGCAGCTCGCGCACAAGGCGCTGCTGCTGCCTTTGATGGAGCGCGGGCTGGAGCCCGGCGACGACGCCATCCTGTTCGAACTCGGCCGCTCGGGCACCACCGAGGCCGCGCTCGCCGCCGAACTCGGGCTCGGTGAAGACGCCCTGGCCGCCCGCCTGTCGCGCCTGCTCGATCGTGGGCTGGTCACCCGCCAGGCCGTCGGCCCCGAACTTGCCCCCGGCGTGGCGCTGACCGAACGCGGCGTCCGCATCCGCAACGGCCTTGCCGACCACTGGGCCCAGCTCGAAGATGCCCTGATGGGCGAACTCAAGCCCAAGCAGCGCAAGAAGCTGGCCGAGCGCCTCAAGCGCTTCGTGGACCTGCTGCGTCTTTAATCGAAACCTGAAAGGGCCATTCAGGTCCGGTTCATCCGCCAGGGTGTTTTCTATCGTTCAAAGGCATTTAGCTGCCTCAAACGAAGGAGAAACAAAATGGCTCTGAGCAAGAAACTCATGGCTGGCGGCCTCGCAGCACTGGCGCTTCTGGCGACGGCTGGGTCCGCTTTCGCTGCTCCGGCCGTCGCGACCGGCAATGTCAATGTGCGCTCGGGTCCGGGCACGGGCTATGCCCGCGTCGACGTCCTGACCCGCGGCCAGCAGGTCGATGTGCAGTATTGCCGCGGCAGCTGGTGCTTTGTCGAAAAGCGCGGCCCCGATGGCTGGGTCTCGGCCAGCTATCTCAGCCGTGGCAGCAGCGGCGGCTGGCAGGGTGATGACGATTGGGATCGCCCGCCGCACTGGAATCCCCGTCCGCCGCGCCCGCCGCACTGGGATCCCTATCCCCCGCGTCCGCCCCACTGGAACCCGCGGCCGCCTCGCCCGCAGCCCTGGCCCACCTATCCGGGCAATAGTGGCAGCGTCTGCTTCAACGGCCCCAACGGCTACTTCTGCGTCGGCAACTAAGCCCGCACCAATCCTGTCGAACGCCGCCCCTCCCGGGCGGCGTTTTTCTATTCCTGCCCCGGCAAGGTCGGATCGGCCACCACAGGCACGCGCTTCATCCGCTCGCGCGCCATGACCACCAGCCCCGCCCCGGCAATAATGGCCGCGCCGAGCAGTGAAATCGGATCGATCCAGTGCCCGAAGACCACGGCGCTGAGCAGGATCGCCCAGGGCAACGAGAAATAGTTGAACGGCTGCACCACGCTGGCCGGCGCCATCGACAGCGCATACACCATCACCCCATGCCCGGCGCAGGTCGTGACCATGATGACCACGACCAGCAGGAAATCGCCCCACCCCATCGGCTGCCAGAAGAACACGCCGACCGCGGCCGACAGCACCAGCCCCACGGTCGCGGTATAGGTCATGCTGGTCGCCGCACTGTCGAACTGGCTGACCTTGCGGGTGATGACGATATAGATCGCGTAGAATGTCGCCGAGGCCAGCGCGAAACCCACGCCCCAGTCCAGCGGCAAGCCGCCCGGCCGCACGATCACCAGCGCCCCGGCAAACCCCACGCCAACCGCGGCAAACCGGAACACGCCCACCTTCTCGCCTAGAATAGGAATGGCGAACAGCGTCACCAGCAGCGGATAAACCACCGTGATGGCCTGCAATTCACCCAGCGGCACGGTGCGCAGGGCGAGCCCGAAAAACCAGATATCGGCCATCAGCAGCATGCCGCGCAACACCTGCAGCATGGGAACCCGCGAGCTGAATGCTTGCCGCAACGGCGCCTGCCGCATCACCAGCAGCAGCGAAAAGGCGGCGAAGCCCCAATAGCGCATCATGGTGATCTGGAACGGCGAATAGGTCTGCACCAATATCTTGGAAACCGCATCCTGCACGCCGAACACCCCGATGGTGATGAGCGTCAGGACAATGGCGCGGCCGATATTGTCGGTGCGGATATCGGCGGCGGAGGAAGACATGGTGGTTGAATCGCCCAGGCACAGGAAAACGCCCCGGCCTTGGGTGCCGGAGCGTTCGAAGCGCTATCGCAAAGCCTAGGCCTTGGCCATAGAGGACTTGATGAGCCCGGCAATGGCGGTGAGAATGCCGCCGCTGACCAGGCCCGTTGCGCCCTGGCCCGCCAGGGCACCCAGATCGAGCCCGCCCGCCGTGCCTGCAGCACCTGCAGCCGCACCGACCAGACCGTCAAGTCCGGGAATCATCCCGGCAAGCCAGGTCCCGGCTATGCCACCAATCGCGCCGACAATCGTATTGCCGGCCGTACCGATGTTGAGCGACTTGGCGATTTGCCCGATGACATTGCCGCCGACACCGCCGCCGACAAGCTGGACCAGAATAGGCACGATGACTTCCATTTGCTTCCCCCCTCAAGGAATGCCCCGCGGGGCCACCTGCCGCGCGGTGACTAGGCAAGCCTACGCCCGAAGCTGCGGCAGTAAAAGGACAAGACTGCTGTCCGAACTTGTCAGCAGACCCCAGTAAATCAGCCATTGCCGATGCATTGAACCGGGCCGTAAAAGCGGCCTATGGTCCGCTTACAAGGTCAGCCACGTCCATTATGTCGAATCGCTCCGCACCATCACCGGCCTCTTCCGTCGCCCTCGTCACCGGCGCCAGCGACCGCATCGGCGCGGCCATTGCCATGGCTTTGGCCAAAGCCGGCCATGCCGTGGTCATCCATTATCGTGCCAATGCCGAAGGCGCCCGCGCCGTGCGCGACGCCATTCGCCGCGAAGACGGCCGTGCCGACATCATCAAGGCCGATCTCGCCAAACGCAGCCAGCGTGCCGCGCTGATCGCCAAGGCCGCCGCATTTTTCGGCCCCCTGGCCGTGCTGGTCAACAACGCCTCGACCTTCGAGCCCGACAGCGCCCGCGACATGGACGAGGCCCTGTGGGACGCCCATTTCGCCATCCATGCCGAAGCGCCGATGTTTCTTGCCCGCGATTTCGCCGGCCAGCTCCCCGCAGGCGTCACCGGCAACATCATCAATCTCGTCGATGAGCGCGTGCTACATCCCACGCCGGCCTATTTCAGCTATACGCTCTCCAAATCCGTGCTGTGGACGGCCACCCGCACCCTGGCGCAGTCGCTGGCTCCCGCCATTCGCGTCAACGCCATCGGCCCCGGCCCTGTCCTGCCCCATACGCGCCAGAGCCAGGTCGAATTCGACCGCTCCGTCGCCGCCCTGCCCTTGCAGCGCCATGCCGGCCCGGAGGCCATTGCCGATGGCGTCATAATGTTGCTCAACACCCCGTCCATGACGGGCCAGATGCTGGCGCTCGACGGCGGGGAGCATCTCGAATACCTGCCCAAGAGCAAGCCCACGCCACGCGCATGACCGACGAAATCGCCCCACCGCCGCCCAGCGGCCACGAAGTCATCCGTGCCTTCGTCCGCACCCTGCCGTCAGCGCCGGGCGTCTACCGCATGCTCGATGCGGAAGGTGCCGTCATGTATGTGGGCAAGGCCCGCAACCTCAAGGCGCGCGTCACCAACTATACCCGTCCCGACGCCCTGGAAATCCGCCTGCAGCGCATGATATCGGCCACTGTGAGCATGGAATTCGTGCGCACCGAGACCGAGTCCGAAGCGCTGCTGCTCGAAGCCAACATGATCAAGCGGCTCAAGCCCCGCTTCAACGTGCTGCTGCGCGACGACAAGAGCTTCCCCTATATCCTGATCGCCACCGATCACGAGGCGCCCGAGCTGACCAAGCATCGCGGCACGCGCCGCCGGCAGGGCCATTATTTCGGCCCCTTCGCCTCGGCCACTGCCGTGGGCCGCACTATTGCCAGTCTGCAAAAAGCGTTTCTCCTCCGCAATTGCTCGGACAGCTTCTACGCCGCGCGCACCCGCCCCTGCCTGCAATTCCAGATCAAGCGCTGCGCCGCCCCCTGCACCCGCGAAATTTCGCTGGAGGGCTATGGTGAACTGGTGGAAGACGCCCGCCAGTTCCTGTCCGGCAAGTCCAGTGCCGTGCGCGACCACCTGCAACGCGACATGAACCAGGCCGCCGAACAGCTTGATTTCGAACGTGCGGCCCTGCTGCGCGACCGCCTCTCGGCCTTGGCCCTCATCCAGTCGCAGGGCGACGCCACCGCCAAGACCGTGGAAGAAGCCGATGTCTTCGCCATCCACCACGAGGGCGGCCAGTTCTGCGTACAGGTCTTCTTCTTCCGCGCCTTCCAGAACTGGGGCAATTACCCCTATCGCCCCCGCGCCGATGCCAGCCTCTCCGACGCCGAAGTGCTCGAAGCCTTTATCGGCCAGTTCTACGAAAACCGCACCCCGGCGCGCCTCGTGCTGATCAGCCACGACCTGGCCGAACCCGAAGTCATGACCGAAGCCCTCAGCACCCGCGCCGGCCGCCGCGTCTATATCGAGCAGCCCAGGCGCGGCGAAAAGCGCGACCTGGTCAATCACGCCCTCAACAATGCCCGCGAGGCGCTCGGCCGCCAGCTCGCCGAAGGCGCCACCAACCGCACCCTGCTCGAAGGCGTCGCCGAGACCTTCGGCCTCGAGGAAGTCCCGCGCCGCATCGAGACCTACGACAATTCCCACATTTCAGGCACCAACATGGTCGGCGCCATGGTCGTGGCCGGCGAGGAAGGCTTCTCCAAGAAGCACTACCGCACCTTCAACATCAAATCCGACATCGCGGCCGGCGACGATTTCGGCATGATGCGCGAAGTGCTCACCCGCCGCTTCACCCGCCTCGCCAATGAGAGCGAAGACGATGCCGAAGACGAAAATACCGGCATGCCCGACTGGCCCGATGTCGTCTTCATCGACGGCGGCGCCGGCCAGATGAGCGCCGTACGCGGCGTTATCGCCGAACTGAACCTGCCCAAGGAAGTGACCTTTATCGGTATCGCCAAGGGCGAGGAACGCGATGCCGGCCGCGAAAAATTCTTCATGGAAGGCCGCGAGGCCTTCATGCTGCCGCACCGCGACCCGGTCCTCTACTACGTCCAGCGCCTGCGCGACGAAGCCCACCGCTTCGCCATTGGCACCCACCGCGCCAAGCGCAAGAAGGACCAGATCAAGAACCCGCTCGACGAAATCGAAGGCATCGGCCCGACCCGCAAGCGCGCTTTGCTCAACCATTTCGGCTCCGCCAAAGCCGTCGGCCGCGCCAGCCTGACCGACCTGCAATCCGTCCCGACGATCTCAAGCGCCATGGCGCAACTGATCTACGACCACTTCAACCGGGTGGAATAGCCGGTTGAAGTGCACGCCCCAGGAGTGGAGCCACCCCTCGCCCCCTGAGGGGAGGGGGGCAATTTCCTCGTTCAGAGGAAATTGCGGGTGAGGGGTCTGCGCTCGCCCATGCTTCAATGCCGGTAGATAGCGCAGGACCCCTCATCCGCCCTTCGGGCACCTTCTCCCTCAAGGGGAGAAGGGAGGAGGTGGGAGTGGCGTGATGGGACGCTCCAACATCCAAAAGTCGGACTCGACACCCGCAAACCACCGCGCTACAACCACCGCATGATCCGTTCCGTCGCCACCGTTTCGTTTTGGTTTAGCTATCCGCTCCCGGCGGAGGCTATTGCGCGCTTGATCTGATCTCACAAGATACGACCAAACCCGAAGCCAGCCGCCCCCCAACGAGGCGGCTTTTTTGTTGGCCGCCTCCGAAGTTCAGAACTCCGAGGAGACCATCAAGTGCTCAAATCCACCGACGACCTTCGCATTACCGAAATCAAACCGCTGACCACCCCGATCGAGGTGATGCGCCAGCATCCGCGCACCGATGCCGCCACCCGCACCGTCATCAGCGCCCGCCACGCCTTCCACAATATCCTCGCCGGCAATGACGACCGCCTCGCCGTCGTCGTCGGCCCCTGCTCCATTCACGATCCCGCTGCGGCGCTGGATTACGCGAAACGCCTCGTGGCTTTGCGCGAATCCCTGGGCGACCGGCTTGAGATCATCATGCGCGTCTATTTCGAAAAGCCCCGCACCACCGTCGGCTGGAAGGGCCTGATCAACGATCCCAATCTCGATGGCAGCTTCGACATCGACAATGGCCTGCACACCGCCCGCGCCCTCTTGCTCGACATCGCCAATCTCGGCCTGCCCGCCGCCTGCGAATTCCTCGACATGACGACCCCGCAATACATTGCCGACCTGGTCAGCTGGGCCGCCATCGGCGCGCGCACCACCGAAAGCCAGATCCACCGCGAACTGGCCTCCGGCCTCTCCTGCCCAGTCGGCTTCAAGAATGGCACCGACGGCAATGTGAAGATCGCCCTGGATGCCGTCGCCTCGGCCGGCCAGCCGCATCATTTCCTCGCCGTCACCAAGGATGGTCGCTCGGCCATCGCCGCCACCTCGGGCAATGAGGATTGCCACATCATCCTGCGCGGCGGAAAGACCACCAATTATGACGCAGCCAGCGTCGATGCCGCCGCTGCTGCCGCCGAAAAGGCGGGTCTCGCGCCATCAATCATGATCGACGCCAGCCACGCCAATTCCTCCAAGAACCCGGAAAACCAGCCGCTGGTCCTTGCCGATATCGGCAACCAGCTCGCATCAGGCGACCGCCGCATCATCGGTGTGATGGTCGAATCCAACCTCGTCGCCGGCCGCCAGGACTTGGTGGAAGGCCGCGAACTGGTCTACGGCCAATCCATCACTGACGGCTGCATCGACTGGGACACGACAGTGACGGCGCTGGAGGCCCTGGCCGAGTCGGTAACGCAACGACGCGCGGCGACCAACCAGGCGGTGGCGTAACTACCGAACTTCCCCTCTCCCCTTGCGGGAGAGGGTGGCAATTTCTTCGTTCAGAAGAAATTGCCGGGTGAGGGGTTCTGCGCCATCCCATGCTTCAATGCCAATGGATAACGCGGAACCCCTCATCCGCCCTTCGGGCACCTTCTCCCGCAAGGGGAGAAGGGAAGAGCGGTAGGCTTGACCCCTCACCCCCATTCCTGTTCTGTCCCCCCATGGCCAAGAACCCGCTGCTGCTCGTTCCCAATATCATCACCATCGCCCGCATCCTGGCGATCATCCCTATTGTCTGGCTGGTGATGCAGGGCGACATCGTGCTGCGCCTTGTCGCGCTCATCATCTACGTCATCGCCGCCGCCAGCGACTGGCTCGACGGCTATCTCGCCCGCGCCTGGAACCAGTATTCGCCCTTCGGCCGCATGCTCGATCCCATCGCCGACAAGCTGCTGGTCGGCATTCTCATCGCCGCCCTCGCCTGGGATGGCAGCTTTTCCGGCTGGGACATGATCCCGGCCTGCGCCATCCTGTTCCGCGAATTCTTCATCCCCGGCCTGCGTGAATTCCTCGGCAATATCAAAGTCGTGCTGCCGGTGAGCTGGCTGGCGAAGTGGAAGACCACCATTCAGCTCGTCGCGCTCGCCGTGGTCCTGCTCGAACGCATCGTCCCCGGCCTGGGCCTGGTCAGCGACATCCTGCTCTGGCTCGCCGCCATCCTGACCGTCTGGACTGGCTTCCAGTATCTGCGCGCCAGTTGGCCCCACCTCGTCGAAGAGCAGAAATGAAAATCCTCTATTTCGCCTGGCTGCGCGAACGCCTCAATCGCGGCGAGGAAGAGGTGTCCCCACCAGCCGAAGTCGCCACCGTCGCCGATCTCATCGACTGGCTCGCAACCCGCGACGAAGCCTTCGCTCTCGCGGTGGAAAAGCGCAGCCTCATCAAGGCCGCCGTGGACGCAAAGCTCGTTGCCCACACCGCCCCGATTGCCGGCGCCAAAGTCGTCGCCCTCTTCCCCCGATGACGGGAGGCTGACATGGCCGTCCGCGTCTCCCCCGACCCGTTCGATCCCGGCGCCGAAACCAACGCCTTCCTCGCCGCTGGGCAGGGTGCCGGCGCCGCCGTTACCTTCACCGGCGTCGTCCGCTCCAGGCCCGACGACCCGATCACCGCCCTGACGCTGGAATGCTATCCCGAACTGGCCGTCAACCAGCTCGCATCAATTGTAGATCGGGCCAAAACCCGCTTCGGCCTCCTCGCCGCGACAGTCATCCACCGCTATGGCACCCTCGCCCCCGGCGAGCCCATCGTCCAGGTCATGACCCTCTCGCCCCACCGCGAAGCCGCCTTCAAGGGCGCCGAATTCCTGATGGACTACCTCAAGACCGACGCCCCCTTCTGGAAACAGGAAACCGGGCCGGGGGGAACGCATTGGGTGGAAGCAAAAGCGGAGGACGATGTTGCGAAGGCGCGGTGGGAGTAATGCCACACCCTCGTGGTTCGAGGCGCTGAAGAAGCGCACCTCACCATGAGGGCTACTTTGAACTCAGCGCTAACGGTAGCCCTCATGGTGAGGCGGGAGCACAGCGACCCTCGAACCACGAGGGCGTGCCCACAAACAACAAAAAAGCCGGGCACTTGGCCCGGCTTTTTCACAAATTGATTCCGCTTATTCCGCTGCGGCGCGCTTGGGCTGGACTTCGGCGCTATAGGCGTCGATCAGCGTACGGCAGCCCTCGCCCGGCGTGAACCTGTACTGGCCGATCTCGCTGACCGGCGTAACCTCGGCAGCCGTACCAGTCAGGAAGCATTCATCGAACCCGGCAAGCTCTTCCGGCATGATGTGGCGTTCGGTGACCGTATAGCCATTGCGCTTGGCCAGGTCGATCAGCGTCTGCCGCGTGATGCCGTTGAGGAAGCAATCCGGCGTCGGCGTGGTGATGTCCTTGCCCTTGATGAAGAACACGTTGGCGCCGGTCGCCTCGGCCACATAGCCGCGATAGTCCAGCATCATGGAATCGGCATAGCCATTGGCCATGGCCGCGTCCTTGCTCAGCGTGCAGATCATGTAGAGGCCGGCGGCCTTGGCCGAGGACGGAATGGTCTCCGGGCTGGGGCGCTTCCATTTGCTCCATTCGAGCCGGATGCCCTTGAGCTTCTCCTCGACCGAGAAATAGCTCGGCCACACCCAGGCGGCGATCGCCAGATGCACCGTATTGTTGCGGGCCGGAACGCTCAGTTCCTCCGAACCGCGCCAGGCCACGGGACGCACATAGGCATCGACCAGACCGTTCTTTTCGAGCACCGCGCGCTTGGCTTCCTCGATCTGCTCCACCGACCACGGCATGGGCATGTCGAGCGTCTTGGCCGAGCGGATCAGCCGCTCGGTATGCTCGCGCGACTTGAAAATTTCGCCGCCATAGGCGCGCTCACCCTCGAACACCGAGCTGGCATAATGCAGCCCATGCGTCAGCACGTGAACCTTTGCGTCTTTCCACGGTTTGAACTCGCCATCAAACCAGATCCAGCCATCCCGCTGGTCCATCGGCACGCCTGCCATGATCGTCTCCCGAATATTCCTGTGGGGGTGCCGCCACGCGCGGTCGCCCGTTGGCGCCGATCATGCCCCAGGCCCAAGGCCTTGGCAAACCACAAAGGCTGAGGGATAAGACGGAACGGCGTCCTGATGGGAAGACAATGGCAGCGCACCAAAAAAATGTCAACATAGCTGACATAAATTCCGCCCCGCCCGGCGGCGAGGCCCTGCCCCTCGACATTATGGGCCTGTTTTTCTTCGCCTATCGCGATTTCACCGGCGATGCCGATGCTCTGCTCGGCCATCAGGGTTTCGGTCGCGCGCACCATCGGGTGCTCTATTTTGTCAATCTGCGCCCCGGCATGCCGGTGGCCGACCTGCTTGATATCCTCAAGATTACCAAGCAGAGCCTGGCGCGCGTACTGCGCCAGTTGATCGACAATGGCTATATCGAGCAGAAGACCGGCCATTCCGACCGCCGCCAGCGCCTGCTCCACGCCACCGACAAGGGCCGCCAGTTCTTCGCCACCCTGTCGGCCACCCAGGCCAGCCGCATCACGGCGGCCATTTCCGCTCTCCCTCCCGATTCCCGGCGCATCGTGACGCGGTTCCTCGTGGGCATGGTCGATCCCGCCGACCGCACCGTGCTGGATCGCTTGAACCTCACCACGGGGCTCTAAAAACCCTCCGCCGGCAGGCACGCGAATTAACCAGGAAACATCCCGCGGCTTTCTATTTTCCCGCCCATCCCAATATGTTGGGACAGTAAGGGGGAAATAGTGTCGGACATGGATACGCGCCAGCAGAAATACGAAGAACTGTTATTCGCCCACCTTGCAGATCGTGAGGCCGGCGAGGTCCGTTTCTTCGTCAACGAGCGCCGGTTCGACATCATGCGGCAGGCTTTCGCGGACCAGTTGGCCGGCAAGAGTGTCCTCAATATCGCCAGCGGCCCTTTCGCGATGGAGTTCTATCTCTCGCCCGATTGCGCGCGCATCGACAGCATCGATATCGACGCCTGCCTCGCGCCGCTCCATGCACGGCTGATCGAGGAAGAGCTTATCGCTCCGTCCAGTTTCGCCGTCTGCGACGTCATGGCATTCGAACCCGAGCGCCAGTATGACGTGATCGTGGTCAACGACATGTTCTACACCAAGCATGTCGATTTCTACGCCGTCATGGAAAAATACGCGCCCTTCCTCAAGCCGGGCGGCCAGCTCTATTTCGACATTCTCGACCGGCGCGCCGGTCCGCTATGGTCGCTCTTCAACAAGGACAGCCGCTATCGCCGCTACGACATGGCCGATGTCCATGCGACGCTGCAGCAGCACGGCTTCGCCGTCGAGGCCAGCCTGCCCTCGCTCGGCATCAAGGGCGGCATGGACCGGGCGATCCGCAGCCTGCTCTGGCATACGGCAGGCGTTGCCAACAATATCATCTTCCTGTGCCGCAAGGGCGGCGCCGCACTGGCCTTTGCCGGCGCCATGCTGCTGGGCGAACCGCTGCTCCAGGCCTACTGATCGCCGCCCGGAGCCTTAGATCGGCAGGCCGGTGCGCGCCTTCACCGTGCGGATGCTCATGTTCGAGTGAATGCGCGCCACCCCCGGCAGCCGCGCACTGAGCCGCCGATGCAGCCGCTCGAAATCCTCATGGTCCTGGCACACTACGCGCAGAATATAGTCCGATTGCCCCGCCATCAGGTGGCATTCGAGCACTTCGGGAATATCCTGCACCGCCGCCTCGAAGGCCTCGAGCACGGCCTCGCTCTGGCTGGTCAGCCCCACCTCGATGAAGAACTGCATCGAATAGCCCAGCCGTCCGGCATTGAGCACGGCGCGATACCCCTCGATCAGCCCCTGCTCTTCCAGAGCCTTGAGCCGCCTATGGCAGGCCGAGGCGGAAAGTCCCACCGCTTCGCCCAGCACCTGCACGCTCTTGCGGCTGTCCACCTGCAACGCCCGCAACAGCTTGCGGTCCACGCTATCGATCTGCAATGCCATCCCGAATTTCCCGCCCTATCTCGAATGTCATTCGATTTTCAGCGGCAATAGCACGAAAACACCAGCACTCCGGCACGAAAAAGGGCGCGAAACCGAAGTTCCGCGCCCCCACCGGAGACACCACAAAGGAGCGTCAGCCTCTGCAGCAGTCCACCGATCGCCAGGTGCCCGGGAGGACAGGCACCAAGGCCATTCCCGGTCACGTCGGTGGCCGCAGCCGGGTTCAGTCGGATAACGGCGCTATCAGGCAAGAGTTCCGCATGATCGGCCTCTCCCTGCAGCGTTTCCAGCAAAACTGGACACGGTTTTGCGGTTCGGAAACGCGGCAAGCCAAGGGATAGCGGAGCATTTCGGCGTTTCGGCGAAACGTCGAAATACTCTAGAAATCGCCCCGCAGCGACAGGGCGAGGCCGGCCTTGTCATACTGCTCGTCGGGCTCGGCATGGCGCGACCAGGTCAGCATGGCCCGATAGGTGAAACGCTCCGATACGGCATAGCGCGCGCCCAGCGCCGCCATCCGCACCGACCGCACCAGATCCGTATCGAACAGTCCCCATTCCTGCTGCCCTGCCAGGCTCGCCGATAACGTGACCTCAGGCATCAACATCCAGGTCGCCCCGAGATCGATTGCAGCCGTACGCCCCGCCACCCCATCGGCCGGATCGGCCAGTTCCACCCCGGTTTCCCCGCTCGCGGCCAGTGTCACCCCGGCCATCGGCACCACGCTCGCGGCAACCGCAATATAGGGCATGGTCCGCGTCAACGCGCTGAACCCCTTGGGCCAGACCAGATCGACCCCGCCCTTCCCCTCGGCGGTCCAGGTCCCATCCGCCAGCCGCAACCCGGCACTGACCCGGCCACCATCGGCCGGCGCGCGCAGATAGGTCAGTTGATCCACCTCCGGGATCAGCGTGAACCACGCTTCCATCCCGGTCAGCACGGCCAGATTGGGCGTCAACGCCCGCTCCCAGTTCACCTTTCCCGCGACCGACCCCACAATGGGCGGCAGCCGCAGCGGCGGCAATCCGAGCCCATCGAGCACACTGTCACCGGGCAGTGCCCAATCCCCAGTCACCGCCACGACTACCTGCTGATCGATGCCCCGCAGGGTAAACTCGGCCAGATATTCATGCTGCGTCTCGCTGCTGCGCACCGGCACCACCAGCGCGCCGATCCCCAGGTCATCGCCCGTCCAGTTCTGCGTCACCGCATACCCCAGCCGCAACACCGCATCGGCGCCCAGCGCCAGTTCCCCCTCCACGGCGCCAGTCACCGCAGCATCGTCCTCGAATTGCGTGGTCGCGAACCGCGTCTGGCTGATCGAAAGGCTTCCGCGCAACAGCAGGTTGTCGGTCCGGCCAGTTAGCGACAGGTCATGGCTGTGCGTGACGTAAAAATCCTCCCCGCCCGCCGCGCTGTCGGTGGCATTGGAGGTCCAGCCGCTCTCGACCTGGCTCGAAATAGCGATCGGCGATTGCGCCAGTGCCGGCACCACGCCCGTCATCGCCACTAAAATCAGCGCAATTCTACCCCGGCCCATCCCCGCCTCCCGCTATCGCGGCAGGATCGAACGGTTCCGGTAACCAATATTTCACGTAGGGGCTAAGTCATTCTCCTTATCTCTGCTGGTTGAAATTGACCATTAACGCACGAGAACCAGCCCGTAAGTATTTGATTAACTATATTATTCTTCGCTCAACCGGGATTCTGCCGGTCATGATGCTCAAGCATGATCACGACAGGACTGGCGAGATTTGCGGCGAGTTGCGCGCCTGGCGCATCCGCTCGCGCCTGCGCCAGGATGCCATAGCCAAATGCCTGGGCGTCGCCCAGAGCCAGATCAGCCGCTGGGAGAGCGGGCGGGAACTGCCGCGTCCGCATAATGTCGAAGCCATCCGCCGCCTCATCCGCGGCCCGGAAGTCGATCCGCTGCTGGCGCTCCGGCATTTCGTGCTCCATTCCAGCCAGCATCTGCTGCTGTTCGATGACCAGCTCGAAATTCTCGCCCGCAGCCTGCCTTTCCAGGCCTCGCCCAATCCGCTCGACCGCTTCGGCTGGGTCCTCGACCCCGAGCGCAACCCGCCCTTCGCGCCGGTGCAACGGCGCTATCGCGAAGTGCTGAGCGATCCGGCCGGCGTGGTCGGCCTCGCCATCACCCTGCCTTTCCAGCATGAAGGCGCGCGCTGGGTGGCCAGCATCGGCAAGACCATCCATTCCATTGCCGGCATCAGGGTCTGCCTCTGCGAACTGAGTTTCGCCCCGGCCGGCGCAGACGATGCCGATATCCGCGTCGAGGAAGTCCGGCTCGACCCGACCGGCGAAACCCGCCATTCCATGACCCTGTGGCGCCAGCCATCCGCCAACGCATAAAAAGACCCGCGCCGGGGCAGCGGCGCGGATCTTCCGTGGGGGGCCCTGGAGGTCCGGCCCCTGGGGCGGCGTGACCTACCAGCGCTTGCGGTTGTGGCCACCCAGCCCGAGAATGCCGTTGCCGCTCAGCACGCCATTCAGCACCCCATTGCCGTTGAGCACGCCGCTCAGCACACCATTGGCATTGTTGTTGCCGATGCCCGACAGGATGGAGCTGTTATTGCCCACCGCAATGGTGGTGCCGTTGAGCACATTGATGTCCCGCGTGGTCAGGCCCACGGCGATGCCGGTAATGTTGGACAGCACGTTATTGCTGACCCGCTTGTGAAAGAAGCCACCGGCCTGAGCCCCCGACGTCATCGCCATGACGGCAACAACCGATACCGCGATCAAGGTCTTCATCTTACGCATACTCCCGATTTGCTGTGTCGTGTGTTCGACACGCCAACGGAACCATTGGGGAACCATGCCGGGCAATCTTGCGCCGCCATTTTATGCGTTCCATGCGAACTATGCGCAGATCAGGCCCTCAAACGGTCGAAAACCGCCACAATCGCCGGCCAGCCTGCCGGCAAATCAGGAGATGCGAACCATGTTATCCCGGACCTTGCTGAGCCTCGCCACGCTGGCCCTGCTGTCGATCCCCGCCGCCGCCGATGGCGATCCACTGGCTGACCTCATCGGCACCAGCTGGCAATTGACCACGCTCGATGGCGCCCCGGTCAATGCCAAGGTCAAGTCCACCCTGGTCATTTCGGCCGACAGTATCGGCGGCAATGGCGGCTGCAATACCTATGGCGGCGACCTGGCCGCCACGCCTGACGGCATCGACATCAGCCAGGTCTTCTCCACCATGATGGCCTGCGATGGCCTGCAGCAGGAACAGGCCTTCTTCGCCGCCTTGGAAGCCACCGACAATTTCGCCCTTGTCGGCGGCAATCTGCAACTGCTGGAAGGCGACACGGTCCTCGCCGAACTGGCGCCCGCCAGCTAAACAAGAAAATGCCCGGCGCAAGGCCGGGCATTTCCAAGGGGCTGATGCAGCGCGTCTTAGTTGGCGGCTGCGGTAATCAGGCCGGCCTCGACACAACCTTCCAGGGTAATCTGGCCCAGGTCGATCGTGGGTTCGCTGGCCTCGGCTGCGGCATCATCCCCGTCAGCGGGCGAATCGTCGGCCGCCGCGGCGGAGGCATCGTCCGTGGAATCGGGCGTCATGCCGGACTGAAGCTGCTCGCAATAGGCCTGCACGAGAGGCAAATCCACCTCGGTAACGGTCAGCCCATTAACGGTGACCGGTGTTTGCGCATAGACAGCGCCGGCAAGGCCAAGGGACGTAGCGAGGGCAATGGCGGAAGCAATAGCTTTGATATGCATTTTCAATAGCCTTCTCTAATGTCTCAATGAATGAGCATCTGCTCGCATGGAAAACGTGCTTGCCTGACAATCGTTGCTGAAAAACGGGTTGCATCAACAAGTCGTGCACCCGCGCAGCGCCGTTACATTTGTTTTTGCGGCCCCCATGGCGTTGCGCGCGCACAAATGCTTTAAGGCCGCAAATCGCATTAACGGGACCTGGCCGATGACCAAGGAACAAGATTTCAAGAACCGCTTCTTTGCCGTCCTCAAGGATGTGCAGGAAGACGGTGTCGATGACGGCGAAGCCATGTGGCTGCTGGGCCGCCTGGCCGCCTGGCCGCCGGCCTGGTCGACGATCTTCAGGCGCCCGACTGGTCGACCGCCAAGCGCGACATGACTCCCGAAACCTACGATACGCTGCTGCGCAACTTCGAAACCCACGGCAATGCCCATCACAAGGCCGGGCAGACCAGGCAGGCCTATGTCATCCAGGTCATGGTCGTCTCGCTGATCGCCCGCACGCAGAATGCCGACCCGCAGATCGCCGCTGGCGAGCCCCTGCTCGATCAGGTCATCAATGCCAGCATCACCGGCTATCGCCAGCAGGCAACCAAGCCCAACTAGCTCCCCACTGACCTCTGGACAGCCGCTCGCGGCAGGCGCAGGCTGCCGCCATAGCGTCAACAGGGGTCAATCATGATCTACCTTCTTGCCGTCCTTATCGGCGTCGCCGCCGGTCTGCGTGCCGTTACACCGATCGCCGCCATTTCCTGGGGCGCCTGGCTCGGCTGGATCGATCTCAGCGCCACCCCGCTCGCCTTCCTCGGCAACATTATTGCCGTCGTCATCATCACGTTGCTGGCCATTGCCGAACTGGTCAGCGACCAATTGCCCAACACCCCCAGCCGCAAGGTCCCGATGCAGTTCGGCACCCGCATCGTGCTGGGTGCCCTGGCCGGCGCCCTGCTGGTGGTCGACAACTGGATCGTCGGAGCCATTCTCGGCGCCGTCGGCGCAGTCATCGGCACCTATGGCGGCGCCGATATCCGCGCCCGCCTGGCCAAGGCATTCGGTCGCGACCTGCCGGCCGCGCTCACCGAGGATGTCGTGGCCGTCGTCCTGGCCTTCCTCGTCGTCTATCTCGCCTGATCGGCAAGGTGGCGTGACAGCGCTCAGGGGTCGCTCGTGATCTATGTCATTGCCACCTTCCGCATCCGTCCGGCGGCGCTCGAGAGCTTCGTCGAGGCCGCCTATGCGCTGATCGACGTGGCCCGCCGCCAGCCCGGCTGCCTCTATTACGATCTCCATGCCAGCGTCACCGACCCCGATCGGGTCATGTGCTTCGAGCAATGGCAGGACCGCCCCGCCTTCGACCGCCATCTCGCCACGCCGGACGTGGCGAGTTTCAGCGCGGCAATCGAAGGCCTTGTGCTGTCCTCGAAAATCGAGATCATCCACCCCGACAGCATCGATACGCTTTGACCCCAATTCTGCCGTGCATCGGCAACACCATGGCGCAACCCCATCACGGAGCTCCCCATGACCAGGTCCATCCTCGCCGCCCTCCTCGCCACCGCCATGTTCGCGCCTGTCGCGGCGCAGGCGGCCGAGGCCACACTCCAGATCGAATTGAGCGCCACCGGCGATTTCGAACGCCGTGTCATGACCTATGACTGCAATGACGGCAGCTCCGTCACCGTCACTTACATCAATGCCGCGCCGAACTTTCTCGCCATCCTGCCTGTTGTCGATGAGCCGGAGCCGCTGATCTTCTCCTCGGTCGTGGCCGCTTCGGGCGTGCGCTATGTCTCGGGCATCTGGGAATGGTGGACAAAGGGCGTCGATGCCACGCTGCATGACGTAACACTTGGTCAGGATGCCGAACCCGTGCTTACCTGCAGCGAGTTGAACAACACACCGTAATATTCATGGACCAGATGTCCCCGGCCGAACTCTTCCCCCATGTCCGCATCGTCATGGGCATGATTGTCGGCCTGGGCATCACCCGGCTGCTGATGACCGTGGCCGGCCTGATCCAGCACCCGCATCGCTCGCGCATCTCGGCCATTCACCTGCTCTGGATCGCCTCGATCCTGGTGGAGCTGATCCTGTTCTGGTGGTGGGAATTCGCCCTGTTCCGCCTGGAACACTGGACCTTCGCCATCACGCTGTTCCTCATCCTCTACGCGGTGACGCTGTTCCTGCTGGCCGCCCTGCTCTCGCCCGACAACATTGCCGAATATGCCGGTTACGAGGATTTCTTCCTCAAGCGCCGCCTCTGGTTCTTCGGCCTGTTCGCCGCCACCTTCGCGCTCGACACCGTCGATTCCCTGATCAAGGGCGAGGCCTATTGGGATCGTTTCGGCGCCGATTATTACATCCAGGTGCCGCTCGGCCTCATTCTCTGCGCCGTCGCCATCCGCTCCGCCGATCGCCGTGTCCATCTCGTCGCAGTGCTGCTGCATCTGGCCTATCAGGCCTATTGGATCGGGCGGTTTTTCTATACGGTGAACTGACCGAACCGAAACTTGCCGTACGAGAATCCTCCTCCATGAGCATGCTCATCGCCGCCCTCATGTTCATCGCCCTGCTGGCCGTCTCGACTGCCCATTTCCTCTGGTCCATCGGCCGCACCTGGCCGATCCGCGACGAAAGGCTGCTGGCCCAGACCGTCGTCGGCTTCGAGGGCATCGAGCGCATGCCGCCGCGCCTGGCCTCGTTTGCCGTCGCCGTGGCCACCCTGACCGCCGGCATCATCGCCCTGGCGCTGGCCGATCACGATAGCGGCGGCCTGCCCTTGAGCCTGCTCGGCCTGCCGCTCGCGGCCGTGTTCCTCGCCCGCGGCGTGGTCGGCTACACCGCCTGGTGGGCCGAAAAGACCCCCGAACCCAATTTCCGGCTCAATGATCGCAGGGTCTATTCGCCGCTCTGCCTGCTCCTGGGCCTGGGTTTTGTCGCATTGGTCGTGCTGAGGCTGCTGTGACCGAAAGCTATCTGCGGCTGCGCAAGCGGCTCGATGGTCCGCTCCCCGTGCCGGCCTGGCCGCAGGGCATTACCCCCGCCGCCTTCGACGCCGTCGATCCCCGCCTGCTCCATGCCCTGCTGGATGAAGCCTTTCCCGGCGGGCTGATCGCACCATTCGAAGACTGGTACGGCAATCTGACCACCGATTCTGAATTCGACCCGGCGCTCTGCGTTCCGGCCTTGACCGGGGACGGCCGGGTTGCCGGCTTCGTACAGTGCTGGACGTCAGGTTTCGTCAAGGACCTCGCGGTCGCACCCGGATATCGCGGCCAGGGCCTGGGCGCCGCCCTGATGCTGCACGCCTTCGCCCTCTTCGCGGCCCGGGGCACGCCGCATGTCGACCTCAAGGTCCAGTTGGCGGAAGCCCCGGCGCGCCGCCTCTATGCCCGCCTCGGCATGGTCGAGGCTTAGCCCGCGCTGCGCACCAGCGCCACCACCGAGCGCGGCGTCAGCGTTGCCGTTCCCTCGGACAACACAACGCTGGCGGTATTGTCCGACAGGATCCCCACCGCCCAGCCGCCCTCGGGCAGTCGTGCCACCACCGGTTCGCTCCGCCGGTTGAACCACACCAGCACGTCATCGTCCTTGTGCCGCAGATGCATGCCCAGCACCGAGGCGCCCGACTGGCCCCAGTCGCCCTCATTCATCTCGCGGCCATCAGGATGCAGCCACACCACGTCGCGCATGCCGCCCTTGTCCTGCCCGCTGAGGAAATGGTCATGCGTCAGCGCGACATGGGCTTTGCGGAAGCCGTTGATCGCCGCCACGAAATCCACCAGGTCGCCATCGGCGCTTTCCCAGTCCAGCCAGGTGATTTCATTGTCCTGCGCATAGGCATTGTTATTGCCCTGCTGGGTGCGGAACATCTCGTCGCCCTGCTGCAGCAGCGGCACCCCGCGCGACAGGAACAGCGTCGCCAGCAGCGCCCGCACGTCGCGCTTGCGCGCCGCATTGATAACAGGGTCGTCGGTTTCCCCCTCGACGCCGCAATTCCACGAGGCATTGTGATTATGCCCGTCGCGATTGCCCTCGCCATTCGCCTCGTTATGCTTGTCGTGATAGCTGACCAGGTCGCGCAGCGTGAATCCGTCATGCACGGCCAGCATGTTCACCCCGGCACTCGGCTTGCGCCCGGCAAAATCGAAGATTTCCGCCGAACCGGCCACTTTGCCGGCCAGCGCACCGATCTTGCCATCCTCGCCGCGCCAGAATTCCCGCACTTCGTCGCGATAGGTGTCGTTATGCTCTTTGAATTCCTTGCCGAACTGCCCCAGCGCATACCCGCCCGGACCCGGATCCCACGGCTCGGCCACCAGAATGGCTTTGCTCAGCACCGGGTCGGCCTTGATCTTTTCCAGCATGACCGCATTGGGGTTGAACCCCGGATCGCGCCCCAGCACCGTCGCCAGGTCGAACCGGAAGCCCGAAACACCCATTTCCTCGACCCAGTAGCGCAGCGAGTCGATCACCAGCCTTTGCACCGCCGGATGGTCGCAACGCAGCGTATTGCCGGTACCAGTGTCGTTGACCAGATGCTGCTTCCCATCGACCTCGACGAAGCGATAATAGGTCCGCGCATCGAGCCCCATCAGGCTCAGCATCGGCCCATTGGCATCGCTCTCCCCGGTATGGTTGTAGACCACGTCGAGGATCACCGAGATGCCGTTCTTGCGATAGAGATCGGTCATGTTCCGCAATTCCTGCGGCCCGCGCGGCGCCAGCCGCGGATCGATCGCCGAATAGGCCACCGGATTATAGCCCCAGGCATTGGTCAGCCCGAGCACCGGCAGATGGCCCTCGTCGATCCACGCCGCCGTCGGCATCAGCTGCAGCGTATCGACGCCGATATATTTGAGATGGTCGATCACCCTTTGCGTCGTCAGCCCGGCAATCGTGCCGCGCAACGGCCCCTGCACGCTGGGATGGCGCATCGTATAGCCGCGCACATTCATTTCGTAGAACAGTCCCGGCGCCTTCTTGCGCGGCAGGATGTTCTCATTGCCCATGTCTCCAACAATGGCCTTGGGGATCAATGGCGCCGTATCCACCGCCTCGGCCCGGTCCAGCCGCAGCCGCGGCGAGCGCACGAAGACCCGGTCGAGCCGCTTGGCATAGGGATCGACCAGCAGCTTCATCGGGTCGAAGAAATAGCCCTGGTCCGGATCATATGGCCCGTCGGCCCGCAGCCCATAGCGCGCGCCGGCAGCCAGCCCCGAAACCAGCCCGGCGCGGATATTGTCCTGGTGGACATCCAGCTCGAACCGGTCCGTTTCCTGGTCCTGCTCATCGAAAATCGACACCCAGATATGGGTGGCGCTTTCCGAATAGACGGCAAAGTTGACGCCCGCCTCGGTCACCGTGGCGCCGAGATGGGCAATACTGCCCCCGTTGGGGACCAGCATGGGTTTCATGGAAATTCCGATTCTAAAGCGTTGGACCGAAAAGTGTCTCCACTTTCCGGCCGAATCCGACGCGACAACAAAGCTACGGAGCGGCGTTCCATCCGAACGTCGCTCTAGGTAATGACGCTGGGTTCCTGGCGCCCGGTGCGCTGCCTGACCCCGGCAAGTTGGTCTGCCAGCGCTATGAGGGGTGCAAGAGCCAGTTGGGTGTCAAGATCATGCCGTCCATCTGCCGCCTCATAGCGCTCCAGATAAAGACGCAACGTGGCGCCGACCGTCCCGGTTCCGCTCAGCCGCAGCACGATGCGCGAGCCGTCGGTAAAGCCGATCCTGATCCCCTGCTTCGCACTGGTCGAGCCATCCACCGGGTCGTGATAGGTGAAGTCGTCCGCATAGGCCACCTGCAGGTCATCGCCGAGGATTTGCCCCGGCAGGCCAGGCAGCGCCGCCCGCAAATCGTCGACGAGCTTATTGGCGATACCAGCATCGACCTCTTCATAATCGTGCCGCGTATAATAGTTGCGCCCATAGGTCGCCCAATGGTCGCGCACGATCTCATCCACGCTCTGCTTGCGCACCGCGACGATGTTGAGCCACAGCAGCACGGCCCACAGCCCATCCTTCTCGCGCACATGGTTGCTGCCCGTGCCGGCGCTCTCCTCGCCGCAAATGGTCACCCGACTGGCATCGAGCAAATTGCCGAAAAACTTCCAGCCCGTCGGCGTTTCATGCATCTCGATGCCGAGCTTCTCGGCCACCCGGTCTGCCGCCGCGCTGGTCGGCATCGACCGCGCAATGCCCGCAATTCCACCTTTATAGCCCGGCGCCAGATGCGCATTGGCCGCCAGCAGCGCCAGCGAATCCGATGGCGTCACGAACCGGTTCTTGCCGATGATCAGGTTGCGGTCCCCGTCGCCGTCAGACGCCGCCCCGAAATCGGGCCCCTCAGGCGTCATCAGCAGGTCATACATGTCCTTGCAATAGACCAGGTTCGGATCGGGATGCCCATTATTGAACGAGGGCGACGGCGTGCCATTGACCACCGTGCCCTTGGGCGCGCCGAGAATGCCTTCAAGAATTGCATGGGCATAAGGTCCGGTCACCGCCGACATGGCGTCGAACGTCATGCGGAAGCCCGAGGCAAACAGGCCCCTGATCGCCTCGAAGTCGAACAGCGTCTCCATCAGCCTGGCATAGTCGGCCACCGGGTCGATCACCTCGACCACCATGTCGCCCACCTTCTGCGTACCGACCGCAGCCAGGTCGATATCGCCGGCATCCACCGTCTTGTAGCTGTCGATCACCTTACTCCGGGCATAGACAGCCTCGGTGATCTTCTCCGGCGCCGGCCCGCCATTGCCGATATTGTACTTGATGCCGAAATCGCCTTCCGGCCCGCCCGGATTGTGGCTGGCCGATAGCACCAGCCCGCCCAGCGCCTTGTAGTGCCGGATGATATTGCTCGCGGCCGGCGTCGACAGAATCCCGTTTTGCCCCACCAGCACCTTGCCGAAACCATTGGCCGCGGCGATGCGGATCGCCTTCTGGATGGCCACGTCATTGTAGAACCGCCCATCCCCGCCGATGACCAGCACCTTGCCGGCAAAGTCCTCCAGGCTGTCGAAAATCGACTGCACGAAATTCTCGACATAATTGGGTTGCGAGAACACCGTCACCCGCTTGCGCAGGCCCGATGTGCCCGGTTTCTGGTCGCCATAGGGCGTGGTCTTAATGGTCTGGATCGTCATTGGTCATCAGCCCGGTAATGATGGCATAGAGCTCGGCATAGCGGACGGCGCTGGTGTCCCAGGACACGTCCGACTTCATCCCCCGCCGCTGGATTTTCTTCCACACTTTGTCGTCGTGATAGAGCCGCGTGGTCCTGCGGATCGCCTCGTAGAGCGCATGGGCGCTGCCCGCATCGAACACCACGCCTGTCGCCACTTCGGCGGCCAGGGCGGCCGGATTGGCGTCGATCACGGTATCGGCCAGCCCGCCGATGCGGCTCACCACCGGCACACAGCCATAACGCAGCCCGTAAAGCTGGGTCAGCCCGCAGGGCTCGAACCGCGAAGGGATGAGAATGGCGTCGCATCCCCCCTGCATCAGGTGACTGAGCTGCTCGTTATAGCCCGTAACGATGCTCACCTTGCCGGGATGGCGCGCCCACATGGTGCGGAACCCGTCTTCCAGTGCCGCGTCGCCCGAGCCCAATACCGCCAGCCTGCCGCCCAGGTCGACCAGCCCGTCCACTGTCTGCAACAGCAGGTCCATGCCCTTCTGGTCGGTCAGCCGGCTGATCACGCAGAACAGCGGTCCATCGGCGCCATCCAGTCCGAATTTCTCCACCACCGCCCGCTTGTTGACCTGTCGCGCATGGATCGTATTGGCCGAATAGGTCTGCACCAGCGCCCGGTCGGTCGCCGGGTTCCAGGCATCCACGTCGATGCCGTTCAAGATCCCGACCACCGTCTCGGCCCGCCCGTTCAGCAGCCCTTCCAGCCCCATGCCGAATTCCGGCGTGCGGATTTCGTCGGCATAGTTGGGGCTGACCGTGGTCACGTAGTCCGCGCATTCCATGCCCGACTTGAGATAGGACACCCCGCCATAGAATTCGACGCCACCCATCTCGAAAGCATGCGGTGGCAGCCGCAACTGCCCGAAGATTTCCGGCCCGAACGATCCCTTGAAGGCAATGTTGTGGATGGTCATGACCGTCTTCACATCATCGGTCGGCCCGAACTTGATATAGGCCGGCGCCAGCCCGGCCTGCCAGTCATGGCAATGCAGCAGGTTGGGGCGGTAGCCAGCGACCAGCCCATGGGCCAGTTCGGCCGCCACCCAGCCCAGAGCCGCAAAGCGCTTCCAGTTGTCCGGCCAGTCCCAACCGTCAGGGCTCACATAAGGGTTGCCCGGCCGATCATAGAGCGCTGGCGCATCGATGACGATGACGTCGAGCCCTTCCACCCGCGCCGCGATCAGCTTGGCCGGCACGCCGAACAGGTCGTCCAGCTCGCGCACCACGCGGCCGCCGCTGAGCTTGCTCATCACGGCCGGATAGCCCGGCACCAGCGTCCGCATGGTGACGCCGCGCCCGGCCAATGCACCCGGCAGGGCGCCCGCCACATCGGCGAGCCCCCCGGTCTTGATCAGCGGATAGACTTCGGACGCAACCGAAAGAACTTCGATCATCGGCCCGCCAGATACTTGTTGACCATCGCCTGGGTGATCAGCGTCACCCCGTCATCGCTGCGCCGGAACCACTTGGCGTCGAATTCGGGATCCTCGCCCACCACCAGCCCCTCGGGGATGCTGACGCCGCGATCGATCACGACCTTCTTGAGGCGCGCATTCCGCCCGACATCGCAATAGGGCAGAACCACGGCCTCTTCGAGCACCGAATAGGAATGCACCCGCGAGCCGGTCGAGAGCAGCGTGCGCTGCAAATGCCCGCCCGAGATGATGCAGTCGCCCGAAACCAGCGAGTTCACCGCCGAACCGCGCCGCCCGTCGAAGTCATGCACGAACTTGGCAGGCGGGGTGATTTCCGCATAGGTCCAGATCGGCCAGTCGCGGTCATAGAGATCGAGCTGCGGCTCGATATCGGTCAGATCGATCGAGGCCTTCCAATAGGCGTCGATCGTGCCCACGTCGCGCCAATAGGCCACGTCTTCCTTGCTCGACCGCACGCAGCTCCGCGTGAAGCGATGCGCCCAGGCCGTGCCGTTCTTGACGATATAGGGAATGATGTCCTTGCCGAAATCCCGGCTCGAGCCTTCCGTAGCCGCGTCGCGCCGCAACTGCTCCATCAGGAACCGCGTCTCGAACACATAGATACCCATCGACGCGAGCGCCGTGTCCGGCTTGTCCGGAATAGCCGGCGGGTCCTTGGGCTTTTCGACGAAGTCGATCACCCGGTCGCGCCCATCGACATGCATCACGCCGAAGCCCGTGGCCTCCATGCGCGGCACTTCCAGGCACCCGATGGTCACGTCGGCACCGGTATCCACATGCTGCCGCAGCATGATTTCATAGTCCATCTTGTAGATGTGGTCGCCCGCCAGGATGACGATGTAGCGCGCGCCGTAATCCTCGATAATGTCCATGTTCTGGAACACGGCATCGGCCGTGCCGGCATACCACATGTCCTCGGCCACGCGCTGGCTGGCGGGCAGCACGTCGAAGCTCTCGTTGCGTTCGGGCCGCAGGAAGTTCCAGCCACGCGACAGGTGCCGGATCAGGCTATGCGCCTGATATTGCGTCGCCACCGAAATGCGACGAATGCCCGAATTGATCGCGTTGGAGAGCGCGAAGTCGATAATGCGCGATTTGCCCCCGAAATAGACGGCTGGCTTGGCGCGCCGGTCGGTCAGTTCCATCAGGCGCGTGCCGCGTCCTCCCGCCAGCACATAGGCCATGGCCTCGCGGGCCAGCGGCGATGGTGTTCTGTAGTCTGCCATTCTTCTAACCCTCCACTACTGCCCGTTTTCCGGGACGTATCTCACTCCATCCGGGTCACGCCGGCTCGTATTTCAGGAACAGCGTCGAGAGCGGCGGCAGATAGATTTCCGCCTCTGCCGGCCAGTGCTTGCCCTCCACGGCATAGGCCTCGACCGCCCCCTGGTTTCCGGTATTGGACCCGGAATACCACCCCGCATCGGTATTGATGCGCTCCACCCATTTGCCTGCCAGCGGCATGGGAATCTTGTAGCCGCTGCGCGGCACCGGCGTGAAATTGGACACCACCAGCACCGGGTCGCTTCCCGGCGCCTTGCGCAACCACGCAAACACCGAATTGGCGTGATCGTTCCCGATCACCCATTCGAACCCCTCCGGCTCGCAATCGCGCTCATGCAAAGCGGGCAATTCGCGATAGGCCAGGTTGAGGTCGGCAATCAGCCGCCGCATGCCCTCATGCATACCCGCGTCGAGCAGGTACCAGTCCAGCGACTTGCCGTCGGCCCATTCGTCGCGCTGCGCGAATTCCTGGCCCATGAACAGCAGTTTCTTGCCGGGATGCCCCCACATGAAGGCGTAATAGGCCCGCAGGTTGGCGAATTTCTGCCAGTCGTCACCAGGCATCTTTTCCAGCAGCGAGCCCTTGCCATGCACCACTTCGTCATGGCTCAGCGGCAGCACGAAATTCTCGCTGAACGCGTAGACCGTGCCGAACGTCATGTCATTGTGGTGGTATTTCCGATGCACCGCCTCGCGGCTCATGAAGCGCAAAGTGTCGTTCATGAAGCCCATATTCCACTTGAAGCCGAAGCCTAGCCCGCCCGTATAGGCGGGGTGGCTGACGCCAGGCCACGAGGTGGATTCCTCGGCGATCATGAACGTGCCCGGATGCAGCCGATAGGCTTCCGAATTCACCCGACGCAGGAATTCCACGGCCTCCAAATTCTGGTTGCCACCGAACTTGTTGGGCACCCACTGCCCCTGCTGGCGCGAATAATCGAGATAGAGCATCGACGCCACGGCATCGACGCGCAGCCCGTCGATATGGAATTTCTCCAGCCAGTAGAGCGCATTGTTGACGAGGAAGCTCACCACCTCGCGCCGGCCGAAATTGTAGATCGCCGTGTTCCAGTCGGGGTGATAGCCCTGCCGCGGATCGGCATGCTCGTAGAGCGCCGTGCCGTCAAAACGGGCCAGCCCATGCGCATCGGTCGGGAAATGCGCCGGTACCCAGTCGAGGATCACGCCAAGCCCCGCCTCATGCGCCGCATTGACGAAGCGGGCAAACGCCGCCGGATCGCCGTGTCGCGAGGTCGGCGCATACATGCCCGTGGGCTGGTAACCCCAGCTCGGATCGAACGGATGCTCGGTGATCGGCAGCAGCTCGATATGGGTGTAGCCCATATCCGCCGCATAGGGCACGAGCTGCTCGGCCAACTGGTCATAGCTCAAAAACCCGCCATCGGGCCGCCGCCGCCAGCTACCCAGATGCACCTCATAGATCGACATCGGCACCCGCCGCCAGTCGCGCATGGCGCGCTCTTCGATATATTTGGCGTCGGTCCAGGCGAATTCGGTCGGGTCGGGCACCACCGAGGCCGTACGCGGCCGCAATTCCGATTGCCGGGCAAACGGGTCCGCCTTGAGCGGCTGCACCACGCCATCCGGCCCGACGATCTCGTATTTGTAGAGCGTGCCGGTGCCCAGCACGGGAATGAACACTTCCCAGATGCCGGTTTCCAGGCGGTTGCGCATCGGGTTGCGGCGTCCGTCCCATTCGTTGAACGGGCCGACCACGCTCACGCGCTGCGCATTGGGCGCCCACACGGCAAAATGGGTGCCGTGAATGCCCTCGAATTCCATCTCATGGCTACCGAGCTTGTCGAACAGCCGCAGGTGATTGCCTTCGCCGATATAGTAGTCGTCCATCGGCCCCAGCACCGGCCCGAAGGAATAGGGGTCGTAGACATCCCATTCCCCGCCGGCATTTTTGGCGTGATAGCGGATCGGCTGGCGCCCGCTGATGCTGATCTTGCCCTCGAAAAAGCCGCCGCCATGGCGCGGAATCAGCGGACCGAGCGCCACTCCGTCCAGCGCGTAGGCCGACACGGTCTCGGCATGCGGGATGAAGGCCCGCAGCACCCATTGCCCGCCAATCTCGTGCAGCCCCAGAAACGCGAACGGATTGGGATTGCGGCCATTAACGATCGCCTCCACTTCCCGTGCATCGGCCTGCCAGTCTTCCTTGCTCACACGCACGCTCCCCCGACAGCGGCGCAAGCCATCCGGCCCAGCCCCCGAACCATTCATCGGCAACAGGTCCGGTCCGCATTTCCGCTTGCCGCCCCCTGCCTATGCTCATGCCGGCACGCTCCAGATATCCTCGGCATATTGCCGTATCGTCCGATCCGACGAAAAGAAGCCGACATGGGCGGTGTTGCGGATCGCCATGGCGTTCCAGCGCCTCTTGTCCTGCCAGATTTCGTTCACCTTGGTCTGCGCTGCGGCATAGGCATCGAAATCGCGCGCCACCATGAACCAGTCATGGTCATAAATTCCGCCGATCAGGTCGCGATAGCGGTGCGGATCATCAGGCGAGAACACGCCCGAAGCGATCGTATCCAGCGCTTCCTTGAGCCGCGGCGAAGCATCGATCGCCCCGCGCGGCACTTCGCTCTTGGCGCGCTTCTCGTTCACCTCCTGGGTGCTCAGCCCGAAGATGACGATATTGTCCGGCCCCACTTCCTTGTGCATCTCGACATTGGCACCGTCCATCGTGCCGATAGTGATGGCGCCATTGGCCATGAACTTCATATTGCCGGTGCCCGAGGCCTCCATGCCAGCCGTCGAAATCTGCTCGGAAAGGTCGGCCGCCGGCACGATCACTTCGGCCAGGCTCACATTGTAGTTCGGCAGGAACACCACCTTGAGCAGGCCCCGAACCGCCGGGTCATTGTTGATGACCTTGGCCACATCGTTGATCAGCTTGATGATGAGCTTGGCATTCCAGTAGCCCGGCGCCGCCTTGCCCGCGAAAATCTTGACCCGCGGGACCCAGTTCCGTTCGGGATGCGCCCGGATATCGTCATAGAGCGCCACGGCCTGGATGATGTTGAGCAACTGCCTTTTATATTCGTGGATGCGCTTGATCTGCACGTCGAACATCGCATCGGGCGATACCGTGATGCCCATCCGGTCCTTGATCAGCTTGGCCAGCTTCTGCTTGTTGGCCTGCTTCACCGCAGCGAACTGCCCCTGGAAACCAGGATCGTCCGCATGCGCGTCGAGCCCGGTCAGCAGATCGATATTGTCGAGGAATTCCGGACCGATCCGCTCGCTGATCAGCTTGGTCAGACCAGGATTGCACTGCATCAGCCAGCGCCGCGGCGTGATGCCATTGGTCTTGTTGTTGATGCGCTCGGGGTAGAGCTTGTGCAGGTCCGAAAACACGGTCTGCTTCATCAATTCGGTATGCAGCGCCGAAACGCCGTTGATCGAGTGCGACCCCACAAAGGCCAACTGCCCCATGCGCACGCGCCGGCCACCGGCCTCGTCGATCAGCGACACATTGGCGATCTGCGCATCGTTGAACTTGGCGCGTGTCCGCGCATCGGCCAGCACGTCGGCATTGATCTGGTAGATGATCTGCATATGCCGCGGCAGCAGCCGCTCCAGCAGCGCCACCGGCCAGCTTTCCAGCGCCTCGGGCAGCAGCGTGTGGTTGGTATAGCCGAACGTACCCTTGGTCAGCGTCCAGGCATCGGCCCATTTGACCCCGTTGTCGTCGACCAGGATGCGCATCAGTTCGGCAATGGAAATCGCCGGATGGGTGTCGTTGAGCTGGATCGCCACCTTGTCGGGCAGCGAGCCCAGGTCGCCATATTGCTGCAGATGCCGCCGCACGATGTCCTGCAGCGAGGCCGACGAGAAGAAGAATTCCTGCCGCAGCCGCAATTCCTGCCCGGCCGCCGTCGAATCCGCCGGATAGAGCACGCGGGTAATCGCTTCCGCCCGCGCGCTTTCCTCGAGCGCGCCGATATGGTCGCCCGAATTGAACTTGTCGAGCAGGATCGGGTCGATCGGCTGCGCGCTCCACAGCCGCAGCGTATTCACCCGCGCCCCGCGCCAGCCCACGATCGGCGTGTCATAGGCCACGGCCAGGACGTGGTCGTTGGGCCGCCATTCCTGCCGCTCGCTCCCGTCGGGGTCGGTGACCTTCTCGACATGACCGCCAAAGCCGATCTCATAGGCGCTTTCACGCCGCTCGAATTCCCACGGATTGCCGTGCGCCAGCCATTCCTCGGGCAGTTCGACCTGCCAGCCCTCGCTCATTTCCTGGCGAAACAGGCCATGCACATAGCGGATGCCATAGCCATAGGCCGGGATTTTCACCGTCGACATGGATTCGAGGAAACAGGCCGCCAGCCGCCCCAGCCCGCCATTGCCCAGAGCCGCATCGGGCTCGAGGTTGATGAGGTCCCCCAGGTCGACATTAAGATTCTTCAGCGCGTCGCGCACCGGCTCCATGAGCCCGACATTGCTCATCGCGTCGCGCATCAGCCGGCCGATCAGGAATTCGAGGCTGAGGTAATAGACCCGCTTGCGCGATGTGCGCCACGTCTCGCGCGACGACTCCATCCAGCGGTCCATGACCCGGTCGCGCACCGCCAGGATCGTCGCTGCCAGCCAGTCATGCGGCCGGGCGACAATCGGGTCCTTGCCGACCGAATAGATCAATCTTTCGAGGATTTCGGCCTGGATGGCCTCAACGGTCTTGGCACGGGGCTCCGGCGTAGGGGCGTCGTAAACGATCGGCTGTTGCGGCATATCGCAATCCAGGTTTCATGACGATGTATTCCCCTCTAGAGACTTTAGTCTTGCACTTAATTTGGGCAGGCGGAAGCCCCCACGCGATACACCTGGATCAGACGGGTTGTGTCGGCTGCGTGCTTTTGGCCACCGCATCTTCGGCCGCTTCTTCTGCCACGGTGACGCCGCCCTCGCGTGCCTGCTCCTGCGCATTGCTGAGCAGCAGGCGCCCCAGGCCCCGCCAGTCCTCGCCCGCCAGTTGCAGTTCGAACCGCTGGCGGTCGCGGTCGCGCACGCCTTCGACCACCTCGGCAGCCTCCTCCTCGCTCGCCCCCAGCGCCCTGACCGCCGCGCCACCGAATTCCAGCGCCGACTCGAACATCTCGCGCAACTGGTATTCCACCCCGGCCTTGACCAGTTCGATTGCATGACCACGATCGAAGGCCCGCGCCATCACCCGCACCAGCGGAAACTCGTCGCGCATCAGTTCGGCGATACGCGTCGTCTGTTCCTTCCGGTCGGTGCAGATCAGGATGAGGTCCGCGGTGTCGGCGCCCGCCGCATGCAGGATATCGAGCCGCGTACCATCGCCGTAATAGACCTTGAAGCCGATCTGCGCCGCCGCCCGTATCATCTCGGTGTCGTTGTCGATGATCGACACCGAGTGCCGCATCGCCAGCAAGGGCTGGCTGGCAATCTGCCCGAAGCGGCCGAAACCGATGATGAGGATGCGCCCGGACAGGCCATCGGCCGCCTCCACGCCCTCCATCGACTGCTCCGCCGCCTTGGGCATCACAAAGCGCAGCCCGATGATGAAGAACGGCGTCAACACCATCGAGACGATGACAGTCGCCGTGAAGATCGCATTGGTCGGCCCGTCGATGATCCCCGCCGAAACCGCCGTCGTATAGAGCACGAAGGCGAATTCGCCGCCCTGCCCCATCAGCACCGCCCGTTCCAGCGCCACGGCATGGCTCGCCTTGAGCAGCCGGGCGATGACATAGATGCCGGCCGCCTTGACCCCCATATAGGCCACCACGCTAATGGCAATGATCTGCCAGTTCTGCCCGACAATGCCGAGATCGAGCGACATGCCCACGGCCAGGAAGAACAGGCCGAGCAGGATGCCGCGGAACGGCTCCACATCGGCCTCCAGCTGGTGCCGGAAGGTCGAGGTGGACAGCAATACCCCGGCCAGGAACGCGCCCATCGCCATGGACAGCCCGCTCGCCTGGAACAGCAATGCCGCGCCGAAAATCACCAGCAACGCGGCCGCCGTCATCACCTCGCGTAGCTTGCTGGAGGCCAGCAGCGCAAAGAACGGGTTCATGATGCGCTGGCCGATAAAGATCAGCAGCAGCACCGCGCCGATCGGCGCCGCGATGCTCAATAGCCGGGTGATCATGTCGACCTCTTCGCCGCCGCCCGGCGCCAGGATGGCGACGATGGCCAGCAGCGGCACGATGGCCAGGTCCTCCAGCAGCAGGATCGACACCATGCGCTGCCCGCTATCGGTCGACAGCTCCCCGCGTTCCCCCAGGATTTGCATGACGATGGCTGTCGAGGTCATCACGAAGCCCATGCCGAAGATGAAGGCCACCACCGGCGCAAAGCCCAGCAGCACGCCCACGCCCGTCAGCAGCGCCCCACAACCAGCCACCTGGATAACGCCCAGCCCGAAAATCTGCTTGCGCAGCGCCCACAGCTTGGACGGCTCCATTTCGAGCCCGATGATGAAGAGAAACATCACCACGCCCAGTTCGGCCGTGGTCAGTATCGATTCCGGATCGTGGATCAGCCCGATCCCCGATGGCCCCAGCAGCAGCCCCGCCGCCAGATAACCGAGCACCGAGCCCAACCCGATCCGCTTGAACAGCGGTACGGCAATGACCGCCGCGCCCAGCAGCGCCACCACCGGAATGAGGTCCACGCCATGCGCCGCGGCTTCCGCCGCATGTCCAACAACCTCACTCGCCACCGCAGACTCCACACTTGGTCAGGAGCCGAGTTTTTCCGCCCCGCGCTATCGCGTCAAGCGCAACCGTCGCATGGCTGATGCTACGGCACTGATTCCGCGCCGCTCGGCGCAGTACCCTCAGGCGGCTGCAACCGCTCTTCCTTACGCTTCTCCTCCGGTTGCTGCTCGAGTTCGGCCTGCTCCCGGATAGCCTTGGCCGTATTGGCCAGCAATTCCTCGCGGTCGCTCATCCGCGCCGTGCGGCGCACCGGCCGGCTCGGCACCAGCGGCTTGCTGGGCAGCATATGCGCCAGCACCGAAGTCGCGATCAGCAGCGTAGGCACCGCCACCAGCCCCCCACCGGCCCCCAGGCCCATAGCCAGAAGGTGATGGAGAGGAAGATCAGGAACGGATTGAGCGTCATCGTCCGCCCGATGAAATGCGGCGTCACGATCTGCCCTTCGACGAAGTTGATGCCGACATAGCAGGCCACCGGCAGCAGAATCCCCGTCAGCTCCGTCTGCGTGCCCAGCCCCACGGCCAGCAGCACCAGCACCATCACGCCCTGCCCCACATAGGGGATATAGTTGAGCACCGCCGCCATCGCCCCCCACAGGATCGGCGAGGGCATGCCGATGGCCCACATGGCCAGCGACACCGCGCAGCCCACGCAGAAATTGATGAAAGTGATCGACAGCAGGAACCGGCTGACCTTCTGCTCCACGTCGCGGAACACATGCGCCGTGCGCCAGCGCATCCGCCGGCTGACACAGAGCGACAGCACCGAGATGCGGATATGGTCGCGCGTCGCCACGAAGAAATAGAGGCTGGCGAGGAAGATCAGCATCTGCGCCAGGATGGCCGGCGCCAGCATGGCGAGGCTGATCACCTGCCCGCCATCCTCCACCGTCACCGCCATGGCGCTATCGCTGCCCAATATGGACGAAATCTGCTCCTGGAAGGCACTGACCGATTGCAGCGGCCCCTGCAGGCTCGCCAATTGCTGCTGCAGCTTGGCCCAGATCATCGGCGCCCGCGCCACCCATTCCGACAGCGGCACCGCAAACAGCGTCACCCCCGCCGCGATAACCCCGATCAGCATCAGCACTACGACACCCGCCGACAAAGCCGGCGGCACGCCGAACCGCTCCACCCGATCGGCCACCGGCCCGAACATCAGCCCGATCACGATAGCCAGCGTCACCGGCGCCAGGAACACTTGTCCCACCTGCAATGCGAACAGCAAGGCGAGAAATCCCATGAACACGATGGCAACGCGCGCGGCATTGCCCGTTATGCGTTCGAACTGGCTTTCGCTCATGTCTTGTGGTGTCGCCGGCCTTGCTGCGCGTGCCATGTCATTTTTCCCGAAACCCCTCGCGGATCGGTAACGTGCCCCCGGCGCAAACGTTCCGTAGCGAGCCCTACGCAGGGCAGTCGACCGGCGCCCCGCCAGTCGCTAGTGTGCCGGCCGGATTCTCCCTCCCGTCAAGGCGCTTTCATGCCCCGCAAGATCATCATCGATACCGACCCCGGCCAGGACGATGCCGTCGCCATATTGCTGGCGCTTGCCTCCCCCGAAGAGCTTGACGTGCTGGGCGTCGTCGCCGTGGCCGGCAATGTGGGCCTGCACCACAATGCCAACAATGCCCGCAAGGTGGTCGAACTGTCCGGCCGTCGCGACATTCCCGTCTATGCCGGCTGCGCCCGCCCCATGCGCCGCCATCTGGTCACCGCCGAGCATGTGCATGGCGAAACTGGCCTCAACGGCCCCGACCTGCCCGACCCCACCATTCCGCTCCAGGCCCAACACGGCGTCGACTACATCATCGATATACTGATGGCTTCCGAACCCGGCACCATCACCCTCTGCACCCTCGGCCCGCTGACCAATATCGCCATGGCCCTGGTCAAGCAGCCTGCCATTGCCGAACGCATCGCCGAAATCGTCATGATGGGCGGCGCCTATTTCGAAGTGGGCAACATCACCCCGACCGCCGAATTCAACATCTATGTCGACCCCGAAGCGGCCGATGTCGTGCTCCGCAGCGGCGCGCCCATCACCATGCTGCCGCTCGACGTGACCCACCAGATCCAGTCCACCCCCGAACGCCTCACTGCAATTCGTGGCCTGGGCAACAGATCCGGCAAGGCCGTCTACGACATGCTGACCTTCTCGGAAGGCTTCGACCTCAAGAAATACGGCTGGTCCGGCGCCCCCCTGCACGACCCCACCGTCATCGCCTGGCTCCTCCGCCCTGACCTGTTCGAGGGCCGCCACTGCAACGTCACGGTCGAAACCGCGAGCGAGCTCACCGTCGGCATGACCGTCACCGACTACTGGCACGTCACCGGCAAGGTGCGAAACGTCAACTACCTCAGAACCGGCAATGCCGAAGGCTTCTACCAGTTCCTGACCGAACGGCTGGCCCGGCTGCCGTAACCCGAGTGGAGTTCCCCCTCTCCCCTTGCGGGAGAGGGTGGTTTTCCGCGTCCAGCGGAAAACCGGGTGAGGGGTCCTGCGCCTGCCCATGCTTCAATGCCTGTGGAACCAACCCCTCATCCGCCCTTCGGGCACCTTCTCCCGCAAGGGGAGAAGGGAAGAAGGAGTGGCACCTTGCCCCCATTCTCGCCCCAGCATAATCTCCGCCTCCCAACAGGACCCGCCCCATGGACCTCTTCACCCTCGCCGCCTTCACCATCGCCTATGCCATCGCCGTGCTGGTCCCCGGCCCCGGCGTCGCGGCCGTGGTCGCCCGCGCCCTGGGCGGCGGGTTCAAGGGCGCCTTCCCCATGGTTCTCGGCATCCTCGCCGGCGACCTGGTCTATTTCGTCTTTGCGGTTTTCGGCCTCGCCGCCATCGCCACATATTTCGGCCCGATCTTCGTCATCGTCCGCTGGGCCGGCGCCGCCTATCTGCTCTATGTCGCCTACAAGTTCTGGACCGCCCACCCCGGCTCCGAACAGATGAAGCCGAAAAACGAAGACAGTTGGAAAACCTTCCTTGCCGGCTTCTCGCTGACCATGGGCAATCCCAAGACCATCGTCTTCTACCTAGCCATCCTGCCCACCGTGATCCCGCTCGACCAGATGAACCCCGTCGCCTTCGCCGAACTGACCGCCATCGTGGTGATCGTCCTGCTCATCATCGGCTGCGGCTATGCCTGGCTGGCCTCGGCCGCCCGCGAAATGTTCAAGAGCCCCCGCGCCCTCGGCCGCCTCAACAAGACCGCCGGCGTCATGATGGCCACCGCCGCCGGCCTCGTCGTCTGGCAGCACTGATCTCTCTTCACCTCTTCCTTTGGGGGAGAGGTCGGCGCGCAGCGCCGGGTGAGGGGGCCTTCGCCGCCGACCAGCCCGGCCTCAGCCGAAATCAGCCGAAAATCGGCCGAACCTCGATTTCGCCCTCCCACCCCGGCCAATGCGCGGTATGGAGGTTCGCAAACCGCACCGCCCAGTCCATGGCCGCGGCCATATCAGGCACCTCATAGACGGCATAGCCGCCCACCAGTTCCTTGCTCTCTGCAAACGGCCCATCGGTAACGATCACTTTGCCGCTGCGTATATTGATGAAGGCGCTCTGCTCCCGGCCCATCAGCCCGCCCTGCGTCACCAACACGCCCGCCGCCTCGGCATCCGCACCCAATTGCCCGATCGCCTGCATCAGCGCCATTGGCGGCGCGCCCGCTCCGGCCTTGGTCGTCTTGACCAGTGTCATGACCTGCATCGTCTTTCTCCTTCTCTCTCAAGCCCATCCGGCCCTGCCTTCGCGACGAAGCACACTGCGCGGATTCGACAGCGGCACAAACCGACACCAAATTGCGCAATTGATGACCCACAACGCATAATCGCCTATTTTTTACGCAGTTTGACGCCCGATTGAGCGCCCACCGCGTCTGCGCCACACCAGCCCTCCGGTGAGACGCTCCAGTAAACCGCTGCCCCATAAGCCGAATTCTCCCGCCCATCGCCGTGGCACGCTTCCTGCTTTGTAGGGGCCATCGGTGTCCAATGGCGGGCACTCACAGGCAAAGCTGCCAACTGACAGACGCTCCGGCCCTCGGGCCGGGCGGGTCGGTTGGCGGCTTTTTTGTTTTCACGGCTGCCCGGCAGCGAAGCGGGAGAAACAGATGACCGAACGCCTCGTCATCATTGGTGCCGGCATGGCCTCGGGCCGCGCCCTCGAACATATTTTCGAGGATGCCCCCGGCCGTTTCGACGTCACCCTGTTCGGCGCCGAGCCGCGCGGCAATTACAATCGGCTGATGCTCTCCCCGGTCCTGGCGGGCGAGAAGGACTACGAGCAGATTATCACCCACGATGCCGCCTGGTACGAAGAGCACGGCGTCCACACCCGGTTCGGGGAAACCGTCACCGCCATCGATCGTCAGCGCAAGCTGGTCATCTCGAAAAATGGCGAAACACCCTACGACAAGCTGATCGTCGCCACCGGCTCGGCCCCTTTCATCATTCCCCTGCCCGGCAAGGACCTGCCCGGCGTCATGGCCTTCCGCGATCTCGACGACGTCAACAGCATGGTTGAAGTGTCCCGCCGTCCCGGCTCGAAAGCCGTCGTCATCGGCGGCGGCCTGCTCGGCCTCGAAGCCGCCGCCGCTTTGCGCGCACGCGGCATGGATGTGGTCGTGCTCCACCTCATGGGCCATGTCATGGAACGCCAGCTCGATCCGGCCGCCGGCTACCTGCTGCAGCGCGATCTCGAAGCCCGCGGCATCAAGGTTCACTGCAAGGCCCAGACCAAGGCCATTCTCGGCGAGACCAGTGTCGAAGCCGTCGCCCTCGAAGATGGCACCGTTTATGGCGCCGATATCGTGGTCATGGCCGTGGGCATCCGCCCCGAGGTCCGCATCGCCGTGGATGCCGGCCTGCATGTCGAACGCGGCATCGTGGTCAACGACCAGATGGTCACCTCCGACCCCGATATCCTGGCTTTGGGCGAATGCGTCGAGCATGAGCGCATGGTCTATGGCCTCGTCGCCCCGCTCTATGACCAGGCCAAGGTACTGGCCAAAACCCTCGCCAAGACAGATGCCGCCTTCCGCCCGGTCCAGACCGCGACCCAGCTCAAGGTCACCGGCGTCTCGGTCTATTCAGCCGGCGATTTCGCCGAGGCCGAAGACCGCAACGAGATCGTGCTGCGCGACGCCACGTCAGGCGTCTACAAGCGCCTCGTGCTCAAGCAGGACCGGGTCATCGGCGCTGTCCTCTATGGCGAAACCGGCGACGGCCCGTGGTTCTTCGACATGATCCGCAAGGGCACCGACACCAGCGACATGCGCGACACGCTGATCTTCGGCCAGGCCTATCAGGGCGGCTCCCCGCTCGATCCCATGGCCGCCGTCGCCGCCCTCCCCGACGATGCCGAGATTTGCGGCTGCAACGGCGTCTGCAAGGGCACCATCACGGGCGCCATCGCGTCCAAGGGCCTCACCACCCTCGATGGCGTCCGCGCCCACACCAAGGCCTCCGCCTCCTGCGGCTCCTGCACTCATCTCGTCGAACAACTCCTGCGCTCCACCTTGGGCGAGGCCTACAACCCCGCCGCCATCCAGCCCATCTGCCCCTGCACCGAATATGGCCACGACGATGTCAGGCGCCTCATCATCGCCAAGGGCCTCAAATCCATTCCGGCGATCATGCAGGAGCTGGAGTGGAAAACCTCCTGCGGCTGCGCCAAGTGTCGTCCCGCCCTCAACTACTATCTCGTGGCCGATTGGCCCGGCGAATACGAGGATGACGGCCAGTCCCGCTTCATCAACGAGCGCGTCCACGCCAATATCCAGAAGGACGGCACCTATTCCGTCGTGCCCCGCATGTGGGGCGGCATGACCAATCCGAAAGAGCTGCGCGCCATCGCCGACGTGGCCGACAAGTTCCAGATTCCCGCCGTCAAGGTCACTGGCGGCCAGCGCATCGACCTGCTCGGCGTGAAAAAGGAAGATCTCCCCGCCGTCTGGGCCGATCTCAATGCCGCCGGCATGGTCTCGGGCGCCGCCTATGCCAAGGGCCTGCGCACGGTCAAGACCTGCGTCGGTTCCGACTGGTGCCGCTTCGGCACCCAGGATTCCACCGGCTTCGGCATTCGCCTCGAAAAGTTCATGTGGGGCGCCTGGACCCCGGCCAAGGTCAAGCTCGCCGTGTCGGGCTGCCCGCGCAACTGTGCCGAAGCCACCTGCAAGGATATCGGCGTCATCTGCGTCGACTCTGGTTACGACATCCACTTCGCCGGCGCCGCCGGTCTCGACATCAAACCCACCGAACTCCTCTGCCACGCCGATACCGAGGATGAAGCCCTCGAGATCATCGTCGCGCTCACCCAGCTCTACCGCGAGCAGGGCCGCTATCTCGAGCGCATCTACAAATGGGCCAAGCGCGTCGGCAAGGAATCCATCCTGGCCAATGTCGTTACCGACCGCGACAAGCGCCGCACCTATTTCGAGCGCTTCGTCTACGCGCAGACCTTCGCCCAGGTCGATCCCTGGCAGGAGCGCGTCAACGGCAAGGACGCCCACGAATTCGCCGCCCTGGCCGAATTCGGCATGCCCGTGGCCGCAGAATAGGGAGATCGCCCATGAGCGACTGGATCGAAATCGGCACCATCGACGCCATCCCGCGCCGCGGCGCCCGCTGCGTCAACACGCCGGCTGGCCGCATAGCCGTGTTCCGCACCCAGGAAGACCAGGTTTTCGCCATCGAAAACCGCTGCCCCCATAAGCAGGGGCCGCTCAGCGAAGGCATCGTCCATGGCGCCTCCGTCACCTGCCCCCTGCATAACTGGGTTTTCGACCTCGCCACCGGCAAGGCGCTCGGCGCCGACGAGGGCCAGGTCAAAACCTACCCGATCGATCTCGTCGATGGCCGCATTTACCTGGCGCTCGAAGGCGCCCTGGTCGCCGCCGAATAGTGCCTTACCCAGCAAGCCCCCTGCTCCCAAGGAGACGATATGGCCTACGTCGTACCAACCGAATTTGTGACCAAGATGATCGACGCCGGCGAGGCCAAGGTCTTCATGTCCACCCGCGACACACTAATCCGCGCCTATATGGCCGGCGCCATCCTCACCCTCGCCGCGGCTTTCGCCGTCACCGTTAACGTGCAGACCGGCCAGCCGCTGGCCGGGGCAATCCTCTTCCCGGTCGGCTTCTGCCTGCTCTATCTCATGGGCTTTGACCTGCTCACCGGCGTCATGACGCTGGTGCCCCTCGCCCTCATCGACAAGCGTCCCGGCGTCACCCTGGCCGGCGTGTTCCGCAATTGGGGCCTGGTCTTTCTGGGCAATTTCGGCGGCGCCTTCACCGTCGCCGTATTGATGGCGATCACCTTCACCTTCGGCTTCAGCCAGGAGCCCAATGCCGTCGGCCAAGCCATCGGCCATATCGGCGAAGGCCGCACCGTCGGCTATGCCGAACACGGCGCCGCCGGCATGCTCACCCTGTTCGTCCGCGGCGTCCTCTGCAACTGGATGGTCTCGACCGGCGTCGTCGCCGCCATGATGTCCACCTCGGTTTCCGGCAAGGTCATCGGCATGTGGATGCCCATCATGCTGTTCTTCTACATGGGGTTCGAACATTCCATCGTGAACATGTACCTCTTCCCCTCGGGCCTCATGCTGGGCGGCCAGTTCTCCATCATGGACTACCTGATCTGGAACGAGATCCCCACCATCCTGGGCAATCTGGTCGGCGGCCTCGCCTTTGTCGGTCTCGCGCTTTATGCCACGCACAGCACAAGGGCCACGCAGCGCGCTGCCTCCGGCAAGTTCGTACCCGCCGAATAACCCGCCTCGAACGCTCAGCTCCGGCGGAGCGTTCTCCCCATGGACTGCAGATGAGCGCCAGCCTCGCCATTTCCCTCGGCCAGCATTCCGACAAGGGCCGCAAGCCCGCCAATCAGGATTTTTACGGCGCGCTGATCCCCACCCAGCCGGCACTCGACCTCAAGGGCATCGCCATCGCCTTGGCCGATGGCATTTCCACCAGCACTGTCAGCTCCATCGCCGCCCAGACAGCCATCAAGAGCTTCCTCACCGACTATTACGGCACCTCCGACGCCTGGCCGGTCAAGACATCAGCCCACCGCGTCATCTCGGCCACTAATGCCTGGCTCCACGCCCAGACTCGCGCTTTGGGCGCCGACGACGCCGATAGCGGCTATGTCTGCACGCTCAGCGTTCTCGTCCTCAAGTCACGCGCCGCCTACATCTTCCATATCGGGGATTCCCGCGTCTATCGCCTCGCCGGCCGCGCCCTCGAGCAGCTCACCACCGATCACCGCGTCCCCGCCGCTCCCAATCGCTTCTATCTCGGCCGCGCCCTCGGCATCGGCAGCAATGTCGAAATCGATTATCGCAGCGTCCCCGTCGGCACCGGCGATGTCTTCGTGCTCACCACCGACGGCGTCCACGAGCATGTCGATGGCGCCACCATCGCCGAGGCAATCGCCGCCCATCCCGACGATCTCGACACTGCCGCCCGCCACATCGTCACAAGCGCCTTGGCCAATGGCAGCCCCGACAATCTCACCATCCAGATCGTTCGCGTGGATGCCCTGCCCGGCGGCGAGGCCGCCGATTTCCTCGGCCAGTCCGCCGACCTACCGCTGCCGCCGCCCATCGAACCCGGCATGGATTTCGACGGATACCGCATCCTGCGCCCGCTGCGCGCCAATGCCCGCAGCCAGGTCTTCCTCGCGCAGGACAGCAGCGATGGCCGCCCGTGCGTCATCAAGGTACCCGGCTCGGACATGCGCAGCGATCCGGCCTTCCTGCGCCGCTTCATGATGGAAGAGTGGATCGCCCGGCGCCTCAACACGCCGCATGCCCTCGCCATCCACGATCAGGATCGCAAGCGCCACTATCTCTATCTCGCCACCGAATATGTCGATGGCCAGACCCTCACCCAGTGGATGGCCGACCACCCCCGCCCCGATCTCAACGCGGTGCGCGACATCATCGAGCAGGTCGCCCGCGGCCTCAACGCCTTCCACCGCCAGGAAATGGTCCATCAGGACCTGCGCCCCGACAATATCATGATCGACAAGACCGGCACGGTGAAGATCATCGATTTCGGCTCCACCAAGGTTCCGGGCCTCATCGAGGCCCAACCCATGGACGACGATGCCCAGCTCGGCACGGTGCAATATGCCGCCCCCGAATATCGCCTCGGCGATGCCGGCACCGATCGCTCCGATCAGTTCTCGCTCGGCGTCATCGCCTATCAGATGCTGACCGGCCAGCTCCCCTACGGCCCCCACGCCGCCATGCTGCACACCCGCGCCGATCTCGCCCGCCTGCGCTACCAATCCGCCTCCACCCCGGAATTCGGCATCCCCGACTGGATCGACCGCGCCCTCGAAAAAGCCGTCCACCCCGACCCTGCGCGGCGCTACGAAGCCCTCTCCGAATTTACCTACGACCTCCGCCACCCCAACCCGGAATTCGCCACGCTGCCGCCGCGCCCACTGCTGACGCGCAATCCGGTTCGCTTCTGGCAAATGCTGTCGCTGGCTCTTGCAGGCACGGTCCTCGTGCTGCTGGGCTTGCTTGTCGGGGGATAAGGGAGAAAGCTGGGGCCACACGCCACGGCCAAAAGACAGGCAAGCACATGCATGCCTCTCCATTTCTTATATGTAGATCGCAAGGCTCTTGCTTCAAGCCCCCGGTCATCCCGTAAAACACCGGCCCAGCCAGAAATTACGGAGCGACAGATGCGCAAAACCGAACATGCCGTGGTCATTGCCGGCGGCGGCCCCGTCGGACTGATGCTGGCAGGCGAACTGGCTCTCGCCGGCATCGATGTCGCCATTGTCGAGCGTCGCCCCGACCAGGGCCTGGCCGGCTCCCGCGCCGGCGGCCTTCATGCCCGCACCATCGAAATGCTCGATCAGCGCGGCATAGCCGACCGCTTCATTGCCGAGGGGCAGAAGGTCCAGGCCACCGGCTTTGCCGGCGTCACTTTCGACATCAGCGCCTTCCCCACCCGCCACCCCTATACGCTCGGCCTGTGGCAGGTCCATATCGAGCGCATCCTGGCCGCCTGGGTCGCCGAACTGGCCGTGCCCACCTATCGCGGCATCGCCGTAACCGGCCTCACCCAGCACGAATCCGGCGTCACCATCGCGCTCAGCGATGGCCAGTCGCTGCATGCGCAATATCTCGTCGGCTGCGATGGCGGCCGCAGCCTCGTCCGCAAGGCGGCCGGCATAGACTTCCCCGGCGCCGAACCGACCACCAGCAATATCATCGCCACGGTCGAACTGGCCGAACTCCCGCCCGAATGGGGCATTCGCCGCGACGCCGTGGGCATCCATTCGCTCGGCCGGGTGGATTACGAAATCCGCGATGGCAAGATCGTCTATGCCGATACCGGCCCGGTGGGCATCCTGATCACCGAGCAGCGCCCCGACGCCACCACCGAGCCCACCCTGGACGATCTCCGCGCCGCCATGATCGCCGTCTATGGCACCGATTACGGCGTCCACTCCCCCACCTCGATCGGCCGCTTCACCGATGCGGCTCGCCAGGCCGCCACCTATCGCAAGGACCGGGTCATGCTGGCCGGCGACGCCGCCCACACCCATCCGCCCGATGGCGGCCAGGGCCTGCAGACCGGCATGCAGGATGCCCTCAATCTCGGCTGGAAACTGGCCCAGGTGGTCAAGGGCACCTCACCGCAAAGCCTGCTCGACACCTACCACGCCGAGCGCCATCCGGTCGGCGCCCGCGTCCTGCGCAACACGCTTGCCGCCAGCACGCTGCGCCGCGATGACGACCGTACCCGCGCCCTGCGCGACACCGTGGCCGAACTGCTCGCGATGGACGAGCCGCGCACCCATTTCGCCGCCATGATGACCGGCCTCGATATCCACTACGACCTCGGCGAAGGCCATCCCCTGCTCGGCCGTCGCATGCCCGATCTCGACCTGCAAACCACCACCGGCCCGCTGCGCCTCTTCACCCTGCTGCACGACGCCAGGCCGGTCCTGCTCAATCTCGGCCAACCCGGCGCCATCGACATCGCCCCCTGGGCCGACAGGGTAAAGCTGGTCGATGCCAGCTCTGCCGGTCCCTGGACCCTCCCGGAACTTGGCCCGGTCCCCGCCCCCCACTGCCGTGCTGATCCGCCCCGACGGTTATGTTGCCTGGACCGATGCCCAGCCAAACCTCACCGCCGCCCTGACCACATGGTTCGGACCGCCAGCCGGCGCATGACAGCGAAATGATGGTATCGGAAAGCTGCTCCTGGCCCCGCTATCGGGTCAGGGCGCTCTCCTGTTCCTGGCTCAACCGGGAGGCGATGACCACTTCCACCCGGTTGCGCGCCTTGAGCTTGAGCATCAGCCCGGTCATGTAATGCTTGACCGTTTTCTCGCTGATATGCAGCGCCGCAGCAATCTCCCGGTTGGTCCGCGCCTGCATAAGATGGCCGACAATCTGCTTCTCGCGCACATTGAGCTTGATCGATTCATCCAGCGCCTGCCGTCGCGCCCGGTCCCGCAGCCCGTTCATCACCTGGCTGGCATATTGCCTGGTCACGAACATCTGGCCGGCCATGACCGTATCGATGGCTTCCAGCAGTTCCGATGATGGGCTGCCCTTGAGGGCAAAGCCGGTCGCCCCGGCATCCAGCGCCTTGAGCGCCGACTCGATGCTGCAAAAGGCGGTAAACACCACCACCTTGGTGTCGGGCGCCGTGGCCACGATCTGGGCAATGGTCCGGAACACATCGCCCGGCATGCTCAGATCCATGATGATGACGTCTGGGCTGACGGCCTTCACGATCTCAAGGCTGGAATCGGCGCAAACGGCTTGCCCGACAATTTGGTGCCTGTCGCTGCCGGCAAACAAAGACACCATTCCAGCAAGCAAAACCGGGTGATCATCGGCGATAGCGACTGTCGTCAATTTTCTCATGGTACGCCAACGGTACTAACCTGTCGCCCCAATAGTCCACAGGCGCCAAATCTACGACTAAATTAACGTTCGGTAAATTCACTTTCGGCAAGCCATCGAATATTTGATTAACGCAAGTGTCAGCATTACTTACTCTTCCCGGAAAGCCCGCACGATCTGGTCGGTGAAGGGCTTGACGAAATAGGCGATCGCCACCTGCTCTTCGGTCTGGACGAAAACATCCACCGGCATGCCCGGAATAAGCCCGCGCTCGCCCAGTTCGGACAGGTCTCCATTCACCTCCGCTTCGGCGAGATAATAGCTCTGCCCACTCTGCGGATCGCTGGTCGCGGCCGCCGATACGCGCGACACGATTGCCGGGATTTCCGGCGTCGTCCGCTGGTTGAAGGCACTGAAGCGGAGCTTGACCTCCTGCCCCAGCACGATTTGGTCGATATCATGCACGGCAATCTGGAACTCGATCTTGAGGTCGGCATCATCAGGGACGACGGTGAGCAGCCGTTCCGCCGGGCTGATAACCCCGCCCAGCGTGGTCACCGACAGCTCGTTCACCGTGCCCGTCACCGGCGCCCGGATGAGCGTCCTTGCCAGCCGGTCCTCCACCTCGGCCAGCCGATCCCGCAATTCGGTGATACTGGCGGCAACACTGCGCAATTCCCGCTGCGCATCGGTATAGGCCATGTCGTCAATGGCCAGGATTTGCAGCTTCACCTCGCTGATCCGCGCATTGGACCGCGCGATATTGGCCGTCAATTCCCCCTGCGACCCCAGCATGCGCGCCAGCTCGCGATCCGCCACGTTGAGCCGCGTCGTTTCGATCAGTGCTTTCTCGGACAGCGCGCCAATGCGGACGCGTTCGTCGCGCGCCAGCGCCAGTTCGTCGGCCAGCGCCGCCGCCTGGAATTGCAGCCCGCCCACTTCCTCTTCCAGTTGCGCCACCTGCAGCTCCAGCTGCTCGCGCTGCGACTGCCGGTTGCGCGCCGTGCTGTCGAACAATTGCTGCTCGCCCTGCAGGATGACCGCGGCATTGGGATAGGAGGCCAGGAAATCGCCAGGAAACGCGATCGCCTCCGCCGCATCGCGCTCGGCGATCAGCCGCGCCTGGCGCGCCACCAGCTCGGCAAGCTGCCCCCTCAGGATCGAACGCTCCGTCCTTATGGGAACATCCTCGAGTCGCAGCAGCACATCGCCGGCGACCACGCTCTGCCCCTTTTGCACGTTGATCGCCGCGATCACCCCGCCATCCAGATGCTGGACAACCTTGACATTCTCGGCCACCAGCACCGTTCCGCTGGAAATGACGGCGCCGGACAGCTTGGCCGTCGCGGCCCATCCGCCGATGCCGCCCAGCAGCAGGATGGCGGCGATACTGCCCGCAACCACCCGGCCGCGCATTGAAAAATCCGACATCTTGACCTTGCCCCGCGCGCGCTCGGCGCGCGGATAGGGTGCCGTCATGTCCATGGTGCTCATCGCGTCCTCCCAGCGCCGTCAGGCCACCTGATGCTCGATCATCATCGGCAACTGCACGCCCTTCAGCGTTATGGAAATTTCGTAGAATGCGTTGCGGTCGACATCCGCTTCGATGACGGTATGGTCGGCGTCATCGTAATAGGCATGGGTCACGCGGATCGGCAGGTCGGCTTCGAAACCCGCTTCCAGCTCGTCATAGATTTCGCCGAACCTCTCCTCCTCGAGCCGCTCGGCCCTGGACGAGACTTCGTATTCGGCGACGTGAACGCGGTCGCCCACTACGAAATCCAGAATCTCGAACAACAGCGGCCGACTGAGCTGCTGCGTTTCCTCGCTGACCGTGAAGATGAACAGGTCATCCCCCGGCCCGCCGGTGATGATCGCCGTCGTCTCGGAGAAGATGAGCGTATCGTCGCCCTGCCCGCCGATCACCGCCTCGACGTTTTCATACAGGTCCTCGCCGATTTCCTCGCTCCAGGCGATACCCGCCTCGAAGTCGAGATGGATGTCGGCCGAGAATTCCGAATAGTCGAGCGTGTCGTGGCCGTCCCCGCCATCGATACGGTCATCGCCCGCATCCCCGGTTATGGTGTCATCCCCCGCCCCGCCATCGATCTCGTCGTCATCAGCGCCTCCGCTCAGCGTGTCGCTTCCGCCGCCGCCATGGAGCAGGTCATTGCCCGCCCCACCGACCAACTGGTCATCGCCGTCATTGCCCTCGATGGCGTCGTCGCCCTCGTCGCCGCTGAGGCTGTCATCGCCGGCACCACCCATGAGCACGTCGTCGCCCGCATTGCCTTCGACCACGTCGTCGCCGTCCCCACCATCGATTATGTCATTGCCGGCCTCGCCGAAGAGACGGTCATTCCCACCGCCGCCGCCGATCACGTCATCGCCGGCCCCGCCGAAAATCACATCGTCGTCGAGACCGCCGAACAACTGGTCATTGCCGGCCCCGCCATTGATATGGTCGGCTCCAGGCCCGCCGGTGACGATGTCATTGCCAGCACGGCCATCGATAATGTCGTTACCTTCTAGCCCGTCGATATTGTCGTCCCACGGTGTGGCGACAAAGACATCATCCCAGGGCGTCAGCAATACGGTGTTCTGCACGACCTCCAGGGTCGCCGTCTGGGCTGCCGCGACCAGGCCATCGCTGATCGCATAGGTGAAGGTGATGACCCCGAACATGCCGGGCAGCGTCACGAAGGACCAGTCGGTGCCCACCCGCACCAATGTGCCACCCGTAGCGGTAATATTGTTGATGGTAAGCGTGTCGCCATCGGGGTCGGAGGCGCCGAACAACAGGTCGGAAAGCCCGATCAGCACCACCTGCCCCGCAAACACCTCGCGCAGCCGCACCGGACCCACCACGACCGGAGCACGGTTCCCTGGCACGGTCTCCTCTTCATCATCATCGTCCCCGTCCGGGGCCGGCTCTTCCTCGTCGTCATCGCCCCCTGGCCCGGGCTCCGGGTCGGCGGGCGGTTGGGCGGATTGGGCAGTGCCGCGAGCGGACGGCCCGGAAGCCGCGCCGCCACGCGGTAGCGCCACATTGTCGTTCTGCGGCTGGTAGTTGAACGCCGCCGGAAAGAAGGCCGCCACCTGCGGGCCGAGATATTCGAAATGGGTCGCCGCATAGTGGAACGACATCGGGTCGGTCAGCGACAAGCCGCCATTCCAGCTGGGTGATCCGCCAGCTCCACCCTCGGCCGGCTCCTCTGCCGCAACCTCGTCGATCTCGTCCCCACCGAGCGCAATGATTATGCTGGACGGCGTGCCGCCATCCTCCGCCGTCTCATCCCCCTCGGGCACGGGCGGCCTGTCATGCGCCTGTGCCGCAAAGGCACTTTTGAGAAAAAACGCAATCCCAGTCACGACCAGCGCGAAATAGACCGGCAGACGCGAGGTCTTTTCCGGTGCGTTGAATTCCAGCCGTTTGCGCGGATCTTCCGGTTCGGGCTGCTGGCGGTTGGCCTTGCCTTCGATGATCATGCCAATTCTCCCGTTTCGGCCCGGGTCTCGACCACTTTGGGCACGTTGGCATTGGCCTGCCGCTGGCCGGCCACGATCTCGTCCTTGGGCCCGAAGGCGGTCATGCGGCCATTCTGGATGACCGCCACCATATCCACCTCGGCCAGGATCGACGGCCGGTGCGCCACGACCACCGCAATACCGCCCCGGGCGCGGATCTGCCGTATCGCCAGGTTCAGCGCCTGCTCGCCCTCGGCATCAAGAAAGGCATTGGGCTCATCCATGATGACCACGAAGGGGTCGCCATACAGCGCCCGCGCCAGGCCGATGCGTTGCCTTTGCCCCGCCGACAATGCCGTCCCCATCGGCCCAAGCTGGGTATCGTAGCCGTCGGGCAGCCGCACGATCATCTCATGCACGCCGGCCGCCTTGGTCGCGGCCACGATCGCCCTTGCATCGCGCTGCGGCGCCAGGCGGGTAATATTCTCCACGATCGTGCCGTCGAGCAGCGCCACATCCTGCGGCAGATAGCCGACATATTGGCCGATCTTCTCCTCGTCCCACTGCGCCAGGTCCGCATCATCAAGCCTTATGGCGCCGCGCAGCGCCGGCCAGATACCGGTCAGCGCCCGCACCAGCGTAGTCTTGCCGCCCCCGCTCGGCCCGATCACGCCGAGCCCCTGGCCCGCTTTAAGCTCGAACGCCACCTCGGTCAGCAGCACCCGACCCGATGCGGGCGCCGCAACGGTCACTTTGTCGATCTTGAGCGACTGGGTCGGCGCCGGCAGGTCGAGCGGCTTGGTCATGCCGGCCAGCGCAACCATCGTGTCGCGCAACCGCTTGAGCGCCTGCCGCGCCGCCACCACGCCCTTCCAGTTGCCGATGGCCATGTCGATCGGCGCCAGCGCGCGCGACGCCGCAACGGACACCGCGATAATGGCACCGGCCGACATCTGCCCCTGAATGGTCAGGTACGCCCCCGCTCCCAGCAGCGCCGATTGCAGCACCATGCGCAGCACGCGCGAAAAGGCGCCGAACGTGCCCACCACATCGCTGGCCCGCGTCTGCAGCGTCAGGTGATCCTGGTTGGCCGTGTTGAAGCGCGCCACGGCCCGCCCGGCAAACCCCATGGCCTTGAGAATATCGGCGTTGCGGGCGTTGGAATCGGCAATGGCATTGCGGGTCAGGTGCGCCTGCTGCGCCGCCGAGGCCAGCTTGCGCGATTTGAGCTCGGTCCAGACCGTCAGCAAGGTGAGCACAACCGCCCCGCCCAGCGTCATCGCACCCAGCACGGGATGGAGGAAATAGACGAAAAGGATGTAGAGCGGCACCCAGGGCAGATCAAACAGGGCCACCGGGCCCTGGCTACCCATGAAGGAGCGGATCGTATCGACATCGCGGCCCCGCTCGAGCGCCTCACCCGTCGAAAAGCCGAAGCGGGGCATGTCGACACTGACCCGATGCGCGATGGGCGCCAGCAGCCGGTCGAACCTGGCGCCGATGCGCACCAGTAGCTGGCTGCGAATGATGTCAAACACGCCCTGGAACAGATAGAGCCCGATCACCAGAACGGAAAGAGCGGCCAGCGTTGGTACGCTGCCGCTGGTCAGGGCCCGGTCGTAAATCTGCAGCATGTAGAAGGAGCCGGTCAGCGCCAGCACATTGATGATGCCGGAAATCCAGAACAGGAAAACGGCAATCGCCTTGAATTCCTTGCGCAACATCTCGTTGCCGCGGTGTTCGGCCATCGCCTTTGCGGTCAATGCCATGATGTCAGCCCCACATTGGATGGATATTGGGCACGAGACCCGGCTGGCAGGGCCAGCCGGGTCGGCTTGAGGCTAGAGCACGAAATTGCTCTCGGTCAGCGCATGATTGCCGGCAATGCTGATGCGGAATTCCGGAACATTGTTCCCCGCCGTATCGCCGGAGATGACGGTATATTCGCCATCCTCGCGCGTTTCATGCGTCACCACGATCTGGCCGGGCGCCGTGGTTGCCTGGCCGCTTTCCAGCGTGAACGTGTCATTCCCGGCATTTGCGCCATTGGCATCGATGCCCGACAGGTCGATCTTGTCGCCGGGTTCGAACCCCCGGATGGTATCGCCATTCGCCGCCGCGGCCGATCCGAAGACGAACACATCCTCGCCTTGACCGCCGTCCACCACGTTGACGGCATTGCTCATGGTGATCGTGTCGTCCCCCGCGCCCGTGGTGACGTTTTCGACGCCCCAGAGCGTGTCGGCGCCGCTTTGGCTGCTGACCGCGCTACCGCGGCCGCCGACGCCGGTTCCCAGGTCGACCGTGGCATCGACGGTGAGAAACCCCATGTCGAGCATGTCGCTACCGTCATCGGCAGAGACCTCGCCGCCATAATAGGTGTCGTCACCATCATTGAGCGAAGCCACAATCGTGTCGTCGCCGGTGCCACCAAAGACCAGGTCGCTGCCTGCCCCGCCTTCGAGCAGGTCATTGCCGTGCTGACCGAACATCCGGTCGTCGCCGGCGCCGCCATCCATCATGTCGTCATTGGCGCCACCGAACAGGTCGTCATCGCCGTCTTCGCCGAGCAGGACATCCCGCCCGGCCTGGCCATGAACCAGGTCGTCCCCGGCACCGGCCCGAACCACATCGGCCCCGGCACCCGTTACGATGAAGTCGGTTCCGGCATAGCCGAATACCAGGTCCCCGGCTGACGTTCCGACCAGGACATCATGCTGCGGCGTGCCGACAATCTGGCCCAGCTCAGCCGGGGCATCATCGTCATCGTCGTCGTCATCATAGTCGTGGTCGTCATCATCCTCGTCGTCGTGAGCGAGGTAGCTGACGCTGTTGGCACCCATGGTGCGGGTGGTGACGCCATCGTCGCCAGTGGTCTCGGTATAGTCACCGCCCGAGCCATCGGACATTTCGATCACGTCCTGCGGCCGTAGGGTCCCCACAATGGTGTCATTGCCGCCATTGGACTTGAAGACGATCCGATGCGCCGATGACAACGAGGATATGTCGATCGTGTCGTCGCCCGCGGTGCCCTCGATGGTGATGGTGTTGAAGTCCAGGCTCGTGGCCGTGAAGTCGCCGATCACGATGATCTGGTCGCCACCATCATTGCCCCCGCCGGCACCGCCGGGCGTGGTCACGTCGAGGGCGTTGACCCCGATCTCCTCGATATTGTCGAGCTCGGCAATCACCGACGCCAGGTTGGTGCCGTTCCGCGTGATGACGATCTCAGTATTGGCATTGAGCGCGGCACCGTTATTTCCGGCCACCGCATCCCAGGCAGCCCGCGTATAGATGCGGAACACCTCGGCACCGGCTACCCCATTGAGCTGATAGGTGTCCGTATCGGCTCCGCCATCGACGAAGTCACGACCACCGGCATCGCTGGTGTGATTGATCGTATCATTGCCGGCCCCGCCATTGATGAAGTCGCGATTTGCGCCGCCATCGATGGTGTCGTCACCAAGTCCGCCATCGATGGTGTCTCCGCCGACGTCGCCATTCATGGTGTCATTGCCGGCTCCGCCGAGCATTTGGTCAGCCGCACCACCACCATCCAGCACGTCATCGCCGTCACCGCCATCGAGCGTGTCGGTCCCGCCGCCGCCGGAAAGCGTATCCGCGCCGGCATTGCCGTTGAGCTGGTCCGATCCATTATTGCCCGCGCCGATATCATCACCGGCAGTGCCATTGAGGATGTTTGCAGCGGCGTTGCCGACCCAGTTGACGCCGGTCGGTCCTGTTGGTCCCGACGTCACGGTTTCAACATTCCCGGCGCCGTCGGTGAAGGTCACCACCACCCGGAGCTGCAGGCCGGCTTGGGCGCCGAATAGCTGCCCGCCCGGATTTGCCGGCGTGAATGTCGCCGCCGTTGCCCCGACAACATTCGTCCAGGTCGTGCCATCGGACGATGACTGCCACTGATAGGAGAACGCACCCAGGCCATTGGCATCGGCGATCGAGCTGGTGTCGGTGCTGAGTTGCTGGCCCTCGGTCGGGGTCAGGTCGTTGATGACAGGCGCTCCCGTCGCGGCCACATTGCCGCCCAGCGTCACATCAGCGAACTTCAGCGCCTCGATATTCCACAGCGTATCGACGCCGTCGGATTCCAGGCCATCGGACACATTGGTGTGGGCGACCGTTATCGAGCCATCGTCATTGTTGGTGATGGTATAGGCGGCCAGCACATCGGCGAACACCGCCGTATCGATATCGTCACTCCCATCGGCCGTCCGGATCGTCCGGACGATGCTCAGCTGTCCCGGATTGATCGTGCCGGCAAACATCGCCGAGGCGAGTTCGGTCATGCTCTTGTGTAGGGAAATGGGCGTCCCCTGGTGATTGGTGTCACCGGGCGCGAACACGCCGATCTGCACGTCGAGCCACTTGTCGCCGTCGATGATGTCATCGCCCATCTGGCCGCTGATCATGTCGCTGCCGTCGCCGCCCAGGATGATGTCGCCGGCCGAGAAGGACGTCACCCCGGCCCCGAGCACCTCCTGCAATCCGTCGATAAGGGCGATGCCCTCGGCGTCGAGAATGCTGCCCTGATAACCTTCCAGCGGCGTCACATTATTGACCGGGTGGAACGGCTGGCGCTCCTCGGCCAGGATGTTGGAGCCCTTCAGGATGTCATTGCCGGCAGAGCCCGACAGGCCTTCCATCGACTGGTATTCGTCGAGCGCCGCGTTTTCCGGAATGATCGGCGCTTCGTCGAACACGATCGGGATCGACAGGTCGGCATTGACGCCGGCAGTGCCGATCGCGCTGTCCTTGTAGGTCGCCCAGTCGAAGCCCGACATGCCCACCATTTTGCCGCGGCCGGCGCTGCCGACCATGATGTCGTCACCGCCCTCGCCGATGAACTCGTCGAACCCGCCGTCACCGAGGAACACGTCGTGCCCCTTGATGCCGTCATGGGCGAAGATTTCATCGAAATTATCGCCGGGGGCACCGTCGAACGTGCCGGTTTCGATCCAGTCGTTGCCCTCGTTGCCCAGGATACGCTCGGCATTGCGGTTGCCGAAGATGAAGTCATTGCCTTCGCCGGCAAACACTTCGGACCCAGCGTCGGTCCCCAGGAAGACGAAGTCCTGTCCCGCGCCGCCCATCACCAGGTCGAGGCCCGGTCCGGCATGGACGACGTCATTGCCGTTACCGGCCTTGATATTGTCGTCGCCGCCGGCGTCGACGATAATGTCGTCGCCGTCCCCGCCATTCAGGATGTCGTTGCCGAAGCCGCCATCGAGCCTGTCATTGCCGGCATCGCCGAACAGCGTATCGTCGCCGATCCCCGCAGTCAGGATATTGTCCGCCGCGGTCCCGCCTAGAATGACGTGCTCGTCCCCATTGTAGCGCAGGTTATTGGGCCCGCTGCGCACCACCAGCTGCGTCAGGATGCCCGAGCCCACCGGATCGAGGCTATCGAGCAGGCCATCGCCGTCCGTATCGTTGAACTGCTTGGTCTGGTCGACTTCCAGGATCAGTCCGGGCGTCGAGAACACGTCCGAGGGCAGATGCGTCGCGTCGGTATTGCGCATGGCCATGGCGGCGAAGGAATTGTTCTCCATCTCGCCGAACAGGTGCAACCCGTCGAGGCGCTGCAGGTAGTAGAAGCGGTCGCCGCTCTGCAGCTTCTCCATCTGGATTTCGAAGACGAAGTTGAAGGTCGAGCCCAGCATGCCGCCAAACGGCATGGTTTCCTCGGCCAGGCCACCGATCCACAGATCGACGCTCTCGAGCCCGCCCAGGCTGTTCGCGACCCCACCGGCATAAGGCCCGCTGGCATTGAGGAATTCCAGCCGGTCGGCCGGAACGATCAGCCCGCCGACCGAAACGCCGGTGATGATGGTCAGGGCCGCGTCGCGCTTGCCGTCGATCGTCGTCTGCGAGGTGATCAGGTCATGGTCGCCATAGGCGGCGATGAAGTTGATGATCGAGGCTTCGTTCTTCAGGTGACTCGCGAAATCCACCCAGCTCTCATAGGGCTTGAGCAGGATATTCTGTTGCGTGGCCTCATAGAACTCGCGCCGCGCCTCGTTCAGCGACGGCACGCCCGTATCACGGCCGCGGGCCAGGTTGATCGTGGCGAGATCGAGCGGCAGGCCCAGCAGGTTGTTGCGGAGCGCGCTGGTCACGAATTCGTCGATCTGGTTGCCCGCCTGCCGCGTCATGCCGCGGATAATGGCGCCGGCCGCAATATCGGCATCGACAGTAGCGGCGCCGCCATTGTTCTGGAATTCCAGCGGATTGAGGAAGCCTTCGATCAGGCTGATCTGGTCAGGCCCCATCGCGGGGTCGAACCGGTCGATCGACTCGGTCAGCATCGAGTGGCCGAAGCGGTACACGACATGGGCGAACTCGGCCACGATCGACGGATCGATGGTGACATCATAGCCGTCGGGCACCAGGAAGACATTGATCGCCGGCTGGATCTTGCGGGCGAATTCCTCGAAGACCAGGTGCTGATACTGCATCTCGGTGCCGAACTTGGCCGCCTGGAACAGGCGCTCGCCGTCCCAGACCAACCCGGCCACGCTGGCCGGAACCGTCGCCACGTCATCGATGAGCCATTCGTTGAGGAATGCCACGGCTTCGGCCTGGCTGGCGCCATTGGCCAGCATCGCCTGCGCATCGGCAAGCGTGACCGCCTTGGTGTGCTCGACCAGCCGGTTGTGCTCGGAATGGAACACGTGGTGGACCGCGGTCAGCCCGATATTCTCGTTCACCCTGCCGTCGCCGGCCATGAAGTGGGCGTCGAGCAACTCATTGTCATAAAAGCCGTCGGTCGCCGAGCCGTCCCCATTGCCGAGCCCGATCTCGATATCGCCATCCTCCAGCCCGTCGGGCACGGCGCTATGGGCGATGTCGGCGAGGAAGGCATGGCCGGTCTGGATCGCCCCTACGATCGAAATGCCCAACCCGCCATTGGCGGCCGGATTACCCTCCACCAGCACCGGCGGATCGCTTGGCGTGGGGCCGGGGAAGACCACCTGCGGGAAGCCGTTCGCGCCGGGAATGAAATTGCCGTATTCGTCGGTGGCCAGCAGCGGGACATTGCCCACATCCTGGTCGCGCAGCCAGATGCCCAGCAGGTCGCTGGCCTGTGCCTTGACATCGGCCCAGGTGGCCATGCCGCTATTGCTGCCCTCGATCAGGTTGCCGGTATTGACCGGATCGCCCGCGCCGTTGAACGCGTATTGCCGCAGGAAGACCTGGTGCGAGGCATGCGAGGCATAGGTCTGGTTCTGGTCGACAAAGGCGGTCGTGGTGTTGAGCGCCTCCCCGTTCTCGTCCAGCGTCGCCCGGGTCAGCACCATGAAATTGGTGTCGCTGCCCTCCACATAGAGCGGGTCATCCGGCATCAGCGGAATGAACACCGTGCCGGCGCCGCCCTTGGCGACCAGGTCGAGACCATGGTCGAAGAACTGGCCGAACAGGGTGAACCACGAGTTGAACGGCGCCGACAGGCCTTCGTCGGGCGCGACATTCGTGATCTGCACATTGTCGCCTTCCAGCACGATGCCGTTCGCCGTCAGCAGCGCGTCGAGCGGCCCGCGAACCGCACTCAGTGCGGCCGTGGCATCGTTGAACGCCGCCAGCGCGTCGGCTGCCGCCTGCTGGGCCACCGGATCGCTGGGATTGGCCGCCGCGGTGGTTGCCGCGTTGAAATAGGCGACCTTGGTCTGGCTGACGGCCAGGAATTCGGCCTCGATCAGTTCATAGGCAGCGGTAATGGTCCCCAGCACCGCCATCTCGTTGGCGGGGGCGACCAGTCCGCCGCGTTGCAACCCGGTCAGGATGGCCGATGGGTTGCCCAGCGTCTGGTCGACGATCAGGTTGCTGATCGTGCGGACATAGGGGTCGAACACATCGCCGGGGCCGGCCGTTCCGGGGCCGTCGTTATCCACACCCGGCTGGTAGCTGACCGGCATCGGCCCCATGCCGCCGGGGCCGTCGGGATCGACCATGATGGTCCGGTATTCCGGGGTCAGCAATGTGGGGAACGGATTGTCCGAGGCGCCGTCTTCGGACCGCCCCGGCAGCAGGTTGTTATAGGTGCCGTCGACCGTGCGCAGGCCCCAGGACAGGTTGTAGGTGGGTATCAGCCCGCCAGGCCCGTAAAGCGGCTGGCCGCTGGCATGCGCCTCGGCGATCTTGATCTGCTTCAGGATGAATTCGAGGTCGCTCTTGATATAGGTAACCATTTTCAATCCCCTCTGACCCAGGCGCGGCCCTGCATGGGCGGGCGCACCGGCTTGTTTCGCCACGGCAGCACGCCATGACTCGATACTGGAGAGGATACTGCCCAACTGCGCGGCAGAACGTCAGGTCAGAACGTCGGGTCAATCAGCGGCATGAAGGTCTGATGGAAAACAAGACTTCCGGGCATTGCGACCCTGTACTTTAGGTCAGCATCGCGCCAACTGGCCCATATCTATTGCTGCATGCCTTCGCACGGCGTCGGCTATTCTCCGGGCTATTTCACGCGCGCGGTCAATCTGGATAATCCATGCAAATTTTAGTATAACTACTTGGGTGCAGACCGGGAAACAATCACCGCTGCGGCGTGGGGTAAGTGATGATCGACCTGGGCGATCGTCTGAAACGTCTGAAGGAAAAGTGGAACAGGTTCCCGCTCGCCCATAAATTCGCGATATCAGGGGCCGCCGTCACGCTCGCCGCCATGCTGCTGTCGGGCATATTGACCACCACCGTCATGACCGAGCTCGTCCTGGCGCGCCGCGGCGATGTGGTTTTCGCGGCCGCCCAGCGCGTCCTGTCGCCCGCAGTCCAGGATTTGGGCCCCAGCGGGTCGATCACCCGCCAGGGCCTGGACCAGCTCGATGCGATCATGAGCGACGAGACCTTCGCCGCCGAATTTCCCTATCTCGACCTGTGGCTGTCGGACGGCACCATTCTCTATTCCAATGCACCCGGCCTGACGACGCACCGGCTCGACCTGCCACCCGAAGTTCGGCGTGCCTTCGAGGGCAAGGTCGCTGTCGGCTTTACCGACATCGCTTCGGCGGATTATCGCGAGCACCAGCTTTCGACCGACTATATCGAAATCTCCCTGCCCCTGCGCGACCTGGGCACCGGAGAGATCGTCGCCGTGGCCCAGTTGCGCGAGGTCACCACCTCGCTTGAAAGCGATCTGTGGTCGCTGACGATAGCCAGTTGGGTAACGGCCATGGTCGTCACCTCGGTCATGGTCGTCATCCTGTTCAGCATCGTGCTCGAGGGCAGCCGCAAGATCGAGCGACAGGGCCGCATTCTCTCCAAGCGCCTGGCGCAGTCCCACGCCCGCGCCGCCCGGCACCGCGAGCTCAAGGCCGAGGCGCAACGGGCCTCGCAAAGCGTCACCGAGCTGACCGACAAGCATCTGCGCACCATCGGCACCGACCTGCATGACGGCCCCGCCCAGTCGATCAGCTTCGCCGTGCTGCGGCTGGACCAGATACGGCGCCTGTCGCGCACCAACGAACGCAATGCCGTCGTGTCTGATATCGAGGATATCCTCCGGGATGCCCTGTTCGAAATCCGCTCCATAGCGGTCGCCGTGGTCCTGCCCGATATCGCGGACCTCAACCTGGAGCAGGTGATCGACCGGGCCATCCAGCAGCATGTGCTGCGCACCGAGAGCGTCATTGCCGTGGACAGCATGGTGGAACCGGTTCATGTTCCGCCTGAGGTCGCTGTCTGCGTGTTCCGCTTCATTCAGGAAGGCCTCAACAATGCGTTCCACCATGGCCTGCCCGAGGGGCAGGCTTTGTCTGCCATGCTGCAGCGCGGAGTGCTGAAATTGTCGATTACCAACAACTATGTCGAGAGCGAGAAAGCCGAGCGGTCCGACCATCTCGGCATCGGTCTCTATGGCCTGCGCGCCCGCGTCCAGAGCGTCGGCGGCAACTTCGCCTTCATCCAGAACAATGGCCACACCCGCCTCGAAATGTGGCTGCGCGATGTGTGACGGCGAGCCTCGATTGTCGCCACCATGATCAGGATCGTCGTCGTCGATGACCACCCCATGTTCCGCACCGGCCTGATCCAGGCCGTGGCGGCCGATGGTGATATCGCTGTCATCGGCGAAGGGGGCAGTGCTGCCGAGGCGGTGGACCTGGTCGGCACGCTGCAGCCCGACATATTGCTGCTCGATGCCCGCATGCAGGATAGCGGCCTGGACCGCGTCGGCGATGTCCTGCAGGCCCATCCGCCGGTGCGGATCATCATGGTGACCGCCTCCGAGGACGAAACCGACATCGCCCGGGCCCTTGAAGCCGGCGTGTCCGGCTATGTGCTCAAGGGCACGACCGGGCCGGACATGCGCAGCATCGTCAGGCTGGTGAATACCGGCGAAACCTTCATTCCCAAGGACCTGGTCGGCCGGTTGCTCAATATCCTGAAGGACAAATGGGGCAATGCCCGCCAGGAACGGCCCAACGCCCTGTCCGGCCAGGAAAGCCAGGTCCTGCAAGCCCTGGCAACCGGCCTCAACAACCGCGAAATCGGCGCCCGCCTCGGCGTCACCGAACGCACCGTCAAATTCCACCTGTCAAACGTGTTCGCCAAACTGCAAGTCCGCAACCGCGTCGAAGCCAGCATAATCGCCCGCCGCATGTGGCCCGAGCTTGAAAAGTAGGAAAATGGCGCGTGGTCGGAGCGTTGTGTTCCCCGAGTGTCCTCGAGCGGTTCGATGGACCTGCGCGTCGTCCGCAAACGGGCGCGTCACACTGCCTCGAAAGCCCGAACTCTCCGACTCATTGGCATTATCAGCATGTAGAAAAATGGTGGGCCCACCAGGACTCGAACCTGGAACCAGACCGTTATGAGCGGTCGGCTCTAACCATTGAGCTATAGGCCCCCGCCGCGTCTTAGCAGGGTCACGCCTGCTGGCAAGAGGGAAGTCGCCACGCGACGGCATTCGTCACTGCTTCATTGCTCTTCACACGCCTTCACCGCTACGGCACCAACCCTGCCTCCAGCACCACTCCCCCACCGGGTCATTCCCGCGAAAGCGGGAACCTCCGTTTCCCACCCCACCCACGCACCCCGCCTCACTTTCCACCCTGTGCGACAACCGATCTTTGTGCGAATATCGCATCAAACCATCCCCGCGGAGCCCCCATGCGCGAAGGCGACATCATCAATGGCCTGGTCAAGGGCCTCTCCGTCATCGAGTGTTTCGACGAGGAACATGCCAGCCAGTCGATCACCGATGTCGCCAACCGCACCGGGCTCGAGCGTGCCACCGCCCGCCGCTGCCTGCTCACCCTCGTTCATCTCGGCTATGCCAGCTATGACGGCAAGTTCTTCCGCCTCACCCCGCGCGTGCTCAATCTGGGCCATTCCTACCTCGCCGCCACGCCCCTGCCGCGGCTGATCCAGCCTTTCCTCGAAGAGCTGTCCGGCCAGATCAACGAAAGCTCCTCCGCCGCCGTGCTCGACAATACCGAGATCCTCTACATCGCCCGCGCCTCCTATCGCCGGGTCATGTCGATCAATCTCGGCGCCGGCGCACGCCTGCCGGCCTATTGCACCTCCATGGGCCGCATCCTGCTCGCCGCCCTCCCCCCCGCGACGGCGCGCGCCGTGCTCGATCGGTCCGAGCTCATCGCCTATACCGAGAAAACCAAGGCCGACCTGCCCTCGATCACCACCGAACTGGCGGTTATTGCCGCCCAGGGTTTTGCCGTCATCGACGAGGAACTCGAACTCGGCCTCTGCTCCATTGCCGTTCCCCTTTTCAATGCCAGCGGCCACGTCGTCGCCGCCCTCAATATCGGCGCCCAGTCGGCCCGCGCCTCCACCTCGCACATGATCGCCAATTTCCTGCCCTTGATGCGCAAGGTGCAGGCCGAAGTGCGCCCCCTGCTGCGCTGAGCGTCGCAGCACCGGCCGATAGCAAGACTGTCACAATCTCCCGCTAGCCTTGGGCCTGCATGAGGGATGCAGACTCGGCCCCGCCTGTCGCAATCTGTCACAATCGCATGTCATCCGACGATGACATGCGCCGACTTGTTCCAGACATTGCCGTTATTTTTCAGTGCATTACGCTGTCACAAACGCGTCACGCAACCGCAATAAAACTGTCGCGCAGCGCCCATATGGTCCCCCTCGTCAAGGGCGGCGCCGGGGAATGAACTGCCGGATCGGCCAGCCAGGTTTTGAACTGAATTCCGAAAGGGAACTCCCCATGAGAAACGCACTCTACGCCAGTGCCGCCGTGCTCGCGCTTGCCGCCTTCGGCACGCCGGCTGCCTTCGCCCAGTCGCGCGACACCATCCAGGTTGCCGGCTCCTCGACCGTCCTGCCCTTCGCCTCGATCGTGGCCGAGGAATTCGGCGCCGTCTTCCCCGAATTCAAGACCCCCGTCGTCGGTTCGGGCGGCACGGGTGGCGGCTTCAGCCAGTTCTGCGCCGGCGTCGGCGACAACACCATCGACATCGCCAATGCCTCCCGCCCGATCAAGGACGGCGAGCGCGAAGCCTGCACCACCGCCGGCGTCACCGATATCCGTGAAATCCAGTTCGGCTATGACGGCATCGTCTTCGCCTCGGCCGCTTCGGGCCCCGATTTCGCCCTGACCCCGATCCAGGTCTACAAGGCCATTGCCGCCAACGTCGTTGTCGATGGCGCCCTGGTTCCGAACCCCTATAAGAGCTGGGCCGAGGTTGACGCCTCCCTGCCCGACCAGCCGATCGCGCTGGCCGTTCCGGCCTCCAACCACGGCACCCGTGAAGTCTTCCAGGAACGCGTCGTGACCGCCGGTTGCGAAGAAGCCGGCCTGCCCGAAGGCGCTCCGGAAGATGCCTGCACCGCCTTCCGTCAGGACGTGGTGGTCGAGATTTCGGGCGACTACACCGAAACCCTGGCGCGCCTGAACTCCGATCCCAACACGGTCGGCGTGTTCGGCCTCTCCTTCTACGAGCAGAACACCGACACCCTCAAGGTCGCGACCGTCAATGGCGTCGTCCCCTCCAAGGAATCGGTCGTTGCCGGTGAATACCCGGTCAGTCGTCCGCTGTTCTTCTACGTCAAGGGCCAGCATATCGGCACCATCCCCGGCATCGAGGAATATGTTCAGTTCTTCCTCTCCGAGCAGATGGCTGGCGACGGTGGCGTCCTCGAAGCTGCCGGTCTGATCCCGCAGACCGCCGAAAAGACCGCTGAAGTTCTCGCCGCTTTCGAAGCCGGCGCTCAGTAAATCGACCCTGGGCCGCGCCACCAAGGCGCGGCCCGCTTCATTCCGTCCGGGGAGCCGTCCCATGAATGCCTTGATCGTCGCCGGCCTGCTGCTGGTCCTGCTGGGCCTTGCCTACCAGTCCGGCTGGTCCCGTAGCCGGGGCCTCGTCACCGCAGATGGCGTCAAGATCCATTCCCGCCCGCAATATCACGGCTCCTTCGTGGCCATCTGGGCCATGGTGCCCACCCTCGTCATTCTCGGCCTCTGGGCCTGGTTCGGCGGCGGCATCACCCGCGACTACACCGTTTCGCTGATCCCCACCGACATCATGATGTCGCTCGATCAGGTCGGCCTCAATGCCGCCATCGCCCGCATCGGCGCCCTGGCCTCCGGCTACGGCGTCACCGGGGAAAGCCCGGCCTGGGAACAGGCGGCCGGCGATGCCCTGCGCTCCTTCCAGATGCTGACCTTTGTCGGCGTGCTGGTCCTGGCCCTGGTGGCCGGTGGCGCCGCTCTCGTCTATGCCCGCAGCCGCATCGATGCCCGCCTGCGGGCCCGCAACGCCGTCGAGCGCGTCATCAATCTCGCACTGCTCGCCTGCTCCGCCGTTGCCATCCTGACCACTGTCGGCATCGTCGCCTCCCTGGTCACCGAAGCCTTCCGCTTCTTCACCTTCATCCACCCGTTCGATTTCTTCTTCGGCACGGTGTGGAACCCCAACAATGCCGGCTCGGCCGGCAATTGGGGCAGCTATGGCCTGCTGCCGCTGCTGTCGGGCACGCTGATGATCACGGCCATCGCCATGCTGGTGGCCGTGCCCGTCGGCCTCATGGCCGCGATCTATCTCAGCCAGTATGCCCCGGCCCAGTTGCGCGCCGTCGCCAAGCCGATGATCGAAATCCTCGCCGGCATCCCCACCATCGTCTTCGGCTTCTTCGCTTTGGTCACGGTCGGCCCCTTCCTGCGCGATCTCGGCAATCTGATCGGCCTCTCCATCAATGCCACCAGCGCCCTGACCGCCGGCATCGTCATGGGCATCATGATCATCCCCTTCGTGTCGTCCCTGTCCGACGACATTCTCAACCAGGTCCCCCGCACCCTGCGTGATGGCGCCTATGGCCTGGGCGCCACCCAGTCCGAAACCATCCGCAACGTGCTGCTGCCCGCGGCCCTGCCCGGCATTGTCGGCGCCTTCCTGCTCGCCGTCAGCCGCGCCATCGGCGAAACCATGATCGTGGTGCTGGCCGCCGGCAATGCCCCGGTCCTGCGCGGCAATCCCTTCGAGCCGGTCGCCACCATCACCGTCTCCATCGTCAACCAGCTCACCGGCGACACCGATTTCACCGGGCCGCAATCGCTGGTCGGCTTCGCGCTGGGCCTCACGCTCTTCGTCATCACGCTCGGCCTCAATATCGTCGCCCTCTACATCGTCCGCCGCTTCCGGGAGCAGTACGAATAATCATGACCGATACGCTCTCCACCACCCGCCAGGCCTCCCTCGAACGCACGCAGCGCATCCGCGCCGGCCTGCGCCGCCGCCACCTCGGCGAAACCATCTTCCGCGGCCTCGGCCTCGCCGCCATCGTGCTGGCTCTGGGCTTTGTCGCCCTGCTCTTCGTCGATGTGGTGCGCAAGGGTGTCCCCGCCTTCACCCAGTCCAACCTGCATCTTGCGGTCAATTTCGACCCCGAAGTGGTCAAGGTCGATCCAGCCCCGGTTCGCGACGCCTTCGCCTCCCAGGCCGAATACACCGCCGCCAGCCTCAAATGGCAGCGCGACGTCGCCTTGCTGAACTGGAACAAGGTGGTCGAAGCCTCGCTTCGGGCCGCCGCGCCCGCCGATTTCGAGATCGACAGCCGCCAGATCCTCTCCATCGCCGAAACCGACGCCCGCCACGATATCCGTGAAATGTTCGTCGCCGACCCGTCCCTGCTCGGCCAGACCGTCGAGGTCGACGTACTCGCCTCGGCCAATGCCGCCAACTGGATCAAGGGCAATATCGACCGCTCGCTCGGCGATGCCCAGCAGCAGCTTTCGGCCCCGGCCCGCGCCCTCATCGATCAATTCGTCGACAACGGCACCATCTCCAACGGCTTCGCCTGGTCCATCTTCACCAATGTCGACAGCCGCGCTGCCCCCGCTTCGGCAGGCCTGCTCGGCGCCTTTGTCGGCACTATCTGGATGATGCTGATCGTTATCATCCTCGCCGTGCCGATCGGCGTGGCCGCGGCCGTCTATCTCGAGGAATTCGCACCCCGCTCGCGCTGGACCGATCTCATCGAGGTCAATATCAACAATCTCGCCGCCGTGCCCTCCATCGTCTTCGGCCTGCTCGGCGCCGCCGTCTTCATCAACTACATGCACCTGCCCATTTCCGCCCCCATCGTCGGCGGCCTGGTGCTGACCCTGATGACCCTGCCCACCATCATCATCGCTACCCGCGGTGCCTTGCAGGGCGTTTCCCCCGCTCTCCGCCAGGCCGCGCTGGGCATGGGCGCCTCGCGCACCCAGATGGTGTTCCACCACGTCCTGCCGGTAACCTTCCCCTCCATCCTCACCGCCACGATCATTGGCGTGGCGCAGGCCCTGGGCGAAACCGCGCCGCTGCTGCTCATCGGCATGAAGGCCTTCGTCGCCTCGGTCCCCCTGACCCCGCTCGATCAGGCCACCGCTTTGCCCGTCCAGATCTATCTCTGGCAGGGCAATGAAAACCGCAATTTCTTCGAACCGCGCACCGCCGCCGCCATCATGGTCCTGCTTGCTGTGATGATCCTGCTCAACGGCGTCGCCATCTACCTGCGCTCGCGCCTCGAAAAGCGCGCCTAGCGAACGACAAGGATGAGTCAAATGGATATGGTCGCCGGCAAGGTTAAGATGACCCAGCAATCAGTGAAATCAGCCATGAACCCGACCGACATGCTCGAACGCCCGATCCGGCTTACCGCCCGCGACGTCACCGTCCACTACGGCGCCAAGCAGGCCTTGCACGGCATTTCGATCGACATTCCCGACCGCGCCGTCACCTCCTTCATCGGACCTTCGGGCTGCGGCAAATCCACCTTCCTGCGCTGCATCAACCGCATGAACGACACGATCGAGGGCGCCAAGGTCGGCGGCACGATCAAGCTCGACGGCGAGGATATCTACGATCCCTCCCTCGACGTAGTCGAGCTGCGCGCCCGCATCGGCATGGTGTTCCAGAAGCCCAATCCCTTCCCCAAGTCGATCTATGAAAACGTCGCCTATGGCCCTCGCATCCACGGCCTGGCCCGCAACAAGGCCGACATGGACGAGATCGTCGTCTCCTCGCTGCGCAAGGCGGGCCTCTTCGAGGAGGTCAAGGATCGCCTCAACGAGCCCGGCACGGGCCTCTCCGGCGGCCAGCAGCAGCGCCTCTGCATCGCCCGCGCCATTGCCGTCGGCCCCGAAGTCATCCTGATGGACGAGCCCTGCTCGGCGCTGGACCCCATCGCCACCGCCATCATCGAGGAACTGATCGATGAGTTGCGCGAGAACTACACCATCGTCATCGTCACCCACTCGATGCAGCAGGCCGCCCGCGTTTCGCAGAAAACGGCCTTCTTCCACCTGGGCAACCTGATCGAGGAAGGCGTCACCGAAGACATCTTCACCAACCCGGTCAACAAGCAGACCCAGGACTATATCATGGGCCGCATCGGCTGATCCGCCTGCGGTTTGAAGAGGATTTCACCATGCCCACCGGCACCGAACACATCGTTACCGCCTATTCCGACGAGCTGACCGGCCTTGCCCAGTTGATTGCCGAAATGGGTGGCCAGGTCGAAGTCGCCATCGAAAACGGCACCAAGGCCCTGCTCAAGCTTGACCGCGAACTGGCCGATCTCACCATCATCGCCGACCAGCGCATCGACGACATGCAGCGCCGCATCGACGACATGGCCGTCTCCATGATCGCCCGCCGCCAGCCAATGGCCTCCGACCTGCGCGCCATCATCACCTCCATCCACGTCGCCTCCGATCTCGAGCGCGTCGGCGACATGGCCAAGCAACTGGCCCGCCGCTCGCTCAAGCTCGAAGGCATGAACCTGCAGCCCACCTTCTATAACGGCGTCAAGAACATGACGGCCCTGGTACTGCGCCAGATCAAGGAAGCGCTGGACGCCTATTCCAACCGCGATTCCGCCCGCGCCATCGAAGTCTGCAATCGCGATGACGAAGTCGATGCCATGCATACCTCGCTGTTCCGCGAACTGCTCACCTACATGATGGAAGACCCGCGCAACATCACGCCCTGCACCCATCTGCTGTTCTGCGCCAAGAACCTCGAACGCATCGGCGACCACGCCACCAACATCGCCGAGCGCGCCTACTACCTGCAGACCGGCAAGCAACTCACCGCCGACGTCCAGGAACTCCAGCGCACCCAGATCAAGGCCTGATCTGAGCCACACCCACCGCACTGCACCTCCCCCTTGAAGGGGGAGGTTGGGAGGGGGTGGGGCCAAGAGCACCGCAGCCCGGTGCTGAACATCAACGTGGGAGCCACCCCCATGCCTGCCACCATTCTCGTGGTCGAAGACGAAGGCGATATCGCCATCCTGCTGCGCTACAATCTCGAAGCCGAGGGCTTCCGCGTCGTCACCGCCGAATCCGGCGACGAGGCCCAGCACGCCATCCAGGAAAAGCTGCCCGACCTGATCCTGCTCGATTGGATGCTGCCCGAAATTTCCGGCATCGAACTCTGCCGGCGCCTCCGCGCCCGCGAGGAAACCGCCCGCGTGCCGATCATCATGCTCACCGCCCGCGGCGAGGAAGAAGAGCGCGTCCGGGGCCTCGCCACCGGCGCCGACGACTATGTCGTCAAACCCTTCTCGGTCCCCGAACTGGTCGCCCGCATCCACGCTCTGCTGCGCCGCGCCAATCCCAACCTCGTCACCGCCGCCCTCAAGGTCGGCGACCTCGAGCTCGACCGCACCACCCACCGCGTGCGCCGCGCCAACCGCGACGTGCATCTCGGCCCCACCGAATACCGCCTGCTCGAATACCTGATGCGCCATCCCGGCCGCGTCTATTCCCGCGAGCAACTGCTCGATGGCGTCTGGGGCAATGACGTCTATGTCGACGAGCGCACCGTCGACGTCCATATCGGCCGCCTCCGCCGCGCCATCAACCGCGGCCGCGAAACCGACCCCATCCGCACCGTCCGCGGCGCGGGATATGCGTTTGACGAGCGTTTCGCGCAAGTCGCCTGAGTACCACGAAAGCAGCCACACCCACGGTGTCACCCCGGCCTTGAGCCGGGGCCCATCCCGAAATCTTTCAGCGCTCTGCGATGGTGGAAATCTCTCAAGATGGATCCCCGCTTTCGCGGAGGAGTCTTTACTTGAATCGCTAAGGCTTGGGGCGTTTCCCTTCTCCCCTTGTGGGAGAAGGTGCCCGAAGGGCGGATGAGGGGGCTTTGAGTCATCAACGCCCCTGGAAGCATGGGATGGCGCAGCCCCCTCACCCGGAAATCCGCTGAACGCGGATTTCCACCCTCTCCCACGAGGGGAGAGGGTAGGCGGCCTCATGCGTTCGTCGGTTATCTAAGTCTCCCTAAACCTCCGGCCCTTCCCTTAGCGGCGTATCATCCCGCAGCGGCACGGTCTGCCGCTCGATCATCCGTCGCACTTTCGGCAGTCCCTCACCCCGATGCAGCGCCCGGATCAGTTCGGTATTTTCCGAATCCGCCTTGGTCCGCCGCAGATTGTGCCGCAGGTAATCGATCCAGGTCGGCACATGGTAGGATTCGGTCCAGGTCTCCGGATGCTCCAGGTCGCGCAGCAGCGCCCATTGCCGCGCCCCGTCCCGAATGCGGATTTGCCGCCGCTCGGCCATCAGCGCCAGGAATTGCGGAATGTCCTCCTGGGCGATCACATAGTCGATCATCGCCAGGATCGGCCCGCTGCGCGGCCGCAGGTCCAGCCTGAGGATCGGCTCGTTGAACGTACCGAGCGGGTTGAGGTCGCGCGCATTGAACTGTGGCAGCGGCAGCCGGAAGCCCACCAGCGCACAGACCAGCAATACCCATCCGGCCAGCGTCAGCGCCCAGCCTGGCCCCACCGCATCGGCCGAAAGACCCCAGATCCAGCTGCCCGCCGCCATGCCGCCAAAGGTTGCCGTCTGATAGAGCGAGAGCGCCCGCCCCACCACCCAGCGCGGCGATGACAGCTGGATCGACACATTGAACAGCGACAGCGACAGCACCCAGCAGGCCCCGGCCGGTAGCAGCGCGAAATGGCTCAGCACCGGGTCGCGGCTGAACCCCACCAGGGCGCAGCTCACCGCAAAGCCCACACAGGCCAGCCGCACGATCACTTCATTGCTGTAGCGCTCGCGCACCTGCCCGTTGAGGAAGGCGCCCCCGATCGCACCCAGCCCGAAACAGCCCAGCAGCGTGCCATAGACCAGCGCCCCGCCGCCCACATATTCGCTCGCCACCGACGGCAGCAGCGCCAGCACGGAAATCGCCCCGAACCCGAACAGGAACGCGCGCAGCAACACCGTCATCAGGTTGGGCGACAGCGACACATAGCGGATGCCGGCCCACATGGCGCTGCCGAAATTTTCGCGCGGCAGCCGGTTTGCCGGCCGCTCCGGTTTCCACCGCCCCAGCGCGACGATCAGCGGCACATAGGATATCGCATTGACCGTAAAGGCCGCCCCGGCCCCGGCCAGCGCCACGATCAGCCCGCCCACCGCCGGGCCGACGCTGCGCATCATGTTGAAGCCCATCGAATTGAGCGTCACCGCGCCGGCCAGTTCCTGCCGCGGCACGATATCGCCCATCGAGGCCTGCCATGATGGATTGAACAAAGCCGTGCCGCAGCCGATCAGGAAGGTGAAACCCAGCAGCAGCCACGGGCTGAGCATGCCGAGAAAAGCCAGCACAGCCAGCGCCACCGACACCACCATCATCCCGCCCTGCGCGATCAGCATGATGGTGCGCCGGTCGAAATTGTCGGCCAGGGCGCCCGAGGCCAGCGAGAACACCATGATCGGCAGTGTGGTCGACGCCTGCACCAGCGCGATCATGTTGTGCGAGTCCGTCAGCGTGGTCATCATCCAGCCGGCGCCCACCGACTGCACCAGCCCGCCCAGGTTGGACACCAGCGTCGCCAGCCACAGCAGCCGGAAGGTTTCATGCCGGAACGGCGCCAACACGGACATTCGCTCAGCCATAACGCCTTCTCTTGCCTCCAATGTCCGGACTGGCCAAGCCTGCTTCGGCAGGCGCGGCATCGACCGGATCACAATGAGGGAGAATTCTCCGTTGCGCCAGCCACCAGAAGGCGCGTCAGACGCCAAACAACAGCCCGCGGCTTTCGCCACTTGCTGCGCTCGATGTTAACAGTCCGCTAACCAATTCGCGGTGAATGCGGTCCGTTTTCGGCACCCCGAAAAAACTTATCCCCGCAAACGGCCTATCGGCTCCTGCCCACCCTCCCCCTTGAGGGGCTTCGCACCGGCCGAAGGCAAGTTTGCTCCAGTGGAGCAAACCTAGGTAAGAAGGCCATGAGGCCTATGGCCGAATGGCTGGTAGCGTCGCTAGGCCCAAAAGGGCCGTAGCAGAGCTAGGGAGGGGGTAGCCTTGGGACCACCGATAGCCCCCCCCTCCCCATCATTCCCTAGCCAGCGGCAGTGTAAGCCGTCTTCACCACGGTGAAGAATTCGGCTGCATACTTGCCCTGCTCGCGCGGACCATAGCTCGAGCCCTTGCGCCCACCGAATGGCACGTGGAAATCCACACCCGCCGTCGGCACATTGACCATCACCATGCCGGCTTCGGCATTGCGCTTGAAATGTGTCGCATACTTGAGCGACGTGGTGACGATGCCGGCGCTGAGGCCGAATTCGGTGTCATTCGCCGTCGCCAGCGCCTCGTCATAATCCTTGACCCGGATGACCGATGCCACCGGCCCGAAGATTTCCTCGCGGCTGATGCGCATGGAATTGGTCGCCTCGGTAAACAGCGTCGGCTGCAGGAAATAGCCCTCGGTCGCAGCCTTCACCAGCTCGCCACCCGCCGCCAGCTTCGCCCCTTCGGCCTTGCCGATGGCGATATAGTCGGTGTCCTGCTTGAGCTGGCTCGGGTCCACCACCGGGCCGATTTCCGTATCCTTGGCGAGAGCATCGCCCACCCGCAGGTTACGCGTCCGCTCGGCCAGAGCCTCGACGAACTTGTCGTGGATGCCTTCGGTCACGATCACGCGCGAAGAAGCCGTGCAGCGCTGCCCGGTCGAGAAAAAGGCCGACTGCGCCACGCTTTCCACCGCGACCTTGAGGTCGGCATCGTCGAGCACCACGGTCGGGTTCTTGCCGCCCATTTCGAGCTGGAACTTGCGGCCCACCTCGATCGAAGCCGCCGCGACCTTTTTGCCCGTGCCCACCGAGCCGGTGAAACTGATGGCGTTGACGTCCTTGCTTTCCAAGAGGGTCTGGCCGACGACCGAACCACGGCCCATCACCAGGTTCAGCACGCCCTTGGGCAGGCCGGCACGCACCAGGATATCGACAATCGCCCAGGTCGAGCCCGGCACCAGGTCGGCCGGCTTGATCACCACTGTATTGCCATAGGCCAGGGCCGGCGCGATCTTCCAGGTCGGAATGGCAATCGGGAAATTCCACGGCGTGATGATGCCGATCACCCCGATCGGCTCGCGGGTGATTTCCACGCCCACGCCCGGCCGCACGCTGGGCAGCACTTCGCCCGCCAGCCGCAGCACTTCGCCGGCAAAGAAGTCGAAAATCTGCGCCGCGCGCGTCACTTCGCCAATGCCCTCGGGCAGCGTCTTGCCCTCTTCGCGGCTCAGCAATTCACCCAGTTCGGCCTTGCGCGCCAGGATTTCCTGGCTGGTCTTGCTGAGGATCGCATGGCGTTCCAGGATGCCCGAGCGCGACCAGGCAGGGAAAGCCGCCTTGGCCGCGGCAATCGCCTGCTTGGTTTCCTCGGCCGTGGCGCGGGCATAAACGCCCACGACTTCGGCCGTATTGGAGGGGTTGATATTCTCGACCCCATCCGAGCCAACCCATTCCCCGTTGATGAGGTTCTTGTGCAATTCAGCCATTCTGGGATGCCTTTCGGATAGAGCTAAAGAAGATCGGCCTTGGCCAGGTCACGCAGCAGGGTGCTGGTGCCATAGGTCCAGGGCGGACATTTGGTGGAGAGGTTTACCCTGTTGGACAGGGTACCCAGCTCGGATGTCGATATCGAGACCACATCGCCCAGCTTGTGGGTAAAGCCCTTGCCGACGCCGTCGCGGTCCTTCACCGGCGCGAACATGGTGCCCAGATACAGCACCAGGCCATCAGGGTATTGATGATGCTCGCCGATCGTCGCCGCCACCAGCGATTCCGGCGTGCGCGAAATCTGGCTCATCGAGGAATGGCCTTCCAGCACGAAGCCGTCCTCGCCCTTGACCAGCAGCGCCAGTTCCGACTGCTTGACCGTTTCCAGCGAGAAGTCGCCGTCGAACAGGCGGATGAACGGCCCCAGCGAGGCCGAGGCATTATTGTCCTTGGCCTTGCCCAGCAGCAGCGCCGAGCGGCCTTCCACATCGCGCAGGTTCACGTCATTGCCCAGGGTCGCGCCGATGATCTCGCCCTTGCTGGTCACCACCAGCGCCACCTCCGGCTCGGGATTGTTCCAGCTCGACACCGGATGCAGCCCCACTTCGGCGCCATAGCCCACCGAACTCATCGGCTGGCCCTTGGTGAAGATTTCGGCATCCGGCCCGATGCCCACTTCCAGATACTGGCTCCACACGCCCTTCTCGATCAGCGCCGCCTTGACCTTCATGGCCGTTTCCGACCCCGGCACCAGCGCGCTGAGATCGGTGCCGATCAGCTCGAGAATTTCCCCGCGCAGCGAATCGGCGCGAAACTTATCCCCGCGGGCCTGTTCTTCGATTACTCTTTCCAGCAGCGAAACGACGAAAGTGACGCCCGAAGCCTTGATGGCCTGCAGGTCGATGGGAGACAGCAGGCTCGGCAAGCCGTCATCGGTGTGCCCAGCGATGGAATTTGCCAGGATCGCAGCCACGCTGCCGAGCGACTGGCCGGGCGCTTTGCGCACATGCTCGGCCGCGCTTCCGCTCTCGGCAATGTCGCGTACCGTGGCGAAGCCCTTGGTCGTGATATCGACCAGCTCATCGTTACGCACCGTAACGATACGGGGATGTACATACCCCGGAACGCGGGCCCGCCCCAGCAATGTGCCATCGGGATAGTGCCTGTCGCCCATGTCATGCCCCTGAATTATCAGCGCAGTCAGTACCCCACCGGTGCCCCGCCGCGCAACCGTTTATAGTCATACTTTTGTCGATGAACCGATCTCCACAACCCCGTTCAACTCCGGTTCATCTATGCCGCAATACTGACGCAATGGATGGGGATTAGTCCCCCGATACCTGTTTGGAGTGTCTCATGGCCCGCTTTGCCGCCCTCGTCCCTTTCGCCCTGCTCGCCGGCCTCACGCTGCCGGCCTATGCCGGCACCGTCACCATTGAAGGTCGCGGTGAAATCATGGCGGCGCCTGACATGGCGCAGATCAATTCCGGTGTGACCACGCAGGGCGCCACCGCCCGCGAGGCACTCGACGCCAATACCGCTGCCATGGCCGAACTGATTGCCGAGCTCAAGACCGCCGGTATCGAAGCCCGCGACATCCAGACCTCTGGCTTCTCGGTCAACCCGAACTACGTCTATACCGACGAGCGCGATGCAAACGGCTACACCCTGCCGCCCAAGATCAACGGCTACCAGGTCAGCAACACGGTCACCGTCACGGTGCGCAAGCTCGATACGCTCGGTACCATCCTCGACAAGTCGGTAACGGTCGGCGCCAACACCATCAACGGCGTCAGCTTCTCGGTGGCCGATCCGTCCGAGCTCTATAACGAAGCCCGCAAGGCCGCCTTCGCCGATGCCCGCGCCAAGGCCGAGCTCTACGCCACCGCTGCCGGCGGCGCACTCGGCGAAATCGAGTCGATTTCCGAGGCGCAGGGCTTCAACAACCCGCAGCCCTACCCCATGTATGCTCGAGCCGAAATGGCAGCCAGCGCCCCGGTTCCGGTCGAAGCGGGCGAACTGGCCTTCGCCATCAATGTCAACGTCCAGTGGGAACTGGATACCGACGCCAAGTAATCAATTCCCATCCCCTCCCATCGGGGCTTGGGCGGTGGGAGCGGTTCGGAAATACCGTAGTCACCCGCTCCCACCAACCTTATCCGGCAAAGCCCTCGCGCAAGCGGGGGCTTTGTTTTTTGGCGTGACAGGTCACCCCATCACCACCTTCCACAGCATGTTGAGCCCCACCACGACGAGGAAAATCGCGAAGACATATTTCAGCGTCTTCTGGTCCAGCCGATGTGCCAGCGCCGCGCCGACTGGCGCGAAGACTGCGGCCAGCACCGCCACCAGCACCAGCGCCACCAGGTTGATATAGCCCAGGCTGAGCGGCGGCAGGTCCGCAGCGCCCCAGCCCGAAATGATGAAGCCCAGCGTGCCCGACAGGGCGATCGCCACCCCCACCCCTGCCGAAGTGCCCACCGCCGCATGCATGGTGGCGCCAAAGGCCACCAGTGTCGGCACCGTCAGCGACCCGCCGCCGATCCCCATCAGCGACGAGATATAGCCGACCACGAAAGCCGATATCCGGTGCGTCGCCGATGACCCGTTCAAATACCCCATCAGCCTGGTCTGGAAGGCGAAGATGATATTGGCCGCGATCACGAAGGCCATGACCGCAAAGACAATGCGCAGCACGTCGCCCGAAAACAGCCCCGCCATCAGCCCGCCGATAAACGTGCCGGCCACGATGAACGGCGCCCAGAGCCTGAGCACCTTGAGATCCAGCGCGCCCCGCTTGTAATGCGCCCGCGCGCTCATGATGCCGGTGGGAATGATGATGGCGAGCGAGGTGCCCACCGCCACATGCTGCACCACGTCCCCGTCATAGCCCAGCAGCAGCAGCGCATTGCTCAGCGCCGGCACGATGATCGCCCCGCCGCCAATGCCCAGCAGGCCCGCCGCCACGCCAGAGACCACCCCGGTCACCATCAGCCCGAGCACGAAGGGCCAGTAGCCGGCCAGTGTCGCCCAATCCATCAACGATCTCCAATCAGATGCAACACAACCTGCCGCCGATGCGGGCGACGGCGGTGCTCGAACAGATAAATCCCCTGCCAGGTGCCGAATACCGGCTGCCCCTCGACAACAGGTATGCCGATGGACGTCTGCGTCAGCGCCGCCTTGATATGCGCCGGCATGTCGTCCGGCCCTTCGGTCGTGTGGACCAGCCAATCCATGCCCTCGGGCACCAGTCGCCGGAAGAAGCCGTCGAGATCGGTCTTCACGTCGGCATCGGCATTTTCCTGGATCAGCAGCGAGCATGACGTATGTTGCACGAAGGCCGTCAACAGCCCGGTCGCGACATCGGCACTGGTCACGAATTCCCGCAGCGCCTGCGTGAATTCGTAGAGGCCCGGCCCCTCTGTCGAAATGGTGAGCGTGTCGACCGCTTGCTGCATGGCACCGGCCTATCATGATCGTCGCATCCCGGCCAAGCGCAACGCCGCCGAAAGCGTCCACCCCGCCCCATTGGCGCCATCTTCGGCTGGCCACCGTCCCATGGGAACCATCGCAGAATCGAGGCGTTGCGGGTCTTGCGGGGAGAAAGCATCGCCGACACGGCTGACAATCCATTCAGTCTGCGTTCAGAATGGCACCACGATGCTTGGCTCAAGTGTCAACCGACATAAAGGAAAAGAACAATGCGCCTTAGAAATTGGCTCCTGACCGGCACCAGCATTGGCCTCATGGCCCTGCTGCCGCTGACCGTGCGCGCGCAGGACGGCGATCTCGTCGCTGCGTACCAGGCCTATGCCGCCGCCCAGGCATCCGGTGACGCCGCCGCGCTCGAAACCGCGCAGGCAAACCTGACCGAACTCTGCATCGTGGCCGGCTATGCCAGCATCGACGAATGCATCGCTGCCGTTTCCGCCGGCCCGGCGCCCGCCGAGGCTGCCCCGGCCCCGGCTCCCGAGCCCGTACCCGAAGCAGCACCCGTCGAAGAAGCGCCCGTCGTCGAGGAAGCGCCCCCTGAGCCTGCTCCCGTCGAAGCCGCTCCCCAGCCGGAGCCCGCCCCTGCCCCCGAACCCGAACCGGCGCCCCAGCCTGAACCGGCCCCTGCGCCTGAGCCAGCCCCTGCGCCGGCACCGGCACCGGCTCCTGAGCCTGCCCCGGAACCGGCGCCTCCAGTGGAAGCCGCTCCTGTTGAAGCCCAGCCCGCGCCCGTAGCCGAGGAACCTGCGCCGGCCGCCGAACCGGCCCCGGTCGAAGCGCCCGCCCCTGTGGAAGCACCTGCGCCCGCCCCGGCCGTCGATATCTCGGCCGAGCTGCAGGTCCAGGTCGATCTCTATACCGCCGCTGTCGCCGACCTGATGTCCGGTGGCGATGCCGCCGCTGCACAGGCACAGATTGCCGCCGCGCAGGCCGAAATCGCCAGGCTCTGCGGCGAGGCCGGCTTTACCGACCGCGATTCCTGCCTGGCGCAGTATGGCCTCTCGCTGCCGGCCGTGCCCAACCTGCCGGCGCCCGCCGAGCAGCCTGCTGTCGAACCGGCTCCGGCCGAACAGCCGGCCGCTGAGCAGCCCGCGCCGGAACAGCCGGCAGTGGAAGAGCCCGCCGCCGAACAGCCTGCTGCAGAAACGCCGGTTGACCCGACCACCCTGCCGGCCGAGCCGGTCGAGATCGTCGAGGATCTGCCCGAAGGCGTGACCCAGGAACAGCTGGCGCCGGTGCTCGACAGTGCCAAGGATGTCGATGCCGACCCGGCCGCCGAGGCCGAGTTGGAAGCCGAAGTGGTCGCCGAACCGGTTGCTCCACCGCCCGAAAGCGACGCCGCCGCACAGTCGGAAGCCATTCGTGAGTTTGCCGCCGAACCAGTTGCCGTCGAAGAAGGCACCCAGGTCACGGCGACCGAGAACACGACGGTTACCCAGACGGTGGTGAACAACTACATCAACAACATCACGAATATCACCAACAATACGACGAACAACAACGTCACCAATAACGTGACAAACAACACGCAGAACAATATCGGCCAGCAGAACAATGTCACCATTGTCGAGCAGGCCGAGGTTCAGCCTGCCAGCACTGGTGACATTATCACCCAGGTCATCCTGCAGATCGGCAGCCAGCTCGTGGTCAATTCCATCGGCCAGGATACCGATCGCTTCTACGATCCCCAGCAGGACGAGATCTTCTACGAGAACCTGAGCAACGGCCGTGTGCGTGAAGTCATCACTCGCCCGGACGGCAGCCAGATCGTGACGGTGCGCAACCGTAATGGCGACGTAGTCCGCCGCTCGCGCATCACCCCGGATGGCCAGGAATATGTGCTGGCCTACTTCGATGACCGCTACAGCGAAGACCTGGTCGAATGGCGCGATCCGGGTCGCGACCTGCCCCCGCTGCGTCTCAACATCCCGGTGCAGGACTATGTGCTGGATGCCCGCTATGCCGACGAGGACGAAGTGGTCGACTTCTTCGCCCAGCCGCCGGTCGAGCAGGTCGCACGCCTCTATTCGATCGACGAGGTCAAGCGGTCGGCCCGTATTCGCGACAGCGTGCGTCGGCTTGAAGTCGGCGGGCTGACTTTCGATACCGGTGCGGCCACCATCGGCCGCGACCAGGTTGGCGCCCTCTCGGCCACCGCCAATGCCATGCTGACCCTGTTGCAGAACAATCCGGGCGAGACCTTCCTCATCGAAGGCCACACCGACGCGGTGGGTTCGGATATCTCCAACCTGCGCCTGTCGGACCTGCGCGCTGCCACCGTGGCCCGCATCCTGACCGACTTCTACGGCGTACCGCCGGAAAACCTGGCCACCCAGGGCTATGGCGAGCGCTATCTCAAGATCCGCACCGAAGCGGCCGAACGCGAAAACCGTCGCGTCACCATCCGCCGCATCACGCCGCTGATCACCGTCGCCAGCAACTGACGCTGCCGACACCGAATACGGAAAGGCCGGGCCCAGCGCCCGGCCTTTTCTTTTGTCTCGCCGTCTTGTCAGATACGCAGAACTTGCTATCTCAGCAGCACCGAGTGCTGGAGCATCCCATGAAGCGGCTGGAAATCTTCGTCGAGAACGTCATTCTCGCGTCTCGCTGCTGCTCGTGGTGTTCTATATCGGCCTCGGCCTGGCACTGGCGCTCTATGCCATCACCTTCGGCGCCAAGCTCTGGGACTTCGCCAGCCATATGATGGGCATGGACGAAACTGAGACCATCCTCAAGATTCTTGGCCTGATCGACGCCGCGCTGATCGCGAGCCTCGTCGTCATGGTCATCATCTCGGGCTATGAAAACTTTGTCTCGCGCTTCGACAATGAGGGCGAAGTTCACTGGCTCGGCCAGATCGATGCCGGCTCGCTCAAGATCAAGGTGGCCTCGACCATTGTCGCCATATCCTCGATCCACCTGCTGCAGATCTTCCTCAACGTGCCGCAATACACCGACAACCAGATCATGTGGTACACGATCCTGCACCTGACCTTCATCGTCTCGGCGCTGTTCCTGGCCGTGATCGACCGCATCTCGAAGAAGCCGGGCAAGGCAAAAGCGCCCAATCTCTGATATTTTTTTGCGATCCCGGCCCGCCACACCCGCTTTTCTGGTCGGATGTGGCCTGGCATGCCCTTGAATCAAAAGCGCTATTTTTGCCGCGACAATCTGCGCGTAGCGTGATCACGCTTTCGGGAACGAAAACAAAAAGCCCGCGTTTCTTTGCCATACGGTGAAACAAAGGAGCGAACTCATGGCTATCCCTGAACGCGATACCGTTTATACCAACGACGGCAACCGGACCGTCTACACCCGCGAAAGCAGTGGTACCGGCTGGTTCGTCGGCATCATTGTCGCCCTGGCCCTCCTGGCCATCGGCTATCTGGTGTTCTCTGCCAATTCGGGCCCGTCGACTTCGGTCGATGTAAACGGCGCCCCGGTGACTGAAGCCCCGGCCGATCCGACCCTGGCTCCGGCTCCGATGACTGAAGCCCCCGCGGCTCCGGCCACTGACGCCGCCCCCCATGACTGAGGCCCCGGCCGCTCCGGCGACCGACGCGGCTCCCATGACCGAGGCCCCGGCTGCTCCGGCGACTGATGCCGCCCCGGCTACGGAAGCCCCTGCGGCTCCGGCTACTGACGCTGCCCCGGCCACCGAGGCCCCGGCTGCTGAACCTGCCGTCTAACAACGGCAACAGCTAGCCTCCCCTGATATTGCCAGCCCTCCCTCTGGTAATATCGAAAGAAGACCCCGGCCGCCCCGCCGGGGTCTTGCTTTTTGGGCGCGACATTACGGCTTTGCGCCTTGCGCAGGGCCACTTGCATCCCCATTTGCGCAAGCAACAAAGAAGGGAGCCCCCATGTTCAATATCGACCAGATCGTCAAAGCCCTCCAGACCGACCCCAATGCCCAGCGCACTGCCATGACCGGTGCTGCGGGCCTCGCCGCCGGCATGCTGCTGAGCGGTGGCGGCCTGGGCAAGCTGGCCGGCAATGCCGTCAAGATCGGCGCCGTCGCGGCCGTGGGCGGCCTCGCCTACAATGCCTGGCAGAACTACCAGAAGAACCAGCAGGGTGCCCCCGCGGCGTCCCAGGACGCCTTCATTCCGCCTGCCAGCGATACCAGCGCCCAGGAAGAACTCGGCAAGTCGCTGGTCCGTGCCATGATTGCCGCCGCCAAGGCCGATGGCCGCATCGATGCCGACGAGAAGGAAGCGATCTTTTCCAAGCTCGAAAGCATGAACCTGTCTTCCGAGGAAAAGGCCTGGGTCTTCGACGAGCTCTCCAGCCCGCTCGACATCAACGCCGTGGCGGCCCGCGCCAGCACGCCGGAACTGGCCACCGAAATCTACGCCGCCTCGCTGGTCGCCATCACCGCCGATACCGCCTCGGAACGCGCCTATCTCGACGCGCTGGCCTCCAAGCTCAATCTGGCGCCGGCCCTCGTGGCCGAAATCCACAAGGCCGCCGGTGAAAAGGCGCCCGAGCCGGCGGCGCCCCCTGCTGCCCCCTTCGCCTATACGCCCTCCGGTAGCAACGTCTGATTTTTCAACCGCGCGCTCCCGGGCGCGCGGTTACATCCCTGTGCGTTCTTGATCGTCCCTGTCGCGCGGGCCATCTGTGACCCAAACAGGAGTCACCCAGATGGAACTCGGACTTTATTCCTTCGCCGAAAACACGCCCGACCCGCTCAACGGCGACGCGCTGCAAAGCCCCGCCGAGCGCCTTCGCGACCTGCTCGAAGAGATTGAGCTGGCCGACCAGCTCGGCCTGAGCTTTTACGGCCTGGGCGAACACCACCGGCCCGATTTCGTGGCCTCTGCCCCTGTGACCATTCTCGCCGCAGCCGCTGCGCGCACCAAGACCATCCGCCTCTCCACGGCCGTCACCGTGCTGAGTTCGGAAGACCCGATCCGCGTCTGGCAGCAATTCGCCACGCTCGATCTGCTGAGCAATGGCCGCGCCGAAATCATGGCCGGCCGCGGCTCCTTCGTCGAAAGCTTCCCGCTCTTCGGGCTCGACCTCAACGACTATGACAGCCTGTTCGAGGAAAAGCTCGAACTGCTGCTCAAGATACGCGAAGGCGGCAAGGTCGCCTGGCCGGGCAGCCAGCACACCAAACCCATTCCCGGAATCGAAATCTACCCCAAGCCATTGCAGGACCCGTTGCCGCTCTGGATCGCCGTGGGCGGCACGCCCAATTCAGTGGCCCGCGCCGCCTATTATGGCCTGCCCCTGATGATCGCCATCATCGGCGGCCAGCCTCAGCAATTCGCCCCGCTGGTGCAATTCTATCGCGATACCGCCGAAAAGGTCGGCCGTGACCCCAAGACCCTGCCCGTCGGCATTTCCTCCCATGGCTTCATCGCCGCCGACAGCCAGGACGCCCGCGACATCGCCTTTCCCGCCCATAGCGCTGCCATGGGCCGCATCGGCAAGGAACGCGGCTGGCCGCCCACCACCCGCGCCCAGTTCGACGCCGGCGCAACCCCGCAAGGCGCTTATTTCATGGGCTCCCCGCAGGAGATCATCGACAAGATCCTGATGCAGCACGAATGGTTCAAGCATGACCGCTTCGGCCTGCAACTCAGCGTCGGCACCCTGCCCCATGACAAGGTCATGAAGGCGATCGAACTCTATGGAACTGTGGTGAAACCGGCGGTGGACAAGGCGCTGGGCTGATATCTGCGCTAGTCGCGCAGGTCTACGGCGAGGTCGCGGACCCGCTGGCTGACATCGCGGCCAGCGGGATAACTGCACCGCAATCCCTCGACTTCGGCCATGTTGGTCCAAAGCAGCAATTCTATGGAAAATGCCTCGGCGCCGGACTGGAACGCATAACGCGCCGTGACCCAGTCCAGCCCTGAAAATGAAACCAGTTCGGGCCCCGACAGACGATCCCCGCCCGACATGTCGCCGGGGTCGAGATCGTCGCGATCACTCATGGTTGCGACGACCATGGCATAGTCCATCTGGCCCCATGGCAGGTGGTCTGTTTTCGTCAGGTCTGTTGGCTGCAGACCCTTGCTCCCGGGATGCGAGAACGTGACACAAACCACCCGATCCTTGGCGCACCCATCCTCGCAGACATAGCGCTCGGCGCCGACAAAGCCTGTCTCGGTGCGCACCCATCCTTCCTGTGCAACGGCAGCACTGCTTCCAAGCAGCAGGATCAGGGCGGCCGGTAGCCGTTTCATTTGCCCGAACGCTTGATCGTCTTGATCTCCAGCGGCGGCAGGCCGGATTTTTCCGAAATGGCGCGGTCCTGTTCCTCGATGGCGGCCTTCGCCGGCTCGTCGCCGTCGAGGCCCCCGAGCAGGCTGGCATCCACCTTGCGGTTGGAGCGCTGGCTGCCATCTTCATAGATCACGTCGAACATGACGAATTCGCTGCGTGCTGTTGGCTTCCTGGCCATTGATATTCTCCTGTGCGAAAAGCCGGTCCCGCAGGACAAGCGTCCGCGGGCTCCGGCAATACTGAAACTTGCGATAGTCCGGCTTAGCGGAAGATGCCTTCGCCTTGCTCGTCGACGATCTGTCGGCCTTTGCTCAATGCCAGGGCCACCAGGTCGTCGCGGGAACTCATGCGGTCGGCGCGAATGAAGCGATAGGTCTTGAGCTCGCCACCGACATCTTTCTCGATCGTGCCGGCCAGCTGCAATTCGCTGCCGGCCTTCATCTCGATCGCCTTGATGAGGAAGCCCTTGTAGCTTTCCTCGCCCAGCGCCTTGTCGCCTTCCGGCTCACTGCTCGACGAACCGCCACCGAACAGGTTCTTCCAAAACGACATGGCTCGTCTCCTTCTCGTTGGTCAGCGCCTGCGGCGGACCGGCAGCGGCAATTGCAACTCGCCGCGTTTTTCCATTTCCTCGCGCAGCCAGTCCGGCGAGATATCGAAGTGGTTCGGCCAGGTCGGCACGCCGTTCTTCAATTCGACCGTGCCAAAGAACCGCCGATCCCGCAACGGCTCCGTACCCTCGCCCCGCTCCCCGATCATCCCGGCGGCATCGAATGTGCCATGCGAGCCATCAGAAAACGCCACCACCAGCCTGAACGGCACAATGGCGCGGATGCTGGTGAGCTTGAGGCGGGAGACGGCCATCGCCCCGCCCCTAATTGTCCAGGAAGCTCCGCAGCTTGCGGCTCCGGCTCGGATGCTTGAGCTTGCGCAGGGCCTTGGCTTCGATCTGGCGGATGCGTTCGCGGGTCACCGAGAACTGCTGGCCGACTTCTTCGAGCGTATGGTCGGTATTCATGCCGATGCCGAAGCGCATGCGCAGCACGCGTTCTTCGCGCGGCGTCAGCGAGGCCAGCACGCGGGTCGTGGTTTCACGCAGGTTGGACTGGATCGCCGCGTCGATCGGCTGGATCGCATTCACGTCCTGGATGAAATCGCCGAGGTTGGAATCTTCCTCGTCGCCGATCGGCGTCTCGAGCGAGATGGGCTCCTTGGCGATCTTGAGCACCTTGCGAACCTTGTCCAGGGGCATCTGCAGCTTTTCGCTGAGCTCCTCGGGGGTCGGCTCGCGGCCGATTTCATGCAGCATCTGGCGCGACGTGCGAACGATCTTGTTGATCGTTTCGATCATATGCACCGGAATACGGATGGTGCGCGCCTGGTCGGCAATCGAACGCGTGATGGCCTGGCGGATCCACCAGGTCGCATAGGTCGAGAATTTGTAGCCGCGGCGATATTCGAACTTATCGACCGCCTTCATCAGGCCGATATTGCCTTCCTGGATCAGGTCGAGGAACTGCAGGCCGCGGTTCGTATATTTCTTGGCGATGGAAATCACGAGACGCAGATTGGCCTCGACCATTTCCTTCTTGGCAATGGCGGCTTCCCGCTCGCCCTTCTGCACCTTGTGCACGATACGGCGGTATTCGGCGATGTTGAGGCCGGTTTCGCTGGCCAGCGTCGCCACGTCGCCACGGATTTCGCGGACCGTGTCGGCTTCGCGCCGCGCGAATTCGGCCCAGCCCTTGCCCTCGAAATCGGCAAGGCCGGTTTCCCAAGCGGGGTTCACTTCCTGGCCGTAATAGCTTTCGAGGAACTTTTCGCGCTTGACGCCATAGCTCTCGGCCAGGCGCAGCAGGCGCCCTTCCAGCTTCACCAGGCGCTTGTTGATGTCATAGAGCTGCTCGACCAGGCTTTCGATACGGCTGGCATTGAGCGACAGCGACTTGACGTCGGTGATGACATCGCCGCGCAGCACGTCGAGCTTCTTGGTATCGGCGTCCGACACCGAGGCAGACAGGTCCTCGGCGTGGCGGTCCTGCATTTCTCGCATCTGGCCATAGGCACTGGCGATACGATCGAAAGTCTCCACCACCTGCGGCTTGAGCTCAGCTTCCATCGCCGACAGCGACAGAGCGTTCTCGAATTCGTCGTCGTCGTCATCAGGCGCCGGGTCCTGCGGTGCTTCCGGCTCCTCGGGCACGTAGTCGTCGTCTTCGCCGCCCGACGATGGCTTCTTGGCCGGGGCCGGCTTGGGCTTCTCGACCACGGCTTCCATCTTGGGCGCCGCATTGAGGCTCACCATGTCCGGGGCCGGGGCGGCCTGCTTGGCGTCGGGGCCGGCATAGGTGGCTTCGAGGTCGATAATGTCGCGCAGCAGGATTTCGCCCTGGGCGAGCTGCTCGCGCCAGATGATGATGGCCTGGAAGGTCAGCGGGCTTTCACAGAGACCCTCGATCATGGTCTCGCGACCGGCCTCGATACGCTTGGCGATGGCGATTTCGCCCTCGCGGCTCAGCAGCTCCACCGAACCCATTTCGCGCAGATACATGCGCACCGGATCGTCCGTGCGGTCCGAGCCGGCCTTGGTATTCGAGGTGGTGGAAACGGCAGTGCCGGTGGCCGGGGCCACTTCCTGGCCCTGGTCTTCTTCTTCCTTCTCGACTTCGGTCTCTTCGACCTCGTCTTCATCAACGACATTGATGCCCATGTCGGAGAACATGGACATGAAATCTTCGATCTGCTCGGACGACACTTCGTCCGAGGGCATCACGGCATTGAGCTCTTCATAGGTCACATAGCCACGCTTCTTGGCGACCTTGATGAGCTTTTTTACCGCGGCGTCGGAAAGGTCGAGCAGCGGGGAATCGTTCGTCGCCTCGGGGGCGCCGGTTTCCGGCTTCTCGGTATCCTTGGTGGTCTTGGGTGCTGCCTTGGTGGCCATCTGGTACTCCGTCGGAACCCGTGATCGCACGGGTCCGGGTAAGGCTTAAGTGGTGACACCTCAAGGCAAGGTAAAGGTTTGGTCACCGAGGCGTTAACGCCCGGGCTCCGACCATGGTTCGCCTCGGATGACCTCACATATCGCCATATGCAAAATCGCGCGTACCCGCGGGCTTTTTCGGGTCATCCCCTAAAAGCTGCGTGTCGCGCGTCCCGATAACGAACCGAATCCTTCGATCAATGCCTCTGTGCCATCGACAGTGGTAATCTGGTTCTTGATGTCCCGCAGCCTTTCAAAGGTTTCTTCGCTCGGGTCTTCGCCCAGCGCCGCTTCGGCTGCCTTGAGTTCCCTATTTAGCTGAACTTTCTTGTTATGCAAGGCCAGTGCGTGACTCAATCCGGTCTCGGCATCGACCAAAGCGATTTCCGAGGCGATCTGCCACACGCCCTGTCGGGTCAGCACATCGCTCATCTTGTCCAGCGCCGGCCCATTTCCGCGCACGCCCAAAGCCGCCTTCAGGTCGTCTCCGGAAATATCGTGATGGCGCACCACCAGGCTCAAAATTTCGTTCATCACTTTTTGCGCCGTCGGCGTTTCGAAATCGAGCGCCGCCAGCGCTTCGAACTTGTCCTCGACCAGCGCCGGGTGATTGACCAGGCTCAGGATGATCGCCGCCTCGCGCGGCGTCGCCTCTGCCAGGGCGCCCGGCTTGAGCAGCCGCGAATTGCGCAACGTGTCGGAAACCACAAGCCGCGGCGTGCCGCCCCGCGGATAGCCATAGGCCCCGCTCTGGCCATAGCGCTGCTGCCCGCCGCGCGGCTCGAAGCGGTTCTGCCGCACCGGCGCAAAGAAGGCACGCAGCTTTTCATCGAAGGCCTGCGCATAATGGAAGCGTACCGAGCCGTCCTGGATGCCATTGGCCCGCTCGCGCAGCCGCGCCTGCAAGGCCGCCCGCGCTTCAGGCGTCTCGGGCACGAGCCCGCCGGTCTCCATGCTCCAGATCACGTCCGACAGGCTGCGCGCCCGCTCGAGCACGTCGGCAAAGGCACCCCTGCCCTGCGCCTTGATCAGATCGTCCGGGTCTTGCCCTTCGGGCAAAGTGGCGATGCGCACGGTAAAGCCCGGCTTGAGATGTGGCATGACCAGATCCGCCGCCCGCTCCGCCGCCTTGAGACCGGCCTTGTCGCCGTCGAAGCAGAGTATCGGCGAGTCCGTCATCCGCCACAGCAATTGCAGATGCTCCTCGGTCAGCGCCGTGCCCAGCGGCGCCACCGTGCCTTCGAAGCCCGCCGCCACCGCGGCAATCACGTCGAGATAGCCCTCCACCACGACAACCGTGCTGCCATCGCGCGCGGCCTGCCGTGCCGTCTGCCCGTTGTAGAGCGTCTGCCGCTTGTGAAAGAGTTCGGTCTCGGGCGAGTTGAGATATTTTGCCGGCACATCCGCCGACATGGCCCGGCCGCCGAAGGCAATCACTCGGCCGCGGAAATCCATGATCGGGAACATGACGCGGTTGCGGAACCGGTCATAGGTCAGCGGATCGTCGTCGCGGCTGGTCACCAGCCCGGTGTCGATCATGTCCTGCGCCGAAACGCCGTTGGCCGCCAGATGCTCCTTGAGCCCGTTGCGGCTATCCGGCGCGAAGCCGATGCGGAATCGCGTCTGGCTCTGGGCCGAAACCCCGCGCTCCAGCAGGTAGCCGCGCGCCCGCGCCCCGATATTATGGCTCAGCGCCGCCTCGAAATATTTCGTCGCCAGTTCCATGACGTCGATCAGGCTCTTGCGCTCGGCCTCGCGCTTTTCCTGCCGCTCGTCGCGCGCCGGCATCGGCACACCGGCCATGCCGGCCAGCTTTTCCACCGCCTCGGGAAAGCTCATCCCGGCCTTTTCGATCAGGAACTTGAAGTGGTCGCCCGACACGCCGCAGCCGAAGCAGTGGTAGATGCCGCGCCGGTCATCAGCATGAAAGCTCGGGCTTTTCTCGCCATGAAACGGGCAGCAGGCCCACATGTCGCCCTTGCCCGGCTGGCTCTTGCGCTTGTCCCACATGACGTGCTCGCCCACCACCTGCGTAATCGGCAGGCGCTGACGGATTTCATCGAGGAACTGATCGGAAAAGCGCATACTGGCCTAGATAGGCCCTTGGCCGCTTCGAGTCACCAACATCGCGGGGGAATTATTCCCGCTGTGGATAGCCGCTGCTCATCCAGGCAGATCAATATCCCCGCATAACCAGCCGCACACTTTCGCCACCTTGAACGCTGACCCGTTCGATGACGGGGAACTCGTGAAAGCTGTAGTCACTGGGCAAATGGATCATCGCGACAACGTAATATTCACCATCCGCCACATGGTTGAAACTGAATGACCCGCCTGAACTTGCAATTGTCTTGCGCATATATTGTTCGTAGAGCGGATCGGCATCGGGCATCCAAACGCCCCAACGTTGCTGCTTGTAATCGCCATAAATGGCGGCGATGCGCTCATCCGCGTAGGGGGTTCGCGGAACAAGAAACACATCCGTGCCGACCGCGCGCAACAACTTGCCGCTGTTGCGGCGCACAAAAGCCTGCCCGCTGATCCGAGCAGATCCGCTTTCGTTGATGAAAGATGCGACGTGGGGATCGAACGAAGCCGTCAACACCACAGGTGCACCCAAAGAAGTACATGCGGAAACGAGGAAGGTCAGCAAAAGTATCGCCGCCAGGCGGAACGAGGCACGATGCCAACAAAATCCAGCCATATTTGCCAAACGCCCTATTTGTTCACGTTACGTACCCATAAATCTATTACAGAGTCAAGAAAGCGCAGTGCGGTATTCTACAGACACTCCGCTCGGCTGATCGGCTTTCGTTCCGGCGGCGCATGCATTGCCGCTGGTTATGGCAAGAGCCGGCAAATTCATCGAAAATCGAATTTGGGTCCACGGGCTCACGACTTATCCACAGCAGGAGTTTCCGGTGGCCATCCCCAGCAGGTTTCCCTTCCGCGTCTTCGCGGCGCTGACCGTATTGCCGGCCGTGCTGATCGGCGGCGTATTGTGGTACCTGTCGAGCCTGCTGCCGGGCTGTGAAACGACCGAGCATGGCCGGCTGACATCGCCCGATGCCAGCTTCGATCTAGTGGTGTTCTCGCGCAATTGCGGCGCCACGACGGGCTTGAACACGCAGGCTGCGCTCATCCCGGCCGGTGATGACCTGCCCGACGATGCCGCCAGCTTCGCCTCGGTAGGAACCGAGGCAGACCTCGATCCGCGCTGGGATGCCTATGGCAATATCGAGCTGACCCTGCCGGCAGACGCCACCATCTACCGACAGGACGATGCCGTGGCCGGCATCGCGGTCATTTATCGCTGAGGCTCAGGCCGCCTTGCTGCGCTGATAGAGTCGCCAGGCCCAGCCGAACAGGCCGAAGGCGAAGAACACCAGCAGCACGCCGCCGAAGATGACCCCGATCGAGGCGCTGAGCAGCGGGGAGAACAGGAAGACCAGGCCCAGCAGAATGTAGGAAATGCCCGAGAGCACGACCGGCCAGATGCGCGCATAGCTTTCCCGCTCGCGCACGATGACCCAGATCTGCATGATGCCCACCACCAGCGCGGCAATACCAACCAGCGTCGACAGGAAGGTCACCGTAAAGATCGTCGCCAGAAATGGACTGATCAGGATCAGTATACCCAGGATCAGCGACAGCGCGTTCGACACCACATCGAACCAGTAATTGCCGCTCTTGCCGCCACCGAAGGTCAGGCTCCACAGGCCCAGTGCGCCGTCGATCACCAGCAGGATGCCGCCAGCCAGCACCAGCACGGTCAGCGCCTCCCCCGGCCAGATGATGGCATAGAGCCCCGCCAGCAACATCAATACGCCACGCAAAGCCGTTGCCAGCGCAAATCGTCTCTTCGTCTCAGCCGAAACCGTGCCAAGCGGCCCGCTATTTAAGATTATCTATAGTGCGCGCAGCAATTTGTTGATTGCGACCCGACCGTCTCCATGGTTTGAGACCTCTTCAATCGAGGTCCGCCTTTTGGCGGTTGATTCATGTCGCTCCCGCTTATCGCCCTGTTCCTCGCCGCTTTCGCCTTCGGCACGGCAGAATTCGTCATTGCCGGCGTGCTGCCGGACGTGGCTCTTGGCCTGGGCGTTTCCATTCCGGTTGCCGGTTACCTGGTAACCTCCTATGCCATCGGCATTGCGATCGGCGGCCCGCTGCTGGCCGTGGCGACCAAGAAAATGTCGCGCAAGACGCTGATCCTGCTGCTGGGTGCAATCTTCACGATCGGGCAGGCGCTCTGCGCGGTGGCGCCCAATTTCGAACTGCTGCTGGCCGCGCGCGTCCTCGTTTCGGTGGTCCATGGCACCTATTTCGGCATTGCCGCCATTGTCGCGGTTGGCCTCGTTCCGGCCGACAAGCGCGGTTTTGCCGTGGCGCTGATCCTGTCCGGGCTGACCGTCTCCAACATATTGGGCGTGCCCGGTGGCACGGCCATCGGCAATGCACTGGGCTGGCGCGCTACCTTCTGGGCTGTCGGTGCCCTCGGCCTGGTTTCCACGCTTGCTATCGCCATCTTCCTGCCGGCCAATACCGGCGAGACGGCGACCGGCGGCAGCTTCCTGCGCGAGTTCAAGGCGCTTGCCCGCCAACAGATCGTCACCTCGCTGGCCATCGCCCTGCTGACGATGATCGGCCAATACAGCCTCTTCACCTATATCGCCCCGCTATTGCTCGAGGTCACGGGCCTCGACGCGGCCACCCTGCCATGGATGCTGCTGCTCTATGGCGTCGGCTCGACCATTGGCGTGTTCATCGGCGGGCGTCTGGCTGACTGGAAGCTGATGCCTTCGCTGATCGGCATTCTCGCGACACAGGCAGTGGCCTTCACCATCGTCTATCTGGTCAGCCCCAATCCATGGATCATGACCGTTGCGGTCCTATTCTGGGGTGGGGTCAATTTTGCCTTCGGCTCGCCGCTGCAGTCGCGCATCCTTGCCTGGGCAGCGGATGCCCCCAATCTGGCTTCGGCGCTGATCCCCTCCTGCTTCAATATCGGCATCGCCATCGGCGCCGTGCTGGGCGGAACCCTGCTCGAGGCCGGCTTCGGCTATCGCAACCTGCCGCTCATCGGAACCGCCGCGCTGGTCCTGGCCCTGCTGATCGCCATCGGCTCCTACCTTGCCGAGCTGCGCGATACGCCTGCCATACCAGATGCAGCGGAATGACCGGCTAAACACCGACCAAAACTAACGATTTGGTGACCAAGTCCGGTCTCAATGCCCGCGCAACAATTCTTCTTTCTGTAAGCCGCACCATATTGGCGGAAACGGCAAGGGCGACGCGGACGGCTCGATGATCGACAACAGCACATTGATGGTAGCCATCGCTTTCTCCAGCGGTGCGCTGATGCTGACGCTGATGCTCAGCTGGCTCAATGCCCGCCATGATGGCCACCTGATCAGTTGGGCCGCCGGCATGGCCTTCGTGGTCATGGCGCTGGCCGCACTCGGCCTGCGCAATGGCCGCTATGATACCCCGATGCAGCTGGTGTCGTTTTCAGCGCTGCTCTCGGGGATGGCGCTCATCCATGTCGGCATCTGCCAGTTCCGCACCGGCCGCGTCTGTGTGCCCCAGGCGGCGCTGTTATGGGCAGCAGCCATGCTGGCAACAGGTCTGCCGTTCCTGATGGGCTTCTCCGGCGTCGGCACGATTGCGCTCAATCTTTTCTGCGCCGTCTATATGGCCCTGTCCGGCTATCAATATTGGGCCGGACGCGCCGAAGCCCCGGTGCCGCTGATGACGGCGGCGGTGCTTTTCGCGCTGACTGGCATATCGTTCCTCGCCTGCGCCGTGGTGCTGGTCGTCGAAGGCCGGTTCGTGCTGACGGCGCCGCCCAATAACTGGGCCGAGGCGTTCAACTCCATCATGGCCATAGTCGGGCTCACCGGCATTGGCGCGCTGTCGCTGACGCTCAACCAGTCGCGTGCTGCCCGACGTCACCGGCTGGAAGCCCAGACCGACTCGCTGACCGGCCTGCTCAACCGCCGCGCCCTGTTCGACCGCTTCGGCAAGGCCGAACTGCCTGTCGGCACCGCGGTCCTGATGTTCGATATCGACCATTTCAAGCAGATCAACGACCGCCAGGGCCATGCAGCCGGCGACGCCGTGATCCAGAAATTCGCCGCCATCCTGCGCCAGAACCTGCGCGACGACGACAGCATGGCCCGGATCGGTGGCGAGGAATTCTGCGCCGTGCTGCAGCCGATGCCGGTCGATCAGGCCAAGCTGATTGCCGAGCGCATCCGCACCGATTTCGAGCAGGCCGCCATCCGGCTGTTATCGGAGAATATCCGCTCGACCGTCAGTGTCGGCGTGGCCACCAGCGGCGCCGACGAACCGTTCTCCTCCGTGCTTAACCGCGCCGATTCAGCGCTCTACAAGGCCAAGGACAACGGCCGCAATCGCGTCACCGCCGCCGCCCTGCGCCTTATCGCCTAACCGGCCAAAGCTGCCCGCACCTTGCCGCTGGCCTTGCCGAAGTCGATTCGCCCCGGATAGTCGGCTTTGAGCTGGGCGATGACCTTGCCCATGTCTTTGGGCCCTTCGGCGCCGGTGGCAGCGATAGCTGCCGTGATCGCCGCCTCGACCTCTTCCTCGGTCAGCCCCTTGGGCAGGAACTCGTTGAGAATATCGATCTCTTCCTTTTCCACCGTGGCAAGGTCGGCACGGCCGGCCTGCGCATAGATGGCGAAGCTCTCCTCGCGCTGCTTGACCATCTTCTGCACGATGGCGAGGATTTCCTCATTGGTCGCCGGTCCGCGATTCTCGGGACGGAGCGCGATATCCTTGTCCTTGATCGCAGCGGTGATGGCCCGCAGCGTTGCCGTGCGCCTGATATCGCGGGCCTTGAGGGCCGTCTTGAGTTCCTCGCTGAACTGTTCGCGCATGGCTATCATCCTCTTGGCTTTGCATTTGTTGGCCCCATATAGGCACAATAAGCCGCCCGCGCTACTTGCGCCGGACGCGACAGGCTTCTAAAGGGAAGCCTCAACCGACATATCGCGAGCGTGGTCAGGAAAAGTCGTGAGACTTTCCCGGTTCGCCGCGCGACCATTTGAAACCAACCCCTGGAGGCCCACCGTGACCGGCTGGCAGCAATCCCCCGCGACCGCTCTTCTGATCCTTGCAGACGGTACGCGCCTGGAAGGCCGCGGCATCGGCGCGATCGGCCACGCGGCCGGCGAAGTGTGCTTCAACACCGCCATGACCGGCTACCAGGAAGTGCTGACCGACCCCTCCTATGCGGGGCAGATCGTCACCTTCACCTTCCCCCATATCGGCAATGTCGGCACCAATGACGAAGACATCGAGACGGTCAACATGGCCGCCCTGTCCGGTGTCCGGGGCGTCGTGCTCAAGGCCGGTATCACCAACCCGTCCAACTATCGCGCCGCCGAAAAGCTCGATGCCTGGCTCAAGAAGCGCAACATTGTCGGCATTGCCGGCATCGACACCCGCGCCTTGACCGCGCAGATCCGCGAACACGGCATGCCCAATGGCGTGATTGCGCACGAGCCGACCGGCATGTTCGACGAAGGCTCGATCGCTGCCGAGCTCAAGGCCTTTCCCGGTCTCGAAGGTCTCGACCTGGCGAAGGAAGTCACCACCGCCCAGACCTATCACTGGGACCAGACCGGTTGGCAGTGGGACAAGGGCTATGGCAAGCTCGACAAGCCCGATTTCCATATCGTCGCCATCGATTACGGCGCCAAGCGCAACATCCTGCGCTGCCTGGCCGACCAGGGCGCCAAGGTCACCGTGGTTCCCGCCACGGCCACGGCGGCCGATGTGCTGTCGCACAATCCCGATGGCATTTTCCTGTCCAACGGCCCCGGTGATCCGGCCGCGACCGGCAAATATGCCGTGCCTGTTATCCAGAAGCTGATGGAGACCGGCAAGCCGATTTTCGGCATCTGCCTCGGCCATCAACTGCTCGGCCTGGCGCTGGGCGGCACCACCTCCAAGATGCATCAGGGCCATCACGGCGCCAATCATCCGGTCAAGGACCTGACCACCGGCAAGGTGGAAATCACCTCGATGAACCACGGCTTTGCCGTGGACAAGGCGAGCCTGCCTGCCGGCGTCACCGAGACGCATATCTCGCTGTTCGACCAGTCCAATGCCGGTCTCAGCGTCGAGGGCAAGCCGATCTTCTCGGTGCAGTACCACCCCGAAGCCAGCCCCGGCCCGCGCGACAGCCATTATCTCTTCACCCGGTTCCTCAACCATGTCCGCACCCAGAAGGGCATGGAACAGCGTCCGGAACACGCCGCACCCGCGGCCTGAGCCATGGCCGTCGCGCTGTTTTCGGCAGCCGATCGCCCCGAACTGATCGCGGCCGCCGAGGCCATGGGCGGCGAGATTTGGCCCGACTGGCTCGATACGGCGGCCTTGCGGGCCTATTGGCCGTCGCTCTACGAGGGTGCATTGGCCGCCCACCAGACCATCGCCATAGACGAAGCCAGTGGCGAGGTCGTGGGCCTGGCCAATAGTGTGCCCTTCCCGCGGGGCGACAGCCTGCCCCATACGGGCTGGGACTGGGTGCTGGAACAGGGTGTGCTGGCAGCCCGCTCCCGTGCGCCCGTCAATGCCCTTTCCGCCCTTTCGGTGGCCATCCGACCGGAACAGCGCGGCACCGGCCTGGCCCAGCGCCTGCTCGAAGCCATGAAGCCACCCGCTCGCGCTGCCGGGCTGACGACGATGGTCGCGCCGGTCCGGCCGACGCTCAAGGCGGCCTATCCGCTGCAGGACTTCGCCACCTATTGCGCCTGGCGCCGCGCGGACGGTACGCCGTTCGATCCGTGGCTGCGCACGCATGAGGCGATGGGTGCCACCGTGATCGGCCCGGCCATGGCATCGCAGACCATTACCGGCACGCTGGAACAGTGGCAGCGCTGGACCGGGATGCGTTTTCCGGCCAGTGGCCGCTACGCCATCCCCGGCGCCCTCGCCCCGCTCGACATCGACCTTGCTGCGGATTCCGGCGTCTGCCTTGAGCCCAATCTGTGGATGGAACATCCCCTCTAGCTGCCTCGTGAGTGGCAAACCAAGCATAGCGCGCCGTGGGGCGGCGGGGATAAATGTGGTGCAGGGAGCCCTCTTCACCTCTCCCCTGGGGGAGAGGTGAAGGACGGTCACACGCTCCCCGAGAATGTGTCGCAATCGCCCGGATTGCCGGACGTATAGCCGCGCTCGAACCAGGTCTTGCGCTGCGCCGAGGTGCCGTGATTGAAGGTCTTGGGCACGGCAAAGCCCTGCATGCGCTTCTGCAGCGTATCGTCGCCGATCTGCTCGGCGGCGTTCAGGGCTTCTTCGACATCGCCATTATCAAGCAGGTCTTCCTGCCCGGCATAATTGGCCCAGACGCCGGCATAGCAATCGGCCTGCAATTCCACGCGCACCGAATAGGCATTGGCCTCTTCCTGGCTCATGGCGGCGCGGCGCTGGTTGAATTCGGGCAGCACGCCGGTGATATTCTGGACATGATGGCCGATTTCATGCGCCAACACATAGGCCTGCGCGAAATCGCCCGGCGCGCCGAACTGCTCGCGCAACTGGTCATAGAAGCCGAGGTCGATATAGACCTTCTGGTCGCCCGGACAGTAGAACGGTCCCGTGCTCGAATCGGCAGCGCCGCAGGCCGTATTCACCGCATTGGAGAACAGCACCACGGTCGGCTCGGGATAGTTCTGACCCGAAGCCTCGAAGACCTGGCTCCACAGATCTTCCGTTTCCTTGACCACCACGCCGACGAAGTCGCGCAATTCGGCCTGCTCACCCGTCGTGGGAAGCTGGCTCGATGAACTGGCCGACGAGCTGCTGGTGCTCGAGCCGCCCGTGAGGATATCGATCGGGTTGGTCCCGGTCGCGACCCAGATGATGCCCAGCACCACCACGATGCCGATCAGGCTGCCCAGGCCGCCGCGCGAGCCGCCGCCGGTGGGAATGCGAATGCCTCCGCCACCACCCCGACCGAACGGGCTGCCGCCCAACCCGCCCAGGCCGCCGCCGCCCTGGCCGCGCCGATCTTCGATATTGGAGCTCTGCTCGCGCCCGCGCCACTTCATAGTAATATTCTCCGATAGGTACCCCAGCCTAGCAATAAGCCGGGCCGATGCAATCAGTTCCGACAGGCAAGCTGAAGCGCCGCCTGTGATGCGGTTGTCGAATGCGGACCGCAAGTGCGGCCGCGGACGAGCGGACCCCGAGACGGCCTTCGCCTCTGGTAAGTAAAAATATGAGACGGAGGCCGTCTCGGGATGCCGGGACTTGCTCGGACGGCGCGATCGCAGACCCTAGCGGTTAGCCGTAGCACCCCGCCCAAACGCCTCGTCCGCTCGACCCGGAGCGGAGCGCGACCTCCACTCCCCCGGCTGGCCTCCGGACGCCCGTCGCTGCAGCGCCGCCCGCATCCCGGAAGATGGGGAGGATGATACGCGCGGTTTTGGCGAGGGGGATAAGATGGATAGATTTGTGCTTGTGGCTTACCCCCACCCTCCCTGGGGAGTATTCGCTTCGGAGGCATGAACCCTCTACCCCTCTCCCCTCGTGGGAGAGGGTGGAAATCCGCGTTCAGCGGATTTCCGGGTGAAGGGGCTGCGCTATCCCATGCTTCAATGTCTGCGGATCCCTTGGTGCCCCCTCATCCGCCCTTCGGGCACCTTCTCCCACAAGGGGAGAAGGGAAAGCGCCCAAGCGCCCGAAGTAACACTCCAGGGAGGGGGTGTTTGTGCACGATCCACCTTGCGGCCGTGAAATGATCTCGGGATGGATCCCGGCTCAAGGCCGGGATGACATCGGGGGTGGGAGGATGGTGCCCCGCCGGAAATGATATGTCATCGAAATGTCATAAATTGACCACCCGGTCAAAATTCCATAGCTTCACTATGCCGCCGTCATTCCACCGTCACCTATCGGCGGCAAGAGCATGCGCGCTCCATCAGGAGTGTCACGCCGGGCCAATGGGCCCAATCTCCGGGAGCGCGGCGCCCCCGGACACTGTTCAGCCAATGAACGCTTCAGGGAGACATCAATGAATTTCCTGCCAAAAATTTCTCGACGGACTTTCCTCGCGGGCTCCGCGAGCGTGGGAGCCATGGCCGCCATGCACCCCTTCGCCGCTTTGGCCCAGGCCAACCAGGCGCATCTGCGCATCATGGAAACGACAGACCTGCATGTCGCCGTCTTCCCCTATGATTATTATGCCGACGCCCCCAATGACACGATGGGCCTGGCGCGCACCGCCTCCATCATCGAGGGTATCCGCGCCGAAGCCGGCAATTCGATGCTGGTCGACAATGGCGACATCATCCAGGGCAACCCGATGGGCGACTACATCGCCTATGAAAAGGGCCTGGAAGACAACGTTCATCCGATCATCGCGGCCATGAATACGCTGGGTTACGAAGCCGCGACGCTAGGCAACCACGAATTCAATTATGGCCTCGACTATCTCGACACGGCGCTTTCAGGCGCCACCTTCCCCTTCGTTTCGGCCAACCTGGTGCGCGGCGAACTGGCCGCCGACCCGCTTTCGGACGACACCTATATCGAGCCCTACCTGATCGTCGAAAAGGAACTGACCGACGGCTCGGGCGCCACCAAGACGATTCGAATCGGCCTGATCGGCTTCCTGCCACCGCAGATCATGACCTGGGACGCCACGCACCTGACCGGCAAGGTGAACACCCGCGACATCGTCGAGACCGCCACCGCCTATGTGCCGAAAATGCGCGAAGAAGGCGCCGATATCATCGTCGCGCTCTCCCATTCCGGCATTGCCGCCGACCAGACCACCGGGGCCGAGAATGCCTCGCTGCAGCTGGCCGCGGTCGAGGGTATCGACGTGGTCCTGACCGGCCACCAGCACCTGGTCTTCCCCGGCCCCGATTATGAGGGCGTCGAGGGCGCCGATATCGAGGCCGGCACACTGAGCGGCAAGCCCGCCGTGATGGCCGGCTTCTGGGGCTCGCATATGGGCCTGATCGACCTGTTGCTGGAGCAGGATGCCGATGGCAAGTGGAGCGTGGTGTCGCACACGTCCGAGGCCCGCCCGATCTTCGAGCGTGTCGACGGCAAGGTGAACCCGCTGGTCGAGAACGAGGCCGAAGTGGCCGCGGCCGCCCAGGCCGACCACGACGAAACGCTGGACTATGTGCGCCGCGCCGTGGGCGAGACCTCGGCCCCGCTGCATTCCTATTTCGCGCTCGTCGCCGACGATCCGTCGGTGCAGATCGTGAGCCAGGCCCAGACCTGGTATATCGAGCAGATGATGAAGGGCACCGAATGGGAAGCTTTGCCGATCCTGTCGGCGGCGGCGCCGTTCAAGGCCGGTGGCCGTGGCGGCCCGGACTATTATACCGACGTGCCGGTCGGTCCGGTCGCCATCAAGAATGTCGCCGACCTCTACCTCTATCCCAACACCATCCAGGCCGTTGTGGTGACCGGCGCCGAGGTCAAGGACTGGCTGGAGCGCTCGGCCGGCATCTTCAACCAGGTGGAAAAGGGCGCGCAGGATGCGCCGCTGATCAACCTCGATTTCCCGTCCTACAATTTCGACGTCATCGATGGGGTCACCTACAAGATCGACCTCACCCAGCCCTCGAAATATGCCAGCGACGGCAAGTCGGTGACCAACCCCGACGCCAATCGCATCGTGGACCTGATGTATGATGGCGCCCCGATCGATCCGGCAGCCAAATTCGTCGTCGCCACCAACAATTACCGTGCCGGTGGCGGTGGGTCCTTCCCCGGTACCGGGGCGGATCACATCATCTTCAAGGGTCCCGACACCAATCGCGACATCATCGTGCGCTTCATCGTCGAGAACGGCACGATCAACCCCTCGGCCGACAGCAACTGGTCACTGGCCCCGATCGGCGACACGACCGTGATCTTCGCCACCGGCCCCAAGGCGGCCGAACACGTGGCCGATGTCACGGCCGTCTCGATCGAGGCGACCGGCGAGACCGATGCCGACGGCTTCGGCCTCTACCGCATCGCGCTCTAAGGCTAGCGCTGGCAATCTGGCGAGGGAGCCGTTACGGCTCCCTCGTTGCTTTTTGAGGGGACGATTATGCGGCGACTGCTGGCGAGTGCCTTGTTGCTGATGCTGGCTTTGCCTGCCCGGGCCGAAGTGCCGCTCACCGGCTATTTCACCGCCACATCCGCCTGCCCGGCCTATCAGTCGATCAATCGCCAGACCAATCCCGGCCAGGTGATGACCCAGCCCGGCCGGGCCTATGATCTCGTCGCCGGCAATACGGCGCGGCCCACCCATTTATGGATCGTCGTCCCCGGCGCCGAACCCGAGCGCCGCTGGGTCGCGGTGGATTGCGGCACCCGCGCTACGGATGCCGAGGGGCAGATCGCCGCGCCGCCGCCGCCAGCACCGGCGCCCACCTATCGCGGCACGCAATATATCCTGGCGGTCAACTGGCAGCCGGCCTTCTGCGAGACCAGCCCGCGCAAGCCCGAATGCCGCGACCAGCAGGCGGATGATTTCGAGGCCACCAATTTCACCCTGCATGGCCTGTGGCCACAGCCGCGCGGCAATGAATATTGCAACGTGCCAGCCCGCGAGCGCCAGGCCAGCCAAAGCGGCGACTGGCGCGACCTGCCCCGCCTGCCACTGAGCCCCGGCCTGCAGCGCGACCTCGACGAAGCGATGCCCGGCACCCAATCGGCGCTAGAGCGCCATGAATGGACCAAGCATGGCACCTGCTATGGCACGACGGCGGAGCAATATTACGCCGCTGCGCTGGATATGCTGCTGGCGCTCAACACCTCTGAGGTGGCGGAACTGTTTGCGGATAATATCGGCCGCAAGATTACCCTGCGCCAGGTGCGCGATGCCTTCGACAGCGCCTTCGGCCGCGGGGCCGGCGAGCGCGTCCGCATGGCATGCGAGCCGGATGGCAACCGCACCATCATCACCGAACTGACCATCGGCCTCACCGGCACCATTTCCGGCCCGGACGACTTCGCCAGCCTGATCGCCGTCGCCAGCCCGACCGATGGCGGCTGCAAGTCCGGCATGGTCGATCCGGTCGGGTTGCGCTGACGGCAGGCACCAAAATCTTAACGCTGCCGATTCACGGGCGGGAAAGGCCAGGAGGAATAGGCTTGGGCCGGTTTCCCGCCGGAGCGCCGCCATGACCACCCCTGCCCTCGCCATTGCCAGTCTCACCAAAAGTTTCGACCGGCCGGTGGTGACCGATCTGGACCTCACGATCCGGGCCGGTGAATTCTACGCCCTGCTCGGCCCCAATGGCGCCGGCAAGACCACTATATTGCGCATGGTGGCGGGGCTGTTGCAGCCCGATGCGGGCAGCATTTCCATTTTTGGCATCGATGCGCGGCGCGATCCCATCGCCGCCAAGCGCGTTACCGCCTGGGTGTCTGATGAACCCATGGTCTATGACCGGCTGACGCCAACCGAATATCTCGCCTTCGTCGCCGGCCTCTGGCAGGTGGAGAGCCATGCGGCCGAGACGAGAGCCAACGATCTCATCGACTGGCTGGGCCTGCGGCCGCATGCCAATGAACTCTGCGGCGGCTTTTCCAAGGGCATGCTGCAAAAGGTGGCTTTGGCCGGGGCGCTGGTGCATGACCCGCGCCTCATCATCCTCGACGAGCCACTGACCGGGCTCGATGCCGGCTCGGCGCGGCAGGTCAAGGATGTGCTGCTCGGCAAGGTGCGCGACGGCGTCACCGTCATCATGACCACGCACATTCTCGAAGTGGCCGAGCGCATGGCCGAACGCATCGGCGTCATCAACCAGGGAAGGTTGATCGCCGAGGGTACGCTGGCCGAACTGCGCAGCCGCATCGGCCGGGAATCCAGCCTCGAAGACATTTTCCTCGACCTGGTATCGGACGCCGCATGAGCGCCGCACCGGCCACGCTGACCTGGTTCGCCCGCCATGAACTAACCCTGGCCTGGCGCGACATGCTGGCCATGATGACCGGCGGCAGCAAGGCGCGCGGTGTTGGCCTCGCCATCTTTCTCAGCATCGTCATCATCGTGATGCACCTGCTCGCCTATGGCGTGGTGGCGCGCTGGGCCGCCGATGGTGTGCAATCGGACGCGCAAAGCCTCGTCATGCTGACCGGCACCGGCATGCTGTTCTGGACAGTCATGCTGTCCCAGGCGCTCGAAGCGGTGACCCGCGTCTATTACGGCCGCTCCGACCTCGACCTCATCCTCTCCTCGCCCGCCTCGTCGCGCCGGCTGTTCGCCGTCCGCACCGGTGCCGTGGCACTGACCAATGTGGCCTTTACCGGCCTGCTGGCCAGCCCGCTGATCAACATGCTGGCACTGTTCGACGGCCAGCGCTGGCTGGCCGCCTATGGCGTCATCATCGCCATGGGCGCCATTTCGACGGCTTTGTCGGTGGGCATAACCATGCTGCTGTTCCGCCTGGTCGGACCACGCCGGACGCGCTTCATCTCCCAGATCGTCGCCGCCATTATCGGCGCCGGTTTCGTTATCGGCATCCAGGCCGCCGCCATTCTCTACTATGGCAATTTCTCGCGCTTCAGCCTGTTCCAGTCGCAGGCCATCATCGATGCCGCGCCCGGTATCGATAGTTCGCTCTGGCTGCCGGCCAAGGCCGCCATGGGCGACACGCAATCCCTGCTGATCATGCTCGCCATCGGCTGCGGCGCGCTGGTTCTGGCCATAGCCATCTCGGCCTCGAGCTATGCACGCCTGGCCATTTCCGCCGCCGGGCTCAACCATATTGCCAGCCAGCGCCGCCCGTCGCCCCGCGCTTTCCGCCCGGCCTCGCAGCGCCACGTGCTGCGGCTCAAGGAATGGCGGCTGCTGCAGCGCGACCCGTGGCTGCTGTCACAGACGCTGATGCAGATCCTCTATCTCGTGCCGCCCGGCCTGCTGCTCTGGATGAATTTCGGCGATGTGGCCGGCGCCTTCGTTGTCGCCGTGCCCGTGCTGGTCATGGCGGCGGGACAACTGGCGGGCGGCCTCGCCTGGCTCGCCATTTCCGGCGAGGATGCCCATGACCTGGTGGTCACCGCCCCGGTTTCCCCGCGCACAGTGCTGATCGCCAAGATCGAGGCGGTGCTGGCAGTCATCGGCGTCATCATGGCGCCGCTGCTGGTGCTGATGGCTCTCTCTTCGCCACGCATGGCACTGATCACCGCCCTTTGCGCAGCCTTATCGGCCGGGTCGGCAACCGCCATCCAGCTTTGGTTCCGCGTGGTCGCCAAGCGCTCCATGTTCCGCCGCCGCCAGGTCGCGTCCCGCGCCGCCACGGTAAGCGAGGCCTTTGCCTCGATCATGTGGGCCGGCACCGGCGCCCTGCTGGCCGCCGGCTCGGAACTGGCCATCGCCCCAGCCGTTATTGCAGTCCTTGTGATCGTCCTCGCCAAGCTGATAAGCCCGCGGCGGCGCTGACCTCAAACCCCACCGCGAGACATCCATGACCGCCCTGACCTTCCGCGATGCGACACCGGCCGACATCGCCACCATTGTCGGCCTCAGCCATGCCGGCGATGCCCGCGGCACGGATACGCCGCCGCTCGATCCCGCCACGCTTGCCGACCCGCGCTATCGCGCCGCCTTCGACGAGATCTTAGCCGATCCGAACCATCGCCTGATCGTCGCCGAGCGGGACGGTGAGGTCGTGGGCACATTGCAGATCAGCTTCATTCCCGGCATGCCCAATTTCGGCATGAAGCGGGGCCTCTTGGAAAACGTGCATATCCGCGCCGACCAGCGCGGCAGTGGGCTCGGCACGCAGATGGTGCAATGGGCCATCGAGCGTTGCCGCGAAGCCAGCTGCGGCCTGGTGCAACTGACCTCCAACAAGCGCCGGCTCGACGCCCACCGCTTCTATGAGAAGCTCGGCTTCACCAAGAGCCACGAGGGCTTCAAGCTGCTGCTCTAGCGCCTACCACAGGCTGTTATTGGTCGCCGGATTGTCGCCGGTTTTGCCATCGGGGCGGTCGAGCCCGGCGATCCTGTCCATGTCGTCACCGTCAAGTTCGAAGCCGAAGACATCGAGATTGGCCTTGATGCGGTCGGCATGGACGGATTTGGGGATGACGATCAGGCCCTGCTGCAAATGCCAGCGGATGATGACCTGCGCCGGCGCCTTGCCGTGCTTTTCGCCGATTTCGCCGATCACGGCATTGTCCAGAACGGCGCCGCTGCCCAGCGGGCTGTAGCTTTCGATGGCGATGTCGTGGGTCTTGTGGAAGGCCCTGACATCACGCTGCTGGTATTCGGGGTGAACCTCTATCTGGTTCACGGCGGGCGTTACGCCGCTATCGGCGATGATGCGCTCGATATGCTCGGGCAGGAAGTTGGAGGCCCGATGGAGCGAACGCGGCCATCGCGCTGCAATTGCACGAAAGCCTTCCAGGTATCGGAATAGCGGTCATGCGCCGGCACCGGCCAGTGGATCAGGAACATGTCGAGATAATCGAGCCCCAGCCGCTCGAGTGAGGCCAGGCAGGACTTTATCGTCGTATCGTAGCCCTGGTCGCCGGTGCGGAGCTTGGAGGTGATGAAGAGATCGCCGCGCGCCACCCCGCTCCCGGCGATGGCTTTCCCGACCCCTTCCTCATTGTGGTAGCCCTGGGCCGTATCGATGGAGCGGTAGCCAGCCGTGATGGCCGTCTGGACTGCCCGCGTAACTTCATCATTGGGCACCTGCCACACGCCGAATCCCAGTTGCGGGATCGTCTTGCCGTCATTGAGCCGGATCTGCGGAATATCGGGCATTTTCAAGCTCCTAGAAGAGAATGGCCATGCCGGTAAAGGCCAGGATCAGCACCAGCGCGATGCCGATCAGCATGAGGACGAAGATGATCTTGGCCAGCATGCTCGCGCCCGCGGCAAGGCCGGTGAAGCCCATGGCGCCGGCGACCAGCGCGACGATGATGAGTATGATGAGGAGTTGAAGCATGGCTTGACCCGGGGTGGGAGGTTTTGCTTCCCTAACGCATGGCGGCAGGGCCCGTTCCGCCGCCGACTATTCCATTCGCCCCGGAGGCGATCATGGCTGATACCGATACCAAACGCCGTACCGAAACCGTTCTGAAGACGGCTAAACCACCGCTGCACAAGGTTATTCTGTTCAACGACGACTATACGCCGCGCGAATTCGTGGTGCGGCTGCTCAAGGCCGAATTCCGCGTGCCCGAGGCGCAGGCCAATGCCATCATGCTGACGGCGCACACCAAAGGCGCCTGCGTGGTGGCGGTGTTCACCCGGGAGATTGCCGAGGAAAAGGCGACGCGGGCGACCGAATTCGCCCAGCAACATGGCTATCCGCTGCTGTTCGGCACCGAGCCTGAGGACTAGGTGCCGAAGCGGAGGCGGGAGCGCTCGCGGGCCTTGGCGGCGACCACTTCGCGGTCTTTCGGCGGGGCGTTGGTATCGAGCGAATTCAATAGCTTGCGCATGACTTTCTCGATGTCTTCCACCGCCTCGTGGAAGGCCGCCTCATTGGTTTTGGACGGCGCGCTGTAGCCGGAAATCTTGCGCACGAATTGCAAAGCCGCATCGTGAATCTCGTTGCGGGTCGCGGGTGGCTCGAAATTGAACAGCGGCTTGATGTTGCGGCACATATTGCAGTCTCCTCTGGGGAGAAACGCTATACCCGATCGATGTTTCCCGCCAACCACCTTGCCCATCGCCCGGCGAAGACCGATGGTTGGCAACCCCCGCTTAATGCTAACGGACTGTTAGCATCGAGAAGATCCACACGTGAATCCGGTGTTCGAAAATGGCCTATGGCGTGCATGCCTATGCGGATGATCCGCGCAATGCGGATATCCTGATCGCAGTCAACGATACGCTGAAGCCGCGCCAGGAGGCCACAGTATCGGTGTTCGATTCCGGCTTCGTGCTGGGCGATGGTGTGTGGGAAGGGCTGCGGCTGCATAAAGGCGGCATTCCATTCCTGTGGGCACATCTGGAGCGGCTCTATGAGGGCGCCAAGACGCTGGATTTTTTCGTCGGACTCACTCCGGACGCGCTGGTGAAGCGCATCTTCGATTGCCTCGCTGCCAATGGCATGACGGACGGCGTCCATATCCGCCTGATGGTGACGCGCGGCATCAAGGCCACGCCCTATCAGGACCCGCGCGCCACCATCGGCGACGCGACGATCGTCATCATCCCCGAATACAAGACGCCCTCGGACAAGCCCGATGGCATCAGCCTCTTCACCTCGACCATCCGCCGCACCGCGCCTGACATGCAGGATCAGAAGCTGAATTCGCACAGCAAGCTCAACTGCATCCAGGCCTGCATCCAGGCGGCCAAGGCCGGGGCCGACGAGGCGCTGATGCTCGACCCGCAGGGGTTTGTCGCCACCTGCAACTCGACGCACTTTTTCATCGTGCGGCGCGGCGAGCTCTGGACTTCCACGGGCGACTACTGCCTGGGCGGGATCACCCGGGGCAATATCATCCGCGTGGCCGAAGCCGCCGGCATCACCGTGCGGCAGAAGAATTTTTCGCTCACCGACGTCTATGGCGCCGACGAGGCCTTCGTGACCGGCACCTTTGCCGGACTGACATCAGTGCGCGAAGTGGATGGCCGCCGCATGGGTCACCCGCTGACCGGGCCGGGGCCGATACCGGGCGAGATGACGCTGCGGCTGCAAGGGCTCTATCGTGAGCTGATCGAGCGGGAGATCTACCGGCCATGACGCGCCGCATCGCCATGTGGTCGGGGCCGCGCAACCTGTCCACGGCCATGATGCGCGCCTTCTCCTCGCGGCCCGATTGCGCCGTCAGCGACGAGCCTTTCTATGCCGCCTATCTGGCGGCCACCGGCATTGTCCATCCGATGAATGCCGAAGTACTGGCGAGCCAGCCGACGGACCCGCATCGCGTCGCTGCCGACATGCTCGGCCCGGCGCCATCAGGCAAGCCGGTCTGGTATCAGAAGCATATGGCGCATCACATGGTGGTGGGCTTTCCGCTCGACTGGATGGACGGGGTGACCAATGTGTTCCTGCTGCGGCGACCGGAACGGGTGCTCGCCTCCTATGCGCGGAAGCGGGAGGATGTGAGCCTGCGCGATATCGGCTTTGCCGAACAGGCCATGCTGTTCGACCGGGTGGCCGACCGGCTGGGCAAGGCCCCGCCGGTGGTGGATTCCGAGGATGTGCGGCGCGATCCGCGCGGGACGCTGTCGGCGCTGTGCGCGGCAATCGACCTGCCGTTCGACGAAGCGATGTTGAGCTGGCCGAAGGGGCAGCATCCCGATGACGGGGTGTGGGCGCCACATTGGTATGGGGCGATTTTCGACAGCACGGGCTTTGCGCCACCGGATGAGAAGGTGGTGGAACTGCCGGGGAATTTACAGCGCATCGCGGATGAGGCGCAGGTGTTTTATGAGCGGATGGCGGGGTTCAAAACGTAAGCCGGTGCGCGTGGCTCACCCCCACCCTTGATCCCTCCCCACAAGGGGGAGGGAGACGATGAACACTAGCATCGCAGCCTGCGCCTCCCTCCCCTTGATGGGGAGGGATTGAGGGTGGGGTGACGGGAGCCCCGATGTTCGGAGGTCCCTTCCCCGCCGCCGCAAAACCCTCTACCTCTCCCCCATGGATACCCCATTCGAAATCTACCTCGTCGGCACGCCCGGCCTCGAAACCCCGCTTTGTGACGAGGCCCGCGCGGCCGGCTTTGATGCCAGCGTGACCGAGGGCGGCGTGGCCTTCATGGGCAGCTGGCCCGATGTGTGGCGGGCCAATCTCACCCTGCGTGGGGCGACACGCGTGCTGGCGCGGGTGGCCAGCTTCCGCGCCATGCACCTGGCGCAGCTCGACAAGCGCGCCCGCAAGGTGGAATGGGCCAGCCTGCTGCGACCGGATGTGCCGGTGACGGTGGAGGCCAGTTGCAAGCGCTCGCGCATCTATCATGCCGGGGCGGCCAGCCAGCGCGTGGCCACGGCCATTGCCGAGACCCTCGGAGCGCCCATTGCCGAGGATGCGGCGGTGCGCGTCATGGTGCGGATCGAGGATGACCTCGTCACTATCAGCCTCGATACGACGGGGGAGTCGCTGCACAAGCGCGGCTTCAAGGCGGGCGTGGCCAAGGCGCCGATGCGCGAGACCATGGCCGCGATGTTCCTGCGCCAATGCGGCTATGACGGGAGCCAGACCGTGCTCGACCCGATGTGCGGCTCGGGCACCTTCGTCATCGAAGCTGCCGAAATCGCGCTGGGGCTGATGCCCGGGCGGTCACGGAGCTTTGCCTTCGAACACCTCCCCGGTTTCGACCGCGCCGCCTGGGACGTCCTGCGCGCCCCTGCCCCGCTGCGCGACACCGGCCTGCGGTTCCACGGCTCAGACCGCGACCCCGGCGCTGTCAGAATGGCGCGGGAGAATGCCGAACGATCAGGCGTGTCCGCGGTGGTGCAGTTCGAACAGCAAAGCGTCGAAACCCTATCGCGCCCGGACGGTCCGCCCGGCCTCATCATCATCAACCCGCCCTACGGCACCCGCATCGGCAACAAGGCACCGCTGCTCGGGCTATACCGGACCATGGGCAATGTGATCCGCGCGAAGTTTGCCGGGTGGCGGGTTGGGATCGTCACGACGGACAAGGAACTGATAAGGGCCACCGGACTCGGGCTGGAACTGGTGGAGCCCACCGTGTTGCATGGGGGGCTGCGGGTGGGGTTGTGGTGCGCTTGATCCTGGGCACACCAACCATTCCCGCCGGTCGTCATCGCCGGCCTGTCCGGGCAATCCACTGCTTCCAGACAGTCCGGTAATGACGAAAGCCGGCCGCCTCAGGCGGCGGCCACCAGGCCCTGTGCCAGTCGCGGCAGTACCGTGCCGGCCCAGCCCTTCCCCATATTTTCGAAGGCGATCCGGTCCTGCTCCTTGTCGAGGTCAAATCCTTTGTGCTCGAGCCTCAGCACGCAGCCACCTTCGTCCCGCGTGATGGTCCAATGCAGTTCCCAGTCGCCGAATGTGTAGGCGAGTTTCTCCAGCGGCATGACTTCGATCACCCGGCAACGCACCTGGCCCCATTTGTACATGTCCATGGTGAATTCGTGCCCGACCACTGGCGCAATGTTCCCTGGCGCCCACCAGGTGGCAATCCCCTCTGGCGTCGAAATTCGGGCCCATACGCGGTCAGCAGTCGTTGCAATGCGCTGGTCCACGGTCACGGTCTCTAGGCTCATTTGTTTTCCTCTTCCAACTGCTTGGCCAGGCTCGCCATCCGCGAGCGCCAATAATCCTCATAGGGGGCAAGCCAGTCCCTGAGTTCGGCCAGTGGCTCGGCATTGAGCGTATAGATGCGCTCCCGCCCCGATTTCGTCTCACGAACCAGATCGGCCTGCCGCAGCACACCCAGATGCTCCGACACCGCCGACCGCCCGATCCCCGAAAACGCTTGTGCAATAGCCCCCGCCGTTCGGTCGCCCTGAAGCAACAGGGTGACCACCTGACGGCGGACGGGATGGGACAGAGCGGCAAAAATGGGTTCGGTGTTCATGCTGTTATTATGTCGGAGATTTCCGACATGTCAACACTTCCCGACATATTTTGTCTTACTTGCCACGCGCAAGGGGAAACGGGGCCTTCCCTTCCAGCGACTCTTCCGCTAGACAGCCCACTTAACCACCATGTCTGAACCTTCCACCGCGCCGCAGCGCTCAGTTGCCGCGTGGTTTGTCGCGGGACAGGTGCTGTCCGGGCGATTCTCTCCTCGCTCGATGACCGGAGCGTTCCCAGGAAAAGTGGCCCCACTTTTCCGGTTCGGGAGCGCGACAAACGTAGATAACTGTTGAGCGAGCGCCATGCCAAAACGTACCGATATCAAATCGATCCTCATCATCGGTGCGGGTCCGATCATCATCGGGCAGGCTTGTGAGTTCGACTATTCGGGGACGCAGGCCTGCAAGGCGCTGAAGGAAGAGGGCTACCGGATCATTCTGGTGAACTCCAATCCGGCGACGATCATGACCGATCCTGATCTGGCCGACGCCACCTATATGGAGCCGATCACCCCTGAAGTGGTCGCGCGCATCATCGAGAAGGAGCGGCCCGATGCGCTGCTGCCGACCATGGGCGGGCAGACGGCGCTGAACTGCGCGCTGAGCCTGCGCAAGATGGGCGTGCTGGAGAAGTTCGGGGTGGAAATGATCGGCGCCACGGCCGAGGCCATCGACAAGGCGGAAGACCGCGAACTGTTCCGCGACGCCATGAAGAAGATCGGGCTGGAAACGCCGCGCTCCATGCTGGCGCATAATACGATCGAGGCCTTGCAGGCGCTCGAAGTGATCGGGCTGCCGGCTATCATCCGGCCGTCGTTTACTTTGGGCGGCACGGGCGGCGGCATTGCCTATAACCGCGAGGAATATCTGGCGATCTGCGAAAGCGGGATCGACGCCTCGCCGACCAATGAAGTGCTGGTCGAGGAAAGCGTGCTCGGCTGGAAAGAGTATGAAATGGAGGTTGTCCGCGACAAGAAGGACAACTGCATCATCATCTGCTCGATCGAGAATATCGATCCGATGGGCGTGCATACCGGCGACAGCATCACCGTCGCCCCGGCGCTGACGCTGACCGACAAGGAATACCAGATCATGCGCGACGCCTCGCTGGCGGTTCTGCGCGAGATCGGCGTCGAAACCGGCGGCTCCAACGTGCAGTTCGGCATCAACCCGGCCGATGGGCGCATGGTGGTGATCGAGATGAATCCGCGCGTGAGCCGGTCATCGGCGCTGGCATCGAAGGCCACCGGCTTCCCCATCGCCAAGGTCGCCGCACGGCTGGCCGTGGGCTATACGCTGGACGAGCTGGACAATGACATTACCGGCGGCATGACCCCGGCCAGCTTCGAGCCGACCATCGACTATGTCGTCACCAAGATCCCGCGTTTCGCCTTCGAAAAATTCCCCGGCGCCGACAATCGGCTGACCACCTCGATGAAGTCGGTGGGCGAGGCCATGGCCATCGGCCGCACCTTCCAGGAATCGCTGCAGAAGGCTTTGCGCTCGCTTGAAACCGGGCTGACCGGGCTCAACGAGATCGGCATTCCCGGCCTGGGCGAAGGCGAGGACAAGAATGCCATCAAGGCGGCCCTGGGCACGCCGACGCCCAACCGGCTGCTGCATGTGGCCGAGGCCATGCGGCTGGGCATGAGCCTCGAGGACATACACGAGGCCTGCAAGATCGACCCGTGGTTCCTCGAGCAGATGCAGGGCATCATCGAGGCCGAAAGCAAGGTCAAGCAATTCGGCCTGCCACAGGACGCGCAGAACCTGCGCGCGCTCAAGGCCATGGGCTTTGCCGATGCGCGGCTGGCGCAGCTCGCCAATGTGAAGCCATCGGATGTGCGCAAGCTGCGGCATGAGCTGAGCGTGCGGCCGGCCTATAAGCGGATCGACACGTCGGCGGCCGAATTCGCCTCGCCGACCGCCTATATGTATTCGTCCTATGAAGTGCCGTTCAACGGCAAGGTGGATGACGAGGCGCGCCCCAGCGACCGCAAGAAGGTGGTGATCCTGGGGGGCGGGCCGAACCGCATCGGCCAGGGCATCGAATTCGACTATTGCTGCTGCCATGCCGCGTTTGCACTGGCCGATGCCGGCTACGAGACCATCATGGTCAACTGCAACCCGGAAACCGTCTCGACCGACTATGACACGTCGGACCGGCTGTATTTCGAACCGCTGACCGAAGAAGATGTGATCGAAATCCTTCTGACGGAAAAGCAGAACGGCACTTTGCATGGCGTGATCGTGCAGTTTGGCGGGCAGACGCCGCTGAACCTGGCCGAAGCGGTGATGAAGGCCGGCGTGCCGATCCTGGGGACGCAGCCTGACGCCATCGACCTGGCCGAGGACCGCGACCTGTTCTCCAAGCTGCTCAACAAGCTCGAACTCACCCAGCCCAAGAACGGCATTGCCTATTCGCTTGAGCAGGCCCGCCTCGTGGCCGAGCGGCTGGGCTATCCGCTGGTGATCCGGCCATCTTACGTGCTGGGCGGCCGCGCCATGGCGATCGTGCATTCGGCCAATGAATTCGAGCGCTACGTGCAGGACACGCTGACCGGCCTCGTGCCGCCGGACATCCTGCAGCGCTACCCCAACGACAAGACCGGGCAGATCAATTCGGTGCTGTCGGACAATCCGCTGCTGTTCGATGCGTATCTGTCGGGGGCCACCGAAATCGACGTCGATGCGCTGTGCGACGGCGAGACCGTGTTCGTGGCCGGCATCATGGAGCATATCGAGGAGGCCGGCATTCACTCGGGCGACTCGGCCTGCTCGCTGCCGCCGCGCAACCTCAGCCCCGAGATCATCGCCGAACTGAAGCGGCAGACGGCGGAACTCGCCTTCGCGCTCAAAGTCGGCGGACTGATGAATGTGCAATATGCGCTCAAGGACGGGGTGATCTACCTGCTCGAAGTCAATCCGCGCGCGTCGCGCACGGTGCCCTTTGTCGCCAAGGTGATCGGCCAGCCCATCGCCAAGATCGCCAGCCGCATCATGGCGGGCGAGAAGCTGTCGAGCTTCAACCTGGTCGAGAAGCAGTTCAAGCATATCGCCGTCAAGGAAGCCGTGTTCCCGTTCAACCGCTTCCCCGGCGTCGATACCGTGTTGGGGCCGGAGATGAAGTCGACCGGCGAAGTGATCGGGCTCGATACCGATTTCGCACTGGCCTTCGCCAAGTCGCAGATGGGCGCCGGCTCCAAGGTGCCGCAGTCCGGCACGGCCTTCATCTCGGTGCGCGACCAGGACAAGCAGTATATCGTCGATATGGCCCGCCATCTGGTCGAGGGCGGCTTCACCATCCTCGCCACCGGCGGCACGCAGAAATACCTGGTCGAGAACGGCATTGCCGCCACCAAGATCAACAAGGTGCTCGAAGGCCGGCCGCATATCGTGGATTCGATGAAGAATGGCGGCGTGCAACTGGTGATCAACACCACCGACGGCATGAAGTCGATCTCGGATAGCCGCGATATCAGGCGGACGGCGCTGCTGAGCAAGATCCCGTATTATACCACCATCGACGGCGCGCTGGCGGCGGTGGAGGGGATCGTGGCCTTGCAGAAGGGCAGCCTGGTGGTGCGGCCGCTGCAGGATTATTTCGCGGCCTAACTGTCCCGCCTCTGAGCGCAATTGCGCGACACCATCGGCGCCTGCCCACCCTCCCCCTTGAGGGGAGGGGTAGCGGCGCCTGGCCCGCAAGGGCCTTGGCAAAGCTGGGAGGGGGTAGCTTCGTGGTTCGCTAAAGGGACCCCCTCCCAAGCTACGCTAAGGCCTGGCGGCCCAGCTTCGCTACCCTCCCCTCAAGGGGGAGGGTGGGCAGGAGCCCAGGCTGTCGCATTCAAGCGCCGGTTGACACCCCGCCCCTGCCCGCTATGTTCCCGGACATCATGAAGTCCGCAGACTGTACCACCTCGATAGCGATCCTGCGCGCCTGACACGCGCCGAGGGATCGCCTTTAACCGGCCACAAGAGGGCCGGCCGTTTCCGTACGTTCTGCAAAACGCGCTGCCTGCGGGCAGCACAGACTTCACGAGTCCATCATGACCAATTTCTTCGAAAGCCCGTTCAAGGGCATCCGCCTGGATGAACAGGTGACCCACAACAATATCGTGGTCGGGCGCTACAGCTATTATTCGGGCTATTATCACGGCCACAGCTTCGACGACTGCGCCCGCTTCCTGCTGCCGGACGCCGATGCCGACAAGCTGATCGTGGGCAGTTTCTGCTCGATCGGCTCGGGCGCTGCCTTCATCATGGCCGGCAATCAGGGCCACCGCCACGACTGGGCGAGCTCGTTTCCGTTCTTCTACATGCCGGAAATGCCCGAATTTGCCGGGGCGATCGATGCCTTTGCGCCGGCCGGCGACACTGTCATCGGCAATGACGTGTGGATCGGCACCGAGGCCATCGTCATGCCGGGGGTCCGCATCGGCCATGGCGCCGTGATCGGCACGCGGGCGCTGGTGACAAAAGATGTCGAGCCCTACACCATTATCGGCGGCAATCCCGGCAAGCCGATCCGCGCACGGTTCGACGACGAGCAGATTGCCATGCTGCTCGAAATGGCCTGGTGGGACTGGCCGGAAGAAAGGCTGCAGGCGGCCATGCCGCTGCTGTGCAGCGGCGATATCGCGGCCCTTCACACCTTCTGGCAGGGCTGATCCCACGGACCCGCCCGGCCCTTACCGGGCGGGTCAACTTGACAGGATGCCGCCCCTTCGCATAATCAGCGCACCATGATGATGATCCAGTCTTACAAGTTCGCGGTGTTCCTCGGCGCCTGATGGCGCCCTGTTCGGGCACACATTGAGCGGCACAGCCGCTCGATCCGGCCGCCTTTGCGGCCTTGCGAACTTATGGATTTCCAATGCCTGATAGCATTTCCGCGCTCTCCGCAGCGCAAATCGACGCATTCATCACCACCGGTTTCATCCGCATCGACAATGCCTTCCCCCGCGCCCTTGCCGAGCAGGGCCGCGCCATATTGTGGAAGGAAACCGGCTGCGATCCTGATAATCCCGCCACCTGGACCAAGCCGGTCATCCGGCTGGGCGGCTATTCCGAACTGCCTTTCCGCGAGGCGGCCAATACGCCCCTGCTCCGCGCCGCCTATGACCAGATCGTGGGCCAGGACCGCTGGGTGCCGCCGCAGGGGCTGGGCACCTTCCCGGTGCGGTTTCCCTCGCCTGACGAGCCGGGTGACGATGGCTGGCATATCGATGGCAGCTTTGCCGGACCCGACTTCAAGGACTTCCTCGATATCCGCGCCAATGTGGTCTCCAAGGGCCGCGCCCTGCTGATGCTGTTCCTGTTCTCCGATGTCGGGGAGGAGGACGCGCCGACCCGGATCAAGGTTGGTTCGCATCTCGACGTGGCGCGCTACCTTGCCCCGGCTGGCGATGCGGGGCGCTCGCTGCGCGACATGATCACCGACCGGCCCGACTGGTTCGATACAGGCAAAGAGGCGCTGGCGACCGGGCCGGCGGGGACGGTCTATCTCTGCCACCCGTTCCTGGTGCACGGGGCGCAAAAGCATCGCGGCAAGACCGTGAAGTTCATGGCCCAGCCGCCGCTGATGCCGCGGGGCGAGCTGGTGCTGGACCGGAAGGACGGGGAATATTCGCCGGTGGAACTGGCGGTGCGGGTGGCGCTGGACCAGGGGTAAACGCCCGCAGTCCACCACCCTCTCCCCTTGCGGGAGAGGGTGGTTCTTCCGCGTCCAGCGGAAGAACCGGGTGAGGGGTGCTGCGCTCACCCATGCTTCAATGTTCTTGGTTAGCACGATACCCCTCATCCGCCCTTCGGGCACCTTCTCCCGCAAGGGGAGAAGGGAAGGCGCCCTGGCTTGGTGCTGCGTCGATTACCGGAAAGCCGCTTCCGCTCCGTCGCGGAAAAACGCGGCGACTTCGGCCAGGGCGCCGTCGACCATGGCGTCGTCCACGTCGAGATGGGTGACCCAGCGCTGCTGGCCGTAGCGGCCGGTAATGCCGACGCCGCGCGACACCAGGAATTCGGTGAGGCGATCGCCGAGGCGGTCCTCGACATCGACGAAGACGATATTGGTATCGGGCATGGTGACGTTGAGCGAGGGGAAGGCGGCAAGGCCTTCGGCCAGGCGCCGGGCGCGGCGATGGTCCTCGGCCAGCCGGGTCACGTTATTGTCGAGCGCATAGAGGCCCGCCGCCGCCAGGATGCCGGACTGGCGCAGCCCGCCGCCCAGCATCTTGCGGTTGCGACGCGCCGTATCGATCAGGTCCTGCCGGCCGATCAGCACCGAGCCCACCGGGGCGCCGAGCCCCTTGGAGAGGCAGATCGAAACGCTGTCGAAGGGTGCCGTGAAGCTTTTGATATCGGTGCCCAGGGCCACCACGGCATTGAAGGCGCGGGCGCCATCGAGATGGAGGCCCAGCCCGTGCCGGCGGGCAATCTCGGCCACCTGCACCATGTAGCTGACAGGCAGCACCTGGCCGCCAAAGGTGTTTTCCAGCGCGATGACCCGCGTGGTGGCGAAGTGGTTGTCGCCAGCCTTGATGGCGCTTTCGATGTCACCGAGATCCATGGTGCCATCGGGCTGGTGGGCGATGGGCTGCGGCTGGATGGAGCCCAGCACCGCCGCGCCGCCGGCCTCGTATTTGTAGCAATGCGCATTCTGCCCGGCGATGAATTCGTCGCCGCGCCCGCAATGGCTCATCAGGGCCAGCAGGTTCGATTGCGTGCCCGACGAAACGAAGATCGCCGCATCCTTGCCGAGCATGGCGGCCATCCGCTGCTCCAGCAGGTTGACCGTTGGATCGTCGCCGAACACGTCGTCGCCCACCTCGGCGGTGGCCATGGCAGAACGCATGCCCGTGGCAGGGCGCGTGACGGTATCGGAGCGGAAGTCATAGCGGATGGTGTTCATGGCGGGTCCAGCGATTGGGGGCCGATGATTAGCACGATTGTTGGATGGTGATACAATGGGGGCTGTTCCTGCTCTTCCCTTCTCCCCTTGAGGGAGAAGGTGCCCGAAGGGCGGATGAGGGGTTGGTCCCACGAGCACTGAAGCATGGGATGGCGCAGGACCCCTCACCCGGAAATCCGCTGCACGCGGATTTCCACCCTCTCCCTCAAGGGGAGAGGGGTGATGACTGAAATAAGTTGCCGTTGGCCCGCTCAGGCCGCCACGTCGCCGCCGTCTTCGCCGTCATTGGCGGCGTTCAGTTCCACTGGCGGGCGGCGGGCCACGATGAGCATGCCCGTAATGGGTGCGCCGCGATCGAAGCGCAATACGGCGGTTTCGAAGCGCAGGATTTCGAGGCCGGCAACCACCAGCGCATCGCGCGTGGCATCGACGCCATGGGCATAGCGCAGTGAGGGACGGAGGAATTGCGGCTCGGGGCCATCATGAGCCTCGAGCGAAAAGGCGGCAAGCCCGCCCGGCCGCATGGCGGGCACCAGCGCCGCCAGCACCGGCGCCAGGGCGCCGCAATAGATGAACACGTCGGCGGCCGTGACCAGGTCGGCATCGGCGCGGCGGGCATTGAGCGCCGCCACTAGTTCGGCCTTTTGCAGACTGTCATAGATGCCCTTGCGGGCGGTCTCGGCGATCATGGCGGCCGAGACGTCGATGCCTTCGAGATAATCGGCCTTGCCGCGCAGGTGCTGGCCCATCAGCCCGGTGCCGCAGCCCAGGTCGAGCGCCCGGGCGAAATGCTCGATGCCCAGCAGGGCCATTTCCTGCCGCACCAGTTCGTCCAGCATTTCGGGCACGCGATAGCCGAGCCGCTCCACCAGCGCCTGCTCGAATTGCGGCGCATATTGATCGAACAGGGCCTCGACATAGCTGACCGCGGTGCCCTCGGCGGCGCGACCGGCGCCATGGGCGGCGAGCTTGAGACCGGCGCCGAACACACCCTCGTCGTCCAGCGCCTCAAGATGCCGCCAGGCCGAAATGGCGCCTGCAACATGGCCCGCCTTTTCGTGGTAGCTCCCGAGCAGGTCCCAGCCGGCGGCCCAATCGGGGACGATTTCGAGGGCCTGGACGAGCAGATCGGCCGCTGCTGCGTGGTCGCCGGCTTCGGCCAGCATGCGCGCATAGCCGGCGCGGCGATCCGCAATCACGTCGCCGGAAGAGTGAAACGCCTTGGTCAAGACGAAGTGATCTCTGGAGGGTTACCGGACCCAATCGCCCAGCGGACGGGGATTTGACGCAAATTTCGCCGGAATGCAAGCGGGCACATGCGGTGCAAAACCTGCAGATGCGACGATAGTGCCGGTTTGCATCAGTGCTTTTTGGGGTATTGTGATGGCGTCTGGTTCGGCGCTTCGGCACCGCATCACGACAATGACGCCCCGGCACGAGACCCGTTTCATGTCCCGCCTGCCGGCTCCGCGTCGGTGCCGCGCTGTGATAGTGCGGTGCAAACACTTGATGACGCTCGATATTGTCCTGGCAGGAAGCGCCTTCCCGCCGGGCGATTTGTCATGTGTAAACAGATATTGAACGCCCGTTTTTTTCAGGCTACGTTCTCTGATCGAATATTGCGGCCGACCGATCTGATCCTGCGAATTCCATTCGCCGCCTGCTGACGTCACTTTCCGATATTTCGATCACTCCGTCCCAGGCCAATAGTGGCTCAGGACCGCCTACAGCAGCGACTGCACGAGGGAACGCGCATCATGGCAACTGGCACCGTAAAGTGGTTTAACGGCCAAAAAGGCTACGGCTTCATTCAGCCCGACGAAGGCGGGGCGGACGTGTTCGTCCACATCTCCGCCGTCCAGCGCTCGGGCCTGAATGGTCTCGATGAGGGCCAGAAGGTTACCTACGAGATCGTCAAGGACAAGCGGACCGGCAAGTCCGCCGCCGACAACCTGACTGCCGCCTGATCCATCAGGCATTTTCGACCGGAAGGGGCGCGTCCGACTTGGAGGGACGCGCCCCTTCTGTTTTGCGGTGCATGACAGAAGGCAATTGCTTGTTGTCGAAACCATCCCGGTTTAATAAAGGACGGGCCGCCTGCGGCCGACCGACAAAACCAGGGCATCCCAGTGAATGCATTGATCGAACCGCGACAGGCGGGCGAGAGCGTGTTTACCTCGCTCGGCCGCGCCAAAGCCTTGATCGAAGGCCGCGATTTCGATTCCGCCGCCCTGGTCTACTTCCAGTTACTTGACGCCGAGCTGACGACGCCCCTGCGCGGCGAAGTGCTGACCAATCTGGGCGCGGCTCTGTGCGTGCTGGCCCGCGGGCAGAAAGGTGCGGCGGCGCAAACGCAGCTGGACCAGGCGCGCGACCTGCTGGTCAAGGCCCTGCCCTGCCGGCAGCGGGCCCAGGCACCGGCGGCCTGGGCCACCACCCGCGCCAACCTGGCCCTGGTGCACCTGGCGCGCTACGAGCTCAGCGGCAATAGCGATGAATTGCTGTCGGCGCATCTGGCGCTTGACGGTATCGAGGCGGCCTTGCGCCATACGGATGAGGTAGGATTGCGCGACTGGGTCGCCGCCATCCGTGATCAATTGCTGGAATTGCGCGAGCGGCGCGGCAAGCGGCGCTAGGCTATTCGAGGGCCGGTTCTTGTGGCTTACCCCCACCCTCATTCCCTCCCCCAAGGGGGAGGGAAGCCTGTCCGGTGGACGAGGGAAATATTGGACCACTGACATAAGCCATGCGCCTCCCTCCCCTTGATGGGGAGGGATCGAGGGTGGGGTGACGGGAGCCGCAGAGCTTCAGCTCCGACCCAGTTCTTCGCTGCGCTTGCGGGCGGCTTCGGTGGTCTGCTCGATCAACGGCGTCAGGCCCTCCATCAGCACGGCAAGGCCGGCGGCGGTGGTGCCGTTGGGCGAGGTCACGTTCTGCCGGAGGGTGGCGGGCGAAGCCGGATCGGCTTCGAGCAGGGCGGCGGAGCCGATGACGGTCTGGCGCGCCAGTTGTTCGGCAATGGCGTCGGGCAGGCCGAGCTTCTTGCCGGCTTCGGCCAGGGCCTCGACCATGTGGAACACATAGGCTGGGCCGGAGCCGGACACGGCGGTCACCGCATCGAGCAGCGCTTCGTCGTCGAACCAGACCACCGGGCCGGCCGCGCTCAACAATGCTTCGGCCGTCTCGCGGTCTTCCGGCCCGACATCGGGACCGGCCACCGCGCCGGTAATGCCCTTGCCGATCTGGGCCGGCGTATTGGGCATGGTGCGCACGACGCGGCCCATGTCGAGCCCGCGCGACAGGCGGGCAATGTCGATGCCGGCGGCGATGGAAATGGCCAGAGTATGCGGCCCGACAATGGGCTGCAGAGACTCCATGACCTTGTCGATGATCTGCGGCTTGACCGCCAGCACCAGCACATTGGGCAGCAGCCCGCAGGCATCGGAATTAAGGGTGAGACCGTAATCCTCGGCCAGTTGCAGGGCCGCCGGATTGGGCGCCGGATCGACCAGGATCAGGTGGTTGGGCCGCAGGCCTGCATCGAGCCAGCCACGGGCGAGGGCCAAGCCCATCTTGCCGGCACCAACCAGCATGACCGGGCCGAGATGGCTGAGCGAGACGCTCACGCTTCGCCCACCGTTTCGAACATGACATGGCTCAGCGCATCGGCGGCAGTCTTGCCGGCCCAGACGACGAACTGGAAGGCCTGGTAATAGAGATCGCAGCTATCGGTGGCCGAGCGCAACAAGGCCTCGCATTGCTGCGGCGACACATCGGCGCCACCGGTCAGCAGGTGCGAATTGCGGAACAGCACCACGCCTTCCTTGTTCCAGATATCGAAATGGCCGATCCAGAGCTGCTCATTGATCAATGAAATCAACTGCTTGATCTCGCCGCGCCGCCCCTCGGGCACCTTAAGGTCGAAGGCGCAGGCAATGTGCAGGCTCTCGAGGTCTTCCATCCAGTTGAAGGAGACATGGTAATCCGACCAGCCGCCGCGCACGGAAATGGAGATTTCGTCGGCATCCTGCCGCTCGAAAGTCCAGTCGTTGATCGAGGCGATATGCTCGATAATGTCCACCGGGTGGACATTGCGATCGGGCTCGACTTGCAGCAGTGACATCGACGGTTCCGTCCATTAACCGGCAGATTTTGGGTATTCAGGAAACTGGGCCGCACGCACGAGGCTTACGAATCGTCCTGATGAAATGACCCTACACGCCCCCACTGATTCAGGGGACGGAACGCGGACCATGGACGGCATTCTCTTGTGGATGACGATGGGCGCCCTAGTGTTAACGGACTGTTAACGTTGACGACGCGTTCACAGGCAATTGCGCGTCAGAACAGGCCACTCGCATCGGCCCAACCCGTTGCCAGCGCTTGCTTCCAGGGGAGAAATCCATTGTCGACGGCCTGTTGCGCCGCGGCGTGATGATCGTATTCGACGACGCGCAGGCTGGTGCGCCATTTGCCATCGCGCCGCTCGATCACAGCATAACGCGCATCGGGGGAGCCGTGCACAAGTTGCAGCCCCACCGCGCCCGGATTGACGACCATCCGCCCATCGCGCAGGCGGACCGAGCGGGCGATATGGGTGTGGCCACACAGCATGACGGGATAATCGATGCCCTCGGCAGGGGCCGTCACGGCTTGCTCTGAGGGCAATGTGGTCTTGCGATCGTAATACCAGTCATCGAGCCAGGCGACATTGTCGCTGGCCGGCGTGCCGTGGCAGAGGAAGATTTCGTTCTCGAAGACCGATGTGGCGGGGAGCGCGGCGAGCCAGGCATGCTGGGTGGCAGAGAGCTGCCTTCTGGCGAATTGGTCGGTCGGATCGAGATCGCGGTCGTCGCGGCGGCCCTGGGCCAGCCAGCGGTCGTGATTACCGCGAATGACCGGGCCATCGAGCCCCATCAGCCGTTCGGCGGCACCGGCCGGGTCGAGCGGGCCGCTGACATGGTCACCCAGGCAAAGCGTGGCATCGACGCCCTGCCCGGCAATATCGGCCAGCACGGCATCGAGCGCCATGGCATTGCCATGCACGTCGGAAATGACGGCGAACCGCAATTAATTTGTCTTGGACTTGGCGCCCTTGAGCGCCGCGAGTTCCTTGTGCAGGGCGTCGATCTCTTCGCCCTGCACCTGCACCAGCTCGCGCAGGGCATCGAAATCCTCGCGCTTGACCAGGTCCATATCGACCACCAGCCGCTGGGCCTGGCCCTTGACGACGGTTTCGACTTCGCGGCGAACGCCATCGGCCACACCGGCCGCCTCGTTCATCAATCGGCCCAGATCGTCGAAGATCCTGTTATTCTGGCTCATCGCACACCCATTCGTTGCAGGCCCCTTGCCACACTACTTAGGATAGACCCGCCGACTTGACCAGAGAGGCCGAAGCGGCAATGGTCCGGCCGATTGCCGCAGGAGCTGCTTTTGCCCTTCCCCAATATCGATCCCATTGCCTTCGCCATCGGACCCTTTGCCGTGCGCTGGTATGCGCTGGGCTATCTGTTCGGCGTCGGGCTGGGCGCGGCCTATGGCTATCTGCTGCTGGCCAATACGCGGCTGTGGCACAAGGGCGAGCCGCCCTTTGCGGCCAAGGATATCTGGGATTTCGCCTTCTGGACCATGCTGGCCATCGTGATCGGCGGGCGCGTGGGCTATGTGCTGTTCTACAACCTGCCCTATTACCTGGCCAACCCGGTCGAGATCATCAACACGCTCGATGGCGGCATGAGCTATCATGGCGGCATGCTGGGGCTGATGCTGGCGGTGATCCTGTTCACCCGCTTCAAGGGCAATGGGAACTGGCTGAGCGGCCTCGATCTGATCGCCTCGGTGAGCACGATCGGCATCTTCCTCGTGCGCATCGCCAATTTCATCAATGCCGAGCTTTATGGCGCGCCGACCACCTTGCCCTGGGGCGTGGTGTTTCCGACCGATCCCGAGCAATTGCCGCGCCACCCCAGCCAGCTCTACGAGGCGGCGCTGGAAGGGCTGCTGCTGTTCCTGGTGATCCGCATCTTCACCCATGTGTTCTACAGCCTGCGCCGGCCGGGCATGGTCGCCGGCATTTTCGGCATCGGCTATGGGCTGAGCCGGATCGCGGTGGAATTCGTGCGTCTGCCGGATGAGCAGATCGGCTATCTCTATGGCGGGTGGCTGACCATGGGCATGGTGCTGAGCGTGCCGCTGGTGCTGGCGGGATTGGCGCTGGTGGTGTGGGCGGCGACGCGGCGGGAGAGTCTGGTTCGTGGGTAAGGTGCACACCGGTTTCGCAGTCGACACCCTCGCCCCTCGTGGGAGAGGGTGGAAATCCGCTGGACGCGGATTTCCGGGTGAGGGGGCTGCGTCCGCCCACGCTTTCATGTTGAAGAAAGTCCCCCTCATCCGCCCTTCGGGCACCTTCTCCCACGAGGAGAGAAGGGGAAAGAACCGCACCGTCATGGCAAGACAACAGAGTGCACGGAGGATGGGGAGAGAGGGTGCCCGTGGCTGCGTGCCTAGAGTAGCCCTCATGGTGAGCCTGTCGAACCACGAGGGCGTGGCAAGATGGTGCCACGACCTCGCCCTTCGACAAGCTCAGGATGAGGTCTGCTGATGGTTCAAGACTCCCCTACCCTGCCCGAACTGATCGACATGCAGATCCGCACCAGCGGGCCGATGTCTGTAGCCACCTATATGGGCCTGGGCCTGACCCACCCGTCCAAGGGCTATTACAAGAGTGCCGATCCGCTGGGGGCGAAGGGCGACTTCGTCACCGCGCCCGAGATCAGCCAGATGTTCGGCGAGTTGCTCGGCTTTTTCTTCGTCAATCTGTGGCAGCAGATGGGCAGCCCCAAGGCTTTCACCCTGCTCGAACTCGGCCCCGGCCGCGGTACGCTGATGGCCGACATGCTACGGGTGGCCTGCCGCGCAGAGGGCTTTCGCGATGGCCTGGACCTGCGGCTGTTCGAGACCAATCCGGCGCTGATCGCGGAGCAGAATGCCCGGCTCGAGCCCTATGAGCCGAAATGGATCGACGCCTTCGAAAAGGTCGGCGAGGGCCCGCTGCTTGTCGTGGCCAATGAATTTTTCGACGCCCTGCCGATCCGCCAATTCGTGCGCATGGACACCGGCTGGCACGAACGCATGGTGGGGCTGAGCGAGGGCCGGCGCAGCTTCGGGCTCAGCCCGACGCCGATTCCGGCCAGCGCCATGCCCGAGGCGGTGGCGGGGGCCGAGCCGAACAGCGTCTTCGAAGTGGGCCTGGCCAATGGCGAGGTGATGAAGCGGTTGGCCGGCACGGTTTCGGTGCAAGGCGGGGCGATCCTAGCCGTGGATTACGGCTATGCGCGCACGCAGACCGGCGAGACTTTGCAGGGCGTGCGCCAGCATCGCTATGCCGATGTGCTCGATGCGCCGGGCGAAACCGACCTGTCGGCCCATGTCGATTTCGAGGCCTTGGGCACTGTGGCAGCCAATGCCGGGCTGGCCGTGCAGCCGCTGGCGACACAGGGCCAGTTCCTGACCCGGCTGGGCATCAATGAGCGCGCTGGGGCACTGAGTGCCGCCAACCCTGCTGCGGCGGGGGATATTGCGGCGGCCAAGGCGCGCTTGGTGGCGCCCGAGCAGATGGGTAATCTGTTCAAGGCCTTTTGCGCCGCCAGCCCCGGCCTCATGCCACAGGGATTTGCGCCATGACCCAGCATTACGAGCAAAGCGCGGCTTTGGCCGACCTGCCTGAGGTGCGGCACGGCTTTTTCGGGCGCAAGGGCGGCAGCTCGCTGGGCGAGTTTTCCGAGAACAACATGTCGATCGCGGTGGGCGACACGCCGCGGCTGGTCGATATCAACCGGACCGGGGCGGCCGAGGCCCTAGGCTTTTTCCGCAACCAATTGTTCCTGCTCAAGCAGGTGCATTCCAACCTGGTGCATCGGCTGGACGCCTACCCCACCAATGACCAACCCGTCGAGGCCGACGCCATCGTCACGCGCCAGCCACAACTGGCGCTGGGCATTCTGACCGCCGACTGCACGCCGATCCTGCTGGCCGACCGGGAAGCGGGCGTGGTGGGCGCAGCCCATGCCGGCTGGCGCGGGGCGGTGGATGGCATTGTGGGCAATACGGTCGCCTCCATGGTGGCGCTGGGGGCCGACCCGGCCCGGATCGCCGCCGCCATCGGGCCGACGATTTCAGGCGAGAATTATGAAGTGGGGCCGCACTTCATGGATGATTTCGTGAAACTGCGCCCCGATGGCTGGCGGCATTTTTCGACGCATAACGGCGCGCGGGCGCATTTCGACCTGCCGGGATTTGTGGCCGACGAACTGGGCCGGGCGGGCGTGACGCAAGTCGAGCGGGTGGGTGGCTGTACCTATGGCGCGCCCGAGCGGTATTTTTCGCATCGCTATGCCACGCATCAGGGCGGCAAGACCGGGCGGCAGATTGCGATTATCGGGCTGATTTAAAACGCAGGACCGGTGTGCGTGACTCCACCCCACCCTCAATCCCTCCCCATCGAGGGGAGGGAGGCGCCAGCGCTGACGCTCATGTTCATCGTCTCCCTCCCCCTTGTGGGGAGGGATCAAGGGTGGGGGTAGGCCACACGCGCCGGATTCGTGAATCCTGTTTACCCAATTTCGCCTGTCATCCATTTGTCTCGTTGCGCCACCGGGAACGACTCGCTAAAGGTGCCCACGAAACTGGATGGTCCCCGATAACAGGGACCGGTTGAGACAGGATCGCGCCCCATGAAGCTGGTGACCGGCAACTCGAACCGAGCCCTCGCCCAGGCCGTCGCCAGTTATCTCGAACTTCCCCTGACAGATTGTACGGTCCGCCGCTTCGCGGACAAGGAAGTCTATGTCGAAGTGCATGAGAATGTGCGCGGCGAGGACGCCTTCATCCTGCAATCGACCAGCTTTCCGGCCAATGACAACCTGATGGAACTGCTGATCCTGACCGATGCCTTGCGCCGGTCATCGGCTCGCCGGATCACCGCCGTGCTGCCCTATTTCGGCTATGCAAGGCAGGATCGTCGCGCCACCGGCCGCACCCCGATTTCGGCCAAGCTGGTGGCCAACCTGATCACCGAGGCCGGCGTCAACCGCGTCATCACGCTCGACCTGCATGCCGCCCAGATCCAGGGCTTTTTCGATATTCCGACCGACAACCTCTATGCCGCGCCGATCATCACGCGCGACATCCTGGACAATTACAAACTCGAAAACACCATGATCGTCTCGCCCGACGTCGGTGGGGTGGCGCGCGCCCGCGCCGTAGCCCAGCGGCTGGGCACCGACCTCGCCATCGTTGATAAGCGGCGGCCCCGCGCCGGCGTCAGCGAAGTGATGAACATCATCGGCGATGTCTCCGGACAGGCCTGCATCCTGATCGACGATATCGTGGATTCCGGCGGCACGCTGGTCAATGCGGCCGAGGCCCTGCTCAAGGCCGGCGCCAAGGAGGTTTCGGCCTTCATCACCCATGGTGTGCTGTCCGAAGGGGCGGCCGAGCGCATCGCCGCATCCAAGCTCAAGGAGCTGGTGGTGACCGATTCCATCGAGGAAACGCCCGCCACCAAGGCCGCCGGCAATATCCGCCGCATGTCCATCGCCCCGCTGATCGGCGAGGCCATTGCCCGCACCGCAAGCGAACAGAGCGTTTCGAGCCTGTTCGACTAAAGCGATGGCGTTTCCCGCCAGCCCGCGCCTGCGCTTTCGGGAAATGCAGGCCAGTGACGCGCCGCAATTGCTGGCCATGTTTGCCGACGACTATGCGCAAGGCATCTACCCTGCCATGCAGGACGACGGTGCCATCGCGCGCTGGATCGCGTGGAACCAGGAAAACTATCGCGTCCATGGCTATGGGCTTTGGCTCACCGAGACGCATGGTGGCGAATTCATCGGCGATTGCGGCCTGACCTGGCAGAATGCCGATGGCCGGCCCGTTCTCGAAATCGGCTATCACGTCACGCTGAGCCAACGCGGCCAGGGCTATGCATTGGAAGCCGCCCGCGCCGCGCTAGCCTTCGGCTTTGCCCATACAAAGGCCGATGAAATCACCAGCATCGTCTCGCCGGACAATCCCGCCTCCATCGCGGTCGCCAGCAAGCTCCACAACGAGAAACGCGAATATACCAAGCCTGACGGCGCGAAACGGCTGCTGTTTTTCACCCGCCGCGCCGCCGGAGCGATTTAGGCTCCGAATGTCGAAATCGCCGCCTCTCGCACGACATTGCCCTGAAGGGCTATGGTGCCCGCGAGGAGAGATGCGATGAAATTCCTGCTGATGCTCTATGCCGACGAAAAAGCCGGCGCCACCATTCCGCCCGAACAGATGGCCGGCTTCATGGACCAGATGGCCGCCTATCAGCAAGTGCTGGAAAAGGCCCGCGCCTTTATCGACACCGCCGCCCTGCAGATGACCGGCGCCGCCAGGACCATCGCCGCACCTGATGGCCAGTTGCAGGTGCATGACGGCCCCTATGCCGATACGCGCGAGCAGTTCGGCGGCTACTTCATCATCGAGGCACCCGACATGGATGAGGCGATAAGGCTGGCCTCATTGTGCCCGGCAGCGCGCTGGGGAAAGATCGAAATCCGGCCCTACCATCCGGGATATTCACCCGGCTGAAGATTTTTTCGCGAAAAAGTCGAAAGCCGTGACGGTGCCCCGACATTGTTGCATCGGCGCATGATGCACCGAACCGGCAAAAGGAAAATCCAATGCGTTACATGATGATCATCCACCACGACGACGAAGCCATGGCCAAGGCACCGCAGCGGGAATTGTGGGCTGAATATGCCGCTTTCAACGAGGCGCTCAACAAGGCCGGCGAAGGGTTTTCCGGCGGGCTGCGGCTCTCGCCCAGCAAGGAGAGCACCGTGGTGCGCAGCCACGCCGGCAAGACCGACGTGCTCGACGGCCCCTATGCCGATACGCGCGAGCAGCTGGCCGGCTATTTCTTCATCGACGTGCCCGGGATTGAACAGGCCGTGGAATGGGCCAATCGCTGCCCCAGCTCCAAACATGGCGCGATCGAGATCCGCCCCATCGTCGAGCCGAAGGCCGGCTGATGCACGAGGCAGCGCGCCGTGCGGCAGAGCGGGCGGCGCGCGACAGCTATGGGCGCCTGCTGGCCTTTCTCGCGGCGCGTACGCGGGACGTGGCAGGGGCCGAGGACGCGCTGGCGGAAGCCTTTGCCAGCGCGCTCAAATCCTGGCCGGAACAGGGCGTCCCCAGCAATCCCGATGCGTGGCTACTGACCGTTGCCCGCCGCCGCCAGACCGACGCGATCCGGCGGCGGCAGACCAGCAAGGCCGGGGAGGCTCACATCCAGCTCATGACCGAGGAACTCGAAGCGGCCGGCACCAGTCCCGATGCCATCCCCGACCGCCGTCTGGCGCTGATGTTCGCCTGCGCCCACCCCGAAATCGAGGCCGGCATGCGGGCGCCGCTGATCCTGCAGACCATATTGGGGCTGACGGCCATCGACATCGCCGCCGCCTTTCTCATTCCGCCGACCACGATGGGTCAGCGGCTGGTGCGGGCCAAGGCGCGCATCCGCGAGGCGGGCGTACCCTTCGCCATCCCCGAGCGCGAGGACCTGGCCGGCCGGCTCGATGCCGTGCTCGATGCCATCTATGCCGCTTACGCCAAGGGCTGGACCGAAATCGGCGATACCGCTGCCGAACGGCTGGCCGATGAAGCCATCTGGCTCGGCCGGCTGGTGGTGAGCCTGTTGCCCGACGAGCCGGAAGCCAAGGGCATGCTGGCGCTGATGCTCTATGCCGAAGCCAGGCGACAGGCGCGGCGCGACACGGCCGGCGCCTATGTGCCGCTGGAGCAGCAGGATATCGAGCTGTGGGACGAAAAGCAGATCATGGCGGCCGAGGCGCTGCTGCGCGAGGCCAACCAGGCCGGCCCCACCGGCCGCTACCAGATCGAGGCTGCCATCCAGTCGGCCCATGTGGCGCGACTTGTGACCGGCCGGCCGAACTGGGACTCCGTGGTGGCGCTCTACGATGTGCTGCTGGGCCTGACCCATTCCCCGGTCGCCCTGCTCAACCGCGCCGCGGCCCTGGCGGAGACCGAGGGCGCCGAAGCGGCGCTGGCGAGCCTCGACGCCATTGAAGGCGACAGGCGCATGGCCGACTACCAGCCCTATTGGGCCGCCCGCGGCCATCTCACGGCTCTCGCCGGGCGGAAGGAAGAGGCGCACGAGGCGCTGACCCTCGCCATCGGCCTGTCGACGGACGAAGCCGTGCGGCATTATCTTATCGGGCAAAGGACGGCGTTGCAGGATGGCTAGCGCCACAATCCCTTGCCCCTCGCTCCCCTTTCCGCTATAGCCCGCGCCATGAAGCGCTCGTCACCCCTGGAGGACGGGCGCGTATGCTGTTGTAGTGACGCATACACCAACCCAGAATGGATATTTCCATGGCTGCGATTAAAGTGCTCAAGGCACAGGCGCGTGAGGGAGTTGGCAAGGGGGCCGCTCGTGAACTGCGCCGTCAGGGACTCGTTCCTGCTGTTATCTATGGTGACAAGAAGGCTCCCGTCACCATCGCCATCCCCTACAAGGACGCCCACAAGCAGATCTATGCCGGCGGCTTCCTCAGCCACATCATCGAACTCGATGTCGATGGCACCAAGCACAGCGTGATTCCGCGCGACTACCAGCTCGACCCGGTCAAGGACTTCCCGATCCATGTGGATTTCCTGCGCGTCGGCAAGGGCACCAAGCTCAACGTCCAGGTGCATGTGCACTTCATCAATGAAGAAGCCAGCCCGGGCCTGAAGCGCGGCGGCACGCTGAACGTCGTCCGCCACACGGTGGAAGTCTCGGCACCCGCCAGCGACATCCCCGAGGAAATCACCGTCGACCTGACGGGTTACGATATCGGCGATTCCATCCACATCTCGGCCGTGACCCTGGCCAAGGGCGTGACCCCGGTGATCTCCGATCGCGACTTCACCATCGCCACCATCGTTGCGCCGTCGGCGCTCAAGTCGGCCGGTGACGAAACCGAAGCCGAAGCTGCGGCCGAGCCGGAAGCCGAGTAATCTTTCCGGTTTTCTGCTATGAGTTCGAGGCGGCCTTCGGGTCGCCTCTTTCGTTTTGGAGTGCGTGATGAAATTGCTTGTCGGCCTGGGCAATCCGGGCGGCCAATATGAAGGCAATCGCCACAATATCGGCTTCATGGCGCTCGACGCCATTGCCCGCACGCATGGTATCACCCAGTTCCGCTCCAAGCATGGCGGGCTGCTCGCCGAAGGCAATATCGGCGGCGAGAAGGTGATCCTGCTCAAGCCGCAGACCTTCATGAACCGCTCGGGCGACAGCGTGCAGCAGGTGGCCCAGTTCTACAAGATCGCGCCGTCTGACATCATCGTGCTTTATGACGAACTCGACCTGGCCGCCGGCAAGGTACGCGTCAAGGTAGGCGGCGGCAATGGCGGGCATAACGGCCTGCGCTCCATCGATCCGCAGATCGGGCTCGGCTACAAGCGCGTGCGCCTGGGCATCGGCCATCCCGGCAAGGAATTCGTGACCCACCATGTGCTGGGCGACTTTGCCAAGGCCGATCGCGACTGGGTCGAGCCGCTGCTCGACGCGGTAGGCAAGCATGCCGATATGCTGATCAAGGGCGACGATAGCGGCTTCATGAACAAGCTGGCTTTGGCCGTCCGGGCAGATGACGAGCCCGAGCCCAAACCGGCGCCCAAGGCGCAGAGCCATATCAGGCAGGCGCGACCGAGCAAGCCGCAGGTGGAACTGCCAAAATCCGGCCCGATGGCCGAAATGCTGAGGAAATTACGCGGAGAGTGAAAATGGCCGAGGTCGTATTCTTCCAGGCGCTGAGCGAGGACGGTTTCGTGACCGACGCCACGGGTTCAACGGCCTGGCAGGGCCCCTATTTCATCCCCGAACTGGGCTTTCACGACTTCATCGCCGGGGTGACGGCGGTCATCACCGCGCGCGCCAACTATGACAAGATCGTCGCCAGTGGCACATGGCCCTATGGCCCGGTGCCGGGCGTGGTGCCGTCGGATACGCCGCTGACCGATATCGGTGCGCCGGTGACCGTGGTGGCGGATGACCCGGCGGCAGTAGTGGCTGCAGCGCGGGCCAAGGGTGGCGGCAATGTGTGGGTGCAGGGCGATACGGCGCTGGCGTTCCGGTTGATCGAGGCCGGGCTGGTGGAGCGGGTGGAGCTGTTCGTCATGCCCGTGGTGTTGGGGGCGGGCACCGAGCATATCGACCACCACCACCTGCCCGGCTTTACGCTGGCCACCAGCACCAATTTCGCCAATGGCGTGACGCGGCTCAGCTACATCCGCTGATCTTAGTTCGGACCGTTACGGCTTCCGTAACCTACCAAACTCGCTCGCAGCCACGGAGTAGGCCCAACCACCAGATCACCCTCTCCCCTTGCGGGAGAGGGTGGAAATCCGCGTTCAGCGGATTTCCGGGTGAGGGGTGCTGCGTCATCCCATGCTTCAATGCTTCCGGATAGCGCAGGACCCCTCATCCGCCCTTCGGGCACCTTCTCCCGCAAGGGGAGAAGGGGGAGAGCCCACGCGTCAGTGGTTCGACAGGCTCACCATGAGGGCTACTGGGACAGTCGGTAGCGTCAGCCCGCCGTTACGCGCCAGACGACATCGCCGACATCGTCTACGGCCAGCAGCGCGCCGTCCTTGGCGACAGTCACGCCGACCGGGCGGCCGTTGGAGGTCTTTTCGTCGGCGGCGAGGAAGCCGGTCAGCAGGTCGATCGGCGTGCCCTGCGGCTTGCCGTCGGCAAACGGCACCAGAATGACCTTGTAGCCGCTGAGCTTGCTGCGGTTCCACGAGCCATGCTGGCCGATGACCATGCCTGACGGCAGGCCCGGCAGGGTGTTTTCCGGCAGCCAGCACAGGCCGAGCGAGGCGGTGTGCCCGCCCAGGGCATAATCGGGCGTCAGGGCGCTGGCGACCAAAGCCGCATCCTGGGGCACGCGATCATCCACGGTCTGGCCCCAATAGCAGAACGGCCAGCCGTAAAAGCCGCCATCCTTGACCGAGGTCAGGTAATCGGGCGGAGTTTCGTCGCCCAGCCCGTCGCGTTCGTTGACCACGGTCCACAGCGAACCATTGGTCGGTTCCCAGGCCATGCCGACGGGATTGCGCAGGCCAGCGCCGAAAATGCGGTGCTGCTCGGTCTTGAGGTCGAGCTCGAAAATGCAGGCGCGGCCTTCCTCGACCGCCATGCCGGCATCGGCGATGTTGCTCTGCGAGCCCACCGCCACATAGAGCTTGCTGCCATCCTGGCTGGCGATGAGGTTGCGCGTCCAGTGGCCGCCCGGCTTCATCTCCATGAGCTTGCGGCCCGGCGCGGTGATGCTGGTCTGACCGGTCTCATAGGGGAAGGCCACGACGCTGTCGGTATTGCCGACATAGAACGTGTTGCCGACCAGCGCCATGCCGAAGGGCTGGTTGAGATTTTCGAGGAACACTTCGCGGATTTCGGGAACGCCATCGCCATCGGCATCGCGCAGCAGGGTGATGCGGTTGGCGCTCGGACGCGAGGCCCCGGCGCGGATCAGGGTCCGGTGCATGACCATGTCCCGGATGGAATTGGCCTTGCCGACCAGCGTCGCCGCTTCGGCGACCAGCACGTCGCCATTGGGCAGGACATAGATCATGCGCGGATGATCGAGCCCGGTGGCAAAGGGCGCGACCTTGAGGCCGGCAGCGACGGTCGGTGCCGTGCCGGGCGCCCAGCCCATGGCCGTCGGCATTTTCAGCATGGGCATGGCGCCCTGCGGCTTGGCCTGGGGAATGACGGGCGTCGTGCCCACGGCCTGCTTGAAGGCCCCCATATGGCGGCCGCGGTAATAGAACCAGAGGCCTCCGGCAATGATGGCGGCAAGTACGACAAGCGAAATCAATACGTCCACGGCGGGATTCCTCCGGCATTCCTAGCTGGCAGCCTTGATAGGCGGTCACGCGACCCGCGACAAGATGGCCATGCGCCCTGCCGCATTGACTTATCGTTCCATCCGAACGATGTGAGGGCCAACAAATTCTGGAGCATAGTCATGGGTTTCAAGATGGGCATTGTCGGCCTGCCCAATGTCGGCAAGTCGACCCTCTTCAACGCGCTGACCCGCACCGCTGCCGCCGCGGCGGCGAACTTCCCGTTCTGCACCATCGAGCCCAATGTGGGCGATGTGCCGGTGCCCGACGCACGCCTCGACAGGCTGGCCAAGATCGGCAAGTCGATCAATGTGCAGCCGGCGCGCATGAGCTTTGTGGATATTGCCGGTCTCGTGAAGGGCGCGAGCAAGGGCGAGGGCCTGGGCAACCAGTTCCTGGCCAATATCCGCGAATGCGACGCCATCGCCTATGTGCTGCGCTGCTTTGAAGATGGCAATATCATCCACGTCGCCAACAAGGTCGATCCGCTGGCCGATGCCGAAGTGGTCGAGACCGAACTGATGCTGGCCGATCTCGAAAGCCTCGAAAAGCGCCGCACCGGCGTGGAGAAAAAGGCCAAGGGCAACGACAAGGACGCCAAGATCACGCTGGACCTGATCGACCGGTCGCTGGTGCTGCTGCGCGAGGGCAAGTCGGCCCGTTTTGTCGAGCGGTCCAACGAGGAAGAAAAGGCCTTCCAGGAACTGCAGCTGCTGACATCCAAGCCCGTGCTCTATGTCTGCAATGTCGACGAGGCCTCGGCTGAAGCGGGCAATGCCATGAGCAAGGCCGTGCAAGACTATGCCCATGCCAATGGCGCCGGCGTGGTCATCATTTCGGCCGAGATCGAAAGCCAGTTGGCCCAACTCCCCGATACCGAGCAGGCTGAATATCTGGAATCGCTGGGGCTGCATGAGCCTGGCCTTAACCGGCTGATCCGCGAGGCCTATGACCTATTGGGCCTGCAGACCTATTTCACAGTCGGCCCCAAGGAATCGCGCGCCTGGACCATCCATAAGGGCGACAAGGCACCGGCTGCCGCCGGCGTCATCCATTCGGACTTCGAACGCGGCTTCATCCGCGCCCAGACCATTGCTTATGACGATTTCGTCGCCCTGGGCGGCGAAGTCGCCGCCAAGGAAGCCGGCAAGGCGCGCGACGAAGGCAAGGAATATGTCGTCAAGGACGGCGACGTGATGCTGTTCAAGTTTAATACTTGAGGTCGACCGCTTCGCGGTGAAATCGCTCCGGTGGAGCGATTTCAGACCTCAAGGCCATGAGACCTATGGTCGAATGGCTAGGCCCCACGCTCATGCGGCGCCACTTCAGGATGGATCCCGGCTCAAGGCCGGGATGACATCGCGTGTGGGAGGCTTACGGCGCACTACCCCTCGATCGTATCCTTGCGCATCTGGCTCGGGGTCATGCCATAGGCCTTGCGGAAATGCTCGTAGAACTGGGTCTGGCTGACAAAGCCAGCCTGGAAGGCGACATTGGCGATGGAAAGGCTGCCGTCGAACAGTAGCGAGCGGGCGCGGATCAGCCGCATGCGGGTGACGAATTTCTGCACCGAGATATGCATCACCTTGGTGAAGAGGTTGGTGGCGTAATTGGGGTGCAGCCCCACCACTTTGGCAATTTCCTCGGCGCCCAGCGGGTCGGTGATGTTCTCCACGATATGGCGCACCATGCGCACCACATAACGCACGGGCGAGCCGGTGCGGGTGCGCGTGCCTGATCGTTCGACCCAGGCCGGCAGCAGCGTCTCCCAGCCGGTAATGGCGGCGCGGCGGAACATCGTGCCGATCTCGGAGCGCACGATATCGGTGCGCAGGGCATTGCCGCTGCGATAGTCCTGGTGCCAGCGTTCCAGCGTATCGAGGCCGATGCAATCGGGGCTGAGCTGGATGACACCGCCGCCCATCAGCGTTTCGGTGAGGCGTCCGAGCTGGGGCATTTCGAGAAAAGCATCCATGGGCAGGTAGATATTGAGCTGCCGCCCGTCCCCGATGCCGGTCAGCCCCACTGTCTGGTGCGGAATGCCGGCCCAGAAGGCCACCAGCCGCCCTGCCCCCACGCTGACCGGGCCGCCGTCGAACACATAGTCCATGGTGCCGCGGGTCAGCCAGTTGAACTCGATATGGCCGTGGCTATGCGGCTGCGGCATGATCTGGGGCGGAAAGGAGCGGATGCCGAAGCGCCCGAAAGCCTTGCCCGAGGAATAAAAGCTCCGGTCCGGCCGGGGCGTCGGGCGCGGCGCCCCTTCACGGACGCGGCGCGGCTGGACGGGGCTATCAACAGTCATACTTATCGGCCGACTTCTTTGAAACCCGAAACAAGTCTCTATCATTCCGGATTGTTTCGTCCAAGGCAAGGCGTACCATTTGCTCGTCAGCACGGAACAGGCCGGACGGGAGTATCCGGCTAGCGGCCAAAAGCGCCGTCCCAGTGCAAATGGGAGGTTTTATGAAAAAGCATGCTTATGCCCTTGGCGGGGCAGGATTGATGCTGGGCATTTCACTGCTTGCAGTGCAAGCCCAGGATTTGACGGGCGAGCTTCCAGATCCGCCGGAGTTTTCGGCACAGAGCGAGCCCAACTTCGTCAGCGTTTCCGACATCCAGGAATACAAGGCGCTGCCCGAATATCATGAACCCGACTGGGTCACGGCGAAATATGTCGAGGCCGGCACCCTGCCCCCCGTCGCCGAGCGCCTGCCCAAGGAGCCGCTGGTGTTCAAGACCGGCGACATGCCCGACGGCATTGGCGTCTATGGCGACGTAATGCGCCATGTGATCGGCGGCCGCCCCGAAGGCTGGAATTATACCGCCGGCCAGAACCAGGGCTGGGGCGGCATCGATATCGGCCTCTCGGAATGCCTGACGCGCACCGGCCCGCTCTTCGAGGTGAAGGCCGACGAGCTCGAACCGCTTCCCAACCTGGCCAAGAGCTGGGAGTGGTCCGAAGACGGGCACGAGCTGACCATGCACCTGATCGAAGGCGCCAAATGGTCCGACGGCGACCCCTTCGACGCCGATGACGTCATGTTCTACTGGAACGACGCCATCATGGACTCCAACGTCTCCCCGCTCAATGGCGGCACGCCGGAGACCTTCGGTGTCGGCACGACGCTTGAAGCGCTCGATCCCTACACGATCAAATGGACCTTCAAGGAAGTCCGGCCCACGCAATATCTCTATGCCATGGCCTACGGCACTTTCTGCCCCGGCCCGAGCCATATCCTCAAGCCCCAGCATCCCAAATATTCCGACAACACCTACGAGCAGTTCAAGAACGCCTTCCCGCCGGAATATATGAACATGCCGGTGATGGGCGCCTGGGTGCCGGTGGAATATCGGCCGGACGACATCGTGGTGATGCGCCGCAACCCCTATTACTGGAAGGTCGACGAGAACGGCAACCAGTTGCCCTATCTCAACGAAATGCATTACCGCCTCAGCACCTGGGCTGACCGCGACGTGCAGGCCGTCGCCGGTTCTGGCGACTTCTCCAACCTCGAACAGGCCGAAAGCTATGTCGAGGCGCTGAAGCGCTCGGCCGAAGACAGCGCCCCGGCCCGCCTGCAGTTCGGCGCCCGCACCATCGGCTATGCGCTCGAATTCAACCTCTCGGCCAATGGCTGGGGCGAACCCGATGCCCGCGGCCAGGCCATCCACGAACTGAACCGGAACCTCGATTTCCGCAAGGCCGTCTCGATCGCCATCGATCGCCAGCGGCTGGGTGACTCGCTGGTCCGCGGTCCGTTCACCGCCATCTATCCGGGCGGCCTCTATGCCGGCACGGCCTTCTACGACAAGGCCTCGACGGTCTATTATCCGTATAACCTCGACGCGGCCAATGCCCTGCTCGACGGCATCGGCCTGATCGATACCGACGGCAATGGCGTACGCAACCTGCCCGATGGCGGCGCGGATGTGGAAATCACCCTGCTCGCCAATACGGACTATGCGACCGACACCAACCTAGCCGAAGGCGTCATCGCCATGATGGAACCGCTCGGCCTGCGCGTCATCGCCAATTTCCAGCAGGGAACCTCGCGTGACGACATGCAGCAGGCCGGCCAGTTCGACTGGCATGTCCGCCGCCAGGGCGCCGAAATGGTCTCGGTGGTGCAGGGCACGACCTTCCTCGCGCCCACGGGTCCGCAGACCAGCTACTTCCACCGCGCCGGCACGGATGGAACAGTGGACACCCTGCCCTTCGAGCAGGAACTGGTCGATACGGTGAATGCCTTTGTCGCCACCAGCGACAATGCCGAACGGGCCGAGTTGATGAAGACCTTCCAGCACGTCTTCACCGAGAACGTCTATTCCGTCGGTTTGACGCAGTATCCAGGTGCGCTGATCATCAACAAGCGCTTCGCCAATATCCCGGCCGGCGCCCCGATCTTCATGTTCAACTGGGCCGAGGACAACATCATCCGCGAACGCGTCTACGTCCCCGAGGACAAGCAGGGCGATTACGAACTGCACCCCGAGACGCTTCCGGGCGCTCCGGGCGGCGCGGGCCCGGTGTGACCACCGGCGCCTCGGCTCCTGCCTCCCTCCCCCTTGTGGGGAGGGAGAGCGAGATAGGACTTAGCCCTTCGCTAAGTCCGTGATCGAGCAGGGTGGGGGTATGGTTCCGCAAACAGTGCGCGTGGCCCCCCCACCCTTGATCCCTCCCCACAAGGGGGAGGGAGACGACTGAGACCCCGGTGCAATACCCGGATAGGTTAAGAGGCCGCCATGCTTCGATTTCTGACCATGCGCATATTGGGCGCGATCCCGCTGCTGTTCCTGCTCAGCGTGGTGACCTTCGCCATCATCCAGGCGCCGCCGGGCGATTATGGCGACACGATCCGCTCCATGCTGATCAACCAGGGTGGCGCGGCCCCCACCGTGGCCGAGGCGCAGGCCGAACTGTATCGCGAGGCCCATGGCCTCAACGACCCCATCATCGTGCAGTATTTCCGCTGGATATCAGGCATCGTGACCCGCTTCGACTTCGGCCACTCCTTCTTCTACAACAAGGATGTCGGCCAGGTCGTGGCCGAGCGCCTGCCCGCCACGATCGCCCTGGCGCTGGTCTGCCACCTGCTCGCCTCGCTGCTGGGCATTGGCCTCGGCATTCTGGCTGCGACAAGGCAATATTCCTGGGTCGATACCGGACTGGGCATCATCTCTTTCCTCGGCATGACGATCCCCCGCTTCCTGCTGGCCATCATCATTCTCTATTTCCTGGTGTTCCGGCTCAATGTCAGCGAGGTCGGCATGTTCTTCTCGGCCCGCTATGGCGGCGCGCCCTGGAGCTGGGACAAGTTCGTCAACCTCGTCCAGCATGTCTGGCCGGTCGTGTTCATCGCCACCTTTGGCGGGCTGGCCTATAATATGCGCGTGATGCGCGCCAACCTGCTCGACGTGCTCAACAGCCAGTATGTCGAGACCGCGCGAGCCAAAGGCCTACCCGAAGGCGCCGTCATCATGAAGCATGCCGTGCCCAATGCGCTCCATCCGCTGGTCGCCTATCAGGGCGTGGTACTGCCCTATATGCTGACCGGCGAAATCGAGGTGGCCATCGTCTTCGGCCTTGCCACTGTCGGCCCGGCCATTGTCGGCTCCATGGGCGTGGGCGATGTCTATGTCACCGCCACATTCATGCTGGTGCTGGCCGCCACGCTGATCGTCGGCAACATCATTTCCGATATCCTGCTGGTGGCGCTCGATCCCCGCATCCGTCTTGGGGGAGGCAGCGAATGACCGATCTCGATACCCGCTCGTCCATTCCCCTGCCATCAGATGCCGCCGGCGGTCCTATGCCCACCGGCGCCGAAGAGGCCGATACCGCACCAACCGTAACCCGCTTCGGCACCGGCAATGAAGGCTATGCTACCCTGGTCTGGCGCCGCTTCCGCCGCTCGACCATGGGCATGATCGGCCTCGTCCTGGTCGTGCTGCTGCTGGTGATCTCGATCTTCGCCGATTTCTTCGCGCCGATGGACCCCAAGGCAGCCAACCTGCCTTTCGCCCCGCCCGACGTGATTGCCTTCGAGGATCCATCAGGCAATTTCAGCCTCGTGCCCTATGTCTATCCCATTGGCGACACAGGCGAATTCGATCCCATCACGTTCCAGCCGCTGAGCGGCATCGTCAAGGACAACCCGACCCCCACAGGCTTCTTCGTCCCCGGCTACAGCTATCACCTGCTCTGGGTCATTCCCTCCAATATCCACTTCTTCGGCTCCACCGACGGACGGCCGATCCAGTTGCTGGGCACCGACAAGTTCGGCCGCGACATCCTTTCGCGCGGCATTATCGGCTCGCGCATCTCGCTGATGATCGCCTTGGCCGTGGTGAGCATCACCACCATTGTCGGCACGCTGGTCGGCATCACGTCAGGCTATATAGGCGGACGGCTCGACGCCTGGGTGCAGCGCTTCGTGGAATTCGTGCTGGCCTTCCCGCAACTGCCGCTCTACCTGGCGCTCACCTCGCTGATCCCGGTGACGGCACCATCTAATGTGTTCCTGACCTTCGTGATCTTCGTCATGGCGGTGCTGGGCTGGGCGCAATTGAGCCGGGAAGTCCGCTCCAAGACGCTGGCCCTGGCCCGCATCGACTATGTGCGCGCCGCCATCGCCGTGGGTGCCACCGATAGCCGCATCATTGTCAGGCACATCCTGCCCAATGTGCTCAGCCACGTCATCGTGGCGGTGACCCTGGCCGTGCCGACCGTGGTTCTGCTCGAAAGCTTCCTGGGCTTCCTCGGCTTTGCGGTAAAGCCGCCGCTGATCTCCTGGGGGCTGATGCTGCAGGATACCGGCACATTCTCGGTGATCGGCTCCTATCCGTGGATCCTCAGTCCCGTCATCTTCGTGCTGATCACCGTCTTCGCCTTCAATGCGCTGGGCGATGGCCTGCGCGACGCCGTCGACCCCTATTGAGGAACAGGCCATGACCGATACCAGCAGGCCCATCTCCAATACCCGCCACGACCTGGGCGATCACGACCGCGAGCTGATCCTCGACGCCCGCAATGTCGGGGTGAATTTCAAGGTCGAAGGCGGCGTGGTCCATGCCGTGCGCAATGTCTCGTTCCAGCTCCACAAGGGCGAAACCATCGCCCTGGTGGGCGAAAGTGGATCGGGTAAATCCGTGACCGCCCGCACGCTGATGAAGCTCCTGACCAAGCGCGCGACCATCCTGCCGGAGACCAAGATAACCCTCTCCGGCCAGGACATCGTGACCATGAGCGATCGCGATATGCGCAAGCTGCGCGGCAACGACATCGCCATGATCTTCCAGGAGCCGATGAGCTCGCTGAACCCGGTCTATACGATCGGCCAGCAGCTCTGCGAAATCCTGCACCTGCACAATCGCATGAGCCGCAAGCAGGCCATGGACAAGGCCGAGGCCCTGCTGACCGAAGTGCAGATTCCCGAACCACGGGCGCGCCTCAACAATTACCCGCACCAATTGTCGGGCGGGCAGCGCCAGCGCGTGATGATCGCCATGGCGCTGGCTAACCGGCCGGACGTGCTGATCGCCGACGAGCCCACCACCGCGCTCGACGTGACCGTGCAGGCGCAGATCCTCAACCTGATCAAGGACCTCAAGGACAAATACGGCATGGCGGTGATCCTGATCACCCATGACCTGACCATCGTCCGGCAGTTTTCCGACTATGTCTATGTGATGCAGAACGGACTGGTGCAGGAGCACAACACCACCGAGGCGCTGTTCGCCAATCCGCAGCATGCCTATACGCGGCACCTGCTGGCCTCCGAGCCCAAGGGCACGGCTCTGCCGCTGGAAGACGGCGTCCATGAGACGGTGCTTGAAGGCAAGGACGTCAAGGTCAGCTTCACCCTCAAGCGGGGCGGCTTCTTCAAGCCCGATTTCTTCGAACTCAAGGCCGTCGACAATCTCGATATCCGCCTGTCGCGCCACGAAACGCTCGGTATCGTGGGGGAATCCGGCTCGGGCAAGACCACCTTCGGGCAGGCGCTAATCCGGCTGATCGGCAATCAGGGCGGAGAGATTTTCTTCGACGGCGAGCGCATCGATAACCGGGATCGCGCCGCCATGCGACCACTGCGCAGCCGCATGCAGATCGTGTTCCAGGACCCCTTTGCGAGTCTGAACCCCCGCATGTCGATCCGCCAGATCATCGAGGAAGGGCTGATCGTCAATGGCATCGGCGCCAATAGCCGCGAGCGGGTCGAGCGGGTGCGGCAGGCGCTTGAGGATGCCGGCATGCCCGGCAATATCCTGCAGCGGTTTCCGCATGAATTTTCCGGCGGCCAGCGCCAGCGCATCGCCATTGCCCGGGCCATCGCGCTCGAGCCGGAATTCATCCTGCTCGACGAGCCGACCTCGGCGCTCGACCTTTCGGTGCAGGCCCAGATCATCGACCTGCTGCGCAAGCTGCAGGACGAGAGGGGCCTCAGCTATCTCTTCATCAGCCATGACCTCAAGGTCGTGCGCGCCCTCTGCCATCGTGTCATGGTCATGCAGCATGGCAAGATCGTCGAGCAGGGCCCGGTGGCCGATGTCCTCACCAAACCCCAGACCGAATATACGGCAAGGCTGGTCCGCGCCGCGTTCGAAATAGCCGCCTAGGAGCAACTACGAATGGCAAACCCCAAGATCACCTTCATCGGCGCCGGCTCGGCGGTGTTCATGAAGAACATCGTCGGCGATATCCTGCAGCGCCCTGCCTTGGCAGGCGCCACGATACGGCTGATGGACATCAATCCGACCAGGCTGGAGGAAAGCGAGGTCATCGCCAAAAAGCTGATCGCCACGCTCGGCGTGTCGGCAACGGTGGAAACCTATCTCGACCAGAAGAAGGCGCTGGATGGCACAAATTTCGTCGTCGTCTGCTTCCAGATCGGCGGCTATGAGCCGTCGACAGTGGTCGATTTCGACGTGCCCAAGAAATACAACCTGCGCCAGACCATTGCCGATACGCTGGGCGTCGGTGGCATCATGCGCGGCCTGCGCACCGTGCCGCATCTGTGGAGCATCTGCGAGGACATGCTCGAAGTCGCCCCCGAGGCGATCATGCTGCAATATGTGAACCCGATGGCCATCAACACCTGGGCCATTGCCGAGAAATACCCCACCATCCGGCAGGTCGGCCTGTGCCATTCGGTGCAGGGCACGGCGATGGAGCTGGCCAACGATCTCGGCATTCCCTACGAGGAAATCCGCTACCGCTCGGCCGGCATCAACCACATGGCCTTCTACCTCAAATTCGAGCATCGCCAGCCCGATGGCTCCTATCGCGATCTCTATCCCGACCTGGTCCGCGCCTATCGCGAAGGCCGCGCCCCCAAGCCGACCTGGAATCCACGCTGCCCCAACAAGGTGCGCTACGAAATGCTGACCCGGCTGGGCTATTTCGTCACCGAAAGCTCCGAGCACTTCGCCGAATACACCCCCTATTTCATCAAGGAAGGGCGCGAGGACCTGATCGAGAAATTCGGCATTCCGCTGGACGAATATCCCAAGCGCTGCGTCGAGCAGATCGCCAGGTGGAAGCAGACCTCCGAGGACTATCGCAAGGCCGACCGCATCGAGGTCAAGCAATCCAAGGAATATGCCTCTTCCATCGTCAACTCGGTCTGGACCGGCGAACCTTCGGTGATCTACGGCAACCTGCGCAACAACGGCGTCATCACCAGCCTGCCTGACAATGCGGCGGTGGAAGTGCCGTGCCTCGTCGATGATAACGGCGTGCAGCCGACCTATATCGGCGACCTGCCGCCCCAGCTCACCGCGCTGATCCGCACCAATATCAATGTGCAGGAACTGACCGTACGGGCGCTGATGGAAGAAAACCGCGAACACGTCTATCATGCCGCCATGATGGATCCCCATACATCAGCCGAACTGGATCTTGAGCAGATCTGGAACCTCGTCGACGACCTCACCGAGGCCCATGGCAGCATGCTGCCCGAATGGGCCCGCACTTCCCCGAAGCAGCGCGTGGCGTAATTCGCGGCGCAAAGTCCTCCCTGCTTCCAAGGACGGCCCCGATGCGAAAGCATTGGGGCCGTTTGGGTTTTGTGGGGCGAGGGTTCCGTGCTCCTGGCCCCACCCCACCCTCAATCCCTCCCCATCGAGGGGAGGGAGGCGCTAGCTCTGACGCCGGTGTTCATCGTCTCCCTCCCCCTTGTGGGGAGGGATCAAGGGTGGGGGTGGGCCGCACGCGCCGGACCATCAACTTAAGTTGACTTTTATACTCATCAATATAGAACTCCCCCACCGAGCTTGAGGGAGCATCATGTTCACACGTCGTCTTTTAATCGCCCTGGCGCTGGCCGCCGGCCTCTCTGCACCAGCCGCGGCGCAGTCCTTTCCCGTCACCGTGGAGCATGTCTACGGCAGCACAACGATCCCGGCGGCCCCCAAGCGCGTCGTGTCGGTGGGCATGCATGAACAGGATTTCCTCTACGCGCTCGGCATCGCGCCGGTCGGCGTCAAGGAGTGGTGGGGCGATCACCCCTACGCCACCTGGCCCTGGGCCGAGGCGGCGCGCCGGGCGGTAGGCGCCGAGCCGGAAGTGATGGATACCGACGGCGTCAATCTGGAATGGGTGCTGGCGCAGGACCCCGACCTGATCATCGCCATCTATGTGACCATGGACGAAGCGCGCTATGCCGAACTGTCCAAGATCGCCCCGACCATCGTGACCCCGGCCGGCTACCAGCCCTGGGGCGCACCGTGGCAGGCAGAACTTGCCATCATCGACCAGGCCACTTCGGGCAATACCGAAAAGTCCGACGCCATCGTCGCCGATTTCGATGCCCGCTATGCCGCCGCCCGCGCCGAATTCCCGCAATTGGCCGGCAAGACCGGCACCAATATTTATGTGCGGGAAGAAGGCGGCTTTACCGTGTGGAGCCAGGACGACCTGGCCAGCAAGTTCCTCATCGATCTCGGCCTCGCCTTCCCACCCGAATTGCAGGCGCTGGCCCAGGAAGACAATCGCATCGATATCAGCGAGGAGAATATGCGCCTGCTCGACATGGATGTCGCCATCTGGCCGATCGAGGACGCCGCCAATGGTGAGCAGGCCAAGGTGGAGGCCATGCCGCTCTATCAGAATCTCGATCTCGCCAGGGAGGGCCGCTCGCTCTGGCTCGATGACGGCAAGGGCCTGGCCTATGCCGCCATGAGCTGGCAGACGCCGCTCTCGCTGGGCTATCTGCTCGATATCCTGCCCCCGGCTCTGGCTGCAGCGGTGGATGGCGATGTGGCGACCGAAGTGGTGGTGCCGCAGGCGGAGTAGCCAAGTAGCTCCTGCTAGTGGTGACCGCCCACCACTTCGCGCAGTTCCTCGACCGAGCGCACCCGCTTGCGCGCGGCACCGTCCCAGTCGCGGGTCTTGACCGTGGATTTGGCGATGCGCTCCTTCGCGGCCGGTACGGCATCGGCATATTGCGGGAGCCACTGGGCCTGGGCGACGACCATTTCGTCGACCATGGCCCAGACCTCGTCGGGCGTGCAGATGGCGCCGACCAGCGGGTCGTGCAGCACGGCGAGCTTGAGCGTGTCGATATTGCCCGTCATGGCCGCCTCGACCGACAGGCGCTGCACCGAGACCGACACCGAACAGGTGGCGGCGCAGGCGGTGGGTAGGGTCACGCCCTCGATCATGTTGATGCCGAAACGGTCGACATAGCCGGGGCTTTCGATGATTGCGTCGTCGGGCAGGTTGGTGATGATGCCATTGTTGCGGCGGTTGAAATGGCCGCGATAGACCCGGCCAGTTTCCATCGCCTCGATGATGTAGCTGGCATGCTCGCTGGTCCGCTTGTAGTCGGAAAGCGGCTTGTTGGCTTGCTCCTTGAACATGGGGAAATCGGTCTCGAACCAGTTCCGGCGCTCGGTGGAATAGCGCAGATAGCCGCCCGTCTCGCCATGGATCCAATCGCTCATGTCGATCCAGCGGCCGATCTCGTCGGGGCGCTTGCGATACCAGGGCAGGTATTCGCTAAGATGCCCGTTGCTCTCGGTGGAATAGACGCCGAAGCGCTTCAGCACGTCGATGCGGACCTTTTCCTGCTTGGAATAGACCGGATGCTTCTCGAAGCCATCAAGCAGCTCGTCGGTCTCGATCTTCCTTCCCCTGGCGCGGATGTCGATATACCAGGTCTGGTGGTTGATGCCCGAGCAGACATAGTCGAGTTCGTCATCCGTGACGCCCAGCACATTGGCAATCTGGTGGGCGCCATGCTGCACGCCGTGGCAGAGGCCGACGACATTGACCCCGCCATACATGTCGGCCGCCCAAGTATTCATCGCCATCGGGTTGGCATAGTTGAGGAACAGCGCGCCGGGCTCGGCTACTTCCCTGATATCCTTGCAGAAATCGAGAATGACGGGGATGTTGCGCTGGCCATAGAGAATGCCGCCGGCGCAGATCGTATCGCCGACGCACTGGTCGACACCATATTTGAGCGGGATGGCAATATCGGTCGAAAAGGCCTCCAGCCCGCCGACGCGAACGCAACTCATGATGTAGCGGGCGCCTGATATGGCGGCGCGGCGGTCGGTGGTGGCGGTGACCTTGGCCGGCAGCCTGTTGACCGAGACAATGGTCTCGATGACCTGCTTCACCATGTCCAGATTATGCGGATTGATGTCGGTCAGGGCGAATTCGCAGTCGACGAATTCCGGCACTTTGAGCAGGTCGGAAATCAGCGTCTTGGTGAAGCCGATCGAGCCGGCACCGATGACCGTGACTTTGAATGACATGTCTTCCTCCGCGGATTCACCGATGGGGCGAATTGGTTAGCACACTGCTAGCGTTGACGGCCTCCGCCTGCTAGAGAAAGCTTGTGCCATTGCGGGTAATTTTGTGCTCAATCAGCTCATCGACCACGGCCATAACCTGCGCGTGCTTGCGCTGCCGCGCAGTGCCACGCCGCTGCATTGCATGGCGATCAGCGCCGGCTATGAGCAGCGGCTCAACGAGGTCTATTCCTGGGACGGGCTGCAGCGCGGCACGGCGCCGTTCCTGGTCATCCAGCATACTTTGGTGGGCGAGGGGCGGCTGGACTTTGCCGGCACGCAATATCGGCTGACGCCTGGTCAGACCATGGTGCTGAGCCTACCCCATGCCCATCGCTACTGGCTGGAACGCGGCGGGCACTGGGAATATTTCTGGATGGTGCTCAATGGCCGCGAGGCCCTGCGGCTGGCGCGCGAGATCATCGACGCGGCCGGGCCGGTTGTGAGCCTGCCCGCCAGCGTGGTGGACCGGCTGGCCGGAGCCTGCGATACGCTGGTCGGCAAGCCCGACATCACGCCCGGCGAAGCCTCGAGCGCCGCCTATGCCGCCATGGCGGCTTTGCATGACGGCGTGTTCGGGGCGGACGCCGCGCCCGAGCGGACGCTGCCGGCGGCGATCAACCGGGTCATCGCCCATGTCGAGGCCAATCTGGCAAGGCCCCTGCCCGTCGAGCGGCTGGCCGCCATTGCCGAAATGAGCCGAGGCCACTTCGTCCGGCAATTCGGCGCGAGCGTGGGCACGCCGCCTTCGGATTTCGTGCTGGAGCGGCGGATCGAGCGCATCGAACGCCTGCTGCTGGCGACGGATATGAGCGTGGTGGCGATATCAAGGGCGACAGGCTTCGCCGACGCCAATTACCTCGCCAAGGCGTTTCGGCGGAAACGCGGATTGGCGCCACTGGAGTTTCGGGCGCAGGGGCGGCTGGCGGCGGGGGCTTGACGGGGGGCTTGAGGTCCAAGGGGATACCCCTCCTAACCTCCCCCTGATAGGGGGAGGAATCCGCGCGGCGTAGGGGCAGGATAGTGCCATAAACGCGATCTGTTCCGCCCCCTCTTCAGGGGGGTTAGGAGGGGGTACTCTTTCACTTGCGCGGTGTGAAGCAGAGCATCCGCGGAGGTCCCGGCTTGCCTCCACGCCATTCCCATGCCAGAACCTTGCTTGACGTATAGGGAAAGCGAATGACCAATCCTGTCACCAAGGACCGGCGGCATTTCGAGGATTTGCAGATCGGCGAGGTCATCGATCTGGGGCATATCCGCGTCACCCGCGAGATGATTGTCACCTTCGCCCGCGAATTCGATCCCTTTCCCTTCCATCTCGATGAAGCGGCCGCCAAGGCGAGCCTGTTGGGCGGGCTGGCCTCGAGCGGCTGGCAGACCGGGGGGCTGAGCCTGCGCATGCTGGTGGACAGCTTTCTCAACACGGTCGCCTCGGCCGGCGGGCTGGGCTTTACCGATCTCAAATGGAAGAACCCGGTCATGGTGGGCGACACGATCGGCGGCACGGTGACCATTGCCGACCTGCGCCGCTCCGAAGGCCATCCGCAATGGGGCATCATGACCCTCGATTTTGACGTGCGGAACCAGAAGGAGCAGCCGGTGCTGACCATGCGGCTGGCCAACCTGATCGACACGCGCGAGCCGGAGCTGCCGGCATGACGCGCTGGTTCGAGGATATCGTCATTGATGAGGCGTTTCCGCTCGGCAGCCACACCTTCAATGCCGACGAAATCATCCGCTTCGCCACGCTCTACGATCCGCAATATTTCCATCTCGATGCGGCGGCCGCCCAGCACAGCCATTTCGGCGGTCTGGTGGCCAGCGGCTGGCACACGGTGAGCGTGGGCCATCGCAAGATGGTCGATGCCCTGTTTGCCGAGGAAGAACGGCTGCGCGCCGAAGGAAGGGAACCGGGCGTGTCCGGCCCCTCCCCCGGGGTCAATTCCATGGTGTTCAAGGTGCCGGTGCGCCCCGGCGACACGGTGAGCTATGAGCTGGTGGTGACCGGCAAGCGCGCCTCCAACTCGATTCCGGGCTGGGGCCTGCTGTTCAACAAGCTGACCGCGGTCAACCAGCGGGGCGAACTGGTCTATCGCGCCGACCTGGTGGGCTTTTCCAAGCTGCGCGATTATGTGATGCCGCTGCGGCTCAGACTGTTGCTCGCGCTCACCAAAGTGCCGTTCATCGGGGCACTGTTCAAGCGCGGGTCTTGAAAGCGTTACCGCGCGCCTGCACTCTCTGGCTCATGCGCCGAATCGCCCTCATAGCCGCCCTCACCGCCCTGTCCGTTTCGCCTGCCCTTGCCCAGAATTTCACGGGCAACTGGGCCTGCCGCGACGCCACCGCCACCAAGGCGGGCATTCTGACCATTTATGGCGCGGTCTATGGCTTCGCCTCGACCAGTGTGGGCGATGCCAGCTCGGGCACCGGCACCATCACCGCCTATCAGGATGGGGTGACCATCAACGATGGCGGGCTGCGCACGACGCGCGGCATCCAGGTGGGGCGCATGATCCCCGATCCGACCTATGGCACGGCCATCCAGTTGGAAACGGCGGATACGATCGTGATGCTGTGTACACCGCGGTAGCTGGTTTCTAGGGGATACCCCCTCCTAGCCTCCCCCTGATAGGGGGAGGAACAGATCGCGTTCATGGCGCTATGTTGCCCCTACCCCTTGTGCCCCCTTCTCCCCTCGTGGGAGAAGGTGCCCGAAGGGCGGATGAGGGGGCGCCGGGTCATCCACCTGCATTGAAAGCATGGGCAAGCGCAGCCCTCACCCGGAAATCCGCTGGACGCGGATTTCCCCCTCTCCACAAGGGGAGAGGGGGAGCCTGCCGAGCCCTGCGAGCTCCAGAAGCGACATTCCGCCGCCCCCCGCTTGAACTTTTTCGTCGATCAGGCATTTTGGTTACGTGGCGCCGGGCCCCTCTGGCGAGGATGACGTATATCCTCGTGATGTCGGAGCTACTCCAACTTCATGGAGAAAGGTCCGGCGATGGAATCGCTTCTTGGCGCCCTTATGGGCGATTTTCTAGGTACTCCCGTCTATTTCTGGGTCGCGTTCATCGCGATCGTCATTGCCCTATTGGTCTTCGACCTGGGCATATTGCACCGCGACGAGCACGAGATCGGCGCGCGTGAGAGCCTGACTCTCTACGGCTTCTATGTCGCCATAGCCCTCGCCTTCGGCGGCTTTGTGTGGTGGCAGCGCGGCGCCGAAGCGGGGCTCGAATTCTATACCGGCTATCTGATCGAGCAGAGCCTGGCGATGGACAACATGTTCGTCATCGCCACCATTTTCGGGTTCCTCGCCATTCCCCGCATCTACCAGCACCGCGTGTTGTTCTGGGGCATTCTGGGCGTCATTGCCTTCCGCGCCATCCTGATCGGGCTGGGCGCGGCCCTGGTCAACGAATTCAACTGGATCCTGTTCGGCTTCGGCGCCTTCCTTGTCTTTACCGGCATCCGCATGTTCGGCCACAAGGACGAAACACCCGATATAGAGAACAATCCGGTCTTCAAGTTCCTGACCAAGCGCTTCCGCGTCACCAAGGAGCTGCATGGCCGCAATTTCACGGTCAAGCAGCCCGATCCCAAGACCGGCAAGATCGTCACCTGGCTGACCCCGCTGGCGGTGGCACTGATCATGGTGGAAGTGGTCGACCTGATCTTTGCCGTGGATTCGGTGCCGGCCGTGTTCGCGGTGACGCAGGACACGTTCATCGTCTACACCTCCAACATCTTCGCCATTCTCGGCCTGCGGGCGCTCTACTTTGCGCTGGCGGCGGCGATGAGCCGCTTCCGCTACCTGCAGGTATCGCTGGCCATCATCCTCGTGCTTGTCGGCATCAAGATCTTCCTCGTGCCGCTGCATATCCATATCGACACGCTGCTGAGCCTGATCGTGACGCTGACGATCCTGGCGGGCGGGGTGATCTTCTCGCTGTGGAAGACCCGCAACGAGACCGATATCGGGGCCGAACAGGCCCCGCAAACAGGGCGCCTAGAACCCTGAGGGAGGAGAACTGGCGGGCTGGCGGTTGACGTCGGCCCGTCCTTTTTCTATGGTCCGCCCGTTTCCAAGATGAGGTCTACGTCGAAATGAACTGAGAACTTGCCCCGGACGCCCGACAATCCGCCGCTCCGCGCCTGCGCGTGATCGAAGGATATTGGATGCCGTTCAGTGCGAGATTCGGTTCACGATACGCCTGCCTTTAACGGCCGGCCGACCCGTCTCCCTCCCTGCTTTGGCTGGTCGCGTTTCCGAACCGGAAAAGTGGTGACCACTTTTCCTGGAAACGCTCCAGCGACTTCCCCCGGCGTCCGACCAAAACCACGTTTCATCGCGCGGCGCTTTCGCTTGCGCTGCGCCCTTCTGTTGCAACCCCGTCGCCGCGTCGAGAACGCCGGGCGGGGAGAGTGAAAGGCTTTGCTCATGCCCAAGAACATCTTCCAGCGGCCCCAACCGGTCGCCCGTACCCAGAACGTGCCACGCCACGGCGCACCGATCCCGATGCGCAAGGCGGAGACCAGGAAGGTCGCCCAGCCCAGGGAGCAGACATTGCCGCTCCCCACGCTGGAGGCTCTGCTCGGCAAGCGGCACTGACATCGGGCCCGGCGCAGCATTGCGCCGGGCTTTTGCCTGCGCCAGTCTTGCCGCAATTGCGGTCTAGCCAAGACGCAAGGACAAGAAGGAGACGATGATGGGGAAAATCCACGAGATCGTGTTCGACTGCGACAAGCCGGCCAAACTTGCCACCTTCTGGGTGGGCCTGCTCGATGGCTATGCCATCCGCGCCTATGACGATGCCGAGATCGCGCGGCTGGCGGCCCTGGGCCTGACGCCCGAGACCGACCCCACCGTGATGGTCGATGGCCCCGGCCCGTCCATCTGCTTCCAGAATGTCGAGGGCCGCCGCTACGACAATAACCGCGTGCATTTCGACATCGAGGTCGATGATCGCCCCGGCACGGTGGAACACCTGCGCGAAGCGGGCGCCGAAACGGTGCGCGTTCTGCCCACCTATACGGTGATGCGCGACCCCGAGGGCAACCAGTTCTGCCTGGTCGATATCCGCGAGGCCATGGCCGCCTGAAACACTGTACGCCGCCATGCGTCGATGCTGACAGGGCCTGTCAGCACGTCCGGGCCATGGTGAGCGCATCAGAACACGGAGCCTAGCTATGTCCCTCATCGCCTCCTGCCATTGCGGCGCCACCCGGATCGAACTGCCCCATCCCCCGGCCCATGCCAAGGAATGCAATTGCAGCTATTGCGCCCGCACTGGCGCGGTGTGGGGCTATTACAGCGCCGGCGAGATGAAATTCCTGTCGCAGGAGGGAGACAAAACCTATTCGGCCAGCGACGGCATGAACCAGCACCATTTCTGCGGCAATTGCGGCATGCAGACCTGGGGCGACTCGCCCGACTGGGCCTCGGTCTACAACAATGACGGCACACCCAAGGAAGGGTTTACGCCCGGCAGCATGCCGACGCAGCGGAGCTATGCGGTGAATTTGCGGCTGGTGGATGATCTGGACTGGTCGGGGATCGCCGTCGAGAAGGTGGATGGGCGGAATAGCTGGTAGAAGCTGCCCCGCAGGAAGAGTCCTTGTCGGATACCCCCTCCTAGCCTCCCTCTGATAGGGGGAGGAACAGATCGAGGATTTGGCAACTATCTGGCTGTCTCCACCGGATTCCCCTTCTCCCCTCGTGGGAGAAGGTGCCCGAAGGGCGGATGAGGGGGTGCTGAACCGTCCGCCGGCATTGAAGCATGGGGGAGCGCAGCCCCCTCACCCGGTTTTCCGCTGAACGCGGAAAACCACCCTCTCCCACAAGGGGCGAGGGTTGGCTCCACTCTTGGGACGAAATTACAGCCCTAATGCCCCTCAAACGCGATCAGCGCTGATACCACGACGCGTTCGGCCTTGAGCTTGTCGGCGCCGCCGAGATCCGGCAGGTCGATGACGAAGGCGGCGTCTTCCACCGTGGCACCGGTGCGGCGCAGCAGGCCGACGGCGGCGATGGCAGTGCCGCCTGTGGCGATGAGATCATCGACCAGCAGCACCTTGTCATCGCCGTCAAGCACGTCGGCATGGATCTCGATCGTGTCGACGCCGTATTCCAGCGCGTAATTCTGTCCGATGGTCTCGCCGGGCAGCTTGCCCTTCTTGCGGATGGGGATGAAGCCCACGCCCAGCGCAATGGCCACGCCCGCCCCGAAGATGAAGCCGCGTGCCTCGATGCCGGCAACATGGGTGATGCCCTGGCCGCGATATTGGCTGGCGATGCGCTCGATGCTTTCCTTGAATCCCTCGGGGTGCTCGATCAGCGTGGTGATGTCCCGGAACAGGATGCCCTTTTTGGGATAGTCCGGAATCGTGCGCACGAGGGCCTTGAGGTCGAGCGGCATGGCAAACCTGTCAGAAGGTGAAAATAGGGGAATTCAGCTCGAGCGGCGGCCGACGATATGGCGGGCGATGACCCCGGCATTGTAGGCGGCACTGCGGGTGACGCTGATCGCGGTTTCGCGCGCCTTGGGGTTGGCGGCCACCGCATTGATGCCGGCGCGGACAGCCGGATGGCGGCTCACGGCAATGGCGGTGCTGACGACAGTGACGGCAATGCGAATGGCGGACATGTCGGCTCCCTCGGCAACGCGGACGGCTTGTCTGGAATATTGCGGTCCGAAGCGTGAATGGCAAGGGGGTGAAGCGGCCGTGATGACGCAGACGCATCAGTCGTCCTTCCCTCCCCCTCGAGGGGAGGGATCTAGGGTGGGGGTGTCGCAGGTGCCGCACGCATTGAGCTTGCGGGAACCTCGCCCCCCCCACCCTGCTCGATCACGGACTCAGCTGAAGCTAAGTCCTATCTCGCTTCCCTCCCCACAAGGGGGAGGGTGGGACCGGTGCGTGTGGCAGCAGCAGAAAGGGCCCCTAGGGGCCCCTTTGAGATCGAATGCCTGGAGCGTCTGGGCCCTGCGAGCATAACTCTTCGGGCCTGACCATCTAAAATCGCCCCACCGGGGCGATTTTGCCGCTTAGCGGCCGCTGGTCAGTGCTCGATGCCCTGCCAGATGCGGCGCTTGGTGGCGTACATCAGGCCGGCGAACAGCACGAGGAACAGCAGCACGACGAAACCGGTCTGCTTGCGGCCCGACAGGTGCGGCTCGGCCATCCACATCATGAAGGCGGCAACGTCGGTGGAATATTGCTGCACGGTCAGCGGCACTTCGGCTTCGCCTTCGGCGGCTTCATAGGCCACCAACTCGTCCATCAGCGGCGGGCCCATGCCGATGGCATGGCCAGGGAAGTAGTCGTTGTAATACTTGCCTTCCGGCAGGTCGAACGGCGTGCCGTCCGAATTGTGCGGCGCATTCTCCGGCACTTCCTCGTGATAGCCGTTGAGCAGCGCGTGGATATAATCCGGGCCGCCTTCCGAGTAACCGGTGAAGTAGTTGAACACCCAGAACGGGAAGGCGTCGGTGACGCCGCGGGCCTTGGCCAGCACCGAGAAGTCCGGCGGCAGCGCGCCGCCATTGGCATCGCGGGCATCCTGTTCGGTCTCGAAGGGCGACGGCCAGCGATCGGCCGGCACGGCAGTGCGCACACCGCCATCGGCGGTGGGATCGGCCACTTCATATTCGGCCGCCAGCGCCTTGACCTGCTCTTCGGAGAAGCCGGGGCCACCCGCTTCGGCAAGGTTGCGGAAGGCGATCAGGCGAGCGCCGTGGCAGCTGGAGCAGACTTCGCGGAAAACCTGGAAGCCGCGCTGCAGCTGGTTCTGGTCATAGGTGCCGAAAATGCCGGCAAACGACCAGTTCTGCTTTTCGATATGCGGGCTCGAATGGTCCTGCGCCATGGCGGGAGCTGCGAAGCCGGCAACCAGCGCCAGGGTGGCGAGGATAGTCTTGGTGTTCAACATGGTTCCTGCCCCTTGCCTCAATGTGCCTTGCCCAGGACGCTTTCGGAGATGCTGGTCGGCAATGGCCGGGGCGTCTCTATGCGGCCGAGCAGCGGCAGGATGACGAGGAAGTGGATAAAGTAGTAGGCGGTGCAGATCTTGGCGAGCAGCACGTAGATGCCCTCGGCCGGCGCCGCGCCCAGATAGGTGAGCGCCACGAAGTTGACCACGAACAGCCAGTAGAACCACTTGAACATCGGGCGGAAGTTGCCCGAGCGAACCTTGGACGTATCCAGCCAGGGCAGGAAGAACAGGATCAGGATCGAGCCGCCGAAGAAAATCACGCCACCGAGCTTGGAGTCGATGAACAGGATGTTGAAGTCGATGGCCCGCAGGATCGCGTAGAATGGCAGGAAGTACCATTCGGGCACGATATGGGCCGGCGTCACCTGGCTGTTGAATTCGATATAGTTGTCCGGGTGACCCAGGATGTCGGGCGCGAAGAACGCGAACCAGGCAAACGGGATCAGGAACAGCACCATGCCGAATGCGTCCTTCATCGTGTAATACGGATGGAAGGGCAATGTATCGCGCTTGGTATCCTTCACGTCGACGCCGACGGGGTTGTTGTTGCCGGGCACATGCAGGGCCCAGATATGCAGCACCACGATGGCGGCGATGATGAAGGGCAGCAGGTAGTGCAGCGAGAAGAAGCGGTTCAGCGTCGGGTTGCCGACCGAGAAACCGCCGCGCAGCAGTTCCAGCAGCGGCGTGCCGATGACCGGGATGGCCGCGAAGATATTGGTGATCACGGTGGCAGCCCAGCCGGACATCTGGCCCCAGGGCAGCACATAGCCCATGAAGGCGGTCGCCATCATCAGCAGGAAGATCAAGACGCCCAGGATCCACAGGATCTCGCGGGGCGCCTTGTAGGAGCCGAAATACATGCCGCGGAAGATGTGGATATAGACGGCCGCGAAGAACATTGAGGCGCCCACGGCGTGGAACGACTGGATCATGCGGCCGCCATTGATGTCGCGGCGGATATGCTCGACCGAGTCGAAGGCCATCGAGACATGCGGCGTATAGTGCATGGCCAGGATGACGCCGGTGACGATCTGGATCGCCAGGCACATCACCAGGATAGCGCCGAAGGTCCACCAGTAGTTGAGGTTCTTCGGCGTCGGGAAGTCCATCAGGTGCTCTTTGGAGAACCGGATGATCGGAAGGCGCTCATCGAGCCACTTCTCGAGGCCGTTGCCGGGCGTGTAAGTCGAATGTTCTGACATCGGAAAAGCCCCCACTAACCGATCTGGACCAGCGTATCGCTGAGAAATTCATAAGGCGGCAGCACCAGATTCTTCGGTGCGGGGCCTTTGCGGATGCGGCCGGCACTATCGTAGTGCGAGCCATGGCAGGGGCAGAACCAGCCGTCGAAATCACCCGAATCGCCGACCGGGACACAGCCGAGATGGGTGCAGTTGGCGATCATGATCAGCCACTGCTCGTGGCCGGGCTTGGTGCGCTGCTCGTCGGTCTCGGGGTCCTTGAGGTCGGCCAGCGGAACCGCCTTGGCCTCGTCGATCTCGGCCTGGGTGCGGTGACGCACGAAAACCGGCAGGCCGCGCCACATGATGGTGACCGACTGCCCTTCGGGGATCGCGGAAATGTCGAACTCGATGCTGGCCATGGCCAGCGTCGAAGCATCGGGGTTCATCTGGTTGATCAGCGGCCAGACAGTGGCGGCAGCGCCGACAGCGGCCACCGAACCGGTTGCGACGAAGATGAAATCCCGCCGACTTGTTGAATGATGAGCTTGCGTGGCCAAGGTCCGTATCCCCGTACAATCACTTCAGACGCGGCCGGCGTAGCAAACCGTTTCACGCATAGGCAGAATCGGCAGCCGTCCGCCCTCAAGCGGCCCGTCAGTTGCGGTTCTTTTTGCACTGTCACAGGAACTTGTCCAGTGCACCCAAGGGTGACACCCGAGAAGTGCGACACTATACCCAACCCCACCCGGCTTGCGCCTGTAGGAGGAGCCGGCAAATGCCCGACAATCGAAAAGAATCAGCCATGCCGGTCGATCTCGCCCTCTATCAGCCCGACATTGCCAACAATACCGGCACGCTGATCCGGCTGGGCGCCTGCCTGGGCACGACCATCCACCTGATCCACCCCACCGGCTTCCCTTTCTCGCCCAGGGCTTTGGCGCGGGCGGGGCTCGACTATGTCGACCATGCCGCGGTGCAGGAGCATGTGAGCTGGACTGTCTTCAACGCCTGGCGGCAGGATCAGAAGCGGCGGCTGGTGCTGCTGACGACGAAGGCGGAGACCTCGGCCTATGCGGTGGACTATGGGCCGGACGACATCTTGATGGTGGGCCGCGAAAGCGCCGGCGTGCCGGACGCGGTGGCGGAAGCCTGCGATGTGCTTGTGCGCATTCCCATGCGCGAGGGAATGCGCTCGATCAATGTCGCGCTGGCCGCGACGCTTGTCCTCGGGGAAGCCAGGCGGCAGACCGGCGGATTCGCCGGCCTGCGCTGACGGGCCTATTTCGCGAGGAAGGCGTTGGCATAGTCCGTGGCGCTTTTGGTCGCCTTGAGCATCAGGTCATAATGGGTGGTGTCGGGAATGATCGCGAGCTGGTTGGACGTCGGCCGCAGCGCGCCATCGACACCGGCATCACGCGTGCCGCCACCGAACAGCTTGTAGATTTCCACGATATGCTCGGGATGCATCATGTCGGCATCCGAAAAGATCAGCAGCGTCGGGGCGGTGATCCCCGCGATATCGGCGGACCAGTCATAGCTATGCTGGTTCATCTCGCCGGTCTTGCGGAAGATGGTTTCCCAGTCGGCATCGGGATAGAGCGCGCCAAGCGGCGACTGGGCGACACCCTGCGCGATCTGGGCCGCCATATCAGGCATGGCCTCGAACGCCGCCTCGACCTCGGGGAAATTGCCGTTGTTCCGTACATTCATCGAGATGGCGATGAGCTTGCCCACCCGCTCGGGATGGCGGATGGCCAGTTGATAGGCGACGCCACCACCCAGCGACCAACCCATGACGTCGATCTTGTCGATGCCCAGTGTGCCCAGCAGAGCATCGACGTCATCGGCCATCTGTTCGTAGCTCCAGGGGGCGTCGCTGTCGGTGCTGAAACCATGGCCGCGCATATGGATGGCGATGACCTTGTGGGTCTTGGCCATTTCGGCCAGCGGCGCGCCGAACATGTCGGACGGGTTGACGCCGCCATGCAGCATGACCAGCGGCGAACCTTCGCCGTGGATTTCGTAATACAGCTCGACGCCGTTGACGGCGACGCGATCGGTGGTCGTGGGGGTGCTCATTGTGGTTTCTCCCTGGGCGATGGATGGGGTCGCAACCGCTAGGGCCGCGACGAAGGAAAGGGTGGTCAGCAATTGCCTGAACATGATTGGCTCCTCGTTCGTAACTAAATAGCTATATAACCTTTTAGTTATGGTCAAGGGGGTTTTGTGTACCAATCCGAAATTCGCTTGCGCTGGATCAACGCGCTGGAAGCAGTGACGGCTATGCTGGGGACAGAAAAACGCCGAGCAACAGCTTTACAGGGCTCACATGACGGTCCATTTCACTGACACTATGACACTTCCAGACGACATCGTGGCCAAGCAGGCCACTGCCCAGACCTGGTTCCGCGCCCTGCGCGACCGGATTTTTGCCGCCTTCGAGAGCATCGAAGCCGACGTGGAGGGGCCCAATGCCCATATGCCGGCAGGCCGGTTCGAGATCACGCCATGGGATCGCACCGCCGGCGGTGGCGGGGAAATGGGCATGCTGCATGGCAGGGTGTTCGAAAAGGCGGGCGTGCATATCTCGACCGTTCATGGCGAATTCTCGGCCGATTTCGCCAAGCAGATGCCGGGCACCGAAGAAGGCGCCAAATTCTGGAGTTCGGGCATTTCGCTGATCGTGCATCCGTGGAACCCGCATGTGCCGGCGGTGCATATGAACACGCGCATGATCGTGACGGGCAAGCAGTGGTTCGGCGGTGGCGCCGACCTGACCCCGGTGCTGGATCGCCGTCGGGTGCAGGACGACAAGGACACCGTGGATTTCCACGCCGCCATGCGCGCGGCCTGCGAAGGCCGACCCGGCGTCGACTACCAGCGCTACAAGGACTGGTGCGACGAGTATTTCTTCCTGCCCCATCGCAACGAGCATCGCGGCACGGGCGGGATTTTCTACGACCACCACAATTCGGGCGACTGGGACGCCGATTTCGACTTCACCAAGGCGGTGGGCGAGGCCTTCCTCGGGATTTATCCCGAACTGGTGCGGCGCAATTTCGAGACGGAATGGACCGAAGCGGACCGGCATGAACAGCTGGTGCGTCGCGGGCGCTATGTGGAATTCAACCTGCTCTATGACCGGGGCACCACATTCGGGCTCAAGACCGGGGGCAATGTGAACTCGATCCTCTCCTCCATGCCGCCGGAAGTGCGCTGGCCGTGACATGCCCCTCTCTGCCGTCGAGATCATCGGCTATCGTTCGGTCCGCAAGATCCGGTTTCCGGTGCGGCAATTGACGGTGCTGGTGGGCGGCAATGGCGTGGGCAAGACCAACCTCTACCGCTCGCTGGAATTGCTGCAGGCGGCGGCGCGCGGCACGCTGGCCGACGAAATCGCCCGCGAGGGCGGGCTGGCTTCGATCTTCTGGGCGGGTGGCAGGAACCTGTCGCCCGACGGCAGTTTCGATCCGATGTATCGCACCGACGGCTATCGCAAGGACGAGGGCAACAAGCTGCGGCTGGCCGCCAGTTTCGCCGATCTGGGCGATGGCAGCTTCGATCCGACCTATCGGCTCGAAGCGGGCTTCCCCGCCAAGACGGAAGCGGCCTTTCCGGGCGAAGCACAGGTGCGGACCGAAAGCCTCGACTGGCAGCAGCGCGGCAAGACGGTCAGCCTGATGGAGCGCAAGGGCGGCGTGGCCTGGGCGCGCGACGCGAGCGGGCGCCGCGAGGTGGCCAATGACGACCTGCTGGCCAGCGAGACGGCCTTGGCCGCTTTGTCCGGACGCTCCGAGATTGCGCTGGTGCGCGATGGGCTGGTGGCGTGGCGGTTCTTTCACGGTTTCCGCACCGACGCCGAATCCGCCTTGCGCCGGCCATCGCGGGCGGTGACGGCGCCTTCGCTGGCCTCGGACGGCAGCAATCTGGGCGCCGTGCTGGCGACACTGCACCATATCCGGGGCGACCGGATCGACCTCGACCGGGCGATCGAAGATGCCTTTCCCGGCGCGGAACTGGTCATCCCTGAGGTCGGCGAATTCGCCAGCTTCGGCATGCGCTATGCCGAAATGCCCAAGCGGGTCTTCGAACCGCACGAGCTTTCCGACGGCACGCTGCAATTCCTCGCTTTGGCGGGCGCCCTGCTCTCCTATCGACTGCCGCCTTTCATCGCGCTGAACGAGCCAGAAAACAGCCTCCATCCCAATCTGTTGCCGATGCTGGCGCGGCTGATCGTCAAGGCGGCCGAGCGCAGCCAGGTCTGGGTGGTCACCCATGCCCGCGACCTGGCCGACGCCATCGCCGCCGAAAGCGGCGTGCTGCCGCGCGAAGTGGTGCGCGACGACAACGGCACCTGGCTGGAAGGCCTGGGCAATCTGGGCGAGTTCGCCGACGACTGAGGGGGAACCCCTGCCCTGCCGCGGGCGTTGTGCCTTGGCACAAAGGAGGGAAAGACATGAAACGCTTTGAATCCAGTTCCCTGATTCCCGGCGCCACTTGGCATGCCGAAGCGGAAAGCGAGGCCGAAGTGGTGCGCCGCGCGGTGGAAAACCTTCGGACCTATCACGGCGAAACCGAGGTGCGGCCCGACATGATCGAGCGCATCAAGGAGCGTATCGTCGATGTCGGTGCGGGCAAGGCGACCAAGCACTAAGGGCAAAGACCTCATGGTGAGCTTGTCGAACCACGAGGTCGAGCGAGTGGAGGCTGCAATGCCACGCCCTCGTGGTTCGACAAGCTCACCATGAGGGCTACTGGGCTACCTCACAACGAGGTACCACCTCACCATGAGGGCTGCTGGACTACCGGGATTTCGATCCCGCGTTGACCAGCGCCAGTAGCTCGGCTTTGCCGAGCGTGAAACCACTCTCGATCCAGGCCCCTTCGAGACGGACCAGTTCCTGGCCAAGGGCCGGTCCCGGCGCCATGCCGAGGCCGGCAAGATCGTGTCCGGTGACGGGGAAGGGCGGCACGACAGTGGCGCCCAGCACACGGGCGGTTTCGGCCAGCCGGGCTGGCCCCCAATGGTTGAGGGACGCGGCAGCCGCGAGGCCTTCGACGGCCTGTTCGCCATGGCGGTAGGCGGCTTCGGCGGTCCTGTCATCGGATAGCAATTCGGCAGCGCGGGTGATGGCGCGGACCGTGGCCAGCATCTCGTTGGAAAGCCGCCAGGCCGATTGCAGGGCATCGAGATCGTCGCCGCCGATCAGCGCCAGCCGTGTGGCGGGGCTTTGGCCGCCAATGCTTTCATAGGCCACCAATGCGCGCTGGGTGGCGTCGCCAAGCGGCAGGAGGCGGATTTCCGACATCACCGCCAGCGTCAGCGCGATTTTCGGCAAAGCCAGCATGCGCAGCATTTCGCTGCCGACGCGCTCCCGCGACAGATGGGCGAGTTGGCCCACGGCGGCAGCGCAGGCGGTGAGGCCATCGGGGTCCAGCCGTTCGCCGCCATGGCTGGCCGACAGGCGGAAGAAGCGGTAAACGCGCAGCCCGTCCTCGGCGATGCGCCGGGCCGGGTCGCCGATGAAGCGGATGGTGCCGTTGCGCGCATCCTCGACGCCATTAAGCGGGTCGTAAAGCGTGCCGTCGGCGGCGCAATAGAGCGCGTTGAGGGTGAAGTCGCGGCGGCCGGCATCCTCGACCCAATCGGTGCCGAAGGCCACCACGGCATGGCGGCCATCGGTCTCGACATCGCGGCGCAGGGTGGTGACTTCGGCCAGGGTTTCGCCCAGCCGCAGCGTCACCGTGCCGTGGTCGATGCCGGTGGGGTAGCAGGCGATATCGGCGGCTTTGGCCCGCGCCATGACCTCGTCGGGCAGGAGCTCCGTGGCCATGTCGATATCGCCGCTATGCGGCCGGCCCATGATCGTGTCGCGCACCACCCCGCCCACGGCGCGGGTACGGCGCCTGTCGCCGTCGAGTGCGGCGAAGATGGCCTGTACCTCGGGGCGATTGAGCCATTCGGCATCGCGCAGTGGATCGCTCATGGCACGGCCTCGCTCATCGCCAGTTCGCGGAAGCGGCGGGTGAGATTGGCGGTGATGCCCCAGATGCGGTGGCCATCATGGTCGATCTGCCAGGTGCGGTGTTCCTGGCCATTGCGCTTGATGCGGAACTGGCCATAGGCCTCGTTGGCGAGAATGCGCTGCAGCGGCACTTCGAACACCGAATGCACTTCGCCCGGATTGGGCACGAAGGGGCCGCTGGGCTCGACCGTGGCGACAACAGGGGTGATGAGATAATTGGTGCCGGTGAAATAGGTCGGCATGAAGCCGAGCACAGTCGCGTCCGCGCGCTCCATCCCCACTTCCTCGAAGGCCTCGCGCAGGGCGGCGGCCGCGACGTCAGCATCATCGGCATCCACCTTGCCGCCGGGAAAGGCCACCTGGCCGGAATGGGCCCGGAGATCCGGCGAGCGCTCGGTATAGAGCACGGTATGACCCTCGGGCCGCCGAATCAGCGCGATCAGCACCGCCGCCGGCGTAGGCGGGCGGCTGAACGGCTCCTCCGGCGCCCAATCCGGCACGAGCGCTTCCGCCGCCGGCCAGGGCGGTGGGGCAGTCAGCAGGCGCGTGGCCAGGCGGGTGATGATGGCGTCGTCGGACGACAAGGAGGCACCGGAAAAGGGTTCGGGAGGGGGAGGATAGTGCAGTTCGGGAGGAAATGGCTACCCGAAGGGGGTACCCCCTCCTAGCCTCCCCCTGATAGGGGGAGGAACAGATTGAGTTTGCGGCACAATATTGCCAAGACCACCGCGCGGCTCCTCCCCCTATCAGGGGGAGGTTGGGAGGGGGTATCCGCTAAAAATTACCCCTGGATCCACGCCGCAATCGGGCCGCTCAGCGCGGTGGCGAGGCTTTTGTCTTCGGCGAAGACCAGCACGCGGGTGGGGTCGACCGGGCCGGGGAATTCGATATTGCCCAATGCGGTCGGCTCCCAGCCCAGCGGGCAGTAATAGTCGCGGTCGCCCACCAGCATGACGAACTGGCCGTCACCGCGCGCCAGGGCGCGTTTGGTGACTTCGCGGGCCAGCAGCTTGCCGGCGCCCAGCTTGCGGAAATTGGGATGGGTGGCCAGCGGGCCGAGCATCCAGCCATTGATGCCGCCGATGGAAATCGGCGTCATCCACACCGAGCCGCAGGCCGTGCCATCGACTTCGGCAACGAGGCTCAGACTCGGATCGATGGGAAAGCGCTCGCGGATGCGATAGGCGGTTTTGGAAAACCGGCCGGGACCGAAGGCAATAGCCTGCAACTCCTCGATGAAGGCATCATCGGCGGAAGTGGCGGGACGCACGGTGGGCACACGCAAGGGCGAGGCGGAGACAGCAGCGGCAGCGGCCGAGGGCGCAGTATCGAGGGTCATGACGATGATCCAGAATGAGGATGCGTAAGTGAGACCGGCACCCCTATGGGTACCGTTTCGAAAGACCGCTTACGGTCGTCGTGTCACCAGCAGAACCTTCACCATCCTGGGCGCCTCCACGCCTGAAATTCGCTTAGCACCACAGGGGCTTCGCGTAAAACGAAAAGTCATGGCGGACACCCCGATTTTCAAGAGGCGCAGGCGCCTGTGTCTGAAATGCACAACGGTTCGTTACTCCAGAGCCGCCTTATCGCTCGCGTCGGCAAGGACTATGTGTCAGGCAACGCAACTGACGCTGGGGGATTTGACCCCGACAAGGCGTCGACAACATGACGGAAAGGGCGCGATCATGGGACAATTGATCGACGGAAAATGGTCCACCCAGTGGTATGACACCAAAAAGACCGGCGGCGAATTCAAGCGCAGCCAGGCCGGCTTCCGCAATTGGATCACCGCCGATGGCAGCCCCGGCCCATCCGGCACTGGCGGCTTCAAGGCCGAAGCGGGGCGCTACCACCTCTATGTGTCGCTGGCCTGTCCCTGGGCGCATCGCACGCTGATTTTCCGCAAACTCAAGGAGCTCGAAAGCCTGATCTCGGTCTCGGTGGTTTCGCCGAAAATGCCCGATGAAACCGGCTGGAGCTTCCGTCAGGACGAGGGTTCGACCGGCGACGCGCTCTTCGGCAAGGATTACCTGTGGCAGGTCTATGCCCAAGCCGTGCCGGACTATACCGGCCGCGTGACCGTGCCGGTGCTATGGGACAAGCAGACGGGGCAGATCGTTTCCAATGAAAGCTCGGAAATCATCCGCATGTTCAACTCGGCCTTCAACGAGCTGACCGGGAATACGGACGACTATTATCCCGAGGCCCTGCGCGGCCAGATCGACGAGATCAATACCCGCGTCTATGACGACATCAACAATGGCGTCTACAAGGCCGGCTTTGCCACGACGCAGCAGGCCTATGACGGGGCGGTGGCAAAACTGTTCGAGGCGCTGGACTGGGTCGAGGGTCTATTGGGCGAAACGCCCTATCTGACCGGCAACACCATTACCGAGGCGGACTGGCGGCTGTTCACCACGCTGGTGCGGTTCGATGCCGTCTATGTCGGGCATTTCAAATGCAACCGGCAGCGCATCGCCGACTACAAGAATATCAGCCATTATCTCAAGGCACTCTACGAGGTGCCTGGCGTCAAGGAGACGGTCGATCTCGACCACATCACGACGCATTATTACTGGAGCCACATCACGATCAATCCGACACGGATTATTCCGATCGGGCCGGATCTGCCGTTTTTGAAGTAGAAGCGCCACGCCCTCGTGGTTCGAGGCTCGCGAAGAGCTCGCACCTCACCATGAGGGCTACTGAAACACCGCACCAAGAGTAGCCCTCATGGTGAGGTGCGCTTCTTTAGCGCCTCGAACCACGAGGGCGTGCCTCAATACCCCCAAATCTCGCGCTTGGGGGCGCCGTCGAAATATTCGTCGATCCGCTGGCTGGTGGCCGGCGTCACCTTTTCGGGCAGGGTGCGGCGATCGAACCAGCCGACTTCGGCAATCTCCCGGTCGGGCTTGCGCTCGAAGGCATGCTCGAAGCTCTTGGCCACGTAGAAGGCGACATGGTCGCGATCGGTGACCGTGCTGGCATTGTGGTAGACGCCGAACAGCTCCATCGGCCCCACGACACGATAGCCGGTTTCTTCCAGCGTTTCGCGGGCGCCGGCATGTTCGAGCGTCTCCCCCGGGCTGACACCGCCGCCGGGAAACTGCCAGCCCGGCACATAGGTGTGCCGGATCAACAAGACCTTGTCGCCATCGACCACCATGACGCGCGCGCCCAGCGTCATGCGATGCCACAGGCCCTTGAGGGTCAGGAACACCTTGGCCGTCAGCCGCTGCCTGCCATTCATCTGCATCGGAAATACTCCTTCTGGGCCTACCGGTAGCAGAGACTTGATGACGACAAAATTGAGTGTTGCGGCGATTGACCGTTTTCTTGCCCGTTTCCTTCTGGCATTACGCCCCCGATGATCACCCTCGCCCACATTTCCGACATTCACCTGTCACCCATGCCCGACGTCGGTTGGCGCGACCTGCTGGGCAAGCGGCTCACCGGCTATCTCAACTGGAAACTGCGCCGCCATGACGAGCTCAACAGCGAGACGCTGACCAGCCTGGTCGCCCATCTGCGGGCGCAGAATCCCGATTTCATTGCCGTTACCGGCGACCTGGTCAACCTGGCTTTGCCCTTCGAGATCGACCGCGCTGCCCAGTGGCTGCAGGCGCTTGGCGGCTCGGACAGGGTGGCCGCCTGCCCCGGCAATCACGATGCCTATGTGCCCGGCGCGCTCGAGTCGGCGCAAAAGAGCTGGGGCGAATACCTGCAGGGGGAAACCCTTGACGACGCCGCCTTCCCCTTCGTGCGCCGCGTGGGGGAGCTGGCCATCATCTCGTGTTCAAGCGCCGTGCCGACGCGGCCCTTCCTGGCCGTGGGCCGGTTCGACGAGAAACAGGCCGAGCGGCTGGGCCGGATTTTGCGGCTGATGGGCGAGGCCGGCTATTTCCGCACCGTACTGATCCATCACCCGCCCAATCCGGAACTGCAGCACCCCTCTTTCGGCCTCAAGGGGCACAAGCTGTTCCGCCAGGTCATTGCCGAGCATGGGGCCGAACTGATCCTGCACGGCCACACGCACCGCTCCTCGATCCATTCCATTCCCGGCAAGGACAAGGAAGTGCCCGTGGTCGGCGTCGCCGCCGCCAGCGCCGCGCAGGGTGGCACGCTGGACGACCCGGCGCGCTATAACCTGTTCCGCATCGAACGGACGGGCGATGGCAACTGGAGCTGCACCATGCGCGAATACGGCTTCCAGCGCCTGGGCAGCGATATCGTCATGCGCCTGCAGATGCGGATCTGCTGAGGGCTACCGCCCCTCCTCCTTGTCCCGCACCCGGTTGTGGACCGCTTCGGCTTCCGGGGTCATTGTCTCGGCGAAGTCGCTCATCTCGAAAATCGGGCGGATTTCGATCACGCTTTCTCCGAACATCGGATCGGGGCTGCGCTTGACCCAGGCCACGGCCTCGTCCATGTCGCGCACCTCCCATATCGCATAGCCGGCCACCAGTTCCTTGGTCTCGGCGAAGGGTCCGTCGATGACAGTCCTTGCCATGCCGTCAAAGGCAACCCGCTTGGCCTGCGAGGACGGCTTGAGACCGCCGCCGCTCTGCATGATGCCGGCATCGACCAGTTCCTCATTGTACTTGCCCATGGCCTCGAGCAGGTCGCTGCCCGGCATGACATCGGCCTCGCTCTCCGGCGTGGCCTTCACGAATACCATTACGCGCATGGCTTGCCCTCTGCCGGCTAGCGCCGCTGTTCCTTGTCCCGCACCCGATTGTGAATCTCTTCGGCTTCGGGGGTCATGGTCTCGGCAAAGTCGCTCATTTCGAAGACCGGGCGGATTTCGATCTCGCTCTTGCCCAGCATCGGATTGGGGCAGCGCTTGACCCAGGCTACGGCCTCATCCATGTCGCGCACTTCCCAGATCCAGTAGCCGGCCACCAGCTCCTTGGTTTCGGCGAAGGGCCCGTCGATCACCGTGCGGCCCAGGCCATCAAAGGCCACGCGCCTGGCCTGCGAACTGGGCTTCAGACCGTCGCCGCCCAGCATGATGCCGGCATCGACCAGTTCCTCATTGTACTTGCCCATCTGCTCCAGCAGGTCGCCCGGCGGCAGGACCCCGGCTTCGCTATCCTCGGTTGCCTTGACGAAAACGACCACGCGCATGGATTTTCTCCTCTTTTGAACCCCCAATGGGGCCTGATGATAGTGCGACGAACGAGAAGGGCCAATTTCGACATAAAAAATGCCCCACTCCCGCCACGGCGGCAAATCACCTATATGGTCAATCAACCCCGCGAGTGATCCAGGCCGTGACCGAACAATTCCACATCGAGCGCCCCACTTTCGACCCGGCGACGGGCATAGCCCGCTTCAGCTATGGCCTCGATGGCCTCAACTTCACCGAAACGCTGGGCCTGCCCGCTGGCGCCGACGCGACGGCCGCACAGAGCCCGGCATTCCGCAAGCTGCTGGATCTGACCGCGGTGGTGCTGGGCGTGAGCTATTTCAAGCTCAAGGCCCCCTTCGAGATTGCCGCTCCGGCCATTCCGCTGACCGAGGCCGAGCGCGCCTTTGCCATCGATGTCTACGAGAACGGGCTGGGCGAATTCTATGCCCGCAACAACCTGATGCGCTTCGGCAAGCTGACGATTTCAGCGCCCGATGATGCCGAGGCAACCAGGCCGGCCCCCAGCCTGCCCAACCGGACGCTGCTGCCCATTGGCGGCGGCAAGGATTCGCTCGTCAGCGTGGACCTGCTTGTCCATGCCGGGGTGGAGTTCACGCCCTTTGCGGTCAATCCCAAGGGGCCGATTTTGACCTCGGTGGAGAAGATCGGCACCAAGCCTGTCTATGTGACGCGGACGCTGGACGCCGAGATGATCCGGCTGGGCAAGGAGCCCGGCTATTACAACGGCCACGTGCCCTCGACGGCGATCAATTCGATGATCGCGGCGCTGTGTGCCCTGCTCTACGGCTATAACCAGATCGTGCTCAGCAATGAGCGCTCGGCCAGCGAGGGCAATGTCACCTTCGACGGGCGCGAGACCAATCACCAATATTCCAAATCGCTCGGCTTCGAGCTGCTGATCGCCTCGATCCTGAGCGACGCGACCGGGGGAGCGCTCAAATATTTCTCGCTCCTGCGGCCCTATTCGGAAGCGCGGATCGCTTCGCTCTTCACCCATGAGACCAAGTTCGACCGCGTGTTTTCGAGCTGCAACCGCAATTTCCGGCTTGATGGCAATGATGGTCCGCTCTGGTGCGGGGAATGCCCGAAATGCCACTTCGTCTTCCTGATTTTTGCGCCCTTCATGGCCAAGGATCGGCTGCTCTCCATCTTCGGTAAGGACCTGCTCGATATCGAAGCCAATGAAGGCTCGTTCCGCGAACTGGCTGGCCTCGCCGGGCAGAAGCCATGGGAATGCGTGGGCGAAATTCTCGAAGCGGCGGCCTGCCTCTATACGCTAACCCGCCATGCCGACTGGCATGAGACTGCCGTGGTGCGGGCGGTGAAGGCGGACCTGCTGGCGCAATATGGCGAACCGAAACTGCAACTGGCCATGGCCGAATGCCTGACCGACAGCCACGACCACCACATTCCGCCGGCGCTCGCCGCCAGGGTGGCCGAATATGCGGTTTGAAGAGCCGGTCCTGCTTTACGGAGCGGGCCGCGAGGCCAGTTCGACGCGCGCTTTTCTCAAAGCCCGCCAGCCCGACCTGAAAGTTTTCGTCACCGTCGATAGCGGCGCGGCCGATATTGCCGAGACCGAAATCATCGCCCCGGCCGACCTGCCCGCCGCCATCCGCGCGCATCGCTTCGGGCTGATCGTCAAGAGCCCCGGCGTGTCGCGCTACAAGGACGTGTTCGACATCGCCCGCGATGCCGGCATTCCGGTGACGTCGAACCTCAATCTGTGGGGCGCGGCCTATGGCGCCGACCGCACGGTGATTGCCATTACCGGCACCAAGGGCAAATCGACCACGGCCACTTTGGTTCACCTGATGCTGACGCGCTCCGGCGTGGATGCCGGGCTGGCCGGCAATGTGGGGCTGGCGCCGCTCGAAATCGCCGACCGGCACAAGGTCGTGGTGTTCGAGCTGTCGAGCTACCAGACCTCGGATATGAGCTTCCTGCCCGATATCGCCGCGCTCACCAATCTCTACCCCGAACATGTCGACTGGCATGGCTCGGTGGAGCGCTATTATCGCGACAAGCTGCACCTGATCGACCGCGATGGCGGCTTTGCCGTGGCTTTGGGCACCGCGGCCAGGGGCAATGCGCTGGTGACACGGGCGTTGCGCGATCCGCACCGGCTGGTCCGCGAACTGACGGCGGCAGAATCCGCCTCGATCGACAAGGCCGTGGCCGGCTCGCGCCTCAAGGGCGCGCATAATCTCGACAATGCCAGGCTTGCCGTGCAGATCGCACTGGCCGCAGGCGGCACGCTGGACGGCGTGGTGGCCGGCATCGCCGCCTTCACGCCCCTGCCCCATCGGCTGGAGGAACACAGCTTCGGCGGCATGATTTTCGTCAACGACTCGATCTCGACCACGCCCGAAGCCACCAAGGCGGCCTTGGCGGCCTATCGCGGCCACAGGCTGGCGCTGATCGCGGGGGGACACGAGCGGCAGCAGGATTATGCCGAACTGGCGGGTCTGCTGGCCGGCTATGGCGTCACCACGTTGACCTGCCTGCCCGTAACCGGAACGCGGCTGGCGGCGGCGACGCGCGCAGCCGCACCACAGGTTACCGTGCTGGAAGCGCCCGACCTCGAAGCGGGCATGCGGGCGCTGCACGGACATCGCCAGGATTTTGATGCGGTGATCCTGTCGCCGGGCGCGCCGAGCTATAACCAGTTCAAGAATTTCGAGGAACGCGGGCGACGATTTGTCGAATTGGCGCAAGCCATTTTTGGCTGATACGGCGCAAATAAAGCATGGTGCCCAAAACCGCTTTCCGGCGCTAGATCAGCGGCAAGCTCAACCAGGCAGGGACCTGTCATGAACGGCGCCATCTATCTCGGTATCGCCATTGTCGGCGAGGTCATCGCCACCTCCTTCCTGCGCGCCTCGGCGGGGTTCACGCAATTGGTGCCCTCCATCGTGGTCGTGGTGGGCTATGGCGTCACCTTCTACTTCTTCTCGCTGGCGCTACAGACCATTCCAGTCGGCATCGGCTATGCCATCTGGTCGGGCGTGGGCATCGTGCTGGTCTCTGTTATCGCCTATTTCGCCTATGGCCAGACGCTGGACCTGCCGGCGCTTGTCGGCATCGGGCTGATCCTGGCCGGGGTGCTGGTGATCAACCTCTTCTCGCAGTCCTCGGCGCATTAAAAGCCGCGCACCAGGGCCATGGGCGGAACGCCGGCCTGGATCAGGCCGGTGCGGATCGCATCCAGCAACTGGTCATCGCCGACGCGCTCGCGCAAACGGGGCAGCACGCCCTTGGCGCGGAAGGCCGTAACGTCGAGCACCTGCGGCAGGTAGCGATTGACCACGGCGCTGTCGCCCGCGCGCTGCCCCGCCAAGATGGCCAGGATCGGCCCCAGTTCGTGGTCGGCCTGGGCATAGAGTTCGGCGCAGGCAATGGCCCTGGCAAAATCGCCGTCGCGCAAAGCAAGCAGCGCCGGTACGCCCAGATACCAAGGCGGCGGGCTGGGCGACGCCTCGGCCGCGTCGCGCGCCATGGCTTCCGCATCGGCCAGGTTGCCGCCCAGAGCCAGCAGCCATGCATAGGCGGCCAGCGCATCGACATTGGCGCCGTTGAGCTGCACGGCAGAGCTGAACTCGGCCCGAGCCGCGGCGCGTTCGCCCAGCGTTTCATGCAGGCGTGCCTGCTGCTCCCAGACGAAACTGCTGATCGGATCGATTCCGATAGCCCGCCGGATATCCTCACTCGCCAGGGCAAAGCGGTCTTCCGGCGCCGTCTCGCCGATACCGACCTGCTCGGCCAGCAAGCTGGCCATGGCGGCCAGCACCGGCGGACTTGCCCGCTCGTCCTCGGACAGCGCCGCATAGCAGGCACTGGCGCGCACCGCTTCGCCCGCCCCGCCGGTTTCGCGATAGAGATCGAACAGCACGCGGCAGAGATAGGGGCTGATCCGCCCATCGATCGACTGGGACGAAGCCAGCACCTGCCGCGCTGCGGCATGCAGCGGCCCGCGCGGGCTGCCCAGCACCAGGCTCAGCGATTTCGACACCTTGTCGAGCACGCCCGACTGCAACGCCTCGGCGGCCGGCACGGCAAAGGTCTGGTTCCACACCACGGTGCTGGTGAGGCTGTCGGTCAGGATGGCGCTATATTGCACCACTTCGCCATCAGGCCGGACAATGCCGGTCAGCACGTAATCGCTGGTCGGCAGGCCGGCTACCGCGACATTGGCCTCCCCACCCCCACCATAGCGCACGCCGATATTGCCGAATTGCCCGAGATCGGTCACCAGCTCGATCGCCAGCCCGGCCGCCTGGGGCGGCGCTGCGGTGGCGCCAGCCAGGTTCTGGAATTCGACAATGGTGATGGTTGGCCGCTGGATCGCCCCGGCCGCGCCCGGCCCTAGCCGTGGCCCCCAAGCCGACATGGCATAGGCCGCCATGGCCAGGCCCAGCGCAATGACCGCCAGCGCAAACCACGATGCGCCGAAACTCCACGAACCGAACCATCGCGGCCTTGCCGCCGGCGGCGCAACGGGTTCGGGCTGGCCCGGCTCCACCATGGCAAAATCGGGCACATAGCGGCCGACCGGAAGCTGGATGCGTAAGGCCTCTCCCTGGCCCGGCCCGCGATAATAATCGCCCAGCAGGCTGCGTAACCTGCGTGCCTGCACCCGCACGATGGGATCGGCCTGGGGGTCGAAATCGGCCGTGCGGCCGAACACATCTACGGCGATGGAATAGGCCTTGATGGCCCCCTCATTCCCCTCGAGTGTGCGTTGCACGATATAGTCGAGAAAGCGGCCGAGCTGCGGGGAGCGCGAGATTTCCGGCCACGCGAGCAGCCGCTCGAGTGCCGCCAGGATCGCCTCGCGCTGCGGCGCAGGATCGGTCAACCGCCCCTCCCAGGAACCCGGCGATTGTGACGGTTTACATGTAAAACACAAGCGGATGTTACATTGACTTTACCTGAGCTTGCCTTTTGCGCGGGCGATGAATGGATCATAGGGCGCCAGTCGACGTTCAATACGCGGCGCTGCTTCGTCCGGTCAGGCCCCGGCCGAGCCTCTTGACCACCCAGTTTCGAACAGTAACGCCCGCCGCTCTCCCGGTGTGCAGGCGAGTATTTTCTTATTCGGCATTGTTCCGCTCGCCGGCGGGACAACGAGGTGTGCGTTGAACGATATTGTGGAAAACCTGCCCTTCGTGGCGCTTGTCGATGACGACCGGCACTCCGCGCATCTGCTGACGCGCATGCTGCTCGCCCATGGCGCGCCCGATATCAGCTGGTATGGCGGGGCGGCCGAGGGCCGCCTGGCGCTGGGCAATGTGCTGGCGGACCCGGAGGCCAACTGGCCCTGCCTGCTCATTGTAGACCTAAAGGCCCATAGCGGGGCCAACCTCGAATTTGTAGCCTCGATCCAGTCGCTGGCCCGCCAGAAGGGCGTGCCAGTAGTGGTCATGGCGCCGCCGCTCGACCGCCAGGGCCGCGAGGCCTTGCACGAGGCCGGCGCTTCGGCCGTCTTCTTCCGCCATGCCGAACTCGACGCCTACCGGCGCGAGGCGGCTGGCATTGTCAGTTTCTGGGCGCGCAGTCAGCGCCTCGATGCGGTTGGCATGTAGCTCCTGCGTCCACAGGTTGCATGCCTCGGTCGGGAGGGGCGCTGCATGACGGTTTACGGACCGCTCCTGCATTCCCAAGCGTCCCTCCGGCCACTCCAACCCTCCCCGACCCGCTTGCATCGCGGCCGGGGAGGCCGCCGGCCTCACTCCAAGGGGTCCGGCGCGTGGGCGCGGATGCGACACCTCCCGGTCGCGTTCCGCACGGGGGAGAAGCAATGTCGGCAGCGCGCTCGTCCCTCAGCGCCAGCCGATGACCACCGCTTCTCCCCGCGGCCCCCTTCCTCCTAGTCCTGTGCGTGTGACTCACCCCACCCTCACTCCCTCCCCACAAGGGGGAATGCTCATTTTCGGGTCTCAGGGCTCTTTCCCTTCTCCCCTCGTGGGAGAAGGTGCCCGAAGGGCGGATGAGGGGGCACTGAGCTATCACCCACCATTGATGCATGGGCTAGCGCAGCCCCTCACCCGGAAATCCGCTGAACGCGGATTTCCACCCTCTCCCACGAGGGGGAGAGGGCAGGCCGGCGCCATAGGTTTACCGAGCGCTCAATTCTGCTCGTCGTCGCCCCGGATCACCTTGTGGGCCAGCACGCGCAGGGTGGCCAGCACCAGCACCGCCAGCAGCGCCACGCCGAAGGCGATGAGGTAATAGCCCAGCGCCGTTGCCAGCCCGACCGCGCCGGCCAGCCACATGCCGGCGCCGGTGGTGATCCCCTGCACATTGCCGCCGCTCTTGAAGATGGCGCCCGCCCCCAGAAAGGCGATGCCCGCCGTGACGGCTTCAACCGCGCGGATCGGATCGGCCCGCGTCTGGCCACCCTCGATCGTGTGGAAAATCTCGAAGGCGAGAATGGTGAACAGCGCCGCCGCCACGGCCACCAGGATATGCGTGCGCAACCCCGCCTCGGCCGTATGCCACTCCCGCTCGAACCCGATCATGGCGCCGAGCACGGCCGCGATCAGCAGGCGAATGGCGATGATATGCTGGGGCAGATAAGTCTGGACGAAACCGAATTCATTGCCGACATCCATGGACGCATTCCGTGTTGTGACGCTGCGATCACAACACGGCTTGTGTCGGTTGGGTTCCGAGCGGCTCGGGGCGAAGCAGCGCCTTTTCCATCCGGTAGTTCTCCAGGGTCTCGCCCCGAACGCTCGCGTTGCCCTGGCTCAGCACACGGAAGCCGCGCCGGGCGAAAAACGGCTGCGAGGTGCGGCTGGCTTCCGTATGGATTCTGGCATGGCCCTGCCGAATGGCTTCGGCCTCCACCACCGCCAGCAACGCACTGGCCACCCCGATACGCTGGAAATCAGGGTGTACAAACATCATGTCGAGCAATCCGTCCTTGGTCAGGTCGCTGAAGCCGGCGGCGCGTCCGGCCACCATGGCGATCCATGTCGGCCGGCTCGCGCGCCGCGCGGCCCATGCCGCGTGATCCTGCATCACGTCGGCCCAGGCCAGCGCTTCGGCAGGCGTATAATCCCGGATCGACACTTCGAGGATCGCACGCCGGAAAATGTCAGCCGTGACCTCGGCGTCTTCTGGCCGATAAGGGCGGATTTCGATCGCCATGACTGTCCCTCCTGCCCCTCTGCCACGCCCTCGTGGTTCGAGGCTCGCGAAGAGCTCGCACCTCACCATGAGGGCTACTGGAACACCGAGCAATAAGTAGCCCTCATGGTGAGGTGCGCTTCTTCAGCGCCTCGAACCACGAGGGCGTGGCACTACCCCGCCACCCTGATCTGCAGCTTCACATCGCTCGGCCGCGCTTCTACGGCTCGGTCGAACGCGGCCTTCGAATCCTCGAAGGCGAAGGTTTCCGAAATCAGGGGCTTGAGGTCCACCTTGCCCGAGGCGATCAGGGCGATGGCGCGGTCATATTGGTGGGCATAGCGGAACACGCTTTCGATGCGCAGCTCCTTGACCGACAGTCCGGCAATATCGATCGTGGTGGGCTCGACCGGCAGGCCGACCACCACGATCGCGCCACCGGGTCGGGGCAGGTCCATGATGGTCTTCCAGGCCTGCGGCGAGCCCGAGCATTCGAACACCACATCGACACCCCAGCCATCGGTGAGGTGGCCGACCTCCTCGACAAGGTTCTTTTCGCGGATATTGACCGGGATGACCCCCTGATACTGCGCTGATATGTCGAGCTTGGGCTGGGCCAGGTCGGCCACGATGACCCGCGCGCAGCCACCGGCCAGAGCCGCCAGCGCCACCATGGTGCCGATGGGCCCGGCGCCGAGCACCAAAGCGGTGTCGCCGGGCACGATCTTCGCCTTGGCGGCCGCCTGCATGCCCACGGCAAAGGGCTCCACCATGGCGCCTTCGGCAAAGCTCACATTGTCGGGCAGCTTGAAGGTGTAATTGGCCGGATGCACCACTTCTGCGGTCAGCACGCCATGCACCGGCGGCGTGGCCCAGAATTGCACGGCCGGATCAACATTATACATGCCCAGCCGGCTGGCCCGCGAATTGGGATCGGGAATACCCGGCTCCATGCAGACGCGATCACCCACGCTGAGATGGGTCACCCCTTCGCCAACCGCGGTCACCGTGCCGGCCGCCTCATGCCCCAGCACCATGGGCGCATTGACCACGAAAGGCCCGATCCGGCCATGGGTGTAGTAGTGGACATCCGAGCCGCACACGCCCACCGTATGGATGGCAATCCTGACCATGCCCGGCCCGACATCGAGCGGCAGGTCGATATCGCGCAGGGCCAGTTCATGCTGGCGTTCGAGAACGAGGGCGCGGGCTTTGGTCATGGTGAAATCTCCTGGGACACCTGCATCCGGGCAATCGCCCAGCCGGTGAGCATTTCTAGCGCAGTGGACGCCTGCTTCGCAGCCCCTATTTGCCGGTTTCGGCGCGGACTTAACCTGTCTTTTGGTAACCAGTCCGCAATTTCGTCTGGGCTATGGTCCTTGCTCGCAAGGTTCAAACCGGTCGTCTGATGCAGCCAAAGACATCGACACTCGAACGCTGGCAATTCTCTGCCGCCGTTCTGCTGCCCGTGGTTCTGGCGCTGGTGATCACCGCGGCGGCGGTGCTGGGCTTTGTCTTCTGGTCCACCGCCAATATCGACGAGCGCGCCCTCGACCGGCAAAGCGCCATGTTCGGACAGATCATCGAGGCCCGCCGCGACCAGCTCGAGCATGAACTGGCCAGCGTCGCCGTGCGCGACGACACCGTGGTCAACACCAGGCTGATGTTCAATTTCAACTGGGTCGACCGCAATATCGGCAAGTGGATGCACGAATTCTTCGGCCACAACCGGATCGTCGTGCTCGATACGACAGCCCAGCCGCTCTACATGATGCAGGATGGCGTGGCCGTGGAGCCGCGGGAGTATCGCCGCATTGCCAGCCCCGTGCAGCAACTGGTCAACCGCGTCCGTGCGGTGCCGCCCCGCACAGTGGTTCCCGGCACGCAGCCGCGGCCGATCTCGATTTCCGATTTCGCCCTGGTAGAAGGCCAGCCGGCCATTGTCAGCGTCATGACCATCGTGTCCGACAGCGGCGCCATCATGCAGGCGCCGGGCACCGAACCGCTGATCGCCGCCGTGCAGTTTCTCGATGACGCCACCGCCAGCCGCTTCAACAACGAATATCTGTTCGCCGACGGCCATTTCAGCCTGGTCCGCACCGCCAAGCCCGACCGGGCGACCCATCCCATTCTCAACAATGCCGGCCGCTTCGTCGCCTTTTTCGATTGGGAGCGCGACCGCCCCGGCCTGATGCTGCTGCGCCAGACCGGACCGGCTTTGGCAGCCGCCTTTGCCGTCGCCGCCATACTGGTCTTCCTGTTGCTAAGCCAGTTGCGCCGCTCCTCGGCCGCGCTGGAAGCCGGCCGCCGCCACGCCGAACACCAGGCCGCCCATGACCGGCTGACCGGCCTGCCCAACCGCATGAGCTTCGATGCCCATCTGGCGCATGTGCTGACCGACCGGCAGGGCGCGAATGCGCAACTGTCGCTGCTGATGCTCGACCTCGACCGCTTCAAGCAGGTCAATGACACGCTGGGCCATCAGGCCGGCGACGAGCTGATCTGCGCCGTCGGCCGGCGCATCCGCGGCGTCGTCGGTCCCGGCGTGATGATCGCCCGGCTGGGCGGGGACGAATTCGCCATCCTGGTGCGCGACCGCCAGCAGGATGTGACCGCAATGGCCGGCACCATTATCGAGGCCGTGAGCCATGCCTTCGACCTCAACCATTTCAAGGCCCATGTCGGCGTCAGCATCGGCATCGTCAACGTCACCGGCGGCAATGCCGAGCCGCGCGAACTGGTGCGCAAGGCCGATATCGCGCTCTATGAGGCCAAGGCCAGCGGCCGCAACCGGTCAGTGGTCTACGAAGAGCATATGAACGAGCTGCTGCAGCTCCAGCACACCATCGAGGGCGAGCTCCGCGAGGCGCTGCAGCGCAATGACCAGCTATCGGTGGCCTTCCAGCCGCTGATCGACCAGCGCAGCCGCAAGGTCATCGGCGCCGAGGCGCTGGCGCGCTGGCACCACCCCAAATATGGGCAGATCTCGCCCGCGCGCTTCATTCCAGTGGCCGAGAATACCGGCCTTATCGAAACGCTGGGCGAAGTCGTGCTGCGCCGGGCCTGCGAACTGGGCGCCACCGCGCCGGGCCGCACCATCGCCGTCAATATCTCGCCCACCCAGCTGCGCAATCCGCGCTTTTCCGGGCAGGTCTTCGACATCCTGCGCGAGACCGGCATGCGGCCGACCGATCTCGAGCTGGAAATCACCGAATCCATCCTGCTCGACGACGAACATGTCTCGGCGCAGAACCTGCGCACCTTCCGCGCGGCGGGCATTCACATCGCGCTCGACGATTTCGGCACCGGCTATTCCTCGCTCAGCTACCTCAAGCGCTATCCGGTGGACCGCATCAAGATCGACCGTTCCTTCGTCAGCCAGCTCAGCGAAGGCCATGTCTCGGTCGCCATCACCCAGGCCATCGTCACCCTGGCCCATGCCATGGAAATCGAAGTGACGGCCGAAGGCGTCGAAACCGAAGCCCAGGCCACCATTCTGGGCCGGCTGGGCTGCAACACGCTGCAGGGGTTCCTGTTTTCCGGCGGCGTCCCCGCCGGGCAGATCACCGCCATCTTCGCCGACAAGGCCAACACGCCGGATCGCCGCCGTACTCGGGCGGCGTAATTCCGCTTAGCGTACCTGGCCCCACCCCACCCTCATTCCCTCCCCATCAAGGGGAGGGAGGCGCATGGGCGATGTCAGTGCTCCAATGATGGTTTAGCCACAGAGCAGGCCTCCCTCCCCCTTGTGGAGAGGGGAGTGAGGGTGGGGGTGGCCACACCCACCGCACCACGATAGATCACCCCGCCGCCAGTACCACGCCCAGCCGCTTCTCGCGCTGCAGCAGGCCGGCGCGGCCATTGCCGGCCGCTTCCCACATCGGCTTGAGCTTGCCTTCGCTGAACAGCTTGAACAGGCGCGGCGCGATATAGGGACTTGCGGCAGATGACCGGCGTATTGCGCAGCACGTCGGCCACCTGCCGGGCGACCTGCGCCATCTGGCGGCGACGCATGCTCTCGGAGCCGCCCACCTCCATCTGCGCCAGGGCTTCGCCCGCCATGGCGCTGGCATGCAGGGTCCGGAAATCCTTGGCGGAAATATCGACCCCGGCCAACTCCCGCAGCCAGGCATTGATCGCCCCGGTCTTGATCGGCCGCACCTTGCCCGCCTCATCGCGCCAGACCAGCAGGCGCTTGCCGGGCAGGGTCTTGATGCGGCCGACGGCCTCGGCCAGCCTGCTATCGGTGAGGCAATATTCGGTCCGCTTGCCGCCCTTGGCATTAAAGGCCATGCAGACCTCGTCGCCCTCGACCCTGATATCGCGGGCATAGAGCGTGCCGGCGCCGCGCGTGCCGTTGCTTTCGAGATACTTCTCGCGCCCCACCCGCATCGCCGTCTTGTCGATCAGCGTCGCGGCAATGGCCAGCGCCAGTTCGCGGCTGCCGGTTTCGGCGCCCAGCGCCTCGGCGATCTTCCGCCGCAGGCGCGGCAATACCGATGTCAGCACCGCAAGCCGGCGCTGCTTCTTGCCGTCGCGGCGCAATTCCCAATCGGGGTGATAGATATATTGGTCGCGCCCCGCCTCATCGACACCAAGCGCCTGGATATGCGCCTTGGGACTGGGCGCGATGCGCACATAGCTCCAGGCCGGCGGAATGCCGAGCGTCTTGATGCGGTCACGCGTCGCCGCATCACGGATCAAAACTCCGCCGGCATCGCGATAACAGAAACCCTTGCCGCGCCGCTGGCGGGTCAGCGTCAGCTCATCCCGCCCGATCCTGACCAGCCGCATCAGGTCGGATTGGGCTGGGCGAAGGTGTAGATGAGGTAGACAATGGCAAACAGCACGATGATGCCGAGCATCGACATGAGCAGCACCCGCAAATTCATCTTGCGCGGATTGGCCTGTCGCACATCGGTCGTGCTCTTGTGCGGGTCATAGGTTTCCATGACGCTCTCCTGTGGTTGTCGGAATGCAACGGCGGGGCGCCGCCGAGGTTCCGCGCCGGCCCTTGACGCGGCGACCGTCGCAGCCGACCTTCGGCCATGACCACGCTTCAGGACCGCCCCATGACTTCAGCCGCCACAATCACCCGCATGATCATGGCCGGACAGGGCAAGGAGCCGGCCGACCTGGTCATCAGGAACGTGCAACTGCTCGACGTCATCACCGGCGTGGTGACCCAGACCGACATTGCCATTGTCGGCGACCGGATCGTCGGCACCCATGCCAGCTATGAGGGCAGGACCACGATCGACGGCGCGGGGCGCTTCGCGGTACCTGGCTTCATCGACACCCACCTCCACATCGAATCCTCGCTGGTCACCCCGTTCGAATTCGACCGCTGCGTGCTGCCGCATGGCGTGACCACGGTCATCTGCGACCCGCATGAAATCGCCAATGTGCTCGGCGCCGAGGGCATCCGATATTTCCTCGATTGCGCCGAACGGACGGTGATGGATATCAGGGTGAACCTGTCATCCTGCGTGCCGGCCACCGGATTCGAAACCTCGGGCGCGGCACTGGAGATTGCCGATCTCGAACCCTTCCGCGCCCATGACAAGGTTATCGGCCTCGCCGAAATGATGAACTTTCCCGGCGTGCTCAATGCCGACCCCGGCATCATCGCCAAGCTCGTGGCCTTCCAGGACGGGCATATCGACGGCCATGCGCCGCTGCTGCTCGGCACCGCGCTCAACGGCTATCTCGCCGCCGCCATCCGCACCGACCACGAGGCCACATCGGCCGCAGAAGCGCGCGAAAAGCTCAGCAAGGGCATGGCCATCCTGATCCGCGAAGGCTCTGTGTCCAAGGATCTCAAGGCCCTGGCGGAAGTGCTGGACGAGAATACGTCCAGCTTCGTCGCCCTCTGCACCGATGACCGCAATCCGCTCGATATCGCCGAGGAAGGCCACCTCGATAGCTCCATCCGGCGCCTGATCGCCATGGGACGGCCGCTGCACCACGTCTATCGCGCCGCCAGCCATTCGGCGGCCCGCATTTTCGGGCTGCGGGATCGCGGGCTCGTCGCGCCCGGCTGGCGCGCCGACATCGCCCTGCTCGACAGCCTGGAAGATTGCCGCGTCAGCGACGTAGTGACCGCCGGGCGCCTCGTCGGCCCGGACCTGTTCGCCGCCCGCCAGCCGGTCGAGCCGGTGGGGCTGGCTTCGATGAAGGCGAGGCCCGTTTCGCCCGACGATTTCATTGCCCAGCCCAAGCCGGGCCGCAACAGCGCATCGGTCATCGGCGTGCGGCCGGGCCTGATCCTGACCTTCCGCGACGCCGCGACACTGGATGTCACCGAACGCGGCCTGCAGCCCGACCTGGCCGCCGACGTACTCAAGGTCGCGGTCATCGAGCGGCACGGCAAGAACGGCAATATCGGCCGCGGCTTCGTGCGCGGCTTCGGCCTCAAGCGTGGCGCCATCGCCTCGTCGGTCGGCCATGACAGCCACAATATCACGGTCATCGGGGCCACGGATGAAGACATGGCCGTGGCCGTGAACCGCCTGATCGAGCTGCGCGGCGGCTTCGTAGTGGCCAATGGCGGCAAGGTGACGGCCGAACTGGCACTGCCCATTGCCGGTCTCATGAGTCCCAAGTCCTTCGAGGCGGTAACGCATGACCTGCATGCCCTCAGGCAGGCGGCCTATGAGCTCGACTGCGTCTTGCCCGAGCCTTTCCTGCAGGTTGCCTTCCTGGCGCTTCCTGTTATCCCGCATCTCAAGATGACCGATCGCGGCCTGTTCGATGTCGACAAATTCGATTTCGTGGACTGACGGGTGAGCCTCTCCTCGCTCTATCTGGCCTGGGTCGAAGACCTGCCGCCGCGCCTCAACGGCGTGAAAAAGACCCGCGGCATTGCCTTGACCATGTCCGATGGCGTGACGCTCAAGACCGACCATTACGCGCCCGACAGCACCGGGCCGCACCCGACCATTCTGATGCGCCTGCCCTATGGGCGGCGCGGCTTCGCCCCCATTGCCGAGGCCTATGCCGAGCGCGGCTTTCACGTCGTGATCCAGGCCTGCCGCGGCACCGAGCGCTCGGGCGGAGAATTCGACCCTTTCACCAATGAGCGGGCCGACGGGCTGGCGACGCTGGACTGGATCAAGGCGCAGGCCTGGTTCGACGGAAGGATCGGGCTGACCGGCCCCAGCTATCTGGGCTATGCGCAATGGGCCATCAGCGACGCCCTGCCCCCTGTCGCGGCCATGGCGACCAAGGTGACGACGGCCAATTTTCGTCCGGTGGTGTTTCCATCAGGCGCCTTCCACCTCAATCTCTGGCTGTCCTGGGTGCAGGTGATCGAGGGGCTGCGCGACCGTCCGCTCGCTACCGCCGCCCGCATGTTTTCTGGCGATATCGAGCGCCGCACCGACCGGGCCGCTGCCATATTGCCGCTGGTGGAGGCCGACAAGGTGGCGGTGGGCCACAAGGTGCCGTTCTGGCGCTACTGGTTCGAGCACGCCATCGGCAACGACGATTTCTGGGCCGCGCTCGACCACAGCCATCGCCTGAGCGAAACCACGCCGCCGGTGCACTTCATCTCCGGCTGGTACGATTTCATGCTCGATCCGCTTTTGGCCGATTATCAGCGCCTGGTCGAACTGGGTCACCAGCCCTATCTCACCGTGGGCACCTGGTTTCACATCGCCGAAGAGTTGCAGCGCGACAATCTACGCGAAACCCTGCTCTGGATGCGCGCCAAACTGCTGGGCGACGACACCGGCCTGCGCCGCCGCCCGGTGCGCATCCATATTTCCGGCCTCGACGAATGGCACGAATTCGACCGCTACCCGCCCGGCCCGCCAGACCCGGCCACCTGGCATATCGGCCCCGGTACGATCCTGGCTCAGGCCCAATCGAGCGCGGGCAGCGACACGTATCGCTATGACCCCGCCGACCCGACACCCAATCTGGGCGGCGCCATCTTTGCCTTTACCGGCGCCGGCGCGGTCGACAATGCCCCACTCGAAGCGCGGGATGATGTGCTGGTTTATACCGGGCCGGTGCTGACCAGCCCGGTCACGATTATCGGCCAGTGCCGCATTGCGCTACACGCCCGCGCCAGCCTTGGCCATACCGATTTCTTCGTGCGGCTCAACGATGTTGGCCCGGACGGGCGTTCGGTCAATATCTGCGACGGACTGGTGCGCGTGACGCCGGAAACGCCCCGGGAGCCGGATGGGAGCTGGCGCTTGTCCTTCCCGCTGCATGCCACCGCCCACAGCTTCCGGGCGGGTCACCGCCTGCGCCTGCTCATCGCCTCGGGGGCGCATCCGCGATACGCGCGAAATCTGGGGACGGATGAGCCGGTGGGGACCGCGACGGTGATGGTGGTCAATGATGTGGAGGTGTTCCACGAGGGGACGGGGGTGATTGTGCCGGGTTATAGTTTGTAGCCGACCATTACCCCAACACCGGCGCTTCCCGCGGACTTGATCCGCGGGTCACTCTCAAAACGGTACAAGCGACAAGAGACCCCCGGATCAAGTCCGGGGGAAGCGATTGTGAGTGGGGGAGATTGTGAGCCTGAAGCCGCCCCTACTTCCCGTCCCGCGCCTTCACCTTGCGCCGTGCGGCATGCAGCAGCGGCTCGGTGTATCCGCTCGGCTGGTCGGCCCCATGCAGCGCCAGATCCAGCGCCGCCCGGAAGGCCACTGACTGGAAATTATCCGCCATCGGCCGATAGAGCGGATCACCAGCATTCTGCTCGTCCACCACCGATGCCATGCGCTCGAACGTAGACGTCACCTCGTCGCGACTGACAAGCCCATGGCGCAGCCAGTTGGCCACAGCCTGGCTGGAAATGCGGCAGGTGGCGCGGTCTTCCATCAGGCCGACATTGTTAATGTCGGGCACTTTGGAACAGCCCACGCCCTGCTGCACCCAGCGTACGACATAGCCGAGGATGCCCTGGGCATTGTTTTCAAGCTCGCGGGTAATCTCCTCGCGGCTGAGCGCTGATGGCGCCAGCACCGGCATGGAGAAGAGATCGCCCAGGCCCGGCACCGCCTGATTGTGCCGGCGCTTCTGCGCCTCGAACACATCCACTTCGTGATAGTGCAACGCATGCAGGGTCGCGGCGGTCGGCGACGGCACCCAGGCGGTATTGGCGCCGGCATTGGGGTGGCCGGCCTTGCTGGCCATCATCGCCGCCATGTCGTCGGGCCGCGCCCACATGCCCTTGCCGATCTGCGCCTTGCCGGAAAGGCCGCAGGCCAGCCCGATCAGCACGTTGCGATCTTCGTAAGAAGCAATCCACTTCTCGGACTTGATCTCGTCCTTGCGCAAAACCGGACCGGCTTCCATCGAGGTATGGATTTCGTCGCCCGTACGGTCGAGGAAGCCGGTATTGATGAAGAACACCCGATGGCGGGCCTCGTAGATGGCGGTCTTGAGATTGGCCGAGGTGCGGCGCTCCTCGTCCATGATGCCGATCTTGATCGTATTGGGTTTCAGCCCCAGCATCTGCTCGACCGAGGCGAAGATGGCGCAGGCAAAGGCCACTTCCTCGGGCCCGTGCATCTTGGGCTTGACGATATAGATGGCCCCGGTAGCGCTGTTGACCTTGTCCTGCATGGCGCAGAGCACGGTCATGGCCGCATCCATCAGCCCCTCGCCGATGGGCTTGCCATCGAGCAGCACCGCATCCGTGGTCATCAGGTGACCGACATTGCGCACCAGCAGCAGCGAGCGGCCCTTGAGCACCAGTGGCGCGCCGTTGACGTCCTTGTAGGTGCGATCCGCCTTGAGCTTGCGCGTAACGGTACGGCCGCCCTTTTCGAACGTATCCTGCAGCGTGCCATTCATCAGGCCGAGCCAGTTGCGATAGACGCCGACCTTGTCCTCGGCATCGACAGCGGCGACCGAATCCTCGCAATCCTGAATCGTGGTCAGCGCCGCTTCGACGATGACGTCGCTGAGCCCCGCCTTATGGGTGCCGCCGATGACACTGCCCGGCTCGATGACCAGGATGACATGGATGCCGTGGTGCCGCAGCACCAGCTCGCCGCTGGCCTCGGTGCCGCCATAGCCGACAAAAGCCGAAGGGTCCTTGAGGCCGGTGCGGCCATGGGCGGTGTCGACCTCGAGATGGCGCGTCTCGCCGTCCTTGACCACGTGATAGCCGGTGACATCACGGTGGCTGCCCGATGCCAGCGGGAAGGCCTCGTCGAGGAAGCCGGCGGCCTTGTCGACCACGGCCGCGCCGCGCCTGGCATTATAGCCCTTGCCCGGCGCCAGCTCGCCATCGCGGGCGATGATGTCGGTGCCGTAGAAGGCGTCGTAGAGGCTGCCCCAGCGCGCATTGGCAGCATTGAGGGCGTAACGCGCATTGGAGACCGGCACGACCAGTTGCGGTCCGCATAGCGTGGTGATTTCGGGGTCGAGTCCTGACGTTTCGATGGTGAAATCGCCGGGCTCGGGCACCAGATAGCCGATATCGCGCAGGAAGAATTCATAGCCCTGCGGGTTGCTGGCGACCGGGCCATATTTGTGGTGCCACTCGTCGATCTGTGCCTGCAGCTCATCGCGCTTGGCCAGGAGGCGCGCATTAACAGGCGCATGCTCGGCCACCAAAGCGGCAAAGCCGCTCCAGAACTGCTCAGCGGTTACGGCCAGCCCCGGCAGCGCTTCCTTCTCGACGAAATCGACCAGCAGGGGGTGAACCGAAAGGCCGGATTTCGTCTGGTAGCTCGTCATATCTGTGCTTTCTTTCATGTCGTCGCGGCGCCGCGCGGGCAAACTAGGCCAAGCCTACCGCCGTCACAAGCCGCCTAAAGTCGACTTTGCCTTGGCCCCGGCGACATAGACTTCCGCTATGGCGCGATCGTCGCCCAGCGTCTGCAGCAGGAACAGTTCCTCGGCCAGCGTTTCGATCGTCGCCATGCGCAGGGCCATGGCGGGCGTAGCACCGGCATTGAGCACGACGAGATCCGCCGCATTGCCCGGCGCGATGGCGCCGATCGTACCGTCCAGCGACAGCGCACGGGCATTGCCCAAAGTCATCATGTAGAAGGAGGCGAAGGGATTGAGCCGCTGGCCGCGCAGTTGCAGCACCTTGTAGCCCTCGGCCATGGTTTCGAGCATGCCATAGCTGGTGCCACCGCCAATATCGGTCGCCACCCCGATCCGCACGCTGTGCTTGCTCAACCGTTCGCGGTCGAACAGGCCTGAGCCGAGGAACAGGTTGGAGGTGGGGCAGAACACGGCGACCGAACCGGTTTCCGCCAACACCATAGTTTCGCGGTGGTTGAGATGGATGCAGTGGCCGAGCAGGGTTTTCGGACCGAGCAGGCCATAGTCCTCATAGATGCCGGTATAGTCGGGCGAGCCTGGATAAAGCTCCATGGAATAGGTGATCTCGGCGTCGTTCTCGCTGAGATGGGTCTGCACGTAGCAATCGGGGAATTCCGCCACCAGCGCGCGGGAGGCTTCGAGCTGCGCCGGGGTGGAGGTGATGGCGAAGCGCGGCGAGATGGCATAGAGCGCCCTGCCCTCGCCGTGCCAGCGCGCGATGAGCGCCTTGCTGTCGTCATAGCCGGACTGCGCCGTATCGCAGAGCGCCTCGGGGGCGTTGCGGTCCATCATCACCTTGCCGCCGACCATGAGCATGTTGCGCTTCTCTGCCTCGCCGAAAAACGCATCGACCGAGCGCGGATGGCTGGAGCAATAGGCGACGGCCGTTGTCGTGCCATTGCGGATCAGCTCGTCATAAAAGGCGGCCGACACCGCGCCGGCATGGCCCTGCTGGCTGAATTTCTGCTCTTCCACGAACGTGTAGGTATTGAGCCATTCGAGCAGCGAACCGGCATAGGAGGCGATCATCTGGCTCTGCACATAATGCAGATGCGTATCGATGAAGCCGGGCAGGATGAGATGCGGCCGGTGGTCGATCACCTCTGCTGCGTCGTCTGGCGCGAACTCGCCCACGGCGACGATCTTGCCGCCGTCGATGGTGACGGCCCCGTCCTCGATATACCGATAGCTCGCCGCATCATCGATGGCCTGCGGCTCGCTGACGAAAGTCAGCACCCGCCCGCGCAGAATGGTCCTCGTCATTGCCCCGAGCCCTCGCGGAACCAGGCAACGAGCAGCGCCCGTTCTTCATCGGTCATTTCGGTGGCATTGCCCGGCGGCATGGCATGGGCATAGCCGGCCTGCATGGCGATGTCCCGGGCGTGATTGGCAATGGCCACGTCGTTGTCGAGGATGACATTTTTGGGCGCCTCGAACACGCCGGGCCAGACCGGCTCTGATGTGTGGCACATGGCGCAGCGGGTCTGCACGGTCAGGCTTGCGGCGGCAAAATGCTCTGCTGCCAGAAAGGGCTCGGCCGCCCGAGACGCCACCGCCTCTCCCGCCGACCCGGCGATCTTGGGTCCGGTCGAGAGCCAGGCGATGATGATGAACAGGATGACCGCCACCGCCCAGGTCCAGTGCGGATTGCCCTTCCGCGCATGGCGCGTGTTGAAATAGTGCCGGATGACGACGCCGACGAGGAAGATCAGCGAGGCGATGATCCAGTTCCACTGCGTGGCGAAGGCCAGCGGGTAGTGGCTCGACAGCATGAAGAAGATGACGGGCAGGGTCAGGTAGTTGTTATGCAGGCTCCGCTGCTTGGCGATCTTGCCATATTTGGCATCGGGCACCTTGCCCGCCTTGAGGTCGCCCACCACCACCTTCTGGTTGGGGATGATGATCATGGCCACATTGGCCGCCATGATGGTCGCGGTGAACGCGCCCATATGCAGCATGGCCGCGCGGCCGGTGAAGAGCTGCGTATAGCCCCAGCTCATCGCCACCAAAATGGCGAACAGCACCAGCATCAGCCCGGTAGTGGAGTTGCCGATGTGCGATTTGCATAAGGCATCATAGAGCACCCAGCCCAAAACAATCGAGCCTAGCGACAGCCCGATGGCCTGCCAGGCCGGCACGTCGAGCACGTTGCGGTCGATGAGGTAGATATCGGCCCCGACATAATAGATCAGCGCCATCAGCATGACGCCGGATAGCCAGGTCCAGTAGCTTTCCCATTTGAACCAGGTCAGGTGCTCGGGCAAAAACTCCGGTGCCACCAGGTATTTCTGGATGTGGTAGAAGCCGCCGCCATGCACCTGCCACTCCTCGCCATGGGCGAGCGGCGGCAGGCTCGGTGTCTTGCGCAAGCCCAGGTCGAGCGCGATGAAATAGAAGGACGAGCCGATCCAGGCGATGGCCGTGATGACATGCAGCCAGCGCACGGCAAACATCAGCCATTCATAAGCAATCGCATAATCGGGCATACGTCATCCCCTCAGTAGACCTCATGGTGAGCCTGTTCAGGTGCGCAAGTTGCGCACCGGGAACCACGAGGTCGTGCCGCTGACCGTGCCACGACCTCGTCCTTCGACAAGCTCAGGATGAGGTCTACCGGTGGTCATGAAAAGAGGCGGGCCGAGACCCGCCCCTCCAACAGATTCAAACAGCTTACGCCGGCTGTTCGACGCCTTCGACATACCAGTCCATGCTGAGCAGTTCGGCATCGGTCATGGTGACGCCTGCAGCAACGCGCTCGGCGCCGGTATTGTCGTTGATCGGGCCGGTGAAGATGTGGAACGAGCCATCGATCTGGCCGGTGCGTACCGCTTCGGCGGCAGCGACCACGTCTTCCGGCACCTTGGCGCCATAGGGGCCCATCTGCACCACGTCTTCCTTGAGGCCTTCCCAGGTGTCACCAGGCACCCAGGTGCCGGCCAGCACGGCTTCGGCGGAAGCCAGGTAATGCGGGCCCCAGTGGTCGATGATGGCGGTGAGCTGGGTGTCAGGAGCAAAGGCGCTCATGTCGGCGCCCTGGCCGAAGCCGCCGACAATGCCGCGCTCGGCGGCCACCTGCAGGGCGGCCGGGCCATCGGTATGCTGGGCGATGACGTCGATGCCCTGGTCGATCATGGCGCGAGCGGCGTCGGCTTCCTTGGCCGGGTCATTCCAGGTCGAGATATAGACCGGCTTGATCGTGGCGTCGGGATTGACCTTGCGGGCGGCCAGCACGAAGGCATTGATGCCCATCACCACTTCGGGGATCGGGAACGAGCCGATATAGCCATACTTGCCGGTCTGCGACATGTGGCCGGCAATGGTGCCGCATACGGCGCGGCCTTCATAGAAGCGCGCATTGTAGAGGCCGATATTGGGGCCGCTCATATAGCCGGTGGCATGTTCGAAGGCGACGTCGGGGAACTGGGGCGCAACCTTGACCACCGAGTCGCCAAAGCCGAAGCTGGTGGCGAAGATCAGGTTGCAGCCCTGCTGGGCCAGTTCGCGCAGCACGCGCTCGCAGTCCGGACCCTCGGGCACGTTCTCGACATAGATGGTCTCGACCTTGTCGCCGAGATGCTCCTCGACATAGAGCCGGCCCTGATTGTGGGCATAGTTATAGCCATTGTCATTGATCGAGCCGACATAGATGAAGCCGACCTTGACCTTTTCGAGCTGGGCAAAGGCCTTGCCGGCCAGCAGCGGCAGGGCCATGGCGGCACCACCGACTTTTACGAAAGTACGACGCGAAAGTGTCATTTGTTTCTCCTGGATGACATCAGTTGACTTGAGACGATCATTGCTCGCCGTCTCAATTGGTGGGCAAGAACGGCTTGCCGAGGCAGGCCGGAGCATTGGTGGACGCGTCGCGACGGAGCGAGATCAGCACCAGCACGACGACGGTTGCGATATAGGGCAGAGCGGCCCAGAGCTCGGACGGAATGACGCTCAGCACGCCACCACCCGCCTTGGCATAAAGCTCCATGGTCATGACCAGCCCGAAGAGGTAGGCCCCGGCCAGCAGGCGGAACGGCTTCCAGCTCGCGAACACCACCAAAGCCACCGCGATCCAGCCGCGCCCGGCCGTCATGCGCTCGGCCCATTGCGGGGTCAGCAGCAGCGGGAAACAGGCCCCGGCAATGCCGGCCATGGCGCCGCCGAACATGACGGCGAGATAGCGCACCCCCAGCACCGAATAGCCGATGGAATGGGCCGATTGGTCATTCTCGCCCACGGCCCGCAGGATCAGCCCGGCACGGGTCTTGTGCAGGAAATACCAGATCACCACCACCATGACGAAGGCGAAATAGACCGGGAAGGAATAGCCGAACAGCACCTTGCCAACAGGGTGGTCGGCAAGGCCGGATGGCAGCAGGGGCTGCATCAGCGTGACCGGCCGGGCCGAATAGGACGAGCCGGCCAAAGCCGAAAAGCCGGTGCCGAAAATGGTCAGCGCCAGGCCCGTCGCCGTCTGGTTGGCCGAAAGCGACAGGGTGAGAAAGCCGAAGATCAGCGAAGCGGCCATGCCGGCGGCCGCACCGGACAGCAGAGCCAGATAGGGATTGCCGGTGTGGAACTGCACGACGAAGCCGGCAATGGCGCCGATCAGCATCATGCCCTCGACGCCCAGATTGAGCACGCCGGAGCGCTCCACCACCAGTTCGCCCAAGGCGGCGATGAGGATGGGGGTCGAGGCCCCCACCACGGTGACGATTATGGCAAGCGTGAGCTCCATCTACGCCGCCTCCGCCTGTTGTTGCGGCACCACCCGCCGCAGCCGGTATTTGATGAGGATGTCGCCCGCCAGCAGGAAGAACAGCATCATCGCCTGGAAAATACCGGTCGCCGCATTGGGCAGGCCGATCGTGGTCTGCGCCACTTCCCCGCCCACAAAGGTAATGGCCAGCACCACGCCGGCAATGATCACCCCGAGCGGATTGAGCCTTCCGAGAAAGGCCACGATGATCGCGGTAAAACCATAATTGGTCGGGAAACCCGGCACCATGCGCTGGAACGGCCCGGCCACTTCGAGCACGCCCGCCAGCCCGGCCAGCGCGCCGCTGACCAGCATGGCCAGCCAGATCGTCTTGTGCTCGGAAAACCCGCCATAGCGCGCCGCATGCGGCGCCGCGCCGACCACGCGCATGCGATAGCCGAACACCGACTTGGTCATGATGAACCACGCCACCAGCCCCACCAGCACGGCTATAGGCACACCCAGATGCACGATGGTTCCGGGAATGATGGTGGGCAGCCGCGCCGCTTCGGAAAACAGCCGCGTCTGCGGAAAGCCCAGGCCCATCGGGTCCTTCCAGGGCGCGCGGATCAGATAGTAGATCAACTGCACCGAGGCATAGGTCAGCATCAGGCTGGTGAGGATTTCGTTGACGTTGAGCCTTGTCTTGAGCAAGGCGGGAATGGCGGCATAGGTCGCCCCGCCCAGCACGCCGGCCAGCACCATCAACGGCAGTATCCACCAGCCGGTCATGCCCCAGGTGAGCAAAGCCACGCCGGTTCCGGCCAGCCCACCCATGATATATTGCCCCTCGGCGCCGATATTCCACACATTGGCCCGATAGGCGATGGACAGCCCGACGCCGATGATGATCAGCGGCGCCGCCTTGACCCCGAGATCCTGCCATTTATAGGCGTTGGTCAACGGCGTCAGGAAGATTTCGCGCACCGCGCCGACGCCATTATAGCCGATCAGCGAGAAGATGATGGCGCCCACCACCATCGTGAGGGCCACGGCCGCAACAGGCGTCGCGTAGAGCATGAATTGCGAGGGCTCGCGCCGCTTCTCAAGCCGGAATTGCATCCTGCGCCTCCGTTGCCCCGTGAACCCCACCCATCAGCAGGCCGATCTCCTCCACGCTCACCTCTTTCGTGGGCCGCGCCGGTGATAACCGGCCCATATTGATGACAGCCAGCGTGTCGCAAAGCGCCCTGAGCTCGTCGAGGTCCTGGCTGATCACGACGATGGCCGAGCCGGCCGCCGCCAGGTCCACCAAGGCCTGGTGGATCGCTGCCGCCGCGCCGGCATCGACGCCCCAGGTCGGCTGGCTCACCACCAGCACGCTGGGCTTTTGCAGGATTTCCCGGCCCATAATGTATTTCTGCAAGTTCCCGCCCGACAGCGAGCCTGCCGTCGAAGCCGGACCCAGCGCCTTGACGGCGAAATCGGCGATCACCTTGCCGGTATAGGTCCGCGCGGCGCCCGAATTGATCAGCCCCATCACCACCATGCCCAGCCGGTCGCGGGCGGTGAGAACCGAATTGTCGCTCAGGGTGAAGTCGCCCACCGCGGCATGGCCGTTGCGTTCCTCGGGCACGGCACAGAGCCCGCGCTTGCGCCGCCCCGTCGTATCGAGCAGGCCCAGCGGATGGCCGTCTATGCTGACGGCATTCCTGTCATGGCTGCGGATTTCGCCGGAAAGCGCATCGAGCAAATCGTTCTGCCCATTGCCCGCCACCCCGGCAATGCCGAAGATTTCGCCTGATCGCACGGTGAAGCTGACATCATCGACCGGCACGTCGAAATGCCCGGCCTTCTGCGTCGACAGATGCGACACAACCAGCTTGGCAGGACCAAACGAGCGCCCCTCGGCGCGGGTAATGTCTTTCAGCCCGGCGCCGATCATCTTTTCGGCCATGGAGCGGCTGGTTTCCTGCCTGGGGTCGCAGGTATCGACCAGCTTGCCGCCGCGCAGGATGGTTGCCGTGTCGCATAGAGCTTTGATTTCATGCAGCTTGTGCGAAATGTAGAGGATGGAGCAGCCCTGCGCCGCCAGCTTGCGCAGCACCTCGAACAATTGCTCGACCTCCTGCGGCGTCAGCACCGAAGTCGGCTCGTCCATGATGAGCAGCTTGGGATCGAGCAACAGCGCCCGCACGATTTCGATGCGCTGGCGCTCGCCCACCGACAGGGTCGCCACCGTGCGATGCGGATCGAGCAACAGCCCATATTGCGTCATCACCGCGCGGATACGCGCTTCGAGCTCCCGCGCGGGAATCTTGGCATCCATGCCCAGCGCGATATTCTCGAGCACGGTCAGCGCCTCGAACAGCGAAAAATGCTGGAACACCATGCCGATACCGAGCCGGCGCGCCGCCTTGGGATTGGGGACCACGACGGGCTGCCCGTTCCAGCGAATTTCGCCGGCATCGGGCTGCATGATGCCATAGATCATCTTGACCAGGGTGGATTTGCCCGCCCCGTTCTCGCCCAGCAAAGCATGGATTTCGCCCGGCTTGACGGCGAAACTCACATTGTCATTGGCGAGCACGCCCGGGAAGCGTTTGGTGATACCGGTCAATTCCAGCCGATACGGCATACTAGCGTCCAATCATCACCCCCTTTGATCTGGGGGCGCGTGCCCGCGCAATCTCAGCTTCCCGCTGCCCAATGTGGACCATAATCTCAGCTGCCGCCAGTGCCGCAATAACCTCCGGCCGCTTATCCCCAAGCCCCTGCTGGCCAATGGGCAGCACCAGCCGCTCCAGCGCAAGCTCGTCGCCACCCTCGCCCTTGAACCAACTGGCAAATCTGGCGCGTTTGGTGCGGGAGCCGACCATGCCGACATAGGGCGCATCGGCCCGCGCCAGCGCTTCCTGCGCAATGAGGAAATCCAGCGCATGATCATGCGTCAAGATCACATAGGAACTGCCCTGCGGCGCCGAGCGCACCACCGCCTCCGGCATGGCGACGGCATGCGCCGCGATACCATCAGGGAGCAGGTCGAGTTCGTCCCGCCTTGTGTCGATGACCTGCAGGCGCACCGGCAGCAGCGCCAGCATCTGCGCCAGCGCCCGCCCGACATGTCCGGCGCCGAACACATAGACATGCGGCAAAGCCGCGTCTTCGTCAGCAACCCGCTTTGCCAACTGCTCCCTGATCGGCCCGTCAGCGTAGCGCAGCGACACCGCTACCCGCCCGCCGCAGCACTGGCCGATTTCCGGCCCCAGCGGCACATCCATGGCTTCTTCGGCCTGCCCATTGGCGATCAGCCGGCGGGCGTGTTCGATGACCATATATTCGAGGGCGCCGCCGCCGATGGTGCCGAACAGGCCATGGGCGCCCACCAGCATGAACGTGCCCTGTTCGCGCGGGGATGAGCCACGCACGGAGGTGAGGGTGCAGACGATGGCGTCGGGATTGGCGGCGAGGAAGGTGGTGAGGGCGGCGGGGCGGGTCATGGCAGGTCCACCTCAAGATCGGGGCCAAACCACCCCCACCCTTGATCCCTCCCCACAAGGGGGAGGGAGACGATGGCCCTTGGCACAATGGCTCCACGAGCACGGAGCAGGCTTCCCTCCCCCTTGTGGGGAGGGAGTGAGGGTGGGGGTATTGCGGCCAAGACGACCACCATCCTCACCCCCGCCCCTCCCGTTTCATCCGCTCGACGCCCATCAGCACCCGCTCGGGCGTCACGGGCGTATCGAGCCGCGGCGCCACCCGGTAATCCGCGACACTCGCCACCGCCATGCTCAGCGCCTCGACCACGCTCATGGCCAGCATCAGCGGCGGTTCACCCACCGCCTTGGAGCGGCCAATGGTCGGCTCCTTGTTCACCGACCACTCGGCGATCTTGACGTTGAAAACCGGCGGCACATCGCTCGCCAGCGGGATCTTGTAGGTCGACGGCGCCTTGGTGCGTAGCTGCCCCTTGTCGTCCCACACCAGTTCCTCTGATGTCAGCCATCCCATGCCCTGCACGAAGCCGCCCTCGATCTGGCCGATATCCACGGCCGGATTGAGCGAGCGGCCGACATCGTGGAGGATATCGACGCGATCGACGACATATTCGCCGGTCAGCGTATCGATGGTCACTTCGCTGACCGAAGCGCCATAGGCGAAATAGTAGAAGGGATGGCCGCGGCCGGTCGCACGATCCCAGTGAATTTTGGGCGTCTCGTAGAAGCCGGCCGCCGAAAGCTGCACGCGGTTGAGATAGGCCGACGCGACCAGCTCGGCGAAAGGCACGAATTTCGGCCCGGCCTGAATGCCGCCCGGCACCCATTCAACCTCGGCTTCGCTGACCTGATGCAGCTTGGCCGCATGGCGCACCAATCGTTCCTTGATCTGCCGCGCCGCATCCCAGGCCGCCATGCCGTTGAGATCGGAACCGGACGAGGCGGCAGTGGCCGAAGTATTGGGCACCTTGCCCGTACTCGTCGCCATGATCTTGACCACATCGAGCCCGACGCCGAAGGCATCGGCCAGCACCTGCGCTACCTTGATATGCAGCCCCTGTCCCATCTCGGTGCCGCCATGGCTGAGATGGATCGAGCCATCCTTATAGACATGCACCAGCGCCCCGGCCTGATTGTACCAGGTGGCGGTGAAGGAGATGCCGAACTTGACCGGCGTCAGCGCAATGCCCTTTTTCAGCACCGCGCTGCCCGCATTGTATTTGACTATGGCCGCCCGCCGCGCCTGGTAATCCGAACTGGCTTCCAGCTCATCCACCACGCGATGGACGATATTGTCCTCCACCACCTGGTGGTAGGGCGTCACATTGTCGGTGTCGGTACCGTAGAAATTAGCCTTTCTGACATCGAGCGGGTCCTTGCCCAAGGCATAGGCGATGTCTTCCAGCCAGCGCTCCGCCGCCATCATGCCCTGCGGTCCGCCAAAGCCGCGGAAGGCCGTGTTGCTGACCGTATTGGTATAGAGCGGCTCGCTCCGCACCCGCACGGCCGGGTACCAATAGGCATTGTCGGCATGGAACAAGGCCCGGTCGGTCACCGGGCCGGAAAGGTCCGACGAGAAGCCGGCGCGGGCGCCATAGACGGCATCCACCGCCTGGATTTTCCCGTCACCGTCATAGCCGACCTCGTAATCGACCACGAAATCGTGGCGCTTGCCGGTGGCCGTCATGTCGTCGTCGCGATCAGGGCGAATCTTGCAGGCGCGGTTCCACTTCTTGGCCGCCAGAGCCGCCACCGCGGCAAACAGGTTGCCCTGCGTCTCCTTGCCGCCAAAACCGCCGCCCATGCGCCGTACATTGACCGTCACGGCGTGGTGGCGAATGCCCAGCACGGCCGCCACCATCAACTGCACTTCGCTCGGATGCTGCGTCGAGGCGAAGACGGTCACGTCCTCGTCCTCGCCCGGCACGGCCATGGCGATCTGGCCTTCGAGATAGAAATGGTCCTGCCCGCCAATGGCGATGCTGCCCTTGACCCGGTGCGGCGCACCCGCCAGCCCGGCGGCCACATCGCCGCGTTCCAGCTTGAGCGGTTCGGTGACCAATGTTCCGCCCGCCGCCTGCGCCGCGCGCACATCGAGGGCATAAGGCAGGTCGCGGTATTCCACTTTGACCAGATGCACCGCCCGCCGCGCCTGGTCGCGCGTTTCGGCCACCACCGCAAACAGCGGCTGCCCCCAGAACTGCACCTTGCCCTCGGCAAAGACCGGCTCGTCATGCTTGTGGCTGGGCGAGACATCGTTCTCGCCCGGAATATCCTCGGCGGTGAGGATGCCAATGACGCCGGGGGCCGCCTTGGCAGCGGCGAAATCGACGGAGACGATCTCGGCATGCGCGCGCGTGGACAATGCCAGATAGGCATGAACCGTGCCTTCGGGCTCGATCATGTCGTCGATATATTCGGCCGTGCCGCTGACATGCTTGGGGCCGCTGTCGTGGCGGGTGGCGGTGTGAAGCGAGGCGATGGCGATGGGTGCTTCGTGCTTGTTCATGGCGCAAGTACCCCCTCCCCAGCTGCGCTAAGGCCCTTTGGGCCTAGCTTCGCTACCAGCCATTCAAGCATAGCTTTCATGGCCTCCGGTCCTAAAATCGCTCCACTGGAGCGATTTTGCCTGCGGCCGGCCCGCAGCCCCTCAAGGGGGAGGGTGAGTGCGGTGATGGCGGCAGGATAGAGCCATCGAGTGGAGCCCACCTCCCCCCTTGAGGGGGAGGCAAGCAAAGCTTGGCGCGGAGCGCCTAGCGGCGCTCGGAGGGGGGTAGTTAGCCGCAAGCGCAAGGCCATCATGCCACCTCCCGCCGCAATCTTTGCCCCTGCCCGGTGCTTTCGAGGAAGAACCGCTTGAGCAGGTTCTGTGCCGTCAGCAGGCGATAATCCGCGCTGGCCCGCATGTCCGAAATCGGCTGGTAGTCCTCGGCAAAAGCCGCAACCGCCGTGTCTACCGTGGCCTGCGTCCACGGCTTGCCCACCAAAGCCGCTTCAACCGCCTTGGCCCGTTTCGGCGTCGCCGCCATGCCACCGAAGGCGATGCGCACCGAACTCACCATGCCGTCCTTGATGGACACCCGGAACGCGCCGCATAGCGCCGAAATATCCTCTTCCCGCCGCTTGGAAATCTTGTAGCAGGCGAATTTCTCGCCATCAGGCAGCAGCGGAATGCTCACGCTCTCGACGAATTCGCCCGGCTGCCTGTCCTGCTTGCCATAGGCCAGGAAATAGTCCTCCAGCGCGATCTCGCGCCGCTGCGCGCCCTTGCGCAGCTGCAGCGTGGCCCCCAGCGCGATGAACGGCGGCGGCGTATCGCCGATGGGCGAGCCATTGGCGATATTGCCGCCAATCGTGCCCATATTGCGGATCTGCTCGCCGGCAATGCGGTTCCAGAGTTCGCCCATATCGGGGAAATTGGCCGCCACGACAGGCAGCGCTTCCGAATAGCTCACGCCCGCATGGAAGCGCACATCGCTGTCGGTCACCGTGATGCGCTTCAACTCTTCGAGGTGATTGATGAAGATCACCGGGCCGATGGCCCGCATGAACTTGGTGACCCACAGCCCCACATCGGTTGAGCCATTGACGATGGTCGCCGTGGGATTGGCCTCATAGACCGCGGCAAAATCATCGAGGCTACCAGGTACGATGATGCGATCCGCCCCCTCGCCCAGCTCGACGCGCCTGCCGTCACTGATCGTCCTGATCTTCTGCTTGAGCGCAATGCGCTCGACCCGCAGCGGATCGCCCTCGGGCCAGCCATAGGAGGAAATCGCCTTGCCGGCGCGGATGATTGGCGCATAGCCGGTGCAACGGCAGAGATTGCCCTGCAGCGCTTTCTCGATCGCCACCTGACTGGGGTCGGGATCGCGCATCCACAGGCCATAAAGGCTCATCACGAAGCCCGGTGTGCAGAAGCCGCATTGCGAGCCATGATGATCCACCATCGCCTGCTGCACGGGATGCAGATGCCCGTCCTTGCCACGCAGATGTTCGATGGTCACCACATGCGTGCCGTGCAGGCTGCCGACGAAGCGGATGCAGGCGGTCACCGAGTCATAGATGATCTCATCATCCATCAGTCGCCCGACCAGCACCGTGCAGGCGCCGCAATCGCCCTCGGCGCAGCCTTCCTTGCTGCCGCGCAGCCGACGCTCCAGCCTCAACCAGTCGAGCAGGGTCGTATCCGGCTTCACATCGGAGAGGGTGATCTCCTCGTCATTGAGGATGAAACGGATGGCGTTGGTCACCTCGGCCATCTCAGCTCCCCCGATAGGTCGAATAGGCAAAGGGGCTCACCAGCAGCGGCACGTGATAGTGCTTGTCTTCCGAGATGGTGAAACGGATCGGCACCACGTCGAGGAACGGGTTTTCGAGTTCGACGCCCAGCCGCTCGAAATACTGCCCGACATGGAAGTGGATTTCGAATTCGCCATGCTGGAACTGCTCGTCATCCAGCAGCGGCTGGTCCACCCTTCCATCGGCATTGGTATAGCTGTCGGCGATGTGGTGATTGTGGTCGCCATGCACGAACAGCAATTCGATCCGCATGCCGCGCGCCGGCTTGCCGTGCATCGTGTCCAGCACATGCGTCGTGAGGCGTCCGCTCCCCGCCATTTGCTGCTCCTTCGACATGCCGCCCAAAACTGGAACGGCACATCCAAAATACGTCCCCGGAGAATGAGACTATCGCATCAGGCCCGATGCGCAATGCTCATTTTTTACCAACTGGTCCATTTTTGTGCATCTTGTTCCACAGCACCAGACTCGTACTATTCGGCGACAACAAGACGAGAGACATTATGCGCTACCCTCGCGACATGCACGGCTACGGCCCCAATCCGCCCCAGGCCAACTGGCCCGGCGGCGCCCATGTGGCGGTGCAGTTCGTGCTCAACTACGAAGAGGGCGGCGAAAACTGCATCCTGCATGGCGATGCCAGCTCCGAAGCCTTCCTCGCCGATGTGGTGGGCGCCGCGCCCTGGCCGGGCCAGCGCCACTGGAACATCGAGTCCATGTATGAATATGGCGCCCGCGCCGGCTTCTGGCGGCTGCATCGCCTGTTCACCGAAGCCGAGCTGCCCGTCACCATCTACGGCGTCGCCACCGCCCTGATGCGCGCGCCCGCCCAGCTTGCCGCCATGCAACAGGCCGGCTGGGAGATTGCCAGCCACGGCTATAAATGGGTCGAGCACAAGGATATGCCGCCCGATGAGGAGCGCCGGCAGATTGCCGAAGCCATCCGCCTCCACACCATCGCCACCGGTGAGCGCCCACGCGGCTGGTACACCGGTCGCAGTTCGCTCAACACGGTCGATCTCGTCTCCGAGGAAGGTGGCTTCGCCTATGTCTCGGACACCTATGACGATGACCTGCCTTATTGGCGCGTGCATCAGGGTCGGCCTCAGCTCATCATCCCCTATACGCTGAGCGCCAATGACATGCGCTTTGTCACCGCCTCCGGCTTTGCCAATGGCGAAGAGTATTTCCAGTTCCTCAAGGACAGCTTTGACTGCCTCTATGCCGAAGGCCAGGCCGGCGCACCCAAGATGATGTCCATCGGCCTGCACTGCCGCCTGGTGGGCCAGCCCGGCCGCTATCAGGGGCTGAAAAGGTTTATCGACTACATCAAGGGCTTCGACAAGGTCTGGGTCCCGACCCGCCTCGCCATCGCCGAGCATTGGGCCAAGGAACACCCCTATATCGCGCCCGAAGTCATCCCCTCCGAGCTCGACAAACCCGATTTCGTCGCCCGCTACGGCTCGATCTTCGAGCATTCCCCCTGGATCGCCGAACGCACCTGGGAGGGTGAACTGGCCCCCGCCAACGACACGGCCATCGGCCTCCATTTCGCGCTCCGCAGCCAGTTCCGCATGGCCACGCCGGAAGAACGCCTTGCCGTCCTCCGTGCCCATCCCGATCTCGCCGGCAAGCTCGCCGCCGCCAAGCGGCTGACGGCGGATTCCACCGCCGAACAGGCCTCGGCCGGCCTCGACGCGCTGACCGATGCCGAGCGCGAGCGCTTCACCACGCTCAACGAACACTATGTCGAAAAATTCGGCTTCCCCTTCATCATCGCCGTGCGCGACAACACCAAGGCGTCCATCCTGGCGGCCTTCGAAAAGCGCATCGAGAACAGCGTGGCGGAGGAATTCGCCACCGCCTGCATGCAGGTGGAGCGGATTGCGCTGCTCAGGTTGCAGGTAGTATTGCCGTAACCGCCGTGTGACAGGAGGGGTCTAGTGGAAATTAGGGTTGAGGGGTGGGATCGAGTTGTAGTTGTTCGGGACATTGGTCCGTCTTCACTGGAAGACAGCGTAGCAGACGATGCGGAAGAGTACCCTTACACGGGCTCTCATATGGCCGCTGATGAGCGCGGAATAGCTATTCGATATCGAATGCAAATAGACCAAACAATGAGTGGCGGATACAAGGCAGAAATCTTTATCCCAATCTCAGAAATATTCCTGATGCTTATCAAAGTATCTGCTCACCTAACATTCTATCAATTCACTCATTACTTAAATGGCGGGACAAGAAGGGGGATAACGATGCCTTCTATGTGGAAAGGCCCAAAGCGAGAGTAACCGCCCCCAGTACCTACCCGTTCAACTCATCCCGCTCCAAACCCGCATCCGGGCTTTCGCGGAACAGGCCGAGCATCAGCGCCAGCAGGCCCAGCCACGGCATGTGGTGCTGCAGCCAGGCATGGGGCGCGATCCCGGAAGAGGCATTGAACGGGTCCATCCCCCGAGCATCGCGCGAAAGTTTGAACAATTGGTAACCCTAACAGGGCCTTAGGATCACCAGGCGTCAGGTTCGCGCACCATATGCACGATGCCCGCCGGGTTGATGAACCAGCCGCCGCGGAACCCCTCGCCGAGGTCCTCGATGGCGTCGTTCCGCACCACGCCGGCAGCGCCGAGCCGGTCGGCGGTTGCGGCGAAGTCCGGCGTGAACAGCTCCAGCCACAGCTCGGCCTGGCTGTAATTCTCCACCTTGTCGAGCCACAGCCGGTTCGGCCCATGGATGAACCCGATATTACCAGGCTTTTCCGTGAATGGTTCAAGGCCGAGCGTATCGCGATAAAACGCGACCGTCGCCTCGTACTGATGCGCCGGCACCTTCATGGCGATGTTGATGCCACCTTCGATCGATCGAGTCACCCTGCCCTCCTACTTGTAAAAGCCGTCACGCAGGTTGATGCCGTGCTCGATATAGACCTTGAGCGCGCACAGCATCCCGGTCCAGCCCTCGCAATTGCCAAAGGCTGCCTTCTGCGCGGCGGCATTGTCGCGCCAGCCGGATTCGCCAATGGTCACAAGCGTGCGGCCATCCTCGAGCGCGGCAAAACTCATGGTCACCGTCGTATCGTAGCTGCCGCCCTGGTCGGGCGAGCCATCGGCCGCGCCCCAATGCAGCACGATTTTCTCGTCCGGCACCACCTCGACCACATGCACCGGAAACGCGCCCGGAAAGTCCGCGAAATCCCAGGTCACGGTAGCCCCGGTTTCGAGACGCCCCTGCGCGCCGCCGGTGGTGAAATAGCCGCTCAACTGCTTGGGATCGACCACCGCCTCGAACACCTCATGCACCGGCTTGCTGATCCGGCCCGACACTCTGAATTCCGGCGCCACCTGGGCGCCCTTGCTTTCTGCGGCCTGCATTTTTTAACTCCATACTTGACTGCATCCACCATATGTTATAAAAATATAACATGTCAACCGAAGACGAAAACGACCTGATTTTCAAGGCTTTGAGCCACCGCACGCGGCGGCAGATTTGCGATCTGCTGAAAAGCGAGCCGCGCACGACAGGCATGTTGTGCGACCTGATGCCGGAGCTGGATCGCTGCACCGTCATGCAGCATCTGGGCGTGCTGGAAGAAGCCGGGCTCGTGGTTGCCGAGCGGCGCGGCCGCGAGCGCTGGAACCATCTCGACGCCCTGCCCATCCACGCCATCCACGAACGCTGGATCGGCCCCTACGCCGCCTATGCCACATCCATGCTGGGCAAGCTCAAGCGCCAGGTGGAAACCCCGGCCGGGGCCTGACTTGCGGCGCACCCGGCAAGGCGCTATGCGCGGGGGGATTGGAGGGCTCCCATGGTCACACTCTACGTCGCCAACAAGAACTATTCGTCCTGGTCGCTGCGCCCCTGGATACTGATGCGCGAACTCGGCATCGCCTTCGATGAACAGGTCCGCCCCTTCACCGATGGCCCCGCTTTGGCCTTTGGCGATGTCTCGCCCAGCGGCCGTTTCCCGTGCCTGGTCGATGGAGAAACCGTGGTCTGGGACTCCCTGGCCATTGCCGAATATCTGGCCGAAGCCCATCCCCAGGTCTGGCCCGCCGACAAGCAGGCCCGCGCCTTCGCCCGCTCGGCCGCAGCCGAAATGCATTCGAGCTTCCCGCATCTGCGCAATATCTGCGGCATGAATGTCGGCATTCGCGTCGAGCTCAGGGAAATCCCCGCCGGCCTTGCCACCGACATCGCCCGCCTCGATACGCTGTGGACCGAGGGGCTCACCCGCTTCGGCGGCCCCTTCCTCGCCGGCGATAAATTCACTGCCGTCGACGCCTTCTACACGGCTGTCGCCTTCCGCGTGCAGACCTACGACATCAAGCTCAGCGCCCCGGCCGCGGCCTATGCCAGGCGCCTGCTGGCCCTGCCCGCCATGCAGGATTGGTACGCAGCCGCGCTCAAGGAAACCTGGCGCAAGCAGGCCTATGAAAACGAGGCCCTTGCCGCCGGCCGCATCGTCGCCGATTATCGCCAGACCGCCTGATTTCTCCGGGATCACCATGGCCGATACACCCTATGCCACGCCGTCTGCCGGCCTGCCCCCGCAGGCCGCGCTCCATACCGGCCGCGCCGTCTTCACCGAAGCCTATGCGGTCATCCCCCATGGCGTGATGCGCGACATCGTCGCCAGCGCCCTGCCCCATTGGGACAAGACCCGGGCCTGGATCATCGCCCGGCCCATGACCGGTTTCTCCGAGACCTTTTCGCAATATATCGTGGAAGTGGCGCCCGGCGGCGGCAGCACTCGGCCCGAACCCAATGCGGCAGCCGAAGGCGTGCTTTTCGTGGTCGAGGGCGAGGCCAATCTGACCATCGAGAGCAAGCCGCATGTGCTGCGCCCCGGCGGCTACGCTTTCCTGCCCCCGGGCTGCAACTGGTCGTTCTCCAACACCGGGGAAACCCCGGTCCGCTTCCATTGGGTGCGCAAGCGCTACGAAGCGGTCGAGGGCATTGAGAAACCCACCGCCTTCGTTACCAATGAGCAGGACGAGCCCATCCGCTGGATGGCCGACACCAATGACACCTGGGGCACAACGCGCTTCGTCGATCCGACCGATTTGCGCCACGACATGCATGTCAACATCGTCACCCTGCAGCCGGGCGCGGTCATTCCCTTCGAGGAAACCCATGTCATGGAGCACGGCCTCTATGTGCTCGAAGGCAAGGCCGTCTATCGCCTCAACCGCGACTGGGTCGAGGTCGAAGCCGGCGATTTCATGTGGCTGCGCGCCTTCTGCCCACAGGCCTGCTATGCCGGCCCCAACCGCTTCCGCTACCTGCTCTACAAGGACGTCAACCGCCACGCCCGGCTGGACCTCTAGCCATGGCCAGCCTGGTTATCGAGCCCCTCTCTGCCGCCGCCTTCGCCCCCTTCGGGCAGGTGATCGAAACATCAGGCGCGCAGCACTATCCCATCAACAATGGCATGACCGAGCGCTACCACGATCTGGCGCGGATCGAACTGGGTGGCGCCCAGCCCCGCCCGCTCGTCTCCATCTTCCGCGGCCAGCCCTATGCCCTGCCGCTCAGTCTCAAGCTGGTCGAGCGCCACCCGCTGGGCAGCCAGGCCTTCTATCCGCTCTCGGCCCATCCCTGGCTGGTCATCGTGGCCGAGGACGATGGCGGCACCCCCGCCCGCCTCCGCGCGTTCCAGCCCACCATCGGCCAGGGCGTCAACATCGCCATGAACACCTGGCACGGCGTCCTCACGCCGCTGGAGGCGGCAAGCGACTTCCTCGTCGTGGATCGCGGTGGCGAGGGGAATAATCTGGAAGAATATCACTTCGATGAGCCGTGGACGGTGACGCGGTAGACCCACAGTAGCCCTCATGGTGAGCGTGTCGAACCACGAGGGCGTGGCACCATGCCTCCACTCACCCGACCTCGTGGTTCGACAAGCTCACCATGAGGTCTCAGGAGATATCCGCTACCCGTCTCGCAACCGACACAGCCCTGCGCTAGTTTAGCTGCCAACGGATGGAGAGATCGCCATGTTGCCCACGAGGCTCACTCGCTTTGCCCTGGCCCTGCTCGCTTTGCTCATGGCCGCCCCCGCCTTTGCCGAGGATGTGACCTTTACCGGCCTCGTCAGCTGGCGCGAGCGCATGGCTCTGCCACCGGATGCGGCGCTGACTGTCAACCTGGTTACAATGCCCGGCCAGCAGCGCATCACCGGCGCTCACGCCAGTCTCGGCGGCAAGGCCGGCTCGCCCATCCAGTTCACGCTCAATGTGCGTAGCGACGTCCTGGCCGGTGGCGGCAGTTTCGGCCTCGTCGCCGAAATTCGCAGCCAGGGCTATGTCATCTTCCGCAACTGGCAGCCCGTGCCGGTCGATGCGCTGATGCCGTCGGGCATCCTGATCCCGGTGGAATTCTCCCCGCCCCCGCCGCACGATCCGCCCGAACAGGTACTGCCGCCCGTCGAAGCGCCCAATCCGCTGCTCGATGTGGTCTGGACGCTGACCAGCATTGGCAGCGATCCCGTCCTCGCCGATACCGCCGTCACCTTCTCCATCGCCGCCGATCATCGCGCCGGCGGCAATGGCGGCTGCAACAACTATTTCACCGAAGCCAGTTTCGAAGGTCCGCCCCTGAGCTTCGGACCCGTCGCCGGCACCCGCCGGGCCTGCGCCCCCGATATCATGACGCAGGAAGCCCGCTTCTTCGCCGCCCTCGCCGCCACCAGGGGCTACGAGCTGGCCGGCAACGGCCTCCAGCTCGTCGACGCCGCAGGCGTGGCGCTAGCCGGACTGGTGCAGACGCCCTGACGCTTAGGCAAACGACGCCGCGACCGTCAAAAAGCTGAGGGCAAGGGCGAAAAGCGCGGTGAGAAGAAGCTGGGACATCGGGTTTCGATCCGCATGGCGTTGACGCTGGCCACCGCCTTAGCCGCCACGCATTGAACGCAGCGGGAATGCCCCGTTAATTTCCCATTCAGCCGGCGCGCCTGCATGCCAGCCATGCCCGGTCGAACCAAACCGCACGCCGCGCGTTGCATCAGGGTAATTTCCCCGCAGAAGGTCCCCCCGATGGCGCAGATCGATGCCGTTGCCCCCCCTTGCCATTCCCCAATTGGCCATTTTCACCGATTTCGACGGCACGCTGGTCGAGATCGCCGAAACCCCCGATGCCGTCGAGGTGCCCGACACTTTGGCGAACCAGCTCGAACGCGCCGTGCGCGAGCTCGACAGCGCCTTTGCCGTGCTGACCGGTCGCGAGATCGCCGATATCGACCGCTACCTGGCCCCGCTACACCTGCCCATAGCCGGCGCCCATGGCACCCAGCGCCGCCGTGCCGATGGCGTGGTGGAAACCATAGACCCTGCCGCCATTATCGGCGCTGAGGAGATCGCCCATGCCGTCTCCCCGCTGGTCGTGGCCAATCCGGGCCTGCTGCTGGAAACCAAGGAAGGCGCTGTCGCCCTGCATTACCGCCAGGCGCCCGAACTCGAAGACGCCGTGCGCATTGCCATGGAAGAAGCGGTGCACAGCGTCACCGATTTCACCCTGGTCGATGGCAAGATGGTGCTCGAAGCCCGTCCCCGCGCCGCCAGCAAGGGTCAGGCCCTGCGCGCCTTCATGCGCGAGGAACCCTTTCTCGGCCGCACGCCGATTTTCATCGGCGACGACACCACCGACGAGGATGCCTTCATCGCGGCCCAGGACCTGGGCGGCGTCGGCATCAAGCTGGGCGAAGGCGACACCGCTGCGCGCATGCGCATCGCCAATGTGGCCTCCGTCCACGCCCTCATCCAGGGTCTGGGCGATATCGCGGCGCGCGACCGTGTCCTGACCAATTGACTGGAGTGACCGGGGGCACCGCATGAGCCGTATCATCATCGTATCCAACCGAACGCCGGGCAAGGGCCCGGCGGCTGGCGGCCTGGCCGTCGCCCTGCGCGACACGCTGGCCGCCCGCGAGGGCTTCTGGTTCGGCTGGTCCGGCAAGCTGGTGGACGAACCATCCCCCAAGGCCAAATTCGATTCCATCGACGGCCTCTCGGTCGCCCAGGTCGACCTCACCCGCGAGGATTACCAGGCCTATTATGCCGGTTTTTCCAATTCCATCCTCTGGCCCAGCTTCCACCTGCGGCTCGACCTCGCCACCATCGAGGCGCATTGGTATGAGGGCTATCGCCGCGTCAACACCCAGTTCGCCCGCGCGCTGCTGCCTTTGCTCAAGCCCGACGACATCATCTGGGTGCATGATTATCACCTGATCCCGCTGGCCAGCGAATTGCGTCAGCTCGGCGCCCGCAACCGCATCGGCTTCTACCTGCACATCCCCTTCCCGACGTCAGACGCGCTCTACGCCATTCCGCACCATCAGGAATTGATGCGCGACCTGTCGCGCTACGATCTCGTCGGCATGCAGGCCAACCGGGACGTGACCGCCTTTACCGAATTCGCCGAACATCAGGCGCCCTCCACCCTGGCCGGCTCGCCCCTCAAATCGGTGGATTTCGGCCGCACCGAAGTCGCTGCCTTCCCCATCGGGTCCGATCCCGATGCCTTTGCCCGCCTCGCCGCCAGCCCCGCCGCCATCAAGATGATCAAGCGCATGGAGCGCTCGCTGAACGGCCAGCAACTGATCCTGGGCGTCGACCGGCTCGATTATTCCAAGGGCCTGCCGCAGCGCGTCGAGGCTTATGAAAAGCTGCTGGCCAACAACACGCGGTTCCGCCGCGAAGTTCACATGCTGCAGGTCGCTCCGCCCTCACGCGACAGCATCAAGGAATACAAGCAGACCAGCGACGAACTGGACGCCATTTGCGGCCGCGTCATGGGGCGCTTTGCCGAACCCGACTGGCAGCCCCTGACCTATGTCAAGCGCGCCTATGGCCAGCCCAGCCTCGCCGGTCTCTATCGCCTCGCCCGCGTCGGCCTCGTCACCCCCCTGCGCGACGGCATGAACCTGGTCGCCCACGAATATATCGGCGCCCAGGACCCCGCCGATCCCGGCGTGCTGATCCTGTCGCGCTTCGCCGGCGCCGCCGAGATTTTCGAGGACGCCATCCTGGTCAATCCCTTCGACACCGACGAGACCGCCGAAGCCCTGCGCATGGCGCTGGACATGGACCTGCCCGAGCGCCAGCGCCGCTGGCAGCGCCTGATGAAAGCGGCGAAGAAACACAATGTCGAAGACTGGTCCAAAGCCTTCCTCGACCGCCTGGCCCCGGCATCCACGGCCGGGACGGGAACGCGGGATATCCTGTACCTGGCCTCGGTGGCCTGAGGGCTCTCCCCTCTCCCCTTGAGGGAGAGGGCGGCAATTTCTTCGTTCAGAAGAAATTGCCGGGTGAGGGGTCCTGCGCTATCCCATGCTTCAATGTCGGCGGATAGCGCAGGACCCCTCATCCGCCCCTTCGGGGCACCTTCTCCCTCAAGGGGAGAAGGGGAACCACCCCTTACCAAACCGTCATCCACCTCTCCCCCTTGTAACGCCCATTTCCCACTCTCGTGCGTTATCACCCGATCACGCCGCCGGTGTTGAGCGGACCTGTCCGATCCGGCCATCCGAAAGGGGATACGAGATGAAAATGAACCGCCGCACCGCCTTCAAGGCCGTCGCCGTCACCGCTTCGGGCGGCTTGCTGATGAGCCAGCGGGCCTTTGCCCAGGAAGCCGGCGTCAGCGCCAGCCAGACATCAGCTCTGCTGCAGGGCGCCGATGTCTGCGCCATCATCCCTGAAGTCACCGAAGGCCCCTATTACTTCGACCCCGCCATGGAACGAACCGATATCACCGAAGGCCGCCCCGGCATTCCCATGCGCGTCCGCCTGCAGGTGGTCGATGCCGCCTGCGTGGCCATGCCGGGTGCCCGCGTCGATATCTGGCATTGCGACGCGACCGGCGTCTATTCCGGCTATGCCAATCAGGGCGATGACGGCTCGGTCGATACGAGTGGCGAAACCTTCATGCGCGGCACCCAGTTTGCCGACGACAACGGCATTGTCGAATTCGAAAGCGTCTATCCGAGCTGGTATCGTGGCCGCACCACCCATGTGCATTTCAAGGTCTTCCTCGACGAGACCAATATCCTCACCGGCCAGATCTTCTTCCCCGATGCCTTGAGCGAATACATCTATCTCAACGTCGCGCCCTACAATGACCGCGCCAGCCAGCGCGACACGCTCAACGCCAATGACGGCATCGCGCAGCAATCGACCCGCGCCGCCTTCGCCTTCATCAAGGAACTGGACGAGGAATATCTCGTCGCCATGATCGTCGGCGTCGATCCGGCCGCGCAATCGGCCGTCGGCTTCTCCATGGGCGCCCCTGGCGGCGACCGCCCCGAGCCGCCTCAAGGCGGCACGCCACCCGAAGGCGGCCCCACCGGCTCAGCCGATCGCACCACGATGACTCCACCGGTCAAGGGGCTTTAAGCTCTTCCACCGGCTACCCCTCTCCCCTTGCGGGAGAGGGTGGTTTTCCGCGTTCAGCGGAAAACCGGGTGAGGGGGCTGCGCGTGTCCATGCTTCAATGCTTGTAGATAGCTCAGCGCCCCCTCATCCGCCCTTCGGGCACCTTCTCCCACAAGGGGAGAAGGGGGGCACGGTGGGTTACCTGGAAACCCACGGGCTCCCGGCCCCCGCCAGCAGCGTCACCAGCACGCGGTTCATCGGCGTCGCAATCCCGTGCGTCTCGCCCAGCCGCACGATTACCCCGTTGCGCGCGTCCACTTCCATCTGATGCCCCGCCAGCCGGTCGGCATGGATGGAGCCGGCAATCGAGCCTTCCCGCGAATTGCGCGCATTGGCGACGGTCGCCTCCACCACGCTTTGCGGAATCTCCGCCCCTTCGGCGCGGCCCACCGCGGCGCATTCCTCTGCCAGCCCGCGCACAATGGCTTCCATGTCCGCGCTCCACACCGGCCCCGGTGCCCGCAGCGTCAGCGCCGGCACGATGGCCCCACAATTGCTGGTCAGCTTGATCCAGGCCTGCGACAGGAAATCGGCATGCGCCGCCGCCTCGATTTCCGTATGACCGAACAAGGCCACCAGCTCATCGCCATTGCGCCCCGCCGGCACGGCGATAATGCCGTGGCCACGCTGCTCGATCCGCCCCGGCGCGCTGCGCACCGCCGGCAGGTTGATCATGACCGGCACAAGCCGCTCTTCGGGCACCAGATGGGCGAACAATTGCACATGCTCCACCCCGTTCTGAATGATGGCGACGCGCGTATCGGCGCCCACCAGTCGCTCGAGCCATGGCCGGGTGGATTCCACGTCATAGGTCTTGGTCGCCACCAGCACCCAATCGACCACCCGCGCCTTGGCGGGATCGGTCAGCACCTCCGGTTGCGCCGTGATCACCCCCTCGGGCGTCTCGACCCGCAGGTCATCCAGCGGCGTGCGCGCACAGAGTACGAGCGAAAAATCCGGCTTCTGCGCCAGCCACGCCGCAACCGTGCCCCCGATCGCGCCGGGTCCGATGACCGCAATTGTCGTCATGCTGAAAACTCCAAAACAAAAAGGGCGGCCACCAGGACCGCCCTTTTTTCTATCTGATTCCCTCGGCGCATTTTCGCGTGGAGGAGAAAGCCCTACGCGTTCGCGCTGCGCCGGGTTTTGGAGGCATCCTTGCGGGCCTTGCCCCAGCGCTGCTTGTTATTAGCCGCGGCGGCCGGCTTGCCATCCACGCGCTTGGCCACCGGCTTGCCGGTCTCGCTGTCGCGGCGCACGCGGTTCACCTGCCCGTCATTGCGCGCCCGCGGCGCCTCGGACGGCTGGTGATGCGGCTGCGGCTGGCTCTTGCCGCCCAGTTCCTTGGCGAAATCGGCAAACGGACGACGCTCGGCCGGCGAACGACGATCAGCCTGCGGCTGGCGCGGATTCTTGGCCGAACGCGGACCCGGCCGGCCACCATTGGGCTTCTTGTAGGCCGAGCGCGGCGCTTCGACGACACCGGTGTCGTTGCCGGTATGTAGATCGCCGGTATAGGGCAGCGTCCGGCGGATCAGCCGTTCCACGTCGCGCAGCTTGCCGCGCTCGGTGCCGTCGCACAGCGTGATCGCCGTGCCCGAAGCGCCGTTTCGGCCAGTGCGGCCGATGCGGTGCACATAATTCTCCGGATCGTCGGGCAGCTCGTAATTCACCACATGGGTGATACCGGGCACGTCGATGCCGCGCGCCGCGATATCGGTGGCAACCAGAATGCGCACATCGCCTGAGGCAAAGCCCTTGAGCGCCGCTTGGCGGGCATTCTGGCTCTTGTTGCCATGAATGGCCGCAGCCTTGTGCCCGTCGATCTCGAGATTCTTGGCGACGCGATCGGCGCCATGCTTGGTGCGCGAGAAGATGATCACGCGTTCCATATTCTCTTCTTGGCTGGCCAGCAGCTCGTTGAGCACGCCACGCTTGGCCTTGGCACCGGAGAGGATCACGCGCTGGTCGATCTTGACCACGGTGGAACCGGCCACCGACGCATCGACGCGCACCGGATCCTGCAGCAGGCTTTTTGCCAGATCCGCCACTTCAGGCGCCATCGTGGCCGAGAACATCATGGTGTGGCGTTTGATGCCGATGGCCTTGGCCACCGCGCGCACCGGGGCGATGAAGCCCATGTCGAGCATGCGGTCGGCTTCATCCAGCACGAACCAGCGCGTCTCGTTGAGCCGGATCTTGCCGTCATCCATCAGGTCCTTGAGGCGACCAGGGGTGGCGACGGTAATATCGACGCCGCGCTCCAGGCGCTTGACCTGATGGTAGCGCGACACGCCGCCCAGCAGCAGCACGGTATCGAGCTTCATCTTGGAGCCGGCGAACTTGCGGATGGCTTCGTCGATCTGCACGGCCAGTTCGCGCGTCGGCGCCAGGATGAGCGCGCGGGTGGTCAGCGGCCGCGGGCGACCATTGAGGGTCAGCAGCCCCGCCAGGATCGGCAGGCCGAAAGCAGCGGTCTTGCCCGAGCCGGTCTGGGCAATGCCCATCATGTCCTTGCCCTCGAGGAGCTTGGGAATGGCCTGGGTCTGGATTTTGGTAGGCTCGGTGAAGCCGCCGGCAGTCAGGCTGTCGGTGAGAATGGTCGGCAGGCCGAGAGAAATGAAGTCGTTCAAAAGACACGTCTTTCTGCGCCGATACGGCGCTTGCAGGCGCGCAGGACAATGCAGCGCGCTTGTCGCCGAACGCATGGGCGTCGGCGGGTCAACAGGTGCAATCGGGCGATAAGATTGGGCTATCGCGCGGGTGCTGGCTCGAACCCGGACGGAACTGGCAATGCCAATCTGGTTTCCGGGCTGACTTCGCCGCTCACCGCATGGGATAAGAAGAGAAGTCCGTCACAATAATCTAGGTGCCGGACACTGCCGGCTGCGACGATGGCGCTGATATGGGGGAGAGCCGCCGAAATAGCAAGGAAATTCGGGAATCCGCCACGCATGGTGGGGTTGCAAAGCGGATACCCCCTCCTAACCTCCCCCTGATAGGGGGAGGAACAGATCGAGGTACTTGGCACGATCTTGCCTCACCCACCAGCCGGATTCCTCCCCCTATCAGGGGAGGTTAGGAGGGGGTACTTCACGCATGCCCGTGCTAGAACCCCTCTCATGTTTCGCACCCTCCTCGCCCTCATTCTCCTCGTCTCCCCCGCCCTCGCCGCCGAATGGACCTATACCGACGGCGCCGGCAAGACCGTCACCCTGCCCGAGCCGCCCAACCGCATCATCGCCCATATCAATGCTGCGGCCGCCCTCATCCCGCTCGGCATCAAGCCCATTGGCGTCTTCCTCGATGGCCCACCCTCGGTCGACCGCGCCATGGAAGACCTAGATCTCACCGGCGTCGCAATCGTCGGCCGCGGCTGGTATGAGCTCGATGCCGAAGCCGTGCTGGCGCTCGACCCCGACCTGATCATCACCGAATACTGGCCGCGCGAGGGCTTTTACGGCGGCGCCGTGGGCGATGTCGCCATCACCGGCCAGATCGAATCCATCGCACCCATTGTCGGTCCGGCGCAGGGCAAGTCCATCCTGACCATGCTCGATGATTTCGCCGCCCTGGCCACAAGCCTCGGCGCCGATCCCGACGCGCCAGCCGTACTGGCCGACAGGGCGGCCTTCGACGCCGCGCTGGCCCGCTTCAAATCCACCGTCGCGGCGCATCCAGGTCTGACCGTCATGGCCGCATCACCCGGCTCCGGCGGCCTTTCTGTCGCCGCGCCATCAGAATTCGCCGAACTCTCCGATTTCGCCGCCTGGGGCCTCGACCTTGTCGTGCCCACCACCGACCCCGACAGCAGCTACCAGACCCTGAGCTGGGAAAACGCCAATCTCTACCCCGCCGACATCATCCTGCTCGATGATCGCTGGGGTTCCCGCACCGCCGAAACCCTCGCCGCCCAGCCCTTGGCCGAACGCCTCCCCGCCGTCGCCGCCGGCCAGGTGGGCGACTGGCCCGCCGGCTGGATCAGGAGCTATCGCGTCTATGCGGAGCAGTTGGATGAGCTGACGGACCTGATCGAGCGGAGCGATGCGGGATTGGTGGACTGACGCGCCTGCTCCCCAAGACCTCATGGTGAGCTTGTCGAACCACGAGGTCGAGCGAGTGGAGGCCTCGGTGCCACGCCCTCGTGGTTCGACGGGCTCACCATGAGGTCTACTGACAGGTCGCTCCGACCCGCATGTTAGGGACTAAATCCCCCCATACCAGTCATATCCATTATCCGGCCAATAGCCGCCTTTGCCCTGCCCGAACGGGCTGAGGTCATCCACTAGCTCGATCGTGTGCAGGTATTTCGGCTGCTTGTAGCCCAGCGCCCGCTCGATCCGCAGCCGTATCGGCGCGCCATTGCTGACCGGCAGCACCGCATCGTTGAGCCCATAGCTCAAAATCGTCTGCGGATGATACGCATCCACCAGGTCCGAACTCTCGTAATAGAGAATGTCCCCGGTCAGCGTGCGCTGGATATTGTCGTAGCAGTGATAGACGCAGAACCGCGCTTGCGGCTTCACCCCCGCCATGTCGAGAATGGGTCCGAGCGGCGTGCCCGTCCATTTGGCGATGCAGCTCCAGCCCTCGACGCAGTCGTGCCGCGTGATCTGGCTGCGAGAGGGCATGTTGCGCAGCTCCGCCAGCGAAAAGCTCACCTCACGCTCCACCATGCCCTTCACCGTCAGCCGGTACGGCTCGAAATTCTGCATCCGGAGGAACATGTATTCGGGCGTACTCGGCTCCACCGAACCGTTGGGCTTCATGCCCTGGCGGATTTCGCTGGCCGAATATTCCCGCGCCAGTGCCTGGTCGCCGATCAGCGCGCGCTGCGCCCGATAGGTCAGCACATTGGCCTGCTCCATGACATGGCGCACCGGGTTGCTCTTGTCGCCGAGGAAATTGAACTGGTCGCAACCGGCCAGCACCAGCCCCGACCCCGCCACGGCCGAGCTGCGCAGGAAATTGCGGCGTGTGATCAGCCTGCTCATGGCCTGTCTCCTTCAGCGCCCGGCGTACCGGGGCTGGCGCGATACCAGCCAGTCACCATCGAGCGCAGTTCATTGATCGGTCCGGCCGCGAAGACCATGATGATGTGGATGATGAAAAACGCCACCAGCAGCAGCATGACCGTGAAGTGGATGGTCCGCGCCGTCTGCCGCCCGCCGAAAATATCCAGCAACCACGGCCAGGCCGTATCCATGCCCGGGCTCATCGTCAGCCCCGTGGCGACGATCAGCGGGAACAGGATGAAGAACACCGTGAAATAGCTCAGCTTCTGCAGCGGCCCATAGCTGCGGCCGTGGCGGAAGCGCAGCGTCGCATGCGCGGCCACATCCCGCGGCACGCCCGCTATGTCGGCCGGCTTGGGCACGATGTCCCGCCTGATATGACCGTTGATGAAGCTGGCGACGAACCAGATCAGCATCGTCGCGACGAAGATCCAGCCGAAAAAGAAATGCACCACGCGCCCGGTGCCCAGGTCGCGATAGGAGGGAATGGTCACTGCTCCCGGAAACGCCGTGAATGTCGGACGCGCCGCATCCCCGCTCATGCCCAGCACCCCCGTCGTATCGAACGTATTGCCGAACAGGATCGTCCGCCCCCGCGGTCCCTCCGCACTATTGACCGCCCCGATTTCGAGAATGGCATTCTCATATTCGAAGCCCGATTCATTGCCGATATAGAGCGCCGGATGCGCATTGAAGATCTGCAGCCCAGTCAGCAGCAGGAAAAATAGGCAGATCGCCCACACCCAATGGGTCACCCGCGTCCAGATCGACTGGCGATAGATCAGCGGACCTTTGCTATCAGGCAATTCAGTGGCGTCGCTCATCTTCTCCCCCGGAGGCATCGAGGCCATCTGCCCCGCGCGAGCAGTAACGGTGCCGCGCGGGACAAATGATGCATAGCACGGATAATTATTTCGTTGCGGGCGCCATTGCGTCGGTGGACATCGCGTCAATGGCCATGGCATCCGCAGGGCTGCTCATCTCACCCAGGCCCAGCGACTCGATGGCGCCCATCACATCCGCGCCCTGGTGCAGCCCATGGCAGGCGGTGGCGGCGGCAAGCTGCGCCGCCGGAAAGGTGATGCCGCCAGCCTGCTCCATGCACAGCTTGAACTCGTCGTCAGTCAGTGGCGTCGCCGCCGCCGGCGCCATGGCGTCCGTCGCCATCGCATCAGTGGACATCGCATCAGTGGACATCGCGTCCTGCGCGAAAGCAGCCGGAGCGACGGTGAAAGCAATGGCGGCAATAGCGGCCAGCGACAGGCCGCGCAGGGCAAAGGTCATGATTTATCTCCCGAAATCGACCACGCCCCCGGCGCGGTTCATGCCGGGCCATTCGCCATGCCCCGCCTGCCGGTTACGTCCTCACGCCGACGTGATGCCCACTTGCCCATTCCCTCCCCCGCCCGGCCCATGTAACCATGCCGCCATGCCGAGCGAATGGACTGGCAATGCAGACTGATCCGACCGAGACGCGATTGCGGGAACTGATGCTCGCCTCGCTCGACGGCGATGCGGCCGCCTATCGCACGCTGCTGTCGGAACTCGGCCGTCACCTGCGCGCTTATTTCACCCGGCGGCTCACCCCCGCCTTTGCCTCGCACGCGGAGGATCTCGTGCAGGAGACCCTGCTGGCCATTCATAGCCGCCGCATGACCTATGATCGCAACCGCCCCTTCACCGCCTGGCTGCATGCCGTGGCGCATCACAAATTCGTCGATCACGTCCGCCGCCAGTCCATCCGCCTGACCGTGCCGCTCGAGGACGACGCCCCCATTTTCGCCCATGACGACAATGCCGATGCCCTGGCACGGCGCGATCTCGATGTCGTGCTCGACACCATTCCCGCCCGCACCGGCGACCTGATCCGCCGCACGAAAATCCAGGGCGCCTCGGTGGCCGAAGCCGCCGCCGCCCATGGCATTTCCGAAACTGCCGCCAAGGTCTCCATCCATCGCGGGCTCAAGTCGCTGGCCGCGCGCTTTGCGGGAGGCTCGAAATGACCGATGACCTGATCGCCCGCCTTTCCGCCGATCTCAAGCCGGTGCGCCGCATGGCCATGCAGCGCCTGCTGTTCGGTGCCCTGCTGCTTAGCGGCGTCGTCGCCGCCATTGCCATGCTGGCTTTGCTCGGCATGCGGCCCGACATGGACGTGGCCACCACGACCATGACCTATTGGACCAAGTTCGGCTACACTTTGGCCTTCGCCCTGCTCGGCCTCGCCGCCACATTAGTGCTGGCCCGCCCCGACGGCCACACACGCTGGCCCTGGCTGCTGGGCTTCGGCCTGCTCGACCTGCTGCTGGTCTTCGCCGTAGTCCAGCTTGCCCGCGCCGACGACATGATGCCGCTCATCATGGGCTCGTCCATCCTGCGCGCGCTGACCTATATCCCGGTTTTTGCCTTGCCGGTCCTGCTCGCCGCAATCCTCGCCCTCCGCCGCATGGCCCCCGCCAACCCGACTCTGGCCGGCTTCGCCGCTGGCATCATGGCCGGCGGCACCGGCGCCTGGATCTACGCCTTCGCCTGCGACGAAACCGGCATGATGTTCCTGGCGCTCTGGTACACGCTGGCGATGGTCATCGTGGGTGGATTGGGCGCGGTGCTGGGGCGGTTTTTGCTGCGCTGGTAAGGGGATACCCCCTCCCAACCTCCCCCTGAGCAGATCGAGCTTGCAGCACGATATTGCCCAATCACCGGCCGGATTCCTCCCCCTATCAGGGGGAGGCTAGGAGGGGGTATCCGCGAAGACTCGTCTTCGCCGCCCTACTCTTCCCGCGCCGCCCAGTTCATCCCGCGCCGCATGATCGTCGCCATTTCCAGCACGTCGAATTCCTTGGCCTGATGCCCCAGCGTCGAGTGGAACACCTTGCCCTTGCCATGCATCCGCTTCCACGCCACCGGCATTTTCACGCCCTTGATCCAGGGCGCATGCTCGCCGCTGAATGTCGTCGTCGCCAGCACATGGTTGGAGGGGTCGACATGCATGTAATATTGCTCGGACGTATAGGCGAAGGACTTGATCCCCGCCATCACAGGGTCGAGCGGATCGGCCACGTCCACCGTATAGTCGATAATCCCGCCCGGATGGGCCACCCACTGCCCGCCCACCATGAACTGATAGTCCACCGCGTCGCGGAAGGCGTCGCTCATGCCGCCGTGATGTCCGGCCAGCCCCACCCCGCCCTCGACCGCCTTGGTCAGGTTCTCCACCTCATCCTTCTCGATCTTGCTCATGGTGAAGATGGGGATGATGAGGCTCAGGTCGTGGATGGCCGGATCGGCAAAGGCCTTGGTCTCGGTCGCCGTGCGCACCGAAAATCCGTCCTCGTGCAGCCAACGACGATAGATGGCGGCGCATTCCTCCGGGTCATGCCCGGACCAGCCGCCATAGACGATCAATGCACTTTTCATGCCGCAGACTCCGCAAATCGATTGGCGCGGAGAATACCCGACTGGTTCAGTATTGAAACCCCATCGGCCGCAGCAGCGCCACGAAGTGCAGCCGCCGCCCGAACCACCAGTCGAGCGGCGCGCCATAGAGCCCGACCCTGTCGGTCCAGCTCTCCCGCACCAGCCCGGAGCGCGCAAAGGCCTCGGTCCACTGGCCGCCATCGAGATAATTATAGGGCAGCCGCACATCGTGCCCGCGATTGCCCACCCAGTCCATCAGCCGCAGCGTCGGGCCGGCCAGCAGGCCCTCGCGCAGATGGTCCTTGATGACAACGCCACGCCGCGCCACGCGCCCGGCCTCGGCCAATACGGCCGCCGGATCGTCGGTATGGTGCAGTACATCGACAATGGTGACATAGTCGAAACTGTCATCGCCGAAAGGCAGCGTTACGCCGTCATACAGCGTCACCGGGATATGCGTCACCTTCCGGCGCAGCACGTCGACGCCTTCCACCCTGAGGTCGGGCCGCAGCGCCACCAGGCCCACCGCCACCTGCCCGTCGCCGCAACCAAGATCGAGCACAGTGCCGCCCTCGGGAATGGCCGCTGCCAGCGCTCCCGACAGCACTTTCACGCGCCGCCCGAACACCGCCTTGTCATGCACCCTGTTGAGCAGCCCCTTGGCCGAATGCGCGATCATGCCGGAACGGCGACGCCCCAATGCGCGCGGGCAAAGGCCCAACTGCGCAGCACCATGAAATTGACCCCCGAGGTCAGCGCGATCACCAGGATCGAAGCCGGCAGCGTGGGCATGGCCAGGACGCCATGCACCACGAAGGAAAACAGCGCCGCCAGCAGCAGCGCCATGCCCTGCACCGCCATATAGCGCGGCAGCGCCCATCTATGCGGCGCATCGGACGCAAACGAATAGCGCCGATGCAGCAGGTAGATCGGCACGATCAGCCCGGCATAGCAGGCCGTGTTGACCATCCAGTCGGCAAAACCCGTATCGAGCCAGATCAGGGCGGTCGTCAGCACCACGAAAGTCGCTGCGCCCACGCCGCCAATGGCGATGAAGGCAACCAGCCCGCCGAACAGCGGCGCTTCCGGCCGCATCGGCGGCACGTCACGCATCAGGCTCTGCAAGGCTGCACTCATGGCCGTTTCGATCCTCTCGCGGCGGCTGGTATGGCCCCAACCATAGCCCCACCGCCTTTCCCGCTTGTTTATCCGGGCCAGGGCGCCGAACTGTTTTGCGCCATGGTTGACGGAAGTTGAACCGCCATAGGCGCATGCCGAGCATGAACACAGCATGACGGTCGAAAATTGACCAAAAGGTCCACTTTTCACTGTCACAAAAGACTGGTTAACTCATCATTCGCCGTGGCTGACCGGACATACGGGATGAGGACCATCCGACGGCTGCGGGAACTGGTCTGAAGTCAAGCAAAATCAAAAGGATACAGGGATGAAAAGATTACTTCTCAGCGCCTCCGCGCTCACCCTCTGCGCCGGATTTGCCGGCCCCGCCTACGCAGATTTCACGCTCAACATCCTGCATATCAACGACTTCCACTCCCGCTTCGATCCCATTACCGGCACCGATTCCAACTGCGATGCCGAGACCGACGCGGCCGGCGAATGCTTCGGCGGCATTGCCCGCCTCAAGACCATCATCGACGACACCCGCGCCAAACATGCCGACGGCAACTCGCTGCTGCTCTCGGCCGGCGACAATTTCCAGGGCTCGCTCTACTACACCACCTACAAATCCAAGGTCGTGTCCGACTTCTTCAACCAGATGGGCTTCGACGTGGTCGCTACCGGCAATCACGAATTCGATGACGGCCCCGAAGAATTCATGAAATTCATCGAGGCGGCCGAATTCCCCATCATCGGCGGCAATTTCGACGTCACGCGTGACCCCAACCTGGCCGGCAAGATCAAGGGCTCCATCGTCATCGAAGTGGGCGGCGAAAAGATCGGCATTATCGGCGCCACCACCGAGGATACGCCTGAAATCGCCTCACCCGGCGACAATGTCGAATTCACCGATGTCATCCAGTATGTCCGCGGCGCGTCCGAAGCGCTCGATGCCGCCGGCGTCAACAAGATCATCCTGTTGAGCCACATCGGCTACACGGTCGACATGGACGTGGCCGCGGCCCTGCCCCTGGTCGACGTCATCGTCGGCGGCCACAGCCACACCTTGCTCTCCAACACCGCCGAAGGCGCCGCCGGTCCCTACCCGACCATGGTGACCAACCCCGATGGTGTCGAAGTGCCGGTCGTGCAGGCCAACCAGTATGGCAAATATCTCGGCGATATCGCCATCACCTGGGATGACAATGGCGTCGTCACCAAGGCCGAAGGCGAACCCTTCCTGATCGACGCCTCGGTCATCGGCAACGAGGATTTTGCCGGCCAGTTGGCCGAACTCGCCGGCCCGATCGAAGAGGCCATGGGCGTGGTGATCGGCACCAGCACCGAGGCCATCGAAGGCTCCCGCGAAGTCTGCCGCGCCATGGAATGCTCGATGGGCAACCTGCTCGCCGATGCCATCCTTGATCGCGTGGCCGACCAGGGCGCCACCATCGCCTTCCAGAATGGCGGCGGCATCCGTGCCTCCATCGATGCCGGCGACATCACCAAGGGTGACGTGATCACCGTACTGCCCTTCTCCAACACCCTGGCCACCGTGCAGATCAGCGGTGCCGATGTCATCGAAGCGCTCGAAAACGGCGTCAGCGATGTTGAAAACGGCGCCGGCCGCTTCGCTCAGGTCGCCGGCCTCAAATACAGCTTCAACCTGGCCGAACCGGCTGGCAGCCGCGTCAGCGACGTGCTGGTCAAGGGCGAGGGCGATGCCTGGGTGCCGATCGACGAGGCCGCGACCTACACCATCGTCACCAACAACTATGTGCGTGGCGGCGGCGACGGTTACGGCACCTTCGCCGAAGGCGACAACCCCTACGATTTCGGCCCGCCGCTGGAAGAAGTGGTGGCCGACTACATCGCCAAGCAGGGCGGCACCTACACCCCCTACACTGACGGCCGCATCACCGAGATCAAGTAATCCCTGCAATGATAAAAACACGAAGGGCGCCCACCGGGCGCCCTTTTTCTTTCTTCCTTCTCCCCTTGTGGGAGAAGGTGCCCGAAGGGCGGATGAGGGGTCCTGCGCTCTCTGCCAGCACCATCCACCCCACCCACAATCGCCTCCCCCGGACTTGATCCGGGGGTCTCTCGCCGCTTGTGCCGTGTGGAAAGCGACCCGCGGATCAAGTCCGCGGGAAGCGCCGGTGGTGAGGAATCATCGTGCCTCGCAGGCCAAGCTCAAGCCCGCCGCGCAATCTGCCCCCAGGCCAGCAGAATAATCACCGCGCCCACGATGGAAGCGATGAAACCCGCCCCGTCGCCCGGCCCATACCAGCCGATGGCCTGGCCCAGCCAGGTGGCCAGCACCGCGCCGACAATACCCAGCACCGTGGTGAGAATGAAACCGGCAGGCTTCTTGTCGCCCGGCGTGATCCACTTGGCGATGACGCCCGCGAGAAACCCGATGATGATCGCCCAGATGATACCCATGATGACGCTCCGTGTTTGGTCATTGGGATAAGTCGGAAGCCGCCCATCCGGTTGCAAGCCTGCACCGCTCGCGGAGCCGTGACGGATTAAATTCCGATTGTGATCAGATTACGCGCAACCCTTCGCCGCCAGCACCCGTTGGGTCGCTGTTCATGTGGGGAGCACAACTCACCAAGGAGTTTCAAAATGAAAAAGACCTTTGCCACCACAGCCATTGCCGCCCTTCTGGCCGCGACCGCCCTGCCCGCTCTGGCGCAGGATGCGGGTGTCGGCGTCGATGCCGGCGCCGGTGTCTCGGTTGAAGCCCCCGCTGTCGATGCGGCTGTCGATGCCGCCGCCGAGGCCACGGCCGATACCTATGACTCGGTCACCGCCTCGATTGCCGGCTCGGCCAGCGCCGATCTTTCCGGCGTCACCGAAGAGACCCAGGTGACCATTGTGCTGCTGTCCTCGCTCGAAGGCGATGCGGCCGCCGGCGGTACGGCGCTCGATGAGGCCCTCTCGGCCAATGCCGAAGGCATGACCACTTTGCAGGCCAACATCGACGGCAATGCCACGATCAAGGCCAAGCTCGAAGCCGAAGGCCACATGCCCAGCGACGTCGTCGCCGTCAAGACCAATGCCGACGGCTCGGTCACGGTCTACGTAGACGACCGCGCCTGAGACAGGGCGGATACCCCCTCCTAACCTCCCCCTGAAAAGGGGGAGGAACAGATCGAGTATCGGGCACCATCCTGCCCCACCCACCGCACGGATTCCTCCCCCTATCAGGGGGAGGTTAGGTGGGGGTACTCCGATCTCCCGGTCCAATCACACCGTATGTTCCATCCGGTCCCGATCGGTCACCGTGGCCAGATCAAGCACTTTCTGGATGTTGGTGGCGTGGCGGAAGCTCGGCTCCAGCGTCTTGCCCGCCTTCACCGCATCAGCGAAGCGCATGTAGTTGGTCGGCACGGCATCCACGGCCACTTCCGTCCAGGTGCCCGTCTCGGCATCGTCGCCCAGGCAGGTGAACAGCTTGCTCCAGTCATGCCGGTGCTGGATTTCCACCGACCCCAGTTCGCCATAGACGCGCAGCCGCAATTCGTTGAAATGCCCCGTCGCCCAGCGCGTGGCATGGATCACGCCCAGCGCGCCATTCTCCAACTGCGCCGTCATGGCGAAGCTGTCATTGGCATCGAGATCATATTCGCCGATCTGGTTGTTCTCGGCCTTGTCGAACGTCTCCAGCCGGCAGAACACCTTCGAGAAATCGCTGCCCGCGCCATAGGCGGCAAAATCGAGGATATGCACCCCGATATCGCCCAGCACGCCGTTGGAGCCGTGCTTCTTGCTCAACCGCCACAGCCACTGGCTTTCCGTGCGCCAGTCGCCCCAGGCCTTGGAAACCAGCCAGGACTGCAGGTAGCTCGCTTCGAAATGCTTGACCTTGCCGACGGCACCCGACTGCACGATTTCGCGCGCCTTCTGCAACTGGCTCACATTGCGATAGGTCAGGTTGACCATGTTGACCAGGCCCAGCCGCTCGGCCGTCTCGGTCATTTCCATGGCCTTGGCATGGTCGGTCGCCAGCGGCTTTTCGCAGAACACATGCTTGCCCGCGGCCAGCGCCGCCATGGTGGTGGGATAGTGCACGCTATCAGGCGTCACATTGGCCACCGCGTCGAACTCGCCCCAGGCGAGCGCCGCATCCAGCGAGCCGAAGCCCCGCTCGATATTATGCGTCGTGCAGAACGCCTCGACCCGCGCCGGATCGACGTCCACACCGCCCGCCAGGGTCACGCCCTCGATCGCGGCAAAATGCTTGGCATGCTGATTGGCCATGCCGCCGGTTCCCAGAATGAGGATCCGCATATTCGTTATTCCTTAAGCGGCGCGCTGCGGCCGCGAAGTACAATGAGGCTCGATCTACCAGTAGACCTCATCCTGAGCCTGTCGAAGGACGAGGTCGTGGCCGACGCGGGAAGGCCCGACCTCGTGGTTCGACAAGCTCACCATGAGGTCTCAAGGGCTTCGCACCGCCTCATGCGTTACCGGAACCCCTCTTCCCGGCCGTGATGCAGTTTCGGCCCGCGCTCCACGATCTTCTCGATCGCTTCATCCACCGGCGTATTGGGCGCGTCGAGCAATTGCGGGAACTGGTTGGCATTGTAGGCCCAGTTGACCGCATTGCGCAGCACCAGCCCGACCGTGTCGTCGTGATAGGTCGGATACGTCTCGTGGCCCGGCCGGAAATAGAAGATATTGCCGGCGCCACGCCGATAGGTCAGGCCGCTTCGGAACACTTCCCCGCCCTGGAACCAGCTCACGAACACCGTTTCCAGCGGCTCGGGCACGCTGAAGGGCTCGCCATACATTTCTTCCATTTCGAGCTCGAAATAGGCCGGCAGGCCCTTGGCGATGGGATGGCCCGGATTGGTCACCCACAGCCGCTCGCGCTCGCCCGCCTCGCGCCAATGCAGCGCGCAGGGCGACCCCATCAGCCGCTTGAAAATCTTCGAAAAATGCCCCGAATGGAGCACGATCAGCCCCATGCCTTCCCACACGCGCTTGGCGATGCGCTCGACGATTTCGTCCTGCACGTCGCCATGGGCGGCATGGCCCCACCATACCAGCACGTCGGTTTCGGCCAGCGCCTCGACCGTGCAGCCATGCTCGGGCTCCTGCAGCGTCGTGGTCTTGGTCACGATATTGCCGTCGCTGCTCAGCAGCTTGGCGATCTGGTTGTGCATGCCGGTGGGGTAATTGTCGGCAACGATCTTGTTCTTCTGTTCGTGGACGTTCTCGCCCCAGATCAGGGTACGGATCGGCATGGATAGTCTCCTAAATTGGCGGCCCGGTGGGGAGGCACCGGCCATTCCGTTACTCTCCGTCTCGCACCCACAGACACGGGAACCCCAGTCGCGACAACGGAGGTTCCCGCTGGCGCGGGAATGACACGGTGGATGATGTCGGCGGCGGCTATAAGGCCACCGCCAGTCTTGACCGCCTAGCGGATCGGTTTGCCGGCTCCGTCGAAGCGGTGAATCTTGTCTTCCATCGGGGCGATATGCACCACATCGCCGCTCTTGTAGTCATTGGCGCCATCGAGGCGCACCACGACCGGCTCCTCGGTGCCCATTTCCAGATAGACGTAGGAATCGGCGCCCAGGTTTTCGGTATGGATGACAGTGCCGCTCCAGGTGCCGTTATCGGGCATGATGGTGATGTGCTCGCCGCGGATGCCCACCGTATCGGCATTGAAAGCCTTGGCCTTGTCGCCCGAAATGAAGTTCATCTTGGGCGAACCGATAAAGCCGGCCACGAACACCGAATTGGGGTTCTCGTAGAGCTCCATGGGCGAGCCCACCTGCTCCACCAGCCCGTCGCGCAGCACGCAGATGCGGTCGGCCAACGTCATGGCCTCCACCTGGTCATGCGTCACATAGATCATGGTGACCTGGTTCATTTCCTCGTGCAGCTTGGCAATCTCGATCCGGGTCGCCACGCGCAGGGCGGCGTCGAGGTTGGACAGCGGCTCGTCGAACAGGAAGACTTTCGGGTCGCGGGTAATGGCCCGGCCGATGGCCACGCGCTGGCGCTGCCCACCCGAAAGCTGCTTGGGCAGCCGGTCGAGATACTGCCGGATTTGCAGCATGTCGGCGGCCTTTTCCACGCGCCGCCTGATCTCTTCCTTGCTCTGGCCCTTTTCCAGCGTCAGCCCGAAAGCCATGTTCTCGTAGACCGTCATATGCGGATAGAGCGCATAGCTCTGGAACACCATGGCGATGCCGCGCTTGCTCGGCGCCAGGGCATTGACCACCTTGCCGTCGAACAGCATCTCGCCCGAGGTGATGTCCTCCAGCCCCGAGATCAGCCGCAGCAGGGTGGATTTGCCGCAACCCGACGGGCCGACAAACACCATGAACTCGCCCTTGCGGACCTCCAGGTCCACCCCCTTGATGACTTCCACCGCGCCAAAGGCCTTGCGGACGTTGCGAAGCTCTATGCTAGCCATTGTTTAGCTCCTTAACCCTTGACGCCGCCGGCGGTCAGGCCGCTGACGATTTTACGCTGGAAGATTAGCACCAGCACCACCAGCGGCACCGTCACGATGACGGACGCGGCCATGATGATGCCCCACGGAATTTCGAACTGGCTGCCGCCCGACAGCAGCGCGATGGCCACCGGCACGGTGCGGGTGTCGTTCGATGAGGTGAAGGTCAGCGCGAACAGGAACTCGTTCCAGGCCGCGATGAAGGCCAACAGGCCCGTGGTCACCAGCGCCGGCCACATCAGCGGCAGGAAGACGCGAGTGATGATGACCCAGGGACTGGCCCCGTCCACGATTGCCGCCTCCTCGATTTCCACCGGCAGCTCACGCATGAACGTGGTCAGCACCCACACAGTGAAGGGCAGCGTGAAGATGGTGTAGGAGAAGATCAGCGCCCAGGGCGTATTGTAGATGCCCAGCGCCCGGATCACTTCGAACAGCCCGGCCAGAACAGCCATCTGCGGGAACATCGACACGGCCAGGATGGTCATCAGCAGCAGCCCACGGCCGCGGAACCGCACGCGTGACAGCGCGAACGAGGCAGTCACCGCAATGAACAGCGCCCCGATGACCGTCACTGCCGACACGAAGACCGAGTTCAGCAGGTTGCGCGGGAAACTGCCCTGGTTCAGGACCGAGGCATAATTGCCCAGGTCGAACGAGGTCGGCCAATAGGTGATGCGGAACAGGTCCGTGCCCGATTTGAGGCTGGTCAGGATCGCGTAGTAGAACGGGAATACGCTCACCACGACGATGAACACGACCAGCGCATAGAACAGCACCGATTTGGTGAGCTTCCACAGATCGAAGGTGGCGGTCATCAGCGGTCTCCCCCGTCGAAGCGCACCTTGCCAAGCCAGATATAGAGCATGGTCAGCACGGCGATGAGCAGGAACAACAGCGTCGATTGCGCCGACCCATAGGCGAAGTTGTCGAAGTCGAACAGGTTCTCGCGGGCCAGCACGGACATGGTCTTGGTCGCCACGCTATTGGGCGTCAGCACATAGATCAGGTCGAAAATGCGCAGGGCGTCGAGCAGGCGGAAGATGATCGCCACCATGAGGGCGGGCCTGACGAGGGGGAGCGTGATGCGGAAGAATTGCTTGACGGGATGCACCCCGTCGATATCGGCGGCCTCGTAGATATCCTTGGGGATCATCTGCAGGCCGGCCAGGATCAAGAGCGCCATGAAGGGCGTGGTTTTCCAGATATCGACCACCAGCACGGCGGTCATCGCCGTCTCGGCCTGCGCCGTCCAGGCGACTTTCTGGCTCAGCAGGCCCAGCCGCATGCCCAGGTCGTTCAGAATGCCGAACTGGTCATTGAGCATCCAGGCCCACATCTTGGCCGACACGATGGTGGGAATGGCCCACGGAATGAGGATGGCGGCGCGCACGATGCCGCGCCCGCGGAATTCGGCATTGAGCACCAGGGCCACGATCATGCCGAAAATAGTTTCGAAGAATACCGAGGTGAAGGCGAAGCGCACGGTGTTCCACACCGCATTCCACCACGCCCCGTCGACCAGCAGGCCGCGCCAGCGCACCGTGCCACTCTCCAGCACCTGCCAGCGCAGGTAATTGCCGAAGCCGATCCATTCGGCGCCATAGAGGTTGTTCAGCGAAGCGTCGGTGAAGGAGAACCAGATCGAGCGGAGCAACGGCCATCCGGCCACCACCGCCAGCGCGATCAGCATGGGAACGAGGAACCAGCGTGCCGCCCGCAGGCGCTGCTGTGTCAGTTCTGACTTGATCCGGGAACCGGCCCCCGTGGCCGGTGGCGCCAACGCCTCTGTCGCCATTCTCGCTTCCTCCCCTGTTGTTGACCGATCATTGCGCAAAGCGGGCGGCGGGAAAAGCCCGCCGTCCGCTCTGTTGGGCGCTGGGAGGACTTACCAGGCGTCGCCCTTGAGTTCAGTCAGGTCGGCCTCGAGCAGTTCGAGGTTTTCCGCGGCAGTGCCGTTACCCGAAAGGGTATTGTGCACGGCGCTCCAGAACATCGACGAGACCTCGTTGTAATCGGTCTTGGTCGGAGCCGACGGACGCGGCACGGCATTCTGGAAGATTTCCTTCCAGGCCGGGATGATCGGCTGTGCGGCGGCGATATCGGCGTCGTCATAGAGCGCTTCGATCGTCGGCAGGTTCGACTGGTTGATGGCGCGTTCCTTCTGCACTTCGGCCGAGCTCAGGAAGAGCGCGAGTTCGATCGCGGCTTCCGGATCGGGCGAGTACTTGGAAACGGCGACATTCCAGCCACCGAGCGTCGCGGCCGAACGGGCGCCTTCGCCGTCACCGGCCGGCAGCGGAACCACGTCGAACAGGCCCTTGATCGGGCTGTCGTCGCCATTGCCGAGCGAATAGGCATAGGGCCAGTTGCGGTGGAACACGGCATTGCCGAGCTGCCAGACGCCACGGCTTTCCTCTTCCATATAGGCGAGGTTGCCTTCGGGCGAGATCGTGCCGATCCAGCCGGCAGCGCGGTCGATGGCGGCCGCGGCCTGCGGGTTGTTGATCGAAATGGTGCCGTCGGCTTCGACGATCTGGCCGCCGCCATTGGACATGACCCATTCCAGCGCATCGCAGGTCAGGCCTTCATAGGCATTGCCCTGGAACACGAAGCCCCACATTTCGGGGTTACCGTCGGCGCGCTCGCCATCCATGATTTCCTTGGCGGTCGCTTCCATTTCGGCCCAGGTGGTCGGCGGCGTCTTGCCGTACTTTTCCAGCAGGTCCTTGCGGTAGTAGAGCGCCGGGGCGTCGGTGAAGGCCGGCAGGGCGACGAGCTTGCCGTCCACGGTCTGCGACTCGATGATCGAGGGGAAATGGTCGCCCACGACGTCCTTGGCGGCCTCGGTGAGGTCGAGGAACTGGTCGGCGAGCTGCGGCGCCCAGATCACGTCGGTCTGGTACACGTCGATATCGGTATTGCCGGCGGCGAGCCACAGGCGGTACTGGCCGAACTGGTCGGTGGTCGAGGACGGCATCGGCACAACGGTCACGGTATGGCCGGTATCGGCTTCGAACTTGTCGAGCTGGCTGCGCAGGAAGGCCAGGCCATTGCCTGTGTCACCCGACACGATCGACAGCTCGGCCGCCTGCGCGGACCCCACTACCAGCGTCACGCTCGTCAACAGACCAACGAGCAGCGTGTTGATTTTCATTAGATATCCTCCCGAATGAACCAAATGTCGGGAAGGCATGCCTGCCCGGACCTGCGCAATCGCGCCGATCCCGGATCAAGCTTTTCCTCCCCACAAAAGCGCTGGTTTCGGCGGCTGTTCCGCCTCCATTTCCAAAGCGCTTTGAATGAAAAGGAACCAGAGCGGACTATTTCTGTCAAGCGCCTCGTCATCGCAATTTTAACGAATTTTCCGGCCTCGATCAATTATCCATTACACTACAATGACTTACCGGTACGCCAACGCGACATTCGTAAACAATACTGACATTTCTGCTGAGGTACGCACCTCAGAAAATCACTGCAGATTTCGGCTCTTGCATCAAAATTTGAAATCGCTTTGAATAACCCGCGGAGGAGGAAGCAGGAACCGCTGTTCAAGGCGGCCTGTGTGCCCTAAAGGCAAGCGGGACCGGGTATGCGCCCTTGCGGCGCAGGCCCATAAGCGTTGGTCATGTCGTGCCTTGGGGCCAGTTGCAGCCATGAGACTGAAGGATCTGGCCGAGCATCTCGGCCTGTCGCAAACCACTGTCAGCCGCGCGCTCAATGGCTATCCCGAGGTCAACGAGGCGACCCGTCGCCGCGTGGCCGAAACCGCGGCGCGCCTGGGCTATCGCCCCAATGCCAGCGCTTTGCGCCTCGCCACCGGCCGCTCCGGCGCGGTCGGCCTCGTGCTGCGCGGCGCCGAGGAACTGGGCCCCCATATGAGTGAATTCCTCGCCGGCATGAGCGGTCGCATGGGCACCGAGGAAATCGACATCATCGTCACCACGGTGGATTCCTATGCCGAGGAAGTGGCCGCCTATCGCCGCATCGCCGCCAGCCAGAAGGTCGATGCCATCGTGCTCCACTCCCCCACCCTGCGGGATGAGCGGGCCGAAATGCTGCTCGACCTCAAGATCCCCTTCGTGCTGCATGGCCGTACCAATATCGACAAATCGGTGGCCTGGCTCGATATCGACAATACCGGCGCCGTCGAGCGCGCCACCAGCCACCTGCTCGATCTCGGCCATCGCCGCATCGTGCTGCTCAACGGGCTCAAGGGCCGCACCTTTGCCGAGCATCGCGAGATCGGCTATCTCGCCGCCCTCTCGGCGCGCGGCGTGCCCTTCGATCCGGCGCTGATGGGCAATTCGGTCTTCACCGACGAAGTCGCCTTCCGCCTGGCTCAGGCGATGCTCGAACTGCGCCCCCGCCCCACCGCTTTCCTGGCCGGCTCGATGATGACGGCGCTCGGCGTCTTCCGCGCCATTCGCCAGGCCGGGCTGGAGCTGGGCCGCGACGTCTCGATGATCGCCCATGACGACGTCTTCCCCTACCTCAACGCCGACAACATGTATCCCTCCATGTCCACCACCCGCTCCTCGATCCGGCAGGCCGGCATGCGCATCGGCGAACTCATCCTGCAACTGCTCGCCGGCAAACCCCCGGCCGATATCCACGAGCTCTGGCCGGTCGAACTGGTGCTGCGCGAAAGCTCGGGCCCGCTTCCCGGTACCCGCTGAACCGGCAAATCGGCTATAGCTCCTGCCTCAGCCGGGAGGGTCCAGAAATGAGTCGCGATATCGGACATCTGCTCGCACGCGCTACCGCCAGCGCCGTGCGTTACAGGACGAACCTGGACAATGCCCCTGCCCGGTCGCTGCTCGACTATCATGCCATGCGCGAACGCTTTGCCGCGCCCCTGCCGGAAGCCGGCTCCGACCCTGCCACCATCCTCGACGAACTGGCCGCCCTGGCCGAACCCGGCCTGATGCCCACCACCGGCCCACGCTTCTTCGCCTGGGTCATGGGCGCCTCCCACCCCGCCGGCGTGGCGGCCGACCTGCTGGTCAGCGCCTGGGGCCAGAATGCCGGCTACCAGTCCACCTCGCCCGCCGCCGCGGCCATCGAGGAAGTCGCCGAAAGCTGGCTGCTCGACATGCTCGACCTGCCCCGCGACAGCGGCATCGGCTTCACCACGGGCGCCACCGTCGCCAATGGCACATGCCTCGCTGCCGCCCGCACCGGCACCCTGCGCGCGGTGGGCTGGGACCCTGATGAAGATGGCCTGTTCGGCGCGCCGCCGGTCCATGTGCTGATCGGCGCCGACGCCCATTCCTCGCTCTATTCGTCCCTGCAACTGATCGGCTTCGGCCGCAAGCGCGTCATCACCATCGAGACCGACGAATTGGGCCGCATGCGCCCCGCCGCCCTCGAAGCGGCGATATCCGGCCTCACCGGCCCCAAAATCGTCATCGCCCAGGCCGGACAGATCAATACCGGCGCCTTCGACTCCTTCGCCGACATCGTCGCCATCGGCAAGGCGCATGATGCCTGGGTCCATGTCGATGGCGCCTTCGGCCTCTGGGCCCGCGCCACGCCGTCTCACAAGGCGCTGACATCTGGCATCGAACTCTGCGACAGCTGGGTCACCGACGGCCATAAATGGCTGCAGGCCCCCTATGATTGCGGCTTTGCCATCGTTCGCGACAAGAACATCCTGCTCGGCGCCATGTCGCAATGGGCCAGCTATCTCCCCGCCATCGCCCAGGGCGACCGTGTTCCCTCCAACTATGTCCCCGAACTCTCCCGCCGCGCCCGCGGCATTCCGGTCTATGCCCTGCTGCGCACCTTCGGCCGCCAGGGCATGGCCGAGCTGATCGAGCGCCATTGCCGCCTCACCCGGCTTTTCGCCACCCGCCTGGCCGCCGAAGCCGGCATAGAGGTTGTCGCCGAGCCTGTTATCAACCAGCTCATCGTCAATTTCGGCACCGGCGACAGCGCGGCCCGCAAGGCGCAGACCGAGGCCGTCATCGCCCGTACCGTCGAGGACGGCACCTGCTACGTCGCCGGCGCCTCCTGGCGCGGCGATTGGGTCATGCGCCTTTCCGTCACCTCGGTGGAAACCACCGAGGCCGATATCGACCGCTCCGCCGACGCCATCATCGCCGCCTGGCGGCAGGTCCGCGCGGAAACCCGATCCTAGCCGATATCGCGCGGGTCCACATCCGCGCCATAATCCACCCCGCTCAGCCCAAAGCCGAACAGCCGCAGGAACTCGGCGCGGTACTTCTCCAAGTCCGCCAGATTATCAAGCGTTTCGGTGGAGAGCAGCGGCCAGCGCCTGGTCATCTCGTCCTGCACCGCCTTGGACAGCTCCCAGTCATCCACCCGCAGGCGATGCGCCTCGTCCAGCGCCACCGGCGCCTGCAGCTTGACGCGGAACAGCCGGTCGATCTGCTCGATACAGCCTTCGCCCAGCCCCATATCGTCCATCACCTGCAGCAGCATCGTGCCATAGAGCGGCACCACGGGAATGGCCGAGCTGGCCTGCGTCACCACGGCCTTGAGCGCCACCACATAGGCGCTCGCATCGCCGAACTGCGCGCGGATGGCGCTCGCCGCCCGGTCGAGGTCGGCCTTGGCACTGCCCAGCGTACCCTTGTGGTAGATCGGCCAGGTCAGCTCGCTGCCGAGATAGGTATAGTTCAGCGTGGTGAACCCGTCGGCCAGCACACCGGCTTCCGCCAGTGCCGCGATCCACAGTTCCCAATCCTCGCCGCCCATCACCTTGACCGTGGCTTCGGCTTCTTCCGCCGTCGCCGGCTGGATTTCGACCTCCGACACTTCGCCCGTGCCGGTATTGAGCGTCTTGGACTTCACGGGTGCATGCATCGGCTTGATCGCCGAGCGATAGACTTCGCCAGTCTTGGGGTCGGTCCGAACAGGCGAGGCCAGGCTATAGACCACCAGGTCCACCTGCCCGAGATGCTCGCGGATCTGCGCCACCGTCTCGGCCTTGATCGCGTCGGAAAACGCATCGCCCTCGACAGTCACCGCAATCCGGCCCGCCGCCTGCGCGCGCTTCTCGAAAGCCCGGTTATTGTACCAGCCGGCCGAAGCCGTCTTGCTTTCGCTCGGCTCCTTCTCGAACGACACGCCGACCGTATCGGCGCCCGAACCGAACGTCGTCACGATGCGCGAGGCCAGCCCGTAGCCCGTCGAACATCCCAGCACCAGCACCCGCTTGCGCGCTGATTCCACCGCCCCCTTCACCACCACATGGTCGATCTGCCGCTGCACATTGGCCGCACACCCGATGGGATGGGCCGTCGTGCAGATGAAGCCACGGATTTTGGGTTCGATGATCATTCGCATTCAGCTCCAGAGCGCCAATTGTCCTTGTCGCCTTTTAATGCGCGCCGCCGCGAAAGGCGAGGGATCAACGCAATCGAACGCTCGCTCCCGCCTCACGCTTCGGGAATTGCTCTGCCATAGGCCTCGATTGTAACGCTGTCGGGCTCCGGTCCGCCGCGCATCCCCGTATCGAGCGCGTCCACCGCCGCCACCTCTTCGGCCGACAGCGTAAAGTCGAACACGTCGAAATTCTCCGCGATCCGCTCCTTCTTGATCGATTTGGGGATCACCGACCGCCCCTCCTGCAGGTGCCAGCGCAGCATCACCTGCGCCGTCGATTTCCCATGCGCCCGCGCGATATCGAGCAAAATCGGGTCCTCCAGCGTGCTCCGGCCACTGCCCCGATAGAAGGTGATGCCCCCGATCGGCGACCACGCCTGGGTCAGGATGCCGTGCCGGGCATGCGCCTGCTGCAGCGCCTTCTGCTGGAAATAGGGGTGAACCTCGATCTGGTTCACCGCCGGCACGACGGTCACCTCGGGCAGGAACCGCTCCAGATGCTCGGGCATGAAATTGCTGATCCCGATGGCGCGCACCCGCCCATCGCCCAGCAGCGTCTCCAGCGCCCGATAGGCCCGCAGCGTACGCTCGAAAGCCGTCGGCAGCGGCTGATGCAGCAGCAACAGGTCGAGCTGCTCCACGCCCAGCTTGCGCACGCTCTTGTCGAAGCCATGCAGCGTTTCGTCATAGCCATAATCGCTGATCCAGATCTTCGTCTCGATGAAGATCTGGTCGCGCGCAACGCCCGAGCGCCGTATGGCTTCGCCCACTTCGCGCTCATTGCCATAAGAGGCAGCGGTATCGATATGGCGATAGCCCTGCGCCAGCGCTTGCTGCACGGCTTCGGTCGTCACCTCGGGCGGCGTCTGGAACACGCCGAGCCCCAGGGCGGGCATCTCCACACCATTGTTGAGGGTAAGGGTCGGAACGGCCACTTCAGTCTCCTGTGTGAAATCGCCCCCTATGATTAGATGGCAAGATCGACATGAGCTTATGCCTGGAAAGCAATAATCCATGCGGGACAATATCAGCGACCTGCAGGCCTTCATCGCCGTCGCCCGCGACCGCAGCTTCACCCGGGCAGCGGCCCGCCTGGGCGTCTCGCAATCCGCCCTCAGCCGAACCATCGGCAAGCTCGAGGAACGCCTCGGCCTGCGCCTGCTCGCCCGCAGCACCCGCAGCGTCGCGCCCACAGAGGCCGGCGAACGCCTGCTGCAATCGGTGACCCCGCGCCTCGATGAAGTGGCCGCCGAGCTGGAAGCGCTGACCGAACTGCGCGAAAAGCCGGCCGGCATCATCCGCCTCAACGCCGCCGAACATGCCTTCCAAACCGCGCTCTGGCCCCGGCTCGACGGCTTCCTGCGCGACTTCCCCGATATCCGCATCGATATCAGCCTCGAAAACGCCCTCACCGATATCGTCGCCGGGCGCTTCGATGCCGGCATCCGCCTGGGCGAACTGGTGGCCCGCGACATGATCGCCGTCCGCATCGGTCCCGACTGGCGCCTGGCCGTCGTCGCCACGCCAGCCTATTTCGCCACTCATGCCCCGCCGCAGACGCCGCATGACATTGCCGGACACACCTGTATCAATCTGCGTCTCGACAGCTATGGCGGCTATTATGCTTGGGAGTTCGACGAAAACGGACGGCGGCTCAATGTGCGCGTCGAGGGCCAACTGGCCTTCAACAGCACCCGCCCCATCCTCACCGCCGCCCTTGCCGGCCATGGCCTGGCCTGCGTGCCCGAGGACATGGCCCGCCCTCACCTGGACAGCGGCGAACTGGTCGAAGTGCTGGCCGAATATTGCCCGACCTTCACCGGCTACCACCTCTATTATCCCAGCCGCCGCCAGGCCTCCCCCGCCTTCACCGCCCTGCTCGACGCCCTGCGCTATCGCCCCTAGCTCACGCCCACGCCCCTCGCCATCGCCTTGATATGCGCCAGCCCCCGCCGGTAGCCCGCCACATCGAAATGCTCGAGCATCAGCGGCACCTCGCGCCCCAGCTTCGCGATTTCGGTGACATAGGCGGCATAGTCGAGATTGCCCTCGCCGGGCGGCACCTCATCGAGATGGAACGAGATCGTCCCCGGCCCGCCTTGCAGCACGATATCCTTGGCATGGCATGACACCACAAACGGCCCCAATAGCGCAAAGGCCTCGCGGATCATGCGCCCGCTGTTGAAATAGAGCCGCGGCGTGATCACCATGTTGACCGCGTCGATATGGGCGCCGAATTGCGGCCGGTCGATCGCCTTGAGCAGCTTGAGATAGTTTTCCGGCGTATCGGTCACCAGCCACGGCACCATTTCCAGCGAAAACTTGGACCGCTTCGGCTTCACCGCATCGATGACATAACGCGCCGTATCCACCGCGCGCTGGAATCCCGCCGCGCTCTGATTGTCCGGATGCGGCCCGTAGTCAAAATTGTCGCTGAGCTGCCACGCATCGCCCGCATGGCCCACCGTGCCGTGAAACGCCACGCAGGCCCGCGCACCCAGCTCATCGGCCAGCGCCAGTTGGTGCACGGCATAATCGAGATTGGCCTGCCGCACCGTCTCGTCATGCGCGATGAGGTTCTTCCACGCCCCGCCCTCGGCAATCACCACATCGGCCTCGGCCATCGCCTTGATAAGCCCGGCAATCTCGTCGCTGCTGTCGAGGCTGATATTGGGCATGTAGGCGGCATTATAGCCAAACGCCACATGCGCCCGCGCATAGGCCTCCGGGTCCCCGTCATAGTCGATGCCATAGCCGCCCAGCCGAAACGTCATGCGCCGATCTCCCCGCCGCCCAGCGTCTCGATCACCCGGCATTGCGCCACCTGCCCGCGCCGGCATTGCTCCAGCATGCCGGCCAGCTCGGCCTTCAACGCCATCAGGCTGGCAATGCGCTGCTCCACCTCCACCAGCCGCTCCGCGGCGATGATATCGGCCTCGCTGCACGACTGCTCCGGATGGTCCTGCAGCCGCAACAGCGCCCTGATGGCGTCGATCTCGAAGCCCAGTTCGCGCGCATGGCGGATAAAGGCCAGTCGCTGCACCGCCCGCTCGTCATAAAGCCGCCGATTGCCTGCGCTGCGCCCCGGCCGCCCGAGCAGCGCAATCTCTTCGTAATAGCGGATGGTGGGCACCTTCACCCCGCTGCGCCGCGCCGCTTCGCCAATGGCAAATTCCGTCATTTTCCCCTTGCTCCTCTAGTCGCTGGAGATTGTAGCATCCTGGCAGAAGCGAACGAAAGACCCCGACCATGAGTGCATCCTGCTGCAACCATCACGACCCCGCCGAACAGGCCGCCCAGCGCCTGCGCGACAAGGCCTATCGCCGCGTCCTCTGGGCCGTCCTCGCCATCAATGCGATCATGTTCGCCGTCGAGATCGGCGCCGGCATCACCTCGCGTTCCGCCGCCTTGCAGGCCGACTCGCTCGATTTCCTCGGCGATGCCGCCAATTACGGCATCAGCCTTTTCGTCGTCGGCATGGCGCTGCACCTGCGCGCCCGCGCCGCCCTCGCCAAGGCCCTCACCATGGCGGTGTTCGGCCTCTGGGTCATCGGCGTTGCCGGCTGGAACCTCTATGCCGGGGTCACGCCACATGCCTATTCCATGGGTGTCGTCGGCATCACCGCCGCTCTGGCCAATGCCGCCTCTTTCGGCCTGCTCTGGCGCTTCCGCGCCGGCGACAGCAACATGCGCTCGGCCTGGATCTGCACCCGCAATGACGTGCTCGGCAATATCGCCGTCATCCTCGCCGCCCTCGGTGTCTTCGGCACGGGCACCGGCTGGCCCGATATCGCCGTCGCCGCCATCATGGGCGTGCTGGCCCTGCAGGGCGCCGTTACCGTGTCGCGCCAGGCCCTCGCCGAACTGCGCCCCGCCACAGCCCTGCCGGCCCGATAACCGGCAGGTAGCAGCTCGTCAAAGCCGTTCGGCCTTGTCGCTCTGATAGAGGTTCACCTGGTTTTCCGTGGCGCGAACCTTCAGCCGCGGCGCCTTCGCCACCTTGCGCCAGGCATCCCATGCCGCCTTGTCGCGCCAGCATTCGAACAGGTTGCTGCGTTCCGGATCGAGCGCATCGGCGCTGATCGCCATGTCCACGCAGCCATCGGCCTGCCGCGCTCGGCCGACCATGTCGGCAAATGCCGCCACCGCCGCGTCCCGCTCGATGCCGTCCTTGTACCGTGAATAGCCTGCAATGATGATCATGGTCTTTCTCCTATGATGTGGCCACGTCGGGCAGCGGCGCCGCCTGGCCCGGTGATTTCGCATAGCCCAGCGCCTCGACAATCTTGCCGTCGCGAACCCGCATCAGGTTCACCCCGCGCACCGAACCGCCATCGCCGAAATTGAACCGCCAGCGGATCACCGCCCGATCCCCCGCCACCATCGTGTCCTCGACATCGAAATAGGCCACGGGGTCCTCGATGATCGCCACCCAGAAGGCCATGCATGCATCATGGCCTTCATAACGCGTGCCATTGGGCGCCGGCTGGATCGACTCCATGACGCAGTCCGGCCCGATCACCGCCTTGAGCATCGCCGCATCGTGTTCGAGAAACGCCTGATTATAGCGGCGCATGATGTCGCTCGTCTCATCGGTCTGCATGATCTTCTCCTTTAGGTAGACAGGTCTGTCTATGCACCATACAGATCTGTCTGCTATAGAGTCAAGCCATGAGAAAAACAGCGTCATCCGCCGAGCCCGTCAGCCCCGCCCGCCGCCGCCTGCTCGATACCGCCACAAGACTTTTCTATGCCGAGGGCATCCATGCCGTCGGCATAGACCGCATCATCGCCGAGGCGGGCGTGGCCAAGGCGACCTTCTACAATCACTTCCCCTCGAAGGAGGATCTGGTCCTCGCCTATATCGAGGAGCAGGACCAGATCGGGCGCGACGCCGTCGCCGCCTTCCCCAGGCAGCCCCCGCGCCAGATGATCGCGGCCATATTGGGCCGCATCAGCGCCGCCGCCGTCGGGGGCGGTTTCCGCGGCTGCCCCTTCCTCAATGCGGCCGCCGAATATACCGACCCCACCAACGTCGTCCGCCAGGCCATCGACGCCCGCCGGGTCTGGTATCACGACACGCTGCAGCAGCTTCTCGCCGCCGACGGCGACCCCACGCCTGCGGTCACCGCCTCGCTCCTCGTCGCTCTGTCCGACGGCCTGCTCGAAATCGCCTATCTGGACGATCCCAGGGAAGTGCCCGCTTTGGTCGATGCAGCCCTGACCCGCCTGCTCGTCCGCCGCTGATCCACGATGTCATTCCCGCGAAAGCGGGAACCTCCGTTCCCGCTTCGCTCCGATCAGGCAGCCGCCGCCGCTTCCTTGTCCAGGAAGGCCGGGATCATTACCCCGAGCACATCGACCTGGTATGGCGTGGTGATATGCGACGCGCCCGGCAGGATCGCCAATTGCGAGCGCGGCAGGCCGGCCGGCGTATCGCCGAACATATCCCCGCCCACCAGGCGGAAGAACCGCGCCAGGTGATCCAGCGCCGGCAGGTCCGAATCCCCGGCAATGATCAGCACCGGCTGGGTCAGGCCCTGCACCTCTGCATCGGTCAGGTCCTTGATGGTCTTGTCCATCTCGGCCTTTTTCCAGAACATCGCGTCGAAATCCGGCTTGGGGTTGAGTTCCAGATATTCGCTATGCCATGGCGTGCCATGCAGCATCGAAGGCTGCATCTCGCCCATGCCATCCATCAGCCCGGCGCGCACCCCGTCCAGCCGATAGGTAACCGACATCGGCACCAGCTTGCGGACCCGTTCGGGATGATGCACCGCGACTAGCAGCGCGATCGCCGCGCCGGTCGAATAACCCAGCAGGTCGATCTGTTCGATGCCGAACGCATCCATGGCCGCCACCACGTCGTCGGCAAGGCTCTCCAGCCGCAACGGCCGCTCGATATCGGCCGTGCGGCCATGCGCCTGCAGGTCAAAGCCGATGACTTCGCGCCCGGCGCTCAGCGCCGGCAGCAGCGGGCCGAACGAATTGTGGATCGAGGCAAACGCCCCATGCAGCAGCACCAGCGGCACGCCGCCGCTGCCGTGCCGCTCATAGTACATGCTGAGGCCATTCACCTCGACATAGCCGGTCTGCGGCGCGCTGGCCGCGGCGCTCGTGTCCTGATTGCCGGTTTCGGCCTGGACCATGGCCGGCGCTGCAAGCGTTGCAGCGGCTGCGGCGAGCAAAGTTCTTCTGCGCATCCTGTGTCTCCCTGGCGGCGACGCGCGTCGCGTTCGCTGGTCAATCATTGACCCTCGCAAACACGACGAGCGAACCCGTGCCGGTTCGACATGAACTTGGATTTTTCGGTGGCGGTCGGGGGGCTCACCACTCCGGTCATGCCGAAGGCTGCCGCCTACCCTACCCGCAACATATGATTGTCGAACAGGAAGTCGAACCGCCGCGCCTCCCGTTCGGCCCCGGCAATGCCGATCATCTCGCCATTGCCGCTGGTCGCCACGAAGCCGGCATCGTCGGCCGCCAGCCCGCAGCCATTGCGCAACGTATCGACCAGCACCGGCCGCTTGCCCTCGGTATCGATGGCCACCAGCAGGTCGCCTTGCGGCGAGGACACCGCCACCATGCCTCCATCGGCAGAAGCCGCCACCGAGCCCACATAATTGCGCAGGTCGGCCAGCGTGCCCGGCGGCAGCTCCACCAGTTCGATCGCGCCATCCATGGTCGCATAGCCCACGAGTTGCGGGCTGTTATCAGGCGCACCCTTATACTGGCAGCCGAACCACACCCGGCTTCGCCCATCGATCGCCATGTGGCGGATGGAAAGCTGGTGCAAACCCGCTTCCAGCCGCAATTGCCCCACCAGCCGCCCGTCGCGTCGGTCCACGAACACCACCGAAGGGTCCATGGTCTCGATATTGAGTTCGGCCCGCCCGAAATCGGGATGCGTCTCGATCCCGCCATTGGCCACCACGAATGTCACGCCGTCAGGCATCAGCAGCATTTCATGCGGGCCGGTGCCATAGGTAGGAAATTCCCCCACCCGTCTATAGCCATCCGCCGCGTCATAAATGCCGATCACGCCCTGCGCCGCCTCGAAATCGCTCTCGGTGGCGTAGAGCAGTTTCCCATCTGGCGAGAACACGCCATGCCCGTAGAAATGCCGCCCCGCCACGCTGGTCAGCGTCACCGGTGCCGCGCCTCCATTGGGGTCGAAGACCAGTGCAAACGTCCCCGGCTGCCGCGCGAACACCACGCCGCGCCCGGCCTCGCGGCTGATGGTGATATCATGCCCCCGGTCCGGCAGGTCGATACTGGCGATCAGGTCGCCCCGCTCCCCCAGCAACACCGCGCCATAGCCGCCGCTGGCCGTCTGCACCGCGCTGGCAAACACCAGTTCGTTCCGCTCCAGCGCCAGCACCTGTCGTGGCATGAGACTCGCCGCAAACCCCGCACCGGCCGCCTTCAGAAATGCGCGCCGCTGCCACATGGGTCAGTCCCCATCCAACGAGGAAAAGCCGACCGACAGGCCCAAAGCGGCGGACAATTGCTCCCCGACCATCGCCTGCAGCGAGCCGGTCACGATCACCAGATAGTTCAGCGCCTTGACTTGGTCCTCGTCCGCCAGCGCCTGCTCCACCGGCGACGTCACCAGCGCCAGGGCCCGCGCCGCATTGCGGAATTCGAAGTCGATGGAATTGCCCAGCCCGCTGTGATCCGCATCCACCGCGCCGGCAATGCCCGACTGGTCCAGCAGCCGCTGCATGCCATCCACATTGGCGCCGATCATCTCGAAGCTCAGCCCCGAACGCCAGAACAGCGCCTCCTTGGGCCGCGCCGCCCGTTCCGCCGTCGGCAGGAACGGATTGATGCGCACATCGCGCACCGCCTCCATGCCATGCGACACCAGCCCCACCAACGCCTCCAGCGCCTCGGTTTCGGTGCGATAGTCGGCATAATCGGCCCGCGGCGCCGTCAAATGGTCGGCAATACCCTCAGGCGCGAACCAGCCATTCGCCAGCTCGCCGGCAATTCCGGCAATATTGGCCGCCACCGCCCGCCCATAAGCGCAACGGAATTCCCCCTCCGGCCCCGGCAACACCTCGGCCCCTGTGCCATAAAGCACGAATTCCAGCGCCCCAAACCCCTGCACCGCCACGCTCTTGGCGCGCAAAGTGTCCAGCGCCGTGGCACTCGCATCTTCCTCGGCCAGGATGGCCTGCACCTGCCGCAGCCCGATCCCCCGCCGGTCCGGCCAGAACAACAGCCGATCGGCCCTGTTATCCGCCATCAGCGGCCCGATACGCAGGAATTCCACCCGCCCATAGGCCAGAGCCGCCTGCCGGAACTGCCCCTTGACCAGGGCCAGCGTCCCTTCCGACGGCGCCCGGCACAGCGCATTCATGGCAATGGATAGCCCGCTCGCCCGGCTGGTGAATTCCAGCACGCCCGGCCGGATCGCCTGGCTCACCGTCGCCTGCAGCACCTGGCCCGGCGTCGTGGTCTGCGCCATGGCCGGGCCGGCCAGCAGCAGTGTCAGGGCAACAAGCACAATCCGCATCACAGCGATTCCAGAAAGGCGACAAGATCGTCGCGCGTGGTTTGGGACATCGCCGCGAATGCATCGCGCGCGGCCTGCGCTTCCCCACCATGCCAAAGAATGGCCTCGACGAGATTGCGGGCCCGCCCATCATGCAGGAAAAATGTGTGCCCCGATACAGTCTCGGTCAGCCCGATCCCCCACAGCGGCGGCGTCCGCCATTCAAAGCCATCCGCCTGCTCTTCCGGCCGATGGTCGGCCAGCCCCTCGCCCATGTCATGCAGCAGGAAATCCGCATAGGGCCAGATCAGCTGGAAGCGATGCGCCGGATTATCCGCCGTCCGGCTGGTGACGAATTTCGGCACATGGCAGCTGGCGCAACCCGCCCCATAAAACGCCGCCTTGCCCCGCAACACGGCCGGATCATCCACGTCCCGTCGCTCCGGCACGCCCAGCGTCTGCGCATAGAATGTCACCAGGTCCAGCACCGGGTCCGGCGCTTCCGACACGCCCAGCCGCGCCTGCTCCCCGGTCGGCATCGCCAGGCACGCCGCCTGACCTTCGGTGCAATCCCCGAACGGCCGGTTCACCAGCGGCGTCGAAATCCCGATATCGCCGGCAAAGGCCGAAGCCGACTGGCTCCGCACGCTGGCCATCCCGGCCTTCCAGCCGAACCGCCCCAGCATCTCAGTCCCGGTTTCCGGCGCAATCACCCAATTCGCCCGCCCCGAAATCCCGTCACCGTCCCCATCGTCAGGATCGGCCAGCGCAAGAATATCCTCGGCCGGAATCTGCTCCACCAGCCCCAGCCCGATCATCGGATTGGCCACCCGCGGCGACAGCATCACATCCTCAGCCAGCGGCCCGTAGTTGAGATCGGCCACCGAATAATGCGGTTCCCGCAGGCTCACCACCGTGCCATCATCAAGCGTCACCGGCACCTCGACATAGTCGATCACCATCCGCCCCTCGGCCATCAGTCCCGGCACCGCGAAATCCTGCAATTGCCCGCCATAGACCGGATCGCCGGACCCATCGGGCACCGACAGCCGCAGGAACATCGACACATTCTCCGCCTGCCCCTCGAAGGGCGGATGCCCGCGCCCATCCTTGATATGGCAGCTCTGGCAGCCCCGCGCATTGAACAGCGGCCCCAGCCCGTCCGAGGCCTGCGTCGAAGACGGCGACGACACCCAGATCTTGCGGAACAGCGCATTGCCCAGCTTGAACTGCTCTTCCTGCTCGAAACTCAGATTGTCGAGGAAATGGCTGAACGATCCGCATTGGCGGCAAACGTCGTCGTCCCCGCCCCCGCCGGCTTGCTCTCGAAATTCTCCGCCCGCGAAAAATCCGTCGCCGGCGCCGTTACCATCAGCACCCGCGCCAGATCCTCCGCCGTCAGATCGCCCCGGTCAGACCCATCCTGCGCAAAAGCCAGCCCGCCAGCCAGCAGCGCGACAAGGATGAGGGTGAGACGCAGTTGCATAGATCAATCCACGACGTCATTCCCGCGAAAGCGGGAATCCATTCTTCCGGGAGGATACCCCCTCCCAACCTCCCCCTGATAGGGGGAGGAGCCGCCCAGCGCCAGCGGCACCATCGTGCCAAACATGCGATCTGTTCCTCCCCCTATCAGGGGGAGGCTAGGAGGGGTATCCCCTCGAAAAGTGTCCTTACTGGAACACCGCATCCGGATTGCTCAGCGAGTCACTATCCTCAATAGTCACATTATCCAGCTCCAGCAGCGCCACGGCCCGTTCGATGCCACGCGTTTGCGCGATCAGCCCGTCGATCGCTGCCTGCACCACGGCATTGCCTTCCGCATTGCCCTCGCCGATCTGCTGGTCATAGGCCTCGCCACCCTCGGCCCGATCAGCCATGACATGCATCTTGGCAATCGTATCGTCCAGCAACCCCTTGATCTCGGTGTCGAGATCAGCATCCTTGGCCGCGATCACGTCGGACAGCGACGGCCCCTCGATCACCGAACCATCCACCCGCACATATTTGCCGAGATAGACATTCTGCACGCCGACCGCGTCGTTGAGATGGGACACATGCGTATTGTCGGAGAAGCAATCATGCTCCTCTTCCGGATCGTGCAGCAGCAGACCCAGCTTCATGCGCTCGCCCGCCACTTCGCCGAAGGAGAGCGACCCCATGCCGGTCAGGATCGCCGAAATCCCCAGCTCCGGCAAAGCCGCCCGCGCCGCGCCGTCTGCCGTCCAGTTGCCCACCATCTCTTCGAGATCCGAGACCAGCAGCGAGGACGCCGCCTTGAGATAGGCCGCCCGCCGGTCGGCATGCTCGGCCGTCGAATAATCGGTAAATTCCCGCGCCCCGGCGCCCGGCCCGGTCCCGTTCAAATCCTGCCCCCAGAGCAGGAATTCCACGGCGTGGTAGCCCGTCGCCACATTGGATTCAACGCCCGCCGCTTCCTGCAAATTGTCCTGCAGCAGCGCAGGCGTAATCTCGGTCGCGTCCAGCTCCACCCCGTCGATGACGATCGTCGGATTGGCGATCACATTGGCCACGTAAAGCGCATTGCTGTCACTCTCGCTGCCATAGCTGGCATCGACATAGTCGATCAGCCCCTCATCCAGCGGCCAGGCATTCACCCGCCCTTCCCATTCGTCGACGATTGGGTTGCCGAAGCGGAAAGCCTCGGTCTGCTGATAGGGAATGCGCGCCGCCTTCCAGGCCTCCTTGGCCGCCTGCAATGTCTCCGCGCTCGGATTGGCAATCAGCGCATCCACCGCCGCATCGAGCAGCTTGGCGGTCGCCAGCGAGTCCTCATAGCCCGCCAGCGCAATATCGGCATAAGTAGCCAGCACAGCGGCCTCATCGGGCGCCTGCGCATAGGCGGCGACCGGCGCCACCGACAGGGTGAGAGCAATGGCGAAATGGCGCAAACCGCGCTTGCCGAACGAGATCATGGGCGACCCTCCAGGATGATTTTTTCAAAACCGGACTACGCCTCTCAAGTTAGAAAATCAAATGGAATTCAATAGTTTGGAAAGGGTCTAAAGTGGAGCCGTCCCCAAGAGTGGAGCCACCCTCTCCCGTTGAGGGAGAGGGTGGTTCTTCCGCGTCCAGCGGAAGAACCGGGTGAGGGGTGCCGCGCTATCCCATGCTTCAATGCTGATGGATAGATCGGTACCCCTCATCCGCCCTTCGGGCACCTTCTCCCTCAAGGGGAGAAGGGACTCCGTGCTTGTGGCACGACAGAGCCAAACCCACCGAACCCACCCTCCGAGAACGCCCACCCCAAAATTTTTGACCATCTGGACTAAACTGTCACAAACGGGCACTGTCCTATCTGCAACTGGGAGGATGCGGCTTGGGCGGAGGATCGCGCGCAAACGGTTGAACAGCGGGCATTCCCGGCCGTCATGCGCCGGGCCGACCCGCCGTCATCGCGCTGTCACACCACCACACTACTTGCCTCCACAGTTCGCCGGATCGCCCCCAGACGGGCGCTCACGAACGACTTTTCAGGGAGACTGAACATGTCCATCAAGAAGACCCTCGGCGCATCCGTTTCGATGCTTGCCGTGCTTGCCGTTTCTGCCCCCGTCTTCGCCCAGGCCGATCTCGACGCGCTTTATGAAGCCGCCAAGGCCGAAGGCCAGCTCACCACCATCGCCCTGCCCCACTCCTGGTGCAATTACGGCGGCGTGATCGAGAGCTTCAAGGCCAAGTATCCGGGCATCACCGTCAATGAACTGAACCCCGATGCCGGCTCCGCCGACGAGCTCGAAGCCGTCCGCGCCAATATCGGCAACACCGGCCCGCAGGCCCCCGACGTGCTCGATATCGGCCTCGCCTTCGGCCCGCAGGCCAAGGATGAAGGCCTGCTGCAGGCCTACAAGGTCTCCACTTGGGACGAAATCCCCGACGACGCCAAGGATGCCGACGGCTTCTGGTATGGCGACTATTACGGCGTGCTCGCTTTCGGCATCAACAAGGACATCATCACCGGCGACAACCCGGCATCCTGGGCCGACCTGAACAAGGACGAATTCGCCAATTCGGTCGCCCTGGCCGGTGACCCGCGCACCGCCAACAATGCCATCATGTCGGTCTTCGCTGCCGGTCTCTCCACTGGCGCCGCGCAGGATGCCGCCGCCCAGGCGGGCCTCGAATATTTCAAGGCCCTCAACGACAAGGGCAATTTCGTCCCCGTCGACGCCGAAGCCGCCGCCATCGCCCAGGGCACCACGCCCATCGCCATCAACTGGGACTACAACCTGCTGGCCGCCCGCGACAACCTCAACGGCAACCCGCCGATCGACGTCGTCGTGCCGTCCGATGGCGTCGTGGCCGGCGTCTATGTCCAGGCCATCTCGGCCCATGCGCCGCACCCGAACGCCGCCAAGCTCTGGATGGAATATCTCTATTCCGACGAAGGCCAGCTCGGCTGGCTCGCCGGCTATTGCCACCCCATCCGCTTCAGCGCCATGGCCGATGCCGGCGTCCTGCCGGAAGACCTGATGGCCAAGCTCCCCGCCGCCGAGAACTACGCCAAGGCAGTGTTCCCGTCGATCGAAGAGCAGAACGCCAACAAGACCACCATCACCTCAGGCTGGGACACCACTGTTGGGGCGAGCGTGCAGTAAAGGCACGATCTGAACCCGACCACCGCGTTCACCCTCCCCCTTGAGGGGAGGGTAGCGACGCTAGGCCCGACGGGCCGTAGCAAAGCTAGGGAGGGGGTGTCGAACCTCCAGCATACGCTGATGGCGCAGCACCCCCACCCTGCTCGATCACGAACTTAGCTAACGCTAAGTCCTATCTCGCTTCCCTCCCCACAAGGGGGAGGGTGAGCTCCACTCGGTGGCGCCATTGCGCCACGGAGACGGCTAAGGAGGGGGTATCCGACAAAAAATGACCACAGCATCACCCCGCCGCATCCCCTGGGACGCCCTTGCCGTCGCCCCCTTCATCATCTTCGCGGTGATGTTCCTCTTCCTGCCCACGCTCGGTATCGTCAGCGCCGCCTTCACCGACCGCGCGGGCAATTTCACCTTCGACAATATCTTCGGCCTCTTCACCGACCAGATCATCGCTGCCTACTGGATTTCCATCCGCATATCCGGCGCCTCGGCCTTTTTCGGCGCGCTGATCGGCCTCGCCATCGTCCTCGCCATCATCCGCGGCCGCCTGCCCGCGCCCCTGCGCTCTGCCGTCATGACCTTTTCCGGCGTCGCCTCCAATTTCGCCGGCGTGCCCCTGGCCTTCGCCTTCATTGCCACGCTCGGGCGGCTCGGCCTCGTCACCATCGTGCTGAAATTCCTCGGCCTCGACATCTACCGCTCCGGCTTCAACCTACTGAGCTTCTGGGGCCTCACCCTCACCTATCTCTATTTCCAGATCCCGCTGATGATGCTGACCATCGCCCCGGCAGTGGATGGCCTCAAGAAAGAGTGGAACGAAGCCGCCCAGATGCTCGGCGCCAGCCAGTTTCAGTTCTGGCGCTATGTCGGCCTGCCCATTCTCTGGCCCAGCTTCCTCGGCACACTCAGCCTGCTCTTCGCCAACGCCTTCGGCGCCATCGCCACCGCCTGGGCCCTGACCGGCTCCAACCTCAATATCGTGACCGTCCTGCTCTACAACCAGATCCGCGGCGATGCCCTGCAAAATCCCGGCCTCGGCGCCGCCCTGGCGCTGGGCATGATCGTCATCACCTCACTGGCCAATGTCATCTATCTGGTCGTTGCCAACAGGGCCGAGAGGTGGATGAAATGAAGACCAACCGCTTCTGGCCCTGGCTCACCTTCGCCCTCGGCGCCGCCTATTTCATCATCCCGCTGCTCGCCACCTTCGAATTCTCCCTGCGCATGCGCCGCGGGGAATACAGCTTCGACGCCTATGCCTCGGTCTTTGCCGATCCCTACTTCGCCTCCAGCTTCAGCTACTCGGTCATTATCGGCCTCGTCACCATCGTAGTCGGCGTCCTCGTCGTGGTCCCGGCGGTCTATTTCGTCCGCCTGCGCATGCCCTGGCTGCGCCCCTTCATGGAATTCATCACCCTGCTGCCGCTGGTCATCCCGGCTCTGGTGCTGGTCTATGGCTATATCCGTCTCTACAATTCCAGCTCCATCATCCCCTTCACCGGCAGCGCGCTGGGCACCGACATCCTGCTGACCGGCGCCTATGTCACCTTGGCGCTCCCCTACATGTATCGCGCCGTCGATAACGGCATGCGCACCATCGATATCGGCACGCTGACCGAGGCGGCGCAGATCATGGGCGCCAATCAGGCCCAGATCATCGGCCGCATCATCCTGCCCAACATTCTCGTCGCCATCCTCTCCGGCGCCTTCCTCACCTTCGCCATCGTCATCGGCGAATTCACCATTGCGAGCCTCCTCAACCGACCGGCCTTCGGCCCCTATCTCGTCGGCATCGGCACCAACCGCGCCTATGAGCCGGCCGCGCTCGCCATCATCTCCTTCATCATCACCTGGGGCGCCATGGGCATGATCAATGTGCTCGGCCGCTTCGCCCCTCGCACCTCGGCCCGGACCGATTGACCATGGCTTTTCTCGACGTCCAGAACCTCACCAAGACCTTCGGCCAGACCACTGTGGTCAAGGGCGTCAGCTTCGCCTTCGACAAGGGCGAGTTCATCTCCCTGCTCGGCCCCTCCGGCTGTGGCAAGACCACCATCCTGCGCATGATCGCCGGCTTCGAGCGGCCCACCTCGGGCAGCATCGAGGTCGACGGGCAGGACATCACCCATCTCAAACCCAACCAGCGCCAGCTCGGCATGGTGTTCCAGGCCTATGCGCTCTTCCCCAATCTCAATGTCGGCGACAATATCGGCTTCGGCCTCAAGATCGCGGGCATGCCCGCCGAGGAGCGCCGCGCCCGCATCGATGAAATGCTCAAGCTCATCGGCCTGTCCGGCTTCGACAAGCGCTATCCCTACGAGTTGAGCGGCGGCCAGCAGCAGCGCGTTGCCCTCGCCCGCGCCATCGCCCCCCGCCCGCGCATGCTGCTGCTCGACGAACCCCTCTCCGCCCTCGACGCCAAGATCCGCGTCAGCCTGCGCGAAGAAATCCGCGCCATCCAGCTCGACCTCGGCATCACCACCGTCTTCGTCACCCACGACCAGGAAGAGGCCCTCTCCATCTCCGACCGCGTCGTGGTGATGAATGCGGGCAATATCGAACAGCTCGGCGCGCCGCACGAAATCTACAACAAACCGGCCACCCGCTTCGTCGCCACCTTCGTCGGCCAGTTGAACAGTCTTGAAGCCACCGTTCTCGATCCGGCAACAAAGACCGTTTCCATCGATGGCCAGACCGCGATCATTCCCCAATTGCCCGCTGATGCTACCGTCAATGCTAACAGTGTGCTGACACTAAGGCCCGAAATGGTCACCATCGGCGCCCGCGAAGGCAACGATATAACGCTGACCGGCACCATTGCCGACGTCACCTTCCTCGGCTCCGTCATCCGCCTCCGCGTCGCCCTCGGCAAGAATGTCCTGAGCCTCGACACTTTCAACGATCAGCGCACCGCCCCACCGGCTCGCGGCGAAACCGTCACCATCAGCCTCGCCAGCCAGCACCTGCTGGTGCTCTGATGACTCGGCCCCATCCCGGCCCCAATCACTCCCCATCAAGCGCACACCGGTCTCCCGGCTCCAGCACCACCCTCCCCCTTGTGGGGAGGGAAGCGAGATAGGACTTAGCCCTTGCTAAGTCCGTTGAATCGAGCAGGGTGGGGGTTTGGGAGCCACAGTGCCGGTTCAGAGGAGTCGCATCGCATGGAATCCCCCTTCGTCACATCAGACTGGTTGGCCACCCATCTCACCGACCCCGACCTCGTCGTGGTCGATGGCTCCTGGCACATGCCCAATGCCGCCAGGAACGCCCAGGCCGAATACCTGGCCGGCCACATCCCGGGCGCCGTCTTCTTCGATATCGACGGCATTGCCGATACCACAACCGACCTGCCCCACATGCTCCCCGCGCCCAATGATTTCGCCCACATGGTCGGCGCGCTGGGCATTTCCGACACCATGACCATTGTCATCTATGACGAGCTGGGCCTGTTCTCCGCCCCCCGCGTCTGGTGGACCTTCAAAGCCATGGGCGCCAGCGATGTCCGCATTCTCGCCGGTGGGGGCCCCAAATGGCGCGCCGAGCGCCGCCCCACCGAAACCGGCCTCGTCACCCGCAAGCCGCAGGTCTTCCACACCGATTTCGATCCCGCCCGCATGGCCGACTTTGAAACCGTGCGCGACCGCAGCCGCGACCATGAAGCCCAGATCGCCGATGCCCGCCCGGCCCCCCGCTTCCACGCCGAAGTCCCCGAGCCCCGCGCCGGCCTGCGCGGCGGCCATATCCCCAACAGCCTCAACGTCCCGGTAAGCCTGCTCACCGAAGCCGGCCAGATGAAATCGCCCGCCGAACTGGCCCAGCTTTTCGCCGACCGCGGCCTTGCCCTCGACAAGCCGATCATCACCTCCTGCGGCTCGGGCATCACCGCCTCTACCCTGGCCCTCGCCTTGCAACTGGCCGGCGCAGATGACGTCGCGGTCTATGACGGCTCCTGGGCCGAATGGGGCTCCCTCAAGGATGCCGATATCGAGACCTGATCCCTAGCGGATCTTGATCAGCAGGATGACCAGCAGCCAGATGCTGGCGACGTGGATCAGCAGAAACCGCAGCAGCACCTGGGCATTGGACCAGTGCAGGTTCTTGCGCACATGGTCGTGGAATGGAAACCGCACCGAACCGAGGATGCGCCAGCCGAAGAGCCGCATCAGCGCCACCTTGGCCAGCCCCGTCGCCCCGTTGAACAGCAGCAGCGCACCCACGAAAAACACCGTCGCCGGATTGCCCGTCACCACCACGCACATGCCGACGAACAGCCCGATGGGCCGCGATCCCGCATCGCCCATCAGAGCCGCGCTGGGCGGTGCATTGTGCCAGAGGTAGCCCAGAATCGCGCCACAGAACACCGCCGCCGCCAGCGCCCAGCTCACCGCATCGGGGTTGTACGGGATCAGCAGATAGCCCGCATTGGTGACATCGCCCACCACGGAATAGAGCAGGAAACCAAGCACGCAGATGGTGACCGCGGAGAGTGTGCCCGACACCCCGTCCACCCCGTCATTGCAATTGACCGCATTGATGCACAGCCACACGATCGGCGTGTAGAGCAGCACCCCGCCCCACCACGGCAACATGATATGCGCCGAGGTAAACGGCAGCCACACTTCGGTGGCACTCCCCTTCATCAGCACGATGCAGACGAAGAGCGAGATCGCCAGGTCCGTCAGCCCCAGCGTCAGCTCGCTCAGCCCGCCCGGCTTGCGATCGTCGATATAGCCGACGCAGGAGGCGATCAGCAGCGCGCCCAGGCAGAAATAGATTTGTGGATCATAGGGCAGGCAGATCACCAGCACGCCCACCGTGATCAGCACGATGAACAGCCCCACCCCCACCGGTTTGCCGACGCTGTCCTCCGCATTGACCGCATGCGCCCGGCCCTTGTCCTTGGTCAGCACATGCCACACGCGCGGCAGCACCAGCAGCGACAGTATCGCCGACAACAGCGCCCCCACCGTGGCCAGCACGGTATAGGAAGTCAGCAGCCGCGCCGGCCCCCAATAGGGCGCGATGAACTCGGACAGATAGGTAAGCATGGCGGGCCGATCACTGATGAACCGCCGGCCAATGAGTCGGACCGGCCCCGCATGATCGCCTCTGCGAGTCACCAGATCAACGCCCGCCCTCCTCGGCGCAACTTGCTTTCACCAATCAGTTGAACTAAGTTCAATGAACTAAGCCGTATCGGAATAGCCCATGGCCAACACTGTCAACATTCATGACGCCAAAACCCATCTGTCGCGCCTGGTTGACCAGGCAGCGAAAGGCGAGCCGTTCATCATCGCCAAGGCAGGCAAGCCACTGGTCAAGGTCATCCCGCTCGATCAACCGGTATCGGCGAAACGCCTTGGCTTCATGAGCGGGCAGTTTTCCGTTCCCGGCGACTTCGACACCTTGGGCCAGGCGGAGATCGAAGAGATGTTTGGCACGCATTCATGAAGGTGCTTCTCGACACGCATATCCTGCTCTGGGCGGCGGCGGAACCCCACCGCCTGCCTGCCGCAGCGCACAGCCTGCTCGATCACCCTGAGACCGAGCCGGTCTTCAGCCCCGCAAGTATCTGGGAAGTCGCCATCAAGGCCGGCCTTGGTCGCGAGGATTTCCAGGTGGACCCCCGGCTATTGCGCCGGGGATTGCTCGACAACGGATATGCCGAACTGCCGATTAACAGCGAGCATGCTGCAGGGCTTGCGAGCCTTCCGCCTATTCACAAAGACCCATTTGACCGCATGCTGGTCGCTCAGGCCATCGCCTCCGGTATGGAACTGCTGACAGCCGACGGCATCGTCGCCCAATATCCCGGGCCAATCCGGCGCGTCTGAGCGCCCCACGCGCCGGCCTCCCATCGCTCAAACAAAAAAGCCGCCGGTCTCCCCGGCGGCTTTATCTTTCCCGCCGCCAGCCCTACGCCGAGCGGTTCTTGTTGTACAAATCGAAGAACACCGCCGCGAGCAGCACCACGCCCTTGATCATCTGCTGCCAGTCGATATTGACGCCCATGATCGACATGCCATTGTTCATCACGCCCATGATGAAGGCACCGATGACCGCGCCGGCCACCTGGCCCACGCCGCCCAAAGCCGAGGCGCCGCCGATGAACACGGCCGCGATCACGTCCAGCTCCAGCCCCTGCCCAGCCTTTGGCGTGGCCGAATTGAGCCGCGCCGCATAGATCATGCCGGCCAGGGCCGCCAGCGCACCCATGATAGCGAAGACATAAAAGGTCATCCGCTCGGTCTTGATGCCCGACAAGGCCGCCGCCTTGAGGTTGCCGCCCAAAGCATAGATGCGGCGGCCGAACGTCATGCGCTTGGTGACGAACACGAACAGCGCGATCAGCACGCCCATCACCACCAGCACATTGGGCAGGCCGCGATATGAGGCCAGCATATAGGCGAAGAACAACACCAGAGCCGCGATCACCACATTCTTGACCACGAACAGCCCGAACGGCTCGCTCTCATAGCCGCGTGCCTTGCGCCGGGCGCGCCCGCGAATGGAGAAGAACACCATGGCCACCACGCCCACGATGGCCAGCACCATGGTCGTGGTATGCAGCATCAGCGGCTGCACGCCTTCGCTGGCGGCCACCAGCGTCGTCGGCCCGATCACGTCAGGGATGAACCCCGCCGACAGCAGTTGGAATTCGGCCGGGAATGGCCCCACCGACTTGCCGGCGAGAATGGCCAGCGACAGCCCCTTGAAGATCAGCATGCCCGCCAGCGTCACGATGAAGGCCGGAACGCGGTGATAGGCGATGATATAGCCCTGCGCCGCCCCGATCGCCGCCCCGGCAATCAGGCATATGGCTCCGGCCACGAAGGGATTGGCCAGGAATGCCAGTTCGGGCGGAAAGTCCCAGCCCACCATCAGCATGGCGGCCAGCGCCCCGACAAAGCCGGACACCGAGCCCACCGAAAGGTCGATATGCCCGGCCACAATGACCAGCAGCATGCCCAGGGCCATCACGATGATATAGCTGTTCTGCAGGATGATATTGGTCAGGTTGACCGGCTTGAACAGCACGCCATTGGTGAAATACTGGAAGAACAGCATGATCAGGATCAGCGCCAGCAGCAGGCCATAGTCACGCATATTGGCCTTGAGCGCGCCCCACACGCTGAGTTCCTGGATCTTGACCTGTTCGCCGGTCGCGGAGATGCCCGGCTGGGCGGTTTCTGTGGTCATGATGCCTTCCCTTCGGCGCGCACGATCGAGCGCATGATCTTTTCCTGGCTGGCTTCGCTTGTGGCCATTTCGCCCACGATGCGGCCTTCGTTCATTACATAGAGGCGGTCGGTAATGCCGAGCAGCTCGGGCATCTCCGAGGAGATGACGAGGATGGCTTTTCCCTGTGCCGCCAGCTGGTTGATGATGGTGTAGATTTCATATTTGGCGCCGACATCGATGCCCCGCGTCGGCTCATCAAGGATCAGCACGTCCGGATTGGCGAACAGCCACTTGCTCAGCACAACCTTCTGCTGGTTGCCGCCGCTCAGATTGCCGGTGACCTGATAGACGCTCGAAGAGCGGATATTGGTCTTCTTGCGATATTCGTTGGCAACGTCCATCTCGGCCAGGTCATCGATGACCCCGACCTTGGAGATACCCATCAGATTGGCAATCGTGGTGTTGTGCTTGATGTGGTCGATCAGGTTCAGGCCATAGGTCTTGCGGTCCTCGGTGGCATAGGCAATGCCATGCGCCACCGCCTTTTCCACCGTCGACGTATCGACCTTTTTGCCATGCAGGAACACCTCGCCAGTGATCTTCTGGCCATAGGATTTGCCGAACACGCTCATGGCAAATTCCGTTCGCCCCGAGCCCATCAGCCCTGCAATGCCCACCACCTCGCCCTTGCGAATATTGAGGTCGATCGTCTTGATCACCTGCCGGTCGCGGTGCTGCTGGTGATAGACGCTCCAGTCCTTCACCTCGAACACCACGTCACCGATGTCAGGCTTGCGGGACGGGTAACGGTCGTCCAGCGCCCGGCCCACCATCAGCGTGATGATGCGGTCCTCGCTGATATTTTCTTTGGTCAGCGTCTCGATGCTGCGCCCGTCGCGGATCACGGTGATGCGGTCGGCCACCTTGCTCACTTCGTTGAGCTTGTGGCTGATCAGGATCGAGGTAATGCCCTGCTTGCGGAATTCCATCAGCAGGTCGAGCAAAGCCGCACTGTCCTTTTCCGACAGGCTTGCGGTGGGCTCGTCCAGAATGAGCAACTGCACCGACTTGCTCAGCGCCTTGGCGATTTCCACCAGCTGCTGCTTGCCCACCCCGATATTGGTCACCAGCGTATCGGGGTCTTCGCTCAGCCCCACCATGCCGAGGAGCTTGCGCGCGCCATCGCGCGTCTCGTCCCAGTCGATCACGCCGCCGCTGGCCTGTTCGTTACCCAGGAAGATGTTCTCGGCGATCGACAGCAGCGGCACCAGCGCCAGCTCCTGGTGGATGATGACGATCCCCTTGTGCTCGCTGTCGCGGATCGATTTGAAATGCTGTTCTTCGCCCTTGTAGATGATCTGGCCATCATAGCTGCCCGAGGGATAGACCCCGCTCAGCACCTTCATCAAGGTCGATTTGCCCGCCCCGTTCTCGCCGACAATGGCGTGGATTTCTCCCTCGCGGACATCGAGATTGACATCCGACAGCGCCTTGACGCCGGGAAAGGTCTTGGTGATGCCGCGCATCTCCAGAATGGTGTTGGTCATGCTGGCTCTGTCATTCAGTAGACCTCGAGAAAGTCACCATGAGGTCTTGCGTAAAATTTGGAAAGGGCCCCGCGTCACCGCGGAGCCCCTGTTCCCGCAAGCAGAGCTTACTGGAGTTCTTCAGCCTTGATGTAGCCGCTGTCGATGACGCGGGCTTCATAGTTGTTGGCATCTACTTCATACGGGGTCAGCAGGATCGACGGCACGACCTTGACGCCATTGTCATAGGTGGTGGTGTCGAGCCCGGCCGGGGTCCCGCCGGTCAGCACGGTGTCAACCAGTTCGGCCGTGATCTGGGCCAGTTCGCGGGTATCCTTGAACACGGTCGAATACTGCTCGCCAGCAATGATCGCCTTGACCGAGGGAACTTCGGCATCCTGGCCCGAAATGATCGGCCACGGCTGGTCGGCCGAGCCATAGCCCACGCCGCGCAGCGACGAGATGATGCCGCGGGAGAGGCCGTCATAGGGCGACAGCACGGCATCGACGCGCGAACCGTCCGAGTAGTTGGCCGACAGCAGGTTATCCATGCGGGCCTGGGCCACGGCGCCATCCCAGCGGAGGGTACCAACGGTTTCCATGCCCTGCTGGCCGGACTTCACCACCAGCGTGCCGTCATCGATCAGCGGCTGGAACACGCTCATCGCGCCGTCATAGAAGAAGAAGGCGTTGTTATCATCGGGCGAACCGCCGAACAGTTCGACATTCCACGGGCCCTTCTGGTCAGGATAGCCGAGACCCTTGAGGATCGACGAAGCCTGCAGCACACCCACTTCGAAATTGTCGAAGGTGGTGTAGTAGTCGACATTGGCGCTTTCGCGGATCAGGCGGTCATAGGCGATGACCTTGATGCCGGAATCGGCGGCCTGCTGCAGCACGGCTGACAGCGTGGTGCCGTCGATCGAAGCGATGACCAGGGCCTTGACGCCCTTGGTGACCATGTTCTCGATCTGGGCGAGCTGGTTCGGGATATCGTCTTCCGCATACTGCAGGTCGACGGTGTAGCCCTTGGCCTCGAGAGCCGCCTTCAGCTCATTGCCGTCGGAGATCCAGCGCAGCGAGGACTGGGTCGGCATGGCAATGCCGATCTGGCCCTTGTCCTGGGCGAAGACCGCGGTGGAAGCGGTCAGCGCCATGGCGCCGACGGCCAGCACGGTGGCAAGCGTCTTGAAAATCTTCACGTCTCGACTCCCTTTGTATTTTTCGAGTTCAGAAGCGTTGGATGGTCGTCAGGAGAGAGGTCCCGGAGCCCTTGCATGCGCCGCGCCGGGGCGGCAGATCGCCGGACGAGCCATGCTCGCACGGACGACCGAAAACCAGTGCGGACACCCGAAGGCGTGCGGCCAGCCTGTCATGCATGAAGTTCTCCTGCAGGGCGGCGCCTGCCGCCATGGACCCTCCCAAACCCACGGGCCGGAACCTAGGATAATCAGATACCAGTGTAAAGCCGATTCCCGGCGCCTCACGAATTTTTTCGACATTCGAATATTAACGTAAATCCACGTTTCAGGGCGATTGCGGCTGCGTGACGCGGCGGCTATTATGCTTTTGCCTGTTAAGGTACGTACCCGGAAAGATCGCGAAGCGACGCAGGAACGACAAAGGTATCAGATACCTTGGAGGAAACGTGACCCCATCGGATGGAGCCCCACGCCCCGATCAACCGACCGCCGCCATGGCGGTTGCCGAGGCGCTTGCCCGCCATATCCTGGGCGAGCTAGCCCCCGGCTCTACCTTGCCCAGCGAGGCCGAACTGGCCAGCCAATACGACGTCAGCCGCCTCACCATCCGCGAGGCGGTGAAGCTCCTCGAAGGGCGCGGCCTGCTCGCCATTGCCCGCGGCCGCAAGGCCGTGGTGCGCGAGCCCGACGGCGCCGCCTTCGCCGATTTCCTGACCTCGGTCATCCGATACGATTCCAAGGGCCTGTTCGATCTCGTCGAGGTCCGCCTGTCCCTCGAAGTGCAGTCGGCGACCCTCGCCGCCAAGCGCGCCACCCGCGCCGGCATCGCCGCCATCGAGAGCGAATTGCAGGGCATGCGCGACACGGTCGGCATTCGCGGCGAGCCCATGACCCACGAGCAGGAACTGGGCTTCCACACCCACGATGTCGGCTTCCACGAAGCCGTGGCCCTGGCCAGCGGCAACCGCGTCATGGGCTTCCTCTTCGAGGCCATGGCCCAGCCCTTGCGCGAAGGCTTCTTCATCAGTCGCCGCGGCCACGAGCAGCGCGGCCACAGCCTGCATGACACGATCGAGGCCCATCAGCGCATTCTCGACTGCATCAAGGCTGGCAATGGCCGCGCCGCCGGCGAAGCCATGCGTCTCCACCTCAAGGATACCGAGCGCGACATCCGCGTCGCCCTGAGCCAGCTCGCCCACCGCCCAGGCCCGCGCATCTGAGAAACGCCTTGCGACATCGCTCGCCTTAGCCGAATAATCCGCCGCGAATTTCGTGGACGGGCCAATGGCGCAGAGAATCGACACTTCGATCAACCGGCTGGACGACGCCGCCCGCGCCGGCTGGCTCTATTACGTCGCCGGCAATACCCAGGAAGAGATCGCCGCCAAGCTCGGCATCTCGCGCCAGTCCGCCCAGCGTCTCGTCTCGCTCTCGGTCAGCGAGGGCCTGATCAAGGTTCGCCTCGATCACCCCATCGGCCGCTGTATGGATCTCGCCAGCCAGCTCGCCAGCCGTTTCGGCCTCGACCTGGTCGAAGTCGTGCCCTCCGACCCATCGAGCCAATCCACCACCATCGGCCTCGCCGAAGCCACCGCCGCCGAAATCGAACGCTGGCTCAAGCGCACCGACCCCATCACCATGGCCATCGGCACCGGCCGCACGCTCAAGGCGGCGGTCGAACAGCTCATGCCCATGGATTGCCCGCATCACAAGGTCGTCTCGCTCACCGGCAATATCGCCCCCGACGGCTCGGCCGCCTATTACAACGTCATCTTCAACGTCGCCGACGCCGTGAAGGCCCGGAGCTTCCCCATGCCCCTGCCGGTCATCGCCTCCTCGGCCCGCGAGCGCGAATTGCTGCACGCCCAGCCCATGATCCGCGAAACCCTGGCACTCGCCGCCCAGGCCGACGTGACCTTTGTCGGCATCGGCGATATCGGCCCCGACGCCCCGCTCTACCTCGACGGCTTCATCACCGATGCCGAACTCAAGGCGCTGCAAAGGCCGGCGCCGTCGGCGAGATTTGCGGCTGGAGCTTCGATGCCGATGGCAGGATGATCGACGGCCCCACCAATGATCGCGTCGCCTCGGCCCCGATTCCCTCCCGCGAAAGCTCGCTTGTCGTGGCAATCGCCATGGGCAAGCGTAAATTGCCCGGCATTCGTGCCGCGCTTAATCGCCGTCTGGCCAATGGCCTCATCACCGATGAGCGCACTGCCGAAGGCCTGCTGCAGATTTCGTAATCCATTGATCCGATTACGATAAAATCCACCCGAAATCGATTTCCACCCTGTGTGCATCCACCGATGCGCGCATACCCCGCTTGACTCTGCTGCATGAGTTGTGAACATTTGCCCATCGCCGGAACAAATGCCCGTTTCGGTTACTGGGAGGTATTTGATGAAACTGACACCCATTCTCGTGGGCGCCTTCACCCTTGCGCTGGCGGCTTCCGCTTCGGCGCAGACGATCACCATCGCCACGGTCAACAATGGCGACATGATCCGCATGCAGGGTCTGTCCGACGCTTTCACGGCCGATACCGGCATCGAACTCAATTGGGTCGTGCTGGAAGAAAACACGCTGCGCCAGAACGTCACCACCGACATCGCCACCAATGGCGGCCAGTATGACGTGATGACGATCGGCACCTACGAAGTGCCGATCTGGGCCAAGCAGGACTGGCTGGTGCCGCTCGACGCGCTGAGCAGCGACGCCGACTATGACGTCGATGACCTGCTGCCGCCCATCCGCGACGGCCTTTCCGTCGATGGCAAGCTCTATGCCGCGCCCTTCTACGGCGAAAGCTCCTTCATCATGTATCGCAAGGACCTGATGGAAAAAGCCGGCCTTACCATGCCGGAAGCCCCCACCTGGGAATTCATCGGCGAAGCCGCCCGCGCCATGACCGACCGCGCCAATGACATCAACGGCATCTGCCTGCGCGGCAAGGCCGGCTGGGGCGAGAACATGGCTTTCCTGACCGCCATGTCCAACTCCTTCGGCGCCCGCTGGTTCGATGAAAACTGGCAGCCCCAGTTCAATTCGCCCGAATGGAAGTCGACCCTCGATACCTATCTGGGCCTGATGGCCGATGCCGGTCCCGCCGGTGCCTCGTCCAACGGCTTCAACGAAAACCTGACCCTGTTCCAGCAGGGCAAGTGCGGCATGTGGATCGACGCCACCGTCGCCGCCTCTTTCGTCACCAACCCCGCCGATTCCTCCGTCGCCGACCAGGTCGGCTTTGCCCTGGCGCCCGATAACGGCCTGGGCAAGCGCGGCAACTGGCTCTGGGCCTGGTCGCTGGGCATTCCCAAGAGCTCCCAGCAGCAGGATGCAGCCGCGTCCTTCATCAAGTGGGCCACCGACAAGGCCTATCTCGAAACCGTCGCCGCGCAGGATGGCTGGGCCAACGTACCCCCCGGCACTCGTATCTCGCTCTACGAGAATCCGGAATACCAGGCCGCTGCGCCCTTCGCGGAAATGACCATGGGCTCGATCTACGCTGCAGACCCGACCCATCCCACGGTCGATCCGGTGCCCTATGTCGGCGTGCAGTTCGTCGCCATTCCCGAGTTTGCCGGCATTGCCACCAATGTGGGCCAGCTCTTCTCGGCGGCTTTGGCCGGCCAGATGTCGGCCGACGACGCCCTGGCCCAGGCTCAGGACGCCACCACCCGCGACATGACCCGCGCCGGTTACATCAAGTAAGTCTCTCCTCCTCCGAGGAACTCCTGCGGCCGGGCGCTCCGGCGCCTGGCCGCAGCCTTTCGCCTTCGGACGCGCTGCCGGTCGTTTAAGTCCTCCCGCAACCTGTCCCAAACCGGAGCCGCCCGGTCAAAGGTCCCCTCTGGAGACCGGGCGGTTTCACCCATGAGACCTCATGGTGAGCTTGTCGAACCGCGAGGTCGGGCGCACTGATCGAGCCACGACCTCTTCCTTCGACTGGTGTGCCTGTCGAACCATCAGGATGAGGCCGACTGCAAGATCACCGGATCAACCGGTTTTGGGGAGATCAAGATGGCCACCGCACAGACCCGCACCTTGTCCCGCGTCATGATGGCGCCAGCCGTCATCGTGCTGCTGATCTGGATGATCGTGCCGCTGGTCATGACCCTGTGGTTCTCCTTCCAGAACTACAGCCTCATCAACCCCATGATGACCGGCTTCGCCGGCTGGGGAAATTACCTCTACGTCATCGGCGACCCCAGCTTCACCCAGTCCCTCATCAACACATTGATCCTGGTCGGCGGCGTGCTGATCATCACCATCGTGGGCGGCACATTGCTGGCGCTGTTGCTCGATCAGCCCATCTGGGGCCAGGGCATCCTGCGCATCATCGTCATCTCGCCCTTCTTCGTCATGCCGCCCGTCGCGGCGCTGATCTGGAAGAACGGCTTCATGCATCCCGGCTACGGCATGCTCGGGCATTTGTGGAAGGCCTTCGGCCTGCAGCCGGTCGACTGGTTCAACCAGTATCCGCTGTTCTCGGTCATCGTCATCGTCGCCTGGCAATGGCTGCCCTTCGCGACCCTGATCCTGCTCACCGCCCTGCAGTCGCTCTCCGAGGAGCAGCGCGAGGCCGCCGAGATGGATGGCGCCAATGCCATCAACCGCTTCTACTACATCATCATGCCGCACATGGCCCGCTCGATCACCATCGTGATCCTGATCCAGACCATCTTCCTGCTCGGCATCTTCGCTGAAATCCGCGTCACGACAGGCGGCGGCCCCGGCTATGCCTCGACCAACATCGCCTTCCTCGTCTTCCGCACCGGCATCTTGTCCAACGACATCGGCGCCGGCTCGGCCGGCGGCGTCGTCGCCGTCATCATCGCCAACATCGTCGCCATCTTCCTGATGCGCGCCGTGGGGAAGAACCTCGATGCGTGAGCTTGCGAAACACCCCCACCCTCATTCCCTCCCCACAAGGGGGAGGGAAGCCTGGCCAGTGATTGGTCGGACATTGTGCACGCCGGTGGTGCAGTCGTCTCCCTCCCCCTTGTGGGGAGGGATCAAGGGTGGGGGTTCTCTCCACATACTCAAAACCTCGGCGGAGAAGCACTAAATGGCCCGCACCGTCCCCGCCTCCACCCGCATCGGCTTCACCGCTCTTGCCTGGCTCATCGCGCTCCTGCTGTTCTCGCCCATCCTCTGGGTGCTGCTGACCGCCTTCAAGACCGAGGCCGAGGCCATTGCCGCCTCGCCCACCTTCTTGCCGCAGAATTTCACGCTGGAGAATTTCGCCGCAGTCCAGGATCGCTCGGACTATTTCAAGCACGCCACCAATTCGATCATCGTCTCGGTCGGCTCCACTCTGCTCGGCCTCGTCATCGGCATTCCCGCCGCCTGGGCCATGGCCTTTGCGCCGACAAAGCGCACCAAGGACGTCTTGATGTGGATGCTCTCCACCAAGATGATGCCCGCCGTCGGCGTGCTGATCCCGATCTACCTGATCTTCCGCGACCTGCGTCTGCTCGACACCGTGCATGGCCTGACGCTGATCATGACGCTGATCAACCTGCCCATCATCATCTGGATGCTCTACACCTACTTCAAGGAAATCCCGGTCGATATCCTGGAAGCCGCCCGCATGGATGGCGCCGAGCTGTGGAACGAAATCGTCCACGTCCTCGTCCCCATGGCCGTACCCGGCATCGCCTCGACCCTGCTGCTCAACGTGATCCTGGCCTGGAACGAAGCCTTCTGGACCATCACCCTGACCTCGGGCCGCGCCGGCACGCTCACCGCCTTCATCAGCTCGTTCAGCTCCCCCCAGGGCCTGTTCCTCGCCAAGCTCTCGGCCGCCTCGCTCCTCGCCATCGCCCCGATCCTGCTCATGGGCTGGTTCAGCCAAAAACAGCTCGTCCGCGGCCTGACATTCGGTGCGGTGAAATGACTTTGTGCTCGTGGTCCCACCCCACCCTCAATCCCTCCCCATCGAGGGGAGAGAAGCGCCAGCTCCGGCGTCAGTGTTCATCGCCTCCCTCCCCCTTGTGGGGAGGGATTGAGGGTGGGGGTGATCTCTCCACCAGCACCATGTCCGTTCTGCAAAGCTAAAGGACCACTGAAAATGGGCTCCATCTCCCTGCAACACGTCAAGAAGTCCTTCGGCGAAGTCCAGATCATCCCGGACATCAGCCTCGACATCAACGATGGCGAATTTGTCGTCTTCGTCGGCCCCTCCGGCTGCGGCAAGTCTACCCTGCTGCGCCTCATCGCCGGGCTGGAGGACACGACATCGGGCCAGATCCTGCTCGATGGCGAAGACATGACCAAGGCGCCGCCGGCCCGCCGCAGGCTCGCCATGGTATTCCAGTCCTATGCGCTCTATCCGCATATGACGGTGCGCGACAACATTGCCTTCCCGCTCAAGATGGCCAAGGCGCCCAAGGAGCTGATCGACCAGAAGGTCGAATATGCCGCCCGCACGCTGAACCTGAGCTCCTATCTCGACCGCCGCCCGCGCGCTCTCTCCGGCGGCCAGCGCCAGCGCGTCGCCATCGGCCGCGCCATCGTGCGCGAGCCCAAGGCCTTCCTGTTCGACGAGCCCCTGTCCAATCTCGACGCCGCCTTGCGCGTCAACATGCGGCTCGAAATCACCGAACTGCACCAGCAGCTCAAGACCACCATGATCTACGTCACCCACGACCAGGTCGAAGCCATGACCATGGCCGACCGTATCGTCGTGCTGAATGCCGGCAATGTCGAGCAGTTCGGCTCCCCGCTCGATCTCTACAAGAAGCCCGCCAATCGCTTCGTCGCCGGCTTCATCGGCAGCCCGAAGATGAACTTCATCGACGGCCCCGAAGCCGCCAAGCACAATGCCCATTCCATCGGCGTCCGCCCCGAACACTTCAAGCTGGCAACGACGGCCGCATCAGGCACTTGGAAAGGCAAGGTCGGCGTCGCCGAACAGCTCGGCTCCGACACATTCCTCCACGTCCATGTCGAAGGCCTCGGCCTCATGACCATCCGCACCGACGGCGACCAGACCTTCAACCACGGCGACGACGTCTACCTCACCCCCGACCCCACCCGCATCTATCGCTTCGACGCGTCGGGCGTGGCACTCTAATCATGCTCCAGACCCAATCCATCGCTCTGCCTACCCTCCCCCTTGAGGGGAGGGTAGCGCCGCTAGGCCTGAAAGGCCGTAGCAGAGCTAGGGAGGGGGTCGCTTATCCAGTGCGCCTCGGTTTCAAAGCCCACCGCACCACCCCCTCCCCGACCCTCCCCTCAAGGGGGAGGGAGGCCCATGCTGCGGCAGCGAGGACCAGACCATGACCACCAAACTCTCCACCGCTGCCCTGCCCGCCATATCAACGGCGTCAGTCCCCGCCTATGACCGCAGCGGCCTGACCGTCGGCATCGTGCATTTCGGCGTGGGCAATTTCCATCGCGCCCATCAGGCCGTCTATCTCGACGACCTCTTCGCCACCGGTTCCGACCACGATTGGGCTCTGGTCGGGGCCGGGGTGCGCGAGGCCGACGAGGCCATGCGCCAGAAACTCAAGGCGCAGGATTGGCTGACCACCGTGGTCGAGCAGGAAGCCCATACCAGCGCCGCCCGCGTCACCGGCCCGATGATCGACTACATCAGGCCCGGCGACAGCGCCGCCGTCATCGCCCGCCTGTTCGACCCCGCCATTCGCATCGTCTCGCTGACCATCACCGAGGGCGGCTACTACATCGACCCGGCCAGCCAGAAATTCGATCCAGCCCATCCTGACATCACATGGGATGCCGCCAACATGGCCGCCCCGAAGACCGCCTTCGGCCTCATCCTCGCAGGCCTTGTCGCCCGCCGCGCCGCCGGCATCCCGCCCTTCACCGTCATGAGCTGCGACAACATTCCCGGCAATGGCCACGTCACGCAAAATGCCGTAGTCGGCCTCGCGCAATTGGTCGACCCTTCTCTCGCCCAATGGGTCCGCGACAACGTCGCCTTCCCCAATGGCATGGTCGACCGCATCACCCCCGCCACCTCGCCGCGCGAGATCGCGCTGCTCGCCGAGAATTTCGGCATCGACGACAATTGGCCGGTCTTCTGCGAGAGCTTCCGCCAATGGGTACTCGAGGACAATTTTCCCGCCGGCCGCCCGGCGCTGGAAAAGGTCGGCGTGCAATTCGTCAGCGACGTCGCGCCCTACGAGCACATGAAGATCCGCATCCTCAATGGCGGCCACGCCACCATTGCCTACCCCGCCGGACTGATGGACATCCACTTCGTCCACGAGGCCATGGCCCATCCCCTCGTCTCGGCTTTCTTGAAGAAGGTCGAGCACGATGAGATCATCCCCATCGTGCCCCCCGTGCCCGATACCAATCTCGCCGACTATTTCGCCCTGTGTGAAAAACGGTTCGCCAATCCCAAGATCGGCGACACCGTCCGCAGGCTGGCGCTGGACGGCTCGAACCGGCAGCCGAAATTCATCATTCCATCCGCACTCGACCGCGCTCAACGTCAACAGTCCGTTAGCGGATTGTCACTCGTGTCAGCGCTTTGGTGTCGCTATTGCTACGGCACATCAGACAGCGGCGCCGTCATCGAACCCAACGATCCAAGCTGGGATCGCCTCACCGCCCAAGCCAAACGCGCCAAGGCAAATCCCGCCGCCTGGCTCGAAATGACCGACATCTACGGCGACCTCGCGCAAAGCCCTGCCTTCATCGCCGCCTTCGCCAACGCCTTGAAAACCCTATGGGAGATCGGCACCGAGGCAACGCTGGAGCGCTATCTCGCCCACCGCCTCTAGCCACCTCACGCCCCTTCGGCTACCTTCGCGCCCGAACCGGGAAGAGGGCGCTCGATCTCTATGCAAAGCCTCCTTGTGGCAGTGGACGTGGGCACGGGCAGTGCCCGGGCCGGCGTGCTGACCGCACAAGGTAACCTGTTGGCACGGGCCGAATTTCCGATAGCCATGAACCGCCCTGACGCCAATCATGCCGAGCATGACAGCACCCAGATCTGGGCCGCCGTCTGCGCCGCCGTGCGCGAGGCCATGGCCAATGCCGGCGCCGATCCCGCTCATGTCGTCGGCCTCAGCTTCGACGCCACCTGCTCCCTCGTCGTCCGCGACCGCGATGGTCAGCCCGTCACCGTCTCCACCAATGGCGAAGACCGTTGGGATACCGTGGTCTGGCTCGATCACCGCGCCCTCGCCGAAGCCGAGGAATGCACCGCCACCGGCCATCTCGTCCTCGCCTATGCCGGCGGCGTCATGTCACCCGAGATGGAGGCGCCCAAGCTTATGTGGCTGAAACGCCATATGAAAAGCTCCTGGGATCGGGCCGGCATGATGTTCGACCTCGCCGATTTCCTCTCCTGGAAAGCCACCGGCTCGCTCGCCCGCAGCCAGTCCACCCTCACCTGCAAATGGACCTACCTGGCCCATACCGAAGCCGGCTGGCAGCCCGATTTCCTGGCCTCCGTAGGCCTCGAAGACCTGCTCGACAAGGCCGCCTTGCCCGCCAAAGCCAGCCCCGTCGGCACCGATCTCGGCCCGCTGACCGAAACAGCCGCCGCCGAACTCGGCCTCACCGCCGCCTGCCGCGTCGGCGCCGGCCTCATCGATGCCCATGCCGGCGCGCTGGGCGTGCTCGGCGCCTTCACCCACGATGTCGGCACCATCGACCGTCACCTGGCGCTGATCGCCGGCACCTCAAGCTGCGTCATGGCCCTCTCGGCCGAAGACCGCCCGACATCAGGGGTCTGGGGTCCCTATTTCGGCGCCGTCCTGCCCGGCGTCTGGCTCAACGAGGGCGGCCAGTCCGCCACCGGCGCCCTGCTCGATCACATCATCCGCTGGCACGGCGCGGGCGGAGAACCCACGACGGACATGCACCACGCCATCGCCCGGCGCATCATGGAACTGCGCCAGCGCGAGGGCCTGACGCTGGCCGATCGCCTGCATGTCCTGCCCGATTTCCATGGCAACCGCTCGCCGCTCGGCGACCCCTTCGCCCTCGGCGTCATCTCGGGCCTCACGCTCGACAGCGACTTCGACTCCCTCTGCCGCCTCTATTGGCGCACCGCAGTCTCCATCGCCCTTGGCGTCCGCCACATCCTCGAAACGCTGAACACCCGCGGCTATGCCATCGACACGCTCCACGTCACCGGCGGCCACACCAAGAATGCCGTGCTGATGGAACTCTATGCCGACGCCACCGGCTGCACCGTGGTCGAATCCTCGGCCAAGGACGCCACCCTGCTCGGCATGGCCATGGTCGCCGCCACCGCCGCGGGCCTCTATCCCAGCCTCGACGCCGCATGCCTTGCCATGCAGCAGGCAGGCAGCACCCGCGCCCCGGCGCCCGCCGCCCGTGCCCAGTTCGACAAGGACTATCGCATCTTCCTCGAAATGCTGCGCCAGCGGCAGGTCATCGACGAGATGGTTTCGCAATAGCCAGCCATCGCTGGATTGCTCCTGGCTGAACAGGCCCCTCCATTTGTTTCATTTACCGCGACGGAACCAAAGTTGATCAGCGCCCGTTCTTTGGGCACGCGCAACATTGCGCAAGATCACGGCGGAGACGGACATGACGCACATGGAAATCAAGGCACTGGAGAATGCGGGCCGCACCACGGTGTGGACCGAGGGCTATGATGGGGAAACCCACTACGGCGACGTGTTCAAGGCCCTGACCCCCGCGCTCTTCATTCTCGCCACCGCTGCCGCCCTGATGCTGGCGATCCTCTAGCCAGCAGTTCAAAGCGTCACAAGAACAACAGGAGAGCTACCATGGGTCTCGGTACAATTCTCATCATCATTCTTATTCTGCTGCTGATCGGCGCCTTGCCCAATTGGGGCTATTCGCGCGGCTTCGGCTATTTCCCGTCAGGCATTCTCGGTGTCGTGCTGATCGTCATCCTCATCCTCGTTCTGATGGGCCGCATCTAGCACCTCGCCAACCATAACCGGCGCCTCACCCAAGTGAGATGCGCCCGCGGGTCGGAAGTTGCCCCACTTTCACCCGCCCCTGTCGCCCCGATGCCCGGAACCCGCGCATTGGGGCGTCACTTTCCAGAGCCCTGGAACCGTGCGGTTTTTCGCACGTTGATCATACAACATTGACAGGAGCGTCACATGGCTACCACTACCGACCTCGCCCCGGGCCGCAAGCCCGCCGCTGCCCGCGCCGCGCGTGCCAGCAGCAAGGCCCGCGAAGCACAGCTCGAAGATCAGGTCGCCCAGCTTCAGACCGATATCAAGGCCATCGCCGCCACCCTGGCGCGCTTGAGCAATGACAAGGTCAAGGAAGTCAAATCGGTCGCCAAGAGCGAAGCCCATAACCTGCAGCGCCAGGCCGAGCACGTCGTCGAGGACGTACAGGACCAGGCCAGCGCGCTGGAAAAGCAGCTCAAGGATACCATCCGCGAAAAGCCGCTGACCGCAGTGGCGAGCGCCGTGGGTATCGGCTTCATTCTCGCTTTGCTGTCCCGGCACTGATCATGAATCTTCTGGCTCCGCTGGCCGCCCTGCTCGGCATCGAGGTCGAAGCGATCACCGAACGCGTCCGCAATACGCTCATCATCAACGCGGTGATGATCGGCCTGGCTCTGGCCGGCGTGACCTTCCTGGTAGTGGCAGGCTTCTTCGCACTCGCCGAGCTCTATGGCGGCATCTACGCAGCACTGATCCTTGCTGCCGCGTTTCTCGTGCTGGCGCTGGCCGTGTTTCTCGGCACGCGCATCGGCGAAAGCCGCCGTCGGCATGAGCGTGTCGAAAAGCGGCGCTCCAGCGAAACCGGCGCTCTCGTCACGACGGCGGCGCTGACCGCCTTGCCGGTGCTGCTGAAATCGCCGCTACTGCGCACGATCGGCCTGCCGGCCGCCGCCATTGCCGCCTACCTGCTGGTGCGCGGCGGCAGCGACCATAGTGACGACGCCGCTTAATCCTGCTCGGCCGGCAACGGCATCCAGATATGGGCCACCACGCCGCCGGGCTCGAAGCTGAGCTTGACCTCGCTGTCGAGCACCTTGGCAAGACTGCGCTCGATCAGACGCGCGCCCATGCCATACTCGGCGGGCCTGGACACTTCCGGTCCGCCGCTTTCCCGCCAGGTGAGCGACAGTCCATGCGCCGGCCGGCGCTTGATTTCCCAGTCGATGCTCACCATGCCCTCGTCGCCCGACCAGGCGCCATAATGGTGGGCATTGGTGGTCAATTCATGCAGGATTAGGCCCAATCCCAAGGCATGATCGGCCGGCAGCGTCACGTCCTCACCCCGCACCTCGGCCCGATCAGGGTCGGTACGGAAGCCCGGCCCGAACTGTGAGGCAATGACCTCATAGAGCTGCACGCCCGACCAATCGCGGTCGGCCAGCAGAACATGCGCATCCGAAATGGTGCGCAACCGGCCGGAAAAGGCCTCGATGAAGTCCTGCGGATCGGGGTTCTGCCTTATGGTCTGGCGCGCCACCGACTGGATCATCGCCAGCGTATTCTTTACCCGGTGATTGAGTTCGCGCAGCAGTAACCGCGTATGCTCGGCACTCTGCCTGCTTTCGGAAATGTCGATGCCGACGCCCATCATGACCAGCGGATTGCCTTCGGCGTCGCGCTGATAGACCCGGCCACGCATGGACATCCAGCGCCCGGTCTCGGCTATCCGGGCTTCGGCGCTGAAATCCTCGCCCTCGCGGAAACTGGCTTCAATGCTCGCCTCGATCATGAGCCGGTCGTCCGGATGGATCGCCGCCAGCACATTCTCCATGCGCACGGCTTCCCCTTCGGCCAGTTCATACATGCGCCGGAACATGTCGTTGCAGGCCACCTCGCCCGAGCGCACATCCCACACCCAACTGCCCACCTTGCCCGCTTCCAGGGTCAGCGCATGGCGCCACTCTTCCCTGACCAGCGCGGCGGCCGTGCGCGCGCGGACCCGCGCCTCATCCTTGAGCGAAAACAGCGCCGAGGTCAGCCCCGCCAGGTTCACCAACTGCTCGACAAGGCCCGGCTCAACTGTCGCGCGCGGCTTGGTGTCGATGACACAAAGCGAGCCCACTTTCTGCCCGTTCACCACCACGGCAACGCCGGCATAAAAGCGAATTCCCGGCCAGCCAGTCACCAGCGGATTATCCTTGAACCGGTCGTCGCCCGTCGCATCGAGCACGACAAGTGCATCCTCATCGCCCGGCAGGGCAATGGCATGGGCACAGAACGACGTATCGGTCGGGGACTCGGTGATATTGTCGATGCCGAAGCACGCCCGGAACCATTCGCGCTCCTTGTCGATGAGCGTCACCAGGGCAATCTCGGCCTTGAAAATGAATGCAGCGGTCCGGCTTAGCCGCTCGAAATCAGCATCCGCGTGGCTATCGACCACTTCCAGCGCCGCCAGCACGCTCAAGCGCGCCGGATCATCCACGACCTTCCGCACCGCGTCTGGAAGGTGAGCCCCCGTATCTGTCACTTCCCGTCCTGACGCTTCTGCAATACCTGAACTTACCGGCTAACTGCCCGTAACGTCCTATTCGGGAAATAGGTTCCAAACATTTTTACGCTGTTTCGGCGGGCAAGACGACCTTGGGCAGGACCACCTTGAGCGCGGCCGGATGCATCCTGAGCGTGACCGAGCGATCGAGCTTGATCAACTCGCCGTCGATCACCGCACGGGCACCCCTTTTCCGCTTGGGAAAGTGCAGCGTCACCTCGGCAATTTCCCTCTCCGAGACCATCGGACTCGCCCGCCAGGTGCCCATGAACACGTCCATCGCCAGCCTGAGCAGTTCCGAGGTCGAAACCGCCGCCGCAACATAAACGCCCAGCATGCCGGTATTGAGCCTGTCGGCATGGATCATGCCGTCGCCCAGCGGATTGTTGGAGATCGCAATGCCCGATACGCGGCGCTTTTCGATACCCTTGGGCAGATGGAATTCGGCATCGAATTGCGGTGGGTTGATCGCCGCCGCCCCGATCGCCCGCAGGCTCGCCAGCATCTTGCCCACCCGGCTGCCATAGCTCATGTTTTCGCGGATACGCACCAGCCGCGCATGGATGCCCACCCCGAACTGATGGACGAAGGGCCGGTCATTGGCCGTGGCAATATCCACTGCACCGATGGCGCCGGCGGCCAGGGCCTCCAGGGCCTCATCCAGCACCAGCGGCACCTTGAGCGCCCGCGCGAACAGGTTCATCGTCCCCACCGGCAATACGGCAAGCGGCATCCCGGTTTCATAGGCGATCGCCGCGGCCGCGGAAATGGTGCCGTCGCCGCCCCCGGCCATCACGGCATCCACGCCTTCGCTGGTTGCCGCCTCGCGTAGGGCCGCCTCGACCTTGGCGCCGGCCACGGTCCGGCATTCGAGCTGATGGCCGTACCGCGCAAAGGTCGCGACGGCATGCGCGCAGAATGCGTCGAGATCCATGGTTCGCAGCGTTCCGCCATCGCGGTTGAGAACGGCAATGATGTGCAAGGGGTTTGCTCCTGGTCAGCCGGCGTCCGACGACGCGACGTCTTCAATGCCGGGCAGCGACAGGCTGACGCTCAGCCCACCGCCGTCCCGCCGTTCATAACGCGGTTCGCCGCCAAGCTGGTTGGCCAGCTGCCGGACGATGACCGAGCCCAGCCCGCCCTCGCCCGGATCGCCGGCAATACCCACGCCATTATCGGCCACGCTGAGCCTGGGCACACCTGTGTCGTCGCGTTTCAGCGCCACGGTGACCGTACCGCCGCGACCGGCGGGGAAGGCATGCTTGATCGCATTGGTCACTAGCTCGCCGACCAGTATGCCGACCGTAGTCGCGTCGCGCGCACCCACCACGATGGGGTCGAATTGCCCGACCAGCTCGATATTGTCGGCTTCGCTGGCAGTCGACGCGATGTCTTCCAGCACGGCGTCGAGGAATTCATCGGCGCTGGCGGTCTCCAGGTCGTCCCCCAGCCGCAGCCGGCGATGAGCCGAGGCGACAGCATGCACACGCGATCGCGCCGCTTCCAGCGCCACCCGCACTTCATCGGATTTGGTGCGCAACAATTGCAGCCCGAGCAGCGAGGACACGGTGGCCAGCGAATTGCCGATGCGATGGTTCGCATCCTGCAGCAGAGCCTCGACCCGCTGCCGCTCCCGCTCGGCATGCTCGCGCGCTTCCTCCAGGGCCTGCGTGCGCTCCGCCACATGGGCTTCCAGCACCTCGTTTTCCGTCGCCAGTAACTGCCTGCTCCGCGCCAGCGCGCTGAACTGCCGTTGGGTGCGGGAAAGCAGCATATAGGCCAGCAGCACGGCACCGGCCAAGGCGACGATGATCGCCCCTACCAGCCAGCGCCGGGACTGGTTGATCTGCCTGTTGCGATCGAGCAGCTTGCCGTTTTCCTCGCCGATGAACTGCTCCAGCGTGATGCGCAGGCTGTCCACTGCCCGCTCGCCGGTGCGCGACTGGATCAGCATCAGCGCCTCGCTCACCCGGTTGGCATCGACCAGCTCGATGGTTCGCGCCATCTTGGCGGTCTTGCCGGCGATTTCGCTGGCGATGGCGCTCACCGTCGCCGACTGCTCGCTATCGTCGCGTGTCGCGGCAGCCAGTGAGAGCAAGCGCGTATCGATCGAGGCCACGGCCCGCCGATACGGCTCGAGATAGCGCTTGTCGCTGGTCAGCAGATAGCTGCGCTCGCTGCTTTCCGCCTCGCTGAGCGAAATGGTGAGTTCATGAGCGTGGTTGCGCACTTCATAGGTGTGCAGCACGTCGCCGATCTGCCGGTCGATGCCCTGCACCAGCACCAGCGCCGCCCCGGCCGCCAGCACGACCAGCGTCAACGATACAAGAACCGCCAGGCGCCGGCCGAAGCGCCTCTGCGTATCCTGCACCCGGCTGGCCAATCCGCTCGCAATGCTCATCAAGCTCATCTACCCGGCGCCGCCAGCTGCCCGCGGCCTTTCTCCTGCCCCGCAATGGAGGATGGCGATGGCGGATTTGAGGCTGCAAACCCGCTCATATCAGCGGTCTCCGGCGCTCCGGCGGCCCGTCCCAGCCCGCCAGTTCCATCAGCCCCGATACATCGAGCACCTCGCAGGAGCGATCGAGCCAGCGGATCAGCGAGCGATCGGCAAGCTTGCGCAGCGTCTTGTTGGTATGGACGATGGACAGGCCCAACGTATCGGCCACATGCATCTGCGTGATCGGCAGGTAGAGATTGCGCGACGAGGTCAGCCCCACCGAGGCGGCGCGGTGGTAGAGGAACGCAATCAGATAGGCCGCCCGCTCCATCGCCGTGCGGCGGCCCAGGCTGAGCAGGTGATCGTCCAGCATCCGCTCTTCCTGCGCCGCCAGCCAGGTGATGTCAAAGCCCAGGCCCGGATGATTGCGGAACAGGTCGTTCAGCCGGTCACGCTGGAACACGCACAGCACCAGCGGCGACAGGGCCTCCACCGAATGCTGCATCTCCCCGATCACCGAGCCCTGCAGGCCGACCAGGTCGCCGGGCAGCATGTAGTTCAGGATTTGCCGGCGCCCATCCGGCAGGGTCTTGTAACGGAATGCCCAGCCCGACAGCAGGGTGTAGAGATGAGCGCTGTGGCTCCCCTCGGACAGCAGCGTCGTGCCGCTCTCGGCGACCAGTTCGCCCGTCTTGAACGAGGAAATGAAGGTCAGTTCCATCGGTTCGAATGCGCGGAACCCGGGCATGGCCCGCAGCGGGCATTGCTCGCAGGGCACCCTGCGTCCGGAACTGGGAAGAACGAGGCTCAAGCAGCACCATCGACGCTGAAATGGATGTCACCACGCCAACGCAATGCGACACAACCCGTTCCCGGACATGTCAAACTTAAATGACAGTTGCCTCGATTGAGCGCCATCAGTGGCCAAAAGGTTGCGGAAACACATGCTCAACGGCCGGACTGCGCTTATCGTTGAAGAAGAGTTCCTGATCGCGCTGGATGTTCAGCGCATGCTCGAAACGCTGGGCGTGGGCCAGACCCTGTTCGCCCGCATGCCGGCCGAGGCCGAACAATTGCGCGCCCGTTGGCCCGAAATCGCCATTGCCATCATCGAAGCCCGCATGGGTGATCCCCTGGCCATGCAACTGGCAAAGGACCTGGCGGCCGCGCGCATCCCGATCGTGCTCGTCACCGGCGACCTTGACGTGCAGCATAGCTTTGCCGACCGGCCTGATCTGCCGGTCGTCATCAAGCCGGTGCCGGAAGGCGCCCTGGCGGACGCTGTCCGCCAGGCGCTTGCCGTTCACTCCTAGAACGAATGATTATTCGTGGTGACCTGCGCCGAGACCGCGTCCGGGCCGTAATCGGCCTCGCCGCTGATCTTGAGGATATCCTGCAGTCGCGTGCGGGCCCGGCTCACCCGGCTCTTCATCGTGCCCACGGCACAATCGCAAATCTCCGCCGCCTCTTCATAGGAAAAGCCGGAGGCGCCGATGAGGATGACCGCTTCGCGCTGGTCGTCGGGCAATTGGGCCAGGGCTTTCTTGAAGTCCTGCATGTCCATCGAGCCATACTGTGCCGGATGCACCGACAGCCGCTCGGTGAAGATGCCGTCGCTATCCTGCACCTCACGGCCGCGCTTGCGCATCTGGCTATAGAATTCGTTGCGCAGGATGGTGAAGAGCCAGGCCTTGATATTGGTGCCCATTTCGAAGCTGGACTGCTTGGCCCAGGCCTTCATCACGGTGTCCTGCACCAGGTCGTCTGCCTTGTCATGCTTGCCGGTCAGCGACACGGCGAAGGCGCGCAGGCTGGGCAGCGTCGCCAGCATCTCGCGCTTGAACGTCGTTGGTTCTCCGGTCACGCCGTCACTCCCCGTCACGGCCAGCATTCTTGGTCTTTTGCGCCTGCTCGGCGCTATCAAGCTTTTCCAGCAGATCGAGCAGTTGATCGGGGACGCCTTCGTCCTGGACCGCTCCGTATAGCGCGCGCAGCCGTGCGCCAATGTCCGTATTCGGACCCAGCCCGTCGTCTGCCCGCACCGCCTGCGTCCGCATACGTTGCTGGGTCACCAGTTTTTCCTTCATCATGCCGTGTTCTGACCGCCAGAGTGTTGTGCGTTATGCCGTATTTGGCGATCTTAATGCGTGCCAGTCAAAAAAGTTCCGCGAAACCGGGAACTTTTGGTAGCGAAACCTCGTTTTCCGGTTTCGTGTAATCACGAGCCGAAAGCGTCACTGGGAGTTCACTTAATGACTTTGTCCACGCGGATCGCTCCGCACCTGCCGTATCTGCGGCGGTTTTCGCGCGCTGTCACCGGGTCGCAGACATCCGGCGACGCTTATGTGGCCGCCACCCTGGAAGCTCTCATAGCCGATATTTCGCTGTTTCCCGAAGCGAGCAACGATCGTATCGCGCTCTATAAGCTGTTCTCCGCCCTGTTCTCGTCAGCGGCCGTCAAAGTGCCCCAACCCACCTCATCCTATGCGTGGGAAAAGCGAGCTGCCACCAATCTTGCCAATCTGGCCGCTCGGCCGCGCCAGGCTTTCCTGCTGGTCGCCGTGGAAGGCTTTACCCACGCGCAGGCCGCCGAAATCCTCGGCATTCCCGATACTGAATTCGCCGCGCTGCTCGAGGAAGCCTCGATCGAGATTTCCCGCCAGGTGGCGACCGAGATCATGATCATCGAGGACGAACCGCTGATCGCCATGGATATCGAGCAACTGGTCGAGAGCCTGGGTCACAAGGTGGTGAGCGTCGCCCGCACCCATAAGGAAGCGGTCAATCTGTTTGCCCAGACCCAGCCCCGCATGATCTTGGCCGATATCCAGCTGGCCGATGGCAGCTCGGGCATCGACGCCGTCAACGACATTCTCAACCACCATTCGGTGCCGGTGATCTTCATCACCGCCTTCCCCGAACGGCTGCTGACGGGCGAACGCCCGGAGCCGACCTTCCTCGTCACCAAGCCCTTCAACCCCGACATGGTGAAGGCGCTGATCAGCCAGGCGCTGTTCTTCGACGAAGGCTCGCGCGCCGCCGCCTGACCGGTAACGCAAAAGGCATGAAAAAGGTCGGGTTATCCCGGCCTTTTTTGTTGCGCGTCAGGAACCGGAGAACGGCAGAACCGTTGTCACCTCAATAACTTCGCCCAAGGAGAGTGACATGCTCTACTACGCACTCGTCTTCCTCGTGATCGCGCTTATCGCCGGCGTTCTCGGCTTCGGTGGCATAGCCGGGGCCTCGGCCGGCATCGCGCAGATCCTGTTCTTCCTGTTCCTTGCTTTCCTGGTCATCTCTCTCGTCGTGGGCTTCTTCCGTCGTGCCTGATTTCACCCCGACGGCACGGCCCGGCGTTTGACACGGCTTCGCCCCGGCGAAGCCGTTCTCGTTCCTGCCGACTACACGAGTATTTTCCCAATGCCAGCCTCGATGCCCGACCGCCAGACGCAGACAAGGCTACGCGCCTTGTCACTCGGTCTGCGCCATGGGGGCATCTGCGTCCTGCACCAGGATGGCGAACACCACTTCGACTTCGTCGAGAACCTCCCCGCCAGGCTGGCCGCGCCAGGACATGGTCGGCCTGCGTGAAGCCGAGGCCCTGCCGGCGGAGATCGCGGCCGATTTTGCCGCCGCCCATGATCGCTGCCGCCGCGACAACGCCGAACAGCTGCTGGCAATTGAGCTCGGTGAAAGCCCCCATCGACGCCATTTCGAAATACGCCTGCTGCCCGATGACAATAGCGATGGCGTCACCGCCATCGTGACCGATACGACAGACCGGCGCGCCCGCGACCTGGCTGTTGCCTCCCTGCTGCGCGAAGTCAGCCACCGTTCCAAGAACCTGCTCGCCATCGTGCAATCGGTCGCGATGCAGACCGCCCGCCATAGCGCCGGCACCGAGGACTTCCTCGACAAGTTCCGCGGCCGCCTGCACGCCCTGTCCAGCACGCAGGATCTGGTGACTGAGAGCAACTGGCGCGGCGCCTATCTGCAGTCACTGGTGGCTTCGCAACTCGTCCGGCTGGGTCCGTCGGTCCTGGCCAATGTCAGGATTACCGGCGTCAATCCGCTGCTCGGCCCTAATGCCTCGCTCCATATCGGCCTGGCCATCCACGAATTGGGAGCAAATACCGTGCTGCATGGCGCCCTGGCCAATGGCGAGCCGGGCAAGGTCACGATCGATGCCCGCATGGTAGACCGGCCTGGCAGCGCCGCCGATCTCGTCATCGAATGGCGCGAGAGCGGCATTCCCGCCTGGCGCCTCGAGCACCAGCCCCATTTCGGTACGCTGGTTCTCGAACGCATCGTGCCCCTGTCGGTGGGCGGCACTGCCGATTTCGGCATCGAACCCGATGGCGTGCGCTATCGGCTTGTCGTGCCCGCCGATCAGTTCGAGGCCTGACCCGGCAGCAGATCATCCGTCCGCCCGGTCCAGTGATAGACCGCCAGCCCGATCCATTCCTTCATCGCCACGCTTGCCGTCAGCAGATTGGCCATGGGCTCGGCCACGTCGATCCCGAAACTCTCCGTGCCCGTGCTGCGATAGTCGGTCGGCCAAGCCATGGCTGATATGCCGACCTTGCGGAACAGCCCCATCGACCGCGGCATGTGGAAGGCCGAGGTCACCAGCAGCACATTGCCCGGCGCCGGCCCCAGCAGCGCCTTGGTATATTCGGCATTCTCGTCGGTGTTGCGCGCTTCGCCCTCCAGCACCACCCGCTCCGGCGCAATGCCGAAAGCCAGCAGCAGGCGCTGCATCGTCACCGCTTCGGATTCAGTCTCACCCAGGATGGCGGCCACCCCGCCGGTCAGCACGATCCGCGCCGCGGGATAGCGTTGTGCCAGCCAGATGGTCTCGATCAGCCGGTCGCCCGCCTCGCTGGTTTCGGTGACCTGCCGCGCCGTACTGACCCGGGCGGACGTCGCCCCGCCCAGCAGGACGATGGCACCCACGCTTTCGGGCAGTTCGGCCGGGCGCGCGAACCGGGCCTCGAGCGGCGCGATCACCACCGCTCCCACATTGGTGAAACTGGCGACACCCAGTACCAGCAGGCCCAGAACGCCCAGCACCACACCCGACCGCCGCCACCCCACCATGATCAGAACCAGCGCAGCGAGACCGAGCAGGAAGGCCAGGCTCACCGGTTGTGCCAGCAGCCAGAACACCTTGGAAATCGCATAGAACATGCCGCAGCCTCATCAATTTGCGGCGCACCATAAGTCAGACCCGCGGCACTGGCGAGCCGCACCTTCCTCAGTCACGTGCTGCCGAAAACATCATTTCCCTTGCTATATGTCGCGCTTTTGCTTTTCTTGACGGCGGTCAAGATTGCCAGCCTCAAGAAAAAGGCAATCACCGCTCAGGAAGGCGCCCGTTTCGGCGGGCCAGGGATGAATATGGCGCAAGCTGCTGCCGCCGTCGCGGAGAAGTGGCCTGTCGTGGCGATCCGCGACTTGCACAAATCGTTCGGCAAGCTGGAAGTGCTCAAGGGTATTTCATTTGCCGCAAGCGAGGGCGAAGTCGTCTCGCTGATCGGCTCCTCGGGCTCGGGCAAGTCGACCATGCTGCGCTGCATCAACATGCTCGAAGTGCCCGATAGCGGTTCGGTCGCCATCGATGGCGAGGAGATCAAGCTGCACGGCGCGGGGCCACACCGCCAGATTGCCGATGAAGGCCAGATCCGCCGCATTCGCTCCGAGCTGGGCATGGTGTTCCAGAGCTTCAACCTCTGGGCCCATCTCACCATCCTCGAAAACGTCATGGAGGCGCCGCTCATCGTACAGAAGCGCGCCCATGGCGAAGTGCGGGAAGAAGCGCTCGCCATGCTGGCCAAGGTCGGCATCAGCGAAAAGGCCGATGCCTACCCCGCCCAGCTTTCCGGCGGCCAGCAGCAGCGCGCCGCCATTGCCCGCGCCCTCTGCATCAATCCGCGCGTCATGCTGTTCGACGAGCCAACCTCGGCGCTCGACCCCGAACTCGAAGTCGAGGTGCTGCGCGTCATCAAGGTGCTGGCCGATGAAGGCCGAACCATGATCCTGGTCACCCATGACATGGAATTTGCCCGCTCGGTCAGCGACCGCGTCATCTTCCTGCATCAGGGCATGATCGAGGAAGAAGGCACGCCCGAACAGGTCTTCGGCGCCACGAAATCCACGCGCCTCAAGCAATTCCTCAACGCCGCCAGCCACGAATGAAGGCGCTGATGACAAAGCCCGGACAACGGGCACGACAACAAGAAAAACCAACGGAGAAACAGATGAAGAAGCTCATCCTCGCGGCAGTGGCCACATTGGCCCTCGGCTCTGCGACCCAGGCGCAGGAAACGGTGCGCATCGCCACCGAAGGCGCCTACGCGCCCTGGAACTTCCTCGACGACAGCGGCGCCCCTGCCGGCTTCGAAATCGACCTCGGCAACGCCATCTGCGCCCAGGCAGGCCTTACCTGCGAATGGATCACCAATGACTGGGATTCGATCATTCCGAACCTGCTCGCCGGCAACTACGACGTGATCATGGCCGGCATGTCGATCACCGACGAGCGTCTCGAAACCATCGACTTCACCCAGAACTACTTCCCGCCCGATCCGTCCAAGTTCATCGCCGCTGCCGGCTCCGACATCGACCCGTCCGCCCTTGAAGGCAAGCGCGTTGGCGTCCAGGGCGGCACCATCCAGGCCGCCTATGCCGAGGAAAACCTCGGCGCGACCAATACTGTGGTCTCCTTCGGCACCGCCGACCAGGCCATGGCCGATCTGGCCGCCGGCAATCTGGACACCATCCTGGCCGATGGCGCCTATCTCGAGCCGGTCGTCACCGCTTCGGGTGGCGCGATGGAATTCGTCGGCGAAGACGTGATGATCGGCGACGGCGTTGGCGCCGGCGTCCGCAAGGACGAAGCCGAACTCAAGGCCACGTTCAACGATGCCCTGACCGCGCTCAAGGCCGACGGCACCGTCGACAAGCTGATCGCCCAGTGGTTCGAGGGCCGCGGGCCGTATTTCGCCGAATAATCCGGCTTGCCGGGGTGGGTCGCCCACCCCGGCTTTCTCCTGAAAGACTGCCAATGCCAGCGTCATTGCCCCGGACCGTCAGCCCATGAGCGAAGATATCGCCTTCTGGCTGAGCTATCTCACCAATGGCAAGCACCTCACCTGGTATGCCAGTTTCCAGTTCACCATCTTCGCCGCTTTGTTCGGCGGAACGCTGGCCGTGGTCTTCGGCCTGATCGGCGCCACGCTCAAGAATTCGCGGTTCTTTCCGCTGCGCCTCATCGGCACGATCTATTCCTCGATCGTGCGCGGCGTGCCCGATGTGCTGTTCTTCCTGTTCTTTCCGCTGGCGTTCGAGCAGACGGTGGAATGGTTCATCGCCAGCCAGGTCTGCACGCCCGAGTTGATCGCGGCCCAGTCCGCCGCCTGGCCGCCCTGCAAGGAAGCCAACTGGTTCCTCGGCACGCCGGAATACCTGATCCTCGCTTCGGTCTCGCTCGGCCTGGTCTATGGCGCCTTTGCCACCAATGTCATCCATGGTGCGCTGCGCTCGGTGCCCAAGGGGCAGCTCGAAGCCGCGCGCGCCTATGGCATGAGTGCCAGCCAACTGCTCTGGCGCGTCCATATCCGCCAGATGTGGGTCTATGCCCTGCCCGGCCTCTCCAATGTCTGGATGCTGATCATCAAGGCGACCTCCCTGCTGAGCCTCTTGCAAATCGCCGATATCGTGCTGTGGGCCGATAGGCTCGGCGCGCCCAATTTCCTGCCCGCCGTAGGCCTCGTGCATGAGGACTGGCGCTGGCGCTACTACCTCGTGCTCTTCCTCTTCTACATTCTCGTGACCCTGCTCTCCGAAAAGGCCTTCGAAGCCATCATGCGTCGCGCCGGTCGCGGCATATTGAGCGAGGTGCGCGGCTGATGGAACGCCTCTTCCAGGAAATCGCGCTGTTCGGCCCAGCCGTGGCGTTCAATATCTATTTCGCCGCCGCCTCCATCCCCATCGGCTTCATCTTCGCCGTCTTCCTGGCGCTGGGCAAAGCTTCGCCCAATCCGCTGATGTCGCGGCTGAGCCGTGGCTATATCTACGCCTTCCGCGGCTCGCCGCTCTTCATCCAGTTCTTCATGCTCTATTCGCTGGCGCTCTCGTTCAATGTCAGCATCTGGAAGCCGATGGGCCTGTCCTGGTTCGTGCTGCACCCCTTGTTCATCGGCCCGCTGGTGCTGACCCTCAATACCGCCGCCTACACCGCCGAAATCTTCTATGGCGCACTGCGCGCCGTACCGCGCGGCGAAGTCGAGGCCGCCCGCGCCTATGGCATGAGCCGGAGCCAGCAGTTCCGCCGCGTCATCTGGCCCAATCTCATCCGCCTCGCCTGGCCGGCCTATACCAATGAAGTGGTGTTCCTGTTCCACGCCACGGCCATCGTCTATTTCGCTTTGCCCGTCATCGGCCAGCAGAAAGACCTGATGATAACGGCCAAGGAATTGTTCGAGCGCGACTATAATGCCTTCCTGCATTTCTCCGTCGCCGCGCTCTGGTTCCTCGCCGTGTCGCTGGTGGTTTTCTTCCTGTTCGGGCTGGTCTATCGCCGGCTGATGCGCCATATGCCGGCAGCGCCGGGTCTGCGCTTTGCGCCCAAATGGCTGCGCTGAGAGAAAAGATATGAGCTTTGAACTGCACCGCACGGTATTGACGGGCGATACGCCCGGCACCGCCACCGATCTCTACTGGTACACGGCCGGTCCCGCCGATGCCGAAACCCGCGTGCACCTGCAGGCAGCCCTTCATGCCGACGAACAGCCGGGCACCATGGCGCTACACCATCTGCTGCCCAAGCTGCGCGAGGCCGATGCCGCCGGGCAGCTCAAAGCGCAATTCACCATCTTCCCCTCGGTCAATCCGCTGGGCCTCGCCAACTATTCCCTGCGCCATCACATCGGCCGCTATGACGTCGAGACGGGCGTCAACTACAACCGCCGCTGGCCCGATCTCTATCCCCATATCGCTCAGGACATCGCCGGCAAGCTGACCGACGATCCCAAGGCCAATATCGCCACCATCCGCGCCGCCGTTGCCGCCTGGATCGACAGCCAGCAACCCGGCACCGCCATCCAGCGCCTGCGCCTGGCCGTGCTCAAATCGGCCGTTGCCGCCGATATCGTGCTGGACCTCCATTGCGACGACGACAGCCTCAAGCACATTTTCACCTCGCCCGAGCTGATGCCCTGCCTGCAGGACCTGGCCGACTGGATGGGTGTCGCCGCGACGCTGACCGCCGAGGATAGCGGCGGTGGCTCGTTCGATGAGGTGCTGCCGTCCCTCTATCGCAAGGCGCGCCTCGCCAATCCCGACCATCCGATTCCATCAGGCGCCGAAACCGCAACCCTCGAATATCGCGGCCGCGCCGACAGCTTCGACGCCATCGGCCAGGAAGATGCCGCCGGCCTATACGGCTTCTTTGCCAGCCGCGGCCTCATCGCCGCCGATCCCGGTCGCAAGCCTACCGCGGCGCCGGCACCAACGCCCTTCGAAGCCACCGAAGTGCTCCGCGCCGATGCGCCGGGCCTTTTGGCCTATCGTGTGGAACTCGGCGACCGGGTCAGCAAGGGTCAACCTATTGCCGACCTCATCGCCATGGACGGTCCGGAAGCCTTCGTCGCCCGCCGCCCGATCCTGTCGGGCACCGATGGCTTCGTGCTGTCACGCGTCATGGGCAAATACGTGGTGCGCGGCGGCGCCATCGCCAAGATCGTCGGCAAGGACATACTGCCGGCGCGTGCCGGCGGGTACCTGCTGGAAGACTGAGATATTGGAGTACCCCCTCCTAGCCTCCCCCTGATAGGGGGAGGAATCTGGCCAGTAGATGGAGCAACATCGCGCCGCACGCCCGATCTGTTCCTCCCCCTATCAGGGGGAGGTTAGGAGGGGGTATCCGGCAAGGACTCGTCTTCGCCCTAGCCCGCCAGCGCGGCGAGCTTGGCTTCCGCCTCGGCCTTCAGCGCCGGGGCTTGCGGCAGTACATGCGTCAGCAGGTAATGCGGCAGGTCGATATGGTCGAGCGGCCTGGCAAAGTAGAAGCCCTGCAACTGATGGCAGGCTATCCCGGACAGGAACTCCGCCTGCGCCTGCGTCTCCACGCCCTCGGCGGTGATCTTGAGCTTCAGCGTCTTGCCCAGCGAGGCGATGGCTTTGAGGATGTCGCGCGCCACTTCGTCGTCGCTCGAGGCATCGACGAAGCTCCGGTCGATCTTGATCTTGTCGAAGGGGAATTTGAGCAGGTAGCTCAGGCTCGAATAGCCGGTGCCGAAATCATCCATGGCAATGGTCACGCCCAGCGCGCGGATTTCGCCCAGCTTTTCCACCACCGCTTCCGGGTTCTCCATCAGCAGGCCTTCGGTGATTTCGATCTCCAGCCGCGGCGCGGCCAGCCCCGACATGGCCAGCGCGCGCTTGACCACCACGGAAATGTCCGAGCGGCGGAAATGCTTGGCCGATAGGTTCACCGCGACCGTCAGGTGTTCCGGCCAGTTGACCGCGGCCAGGCAGGCCTGCTCGATCGTCCAGTCGCCGATATCGACGATGAGGTTGGACTGCTCGGCAATCGGAATGAACTCGGCCGGTGCCACCAGCCCGCGGATCGGGTGGTTCCACCGCACCAGCGCCTCGAAGCCCGTCGGCCGCGCATCTTCCGCCGAAACCAGCGGCTGGTAGTAGAGCACCAGTTCATTGTTCTTGATCGCGTCGCGCAATTCCACTTCCAGCAGCCGCCGTTCGCGGGCTTCGGAATCCATCTGGCTCTCGAAGAAGCGATAGACCGACCGTCCATCCGCCTTAGCCCGATAGAGCGCCAGGTCGGCATTGCGCAGGATCTGGTCCGGCCGCGTCCCGTTCATCGGCGCCATGGCAATGCCAATGCTGACCCCGATATTGATCTGCTCGTCATCGATCACATAGACCTGCTTGATCTCCTCGATCATGCGGGCGGCCAGGGGGCCGACACTGTCCACGTTGCAATCATTGGGCAGGATAACGGCGAATTCGTCGCCGCCCAGCCGCGCCACCAGGTCGTTTTCGCGCACCAGCCCCTGGATGCGCCGCGCCACCTGTGTCAGCAACCGGTCACCGGCCATATGGCCACGACTGTCATTGACCGATTTGAACTGGTCCAGATCGAGGAACATCACCGAAAACGGCGTGCCGTAGCGCTCCAGCCGCGCCACGCAGGAATTGAGCTGTTCGGTGAATTTGGTGCGGTTGAGCAGGCCCGTCATCGGGTCGTGATGCGCCAGCATGGTAATGCGGCGTTCCGCCAGCTTGCGCTCGGTCACGTCCGAGCCGGTGCCGATATAACCCAGATAGTTGCCGCCCTCGTCGAAGGCCGGCTTGCCCGTCAGGCTCCACCAGCACTCCCTACCATCGGCAGTCACCTGCAATTCGATATCCTGGAAGGTCTGTTGCTCCAGCACATCCTGCTCCAGATGCGCCATCAGCGGATCATTGGGCGGCGTGATGCAACGCAGGAAATGCACGAAATCGGCGCCCACCAGCGCCTCCTCGGCCACGCCGGTCGCCGTGGTGAAACCCGCCGACATACGGTTGATGGCGCCATCGGCATCAAAGCCCCAGATCCAGTCCGATTTGCTCTGCTCGAATTCGCGCAGCAGCAGGCCGATGATCTCCCCCCTCTCCTTGAGCTGGGTTTCCGAGGCACGATGCGCCACGAAGCCCGCCGCATGGTTGAGCGAGATGACCACCATGACGAAGGTAAAAACCGTCAGCAGCGTGCCATACATCCAGATTTCGCGCGTGGAATCGAGCCCGGGTACCATGCTCAGCGCACCGACGATGAGCGGGACGGAGAACGCCGCCAGGGCCTGTGGATAGACCATCAGGGCCATCATCGAGATGCAGAGCAGGCCGCCCGTACCAACAGTGGCGGCGCTGCGAATGGCCGGGTCCTGCCCCAGCGGCAGCACGTTCAATATGAAGCCCCAGAGGGCGCCCAGCGCCATGGCATAGATAATGGTGCGAATGACCGCATTGCGCGGCGGGCCTTCAGCTTGTTTCCGCGGATGCACGAAAGCCAGGTAGGAACCGTGCAGCCCGATGGCGATGATGATGCTGGTCGCCGCAAGGATCGACCAGAACTGTGCCGTCTGCCAGGTCAGGGCCAGGAACACCGCCGAGACCGCCAGCGAAGCCGCCAGTACGGCCGGCGCCATCTGCGTCACCGACCCGAGCTGCTGGCGCAGCAGCTTGTCGCGCACATGCGGTGACAGATCGTCCGCCCCGATGGCGCGATCGACAAAGCCGTTGATACGAGAAATCAGGCCCCAGACCGGTATGACACTCATACCTTAACCTGCAGCGATACCACTTAATTTTGCGTATGTAGCGCCACCTATTCGCAAGAATACTCCAGTATTACTGTTCATTAAGCTCAAATCTGAAGAAACGCAGGTTACTCAAAATAAACCGAGACGATTAAGTCGTTTTTTAAATGACATCAGTAGTTTTTCATACCGAAGAGGCGAAAAGTCTCATTTGGAGAGCGTCCATGACTATCAAGACCAATTTGGTCCCCGAAGCCGCACTGACCGGCAGCCTGCGTGACTTCCGCAGCCCCGAGGGCCCGGACCTGATCGCCCGGACCGACGGCTTCTATGACTGGCAGAACCTGCGGCGCGAGCATGAGCTCTGGCCCTATGCCCGTTCGACCTCCACCGCTCCCCAAGCGCGCTGCGAAGCCCGCAGCGACACCGGCGAAATTTTTGCCGGCATCAATTTCGCCAGCCAGGACTATCTGAGCCTGTCATCCCATCCCGCCGTCAAGGCCGCCGCCATCGAGGCGATCAACGAATACGGCGTCCATAGCGCCGGCTCGGCCGCCTTGCTCGGCAACACCGCCAATTCACTACTGCTCGAACAGGGGCTGTCCGAATTCCTCGGGGGTCGCGAGATCGTGCTCTACCCCACCGGCTGGGCTGCCGGCTACGGCTCGGTACAGGGCTTCGTGCGCGGCAACGACCATGTCGTGATGGATATCCTGGCCCATTCCTGCCTGCAGGAGGGCGCCAAGGCGGCCACCCAGAACATCCACTATCACGGCCATCTCAACCTCGAAGCTCTGGCCCGCAAACTGCAGCGCATCCGCGCCAGCGACCAGGTCAACGGCATCCTGGTGGTCACCGAGAGCCTGTTCTCGATGCATTCCGACACGCCGGACCTGCTGGCCATGCGCGCGCTGTGCAACGAATTCAGCGCCACGCTGCTGGTCGATTGCGCCCACGACCTGGGCTCCATCGGCGAGGACGGCCTGGGCCATCTCGGCCTGCAGAATGCGCTCGACGCCGCCGATATCATCATCGGCAGCTTCTCCAAGACCTTCGGCTCCAATGGCGGCTTCATCGCGGTCAAGAGCCGCGCCACCGCCGAATATCTCAAATATTACAGCGCCACCCACACCTTCTCGAACGCGCTTTCGCCGGTACAGGCGGCGTCGGTGCTCTGCGCACTCAATATCGTGCGTTCCGAAGAGGGCCGCCTGCTGCGCCGCAAGCTGATGGACAACATCCTCTACCTGCGCGCCGAAATGACCCGGGCGGGCCTCCAGACCCTGGGCGACCCCTCGCCCATCGTGCCGGTGAGCCTGGGGCTCGAAGGCGTCGGGCGCTTTGCCAGCCGGCACCTGATGGCCATGGGCGGCATCGCCAATCTGGTGGAATATCCCGCCGTGCCGCAGGGCGGCGCCCGCTTCCGCTTCCAGGTCATGGCCGCCCATACGCGCGACGATATCGACCAGGTCGTGGCCATTCTGGCCAGCGCCATGCGCGAAGCCGATCTCGAATACCGCCTCGGCCACGAGGGCCGGCAGGATACGGGTCCCGCCCGTGCAGCGACCGCTGCGGCCTGACACGGAGATTGCGATGGCCCCTAAGCTCTTAGCCGTCGATGACGACGCCCCGTCAGCCGAACTGATCGTTCGGGTGGCGGAGCGTTGCGGCTATGACGCCTTTGCTACTTCCGACTCGCGCGGGGTGATCAATCTCGTCGCCGCCCTACGCCCCGATGTCATGGCGGTGGACATTTCCATGCCCCATGTCGACGCCATCGAGCTCTTCCGCCTGCTCGCAGAGGCGCGTTACCCCGGCGACCTCATCATCGTCAGCGGCCAGGACGAGCAGACGCTGAGCATGGTGCAGCGCACCGCCGAACTCATGGGCCTCAACCGCCCGCATGTGCATCAGAAGCCGCTCGACTTCGCCCACCTGCGCGAAACGCTCACCATAAGGCTGGCCAAGGCGGGGTGATCTCTCTTCACCTCTCTCCCAAAGGGAGAGGTGAAGATCCCTAGCCGAAATTCATCGCGGCTTCGGGCATCTTCGGACCGAGCACGGCCTGCATCTTGCCCAGGAGGCGCGGCAGATCCACCGGCTTGGTGTCAAAGTCGATGCAGCCAGCCGCCAGCGCCTTGGCGCGATCGCTTTCGAACGCACTCGCCGTCAGGGCAATGATCGGCAAGGCCGCCGTTTCGGGGTCGGCGTGGATACGGCGCGTGGCCTCGCAACCATCCATTTCGCCCAGCCCGATATCCATGAGGATCACATCAGGCATCAGCGTCCTGGCCGCGGCAATGCCACTGGGGCCGTCTTCGGCGAAGCGGATGGAAAAGCCGCGCCGCTCCAGCCGCCGGCCGAGCACGTCGCGATTGATCGGGTTGTCTTCGACAATGAGAACCAGCGCCATATTGATATTCCCTATGCGTTGGCAGCCTTGGCGCGCGGCTGGCCACGCACCGCCTTGAGCCCCGCCAGCGCCGCCTTGACCTTGCTGGCGTCGAACGGCTTCATCACGATGCCATCAGCTCCCGCCGCCAGCGCCTTGGCGCGTTCGCTGAGGATAGAGATCATGAAAACCGGAATATCTGATGTCACCGGATCGGCCTTGAGCGCCGCCAGCACGTCCCAGCCGTCGAAACCGGGCATCAGGATATCGAGGAAGATCGCCGCCGGCTTGACGGTGCGGGCAATCTGCAGCGCTGATTGCGGGGCGTCCGTGCAGATCGGGGTATAGTCTTCCTTCATGAACAGCCGCTCGGCCAGTTCGAGGAAAGCGCGGTCGTCATCCACCACCAGCAGGCGCGGGCGCCGCTCGTGGTCCGGCATATGCCCGCTCATCGCTGCAAAACCGGCCTTGCGCTGATCGGCCTCGGCCTCGCTTTCAGCCAGAAACGCCTCGTCCTGCACCGCTGCCCGCGCTATCGGAGCCGCCTGCCCTGCTGCGGACTGCTCTGAAGGCGCCGGCAGGCGAATGGTAAAGCGGCTGCCCTTGCCCAACTCGCTTTCGATCTCGATCTGCCCGCCCATCAGCCGGCACAGATTCTGGCTCAGCGACAGGCCCAGCCCCGTTCCGCCATAGACCGCAGCAATCCTGGAATTGGCCTGGGTGAAATTGGAGAACAGCGCATTCTGCTGCTCACGCGAAATGCCGATGCCGCTATCGATCACGGCGATTTCCAGCCATTCCGCGTTCCGCGATGCGGCCAGGGTGATCTGCCCGTTCTGCGTAAACTTGGCGGCGTTGGAGAGCAGGTTGAAAATGGCCTGGCGCAGCTTGGTCGCGTCGGCCCTGACGGTGCCCAGTTCCGATCGCTTTTCGACCGAGAAACTGTTGGTATTCTTGGCCGCCAGCGGCCGCGCCGTGGCTTCGACGTCGTCGATCAGCTTGTCGAGATCGACGTTTTCCAGATGCAGGGCCATCTTGCCCGCCTCGATCTTGGAAATGTCGAGAATGTCGTTGACCATGGCCAGCAGGTGCTTGCCCGCCGCGCTGATCTTCTGCAGGTCCGCGATCTGTTCGCCGCGCCCGTCGAGCTCGGCATCTTCCAGCAGGATTTCCGAATAGCCCAGCACCGCATTGAGCGGCGTACGCAGTTCATGGCTCATCTTGGCGAGGAATTCCGACTTGGCGCCATTGGCCCGCTCGGCCTCGTCCTTGGCCTGGGTCAGCGCCTTGAGCGTATATTGGTGCCGGTCGATTTCCTTGATCAGCTCGGACTGGCTGTCCACCACGCTCGAATAATAGGCGGCCATCATGAACACGTAGATGTTCGAGCCCAGCGCCGACAGCACCCCGGCGACAACCATGTTTTCGACCGGAATATGGGTCGGGAAGTCGCCATAGAGATAGAAGCCATACAGCGCGACAATGCCCAGCGTGATCTGGCTGAAAACGAAAACGCGCGCCGTCCAGGTCGAGCCCAGATACATGAAGGCGAGCAGCGGCACGAGCACCAGCCACACCAGGAAGGGCGAAGAGGTGCCGCCGTAATTGTAGGTGCCCCACATGATGCAGAAGGTCAGGTTCAGCACCGAGGCCATGGCCAGCGGCGTATAGGCGCGCGGAAACAGCTTCACCAGCGCCAGGAACGGCCAGAAACCGTAGATGGATGCCGCCAGGATCGGCACATGCCACAGCGGCTGCGGATCGGCGAACCACAGGAAAAGCGGAATGGGCGTGGCGATGATCGGCCCGAAAATGTGGCTGATGATGAACATCTGCACCCGCTTGCGCGTATGCAGGTCGCCACTGAGATGCGCGGGGATGAACCAGTTCATCACCCCCTGCAGAAAGGTCAGGATAGCCACGGCCGGCCTCGCGCGAGAGTACTGGCTCAACTCTGGCCGCAACACTTTGAGAAGTCGTAAACTATCGTTCGGAAGGTGAAGGTAAGCGAGGGCGAAACGCCCTCAGCACGCCGGGCCCCACCCCACCCTCAATCCCTCCCCATCAAGGGGAGGGAGGCGCATGGGCGAGGCCAGTGGTCCAATATTGTCTCATCCACCAAACAGGCTTCCCTCCCCCTTGTGGGGAGGGAATGAGGGTGGGGGTGAGCCACAAGCAAAAAAAGCAGCCGTAGCCGACTACCGCAGCCCCAGCTCTTCATGCTCCAGCGCCATCATCACGCCGCGCAATTCGGCCAGTCCCTTCATCCGCCCGATGGTCGGATAGCCCGGCTGCGAGCGCCGGCCGAGATCGTCGAGAATGTCCTGCCCGTGATCGGGGCGCATGGGAATGATGTGGTCCTTGCGGCCCGCCGCCTTGCGCTTCTTCTCCTCGCGTACCACGGCCGCGATCAGCGCGACCATATCGGTATCGCCGGCGAGATGCTCGGCCTCGTAGAACGAGCCGACAATGTCGTCATTGTCGCGCTTGACGTTGCGCAGATGCAGGAAATGTACCTTGTCGCCCAGCCGCTCCATCATGCCCGGCAGGTCATTGTCCGGCCGCGCGCCGAGGGAGCCCGAGCACAGCGTCATGCCATTGGCGGGGCTCTCCACCGCATCGAGAATGTACTTGTAGTCCGCCTCGGTCGACATGACGCGCGGCAGGCCGAGCAAAGCGAACGGCGGGTCGTCCGGATGGCAGCAGAGCCGCAGGCCCAGGTCTTCTGCCGTGGGCACGACCGCATCGAGGAAGTCGACGAAATTGGCGCGCAGCCGCTCGCGGGTGATGGCGCCATATTCGTCGAGATGGCTCTGCACATCCTCCAGCGTCATGGACTCCGTCGAGCCCGGCAGGCCCATCGTGACATTGCGCGCCAACTGCTTGCGGGCCGCATCGTCCATATTGGCAAAGCGCCGCTCCGCCTCGTCGGCAATGGCATTGGTATAGTCAGTGGCAGCGCCCCGGCGCTGCAGCACATGGATGTCGAAGGCAGCGAAGTCGTTGATGTCGAAGCGCATGCACGAGCCGCCATTGGGCACGTTCCAGCGCAGGTCGGTGCGCGTCCAGTCCAGCACCGGCATGAAATTGTAGCAGATGACCTCGATGCCACTATCGGCGAGGTTCTTCATCGAGACCTTGTAGTTCTCGATATGCTCGCTCCAGCCGTCCTTCTGCTTCTTGATGTCTTCGGAAACCGGCAGGCTTTCCACCACGTCCCAGGTCAGGCCCGACGGCGTGCCATCCTTGCGCGTGCCGATCTCGGCATGGCGTTTGGCGATCTCCTCGGGCGTCCACACCGCGCCATTGGGCACATGATGCAAGGCGCTGACCACGCCCACGGCACCGACCTGGGTGATATCATCGATGCTGCACAGGTCTTTGGGTCCGAACCACCGCCAGGTCTGTCGCAAATCAGGCACTCCACTCTTCTTGTATGGTAGAGGCCATGCCACATCCCCGCCCCTGGGAAAAGCCCTATTCGCTCGCGGGCAGCAACCAGGTGTCGAACCCGGCCCGGTACGACGGCACGATGCGGCCGGGTTTCATTTCCGCATCTCCCGGTCGTAGACGAATTTCGGCATTTCCCAGCGGAAGATCAGGGCCAGGACACGCAGGACAAAACCGATGGCGATGGCAATAATGGCCATCAGGTCGCCCGGCAGCCCGCCGATCAGGCCGACGTAGTAGACGCCACCGGTCACCATGGAGACGGTGGCATAGAGCTCGCCCTGGAAAATCAGCGGAACGTCATTGCACAGCACGTCGCGCAGGATGCCGCCCGCCGTCCCCGTCACCATGCCGGCCACGATGACGATGATGGGATGCACGCCCGCCTCGATGCCAATATTGCAGCCGATGACGGTGAAGACGACGAGCCCCAGCGCATCGAGCAGCAGGAACGGCCAGCGCAGGCGATCGACCAGCCGCGCCAGCGGAATGGTGATCAGGGCCGCAGCACAGACCTCCAGCAGGAGATAGGGGTTTTCGACCCAGACCAAAGGATAGTGATCGAGCAGAATGTCCCGCAAGGTTCCTCCGCCCAAAGCCGTGACGCAGGCGATAAGGCAGACGCCAAACCAGTCCATGTTCCGTCGGCCTGCCGCGAGCGCCGCAGTCATCGCTTCGGCGGCAATGGCTATGTAGAAGGCAATGAGCAGCATGCTCCGTCCTGACTTGTCGAAACCGGGTTGTCTTGCGCCACGTTATCGCAAGAGATTGCCGCGTCCAGTGAGAGCCAGCATGCGCCAGCCCAAATCCGTCAAAAGCCTCGAGGATCTCGGCCGCGTCCGCCTCAGCAAGAACTTCTTCCTGCGCGATTTCCTCTATTCGGAAATCGCCGTCATGCATGGCTTCCAGAACATTCCTAATGATCCCGACCTCGCCATAGCAGCCGGCAAGGCGCTCTGCGAAACCCTGCTCGAGCCGCTGCAGGCGCGCTTTGGCAAGATTTCCATCCGCTCCGCCTATCGCTCGTCCGAGGTCAACCATTTCGGCAATGTCCACAAGCTCAATTGCGGGCGCAACGAAACCAATTTCGCTGGCCATATCTGGGACCGTCGCGATGCCGAAGGTCGCATGGGCGCCACCGCCTGCATCGTCGTCAACCGTTTCGTCCCCTACTACGAGCGCACCGGCGACTGGGAAGCCATGGCCTGGTGGGTGCATGACCACCTGCCCTATCACGACATGGAATTCTTCCCCCGCTACGCCGCCTTCAACCTGCAATGGCGCGAGGAGCCGGAGCGCCGTATCTACAGCTTCATCCCGCCAAGGCGGGGACGGTTGACCGAGCCGGACAACTGGGGCGGCAGGCACGACGCGGCCTATGCGGCGATGCTGGCGGAAATCGGCTAGACGAAATCCGCCCGCATGGGCGTGAACACATCCACCAGCCGCCCGCGCGTCAGGGCCACCACGCCATGCACCAGCCCCGACGGCACGATGAAGCTGCCGCCCTGCTCCACCACCTGGCTTTGCCCGTCGATGGTCACCTCGAACCGCCCCTCGGCCACATAGCTCACCTGGATATGGGGATGGCTGTGCGGCGCGCCGACAGCGCCCTGCTCGAAGCCGAATTCGACCTGCATCAGCTCCGGCGTATGGATCAGCACGCGCCGCGTATTGCCCGGCGCCAGTTCGGTCCAGTCGGTTTCGTTGGGCTGCGCGAACAGCTTCTGCTCACTCATCTCGTTACCTCGCCAGCCACCCGCCATCCACCGGGATGACGGCGCCATGCATATAGTTGGACGCTTGCGACAGCAGGAATACCGCCGCATCGCCAATGTCGGACGGGGCGCCCCAGCGTCCCGCCGGAATGCGTCCGAGGATCGCGGCCGACCGATCCGGATCGGCCCGCAACGCCTCGGTATTGTTGGTCTCGATATAGCCGGGGGCAATCGAATTGACGTTGATGCCCTTGGCCGCCCATTCGTTGGCCAGCAGCCGCGTGATCCCCAGCACACCGCTCTTGGAGGCGGTGTAGCTGGCGACGCGAATGCCGCCCTGGAAGCTCAGCATCGATGAGATATTGACGATCTTGCCGGTCCGCCCCGCCGCCATGGCGCGCTTGCCGAGCGACTGGCACAGGAAGAACATCGTCTTGAGGTTGATGTCCATCACCTGGTCCCAGTCGGCCTCGGTGAAATCCACCGCATCGACCCGCTTGATGATGCCGGCATTGTTGACCAGCCCATCAATGGGACCATGCTGCTCCCAGGCGGCATCGAACATCGCCTGCGCCGCAGCGGTCGAGCCCAGATCGGCCTTCACCGCCACGAATTCTGCTCCGAGACCCGCCAGCAGCGCAGCCGTCTCGTCCATGTCCGAACGGCCAACGCCGATCACCTTGCCACCAGCCCGGCCGATGCCGAGCGCAATACCCTGCCCGATGCCGGTATTGGCCCCGGTCACCAGGACTGTCTTGCCAGCAAGGCTGAATGCGGAAAGATCGGTCACAGCAGCTCGTCCATGCCGACCTTCTCGGCGTCGGTATAGTCGATATTGTCGCCGGCCATGGCCCAGATGAAGGTGTAGGAACCGGTGCCCGCGCCGGCATGGATCGACCAGGGCGGCGAGATCACCGCTTCCTCATTGCGCATGATGATGTGGCGCGTCTCGTCCGGCTCGCCCATCAGATGCACAACGAAGGCGTCGGGCTTGAGGTCGAAATAGAGATAGGCCTCCATGCGCCGGTCATGCACATGCGCCGGCATGGTGTTCCACACCGAACCGGGGGCGAAGCTGGTCAGGCCCACCACCAGCTGGCAGGTCTTGACGCTGTCGGCATTGACGAACTGGAAGATCGTGCGCTCATTGGCCGTTTCCTGGCTGCCCATTTCCAGCCGCTTGGCGTCGCCCTGCCGGATCAGTTTCGTCGGATGGCTGGCATGGGCCGGCGCGCTCAGCAGGTAGAATTTGGCGCCCTTGCCCGAGAAGCGCACATCCTTGGCGCCCATGCCCACATAGAGCATGTCGCGCGAGCCCACGGCATAGTCCTGGCCATCGATCGAAATCGTCCCGGCTTCGCCGATATTGGCGGCGATCAGCTCGCGGCGGTCGAGGAAATTGGCCGTGCCCGTCGGCTTGATCGCTTCGAGCACGAGCGCTCCGCCGGCAGGCACGGCACCACCCACCGCCATGCGGTCATAATGGGTATAGGTCCAGTTGACGGCGCCCGGCGCAAACAGGTCATCGATCAGGAAATGCTCGCGCAATTCCTCGGTATTCATGGTCGCGGCCGATACGGGGTCGATGGCAAAACGGATGTCGAAATCGGTAGTCATAAAATAATCCTGTAATCTACTTGCGCGGGTCCGAAGCCGGCCCGCTGTCCCGAAGGCGTTGACGATAAAGTTCCTGGCTACGCACCAGATGACGGCGCATCGCGGCCCGCGCCGTTTCGATATCCTGCTCGCTGATCGCTGAAATGATCGTCCAGTGCTCGGCCTGCACGGCCCGCTGGTATTCGCGTGACAGGACGGTTTCGATGGGCCAGGGCGCCTGGACATCGCAGGGAATGGCGCGGGTGCCCAGCGCTTCCAGCACCTCGACATAGAAGGGGTTGCTGGTTGCCGCCGCGATGGCGTGATGCAGGTTGAAGTCGGCCCGGCCGGTCGGTTCGTCCCGTTCGAGCAGCCGGTCGAATTCGTGGAATGCCTCGTGGATCGCGGCATCCTGCGAATTGGTGCGCCGCTGCGCGGCGAGCCCGGCGCTCTCGATTTCGATGCCCATGCGCACTTCGAGCACGTTGATCGCGTCCGAGATGCGGTTGCCGCTATCGATAGCGCGCATGCCGGCCCGCGCCAGCACGAAGACGCCCGCGCCCTGTCGGGCCTCCACGATGCCGTCGGCCGCCAGCGCCGCAATGGCCTCGCGCACCACCGTGCGGCTGACCCCGAAAATCTTGGTCATCTGGCTTTCGGTGGGCAGCTTGCTGCCGGTGTCGTATTCCCCCGTGACGATGCGCTTGCGCAGCGTCTGCACCACCAGTTCAGCCAGCTTGGGCTTGCGCCCGCCGGGCGCTGCCCCGATGTCGGGCATGCTCATGACTAGCCCCGGAACAGAGCCGGCAGCCACAGCGACAGCGCCGGAATATAGGTCACCAGGGCCAGCACGATGATCCCGGCCAGGTAGAATGGCCAGACGCTCTTCATCGCTTCCATGACGGTGATCTTGCCCACCGCCGCGGCCACGAACTGCACCGGCCCGAGTGGCGGCGTGTTGAGCCCGATGCCCAGGTTGAGGATCATGATGACGCCGAAATGCACCGGATCAACGCCGAAGGCCTTTACCATGGGCAGGAAGATCGGCGTGGTGATGATGATCAGCGGCCCCATATCCATGAAGGTGCCGAGCAGCAGCAGCACGATGTTGATCATGATCAGCACCAGCAGCGGATCGCTGGAAATCGCGGCCATGCCGGCGGTGAGGATGGTTGCCACCTTGAGATAGGCCATCAGCCAGCCGAACGAGGCGGCCGCGCCGATGATGAACAGCACCATGGCCGTGGTCCGCACCGCGCCCAGCACGGAGTGGACGAATTCGCTCCAGCTCAGCGAGCGATAGACCAGCAGCGTCACCAGCAGCGCATAGATCACTGCGATACACGAGCTTTCCGTCGCCGTGAAAATGCCAGAACGCACGCCGCCGAAGATGATGGCGATCAGCATCAGGCCGGGAATGGACACGAGCAGGAAATAGCCGGCCCGGCGAAAACCGGGAAATTTCTCGGTGGGATAGCCGCGCTTCACGGCCACCCAATAGGCGGTGACGCTCAGCGCCGCAGCCAGCAGCAGGCCGGGAATGATGCCCGCGGTGAACAGGTCGGCAATCGAGATATTGCCGCCCCCGGCGAGCGAATAGATGATCATGTTGTGGCTGGGCGGCAGCAGCAGCGCGATCAGCGCCGCCATGGAGGTGACGTTGACGGCATAGTCGGCGCCATAACCGCGCTCTTTCATCTGCGGGATCATGATGCCGCCCACCGCAGCCGCCTCGGCCACGGCCGAACCGGAAATGCCGCCGAACAAGGTCGAGGCCGCGATATTGACCTGCCCCAGCCCACCGCGCACATGCCCGATCAGCGCCCCGGCAAAGGAGATGATCCGCGCCGCGATACCGCCGCGCATCATCAGGTCGCCGGCGAAGATGAAGAAGGGAATGGCCAGCAGCGTGAAGGCGGAAACACCCGAATTGAGCTGCTGGAACACCACGATGGCCGGACGGCCGAGATAGATGATGGTGGCGAAGCTGGCGATACCCAGGCAGTAGGCGATCGGCGTGCCGATCACCATCAGCAGGGTGAAGACACCGAAAAGAATCCAGTATTCCATAGTCTCAGGCCTCGGTGATCGTGGGATCGACGGGGATGTCGTCAATCGGCTCGCCCGCAGCCCGCAGCAGCAGGCGCTCCAGCGAGAACAGGCACATCAGGATGCCCGAGACCACGATGGGGAAATAAGTGAAAGCGGTGGGCAGGCCCAGCACCGGAATACGCGTCGACCAATAGCGTATGGCCAACTCGCCGCCATAGAACACCATGCCGAAGGCAAAGGCGAAGATGCAGATATCGCTGATGGCGCGCAGCCACGGCTTCGCGCCTGGCGGCAGCACATAGATCAGCACGTCGAACCCCATATGGAAGTTCTCGCGCACGCCGACCGCCGCGCCCAGAAAGATGAACCAGGTCATGATCATGATCGCGCCGGACTCGGTCCAGGCAGGCGACGAATTGATCACGAAGCGCATGAACACCTGGTAGGCGACGATCGCGGTCATGGCCACCAGGCCCGTTCCGGCCACCCACAATGCGGCGTTTGAAACCTGACCCAGCACACGGCTGGTCGCCAGAAGCCTGTCTTTCATGATTGTCCTCCGGCAAGCAGAACGGGCCGGCGTGGAGACGCCGGCCCGCAACGCGCAAGATTATTCGGTGGCCTGAATGCGGGCAACCAGGTCCTTGAGCTTGGGATCGGTGACATACTTGTCATAGACCGGGCCCATTGCTTCGATGAAGGGAGCCTTGTCGACTTCGTTGATGACAGCGCCCAGCGCTTCCACGGCAGCCTTGGATTCGACTTCCTTGGCGGCCCACAGCTCGCGCTGCTTGGCCACGGATTCCTGGGCGGCTTCACGGAACAGCACCTGGTCTTCCGGCGTCAGGCCATCCCAGACGACCTTGGAGATCACCAGGACTTCCGGCACCATCAGGTGTTCGTCGAGCGAGTAATACTTGGCGACTTCGGCATGGCCGGCGGTGTCGTAGCTCGGATAATTGTTCTCGGCGCCATCGATAACGCCGGTCTGGATACCCGAATAGACTTCGCCATAGGGCATCGGGGTGGCATTGCCGCCAAAGGCCGCAACCATGTCCACGAAGATGTCCGACTGCATGACGCGCAGCTTCATGCCCGCCATATCGGCCGGCGTATTGATCGGCTTGCCGCTATTGTAGAACGAGCGGGCGCCGCCGTCGTAATAGGCCAGCGCAATCACGTCCACGGCGTCGAAGGCCTTGAGGATTTCCTCGCCGATCGGGCCATCGAGCACATGGTGCATGTGGTCGGCCGAGCGGAAGATATAGGGCAGCTGGGTGACGGTGGCTTCCGGCACCTGGGTACCGAAGGCGCCGATCGAGATGCGGTTGAGGTCGATCACGCCGAACTGGGTCTGCTCGATCGTGTCCTTTTCTTCGCCGAGCTGGGCGGAGTGGAACACTTCGACCGAATAGCGGCCATCGGTCTTCTCGCTCAGCAATTCGCCGAAATACTTGACCGCCTCGACGGTCGGATAACCATCGGGATGGGTATCGGACGAGCGCAGCACGGTCTGGGCGCTGGCCGTCGAAGCCATCATTGCAGCAGCGACGAGTGCGGTCGCCGCCAGTTTAGGCAGATGAAACATGGAAATGTCCTCCCAAAGGTGACATCGGTCCGGCCTTCTCGTGCCGTCCGTCGATGCCGTTGATCCGCGCCGGGACTTCCCTCCCGCCGCTCAAGCCGCTTGAGGTCTTCTGGACTCCATGCAAGCTTGGTGAAGAACTGGTATGGAAGACGAAAACGGAAGTCAACATACAATAATTCGTAACTTGTATGATGAATTTTGACCCGAATTTGCCCCTATGGGGATAAGTTTTCCGGCGCTGCCGCACACCTGATCAGGCCAGGATTTCCATTATAACAACAGAAACGCCGCCGGGGATAAGCCGGCGGCGCAATGACTTAGCTCTGATATCAGATCAGATATGGATGGCGCCGTCGCCGAGCGACAGGGCCGCTTCGCGCACCGCTTCCGACAGGGTCGGATGGGCATGGGTCGAGCGGGCCAGGTCCTCGGAAGAACCCGAAAATTCCATCAGCACGACAAGTTCGTGGATCATCTCGCCGGCATTCTTGCCGACGATATGCGCGCCCAGCACCCGGTCGGTCTCGACATCGGCGAGGATCTTGACGAAGCCCTGCGTCGCCAGCATGGCCTTGGCGCGACCATTGGCGGTGAAGGGAAACTTGCCAATCTTGTAGTCCACGCCTTCAGCCTTGAGCTCGTCCTCGGTCTTGCCGACCGAGGCGATTTCCGGATTGGTATAGACCACCGCCGGAATGGCGGCATAGTTCACATGGCCGGCCTGGCCATTGAGAATTTCGGCCACGGCAATGCCCTCGTCCTCGGCCTTGTGCGCCAGCATCGGCCCGGCGATGACGTCGCCAATGGCATAGATGCCGTCGACCGAGGTCTTGTAGTGCTGATCGACCCGCACGCGGCCGCGCTCATCCAGCGCCACGCCCACGATGTCGAGGCCCAGCCCCTCGGTGAAGGGCTTGCGGCCGATAGCGACCAGGGCCACATCGGCGTCGAGAATTTCCATATCGCCGCCCTTGGCCGGCTCGACCCGCACCTTGAGCGAACCGTCGTCCTGCCTGTCGATGCCGGCGACCTTGCTGGAGAGCTTGAACTCCATGCCCTGCTTCTGCAGCATGCGCTGGAACTGGCGGGCCACTTCGCTATCCATGCCGGGCAGGATGCGGTCGAGATATTCCACCACCGTCACCTGGCTGCCCAGCCGCGCCCAGACCGAGCCCAGCTCGAGCCCGATGACGCCGGCACCGATGACCAGCAGCTTGCCCGGCACCTTGTCCAGCGTCAGCGCGCCGGTGGAGGTGACGATCTTCTTTTCGTCGATCTCGATGCCCGGCAGGCCGGCCGATACCGAACCGGTGGCGATGACGATATTCTTGGTCTCGATCTCGGTGGGTGCGCCGGTCTGCGGCGTCACCAGCACCTTGCCGGGTGACACGATGGTGCCGATGCCGCGCAGGGTGGTGATCTTGTTCTTCTTGAACAGGTAATCGACCCCGCCGACATTGGCCGCAACCGTTTCGGTCTTGTGGTTCATCATCTGCGGCAGGTTCAGCGTCGGCGCGGGAATGTCGATGCCCAGCGCCTTGAAGCCGTGCCCGGCCTCTTCGAACAGCTCGGAGGCATGCAGCAGGGCCTTGGAGGGAATGCAGCCGATATTGAGGCAGGTGCCGCCCAGCGTCGCCCACTTTTCCACCACCGCAACCTTCATGCCCAGTTGCGCCGCCCGGATCGCCGCGACATAGCCGCCCGGACCCGAGCCGATGATGGTGAGATCGAACGCGTCTGCCATTTGTAGCCCCGAAAACCTGTTAGTGTTGCTGCGCTATCGCCACGCGGACGGCCAGCACAAGGAATGTAATGCCGGTAACCCGATTAAACCACCGGCCGAAACGGAAAAAGCCCTGCCGTACCGAAGGTGTCGTAAAGAAAACCGACACCAATGCGAACCAGGCAAAAAGCATGAGGCTCATGCACAGCACATAGAGCACCTTGATGTCACCGCCCGTATGCGCCGAAACCAGCGTGGTGAAAAGCGCGAGGAAAAACAGCACGGCCTTGGGATTGAGCAGGTTGGTGAGGAAGCCCAGCGCAAAGGCGGCGAAATCGCCCCGCTTCGCCGCAGTCAGGTCATCTTCCGCCGGCGGCTTGGGCGCCGGACTGCGCAGAGCCGAAATGGCCAGCCACACCAGATAGGCCGCGCCGATCCACTTGATGATGTTGAAGGCCAGCAGCGACTGGCTGACGATGACGCCGATCCCCAGCAGCGTATAACTGCCGTGAACCAGGATCGAGGTGGCAATGCCCGCCGAGGTGAGCAGGGCGGCTCGCCGCCCATGGGCGATGGACTGGCGCAGCACCATGGCGAAATCGGCGCCGGGAATGACCGCATTGATGCCGAAGGCCAGCATCAGCGCGGCAAATTCGAACCAGGGAAAGCTCATGCCATGCCACCGCAATTGTTGCGGTTCAGCAGTTACACTAGGCACAGGCCTGCGGCAATGTGGTCAGTCGCATCCCACAAGGGTAAAGGCGTCCCCGATGTCGATACCGTCCATCCACTCGGTCTGCCGGTAGTTGGAATACCACAGGCTTGCCGCCAGGTTGGGCAGGATGACCTGCTCGGGTGCCACGGCGCCGGCATCGGTATCGAGGAACCGCACCTTGCCGTCATACTCGCCGTAGATGGCCGGATACTGGGTATTGTCGAGGAAGCCGCAGAATTCGACCGGCGCGCCTTCCTCGGCAAATTCGGGCGGCGTGCACGGCCCCTCTATGGACCAGAGCGGCGAGCCGAAGCCATTGGGAATGCTGACCCCGCCCTGCATCTCGACGCCCGAATTGGGCAATTCGAGATAGAAGGCGGCCATCTGGTTGGGCGCGGCAAACTGCGGCACCCGCTTGAAGGTCAGCCACCACGGCGCGTCCGGCTGCTTGTAGCGCGCATTGGTCAGCGTGCAATCCGCGGCCTGGGCAGGAACCACCAGCAATAGTGAAGCCAGGAAAATCGACCGCCACATAATACGCCCCTCTCCAATAGCGGGGACAGGTTAGCGCAATGGCGTCGGCCGCCAACCCGCATGTGGGGGTGGCGTTACTGCGCCGCGATGTCCTGGGCCTTGGCCAGGGCGTCGGGCAGGCTTTTGTCGATATCGAGCGCCCCGCTATCGACCTGTTCAAGGAAGGCGCGGCAGAAGCCATCCTTGTCGCCGGCCTGATTGTAGGCGCTCATGATCTCGGCGCCGCCATAGGTTTCGGCGGCCTTCTGCTGACCTTCGGCGCCCCCGCCCAGCCGCTCGATGACCCGGTTGGCCAGGTCGAGGAAACCGATATTGCGCAGGTACCAGTTGTCGCTGGCGGTCTTGTAGGCGGAGTCGAGCCCGGTGGTTTCGTAGCAATGGGTGGTCATCACCGAAACGATGGCGCGCGAGCCGTGGAAGGCCATCAATTCGCCGATCAGTTCGGCATCCGCGGCATCCTGTGCGGAAGCGGGGACAAGTGTGGCGAGCCAGATGACGACGGGAAAAATCAGGGGACGCAACAGGCGCACTACTCCGGGAAAAACGCGTTAGCATCTGGACCACTGACGTTAACAGACTGTTAGCATCTGGCGTCACCGACATCACGAAAACGCTAGCGAACGCGTTAACGAAAAGGGCCCGCCGAAGCGGGCCCTCAAACTGTCATCGCTTTGCGGCGAACTAGAGGTCGAGCACCAGGCGTTCCGGCGCTTCGAGGCTTTCCTTGACGCGGACCAGGAAGGTCACGGCTTCCTTGCCGTCGACGATCCGGTGATCGTAGGAGAGGGCAAGATACATCATCGGGCGGATGACAATCTGGCCACCGACCACGACCGGCCGTTCCTGGATCTTGTGCATGCCAAGAATACCAGACTGCGGCGCGTTGAGGATAGGTGTCGACATCAGCGAGCCGTAGACGCCACCATTGGAGATGGTGAAGGTGCCACCCTGCATGTCAGCCATGGAGAGCTGGCCGTCGCGGGCCTTCTTGCCCAGCGCGTTGATCGACTTCTCGATATCGGCAATCGACATCTGGTCGGCATTGCGCACCACCGGGACCACGAGGCCCTTGTCGGTACCCACAGCCACGCCGATATGGGCATACTGCTTGTAGACCAGGTCATCGCCGTCGATTTCGGCATTGACCGAGGGGATCTCCTTGAGCGCGTGCACCACGGCCTTGGTGAAGAAGCCCATGAAGCCCAGCTTGACACCATGCTTCTTCTCGAACAGCTCCTTGTAGGACGCGCGCAGGTCCATCACCGGCTTCATGTCCACCTCGTTGAAGGTGGTCAGCATGGCGGCAGTGTTCTGCGCATCCTTGAGGCGGCGGGCGATGGTCTGGCGCAGGCGAGTCATACGGACCCGCTCTTCGCGGGCGGCATCGTCTGCGGCAACCGGGGCACGCGGAGCGGCCGGGGCCTTGGCCTCGACAGGCTTGGCGGCGGGAGCGGCAGCAGGAGCCGCCTCGGCCACAACAGGAGCCGGCTTGCTGGCAGCAGCCACCACATCTTCCTTAAGCACCTGGCCGCGCTTGCCCGAACCCTCGATGTCAGAGCCGTTGAGGCCGGTCTCGTTGAGCATTTTCTGCGCGGATGGCGCCGGCGGCATGGACGTACCGCCAGAGGGTTTGACCGGCTCGGGGCCGGCAGCATTGGCGGCAGGCACTTCGGCCTTGGCGGGCGCGGCAGCGGCAGGGGCCGGTGCGGCGGCAGCGCCGGCCCCTGCCCCGCCGATGGCGCCGAGCAGCGCGCCCACATCCACCGTCTCGCCCGGCTGGACGGCAATGGCTTCGAGCACGCCGGCGGCCGGCGCGGGCACTTCGATGGTCACCTTGTCGGTTTCCAGCTCGACAATGGGCTCGTCGGCGGCGACGGTGTCGCCCACCTTCTTGAACCACTGACCGATGGTCGCTTCGGTGACGCTTTCGCCCAGCGTCGGCACGCGGATTTCAGTCGACATTGGCTTGTCCTTTTATTGGCCGAGGGCTTCGTCGAGGAAGGCCTGCAATTGGGCTAGATGGGTCCGCATCAGACCCGTGGCAGTGGAAGCGGAGGCCGGGCGGCCGGTATAGCGCACGCGCTGGCCGGTCCGTCCCATCTGGTCGAACACCCATTCAACATAGGGCTGAATGAACGCCCAGGCACCCATATTCTTGGGCTCTTCCTGGCACCAGATGATCTCGGCATTCTTGAATCGGCTCAACAGGTCGAGCAGGGCCTTGGCCGGGAACGGATAGAGCTGCTCGATGCGCAGTAGATAGACATCGTCGATGCCCTTCTTCTCGCGATCTTCCAGGAGGTCATAGTAGACCTTGCCGGTGCAGAGCACGACGCGGCGGATATTGTCGTCCGCAGCCAGCTTGATCGTGGTCTTGGGCACGCCCGGCGCCTCGGCATCGTCCCACAACAGGCGATGGAAGCAGGAATCCGGCCCCATTTCAGCCAAGCCCGACGTGGCCCGCTTGTGGCGCAAGAGGCTCTTGGGCGTCATCAGGATCAGCGGCTTGCGGAAGTCGCGTTCCATCTGGCGGCGCAGCACGTGGAAGTAGTTGGCCGGCGTCGTGCAGTTGGCGACCTGCATATTGTCTTCGGCGCAAAGCTGCAGGAAGCGCTCGGGACGGGCCGACGAGTGTTCCGGCCCCTGCCCTTCATAGCCATGCGGCAACAGCATCACCAGGCCCGACATGCGGAACCACTTGCGCTCGCCCGAAGAGATGAACTGGTCGATCACCACCTGCGCGCCATTCACGAAATCGCCGAACTGGGCTTCCCAGATGGTCAGCGCCCTGGGTTCGGCGAGCGAATAGCCGTATTCGAAACCGAGCACGGCCTCTTCCGAAAGCATCGAATTGATGACCTCGAAACGGCTCTGCTCGGGATCGAGATTGTTGAGTGGCGTATAGGTCTTGTTGTCGACCTGCTGGTCGTTGAGCACCGAATGGCGCTGGCTGAACGTGCCGCGCTCGACGTCCTGGCCGCTGAGGCGGACCGGATGACCATCGGTCACCAGCGTACCGAAGGCCAGGGCCTCGGCCGTGGCCCAGTCGATGCCCTCGCCGGATTCAATCGCCGCCAGGCGATTGTCCATGAAGCGCTTGACCGTCTTGTGGACGTTGAAGCCTTCGGGAATGCGCGTGAGCGCCGTGCCGATGCCGGTCAGGCGGTCGATCTCGACGCCGGTCTGGCCGCGACGCGGGCCTTCCTGCTCGGCCTGCTTGAAATCCTTCCAGGCGCCATCGAGCCAGTCGGCCTTGTTCGGACGATAGTCCTGCCCGGCCTCGAACTCGCTTTCCAGATGCGCGCGCCAGCCGGCCTTGAGCTTTTCGACTTCTTCGGCCGTCAGCAGCCCTTCGGCCACCAGCTTTTCCGAATAGAGCTCGAGCGTGGACTTGTGGCTGCGGATGCGGGAATACATCAGCGGCTGGGTGAAGCTGGGCTCGTCGCCTTCATTGTGGCCGAAGCGGCGATAGCAGAACATGTCGATGACGACGGGCTTGCCGAACTTCTGCCGGTACTCCACCGCCACCTTGGCCGCGAAGACCACGGCTTCCGGATCATCGCCGTTGACGTGGAAAACCGGTGCCTCGATCATCTTGGCAACATCGGTCGGATAGGGCGAAGAGCGCGAATACATCGGGCTCGTGGTGAAGCCGATCTGGTTGTTGATGACGAAGTGGATCGAGCCACCCGTACGATGCCCCTTGAGGCCACTCAGCCCCAGGCATTCGGCAATGACGCCCTGCCCGGCAAAGGCCGCATCGCCATGGATCAGCAGCGGCAGCACGGTGGAGCGGTCAGGCTTGCCATCGACCGCGATATTGATCAGCTTGCCATCGGGCGCGATATGCTGGTCCTGCTTGGCGCGGGCCTTGCCCAGCACCACCGGATCGACGATTTCCAGATGCGACGGGTTCGCCGTCAGCGACAGATGAACCTTCTTGCCGTCGAATTCGCGGTCGGAGGACGCACCGAGGTGGTACTTCACGTCGCCCGAACCCTCGACGTCGTCAGGGTAGAAGGCGCCGCCCTTGAATTCGTGGAACAGGGCGCGATGCGGCTTCTGCATCACCTGGGTCAGCACGTTCAGGCGACCGCGGTGGGCCATGCCCAGCACGATGTCCTTGATACCCAGGGCACCGCCGCGCTTGATGATCTGCTCGAGCGCCGGAATGGTGGATTCACCGCCATCGAGGCCGAAGCGCTTGGTGCCGGTATACTTGACGTCGATATACTTCTCGAAGCCTTCGGCCTCGATCAGCTTGGCCAGGATCGCCTTCTTGCCTTCGGCGGTGAAGGTGATTTCCTTGTCCGGGCCCTCGATGCGTTCCTGAATCCACTGCTTGGCTTCAGGATCGGAGATATGCATGAACTCGATGCCGACAGTGCCGCAATACGTGCGCTGCAGGATCGCCAGCATTTCCGGAATGGTCGCGTATTCGAGACCCAGATAGTTGTCGATGAAGATCTTGCGGCTGAAATCGGCCTCGGTGAAGCCATAGCTGGCCGGATCGAGCTCGGGGGCCGGCTCTTCTTCCATCAGCTTCAACGGATCGAGATCGGCATGCAGGTGGCCGCGCATGCGATAGGCACGGATCATCATGATGGCGCGGATCGAATCGCGCGTGGCCTGCAGCACATCGGCGACCGACGACTTGGCGACGCCCAGAGCCTCGGCCTTCTTGGCCACGGCCTTTTCGGTCTTGATGGCGATTTCGCCCCAATTGCCGTCCAGCGCGCTGACCAGTTCGCCATTGGCGGTCTGCGGCCAGTCCTTGCGGCTCCAGCTCGGCCCTTCGGCATTCTGCTGGGCCACCCCTTCGCCATCGTCGAGCTTGGAAAAGAAACTCTTCCACGTCTCGTCGACACTGCCAGGGTCGGTCTTGTAGCGGGAATAGAGTTGTTCGATGTAGTCGGCGTTCCCACCATAGAGGAACGAAGTCAGCAAGAACGTGTCGTTCTTTTCCTGTCGTGTCATCGCTTTTTCATGCGAGGCCCACGCCCCGCCATCCTTCTCAACGAACCGGCCACCGGCCGGTTTCATGGGCGGTCAAAGTTTCGGGGATATTGACCGCTTTTCCTTTGTATCTTGTTAAGACTTGCGGCGCTGTTTGGCGCCGCGGCTCACTTGATTGTGTACCCACCGCAGACATTGAACGGGTAGCACCGTTCTGTGTCCGAAGCGCGACCGACATTGGTCGCATCCGGCACGCTTAGATACCCCCTCCCTAGCTGCGCCAGGGCCTCGCGGCCCGGCTTCGCTACCCTCCCCCTCAAGGGGGAGGGTGGAGGCGGTGGGCACGGCAAGCGAATGCCACGTCCACCACTGTCACCCTCCCCCTTGAGGGGAGGGTATCGGAGCTAGGCCCACCGGGCCGTAGCGCAGATAGGGAGGGGGTGACCTGACAATCTCACCCCTTCAGCACTTCCGCCAGCGTCGCGCCGATGCGGGCCGGCGAGGCCGAGACGCGAATCCCTGCCGCTTCCATTGCCGCGATCTTTTCCTCGGCGCCGCCCTTACCGCCGGAAATTACGGCGCCAGCATGGCCCATGGTGCGGCCCGGAGGGGCCGTGCGCCCGGCGATGAAACCGGCCATCGGCTTCTTGCGGCCGCGCCTGGCCTCGTCGATCAGGAACTGGGCAGCATCTTCTTCGGCCGAACCGCCGATTTCGCCGATCATGATGATCGACTTGGTGGCTTCGTCGGCAAGGAACATTTCGAGCATGTCGATGAACTCGGTACCCTTGACCGGATCGCCGCCGATACCGACGGCAGTGGTCTGGCCGAGGCCTTCATTGGTGGTCTGGAACACTGCTTCATAGGTAAGCGTGCCCGAGCGGGAAACAATGCCCACGCTTCCCTTGGAGAAGATGGAGCCCGGCATGATGCCGATCTTGCATTCTTCCGGCGTCAGCACGCCCGGGCAGTTCGGCCCGATCAGCCGCGACTTCGACTTGTCGAGCTTGGCCTTAACCCGCACCATGTCGAGCACAGGCACGCCTTCGGTGATGCAGACGATGAGCGGAATTTCCGCATCGATCGCTTCCTCGATGGCCGCAGCGGCGCCAGCGGGGGAACATAGATCACCGAGGCATTGGCGCCGGTGCGCTCCTTGCCTTCGGCCACCGAGGCAAAGATCGGAAGCTCCGTCCCATCCACGCCGGAGGACCAGGTCTCGCCACCCTTCTTGGGGTGGGTGCCACCGACCATCTTGGTGCCGAAGTAAGCCAGCGCCTGCTCGGTATGGAACGTGCCGGTCTTGCCGGTCAGGCCCTGTACGAGAACGCGGGTGTCTTTGTTGACGAGAATGGACATCTATTTCTCTTTCGTCTCTGGGCGCGCGGCGCCATTCGCCTGCCGGGGCAAGGCGCCGTTGAACTAGTCGGCCGTTTCGGCCTTGGGGGTGATGATGGATAGCTGGATCACGAAGGTATTCTGGGCCAGGTGGGTCAGCAGCAGCCGGTTCTTGTCATCCGTACCGGCGAGGCTGGCAAAGATGCCGTCGCCATTCTGGATCGACTCGCCTTCGTAGCGGTCCAGGTTCTGAATGGCCTGCACCTGGCCATCGGCATTGCCGGTGACATCGCTGACATCGACACGGCAATAGCCGAAGGTGAGGTTGGGATAGCTTTCGATCAGCGCGAACATGGTGGCGTAGCCGATGCCCGGCAAATCCTTGCTGCCCGAATAGGAGCGCACATAGGGGCTTTCCCCGCCATCGTCATAGGCATCCCAGCCCTTTTCGATGGCCGCTTCCACCGCCAGCACGTCGCCGGCAGCAAAGGTCTCGCACATTTCGAGCGCCGCAACACTCTGCGGCACGGCGCCCGGCTTGGTCTTGCCCTGCGCCGCCACCGGGGTGACGCAGAGGGCAAGAACAGCGATGGCGGCGAGACCGGCGCGCATCGCGCTAGCCCTGCACCGCCTTGACGATCTTCTGGGCGGCATCGTCGAGGTCGTCGGCCGAGATGACGTTGAGGCCGGACTGATTGAGGATGGCCTTGCCTTCCTTGACATTGGTGCCTTCGAGGCGAACCACCAGCGGCACTTGCAGGCCCACTTCCTTGACCGCGGCAATCACGCCCTCGGCGATGACGTCGCAGCGCATGATGCCGCCGAAAATGTTGACCAGGATGCCCTTCACCGCCGGATCGGCCGTGATGATCTTGAACGCGGCTGTGACCTTTTCCTTGGAGGCGCCACCGCCCACGTCGAGGAAGTTGGCCGGCTCGGCGCCATAGAGCTTGATGATGTCCATGGTGGACATGGCAAGACCCGCGCCATTGACCATGCAGCCGATATTGCCGTCGAGCGCCACATAGGCGAGATCGAACTTGCTGGCCTCGATTTCCTTGGCGTCTTCCTCGGAGAGGTCGCGCAGGCCCTTGAGCTCGTCATGGCGGAAAGCGGCATTGTTGTCGAAGCTGACCTTGGCGTCGAGCACGCGCAGATGCCCGTCGGTCATCACGATCAGCGGGTTCACTTCCAACAGGCTCATGTCGGTTTCGGTGAACGCCTTGTAGAGGATGGGGAACAGCTTGGCGGCATCGACCTTGGCATCGCCGTCGAGCTTGAGGGCCATCACGATCTCATCGACATTGGCGGCGGTGACGCCGGCCATCGGATCGATATCGACCGCAATGATCTTTTCGGGCGTGTCATGCGCAACGGCCTCGATATCCATGCCGCCTTCGGTGGAGACGACGAAGGAGACGCGGCCGGTGGTGCGATCGACCAGCAGCGAGCAATAGAGCTCGCGGGCGATATCGGCGCCGTCTTCGATATAGAGGCGGTTGACCTGCTTGCCGGCCTCGCCGGTCTGCTTGGTTACCAGCGTATTGCCCAGCATTTCCTTGGCATTGGTCACCACGTCCGCGATGGACTTGGCGAGGCGCACGCCGCCCTTGGCGTCGGGACCCAGTTCCTTGAACTTGCCCTTGCCACGCCCGCCGGCATGGATCTGGCTCTTGACCACATAGAGCGGGCCGGGCAGCGATTTCGCCGCCGCTTCGGCTTCATCCGCAGAAAAGATCGCGACGCCTGCCGCAACCGGCGCGCCATACGACTTCAGCAGCTCTTTGGCCTGATGTTCATGGATATTCATGTCTGGTCCCCTTGGATGGGTATGCGCTGCACCGACAACACCCTATCACCGGGTCATTCCCGCGAAAGCGGGAACCTCTGTTTGCGGCGCAAGAAACGGAGGTCCCCGCTTTCGCGGGGATGACTCCGCGGTTTGTTACGCCAGCTTCGGCGCGATCTTCTTGCAGGCCTCGATCAGGCCTTCGACGGCGCCGACCGACTTGTCGAACGCCTTCTGTTCAGCAGAGTTCAGTGAAATCTCGATGACCTTCTCGGCGCCACCGGCACCGATGACCACGGGCACGCCGACATAGGTGCCTTTGACGCCATACTGGCCGTCGAGATAGGCCGCGGCGGGCATGACGCGCTTCTTGTCCTTGAGATAGCTCTCGGCCATGGCAATGGCGGAAGCCGCCGGCGCATAGAAGGCCGAACCGGTCTTGAGCAGGCCGACGATCTCGGCGCCGCCGTCGCGGGTGCGCTGCACGATGGAATCGAGCTTTTCCTTGCTCATCCAGCCCATCTTGACCACGTCGGTCAGCGGAATGCCGGCAACGGTGGAATAGCGGGTCAGCGGCACCATCGTGTCGCCATGGCCGCCCAGCACGAAGGCGGTGACGTCTTCGGTGGAGACGCCCAGTTCTTCGGCGATGAAGTGGATGAAGCGCGAGCTGTCGAGCACGCCGGCCATGCCGATCACCTTGTTGGCGGGCAGGCCGGAGAACTTCTGCAGCGCCCAGACCATGGCGTCGAGCGGGTTGGTGATGCAGATCACCAGCGCATTCTTGGCATATTTGGCAATGCCCGCGCCCACCTGCTCCATCACCTTGAGGTTGATTTCCAGCAGGTCATCGCGGCTCATGCCCGGCTTGCGCGGCACGCCGGCCGTGACGATGACCACGTCGGCATCCTTGATGTCCTTGTATTCGGACGTGCCCTTGAGCGATGCGGCCAGGCCCTGGGCGGGTGCGGACTGGGCAATATCGAGCGCCTTGCCCGGCCCGATGCCTTCCTGCACGTCGAACAGGACCACGTCGCCGAGTTCCTTCTGGGCTGCCAGCAGCGCCAGCGTGCCACCGATCTGACCCGAGCCAATAAGAGCGATCTTCTTGCGCGCCATAAGTCCTCATCCCAGACTGCGTTGAATTGGCGCACGTCTTAACCCCGTCGATCATGAGGGGCAAGTGAACCGTTCGTCTAAACGGGATTTAGGCCCTTGCTGATGGGCGAAGGGGGCGTGCCGGATGGGCACCTCTTCCCTTCTCCCCTTGAGGGAGAAGGTGCCCGAAGGGCGCATGAGGGGTATCGAGCTATCCAAGGACATTGAAGCATAGGCGAGCGCAAGACCCCTCACCCGGTTTTCCGCTGAACGCGGAAAACCACCCTTCCCTCAAGGGGAGAGGGGAGGCTCAGTGGCCTCCCGCAGCCCCTTGCCCAGATATTCCTCCGACTGCATCTCATCGAGTCGCGACACGGTGCGCTGGAATTCGAACGCCGTCCTGTCATCCTTGCCCAACTGTTCCAGCGGCACGGCGAAGCTGGCGCCGAGCTTGACGCCGCGATCGTAGAGATTGTCGATCAAAAGGATGAAACGCTTGGCGGCGTCGGACATGGTGCGACCCATCTGCGGCACATCGTCGATGATGATGGAATCGAACTGGTGGGCGATGCGCACGAAATCGCGCGAGCCCAGCGGCTTCTGGCAGAGGTCGGCAAAGCCGAATCGCGCCGCGCCCATGGCCATAGATGGCACCGGGATTTCCCGGCCGATGCTTTCGACCACGCCGGGATGGCCGGGCTCGCCCCCGGTGATGCGCAGCCAGAGCCGGTCCATCTCGGCGCGCACGTCCGGGCCGGTGCCGAAGGCATAGACATGCTGGCCGGCAAATTTCATGCGCCGGTAGTCCCGCGCCGCCGGCAGGGCCGCCACGGTCACATGGCTCTTGAGCAGGTCGATGAAGGGCAGGAAGAGCTGGCGGTTGAGACCGTCCTTGTAGAGCTCGTCCGGCACGACATTGGACGTCGCCACCAGCGTCACGCCATTGGCGAAGAGCTTTTCGAACAGGCGATAGAGCAGCATGGCATTGGTGATGTCATGCACATGGAATTCATCGAGGCAGAGCAGGCGCAGGCCGGATTTGACGATGGGCTTCACCACGGCCTCGACCGGGTCGGCATCCTTGCCCTTCTTGCTTTTGCGGAAGGCGGCCATGCCGGCATGGATCTCGTCCATGAATTCATGGAAATGCACGCGCCGCTTCTGCCGGATCGGCACGGCGTCGAAGAACAGGTCCATCAGCATGGTCTTGCCGCGCCCCACCTCGCCATGGAGGTAGAGCCCGCGCACCGGCTCGCCTTTGTCGAAGAGCTTGCCCAGGAGGCCCTTGGGGCGTTCGGCCGAAACCCCGGCCAGTACGGCATCGAGCAGCATGGCGGCCTCGTGCTGCGCTGGATCGGCCAGCAGCGCGCCACGCGCCGCCAGGCCCTCATAGGCTGAGGTGACGGGGCCGGTTTTCTTGGAAGGGCGGACGCGCGAAGGGCTCAAGTGACGCAGATTCTTTCAGTAGACCTCATGGTGAGCTTGTCGAACCACGAGGTCGTGCCGCCAATCGTGCCACGACCTCGTGGTTCGACAAGCTCACCATGAGGTCTACCGGCGGAATGGAAACGCCTGGAATAAAGCCGGCCATTTTGCGGGCCGGCTTCACTGAAACTTACCTGGACATCGAGATGGCCTGGCCACCGCCCATCGTGCCGATATAGCGGCCGCCCGACGGGGCGAGGAAGGCGGCGATGTTGCCGTTTTCATCATAGAGCTGGAGCTGGCTGCCCACCTGCTGCCAGCCGGTGACCGAGGCGATCTGCGGCACGGTGCAGCCCGGCGCCGAGGCGCGGTAGTAGCTGGTGCCGGTCTTGGCGGTCATCGGCAGGTTGATGCGGCAGGTCGCGGCGCCGGCAACGACGTTCCACACGCCTTCAGGACCGGCGCTCATGCCGCCGGCAACCGGCTGGGCCAGCGGATCGAGCGACACGATGGAGGGCAAGGTGCCCGGCGCGGTCGCAGCCGTCTGGGTGGCGGGAACCCCGCCCAGCACCGGCTGGCCGGAAAGGCCCGGCGCCGGCGTACCGGTTGCGCCAATGGCGGGCAAAGTGCCCTGCTGTACTGTGGAATTCTGCACCGGCTGCAACTGCTGTGGCTGGCCGATCGTGTTGAGATTGGCCGTATTGGACCCGGTGGACTGGCATGCGGCCAGCACAACGGCGATTGCCGCCACGCCCACCGCGGACAACGATCCGCGCATCCAATCCGTCATAGGTTTCCGCTCCTGCCCCAGGGGGCTTAACAAAGGTTAACAGCTTGTTTGGCTTATAACCAAACACCACGCTGCGTTCAACCGCCCGGCCCGCACTGTCAGCAGGACTGAGCAATGTGGCGTTTTAGCGGTCGGAGGCCGCCATTTCCTTCAACAGATCTTCTGCCAAAGCCGTTGCATCGCGCGCTTCTTCTTCGGGCACCTGCACCGGAACGCCTTCCGGCCCAAACAGATTCGTCACCCCCGGCAGGCCGCCATCGCCCTGCTCCAGCGGATTGAAACCATAGGCCCGCAACGCCACCACCAGCGCCCGCGCCTGCGAGGGATTTTTGACATGGGCGATGATCTGGTAGGTCATGGGCTTCTCCCGCGGTTGGGGCGATCCTGACTGCGTATGCCCGATCCGGCAAGCACCCAGCACATAACCACCCCCACCCTTGCCAAGCCGTCACCAAAGTGTTGCACTTGCGATAAGCCGCTTCACTTCATGGTGATTTGCCGGCCTGGACGGCCCAGCGCCTAAACTCCACGCAAACTCGTCTGCCCGGAGACCCGATGGGCGCCTATATTCTCCGCCGCCTGCTGCTGATGATCCCGACCGTGTTCGGCATCATGGCCATCTCGTTCCTGATCACCCAATTCGCCCCCGGCGGCCCCGTGGAACAGGCGCTGGCCAACCTGTCGGGCCAGAATGTCTCCATGGCTACGCGCATTACTGGCGACGCGGCGGGCGATTTCGCCGCCCAGCCCGGCCAGGGCGGCAACAAATCGGCCTATCGCGGCAGCCAGGGCCTGTCGCCCGAACTGGTCGCGCGCATCGAAAAGCAGTTCGGCTTCGACAAGCCGCCGCTCGAACGCTTCGGCATGATGTTGTGGAACTATCTGCGCTTCGATTTCGGCGACAGCTATTATCGCGATATCTCTGTCATCGACCTGATCAAGGAGAAGATGCCGGTTTCCATCTCGCTCGGCCTGTGGATGACGCTGATCGCCTATGGCATCTCCATTCCGCTCGGCATCAAGAAGGCCGTGACCGACGGTTCGCGCTTCGATGTGTGGACCTCGACCGTGGTCATCATGGGCTATGCCATTCCCGGCTTCCTGATCGCCATCGCGCTGATCGTGCTGTTTGCCGGCGGCAGCTTCTGGTCGATTTTCCCGCTGCGAGGGCTGACCTCACCGGGCTTTGACAGCTTTCCCTGGTGGCGGCAGATCATCGACTATTTCTGGCATCTGGTGCTGCCCATCATCTCGATGGGACTGGGCGCCTTCGCCACCACGACGCTGCTCACCAAGAATTCGTTCATCGACGAAATCGGCAAGCAATATGTCACCACGGCCCGGGCCAAGGGGCTGACGGAAAACCAGGTGCTCTACCGCCACGTCTTCCGCAACGCCATGATGCTGATCATCGCCAGCTTTCCGGCCGCCTTCATCGGCGCCTTCTTCGGCGGCTCGCTGCTGATCGAGACCATTTTCTCGCTCGACGGGCTGGGCCTGCTCGGCTTCGTCTCGGTCAGCAACCGCGACTATCCGGTGGTCTTTGCCACGCTTTATATCTTCAGCCTGCTCGGCCTCGTCATCGCGCTGATTTCCGACCTCGCCTATATGTGGGTCGATCCGCGCCTCGATTTCGAAAGCCGCGAAGTATGAGCGAGTTGATGCAACAGGAAGCGGCAATCGCGGCCTCGCGCCGCCCCATGCTCAGCCCGCTCAATCGGCGGCGGCTCGACAATTTCCGCCGGAACCGCCGGGGCTATTGGTCGCTGTGGATTTTCCTCGTGCTGTTCCTCGCCGCGCTCGGCTCCGAATTCATCGCCAATGACCGGCCTATCGTCGCCTCCTACAAGGGCGAATTGCTGTTCCCGGCCTTCGTCAACTATCCCGAAGCCAAGTTTGGTGGGTTTCTCGCCACCACCAATTATCGCGACGATTTCATCGCTTCCGAAATCGAGGCCAATGGCTGGATGGTCTGGCCGCCGGTGCATTTCAGCTACAACACGGTCGACCGCTACCAGCCCGGCTCGGGCGCCACGCCGCCAACCTGGCTGCTCACGCGGGACGCGGCCTGCGAGCGCTATCCGCTGCAAACCGCCGACCCCGGCTGCAACTGGGGCAATGTCCACTGGCTAGGCACCGATGGCGAAGCCCATGACGTCCTGGCGCGGCTGCTCTATGGCGTGCGCATCTCCATCCTGTTCGGCTTCACGCTGACCATTCTTTCCTCGGTCATCGGGCTGGTGGCCGGTGCGGTGCAGGGCTATTTCGGCGGCTGGGTCGACCTCGTCGCCCAGCGCGTCATCGAAATCTGGACGTCGGTGCCCGCGCTCTACCTGCTGCTGATCGTCTCCAGCGTCATCGCGCCCAGCTTCTGGGTGCTGCTCGGCATATTGCTGCTGTTTTCCTGGGTGTCGCTGGTGGGCATCGTGCGCGCCGAATTCCTGCGCGGCCGCAATTTCGAATATATCGCCGCCGCCCGCGCCCTCGGCGTTTCCAACATCACCATCATGTTCCGACACCTGCTGCCCAATGCCATGGTGGCAACGCTCACCTTCATGCCCTTCATCCTCTCCGGTTCGGTGGTGACGCTGACCTCGCTCGACCTGCTCGGCCTGGGCCTCGAAGTGGGTACACCCTCGCTGGGCGACCTGCTTTATCAGGGCAAGGAAAACCTGCAGGCGCCCTGGCTCGGCCTCACCGGCTTCCTCGCCATCGCGGTGCTGATGACGCTGCTGGTGTTTATCGGGGAAGCCGTGCGCGATGCCTTCGATCCGCGGAAAGCCATGGGATGACCGCGCCCCTGCTCTCCATCCGCGACCTGACCATTGCCTTTGGCGCCAACGAGGCGACGCGCGGCATCTCCTTCGATATTGCGCCCGGCGAGACCGTGGCTTTGGTGGGCGAAAGCGGCTCGGGCAAGTCGGTCACTGCCCTGTCGGTGCTGAAACTGCTGCCGGCGACGGCCGCCCTGTCGGGGCAAATCCTGTTCAAGGGCAAGGACCTGATCACTGCGCCGCCGGCCGAATTGCGCGCCGTGCGCGGCAATGACATTTCGATGATTTTCCAGGAGCCGATGAGCTCGCTCAACCCGGTCCACACTGTGGAGCGGCAGATCGGGGAAGTGCTGGCCGTGCATCGCGGCTTGCGCGCTACCGCCGCCCGCAAGCGGACGCTCGAACTGCTCGACGCCGTCGGCATTCCCGATCCGGCCAGCAGGCTCGGCGCCTATCCGCACCAGTTGTCGGGCGGGCAGCGCCAGCGCGTCATGATCGCCATGGCGCTGGCCAATGAACCGGACCTGCTGATCGCCGACGAACCGACCACGGCGCTTGATGTGACTGTGCAGGCGCAAATCCTGACCCTGCTCAAGGAATTGCAAAGCCGGCTTGGCATGGCCATGCTGTTCATCACCCATGATCTGGGCATTGTGAAGCGCATCGCCGATCGCGTCTGCATCATGACCAAGGGCGAAATCGTCGAGACCGGTCCGGTCGACACCATCTTCGCCGATCCGCAGCACGCCTATACCAAGCATCTGCTCGCCGCCGAACCAAGCGGCGCCCCGCCGCCATCGGACCCGGCTGCCCCCTCCATTGTCGATGTGGCCAACCTCAAGGTGTGGTTCCCGGTCAGGCGCGGGCTGCTGCGCCGTACCGTGGGCCATATCAAGGCCGTCGATGGGGTCGACCTCTCCATCCGTCGCGGCGAAACGCTGGGCGTGGTGGGGGAATCAGGCTCGGGCAAATCGACACTGGGCTATGCCTTGCTGCGCCTGCTTCCTTCGGACGGGCGCATTGTCGTGCTGGGCAATACCATCCAGTCGCGCTCGTGGAAGGCCATGCGGCCCTTGCGCAAGGACATGCAGATCGTGTTCCAGGACCCGTTCGGCTCGCTCAGTCCGCGCCTGTCGGTCGATGCCATTATCGGCGAGGGCCTGGCGGTTCATGCGCCGCATATCGGCGCGGCAGAACGCGATGCACGCGTGGTCAAGGCGCTGGAGGAGGTGGGGCTCGCCCCGGAAACCCGCTTCCGCTACCCGCACGAGTTTTCCGGCGGCCAGCGCCAGCGCATCGCCATTGCCCGCGCCATGGTGCTGGAGCCCAAATTCGTCGTGCTGGACGAGCCCACTTCGGCACTCGATGTGTCGATCCAGGCCCAGGTCATCGACCTGTTGCGCGATATCCAGCAGCGGCACGGCCTGACCTATATGTTCATTTCCCACGATCTCAAAGTGGTCCGCGCGCTGGCCAACCAGCTCATCGTCATGCGCGATGGGCGCGTCGTCGAACAGGGCGCCGCGGCCGATATCTTCGCCGCCCCGCAATCGGACTATACCCGCGCGCTGCTGGCCGCGGCCTTTGCCGAACCAATGCTTCCGGCCGGGCCCGAAACGGTCTAGCCTCGTGTCACAATTCGTCAATTTCGGAGCCGTCCGATGAAACTCGCACCCCTCCTCGCCATCCTGCTGCTGGCCATGGTGGCCCCCGCTTTGGCCCAGACCCCGACCGACGTGTGGAGCAATTCCTTCACGCTGGAAGGCGAGCCCAAATACGGCCCCGACTATGCCCATTTCGACTATGTCAATGTTGACGCGCCCAAGGGCGGCGTCGTGCGCCAAGGCGCGCTAGGCGGCTTCGATACGTTCAACCCCATCCTGCCAAAAGGCGAGACCGCCGGCGGCATTGGCCTGCTCTACGAGACGCTGATGACGCCCTCGATGGATGAGCAGAACACCTATTATGGCCTGCTGGCCAAGGAATTGAAGATCGCACCGGACTATGGCGCCGTCACCTTCCGCATCGACCCGGCAGCCCATTGGAACGATGGCGAGCCTGTCACCGCCGAGGATGTGGTTTGGACCTTCAACAAGCTCATCGAGGTCAATCCCGACCGCCAGCAATATTACCTCAATATCGAAACGGCCGAGGTGACGGCGCCGGGCGAAGTGACCTTCACCTTCAACCAGACCGGCAATCGCGAATTGCCGCTCATTCTCGGCCAGCTCATGGTACTGCCCCAGCACTGGTGGGAAGGCACCGACGCCAATGGCAAGCAGCGCGATATCGCCCAATCCACGCTCGAACCGCCTTTGGGCTCGGGGCCTTATGAACTGGCCAGCTTCGACGCCGGCCGCAGCCTCACCTACAAGCGCGTGGAAAACTACTGGGGCGAGAACCAGCCGACCCAGGTGGGCCACAACAATTTCGACGAATATCGGCTCGAATATTTCCTCGACCTGACGGTGCAGTTCGAGGCTTTCAAGGGCGACCAGTTCGACTGGTGGTGGGAAAACACCGCCCGCCGCTGGGCCACCGCCTATGATTTCCCGGCGGTCAACGAGGGGCGCATCATCAAGGAATTGTTCCCGCAGGACTATGCCGGCTCGGGCATCGGGCTGGGCTTCGTGCCCAATCTGCGCCGCGAGAAATTCCAGGATATTCGCGTACGCAAGGCGCTCAACTATGCCTTCGATTTCGAGGAGTTGAGCAACACCCTGTTCTACAACCAGTATGAGCGCATCGACAGCTACTTCTTCGGCCTGCCCTTCAAGTCCACGGGCCTGCCGGAAGGCGAGGAACTCGAAGTGCTGGAGTCCGTCCGCGACCTGGTGCCATCCAGCGTCTTTACCGAGCCCTATGCCAACCCGGTCAGCGGCGATCCGCAGAAGCTGCGGGACAACCTGCGCACCGCTTTGGGCCTGTTCAACGAAGCCGGCTATACGCTCGACGGCAACCGGCTGGTCGATGCCAATGGACAGCAATTCAGCTTCGAAATCCTGCTCAATGGCCCGACCATCGAGCCGGTGGCGGCGAACATGGTCACCAACCTCGCCCAGATCGGCGTGGCGGCGACCATCCGCTCGGTGGACAGCCCGCAATATATCAACCGCTCGCGCAGTTTCGATTTCGATGTGATCTATACCGGCTGGGCGCAGAGCTTCTCGCCCGGCAACGAGCAGCGCTTCTTCTTCGGCTCCGCTGCCGCCAATGAGGAAGGCAGCCAGAACTATGCCGGCATCGCCAATCCAGCCATCGACGCGCTGATCGACAAGCTGGTGGTGGCCGACGACCGCGACACCCAACTGGCGATCACCGCAGCCATCGACCGCGTGCTGCTGCACAATTACTACATGGTCCCCAGCTACAGCCTGCGCAATTCCCGCATCGCCCACTGGAACCGCTTCAGCCACCCGGAAAACCTGCCGGACTTTTCCAGCGGGTTCCCCACGATCTGGTGGTGGGACGCGGAAAAGGCGGCGAAGACGGGCGGGGTGAGCCGGTAGGGAGACGCCTCTTTCCCTCTCCCCTTGAGGGAGAGGGACGACCTGACGCGTTCAGCGGAAGGTCAGGGTGAGGGGTGCTGCGCTCTCCCATGCCAGACGCACGCAAGAGACCCCTCATCCGCCCTTCGGGCACCTTCTCCCTCAAGGGGAGAAGGCCACCTCCCAACATCGGAAGCTAGTAATCCCGCTCGTAGAACACACCCAGGCTCGAATTGCCGTCCTGGCTGGTGGCGCCGGTGACTTTGAGGTCGCTGGTGACGTCGAGGTTGATGGTCACCTTGCTCTGGCCGTTGGCACCGGCCTGGACGCCGAGATAGACATTGTCCTGGATATAGGTGCCCGCCTGCACCGCGACATTGCCGTCGTCGTCGGTGACGAGATCGAGATCGGCGAGGCCCGCCGCGCCGCGCAGGCTGTCGACCAGGCCGTTGCCGCCACCGCCCACCAGTTCGGCCGCGGCACCGGCCAGCTTGGCCAGTTGCAGCGGCGAGAGTTCGCCCATGGAGCGGTTGAAGATCAGCCGGCTCAGCACTTCGTCCTGCGGTAAGGCCGGGCTTGAGCTGAAGCTGACATCAATATCCGAGGCGCGGCCGGACACCGTGACGAAGACGGTGATCCCCCTCGCCCTCGGTGCGGGCAACGAGGTTGAGGAAGGGGTCGAGATCGCCCACCAGCGTCACCGTGCCGCTTTCGAAGGTCACGCGCTGGCCGAGAATGGCCAGACGCCCGCGATTGAGTTCGAACCCGCCCACAGGCTGGATATTGTTGATCGGTCCGGTGAGGCGCACCGAGCCACCCACTTCCGCGTCGAGCCCGCGGCCGCGGATGAAGATCTGGTTGGGCGCGTTGACATTGATGTCGAGCACCACGCCGGCCGGTCGCGTCTGCGGGATCGGCGCGCCGCTGCGGTCATCGATCTTGGCGCGTTGGAGGGTCTGTTCCACGGCGACAGGGGTGCGTACGTGATTGACGTCGATCAGTTGCGCCCCGCCGCCGAAATTCTCCGGGATGGAAATATTGGCTTCTTCGACGAACACATCGCCGGCCAGCAGCGGCGAGCCGGTGAGATTGCCCGTCAGCGCCAGATTGCCCGATACTGTGGCGACGAAGAGATTGCCATCGGCATAGCGCGCCGAATTGAGTGCCACGCGAATATTGGCCGGGAAGCCGGCATTAAGGCCCACAGAGCCCGAAGCCGAAACCGAGCCGCCGGTGGCCAGATTGGTCGACAGGCTGTCGATCACCAGATTGGTGCCGTTGAGGCTGGCCGAGCCGGTAATGCCCTGCAGCCGCAGGTTGAGTTCGGGGTCGATATAGCCGGCATTGCTGGTGGAGACCCGGCCGCCGAATTGCGGGCTGGCCAAGCTGCCGCTGACCCGCGCATCCAGCGTCACCACGCCGCTCAACTGCCCGCCACGATCGGCGACGAAACGATTGCCCAGCACCAAAGGCGCCGAGCCGGTGACGGCGATATTGAGCCCATTGCCTTCCAGCGGGACCGTGCCCGAGCCGCGGAGGGTCAGCCCGCCCGAGCCATTGGCCGTCAGTGAAGCCAAGCTTACCATGCCGTTGCGGAAGCTGCCGCTGGCCGTGACGCCCAGCGGGGCGATGCCGAATTCGCTGATCGCGGCGGCATTGATGCCCTCGGCCCGCGCCTCGAAACTCACCTGCGGGTCGCTGCCCGTGCCGGAAATGCTGGCGCGGCCATTGACCGCGCCGGCCAGACCCAGATCGGGTGCAATGGCATTGGCGATGGAGAGCGGCAGCGCGTTGATATCGAGGGTAATGCCCAGCGTCTCGCCGGCTGAACCGGTGGCGGTGATCGAACCCGAGCCGACGTCGAAGCGCACCGCGTCGAGCGCCACGCTGGAGCCGGCAACCTGGATCACGGTGGGGCGCGCCAGCCGCGCCGATAGCTGGCCCTGCTGCAACTGCGCCCGGTCCACGGCCAGGCGATAGCCGCCATCGACCGGCGTCAGCGCGCCGGCAATGTCGATATCGGTGCCGGTAGCAAGCGCTGCCTGCGCATCGAACGATGTCGTCCCGGCGCTCTGGGTCGCGTCTGCGGTCAGCGTCTCAACATGCGTGCCCGCAGCAACCACATCCGTCGCGCGGATCGTTCCGGTGATTGCCGGTACGCCGAACAGGTCCTGCACGGCGCCTTCGATATCGGCCGATCCAACAGTGATGTCATTGACATCAAGCTCCCGCACAGCGCCCCTGATCGAGGCCAACTGCCGCCCGTCCACGTTGCTCAGCCCAATCTCGGCATTGACAGTGCCCGTGGCATCGAGCAGCGCCAGGGCGGCCGGCACCGACACGTCGGGGGAGACAATTGTCAGCCCTCCATCGATCAGTCCGGTCTCCACCGCGCGCGCCAATCCGCCCGTGATCCGCGTGCCAGCCGCCTGGAAGTCGAGATCGGCCAGTTGCTGGGTCTCTGATGTCACGCTGACATCGGCAGCCAGGGTGGTGCGATAACCATCCAGCGCCGCCGCGCCGGAAATATTGCCGTCGAGCCGGTCGGTATCGTAGCGGCCGTCGAAGCGCAGTGCGGCATCGCGCAAGGCGCGGCCGGCCAGGGTACCGCTGACCACGCTGGCATCGAGATCAAGGTCGATGACGCTGTCCTGCCCCTTGGCGGTGCCGACTACCTTGAGCGCGCCGCTGGCCTGCTCGGACAGCAGGCCGAGATCAACAAGGTCGAGATTGAAGGCGAAGTCGGCCAGCGCATTGGAATAGGTGCCGTCGGCCAGCATCTGCACCTGATTGTTGGCGATGCGGAAATTCTCCGCCGTCAGTCCCGCCTCGGTGCGCGCCACGCGGCCGGACAGGTCCACCGTGCCGGCGAGCAGGCCATCGGCAATCTCGTCGTCTATGGCCAGATTGGTGCCCGTGCCATCCAGCGTCAGGTCAAACCCGCCGCTCAGCGGCATAAGCGCGCCACTGGCCTTGAGTGACAGTGCGCCCCGGAGTTCTCGTCCGGCAAGACCGGAGAACGGGGCGATGCTCGATGTTTCCAGCGCGATATCGCCGTTGAAATCCAGCCCATCGAGCTGTCCGCTCAGCGCCGCCGTCAGCGCCTGTCCAGCCACGCGGAATTCTGCCAGTTGCACCGGCTCGCCGGCATTCCACAGGCCGGCAATACCCAGGCCAATGCCATCGCCCAGGGCCGTCTCGATCTCTTCGGAGCCGGAAATGCCCGACAGCGTGCCATCGCCATTGAAGGTCACCCGGCGCGTCGCGGGATCGCTGAGATTGGCGGCCACGCCGCCCACGGTCAGATCAAGGTTTTCCGCGGCAAAGCCCGGTGTCTCGAACCCGGCCATATCGAGCCTGGCCGTCCAGTCCTCATTTGCTTCGCCGCCGAAGGCCACGGCCAGTTGCGCCGAGCCGACACGGGTGGCGCTGCCCGGCACCGGCAGCACGACCTGCCCGCCGGCGGGATCGGCGATGACGGCATTGAGATCGAGCGACTTGAGGAAATTGTCTGGCGTGGTTTCAGCAGACGCGTCCAGCGACAATTGCCCGCCGGTGAGCCGTAATCCGGTGACGGAAATACCGCCTTCCGTGCGGATCAGCGCATTGGCCACCAGCGCCGTCTCGGCGCCGAAGAAGGGGCGATAGGGCTCGGCGATCAGGGTGGCCAGCGGCCCATGCAGATCGGCGGCCACAGCTATGCCTTCGGCCTGCTGGTTCACCACCGCCACGCCGGAAAGCGCCGTCTGGCCATTGGCCTGCAGGGTGAGGTCGGTCCGCAAATCGCGCACCGGCCCGCTGCCATTGATGGTCAGGGTGACCGCGGGGCGGTTTTCGATATTGAGCAGGTTGGCGATGACGCCATTCTCGGGTTCGACCAGCGCCAGCCCCAACTCGATACTGTCGTCGTCGTTGCGGAACACCACGTCGAGATCGAGCGTGCCGCCCGGTCCGTCGAGGCGGACAATAGCAAGATTGGCATCGAGACTGCCGCCATCGAGCGTCATCGCGCCATCAAGCGAAATCTCCGAACCCAGTCCGAAGACGCCAGCGCCGAACGTCACCTTGGGCACGCTAAGCTGTTCGAGGATGACCGCCACCGGTAATTCGGGCACCTGGAAGCCGCCGGCTTCGGGCGAAGGCAGGTCCACCGCGCCTTCGACCGGCACGGCATTGCGGATATATTCGATGGAATCGGCAGCCAGCGAGCGCACTTCCAGCCGGCCGGTGAACAGGGCCGCCTGGTTCCAGTTGAGCCGCGCATTGTTGACGCGCAGCCACACGCCCTCGGCATCGGAAATAGTGATCTCGCGGATCGCCACATCAGAGCCCAGCGCACCCTCGATATTGGAGAGCCTGATCTGCCGTTCGGGCGTCGACAGGCGATCCTGCACGAAGCTGGTCAGCCAGTCCTTCTGCTCCTCATTGCCCATCGTCAGCACATCCTGCGCGACGATAACCGCCGGCACGGCCAGGCCAAGGCCGAGCAGCACGAGGATGAGGACGACGAAGCGCCGCGGAAGAGACATCAGCCGGGCCATCAGAAGGACTGCCCTATGCCGACGTAGAGCGCATAATCGGGATCGCCCGGACGTTTGTTGAGCGGAATGGCGAAATCGGCACGGATCGGGCCGAGCCCGGTATAGTAGCGCACGCCGACACCGGCCCCGACGCGCAGGTCGGTCAATGCCGGAAATACGTCGGCCGCCACATAGCCGCCATCCACGAACCCGACCACGCCGATATCCTGGGTCACCTTGACCCGCGCCTCGAGCGAGGCTTCGAGCAGGTAGCGCCCGCCGGTTATGATGCCGGAGCCGTCATCGACGCCGATGGACTTGAAGCCATAGCCGCGCACCGAACCGCCACCGCCGGCAAAGAACAGCTTGTCGGGCGGGATTTCCGACAGGTCAGGGCCCAGCAGCGCTCCGGCCTTGAGACGGCCGGCCAGCACGAAGGGATCGTCCTCTCCGAAGCCGAAATAGGTGCGGCCCTCGACGGTGAGCTTGGCGCCCGCATTGCCGTAATTGAGCTCGTAGAACGGCTCGAGATTGACCTGTCCATACCAGCCTTCGGTGGGGTCCACGCTGTCGTCACGGAAATCCAGCGTCGCGCCGGCATAAAGACCCACGGTCTTGAAGTCGCGCGTGCCGAAATCATCATCGAACCGGCTGAGCTCGAACTGCGCCCCACCCTCGATGGTGATCTGGTCGGAGAGGATATGGGTCAGTCCGACCCGGCCACTGGCCGAGGTTTCGGTGAAGGTGGGGTAGATGGTGCGCTCGGCCGAGACGGCGGCCACCAGATCGGTATCGGGTGTGAAAATACCTGGCTTGGTGAAGGTGCCGCCGAAGAAATAGTCGAATTCCGCCGTATCGATCGGATAGGCAATACTGGCCACGCGCGCATCGAGGCGCAGCCGCTCGGCCTGGCCGAAGAGGTTGCGCCACAGGTGGAAGGCTTCGACGCCGAGACCATCAATGGTCGAATAGGTGGCGCCGACGCCGAAACGGCGCCCCGGCAGTTCCTGCACGATGAGATTGTAGGGCAAGAGCCCATCGGCGCCGACCGCGTCGCCCGCTTCCAGCCGCGCCGCCCGGAACACTTCGAGCCGGTCGAGGCGCTTTTGCGCCAGCGCCAACTCGTCGGGGTCGTATTCCTCGCCCTCGGTCAGCCCGGTCTGCCGCCGCACGAATTCGGGGTCGAGCGTTTCGGTGCCGCTGACGGTCACCGCGCCAAAGGCGGCCTTGGGGCCGGGATTGACCGTGATGGTGACGTCGACCGTGGTCGTCGCATGATCGGCCACCACGTCACGGGTAACGATGACAGCCTTGGCATAGCCCTGCTGCCGCCAGGCCTCCAGCGCCAACTGCTCGGCCCTCAGGATGACAGAGGACTTGGCGATCTCGCCGGCACCGAACCCGGCATGGACGGGCGGCTCGACATAGTCATAGGGGTCGGAGGTCGGCAGCGCCTGGTTGACGATATTGACGCTGTTGAAGCGGAATTGGGGGCCGGGATCAACGACAATGGCCACATCCACCGGATCGGGCAGGTTGACGTCGGGCGCCAGATTGGCCGCCTCGACCCCGCCGACACGGATGGAGGCCGTGCCGCCATAATAGCCTTCATTGTAAAGCGCCGCGACGATACGGCGATAATCGCCGCGTGCCTTGGCCAGCAGACCCGCGGCGCCCGAGGCCGGCTCATTCTGATCGGCAACCAGCGCCGAGGCATTGCGCACCGCGCTTTCCACCGCGCCGGTGGCATTGACGGTGACGACGACGGTATAGGGCTGCGGATCGGCGATGACAGCCGCGGCGTCTTCCTCGCTCTGATCCTCGAACAGTTTCAGCCCGAAAATTTCGAATGCAGAAGCAGGCGCCACCGCCAGACAGGCGGCAACGCACAAGGCGCTAAAACTCGTTACCAGACGCGCGATATGCAGTGACCCGTTCCCGCCCGTTACGCTTCAACCAATTGAGGCAGAAGCAGAAGTTTGCCCTTTGGAGCGGAAAGATTCGGTTAAGCCTCTTTCGCCCCCGCCGCGCCGACGCTGCACGCCTGCCCAACAGGCGGACATTTCATGGCCAGTTTAGGGCTGCCCGATGGCAGGGACAACCTTTGGGCACATTTGTTGCGAATTGCGCTTATGGATCGTGGCCGATGGGCAACGGTGCCACGCCCTCATGGGGAGGCGGGAGCACAGCGACTCTCGAACCAGGAGGGCGTGGCACATCACTCCCGTGCCAGTGCCTCCACCGGGTCCAGCCTTGCCGCTGAGCGGGCCGGCATGAAGCCGAAAATCACCCCGATTAGGCTGGCCGAGGCAATGGCCAGCAGGATCGATTCTGCTGAATAGGCCAGCCGCGCGCCCTCCACCAGCGTGGTGAGCAGGCTCCCCAGGCCAAAGCTCAGCCCGACCCCGGCGGCGCCGCCGACAAAGCAGACCAGCACCGCCTCGATGAGGAATTGCCGGAGGATATCGCCCCGCCTGGCCCCGACGGCCATGCGGATGCCGATCTCCTTGGTGCGCTCGGAGACGCTGACCAGCATGATGTTCATCACCCCGATGCCACCCACGACCAGCGAGATGACGGCGATGGTGGAGATCAGCAGCGTCAGCGTCGCCGAGGTCGATTCGATGGTTTCGCGGATGGTCGCGGTGTTCTGCAGGAAGAAATCGGTATTGCCGTCATGCAGCCGCGTCAGCAGCTCGGTGATTTCCGCCTCGGCCTGCGCCATATCGAAGCTGTCGCTGACCCGCACGGCGATGGAGCCGAGATATGACTGGCCCAATATGCGATCCATCGCCGTGGTATAGGGCACATAGACATTGGCCTGGTTGCCGCCCGGCCCGAAACCGGTGACGTTTTCCACCACGCCGATTACCCGCACCGGCACCTTGCCCAGCATGATGACCTGCCCCACCGGGTCCTCGCCATTGATGAAGATGGCGTCGCGCGCATTACCGTCGATGACGGCTTCCTGCGTGCGCTGGGTCATGCTGGTTTCGGTAAAGCCCACGCCTTCGGCAAAGGTGCGGCCATTGACCTGGAAATAGCCCTCGCCGACCCCGGTGACCGAGGCATTGGACGAGGTATTGCGGAACAGCACCGTGGCATTGGAGCTGACCTGCGGCGAGACGCTGTCGGCATAATCCTGCGCCGCCAGCGCCTCGGCATCCGATGGCAACAGGGTCTGGATGCGGCTACTGCGCCGGTCGCCGAACCCGCTACCGGGATAGATATTGATCGTATTGGTGCCGATGGAGGCGATGTTTTCCAGCACCATCTGCTGGCTGCCCTGCCCCAAAGCCACCACGCTCACCACCGAGGCAATGCCGATGATGATGCCGAGCATAGTGAGGAAGGTTCGCAGCTTATGCGCCACCATGGAGCGCAAGGCCATGCGCAGGGCTTCGAGCCCGCTGTCGAACCATTCGCGCCAACGCGCCGTGCGGCGCATGCTTTCCCTGGTCCTGTCGACCCGCGTATCCACCCCGCTGCGCTTGTCGCCGATGATGACGCCGTCGGAAATCTCGATGACCCGCTCGGTCTGTTCAGCGATCAGCGGATCATGCGTCACGATGATGATGGTGTGACCGTCCTTGTGCAGCTCGTGCAGCAGGGCCATCAGTTCCTTGCCGCTCTTGCTGTCCAGCGCTCCGGTCGGTTCGTCCGCCAGGATCACCTCGCCGCCATTCATCAGCGCCCGCGCCACGCTGACTCGCTGCTGCTGACCGCCCGACAGGGCATTGGGCCGATGGTCGAGCCGATCGCCCAGCCCCAGCCTTGTGAGCAGATCAATGGCTCGCTTGCGCCGCACGCCGCCATCGACGCCGGCATAGATGGCTGGAATTTCCACATTCTCGACCGCGTCGAGATCGGGGAGCAATTGATAGCGCTGGAAGATGAAGCCGAAATGCTCGCGCCGCAGCTCGGCCAAGGCATCGGGCGCCAGCTTGCCGACCGGGCGGCCGGCAAAAGCGTAGCTGCCCGACGAGGCCCGGTCGAGGCAACCGAGCACGTTCATCAGCGTCGACTTGCCCGAGCCCGACTGGCCGATAATGGCGACCAGTTCACCCCTGTGGATATCGAGGTCGATATCGCGGAGCACGGTCACCGTTTCGGCGCCGGCCTGGAACTGCCGGGTCAGGCCGCGCAGCGAAATGATCGGATCGCTCATGGCTAGCCGCCGAAGCGCACGGGGCCGCCGATGCGCATGGCGCCACCGCCCGGACCACCCGGCCCGCCCTGCTGGCCGCCGGCCGGTCGCACGATGGTCGCGCCGCCGCTCACCACCTGCTCGCCTTCGCTGAGCCCACCTTTGATTTCGGCCATGACATTGTTGTTGAGGCCAACTTCGATGCGCCGCGGGGTGATCGTTTCGGTCGCCGGATCGTAGACGGCGACCATTGTATTGCCCTGCGGGTCCTTGCGCGACACCAGCCCGGAGGACAGCACCAGCACATCCGCGACCTCATCGAGCACGATGGTCACCTGCGCCGTCATCGAGATGCGCAGCTTATGGTCGGGATTGGGGACGTCGAACAGCCCATTGTAATAGACCGCGCTGTCGCTCGCCGCCGTGTCCGAACTGATCGAGGTCGGCGCCGGCTCGACCTCGCGGAGCGTGGCGTCGATCTTGATGTCGGGCTCGCCCAATATGGTGAAATAGACCCGCTGCCCGGCCGAAACCCGCACCACGTCGGCCTCGGAAATCTCGGCCTTGATCACCATCGTGTCGAGATCGGCGATCTTGACTATGGTGGGGATGCTGGAGCTGGCATTGACCGTCTGCCCCTCATCCACCAGCAGGGCGACGATGGTGCCATCGTTCGGCGCCACGATTTTGGTCCGCGCCAGGTTGAGCTCGGCCGATTCCACGCTGAGCTGGGATTGGGCAATCTGCGCATCGAGTTGGTCGATCTGCGCCTGTGCCGAATCCACCGCCGCCTGCGCGGTTTCGAGATCGGTCTGCGAGACGAGGCTATTGGCGTTGAGCTGCTGATTACGCGACAGGGCCGCCTGCGCCTTGAGCAAGCTCGCTTCCTGGCTGCGTTTCTGCGCCTCGATGCCGGCCAATACCGCCAGCGCCGTCTTGACCGCATTCTCCTGGTCGAGGCTGTCGATCTCGGCGATCAGGTCGCCCTTTTTGACATCCTGCCCCAAAGCCACATGCACGGCCTCGATACGACCGCTGACTTCCGCACCGACGCTGACCAGAGAATTGGCCTCGAGCACGCCCGACGCCAGCACGGTGCGCTCGATATCGCCGCGCCCCACCACAACCGTATTGGGCACGGTCGCCGCTTCCGGCGCCGCCAGGAAATACCACCAGGCCCCAAAGCCGGCGCCACCCAGCACCACCAGCGTCACCAGCCATTTCGTCCACGTCTTCAAGCCGCATTATCCCCTGATATCAGTTCGCCCCAACATAATGTGCCCGGCGGCCCGGATCACGTTAGGACTTGGTAAGGTTCCGATGCCTTTCGGTAATCCGCCGGTAACGCACTACGCCTCGCGGCAAAGGACGGTTGACCTCCCCTCCCTACCCGGTCCACCCTGCCGGCCTCCCACTGACTCCAGGACTGTCCGCACCATGTATTCGCTGCTCGATCCCAGCCGTTTCGTCGTCTTCATCACCGGCGCCACTTCCGGCTTCGGCGCCGCCGCGGCCCGCCGCTATGTCGGCGCCGGCGGCAAGGTGATCGCTACCGGCCGCCGGGTTGAGCGCCTGCAGGAACTCCAGGCCGAGCTGGGCGTCGAAAACTGCCACATCATCGAGCTCGATGTGCGCGATCGCGCTGCCATCGATGCCGCCATTGCCGGCCTGCCGGCGCCGTTCGATGCCATCAATATCGTGCTGGCCAATGCGGGGCTCGCTTTGGGCCTGCAGCCCGCGGCCGAAACCGACATCACCGACTGGGAGACCATGATCGCGACCAATGTCACGGGCCTGGCCTATACCGTGCGGGCACTGCTGCCCGGCCTTATCGCCCGCGGCGGCGGCCATGTGGTGACGCTGGGCTCGGTGGCCGGCGACTATCCCTATCCCGGCGGCTCGGTCTATGGCGCCACCAAGGCCTTCGTGAAGCAGTTCGCGCTCAATATCCGCTCCGATGTGCAAGGCAAGAATATCCGCGTCACCAATATCGAGCCGGGCCTGACCGAAACCGAGTTCTCGCTGGTCCGTTTCAAGGGCGACGAGGGCAAGGCGTCCAAGCCCTATGAGGGCACAGCGGCGATGAATGCCGACGATATTGCGGAGTCGATCTTCTGGGCCACGTCTTTGCCGGCCCATGTCAATGTCAACCGGTTACAGTTGATGGCCACTGCGCAGGCCTTCGGCCCATTCGATATTCACCGCGAACGTTAAGTCTAGAGTAACTATAATATTGCGCTGCGGGAATTTCCCCCTTCCTATGCAGCCATGAGGTCGACGCCCGCCACGCCCAGCCTGTTGCTTGTCGCGATCACGCTGTTCTGCGTGGCGCTGGCCTTCGGTCTTGTCGTGGCGGCGACCTCGTTCAATTCCCTGTCGCTGCGGCTCATGCCCACCGACGGGGATGCCGTGCTCATCACCCAGGTGCATGACGGGGCGGTGTTTTCCGAACCGGGCCCGCGCTGGGCCACTGTGCTCAAGGCCATCGGCAGCGCCCCGCCCGACGGCGCGCGTCCGGCCGATTGGCCCGCGCCCCTGCCGGTCACCAGTGCGGACCTGCTGCCCGAGCCTGACAGCCTCGCCAGCTATGCCGAATATGACGCCTTCCTCGCGCGCCAGTCCGCCCTGGCCGATGTCATGGCGGCCGATGCGGTCGAGCTTTACCTGCAGGACATCTTCACCCAGGAAGAATTCACCTCGGTCCTTTATACCGACTATCGCGACGTCACCGCGCTGGGTGACGGCTTCTGGCTGCAATTGCTGACCGGGGTTGCCGCACTGCTCATCGCCGGCTGGGTCTGGGCTTTGCGTCCACGACATATCGGGCCGATCATGTTCCTGATCAGCGCCATCGGACTGACCTGCTCCACCGCGACCTCGGCGCTTTATGCGAACAGGGAACTGGCGCTGCATGCCGACCTCTATGCCATGCTGGTGCCCATCAACCATCTCGGCGTCGTGACCTTCGGCCTCGCCATGATCGGCCTGTTGCTCAGCTATCCACGGCAACTGGTTAACCCGCGCTGGTTCTGGCTGCTGCCGGTCATCGGCGCCGCCTATATGGTTTTCGATACCAGCCATGTCGAACTGGGTCTCGGCCCGTCCCAGCTTTATGTCTTCATCGCGCTGGCCATGCTGGGCATTCTCGCCGCCATCGCGCTGCAATGGCGCGCCACGCGCGGAAGCCCGCCGGATCGGGCGGCACTGGGCTGGCTGGGCCTGTCCGTGGTGGCCGGCGCCGGCGCCTATACTTTGCTCGGCGCCGCGCCCATCCTGCTCGACACGCCTTTCGCGCTGCCGCAAAGCCATGTCACCAGTGTGCTCGTCGTCATCTATGCCGGGCTCGCGCTCGGGCTCAGCCGCTATCGCCTGTTCGACCTGGGCGAGTGGTCCTATCGGGTGCTGTTCTACACCGTTGGCGCGCTGGTGCTGCTGGCACTCGATGCCGCTGTCATCTACCTGCTCAATATCGATGCCGCGCCGGCTCTGGGCATTTCGCTGCTGCTGGTTGCCTTCATCTACCTGCCCTTCCGCGACTGGATCTGGCGCCGTGCCACTGCCCGCCGGGCCATCGGGCAGGATGAGCTGTTTTCCGCCGCGCTCGACGTGGCCTTCGCGCCATCGCCGTCGCAAAGCGCGGCGCGCTGGCAGGCCCTGCTGCGCCGTTTGTTCGATCCGCTGCAGATCATCGAGACCGAACCGGCCAGCTCCCAGCCCGCAATGGGCGAGGACGGGCTATCGATGCAATTGCCCGCCGTGGCCGGGGCGCCGCCTTTGCGCCTGACCTATCCCTTTGCCGGGCGCGGGCTGTTCTCGCCCAATCATCTCAAGCTCGCCACCAACCTGGTGTCGCTCACCGAACGCGCCGAGGAAGGCCGCGAGGCCTATATGCGCGGCGTGGGCGAGGAGCGGCGCCGCATGGCGCGCGACCTGCATGACGATGTCGGCGCAAGGCTGCTGACTGGCCTTCACACCGCCGACGACACCACGCGCCCGACGCTGCAGGCGGCGCTCAGCGATATCCGCGCCATCGTCAGCGGCCTGTCGGGTGAGGAAGCCAGCCTCGACCGCGTGCTGGCCGAAACCCGCCACGAAGCCGCCCGCCGGCTCGAAGCGGCGGAAATCATGCTCGACTGGCCCCTGCCCGAAGCCGAGATCGAGGCGATCCAGCTTGACTATCGGTTGCACAAGGCACTGACCTCGGCGGTGCGCGAAATCGTCTCCAACGCCATCCGCCATTCCGGCGCCAGCCGCTTCACGGTGACGGCCAGCCTCTCGCCCGGACAACTGGCGCTGCATTTCGCCGACAATGGCAAGGGCATGCCATCAGAGGCACTGGCCGGGGAAACAGCAGGCTTCGGCCTGCGCAACCTGCGCCACCGCATCGAGGATGTCGGCGGGCATCTGACGCTGGCCGCCCAAGCCACCGGCACCACGATCACGCTCGATATTCCGCTGGTGCTGGCGCCCCACACCCCGGAACCGGGGGTGCTGGAACCGGCCGATCCGCTTAATTCACCGCTATGACTGTCGAACCCGTCGCTGCCCGCCTGTGCCTGCTGATCGAGGATCAACCCCGTACCCGCGACTGGATGCTGGTCGTGCTGGCCTCGGCCTTTCCCGACCTGCGCATCGAAACCGCGGGCACGCTCAAGGCCGCCCATGCCTGGCTCGACCGCCACGGCGCCGGCCTCTGGCTCGCCATCATCGATATAGGCCTGCCCGACGGTTCGGGCGTCGATATCGTGCGGCGCCTCAATCGCGATCACCCCCAGGTGCTTCCCGTTGTCGCCACAATCTATGACGATGACGCGCATCTGTTCGAGGCCATCGCTGCCGGCGCCCGCGGCTATGTGCTCAAGGACGAGGAAGCGGACCTGCTGGTCAATTATCTGCGCCGCATCGAGCGCGGCGAGCCGCCTTTGTCGCCCTCCATCGCTCACCGCATGCTGAGCCATTTCCGCGCGCCCGCCGTGGTCAAGGACGAAGCCGGCCTCAGCCCACGCGAAACCGAGGTGCTGACCCTGCTCGCCCGCGGCATGACCGTCTCGGAAGCCGCTTCACGCCTGAGCCTGCAACCGCAGACCGTCGCGTCCTATGTCAAGGTGATCTACCAGAAACTCTGCGTCACCAGCCGAGCGGAGGCGACACGCGAAGCGGTGAGGCGGGGGCTGGCCTAGGCTCCCCCCCGAACCGGGGCTGATCCCTGAGCTTAACTGGCCCATTCTCCGCAGCAGCCGGAGAAGACCGATGAAACTGCGCTCTGCCTTGACCATTCTCGCCATTGCCGTCATGGCGATATTGCTGTTCCTGCCGGCCGATATCCGTGCGGCGCCTCTGCCCGGCCCCGACGATACGCGCCTCGAAGGCTCTACAGCCCCAGGAACCTGATCGTATCCGGATCGACCGGCACGCCTTCCTGCTGCCGGTGCGCCATTTCTTCCCATTCGCGGTCGCCCGGGGCCATCACGCGTTCGGCGCCCTCGCGCACCGGGGCGCTGCGCAGGCTGGCGAGGTAGCGCGTGATCATCGCCCCGAACAGCTCGCGCCCGACGAACTTGTCCGGGTCGATGACCAGCACGAAATGGCCCATGTTCCGCGGCGTCGAAATATCGTCCCCGCCATACATGGGGATGAAATCGGTATCGAGTGTCGTGCCGGTCAGCAGCGCCGAGAACAGCGTGGCCACCCCGGCCAGAGCCGCGCCCTTGTAGCCATATTCGGCTCCGCCCAGCGGCAGCAGCATGTCGGCGGTATTGGGGTCCGTGGTTGCACCGCCATGCTTGTCTGCCGCCACACCGTCAGGCAGTTCCAGCTCCAGCGAGCGATGCAGCAGCACGCGATTCATCGGAATGGACGAGGTTGCCATGTCGAGCAGCCAGGGCCTGCTGTCCGGCACCGGCGCGGCGAAGGCCAGCGGATTGGTGCCGTGGAACCGTGCCGCGCCATCGAACAGGGCCACCATGGAATCGGTATTGGTCGTGGCGAAGGTGACGAAGCCCCGCTCCGCGCCAGCAAGCGCATAGGCGCCCGCCGCGCCCAGATGGGACGAATGGGCAATGCCTACCGCTCCCACGCCGGCCTTTTGCGCCAGCTCTATCCCCACCTCGACGGCATGATAGGCCGCGTAATGCCCCAGCCCGTCATCGCCATCCACCATGGCGCTGCCGGCAGCACGGATATCCACCTTGAGCTGCGGATTCTTGTTGAGCCGGCCACCGGCCAGCATGTTGCAATAGTGTTCCGTCAGCCGCACGCCATGGCTGTCCACGCCGACCAGCGACGCGTGCAGCATGGCCCTGGTGGCCGCTGTGAGCGATGCCTCGCTGGCTCCTGCTTCGCGCAGCCGCGTGGCGACTTTCTCCTCAAGCAGCGTCGCCGGAAACCGTTGCGATGAACTTTCCAAGTCTAAAATCTCCCCGACACCAGCCAGTCGCGGTGTCATTCCCGCGAAAGCGGGAACCTCCGTTGGCCGAACCCTCATCGAAACAGAGGTCCCCGCTTTCGCGGGGATGACTCAATGTGTGGTGGAACATTAGCGGCCACGACCTCATCCGTCATTCACACAACGGAGATTCCCGCTGACCGGGCATGACACCGCGGATCGGGCGGACTATGCTCAGCGCCAACAGTTGAGACCTGCAATGACGACCATCGATCCCACTACCCGCGACCTCTGGCAGGTCATAGCCGCCACCGACGAAGTGCCTGTCGGCATGGTCGAGACCACTGTCCTGCTCGATGTCAGGCTCGCCCTGACCCGCGACACGTCAGGCAATCCCGTGGTCTGGCGCCGTACCAATGAGGAGCAGGACGACGAGATCGACCCCGAAACCGTGCTCGATCGTCTCCCCGTTATCACCGGCTATGGCTATGTCTGGACCAGCCTGGGCAATCCGCCCAGGGAACTGTTTCCCATCCCCGAATATGCCGAAGCCGACCGCAAGAACATGAGCTGCGGCTCGATCGGCCTGGCCGTATCGGCCCCGCGCGCGGTGGAAAATTTTCTCGACATGGGCCACTTCCCCTATGTCCATACCGACATTCTCGGCGCCGAACCGCATACCGAGGTCAAGGAATATGACGTCGAGGTGTCCGAGGAACGCGACGAGGTGCTCGCCACCCGCTGCAAGTTCATCCAGCCCCGCGCCGCCAAGTCGGCGACCGAGGCCATGGAAGTCGAATACGTCTATCGCGTGCCGCACCCGTTCTGCTCGGTGCTCTACAAATCCTGCCCCGAGGACGAGAGCCGCCGCGACGTCATCGCCATTTTCCTGCAGCCGATGACCGAAGAGCGCTGCCGCGCCCACCTGCTGCAGTCGATGATCGATTCCGAATCCACCATTACCGACCTGCGCCGCTTCCAGCAGACCATTTTCGGCCAGGACAAGCCGATCCTCGAAAACCAGTATCCCAAGCGCCTGCCGCTCGACCCACGCGCCGAAACGCCGATCCGCGCCGACAAGAGCGCCATCGCCTATCGCCGCTGGCTGAGCCAGAAGGGCATCACCTATGGCGTGATCCCGATGGCAAGCTGATCCGATGCAGCGCGCCTCGTACGCCAAGGCCCGCAAGAAAACGACCTCATCCGATCGTGGCGCGATCCCTGACTATCCTCGGATGACCGAATGACTCTCTCCCTCTCCGACCCCACCTGGTACCCCATCGCCTCGAGCGAGGACCTGCCCTTCCGCCATGTTTATCAGGGCCAGTTGCTCGGCCGCGAACTCGCCGTCTGGCGGGCCGATGACGGCAATGTCAATGTCTGGGAAAACCGGTGCCTGCATCGCGGAGTGCGCCTCTCCATCGGCATCAACGAAGGCGGCGAGCTCAAATGCCAGTATCACGGCTGGCGCTATGCCAACCGCTCGGCCGGCTGCACCTATATTCCGGCCCACCCCGCCGATGCCCCGGCCCGCCGCATCCAGAACCGCACCTATCCGGTGCGCGAGGCCTATGGCCTCATCTGGTCGGCCGCTAATGACCAGCAGGCTTTCCGCCCCTTTGCCGGCGCCGAAGGGCATGACTGGTTCGCGCTTCGCCCCGTGCCGGTCAATGCCGCACCCGAGGATGTGCTGGCCGCGCTTGGCGGACTCGCGCCAGACGACCAGCCGGCCGATCTGCTGCCCGGCCTCGCCGTTCGTTTTGGCGGCATCTATTACTTCGTCCAGCCCGTCGATGCCGGCCGTGCCGTGATCCGCGGCCTGCTGCGCGAGCAGCCAGTCGATGCAGTGGCGACCCTCCGCCACTACAATGAGTTGCTGTCCAAGCTGCGCGACCGCCTCGAACGCTCGGCCGCCCGCAAGCCGGCGCCCGAGCCGCTGCAGCCTGCATACGACAAGGTCTCGGCCGACCTAGCCACCATGCCCGATATCGCCATTCCCAAGGGCAATACCATCACCGTCATGGTCAAGCGCAAATGGGTCAGCGCCGATGGCGTTATCGGCTTCGAGCTGGCGGGGCGCGACGGGCACCTTCCCACGTTCCAGCCCGGCGCCCATATCGACCTGCATTTGCCCAATGGCATGACGCGGCAATATTCCATCACCAATGGGCCGGGCGAGCTGATGAGCTATATCATCGGCGTCAAGCAGGAGAGCGCTTCCAAGGGCGGCTCCAAGGTGCTGGTCGAAACCGTGCGCGAGGGCGACCTGCTCTCCATTTCCGAGCCGCGCAACAATTTCCCGCTGCGCCGCGACGCTATCAGAACCGTGCTGATCGCGGGCGGCATCGGCATCACGCCTTTGCTCTCCATGGCACGCTTCCTAGACAAGTCCGCCTTGCCCTACGAATTGCATTACTTCACCCGGGCCGGCGAAACCGTCGCCTTCCGCAGCGAACTCGAGGCGTTGCATGGCAAGGTGATCTTCCACACCGGCCTGCCCCGCGCCGAAATCGGCACTGCCATCGCCACGGCCCTGGGCCAGTGGAGCATGGCCCAGCATGTCTATGTCTGCGGCCCCGGCCCGATGCTCGAAACCGTCCGCGACACCGCTGCCGCGCAGGGCTGGCCGGATGAGTCGATCCATTTCGAATATTTCAAGAATGACAAGATCATCGACAATTCGTCGGCCTTCGATGTCGAACTCGCGCGTTCGGCCATGACGCTGCATGTGCCTTCGGGCAAATCCATCATGGAAGTGATGCGCGAGGCCGGCCTCACCGTGCCCTCATCCTGCGAACAGGGTGCCTGCGGCACCTGCCTCACCACGGTCATCGAAGGCGAGGTGGACCATCAGGACGTCTATCTCAACGACAGCGAAAAACGCGCCAATAGCTGCATGATGACCTGCGTAAGCAGGGCGAAATCGGCCCGCCTGGTGCTGGATATCTGACCATGGCCATTACCCTTTACGACTTCGAACTGTCAGGGAACTGCTACAAGCTCCGCCTGCTGATGGGCATCCTCAAGCTGCGCTACGACATCGTGCCGGTGGATTTCTATCCCGGCCGCCAGCACAAGGCCGATTGGTTCCTGCGCCTCAACCCCTTCGGCCAGCTCCCCGTGTTGCAGGACGGCGACCTGACCCTGTCGGATTCCGGCGCCATCCTCACCTATCTGGCGAAGAAATATGACGAGACCGGCCTGTGGTTTCCCGATGATCCGGCTATCACGGCCGAAGTGCTGCGCTGGCATGCCGTGGCCGACGACATCACGTCCACGGCCTCGGCCGCGCGGCTGGCACTGGGTTTCTTCTACGATTTCGACGTCGAAAAGGCCCAGAGGGGCGCTCACCGCATCTTCCGGTTGATGGATGAGCATCTCTGGTTCGGCGAGCGCGAAGGCCGCGACTGGTTGTGTTCACCTGCGCACCCGACGACGGCCGATATCGCCTGCTTCCCCTACGTCATGCTGAGCGAAGAAGGCGGCATTTCCCGCCAGGACTATCCAGCCTTGCGGCGGTGGACCGACCGGGTGCGGCGGATACCGGCTTTCACCGTGATGTCAGGGGTTTTCCCAGCCGGTCGGGCGGTGGAAGAGGCGTAGCGACCCGATCATTAGGGCGGATAGCGATGGTCCCCGCCCTGCCAGTCGCGCACGGTAAAGCATCCGTCGCCGCCTGATATGGCGCTGGCCCCGATTTCTGCCTTGCCGTGTCCGCCGGGAATGTCGAGCACATAGGTCGGCTGCGCCAGCCCGGAAATCCGGCCGCGCAGGGCCGAAACCAATTGCTGCCCCTCTTCGATGCCAAGGCGGAAATGGCTGGTTCCCGGCGCCAGGTCGGGGTGGTGCAGGTAATAGGGCTTCACCCGGTTTTCGACGAAAGCCTTCATCAGGTCAGCCAGCGTGTCGACATCGTCATTGACGCCCCTGAGCAGCACCGACTGGCTGACCAGCACCACGCCGCCATCGGCCAGCCGCGCCAGCGCTGCCTTGGCCTGGGGCGTGAATTCGCGCGGATGATTGGCATGCACCGCCAGATAGGTGGTCTTGCCGCTGGCCTTGAATGCCGCGACCATGTCGCCATCCACCCGGTCCGGCTCCACCACCGGCACGCGCGTATGGAAGCGCACGATCTTCAGATGCTCAATATCAGCCAGCCGCTCCATGATATCGCGCAGGCGCCGGGGCGACAGCACCAGCGGGTCACCCCCGGTGAGGATGACCTCCCAGATTTCGGCGTGGTCCGCGATATAGGCGATAGCCGCGTCGAGCTCGGTCGCGGTCAACGTGCCCAGGCCCTGCGGCCCCACCATTTCGCGACGGAAGCAGAAGCGGCAATAGACCGGGCAGACATGCACCGCCTTGAGCAGCACCCGATCAGGATAGCGATGTACGATGCCTTCCACCGGCGAATGGGAAAGGTCGCCGATCGGGTCAGCCCGCTCCTCCGGCGTGGTCACCAGCTCGGCCGCATCAGGCACGAATTGGCGGGCGATGGGATCGTCCGGGTCTGCCGCATCGATCAGCGCGGCCACATCAGGCGTGATGGCGATGGCATATCTGGCCGCCACGGCGTCAAGGCCGACGCCATCGCTCAGTCCGGCATCGACCAGCGCCTCCACGGTCTTGATGGCGGCGCTCATTCCGCCACCGGCGCCCATAGCACCGCCTCGATCTTCGGCGCGCCCGTCGCCAGCATGACCAGTCGGTCGAAGCCCAGGGCTACGCCGCTCGCCTCCGGCATCAGTTCGAGCGCCGCCAGAAAGTCTTCGTCCAGCGGGTAGCGCTCGCCATAGATGCGCTGCTTCTCCGCCATTTCGGCGAGAAACCGCCGCCTCTGCTCCTCGGCATCGGTCAGTTCACCGAAGCCGTTGGCCAGTTCCACCCCGCAGGCATAGAGTTCGAACCGTTCCGATACCCGCTGGTCATCCGCCGCGCGCCGCGCCAGGGCCGCCTCGGCGGCCGGATAGCGGTCCAGCACGGTCACCCGCCCCATGCCGAGATTGGGCTCGACCTTCTCGACCAGGATGCGGCTGAAGAGATAGCTCCAGCTCCGATCATCGGGCACGTCGAGCCCGACAGCCAGCATCTGCCCGGCCAATTGCTCGCCATCGGGCACGCCCTCGCTGTCCATGCTGGCCAGCAGGTCTATGTTTGCATAGCGCTGGAAGGCATCGACCACGCTGAGCCGCTCCGGCTCGGCAAACGGATCGCATTGCCTGTCCCTGAAACGCAGCGCCTCGACGCCTGTCGCCCTTGCCGCAATGCGCAGCAATTCCACGCAGTCGGCGATAACAGCGTCATAGCCCTCGCCGGCCCGATACCATTCCAGCATGGTGAATTCAGGGTGGTGCAGCGCGCTGCGCTCGCGGTTGCGCCACACATGCTGGAGGCTCGCAATCCGCCGCTCCCCGGCGGCCAGCAGCTTCTTCATGGTGAATTCGGGCGAGGTGTGGAGATACATCGGCCGCCCCACGCCATCATTGCCGATCATGGTGGTGCCGAAAGCATGCAGGTGCGTCTCGTTGCCCGGCGAAAGCTGCAGGCCCGGCGGATCGACGATGAGAAAATCGTGGCTGGCGAGATAGGCCCGCACCCCCGCCTCGATCCGCCCGCGCGCCACAAGGATCGGCCGCCGGTCGGCATGGACCTGAGGCGACCACCATGGCGAGGGCTGGAAAACGGGCTGACTCATGTGACCTTTATTGCGGCCGGGCTGGCGATTTTCGCCGGAATAGGGTAGTGGGCGCTCGAAAAGTCTATTCCGGCGCCACAGACTGGCCGTCTCAACACGGCCCTGCCTCTACGACGCGCATCCGAAATGAACAAGGAAGAATAATGGTCAAGGTCATCGCCTCTTCGCTGCGCAAGGGCAACGTCGTCGAACAGGACGGCAATCTGCATGTCGTGCTGACGGCGGAAAACGTCCACCCCGGCAAGGGCAATTCCATCACCAACGTCAATATGCGCCGCATTTCCGATGGCGTGAAGGTCGTCGGCCGCTGGCGCACCGTCGAAATGGTCGAGAAGGCCGATGTCGACGATCGTGAATACGATTATCTCTATTCCGACGGCGAAGGCCACCACTTCATGGAGCCGGTCAGCTACGAGCAGATCACCGTAGCCGACGATGTCATCGGCGACCAGCGCGCCTATCTCACCGACGGCATGAAGGTGCATCTCAAGACCTTCGAAGGCACCGCCCTTTCGATGGAACTGCCGCAGCGCCTGACCTTCGAGATTGTCGAGACCGAGCCTGTCGTCAAGGGCCAGACGGCTTCCTCATCCTACAAGCCCGCCGTGCTCAATAACGGCCTGCGCGTCATGGTCCCACCCCATATCGGTACCGGCACCCGCATCGTGATTTTGACGGACGACAATTCGTATGTAGAGCGCGCGAAGGACTGATCGCCGGCCGCCCCTTCGGCGGCAAAATCTCCCCAGTGGGGAGATTTTAGGCGATCAGGCCCGGAGAGCTACGCTCGCAGGGCCCAGCTTCTCCTGCGGCACAATCTCGACCAAACGGGCCCTTTCGGGCCCGTTCTCATTTCTGCTCGATCTCTCCTGCTGCATCGCGCCAGTGCTCTTCGGCGCGGTCCACCGGCGTGCCTTCGGCCAGCCATTTGTCATAGGCCATCTGGCGCACCAGCATGTCCTTGGCGCGCAGCCAGTAATGGAACGGCCGACCCTCCGGCCGCCCATCCTGTTCCCACAGGAAATAGGCCGTCTGCCGAATTTGTTCGGCCACATCCGAATTTTTCCGCATCGCCGCAACCGGTTAGAAAGGGCGCAGGTTTCCCTGCGCCCGGTGGATCAGGCCGCCTTCAGGTTCACATTGGCCATGGCCACCTGGCTCAGCTTCTTGTCGGTCGCCACTTCTTCCTGCAGCGTGGCATCGAGCAGGGTCACGGCCTCGCTGAGGCCCAGTTGCTGCGCCCAGGTCTTGAGCGTGCCATAGCGGGCGATCTCGTAATGCTCCACCGCCTGCGCCGCCGAGACCAGTCCGGCATCGAGCGCCGCCGTGCCCTTGAACTCGTCCATGATGGACTTGCCTTCCTCGATAATGCCGAGAATGGCGTCGCAGGTCTTGCCGCGGGCCGGCTTGTCCAGCAGTTCGAAAATCTGCTCCAGCCGCTCGACATGGCCCTCGGTCTCTTCGAGATGCTTCTCGAACCCGGCCTTGAGCTCGGCCGAACTGGCCGCCTTGGCCATTTTGGGCAGCGTTTTCACGATCTGGCGTTCGGCGTAGTAGATGTCCTTGAGCGTGTCGAGGAACAGGTCATTGAGCGTTTTTTCGGTAGCCATGTGTCATCTCCAAAAAATGGTTTGACGCTGCTGCCGCAACTCTCCGCCTTGCCTGGGGGTTCCGCCCCGGCATGGTCTTTCCGTTCACTTCCGGGTGGCACCCAGGCCTAGCGCGCCGCCCAGACCAGTCCGCGCCGCAATATCTCGCGCACCGGCCCCACCAGCTCGTCGGCCGTATGCCCCAGCGAGGAATAGAATACCCGCCCCTGGTCATGCATGGTCGTGAACACGACCGGCATCACCACATCCTTACGCCAGGGGTGGAATTCCCCTGAAAAGGTGGTCGTCGCCAGCACGTCGACCGCCGGATCGTAGTTGAGATAATACTGCTCGCTCGTATGCTCGAAGCTGCCGATATCGGCCATGATGGGGTGGTCGCCCCGCTTCACGTCCACCGTGTAGGTGATGATATTGCCCGGATGCTGCACCCAGTAGACGCTGGCGGCATAGCGGAATGGCACCGAACTGCGGAAGCTCGTGGCCAGTCCCATATGGAACCCGGCCAGCCCGGTTCCCGCGCGGATCGCCGCGACCAGGTTGGCCATCTTTTCCGGCGCCAGTACCCCGTCGGTGATGACGGGCACGACGAGGTCGTTGCTGGCGATATCGTCAGCCCCCAGCGCCTCGTAATCCGAGGTCACCGTCACGGCGAAGCCTTCGGCCTCCAGCAGCTCGCGCACGACATTGGCGCTCCGCTCCGGCGTATGCAGTTCCATCCCGCCCCAGACCACGAGGGCTTTCTTCATAGTCCCAATCCCACTGCCTGCGTTCGATGTACCCCCTTGGGCACAAAGACGAATTCACCCGCAATATCCAGCAACTCCGCGGCCAGATGTACGACGCTGAGCCACATTTCGGTGCCCTGCAGGCTTGTCTCCTGCCCGTCGGCAAAGGCAAAGCCCGCGCCCGCCACCCAGCGTTCCCCTGCCCGGCCGATCACGGCACGCGCAATCGCCTCGGCCTCGGGCCGGCGATGATCGGTCTGCCTGAGGCAGAGCAGCAGCGGGTGCACGGTATCGAGCAGGTTGCAGGCCGTATAGGTCCGCCCGGAAAAGCCGTCGTGATTGCGATAGTTGAGCAGCACCGAGTCGATGGCCCGCTCGGCATTGGGCACCGGCAGGCCGAATTGCGCATAGGTGCCGCGGGTCAACCGGTAGAAGCCGTTGACCGGCTGCAGCAGCCCTTCCGCCGGTGTCGGCGAGCCCCACAGTCCCGTCGCCCGATCCTGTTTCAGCGCCAGCCAGCCGAACAAGGTCTCCCGCGCCCGCCCGGTCTCGAAATAGCGCGCATTGAAATAGAGCGCCGTGCCGATGGCATCCACGGCCGCTCCGGCGCCCCAGGCCCGCTCGCGCCAGGACAGGCTATCGAGCCAGTCGCATAGCGCCCGCGCGCCCAGTTCCACAGCCGAGACCCGATGCAGCGGCTGCCCGCCCAGCACTTCGATGGCATAGCCGACCGACAATACATTGTAGAGCGCCAGCCCATTGTCCCGCTGTGCCTGCCCGGCGGCGGGCGGTTGGTGCGGATCGGGGAACAGGCCGGTCTCCGGGTCCTGCAAGGCTTGCAATTGCTGGAGCGTCGCCGCCGCATCCAGCCCCTCGGGCAGCGCGCCAAACCCGGCTGCGATCTCGATGGCGTCGTTCAGGTGGCGCGCGCTGCGTCGCACGGTCCCGTCTGCCTCGCGCGAGATATATTCCCCGTCCTCGCGGAATCGCGCCAGGACCTCGGGCCACTGCGCTGCCGCAGCTTCCCCCAGCCGCACCAGCGCCCCGGCAGTATCGCGCCTGCTCGATTGTCCGCGATAGCGCACCACTTTGGCCGGCACGCCGCCGACAATGGCGAGATCAGGCACATCCTTGCTCACCACCGCCCCGGCCGCGATCACCGCGCCCTTGCCGACTTTGACCCCGTCGAGCACCACGGCATTGGCGCCGATCCACACATCGTCCCCGATGGTGATGCCCAGGCTTTCATGCTTCTGCATATGAATGGGCACGCCGGGATCGTCGAACCCGTGGTTGAACCCCACGATGGACACATGGCTGGCAATCCGCACGCCGTCGCCGCAGCGCACCTTGCCCGAAATCATCGCATAGCGATTGACCGTGCAATGCGCACCGAATTCCACATCGCCACGCACCAGCGCGTGGCCAGCGATCCAGCTATCCGCGCCCAGCACCAGATGCGACGTGAAGATCGCCGCCTCAGCTGCCACATAGGCCGTGGGGTGGAACGTCGCCCCCGCCACGGCGGCCCACCGCGCCAGCCGCGCCCGGTGCGCGGGCGAGTCGATGTCCGCGGGCGTCCGGTCCCAGGTCAGGAATTGCAGGCGCGCTTCATGCTCGGGATCGGGTTGATCGGATGGCTTGGCGGACAGAGACGTCATTCAATCCTCACCGGGTCAGGCCAGCCGTTCGAGCAGCGCCGGCTCGATCTCGAATTCCAACGGCGCCCCGGCCACGAAGCGCTCGATTTCCTCGATCGCCATCTGGCCCAGCCGCAGCCGTTCCGTGCCGACGGCCCCGGCCACATGCGGGGTCAGGAACACATTGGGCAGGTCATAGAGCGGGGAGCCGCGTTCGGGAATTTCGGGGTCGGTCACGTCGATCACGGCATGGATACGCCCCGATTGCAGCTCGGCAATCAGCGCCGCCTCGTCGATCAGCGCTCCGCGCGCCGTATTGATGAAGGCTGCGCCGTCCTTCATCAGCCCGAGTTGCCCGGCCCCGATCATCGCCCGCGTCGTCGGCAGCGATGGGGCGTGGATCGACACCACGTCCGAGCGCGCCATCAGCGTATCGAGATCGACCAGTTCCGCCCCATCGAGCACCGGATCATCAGGCTTCACGAAAGGGTCGCTCAGCAGCACGGTGAAGTCGAAGGCCTGCAGCATCCGCGCCACCTTGCGGCCGATGCGCGAGGCACCCACCAGACCGACCGTGCGGTGATAATTGCCGATCGGTTCGTCCATCAGGGCGTAACTGCTCCGCCGCCCCGGATCAGCCCGGTAGCGGTCGCGCAGTTCGAACACGCGCTTGTTGGCGAAGATGATCGCGGCCAATGTGAACTCCGCCACCGGTACCGCATTGGCGTCGGCCGCATGGGTCACCCTGATGCCCGCGTCATAGACGACGGGGTCCAGTGTGAATTTCACCGTTCCCGCCGCATGGGCAATGAGCTTCAGGTTCGGTGCGGCCTTGACCACTTCGGCCGTCACCATGGGGCAACCCCAGCCGGTGACGAGAATGTCGATCTCATCAAGTACGGCGCGCGCCTCGGCGCTGGAAAATTCCTCCAGCGGCACGGCGCGGACGATGTCACAGGTCTGCGCCAGCCGTGCCAGCGCCTCCTCGTCAAACACATGCCTGGTCTTGTCCGCCGCCATGGCGAAGGCGAGTTTAGGGCACATTTCAGAACCGCTCCGGCACCAGGATGGCGCTGACATCCACGCCCTCGCGGGCAAACATGGCCTCGAGCGCCGCCATATCAGGCGCATGCGGAACCTGGCTCAACGCCGCCTCGGCCTCAGCCCCCGCGGGCAGCGCCATCGCCGCCGTCACCAGCAGCGTCGTTCCATCAGGAATCTCGCCGCGCAATTGCGGCACGATGGTCTTGGAGACGATGAGGTTGGTGTTTGGATAGGCCCGGTGCGCACGGCCCTCGCGCTTGCCGGTGAGATCAACGATGGCACTCACATCGTCAGCGCTCTTGGCAACGGCTCGACCGGCCTCGTCGATATAGGTATCGGCATTGAGGTCGGCCCGCGCTATGGCAAAGCCACCTTCGGTGGCGTGCAACGCCCTCGGCGTCGTAATGCGATGCACGCGGATATGCCAGAGGTTGGCCGGGATCAGCCAGGTCTCGACCTCGACATCGCTCCACGGTTTCCACCGCGAATAGAGCGTCTGCTCGGCAATCTGCGCGACCTCATTGGTCTCGCGCACCCGGTAGTGCCGGCCGTCATCGGAAAAGGCCAAAGCCCCGTCGAAGGCGCCCTGGCTATAGGCGCGCTCGTCCACCTCGGTCGAAAAGCCGTAGCGGCTCGAATAGACGAATTTGGCATATTTCTCGGTGCCGGCCCGCATCTGCCAGTTCTGCTGGCCGCTCGACAGGGCGACCACATTGCCCGGCGTATGGGTCATCACCATGCCAGGATGCTTGAGCGGCACCGGCTTCTTGCTCACCACAGCCGGCGTTTCCTCGGCCATCCAGAACGGGTGATCGGCTGGCAGCGCCAGCGGCAGGAAAGCCTTAAGCGCCCAATAGGGCGAGCCGGCCGAATTGTAGCTCTCGGACATGAACAGGTTCGGATAGCCGTAGCCGATGGACAGCACGCCATCGCGGTTGGCGATCGGCTTGTCGGCCCACCAGCGCAGGTGGCGCAGGAACTGCCCCTTGATCTCGCCCCATGGCAGAGCTTCGAGGTCGGCAAAGGCCAGTGCGCCCCAGATGCCGCCACAGGCAAAGCGATAGGTCAGGCTCCGTCCGAAGGCCAGCACGCCGCCATCCTCGTCGAACCAATGGCGGATATCCTTGGCGAAGAGCTCGGCGCGTTCCTTGTAGGCCGCCACGCGCTTCTCGTCGCCTCGCGCCAGCTTGGCATAGATCAGCCCGTAAAAGTGCATGGCGAAGGGAATGTAGTGGTCGATGCGCCGGACATTGCCATCGCGATACCAGCCATCGCCCAGATAGAAGCCGTCCAGCTCTTCGAGATATTTTTCCGTCAGCGAGCGGTCGAACTCGACGCCGCATTCCGCGAGGCCAAGATCGACCAGGATGCGGAAGAATTTCCAGTTATTGTCGGCGTAATCAAACTGACGAGCATGCTTGAGGTATGCTGCCAGATTTCTTTTGGCTTTCTCGCTCAATGGCTCCCACACCAGATGCGGCAGCAGCCGCATGGTGAAGCCGATGGCCGCTAACTCGACCATGCGCTGGTCGGTGGCATTGACCGTGCCCCAATATTCGGGATGCTCGGGGTCGGTGCCATTGGCGAGGCCCCGCCGGTAGAGTTCCCAATGGTCGAATTTTCCGCCGCCTGCCGCCAGCGGCGTCAGCCCCCAGAGCGGGCGGGCAAAGCCTTCGAGGTCCGCCGCTGCGCGGTCGAAATGCGCCCCTGCCCCATCGAGCCGCACCCGCGCCGCGCCTTCAGAAAAGAAGGGCAGCAGCGGATTGAACAGGTCACCCAGCGCCCTTTCCACATCGGCGCGGGTCTTGAGCGGATTGCCATGCAGCGGATTGGCGCTCACCGGATCATAGATCATTTCAGGCAAAAACCTCGTTTGGCGCGTCGTCATAAGCGCCCTTCAAATTGAGTTTTTCGGCAAAGTGGCAGGCCGCTTCCTGCGCCGTTCCGTTGATGGGGCGCAAAGCCGGTTTGTCGGTGCGGCAGCGGTCCTCGGCATATTTGCAGCGCGTGTGGAACGGGCAGCCCACAGGGCGATTGCCGAGATAGGGGGATTTCCCCGCGCACTTCCTTCTTCCGCCCCTTGCGCCGCGTCGGGTCGGCAATGGGCAGCGCTTCGAGCAGCAATTCGGTATAGGGGTGGCGCGGCCGCTCGAACAGCATTTCGGTGGGCGCATTCTCGACCACATGCCCGAGATACATCACCACCACCCGGTCGGCGATATAATTGACCACCCCCAGGTCGTGGCTGATGAAGATATAGGTCAGCCCGAACTCGGCCTTGAGGTCTTCGAGCAGGTTCAGCACCTGCGCCTGGATGGAGACGTCGAGCGCCGAGACTGCCTCGTCGGCAATCACCAGCTTGGGGTCCAGCACCAGCGCGCGGGCAATGCCGATGCGCTGACGCTGGCCGCCGGAGAAGGCGTGCGGATAGCGTCCCACCGCTTCGGCGGGAATGCCGACCTTTTCGAGTGTGCTCAGCACGCGCTCTTCCAGTTCCTTGCCCTTGCAGATCTTGTGAATGCGCAGGGGCTCGGCCACGATATCGAAGACCCGCATATTGGGATTGAGCGAGCTCATCGGGTCCTGGAAGATCATGCGGATATCCTGCCGCCACGGCTTGATCTCCCGCTTGTTGAGCGCGGTCAGTTCCACCTCGCCGCCGGACTTGGGGTGATAGACCACCCTGCCCTCGCTGACCGGCTGCGCTTTGATGATGCAGCGGCCCAGAGTGGTCTTGCCGCAGCCGCTTTCGCCCACAATGGCCAGCGTTTCGCCGGCTTCTACCGTCAGGTTGATATCAGTCAGCGCATCGAGCCGCCGTTCCGGCCCGAACCAGCCGCCCGATAGTGTGAAATGCTTGGAGAGATGCTCGACAGTCAGCAAGGTACTCATGCCACCGCCTCCGCAGGTTGACGCGTCAGCAGGTGGCAGCGCGCATGATGGCCATTGCCCACCGCGGTCCGCTCCGGCCGCACCGTGGCACAGGGCTCGAAGGCATAGGGGCAGCGGCTGGTAAAGGCGCAGCCTTCGGGCCGATCCCGGGGCGCCGGCACCGTACCCTTGATGGGTGAGAGACGCACCCGATCGGCCTTGCGCGCCATCTTGGGAATGGAAGCCATCAGCGCCTGCGTATAGGGGTGGCTCGGGCGGGCAAACACATCGTGCACATTGCCCTGCTCGACCACATCGCCCAGATACATCACCGCCACCTCGTCAGCGATCTCGGCCACCACACCGAGATCATGGGTGATGAACAGCATGGCCATGCCGAAATCGGCCTGCAGTTGGCGCAGCAGGTCGAGAATCTGCGCCTGCGTGGTGACATCGAGCGCCGTGGTCGGCTCGTCCGCGATCAGCAGCTTGGGCGTACAGGCCAGCGCCATGGCGATCATCGCGCGCTGCCGCAAACCGCCCGATAGCTGGAACGGATAGGCATCCGCCCGCTCCCGCGCGCCGGGAATTCCCACCTGGTCGAGCAAAGCCACCGTGCGCTCCCGCGCCTGTTTGGGCTTGAGCCCTTCGTGGATGATGACCATTTCGTCGATCTGGTCGCCGATCGTATGCACCGGCGACAGCGAGCTCATCGGCTCCTGGAAGATCATCGAGATCTGGTTGCCCCGGATAGCCCGGAGCGGCAGGCTGTCCGGCTTGAGCTTGACGATATCGGTCGGTGGTTCGTCACCGGGCGAAAAGACAATCGAGCCACGCCGGATTTCCGCATTCTTGTCGAGCAGCCGCAGCACCGCCCGCGCGGTGACCGACTTGCCGCAACCGCTCTCGCCCACCAGCGCCAGCGTCTTGCCCGGCGTCAGCGTCAGGTCGACCTGCCGCACCGCTTCGATATCCGCCTCGTCGGGCGACGAGAAGGTGATGGACATGTCGGAAATGGTGAGGATGGGTTGGGTCACCTGGCAACTCCTGCACAACGAACGTGGCCCGGGACCACCCCCTCCCTAGCTCCGCTACGCCCCTTCAGGCCAAGCTTCGCTACCCTCCCCTCAAGGGGGAGGGTGACATTGAGGTTGTGGCACCATCTTGCCGAACCCTCCGGGTTCACCTCCCCCCTTGAGGGGGAGGCAAGCAGAGCTTGGCGCACAGCGCCTAGCGTCGCTCGGAGGGGGGTGTCTTTCCGCAAACGCGAAACGCCTGAAACCATCGTCTCACCGCCCATGTGGATCGGCCGCATCGCGCAGCCCATCGCCAAAGAAGTTCATGCTGAGAATGATCACCACCACGCAGATGCCCGGCGTCAAAAGCCAGGGTGCCGTGGCCAGCGTGCGGATATTCTGCGCGTCCTGCAGCAGCGTGCCCCAGCTAACGATTGGTGCCTGCAATCCGAGCCCGAGAAACGAGAGCGCGGTTTCGGCCAAGATCATGCCGGGAATGGCCAGCGTTGCTGCCGCGATGATGTGGCTCATGAAGCTGGGCACCATGTGCCGCGTGATGATGCGCCAATCGCTGGCGCCATCAAGCTGCGCCGCGGTCACGAAATCCTCGGTTCGCAGACTGAGGAAACGCCCGCGCACCACGCGCGCCAGTTCGGTCCAGCCGATGAGGCTCAATATGATGGTGATGGCGAAATAGGTCTGCAGCGCCGTCCAGTCCTTGGGCAAGGCCGCAGCCAGCCCCAGCCAGAGTGGAATGGTCGGCATCGAACGAATGAACTCGACCACGCGCATAACCGCGCTGTCGAACCAGCCGCCGTAATAGCCGGCAAAGCCGCCGATGATGATGCCGAAGAACAGGCTCAGCGTCACACCGGCGAGGCCGATCGAGAGCGAAATGCGCGTGCCGTGGATCAGCCGGCTCAGCAGGTCGCGGCCCAGCCGGTCGGCCCCCAGGATGTAGAATGGCGCCCGCGCCTCGGTCACCCCGATGAACTTGACCGACAGGGGGATGATGCCCAGCAGCATATAGGGGTCGGAGGGTGCGAAGAACCGCACCGGTATTTCCACCTCGGGATCGAGCACGAAAGTGCGTCGCATCGCCTTGGGGTCGATTTCGGTGGCATAACCGTTCACATGCGGGAAAAACCGCCAGGAGCCATCCTCGCTGGTCGAGAAAAACTGGATGCCCTGCGGCGGCGCATAGGTATAGCGCGCGCTATAGGCTGCCGGATCGGCAGGCGCCAGGAATTCGGCGAGCAGGGCCACGAGATAGAAGGCGATGACGATCCACAGGCTGACCAGCGCCAGCCGGTGCCGCTTGAAGCGCCGCCACATCAGCCCAAGCTGGCTCTCGCGCCGGGCGCGGACCACGGGAATGTCGATGGCAGCAGGATTTTGGGTGATTGTGTCCACGGCCACTTACTTGCTCCCGTAGCGAATGCGCGGGTCGATCCACGCGAGGAGAAGGTCCGAAATCAGCGTGCCGATCACGGTGAGTATGCCCAGCAGCATGATGATGGCGCCGGCCAGATACATGTCCTGTGATGTCAACGAGCGCAGCAGCAGCGGCCCGGCGGTTGGCAGGTTGAGCACGACCGACACCAGCACCGAACTCGACACCAGCGCCGGCAGCAGCCAGCCGATGGTCGAGATCAGCGGATTGAGCGCCACCCGCACCGGATACTTCATGATGGTACGGAATTCGCTGAGCCCCTTGGCCCGCGCCGTCGTGACATAGGGCTTCTTGAGCTCGTCGAGCAGGTTGGCCCTGAGGATGCGGATCAGCTCCGCCGTCCCCGCCATGGACAGCACCAGGATGGGCGCCCAGGCGTGGCTCAGGAAATCCCAGATCCGGGCCGGGCTCCAGCGCGCCGCCTCGTATTCGGGCGAGAACAGCCCGCCCAGCGTTTCCCCGAACCACACGAAGCTCAGATACATCAGGATCAGCGCGAAGAAGAAGTTGGGAATGGCCAGGCCGATAAAGCCGCCAATGGTGGCGAGGTAATCGCCCAGCGAATATTTGCGCACCGCCGCATAGATGCCGATGGGCAGCGCCACCAGCCACATGACGATGACCGCCAGGCCCTCGAGCAGGATGGAATTGCCCAGGCGCCCCCAGATCAGCGTCGTTACCGGCGCCTTCCATTCGAAGCTCTGCCCGAAATCGCCGCGCAATACGATGCCGGTGATCCATTTCCAATATTGCACGACATAGGGCTCGCCGAACCCGTATTGCCGCCGCAAGGCCTCGATGGCGGCGGGGTCCACCCGGTCGCCATTGGCGGCCAAGGTGGCCATGTAGGTCGTCAGATAGTCGCCCGGTGGCAGCTGGATGATGGCAAAGGCCACGAAGCTCACCGCCCACATGGTCAGGACCATCGCAATCAGCCGGCCCGTAATGAAACGCAGCATCGGCGTCTCCTGTTCGTCTGGACCCGGTACCACCCTCTCCCCTTGCGGGAGAGGGAGCAATTCTGCGTTCAGCAGAATTGCAGGGTGAGGGGTTGCTTCCTCATACGCAGCGGGCCGAGAGATCGCAGACCCCTCATCCGCCCTTCGGGCCCTTCTCCCGCAAGGGGAGAAGGGAAGAATTCTCAACCCTCCGCGGCGCGGGGAGCGCCGCGGAGGGCGGGAGGGATCCGTTATTCAGCCGCAAAATACCACTGGAACGGATCATAGGGGCCCGGGGTCGGGAAGAGATATGCGTGCAGCATCGGTTCGGCGATGTTCCGCATATTGTTGCGGGCAATGTAGTAGCCGTTGCCAGGCAGGCTGATGCCGATGACCGGGAAGTTTTCCTTGGCGATGGCCAGGATCTGCTTCATCAGGTCGTCGCGCTTGACCGGGTCGCCCTCGCCACGCAGCTGGTTGAACAGATCCATCTGCTCCTTGGCCCACGGCGCCGGCTCTTCGGCGATTTCCGGGCGGGAACCCTGGAACCACTGCGCCCAACGATAGGCCCAGACCGATTCATCGCCATTCGCCATGTAGTAGCGGGGCTCCTGGATCACATCGAGGCCACCGTCGCCCTGCCAAATCTGCGCATCGTAATCGCCGGCCGGACGCTTCTCGTAATAGAGCGTGCGGTCGATATTGTTGAGCTCGATATCGATGCCGCCGGCCTCGATCTGGAGCTGCAGCAATTCCATCATGTCGATCCATTCGGGCCGCACGGTGGAGATCATGTCGATGGTGACGACCAGGGGCGAACCGTCGGCGAAGGTGTAGAAGCCATCGCCATTCCGGGCGCCCAGGCCGGCCGCTTCGAAGGCGGCGGCTGCGGCATCCGGGTCGAACTCGGTATACTGCTTGGCCATCTCCTCGTCATAGAACGGCGATTCCGGGCGCGGCGCGGCCTGGAAGGGCTCGCCCTGTCCGGTGAAGATGACGTCGATGATTTCCTGGCGGTCGATCAGCTGGCTGATGCCGACGCGGAAGTCCTTGTTCTGGAACAGTTCGGCCCGCTTGGGATCGACATGATTCATGTTGAACTGCAGGACCATGGTGTTCATGTTCGAGGGAACATTTTCACCAAGGCGGTAGTCGCCGGCTTCCTGGCCATCGAAGAACAGCGGCTGGTTGGCCACGGTCGCGATATGGCGATCCTGGAAGTCGATCTCGCCATTGAGCGCCATCAGGGTCAGCTCTTCGAGCGAGTCCGACACGCGCATGGAGAGATGGTCGATATAGGGCAGCTGGTTCCCTTCGGTGTCGACCTTCCAGTAATAGGGGTTGCGCACGAAGGTGGCGCGGCTCGCATCGCCCGTCAGCGGCTCGTCGATCATCCACGCATTCATCATCGGCAATTCGGGATTGGCCCAGCGGATGGTTTCCGTTGCCCATGAGCAGCGGTCGGTCATCCACAATTCCCACGTCTCGAAGCCGGCGGCCTTGGCCTGGGCGGCCGCGTCGGGGTTATATTTGGGGTAGAACTGGCTGCAGTAATCCTTGGAAAGCGACACGACGGTAAAGCCGTTGACGCTGGCCAGCTCGTCCATGATCACGCCATTCGGCTTCTCGAACACGAACTTGAACGTAGTGTCGTCCACCACTTCCACCGTCACCGGATTGCTGGGGTTCTTGATGAAGCCGCCCACGCCATAGCTGGGCTCGCTGAACAGCTCGACCGCGAAGGCGATATCGGCGCTGGTGAACGGCGTGCCGTTATTCCACTTCAGCCCTTCGCGCAGGTGGAAGGTATAGGTGGTTGCGTCCGCGCTGACTTCCCAGCTTTCGGCCAGGTTCGGGACGATCTCGTTCCATTCCCGGTTGTAGCGGACCAGGCCATCATAGGCGACGGTACGGGCGATCCACGCATTGTCGAGGCCGCCCCGCAGCGCCGAGCGCCAGGTGCCGCCATAGGTCCCTACGCTCTCCACCGGCGTCACGACCAGCGGATTGGCCGGCAGGCGCTCTTCGACAGGCGGAAGGTCGGTACCGTCAAGCATGGGTGCCTGATGGTATTGCTGGCCGTGGGCCGCGCCCGCAAGGGTCATCAGGCTCACGAGGGCAGTGGCGCCCCATAGTGTCGGCCTGGTTCGGCCTCCAGTCGATTTTCTCATCGGGTTTCTCCTCCCAGAAAACGCAAACACGGTTTGTGTGCGCCTCCTCACGACGCGTCAGGAGCCTAGAACACCACTTGCGTTAACGCAAGTATTGCGTCAAAATTCCGATAATTACGCAAATTGCGTGAATTTGCGTTTGCATTGAAGGCGTTGGGCTGTGGATTATTGCGGCCGACAGCAGCGAGGGGACCACCGAATGACGACGGCCGAGAAGGTTGCGAGCCATCACGATATCGATCTGCAATTGCTGTATTTCACCAGCACAAGCCTGTCGGCAGACGGCGAGAGCCTGGCCGCCATCGGCGAGCAGGACGGCAACCCCAACCTGTTCCGGGTCGACCTCGCGACCAGGGCCGTGACCCAGTTGACCCACAACACGGAAGGCTGGCTGCGCTCCTATGTCTATTTCGACGGAACGCCCTATCGCGGCTTCGCCAAGGCCAGCGTTAGTTTCGATGCCCAGCGGAACAGGCTTTACTACCTGCAGGGTCGCCAACTCCGCACTGTCGATTTCGACGGCAACGAGCGCATATTGGCGGAACTGCCGGACGACCAGGTGACCGCCTTCACCCATGTATCGGCCGATGGCAAGCTGATCTGCGTGCCCACCACCGACGAGGCCGCCTTCACCGAAGACAAAGCCTGGAGCGAGCGGCACAAGGGGATCGATGCCCGCGTGCAGCGGCTGGGGCTGAACTCCTACCTGCGCGTCTTTTCCACCGAGACCGGCGAGCAGGTGCTGTGCGAACCGGTTCCTAGCGCCTGGGTCACCCATGTCCAGTTCTCGCCCACCGATTCGAACGTGATCCTCTACAATCACGAATGGCCATCCGATTGCGGTATCCGGCGGGTCTGGCTGTGGGACGGCAAGAACCATACGCAGCTGCGCCAGGAAGGCGAAGGTCGCAGCCGCCTCGATTGGACCTGCCACGAAATGTGGGAGCGCGACGGCAAGGCCGTGATCTATCACGGCCTCTATACCGACGGCACCGCCTATGTCGGCCGCGCGCCGATCGACGGCGGCGAGCCGATCGAAATCCGCCTGCCGGCGGACTGGACCCGCTACGGCCACTTCACCGTCGGCCCGGACGAAACCATGCTGGTGACCGATGGCTATTACCGGGGCGCTGCCGACGACGAGGTCAAGGTCTCGCCCTGGATATCGCGGCTCGACCTCGACTGGCGTGATGGCGCGATCCGCTGGCGCGTGCTGGGCCGTTCGGATTCCAACTGGGACAGCCAGGACAGCCATCCCCATCCGATCACCGATGCCGCAGGCAGGTTCGTGTATTTCACGTCCAATGTCGAAGGCCGGCGCGCCATTTATCGGCTGCCCACCGCACCGGACGAGCCGGTTGCCGACGTGTCGCTGCGGCCGCCCTGACGCCTACTCCAGCGTCCAGACCGTCTCGCCCTCGACCATCGAGACGCCGATTTCGAGCTGCTGCACCGCGGTTTCGCCGTCCATATGCTCGGCCAGCAGCCGCACGGCCCCGCGCCCGATGGCTTCGCGATCGACCTGCGTCGTGCTCAGCCGCGGCGTGGCCATGCCGGCCAGTGGCAGGTCGTCAAAGCCGATGATCGAAAAATAACGCGGCAGCGGACTGTCGGCGCCATAAATGCCCTCGAGCATTTCCACCGCGGCAATATCGTTCCAGATGAAGGCAGCCGTGACGTCATGCTTGCCGGCCAGCAGGTCATCCAGCAATTCCCTGGTATGCCGCTCGTCGGTATTGACGATCGTGCCCACGGCGCCGGGCGTTCTGGCAATGGCCTGCTCGAAGCCGCGCTGGCGCTGCCTGATGGTCGGCCGGTAGCGATGGGTATAGTGCAGAATCTTGCGATGCCCTGCATCGAGCAGGCGCTGCGTCGCCATATAGGCGCCGTAGTAGTTGGCCGGCGACACCGAGCTGACCCGCATATTGGGGTCGCTGCCATTGACCAGCACCACGGGCACTTCCGCCTCGGCCGACCAGCTCGCCAGCTCGTCCCAGGCGTCGATCCCGGCCAGTAGCACGCCACCGGCATCGGCCTGGGCGATCTGCTTCTTGATCAGCTCCAGCGTCACCGAGGATTCATTGACCAGCCGCACGTCAAGCGTCATGCCGACCGACGCCGCCTGCGCCTGCATGCCCTCGACAATGCCGAAATAGAAGCCCGACAACCCGCTCGTCGCGCTGCCCAGCGGCACCAGTGCCACGGCTTTCTTGTTGCCACTCGCGGCCGCCGTACCATGCTTGGATTTGTAGCCCAAGGTGCGCGCCATGCGCTGCACGTCGCGCCGCACCGCATCGCTGATGCCGATCTCGTTGGCCAGCGCCCGCGACACCGTGCTGACCGAAACGCCGAGGCGTTCCGCGATATCGGCCTGGTTTGCGCGCTTCTGGGGTGCCACGGAGTCTGCCTCGCTGTTTCATCTACGCAATATTTGCGTTTTTTGAGCAGCGCAAGTCCCCCGCCTGATTTATCCCCCCTAGCTGAAGCGCTGCGCCAGCCAGATCATCTGCGCCCGGTCCTGGAAAGCCTGGCCGCCTTCATGGTTGTTGAACTCGTATTCTTCGATGCTCTTGTCGGCCCCGGCATAGGCATTATAGGCGCCATAGACCGTCGATGGCGGGCAGGTCTCGTCCATGACAGCCACCGAGAACAGGGCCGCCGCTTTGGCCCGCCGGGCGAAGTTGACGCCGTCGAAATAGTTGAGCACCTCAAAGACATTGGCCTTCTTGTCGCGGTGCTGCGCCAGGAAGCGCACGATTTCGAGATAGGGGTCACGCCCTGCCTTTTGCAGCGCCCGCCGGTAGTCGCAGAGGAAGGGTACGTCGGGCATGACAGCCTTGACCCGCTCGTCGATCCCGGCCACGGCCAGCGAGATGCCGCCGCCCTGGCTGCCGCCGCATACCGCGATCCTGGTGGCATCGACAAAGTCCTGCGCCACCAGCATATCCACCGCCCGCACCGCATCGGTGAAGACCCGGCGATAGTAATAGTCGTTCTTGTCCAGGATACCCTTGGTCATCATGCCGGGGCCGGATGGGGTCGTGCCCACTGGGTCGGCCGTGCCGCCCATGGACCAGCCACTACCCTGCCCGCGCGTATCCATGCGGAAATAGGCATAGCCCGACGCCGCCCAATGCAGTTGCTCATGCGGAAAGCCGCGGCCGCCGCCATAGCCCAGATATTGCACCACCAGCGGCAGCTTTCCGCTGCGCTGCGCCGGCAGCACCAGCCAGCCCTTGATCGGATGGCCGCCAAAGCCCGGAAAGGTCACATCGAACGCCTCGACCGCCCGCAGCGTGGTGTCGGCCTTGACAATACTCACCGCGCCGCCGATCGCCCGCGCCTCGGCAATGGTCGCCTCCCAGAATGCCGCGAAATCCGCGGGTATCTGGACGCTGCTCTGATAGGCGCCCAGCTCGGGCTGGATCAGGTCGGGAAAGGGCACGGCAGGACTCCTCGCAAAATCACCGGCGCGACCATGCACCGGGCCAGCCGGTCATGCCAGATAGCGCGCGAAATTTCCTAGGGCTTCAATCCGGCCGGCACCGGCGGGGTCTCGTAGAGCAGCGTAATCTCGATCCGCTCATTGGCCGCCATATAGGGGTCGTTGGGGAAGAACGGCTCCGCCGTCGACCGGCCCACGACCGAGTTGACGTGATCATCGGCCAGCCCGAATTCACCCAGAATCTGCCGCACCGTATTGGCGCGATCGGCCGACAGCTCCCATGAGCCGTAGCGCGGATTGGCATAGACCCCGCCGGCCGCCGTATGGCCCGAAATCCGCACCGGGTTCGACAGTTTCTGCAGGATCGGCGCAATCGCCGCGATGGCCTTTCGCGTCACCTCGTTGGGATATTTCGACCCCTCCGGGAACATCGGCCGCCCCTCCTGGTCGATGATGCGGATATTGAGGCCTTCCTCAGTCTCTTCGACGATCAGGTTATCGGCAATTTCGGTAATGGCCGGCATGGCTTGCCAGGCCTGTCGGATACTCGCCGCAGCGCTGTGAAAGCCCTGGTCTTCCTCGGCCTTGAGATCGGTTTGCGAGGCATTGGTGGTTTCGAATTCATTGCCCTGCTGCTGGTCGCGACCGCTCATCGCGCCCGTCACCGTGCCGAATTCCTCGCCCTTGGGCGTCACCGAGGCATCCACCCTCTCCTGGGGAGTCGAGCCCTGCATCAGGGCATCGGAATCATCCAGCGCCGTGCCGCCCATCAGCCCACCCGAACCACTGGTGGTCGGGCTGACATTGGGTGGCGCGAAATAGGAGGCCAGACCTTCCTTCTGCTCGGGCGTCGTCATGCTGATCAGCCAGAGCAGCAGGAAGAAGGCCATCATGGCGGTCACGAAGTCGGCATAGGCGATCTTCCACGCGCCACCATGGTGGGCATGCTTCTTCTTCTTGACCTTCTTGATGATGATCGGCTGGTCGAAATTCGCCATTCTGGCTTCCTGGAGCTTGACCTATGTGGCGGCGGGCAGGTTCGCCGTCGCCTCGTCGATTTCGGCAAAGCTGGGCCGGTCTTCCGACATCAGCGCCTTGCGCGCGAATTCGATGGCCATGACCGGCACCTGGCCGGAAATGTGGGCCAGCAGCCCGACCTTGAGCGACAGGAAATACTTGTCTTCCGCCTCGTAGATATTGCGCAGCGACTGCGCGAACGGCCCGAAAAAGCCATAGGCCACGAAGACGCCGAAGAAGGTGCCGACCAGCGCGCCGCCGATCATGTGGCCCAGCACTTCGGGTGGCTCGCTGATCGCGCCCATCGTGTGAATCACGCCCAGCACGGCCGCCACGATGCCCAAAGCCGGCGTCCCATCGGCCAGCGCCTGCATGGCATTGACGACGCGCTCGTTCTCCTGGTGGTGGGTTTCCAGTTCCTCATCCATCAGGGCTTCCATCTCGTGGACATTGTTGGAGCCCAGCGTCACCATGCGGAGATAGTCGCACACGAACTCGACGGCGTGGTGATTGTTGGCAAAGGTCGGGAAGCGCGCGAACAGCGTCGATTCATGCGGGTTTTCGATATGCTGCTCCAGCGCCAGGATGCCCTTGGACTGCACCAGCTTGTAGAGGCTGAACTGCATGCCGAGCAGTTCGACATAGGCCGCCTTGTTGTATTTCGGCCCCTTGAACAGCGTGCCGAACACACTCATCGTCTGCTTCAGCACCGGCCCGGTATTGCCGATGACGTAAGCCCCCATGGCCGCGCCGAGAATGATGACGAATTCGAAGGGCTGCCACAGCACATAGAGATGCCCGCCGACCCCCATATACCCGCCGATGACGCTGCCCACGACGATGAGGATGCCGATTAGAAGACGCATTAGACCTGAAACTCACCTTGTGGACGACATCGTTTCCAGGTCGGCATTATCGGTCGGTTTACCTTAACAGCCGGTTTACCCATGGGTTTACGCCCGGTTGCACAATGGCGGCCGGGTCATGCCACAAGGCTTAAGATGGCGGTGGGCAGTTGAATTGAATCCCGCCGTCGCGGGCAGGATCGGGGCGCAGGTCTAACCCCAGAGGCCGCGCTGGCTGCGGGCATGGATGACCTGGCGCAGGAAGACTTCCGCGGGGCGATAGTACCAGGCCAGTTCCGCCGGCGATTGCGCCGGCCCCAGTTCGGCCGGTAGGCATTCGACCCGCAGGGCGGCACGCATGGCGCATCCGAGGTAATAAACCCCGCCGGTCATCAGAAAGATCGCGCTCGCCAACAGGTCTAAACTCACGACAAGTCCCCCAAAACAATTGCCGTGAAATATAGACGGATGCGCCGCTACCCCAAGAAAAACGACCCATTAAGCCTAACCGGCTCAAGTCTATCCATTAATCGAACAACGAAACCGGAAATGCCTAGCGCTTTTCGCGCTGTCTCCAGGCCGCGAATTCCGCGGTGAAGCGGTCCTGCGTTTTGGGATAAAGACCGATGATCGGGGTACCCGCCTTGACCTGCTCGACCACGAAATCCTCATAGGCGGTCATTTCAACCGCCTCGTCGGCTACCTCTTCAGCTATGGCCTGGGGAATGACGATCACGCAATCGTCGTCACCCACCACGATATCGTCCGGAAACACCGCCACATCGCCGCAACCGATCGGCATGTTGAGGTCCAGGGCCTCATGCAGGGTCAGGTTGGTCGGACTGGATGGGCGGGTATGATAGGCGGGAATATCGAGCGCCCCAATCGTGGCGGCGTCGCGGAAACCGCCATCGGTGACGACCCCGGCCACGCCGCGCACCATCAGGCGGGTGACCAATATGTCCCCGGCCGAAGCGGCGCGCGGATCCTTGCGACTATCCATCACCAGCACATGACCCGGAGGGCACGTTTCCACGGCCACGCGTTGCGGATGCGCTGGATTGCGGAATTCGGCCAGTTGGTTGCGATCCTCCCGCGCCGGAATATAGCGCAAAGTGAAAGCCGGGCCGACCATGTTGCGCCCCTTGGCCGTGATCGGATGCACACCCTGGATCACCTGGTTGCGCAAACCGCGCTTGAACAGGGCCGTGGCCAGGGTGGCGACGGAAACACCCGCCAGCTTTTCACGCAGGATCTCATTCATGGCGGCATTCCTCGGCGGTCAGGTGAGCTGGTTGGCGGCGATGAAAGCGTCGAGCTTGGCCTGCTGGCTTGATGTCAGCGGCCAGGCCGAGGGTGGCCGGGTCGGTCCGCAATCGCGGCCCAGCGCCAGCAATGCCGCCTTGACCCCGGTGACATTGGTGCCGTTCATCTCCTCGGCGCGGATTTCCTCAAAGGCCTTCATGCCTGAGATAAGCCGGTTGGCTTCGGTGTAGTCGCTCGCTTCCAGCGCCGCATGGATGGCCAGCGACCGTTCGGGCCAAACATTGATGAGACCGGAGGTGAAGCCGCGCGCGCCCACGGCATAAAAGGCCGGCGCCCAGACTTCTGCCAGCCCCCCAACCCAGACGATGGCCGGATCGCATGCGGCAATGGCTTCGGCCAGCTTGAGCGGGTTGGGCGTGGCCCATTTGACGCCCTTGACGCCGGGGCGGGCGCAGAGCTCCGCGATAGCCTTGGTGCCGATGGCGTCATTGCGCAGATAGAGCATCATGGGCAGCCCGCCCGACGCGTCGGCAATGGCATCCATATAGTCGACAATGCCGCGCGGCGAGACGAAGGGATCGGGTGGCTGATGCACCATGAGCGCAGTCGCCCCGGCCGCCGCGGAGGCTTTTGCCAGGGCGCAAGCATCGCGGATGCCGCGCCCGATTCCGGCCAGCAGCGGCGCACGCCCGTCGATCAGGCCCGCCACTTCACGCACCATGGTCGCCGCTTCTTCGATGGTGAGCGCGTAGAATTCACCGGTATTGCCGTTGACGACAGGCATATGCAGGCCCGCCCCAAGTGCACGATCGATAATGGGCGCGAGGCGCCCGGGCGCAACATCGCCATTGGCGTCGTAGGGCGTAACGAGAATGCCGGAAATGCCGGTCAGCGCCTGATCGAGGGACAGCATCATGATAGACCTTGATAGCTAGAAAATGTCGGGTTCGCCGGCGGCAGCGCCGAAATCGCGTTCGAGGAAATCGAAGTCGCAGCCCTTGTCGGCCTGGGTGACGTGCCTGGTATACATCCAGCCCCAGCCGCGCTCGAAACGAGGCTCGGGCGGCGACCAGACGGCCCGGCGCCGCTCCAGCTCGTCCTCGGCGACCAGCATGTCGAGGCGCCGATTGGGCAGGTCCAGCCGCACGATATCGCCGGTCTTCAGCAGGCCCAGCGGCCCGCCGACATAGGATTCGGGCGCCACATGCAGCACGCAGGCGCCATAAGACGTGCCGGACATGCGCGCATCGGAAATGCGCAGCATGTCGCGATGCCCCTGCTTGATCAGCGCTTTGGGAATGGGAAGCATGCCCCATTCCGGCATGGCCGGCCCGCCTTTCGGCCCGGCATTGCGCAGCACCAGAACATGGTCCGGCGTAACGGCCAGGTTTTCGTCCTCCACCGCCTTCTTCATCTCGGGATAGCTGTCAAAGACCAGTGCGGGGCCTTGGTGAACGTGGAATTTCACATCGCAAGCCGCCGGCTTGATGACGGCGCCATCAGGGCAAAGATTGCCCCGCAGAACCGCCAGCGAGCCCTCGTGATAAACCGGGTTCGAGAGCGGCCGGATGACATCGTCATTGTAGACCACGGCATCGGCGATATTCTCGCCCACCGTCTTGCCGTTGACGGTCAGGCAGGACGTATCGAGCCGGTCGGCGATCTGTTTCATCAATGCCCGCAACCCGCCGGCAAAGTAGAAGTCCTCCATCAGGTAATCCTTGCCGGACGGCCGGACATTGGCGAGCAGCGGGGTGACCCGGCCCAGCGCATCGAGTTCATCGAGGCCGAGATCGATACCGGCACGCCGCGCCATGGCGACCAGATGCACGACGGCATTGGTCGAGCAGCCCGTCGCCATGGCGACGATGGCCGCATTGCGCACCGACGCTGCGGTGACAATGCGCGACGGCACCAAATCCTCCCAGACCATGTCGACGATCCGCCGGCCGCAATCCGCCGACATGCGCGAATGGCCCGAATCCACGGCCGGGATTGAAGAGGCGCCCGGCAGGGTGAGGCCCAGCGCGTCGGTGATGGCAGTCATGGTGGACGCCGTGCCCATGGTCATGCAGACACCGGCCGAGCGGGCAATGCCGCCCTGCAGGCCGCGCCACTGTTCGTCGCTGACATTGCCGGCGCGCCGCTCGTCCCAGTATTTCCAGGCGTCGGAGCCCGAGCCCAGCACCGTGCCGGCATAATTACCGCGCAGCATGGGACCGGCTGGCAGGAAGATCAGCGGAATGCCGGCCGTAAGGGCACCCATCACCAGGCCCGGCGTGGTCTTGTCGCAACCGCCCATCAGCACCACGCCATCGAGCGGGTGCGAGCGGATCATCTCCTCGGTCTCCAAGGCCAACAGGTTGCGATAGAGCATGGAGGTGGGCTTGGTGAAACTCTCATCCACCGACAGTGTCGGCAGTTCGACCGCGAACCCGCCGGCCTGCGCGATACCGCGTTTGACCGACTGGACCCGCTCGGGGAAATGGCTGTGGCACGAATTGAGCTCGGACCAGGTGTTGAGAATGCCGATCACCGGCCGGCCCATGAAATCTTCTTCCGAATAGCCCAACTGCATCAGCCGCGACCGATGCCCGAAGCTGCGCAGATCATCCGGCGCGAACCACCGGGCCGACCGCAAATCTGCTGCCGTTTTGCGCGTAGCGTTGGCCATCATGCTCCTCCATATCCGTGCCGCTGTGTATGCGCATACATTTTGCACTGTCAATACGTTGCGATGGCAGATTGACAGGTAGCGCAACTATGCCACATCAATATGCATGCGCATTCATTCACGCTCGTCCGTCCGCTTCGCCAATCGACACCAGCAGTGCTTGGCGCGTCAGCGACCCTGGGGTAAGAGCGCTTCATGACCAATCGCGCCAAGGGCTCCGATCAGCTTCGCCGCAGCAGCGGCGTCACCATGACCGATGTGGGGCGCCTGGCCGGCGTCTCCCAGGTCACGGTTTCACGCGCCCTCTCGACGCCGCAAAAGGTGTCGCCCGAAACTTTGCAGCGCATCGAGGATGCCATCCGCCAGACCGGTTACGTGCCCAATGCCGTGGCCGGCGCCCTCGCCTCGAGCAAGAGCAATCTCGTGGCCGCCCTCATGCCCTCGGTCACCAACATCGTCTATTCCAGCATGCTCCATGCCTTTTCCGACATCATGTGGGGACACGGCTACCAGATCATCTTTTCCGAGACCGGCTTCGATCTCGACCGCGAAGAAAAGGCGATCGCCACCCATCTTTCGCGGCGGCCCGATGCGATGCTGCTCACCGGCATAAAGCACGGCCAGGGCGCGCGGCGCATGCTCGTCAATGCCGGCATTCCAGTGGTGGAAGTCTGGGACATCACCGATACCCCGATCGATTGCTGCGTCGGTTTCTCTCACGCCGGCGCCGGCAGCGCCGCGGCGGATTTCGCCATCGAGGCCGGCTATCGCCACGCCGTCACCATCACGGCCGGCGACGAGCGGGCCTGCCGCCGGCGTGACGCCTTTGCCGCCCGCTTCGCCAAGCTTTCGCAGACACAGGTACCGGCCGTCGATTTTGACAGGTCCGCCTCGCTCGGCCTCGGCCGCCAGGCGCTGACCCAGGTGCTGGAACAGGGCGTATTGCCCGGCACCGTGCTGTTTTGCAGTTCAGACCAGTTCGCCCAGGGTGTGCTGGTGGAAGCGGCCGATCGCGGCCTGTCGGTGCCGCGCGATATCGCCGTCATCGGTTTCGGCGACCAGGAATTTGCCGCCTATACCGAGCCATCGCTGACCAGCATCCGCATCGACCGGCAGATTCTGGGACAACTGGCCGCCAATGCCCTGGTGGACCGCTTCACCGCCGGCACGACGCTGAACGCCGTTCACGACGTGGGATTTGAACTCGTCCGGCGCAGCTCTGCATAACGATTGCGACATCAGCCGAAATGCCGATCGCTTTGCGCCTTTCTGCTGGTAGACCTCAAATGCGACAATGAGATACACCTGCCGCTGACGAGGAATCATTCATAATTGTCGTCATGCCTGCGATGATGTCTTCATGGCAGAAAGCTGATTCTAGAACATGAGGAACTGAGCGCTGGGATTCGATGACATGATGCTTATTGCCCTGATCGGCTTGCCGTTTCTCGGTAGCGTGATTGCAGCACTGCTACCGTCGGGCGCGCGCACCGGGGCGGCGATCCTGGCCGGGTTGGTTGCACTTGTCTGTCTTGCCCTGACGATATTCAGCTATACCGGCATTGCCGGTGGGGAAGTCGTCCGCCACGACATTGCCTGGCTGCCCGATCTGGGCCTGAACGTGGTTCTCAGGCTGAACGGGTTTTCCTGGCTCTTCGCCATCATGATCACCGGGATCGGCTTTCTCGTCGTGCTCTATGCACGCTACTACATGTCGCCGAAAGACCCGGTGCCGCGCTTCTTCTCGTTCCTGCTTGCCTTCATGGGCGCCATGCTCGGCATCGTGCTGTCGGGCAACCTGATCCAGTTGGTGATGTTCTGGGAACTGACCGGCATCTTCTCCTTCCTGCTGATCGGCTACTGGCACCACAATGCCGGCGCCCGCGACGGTGCGCGCATGGCGCTGATCGTGACCGGCACGGGCGGGCTGGCGCTGCTGGTGGCCATGCTGCTCATGGGCCATATCGTGGGCAGCTATGACCTCGATGTGGTGCTGGCTTCCGGCGACACGATTCGCAACCATCCCTATTACATACCGACGCTGCTCCTGGTCCTGCTGGCGGCCTTCACCAAGAGCGCCCAGTTTCCCTTCCAGTTCTGGCTGCCCCGCGCCATGGCGGCGCCGACGCCGGTCTCGGCCTATCTGCACTCGGCCACCATGGTGAAGGCCGGCGTTTTCCTGCTGGTGCTGTTTTGGCCCGTCATGGCGGGAACCCAGGCCTGGCAGTGGATCGTTACCTATACCGGCCTCGCCACCCTGCTGATCGGCGCCTATTCGGCTATTTTCCAGCAGGACCTCAAGGGCGTGCTGGCCTATTCCACCATCAGCCATCTCGGTCTCATCACCGCCCTTATCGGCATGAGTTCGCCGCTGGCTCTGGTGGCCGCCATCTTCCACATCGCCAACCACGCCACGTTCAAGGCGTCCTTGTTCATGGCGGCGGGTATCATCGACCACGAAACCGGCACGCGCGATATCCGACGCCTCAGCGGCCTGTTCCGCTTCATGCCGTTTACCGCGACCCTGGCCATGGTCGCCGCGGCCGCCATGGCGGGCGTGCCGCTGCTCAACGGGTTCCTGTCCAAGGAAATGTTCTTCGCCGAAACCGCCATCAAGAACACCAACCCCTTCGTCGATGTCTCGCTGCCCTTTGCCGCGGTGCTGGGGAGCCTGTTCGCGGTGACCTATTCGCTGCGCTTCATTCACGGCGTCTTCTTCGGTCCGCCGCCAACCGAACTCGACCGCGTGCCGCACGAGCCGCCGGCCCTGATGCGCCGGCCCATCGAAATCCTGGTGCTGATCTGCCTGCTGGTCGGCATCATTCCGGGCATCGCCATCGGGCCTTATCTGGGCGCGGCGGTGCTGTCGGTACTGGGACCCGAAGCGCCCTATTACAGCCTTGCCATCTGGCACGGCTTCACTACGCCCCTGCTGATGAGCCTTGTGGCGCTGGTGGGCGGCGTACTGCTCTATTTCCTGCTGCAGAAATATCTGGCGCGGGGCATCGATGGCGCGCCGCTGATCGACGACCTGATCGGCCCGCGCACTTTCGAGCGCCTGCTGATCCTGCTGTCGGTGCGCTGGGCCAAGACGCTCGAGCGCGTCTTCGGTACGCGACGCCTGCAGCCGCAACTGGCCATACTGGTCGGCATTGCAGTCCTGGCAGGCGCCGCGCCCTTCCTCGGCGCTTCCGGCCGGCTCAGCCTGTCGCTCGAAGGCGCCGACCTGGCTCTCGCTTTCGTCTGGGTGATCGGCACGACCTGCGCCGTCGGCGCCGCAGTGCAGGCAAAATATCACCGGCTGGCCGCGCTGATGCTGATGGGCGGCGCCGGACTGGCCACCTGCATCACCTTTGTCTGGTTCTCGGCGCCCGACCTGGCATTGACGCAATTGCTGGTCGAAGTCGTCACCACCGTGCTGATCCTGCTGGGGCTGCGCTGGCTGCCCAAGCGCTGGCAGGATGCCAATATCGATGTGGCGAAGTCGCGCGGGGCACGGTTCCGGCGCGCCCGCGACATGGTCCTCGCCATCGCGTCGGGAACCGGCCTCGCCTTCATGGCCTATGCCGTCATGACCCGCGACGCCCCCCGCAGCATTGCCAGCTTCTTCGTCGAAAATGCCTACGCGCTGGGCGGCGGGCACAATGTGGTCAATGTCATCCTCGTCGATTTCCGCGGTTTCGACACGCTGGGCGAAATCACCGTGCTCGGCATCGTGGCACTGACAACGTTTGCCCTGCTGCGGCGCTTCCGCCCCGCGGCGGACAGTATCGAGCGCCCCGAACAGCAGGTCATCCAGAGCGGCTTTGAGGGGCAGCGCAGTGCCGATGCGGAGGGCACGATCCTGTCCGATTTCCTGTTCGTGCCATCGGTCATCATGCGCTGGCTGTTTCCCGTCATCATTGTGCTGGCGATCTACCTGTTCCTGCGCGGACACGATCAGCCGGGCGGCGGCTTCATCGCCGGGATCACCATGTCGATCGCCTTCGTGCTGCAATATCTCGCCGGCGGCACGCGCTGGGTCGAAGACCGGCTGCGCATCCTGCCCACCTACTGGATTGGCGCCGGCCTGCTGCTGGCGCTGCTGACCGGCATCGGATCGTGGCTGTTCGGCTACCCGTTCCTCACGACGAGCTTCCGCTATCTCGACCTGCCGCTCTTCGGCAAGATACCCATGGCGACGGCACTGCTGTTCGACCTTGGCGTCTTCATCCTCGTCGTGGGCGCAACCGTGCTGATCCTCGTCGCGATCGCGCACCAGTCGATCCGCGGCGCCAAGCCGGCACGGCTGCGGCCGGCACGCGTCGACACCCCGCCGGCTGGCAACGCGGAGGCCGAGTGATGGAAGCGATCCTGGCAATCAGTATCGGCGTACTTGCCGGCTCGGGCGTGTGGCTGCTGCTGCGCCCCCGCAGCTTCCAGGTCATTATCGGGCTGTCGCTGATATCCTATGCGGTCAACCTCTTCATCTTCAGCATGGGAGGGCTGAAGAGTGACGCGGCGCCCATCGTCGACGGCATCACTGATGCGGCTGCCTATGCCGATCCGGTGCCGCAGGCTTTGGTGCTCACGGCCATCGTCATCGGCTTTGCCATGACCGCACTTTTCCTCGTCGTACTGCTGGCCGCACGCGGCCTGACCGGTACCGACCATGTCGACGGGCAGGAACGCTGATGATGGAAAGCCTGTTCGCCCACATCGCCATCCTGCCCATCGTGCTGCCGCTGCTGGCCGGCATCGTGCTGGTGCTGATCGAAGACCGGCATCACCGCACCAAGCTGGTCATCGATATCGTCGCCACGGTGCTGCTGCTGGTCGTGGCGCTGGCGCTGCTGGTCCATGTCAACAATGGCGGGCCGAACCTCAGCACCTACAGGCTCGGCGACTGGCCGGTGCCGTTCGGCATCGTGCTGGTGGCCGACCCGCTGGCTGCGCTCATGGTGCTGCTGACGGCCATACTGGGGCTGAGCACGGTCGTCTTTTCTGCCGCCCGCTGGCACCGCGCCGGATCGCATTTCCACAGCCTGTTCCAGCTTTTGCTGATGGGGCTGAACGGAGCCTTTCTCACCGGCGACCTGTTCAATCTCTTCGTCTTCTTCGAAGTGCTGCTGGCCGCTTCATACGGCCTGATGCTGCATGGTTCGGGCACGGTGCGGATCAAGGCCGGCCTGCACTATATCGCGGTCAACCTGGCCACCTCGTCGCTGTTCCTGATCGGCGTGAGCCTCATCTACGGCGTGACCGGCACTCTCAATATGGCCGACCTGGCACACCGCATTCCGCTCATCCCCGAAGAAAGTCGCATGCTATTCGAGGCCGGCGCCGCCATCCTGGGCATCGCCTTCCTGGTCAAGGCCGGCATGTGGCCGCTGAGCTTCTGGCTGCCGACCACCTATGCGGCGGCAAGCCCGCCGGTGGCGGCAATGTTCGCCATCATGAGCAAGGTCGGCATCTATGTGGTGCTGCGGCTGTCCTTGCTGCTGTTCGGCGAAGGCGCCGCGGCGCATCCAGGCGAGCAATGGCTGCTCTATGGCGGCATGGCGACCATAGCCTTCGGCACTGTCGGCGTGCTGTCCTCGCAGGGAACGGCCCGCATGGCGGCATTCTGCGTGCTGGTCTCGTCGGGCACCCTGCTGGCCATGATCGGCTACGAGAATGCCGGGGTCACGGCGGGGGCGCTCTTTTACCTCGTCAGCTCGACGCTCGCTTTGTCCTGCCTGTTTCTGCTGTCCGAACTGGTGGAACGCGGCCGTGGCAGCGAGGCCGGAGTCCTGGCCGTTACGCTCGAGGCTTTTGGCGACGACGAAGAGCCGGCCCATGACGAGGAGATCGGCATAGCCACGCCGCTGACCCTGGCCTTGCTGGGCATCGCCTTCCTGTGTTGCGCACTGGTGATTGCCGGCATGCCGCCATTCTCGGGCTTCATCGCCAAATTCGCCATGATCGGCGCCGTACTCAACCCGCAGGGGCTGGGCGCCAGCGTCGGCATCTCCGCCACGAGTTGGGCGCTGGTGGCGCTGCTGATCGTTTCGGGGCTGGCGGCAACCATCGCCTTGCTACGCGCAGGCATCAACATTTTCTGGGTGACATTCGACGGCGAAGTGCCGCGCGTCAGCATTGCCGAAATGCTGCCGGTACTGCTGCTGCTCGGGCTCTGCGTGATATTGACCGTGCTGGCCGGCCCGGCCATGGCCTATATGCAGGACACCGCACAATATCTGCATGTGCCGACCGCCTATGTCGATGTCCTGCTCGGTACCAGCGCGGGGGCGACGCCATGAGACGCCTGCTGCCCTATCCCCTGCTCTGGGTCGGCCTATTCGCCATGTGGCTGCTGCTTGCCGGCAGTCTCGCGCCGGGTCAGGTGCTGCTCGGCGCCATTATCGCCACCCTGGCCTGCCGGGCGGCTGTGCTGCTCGATCCACCCAAGCCGCGCATGCGCCGGCCCGGCACGATTCTGCGCCTGATCGGCACTGTCATTGCCGATATCGTGGTGTCCAATATTGCCGTGCTCGGGCTGATCCTGAGCGGGCGGAAACCACGTTCCGCTTTCGTCACGATTCCGCTCGACCTGAAAGACCCGACCGGGCTTGCCATCCTGTCGGGCATCGTCACGGCGACACCAGGCAGCGCCTGGATCCACTATGACTCGATCCTGCACAGCGTCACGATCCATATTCTCGACACCGAGGATCCGGAAGCCTGGGCCGCAACGCTCAGACGTGTCTATGAACAGCGGCTGGTGGAGATATTCCAATGAGTACGAGCATCATCTTCTGGGCGGTATCGGCAGCGCAGGTCATGCTGGCGCTGGCCATGGCAGCAGCCTGCTGGCGGTTGCTGCGCGGCCCCCGCGCGCAGGATCGCGTGTTGGCCGTCGACAGCCTTTATCTCAGCGCCATGCTGCTCCTGGTCACGGTCGGCATCCGCACCGAAAGCCTGTTCTATTTCGAGGCCGCCCTGGTGATCGGCATGCTCAGCTTCGTCTCCACCGTGGCACTGGCCAAGTTCCTCATGCGCGGCGAGGTGATCGAATGAGCGCATTGTCGGCACTTCCCGAATGGGCGGCCATACTGGTCGCGATACTGGTCCTGGCCGGCGCTGCCATCACCCTGATCGGCACGATCGGGCTGATCCGGTTCCCCACCTTCTACATGCGCATCCACGCGCCGACACTGGGCAGCAGCCTGGGGGCAGCCCTGGTGCTGCTGGCTTCCTCGCTGTATTTCTCGATCGCGCTGGAACGCCCCATGCTGCATGAGGTGCTGATCTTCGCCTGCATCATTGTCACCACCCCGGTCACCCTGATGCTTCTCGCCCGCTCTGCGCTCTATCGCGACAGGGCCGAGGGAAATGACGGCATCCCGACCATCGAGCCGGCCAACCGCGACGACACCTGAAGTCCGGAACCGACTGTCGTTCGCCTACTGCATGATCTCGGTGGGGAAGAGGCGCTTGCGGGATCCCATCAGGTGCTCATGCATCAGGCGCTGCGCCGCCTCGGCCTCGCCATCGCGGATAGCCTCAAACACACCGGTATGCTCGACAAAGACGTGCTTCAGCCCGCCCTGCGTACTCTTGAGCGAGAGACCGTGGAGACGCATGCCGACGGCAATATGCTCCTCAAGCGCCTGCATGGCGGTGACGAAATAAGGGTTCATCGAGGCCTGGGCGATGCTCAGGTGAAACATGAAATCCGCATCGGCGCGGTGAGACTGGCGGTTGGTGGCATCCCGCAGCAGGCTTAGCGCAGTCTTGATTTTCGCCAGCGACTCCGGGGTTCGGCGATGCGCCGCCATGGCGGCGGCTTCCGGTTCGATGGTGAGGCGGAAGTCATAGCAATGCTGCAAATCCGACAGGTTCGCCATCTGCCCGAAGCCGAGGGGCTCGCGGATGCCCTGCTCCCGCACGAAACTGCCGGCGCCCCGGCGCGAATAGATCAGACCCTGGTCACGCAGGCGCTGCAGGGCGTCACGGATGATCGGACGCGAGACCTGAAATTCGGCGGCCAGAGAGTGTTCCGTCGGCAGACGTTCATCGACGGCATAGGCGCCGGACTTGATGGCGCGCTGGATGCGCTCGAATACGGTTTCGGAAAGGCTGCGCCGTCCGGTGATACTATCCGACATGATGCTGCGCTAGGCTCCCGCTGTTGCGATAGGAGGCGGTCAACCGGGACAGGGTCTCCTTGTCGCCAAACCCGCCCGATTTGGTGATGACAGTCAAGCCACCTGCCCGCGCCAGCGGCAGGCCCGGCAGCGCTTCTCCCACAAGTTCGAGCACGCCTATGCCCAACTGGCCCAGGATGACCTGCGCCGTCGCCCCGCCGGAAAGGATCAGCAGCGAACCCGGAGCTGGTGCGAGGCGGGACAGCGACAGCCCCAGCGCGGCGGCGACCGCGCTCCCATCGGCCGGCGCAGGCCCGGGCAGGGCCTGAATGACGGTCAGCCGCGCCGGGGCCGGCAGACGAGCCGGCGCCATGCCGTTGGGTGCCGCGATATAGGCGAGATCAGGATGGCTCCGGCGCAGGTCCTGCAACTGCGTAAGCGTGATGGGGTCAGTGGAGCCGACGACGCAATAGACATCGCCTGCGGGCAGGGAAAGATCGGGCGCGCGGCCATCGGGAGCCATTGCGCGGGCCATGGCTTCGGCCAGCCCGCGCGCTCCGATGGGCAGGTCGAAATCCAGCGACAGGGCGCGATCGATATCGGCCTGTTCCGCGATGTCGGGGATACCAGCCATCGCGCCATGACGACCAAGCTTCTCGGCAATGTCGATGGGCTCGACCACGCCGAAGCCTCCCAGCCTGCCGCCACACGTCCAGCGCCCGAAAGCGGGAATGGCGGGGATGACAAGACTGCGGCGATGGGGGATGGCGTCAAGTTCGGCGGCAATGTTGCCCTTGAGGCGCGAGTCCACCTTCTTGAACAGCGGAGTGCCCACGGGCAGTCGAGAAATTGCCGCCTGCACGGCGTCCCGCGCCGCATCGGGCGACAGGTCACGGCTATCGGTCGATACCCCGACGATCCGGGCACCGCTGGCAATGGCCTCGGGCAGCGAGGCCGGACCGAGCGCCACCACGGTGGCAATGCCGCGCATGGCAAAGGGGGCTGCGGCGTCGAGCGCCCCAGTCACATCGTCGGCAATGATCACCCGCTCAAGCATGAACCGCAGCGGCCCGCCGCTTGTCCTGCAGGTCGGGATCAGGATCGAGATTGGCGGCCAGCAGGCGCTGGGTATAGGCGTGCTGCGGCGCGCCGAAAATCTGCCCGGTGGGGCCGCGCTCGACGATTTCGCCCGCCTTCATGACGATGACCGTATCGGCAAAGTCGCGCACCACGCCCAGATCGTGGGCGATGAACAGGAAGGAGATGTTCAGACGCTTGCGCAGATCATCCAGCAGCGCGATGACCTGGGCCTGGATCGACACGTCCAGCGCCGACACTGCCTCGTCGCAGATGATCAGTTCCGGCTCGAGCGCCAAGGCCCGGGCGATAGCGATGCGCTGGCGCTGCCCGCCCGAGAACTGGTGTGGATAGCGGTCGACATGCTCGGCCGCAAGACCGACCTGTTCCAGCAATTCGATGACGCGGGCGCGGCGCTTGCTCCGGTCTGGCATCAGCTTGTGAATGTCCCAGCCTTCCGCGATCAGGTGATAGACCGACATGCGCGGATTGAGCGACTGGGTCGGGTCCTGGAACACCATCTGGATTTCCCGGCGAACGCCAAGCAGTTCCCTTCCGCCCATGCTGATCAGGTCGCGGCCCTTCCAGTGCGCCTCGCCGCTATCGGCCTGCTCGAGCCGCAACAGGGTTCGCGCCAGCGTGGACTTGCCCGAGCCGCTCTCACCAACGACGGCAAGGCTCTGGCCCCGCGCCAGGGTCAGCGATACGTCCTTGAGCGCGGTGAAATCGCCATAGGTCTTGCAAAGCTTCTTCGCATCCAGCAGCAGGGGCGCAGCGGCATCGAGCAGCTTGATGTCACCCTTGCCGGGTGCTGCATCGATCAGCTTGCGCGTATAGGCGTGCCGGGGGTTGTGATAGACGTCGCGTACCGCGCCGGTCTCGACGATCTCGCCCTGGTTCATCACCACGACGCGATCGGCGATTTCGGCGACGACGCCCAGATCATGGGTGATCAGCACCAGCGCCATGCCGGTTTCGGCCTGCAATTCCTTGAGCAGGGCCAGCACTTCGGCCTGGATGGTCACGTCGAGCGCCGTGGTCGGTTCGTCAGCGATCAGGATATCGGGCTTGAGCATCAGCGCCATGGCGATCATCAGGCGCTGCCGCTGCCCGCCCGAAAACTGATGCGGATATTTGTGCATCGCCTTGTCGGGTTCGGGAATGCCGACACGCGTGATCAGCTCAAGCGCCCGCGCCCGCGCCATATCGGCGGGGCGACCATGGGCGGTCATCATTTCCACGATCTGCCAGCCCACCGTATAGACCGGATTGAGATGGCCGAGCGGGTCCTGGAAGATCATGGCGATCTTCTTGCCGTTGAGCGCCCGGTGCGTCTCGTAGCTGACCTTCAGCAGGTCCTCGCCACCGTAGAGGATTTCGCCGGACACGATCTCGGCCGGCGGAATGTCGAGCAGGTTCATCACCGCATTGGCTGAGACCGACTTGCCCGACCCGCTTTCGCCAAGGATGGCCAGGGTTTCGCCGCGGGACACGGACCAGCTCACATTCCTGACGGCGTGGACCGAGCCACGCGCCGTGTGAAAGTCGACCGAGAGGTTTTTGACCTCGAGCAGCACCTCAGACATGCTTGGTCCTCCTTGCTTCGAGGCGCCAGCGCTGGGCGGGGTCGAGCGCGATCCGCGTCCAGTTCGAGAGCAGGTTCAGCGACAGGGCGGTGATGACGATCATCAGACCCGGCCAGAAGGCCAGCCACCAGGCTGTCGTCAGGTAGGGGCGGCCCTGGCTGACCATAAGCCCCCAGGTAATATCGGGCGGCTGTACACCGATGCCGAGGAAGGACAGCGAGGATTCCGCCAGCATGACGAAGGCGAAATCCAGCGTCGCAATGGTCACCAGGGTTGGTGCCACGACTGGCAGGATATGGCGCAGGATGATGCGCGCGTGGCCGGCGCCCATGACCACCGCCGCCTGCACGAACATGCGTTCGCGCACTTCGAGCACTTCGGCACGGGTGGTGCGCAGGTAGATCGGGATGCGGGTGATGGCGAGTACCAGGATCATGTTGGGGATCGAGGCGCCCAGCACATAGAGCACGACCACGGCGATCAGCAGCGAGGGGAAGGACATGATGACGTCGGCCAGCCGCATGATGACCTGCGACGTGGTCTTGCCGGCATAGCCGGCCACGAGGCCAAGCGTGGCGCCGACAATGGCAGCCGACAACACGGTTCCGGACGCGATCAGGATGGTGCTGTGCGCCGCCACGACGAGGCGCGCCAATATCGGCCGGCCCAAGGCGTCCCCACCCAGGAAGAAGGCCCAACCGCGTTCGAAGCTGTAAGGCGCAAAGTTGCGGCCGCGCAGGTTCTGGCTCGATGCCAGGTCGCCCAGCAGCGTCGGCCCGAGCAGCGCGAGCACGATGATAATCAGCAGCGTGACTGCCGATGCAAAGGCCAGCTTGTCCCGCCACAACATGGAGAGCAACGAGGGTCCGCGCGGATCGGCCGGCTTATCCGGCGTGGCGAGCGAGAGGTCTGCCATCTCGCGCCTCCTAGTGTCGTATCCGGGGATCGAGCAGGCCATAGGCGATGTCAATCAGGATGTTCATGATGAAGATGGCGAGCGCCGTGACCATGATCGCGGCCAGGACGACATTGAAGTCACGCTGCAGGATGGAGTCGATCATCAGCTTGCCGATACCGGGAAAGCCAAAGATGGTCTCGACGATAACGGCACCATTGAGCATGGCTGCCGCCTGGTCGCCGATGACCGTGATGACCGGCAGCATGCCGTTGCGCAGGGTATGGACGAAGATCAATGGCAGGTTCTTGACGCCCTTGGCGCGCGCCGTTTTCACATAGGGCGCGCCCAGGGCCGACAGCATCGAGCCGCGCACCACCTGCACTACGAGGCCGAAGGGGCGAATGAACAGCACGGCCACCGGCAGAATCCAGTGCCACGGCGTTCCGACACCCGAGGTCGGCAGCCAGCCCAGGCCAATGGAAAAGACCACGATCGCCACGATGGCGATCCAGAAATCCGGCGCCGAGGCGCCCACCAGCGAAACGATGGAGACGAGGCGATCGAAGAAGCCGCCGACATTGAAGGCGGCCAGCGAGCCCAGCACGATGGCAAGCACAACCACGATGCTCATCGTGATCAGCGCCAGCGGCAGGGTCCAGGCATAAGCCTCCAGCACCACGTCGATGGCCGGGCGTGCCTTGCGCAGGCTTTCACCGAAATCGAGTTGCAGCAGATCCCAGACATAGCGGGTGAATTGCTCGAACAGCGGCAGGTCGAGCCCATGCAGCGCGCGGAATTCCTGCTTCATCTGCTCGGTGGCGTCGATTGGCAGAAACAGCACGGCCGGGTCACCGGTCAGGCGCGAGAGAAAAAACACCAGGATCATCAAACCCAGGAGGGAAAGAAGGCTGGCGATGGCGCGCTGTCCGATCATCTTGGTCATGGCGTCACCCGATCTTCCTTAATTGGCTGAAGTGCCGGGGAGACCCCGGCACTTCGCTTTGTAGAACTCGACCAGCTGTTATTTGAAGCCGATTTCGCTCAGTTGGAGCTGCTGGTTGGTCGCGGTGGTCGGCTTGAAGTCGAGACGCTCGCTGACACGGCTGAGGCCAACCATGTGGAACAGCAGCACATCGGCAACGATGTCATCATGGACATAGGCCATCACTTCGGACCAGAGCGCAGCGCGTTCGTCGCCGGTGGCAGCCGAGGCGCGCGCGATCAGGTCATCGACCTTGGGGTCGTTGACGCCGGACTGCGTGCCTTCGCTGGCATACTTGAAGAACATCGAGAAGACCGGATCGCCGCGGCTGTTATCGTGCTGAGCGAGGACCAGACGCGTACCTTCGCTCTCCGGATAAGGCTTGGAGTAATACTGCTCGTGCTCGGCCACTTCGACCATTTTCAGGCTTGCGTTGAAGCCGACTTCGACCAGCATCTGGGTCAGCGCCTCGGCAACTTCCGTGACGTTCGGGAAGTTTTCGGTGCGGGCGATGATCTCGATCGGCAGGCTGGTATCGACGCCATCGGCTTTCGCTTCTTCCAGCAGCTTACGCGCAAGATCACGATCATAGGCCGGCGGCTTCAGGTTCGGATTCCAGCCCAGCGTGGTCGGGGGAACCATGGCCACGGCCAGTTCGGTGCCCTCGGGCAGCACAGTGCCGATAAAGGCTTCGCGTTCAATGGCGGCATTCAGTGCCTGGCGAACGCGGAGGTCGTTGGTCGGAGCATCCTGGCTATCGATGCGAAGATAGACCGTTTCCGAATTCAGGTAGCTGAAATCGGTCGCCTTGTTGTCGGCGACTTCGGCCGTGATCTGCGGCGCGATATCGGCTTCGCCGGCGGCCACCATGCCAGCACGGACGGCGGGTTCGGACCGGAACAGATAGGTCGCCTTGGTGACCTCAGGCTGCTCGCCCCAGTAGTCGTCACGACGATCCAGCACGATCTGCTGGCCGGCGGTCCATTCGGACATGATATAGGGGCCGGTGCCGATAGGGTCGCGCACGAATTCCATCGGGGTTTCCGAGGGAACGATGGTGACGAGGGTCATCAGCAGCGGCAGGACGGGCTGCGCCGGCTCGGCCTTGATATTGATGGTCAGGTCATCGACCACGTTGAAGCTCAGAGTGGTGTCGGCGAAGTAGCGCTTGCTCTCGCAACTGACCTGATCCGAGAAGACACGGTCGAACGAATGCTTGACGTCATTGGCGTCGAAATCGGTGCCATCGGAGAATTTGACACCATCACGCAGCTTGAACTGCCAGGTGCCATCGCCCTTGTCTTCCCAGCTTTCCGCCAGACGGGGCTTCAGGCCCTCATTGCCACGCACGTCGAGCTCAGTCAGCGTTTCGCTGATATTCTGCAGGATGACGCGACCGATATTGGAACGAGTCGCCATGCAGGGATCGACCAGATCGAGCTCTTCGCTGAGCACCACGGTGATGTCGGTGTCCGCCTGCGCCAGCGCAGGAGCAACGGCCGTCGACGCCAGCAGGGCGCCGACAAGAATCGGCTTCAGGAACAATGTAACCTCCCATCGCAGCTTTGCGGCACCATGAGCGTCGCTGCGGGGAGCACTCATGCAAATTTCCTCCGGGACGGACGATGCCATCCACGGGCAGAACTAATCTTACCCATGCCTTAGTTGTCAATTCAAAAAGCCAAAACGGACCCTTCCAGGTTCCAAAATTTTCATATCTATCTGTTATAATTGATTTATTTTTGCAATTTTCAAACACAAAGCCAGAAATCAGGACAACATGAACTTGACAACATGTTGTTAGACGTGAATTTTCAGGCAACCAGAACGAGGAGAAATCATGACACCGGAGGACATTGCGGCGCGGATGGACGGCCAGCTTCTTGCGGGCGCGGACGGCCGGATCGAGGCATTGCTGCCCTCGCCCATGGTTCAGAATCATGCTGCCTTCCTCGAACATCTCGACGATGGCTCGCTTGCCTGCCTGTGGTTCGGCGGCACGCTTGAAGGCAAGTCCGACATTTCCATCTATGGCTCGACGCTGGCGCCCGGCGCGGAGCGCTGGGGCCCGCATGTGCGCCTCAGCGATGATCCCGATCGCTCCGAGCAGAATCCGGTGCTCTGGCTCAATGGCGAGGGTGTCCTGCAGCTCTTCCACACGGCCCAGCCGGCCGGCAACCAGGACGAGTGCCTGTTGCGCGCGCGGGTGATCTCGGTCGAGAACGGCACCATGCGGGGTGACGAACCGCGCGACCTCGACCTGCCCTTGGGCAGCTTCGTCCGTGGCCGTTTCGTGCGCCGCAAGGATGGCGCATGGATGATGCCGGTTTTCCGCTGTATTTCGCGGCCCGGCCAGCGCTGGAACGGCAGCCACGATATGGCCGGCGTCGCCGTAAGTACCGACGAGGGCCGGACCTGGACCCTTTCGGAAGTGCCCGGCTCCATCGGCTCGGTGCATATGACCATTGTGCCGCTGGACGGCGATCACATGGTGGCGTTCTATCGTCGCCGCCAGTCCGATTTCGTCGGCCGCTCTGAAAGCGTCGACGGCGGCCACACCTGGTCGCCCCCTGAAATGACCGACGTGCCCAACAACAATTCCTCGATCAACGTCATCCGCCTCGCAGACGGGCGTCTGGCCATGGTGTGCAATCCCGTCTCGGCCGCGACGTCGGATGACCGTCGCACGTCGCTCTATGACGAGATCGAGAAGGGCGACGACAGGCCCGACGCAACGGGCGGCTGTTCGCCGATCTGGGGCGTGCCGCGCGCGCCGCTGACGCTGTGTATCTCGACCGATGGCGGCAAGACCTGGCCACAGCGCCGTATCGTCGACAACAGCAGCGGCACGTGCCTCTCCAACAATTCGGTCGACGGACGCAACAAGGAACTGTCCTATCCCTACCTGCTGGAAGACAAGGATGGCGTGCTGCACGTCGCCTACACCTATTTCCGGCGCGCCATCAAATATGTCCGTCTCCCCGCGGGATGGATCGACGGAGAAAATTCGTGAGCAATATCATCGGCATTACCATGGGCGATCCGGCCGGCGTCGGCCCCGAGATTTCGGTCAAGGCCGTGGCGGAAATGTCTGCCGACGAGCGCGCCCGCACGCGCATCTATGGCAACCTCGCCACGCTGGAAAAAGCGCGCGAGGCGCTTGGCGTTTCGCTCGACCTTGCTGAGATCGTGGTTGATCTGCCGATCGAGGGCGGTCCCCTGCCTTGGGGCAAGCTCGATCCACGCGGTGGTGACGCCGCCTTCCGCTTCATCGAAAAAGCCGTGCGCGATGCCCAGGCCGGCAAGATCGGCTGCATCGTTACCGCGCCGATCAACAAGGGGGCGCTGAACCTGGCCGGCCACCACTATGATGGCCATACCGGCATGCTCGCTGCACTGACCGGCCAGAAATCGGCTTTCATGTTGCTGGCTTCAGATCGCCTCAAGGTCATCCATGTTTCGACCCATGTTTCGCTGAAGACCGCCATCGACCGGGCCACGCCCGAGCGCATTCTGGCGACCATCCGCGCCGGCAACGACCATCTGAAACGCATCGGCTATGACAGGCCGCGCATCGCCGTGGCCGGCATCAACCCGCATTGCGGCGAAAGCGGCCTGTTCGGCACCGAAGACGATGAGCAGGTGGTTCCCGCCGTAGCCATGGCAAAAGCCGAGGGCATCGACGTGGTCGGCCCTATCTCGGCCGACACGGTCTATCACCGCGCTTATACCGGCGCCTTCGACCTCGTCATCGCGCAGTATCACGATCAGGGCCATATCCCGATCAAGCTGGTGGCCTTCGACACCGCAGTCAACGTCTCGCTAGGCCTGCCTATCGATCGCACCTCCGTCGATCACGGCACAGCCTTCGACATTGCCGGGTCAGGCAAGGCCAACCACGTCAATATGAAGTCCGCAATCGCCTATGCGCGGCGTCTCGTTTCGGGGAAAACTGAATGAATCCCGCCGCCAGCCTGCCAATTTCCGGCGTTTTCTGCGCCTCCGCCACGCCGATTGCCGCAGATGGCTCGCCCGACCACGCCGCCTTTGCCGCCCATTGCAAGGCACTGATCGAAGAAGGCTGCGATGGCGTGGCCCTGCTCGGCACGACCGGGGAGGCCAATTCCTTCAGCATCGCCCAGCGCCAGCAACTGCTGGAAAAGGTCATCGCCGCAGGTCTCCACCCGCAGCGCCTCCTGCCCGGCACCTCGCAGACCAACGTGCCCGACAGCGTTACGCTGGTGAAACACGCCGTCCAGGCGGGCGTCAAAGCCTGCGTGGTCCTGCCGCCCTTCTACTACAAGGGCGTCAGTGACGAAGGCCTCTTCCGCTTCTACGCCGAACTGATCGAGGGTGTCGGCAGCAATGACCTGCGCGTCGTGCTCTACCACATCCCGCCCATCGCCCAGATCGGCATTTCGCTCGAGCTGACCGCCCGCCTGCGCGAGGCCTTTCCCGGTGTCATCGTCGGGGTCAAGGACAGCTCGGGCAAGATCGAGAGCATGGAAGCCTTCGCCAGGTCCTTCGACAATTTCTCCGTCCTGGCCGGTGCCGACCCGTTCATGCTGCCGCTGCTGCGCGCCGGCGGCGCGGGCTGCATCACTTCGAGTTCCAATCTCATCGGCAGGCATCTGAGCGCGGTCTTCGACAACTGGTTCGATGCGAACAAGAGCGACATGGTCGATGCCGCCCAGGCACGCATCAATGCCTGGCGCGACCTCTCCAATGCCTATGTTCAGCTCCCGACCATCAAGGCCATGCTGGCCAGGCGCCGCAACCATGCGGGCTGGACCCGCCTGCGCCCGCCGCTGGTCGAACTGAATGCCGCCGAACTGGACACGGTCTGGACCAAGATGGCCGCGCTGGAGGCAGACGAGCATGTCTGACACCACCCTCTCGATGGGTCACCCCATCACCCTGCTGCAACCTGCGCGGCTGGAAATCGGGGCCGGCGCGATCACCCGGCTGGGTGATTGGGCCTCGTCCCATAGGCGTATCTTTGTTGTCGCCATGGCACCGACGGTCGGCTTCATCGACCGCACCGGCCTCAAGGGCGAGGTCCAGGCCTATACCGACATTCCCCCCGAACCCGATCTGCCGGCCGTGGAGGCCGTTCTTGCGGCGGCCCGTGCCTTTCGACCCGATCTGGTGATCGGTCTTGGCGGCGGTTCGGTGATGGACGTCGCCAAGCTCGTTGCGGTGCTGTGGGACAGCGAGCAATCCGTTCTCGATGTCGTCGGCGTCGACAAGATCACTGGTCGCCGCTCGGCACTGGCGCAGGTGCCCACCACGTCGGGCACGGGGTCGGAAGCGGGTATCCGCTCGCTGGTCACCAATCCCCAGACGCTGGCCAAGCTGGCCGTCGAAAGCCGGCACATGCTGGCCGATATCGCCGTGCTCGATCCCGAGTTGACGCATTCGGTGCCGGCCGCCGTCACCGCCGCAACTGGAATCGATGCCCTTGCCCACTGCGTGGAATCCTTCACCAATATCAAGGCGCATCCACTCATCGATGGCTATGCCACCCTTGGCATCGAGCTTATCGGCAAGTATCTCGCCCGTGCCGTTGCCAATGGCGCCGACACCGAAGCGCGAGCCGGCATGATGCTGGCATCCTATTATGGCGGTTTGTGCCTGGGGCCGGTGAACACGGCCGGTGGCCACGCACTTGCCTACCCCCTCGGCACCCGCCTGAAACTGCCCCATGGCTTGGCCAACGCGATCATCTTCCCGCATATGCTGGCCTTCAACGCGCCGGCGCACCCGGAAAAGACCGCTGCCGTGCTGGCCGCCCTCGGCCTGCCGAACCACTCGGACGAGCGCAACGTGCTGGCCGGCAGCCATGGCTACTGCAAATCCCTCGGCGTGGACATGAGCCTTGCCAGCCATGGCGCCCAGGAAGCCGATCTCCGGTCCTGGGCCGAAGAAGCCTTTGCCATCAAGCGCCTGATCGACAACAATCCGCGCGCCCTCGGGGTCGAGGACATATTGTCGATCTACAAGAGTGCATTCTGAACGCGAACCGAATTTCGCACCCTACGGGTGGTTCATCATGCCGCCTGCTGTGCGCTATTCATGCTTGCCTTGAGCGCATTCCCCTTGATCTTGCGCAGGCCGGCCAGCAGGCGTTTTCCTTCGGCGGGTGATACGCCCTCAAGAAACTCCTTGAACAGGAGCTTGCCCTCGTCCGTCATATGCTTGAACAGAGGTATGGCAGCGTGTCGAAGGAAAATCCGGCGCACCCGGCTGTCCGAGGCATCCGGGCGGCGCTCGATCCAGGATTTTGCCTCCAGCCGCTCGACGAGTTTTCCCAGCGATGCCCGGCCCATCTGCATCAGTTCGGCCAGTTGCGTCTGCGTCAGCCCCTCGTTTTCATAGATATGCATCATGGCCCACCACTGAATGTGGGTCACCCCGGCCTTGGCGAGATATTGGTCGGTATGGGTCGATACCCGTCGCGACAATTCGTGCATCAGATAGAGCAGTTCGGAATGTTCGCGATAGGAAGCGTCCGTTGTCGCGCGGATGAGATCCCGCGCTGATAGCTCTGCTTCCGTGTTCTGGTCGTCCGGTCCTGTGGGTCTGGTCACTGCACCCTCCATGTCGCGCGCCCTTATATGCGACAAAAGTATAGTCCCGCCAGCATGCGAGGGAAGTTCGCGAAGCAATGTTGCCAGTTCAAAACTGTATGCTACCTTACAAAGGTTGAGGAGCGGGCGACGCAAGGGAGGAGGTAATCCCTGCTGCGGTGCCGCAAGGCGGCAGGTTGGTCTGCAAGACCCGCGATTTGGTCGCGCCGCCGTCCGATTGAAAGGTTTTCTGATGAGCAAGAAGAACGTGAGTTGGATCATAGGCGGCGCAGCGGCGATAACCGTGGCGGGCGCGAGCTTTTTCGCCTACGGCCTCGAAAGCCAGGCATTGACGACGGCCCCCGTGCCGCAGGCCCAGGACCACATACTGGTCGCGCAGGCTGAGACAGCGACGGTCTCCTACACCTCCGCGCAAGCCGATCGCGGCAAGACCGAATTCAACAAGGAATGCGTGGAATGCCACGGCAAGGATCTGCGGGGCGGACTGCTCGGCGGGCCACCGCTGCGCGGCGTGAGCTTTTTGCAAAAGTATGGCGGCGGCAGCCCGGCTGGCGTGTTGTATGAGGTCATGAGCTCGACCATGCCGCCGAACGCACCGGGAAGCTATTCGCCCGCCGTATACGCCGACCTGATGGCGCATATCCTCAAGACCAACGGCGTCAGGGCCGGCAACACCGAACTGCCTTCGGATATCGACGCACTCTACAATCTCACCATCGACAAGTGACGATACCCGGCAGAACCCTGGCCGCGATACGCGGGTGATCGACCTGGACCTGACCCTGCAACTGATGGTGACACGCTTCCTCGCAGGCGTGATCATGGCCACAGTGCAGGGCCTGACCATCGCGGCCATTGCCGTGCTGCTCGGCGACAAGGGGCCGCGATATGATGGGCGGCTGACGCCTCTGCCCGCCAGTCATATCGACCTGCTGGGGCTCGGTTCGCTCGTGCTGACCGGCTTCGGCTGGAGCAAGCCGGTGGCGATCGACCCCGGCGAACTCCGCGTCGGCCGCTGGGGGCTGGTGCTCGCCCCCATCGCCGGCGGCCTGGCTTTGCTCATCGCCGGCGCACTGCTCGTTCTGCTCGTCATTCCGGCCCTGACGCTCCTGCCGCACACGGCCGCCTTGCTGGTTGCCGCCTTCCTGCGCAGCACCGCACAGCTCTGCGTCTGGATGGCGCTGTTCACGCTCGTGCCGCTACCACCGCTCGCCGGGGGGCACATCCTTGCCGCGCTGGGCATCCGCCTCCCGCCCGCCGCCGGCACGATCATCGGCTGCCTGCTGCTGGCGCTTTCTCTGCTGGGTATCACCAGAATGGTGCTGGCACCGGCCTATCAGCTCCTTGCCCCACTCGTGCTCGGCGCCAATTTCATTCGCTAAGATCAGTCGATCGGGCGCACGCCATAACGCGCCATGATGGCGGCGATCGTGCCGTCGGCCGCCAGTTCGGCGAAGGTCTGGTCGATGACGCGCTTGAGCGTGATGTCGCCCTTCCACAGGCCGAAGACCATATTGTAGCGGGCGAGTTCGGGCGGGGCCCAGCGCACGGTCCAGTCATGCTCTTCCGCCAGCCGGCTCGCCAGCATCGCCTCGGTCACGCCGGCATCCAGCGTGCCATCGGCAAGGCCGGCTGCCAGCGCCTCGGGGCTGGTCAGAATGCGTGCCGCGGCGCCCTGCTCACGCAGGAAGCTCGCAAGCCCAATTCGGTCGAGACCCGATATCAGCGTCAGCACGCCGACCTGCTTGCCCTCAAGGCTTGCAACCGGGGCCGGCGAGACAATCGCCCAACCCGTCTGCGCATAGGCCGGACCGGTCTCGAGAAAGGAGCGCGTTTGCACCGAATTGACCACGCCGCCGGCGATCACCTGGCATTGCGCGCGGTTGAGGCCCCAGTTGCGTGGGTTGAAATCGCGCCCCATGGCACGGTTCTCGTTGATGACAAGCGAGACCCCGATGCGGTCAGCTACCACCTGCAGCAATTCGATATCGACGCCGGGCTGGTTCGGATCGCCGGTCACCAGCGGCGGATAAAGCGGCGGCACGCAGGCGCGCAACGCCCCGGCCCGTTCGATCTCGCGCAGCGATGTATCCGGCGGCAAAAAACTTATGCTGACCAGCAGCGCCAGCACCGCTCCGAAACTGATGAGATCGCGTATCGCCCCGTTCTCGGCCACCGCAGCCTCACATCCGGTGGAAGTCGTAGAGCGCGATGCTGAACAGCACCACGCAGGCGGTAACGATCACGGCAATCCCCATCCAAGGGTCGAACTGGTTGTAGCCGATCAACGCGCCGCGCAACGCATCCACCGCATAGGTCAGCGGGTTCCACTCGATAATGGTCACCAGCCAGTCGGGATAGACCACGCGCGTCTGCGCCCGGCTCAGCGCCGGATCGAGCGGAAAGATCGAGCTGGAGGTGAAATACAGCGGCAGGATCACCGCATTGGAGAAAACGCCGAAACCCTGAAAGCTGCTTATGCGATTGGCAATCACAACGCCCAGCGAGGTCAGCGCGAAGGCAAGCAGCGCCATCAGGCCCAGCGCCCTGACAATGTCGGTCAGGGTGAGCGGTATATCGGCAAAGCGCGCCAGGATCAGCACCAGGCATCCATGCAGCACCGCCACTGTCGTGCCCCCCAGCACCTTGGCCAGCAGGATCGTCGTGCGCGACAGCGGCGAAACCAGCACTTCGCGCAGGAAGCCGAATTCGCGATCCCAGATCACCGATACGGCTGACTGCACCGAGGTGAACATGATGTTGAGCGCTATAACGGCCGGAAAGATGAACTGCAGGTAAGTGAAGGGCACCACGAAGGTGACCGCGCCATAGACCTCGCCGCGGAAATAGGGATTGAGCCCGATCCCCAGGATCAGCACCCACAGGATCGGCCGGCTGACCCCGCCAATGAGCTGACCCCGGTCGCGAAACGCACGCTTTACTTCACGCAGCCACAGCCCGTAGAGCCCACCCAGCTGCACCATCAGCGCACGACGCCATTCCATTGCCCGAGCCTCGCTCATCTCGTGTGCTCGCCTCCGCGCTTGCCGAAGGCAAAGGTCTGTTCACGCGCGCCGGCGGCCTGGTCGCGCAACTCGCGACCGGTCAGCGACAGGAAGACGGTTTCGAGGCTCGGCACCTCCACCTTGAGCGCACTGATCCGCGTGCCGAACTCTGCCAGGAATGCGGCGATGAAGGCATCGTCGCTGACAAGCGTCAGTTCTGCGCCCTGCCTGCCGGTCAGGCGGTCGGCATATTGTGCCGAAATTGCCGCGCTGTCGGCCTCGGTCAGCGGTGTCACGCGCACCAGGGCCTGCCCATGCGCCTGCTTCAGTGCCTCGGGCGTATCGAGCGCCAGCACCTTGCCGCCATCGATGATGCAGACGCGGTCGCAGCTCTCGACTTCCTCGATATAGTGGGTGGTCACCAGCACCGTGATGTCCCGCTCCGCCCGCAGCCGGCGCAGATAGGCCCAGATGCGATCGCGTGTCTGTGCGTCGAGCCCGACAGTGGGTTCGTCAAGCAGCAGGATCCCGGAATCATGGATCAGCGCCCGCGCGATTTCGAGCCGCCGCTTCATGCCTGATGACAGCGTCCGCACCGGCTTGGCGGCCCAATCGGAAAGTTCGACCAGCGCCAGCATTTCCTCGATGCGCTGCCGCCGGAGCTTGCGGGGCACGCCGAAAACCAGCCCATGCAGTTCGAGGTTTTCACGCACAGTCAGCCGGTCGTCGAGGCTCGGCTCCTGAAAGACGATGCCGAGGCGCTGGCGCGCAGCGCGCGGGTTTTTCGCCACATCTATGCCGTCGATGAGCGCGGTGCCGCTATCGGGCCGTAGAATGGAGCTCAGGATATGCAGCAGCGTCGTCTTGCCGGCGCCGTTTGGCCCCAGCAGCGCGAACAGTTCCTGCTCGCGCACGGCAAAGCTCACCCCGTCGAGCGCCAGCGTGCGCCCATAGCGCTTGGAGATGGCGTCGAGATGGATCGCGTCAGCAGGAGGAACCGGGATAGCGTCGGGCATCATGGCGCTGCAACAGTGGCGGGAAAATCGAAGCTTTCGAGTATGCCCGCCAGTGTACCGTCGGCGGCAAGCGCCGCAATGGCCTCGTCGATGGCGTTGCGCAGGAATTTCTGGTCGGACAGCACCACCGCACCCACGCCAAGCGTGGTCGGCGGCAGCGGATCGGGAGCGATACTATGCAGCGCCGCATAGGCGGGATCGTTGTGCTGCTTGCCCCACAGGCTCGGCGCCCATACCAGCGCGACATCGACCGAGCCGTTGAGCAGCGATGCAAGCGCCTGATCGTTGGTGCCCATGGGATAGGCCGGCCAGCGCCTGTCGGCCGGCAGCGCCGACAGGTATGAGACGAGCCGGAGATGGGCCGTTGTGCCTACCGTGGCCCCGATGGGGCGTCCCGGCGGCAGGTCGGCAAGCGCGGTCAACGCCGGGTCGGAGGCGACAAAGACATATTGGGCGTCGTAATAGGCGCGGGTCAGCGCGATCCAGCTGGCATAGCCCTCCGGGATCAGCTTGAAGCCCATATAGACGTCGCAATGCTCCAGCATCACGGCGTAGATTTTGGTGATGTCCTCGACGACGATCTCGCTTTCCACCACATAGCGCTGCGGTTCGAGCAGCAGGGCGGCGGCAATCGTATCGGCAATGGTGCCGGCCACTTCCCAGTCGGGGTCGCGCTTGTCGATACAGTAGCGAAGCTGGGATTCGTCCAGTCGTCGGCCGATATTCCATTGCCCGGGGGCAAACGGCACATCGTCGAATTCCGCCTCCTGGGCAACAACCGGCGCTGCCAGCGCGAATACCAGCACAGTGACCGCCAGGCGCAAAAGAACCAAACTATTCCGCAAGTTCGGACCTCACCGGAAAAGGCAACCGGGCGGACTGGAAGGTTCCAGGTCCGCCCGGGCCGGTGTCAGGATGCGCTCAGCCGATTATTCGGCGTCGGGCAGCGCGAAGACATAGAGCGTCACCGGATTGTTCGGCGGCAGCTTCACGTCCGGGGTCAGTGACTGCAGGCGACCAAGGCCGTTACCGAAGTTGGCCACGACGGCGATATACTGCTTGCCATCGGCTTCGTAGCTGATCGGGAACGACTCGAGCGAATTGCTCAGCGTCGGGCTGGTCCACAGCACATCGCCGGTTTCGTCGTCGAACGCGATGAGCTTGCGGTCGAGCGTGCCCACGAACACGACGCCGCCAGCGGTCGGCAGGGTCGAGGTGGTGACCGGAGCATACTGCCGGTACTGCCACAGTTCGGACTGGTCATCCACATTGAAGGCACGGACCTGGCCGATATTGCCGTCGCCATCCGGCCGCGGCACCCGCGAGTAGGTCTGCAGGCCGCCGCCGGTATAGATCTGGCCCGGATCGAGCGGGTTGACCGTGGTATTCGAGCAGAATTCCACCGTCGGCAGGTAGATGGCGCCGGTCTTGGGGCTATAGGACGTAGCCTGCCAAGCCTTGCTGCCCGGGTCGGCTGGGCAGTTGAAGGTAGTCTCCCCGATCACCGGAATGACCTCGGGATTGATCTCCTTGGCCCCGGTTTCCGGGTCGATCGACAGCACCACATTCTGCGGCACGGTTTCCTTGGCCCACAGCCATTCGCCGGTATTGCGATCGACCGCTTCCATGATGCCGAGCTTGCCTGTCGTCACCACCATGTCGTCGATGATCAGGCGTTCATAGACATAGTCGAGATCGAGCGAGTCGGTCGGCAGGTACTGGTGGTACCACTTCAGCTCGCCGCTGGTCGCATCGATGGCGAGCGTCGAGTTGGTGTAGAGCGCCTCATTGGTGACGTTGGGGTCCGAGCTCTTGGGCGTGAGGCCCGCGATCTCGACGTTCCACGGATAAGGCTGGCCGACGCCGGCAAAGATCAGGTTCTGCTCGGGATCATAGGAGCCGGTGATCCAGGCCGAAGCGCCGTGGCGGCTTTCGAGCGGAATACCGTTCCAGCTGTTGCCTTCGGGCGTATCGCCGCGGGCAATGGTGTTGACGCGCCAGATTTCCTCGCCGGTCTCGGCATTGTGGCCGGTGAAGAAGCAGCCGCCCGGCTGGGCATTGCTGCAATTGGTCATGCCCTGGATGACGACGCCATTGGCCACCAGCGGACCCGAAGAATAGGCAAAGCCCTTCTTGTAGTCGGCAACCTGCTGATCCCAGACCAGTTCGCCGGTCTTGATGTCGAGCGCGATGATATGGGCGTCGCGCGTGGCGACGATCAGGTTGTTGCCATAGATGGCCTTGGAGCGCTCGCCGCCGGGGCTGACTTCATCGGGCAGCTCATACTGGTATTCCCAGATGAGATCGCCCGTCGCCGCGTTCAGTGCCTGGATACGGTGATCCGAATTCTGGATGAACATGACGCCGTCATGCACCAGCGGCGTTTCCTGAGTGCGGCCGCCCGGGCTCATGCCCCACGACCAGACCAGCTGTAGGTCGCCGACATTTTCCTTGGAAATCTGCTCGAGCGGACTATAGCCCCAGCCATTGAACGTGCGACGCCACATCAACCAGTCGGCATCGGGCGGGTTGAGCAGCATCTCGTCCGTGACGGGCGTGATCGAGTCGATCGGTGCGTCCTGGGCAATTGCGGTATGGACGGCGATCAGCGAGACTGCGACCGCAACGAGCGCAGTTAGTTTCGGACTACTCTTCATGAGCGTCTCCTCTCCTCCAAAAATGCTTGCTAGCGCTCGGGCTGGTCGTTGCCAGGGAATTGTCTTGCCGCAAAATTGTACGCTAGCTTACTATCAGCTAAGCCGATGCGGCGAGGAACGTCAACACGACGCAGACGTTTCAATGTCGATTTTGGGCGAAGCCCGGAATTTTCAGCGCGCTGAGGATTTTGCGCAGGCGCCGCTATTCCAGCGGTGACGTTGCCTATCGGAGATTTGCCCCTCTCTTCGCCCCGCGAAGGAGGGCAGGTATGGAACAACAGGGACGCATTGCGCGTCGATATGAGGAGAAGAATTATGCCCGCAATTTCAAGGCGCAAGTTCGTTGCCGGATCGGTCGCGGCACTGGCCATCCCGGCTGTGCTGACCAGCCGGGCCTTCGCGGCCGAGCACGAAGTCCATATGCTCAACAAGGGCGAGGCGGGCGCCATGGTGTTCGAACCGGCGCTGATCCGGGTTGCCGCCGGCGACACCGTCAAGTTCATTCCCACCGATCCGGGCCACAATGCTGAGACCGTCCGGGGCATGGCGCCCGAAGGGTCCGAACCGTTCAAGGGCGCCATCGGCAAGGAGGTCGATGTGACCTTCACCGTCCCGGGCGTCTATGGCGTGAAGTGCCTGCCGCACTTTGCCATGGGCATGGTGGCGCTGGTGGTGGTGGATGACCCCGCAGCCAATCTCGAAGAAGCCAAGGCCGTCCGCAACCCGCCCAAGGCCAAGGAACGCTTCGACGCCATCTTTGCCGAACTCGAAGGCTGATCCTGCCAATCAGGACCCGTGGGGCAATCGCCCCCGGGTCCGCCGTCGACCGCCTGCCAGCACATCTGGCCGGTCACGGCGCCTTATGCCCCTCGCCCACATGAGTTTTTGTCTTACCGCCGTAGCGCCGGGCGCTCACTGCGGTGTGCGCTCGACATTATGGCATCCATAACCATAGCCATGGTGTGCCTGATGCGGTGATTTGACAAAACAACGAACCTAGGTCGAAATATTGAGCGTTGATCGGTGTTTGGCGATCATCGTTGATGGGTCTGGGGGCCTTGTGAACAGTAACGACCGCAGTGACGCTCAAACAGGCCCGGCACTTCAGTCGTTCCGCATCGACACCGGCAATCTGGCCGGGAAGGCAGGGTTTGAGCTCTGGCAGGAGGAGCTCGTTCCATACTGGGACTCCCAGCCATGCGGTGATGTCCGGGAACATTTTCGAAGCGTGTTCGAAAGCCATCTTTGCGGCGCGGTCATGATCGGCAGGGTGGGTACGCCCGCCCAACGCATCGATCGTTCCCGTTATCGGATCGCCCGCGACGGCTTTTCCCAATATGGCTTGAAGATCGTTCTGCGAGGAACAATCGGGAAGCGGGGCGGCGATCGTGAGTCACGGGCCGATGCGCCTGGAGATGTGTTCATTACAGACCTGTCCCAACCCCAAACGGTTGAATCCGGCGATCTGGACGTCCTGTTTGTAATCATGCAGCGGGATCTGCTGGCGCCGCTGCTCACGCTGCCCGATGAGCATAACCAGCGGGCCATCTCCGGCCAGAACCCGCTTGCACAATTGCTTCGCACGCATCTGACATCGGTCTATCACCTTGCCCCGAGCCTGAATGCCGTCCAGGCCGAAGCCATCATGAAGCCGACACTCGAACTGGCGGCCGCGGCCATCAATGCGCAGGTTTCGGAAACGAATGTCGGGGCAGTCCGTGTTGCGGTAACTCAGGAAATCCGCAGGCATATCGAGAACCAGATTCGCAATCCCCGCCTTCATGCGGAAACGGTAGCCGCGCACTTTGGCCTGTCGCGCCGCAAACTCTATTATCTTTTCCAGCCATTCGGCGGATTTGCCACCTACGTCCAGCAGAGACGACTGCACAGCATTCGTGCCGACATCATCAATCCCGCCCTGCAGAACAGAAGCGTTGCCAGCATTGCCGAGGGTTATGGCTTCGATAACTATCCGAGCTTCGTTCGCGCGTTCCGGCGCACCCACGAGATGAGCCCGCGCGAGGTCCGGACGCTCGGCCTTGAGCGTTGCTCCACCATAGGGGCAAAGCTCACCGCTAATAGCTGGCATAGCTGGTTTTTCCAGACCCGATAGCGCTGCGCCCAAGCCAATGCACTCCCCGGATGATGGCTCCGGCCTCGGGCTGGGGCCTTTTTCGTTTGCGCACAAATCCGGCGGGATGGCGTAGTTCGAATCGGCTGGCTCCGGGTTGAAATCACTGGGTGACCATGGCGCCGCCTTGGCTGAAACGCCTGTCGTCCCAACGTCAAATTTGCACCCACGGAAAACATAATTGCACGCAGGGCGATATTGTCGACCGCAAGCCCGTTTACCTTTGACAGCGACACCCCGTTGCCCGTTCCCTCCCGAATTCTCAACCAAGGGAGTAAAACATGAAGACGTTTCGTGCATTCGCCGTTGCCGCCTTGCTCGGCGCTACAATTCTCGCGCCGACGGTTGCAAATGCAAAGGATGACAGGAGCCCAATTGGCGACCTGTTCTGCTGGATTTTCCCAGAAATCTGCGGCCCGCTGGACCTGTGAGAATGGTCGGAATGAAGAAGCTTCGTACAATCGCCGTCGCAACTATGCTCAGCATGTCAGTTTTTGCGACGTCGAATGCAATGGCAATGCCTCCGCAAGAGCTGGATGATTACATTTGCATAAAAATTCCTTATTCGACTGAATGGATTTGCATCCAATGGCCTTTATGGTGAAGTCTTTCCCTCTATTTTTGGCATAATGAAACGGTGGGCCGGATGTTCTGTCTGGCCCACTTTTTTATTTCCACCTCATGACCTGGGTGGCGTTTTGCCTCCCACCGATCCTGGGGATTTTGCAAACGGGTGAAAATGCCTTGTTGCAGCACTCTAAAATGCAAAAAACCCCCGGTTTCCCGGGGGTTTTGATTGGTAGCGAAGCCCAGATTTGAACTGGGGACACACGGATTATGATTCCGCTGCTCTAACCAACTGAGCTACTCCGCCCCAAGGGGCAGCGCGGGTTTCCCCGAGCGACGCGCACTAACTAAGTTTAGCACGGCGCGGTGTCAAGTCACTCCCAATCGCGCTGACGACAGGGGCGATTGCGTTAGCGTACTGTTAGCATTGACGAAGGCAATCGGTGAATCCCGGCTGCTGCATCGTTCAAAAATCGACACCAGTCTGTCGGAATTGCAGCGCTGCCAAAGCGGCGCCGGGTCCATTACATGTTGGTCAACGCAAGGCGCGATGTCAGCGCCATCAAGGAGACACGATCATGACCATCGAACTCGGAGGCATCCATCACCTCACGGCAGTAACAGCAGAGGCAAAGCAGAACCTGGCCTTCTATACCAAGACCCTGGGCATGCGGCTGATCAAGAAGACGGTCAACCAGGACGATACCACCGCCTATCACCTGTTCTATGGCGACGGCGTGGCCTCGCCCGGCGCCGACTTGACCTTCTTCGATTTCCCCGCCGCCCGCGAACAGCGCGGCAATCACACGGTGGGCCGTACGGGTCTGCGCGTCGATAGCGAGGATAGCCTCGTTTGGTGGAAGGCCCATCTGCAGGAACACGGTGTCGGCACGTCAGCCATCAAGGAGCGCAATGGCCAGCTCTCGCTCGATTTCGAGGATTTCGAAGGCCAGCGCTTCCGCATGGTGATCGACAGCGCCAACAAGGTCGTGCCCTGGGCCAAGTCGCCGGTGCCGGCGGAGCGGCAGATCATCGGGCTGGGACCGATCACCCTGTCGGTGCCGCGGCTCGACCGTACGGAAAAGGTGCTGACCGAGGTCATGAACATGCGCAAGGTGCGCGAATATGCCATGACCAGCCATACGCCCGAGACCCATGTTTATGAAATGGGTCCCGGTGGCCCCGGCGCCGAACTGCATGTGGCGGTCGACCCCACCCTGCCCCCGGCCCGTCCAGGCGCCGGCGGTGTGCACCACGTCGCTTTCCGCACGCCGGACCAGGATGGGCTGCGCCAGTGGATCGAGCGGGTTGGCCGCGCCGGCCTGCGCAATAGCGGGGAAGTGGAGCGCTTCTACTTCACCTCGCTTTATTTCCGCGAGCCCAACGGCATCCTGTTCGAGATCGCCACCGACGTGCCGGGATTTGCCGCGGATGAGCCGATGGAGACGTTGGGGGAAAGCCTGGCTTTGCCGCCGTTCCTGGAGGGTCGTCGGGCCAGCATTGAGGCGGGTTTGAAGCCGCTGGTTTAGATGCATGTGGGTGGGGCAGCATCTGCCCCACCCTAACCGCCGGCCGTCACCCTCGGGCTTGACCCGAGGGCGTTGCACTTACCGGAGCTTGCACAAGTGAAGAGCCCTCGGGTCAAGCCCGAGGGTGACGATCTGTGGGTGTTACTCACAAACCTCGTCACTCGCACTGATATCGCACGGATCGCTGTCGGTATTGGGCTTCAGCAGGCTGGCGGTCTGCACCAGTTGGATGAACTCGGCGCGATAGCCGCTTTCGTCGCTGCCCTTGCCCGAGCGGGCCAAAGCTTCGATTTCGTCCCAATCGATATCAGAGCCGTAATTGGACCCCTTGAGCTTCTGGCCGAAGGCCGCCACGGCTGCGGCGAAGCGCATGTCGTCGCTGACTTCGCCGATATCGCCATAGACCAGATCGGGCGTTACCGGCTGTTCGATCAACTGGCTGACATCGCTTTCCGGCAGCTTGTAGCGCATGCGGAGGAACGCGATCTCGTCATCGCTGCCGGTCTCGGCCTGGGCGCCGTAGCGCAGCGGATCGATCAACTCGCCACCCGAGCCGACCGGGGTGATTTCATAGATCGCGGTCACGGTATGGCCGGCGCCGATATCGCCGGCATCGACCGCGTCATTGTTGAAATCCTCGCGGTTGAGCGCGCGGGTCTCATAGCCGATCAACCGGTATTCGCTGACCACGGCCGGGTTGAACTCGACCTGGATCTTCACATCCTTGGCGATCATGTCGAGCGTGCCGCCCATTTCCTCGACCAGCACCTTCTGGGCCTCGCGGAAGCTGGAAATATAGCTGGCATTGCCATTGCCGTTCTGCGCCAGCGCCTGCATCGTCGCATCATCGAGATTGCCGCGGCCGAACCCCAGCACCGACAAAGTGGTCCCGCTATCGCGCTTGGCCTTGATGAAGGTCTCGAGGTCATCAGGGTTGTCGATGCCGACATTGAAATCGCCATCGGTCGCCAGGATCACGCGATTGGTGCCCCCGGAAACCCGGCCTTGCTCCGCCAGCCGATAGGCCAGTTCGATCCCATCAGCGCCCGCCGTGCTGCCGCCGGCCGCAAGCTGGTCCAGCGCCCCGAGGATTTTGGCCTTTTCGGTCGCCACCGTCGGCTCCAGCACCACGCCGGCCGAACCGGCATAGACCACGATGGACACCGTATCATTGGCCGAGAGCTGGTCGACCAAGAGGCCAAAGGCGCGCTTGAGCAGCGGCAGCTTGTCCGCCTCGTCCATCGAGCCCGACGTATCAATCAGGAACACCAGATTAGCAGGCTTGTCCTCGCCGGCATCGGGCACATAGCCCTTGATGCCGATCTGCAAGAGCTGCGTCTTCGGATTCCACGGCGTCGGATAGACCGCCATTGTCGGCTTGAACGGCACCGAAGCGCTATCGGCAGAAGGATAGTCATAGGGGAAATAGTTGATCATCTCCTCGATGCGCACTGCATCGGGCTCGGGCACATAGCCGTCTTCCAGTATGCGGCGCACATAGGAATAGCTGGCCGTATCCACATCGATCGAGAAGGTCGAAACCGGCTCCTCCGCCACCGCCTTGAGGCGCTGTTCGTCGAAGCTGGTAAAGGCATCCCCGCTCGGCTCGGTGGGCTGCAGGGCGATCGAGGGCATCGGCGCGGGCGACGGCATGTAGAGCGCCTCGCTTTCCGCCATCCGGGCGGCGGGAGCCACACCAACGGACATCTGCTGCTTGGGAACGATGGCGGCATTGCCGCCCGACTGGGGCGCAGCCGCATCCCGCGCCATATCGCTATCGGCAAGACTGTCATTCAGCGGCGCCGGTTCCGGCGCGGCAGCGGTCGTGCTGGTCGCCGGGGGCGGCGCCTGCTCTTCGGTCGCGGCCAGTTCGGGCGGCGGCTCGACCACCACCGGCTGCTGCACGGCAACACCGGTCGGCGCCGTCATCGAGGTGGTCGAATAGAGCTGGTAGCCGAGCGGCAGGATCAGCAGGGCAATGGCTGCAGTGCCGATGGGGAGACGCATGTCCATGATCGTTTTCCCTTTCCAGGAAGTGATGATGGACGTGAGACGCTGGCCCCAATGATTTCCTTGGGGGCGGGTTTCAGTTTTTTTCTGCGCCGCTTCGAAGGCCGCCATGCCAGCCGCCAGCGCGCGCTGCTTCGCTTCGGCACGCGGATCGGGCGCGGATGCCCCTTTGAGCCTCTTCAGTGGATCGTCATGCATATTGTCATCGCTCATAGCAGCCCCCTCAGGGTCTTGCGCGCCTCATGCACATGCCAGGAGACCGTGGCCTCGCGCACGCCCATGATTTCGGCCGCCGCCGCATGGCTCAATTCCTCCGCATAGACCAGCAGCACCGCGTCGCGCTGCTTTTCCGGCAAGGTCCGCACCGCTGCCCAGAGTTGCCGGCTGGTGGCCGCTTCTTCCTGCTCGGCCGGTTGGTCCTCGGGCGCTATTTCGGCATAGGCATCGGCATATTTGCCCCGCCTCTTGCCCGCCCGCTGCATGTCGCGCACCGCATTGAGCGTGATGCGATAGACCCAGCTCGAAAAGGCGCTGCGCCCGTCAAAGCCCGCTATGGCGCCGCCCAGCTTCACGCAGACATCCTGCGCCACATCCTCGGCATCGGCGCGATTGCCGCACCATTTCCAGGCCGTGCGATGGATCAGGTCATAGTGATCCTCGATCAGCTCGGCGAAGGCTTCGGCATCGCCATTCTGCGCGCGCACGACCAGCGCCCGCGTTACCGCCTGCGCCGCCTCGATCGGAGCTGCGGCAGTCAGTCCCATCACCAAGCCATGCACCCCGTGCCTACCTTTGGCGCTATTGTAATGGTAAGACGGCGCCCGAAACGCGATCCTTGGGTCGTATGCGCAGATTTATTTTTGAGGCCGATCATGGACGAACCCAAGCTGAGCCCTTTCGCACTGACCCGCTCGCGCATCGTCCTGCTGGTGCTTGGCGCCATCCTGGTGCTGATCGCCATCTCGACCGCCATGGGCGGGCTGACGTCGTATCAGGAACTCAAGGAAGCCAGCGCCGCGGCAGCGCAGGCGGAGACGCCGGCACAATAGTGCCACGCCCTCGTGGTTCGAGGCTCGCGAAGAGCTCGCACCTCACCATGAGGGCTACTGGGAACTCGGCGTATCAACAGCCCTCATGGTGAGGTGCGCTTCTTCAGCGCCTCGAACCACGAGGGCGTGGCACCAGCTAAGCCGCAAAGACCTGCGGCACGGCCTCGGCGATGAAGCCGCCGCCCCAGACTTCGGACGTGGCGGTATCGTCGGCATAGAATACGCAGGCCTGGCCCGGCGAAATGCCGTATTCGCCACTGACCAGCGTCACATAGACCTCGCCATCCCGGCTCTGGATCACCGCCGGCTGCGGGCCGCGCGTCGAGCGCACCTTGACCTCGACCGGGGCGCCATTGCCTTTGCTCATCTCGCCAAGCGGCCTGGCGCCCAGCCAGTTCACGTCGCGCAGGCGCACCGTATGGGTCTTGAGCGCCTCGCGCGGGCCGACGATGACGCGGCCTGTCTTGTGTTCGAGCTTGATGACATAGAGCGGCTCGCCCGCGGCCACGCCCAGCCCCTTGCGCTGGCCAATCGTGTAGTTGACGATGCCCTCATGCGTGCCCAGCACGCGGCCATCGAGATGCACGATCTCGCCCTGCGCCACCGCTTCGGGATGCATCTTGCGGATGATGTCGGCATACTTGCCCTGCGGCACGAAGCAGATGTCCTGGCTGTCATGCTTGTCGGCGATTTCGAGGCCCATGTCGCGGGCCAGTTCGCGCACTTCGGCCTTGCCCATGCCGCCCAGCGGGAAGCGCAGGAAATCGAGCTGGCTCTGCGTGGTGGCAAACAGGAAATAGGTCTGATCGCGCTCGGCATCGACCGGCCGGAACAGCTGCCGCCGTCCGTCTTCGCCAAGCCGGGACTGGACATAATGGCCGGTGGCCAGAACATCGGCGCCGAGATCGCGCGCCACTTCCATCAGGTCGACGAACTTGACCGACTGGTTGCAGGCGATGCACGGCACCGGCGTCTCGCCCTGCTGATAGGCATTGGCGAAAGGCGCGATCACGCTCTTCTTGAAGCGCTCTTCATAGTCCAGCACATAATGGGGAATGCCCAGAGCCGCCGCCACGCGGCGCGCATCGTGGATATCCTGCCCGGCACAGCACGCGCCCTTGCGATGGGTGGCTTCGCCATGATCGTAAAGCTGCAGGGTAACGCCGACGACGTCATAGCCCTGGCGGGCGAGGAGGCCCGCGACGACCGAGGAATCCACGCCCCCCGACATCGCGACGACGACGCGCGTGTCTTCGGGACGCTTGGCAATATCAAGCGAGTTCAGCATCTTTCCAGTATCCGGTTGGGTTCAAGGGCCAGCGGACGAATTGAATTCGGGCTTCTACGCCTTTCCCCCGCCCCTCGCAACATTTGCCCGGCAGCTTTTGCCGCCTGCGCCATCCGGATGCCTGGCCGATGGCCTTGGATTAGAGTCAACCTATTGAATCAGAACATCTTTTCGTTTCGGCCCGACTTGGCATCCCGCTTGCATCGTCCTTGTCGGATTAGTCTCTTTGCATGGGGCCGCCTTCGTGGCATCACATCTGACCGTTACGACCAGCACTGCCGGCGTCAGCAACAGCAAAAGCCTGAGCGCCCCTGCGGGTGCCGAAGGCCCCATGGATGTCTTTGCGGCTTTGCTCGGCACGGCCGCCCCCAAGACGAATACGGATACGTCGAAATCGTCCGAAGCCGGGCTTGGGCCCGGCAACCTGGTCAACCTGTCGCTCGGCTTCGGTGAAAAGGGCAGCCAGGAGAACGAGACCACCGACGCCGTGGCAGCCGCCATCGACGCGGTCGTGCCCTTCCCGGGGGCGGCGGAGGCCGTGCCTGTTCTCGCCGATATCGCCGACACGCTGGCCGATCTGCAGGCCAGGCTCGATGCGGGCGAGCCGCTTGATCCCGAAACGCTGAAACAGCTCGAAGCCGCGCTGGCCGACCTGGCGACGGCGCTGGATATCGACCTCGATGCCCTGCCCTCGCTCGATGACCTCACCGCGCTCGTCACCGACATCCAGCCCGACGACACCAGCTTTGCCGCCCGCCTGACCGCCGCATTCGGTCCCATGGCCGAGACCCTGTTCAGCGGCTCGGCCGCGCCCGAGGCCGATGCGGACCTGTCGGCGCTGATCAAATCGATCGGCGAAAAGCTCGCGGCTTTGCTCTCCGCGCTCAACAATGGCGAGCTTGAGGCGGACCAGCTGGCGCAGCTCGAACGCGTCGCCAATGCCGATACCAACCTCGAAGCCGCCCTGGCGCGGCTGCTCAAGCCCACGCTCGCCGTCGATGCCAGCGCTGCGGCGCCGGCTTTCGCGACGCCCGAGCTCAAGCTGACCGAACCCGCGCTGACCGGCAAGGCCAGCGCCACCCCGGACACTGCCGAAACGCCTGACGCACCGAAGCCGGCAACCCCAATTGCCGATGCCAGTGGCAAGACCCCCGATCGCGGCAATGACACCGCGGCAAACGACAAGAAGCCGGTCGATCATCGTCCGCTCGCCGCCGCGGTCGACAAGCAGCCCGACGCCCAGACCGCCCCGCAGCCGGCCCAGGCCGCCCGCGTCGATATTGTGGCGGCGCCGCGCGTGGTGCAGGCCGGCTACCAGACCAGCCAGCAGCAGCTCAACCTGCCGCAACTGGCCTTCGAGATCGTCCGCCAGGCCAATGACGGCAATACCCGCTTCCAGATCCGCCTCGATCCGCCCGAACTGGGCCGCATCGACGTCAAGCTGGACATCGACAAGGGCGGCCAGGTGCATGCAAGGCTGACCGTGGAAAAGGCCGAAACGCTCGACCTGATGCAGCGCGACCAGCGCGGCCTGGAACGCGCTTTGCAGCAGGCCGGCCTCGATGGCGCCAAGACCAATCTCGAATTCTCGCTCAAGCAGAACCCGTTCAGCGGCGGGCAACAGGGGCAGGACGGCAGCGATGGCCGCCACTCGCTCTTCGGCGACGAGGTCTCGGCCGATGCCGATGACACACCACCGCCCACAGTCAACCTCTACCGCGGCAGCCTCAGCGCCAGCGGCGTCAACATTATCGCGTAAGGAGCAGGTGCCATGGCAGTCAGCGGCGTCTCCGGGAATTCCACCAGCCAGATGGCGAGCTCGCGCTCGACCATTGCGGACAATTTCGACACGTTCCTGAACATCCTGACCACCCAGCTCAAGAACCAGAACCCGCTGGATCCGCTGGATACCAACCAGTTCACCGCCCAGCTGGTGCAGTTCACCGGCGTCGAGCAGCAGCTCAAGACCAACGAGTTCCTCGAAACGCTGATGCTGTCGAGCCAGAATACCGCCAAATCCGACGCCGTCTCCTATATCGGCAAGGAAGTGACCTCGTCGGGCAAGACCGGCGAACTGACCGACGCCAATGCCGTGTTCTGGGCCTATAGCGCCGCCGCCAACGCCGCCAATGCCACGGTCACCATCAAGGATGCCAAGGGCCAGGTGGTCTATACCGAAACCGGCCCGCTCGCCGCCGGCCCGGGCACGTTCCGCTGGGATGGCATGGGCAGCGACGGCAATCTGAAGCCGAACGGCGTCTATTCCATCGACATCCAGGGCAAGGATGCCAATGGCCAGATCGTCAAGATCAGCACCGCCTCGATCGGCATCGTGACCGCGGTCGACTTTACCGGCGACGTGCCGCTGCTGACCGTGGGCACCCGCCGTGTGGCGATCACCGACGTGACCGACGTTCGCATCCCCGATGTGACCGCGCCGCCCGACCCGACCCCGGAGGAGCCGGCCCCCGAGGAGCCGGAAGAAGACGCGGCCTGACCGCAGGTCTTTTCATCAGACACCCTCGCCTGGCGGGGGTGTCCGCATTTCCGGCATCTGAATCAATGCCTTGAAATCCCAGACCATTCTTAACCTGTTGTAAGTTTCCCCTTAGTCGAATTTTAAGGCCGTTGGCCTACTCTCTTCCTCATATGGTCAGGTTGAGTAGAGAGTAAAATGACCGTACAGATGCGACCTCGCGTTAAGTACGTTATCGGACCGGACGGTAGTCCGCTCACGATTGCAGACCTTCCCCCCGCCAATACGCGGAGGTGGGTCATCCGCCGGAAAGCCGAAGTCGTCGCTGCTGTGCGCGGCGGGCTGCTCAGCCTCGAAGAGGCGTGCGACCGCTATACGCTCAGCGTCGACGAATTCCTCAACTGGCAGGCCGCCATCGACAAACATGGCCTCGCTGGTTTGCGGACCACCTGGATTCAGCACTACCGAGAGGGGTGAGGCGCGACCCGTAGGGACAAATCGTTCCGGTGGAACGATTTGAGCGTCGAACGCCCTGAGCCTTGCGAAGGGTCGGTAGCTGGATTCAGTACAGTTTCAAAGCCCGCCGGGGAAACTCGGCGGGCTTTGTGTTTTGAACATTGGACTGGCGGTATGGGGGTGGAAGGGGACTGTCTGGTTCTGGCGTAAATGAGCCATAGCCTGCCCTTGTCGCCAAAAGCCTATATTGACCAGATACAGGTGACGGCCTACCAATTGCTGCATGACGATTGAACAAGGCTTTGTTGTAGTAGGTGGGCGCATGGGCATGGCAGCGTAGCTGTCAAGCGAAAGCACCCATGCGCGGTCAATCCAGCCCCAAACGGGGCTTTTTTATTGCCCGTCCACTCTTCAAGTTTAGCGGTCATCATTGTGCGAACTGCATCATCCAAGCCCCGTCTTTCGACACTGATCCTGTTGTCGGCCCTCGCCATTCTACCGATCAATTTCTTTCTCCCATCCCTGCCAGGCATGGCCACCGAGTTCGATGTCCCCTACGGGATCATGGGCCTGTCCCTGGCAGCCTATGCTGGGGTGTCGGCATGCCTTCAACTTGTTCTTGGTCCGCTTTCTGACCGGCTCGGTCGCCGCCCGGTGATCCTTTGGGCACTGGCGATTTTCATCGTCGCGACGATCGGATGCGCCATGGCTCCCGATGCCTGGACCTTCCTCGCCTGCCGGATGGTCCAGGCCATAATTGCCCCGACATATGCGGTGTCGCTTGCCACCATCCGCGACACCACCAGCAGGGAGCAGGCCGCAGGTCAGTTTGGCTATCTGGCCATGGCGTGGGCCATAGCGCCCATGCTCGGGCCAACGGTTGGTGGACTACTGGATCAGGCGTTCGGTTGGAGAGCCAGCTTCTATATGCTCGCATTCTTCGGAGCTGCGGTTCTGCTCCTGTGCTGGAGCGATCTGAACGAAACGAACCGCACGCCGTCGAACACGATAGCCGAACAGTATCGGGCCTATCCTGAACTTCTCGGCTCGAAGCGCTTCTGGGCATACTGCATCTGCATGGCCTTCTCGGTTGGTGCCTTCTACGCCTTCCTTGCCGGTGCCCCGCTGGCTGCCTCGGCCTTTGATCTGTCGCCAGCGGTTCTGGGTCTTTACATGGGCTCGATTACCGGTGGCTTCATGGCCGGCAGCTTTCTCGCCGGGCGGCTTGCCGGCAGGATACCCGTGACCACCATATTGGTTGCCGGACGGATCGTAGCCTGCGCCGGCCTTCTGTTCGGCTTCGTCCTGTATGTTGCGGGCATCGGGCATGTGCTGGCATTGTTCGGGCCCTGCCTGTTTGTTGGCGTGTCGAACGGCCTTACGCAACCGAGCGCTAACGTTGGAGCGATTTCTGTGCGCTCGACCCAAACGGGAAGTGCCGCCGGTTTGGCCGGTGCGATTACAGTCGCTGGTGCCTCCATCATGGCTGCGTTCGCGGGCGCGGTTTTGACCGAGGAGAATGCTCAACCTGGCCTGTTCCTCGTGATGTTAGCCTCAGCGGCCATTGCCCTAAGCGCAGCCCTACTCGCCCGAAATCTCGAGAGCACTGCGCCCAGTTCAACATAGTCGAGGCAGAACCCGCCAATGTCTGTTCAATCCTCCGCACATCCTGTCGCTTCGGTTCTCAGCGTGGTCGTCCATGATGCCAACGTGCTTTTGGTTCGGCGCATCAATCCACCTGATGCCGGAAAATGGGGCTATCCTGGTGGTTGGGTTGATCCAATCCTTGCCGCGTTCCGGACCGCCCGCGCACCAACGTAGCTTATGGCTGCTTGGGGGGTGGATAGCTGCCATTCAGACAAAGAGACGCCAATGGCAGCTACGCACCAACAGAGGACATTGGCATGTCTGCGCCGCGTCCGACCTAGACATACGGTTATCTCCGGGAATGCTGTGGCTCCGGTCACGGCCGGCGGCAGCACGATCCGGCATACTATCGACACGAACGTCTCGACTCCCGGACAAGAGAATTGACAATCATTTAGAGCGCTTTAACTTCCAGCATTGTCATGCTCCCTGCAAGAGGTCCAGATGCAAGTTCCGAGTACCTTGGTAGGTGAAGAAGCTGTCCTTCTTGAGATAGTCGAAGCGTTGCGAGGGGCAGGTATCAAGGGGCCGCTCGACGTGAAGCAAGACTCGAGCCTTAGCAGCTTGAGCTTTGATCTAGGCGTCGTGGCCACGATGGTGTCGATCATTGAGGTAGGTATCTTCTCCGTCACCATGTCGGCGACAATTTTCAACGCGCTGAAAAAGAACCAGGGCACTCATATTGAGATTCGCCTCGCCAACGGAAAGCGGGTCACTTTCTCGTCTTCCGAGGCCCTTACTAGCGAGCAGATTAAGGACGAGTTGGTTCTGCTACTGGGTCAGTAGGCGAATCTCGTTGAAGAAGACAAGACTTAACTTCGGCACGTACGATCCTCGTTTTTTAGGAACCCAAGTTTACCTCGACACGCCAGAAGCGGTCGAGGTTTTCCACGATTTCTACCTGCGAAAGAAGGTTTATCAGCACGATTTTGAGGATCCTGAATCGATCAATGCCGTATGGCTTGGTAGCGTCATCGAGCATGAGACCCGACATTATCACGACGCGTTAATCAGCCCGTACTCCTCGAAGCTTCTGCGGCTTCGGGTCGAGATCATGGCCAATTTCGATCAGATATTTCATGAGCTGACCGCTTTCGGCATTGTTACGGGCTCTAATTGTATGCCTGTGCCCCTGCAGACATGGTTGGAGGTTCCGGCGGCAGAGCGACGCGCCAGAATAAATGAACTTGAGGCGACAGGCTTTTTTGGGCCGGGGCTTCGTCCGTTCCCTTTGCCTGTGATCCCCAATCAAATTGCTTCGCCAGCCCCCTTGAGAGGCCACGATCCCGAAGTCCCCTTCGACTATGATATCTACCCACCACTCGAAATACATGAATCTTTGCGGGTCGATCCATCGCATGTCCTCCCCAAAAAGCTCTACACGCCCAGGTTCATATATCGGCTCACGGCTATCAAGGAACACTACGACCAAATCGATCATTTACTTCGCGGTGCCCCTTGGACGGAGACCTTCCAACCGTGGCAGGTCTTTGAAGCCTCAGCAGTCATGGTTCAGATGAAGGCGGCGCACGAATCCTGTACCGGACTGTCCCCGCTCGAGTTTCTTGCAAGCCTCGACAAGGCCAGTCCGCGATATACGCAGGGCATCGCCCCCTTCTTTCAATGCGATCAATCCGACCTACCGAGGGTCCCTCGAGCGATCCTGCTATGCGCCACATGGGCAATGTTGGCAGGGACCGTCCTCGGCAAATACATGAAAGACTGGACCACTGAGGACCTTCACGGTGCTCCGGGGCCTCGATTCAGCGCGGCATTGTCCTACTGTCGACAGTTTGGCATGCCGGCCCTAACGCAGCGAGCATCGGCTTTCTTTGCCGCTCTTGACCAGTACTACGGCTGCCCGACCTGGCAAGAGAATCTTCAACTATCTTTCGCGCTAGACGCCAACCTTGCCGAGAAGCTATCCTCATCACGCTCGGACAAGGCGAGCGCCGCCGCGAACGCGTCTATCGACGCGTTTTTGTCATTTGTAGACACTCGACGTCAGCTGTTTGAGAACGGCTTCGACCTGGAGCGGTACGTGGACCCCCACGAGTACTTGCCGCTGGCCAACACCCTTCCCCTACCTCCGATGCTAATTCACCTGGATAGGCTGGGCTGGGATCCCGACGAGTTCGATAGACGCAACGCGAAAGCAGGCTGGATGGCCGTCGATTCGTTGGACACAAATCTCGGACCGATCGTCTCTCGTGTACTTGCTCCTCATCCGACGCGGCCACCCGACGAGTTGAGAAAGTTCTGGCACCTTTTCAATTCCCTTCGTGAAATCGACCACCTCTTCTGCCGACACCATCGCAAGGAAACGCGCGAGGTGCCCTTCGGGTCGATGATGGGAAGCGAAAGGTTCCAGTGGTTAGAAATCTGACGAGGGGCTGCGGCGTTCGGATCGGGTCGTACTGTCCGCTTTGGGCAGAGGCGGCGGTGCGGATGCGAAGCGCCAATGGCAGGAACGGGGGTCGGAAGCTGCCAATGAACACCAGTGCGCGATATCGTAATCGCTACGGCGTCTCCGGTCCCATCCACCTCGCCCCCGCTTCCCGGCTCATCAGGCGCTCGTAATAGTCCGCCACGGCTGGCAATTCCTTCTTTTCGACCGCTATCGACATCCAGCGATGTACCGACAGGCCAAGCGCGATGTCGGCAATGGAGAAGCCGGCGCCGATATAGCCCGTATTGGCGCCAGCCAGGGCGGCTTCCAATATGTCCATCTTGAGCGTCCACCGGGCCATGGAATCCGCGATCCTGGCCGGATCGTCATAGCCGGGTGTCTTGCGGATCAGTGCATTGACGGCATAGCCCCAGGGTGGATTGAGTTCGCTGGCCTGCCAGCCCAGCCATTGCAGCGCCAGCGCCCGCAATTCGAGCTGTTCGGGCAGAAGCCCACCCTCGCGCTCGGCCAGGTAGATCAGGACGGCATTGCTTTCCCACAGCACGAAATCGCCTTCGATCACCACCGGCACCTGGCCATTGGGATTGAGCGCGAGGAATTCGGGCACTTTCGGGTCGCGCAAGGGCAGGCCCCAATCCTCCCGTTCATAGGCCAGCCCCAGTTCATCGAGCGCCCACAGCACCTTGCGCACATTGATGGACGTCACCCGCCCCAGCACTCTCAGCATGAATTCATCCTTCTTTTACCCCGCCCGGCATTTTCTGCCGGAATTCGCAAACTGCAACCGGGAGTTAAGACAATCTTTACCATCCGCTAGGTAATTTTTGCCCAGCGGTCGCCACGCAGTTTGCGTCGGCATGGCCACCCCTGAATAGAGTGCCGGCGTGGACAATCTTACCCAGCTGATCAACCGCATAGGCCTGCCGCGGCTGGCCGCAATGGCGGTAGTCGCCATCCTCATGCTCGGCTTCTTCGGCTTCCTCGTCATGCGGGCGCAGACCCCGAATCTGTCGCCGCTCTATAGCGGGCTGAGCCTGGAAGACTCTTCGGCAATTGTGACCGAACTGCAGACGCTCAACGTGCCCTACGAGCTGCGCGGCGACGGCGACACCATTCTCATTCCGCGCGACCAGATCACCACGGTCCGCATGACCCTGGCCGGTTCCGGCCTGCCGCAGCGCGGCCAGGTCGGCTACGAAATCTTCGACGAGCAATCGACGCTGGGCGCCACCAGCTTCGTGCAGAACATCAACAATGTCCGGGCGCTGGAAGGCGAACTGGCCCGCACCATCGCTTCGCTCACCCGCATCAAGTCGGCCCGCGTGCATCTGGTGCTGCCCGAGCGCGAACTGTTCCGCCGCGAACGCACCGATCCGTCCGCCTCCATCGTCCTGTCGGTGCGCGGCGAACTCTCCTCCGGGGAAATCCGCGCCATCCAGCATATGGTGGCCGCTGCCATCGAGGGCCTGACGCCAACCCGCGTCTCCATCGTCGACGACCAGGGGGAACCTGCTGGCTTCGGGCAATGGCGACGATGCCGAAGGCGCCCTGGCCGGGGAAGCCGCCGAACGCACGCTGAGCTTTGAAAACCGCCTGCGCACCCGCGTCGAGGACATGCTGGCCAATATCGTGGGCGCCGGCCGGGCGCGCGTCGAGGTCAGTGCCGAGATCGACTACAATCGCTCGACCACCACCCAGGAAACCTTCGACCCGGAAAGCCAGGTCGTCCGCTCCAGCCAAATCCGCGAGACCGAAAATCTCAGCGCCGGCGCCAATGGCCAGGTCACCGTGGCCAATGAACTGCCCGGCGCCAGCCAGAATAATGGCGCGGCCGGCCCGACCGAACAGGGCACGTCGAGCGAGGAAGTCACCAATTACGAGATTTCCAAGACCACCCAGACCGCCGTTACCGAAGCCGGCGCCATCAAGCGCCTGTCCGTTGCCGTGGTCGTGGATGGCGTCTATGCCGCCGCGCCCAATGGCGATCCGGTCTATACCCCGCGCAGCGCCGACGAGATCGCCCAGATCCTGACGCTGGTCCGCTCGGCGGTCGGCTATTCCCAAGCGCGCGGCGACAGTGTCGAAGTCGTCAACATGCAGTTTGCCGAGCGCCCCGAACTGGCCGTGCCCGGCACCGATGCGACTGGCGGCCTGCTCGATTTCACCCGCGACGACGTGATGAACGGCGCCGAAATGGCCGTGACCCTGCTCATCGCGCTGGCCCTGATCTTCTTCGTCATGCGCCCGCTGCTCAAGAAGGTGCTGACGCCCGAAACCCAGGCTTTGGCTCTGCCCAGCGGCGCCGAACTCGGCCATCACGGCGTGCTCGCCGCCGATGGCCAGGTCATCACCGACGAATCCGACGAGCCGCGCGACAAGACCCCTGCCTGGGTCGCCAATGCCAAGTCGATGGGCGAGACCCAGCTCCAAACCCTCAAGACCGTCGGCACTCTCGTCGAAGAAAATCCCAAGCAGGCCGCGCTGATCGTGCGCGACTGGTTGGGTAGCGCAGCGTAACCGCCATGGCCCTTGTTTCCCAATCCGCCGAAACCTCCGACCTGCCGACCCAGGTCGCCTCCGGCAAGCAGCTTATCGTTGGCGACGCCACCAACCAGCGCCTGCTCAAGGGCGACGAAAAGGCGGCCGCGCTCCTGTTGGCGCTCGGGCCTGACTATGGCCGGCCCATTTTCGACGAGCTGGACGAACTCGAGGTCAAGCAGCTCAGCCGCGCCATGGTGCGTCTGGGCCCGATCACCCAGGAAATGCTCGACGACCTGATGGTCGAATTCGTCACCACCATCTCGTCCAATGGGTCGCTGTCGGGCAATACCGACTCCACCGAACGCCTGCTGCTGAGCTTCCTCAGCCAGGACAAGGTGGACGCGATCATGGAAGAAATCCGCGGGCCGGCCGGCCGCAACATGTGGGAGAAACTCTCCAACGTGCAGGCCGACGTGCTCGCCGCCTATCTCAAGAACGAATATCCCCAGACCATCGCCGTGGTGCTGTCCAAGATCGCCACCGACCATGCCAGCAAGGTTTTGGCCGTCCTGCCCGAGGAACTGGCGATGGACGTGGTGCAGCGCATGCTCGGCCTCGACCCGGTGCAGAAGGAAATCCTCGAAAAGATCGAGACCACTTTGCGCACCGAATTCATGTCGACGCTGAACCATTCCAAGCGCCGCGACAGCCACGAGCAGATGGCCGAAATCTTCAACAGCTTCGACCGCCAGACCGAAGCTCGCTTCATCACCACGCTGGAAGAGCAGAACCGCGACGATGCCGAACGCATAAAGGCGCTGATGTTCACCTTCGAGGACCTGGCCAAGCTCGAATCCTCGGCCATCCAGACCTTGCTCACCAAGATGGACAAGAAAGAACTGGCCATGGCGCTCAAGGGCGCCAACGAGACGGTCAAGGAGACCTTCTTCAAGAACATGTCGGGCCGTACCGCAAAGCTGCTCAAGGACGACATGGAAGTCATGGGCCCGGTGCGCCTCAAGGACGTCGACGAGGCGCAGGGCCGCATGGTCTCGACCGCCAAGGATCTCGCCGCCAAGGGCGAAATCCTGATCATGAAGTCCAAGGCCGACGATCAGATGGTGGCGTAACCCATGGCACAGCCCGCCCGCTTCACCTTCGACCTGGACCTCGGCAAGCGCACCACGCCCATGGCGCCGCCCGAGCCGACCATGCCCGAGCGCCTGGTTGCCGAACTGCTCGCCCAGGCGCGCGAGGAGGCCTATGCCGAAGGCGTGGCTGCCGGCGAGCGCAACGCCACGTCCATTGCCGCCCAGACGCTGGCTGCCGCCGCGGCGACGCTGGCGACCCAGAGCGCCGAAATGGCCGCAGCCCTCGACACTGCCGCCGAGCAGGCGCAGCGCGAAGCGGTCGAGCTGGCCGCCAGCATCGGCCGCAAGCTGGCTTTGCACCTGCTGGCGCGCTACCCCTCGGTGGAGCTCGATGCGCTGATCGCCGAATGCATGCAGAGCCTCAATGGCGTGCCGCATCTGGTGGTGCGCTGCCACCCCGACATTGCCAACGGCATCCGCGATATCGCCACCGCCCATATGCAGACATCGGGTTTTGCCGGCCGGCTGGTGGTGATGGGCGATCCCGAACAGCGGCTGGGTGACGGCCGACTCGAATGGGTCGATGGCGGGCTGGTGCGCGATATCGGCGCCATCGCAAAGGATATCGACCTCAAGATTTCAGCCTATCTCGCCGCGCGCAGCGGCCAGTCCAGACACGAGGAGAGCGACCAATGAGCGCTTCCGAACCCGGCGACGACGACATCACCACCCAGGAGAGCATCTCCTTCGAGGAAATGCTGGCGCCTGACCGCGATGATGGTCCCGAGGCGCATATCGAGCGCAACGCCGCCGACCTCGAAGCGGTGTTCGACGTTCCCGTCCGCATCTCGGTCGTGCTCGGCCGCACCAAGATGCCGGTCAGCGAATTGCTGCGCCTCGATACCGGCACCGTCATCGAACTCGATCGTCAGGTCGGCGAAGCCGTCGAGATTTTCATCAATGAACGCCTCGTCGCCCGCGGCGAAATCGTGCTGGTCGAAAACAAGCTCGGCGTCACCATGACCGAAATCATCAAACCACAGTAGGGGAGTAGAGGATGCGTCTGCTCATCATCGGAGCCCTCGAGGGCCAACTCAGCACCGCCACCAAGATGGCGATGAATGGCGGTGCCAAGGTGGCCCATGCCCCCTCGGTCGAGATCGCGCTGGCCGCCCTGCGCGCCGGCCGCGGCGCCGACCTGCTGCTGGTCGATGTCGTCATGGATATTGCCGGGCTGATTGCCGGGCTCGAAGCCGAGCGTATCGCCATTCCGGTGGTGGCCTGCGGCGTCGAGGCCAATGCCGCTGCCGCCGTCAACGCCATCCGCGCCGGGGCCAAGGAATATATCCCCCTACCCCCCGATGCCGAGCTGATCGCCGCCGTCATCGCCGCTGTGGCCCGTGACTCGTCCGAATTCCTGTTCCGCGACCCGGCCATGGAACGCGTCGTGCGCATGGCCGACCAGATTGCCGGTTCGGATGCCTCGATCCTGATCACCGGCGAGAGCGGCACCGGCAAGGAAGTCATCGCCAAATACGTCCATGCGCGGTCCAAGCGCGCCAACAAGCCCTTCATCTCGGTCAATTGCGCCGCCATTCCCGAAGCCCTGCTCGAATCCGAGCTGTTCGGGCATGAGAAGGGTGCCTTTACCGGCGCCATCGCCCGCCGCATCGGCAAGTTCGAGGAGGCCTCGGGCGGTACGCTCCTGCTCGACGAAATCAGCGAAATGGACGTGCGCCTGCAGGCCAAGCTGCTGCGCGCCATTCAGGAGCGGCTGATCGATCGCGTCGGCGGCGGCAAGCCAGTGCCGGTCGATATCCGCATCCTCGCCACCTCCAACCGCAATCTCGGCGAAGCCGTGCGCGAAGGCAGCTTCCGCGAGGACCTGCTGTTCCGCCTCAACGTGGTCAATTTGAAGCTCCCCGCTTTGCGCGACCGCCCGGGCGACATCACCGCGCTTTCCGAACACTTCGTCGGCAAATATGCCAAGGCCAACGGCCTGCCGCCGCGCGAACTCTCGGCCGAAGCGCGCACCACTTTGCTGAGGGCGCCGTGGCCCGGCAATGTGCGCGAGCTGGAAAACACCCTGCACCGCGCCGTGCTGCTGTCCTCCGGCGACATTATCGGCCCTGAAGCCATCGTGCTGCCCGACGGCATGGGTCTGGCCGAAGCCGCCGCCGCCAATTCGCTCTCGGCCCAGCTCGCCCAGACCGCGCAGACCATGTCCGCCGCCCTGGTCGGCCGCACCGTGGCCGATGTCGAACGCGACCTGATCCTCGATACGCTGGACCACACCTTGGGCAACCGCACCCATGCGGCCAATATATTGGGTATCTCGATCCGCACCCTGCGCAACAAGCTCAACCAATATGCCGACGAAGGCACGAATGTGCCCGAGCCGGGTGAGAGGCGGGGCGCGGCTTGAACCACCAACCGCTCACCACCCACCGGATCACCCCTCTCCCCTTGCGGGAGAGGGTGGTTTCGTGCGCGTTCAGCGGACGAAACCGGGTGAGGGGTTCTGCGCCATCCCATGCTTCAATGATCGTGGATAGCGCAGGACCCCTCATCCGCCCTTCGGGCACCTTCTCCCGCAAGGGGAGAAGGGGGGCTCAGCGCAGGACTAGACCATGACCGACGTTCCCACCAGCGCCCGCCCTAGCTTCAAGGTTCCATCCGCTGCGTCGGTCTTCGACCTGCTGCGCTCGGGCGATATCGCGCTCGCCGCCGGCGTTATGGGCCTCATCGTCATCCTCATCGTGCCGATGCCGGCTTTGCTGGTGGATGGTCTGCTGGCCATCTCCATCGTCTTCTCGGTGATGATCCTGATGACGGCCCTGTTCATCCAGAAGCCGCTCGAATTCTCGGCCTTCCCCACGGTTCTGCTGATCGCCACGATGCTGCGGCTGGGCCTGAACCTGGCCACGACGCGCCTGATCCTCAGCGAGGGCCATAACGGCACGGCCGCCGCCGGCCACGTCATCGAAGCCTTCGGCAATTTCGTCACGCGTGGCAATTTCGTCATCGGCACGGTGATCTTCATTATCCTCGTGATCGTGAATTTCATCGTCATCACCAAGGGTTCCGGCCGTATCGCCGAAGTCGCCGCCCGCTTCAGCCTCGACGCCATGCCCGGCAAGCAGATGGCCATCGACGCCGATCTCTCGGCCGGGCTGATCGATGAAGACACCGCCAAGCGCCGCCGCGCCGATCTCGAAGGCGAAAGCGCCTTTTTCGGCAATATGGATGGTGCCAGTAAATTCGTGCGCGGCGACGCCATTGCCGGCCTCATCATCACCTTCATCAACGTCGCCGCCGGCATGTTGATCGGCATGATGCAGGAAGGCCTCAGCGTCCAGGAAGCCGGTAGCGTCTATACACTGCTCACCATCGGCGATGGCCTCGTCTCCCAGATCCCGGCGCTGATCGTTTCGACCGCCGCCGGTATCCTGGTCTCCAAATCCGGCGTCACCGGCTCGGCCGACAAGGCTCTCTCGGCCCAGTTCACCGGCTATCCGCGCGCTTTGGGCATGTCCTCGGCCGTCATGGGCGCCCTGGCCTTCCTGCCCGGCATGCCGATGCTGCCCTTCCTGGCCCTGGCCGGTGGCGTCGGCTACGTGGCCTGGCGCGCTGCCCGAACCAAGGACGTTCGTGATGCCGAGGCCGCGACCAAGACGGCGCTGGATGCGGCCGTCAGCCAGCCCAGCGCCGCTGCCGCGGAAGCGCCGATCACCGACAGCCTCAGGATCGATGAACTCAAGCTCGAGCTCGGCTATGGCCTGCTGAGCCTGGTCAAGGAAGACGAGAACGGCTCGGACCGCTTGACCGAGCAGATCAAGGCTTTGCGCCGGCAACTGGCGCTCGAACTGGGCTTCGTCATGCCGCCGGTGCGCATTCTCGACAACATGCAGCTCGAGCCCAATGTCTATAAGGTCCGCATCAAGGAGGTCGAAGCCGGCACCGGCGAGATCTATGCCAACCAGCTCATGGTCATGGACCCCTATGGCAACCAGATCGACCTGCCCGGCACCCATACGACCGAACCCACTTTCGGCCTGCCCTCCACCTGGATCGAGCCGGCTCTGCGCGACGAGGCCGAATTGCGCGGCCTCTCCATCATCGATCCCTCGACCGTCATTTCGACGCATCTGACCGAAGTGCTCAAGGCCAATGTCGCCGACCTCTTGAACTACGCCAATGTGCAATCCTTGCTCTCGGGCCTGCCCAAGGAGCAGCAGAAGCTGGTGGAAGATATCGTGCCCGGTCTCATTTCGGTCTCCGGCGTGCAGCGCGTGCTGCAGACCCTGCTCAACGAACGCATTTCCATCCGCGATCTGTCGACCATTCTCGAAGGCATTGCCGAAGTGGCCGGACCCGGCCGTTCGGTGCAGATGATATCGGAACATGTCCGCAGCCGCCTCGCCCGCCAGCTCTGCGCCGCCAATCTGGGGCCCGACGGCAACCTGCCGCTGCTGACCCTGGGCCCGCAATGGGAGCGCGACTTTGCCGAGGCCATGGTCGGCGATGGCGACAACCGCCATCTCGCCATGGCGCCCAGCCGGTTGCAGCAGTTCATCGGCGCCATCCAGACCGCCTATGAGCGCGCCGCCCAGCAGGGCGAACTGCCTGTGCTCATCACCTCGCCATCGATCCGCCCGCATGTCCGCTCCATCATCGAGCGCTTCCGCCCGCAGACCATGGTGATGAGCCAGAACGAGGTCCATCCGCGCATTCGCCTCAAGACCGTCGGGAGTGTCTGACATGGCCGACAATGTCCGGTTCCCCGTTCCCGACATTGTCCGCCGCCGCGCCGAGGTCGAAGGCCTGCCCGGGCGCGACTGGCTGGCCTCGCTCGACGACAACCTGCACGAGCTGGAGCATGACTGGGGCCTGACCATCGGCCAGGCCATTGCTGGCGGCAGCACCGCCTTCGTCGCCGAAGTGGTCGATACGGCCGGGCAAATCTCGGTCATCAAGGTCTCGACGCCGGGCAGCGCCATCGGCCGCCGCGAAGCCGAAGTGCTGACCGCGGCCGGCGGCAAGGGCTATGTGCAATTGCTCCGCCACGACCCCGCGCGCCACGCCATGCTGCTCGAACGGCTCGGCGCGCCGCTCCACGAGTTCGACATGCCCTATAGGGACAAGATCGACATCCTGTGCGGCACCCTGCTGGAAGCCTGGATGCCGGTGCCATCAGGCGCCGCCTACACCACCGGTGTCGACAAGGCCAACAGCCTCGCCATGGCCATATTGGAAAGGTGGCAGCAGCTCGGCCGCCCCTGCTCGCAGGCCGTGCTGGACACGGCCCTGATGTATTGCCGCGACCGCGCCGCCGCCTGGCGGCCCGAAAATGCCGTGCTGGCCCATGGCGACCCACACCCGGCCAATATTCTCGAAGTGCCCGAAACCGACGGGCGGCGGTGGAAATTCATCGATCCTGACGGCCTCGCCATCGAGCCGGCCTATGATCTGGGCGTGCTGCTCCGTGCCTGGCATGAAGGCATTGCCGGCCGCCACGCGCATGACATTGCCCGCAGCCATGCCCGGCACCTGACCAGCCGCACCCAGGTTCCCGCCGAGGCCATCTGGCAATGGGGCTATATCGAGCGCCTCTCCACCGGCCTGCATTTGATGGAGCTGGGCGAAATGGAGCAGGGCCAGGCGTTTCTGACCGTGGCCGAAGCGCTGACGCAGCCGGAGGGCCACTGACTTGGCCGGTCGCGTGCTGCTCGATGGCTATATGGAGGTTCCGCCCGAACGGCTCGCGGCGGTCACCAGCGCCTTGCCCGCCCATATCGCCCTGACCCGCGCCGAGCTAGGCTGCCTCGCCTTTGACGTCGTCCCAAGCCCCGACGATCCCGGCCGCTTCCTCGTTTCCGAGATATTCAGCGACCAGGCCGCCTTCGACGCACATCAGGCGCGCGCCAAATCCTCCGCCTGGGCCGAGATCACCGCAGGCCTGCACCGCCATTATACTGTCCGCACCGAACGCTAGCCGCAGATCAACTCCGCCCGAAAGGCCGCAGAGCCTGTCCTGTCAGTGCGTCGGCAATCCGGCAGGCGGTGTCGGCTGATCGACTTCTGCCGCTTCCTCAGACGTATCGACATCAGCTTCTTCGTTCAGTTCGCGCTCGGCACGGTACCAGTAGGCGTGATCCTGCCCCTCTGGCGCCCCATCGCGTTCCCATAGGGCATAGGCGCGGGCACGGATATCATTCTCGTGTGGCGTGTGCATGCTGATCTCCTCCATGACCAGCCATAACGGCGCAGGTCCGGCCATGGTTGCGGAACCGCGCCGCCCACGTCGCGTTCTGCCCACAACCAACGAGGTTCCCCATGTACAAGCCTGCCGGCCACAACAGCCTTTCGCCCTATCTTATTGTCGAGAACGCCCAGGTGACGCTCGATTTCATCGACGCCGTGTTCGGAGCCAAGCCGGAAATGGTCCATCGCATGCCCGATGGCAGCATCGGCCATGCCGAAGTGCGCATAGACGACACCATTCTCATGGTCGGTCAGATGCCTGATGGCGCCACCGGCGCCCATGTCCACGTCTATGTGCCCGATGTCGATGACAGCTTCGCCCGCGCTAGAAACGCGGGCGGCAAGGTCGTGCAGGAGCCGGTGCAGAAGGATGATCCCGACAAGCGCGGCGGCGTCACCGACCCCTCAGGCATCACCTGGTGGCTAGCCACCACGCAGGGCGTCAACAAGCAATAGACCGCTGCCGATCTTCGGCGGCCGATCGATCAGCTGCGCGCCGGGATTTCCAGCCCGCGCTGCACGGCCGGCCGGGCCAGGCCGCGTTCCAGCCAGGCCGGTACGTTCCTGAGGCTGGCATAGTCCACCAGCTCGGCCGCGCCGTAGAAGCCGACGAGGTTGCGTACCCAGCCGAGCGTGGCGATATCGGCGATGGAATAGTCGTCCATGATCCAGTCACGGCCGGCCAGCCGGTCTTCCAGCACACCGAGCAGGCGTTTGGATTCGGTCGCATAGCGGTCGCGCGGGCGCTTGTCCTCATAGGCCGCGCCGGCGAATTTGTGGAAGAAGCCGAGCTGCCCGAACATCGGCCCGATCGCCGCCATCTGGAACATCACCCACTGGATGGTCTCGTAACGCTGCGCCGGATCGGCCGACAGGAACTTGCCTGATTTCTCGGCCAGGTAGATCAGGATGGCGCCTGACTCGAACAAGGCCAGCGGCTTGCCGCTAGGTCCGTTGGGATCGATGATGGCTGGGATTTTCCCATTGGGGTTCAGCGCCAGATATTCCGGGCCCCAGGTCTCGTTCTTGGTGATGTCGATCAGGTGCGGCTCATAGGCCAGCCCGGTCTCTTCCAGCATGATCGAGACTTTCACCCCATTCGGCGTCGGCAGCGAATAGAGCTGGATCACGTCGGGATTGGCCGCCGGCCAGAGTTTGGTGATGGGAAAACCCGAAAGGTCGGCCATTAGTCTATCGCTCCGTCAAAGCCAGTTTCGCGCCGAGCAGCACGAAGGCGCCGGCAAATGTGCGGCGCATCCATAGCATGATCGCTGGCTTGGAAATCACCTGTCCACGGATCGCGGCAGCGAACAGTCCGTATGCTGCAAACACCACAAAGGTCACCACCATGAAGACACCGCTGAGCTCCAGCATCCGCATGACCCCATTGGGCGTGCTCGCCGGCACGAATTGCGGCAGGAAGGCAAAAAAGAAGATCGAGAGCTTGGGATTGAGGATATTGATCAGGATCGACTCCACGATCACCTTGCCCGCCGATTTCTCCACCCGGTCCGCCTCGACGCTCAGCGCCCCGGTCTCCTTGAGCGTCGCCCAGGCCATGTAGAGCAGGTAGATCACGCCGAGATACTTGATGATCTCGAAGGCCAGCGCGCTGGTATGCAGGATTGCCGCCAGCCCGGTAATCGCCGCCAGCATATGCGGCACGATGCCCAGAGTGCAGCCGAATGCCGCCCACAGGCTGGCTCTGCGGCCCCGGCTCAGCCCTGCGGCAATGGTGTAGAGCGCGCCGGTGCCGGGCGAAATCACCACGATCAGCGTGGTGACGAAAAATTCGATGCTCACGTCCTTGCCTCCAGATCCAACCGCAATCGCAGCCCGCCATTTGCCCGCCCTTCTCTGCGTCGCGCAACCCCGTTGAAGTTTCGTTTTTCTGTGGCTACATTAAAGCATGCGTCTGAGCTTCGACCCCACCAAGCGAGACCGTACGCTTGCGGAAAGAGGCTTGGACTTCGCCGCTGCCGCCGAAGTTTTTGCCGGTCGAACCTATGACAAGCAGGACGACAGGTTTGACTACGGCGAGCTACGCATGATCACCGTCGGCCATATGGCCGGTCGAATGGTTGTTGTGGTCTGGACGCAACGCGGCGACATAAGACACATAATTTCGATGAGGAAGGCCAATGAGCGCGAGCAAGCCCGGTACGCCCAATTTCTCGCCTGATCCGGATGATGCACCTGAACTGGACGATGCATGGTTCGAATCTGCGGACCAGCATGACGGTGGTAGCTTGGTAAAACGCGGCCGACCCGCGCTGCCCCATCCCAAGAAGCACCTCAACATCAGGCTCGACGCTGACGTCGTCGATCGCTTCAAGGCCTCCGGCCCCGGCTGGCAAAGCCGGATGAACGATGTCTTGCGCAAGGCTGTCGGCCTGTGACCCCCATCACCATCCTCATCGTTCCGCCCTTTTCCACCCTCTGCAACGCTGCCTTCGCGCTGCGGCGCGAGGTCTTTGTCTGGGAACAGAAAGTGCCCGAGGCGGAGGAGAATGATGCCGACGACATCACCGCCACCCACTTCGTGGCCATTGCCCAGGGCGAGGTGGTCGGTACGCTTCGGCTGATCGACAAGCCGGAACACATCAAGATCGGCCGGGTGGCAGTGCGGCAATCCTTCCGCGGCCACGGCATTGCCAGGCAGATGATGCTGGCGGCCATGGAGCATGCCCGTGCCCAGGGCCGCGATCGCTTCTACCTCACCGCCCAGTCCGACAAGCTGGGCATGTATGAGAAGCTGGGCTTCGCCGCCTTCGGGCCGGAATTCCAGGATGGCGGCATGCCCCATCGCGCCATGCGCAGCTATGACCGCGACACGGCCGCATTAACCAGTTAGCAGCCTCTTAAGCCTGTTGCCCGTCGATAGGTCCCTTGCCCCGCCAATTGCGCTATTGTCAGCGATGTCGGGAGGCCTGCGCACCATGTTGCGCGGCGCCCAGCACAATACCGCCAGGGAGGCGGAGAAGGCCGGCCTCGTTGCGAGAGCCGGCCTTTTCAATTGATCCGCGACAAATCGGCCCGGAACGTCTGCGCTTGTCGCTGCGTTGTCGAGACATCATGGGCCGCACGATGCGCCACCTGCAAGTTTTGCACCGCGCGGCCCGTTCACCTCAACGATGAACCAATGGAGCCTACTATGATCCGCACCCTTCTGGCCACTACGGCCCTCGCTGCGTTGCTCGCCACCGGCGCCATCGCCCAGGACGCCGCGCCTGCCGATCCGGCTGCGCCGCCCGCCACCGAGGCACCCGCCGAGCCGGCCGCGCCGGCTGAACCTGCAGCACCCGCTGAGCCTGCTGCCCCGGCCGAACCCGCCGCGCCGGCCGCTCCCGCTGCCACCGACGTTGCCCCGGCCGGCGATGTCGAGTCCGGCGCCGTGGAAGAAACCGAGGTCAACGAACCCTGGGATATGTCGGCTGGCTATGTCGCTGCCGATACCGATAATCTCGGCACGCGCCTGATCGGCCAGCCGGTCTATTCCAGCGCCGGTGACGATGCCGAGGAAATCGGCAAGATTTCCGACCTGGTCTTTGATGAAAACGGCCAGATCACCGCTGTGATCATCGGTGTCGGCGGCTTCCTCGGCATCGGCGAAAAGGCCGTTGCGGTGGACTTCCAGTCGCTCGAATTCACCGTGGCTGCCGACAATACGGAACGCTGGGTCGTGCCCACCACGGCCGATGCCCTGACCGCCGCCCCGGACTTCGTCTGGGAGGAAGATGAGCCGGCCGATGCGGCCACCGACCCCATGGCCCCGGCCGATCCCATGGCCCCGGTCGAGCCGGCTGCTCCGGCAACCAACTGATCCCTCGCGGATTGTTTCTGGAAGGGCCGGCCTGTGGGCCGGCCCTTTGCGTCACAGGAGATCGCTATGCTGCGTCCGTTTCTCACCGCCTCGACCCTCGCCTTGCTGCTTTCGGCGCCGGCGCTGGGGCAAGTGCCAGCCCCGACCACCGAGCTCGAACAGAGTGGCTTGACGCCTCCCACGCTGCTCTCGGAAGGCTATACGACGGGCGGCGAGGACGTGCTGGTGACCACCTTGCTGGGTGAAACCGTCTATGCCGCGGTGGAAGACCCGGCCGAAGAGATCGGCACCATTACCGACATGGTCGTCACCTCGGGGCTGGGCATTTCCGCCGTGGTCATCAGTGTCGGCGGTTTCCTGGGTATTGGCGAAAAGGAAGTGGCGGTCGATTTCGCCCAGCTCGAATGGGCTACCCGCCAGGACGGCTCGCGCCGCTGGGTGCTGGCCACCACCGCCGAAGCCCTGTCTGCCGCGCCGGCCTTCATCTGGTCCGACAGCGAGGAGGCAACCGGCCAACCGGCGCTGACCCCGCAGCAGGAGGAGGACCAACTGGTCGATGGCGACCCCAACGACACCACTATCGATCCTGCTCTCACCACCGACCAGCCCGAGCGGCAGACCATCACCACGCCGCTGGATCGGGAGGGCCTGAGCCCGTTCGACGAGACGGGGCTGACCGCGGACGAGCTGCGCGGCATCGCCGTCTATGGCATCAATGACGAGCAGATCGGCGCCATCAGCGACGTCCTCATCGACCCCGATGGCGGCTTTGACGCCGTTATCGTCGATGTCGGCGGCTTCCTGGGCCTGGGCGCAAGGCCGGTCGCCGTTGCCTCGGACAATCTGGTGTTCTCCGCCGATACCTTCGGCAATCGCTACCTGTTCCTCAACACCACGCGCGAGCAGCTCGAGGCGCAGCCGGCCTATGACCCGGCCACCTATGCCGACGAGCGGGCAAGCCAGCGAACCATTATCACGCCGTAACCCTGTTAAGGGGCGGCTGGCGCCTCGTCTTCGGCTGGCTTGCTCCGGCTGCCGAAGACATGTCGGCCATAAAACCAGCTGGTCGCCAGCAGGGCCAGCCCCATGCCCACGAAGGACGCGACGCGCCAGAGTCCTTCCAGCCCGCCGATATCGAACAGGAAGACCTTGGCCACCGTCGCCAGCATGATCGCGAGCGAACCATAGCGCAGCGGCTGGCTGTCGAGGCGCGTGCCGATCAGCAAAGCCGCAAAAGCCAGCAGCAGCATGCCTGCCGAATAGGTGTAGCGTTCGATGGCGCCGCTATCGCCCTGCAGCATGTCCGGATGAAACAGGTGGCGGATATCGACCAGGATGCCGGTCAGCACCAGCACACCGCCGGCAATGGCGAACAGCCATCGCATCCATTGCGCCGTCCCCTCGACACCGCGCATCACCCAGGCCAGCGCCAGCGCAAGCAGCCCCGGCAGCACAATCCCGGTCAGCGATACGTTGAGCAGGGGCAGGCCCGGGACATGCCATCTTGGCCAGAAACCATAAACCGGCAGAACCACAGCCAGGCCGATTATGGCCAGCATGACCAGCGACACCACCAGCCCCGCCTCCCGCAAGCCCTGCCGCGCCAGCCACGTTCCCGCGGCGACGGCGGCGAGGCTCAGCAGCAGGATCGCATTGCCCCAGAGCGAGCTCCAGATCAGCGTATCCGGGGGAATGATCTGGCCGGGCTCGGGCAGGATCAGATAGGTCAGGCCGAATGCGCCCAATGCCACGGCCGCATTGTCCAGAACCCTGACCAGCCAGGCGGGCGTGCCGCGCAGAATGGTGGCCGCCAGCAGGAAGGCCAGCGCGGGCAGCAGCAGCGCCACGACAGGCGCATCCCATGGCGGGCTGCCGGGAACATAATCGGCAATTTCACGCAGGCTTCCCGGCTCGGCCCAGGCGAGTATCGAAAGCGCCAGCAGCCCGAAATAGACCCCGATATAGAGCCCGGCGACGAGCGGCAGATGCTGCAGGGGATAGCGCCGTTGCACCAGGGCCAGACCCAGCACCTGCAAGGCGGCCGCCAGGGCGAAATAGTTGGGATCGACCACCGCAACGATCGCCAGTGACACATAGCCCGAGGCCGATGCGCTGAATATCCCGCGCACGCCATCGGCGGCTTCCGGCGCGACGGCACGACCGAGGAACAGCGCGCCGGCAACGGCTGCCGCCGCAAACAGCAGGGCCAGGGCGGCCCACATAGTGGGCAGGTCGCGCACCCCGATCCAGCCGTCGAGATCCACCATGGTCGACACGAAGCTCAGCGTGACCGCTACGCAGAGCACGCTCGCCGCCCGCAGTGCAGGCCTGCCGCGCAGCATGCCCACGACCAGCGGCACGGCGATGGCAGCGAGCATGACGAGGCCGACAACGAGCCGTGCCGGCCCGTCCGGTTCGCGCCAACTGGCCATCATCAGCAGCCAGCCGGCCACCGCGATATAGGTGGGGGTGAGCGTTCCGGATCGGCCGAACACGGTCATGAGCGCCGTGCCGAGGCCAAGCGCGCAGACACCGACCAGATAGAGCGGGCTGAAATCCGTCCAGCTTGCCCCCGCCAAGACAAGGAACATGGCCAGCGCCGTCGACAACTCCGTCGGCCCCCAGCCCCGCGCGGTTGTTTCCGGCCCCCGTTCGACCAGCAGGAACAGCACCAGCGGCGAGACAACCAGCGCCACCAGGGTCGATAGTTCGGGCGCGTCGGGCGGCGCACCGATATAGAGGAATGCCGCCAGCCAGGCGAAATGCAGCAGGACGACCGGCGTCAACAGCGACCACCATCCCAGCCGGATGCAGGTTGCAGCGCCCGCGATCAGCAGCGCGGCCAGATAGAGATGGAATACCAGCGCCTGGGGCGCATCGGCCAACAGGAAGAACGGCGCCAGATAGCCGCCCAGCAGGCCAACGATCAGCACGGGCCGGCCGAAGATGAAGGCAATCGCGAGCGCCAGGGCGGCCGTTCCGGCCGAAAGCAGGAACCCGGTCAATAGCGAGGTCAGGCCGAAAGCGGCACTGGACAGGAAGGCTGTTGCGTAAAGCGTGCCGATGGCGGCCGAAGCCAGGGCCGCCGAAATCTGCTGGTAATTGGTAATCTGCAGCCGCCGCACGACAAAGGCGCCCGCCAACGCCAGCAAAGCACCAATGGCGCAGACGATCACCCCGAGCGTGGGCGTGAAGAAGCCGTTGTCGGCCGCCATGCGCGCCAGAAAGAAGCCGGCGATCAGCAGCATGATCGCCCCGCCCCAGACCGGCGGCTGCACGCCCATGACGCGTTCCATGTCGAAAACACGGGCCTTGCGGCTGCGCGGCTCAGGCTCCGGCGGCGCGCTCTGGCGTACCCAGCCCTCGTCCAGCGTCGAGGCGGCAACTAGGTCTTCGACGGGCTCATCGACATCAGGCGTCGGCTGGGCAGCGACCGGATCGGTGGCGGCAGGCGCCGCCGGCGCGGGTTCGGCGGCATGCTCCCGCACAGCCGTGCCCGGTGGTACGCCCCGCTCCAGCGACTGGATGCGGTGGGCGAGCTTGTCGATCTGCTTCTGCTTGCCATGGGCGATGAACAGCGCCACCGCCGCCAGGACAAAGGCGATTACCTCCACGCGTCAAAGCTCCTTGTTGAAGAGAGCCGGCCGTGGCCCGCAAAACCGATCGATCCGGTCGCCATGAGCGACCGGCATGTTGCCGTCGGGAATCCTATTGCCGCGAAAAGCGCAGTCGGCCGATCTCGTCATATTCGGCCTGCTCGACCTTGAGCTGTTCCTGCGCCTCGCGCTGATGCTCGCGCTGATCCAGCAATTCGACCTTCTTGAGGTCTTCGAGCGCCTCGGCCAGGCCATCCTGGGCCACTTCGAGCTTGCTCTTCATGTCATTGGCGGAATTGAGCAGGTTGTCGCGCCTTGTCAGCGCGGCCTTGGCAAAGGTCGAATAGGCGAAATGCGCCACATCGGAAATGCCGGTCTTGGTGTGCTCGATTTCGATCTGCTGGTCGAGTTCGGACGCCATGCGCTCGAAATCGGCAACCATCATCTCGATCTGCGCAACCTGACGGCGCTTCTCGTCCACCTGGAACTTTTTGAGCCGAATGAGGCTCTCGCTGCGCGATTTCAAGACCTGTACTCCTTACACATCAAGTCAGTTCCGGGACCAATACGCGGCCCCATCAGTCTGCCGCACCCGCCTCGGCCACGATCGCTTCGAGCATCTGATAGCCCTCGGCGATACCGGTCGTTTCTTCCCGCTCCTGCCCGAGAAAAGCCTCGAGCGCAGGATAGATGGCGATCGCGCGGTCCACTTTCGGATCTGACCCTTTCCGGTAAGCCCCAAGCCGGATCAGTTCCTCCATGTCCGAATAGATGGACATGAGCTCTCGCGCCTTGACCAGGACCGGCCGGAAATCGACCGGAACACACCCTGGCATGGTGCGCGAAATGGACCGGAGCACGTTGACCGCCGGGTAACGCCCCCGCTCGGCAATTCCGCGCTCCATTACGATGTGCCCATCAAGAATGCCGCGTACGGCATCCGCAATGGGCTCATTGTGATCATCACCTTCCACCAAAACGGTAAATAGACCGGTAATAGAACCTGTCGTCGGCGTTCCCGGCCCCGCGCGTTCCAGCAGGCGCGGCAGCTCGGTGAAGACGGTGGGCGGATACCCCTTGGCGGTTGGCGGTTCGCCAATGGCCAGCCCAATCTCGCGCTGCGCCATGGCAAAGCGGGTCAGACTGTCCATCATGCACAGCACGCGCTTGCCCTGGTCGCGGAAATATTCCGATAAAGCCAGGCTCATATAGGCCGCCTGCCGCCGCATCAGCGCCGCCTCGTCCGATGTGGCCACCACGACCACGGCGTGCTTGAGGCCTTCCTCGCCCAGATATTCCTGGATGAATTCATGCACCTCGCGGCCGCGCTCGCCGATGAGCCCGATGACGGCGACATCCACATTGGTATTGCGCGCCAGCATACTCATGAGCACCGACTTGCCGACGCCCGAGCCGGCAAAGATGCCCAGCCGCTGCCCCTCGCAGACCGTGGTGAAGGTATTGAGACAGCGCACGCCCAGGTCGAGCGGATCGCCGACCCGCACCCGGTCATGCGCCAGGAGCGGATTCTGTCGCAATGGATAGGGCGTGGCGCCGCGCGGCAATGGTCCCTTGCCGTCGATCGGCTCGCCATTGGCATTGATGACGCGGCCCAGCCAGCCTTCGGAGGGAAAGGCCGCGCCGTCATGACGCTGGAACACCGCCTTGCAGCCCAGCCGCACGCCGGACAGTTGCCCGAACGGCAGGCACAGGGCATGGCCATCCCTAAAGCCGATGATTTCGGCGGCCAGCAGGTCTTCGTTGACCGTCTCGATCTGGACCCGGCCGCCGACGCGCAATTCCCGCACTGGCCCGACGATCTCGACCAACAGGCCCTGCACCGACTTGACGCGGCCGAACACCTCGATGTCGTCGATCGCCTCGATAGCCGATATCAGCGCTTTCATCGCCAGCTTATCCCCGTTGGCGGGACCACAATTATGGTTTCCACGTCTGTCGAATCGCGTCGGACCACGAATCACACAGTAACCGATCGTTAAGCAAAAGGCGCTATTTGAGGGGTTGGCCCGGTCTGTCCGCAGCATTGCGTTGACTTCCCGCCAAACCCCTTACATAGCCGCGATTGCTTGAGTCGAAAGAGTCGGTTGAAACGGCTTCTTAAACCATTTTCTTAAGAAAAATTGATAAGATTAACCTTTAAATTTCAAAGACTTAGACTAAATTCATCCTAACGCCGTTTGCGTATTGCCGAACCGAATTAAACTTTGTTAACTATTTGGGCTTAGGGTTCAGTCATATCCAGTAGGGTTGGAGTGAGGCAGCGTCTTGGTCGCTCAGCCACACGGGTTCCAGCAGGAACGAATGGCAAGGGGAATATAATGCGGGTACTCCTTATTGAGGACGACAGCGCGACAGCGCAGAGCATCGAACTGATGCTCAAGTCCGAAAGTTTCAACGTCTACACCACCGATCTCGGTGAAGAAGGCGTCGATCTCGGCAAACTCTACGATTACGACATCATCCTTCTCGACCTGAACCTGCCCGACATGAGCGGCTATGAGGTGCTCCGCACCCTGCGCGTCGCCAAGGTTCAGACACCGATTCTCATTCTATCCGGTCTTGCCGGCATCGAGGATAAGGTTCGTGGCCTCGGCTTCGGCGCCGACGACTACATGACCAAGCCGTTCCACAAGGACGAACTCGTGGCCCGCATCCACGCCATCGTCCGGCGCTCCAAGGGCCATGCCCAGTCGGTCATCTCGACGGGCGACCTGACGGTCAACCTGGATACCAAGACGGTCGAAGTGCAGACCCAGCGGGTGCACCTCACCGGCAAGGAATACCAGATGCTCGAGCTGCTCTCCCTCCGCAAGGGAACCACGCTCACCAAGGAAATGTTCCTCAACCACCTTTATGGCGGCATGGACGAACCCGAGCTCAAGATCATCGACGTGTTCATCTGCAAGCTCCGCAAGAAGCTCAGCGTGGCCACCGGTGGCAAGAATTACATCGAGACCGTCTGGGGTCGCGGCTATGTGCTGCGCGAGCCCGACGAGAGCGAAGTCTACAACGAAAACGTCGCCTGATCCGTCAGGCTCCACCGTCACAAGACCCCGCGACATCGTCGCGGGGTTTTTTGTTTTTGGTCATCCCACCCACCCGCCAGCCGTCACCCCACCCTCATTCCCTCCCCATCAAGGGGAGGGAAGCCCGTTCCGTGGCCACGGACCTATCGAGCGAAAACCCGGAATGATGTCATGCGCCTCCCTCCCCCTTGTGGGGAGGGAATGAGGGTGGGGGAAGCCACAAGCGCGAACGCACGAAAAATCCTTCATCCGATTTGTCGAAGCCGACCCACATCACTCGTCGTCAGGTCAGAAGCGCAGTTGGATGCTGCGTCCCACCGAGGAGACGACCCATGTTCCGCACCGCAATCATTGCTGGAGCCCTGCTTATGACCACCACCGCATTCGCCCAATCCGAGCCTGTCGGCACCACTGTCGAAATCAACGGCATGCAGATGTATTACGAAGTCAGCGGCGAAGGCGATCCGCTGGTCGTGCTGCACGGCGCCTATATGAACATCCCGTCCATGGGCGAGATCGTTACGAGGCTCGCCGAGACGCACACGGTCTATGCAATTGAATTCCAGGGCCATGGCCGCACCACCGATATCGATCGCCCCATCACCTATCCGAACCTGGCCGGCGATGTCGCCGCCTTCATGGATGAAGTGGGCCTCGAAAAGGCCGACGTGTTCGGCTATTCCATGGGCGCCGCCACGGGCCTGCGGCTGGCCATCGACCATCCCGAAAAGGTCGACCAGCTTGTCGCGGCCTCGGTCGCCTATGATGCCACGGGCTGGCAGCAGGCCTTCCAGGACTTCATCCCGCAAATGGTGCCGGAAATGTTCGTCGGCACCCCGATGGAAGACGAATGGAAGAAGCTGGCCGCCAATCCCGACGGCTTCCCGGCCCTGGTGGACAAGCTCATCGCGCTCGAAAAAGAGCCGATGGCATGGGAAGACGAGGTCAAGGCGCTCAAGACGCCGATACTGATCATTGCCGGCGATGCCGACGTGTCGACACTGGAGCACAATCTGGCGCTGTTCCGCCTGCTGGGTGGCGGTGTGATGGGCGACATGGGCGTGCCCCTGCCCGCCTCGCGCTTCGCTGTGCTGCCCGCGACGTCGCACACCGCCGTCATCGGCCAGACCGACCTGCTCTATGGCTTTATCGAGCCCTTCCTGCAGGGCGAGACGCCGGTCGGCTTCATGGGCGAATAGCTGCACGAAGCGGTTGCGGGGGACGGAGGATGCTGGTTTCATCCCCCGCCATGACCAGCGAATCCGAAACCCACCGTGCGATAAGCACTGTCTGGAAAATCGAGCAGCCCCGCCTGATAGCGGGGCTGACGCGCATGGTCCGCGACATCTCGCTGGCGGAGGAACTGGCGCAGGACGCGCTGATCATCGCGCTCAAGACCTGGCCGGAATCCGGCGTGCCCCGCAATCCGGGCGCCTGGCTGATGCAGACTGCCAAGCGCCGCGCCATCGACTATTTCCGCCACCGCAAGATGGCCGCCACCAAGCTGGAAGAGGTCGGCCGCACCATCGAGGACGAGGCGCCCGACCACGAGGCCGAAATCGTCGAGGCGATGGATGACGATGTCGGCGACGACCTGCTCCGGCTGATCTTCACGTCCTGCCACCCCATATTGCCGGCCGAATCCCGCGTGGCGCTGACCTTGCGCCTGCTGGGCGGCCTCACCACCGAGGAAATCGCCCGCGCTTTCCTCGCCGCCGAGCCGACCATCGGCCAGCGTATCGTGCGGGCCAAGAAGGCTATTGCCGATGCCGGCATTCCCTTTGAAGTGCCGCGTGGCGAGGAACGCCAGGAGCGGCTGAGCTCGGTGCTGGGCGTGCTCTACCTCATCTTCAACGAAGGCTATTCGGCCACCGCCGGGGACGACCTGATCCGCCCACAGCTCTGCGAGGAAGCCATGCGGCTCGGCCGTATCCTGGCGCGGCTGTCGCCTGACGATTCCGAGGTCCATGCCCTTGTGGCGCTGATGGAAATCCAGGCCTCGCGCACCAATGCCCGCACCAACAAGCAGGGCGAGCCGGTACTGCTGCTCGACCAGGATCGCTCGCGCTGGGACCAGTTGCTGATCCGCCGCGGACTGGCGGCGCTCGACCGCGCCATCGCCCTGGGCGGGGCGGATGCGCCCTATGCCCTGCAGGCCGCCATCGCCGCCTGCCATGCCCGCGCCCGCAAAGGCGCCGATACGGATTGGTCAAGGATTTCAGCGCTTTACGCTGCACTGGCCGAGGTATCGCCGTCGCCGGTGGTCGAGCTCAACCGGGCCGTGGCGGTGTCGATGGCCGATGGGCCGGCGGCAGCCCTGGTGCTGATCGACGCCATCAAGGACAATCCGGCGCTGAAGAATTACCACCTGCTCTATGGCGTGCGCGGCGACATGCTCAGCAAGCTGGGCCGGCACACCGAAGCCATGCTCGAATTCCGCCGCGCGGCCGAGCTGACCCGCAATGAACGGGAAAAGGCCTATCTGCTTGGAAGAGCCGAGCAGTCCATCTGACGGCAAAAAGCAAGAAAACCGCAGGCATTCTTGCGGCAAATCACCTGCAGGCTGGCTACGCCGCCAGTGGTGCGCCGGGATCGAACTTGGCTTCGAGAATGGCGCGGTCGAAGGGCTTCATCATGTAGTCATTGGCCCCGGCCTTGAGCGCCAGCGCGATGGCGCCGATGTCGTTTTCGACCGTGCAATAGACCACATGCGGCTTCTCGCCACCGACGTAAGCCCTTAGCAGCTTTAGGAATTCCAGCCCGCTCATGATCGGCATGTTCCAGTCGAGCAGGATCGCGTCCGGCATTTCCTGGCGGCATTTATCGAAGGCATCCTGCCCGTCTTCGGCTTCCTCGACGATATAGTCCATGTCTTCGAGAATGCGGCGCGCGACTTTGCGCACCACGCTCGAATCATCGACGATCAGGCAGGATTTCATCGCCAGAAGGCTCCGCAGGGGCAAACGCTCGCCCCGATTATGCGGTCACACTTCCTAGGAATTCGTTAGCGTACTGCTAACATTGACGTGGAACACGCGTGACTCAGGCGGCTGCCGGTTTGGGCGTGGCGGTGAGGAAGAACATGTCGTTCTCGAGCCCGATATCGACCTCCATATCGGTCATGCGGGCCAGCAGGCCCGTGTAGAAGGGCTGGATGCCCCGCGCATCGACAAAGCCCTCTTCCGGCGTGCCGGCGAGCAGGCCGGCCGAGCCTGATGGCACCAGCGTCTTCTGCCGCTTTTCGGGATCGCTTTTCGAGGTGAACTCGAACTTTTCATTACCGGCGTCGCCGGTGATGGAGGCCGTCACCACCCCGCCACGCGGCACCGACATGGCCGCGATCAGCAGCAGGTTCATGAACAGCTTGGCCTTGTGCTTGGGCAGCAGGATCAGCGGCACATTCCATTCCAGGTCGGCCTTTTCGATCTCGAACAGGATGCGCGCCACGCGCTCGCATTCGCGCGTGTCGATATCGGTGCCCGAGGTCGAGGAGGCGCCATAGGCCAGGCGCGCGAATTCGAGCTTGGCACGGCTCTGGCGGGCAGCGCTGGCGATGAGGTCGCGCGCGCCTTCGGCCATCTCGGTCTGGTTGGGATCAGCAAGCACTTCGAGCCCGTTGCCGATCGCGCCGATCGGATTGATCAGGTCATGGCAGACCCTGGAGCACAGCATGGCCGCCAGGTCCGTTGCCTTGAGCTCAATGATGTCCATCCCGGGTCTCCGTAAGAATCAGTTTTGCCGACATTAGAGGGTGATCGGTAAAAATGGACAGATGATTTACGCCTCAATCGAGAACGGTCAGATCGAGCCCGGCAAGGCGCCCCGCATCGGCGACGACATCGATTTCCACGATCCTGTCGCCCGCGACCCTGAAAATGAGCACGGTCGGGCGGCCCTGCGGTGCAGCCACGATGCCGATGGCGCCATTGACCACGACAAGCTGCGCCACATGGCCCCTCGCACCGGCCAGGGCCCGACCCGAAACCACCCCGGCACCCCGCACCTCCAGCGGCTTTCCCCTGGCCGCGCCGGGATCGGCCCGCAGCACGACGTCGGGATCGAGCACCGCCAGCAGCGCCTGCATGTCGCCGCTGCGCGAGGCGGCGAGATAGGCATCGACCACGCGGCGCTGGCTGGCCAGATCGACATCGAGCTTTGGCGGCCCCTGCACGCGGCGCCGGGCCCGGCTGGCCAGTTGCCGCGCCGCAGCCGACGAGCGCCCGACAATGGGGGCGATTTCGTCGAAAGGCAGGTCGAACATGTCATGCAGGACGAAGGCGACCCGTTCGGCCGGGTCGAGCATCTGCAGCACGACGAGCAGGGCCACCCCGACGGCGTCGCCCAATAGCAGGTCCTGTTCGGGGTCGGCTCCCGCGGCGTCGATGGAGGGCTCGGGGACACCGGGCTCCAGCGGGTCCTCGCGCCGCGACTTGCGCGAGCGCAGCATGTCGAGGCTGACCCGGGCCACGACAGTGGTCAGCCAGCCGCCGAGATTGTCGATGCCATCGGCACCGCTGCGGCTGAGCTTCAGCCAGGCTTCCTGCACTGCATCGTCGGCCTCGGCGCGCGAGCCGAGCATTCTATAGGCGACACGCTGCAAATGCGGCCGGCTGGCCTCGAACCGCCCGGCCAGGAAACTTTCTTCGTCCATCGGTCACATTCCTTCGTCGCGTTCCGTCACACCACTGACGGATGCAACCGGGCCGATGTGACAACGGCCGGGCACGAGCCGTCGATAACCGACGAAGGACAATAAAATGCAAGCCCGAATGAAACACCCCGTTTTTGTAATTCCCGAAGCGCTGCAGGCCCTGCAGACGCTTGGCCGGACCACGGCGGCAGCGGGACCGAGCGCCCAATTGCTGGAACTGGTCAACCTGCGCGCCAGCCAGATCAATGGCTGCAGCATCTGCGTGCAGATGCATAGTGCAGCGCTGCGGCAGCATGGGGAAACCGACGAGCGGATATTTGCCGTCGGTGCCTGGCGCGAAACGCCGTTCTTCACCCCGGCCGAACGCGCCGCCCTGGCTTTGGCCGAAGCCGGCACCAGGATTGCCGATCACCCCGAAGTGGTGACCGACGAAATCTGGGAGGAGGCGGCTCGGCACTATGACGAGGCCGAACTTGCGGCACTGGTGCTGGGCATTGCCGGCATCAACCTGTGGAACCGGGTCAACGGCATGACAAGGCAGCCGGTGCAGGAGTCGCGGCCGGTGGTCGAGGCGAAGTCGGCTTGAGGCGAGGCGTCTCCTCGGTTCTTTCTTCCTTCTCCCCTTGAGGGAGAAGGTGCCCGAAGGGCGGATGAGGGGTTGGTTCCGCCAGCAATGAAGCATGGGCGAGCGCAGGACCCCTCACCCGGAAATCCGCTGAACGCGGATTTCCACCCTCTCCCTCAAGGGGAGAGGGAAAGGGGGGGCACAGCCCTACCGGATCGACAGGTCCTTGGACAATTCCACCCAGTTGGCTTCGGCGGCGATGGCGGCGGCGTCCGGGGCCAGCAGGAAGGCTTCGCGGTTGGCGGCGGAATAGAAGAGATAGAGCCGCTGCTTGAAGACGGTGTAGATGGCCGGATTGCTGTCCGACACATAGCCGCGGGCCACGCCCATGGCGCCGTGCCCGCCGAATTGCGGGGCATAAATCTCGGGCGAGCCCTTGAAGATATCGCGATTGGCGGCACTGGCGAAATGCCAGGGCACGTTCTGCCAGATATATTCGAAATCCCCCCTGCCCTGCTGCGGATCGGGCTCGGTGAAATAGCTGACCGGGTCCATGCCATAGATGCCGATGCCAGTCAGCGGATCGGTGACATACAGCGTCACCACCGACTGCGCCTGTACCGGCGCGACGGCCAGCCAGGCCATGCCGGATAACGGCAAAACAAAGGCAAGCATGGTTAAGATTTGTTTAGAGGTTTGCTTCATCATCGACCCAAATGATCGGCGTGCCGGCGACCCAGTCTGTCGTGCAAAACTACGGTTCAAGCCTTAACGACTCCGTAACCGCCGGCCTCTGCCTCGCCCGGGAGATTTTGATGTTCAAGCGCCTCGCCCTCCTCATCGCCCTCGTTTCTGCCCTGGCAGTGCCGGTGCCATCAGCCTTCGCCCAGGGTTCGCTCAGCGATACCTATGAAGGCGCCGACCTCATCGACAGCGGCAAGGCCTTTTTCGGTTCGGCAAGCCAGGGGCTGGCCTCGCTGGTCGAGCAGGCGGTGAGCCAGTTCGGGCTGCCCAATGGCTATATTCTGGGCGAGGATGCCGGTGGCGCCCTGTTTGCCGGCGCCCGCTATGGCGAGGGCGTGCTCTATACCCGCAATGCCGGCGAATACAACGTCTACTGGCAGGGCCCCTCGGTGGGGTTCGACGTGGGCGGCGACGGCTCCAAGGTCATGATGCTGGTCTACAATCTCAACCAGATCCAGGACGTGCTGGGCCGCTTTGTCGGCGTGGATGGCTCGGCCTATATCGTCGGCGGCTTCGGCATGACCGTCATCAAGCGCTCCAATATCGTCATGGTCCCCATCCGCTCCGGCGTGGGCGCGCGCCTGGGCGTCAATATCGGCTACCTCAAATTCACCAACGAGCCGACCTGGAACCCGTTCTGATAACGGCTTAGCGCTGGAAGCAGCCCTCATGGTGAGCTTGTCGAACCACTGACGCGTGGCACGACAGGCGCCACTCGCTCGACCTCGTGGTTCGACAAGCTCACCATGAGGTCTCATCGGGTCGCGGTTCTCCCGATCACACTTGCGATCAACGCCTGTGCTGCCGGTGACTGATGGCGTCAAACCCGTTAGGGTTAATGTCCGGCAAATGTAGCGGCGGCGCTGCCTCTGCCGGATAAGAGATTGCCCGTATTGCGTGCCGATGCGGTCTGGAGTTTGGCCGATGGTCATCGAGAACATCATGTATTTCGCGCTGGGCCTGCTGGTGGCCGGCCTGGTGTCGCTGATCATCCTGCCCGCCGTGTGGAAACGCGCCGTGCGCCTGACCAAGCGGCGCATCGAGGCCGCCACGCCGATCACCATGGCCGAATTCCGCGCCGACAAGGATCAGTTGCGCGCCGAATTCGCCCTCTCCACCCGCCGGCTGGAGATGAATGTCGAAACGCTGCGCAAGCGGCTGGCCGAGCAACTGGGCGACGTCAACCAGAAGCGCAGCGATCTCGGCCTGCTCAAGGCCGAACGCGACCAGCACCTGCTCATCGTCAAGGAACTGGAGCAGCGCGAGGAGGAATTGCGCGCCCGCGTCGCCGAGTTGGAGCGCGACGGCACCGACCTGGCGCAGCGCCTGCGCATGCGCGACCGCGAACTGGAAACGCGCAGCGACGAACTCGGCAAGCTGCGCGACACGGTGCGGGGCGGCCTGCCGCGCGGCACCGATGCCGACGGTACGCCCCTGAGCGGGGATTATGACGAGGATGTGGACCGGCTGACCACCGCGCTCGCCATCGAACGCAAGCGCGCCAGCTTCCTCGAAGAGCAGGCGAAAAGCCTGATCACGCGGCTCGAAAGCTCGGACCGCCGCAGCGCCGAGGCCACGGCTGCCATCGCCCAGATGCGCGAGGCGCTGGCCGGCCAGGACGACAGGAAGGCGGCCGACGCGGAGAACCTCGTGGCCGCCGAGGCGCGCATTGCCAGCGCCGAAAACCGGCTCAATGCCCTCCTGGCCGAAACCAACCAGGTGGTGGAGCAATCCGAAGGCCGGGCCGAGCAATTGCTGGCCGACAAGCTGAGCCTCGAAGCCGAGGTGGAAGCCTTGCGCAAGCAGGTAAGTGGCGTCGAATCCACCATTCTCGCCGATTGGGACACCGAGCGGCTGGAAGAAGCCTTCCTGCGCGAAAAGCTCAACGACATCGCCGCCAGCGTCAGCCGGCTGGTCTATGCCGTGGACAATGAGACCCCTGTCGTTGCCAGCAATGAGGAAAGCCTGTTCGACCGTGTGCAGCGCTTTGCCGATGACGGGGAAGGCGAAGACGCCCTGCCGGTGAAGCCGGCCAGAGGCGAACGCAAGGGCGGGTCGGTGACCGACCGGATGGCGGCGCTGAGGGAAATCCAGGGGCGGTAGCGAAGCTGCGGCGGGCCTGCAAGCAAAGAGCCCCCCTTCCGAGCGCCGCTAAGGTCCTTCGGACCTAAGCTATGCTTGCCTTCCCCTCGAAGGGGGAAGGTGAACTCCGCGTGTTTGAACAGACAGTGCCACAAGGCGATTTTCACCCTCCCCCTTGAGGGGAGGGTAGCGTCGCTAGGCCCAGAAAGGGCCGTAGCAGAGCTAGGGAGGGGGTAGCCTACCTCGCCCCCAGCACCACTTCCCGCGTCAGCTCGCCCGTCGCCTGGTCGAACAGCGCCAGGGTGGTGACCCCATTCACGGTATAGGTCACGTTGATCGCGCCATCGCTGACCAGCGCCGAAACAACCTCGGCCCCAGCCGGCAGAACCACGTTCTCGGCCACCGTGGGCGGCGGGGTGTCGCGCATGGCGCGATAGACAAGGGCGAAGCCAATCGCCATAAAGCCCAGCAACAGGATGCCTATCGAGATTGCGAACGAGCGGCGTGCCTTCCCCAATATGGCAAGGGCTTCGGGCGTCAGGGGCGCATCGGCCTTCTGTCCAGTCTGATCAGGATCGCTCATGGTCGAAAATACCGCTGCAGAGTTCGAGGGCGAGGAAGGCGAAGTCCAGGTCGTGGTCGTCGTCGATGCCGACATGGCCGGCGGACGGCTCGATGCCACCCTGGCCAAAGTTCACACCGTGCTGAGCCGCAACCGCATCAAGGACCTGATCCTGGGCGGCGCCGCCAGCATCGACGGCAAACCCGTCAGCGAGCCCAAATACCGGCTAACGGCGGGCGAGACAATCACCCTTCTTGCCCCACCCCCGGAAGATGCCGAGCCGCTGCCGCAGGATATCCCGCTCGACATTCTCTATGAGGATGACCAGCTCATCGTGGTCAACAAGCCCGTGGGCATGGTGGTCCACCCTGCCCCCGGTTCGCCCGATGGCACGCTGGTCAATGCGCTGCTTTTCCATTGCGGGGAGAGCCTGGTGGGTATCGGCGGGGTCAAGCGGCCGGGCATCGTGCACCGGCTGGACCGCGACACGTCGGGCGTTATGGTGGCCGCCAAGACCGAGACGGCGCATCGCCATCTCTCCGAGCAATTTGCCGATCATGGCCGCACCGGGCCGCTGCATCGCGCCTATATCGCCTTTGTCTGGGGCATGACCGAGACCGGCAAGGGCACGGTGGATGCGCCGCTGGGTCGCGACCAGAACAACCGGCTGAAACAGGCAGTGCGCAAGGACGGACGCGAGGCGATCACCCACTATTTCGTGGAAGCCCGCTTCGGCGACGAAGGCTGGGACATGACAAGGGTGCAGTGCCACCTCGAAACCGGCCGCACCCACCAGATCCGCGTGCATATGGCCCATATCGGCCATCCGCTGGTGGCCGACGCGGTCTATGCCTCGGGCTTCGCCACCAAGATCAACCGGCTGCCCCCAGACGTGGCCGAGCCTGTGCAGGCGCTGGGACGGCAGGCTCTGCATGCGGCCGAGCTGGGATTCGAGCATCCCGTGACGGGCGAGGAAATGCTGTTCGAGGCACCACTGCCCGATGATTTGCAGGCGCTCGAGGATGCGCTCGAAGGATATGACAAGGCCTTTGCGCGCTAACAAGGAACCTTTCGCCAACATTTCGCATTTGTAAGGATTCACCGCCCTTACAATCGCCAAATTGCGGCCTATATATCCATCGTAGTCTGCCGATGGGCCGAATGGTCATCGCGGACTCGTCTCCGCCCGCGCCATGTGGGGGAAAAAGAAAGGGGTGCGCCATGGCCCAGACCAATCTTCCTGTCCTCTCCGCCGAAGGGGGGCTCAGCCGTTATCTTCAGGAAATCCGCAAGTTCCCCATGCTGGAACCGGATGAAGAATACATGCTGGCCAAACGCTACAAGGAACATCAGGATCCCGGCTCGGCGCAGAAGCTGATCACCAGCCATCTGCGCCTCGTAGCCAAGATCGCCATGGGCTATCGCGGCTATGGCCTGCCGATTTCCGAAGTCATTTCGGAAGGCAATGTGGGCCTGATGCATGCGGTGAAGCGCTTCGAGCCCGAAAAGGGGTTCCGACTGGCGACCTATGCCATGTGGTGGATCCGCGCCGCCATCCAGGAATATGTGCTGCGCAGCTGGAGCCTGGTCAAGATCGGCACTACCGCCGCCCAGAAGCGCCTGTTCTTCAACCTGCGCAAGGTGAAGGGGCAGATCGCGGCGCTGGACGACGGCTCGCTGCATCCCGACCAGATCAAGCAGATCGCCACCACGCTCAAGGTGAGCGAGGACGATGTCGTGTCGATGAATGCCCGCCTGTCGGGCGATGCATCGCTGAATTCGCCCATGCGGGCCGATGAAGGCTCGTCGGAATGGCAGGACTGGCTGGTGGACGACACCCCGAGCCAGGAAACTACCCTGGGCGAAAGCGAGGAATTTTCCGAGCGCATGGGGCTGCTGAACAACGCCATGGACGTACTGAACGAACGCGAACGCGCCATCTTCCAGGCCCGCCGCCTGCAGGACAATCCGTCCACGCTCGAAGAGCTGGCCCAGCAATATGACGTCAGCCGCGAGCGCATCCGCCAGATCGAGGTCCGCGCCTTTGAAAAGGTGCAGGACGCCGTGAAGGAAGCGGCACGGGCGAGCTGAGGGCGTAGAGAAGAATGCGGAAGGCGGGCTTTTGGCCCGCCTTTTTGTTTGTGGGGTACCCCCTCCTAGCCTCCCCCCTGATAGGGGGAGGAATCTGGCCGGTGGGTGGGCATGCAGGTGCCATAAACGCAGAACGTCACCCTCGGGCTTGACCCGAGGGCACTGTACTTACGGCAGGTTCAGCAAGTGTAGAGCCCTCGGGTCAAGCCCGAGGGTGACGTTCGAGTTCTGGGTGACGCACGGCGATCAAATCCCACAACCGCTCCTTGCCCAGGATCAGCAGCCATGGCGTGTCATCGGCCGGTTCCACCTCCACCGGCCCGCCGGTGCCTTCGTTCGACGTACCGATCAGGGCGCCCGGCGCCAGCGTCAGCCCGTCCATGGGATAGAACAACCCGCTCGAGCGGGTGAAGCTGATCGGCAGCAGCGGGTGGATGGACACCCGCTCGCGTATCCCCGCCGCGAATGCGATGGGGCCGACTACGACCACCGCCACATCCACCTCATCCACCAGCAGCAGTTTTCGCGTCGGGGCGTATTGCAGCACGGCGCTGAGGGCGGCGAGCGTATGGTCAAGCCGTTTGCCGGTCATGCCCAGGGCCAGCGTCACCGGCGCCTGCGTCGAATAGAGCGCTTTCTGGAAATCGGTGGTGATCTGCTCGGGGATGTGGAGCACACGCGTGCGCCCCTCCCATGAAGCGCGGTCGCGCAGCGAATCGAGATCGCCGATAATGGCGGATGGGGTGAGGCCGGCATCGCCGATGGCATCGGCGCCGCCATCGGCCCCGACCAGGGCCACGCCGCGGTCGGCCAGTTCCACCAGCAGGGCCGGATCGACGGCGCCGCCGCCGACAATGGCCATGGGGGTGTCGAATACGACCAAGGGCCTATCAGCCTTCGGCGCCGAAGTGTCTTGCACTGTCACAAAGCTCTCATTAAGTGTGGGGCGTCTCGCTGGGGTGTTCCGGGAAACCGGAGCTGAGAGTTACCCATTGAACCTGAACCAGGTCATGCTGGCGGAGGAAGTTCGAGATGGCAAGGGCATCTCGACGCCCTTCCATTGACACAATCCCTTCACTCATGGCCGCAACCAATGAAGGGAATGACCCATGGTCAAATCCACCCGTCTGGCGCTTGCGGTCCTTGTTGGACTGTTCGCTGCACCGGCATTCGCCGAAGACGTGCCGACCCTGACGATCTACACCTATGACGGCTTTGCCGCCGAATGGGGCCCCGGCCCCGGCCTCAAGGCAGGCTTCGAGGCCACCTGCGGCTGCGTGGTCGAATGGGTGGCCGCCGACAGTTCCATCGGCACATTGCGCCGCGTGCAGCTCGAAGGCGACACGACCGAAGCCGATATCATCGTGGGCCTCGATACCGCCATATCAGGGGAAGCCCGGGCGACGGGCCTGTTCGCCGATCATGGGCTCGATCTTTCGGGGCTCAAGCTGCCCGAACCATGGACCGATGCGCAGTTCGTGCCCTTCGACTATGCCCATTTCGCCTTTGTCTATGACACCGATACGGTCGCCACGCCGCCGACTAGCTTCGAAGAGCTGATCGCCCTCCCTGATAACTTCAAGATCGTGGTGCAGGACCCGCGCTCGGCCACGCCGGGGCTGGGTCTGGTGCTGTGGATCGCTGCTGCCTATGGCGACCGCGCGCCCGAAATCTGGGCCGGGCTGAAGCCGCATATCCTGACGGTGACGCGGGAATGGAGCGAGAGCTACAACCTGTTCCTTGAGGGAGAGGCGGACATGGCGCTGAGCTATTCGACCTCGCCGGCCTATCACATCATCGCCGAGGGCGATGACACGATCCATGCCGCCATGTTCGAGGAGGGCCACCTGGCCCAGACCGAAGTGGCCGGCATCCTCAAGTCCTCGGAGCATCAGGAACTGGCGCGGCAATTCCTGGCCTATCTGGCTTCGGTGGATGGGCAGAAGGTTATTCCGAGCACCAACTGGATGTTCCCGGTGGTGGATCTCGGTGCCGATATCGACCCGGCTTTCGCCACGCTGCCGCAGCCTGAGAAGACGCTGGTGCTGAGTGATGAAGAGATCGCGGCCAACAGCCAGCGCTGGATCGACGAGATGCTGGCGGCGGTGCAGTAGGCGAGGATTGCGGTCGTGAGAACCCCCATCCTCACTTCCTCCCCGCAAGGGGGAGGGAAGCTTGCCCGGCGCAAGGACGCAATCTGTGCCAAGATGGTTGGTCTGGCGTCTCCCTCCCCCTTGTGGGGAGGGACCAAGGGTGGGGGTTGTTTGGCCACCGGCCTGTGGGTGGGGCCATGCTGACCCTGCCCCATCGCCCACTGCGCATTGCGGCGGCCATCACACTGGCCACGGGCATCGCCGTGCTCATCGCGCTCGTGCTCTGGGCCATCCTGGCCGCTGCGACCGGCGGCGAGGGCAGTGCGTCGCGTATCGATATTGCCCACCTGCTGCGCATGACCTCCATCCAGGCGGGGCTGACGACAGTGCTGTCCATCACCGTGGGCATGGCTTTGGCCTGGGCGCTCAACCGGCTGCGCTTTCCGGGGCGGGATCTGGTGGTGGGGCTGTTCGCCTCGGCCATCGTCACGCCGGGCATGGTGGTGGCTTTCGGGCTGTTGTCGATCTGGGGGCGCAATGGCTGGATCAATCAGGCGAGCGAGGCGCTGTTCGGCTTTTCCATCGGCAATCCGGCCTTTGGCCTCTCCGGTATTCTCTTCGCCCATGTTGTGCTCGACGGGGCCTTTGCCGCACGCATCATGCTGGCGCGGCTCGACGCCATTCCCACGCCGCGCCTCAAGACCGGGCAATCGCTGGGGCTGACGCCGTGGCAGCGCTTCGCCATTATCGATTGGCCTGCTCTGCGCGGCACCGTGCCGGGACTGGCGGCGATCATCTTCCTGCTCGCCTTTACCAGCTTTCCCATCGTGCTGATGCTGGGGGGCGGACCGGCCAACCAGACGCTGGAAGTGGCTATCTATGCCGCGGTGCGGCAGGATTTCGACCTGGCCGGCGCGGTGCGGCTGGCCGCGACGCAGATCGCGGTCTGCTCGCTGGTGATCCTGGCCGCTTCGGCTCTGGCGCCCATTCCCACCAGCTTCGGCGCTTCGGCGGCACCACGCTGGCGCGACCGAGGGTTTGCACGGCTGTTGCAAATGCTCGTGCTGACACTCTGCACCATCGGCTTCGTGCTGCCACTGCTTTCGGTGCTGATCGACGGGCTGGGCGCCGGGATCGGGCGGGTCGTGGCGCAACCGGCCTTCTGGTGGGCCACGGCAAGCAGCCTTGTCATCGGCACGGCCTCGGCTCTGTTGACGCTGCTGCTGGCTTTGGCGCTGGCATTGGGGCGGGGTGCGACCGGCAATGGATTGCTGCGCACGTTGCTCGGCATGCCGGCCTTTGCCTATCTGGCCGTGCCGGCCGTGGTGCTGTCGCTCGGCTTTTTCCTGCTGGTGCGGCAGCTCGGTTTTGCCCCGTCCGTGGCGGCGCCCTATGTGGTCATTCTGGCCAATAGTCTGCTGGCTTTGCCCTTTGCCATGGCGACCCTCGGGCCGCCGCTGGAGGCCATTGCCCGATCGCGCGGCAAGCTGATCCGTTCGCTCGGACTTTCCGGTTGGCGGCAATTCACCCTGGTCGAATATCCGCTACTGGGGCGGGATATCGGCGTCATGCTGGCTTTGGCCTTCTGCTTCTCGCTCGGCGATCTCGGCGTTATCGCGCTGTTCGGCACGCAGGATTTCCAGACCCTGCCGCTGATGATGTTCCGCGCGCTCGGCTCCTATCGCGGCAATGACGCGGCGGCCATTGCCGCCATCCTGCTCGTTGGCACGATCGTGGCCTTTGTCGGCCTGCCCAGACTGTTCGAAAGGATCGCCGATGCTGCGCGTTGAGAACCTGACCTTTGCCCATCCCGGCCAGGCGACGCCCTATGTCTTCTCGATGGTGGCCCATGACGGCGAGGTGACCGCCGTGTCCGGCGCCAGCGGCTCGGGCAAATCAACCTTGCTCGACCTGCTGGCGGGCTTCCTGACGCCGAGCGGTGGTAGTATCGAGCTCGACCATCGCGACCTGCTGCCGCTGCCACCAGAGGCGCGGCCGGTTTCGCTGCTGCTGCAGTCGGAAAGCCTGTTCGAGCATCTGAGCGCGGCCAGGAATGTGGCGCTCGGCCTGCCACAGGGGACGCCCCGGGCAGAGGCGCAAAGGCAAATCGGGGAGGCGCTGGCCGAAGTGGGGCTGGAGGGGATCGGCGAGCAGCTTGCCAGCACATTGAGCGGCGGCCAGAAGCAGCGCGTGGCTCTGGCCCGGACGCTGCTGCGGGCGCGGCCGGTGCTGCTGCTGGACGAGCCGTTTTCGGCGCTGGATGACGAGACGCGGGTGGCGGTGCGCGAGCTGGTGCGGGTGCTGACCATCCGCCACAGCTGGCACACGATCCTGGTCAGCCACCATGCCGATGATGTGGAGGCGCTGGCCGGGCGGAAATATCTGCTGGTGGAGGGGCTGCTGGAGGCGGTTTAGGTGTCACTTCGGACTTCCGTGGCTCCCGTCACCCCACCCTCAATCCCTCCCCATCAAGGGGAGGGAGGCGTCAACTCAAACGCCCGTGTTCATCGTCTCCCTCCCCCTTGTGGGGAGGGATCAAGGGTGGGGGTGGGCCACAAACGCCGAACTAGGAAAGAGCTCGACGTAACACTACGCCCTTAAGGGGTAGGAGGGGGTATCCCCTACTCCGCCCAGGCGGTGAAAACTTTTTCGAACAGGGCCTGCGCATCCTCATCCTTTTCCAGGGTGATGATGGCGTTGCGACCCGTGCCATAGACCACGGCCAGGTCCATCCAGCGGCGGCTTTCCAGCAGGTTCGTATTGGTTTCGGCATCGGTCGGGGTGGCGCTGAGCGCGAAGAGGAACGAATTGCCCACAACGCGCGCCGAGGCCCCGACCAGGGCCGTGCCCGGCACCAGTTCCTGATCCTTGAGCAGCACGCCCGGCAGGGTGGAGATATTGCCGCCGATAAAGGTGTCGCTCACCTTGAAGTCGACCTCCATCAGGTGGCTGGCCGGCAGGCTGGGATCGGAATTCTTGCGGATGGTCAGGTCGACGCCCAGATTGCGCGCCGGAATGCTGGCCGTACCGACAAGCGTCGGCAGGCCGAGTTCATCGACACCTTCGCTCCACGACACCGTGCCCGAGAAGGGTACGGCGCCGGTCGTGCCATCCTGGCTGGCTTCGAGCAGCAGCGACTGGCTACCGGCCAGCACGGCCGGATCGACCGAGGCGGCCGGATCGGTGGCTGCCAGCGCTTCTTCGCCAGGCAGGCGTTCCTCGCTCTTGACCTCGTCGGAATTCACCTCGGGCAGCACGGTTTCGTTGCCGGTCGGCTGCACCGGTTCCGGCGTCGGCTCGAGCCGGTCTTCGATCTGCAACCCGCTGAGTTCGGCATTGGGCTGGCCATTGCTGGCCGCCGGCGTGGTATTGCCCGGCCCTTCCGCTGTCCCCGGCAGGGGCACCGGATCGAGCGTCGGCGTGGTGGGCGAGGTCACTTCGGCCGTCGTGGTCACCGGCGCCGGGGTCTGGGCGAACAACTGGTCGAGATCGACATAGCCCTCGCGCCAGGCCCAGAAGCCCGCGCCGCCGACCCCGGCGAGCAGGATGGCAAAGACCACGAGGAAAATCGTCAGGCCCGCACCACCGCGCTGCGACTGATCGGCAAAGCCGGCATCGTCATTTTCTTCGCTGCCCTTGGCCGGCGGCGGCGCGACGGGATCGGGCAGAGCGGGCGTGGATTCGCCGCGCGCTTCGCGGTCCAGCACCTCGATGGCGCGCTCGATGACGTCCTGCGCCTCGCTGGCATCGGGTTCGACATCGACTTCGCGTACGCTGGACAGGGCCGTCTCGACCGGCACGGGCGCTGCCACCGAAGCGGGCACCGTCACCTGCTGGCGGGCCACCGCGTGATGGCCCATGGACGGCTCGATCCGGCCGCTGACGCGCACCGGCTCGGTGGTCGAATTGGCCGCCAGCGGAATGGCGTCGCGCCGGGGCTCGAAACTGGGTCCCTTGAGCGGGGCATCCATCGGGCGGACATTGGACGCCGGAGGAATGGGCGAGGTCGGCCCGGCCTTGGGTGCATGGACCCGGCCCACAATGGTGGGGACCGGCCGGGGTTCGGGTTCGGATTTGGCTTCCGGCTTGGGCTCCGGCGCCGCTTCGGGCGCGGCTTCAGCTTCATCGGCCGGCTTTACCGCCGCGCCTGACGTGGCCGAGGCCTCGCTGATAATGTCCTCGATGGACATCTTGCCGGTTTCGGCCGGCTTCGGCGCGGGTTCGGCAGGCTCGACAATGGCGGGAGCGGGTTTGGGTGCTTCGGCCACCGGCGCTGGCGCGGGTTCGACCGGCTTGGCCGGCTCGACGGGCGGACGGGGCGGCGTCAGGCTCTGCTCACGCCCCAGCGTGATGACGGCCTCGCTGGCTTCCTGCTCGACCTGGCGGATGCAATCTTCGAGCTGCAGGCGGTGCTGGGTGATGTCGCGCGCGGGCAATGGGGGCGTGATAGCGCGCAGCTGCCCGACCAGGGCCGAACGCGCCTTCTCGTAGACGGCCCGCCGGGCCGCCCCATTATTCTCCGGCAGCGCCGTGATGGCGCGGCGCAACAGCTCCTTGTAGTCCGCCATTGGCTAGTTGGTACTCACAATTGCAGCGACACGTTGTAACAAAAAATCTCAATCTTGGAATGGGTCATGGACAAGGATGGTATCCACTCGCTCCGGGCTCGTCGACAGCATGGCGACCGGCGCCCCGATCTGCTCCTCGATATAGCGGACATATTTGACCGCCTGGGCCGGCAATTCGGCCCAGCTCCGGGCGCCTGCCGTGGTCTCGGACCAGCCTTCAAGCGTCTCGTAGATCGGCTTAACGCGGGCTTGTGCCCCCATTGAGGCAGGCAAATAATCAATCCGTGATCCGTCAAGCTCATAGCCGACGCACACCTTGATCTCCTTGAGGCCATCGAGAACGTCGAGCTTGGTCAGCGCGATTCCCGATATGCCCGAGGTCTTGACCGTCTGGCGCACCAGCACGGCATCGAACCAGCCGCAGCGGCGGGGCCGCCCGGTATTGACGCCGACCTCGCGGCCAACCGTGGCCAGATGCTTGCCGACCTCGTCATCGAGCTCGCAGGGGAACGGGCCTTCGCCGACGCGTGTCGTATAGGCCTTAGTGATGCCGAGTACATAGCCGATGGCGGTGGGCCCGAGGCCCGAACCGGCCGCGGCCTGCCCGGCGACAGTGTTGGACGAGGTGACGAAGGGATAGGTGCCGTGATCGTTGTCGAGCAGTGCACCCTGCGCGCCCTCGAACAGGATGCGGGCGCCGGCCTTGCGCTGGTCATCCAGCACTTTCCAGACCTGGTCCATGAACGGCAGGATTTCCGACGCGACGGCGGTCAGCTCGTCGTAAATCTTCTGCGCCTCGATCTCGACCAGGCCCATGCCGCGGCGCAGCGCATTATGATGGCTGAGCAGGCGTTCGATCTTGACCATCAGCGTATCGGGTTCGCTGAGGTCGATCAGGCGGATGGCGCGGCGGCCCACCTTGTCTTCGTAGGCCGGGCCGATGCCGCGCTTGGTGGTGCCGATCTTGAGGCCGGAATTGGAGTCTTCCCTGATGGCATCGAGCTCGCGATGCAGCGACAGGATCAGCGGGGCATTGTCGGCAATGCGCAGCACTTCGGGGGTGATCGTCACCCCCTGCCCGCGCAGCTTTTCCATCTCGGTGACGAAATGGTGCGGATCGACCACCACGCCATTGCCGATGACGCTCAGCTTGCCCTGTACGAGGCCCGAGGGCAGCAGAGCCAGCTTGTAGCTCACCCCGTCGATGACCAGTGTGTGGCCGGCATTGTGGCCACCATGATAGCGCACCACCACATCGGCACGCTCGGAAAGCCAATCGACGATCTTGCCCTTGCCCTCGTCGCCCCACTGCGAGCCGACGACAACCACATTAGCCATTAGATTACCTTCTCCAGGATAGGCGCAACACCGGGGCTCCGGCCGCCACGGCCGCACCCCATCTTCCCTTGGACGACTGTCCCTCCGGCCACCTTGGGTAAATTTTGATCGCGGCCGAATAACTGCTAAGTCCTGATGTCCTTACATCACCCTGAAGACGATGACAAAGCCGCTAGAGAACCAAAATCGCGGCATATTTGCCCGACTGCTCGATCGGCCTTATCTCCTGTTGATTCTGGCGCCCCTGTTCTGGGGTGGCAATGTGGTGGCGGCCAAGCTGGTGGTCGGCGAAATCGACCCCGTGCTGCTGCTGGCCAGCCGCTGCGTGCTGGCGACGGCGGTCATCCTGCCCTTTGCCTGGCGCTACCTGCTGGCCGACTGGGCCGTGGTGCGCCGCCACTGGCTGGTGCTGATGGCGTTTGGCGCCGTGGGCTATGCCTTGTTCAACGTGTTTCTCTATATCGGCCTCACCAGCACGACGGCGGTCAATTCGGCCATCGAACAGGCCTCGCTGCCCATGCTGATTCTGGGCGCCAATTTCATCGTGTTTCGGGTGCGGGCCAGGCTAATCCAGATCGTGGGCGTGCTGCTGGCCATATCGGGCGTCATCCTCACCGCCACCCATGGCGATCCGGCGCGGCTGCTGACGCTCGACATCAATGTCGGCGACGGCTTCGTCATTCTCGCCTGCCTGGCCTATACCACCTATACGCTGGGCCTGCGCTTCCGGCCCAAAATGCATATCATGAGCTTCATGGCCGTATCCTTCTTCGGCGCGGCGGTGACCGGGGTCATCATGCTGGCCTTTTCCGGTGGCGGACTGGGCCAGGTGACAACGCTCGCCCATGCCTCGCCCACGGTCTGGGCCGTCATCGCCTATGTGGCGATCTTCCCCTCCATGTTCAGCCAGGTTTCCTATGCGCGCGGCGTCGAATTGCTGGGCGCCAACCGCGCCGCGCCGAGCCACAATCTCATCCCGGTCTTCGGCACGCTGGGCTCGGTGATCATTCTGGGCGAGCGGCCGGAAGCCTATCATTACCTGGCCGCGGTGATCATCATCAGCGGCATCGTGCTGGCCGAATGGGCGGCTCGCCGAAAAATATCCGCCGAGGCCTAGGCAGGGCACATCCATGTAACCATGTAGCACTCTCCCGGTCACGGAACCGTGACCAAACACGGAGAGAGGACTCCATGAATACCCATCTTTCCCCCCGCCCGGACATTGCCAGCCTTGCCCGGACCCTGGCGGGCCGCGTCACGCTGCCGGGCAACCCAGAATATGACGAGAGCCGCGCCGTGCTCTTCGACCCCGCCGGTTGCCGCCCTGCCGCCGTCGCTCGCGTCGCCCATGCGGATGACGTTTCCCAGGTCATCGGCTTTGCCCGCGAGCATGGCTTCGATATCGCCGTGCGCGGCGGTGGGCACAGTTCATCGGGGCATGGCACGGTGGATGGCGGCATCGTCATCGACCTGCGCGACCTCAATGATGTCTCGGTTGACGAGGCCAGCAAAACCGTATGGGTCGGTGGCGGCGCAACGGTCGGCGCTACGCTCAAGGCGCTGGAACCGCATGGCCTGGTGGTCGGCTTCGGGGATTCGGGCGATGTGGGCGTCGGCGGCATCGTCACCGGTGGCGGCGTCGGCTACCTGTCGCGCCTGCATGGCGTGACGGTCGACTCGGTGCTATCTGCCGAAGTGGTGCTGGCCGATGGTCGCGTCGTCATGGCCAGCGCGCAGAACGAACCGGACCTGTTCTGGGCGATCCGGGGCGGCGGCGGCAATTTCGGCGTGTTGACGCGCATCCAGTTCCAGGCGCAGGAATTGCCGGCGTTCAGCGGCGGGATGTTGGTACTGCCCGGCACCGCCGAGGCGATCGCGGCTTTCACCGCGGCGGCCCAGACGGCGCCCGACGCGCTATCGGCCATCGCCATGGTCATGCCGGCGCCACCGGCACCCTTCATCCCGGAAGCGATGCGCGACCAGTTGATCATCTTCGCGCTCATGGCCTATGCCGGGCCGGACGACATGGCCGGTGCGGCGCTGGCGCCCTTCCGCGCGCTCGGCCCGATCCTCGATACGGTCAAGCCGGGGCCTTTCCTCGACCTCTATGAGGGGCCAGGCGGCGAGCCACCCGGCCTGCCCGAAACACGGACGCTGTTTGTCGATCGCATCAGCAAGGACAATGCCCGCACCATTGCCGGCTTCCTGACCGAATCGGACTCGGCCATGCGCATGGTGCAGATCCGCGTGCTGGGCGGCGCGGTGAACCGGGTTCCGGCCGAGGACACGGCCTATGGCCATCGCGATGCTCAGGTCATGCTGTTTCTCGCCAATTTCTACAGCGACCAGGCCGACCGGCCGCAGCGCGTGGAATGGGTGGAGGACCTGATGTCGGCCCTGCGCCAGGACAATGAGGGCGTTTACGTGAACTTTCTCGGCGACGAGGGCGCGGCCCGCACCCGCAACGCCTATCCCGGCAAAAGCTGGGACCGGCTCCGCCGCATCAAGCGGCAATATGACCCGGACAATGTGTTCCGGCGCAACCAGAACATTCCACCAGCGGAATGACAAAGGCCGGCCCGACGGGCCGGCCTTTGTGTTTTCGGGTATTCATCGAGCCCCCTTCTCCCCTTGAGGGAGAAGGTGCCCGAAGGGCGGATGAGGGGTCCTGCGTTATCCATCTGCATCGAAGCATGGGAGAACGCAGAACCCCTCACCCGGTTCTTCCGCTGAACGCGGAAGAACCACCCTCTCCCTCAAGGGGAGAGGGAAGATCGGTGCCTAAAACCGCAGCGCTTTCGCCTGCTTGACGCCTTCCAGTGCGGCGATTTCGGCCAGTTGGGGTTCGGTCAGCGTGCCGTCAATGGAGACGAGCGCGATGGCGTCCGAACCGACATCGACGCGGCCGAGGTTGAAGTTGGCGATATTGATGCCGAGCGTGCCCAGCAGCGTGCCGAGGCGCCCGATATGGCCCGGCTTGTCCTCATTGGTCACATAGAGCATGGACGGCGTCAGTTCGGCTTCCATGTTGATGTTCTTGACCTGGATGATGCGCGACTTGCCGTTGGCAAACAACGTGCCGGCCACGCCGCGCTCCTGCCGCTCGGTGGTGACGGTGAGGCGGATATAGCCCTCATAGGCGCCCTGCTGATCGCGGGTGGTGGTTTCCACCGTGATGCCGCGATCCTTGGCGACCTGGGGGGCCGAGACCATGTTGACGTCGCCCAGCGAGGGCTTCAGCACGCCATTGACGGCCGCCGCGATCATCGGCTTGACGTTGAGATTGGCGACATTGCCCTCGAACTCGAGCTTGATGCCCTTGATCGCCGTCTCGGTGAGCTGGCCAGCGAACAGGCCGAGATTTTCGGCCAGTTTCACCCAAGGGGTCAGGATCGGCGCTTCCTCGGCCGAGATGGACGGGAAATTAAGCGCATTGGTGATTTCCCCGCTCATCAGATAGGCCGAGATCTGCTCAGCCACCTGCAGGGCGACATTCTCCTGCGCTTCGGTGGTCGCCGCGCCCAGATGGGGCGTGCAAATGACATTGGGCAGCTCGAACAGCGGATTGTTCTCGGCCGGCTCCTGCAGGAACACGTCGAGCGCCGCCCCGGCGACATGGCCGGACTTGAGGGCCTCGTAGAGCGCCGTCTCGTCGATCAGCCCGCCACGGGCGCAGTTGATGATGCGCACGCCCTTCCTGGTCTTGGCGAGATTGTCGGCATTGAGAATGTTGCGGGTGGCGTCGATCAGCGGCGTATGCAGCGTGATGAAATCGGCGCGGGCCAGCAGGTCTTCGAGCGCCACCTTTTCGATCCCCAGTGCCTGGGCACGTTCGGGCGTCAGGAAGGGGTCATAGGCGATGACCTTCATCTTGAGGCCGATGGCGCGGTCGGCCACGATGGAGCCAATATTGCCGGCGCCGATCAGGCCGAGGGTCTTGTTGGTGACTTCGACGCCCATGAAGCGGTTCTTTTCCCATTTGCTGGCGCGGGTCGATGCATCGGCTTCGGGCAACTGGCGGGCCAGAGCCATCATCATGGCAATGGCATGTTCTGCGGTCGTGATGGAGTTTCCGAAGGGCGTGTTCATCACGATGATGCCCTTCTTGGTCGCGGCGGGGATGTCGACATTGTCGACACCGATGCCGGCGCGGCCGATGACCTTGAGATTGGTGGCGGCAGCGATGATCTTTTCGGTCACCTTGGTGGCCGAGCGGATCGCCAGGCCATCATACTGGCCGATGACTTCGAGCAGCTTTTCCTTGTCCTTGCCCAGATCGGGCAGGTAGTCCACCTCCACGCCATTATCCTTGAAGATCTGGACGGCGGTGGGGCTGAGCTTGTCGGAAACGAGAACCTTGGGCATTGCGCCCTCCTGGTTTTGGTTGCGGGAGCAGGATTTGAACCTGCGACCTGCATGAAACTGGGTGAGGCCTCATCCTGAGCTTGTCGAAGGACGAGGCCGGGTTCGGTGCAGGTCACCCTCGTCCTTCGACAGGCTCAGGATGAGGGTGACTGCGAGATCGCGTGATCAGGCGGCGGCAGCCGTAAGAGCCTTGAGCTCTTCGGCGAAGGCATAGTCCAGCCACGGCGTCAGCGCCGCGAGGTCGGAGGCTTCCACGGTGGAACCGGCCCAGATGCGCAGGCCCGAAGGGGCGTCCTTGTAGGCGCCGATGTCATAGGCGACGCCTGATTTGTCGAGGCGCGAGACGATGGCCTTGGCAAAGGCCGCCTGCTGGTCGGCCGCGAGCGCCGTTACAGCAGGATCGACGATGGACAGGCACACCGAGGTGTTGGAGCGATTGGCCGGATTTTTCGCCAGGAAATCGACCCAGTCGGTCTTGGCGACCCAGTCGGCCAGCACCTTGAAATTGGCGTCGGCGCGGGCCTGCATGCCCTTGAGACCGCCAACCGTCTTGCCCCATTCCATCGCGTCGATGGCATCTTCGATGCAGATCATCGACGGGGTGTTGATGGTCGCCGCCTGGAACACTTCCTCGAGCAGCTTGCCGCCCTTGGTGAGGCGGAAAATCTTGGGCAGCGGGCGGTCTGGCTTGAAGCTCTCGAGCCGTTCGACGGCGCGGGGGCTGAGGATCAGCACGCCATGGGCGGCTTCACCGCCCAAAGCCTTCTGCCAGGAGAAGGTGACGACATCGAGCTTGGCGAAATCGAGATTCTGCGCGAAGGCGGCCGAGGTCGCGTCGCAGATGGTCAGGCCCTTGCGGTCGGCGGCAATCCAGTCGCCATTAGCGACGCGAACGCCCGACGTCGTACCGTTCCAGGTGAAGACCACGTCGCGGTCGAAATCGACCTGGGCGAGGTCGGGCAATTCGCCATAGGGAGCGTCGATCACGCGCACATCATCGAGCTTGAGCTGCTTGCTCACATCGGTGACCCAGCCGGCGCCGAACGACTCCCAGGCCAGCATGTCGACGCCGCGGGCGCCCAAAGCGCTCCACAGGAACATCTCCACCGCACCGGTATCGGAAGCGGGGACGATGCCGATGCGGTAGTCGGCGGGAACGTCGAGCAATTCGCGCGTCAGGTCGATGGCGCGCTGGATGCGGGCCTTGCCCGGCTTGGAACGGTGCGACCGACCGACCAGCGCATTGGCCAGCGCTTCAACCGTCCAGCCAGGACGCTTGGCACAGGGGCCCGACGAAAAATTGGGGTTAGCCGGTTTGACCGCCGGTGCGGTTTGGGGCGTATCAGCCATATCAAGCGGCCCTCCCAGGCCTATGCGCCTCTCGTTAGGGAGAGGTGTCCTGAGGCGGGAGATACGCCCAACGGGCCTTGGCCGTCAATGAGTCTTTTGCAGGTGCCTGCTTGGGCATTGTCGCGGCTTGCAATCGGCGCAGCTGCTGGTGCAGGCTTTCGGCCAGACGGTTCGCGGTGAACCGGCCACATGAGGTATATAGGCGTGGCTAGGAAGCTGGATGCCAGTCTCGCATCTGATCTGTGGTTCTTCCGGGTGGCCGCCGAACAGCGGTCGATGAAGCAGGCGGCCAGCGAACTGGCGCTCACCCAGAGCGCCGTGACGCAGCGCATCCATCGCCTTGAAGAGCGGCTGGCGATCAGGCTCTTCAACAGGACTAACAAGGGCATCCACCTCACCGAGGCCGGCGCGATGCTCTATGCCGACCTCAGCAAGGGCTTTGACCTCATCGCCACTGCGCTGACCAATGCCAGCAATGTTGCGGCCTATGGCCGGGTGACGGTGAATTGCGTTCCATCCCTGGCGTTGGAATGGCTGGCGCCCCGCTTGTCCGACTTTACCGAGGCCAACCCCAATATCACCGTCACCTTGCTGGCGGACATGACCATGCTCGACACGACGCAGATGAGCATGGGCGGCATCGACGTGGCCATCCGCTATTCTCCGACGCCACCGTCAAGAGTCCAGGTGATCGCCGAGTTTCAGGAATGGCTCTATCCCGTGGCAACGCGCGACTATATCGAGCGCTACCAGGCCAATCCCGAGGAACGGATCACCCTGATCCACGATGCCGATCCCTGGACCGACACGCCCTCCAAGGTCGCCGAATGGATCATGTGGATCGAGGCCAATGGCCGGCCCTGGGGACGGCGCACGCGGAACACGTATTTCAACATGGCCTACCTGGCCTATCAGGCGGCATCGGGTGGCAATGGACTGGCCATGGGGCGCCATTTGCTGGTGAATGCTTATATCCGCAATGGCCGCATGATCGCCCTGCCCGGCCATGAACCCATGCCCGGCCCGCGCTATTTCGTTTTGAAGCGCCCCGCGGAAAACCGCGATGATATCGACATTTTTGTTGCGTGGCTGATCGAGCAGATGCAGGGCGTGGCCCCGCCGGACAAACCGTCTGTCTATTAGCTCAACTAATAGCAAAGCTAGGAGATGTAATTCGTTTCGCCCCGGAGCCGCGGGCTATGCTGCGCCCCAATGCGATGGCTGCTGACGCGGCCTGCCTGCTGCAGATTGGGAGCGAGACGATGAAGCCTACTGCCCGCGATTATTCCCTGATCGGGCGGAACGCGGAACTGGCCGTGGCCTCCGGCCTGGCAGCAGCCGAATGGTACCAGACCGATATACCCCGCTCGACCATAAAGGCGCTGATGAAGCGCTCGGACGGACCGGCCATCCGGGACACGCTCATATGGTTTGCCCTGCTCGTAGGGTGCGGCGCGGGCGCCTGGTATTTCTGGCCCTCGGCGTGGTCGATCCCGTTCTTTCTTGTCTATGGCGTGTTCTACGCATCGGCGGCGGATTCCCGCTGGCACGAATGCGGGCATGGCACCGCCTTCAAGACGCGCTGGATGAATGACGTGGTCTATCACATGGCCAGCTTCATGATCCTGCGCGAGCCCACCATCTGGCGCTGGAGCCACACAAGGCACCATACCGACACCATCATCGTGGGCCGGGACCGCGAGATTTTCGGGCGGCGCCCGATCGACTTCGCCAAGCTGATCCTGAGCATCGTGCCGGTCTGGAACGTGTGCAAGGCGGTCTACAATATCACCCTGCATGCGCTGGGCCGCCTGACCGCGGAGGAGAAGACCTTCATTCCTGAAATGGAATGGCCGAAGGTTTATCGCGATGCGCGGATATGGCTCTCGGTCTATGCCGGCATCATTGCGCTGGCCGTCGCGCTGCAATCATGGATGCCCGTGCTGCTATTCGGGCCGGTGCCCAAGATCTATGGCCACTGGCTCGCCTATTACCTGGGCGTGCTGCAGCATGCCGGGCTGGCCGAGGATGTGCTGGATCACCGGCTGAACTCGCGCACCGTCTACATGAATCCGGTGCTGCGCTTCGCCTACTGGAACATGAACTATCACATCGAGCACCACATGTTCCCGATGGTGCCCTATCACAAGCTCCCCGAGCTGCATGAGATCATGAAGGCGGATACGCCCCCGCCGGACAAGAGTACCTTCCACGCCTATCGCGACATCCTGCCGGTGCTGTGGCGGCAGAGCAAGGACCCCGACTATTTCCTGATCCGGGAATTGCCGCCCACCGCCAAGCCATACCGCTCGGACCTGCATGGCGGCACCGTTATCGTCAACGCGGCGCAAGCCTCATGAGCGGTGAACTGACCTGGCACCAAGCCTGCAACAGCGACGACGTCGAGCTGGAAGACGTGCTGGGCGTCACCATCGCCGGCAATCGCGTCGCCATCTATCGCAGCCCCGATGACCGTTTCTATGCCACCGAGGGCCTGTGCACCCACGAGCAGGTCAAACTCGAGGACGGGCTGGTGATGGACGACATCATCGAATGCCCCAAGCATAATGGCCGGTTCAACTATCGCACCGGCGAGGCCAGGGGCGCCCCGGCCTGCATCAACCTGCGCACCATGCCCACCAAGGTCGAGGGCGGCGTGGTCTATGTCGGACTGGCCAATGGCGGCTGACCCCATTGTCATTATCGGCGGCGGGGAAAGCGCGGCCTGCGCCATTGCCGGACTACGGTCCGAAGGCTATCGCGGCCCGGTTGTGTGGGTGTGCGAGGAAGCCATCCACGCCTATGAGCGCCCGACGCTCTCCAAGCAGTTTCTCGGCTCCGGCGATGCGCGGCCATCGAGCGTCATTCCGGCGGAACTGCTCGACGACCCCGGCATCGACATCCGCCTCGATACCAGGGCAACGCACCTCGATGCCGGCAATCGCCTGGTGACGCTGAATGGGTCGGAGCAGATCGCCTATTCCGGCCTGCTGCTCGCGACCGGTGCCGAGGCGCGCGACCTCGACCTTCCCGGCCGCAACCCCGCCCGCTGGTTGACCCTGCGCCGGGCGAGCGATGCGGCGCGGTTGCGGCCCTGTCTCAACGCGCAGAGCCGCATCGTTATTGTCGGCGCCGGCCTGATCGGGCTCGAACTTGCTGCGGCGGCCCGCATGGCGGGTGCCCAGGTCACTGTCATCGAGAGCCAGGACCGGCCTCTCGCCCGAGTCCTGCCGCCCGCCATAGCGGACATCGCCCTGGCCCGGCATCGGCGCATGGGTGTGGCGTTCCAGTTTGGGGCGAGCATTGCCGGCGTGGAGAGCGGGCCGGAGGGCGAACGGATCGTGCTCGGCTCGGGCGCCGAAATCACTGCCGATCTGGTGCTGGTCGCCATCGGCAGCGTGCCCAGAACCGAGCTGGCGGAAAGCGCCGGCCTCGCCATCGCCAATGGCGTGGCCCTGGATGCGCAATTGCGGACTTCGCATCCTGATATCTGGGCCAGCGGCGATTGCTGCGCCTTTCCGCTCGATGGCCGCATGGTACGGCTCGAAAGCTGGGAAGCCGCGCGGCTCTTGGGCGAGATCGCCGGACGCAACATGGCCGGCCGTGCGCTGCAGGCCGATATCCTCCCATGGTTCTGGTCGGACCAGTATGACCTCGGCATCCAGGGCCTCGGCCTGCCGCCGGATGGGGCGACGGTGGTTCACCGCACCTTGGGGCCGGACAGCGCGCTCGCGTTTGTCCTCTGCCCAGAGGGTCGCCTGCGGGCCATTCAGGGCATAGGGCCGGAAACCTCGATCGCCAAACATATCAAGCGCGCCAGACAGTTCATCCGCGACGGCGCGGTCTCCGACCCCGCAATCCTGCAGGATGCGGACCAGTCCATCTGGGCGGCCTTCCGGCCGCTGGCGGTCGCGTCATGAACCAGCTTCCGTTCAATCCCGCCCTGTCGGCAAGCATCTATGCCGAAGCGCTGGCCGAACTGGCGGCGCTCGACCTGGCCCCCGGCACCAAGGGCCTGCTGCCGCAAAACTGCCCGATCCCGTTCGGCGACGTGGGCCGGAAAGGCTGGAACCTGTTCCGCAGCGACGTGTCCTTCCCCGTCGCCACGCTGCGCATGTCGGCACTCGAACGCAACAGCCGGACCATGCAGACCTATCTGGGCGCCAACGGGGTCTCGCTGGCGCCGCATGGCAAGACCAGCATGGCGCCGCAGCTTTTTGCCCGGCAGATCGCCGACGGCGCCTGGGGCATTACCATTTCTAGTGTCGCCCATCTGGCCGTGTGCCTGCATTTCGGTTTCAGGCGCCTGATCATCGCCAACCAGGTCATCGGCACTGCCGAGATCGACTATGTGGCGAGCGTGCTGGCCCGGACGCCCGACCTGGAACTCTTCATCCTGGTCGACTCGGTGGCGGGCGCGGAAAGGCTGGCGCGCTGCCACCAATCCGGAAACCTGCCGCAATGCCTGCTGGAAATCGGCTATACCGGCGGCCGCGCCGGTTGCCGTAGTATCGAAGACGCACTCGCCACTGTAGCCGCGATCCGCAGCGCCGGCCTGCCGCTGCACGGTGTTGCCGGCTTTGAGGGTCTGCTTCCCGATGTGGCGCTGGTCGACGAATTCCTCGACCGCATCTGCGGCATTGCCGTGCAATGCGACGCGCTGAATGCCTTTGCCGATCCCGGTGAAATCCTGCTGTCGGCGGGCGGCTCGGCTTACTACGATCGCCTGGCGCAGCGGCTGCAGGCCTCGGCATTGGCCGGGCGGACCCGGATGGTCGCCCGCAGCGGTTGCTACCTGACCCACGATTCCGGCACCTACGAGACGGCTTTCGCCGCCGTGCGCCAGCGCGATCAGGCTCTGCCGGCCGATGGCTTCGAGCCCGCTCTGCTGGTCTTCGCCCAGGTCCTGTCCCGGCCCGAACCCGAAAAGGCGATCATCTCGCTCGGCCGCCGCGACGTGGGCACCGATGGCGGCATGCCGGTGCCCTTGCTGCATTTCCGCCCCGGCCGTGACGCCGGCCCAGCGCCTCTCGGCAGGGACATGCACCTTACCGGCGTCAACGACCAGCACGGGCATCTGGCCCTGCCGGCCGATGCCGACCTGGCGGTGGGAGACATAGTCGGCTTCGGCATCTCCCACCCCTGCACCACCTTCGACAAATGGCAGGTGCTGCTGGCGGTCGATGACGACTGGACGGTCATCGATGCCATCAAGACCTTTTTCTAGCCCGGCGGCGCGCTGCCTTTGCGCCTGCCGACCACCAATACGGCTCTGGTAAAATCAGGAGGAAGACCGAGCATGATGAAGAAGACCAAATGGATGCTGGCCATGGCGGCCGCGATGCTGGCCAGCACGGCGGCATTGGCACAGGATGTTCCCACCCTGCGGATCATGACCCTGTTCAATCCCGACGCCACCTGGACCAATGATGGCGTGGATGCGGTCGAAGCCGCGCTGAACCCGGTTCTGGAGGAAAAGATCGGCGCCCATATCGATCTGATTCCGATTCCGTGGGGCGACTACAACCAGCGCATGAGCCTGGTCATGTCGTCGCGCGAGCCGTTCGACATCGCCATGACGTCGTCGTGGATCAACAATTTCTACCGCAATGTCAGCCAGCAAAACCTGCTGGCGCTGGACGAGTATCTCGATGACGTGCCGCAACTGCAGGCGGACATTCCGCCCGAACTGCTGAAAGTCGGAACCGTCAACGGCAAGCTTTACGGCATTCCGGTGCAGCAGATGTTCCCGAAAACCTTCGGCTTCAACACCCGCGCCGACCTGGTCGAGAAATACAATATCGACCTGGCCTCGATCACCTCATACGAGCAGTTGACGCCCATCTTCGAGGAAGTCGTGGCCGGCGAAGGCGAGGGCTTCTATGCCTTCGGCGGCAAGGTGGCGGCGGCGGCCGAACTGTTCGGCTATGACCCTGTCGCGACCTCGGGCACCTACACGCTGCTTGCCGTGAAGATGGACGATCCGGAGCGGAATATCGTCAACTTCTACGCCACGCCCGAATATCGCGCGCAGGTCAAGCTGCGCCGCCAATGGCATGAAATGGGCCTGACCGATCCCAACCCGATGAACCGCGACCAGTTCCTCTCCGCCGTCACGGCGGGCACGGTCGGCTTCAACATGGACAGCGCCCAGGACCGCCCGACGCATCGCATCTTCCAGGGCCTGCCCTTCCAGCCCAAGCGCATCGCGCCCATTGCCTTGACCACCGCGGCGATGAACGCCTCCATGTGGTCGGTATCGGCCGACAGCGAGCATCCGGTGGAAGCCCTGCGGCTGATCCATCTGCTCAATACCGATGCCGAAGTGGTCAACGGTCTGGCGCTCGGCGTCGAGGGCGTCAACTGGCAGTGGAATGCCGACAAGACCCTGGTCGAGCTGCTCGACAAGGCGTCCTATTGGCCCAATATCAAGTGGGTCTGGGGCAACAGCTTCCTGATCTATCCGCAGAAGGCATCCGATATCGCCGATAACGAGGAATCCCTGCGCATGAATGCCGAGGCGACACCCTCCGTCATGCTCGGCTTTGCCTTCGATATCACCCCGGTCGAGAATGAAATGGCCGCTCTGGGCTCCATCATTCCCAATCTCGAAGCCCTCGATAACGGGCGCGTCGAGGATGTGGACAGCTTCCTTGACCAGCAGCTCGCGGAAATGGAGGTTGCCGGCCTGCCGCGGGTGATCGAGGAATTGCAGCGCCAGATCGACGCCTGGCTGGCCACTTCGAACTGATCTATGCGGGCCCGCGGAAATCCTGCGGGCCCGACCACATTCGCCCATGGAGGGGTTCATGACCGGCGCCGTCACTACACTGACCGAGCTCAATTTCGACGACAGCCTGGTATCGGAAGCGGTCCCTGCCCTCTTTGAAGCCGGACGCGTGCCCGAGAATGCGCGGGCGACCTGGCTCGATCGCTTCGCGCGGGAAATCTATGGCGTCATGCCGCCGGCCCCCGACAGCATCACCATCGAACGCTTTCCGATTGCCGGCGAGACCGCCGAGCGTATTTCCATCACGCTGAAAGTCGCAGAACGGCAGTTCAGGGTAGACGCTGCGCTCTGGTTGCCCGCCGGGCATGACGGCAAGCCGCTTCCGATCGCGCTGGGCCTCGATTTTCTCGGCCCGGCCGGCACGTTTTTCGGCGATGGCTATCCCATCGACCCCGATGCGCGGATTTCCCGCTCGTCGGGCGGCCGCCTGTCCGAGAGCCATCGCGGCATTACCGGCTATCGCTGGCCGGTCAAGCAGATCAACGACGCCGGCTATGCGGTCCTGACCCAGCTGCTACGGCTCATGGGTGCCGGATTCCGAGAGTGAATGGCAGGGCGTCGGCGTCTGGCCGCTCACCCGGCCGGACCCGGCCCAGCCGCAACCGGGCGCCATCGCCCTTTGGGCCTGGTCGATCAGCCGGCTGATCGATGTGGCCGAACGGCTTCCCGAGATCAACGCGAGCCGGGTGATCGCCGCCGGCCATTCGCGGCTTGGCAAGGCCGTCCTGCTCGCGGCGGCCAGTGACACCCGCATCGGCGCCGTGCTGGTCAACAATTCCGGTTGTCTCGGCGCCAGCCTCAGCAGTCGCGATCTGGGTGAGACCCCGGCGGAAATGCTGGCGCGGTTCCCGCATTGGACCTCCCCCAATCCGGCGCCGGCAGGCGCAGCCCCGCTTGATCAGCACCATCTGCTGGCTTCGGTTGCGCCGCGGCGCCTCTATGTCGCCAGCGCCTCGGAGGATCACTGGTGCGACCCCAAGGGGGAATATCTCGCTCTCGCGGGCGCCGCGCCGATGTGGCAGCAGACCCTGTCCCCGTTGCAGGAAGCGTGGCACGAGGATGCCGAATGCCGGTCCGGCGCCATCGGCTGGCACCTGCGGCCGGGGCCGCACGACATTCGCCCCTATGATTGGGCGCGCTTCCTGCGCTTCGTCGCCTGACCGGCAGTTACTGCACTGCGGCAACAACGTTGCGCAGCAATCCGACCCGCTCGATTTCCACCTCGACCACCATGCCCGCCGTGAGGAAAACCGGCGGCTTGCGCCCGGCACCGGCGCCGGCAGGCGTGCCGGTGACCAGCACGTCGCCCGCGGCCAGTGGCGTGAAGCGGGAGACATAGGCGATGATGTCGCGAACCGAGAACAGCATGTCCGCCGTGCTGGCGCTCTGCATGACAGCACCGTCGACGCGCGTGGCTATGGCCAGTTGGCTCGGATCGCCGACCTCGTCCGCCGTGACCAGGAATGGCCCGAAAGCGCCGGTGCCGGGAAAGTTCTTGCCGGCGGTATATTGGCTGGAATGGCGCTGCCAGTCCCGCATCGTCGCGTCATTGTAGCAGGCATAGCCCGCGATATGGTCCAGCGCCGCCGCCTCTGCGATGCCGTGGCCGGGCGTGCCGATGACGACGGCGAGTTCGCCCTCGAAATCGAACATCGCCGATTCCGCTGACAGGGTCAGATTTTCGCCATGCCCGATCTGGGTATCGGCGAAGCGCACGAACAGCGCCGGGTAGTCCGGGCGGCCGGTTTCATCGCCATGGGCGCGGTAATTGAGGCCGACGCAGATGATCTTGCCCGGATTGGCGATCACGGGCGCATATTGCAGCGACGCGAGCGGATAGGGCGTGCCGTCCCGCAGGGCCGCAGCCGCCACCTGCTCCAGAGCCTGCCCGGCAATGGCGCTCTTGAGGTCGGGAAACTGCCCCCGCATTCTGTCGGGAACGGCGTGGATCACCTCACCGCTGACAGGGCCGTAATGGGCGCTATCGCCGACGTTGAAGCTGGCAAATTTCATGATCCATGGGCTCCGTCTGGTGTTGAGGCACCGCCTGCAAGGGCGAGCGAAAAGATGATTGGGGCCGGCCGCCAGGGCTCAGCAAAGCATTCGGCAAGCGAGGCATGCCAGCGCGCGGCCTGTTGTTTGCTCTCCTCGGTCGGCTCGACCGGTGGGCCGGCATGGCGCCGGGTCAGCATGACGAGCAGGTCGTCGAGCCGGTAAATGTCCAGGATGTCATAGCCGCGCCGCGTATTGGCCGCATGGGGCGGCGTCATGCCATCGTGGATGGCTTCGTAGAGCGCGATCTTGTCGCGATGCAACCGGCAGACAAAGACCTGCAATTCAGGCTGTGCGGTCATGCGCATCCTCCAGTCTGTAGACCCGCATGGCATTGCCGCCGAACACCGCCGCGGTTTCCGCTTCATCGAGATCATCGAGCAGTTCCCGGCACAGCTGCAGCCAGTTGCCATAGCTGTCCCCCTTGGTCAGCACCGGCCAGTCGCTGCCCCAGAGCAGGCGCGACGGCCCGAACAGGTCACGCAGAATGGCGACATGCTCGGCCACGATGGTGCGATCTGCCCCCGGCGGAAGCCGGGTCAGGAGGCCGGAAAGCTTGCAGGAAACATTCGGTTGTCCCGCGATTTGCCGCATGCTTTCACGCCATTCACCTCGCACTTTGCCTGCGGAAAGGTCGGGATTGCCACCATGATCGACGATCAGGTTCATGCCGGCATGGCTCTGAGCGAGTGCGGGGATCAATCCGAGCGCCGGACCGACTGCAAGACAGTCCAGCGCGAGGCCGTACCGATCGATCGCACCGAGCGCAGCGCCAGCTGAATCGGTGAGTGCGCCCGCACTGTCGGACAGCGCGGTGAAGGGCGGACGGAAGCCGACCAGGAGTGGCGTTTCCGCCATGCGGGCGATGCGGTCGGCCACGCCGGCCCGAGTGATTTCGAGCGGCGCCACGATGCCGCGAACGAAGCCGGCTGCTGCCGCATGCCTGCCGAGTTCGGCCAGCTCGTCTTCGCTATTGGCTGCCTGCACCAGGATCGTCCCGCCTATGCCGGCATCGCGCAATTGCGGGGCCAGTTCGGCGACTTCGAAATTGCGGCGCAACACGGCGTCGGCGGGTGGGATCCAGTCATAGAGGCCGGTTTCGAGACGCCAGAAATGCTGATGACTGTCGATGATCACGCCCGGCCCAGACCATTGGTGGCGCGGTCGCGCGCGACGAGGAAGCTCACGGCATTCTGCGATGTCGCATGCCAGCCCTCGGGCGGTTTGGCATGCGCGCGCAGATGTTCGAACAGCGGCTCCAGCACGGGTAATGCCGGCGGGCCTGCCGCCACCGCCGCCTTGTCGGGCGAAGCGGCAAACCAGCTGGCCAGCATGTGACGCCCCGGCGCGATGGTCAGCCGGGCCTGCGGCACCACGGCGCGCGGGAAATAGAGATGCGAGCCCGGTGCGCCGATCTGGTGCTGCAACGTCACCGGCGCCGGGGCGGCCAGCACAAGCAGCGCCGAGGCGTCATCGCTGGTCGTCAGTGTGATCGTATTGTCCGTCGCGGCCAGGCTGACCGAGGCGCGGCTCGGCATGGGCAGGGAGAACCCACCCTCCGCCAGATCGAGACCGATTTCGGTATCGATGGCATGCACGCGGAAATGGCCGACGCCCGCGGGAATGCTGGCTGTTTCCACCGTCACGCCGGGCAGCGGGCTCCATCTGGAATATTGCATGCCATCGACGATGCCATGGGCATCGCTGTGCTTGCGCATGGCGAAGTGAATGCCGTCGGCGCTCAGCGCCAGCATGGAGTCGAAAGCCCCATAGGCAAAGCAGCGGCTGTCGCGCTCGACGCCAAAACCGTAGCGGGTGGAATAGGCGAATTTGCCGTATTTTTCGGCGGTGTGCAGGAAGCGATCGGCTGCCTCCTGGCCGCCGGCCAAAACCGTGACCACGCCCTTGTGGCGCTGCATGACCATGCCGGGAACCGGCTGGATGCGCGCCTCGGGCTCGGTGGCGGGCGCTTCCTCTGCCGCCTGCCAGAAGGCGTGGTCGGCCGGCAGCGCCAAGGGCAAGAAGGCCTTGAAGGCCCAATAGGGGCTTTGGGCGGAAGTATAGAATTCGGCGACTACCGGATTGGGATAGGCATAGCCCATGGACAGCACGCCATCGCGGTCCAGCGCCTCGGTATTTTGCCACCAGCGGATATTGCCCAGCGCCAGGCGCTTCAGCGCGCCGGGGCCGAATGCGGAAGCATCCGCGAAGGCCGCCGCGCTCCAGAACGAACCATGCGCGAAGCGATAAGGCAGGCTGCGGCCATAGGGCAGAGCCGCACCATCATCGGCGAACCATTCGCGGAACTGCCGGCCGAAAGCCGTGGCCCGGTCGCGCAATCGCTTGCCGCGCACCGCGTCCCCGAGAATTGGGCATAGAGCAGGCCATAGAAATGCATGGCGAAGCCGACATAGTGATCGACCTGCGGGCGGTGGCCGTCGGACGACCAGCCATCCGGCCCCATGGCGCAGGATTCGAGAAAATCCAGCAACGCGTCGCGCTTCTGTCGGTGGGTGTCGTAGCCCAGCGCGTTGAGCGCCAGATGGGCGAGTACCGAGAAATAGCCCCAATTGTTAGGCGGCGACTTGACCTCGGTCACCTGCCGCAGCCAGCGCACGAGATTTGCCCTGGCCTTGTCGTCCAGTAGCGCCCAGCTCTTTTCCGGCACCAGCATCAGGGTGAAGGAGATGGCCGCCGATTCGACGATGCGCTGGTCGAAATCCACCACATCGCCCCAATATTCGGGATGCTGGGGGTCCACGCCATTGCCGAGGCCCTTGAGCACTTCCGGCCAGAATGGCAGCTCATACCCACCCTTCAGCAGGGGCGCCAGGCCCCAGAGCGGCCGCGCGAAGCCTTCGAGCTCGGCCGATTCCACATCGAAATCCCCGGCGAACGGCGCCAGGCGCACCCTGGCGCGGCCCGGCGAATAATAGGCCTCGAGCGGGGCATGCAGGGAGCGCAGATAGGCCGCCATTTCATCGCGGGTGGTGACCGGCGCGGCATGGCGCGGATGGGTGGGAGCGGCACTCATGGCTTACCAGAAGAAGCGGTGATGGCCGGCGGCGCGCATCAGCGCCTCCATCAGGTAATAGTCGCCATAGGGCAGCATGCTGCGCACACGGCCCTTGGGCACGTTGGCGGCGCCTTCATCGAGAAAGCCATGCGCTTGTGGGTTGTCGGTCAGGTCGCAGCGCTGCAGCAGCCCGTCGAGCAGCCGCAGGCCCATGGTGTGCCAGCGCCGCCGCTCGTCGCCTTCGACGAGACTCGCCAGCAGCAGGTAGCCGGCCGCCGCGATGGCTCCGGCTGAACTATCGACCGGCATATTGTCTTCGCGCGGCGCATCGAAATCCCAGACCGGCACCATGTCATCGCCCATGAGCTGCTCGAACCTGGCGCAGACCTTGCGCGCCGCTTCGAGGCTGAAGGCCTCCCCCGACAGGGCATAGGTCTGGGCGAAGCCATGGATCAGCCAGGCCTGCCCGCGGCTCCAGCAGGAGGCATCGGCATAGCCCTGATGCGTCGCGCCGCCGACTGGCGCGCCTGTTCTGGGATCGAAGGCGAAGGTGTGGAAGCTGCTGCCATCGGGTCGCACAAGGTATTGCGCCGCCGTCTGCGCGTGGCGCGTGGCGATTTCGGCAAGGCGCGGATCGCCCTCCTGCTCGGCAGCCCAATAGAGCAAAGCCAGGTTCTGCATGGTGTCGGCGATCATGCGCCCCTTGACGAACCGCGCCCAGGCCTCGCCCTTTTCATTGTTATCGAAGGCGATTTTCTCGTCCCAGGCCAGCAGGTAGCCGCCATTGTCGACGAAGCGGCTGGCCAGCAGGCGCGCACCGCCAAGCGCTCGCTGCCGTGCCGCCTCCCGGCCGGTCAGCCGATAGTCCGCGACGCAGCTCAGCGAGAAGAGGAACCCCAGGTCATGGTCATGCCAGTCCGTCGTGACCAGCAGCCTGTCATAATAGGCGTCGCGCGCCCGGGCGCGGCCCCGGAAATAGTCGCGACCGGTCTCCTGATAGGCCAGCCACAGCGTGCCGATGCGGAACGAGGCCACCCAGTCATGCTCAGGGCAATAGGTCCAGCTCAGGTCGGCATTGCCCAGTCGCGGCGCCCGGTCGCCATCGATGTCGGACACGCGCTGCAGCAGGGCGATGCACCGCGCCAGCGCCGCGGCGTAGGGATCGTGACGGTCCATGCCATGCTCCCCGGCGGGAGCGGGCCGTGCAACTTCGAAAACAGTCATTATTTGTCCAATGAATAGTGGCGGGCCAGCCCGCATTCGGCGAGGCGGGCCCAGAATTCGGAAGGGATCGGGTATTGGTAATTGGCGAAATTCGCCGCCAGTTGATCGGGGCTGGCCGTGGCCACCAGCAGCGACGGAATGGCAGGGTGATCCTTGGCAAACTGCAATGCAGCAGCCGGCAGGGGCACGCCATATTCGACGCAGACCGCCTGCAACTGCCGGGTTTTTTCCAGCATGGCCTCATCGGCCGGGCGATATTGGAACAGCGCGCCGGGAACGGCGCCGGTGGCCAGGATGCCGGTATTGAACACGCCGCCCAGCAATATGGAGGTCGATTCCTCGCCGCAGAGCGGCAGCAGTTCCGGCTCGGCTTGCGGGTCGAGCAGCGTATAGCGCCCGGCCAGCAGGATGATATCGAGCGCCACCTGTTCCATCACGCGCAGGCAGATGTCGACGCCATTGACGCCGATGCCGATGGCGGCGCAGGCGCCTTCGCGGCGCAATTGCTCCATCGCCTTCCAGCCGGAATCCATCAGGTCGGCGAAGTGGCTGCGCTCGCCATGGACGCCATAGCTTTCCGGGCCGATATCGTGCACCAGCAGGATGTCGAAGCGGTCGAGCCCCATGCGCTGCCGGCTTTCCTCCACCGAGCGCATGATGCCGTCATAGCTGTAATCGAGCTGTCGCTGCAGCGCGCCGGTGGCATCGGGCGCCAATAGCCGCCCCACCTTGGTGGAGAGGGTGAATTCACCCCGCGGCTTTTCGGCGAGGAACCGGCCCATGCGGACCTCGGAAATGCCCGGTCCATAATGGGGCGCGGTATCGAAATGCCTTATGCCGCCGGTCCAGGCGGCTTCGAGCACGGCCTGGGCTCCGGCCTCGCTGACCGTCTCGATGCTGGCGCCACCAAAGGCCAGTTCGCAGATTTCAAGATCGGTTTTGCCGACCTGCCGGAAACGCATCCGCGTTCACTCCTCAGTTGATGCGTTTGCCCGCTGCATCGAACAGGTGCACATGCTCGGGCTGGGGCGTGACGTGGATGGTCTGCCCCTGCGCGGCGAGATAGGTGCCCTCGGCCCGCAGGATGACCGGCCCGAGGGCCCCGCCATCGGCATGCACGATCGTGTCGGCGCCCAACTTTTCGACATAGGTCACGGTCAACGGCCAGGCATCCGGCCCGTCCCCGATCACCAGGTTTTCCGGCCGCACGCCCAGATGCGTGGCTCCCGCCTTCGCGGCGACATCCCCGCCGAAAATGTTCATCTTGGGCGAGCCGATGAATTCGGCGACGAAAATGCTGGCCGGCTTGTTGTAGAGATCGAGCGGCTCGCCGGTCTGCTCGATGCTGCCCTTGTTGAGCACCACGATCGTATCGGCCATGGTCATCGCCTCGACCTGGTCGTGGGTGACATAGACCATGGTCGCGCCGAGCCGGGCATGCAACTGCGCCAGCTCGATGCGCATCTGGTTGCGCAGGGCGGCGTCGAGGTTGCTCAGCGGCTCGTCGAACAGGAACACTTTGGGATCGCGCACGATGGCGCGGCCGATGGCGACCCGCTGCCGCTGCCCGCCCGAAAGCTCGGCCGGCTTGCGCTTGAGATAATCGGTCAGTTGCAGGATGGCGGCGGCGCCGCGCACGCGCTCCTCGATCTGCGGCTTGGGCATGCGCGCGATTTTCAGCCCATAGGCCATGTTGTCGTAGACCGTCATATGCGGATAAAGCGCATAGGATTGGAACACCATGGCAATGCCGCGCTCGGAGGGCTCATTGTCCGTCACATCGACGCCGTCGATAAAGACGGCGCCTGATGTCACTTCCTCGAGCCCGGCAATCATGCGCAACAGCGTGGATTTCCCGCAGCCCGACGGGCCGAGCAGGACCGTGAACGATCCGCCCGCCAGCGCGAGCGACAGGCCGGGAATGACCTCCACATTGCCGTAGCTCTTGGTGACATTGTCGATTCTGATATCGGACATCGATCCTCCTCAGGCGTTGGTGCGCGACGCATAGGCCGCATAATCGGGCAGGTCATAGCCGGGCTCGGCGGCGAGGCGGGCCAGGCCGACATCGAGCCGGATCGTGCTGGCCGGCGGCAGGTCCACCACCATGTAGCGACCGCCAATGGCCGTGGCCTCGCCTGCCCCATCGACGCGAACCGCGGTGATGCGGTGCTCGCCATGGAACCCGCCCTGCACCAGCACGCGACGGGACTCGGTCTTGGAGAGGTTCACCAGTTGCAGCCCGGCGCTGGCTTCGCCCACGGCGTAAACCAGCGCAGCGACATCCTCCGGCAGGCCGGGACGGCCCTGGTCGGGATCGAAATGGCGGAAGCAGCTCTGGATGAAGCCGCCATTATAGAGCGCCTGCGGCGCCCCCAGCGTCAGTTGGATCAGCGCTTCGGTCGTCACCGGATTGTGGTTCTGCCAGTGATGGATATGCACGGTGCTGAGATCGGCGACGTCGGTGCGCACCATCTCGAGGCGATGCTCGACCTGTTCGGCAGCGTGCCGCAGGGCGATCTCGGGATAGTCGGGATTGTTGCCCTCGAGGAATTTCAGCCACGGCCGGTCATGGCTGTCATCGCCCTTGGAATGGAACGGATAGCTCTGCGTCCAGTCATAGGGTTCGTCCTGCTCCAGTTGCACCATGCGGGCGCGGTCGGCGGGCGACTGCGTGACGGCCCAGGTCTGCACCAGGTTGGCGAGGCCGATGGTCTGGAAATCGAACCAGCCGCTATCCTTGTAGCGCTTGGGCATGACATAGGTGTCGTAGCGCCCGGTCACTTCAGCCGCATTGCGGACCCAGGCATTGGAAATCGAGGATTCGATGGTGCGGAAATCCTCGATGCGCTTGCCCTTGGCATAGAGCATGTCGAAGTGCCGCCCCGGCAGGTCGAGCCAACCGGTATCGCCGGTCAGCATGGTGGTGTTGATGGCGGCGACCGTGGCCGCGTCGATCACGCTGTCATAGCCATGCGGCCAGCTCCAGCCATAGGCCGCGCCATACCAACGCCCGTCGAAATATTCGCCGACCGCGCCGCCCAGCCCGACATTGTCGGGCAGCACGCCATCATTGGCCTCGGCGCGCGCCCACCAGCCATCGACATAGCGCACCACCCATTGCCGGAAGACCGGATCGCGCGTCATCAGGAAGGCATTGGTGACCAGGCTCGTCACCGGCAGGTTGGCGACACTGTCGCCCTTGCCCATACGCTCGTTCATCGAGGCGATCAGGCGCTTGCTGTTTTCGGCGCGGCGCGGGTCGTTATGCCAGGCCGCGATATCGTCATAGGAGGTGATGCCGGGCACGTCGTCGAACGGCAGGCCATAGGGCGCCATGCCCTTGGACCACATGGAATCGCCGTCGATATAACCCCAGCGCGGGCCCTTGGAGCCGTTATGCACGGCGCGGATGATATTGTGTTCCTCGTCGTAGTTCGGCGCTTCCGGCTCGGCATTCATGTAGAAGCCGGCAAAGCGGCGCGCCCGCTCCTGCAGCTTGGCATTGTCGGGGTCCGCCGCGCAGAGGAAATAGAACAGCAGATTGCCTTCGCTCTGGTGGAACTGGTCGTAACCGACCTCGTATTCGTTATGCACAAGGCCGAAAGCGGCGCCCTGCACGGTCATCGCTTCCCACTGGCGATGGCCCTTGTCCAGCAGGTGCGCCGGGGCACCCAGCAGGTAAGCGAGCGGGAAATTGTAGAAGGACTCGTAGAGATCATCGAGCCCGTCCCGCCCCTGCACCCAGTTGTCGCGATAGATCAGCGTGCCGTCTGCCTTGAGATATTTGGCCAGGAACGGCTCTACCGCCGTGCCGAGGCGCGCCAGCAGGTCGCGCTCGGCAACGGCCCAGGCCGGTGGATTGGCACAGGCCTGGGTGGCTTTCACGCCGGGATGGGCAAATGATTTGGTCATTGAAAAAAGCTCTCGGCGGGAAAGGGTGTCCGCCGGCGCGGGAAGACGCCGACGGACCGGTCCGGGAGGACCTTACTGTTGCTGCGCTGCCCACTCGGCGATCTGGCGGGTCATTTCTTCCTGCACCCGGGCCAGGCCGGCGGCTTCGAGCGCGGCGATCTGCTGGTCGATATAGCCATCCACGTCCTCGACGCGGCCGCCTTCCAGCGGTTCGAAATTAGCGAGGATCGAGGACATGGCCGCCACTTCGTTCTCGACCGGCGAGGTATCGAAGGAGAAGCCCAGGATGACCGAGGCGACGGCCTCGGCATTGACCTTTTCCGCTTCGGCATTATCGGCCGCATCGGTGGCGCGCTGCGGATAGGCCAGGTAGCTGTTGCCCCACACCCAGTTGATATTCGGCCAGTAGGAGGCGGTGTCCAGCAGCTCGACCAGGCCGGTATCGGCATTGTGCTGCCAGTTCACGCCCTCGATGCCCAGCGACAGGATGTTGAATACCTCGGCATCGGTATGCAGCAGGGTGATCAGCTTGAGCGCTTCGACCGGGTGCTGGCTGTCGGCGGAGATGGCCATCATCGACGCATTCATCGCCGCCGTGGTCAGCACCAGGGGTGCAAAACGCTTGGGCGTGAAATCGAGGCCGAGGAAGACGCGATCCACCGGGCGATCCTGGGCGCTGTCGAGGCTGAAGCCGGTGGTTCCGGCCTGCAGCGCCGCACGGGCCTGTTCGCGGTTCTGCGGATTGGGTTCGGTCAGGCCGGCAAGATGCCATTCGCGGCGCAGCCGCATCAATTCGCGGAATTCCTCGGTGCCGTAGAGGTTGACGACCTTGCGTTCCGGGTCATCCATCTTGACGACGGCTGCCGCATTGGGCCCGAGCGCCGGGTCATAGCCAAAAAGCTCCGGCAGGGCGGCAAGACGACCGCCGAAGGCGTAATAGCCCTCGCCCTCGCCGGCCACGACCCTCTCGAAAACCGGCGTCAGGTCATCGAACCAGTCAATGGCATTGAGGTCGATGTCATACTTTTCCAGCAGCTCGGTCCTGGTGTTGAAACCGAAGCTCTTGGGAAACAACTGCTGCACGGGAATACCGTAAAGCGCGCCATTCATCGTGCCGACGGCCAGGAGTTCGGGGAGACCGCCTGCTGCAGCTCCGGCACGTCGTCCAGATACTCGTCGAGGGCCATGTAATTGCCCTGCGCCACATTGCGATAGACGTTGTTGGTCCAGGGCGCCGTCATGGAAATGTCGAACGGCTCGCGGGCCGACATCACCAGCGTCATGCGCTGGTTGTAGTCGGCCGACGGGATCGGCACGATATCGAGATGCGCGCCGATCTTTTCCTCCAGGATCGGGTTCACCTCAGCCATGACCTTGGCGACGCCGTCGGTGGTCCAGGTGCCGGTGGCACCAAAGGGCAGCATCATGCGCAGGGTGGGCACGTCCTGCGCACTCGCCAGGGCGGTGCCCATGAGCATGAACGCACCGACGGCCGCCGTGATCGACGTTATCCGCATTGTCATTGTCGTTTCCTCCTGATTGACGGGTTCTTGTGGTTGGCAGGTGTTCCCGGCGGGGAGCTCACTTGAAGGCCCCCAGGGTTGCGCCGCGAACGAGATATTTCTGGAAGACGAGGAACAGCAGGGCTGCCGGACCGGTAGCAATCACCGCGATGGCCATGCGCACGCTTTGCGCCGGAATGGCCACGCCCATGCTGGCATAGACATCGCTTTCCTGGAGCAGTTGGATGTTCTGCTGAATCTGGAACAGCAGGTATTGCAGCGTGACCTTTTCGGGGTCGCGGATGAAGTAGAGGACGTTGACCCACTCGTTCCAATAGGTGAGCGCCGTCATCAGGCCCACCGTGGCCAGAGCCGGCGCCGCCATGGGCATGGCGATCTGCAGGAAGATGCGGAACTCGCCCGCGCCGTCCATGCGCGCGGCCTCGAACACCTCGCCCGGCAAAGCCGCGAAATAGGTGCGCAGGATCAGGACGAAGAACACGTTGACCAGGTTGGGCAGGATCAGCGCCAGGTAATTGTCCACCAGCCCCAGATACTGGGTCATCAGGATGTAGAACGGCACGAAGCCGCCATTGAACAGCAGGGTGAAGAACACCGCGAAGGACAGGATGCGCCGGAAGCGGAAATTAGGCCGCGACAGGGCATAGGCCAGCAATGACATGACGAAGAGGCCGACAGTCGTGCCCACCACTGTGATGCCGATGGTGACGAAATAGGCGCGATAGATCTGCGTGCCCGTATCGGCCACATATTGATAGGCGAAAGTTGTGAAGCCCTGCGGCAACAGTGAGAAGCCCCGCCGCGTCAGCAGCGTATCATCCGAAAACGACGCCGAGACGATCAGCAGCAGCGGCATCAGTGTCGCGCCGGCGAAGACGATGAGCGCGACATGGGGCAGCGCGTTGGCGATGAACCGGTCCCACCGGAAGGTGCGTTTGCGAGCAATGGCAGTCATCAGAACAGCGCCTTGTCAGGATCGATACGGCGGACCACCCAATTGGCCAGGATGACCAGCACGAAACCGATGACGGATTTGTAGAGATCGGCGGCCGCACTCATCGACACGTTGCCGACCTGGACCAGGGCCCGGTAGATGAAGGTGTCGAGCACGTCGGTGCTCTCGTAGAGCAGCGCCTGGTTGAGCGGCACCTGGTAGAACAGGCCGAAATCGGCGTTGAAGATATTGGCCAGCGACAGCAGGAACTGGATGATCACCAGCGGCATGATCAGCGGCAGCGTGATGGTGAAGAACTGCTGCACCTTGCTGGCGCCATCCACCCGCGACGCCTCGTAGAGCTGCGGATTGATCGCCAGCATCCCCGCTAGGTAGATCAGCGTGCCCCAGCCCGTGGTCTTCCACAGCACGACGATCAGCAGGATCAGCGGCCACCAGGCCGGGTTCTGGTAGAATTCGATCGGCTGGGACAGCAGCCCGTTGATGATGCCGTTGCTGCTCAGGAACCCGAAGACGAAATAGCTGACGATCACCCAGGAGATGAAGAACGGGAACAGGAAGGTCGTCTGGTAATATTTGGCCAGCCGGCTGCGGAACACGTCGAACATCAGCGCCGAAATGAACAGCGTGAAGATGGTGCTGCCGACGATGAAGAGCCCGTTGAGCAGGATCGTGTTGCGCGAGGCATTGAGCGCGGCGGCCGAGGCGAAGAGGAATTCGAAATTCCTCAAACCGACGAATTCGCTGCCGAAAATGCCCAGCCGCGGCCGGAAATTGGTGAAGGCGATCCAGCTGCCGGCCAGCGTCGCATACTTGAATACCAGCAGCCACAGCAGCGCCGGCAGGCACATCAGCAACAGCACGATCGTCCGCTTGCGACTGGCGGAAGCGCGGCGGCTTTTGGCGACAGCAGCCATCAAGGGTTTCCTTCTGCTGTAGTCCTGACGCTGTCGCGCCAGATGATCTGGGGTGGCAACAGGATCTGCCGCGTGCCGGTCCGGCCGGTGACCTGCTCGATCAGCGTGCGGCCGGCATGCTGGCCCATCTCCCGCCCCGGCAGGTCGATCGTGGTGGTGCGGGGCGTGGTGATTTCGGCCACCGGATCAGGCAGGATCGAGACCAGCGACACCCTGCCCGGCACATCGACCCCATCTTCGCGGAGCCGGTTGAGAATCTGCGGCATGGCCACGTGGCCGCCGATGAAGAAGCAGCTCGGCACGAGCGCGGCAGTGAGCCCGTCCTTGATGGCCTGCACCACGCCATCTATGCTGAATTCGGTGTCGATAACCAGCGGCTCCAGGCCCAGCCCGGCCATGCCGGACTGATAGCCATCATGGATCAGGCGGGCGCTGAAGCGGCGCACCTTCTGATGCAGGGCATTGCCGATCAGCACGATGCGCCGGTGCCCCCTTGCGGCCACGGCCTCGACCATTTCATGGGCGCCGCGGACGAGATCGACGTCGACATAGCTGACCCCGGCCGTGTCCTCGGTCCGGCCGACCAGCACGAAGGGCTTGCCGCTCTGGCGCAGGGCCTCGACACGCCAGTCATTGGTCTGCACTTGCAACAGGGCAATGCCGTCGAACTGTCCCGAGCCGAACAGCGAGCGGAGCTTTTCCTCGCTCGTGCTGCGCGGCAGCAGGTTGACGGAGAAATCCTCGGCTTCGGCAGCATCGACGATGCCGGTAATATATTCATAGGTCACGCTGCCCAATTCGCCCGCCGTGGCATGGGGCAGCACGGCGATGACATTGCTGCGGCCCGAGGCGAGACGCCGGGCGCTGGCATGGGGCTGGTAGCCCAGCCGCTGCATGACATCGCGCACCTTGGCGATGGTTTTCGCCGACACATCCGGCTTGTTGTTGAGAATCCGCGACACTGTGGTCACGGAGACACCCGCCGCTTCGGCGATGTCGAAAATGGTCAGGTTCTGCTGAAATTCAGAACTCATTATCTCCCCTTCCGGACGTCTTCTCTTCAAATGGAAGCGCTGCCGGTAGCGCTTTCGGTAGCGCTTCCGGTATGCTATGTCAACTCGCGTCGCCAACTAACATTTTAGGAGGAATCGCGGTGGGACGGACGATTGCCAGCATGGTCGTGAATACGGATGACCTGCTCGCCCGGGTACAGGGCCCGCTCATGAAACGGCTGCAACAGGCGGTTGCCGGGCTATCCGGAACAGGCCTGAAAGCGAGGGCCGACCGGGCTTTGACGCAGGACTGGCCCGTGCTGACGGCCACCGGCTACCTCGATTTCGCCCGCACTGGAACCCGGCAGACGTTCGAGACCAAGACCCGCACCCGCCGCGACATCCTGCGCGATCTCGTTTTGGGCGAAGTGGCCGAGCGCAAGGGGCGCTATACCGAGGCGATCGTCGATGCGCTCTGGTCCACCAGCGAGGAGGCGAGCTGGTGCATGCCCTGCCACCTCTTCCTGCAGGAGGCCGGCTATGGCCTGCCCGACCCCGACGAACCCGTAGTGGATCTGGGGGTCGGCATCGCCGCGGGGCTCGTGGCGATGGCCAGCGTGCTGCTCGGCGACGAACTCGATGGCGTCAATCCGGCCATCGGCCAGCGCATGCGCCAGCAATTGCGCGAACGCATCCTCGTGCCCTGCGGCGCGCGCGAGGACTTCTGGTGGATGAGCCTCACGCCCCACCCCATATTCAAGACGATCAGGATCAATAACTGGAACCCGTGGATCGTTTCGAACTGGCTGCTGACGGCGGCGCTGATCGAAAGTGATGAAGCCGAATTCCGCCAGACCGTGGCAAAGATCGTGGCCGTGCTCGACCGGTTCGTGGCGGTTTATGGCGAGGATGGCGGCTGCCCCGAAGGGCCGGCCTATTGGAAGCATGCCATGTCGGGCCTGCTGCAATGCCTCGAAATCCTCAGCCCCATCCTCGACCAGCAGGCGCTGCAAACTGATGAGCGCCTGCGCAACATGGCGCGCTTCATCGTCGATACCCGCATTGCCGACGACTATTTCGTCAATTTCGCCGATTCAGCGCCGCGCGTCGCGGTCCCTGCCTGCCTGGTGCAGCGCTGGGCCAACCTGCTGGGCGATGAAAAGCTCGAGCGCTATGCCCGATGGCAGTCGCAATCGCAGGACCTCTCGACCAACACGGCTCCGGAACGGCTGGCCGACATGCTGGTAAGCGGGCAAAGCCTGTTCGAGGCCGTGGTGAGCTTTGCCGTATTGCCCCAACTGGACGGCCCACCTGCACCCATCGACCTGCCTCGCGATCGCTGGTTGCCCAGTCTCGACCTGCTGGTCACGCGCGACATGGCCGACAGCAGCCAGGGCTGGATGCTTGCTGCCAAGGGTGGCCACAATGACAACAGCCACAATCATAACGATGTGGGCAGTTTCGCCATCTATCGCGACGGGTTGCCGCTGCTCGTCGATGCCGGCGTGGGCACCTATACCTCGCAAACCTTCAGCGCCCAGCGCTACGACATCTGGACCATGCGCTCGCGCTACCACAATGTGCCCCTGATCGGCGGCATGGAGCAGCCGGCCGGCCGCAGCTATGAAGCCGGCCATGTGCAGCACACGATAGACGAAGCTGCCGCCAGCCTCACCGCGCGGATCGAGGGGGCTTACCCTGCCGAAATCGGCCTGTCGCGCTGGACGCGCCGCATGACCCTCGAGCGCCGCCGGGGCGTGACCATCAGCGACAGTTTCGAGGCCGCAAGCCCGCTCGACGCGAGCCTGCACCTGCTGACGGCCGCAAAGGTGGATCTGGCACAAGCCGGCGAGATACACCTGCTGCCGCGCCAATTGGGAACGGGCCATCCGTCAGGGCAAGGCATGATCAGCTATGACCCGGACCTGCTGGTCGCGGAAACCGAACATATCGAACTCACCGACCCGCCGCTGATGGCCAATTGGGGCAGTCACCTGACGCTGATCATGCTCCGCCTGCGCCGGCCTGCAGCCAGGCAAGATCTGACTATCAGCGTGCGCTGAGCCGTTCGGGACCGGCGCACGGAACCCGCGCGCCGGTCGCTTTTATCGCTCTTCCACGACGATCAGCTTGCTGAGCATTGAAACCAGGCCCACGGCAATGGCGGCATAGAGCACGATCAGCAGGATCACCGCATAGAGCTGGTCCATGGAGAACACGGTGCCGTATTTTTTCACCAGGCCACCGAGGCCGATGATCGCGATCAGCACTTCGCCATTGATGAGGCCCTTGACCCCGCGGGCGACGCCCAGCCGCAGCCCGGCGAGGAAATAAGGCGCGCCGGCGGGCAGCCTGACATCCCGGAAAATGGCCCAGCGGCTGGCGCCGAAGGAATGGGCCATTTCGATGAGCCGCGGATCGCTGGACCGCATGGCCGTCGCCGCATTGGTGGCCACGATGAAGACCGAGAAGGCGACGACCGTCGCGATACGGGTCGCCGGGCCGATGCCGAAAATCATCAGGAAAACCGGCACGAAGGCAATCAGCGGCGCCGAAAGCCCGGCCTTGACGTAAGGCCCGATGGCGACATCGACAAAGCGGGACAGGCCCATGCCGATCCCGATCAGGCTGCCGAATACCAGTGAGATGACCAGCCCGTAGACCAGCGCCAGCGTGCTGTCCAGCAGGGGGGGCCGTCACGTCGCCGCTGACCCAGAGCTTGTAGAAGGCGGCGAGCACGTCCGATAGCGGCGGCAGGGTCAGCAGGTCGGTGCTGCGGCCGCCGATTTCCCAGACCGCGGCCAGCACCACCAGCGAGATGAGGAATGGCCCATTGCGCTGGGCCAGGTTCAGGATGCCTGCCATCACGCCGCCTGCCCGTCTTCCTGGATCATGCCGCGCAGCCGGTCCCAGACAAAGCCGGTCAGCTCCACGAAGCGCGGATCGCGGCGCGTTTCCTCGTTGCGCGGACGCGGCAGGTCCACGTCGATCACGTCGGTGACATGGCCCGGCCGTGCGCCCATGATCACCACCTTGTCGGAGAGGAATACGGCTTCGTCCATCGCGTGGGTGATGAACAGCACGGAAAGATCGGTCTTGGACCAGATGTCGAGCAGGTCGGTCTGCAGGATCAGCCTGGTCTGGGCGTCGATCGCCGAGAAGGGCTCATCCATGAGCAGCAGTTGCGGGGACACGGCCAGCGCACGGGCCAGGCCCACGCGCTGCTGCATGCCGCCGGAAAGCTGGCGGGGATAGGAATTCTCGAAATCGGCCAAGCCGACCGATGTCAGCAAAGTCCGGGCAATGGCATAGCGCTCCTGCTTGGCCATGCCGCGCACCTTGAGGCCAAAGGAGACATTGTCGATGACCGTCATCCAGGGCAGCAGCGCGAAGGACTGAAACACCGTCGCGCGTTCCGGGCCGGGGCCGGTGACCCCCTTGCCCAGCACTTCGACCGTGCCTTCGTCCCACCCCAGAATGCCGCCGACCATTTTCAGCATGGTGGTCTTGCCGCAGCCGCTGGGGCCGATGATCGAGACGAACTCGCCGCGCCCGACCGTCAGGTTGACGTTTTCCAGCGCCTTCATGCGCTGGCCGCCGGCAGGACCGTAATATTTGGTCAGGTTGCTGATGGAAATGGCGGGGGCTTGTAGGTCGGTCATGATTGACTCCAGCGACCGAGGCGACGCTCGATCCATTCAACAATGGTCATCAGCAGCACGCCCTCGAGAACGATGGTGACGGCAATGGCGAGCACCGGGGCGACACGGAAGCGACCCTGCAGGTCTGCGATAAGGCTGCCGACGCCGGCGCCGACAATGGTTAGTTCCGCAACCACCATGCCGATCAGCGCCTGCCCCAGGGCAATGCGGATGCCGGCCATGATGCCGGGCACGGCCGCCGGCAGCACGACGTCGCGCATGATCACCCAGCGCGAGGCACCGAAGCTGGCGGCCATCTCGGTTAGCACAGGATCGACCCGGCGCACCGCCACGGCGGTATTGATGATGACATAGGGAATGCCGAACAGGGTCACCACCGTGACCCGCGCCCCGAAGGTCAGCCCGAGCAGGGCCTGGATCACAGGGATCAGGGCGATGATGGGAATGGCGACGAGGAAGCTCAGATAGGGCGTGACGATGCTGTCGACCAGCTTGATGCGGGCGGTGACGATGCCGGCGGGAATGCCAATCAGCAGGATGAGGGCAAAGCCGGCAACCAGTGTCTGGTTGGTGATCAGCAGGGCAAGCTGCAGCGTGCCGTCGCTCACCAGCGACCAGAACGCGGCCAGCGTGCGGCCGAAAGTGGGGAAGAGCAGGCCGATCGTGTCATTGCCGACCATCTGCCAGGTGCCGAGGAATGCCAGCAGCATGCCGACGCGGACGACAATGCGCCCGGCGCTCGTTTCGACCAGGCTGTCCAGTGTCAGGCGGGGCTTGCGCGCCCCGCCTTGTTTCAGTTCGGTTGCGCGCATTACTCGGCCAGAACTTTGTCCAGCAGCGCGCGATCGACGACGTCGGCGGGTGCCTTGATGTTCTCGAAGGGCTCGCCGTCATTGTTGAAGAAGTTGATGGTATCCATGACGCCCTGATCGGTCAGGCCGCCATTGACCGGCCACACCTGGGCCGCAAGGAAGGCTTCCACGATGGCCGGCAGGGCTTCGGCGTCGATTTCGCCCAGCAGTTCGAGGCCTTTTTCGACCAGCAGATCGGGGTTCTGGTAGCTCTCGCGATAGACGTCCAGATGGACGCGGATCCAGTCCTCGATCAGTTGCGGGTTCTCGGCGATGAAGCTCTGCTGCGCGGCAAAGGCCGCCCGCATGATCGGCATCATCTTGGTGAAGTCGCCGGTGACGGTGAACTCACCCGGCTTGGCGCGCTGCAGTAGCGTCCAGTCCTGCAGGTCGACGACGCTGGAATCGAGCTGGTTGGCCAGCAGCGCGGCGAGGCGATTGTCCGACCCTTCGATCACCGTCAGGTTTGCATTGGCGGTGGGGCAGGCCTGCGCCAGCCACTGAATGGCGAGCTGACCCACGAAGGAGCCGGTGGACTGGATGCCGACAGCCTTGCCGTCGAGCGACTGGCAGTCCGGCAATTCGGCCTTGGAGACCAGCAGGAACTCGTTGGTATTGGCTTCCATGAAGAAGCGGCTGTCGAGGCCCTGATCGATGGCGTCCATCACCTGGGCAATGGCGGTGATCTGCACCGCGCCGGTCGCCGCGGCCTGCAACTGATTGCTGTTGCCGCCCAGCTCGGCCACTTCGATGTCATAACCCATTTCGGTCAGACGATCGATGGCCACGGCGGTCGGCAGATAGCCAACCGACCAGCCCGAAAAACCGAAGACGGCATCAGCCGCCACGGCAGGCGCTGCGCCGAGCAGCGCTGCCGCCATGGCCACGGCACTGACTTTGGTCCAATTTCCTGAAATGCGCACCCGAGTTCTCCTTCACTCGCTCCCTGTGGTGACCTTCACTAAACGAGGTGTTGATCAAGCCGTCAAGATATTTTCGAAAATATCTTACTTTGTCGGTTTTACATCTACTTATCCAGAATCCCGTTGCATGGCTCCGGCGGCGGGCCTACTTATCGTGGTGCAAGAGGGAGATTTCCATCTGTCATGACTATGGACGAACAGCCGACTCTAAACGCCACGGTGTTCAACCTGCTGCGGCAGGACATATTGACCGGGCGCCTGCGGCCGGGAGAGCGCCTGCGCGCCGAAACCCTGCGCCAGCGTTATGATGTCGGCGGCAGCCCGGTACGCGAGGCACTGATGCGGCTCGAGGCCGAGGACTTCGTCGTGCTCGAGCAGAACAAAGGGTTTCGGGTCGCTGGCGTCTCGGCCGAGCATTTGCAGGACCTGTCGCGCACCCGCGTGGAAATCGAGGGCCTGGCGCTCAAATGGTCGATCGCCAAGGGCGGTGTCGACTGGGAATCGGCGATCGTGGCCTCCATGCACCGGCTGGCCAGCGTCCCCAAGCACCTCGATGCGGAGGGGCAGGAACGAAACGTCGATTGGCTGCGATATCACCGCGAATTCCACGCCGCTTTGGTGGCGGCCTGCGATTCCCCCGTCCTGGCGGGCGTTCGCAACCACCTGTTCGACCAGGCCGAGCGCTATGTCGCCCTGTCGATTTCGGTAGGGGGCGAAGTGCGTGACGATGTCTCCGAGCACCAGGGCATCATGGAGGCCGCCCTTGCGCGGGATACCGAGCTGGCCCTCGCCCTCAACCGCCGGCATATCGAGCGAACCACCAAGAAGCTGCTGGCCGCTATCGAGCATTACGCATCCGTCTCCTGATACATTTTCGAAAATCGTCTTGATTGTCGGAATTTCATTGTCTATCCTCCTGACGTGAATGGATCGGGCCTGGCATGTCCATGCCGGCAGACCGCAATCGCGCAGGTGAGCAATGACGCAGAACAAAACGACCGGCATGCCCCCCGGGGGCGCCGTCCCTCGAGGAAATACTGCTTCAGACCAATGACATGCCGTGGCGCGCCAAATCCCTGAAGGGCGTCCATGAAAAGATGCTGTGGCGCGACGAGGCCACCGGCGCATCGGTGGCGCTGATCAAGTTCGAGAAGGGCGCCAGCATCCCGACCCCGCATATGCATGCCTCGAACCAGATGATGTTCTGCCTGTCGGGACATTACGAATATACCGCGACCGGCGTCACGCTGAAGCCCGGCTCCTTCTACTGCAATCCCAAGGGCAATGTGCACGGGCCGACCCTGGCGCATGAGGACACCGTGGTCGTCGAAATCTATGACGGCCCCCACTACCCGCAACGCCCCGACTGGTACGACAATGACGAGGATGCTCGTTGATGCTTGCCGACCAGAACGGAACCGTGGGCGCGGCAGCGCTGCAGCGCGCGGTCGCCGCCATTTTCGCGGCCTGCGGCATTGCCTCTGACTCGGCTGACATGGTCGCCGAGGATCTGGTGGCCGCCGATATCGAAGGCGTCGCCTCCCACGGCGTCATGCTGGTTCCGATGTATGTCCAGCGCCTCAAGGCCGGTTCGGTTTCGAGCGCCAGCCAGGGTGCCGTCGTGTCTGACCGCCAGTCATCGGTCGTTGTCGATGCGCAGGACGCCCTCGGCCAGCTCACCGCGCGCCAGGCGGTGGACCTCGCTGTCGAGCGGGCGCGCCAGTTCGGCATGGGCGTCGTGGCGATCCGCAATGCTTTCCACTTCGGCACGGCCGGCCGCTATGCCCGCATGATGGCTGACCAGGGCGCGGTGGGCATCGTCATGTCCAACACCCGCCCCCTGATGCCGGCGCCGGGCGGTGCCCAGCCGCTGACCGGAAACAATCCGCTCGCCATAGCGGTGCCGAGCGATTCTGCCTTTGCGCCCGAGGTCGACATGGCCCTGAGCGCCGCCGCCATGGGAAAAATCCGCAATGCGGCCACGGCCGGCCAGTCGATCCCCGATGGCTGGGCAACCGACAAGGACGGCAATCCGACCACCGATCCGCAAAGCGCCATAGCCGGCATGCTGTTACCCGCCGCGGGGCCCAAGGGGTTCGGTCTGGCCTTCATGATCGATCTGCTGGCCGGCGGGCTGTCGGGCGGGGCAATCGGGGCGGAGGTCAATGGCCTCTATGGCGATCCGGCCACGCCCTATCGCTGTTCCAACCTGTTCGTCGCCATCGATGTCGGCCATTTCGTGCCGGTCGAGAGCTTCGGGCAGCGGGCCAGCGCCGAACTCGATCGCGTCTCGCGGTCGAAGGCGGCGCCCGGCGTGGAACGCGTCTATGCACCCGGCGAGCTGGCCTATGCGGCGCGCCAGAAATCCGCAGGCCGCGCGCCCGTTGCGCCGGCCGCGCTCAACAGCCTGATCGAAACCGGCGCGTCGCTGGGCCTCGATCTTCCGTCTTACTTCTAGCCAAGAGAGCATTATGAAAGAGCAGATTTCTTCCCCCAAGCTGGCAAAGCCGAACGGCCACTTCTCGCAGGCCACGGCCATCGAGGCGCAGGGCAAGTTGGTGTTCATTTCGGGCATGACGGCGCGCACCGCCGACGGCTCGGTCGCCGGCATCGGCAATGTCGAAGTGCAGACCCGTCAGGTTTGCGAAAACCTCAAGGCGGCGGTGGAAGCTGCCGGCGGTTCGCTGGACGATATCGTGCGCGTTGACGTCTATGTCCGCAATATCGAGCACTTCCCCACCATCCACAAAGTCCGCGCCGAATATTTCAAGGCGCCGGTCCCCGCTTCCACCATGGTGGAAGTGGCCAAGATGGTGAATGCCGAATACCTGATCGAAATCAGCGCCATCGCTGTCCTGCCGAACGGTTAGGCCCATGAAACTCGCAACTGTCGTCATCTCGGGCAATTATCGCGTCGGCGTGGTCGAAGGCGAGACCATCCGCCTGCTGCCCGAAAGTGAGGGGGACATAGTCGCGTTGATCGGACGCGGCCTGCCCGAAATACGGCGCCTGGCATCGGCATCGGCAGAGGTCGTTCCGCTGTCCGCCGTCACGCTTGCCGCGCCGATCCAGCGCTTCAACCGCGATGTGCTCTGCACCGGCTGGAACTATTGGGACCATTTCGAGGAGAGCCGCGGCAAGCGCGAAGGCCAGGATGTCGATGCGCCCAAGGCCCCAACCTTCTTCACCAAGGGCCCCAATACGGTCATCGGCCCCAATGACGATATCGGGCTCGACCCCTATATCTCGGCCAAATGGGACTATGAGGCCGAGGTGGGCATCGTCATCGGCAAACGCTGCCGTTCGGTGTCGCAAGCCGAGGCGCTCGACCACGTCTTCGGCTATTTCCTCGCCAACGACGTGTCCCAGCGCGATTTGCAGCGCCGGCATGGCGGACAATGGCTCAAGGGCAAAAGCATCGACCGGACCATGCCGATCGGGCCCTATATCGTGACGCCGGATGAGTTGGATGTGCCCGAAATCCGGCTCGAACTCACCCTCAATGGTGAGCTCATGCAGAGTGCCCAGCTCAAGCAGATGGCCTTTCCCATTGCGGCACTGGTGGCCGAACTCTCGTTCGGCATGACGCTTGAAGTGGGCGATGTGATCATCACCGGCACGCCTTCGGGCATCGGCAATGCGCGGGAACCGGCAATCTTTCTCAAGCCGGGCGACGAAATGGTCGTGTCGGCAACCGGCCTGGGTGAATTGCGCAATCGCCTCGTTTCGGCGGATTTGCATGGCACGACGGATATTCCTGCAATGAGCCCGGCACCCTAGCATCAACCAGTCGCCGGCCCCGCAATGGGCCGGCGATCCTCCTTCAGCCAACGAGACCCGCCGTGACCGAAGCTATCGCCCTTGACGTGCACACGCATCTCATCCCGATCGTGGAGGAGCGCCTGCAAGGCTTTGACGGCATCGCCTGGGACCAGACCAGGCAGGTATTGACGGTCGATGGGCACGCGGTGGGGATGAAACCGCTATTCCAACCGGCGGCTCTGCTGGACTGGATGGAGAAAAACGGCGTAGCGCATGCCTATGTGTCGGCGCCGCCGCCCGTCTATCGCCAGCATTTGCGTGGCGCCGATGCGCGGCGCTGGGCCGACTATATCAATAACGGGCTGCGCGACATTGCCGAGCACTCGGCCGGCCGCCTGACGGCCCTGGTTCACCTGCCCACCGAAGAGCCCGCAGTTGCCGCTGCCATTGTCGCGGAATGGCGCACGGCGGGGCACCGCCACTTTGCCATGCCGGCGGGAACCGGCGATCAGCGCACCCTTGGCCTGGCCGAATTCGAGCCGCTGTGGAAAGCCCTCGATATTGCCGGCGCCTTCGTCTTCTTTCATCCCGGCGAATGCGCCGATGGCCGCTTGCAATCCTTCTATCTCACCAATCTGCTCGGCAATCCCTACGAGAGCACGGTGGCCATCGCCCATCTGGTGCTCTCGGGCGTGCTGGAGCGTCATCCGGCCATTACGCCCTGTTTCGCGCATGGCGGCGGATTGACCCCCATGGTCGCGGGCAGGCTGCAACGCGGCTACGACACGGCTCGCCCCGGCGTCGCAACAGACCTGCAGCCGCCAGAGGCCGTCTATGGCCGGATATTCGTCGACTGCATCTGTCACAGTGAAGCCGCAGCCGTAGCCGCGGAGGCAACCTTCGGCCAGGACAGGGTGGTGTTCGGATCGGACTGGCCCTTTCCCATGGGCCTGGTCGAACCCCACGCCCAACTGGCCGGTTTCGAGCCCCAGCGCCGCAAGCGCTATTTCACAACCAATGCGAATGGTCTGGCCGGCCGGATAGGCACCTGACGGGCGCGGCTCACATCATGAACCGACGCGCCCGCCCAACTCGTCCTCGATATGGATCCGGATGATGTCGTCGAAACTGGCGTCGCCGCGAAAGCCAAGGGATTTTGCGCGATTAGCCTCGAAGGCCTTGGGCCAGCCGGCGACGATGTTAACGATGGTTTCGTCGGGCACGCGCTGGATCAGTGCCGTGGCCTGGGGGCCGGCGACGCGCTCCAGCGCGGCGATCTCTTCGCCCACCGTAGCCGCGAGGCCGGGCATGCTCAGGTTGCGCTGGTCGCCCAGCAGGGCCGTGTCCATGGCGGCGGCATGCAGCAGAAAGCCAACAGCGGCGCGCGGGCTGGCAAACCAGTGCCGCACGCTATCGGCCACCGGCAGCACGGCCGGCTGACCGGAAAGCGGTTCTCGAAGAATGCCGGAGAAGAAACCAGAGGCCGCCTTGTTGGGCTTGCCGGGGCGCACCACGATGGTCGGCAGGCGAATGCCCACGCCATCGACGAAACCGCGCCGCGAATAGTCGGACAGCAGCAGCTCGCAAATGGCCTTCTGCGTGCCGTAGCTGGTGAGCGGCGTATGGTGGTGGGTATCGCCGATGATTTCGGGCAGCGGCTCGCCGAAGACGGCAATGGACGAGGTGAAGACGAGGCGTGGCCGGTATGGCCCGCCCTGCCCGGCCAGGCGGATCGCCTCCAGCAGGTGGCGGGTGCCGTCGAGATTGATGCGATAGCCCTTCTCGAAATCGACCTCGGCCTCGCCGGAGACGATGGCCGCCAGATGAAAGATCAGGTCCGGACGATCGGCGACGAGTTGCTCGGCCACCTGCGGCGCGGACAGATCGACCGCCAGCGCAGTGATCGGGATGGCCGCAGCGGGCGGAACGGGCGCCACGACATCGGCCAGGGTCAATTGGGCGACCGGCTTTCCGCCGACCTGCTCCGCCGCCAGCAGCGCCGCGACCAGCTTGCGCCCCACCATGCCGGCTGCGCCGATCACCAATACCTTCATGCCATGTCCCTCGGGTCTTCACTTCAAGGCAAGGGTAACGTCCCCGTCAGAGTCGGCAAAGAAAATCGGCGCTCTTTCGAGCGCCGATTTGATATCGATAGCAGCGGGCTCGTGGCTCGCCCGCTCCTCGATCAGTTGAAGCGATAGCGCAGGGTGGTGCGCAATTCGTGGGTCATCGGGCTGTTCAGGTAGAACGAGGTATTCGGCCCCACCTGAGCATTGCTGACCTGCGGCATGTAGATGCCGCGATAGCCGATATCGGCAACCAGGGCGCCCATGTCGTAGGTCACGCCCGCCATGACAGCGGCAGCCGGCGCCCAGGACGAACCCTCGGGCGTCACGAGCGGGCCACCGGTAACCGTGACCTGGTTGTAGGCGCCGCCGAGGCCCGCGCCGACATAGGCACCGAACCCGCCTGCCGCCGAACCGTAGTCGCTGAACGAGAAGTCATAATAGGCGTTGGCCAGCAGCAGCGTGGAGCGCAGGCCCAGCGTATAGTTGCCGTCCGACAGGCCCTGGTTCTTGCTGTAGTCGAGCGTGAGGTCGGCACGCAGCCCGGTGCCGGTTTCGTAGCCGAAGCCTGCGCCGAACGAATAACCGTAGCCGGCAGTGGTCAGGGGAATGGTCCCCGGGCCGCCGCAAACAACACAGGCCGGAGTATAGTCCTTGGCCCAGAGCAAGTTCCCCGCAGCGCTACCGCGCAGGTAGAACGAGCCGGAAACGCCGTAGTCGACGTCGGGAATTTCGATGATCGGGGGATAGTAGGGAAGATCGGCAGCGATCGCCTGCCCACCGACGAGAGCGGCACTTGCCACCATCATCGCAGCGATGAACTTACGCATGTGAAACGTCCTTTGGGTTGCCACGGCACCATTTGATGCAACCCAGTATCGACGAATTTCCTTAAAGGGCGCTTAACCTAAATACTTAACCCTAACGAGAGCAGAACGGCCCCCTCATAGTTAACCGTAAGTAAATATCCGAGGAACGGTCAGATCTGCTGCAGCTATGCTACGTCGCGAATGGCAGCTTCGATCTGCGACACGACGGTGGTCACCAGCGAGGCGTCGTCGGCTTCACCCATGACGCGGATAACCGGCTCGGTGCCCGAGGCGCGAACCACCAGGCGCCCGCCATTGCCCAGCATGGCCTGGCCATCGGCAATGGCCTGGATGACGTGGCTGTCTTCGAGCGGCTTGCCCGACTTGAACTTGACGCTGCGCAGCAACTGGGGAACCTTGGTGAAGCGCGCGCAGATCTCGGAAATGCTGCGCTCCTGCTGCTTGAGCACGGCAAGCAGTTGCAGGGCCGCCACCAGGCCGTCGCCCGTGGTGGTGAAATCGGACAGGATGATGTGGCCGGACTGTTCGCCCCCCACATTGAATCCCTTGCTCCGCATGGCTTCGAGCACATAGCGGTCGCCGACCTGGGTGCGCTCGAGGGTCAGGCCCAGTGAGGTCAGGTAGCGCTCGAGCCCGAGATTGGACATGACGGTCGCGACAATGCCGCCACCCATGAGCATCTGCCGCTCCAGCCAGCTCTGGGCGATGACCGCCATGAACTGGTCGCCATCGACCACTTCGCCCTTCTCGTCGACGATGATGACGCGGTCGGCGTCGCCATCCAGCGCAATGCCGATATCGGCACGCACTTCCTTGACCTTGGCCGAGACGGCCTCGGGTGCGGTGGACCCCACCTTGTCATTGATGTTGAAGCCATCGGGCTTGTTGCCGATGGTGAAAACCTCGGCGCCGAGTTCCCACAGGGCCACCGGGGCCACCTTGTAGGCCGCGCCATTGGCGCAATCGAGCACCACCCGCAACCCGGCCAGGTCGGTATTCCGCGGCAGCGTGCGCTTGGCATATTCGATATAGCGGGTGCGCGCTTCCTCGTCGCGATGGGCCCGGCCGATATCGCGGCCATGCGCCAGGAAACCGGACATGTCGCTGTCGATCAGCCGCTCGATTTCGGCCTCGACCTTGTCGCTCAGCTTGTAGCCGTCGGGGCGGAACAGCTTGATGCCGTTATCCTCGAAGGGATTGTGCGAGGCCGAGATCATGACGCCGAGATCGGCGCGCAGCGAGCGGGTCAGCATGGCAACGGCCGGGGTGGGCATGGGGCCGAGCAGGTAGACATCCATGCCGACGGCGGTGAAGCCGGCGGTCAGCGCCTGTTCGAGCATATAGCCCGAGCGGCGCGTATCCTTGCCGATCACCACGCGGTTGCGATGATCGCCGCGCACGAATTTCTGTCCGGCAGCCATGCCGACGCGCAGGGCCAGTTCCGGCGTCAGCTTGGCGCCATTGGCCAGACCGCGAATTCCGTCCGTACCAAAATACTTGCGTACCATAGCGTGTTCGTCCCCTGAGCCTGCGATTCCGGTTGCGTCGGATAATACCACTTTCGGGCGAAATAACGGAGATTCCCGACAAGCAAAAGGGCCGCCCTGCGGCGGCCCTTGCAAAGTTTTCCCCTGGCCTAGCTGTTAGGCTGCGGCTCCATGCCCGACTCGGGCGGTGCATCGGGGCGCTTCTTGCTCGACTTGCCGGCCGACGGCACGCCGCTGGCCTTGGTGGTGGGGCCGCTATCGTCCGGACGGATCGGCTGCTGGCCATCCATCAGGGCGCGCAACTCGTCGCCGGTCAGCGTCTCGTATTCAAGCAGCGCCTGGGCGATCGCCTCCCACTCGTCGTGGTAGGTGGTGAGGATATCCTTGGCCGAAGCCTCGCCATCCTCGATCAGCTTGCGCACTTCCTGGTCGATGATCCGCGCCGTATCGTCGGACATGTGCTGGCTCTGCGTCACCGAATGGCCCAGGAACACTTCCTGGTCGTTGCTCTTGTAGCGGACGCGGCCGAGCTTTTCGCTCATGCCCCATTCCATGACCATCGAGCGGGCCAGGTTGGTCGCCATCTGGATATCGCCGGACGCGCCTGACGTGACCTTTTCCGGGCCGAACTTGATGATCTCGGCCTCGCGGCCACCGAACAGCATGGTGAGGCGGGCCAGGGCCTTTTCACGCGAGAACGAATAGGCGTCGCTCTCGGGCAGGGTCATGACCATGCCCAGTGCCCGGCCGCGCGGAATGATCGTCGCCTTGTGGATGGGGTCGATGCCCGCAACCTTGAGCGCGATGATGGCATGGCCGGCCTCGTGATAGGCGGTCAGCTTCTTCTCGTCCTCGGACATGGCCATGGTGCGGCGCTCGGCGCCCATCATGATCTTGTCCTTGGCGTCTTCGAATTCGGCATGGGTGACGAAGCGCTTGTTGCGCCGCGCCGCCATCAGCGCCGCCTCGTTGACGAGGTTCATCAGGTCCGCGCCGGAGAAACCGGGCGTACCGCGGGCCAGCACCTTGAGATCCACATCGGGCGCCAGCGGCACCTTGCGGACATGGACCTTGAGCACCTTTTCGCGGCCCGAGACGTCGGGGTTCGGCACCACGACCTGACGGTCGAAACGGCCGGGACGCAGCAAAGCCGGGTCGAGCACGTCGGGGCGGTTGGTGGCGGCGATGAGGATGATGCCCTCATTGGCCTCGAAACCGTCCATCTCGACCAGCAACTGGTTGAGGGTCTGTTCGCGTTCGTCGTTACCGCCGCCCAGGCCTGCGCCACGCTGGCGGCCGACGGCGTCGATTTCGTCGATGAAGATAATGCAGGGCGCGTTCTTCTTGGCCTGCTCGAACATGTCGCGGACGCGGCTGGCGCCGACACCGACGAACATTTCGACAAAGTCCGAACCCGAAATGGTGAAGAAGGGCACATTGGCTTCGCCGGCAACCGAGCGGGCCAGCAGCGTCTTACCGGTACCCGGAGGGCCGACCAGCAGCACGCCGCGCGGAATACGGCCACCCAGACGCTGGAACTTGCCGGGATCGCGCAGGAATTCGACGATTTCCTCGAGGTCCTGCTTGGCTTCATCCACGCCGGCCACGTCCTCGAACGTCACCTTGCCATGGGTTTCGGTCAAGAGCTTGGCGCGCGACTTGCCAAAGCCCATCGCGCCGCCACGGCCACCGCCCTGCATCTGGCGGATGAAGAAGAACCACACGCCGATGATGACGATGAAGGGCAGCCAGGAGCTGAGCAGGATCGACCAGAACGGGCTCGATTCGGGCGCCTGCGCGGTGATCGACACGCCCTTGTCTTCAAGGCGGGAAATCACGTCGGCGCCAGCCGGCAATACCGTCTGGAAGCGCGTACCGTCGCGCAGAGCGCCGCTGACGATATTGTCAGTGATGGTCACGCTGGTGACGCTGCCGGCTTCGACATCGGTGACGAACTGGCTGTAGCTCTTGTCGGAAACCGACGTCGAGCGGGTCGAGGATTGAAAGACCTGGAACAGGCCCATCAGCATGAAAAGTATGACCAGCCAGATGGCGAAGTTGCGGAAATTTCCGTTCATCAATCCTGTCCCGGAGAAGCCGGCGCAAAGAGAGCGCGGCGCGTGTGCCGAATGTATGTCCGGCATTAGGGCGTTACAAGGGCAAGACCTGCTGTCCTTTGCCCGTTCCGTCCAGTCATAATGTCGCGATTGGGTTAATACGCGGTGGGGATTTAGAAGGTTCCATCGGGCTTGGGGAAGCGCGGCCTGTGCAATCTTGGGGTGGGGACAAGATGGATAAGTTTGTGTGCGTGAGTGCCCCCACCCTCATTCCCTCCCCACAAGGGGGAGGGAAGCCCGCTCCGTGCCTGCAAAGATATTCGAGATGATCCTTGAAGGTAGATCTAGCGCCTCCCTCCCCCTTGTGGGGAGGGATTGAGGGTGGGGGTGTTTGGCCCCGATATCAGGGCTCTGTGCACGGCCCCGCGATCAATCGATCAGCAACTGCACCTTGATCCGCTCATCGAACGACCAGCCACCCAATGAGAGCACGCCACCATCCGCATCGCGGACGATTGGGGCGGTGCGGATGGCTTCGGCGGGGGCGGTGACCTTGAAACCCAGGAACTCCTCGAGCCGGTGGCGCGGCAGGTAATCGGCGACGCTGGCAGTGAGGCCGGCCTCGGGCGAGGCATTGACGATGCGGAAGCGCTCGTCCCAGACCAGTTCGCCATGCGGCGCCAAAAGGGCATCCGGCGGCAGTGAGCGGCCGGGTTCGCGCGCCACGGCAATGGCCCCGTCCTTGATGCGGATGACGCAGCCGAGCGCGGTGGTTGTTTTCGTGAGGCCGGATTCGGCAATGGTCTGGCGCAGGCGCTCGACCTGGCCGAGCGCGCGCGGCTTCTGGCGACCGCCGACGATATTGAGCACGCGGCCCAGCAGGCGCGTGGAAATAGCCGGGCTGAGACCGATAAAGGGCGCCAGCTCGATCCGCGCGGCCCCGAACCCGTCCAGCCGCACGATTTCGGTGAAACAGCCATCGGCCATCTGGGCGATGGCGGCATCGACCTCGGCCATGCGGTCGGCAAACAGGGCCAGCGCCCCGGCATCGAGACCCAGCAAAGCCAGTTGCGGCATGGCCTGGCGCCAGCGCACGCGTTCGTAATGCGGATCTTTGTTGGAGGGGTCTTCGGCCGGCGTGAGCCCTGCCCCATCGACCACGGCACGCAGGGCGGAGGGGTCGATATCGAGCAGCGGGCGATGCACGCGTACGCCTTCGATCTCGGCCATACCACTCATGCCCTTGAGGCCCTCGATGCCGCTACCATGGGCCATGCGCATCAGCACGGTTTCGGCCTGGTCCTGCAGGTGATGGGCGGTGAGCAACACGCTCGCGCCGTCCTCCGCCATTGCCGCGCTCATCAGGCGATAGCGGGCAATGCGGGCCGCTTCCTGCACGCCGGTTGCCGGCTTGGCGCCGGTCCAGGCGAGGCCCCGCGCCGCAAGGCCGAGCGCCTTGGCAGCACCCAGCACCATGGCCACTTCGCTTGCCGCTTCCCGGCGCAGGCCGTGATCGACCGAATAGACGATGAGCTTTGGTGCGCCAGACAGGCCCGCCGCCCAACGCTGGGCCAGCACCATCAGGGCGAGGCTATCGGCCCCGCCCGATACGGCAAGACCAACGGCCTGTTCGCCGGCCACCGCTGCGAACAGGGCATTGAGCCCTGCCATGTCATCGATGGCGGGGGTCAGGCGGGCGGGCATTCGGCCCGTGTCTTCTCCTCGCCCAGCCGCGTCACGAAAGCCGGCGTGAGCGTGGTATAGCGCTTGTCGATCTCGGCAAAGGTGCGGCAGGCGGTTTCGCGCTCGCCGGCACCCGACAGCGACATGCCCAGCTTGAGCAGCAGGTCGGGCGCCCGCGGGCTATCAGGCGTCTTCTGGAACGCGGCCAGCAACACTTCGGCCGCCTCGTCATAGGCGGCGCGCTGCAGCAGCACATCGCCCAGGAAATTGGCGGCATCGGGCGCCTGCTCACTATCAGGGTAAAGCGACAGATACTGGCTGAACTGATCCTCGGCAAAGGCGTAATCGCCCGAGGTGAAGGCCTCGTAGCCGGCGGCGAACTGGGCATCGGCATCGGCATTGCCGGATTTGGGCGCGGTCGGATCGAAGCTCAGATTCATCGGCTGGCCGGTGGTGAGATCGACGCCTCCGGTCGCGCCAGTGCCTACCAGCGGATCGGCGGATTCGCCCAGCTCATCAGTGGGTGGCACGCTGCCATCATCGAATGTGGGATCGAACTCGGCCTCGCCGGGCAGCGGCTGCACGCCCTGCTCGGGAATATCGGTGAGGGGAACGCCATTGGCGTCCACGGGCACACTATTGGCGTCCATGGGCGCGCCATTGGCATCAGCAGGCACGGCATTGGGGTCCTGCGGCAGCGCCTCGGGCTGCGTCACGCCGCCCGGTTGGGCTGCCGCCTCAGGTTTTGGGCCAGCACCGCCTTCCAGCGCCTGGAAGCGGAATTCATTGTCTTCCTGCATGCGGTTGAGGATTTCCTGCAGCTGGGTGAGCTGGAAGGTCAGGCCCTCGATCTGCCCGTTCTGCAGGCGCAACTGCTCTTCGAGCTGCTGGATACGCACCATAAGCTGAGCGGCATCCTGCGCCTGGGCAACATGGATGCGCGCCGGCGCGGCATTGGTGAGGGTCAGCCCCCCAGTTCGGCCGGCGGCATGGGCGTCGTCTGCGCCGCCATGCCCGGAACGGTGATGCCGAGGGCGACGGCGAGCGTGCATAACGCAGTCCGTCCCCCCTTGAGAATGGCCGATAACTTCAAACGACGCCTCCAACGCGCGAAACCTGATCGCACCAACATGGTGCGGATAGAGGTGCGGATAAAGGGCAATTTTGGTGAAAAGAAAGCGCCCGGGCCAAATACTTGGCTCCGGGCGCTATTGCCTCCAGTTTGCACTGGATTCTCTCGGCCTTGCGGCCGTTATTTGTTACTGGACGACAGTGACCGCGCGGCGGTTCTGGCTCCAGCAGGAAATGTCGTTACAGATCGCCACCGGGCGTTCCTTGCCGAAGGACTGGCTGGTGATGCGGCCATTATTGACGCCACGCGACACCAGATAGTTCACCACGACCGAGGCACGGCGGGCGCCCAGCGCGATATTGTATTCGCGGGTACCGCGCTCGTCGGCATGGCCTTCGATCATGATGCGGTAGTTCTGGTACTGGTTGAGCCAGGAGGCCTGCTTGTCGAGGGTGGCCATGGCTTCGGAGGTGAGGCTCGACGAATCGGTTTCGAAGAACACGCGGTCACCGACCGAAACAAGGAATTCCTGCTGACTGCCCGGCGCGCCGCCGCCCGGGCCGAGATTGCCGACACCGGTCGGCATGGTGTTGGGCGTGCGCGAACAGGCCGCGATGACCGCCACGAAAAGCAGCATCGCGACGGCGCGCAACGCGGTGTTGAGAGGTGCGGTGATGACCACGGGGAGGCTCCTGAAAGGCAACAATCTTAAGCACGGCATTTACCGCGCTTAATCTTAAGGCCGGGTTTTCCAGCGTGGTTAATCTTGTGCTATTCGGGCGTGAATGTGGCGGGAAACCGGGCTTTTTTGTGATGATGCCAGTTTGCCACAGCGATGTGAGGCGATCACATTAAGGTTAAGTGGTCCGGGCGGAGCGCAAATGCGTTCCAACCACCGGCGCTTCCCGCGGACTTGATCCGCGGGTCACTCTCAACACGGCGCGCGCTTCGACAGACCCGCGGATCAAGTCCGCGGGCGGCGATTGTGGGTGGGAGAGATGGCGTCTGGTTTGCGCCCCTTCGCCCCCTACCCCCGCAGCCCCGACCAAGCCGGGTCGGACGCATAGCTTTCGGTGGGGATCGTGAGCAGGTTCCGGCCCCAGATATCGACGCTCATCAGCTTGGGGCCGTCATTGCCGCCCGGATCCTGGAAGAACATGATGACGCGGCCATTGGGTGCCCAGGTGGGGCCTTCGGCGTGGAAGCTGGAATAGAGCATGCGCTCGCCCGAGCCATCGGGGTTCATGATGCCGATGGAGAATTGGCCGCCGCCCTGGCGGGTGAAGGCGATCAGGTCGCCCTTGGGTGACCAGACCGGCGTGGAATAGAGCCCCTGCCCGAAGCTGATACGCTGCGCATTGCCGCCGCCCGAACCCATCATGTAGATCTGCGGCGAACCGCCCCGATCCGATTCAAAGACGATACGGCTGCCATCGGGCGAATAGGACGGGCCGGTATCGATGGCCGCGCCCGAAGTGAGCTGCTGCGGCTGGCCGCCGCCCGTACCCACGGCATAGATATTGGTGGCGCCGTTCTGCTCCACCGAAAAGGCCACCGTGCCGCCATCGGGCGAAAACCGCGGGGCGAAGGTCATGGCGCCGACATTGGCCAGCCGCTGCTGGCGGCCAGTGGACAGTTGCAGCAAATAGACCTGCGGATTGCCATCGGCGAAATTCATATAGGTGACCATGTCGCCATTGGGCGCGAAGCGCGGCGTCATCGCCATGGTCGCGCCATCGGTCAGATACTGCACATTGGCGCCATCCTGATCCATGATGGCGAGGCGCCGCACACGGTTGGCCTTGGGACCGCTTTCGGCGGTGTAGATGACCCTGGTATCGAAATAGCCGGTGCTGCCGGCCAGCGATTCATAGATCGCGTCGGAAATGATATGGGCGACGCGACGGCTGGAATTGGGATCGGTATTGTAGCTCTTGCCGACCACCTGGGCCGCCTGCTGGGTATCCCAGACCCGCACCGACGACGAGATCTGCCCGCCGCGCTCGACCCCGCCCATGACAAGCGCATCGACATTGGCCGTACGCCAGGTGTTGAAATCGGGCGTGTTGTTGACGTCGCCCACCTGCACCGGCAGCGAAGCCGGATCGAGCGGCAGGAACAGGCCGGAGCGGCGCAGGTTGTTGCGCACGATCTCGGCGATTTCCTTGCCGAAGGCCGGATCGGATGAGGCGAAATCGGGAATGGCGATGGGCAGGGGCTGGAAATTGGCGCCTTCCACCACGATGCGCAATTGCGCCATCGCCATCGAGGAGCCGGCCAGCAGGGCCCCGCCGGCCAGGCCGAGCTTGAGCGCATTGCGCCGTGTGATGAGGGTCATGTTCGTCTCCATTCTCCGCCGGGGCCATTCTGGCCACGCGACGCATCAAGTTCAAAATCAGGGCCGCAGTTCCACATCGATCTGCCGCCATTCGTCATATGCAGCCGCCGACAGGCGGTAGGGTCCGCAATTTCTCACCGCACTCTGCGCCGCCCGGGCAATTGATCTGCCGGCCAGCGAGTCATCGGCCGAGATGATGGCCGGCGTGCCATTGACCGAGCCGTCCGGGTTGAGGCTCACCATCAGCCGCACATTGAGGCCGCTGTTGATGTCGCTGGGCAACAGGTTCCAGCATTGCTTGATCTGGCCCACCAGCCCGTCGATTTCCGACCGGCTGAGCCGCGCCGACGTACCACCAGTATCGCCCAGCGTCGGCGTACCGCCCTGCCCGGTCGTGCCGCCGGTGGTGTTGTCCGTGTTGATGATGGCAGAAATATCGTCGGCCAGCGACGCATCGAGCTGCGGCGTCGACGGTTGCTGGGCCTGCGCAGCCGCGGCCTGGCGCTTGCGCTCCTCTTCCTCGCGCTTCTTGCGCTCGGCTTCGGCCGCGGCGAATTGCTGGCGTTTCTGTTCCAGATTGGTCGGCCGGCTCGCCGGCACAGGCGCGGCCACCTGCGGGGTAGGCGGCTCGGGCACGGGTTCCGGTGCAGGCTCGGGTTCTGGCTCCGGCGTGGGTTCGGGGGTTGGCTCGGGCGTCGGAGCCGGGGTTGGTTCAGGCGCCGGGGCAGGCCGCGTCGCCGGCACCGGCGGCGCCACCGGCTCAGGCGTCGGTTCAGGCTCGGGGGCCGGTGTGGGTTCGGGCGCGGGAGCCGGCTCGGGTTCGGGCACAGGCTCGGGTTCCGGGGCGGCTTCCGGCGCCGGGGCGGTATTGGTCACCGGGGCCGGCGTCGGCACATCTGCCGGCGACGGGGTGACCTGGTCTTCTTCGGTATTGCCCGTGGGCTGGGCCAGTTCGGCCACTTGATCGTCCTCGACGATGGAGGGCGTATTGGTATCGACGATTTCGCTGTCGAGCTGGCCGGCGCGGATATTGGAGAATTCCTCGATCGGCACGAGATCGACCGAAATCGACTCCACGGCAGGCGTCAGCGGCTCGGTAAACCCCAGATTGATGAGGCCGATTGTCAGCAGGACGATATGGGCGACGATCGATACCGAAAGGCCGGTGCGCACTGGACTAGCCCGGTTCCCGCTCGGTGATGAGCCCGATCTTGGTAAAGCCGGCAGCCGAGAGAATGCCCATGACGCGCATCACCGAGCCGTAATTGGCGCTGGTATCGCCGCGCAGGAAGATGCGGTCCTCGGTGCCATTGGTCGCCTTTGAGGTGACCGTGTTGACCAGATCGGTTTCGGCCACCACGTCCTCATCGACATAGATCATGCCCTCGGGCGTCACCGCGACGGTGATCGGCTGGCTCTGGCTCGGCATTTCATTGGCGGCGGTCTTGGGCAGGTCGATCGGCACGCCCGATGTCATCATCGGCGCGGCCACCATGAAGATGATGAGCAGCACCAGCATGACGTCGACCATCGGCGTCACGTTGATCTCGCTCATGATCGCCCGGCTCTTGCGGCGCCGGCGGCGACCGCCGCCGCCTCCACCGCCTGCTGCGGCACCCATGCCCATGCTAGCGGTTCCTTGCTTCGAGCTGGCGGCTGAGAATGGTCGAGAACTCGTCGGCAAAGCCTTCCAGCCGCCCGATCATCTTGCCGGCATCGGAACTCAGCTTGTTATAGGCGATAACCGCCGGAATGGCCGCGACGAGGCCGATGGCCGTGGCGAACAAGGCTTCGGCAATGGGGCCGGCGACCACGGCCAGATTGGTGCTCGACGAGGCGGCAATGGCGGTAAAGGCATTCATGATGCCCCAGACCGTACCGAACAGGCCAATGAACGGGCCGGCCGAACCGATGGTAGCCAGGAAGCCAAGGCGCTTTTCGAGATGCTCGCTCTCGCGGGCAATGGCCACATCAAGCACCTTGTCGAGGCGTTGCTGCATGCCCACGAAGCTGGCGGCATTCTGCTCGTGGCTGCGCTTCCACTCCTTCATGGCGGCGACGAAGACGGCGCCCAGCCCGCCCGAGGCCCGTTCGGACTGCTGCTGATAGAGCTCTTCCAGCGACTGGCCGGACCAGAACACGCGCTCGAAGCGGTTCATCTCCGCCTGGGTGCGGCGATAGGTGATGGTCTTGTCGACAATGATGGCCCAGCACCAGATCGAGGCGCCCAACAGGCCAAGCATCACCGCCTTGACCACCAGGTCGGCGGCCCAGAACAGCCCCCAGATGGATAAATCGGCGTGCGGGGCAACCGCCCCCACAGCGTCCATGGCTTCCATGTCGTGATCCCTTTCGGCCCGGTTCGCGCACCCGACCCTCAAACATCAGGCGATGGGGTCGAAATCTGTCAAAATTAAGAGAAATGCCCCGAGAACCGGCCCTTTGCTGGATGGCTCCCGGACACGTGTCCGCTTTGCCGCAATTATGGTCAAGAAGAGGTTAAGAAAGAGAGTCGGGGCAACAAGTTGTGAAGGAACGTCATCCCCTGGAGCCCGTTGAGCGGCAGGCGCCGTTCCCGGCGCATTCCACAGGAGGAAGCTCATGACGATCCGTATCGCGTCCCTGGCCGCCATCACGTCGGTCGCAATGCTGCTGGCCGCTCCGGCTTATGCCGAAATGCTCAACATGACGGCCGAGCTTACCGGGGCCGCCGAGGTTCCCGCCAATGATTCCGCCGGCACGGGCACGCTCGAAGCCACCTATGACACCGAGACCATGATGTTCACCTGGACGGTCAACTATGAGGGGCTGACCGGCGATGCCACCGCCGCGCATTTCCACGGACCTGCCGCTGCCGACGCCACGGCCGGCCCGGTTATCCCGATCGATGGCGATCTCGCCAGCCCGATCGAAGGCTCGGCCACGCTGACCGAGGAACAGGCCACCCAGCTCCAGGATGGCATGTGGTATTTCAACGTCCACACCGCCGAATATCCCGATGGCGAAATCCGCGGCCAGGTAACGGCTGCGGCGATGTAGCAGAAGGGGACCGTCAGTCGGTCCCCTTTTTATCGGCAAGCGCCCTGATGGCGGCGGGCATCCGTGCGGCGCCGCCACTGGTCCTGATGGCCACGACGATCACGCTGGCGCGCGTCAACACTACGCCGTCACGTAAAATTGTCTGCGCCAGCGTCAGCCGTGCGCCGCTGACAGCGGCGATTTCGGTGGTGACATCAAGCAGATCATCGATATGGGCGGCGCCATCGAAGGCGATTTCCATGGAGCGGACGGCAAAGGCGATACCTTCGGCTGCCAGCTCGGAATGATGGATGCCCTCGTCGCGCAGGAATTCGGTGCGGCCGCGCTCGAAGAATTTGAGGTAGGCCGCGTGATAGACATTGCCGGAAAAATCGGTGTCTTCGTAATAGATGCGGACGGGGAAGCTGTGCCGGGTCACTCCACCGCCTCGCCTTCGTGGAACACGACATGTTCCGGCACGCCGGACAGCGCGCGCAGTCGCGCCGGCAGCCAGGGCGGCAGCAGGTTGGCGTCTTTCAGCGCCGGCCCTTCGAGCGGCAGCCAGGAGAATTGCAGCAAATGCCCCTCATCCTCGCGCACGAGGAAAGGCTGCTGGCCGCCCGGCCGCACATTATCGGGCAGTTCGATGGCATAGATGAAGCCGAGCTCGTGATAGCGGTCGCCCTCGCGGCCATAAAAACTCTCCGAGGTGAAGAGCAGCGGGCCGATCTCGACCGGCATGACCAGTTCCTCGGCCATTTCGCGCACCAGCGCCACATTGCTGGGCTCGCCCATCTCGACGCGACCGCCCGGCAGCATGCAATAGCTGTCATGGTCCTCACGGCAGACCAGCACATGCCCATCGCGCATGGCCACACCGGCCACGCGATAGTTGAAACAGGTGCCCCCGACCGGAAAGCTCAGCAGGATGCGCTGGTTCATTCCGCTTCCGGCTCCTCGAAGAGGCTCTGCTGCAGGCCGACAAAGCCCTGCGGCACGACCTTGCCCAGATGCTGGAAGGCGGCGCCGGTCAGCATGCGCCCGCGCGGGGTACGCTGGATAAAGCCCTGCTGGATCAGATAGGGCTCGACGATTTCCTCGATGGCGTCGCGCGGTTCGCTCAGTGCCGCAGCAATGGTTTCGATGCCGACAGGACCACCATTGTAGAAATCGGCAATGGTGGTGAGATAGCGCCGATCGAGCTGGTCGAGCCCGCGCGCATCGACATCGAGCCGCAACAGCGCCTTGTCGGCAATGGCACGGGTGATTTCGCCCGAGCCATCCACCAGCGCGAAATCGGTCACCCGGCGCAGCAGGCGCCCGGCAATACGGGGCGTGCCGCGGGAACGGCGGGCGATTTCCATCGCCCCATCGGGCGCCATCGGCATGCCGAGCAGCCGCGCGCCGCGCGTCACGATTTGCACCAGTTCCTCGGGCGTATAGAAATTGAGCCGCACCGGAATGCCGAACCGGTCGCGCAGGGGCGTGGTAAGCAGACCCGCGCGCGTGGTGGCGCCGACCAGGGTGAACTTGGCAAGGTCGATCCGCACCGAACGGGCAGCCGGCCCCTCGCCGATGATGAGATCGAGCTGGAAATCCTCCATCGCCGGATAGAGCACTTCCTCGATCGCCGGATTGAGCCGATGGATTTCGTCGATGAACAGCACATCGCGCTCTTCGAGATTGGTCAGCAGCGCCGCGAGATCACCCGCCTTGGCGATGACCGGACCGGACGTGGCGCGGAAACCGACGCCCAGCTCGCGCGAAATGATCTGCGCCAGCGTGGTCTTTCCCAGGCCCGGCGGACCGACGAACAGCACATGATCAAGCGCCGTGCCGCGCTTCTTGGCCGCTTCGATGAACACTTCGAGATTGGCCCGCGCAGCCGCCTGCCCGACGAATTCGGCAAAGCCGGACGGGCGCAGAGAGACGTCAAGCGGATCGTCGCGGCCGGCGGCGGGAGAGGTGAGATCGGTCACGCGAGCATCCGAGCTGCAATCAGGGTCAGTGCAAAAAGCAGCTTCGCTTCCCGCTCATGATCAGTGAAGCCCCCGAACCCGTCGATCGGTCCATCATAGATCTCTTCTCCGCCAGCATCTGGATAAATCACTTGCATACCCCCGTGACGAGCTTTGATGTAGCCGGATAACTCATCTAACTTCAAAACCTCGTACTGCTCTGGAACCGAAGGCGCGGTCAGCTTTAGCGTTAGGCCAAGGCGCTCCGCAGCTTCGAGCACCAGTTCAGGTGTGGCAGGTGGCTTTGGCCTCGCCAGGCCTAATTTCTCAATCTGCTCGACAAAAGACGTCATCATGTTCACCAGAGAGGTTCCACAAACGCTCCAAATGAGCGTTCAACGAGCCTCAATTGCTCAACTCCCTAAGCCCCAGCCGGATCAGCTTTTCCGTCGGCACGCCATCCCCCTCCCGCGCCACGATCCGCGCCAGTGCCGCCGACGCTTGCGCGCTGGAATAGCCGAGATTGGTGAGCGCCGAGACGGCGTCGGCAATAGCAGACGGAGCGACGCCTTCGCCCAAAGCCGCCTGCAGGCCGAGCGTGCCGGCGTCGATACCCGGGCCGGTGGGCGCCTTGCCCTTGAGTTCGGTGACGAGGCGCACGGCGAGCTTGGGGCCGACGCCATTGGCGCGGCCGACCATTGCCTTGTCCTGCAGGGCCACCGCGCTGGAGAGTTCGGCCGGCGACAGCACAGAAAGAATGGACAGCGCCACGCGGGCGCCGACACCCTGCACCGTCATCAGCAGGTTGAACCAGCCCTTCTCGCCTTCGCTGGCAAAGCCATAGAGCCGGATCATATCCTCGCGGACAATGGTCTCGATGAAGACCACCGCCGCCTCGCCGACGCGCGGCAAGGCCTGCAATGTCCGGCTTGAGCAGAAGGCCTCGTAACAGACGCCGCCGCAATCGATCAGCACGAAATCATCGCCGAAGCTGTCGACCAGCCCCTTGAGCTTGCCGATCATGCCAGCGCCCTCAGCCGCTGATTGGATACCCGGTGATGGGCATGGCAGATAGCGATGGCCAGCGCATCGGCGGCGTCTGCTCCCTTGAAATCAGCCGCCGGCAGCAATGTCTTGACCATGAGCTGGATCTGTCCCTTGTCGGCATGCCCGGTGCCCACCACCGATTTCTTGACCAGGTTGGCGGCATATTCGGCAACCGGCAGGCCGCGCGCCGCCGGCGTCAGCAGCGCCACGCCGCGCGCCTGCCCCAGGATCAGCGCCGAACGCGCCCCGGCATTGACGAAGGTTTCTTCCACCGCCGCCTCCTCGGGCGCGAAACGATCGAGCACCTCGCCCAGCCCTGTGAATAACAAAGCAAGACGTTCGGCCAGCGAACCGTCGACATCAGGCGTCACCGTGCCTGACGCAACGAAGGTCAGCCGGTTGCCCAGTGTCTCGATGATCCCCCAGCCGCAGCGGCGCAGGCCGGGGTCGATTCCGATGATTCGGGTGGCAGCACTCATGGCCCAATCCTTAACAACGCAGGGCCAGCCTACCAAGGCCAATGTGAACAAATAGGCAACAGGGCCGGTGGAAAACCTTATAGTCGATAAAATTCTACCCATCGCGCAAACACCATCTTCAAGCCGCGCCCCTAGTTTCCGCCACGGGAATGCAGGGGCAAAGCATGACGGAACTCGGCCGGAACCTACCGAAGCGCGCGTGGCTGCGCATTTATCGCGTCACGGGGGGCAATCACCCTCATCTCGGTAGTGCTGTCGGTAATCCTGACCAACATGATCATGGAAACCTTCTCGGCCGGGATAAACGTGCAGGGACTGGCGGTTTCGATCCTCATGCCGCTGACTTTGGGCGGACCGATGACCTGGTTTCTGGTGCTGAAACACCAGCAGCTGCGCCACGCCAACGACCAGCTCAAGCATCTGGCGAGCACCGACTGGCTGACCGACTGCCTCAACCGCGGCGCCTTTACCGGCGCGGTCAGCCGCCATCTCGACCGCTGCGCACCCAGGGATCCCGGCGGCGCATTGCTGATCGTGGATGCCGACGACTTCAAGAGCGTCAACGACCGCTTCGGCCATGATGCCGGCGACGAGGCCCTGCAGCTGATCGCCTGCGCCATCCGCAAGGCAGTGCGCGATAACGATCTGGTGGGCCGTCTGGGCGGGGAGGAATTCGGTGTTTTCCTCGCCGAAGCCAATGTGGCGACTGCCGACCAAGTGGCTGAGAGCATTCGCCACGCGATCTCCGTTCTCGTTTTCGCCCCCGGCGACACACCCTGCCCGCTTTCGGTCAGTATCGGCGGGGCTACCTATGCCCCTGGCGCAACCTTTGCCGAACTCTATCGCCTTGCCGACCAACATCTCTACGAAGCCAAGAATACGGGCCGCGATCGCGTCGCCATGATGCAGGCCGCCTGACTATGGAGACGCCGACCGCCTGATTGTTTCGTTCATTGCCACGGCACCCGCGCCGCCCTGCCCGATGCAGGGTGGCGAGCCCGCCATTTCAAACCGAGAGTATGCAATGATGCCGTCCAAGACTTTGACTGCCCTGCAAAGCTGGTCCAGCGTCGGTCGCTGGACACTGTTTGGCACGATGGCCTGCGTCCTGGTCTCGGTGGGATTCAACGCCTTGATGTTCGGCAACATGGGACCCGAGGCCCTGCGCCGATCCGTCATCAGCGCCATCGTGCTGCCCATCCTGCTGGGCGTGCCGCTATTCTTCTATATGAGCATGCGGGTGCGCGGGCTTGCCATCACCAATCTGCGGCTTGGCCTGGTTGCCCGCACCGACAGCCTGACCGCCTGTCTCAATCGCGGGGCCTTCACCGGCAAGGTGAGCACGCTGCTGGCCCAGCGCGGACGCGACACCAATGGCGCCCTGCTGATGATCGACGCCGACAATTTCAAGGCGATCAACGACCTGTTCGGCCATGATGCCGGCGACGAGGCCCTGACCATCATCGCCCGTTCCATCCGCACTACCTTGCGGGCCGGAGACCTGGTGGGCCGCATGGGCGGCGAGGAATTCGGCGTCTATCTGCCTGATGTCGACCAGCGCGGCACCGAAGCCGTGGCCGAGCGCATCCGCCGCTCGGTCAACCTGGCGGTCTTCGCGCCAGATGGCAAACAGCGCCCGCTCTCGGTCAGCATCGGTGGAGTGGCCTTCGAGGGATCGGCCAGTTTTTCCGAGCTGTTCCGCATTGCCGACCAGCGCCTCTACGGCGCCAAGCAGACCGGCCGCAACCGCGTCGCCGTGGTGCATGTGGCCGACCATCCGGCCATCGGCCTCAAGCGCAGCGCGTGAAAAAGGCGGCGCCGTCAGGCACCGCCTGCAACAATCAGTAGACCACATCCTGGGCCTGTCGAAGCCTCATCCTGAGCCTGTCGAAGGACGAGATCGTGACACCATCCAGTCACGCCCCCATGGTTCGACAAGCTCACCACGAGGACGACTGAACGACTAGGCTTCCAGCTTGGCCGCGTCTTCGTCGCTCATCTCGAAGTTCGAATAGACGTTCTGCACGTCATCGTCTTCCTCGAGCGTATTGATCAGCTTCATCAGCGTCGCGCCCTTTTCGGCGTCGATCGGGGTATTGGTCTGCGGCTTCCAGATCGCCTTGACCGATTCGGCTTCGCCCAGAGCCTTTTCCAGCGCCGCGGCCACATCCACCATCGCTTCGAAGCTGGTGGTGATGTAGTGGCCCTCTTCGTCGCTCTCGACATCGTCGGCGCCGGCCTCAATGGCGGCTTCCATCACGGCATCTTCCGAGCCGGCGCTCAGCGGATAGGTGATCTCGCCGACCTTGTCGAACATGAAGCCGACCGAATTGGTTTCACCCATCGCGCCACCATTCTTGGAGAAGTAGGAGCGGACATTGGAGGCGGTGCGGTTGCGGTTGTCGGTCAGCGTCTCGACGATGAGGGCGACGCCGCCGGGGCCGTAGCCCTCGTAGCGGATTTCATCGTAATTATCGCCGTCAGAGCCGATCGCCTTCTTGATGGCGCGGTCGATATTGTCCTTGGGCATGGACTGGGCGCGGGCATTGACCACAGCCAGGCGCAGGCGCGCATTGAAGGCCGGGTCGGGCATGCCCAGCTTGGCGGCGACGGTGATTTCACGCGCCAGCTTGGAGAAAATCTTGGAGCGCACCGCGTCGGACTTGCCTTTGCGGTGCATGATGTTTTTGGCGTGTGAATGGCCGGCCATCGGTCACTCCCCTCGAATAGGAAAAGCTGGTTTGGTGGCGCGTTATAGGCAAGCGCAACCCGATTGTGAAGCGCCTAGCGCTCGAGCGGGGTGAGCGTGATGCGGGACGCCTGGTCCGCCAGACGGTCGGCAAGCGCGTTGGCATCGGCCTCGGTCAGGGCGCCGCTGATAACCACCACGCCATCCATGATCGGTGTCTGCACGACCGGGGAGGTCAGCAATTCGCCATCCACCCGCAACTCGATGACGTCGCCGATATGCTCCAGTGTGAGCTTGGCGAACGCCTTCCGTGCCTCGGGCGTCAGCACGATTTCAACAGTCGGCAGGGCGGTGAAGGGATCGCGGCTTGCCGTGGCTGTTTCGACGGCCAGCAGGATATCGGCCGCCAGGGCGGATGGGACAAGCAGCAGCATCGACATGACCGCGCCTGCCAGCGCGCGCCTGCTAGCCATCGCCGAAATCCGGCTCGGCCTGGGCCAGCGAGCCGCCGATGCGAAGCGGCAGCACCTTGAGGGCAAGTCCGGTGCGCGGATCGGTCTCCACAGCCACGCCGCACAATGTCGCTTCGCCCTCGGCCGGGGTGAAGCGGCCATTGGGAATGCCGGTGAGGAAGCGGTTGAGCGGCTCGTCGCTTTCGGTGCCGATGATGGAGTCGAAATCACCGCACATGCCGGCATCGGCCATCAGCGCCGTGCCGCCGCGTAGCACGCGGTGATCGGCAGTCGGAATATGGGTATGCGTGCCCACGACAAGGCTGACCTTGCCATCGAGAAACACACCCATGGCCTGGATTTCCGAAGTCGCCTCGGTGTGGAAATCCACGATTATGGCATCGGCCTGCTCGCCCAGTGGACAGGCGGCCACCGCCGCCTCGACGGCGCGGAACGGATCGTCGATGGGCGGCATGAACACCCGGCCCTGCGCATTGATGACCAGCACGCGGTGGCCATTGCGCCCTTCGACGAACATGGCGCCGCGCCCCGGCGTACCGGGTGGCATGTTGATGGGGCGGATCAACGTGGTTTCGCGCTCGATATAGCTCAGCGCCTCGCGCTGGTCGAAGGCGTGGTCACCCAGCGTCACGATATCGGCGCCGGCATTGCGGATGGCGTTGAAATGCGGCTCAGTCAGCCCCTTGCCGTGGCTGGCATTCTCGCCATTGACCACCACGAAATCAAAGCGATGGCGCTCGATAAGACCCGGCAGGCGTTCGTTGACGGCATCGCGCCCGGCGCGGCCCATGACATCGCCCAGAAACAGAAACCTCATGCGTCAGCGCCGAAATGGCGCACACCGGTCTCGGTGACGATGGCGTCGAGCGGCACATCATGCGGCTCGCGCGGAATACTCTCGAGCTCCTGGGCAGCGAAGGCCAGGCCGATCAGCTTCGGTTTCTTGGTCATGGAGGCCAGTGTCCGGTCATAATAGCCGCCACCATAGCCCAGCCGCGTGCCCGTGCCGTCAAAGCCGAGCAGTGGCATGATGACGATATCGGGCTCGGCCTTGGGCGCCAGTTCGGACGGGGCCAGCGTGCCGAAGCCCGATTCATAGAGCGAGGCGCCCTGCTCCCAGATGCGCAGGTCGAGCGGCTGCTCGGGCCCGAGCACCACAGGCAGGACCACGGTCTGGTTGCTGTCCATCAGCTTGACCAGGATGGGTTGGCAATCGAGCTCGTCGCGGATGCGCCAATAGGCGGCGACCACGTCGCTCGCCTGCAGCGCAATGCCGTCGAAGAAATGGCGGGCAGCGGCCTTGGCTGCCTCGGCGCGCTCTTCATGATCGAGCAAGGCCCGCGCCGCCCTGGCCCTCATCCGCAACGCTGCCTTGGCTTCCTCGATCATCTCGTCAACCATGGGGCGTACGCAACCTGCTCAAAACAATAGGTGCCGCCCTGGCCGTGGGATATGCGATCCCGGGAACCTACTTTACGCAGGTGGGCGCCGTTTGTCCGAGCCCACGGGCCCGGTCAGGGACAGCTCCCTTAGGATCGATAAGGCCCCGGGGATATTGGTATCCATCACGCACCGGGCAGCAGCCAAGATATAGGCGCTTTGGCCGGCGGTGCAAAGGGTGCGTTAGAGGAGATCGAACCAGTCCTGGTTTTGGTGGAATATGCGCTGAATAACGATGCCGCCTTCGACCGTCTGATAGACCAGAAGATGGGCGCCAAAATACCTTACACGCAGCGGGATCGAGCTCCCGGTGCGCTCCGGAGACGCCAGCGGGTGATCGGCCGCAAACTGGGCGGCATTCAGCATGAACGCAAAATACCGCTCGGCGGCGCGCGGACCAAACTGGTCCAAGCTCGATTGATAGAGTGCGTCAGCATCATTGAGAGCCTGCTCCGAGAAGCGATAGCCCATCAGGCAGCATCCGGCTTATCGATACCCGCCTTGCGGCGGACCCTGTCAAAGATTTCTTCCGGTGTGAGAGGACTGACACCGCTATCTATGCCCTCCTGCACCAGCCGCTCGAATTCCGCTTTCTTGGCCGCCCGCTCCTGATCCCGGCGCACGAGGTCGCGGACATAGTCGCTGGCATTGCCGTAGCGACCGGTCTGGACCTGGTCTTCCACCCACTGTTTCATCTTGTCGGGCAGGGAAACATTCATCGTGGCCATGGCGGGTCTCCTTCTCGGTCCCCTTGACTATAGGTATTTTGGCAAACTTTGCCAACAATTCGCGTCATCGGCCCGTCATCGCCCCTGCCTAGGCTGGAACCGTTCCAAGGAGAACGACGCCATCCATTGCTGTTGAAGGGGCAATCCAGATGACCGACCAATCCCGCTTGTTCAAGACTTCCCAGCTCGAAGCGGCCGATGCCGAGCCGCGCAATGCCACATCCAATCCCACTATGGGCGAACTGATCAGCGCGCGCTTCTCGCGCCGCGGCTTCCTGCAGGGCTCGCTGGCCGTATCGGCCATTGCCGCCACGGTCAGCCCGCTGGCTTTGCTCAGCGCCCGCGATGCCCGGGCCCAGGAAGGCGGCTCGGCCTTTTCGTTCACCGAAGTGGAAGCCGGTATCGACGAGACCCATCACGTCGCCGAAGGCTATGATGCCGATATCCTGCTGCGCTGGGGCGATGGCCTGTTCCCCGACGCACCCGAATTCGATCCGACGGCACAGACGCCGGCGGCCCAGGCGCGCCAGTTCGGCTACAATAACGACTATGTCGGCTATATCCCGCTCGAGGGTTCGTCCGAGCATGGCCTGCTGGTCGTGAACCATGAATATACCAATCCGCACCTGATGTTCCCCGGCCTGGTCACGCTGGTCGAGGGCGCGTTGACGCTCAACCCGCTCAGCAAGGAGCAGGTGGATATCGAAATGGCCGCCCATGGCGGCACCGTGGTCGAAATCCGGAAGGTCGACGGCAAGTGGCAAGTGGTCAGGGATGGCCAGTATAACCGCCGCATCACCGCCGATACCGAGATGGAACTGACCGGCCCCGCCGCCGGCCATGACCGGCTCAAGACCAATGCCGATGCCACCGGCACCAAGGTATTCGGCACCATCAACAATTGCGCCGGCGGCGTCACGCCCTGGGGCACCTACATCATGGCCGAGGAAAACATTCACGGCTATTTCGGCGGCGAACTGCCCGCCGACCATCGCGAAGCCGCCAATTACGACCGCTTCGGCATTCCCGAAGGCTCCTATGAATGGGCCAGTTTCTACGACCGCTTCGACGTCTCCAAGGAGCCCAACGAGCCCAACCGCTTCGGCTATATCGTCGAAGTGGACGTGATGGACCCCAATTCCATGCCCAAGAAGCGCACTGCCTTGGGCCGCTTCAAGCATGAAGGCGCCGAATCCATCGTGGCGGCCGACGGTCGCGTGGTCTTCTACCTGGGCGACGACGAGCGCTTCGACTACGTCTACAAGTTCGTCACCTCGGGCACCTACAATCCCGACGACCGCGCCGCCAATATGGACCTGCTCGACGAGGGCACGCTCTACGTCGCCAAATTCGCCGAGGACGGCTCCCTGCAATGGATGCCGCTCGTTCATGGCGAAGGCCCGCTGACCGAGGACAACGGCTTTGCCAGCCAGGCCGACGTCATCATCGAAACCCGCCACGCCGCCGACCTGCTCGGCGCCACCAAGATGGACCGCCCCGAAGACATCCAGCCCAATGGCGTCAACGGCAAGGTCTATGTGATGCTGACCAACAATACCCGCCGCGAAGCCGACCAGGTGGATGCCGCCAATCCGCGTGCGGAAAATGCCTTCGGCCACATCATCGAGATCGCCGAGGCCGATGGCGATTTCGCCGCCACATCAGGCACCTGGGAAGTGCTGCTCCAGTGCGGCGACCCCGCCATCGCCGAGGTGGGCGCCACCTTCTCCAGCGCCACGACAGAGAACGGCTGGTTCGGCATGCCCGACAATTGCGCCGTGGATTCACTGGGCCGGCTCTGGGTTTCGACCGACGGCAACAATCCCTCCGATACCGGCCGCACCGATGGCCTCTGGGCGGTAGACACCGAGGGCGCGGCCCGCGCCACGTCCAAGCTGTTCTTCCGCGTGCCGGTCGGCGCCGAAATGTGCGGCCCGCTCTTCACCCCGGATGATGAGACCGCCTTCGTGGCGGTGCAGCACCCGGCCGATGGCGGCGACGACTGGGATGGCTTCGGCCGGGTCTCCTATTACGAGGACCTGTCGACGCGCTGGCCCGACTTCGACGACGCCATGCCGACGCGGCCTTCCGTGGTGGTGATCACCCGGCAAGGCGGCGGCAAGATCGCCGTCTGACGCAATTGAACGGAGCCGTCGCCCGAGGGCGGCGGCTCAATCGACCCCGCGCGACTTGTTTCCGGCCCGGCTGATCGCCAATATCGTGTTGTCCGGAGACAACCGATGTTTGCCCAGATCCTGATCGTCATCATCGTCGCCATCGTCATTTCCGCGCTGGCCGAGCGGCGCAATGTGCAGCCGGCGCTGCTGGTGGCCATAGTGGGGCTGGTCGCTTCCTTCATCCCCGGCATGCCGCGACTGGAGCTGGAGCCCGAAATCATCCTTGGCGTGGTGCTGCCGCCCATGCTGTTCTCGGCCGCCAGCGGCTTCTCCTTCTCCAGCTTTGCCCGGCGCCTGGGTTCCATTGTCAATCTCGGCGTCTTCATGGTGTTCGGCACCACGGCCCTGGTCGACATCGTTGCTGTCACGGTTCTGCCCGAACTCGGCCCGGCGGCGGCGATCGTGCTGGGCGCGGTGCTCGCTCCACCTGATGCCGTCACTGCCATCACCATCGGCCGCAAAGCCGGCCTGCCGGTGGCGCTGATGACCGTGCTCAAGGGCGAGAGCCTGATCAATGACGCTGCCGCATTGACATTGTTTGCCGTCGCCGTGGCTGCCGCAGCCGGCACGCATGCCTTCATCGACAGCACGCCGCTCTATTTCCTTTATGCCGCCGTGGTCGGGATCATCCTGGGCATACTGATCGGCAACCTGGCGCAACTGGCGCGCCGCAAACTGGGCAATCCGTCGCTGGCGACCGCCGTGTCGGTCATCGTGCCCTTTGCCGCCTATCTGCTGGCCGAGGAAATCCATGCCTCGGGCGTGCTGGCAGTGGTCGCGGCCGGTTTCGCCCTGGGGCATCATTCGGCCGAATCCGGCTATGAGGAGCGCATCCAGGAGCGGCAATTCTGGCGCACCATCGATACGCTGCTCGAAACCTTCGTCTTTGCCTATATCGGCCTGCAACTGCGCTTCGTCATCACCGACGCCATCGAGGCCGGCTACGATATGTGGCGACTGGCCGGCGCGGCCGCCGCCATTTTCGTCGCCACCGTGGCCATTCGTTTCGGCTGGGTCTTTATCACCGCCTTTATCGCCCGGCGGCGTCGCGCCGCTGCCGTGCGCCGTCCGGCCAGGATCGCGCGACCGGGACGCCGGGAGCGACCGCCATCTCCCCCGCCGCTGACCTGGAAGGAGAATGTCGTCCTCTCCTGGACCGGCATGCGCGGCGTGGTGACGCTGGCCGCCGCGGCCGGCGTGCCGCTGGTGACAGCCAGCGGCGCCGATTTCCAGGGCCGCGAGGCCATCCTGTCACTGGCCTTCCTCGTCACCATCGCCACATTGCTGATCCAGGGGCTGACCTTGCCCTGGCTGATCAAGCGGCTCGACCTGACCAATCCCGATGACGGCAAGCATATCGCCGAACAGCATGCGCTGGCGGTGAAGATTGCCGACAAGGCAACCCTCGAAGCGCTTGCCGAATATCGGGTCGCGCATGAGGCGCCGTCCTCGCGCCGGCTGGTGGACATCATGGCCAAGCGGGCGACCCACAATGCCGAGGCCGAGCCGGCCATACCGGCATTCGATCAGGCCGAAGCCCTGGCTTTGGGCAATATCCTGCTCGAAGCCCGCCGCAAGCAGCTCATCGCCGCACGCGACGCCCGCGAACTGGACGATACCGTGCTGCGCGACATGCTCGAGCAGATGGACCTGGAACAGGCCTTCATGGACAGTCTTGGCAAGGAGCCGTGAAGCTGTTTCGGGTCGGTTTCCCCAAGCACCGCATCCTGTGTCCGTGACTCACCCCCACCCTTGATCCCTCCCTACAAGGGGGAGGGAGACGATGAACACTAGCCTCAGAGCTGGCGCCTCCCTCCCCTCGATGGGGAGGGATTGAGGGTGGGGTGACGGGAGCCACGGAAGTCTAGGTGAACACTCCCCGAAGGAAGAGGTGAGTAAGCGCTTAGCCCTGCGGCACCGGCGCGGCTTCATCCAAAGCGCCGGCAACGCCTTCCAGCGCCTTGGCGGCATCGGTGAGCTTGGCGGCGAACTTGCCTTCCAGCGCCTCGATCTCGGCGGCCACTTCCTGGCCGGCGCGAGTCAGCACCAGCACTTCCTCTTCCAGCGCCTTGATGCGCTTCTCGGCCTCGGCCAGTTCGTCGACCACGGCGATGCCCGCCATGACCGTCAGCCGGTTGTCGCCGATTTCCCCTACCGCGCCCTTGAGCGATTCAACGTGGTTGTTGAGCCGCTCGGCCAGCCCGATCAGATGTTTCTGCTGGCCCTCTTCGCAGGCCATGCGGTATTTGCGGCCATTGATCTCGACATTGACTTCGGGCACCGCTCTTACTCCGCCTTGGCCAGCACTTCGCGCACCGTTTCCATCGCCTCGACCAGGCGGCGGGACACGTCATGCGCGCTGTCGTCGAGCCTTTTGGCCCGGGCGGCGGTCTTGTCGAGCTCGGTGGCGAGGCGCGCGCGCTCATGCACCAGGCGCTGGGTATCGACCTCGATGCGGTTCTGCTGGCGCAGCCGCGTGCCCAGATTGCGCATGGATTGATCCAGCCGCGCCATGGCGCGATCGAACCGCGCATTGGCAGCGGTCAGCCCGTCTTCAAGTTCCGTGTCACTCATCGCTGTTACGGTCCTCTGCCCATGGGCGATTCCAGCACGCACAGCGTGCCCTAGCACTGCCGGCAATGCAACCATGCGACCACCCGACGTGATGGCGCCGTCATTGACAGGATAGGCGAACCTGTTATGCCCTAGACCCGCCTTTGGGAGGAGGCTTTCGGCGCCTCTTCTCCCCAGAATTCCAGCCTGATGAAAGCGCGAACCCGATGACGAACACCGCCCAGCAGAACGAACTGGCCAATGCGATCCGCTCCCTGTCCATGGACGCGGTCGAGAAAGCCAATTCCGGCCATCCGGGCCTGCCCATGGGCTGCGCCGATATCGCCACGGTGCTGTTCACCAAGGTCATGAAATTCGACCCCGCGGACAGCAAGTGGGCCGATCGCGACCGCTTCATCCTGTCGGCCGGCCACGGCTCGATGCTGCTCTATTCCAGCCTCTACCTGCTCGGTTATGAGGACATGACCATCGAGCAGATCAAGAATTTCCGCCAGCTCGGCTCCAAGACCGCCGGCCATCCCGAATTCGGCCATGCCAGCGGCATCGAGACCACGACGGGCCCGCTGGGCCAGGGCGTGGCCAATTCGGTCGGCTTTGCCGTGGCCGAAGCCAAGCTCGCTGCCGAGTTTGGTGCCGATATCGTCGATCATCACACCTGGGTGCTGGCCGGCGACGGGTGCCTCATGGAAGGCATTTCCCAGGAAGCCATCTCACTGGCCGGGCACCTCAAGCTCAACAAGCTGACCGTGATCTGGGACAACAATTCGATCACCATCGACGGCGCCGTCTCCAACGCCGACTCGACCGACCAGATCGCCCGCTTCAAGGCGGTGGGCTGGAACACGATCGAGATCGACGGGCATGACCAGGATGCCATCGAAAAGGCGCTGCTGGCCGCCAAGGCCTCGACCGACAAGCCGACGCTGATTGCCGCCAAGACCACGATCGGTTTCGGCGCCCCCAAGAAGGCCGGCACCGAGAAGGTGCATGGCTCCCCGCTCGGGGCCGAGGAACTGGCCGGCGCCAAGGCCGCGCTCGGCATCGACTACCCCGCCTTCGAAATCCCCGCCCATATTCTGGACACCTGGCGCGCTGCCGGACGGCGCAGCCAGAACCTGCGCGGCGAGTGGGAATCCCGCCTCGCCGCCTCCGACAAGAAGGCCGAATTCACCCGCCGCATGGCTGGCCACCTGCCGTCCGGTTTTGCCGATGCCATGGCCGCGTACAAGCAGAAGCTGGCCGCCGACAAGCCCAAGGTTGCGACCCGCAAGTCCAGCCAGATGGCGCTCGAAGTGATCAACAAGATCACCCCCGAAACGCTGGGCGGCTCGGCCGACCTCACCGGTTCGAACCTGACCAATACGCCCGAGACCCTTCCCTTCCAGGCCGATAACCGGTTGGGTCGCTACATGATGTATGGCATCCGCGAGCATGAAATGGCCGCGGCCATGAATGGCGTGGCCCTGCATGGCGGGCTCATTCCCTATGGCGGCACCTTCATGGTCTTTACCGACTATGCCCGCCCGGCCATCCGCCTCTCGGCGCTGATGGAACAGCGCGTCATCTATGTGATGACCCACGATTCCATCGGCCTGGGCGAAGACGGCCCGACCCACCAGCCGGTGGAGCATCTGTCGGCCCTGCGCGCCATTCCCAACCTGCTGGTCTTCCGCCCGGCCGACGCCATGGAAACCGCCGAATGCTGGGAACTGGCGATGGAAACCGCCGATCATCCCTCCATCCTGGCGCTGTCCCGCCAGAACCTGCCGGCTTTGCGCACCGAATATTCGGCCGAGAACAAGTCGGCCAAGGGCGCCTATAGCCTGATCGGCCCTGACGATGCCGACGCGGTGATCTTCGCCACCGGCTCGGAAGTCGCCATCGCCGTGGATGCCCAAAAGGAACTGGCCGACAAGGGCATTTCGGCCCGCGTCGTCTCGGTGCCTTCAATGGAACTCTTTGCCAAGCAGTCCGACGCCTACAAGGCTGAGGTGATCGGCAAGGCCAGGGCGCGCGTGGCGGTGGAAGCCGGCATCGAGATGAGCTGGAACAAGCTGCTGGGCGAGAAGGGCCGCTTTGTCGGCCTCCATTCCTTCGGCGCCTCAGGCCCGATCGACGCGCTCTATGCCCACTTTGGCATTACACCAAAGGCCGTTGTTGAAGCGGTGACCGCACAGTTGTAAGGAGGCTCTGCCTCCCTTCTCCTAACCCCTCCCAAGGAGCGTCTTTTCATGGCAATCCGCGTCGCCATCAATGGCTTTGGCCGTATCGGCCGCAACATCCTGCGCGCCATCATCGAGATCGGGCCGTACCGACATCGTGGTCGTGGCTATCAACGATCTCGGCCCGGTCGAGACCAATGCCCATCTGCTGCGCTATGACAGCGTGCATGGCCGCTTCCCCCATGACGTGAAGGTCGATGGCGACACGATCGATGCCGGCCGCGGCCCCATCAAGGTGACGGCGATCCGCAATCCCGAAGAGCTGCCGCATGCGGCGCTCAAGGTCGATATCGCGCTCGAATGCACCGGCATCTTCACCTCCAAGGAGAAAGCCAGCGCCCACCTCAAGGCCGGCGCCAAGAAAGTGGTGATTTCCGCGCCGGGCGACGGCGCCGACAAGACCATCGTCTATGGCATCAACCACCAGAGCCTGACCAAGGACGACGTGGTGATCTCCAACGGCTCTTGCACCACCAATTGCCTCGCGCCCATGGCCATGATCATGAACGAGCTTGTCGGCATCGAGAAGGGAATGATGACCACGGTCCATTCCTATACCGGTGACCAGCCCACGCTCGACACCATGCACAAGGACCTCTATCGCGGCCGCGCTGCCGCCCTCAGCCAGATCCCAACCTCGACCGGCGCTGCCAAGGCCATCGGCCTGGTGCTGCCCGAGCTCAAGGGCAAGCTGGACGGCATTTCGGTGCGCGTGCCGACCCCGAATGTGTCGTTGGTCGACCTCAAGTTCCTGGCCGGCCGCGAAGTCACGGCGCAGGAAGTCAACGATGCGCTGATCGCCGCTGCCGACGGCAAGCTCAAGGGCGTGATGACCTATACGACCCATCCGCTGGTTTCGAGCGACCTCAACCACGATCCGCATTCCTGCACGATCCTGCTCGACCAGACCAAGGTTATCGGCGGCAATTTCGTGAACATCATGGGCTGGTACGACAACGAGTGGGGCTTCTCCAACCGCATGGCCGACACCACAGTCGCCCTGGGCAAGACGCTCTAGTTCGCACCCGCGCACTACAAAAGCCCCGCCGCTCCGCGGCGGGGCTTTTTGTTTGCTGACACGATCTGTCAGAGTGGCGACCTACTTCCGAACAGGAACAGCGGTCCGCATGTTTGGCCCCACCCCACCCTCAATCCCTCCCCATCATGGGGAGGGAGGCCCAGCTCAGAGACCAGTGTTCATCGTCTCCCTCCCCCTTGTGGGGAGGGATCAAGGGTGGGGGTGAGCCACACGCACCGAGACAAGAGAAGGCAAGATGGACAAGATCGACTACCGCCGCACGCTCAGCCACTACGCGGCCAAAAGGACGATCGAGCTGATCCATGTCCCGGAAATGGCTTTCGTCATGGTGGATGGCGCGGGCAATCCCAACTCCGCCCCGGCCTATCAGAGCGCCATCGAATGGCTCTATTCGACCAGCTATGCACTGAAATTTGCCGCCAAGGCGCTCGGCCATGACTATGTCGTGCCGCCGCTCGAAGGGCTGTGGTGGGCCGATAACCCGGCCGACTTCACCGCGCGCCGCAAGGACAACTGGCGCTGGACCATGATGATCATGGCGCCCGATTTCATCACCGATGCGATGTTCGACGCCGCAGCAGCCAAGGCCGCGAACAAGCTGGGCAAGGCACCGGCAAGCCTGCGGCTGGAAGCAAGAAACGAGGGTGCATGCCTGCAGGTGCTGCATATCGGCAGCTACGATGACGAGGGCCCAATCCTGGCGCAACTGCATGATGTCGAAATGCCCGCCCGCGGCCTGACCTTCAACGGCCATCATCACGAAATTTACCTGAGCGACGCCCGCCGCACCGCGCCGGACAAGCTCAAAACCATCCTGCGCCAGCCGGTGCGTCCGGCCTGAATGCTTGCCAGCCGGACCGAACAGTTCTTATTTCCGTGGGTGAACATGCAGGGCAGCGAGCCATCATGAGTCTCGATCGGACCATCCGCTGGCGCGGGCTCGACCCCGCTAGTATCGAACACTGCCACGTCATTTCCACCGAGCGCGACACGCGCATTCGCGGCACCATCATCACGCCCAACTATGGCCTGTTCTACCGCATCAAGCTCGACGATACCGAGCATGTGCGCACAGTCAGGCTGGAGCGTACCGACGGCGCTGTGCTCGAACTCTTCTCCGATGGCGCCGGGGACTGGTCGGACGATCGGGCCGAACCGCTGCCGGCTTTGCGCCATTGCCTCGATATCGACATCTGGCCGACCCCGCTCACCAATTCACTGCCACTCTGGCGCTGCCAATGGACCATCGACCAGCCACAGCGCTTCGCCATGGCCTGGATCGACGGCGACGACATGACCGTCAAGCGCAGCGAGCAGATTTACACCCGGCTCGACGCCACCCATTTCCGCTTCCAGGGTGCCGAGGGTTTTGAGCGGATCATCGAGGTCGATGCCGACTTTCTGGTGGTCGACTATCCGGGCCTCTTCACCCGCCAGGACTAGCGAGCCTGTCACCCGCGAGTCATCGAATCAGCTTAGAAGCCACCCTGTTCATGCAGGGACGCCAGCCATGTTCCATATCATACGGCCCATTTTCGGCAGCCTGCCCATTGCCTCGGTGCTGATCGGCCTAGCCGGCCAGCCCGCCATGCTGGTGCTGCCGCCGGCGCTGACCACCGCCCTGGTCCTGCTGCGCGATAGGCTGATCCGCCGAAGGGTCGGCCAGGCCGCCTGGCCCAGCGACGGCTTTGCCCGCCATGTGCTGGTGGACGATCTGGGACGGCTGGTCTGCATCACCCTGCTCGGCCTGCCGCTCTTCCTCCTCGGCGACCTGCTGCGCCAGCTTTTGCCGCATTCCTGACCGGCAGATTTTTGCCGGCTGCGCTTCCCCCTTCGCGCCGCTCTGCTACGCCACGGCGACGACCTGTTTTGTCGCGTTTTCGAACCGCAAAACGCTCTAGACCACCGGGAGGCAACCAATGTCCGCGACCTTCAAGACCCTCGACGAGCTCGACCTCAAGAACAAGCGCGTGCTGCTCCGGGCCGACCTCAACGTGCCGGTCGCCGACGGCAAGGTCACCGACGCTACCCGTATCGAGCGGCTGGTCCCCACCATCCGCGAAATCGTCAAGCATGACGGCAAGGCGATCCTGCTGAGCCATTTCGGCCGTCCCAAGGGCAAGGTCGATCCGCAATTCTCGCTGGAACAGGTCTGCGAGGCCGTGGCCAATGAAACCGGCCACCCCGTGGGCTTCGTCGCCACCGACTGGACCGATGTGTCCCACGCCCAGCAGGCCATTGAATCCGCGCCTGCAGGCTCGGTGCTGATCCTCGAAAACACCCGTTTCCACCCCGGCGAGGAAGCCAACAATCCCGAACTGGCCCAGCGCATGGCCAGCCTTGGCGATGTCTATGTCAACGATGCCTTCTCGGCCGCCCACCGCGCCCATGCCTCGACCGAGGCCCTGGCCCATCTGCTGCCGGCTGCCGCGGGCCTGGCCATGCAGGCCGAGCTCGAAGCGCTGGAAGCCGGCCTCGGCAAGCCGAAAAAGCCTGTCATCGCCATTGTCGGCGGCGCCAAAGTGTCGTCCAAGATCGACCTGCTGGAAAACCTCGTGACCAAGGTCGATGGCCTCGTCATCGGCGGCGGCATGGCCAACACGTTCCTCCATGCCCAGGGCTACAGCGTCGGCAAGTCGCTGGCCGAGAAGGATCTAGCCGAAACCGCTTTGCGCATCATGGACAAGGCCGTCGATAGTGGCTGCGCCATCATCCTGCCCATCGATGCCGTGGTCGCCTGGCACTTCAAGGCCGATACCCCCACCCGCCTCTACGGCGTCGACGCCATCGACAATGACGGCATGATCCTCGATATCGGCCCCTCCTCCATCGAGCGCATTGCCGGCGCCATCGACGATGCCCATACCGTGGTCTGGAATGGCCCGATGGGCGCCTTCGAGATGAACCCCTTCGACGCGGGCACCGTCGCCATCGCCAAGCATGTCGCTAAGCGCACCCATGACGGCAAGCTGGTTTCCGTGGCCGGCGGCGGCGACACCGTCGCGGCTTTGGCCCATGCCGGCGTCAAGGACGCCTTCACCTATGTCTCCACCGCCGGCGGCGCCTTCCTCGAATGGATGGAAGGCAAGCCCCTGCCCGGCGTTGAGGCCCTGAAGAAATAGTTTCCGTGTTGTGAAACTTTCTCTTGTCAGGCCAACCCGACCCAGATAGTTTCCACATCAAGAAACTATCTGGAGTTCCAATGTGTCCCTGACGCTCTACCTGCACCCGCTCGCCTCGTTCTGCCACAAGGTGCTGATCGCCCTTTACGAGAACGGCACGCCCTTCACCGCCGAGATCGTCGACCTGGGCAATCCGGACTCGGCCCGGCAGGTGACCGACCGATGGCCGGTCGGCAAGATACCTGTGCTCGAGGACAAGGCCCGCAACCGGGTCATCCCCGAAACCAGCATCATCATCGAATATCTCGAACGCCACTATCCAGGCCTGGCAAAACTGTTGCCGGACGAGGCGGAAGCGGCGCTCGACACGCGCCTCTGGGACCGTTTCTTCGATCAATATGTGCAGGTGCCCATGCAGAAGATCGTGGTCGACCGCATCCGGCCGTCAGGCACCACCGATGCGCATGGCGTGGCCGAGGCGCGCAACACCCTGCGCACCGCCTATGCCATGATCGACGGCCAACTGGCCGGCCGCGACTGGGCCGTGGGCGACAGCTTCACCCTGACCGATTGCGCCGCCGCGCCCGGCCTGTTCTTTGCCGCTATTGTGGAGCCTTTTCCGGCCGAATATGCCAATCTGGCGGCCTATTTCGAACGGCTGCTGGCGCGGCCCAGCGTAAACAGGGCCCTTGGCGAGGCCCGGCCCTATTTCGACATGTTCCCTTATCGGGACGCCATGCCGGCGCGGTTCCTGGCCGGTTGACGGAGGCGAAGCTGCAGACCGAACAAGCCCAGCTCGACCGGCTTTTCCAGTCCCTGGCCGACCCATATCGCCGCGCCATGGTGACCCGCCTCGTGGAGGGACCAGCCTCGATGAGCGAACTGTCCGCCATGCTTCACCTGGCACTGCCCTCGACCCTCAAGCATTTGCAGGTGCTTGAAAACGGCGGCATGGTGGCCTCGAGCAAACAGGGCCGCGTCCGCACCTTCGCCATCGACAAGCAGGGGCTGGCGGCAATGCAGGCCTGGCTCACCGAGCATCAGCGCCAGCTCAATGCCGGCTTCGACCGCCTCGAAGCCCTGATGCGGGCCACGCCCGAAGAGAATGAGCCATGACCAGCCTGTCGGACCGCCACTCCACCTTTACCGTCGAACGCATTCTGCCCGGTCGCCCCACCCATGCCTGGCGCTTCTGGGCCGATCCAGCATTGAAGCAGGCGTGGTCAGGCTGCCACCCGGATTGGACCATGCTGGAGGAAGTGCATGACTTCCACACCGGCGGGCGCGACTTCAGCCGCATGCGCGACACGGAAGGCGCCATCCACAGCATGGACATGCGCTACCTAGACCTGCTGCAGCCGCAGCGCATTCTCTACGCCTATACGATGCATCTCGACGCCACCCCGCTTTCCGCCTCGCTGGTGACCATCGACCTGACGCCGAAAAGCGACGCAACCAGCATGGTCTATACCGAGCAGCTGACCATGCTGGCCGGTGACACGGCGCAGCGGCGCGCGGGCACCGGCGACGGCTTCGACCGGCTGGTACTGGAAATGGAGCGCGCGCTGGCGGTGCTTCAATAAGCCGGCCATTCCCCTTTCGTCGCATAACCACAGGTCTAATCGCGGCGGCAAAAACGAAAGTCTAATCTCCGGCCAATCCCAATTGCCCGAGGTCGGACATGACGAAATCGCTCAACGCCATCGCCCAGAAGCTCATGGAGCCGGGCAAGGGCATCCTGGCTGCCGACGAATCCGAAGGCACGATCGCCAAGCGCTTCGCCAAGATCAACCTGCCCAATTCGCTCGATCTGCGCCGCGACTACCGCGAAATGCTGTTCCGCTCGACCGAGGCGATGACCAGTTACATTTCCGGCGTCATCCTGACCGAGGAAACGCTGGAGCAGCATGCTGCCGACGGCACCGCCTTCCGCGCCATCTTGGCCGATGCCGATGTCATTCCCGGCATCAAGGTCGATCGCGGCGCCTTCCCCATGCCGGGCGACAGCGGCGAGAAGATCACCGAGGGCCTCGATGGCCTGCGCCAGCGCCTGACGCGCTATGCCGAGCTGGGCGCTGGCTTCGCCAAATGGCGCGCCGTCATCACCATCAATGACGTGGCCCCCACCCGCAACAATATCCGCGCCAATGCCCATGCCTTGGCCCGCTACGCCATTCTCTGCCAGGAAGCCGGCATCGTACCGGTGGTCGAGCCCGAAGTGGTGGGCGATGGCGATCCCGGCAATCATTCGATGGAGCGCTGTGCCGCCGTGACCGGCGACGTGCTGGAAAACACTTTCAAGGAGCTGCGCCTGGCCGGCGTCGATCTCGGCGGCATGCTGCTCAAGCCCAATATGGTGCTGCCAGGCATCAATTCGCGCGAACGGCCCAGCGTCGAGGATGTCGCCCGCCGCACTGTCGCCGTACTGCGCGAACATGTGCCGGCCGCCGTGCCCGGCATTGCCTTCCTCTCCGGCGGCCAGACCGACGAGGAGGCGACCAGCCACCTTTCGGCCATGAACCAGATCTCGGGCAAACCCTGGCCGCTGACCTTCTCCTATGGCCGCGCCCTGCAGAATGTCGCCTTGCGCACCTGGGCCGGCCGCCGCGAGAATTTCCCGCAGGCGCAGGTCGCCTTCACCCACCGCGCCCGCATGAACTCGCTGGCCGCCCTGGGCACCTGGACCGGCGAACTCGACCGCGCCGCTTAGAGAACCGTTTCAGTTCTACCTTGACGTCCCAACGTCACACCTTGCGCGCTCTCCTCCCAGGGAGCGCGCATTTTCTTTGCGCCTGTCGGGGCCTTCGCCTATTGGAAAGGCGTCCTCTTGTCGCCAAAATGGGCAGACAGAAGGATGTCCAGTGTCGAGTACCCGGAAGCCATGGCCCCCCAGCTTTATCTGATCACCCCCGCCAATGCCGATCCGGCCAGCCTCCCTGCCGCGCTCATGGCGGTGCTCAACGCCGCCGAATTCTCGGCGCTGCTGGTGGCGCGCGGCGACATGGATGACGCGACCTATGCTGCGCTGGCGGCCACCGCGGTCAATATCGGCCAGGGCGCCGGCTGCGCCGTACTGATCGAGGACGACATCGCCCTGGCCAGGCGCCTGGGCGCCGATGGCGTGCATGTGACCGGCGATCCGTCGGCACTCAAGGCCGCCATATCAGCGCTCAAGCCGGCCATGATCGTCGGCGCGGGAAACCTCCATTCCCGCCACGACGCTATGACCGCAGGCGAGATGGATATCGACTACGTCTTTTTCGGCCGCACCGACGGCAAGCCCGATGCACAGGCGGCCGACCTCGCCGAATGGTGGGCACAGACTTTCGAAATACCCGCCGTATTGAGCCAGCCCGAAGCCGGCCCCGGCACGGCAGATTCCCGCGGCGCTGAATTCCTCGCTTTGTCACACAGCCTGTGGTCTGCCGCCGCACCTGATGACGCCATGCGGGCCATTGCCGCCGAACTCGGAGTTTCGGCATGATGCGGCGCCTCCTGCTGGTCATCCTTCTGGCGCTGACGCCGCCGCTTGCCATGGCGCAGGACGCGCCGGACAATCCGGCCGACACCATTTCCGACGAGATTTTTGGCCCGCGCGTGCCAACTGACGAGGCGTTCGGCGCCTTCCAGCGCGGCTATTTCCTCACCGCGCTTGAGCTGGCTCTGCCCCGTGCCGAACAGGGCGACGCCGCTGCGCAGACCCTGATTGCCGAACTCTATGCCAAGGGCCTGGGCGTGGCCCAGAACGACCAGCGCGCTGCCGGCTGGTATCAATTGGCCTCCAATGGCGGCGACCATCTCGCCACATTCGCGCTGGCTCTGGCCTATCAGGACGGTATCGGCGTGCCCAAGAACCGCACCCGCGCCGCCGAACTGTTCAACAAGGCCGCCGAGGCCGGCTATGTCCCGGCCAAATACAATATGGCCCTGCTGCATGTCGAAGGCGTCTATGCCTCGCCCAGCCTGGTGACCGCCGCCGAGCTGATGAAGGAAGCCGCCGACGCCGAACTGCCCGAGGCGCAATACGACTATGGCACCATGCTGATCGAAGGCGCGGGCCTCGCCCCCAATCCGGCCGAGGGCGCCCGCTATATCGGTCTCGCCGCCGAACAGAACCTGGTGCCGGCCCAGGTCGACTACGCCACCCTGCTCTATCTCGGCCAGGGCGTGGACAAGGACGTGCCCGGCGCCGCGACCTGGTATGGCCGCGCCGCCGAGGCCGGCAATGCCGTGGCGCAGAACCGCTATGCCAAGCTGCTCGCCGTTGGCGAAGGCGTGACGCTCAATCTCGAAGATGCCGCCATGTGGCGCGCTTTGGCCCGCAGGCAGGGGCTCAGCGACCCCTCGCTCGACCGGCTGCTGGTCTCCATTCCCGAGGCGGACCTGGCCCGCGCCGAGGAACGCGCCCGCTTCTGGCCCTCGACACCACCCAGCGTCGAAACTGTGCTGGAAATCCCCACCACCGGTGCAGAGCCGCAGGGCAATGCCCTGCCCGCGCCCACCGATGCCGACAGCGCGCCGTCAGGCGCCGCAGCGCAAGACCCTTGAACCAGCGGGCGTTCTGAGGCAATAAGCCCGCCACGCCCATAAAGCCCCATCAACGTCAGGTCAGCCGCATCCGGCGCGCGTGGCCCGAACCGACAATTCCGCGCACCCGAAAGCAACGCAATGGCCAAGATCAACGGCAACGAAATCCGCCCCGGCAATGTCGTCAACCACCAGGACCGCCTCTGGGTCGCGGTCAAGGTCGATCACGTCAAGCCGGGCAAGGGCGGCGCCTATGCCCAGGTCGAGCTCAAGGCCATTCTTGGCGGCACCAAGCTCAACGAGCGCTTCCGCTCGGCCGAGACGGTGGAAACCGTCGAGCTGGAATTCCGCGACTTCACCTATCTCTACGAGCAGGGCGACAGCCTGGTCTTCATGGATCAGGACAGCTACGAGCAGGTCGAACTGGCCAAGGATTTCGTCGGCGAGCGCGCCGCCTTCCTGCAGGACGGCATGAAGATCACCCTGGAAATGCACGAGGAAACCCCGCTCGGCATCCGCTTCCCGGCCAATGTCGTGCTCGAAGTCACCGAGGTCGATCCGGTGCAGAAGGGCCAGAGCGTCTCCAGCCAGTTCAAGCCGGCCATCCTGGCCAACGGCCTGCGGGTCATGGTGCCGCCCTTCATTGCCGCGGGCGAGCGCATTGTGGTCGACACCACGGAAGCCACCTATATGCGCCGGGCGGACTGAACCATGGCACGCTCAGCAATCCTCAACGTCATGGTCAACGCCGCCATCAAGGCCGGCCGGTCGCTGACCAAGGACTTTTCCGAAGTCGAAAACCTGCAGGTTTCCCGCAAGGGTCCGGCCGATTTCGTCTCCAAGGCCGACCTGCGCGCCGAACAGATCGTCTATGACGAACTGCTCAAGGCCCGCCCCACCTATGCCTTCCTGATGGAAGAGGGCGGCGAAGTGGCCGGCACCGACGGCCAGCATCGCTGGCTGATCGACCCGCTCGACGGCACCACCAATTTCCTCCACTCGATCCCGCTCTTCGCCTGCGCCATTGCGCTTGAGCGCGCCAACGAGATCGTCGCCTCGGTGATCTACAATCCGGTGCTCGACGAACTCTACACTGCCGAAAAGGGCGGCGGCGCCTGGCTCAACGACCGCAAGCGCCTGCGCGTCGCCGGCCGCAAGTCGCTGGCCGATGCCGTGGTCTGCACCGGCATCAAGACGCAGGGCACCGCCAATGACGCGCTGCAACTGCGCCAGCTCGCCCATATCAATCCCGCTGTTGCCGGCATCCGCCGCTCAGGCTCGATCTCCATGGATATGGCCTGGCTCGCCTCGGGCCGCTACGACGCCATCTGGGAAGCCGGCCTTTCCCCCTGGGACGTGGCGCCGGGCTTGCTCATGGTCAAGGAAGCCGGCGGCTTCGTCTCCGACTATGCCGGAAGCCCCGGTTCGGTCTGGAACGGCCAGGTCGTCGCCGGCAACGAAAGCCTGCAGGCCGCTTTGCTGAAGCAGCTCAAGGGCATCCAGTAGAGATAACTTGACTGTGTAAATCATCAAAACTACCAACCCCGCATTGCCATTCGCAATTGCGGGGTTTTTGATGCTTAAGCTACAGTCCTTTCTCGGTGCGCTGGCAATTGCCACGGCCATGCTGACCGGCACTCAGGCGCAGCAGGCACCCTTCCCCGTGACCATCGAGCACACATTCGGCACGGTGACCATCCCGGCCGAACCACAACGCGTCGTGGCGCTCATGGATCGCGACGTCGACACGTTGCTGGCGCTGGGCATCAGGCCGGTCGCCATCCGATCCTGGTACAATTTCGATACCGGCGCGGGTGCGTGGTCGGTTGACCTGCTGGGCGACACCAAACCCACGGTCTGGAAGGGCCGCGACCTCAACTACGAAGCCATCGCCGCCGAAGACCCCGATCTCATCGTCTTTGCCAGCTCCGGCGGCGATGCCGAGGAATATGAGCGGCTGAGCCAGATCGCGCCAACTGTTTCCCTGCCCAAGGGCGAACTGCCCTGGGGCTCGACGACCATCGGCACCACGCGGTTGATCGCCCAGGCCGTCGGCCGCGAGGCCCAGGGCGAGGCCCTGATCGCCGAACTGAATGCCTATCTCGCCGCGCAGAAGGCCGCGCATCCCGAATTTGCTGGTCACACGGCCAACTATCTCGACGTGCACCAGGGCGGCCTGACCTATTACGCCCGGGCGCAGTTCATCAACGCGACGCTCTACCAACTCGGTTTCTCGCCCATCGAGGCCGTGCTCGCGATCCCGGCGGGCGAGAGCTACGCCACGACATCGGACGAGCAGGCCGCCCTGGTCGATGCCGATATCCTGCTCATTTACCCCTTCGGCCTCAGCCGCGAGGAAATGCTGGCCGCACACCCGACCCTGCCCAATATCGGGGCGTTCAAGAATGGCGGTGCCATCATCCTGCCCGACCTGGCTTTCTCGCAGGCCTCGGTCATCTCCATCCCCTATGCGCTCGAACGGCTGCTGCCCGAGTTCAGCGCCGCTTTGGCGCAATGACCCAAGTGGCCGGCGGCTGAAGAGCCGCCGCCCCCGATCACGCCTCCACCATCCGTTAACCTTTCTCATTGCCCCCTCCGCCAGTGCTGACTAGTCTGGCGGCCTGTGATTTGCGCGTAAGGGGCAAGGTTAAGGCAGATGACGCAAGGCTATGATCCCTACCACCTGGCCAGCCCGACCGTTTACCTCGTCAAGATCGTGATTTTCCTGGTGCTGGTGGCGCTGGTCGCGGCCATCCTGTTCACCAATATCGTCACCTTCTTCTGGGCTAACCCCTTTATCAATTCGCTGATTTTCTTCTCGCTGTTCATCGGCATCTTCCTCAGCTTCCGCCAGGTCATTCGCCTGTTCCCCGAGGTGAAGTGGGTCAATTCCCTGCAGGACGGCACCTCGACCAATGTGCGTCCGCCCATCCTGCTCGCGCCGGTCGCCGGCATATTGCGCGAGCGGATCGGGGAAGCGGTGATCACGCCCTCCTCCATGCGCTCCATCCTCGATTCGGTCGGCAACCGGCTCGACGAAGCCAAGGACACCTCGCGCTATCTCACGGGCCTCTTGGTTTTCCTCGGCCTCATGGGCACTTTCTACGGCCTGCTGGAAACCGTGGGTTCGGTGGCCGGCGTCATCAATGCGCTGGACGTCACTTCCGCCGACAGCGCCGCCCTGTTCGGCAATCTCAAAGAGGGCCTGGCCGCACCCCTGGGCGGCATGGGCACCGCCTTTTCGTCATCGCTGTTCGGCCTTGCCGGTTCGCTGGTCCTGGGTTTCCTCGACCTCCAGACCAGCCAGGCGCAGAATGCCTTCTATACCGATCTCGAGGACTGGATGACCTCGATGACCGAGCTCGATCACCCGGTCAGCGCCATGCAGGCCAGCGCCGGTGGCCCGGAAATGCAGGCCATGTTCGACAAGCTCGGCGACAGCATGCAGAGCCGGGATTCCAGCCAGAACGCCATCCGCGCCATGGCCGAGCTGGCGCGCGGTATTGACGGGCTGGTCAAGCATATCCGTACCGAGCAGGACGATCTGCGCAAGCACATCACCGAGCAGGGCGAAACCAACCAGAAGCTGCGCGAATTGATCGAGGCGGTGCTGTCGCAAGGCGACAACGAGCGGCGGAACTAACCCATGGCCTTTGCCCGCGCCCGCCGTCGCCAGGAGGCCAATTACTGGCCCGGCTTCGTCGACGCCCTGTCGAGCCTGCTGCTCGTCATCATCTTCATGCTGTCCCTGTTCATGCTGACCCAGTTCTTCCTGGGCCGGGAAATCCAGGGCCGCGACTCCGCGCTGGCCCGCCTCAACAGCCAGATTGCCGAGCTGACCGACCTGCTGCAGCTCGAACGCGCCAATTCCGACGATCTGACCACCCAGATCGCCACGCTGACAGCCACGCTGGGCAGCGCCCAGGCCGATAATGCCAGCCTCAGCAGCCAGCTTGCCGGCATCGGTGCCGGCCTTGGTGACAAGGATGCCGCCATTGCCGGCCTCGAGGATGACCTGATGGCGGCCCAGGAACTGTCCGACGAGGCCAATGCCCAGGTCGCGCTGCTCAACCAGCAGCTTGCCGCCCTGCGCACCCAGATCGGCGCGCTGGAAGCCGCCCTCGAAGCCTCGGAAACCCGCGATACCGAATCGCGCACCCAGATCGCCGATCTCGGCCGCCGCCTCAACCTGGCTTTGGCCCAGCGCGTACAGGACCTCTCGCGCTACCGTTCCGACTTCTTCGGCCGCCTGCGCGAAATCCTCGAAGGCCGCGCCGATGTCCGCGTCGTGGGCGACCGCTTTGTGTTCCAGTCCGAAGTGCTGTTCGCCCCCGGCCAGGCCGATATTTCGTCCGAAGGCACGCCCGACCTCGACGCTTTGGCCGAAGCCATCTTGCAGCTCGAAACAGAGATTCCGCCCGACATCAACTGGGTTTTGCGCATCGACGGCCACACCGATATCAGGCCGATCTCCAATGCCCGCTTCCCCTCGAACTGGGAACTGTCGGCTGCCCGCGCCATTTCGGTGGCACAATATCTGGTGAGCAAGGGCGTCTCGCCCAACCGCCTGGTCGCCGCCGGCTTCGGCGAATTCACCCCACTCGACCCCGGCAATACCGAAGAAGCCTATCGGCGGAACCGCAGGATCGAGTTCAAGCTGACGGAGGGGTGATCGGCGACGGCGCAGCGCGCCGGCAAATCGCTCCAGTGGAGCGATTTGAGCCGATCACGGGTCGAGCCTTGCGAGACCCCGGGCCGGCGCCTGGGAGCCACAATGCTACCCCGCATCGTCCAGCCGAAACTGCAACCGCGCCAGCTCGGCATAGCGCCCGCCCTTGGCGACCAGTTCGTCATGCGTGCCCTGGTCGATGATGTGGCCGCCATCGAGCACCAGGATCTTGTCGGCGTCGCGAATGGTGGCCAGCCTATGGGCGATGACCAGCGTGGTGCGGCCCGCCATCAGGTGCTCCAGCGCGGTCTGCACCAGCCGCTCGCTCTGCGCATCCAGCGCGCTGGTGGCCTCGTCGAGCAACAGGATGGGTGCATTCTTGAGAATGGCGCGCGCAATGGCGAGGCGCTGCTTCTGCCCGCCCGACAGCATGACGCCGCGTTCGCCCACCATCGTGTCATAGCCCAGCGGCAGGTCCATCACGAAATCATGCACCAAAGCGGCGCGTGACGCCGCCTCCACCTCGGCCTCATCAGCATCAGGTTTGCCGAAGCGGATATTCTCGGCAATCGTGCCGGCAAAGATGGTCGGCTCCTGCTCGACATAGGCAAAGCGTTGCCGCAATTCGCGCAGGCGCACATCGCGAATATCCACGCCATCGACGCGGATCACCCCGTCGCTGACATCATAGAAGCGCTGCAGCAGCGACAGGGTCGTGGATTTACCCGAGCCCGAGGCCCCGACCAGCGCCACCGTCTCCCCGCGCCCAACACTGAAATCGAGCCCGGTCAGAACTGGTTCGGACCCGTCATAGGAGAAATTGACCTTTTCGAACGCCACCGTGCCCAGCGCGGGAACAGGCAGCGCCACCGGATTGGCCGCTTCACGGATGGTGGGTTCGGTATCGAGGATTTCGGTCAGCCTTTCGGTGGCGCCAGCCACCGATTGCAGCGTGCCCAGCACTTCGCTGACATTGGTCAGCGCGCCCGAAGCCATCAGCGCATAGACGAGGAACTGCGCCAGTTGCCCGGCCGTCACCGTGCCCTCGAAGACCGAGCGGGCACCCCACCAGACCAGGAACACCAGGGCTGCCGTGCCGAGGAAAATCACCATGCCGACCAGCACGGAGCGTGCCAGCAGCCGGCGCACTTCGGCGCTGTAGCTGGCTTCGCTGCGCTCGTCATATTGGGCAGCCTGCACCGGCTCCTGGGTGAACGACTTAACCGTGCGGGTGGCGCCCAGCATTTCGGTGGCCATGGCGGAAAGATCGGCCAGCGCATCCTGCGTCCGGCGCGACATGCCACGCAGCCGGCGGGCAAAGGTGATAACGGGGAAGAGAATGGCCGGCGCCGCAATCACCACGGCCAAAGTCAGGATCGGACTGGTCAGCAGCATCATGATCAGCGCGCCGACAATGGTGACCATCGAGCGCAAGGCCAGCGAGAAGCTCGATCCCACCGCGCCGCGGATCATCGCCACGTCGCCATTGAGCCGGCTGGTGAGTTCGCCCACCCGATGTGTATCGAAATAGCGCGCATCCAGCCCCAGCAGGTGCGCGAACACCGCCTGCCGCAGATCGGCCAGCACGCGCTCGCCGATGACCGAGATGAAATAGAACCGCGCCCCGCTCGCCACCGCCATGATGGCCGCAACACCCACGATCAGCCAACCATAGCGGCCGACATTTTCCAGGTTCTGCGTAATGAAGCCCTGGTCGATGGCCCCACCCAGCAGCGCCGGAATGGCCAGCGAGGCGACGGCCGACACCAGCAGGAAGGCCACGGTGAGCCCCAGCCGCACCGGATAGCGCAGCATGAAGGGCACCAGCTTGCGCAATGGCTGCAGCTTGCGGGGGTTGACGACCGGAGTCGCTACGATCTTTTCGGCGTCAGCCTGAGCCGGGGCGGCCTGGTCTGTCATCGCGAGGTTACGCCACCTGTTTTGGGGAAAGGCTGGATTGGTGCTTGGATATAGGCACTGCCTGGCGGGGCGGCAACAGCTTTGTCCGGTGCGAAATTGCCGCGCCCGCGCCCTTGCGGAGAAGCCGGGCTTTCTGTATGAAGCCGGCAACACCAGTTTTAGATGCTCTCCGGGCGCCACGGCGCCCGTTTGATTTGAGGCGATACCGATGAAGGCTGATATCCATCCGGACTACCACACCATCACTGTGGTCATGACCGACGGCACCACTTACGAAACCCGCTCGACCTACGGCAAGGCCGGCGACACCCTGCAGCTCGACATCGACTCCAAGACCCATCCGGCCTGGACCGGTGGCACGGGCCAACTGCTCGACCGCGGCGGCCGCGTTTCGCGCTTCAAGGAGCGTTTCAAGGGTCTCGGCATCTAAGCCGATCCGCGATGAATTCGAAAAGCCCGGCCAGTGTGCCGGGCTTTTTGTTTTGCCAGCCTTGTTGTGCACAGTCGTTGTAACACCCACCATGTCATCCCGGCCTTGAGCCGGGATCCATCCTGAGATGTGTCGGGGCATGCTCGGTGGCTCATCCATCGACCTTGCGGCCGTAGCCAAATCTCAAGCCAGCCCCGGCTCAAGGGGAAGTGTTTATTTCGAGCGCTTGGTGCTTGGGGCGTTCCCCTTCTCCCCTCGTGGGAGAAGGTGCCCGAAGGGCGGATGAGGGGGCGCCGCGTTATCCCTCATCATTGAAGCATGGGCGGACGCAGCCCCTCACCCGGAAATCCGCTGAACGCGGATTTCCACCCTCTCCCACGAGGGGAGAGGGGTAACCGGCCTCTTGCGTCCAAAGGGAACACTCCAGGCTCTAGGCCGGGGTGACACCGCAAGTGGGGATGTCTCGAGCGCTACTGAAAAACCTAAACCCGGCCGAACGCCGCCTTGAGTCGGGCCAACTGGTCGGCAATGCCATTGGCCGTGCCCGGATCGAGCTCGGGCATGCGGCCACGCTCCAGCGTATCGAACTGCATTACCCGGTCGAACAGCCGGTCGCCCTTGTCGATATAGGCGCGCAGGGTTTCCGGCAATTGGTCGTAGCCCGGCCCGCCGCGTTCCGAAGGCGTGGCCGAAAACTTGACCTTCTCCTTTTCGGAGCGGGCATTTTCCTTGCTGATTTCGCCTTCGTTGACCGCGCGCTGCAACAGCAGCCATGAGGCCAGCTGCATCAGCCGCGTGGTCAGCCGCATGGATTCGGTGGCGTAGAGGAACGAGGCTTCGCGCCCCAGGATCCGGCTCTCATTGCGGCCTTCGCCGTCGAGATAGGCCGCCACGTCCTCGATCAGGCCCATGCCTTCGCGATAGAGCAGGTCGAATCCGCCCGACGCCACGATGCGTGGCCCGATGGCGATTGCCGGTCCTGTCTCTTTCAAATCCGTCAAACGCATGCTCCCTGACGATGGCCATGCTAGGCCCAAACCGGCAAGGCGTCATCCCTTGCGGTCCATCAAGCTAAAAAGAGCTTTAAGATCAGGGCCATACCAAGGCCAATAGGACGCCCAAAAGAAAAAGAGCGGCAAAAACCGCTCTCGAAGTTAACAGGGAGGCGTCAAACAGAGGGAGAAACCACTCTGCAAAATCCAGAACAATCTGAATAATGTCAGGTTACCGCCAAGAGATTAATTCTCCGTTAACAGGAGTCGATTTCTTAACCCTGACAGTCCGTTGCGCAATCATGCCGGGGGCTGGGCCAGCAGGGCCGCAAGGCATTGCCAGATTCCCGAGCCGAGCAGGAGCGTCACGCCCCATGCTGCCACGCCCAGCAACAGGATCAGCACGCCATTGCCGATGGTGTCAGGCTGCTGCCCGAACCCGCCTGCGGAATTGCCCGATCTGGTGACATTGCGCGCCATGTCGAACTCCCTGGTTCGTCGCCGACGCACAAAGCTACGCCTCTCGCCCAAAATGTCTATCAATTCAGTAGTGTATTTTCTCCACCATGGCCGCCACGCGGGAAAATCCTGCCGGCCGGCACTGGTTGAACGGATTCTGAATGGTCCGTTCCGGCCGCGCTCATCACCCGCGCGCTAAGCCGGAATCCTCACGTAATGAGGAGGAATCGATGACCACTCTTTCTGCTGGAGCCGCTGCCGGTCTGCTGGTCGCGCTCATGGTGATATCGACCACGGACGGCAATAGCGCCGAGCTGCTGCCCGCCGTGAACCAGGCCAAGGGCTTCGTCCATCCGGGCGATATCAGGGGCTTTAATCCCCAGCCCGACCCACCGCGCGAAATCGGCGGCTTCGACCCGCAGCCCGACCCGCCGAAAGTGTTCGGCGATGGCTCGGTCAAGCCGGTCGGGCACGGCTAGAGCGTTTCCAGCAAAAGTGGAGACGGTTTTGCGGTTCGGAAACGCGACAAAATAAGGACCTAGAACTTGAACGCGGCGTCCGCTGCCTTGCGCGTGGCGCCGCGGGCTTCGATCGTGGCCTTGAGCCGCTCGATCTCGACCTCGAGCAGGTTGATGCGCTCATGCAATTCCTCCACCGACATGGTGTCGATGGTCATGCCCACCTCATGGCCTTTGGGCTTCTTGATCTCTTCGTCAAACATTGTTTCAGCCTCCTGCGCCAGGGTTGAACCCTCAGCTTAGCGCGAAAGGCTTGCCGAGCAAATCCGCATCGGCCAGCATGGTGGCATGACACTTACCGATATGCACGCCATTGCCATCGCCCGCCCAGGCGGTCCCGAAGTCCTCGAACTCCAGCGCCTGCCCGCGCCCGCCTGCCGGGACGGCGAGGTGCTGATCCGCGTTGCCGCTGCCGGGGTCAACGGCCCCGACCTGGCCCAGCGTCGCGGCCACTACGATCCGCCGCCCGACGCCTCGCCCCTGCCCGGCCTCGAAGTTGCCGGCGAAATCGCCGCGCTTGGCGCTGGCGTCACCAACTGGCAGGTCGGCGACCGCGTCATGGCGCTGGTCAATGGCGGCGGCTATGCCGAATATGCCGCCGTGCCATCAGGCCAGGTGCTGCCCATCCCCGACGGCTGGAGCTTCGCCGAAGCCGCCGCCCTGCCCGAAACCTGGTTCACCGTCACCCAGACCCTGGTCATGCGCGCCGGACTCGAACCGGGCATGACCGTGCTCGTGCATGGCGCCTCCGGCGGCATCGGTGGCGCCGCCATCCAGATATCAGCCATTCTCGGCGCCCGCGCCATCGGCGTCGTCTCGTCGCCTGAAAAGGCCGACTATGCCACCCGGCTCGGCGCCTTCGCCACCATCGACCATACCAGCGAGGACATTACAGCCCGCGCCTTGGCGCTGACCGACGGCAAGGGCGTCGATCGCGTGGTCGACATCATCGGCGGCAAGATGGCCGAACAGAATGTCGCCGCCTCGGCGCGAGGCGGCCATATCGTCCAGGTCTCGACGCTGGACGGCAGCACGGCCAGCCTGTCGCTGCGCGCCATCATGGCCAGGCAATTGACGCTGTCCGGCTCCACTCTGCGGCCGCAGACATCAGCCACCAAGGCCGCCATTGCCGATCGTATCCGTGCCGACCTGCTGCCCGCTTTGTCGCGGCCCGGTTTCGTCAAGCCATCAGTGGCGCACTTCCCGCTGGCCGAGGCCTCCGAGGCCCACCGCGCCATGGAAGCCCGCCGTCACCTGGGTAAAATCGTGTTGATCACGCCATTCGGCGCCGCTTCCTCTCCCTGAAAGAGGCCGTAAAAAACCGACATCGCCATTGCGGATCGGCCGCTAAACCCATATATTGTGGCTTATTCCCCCTCAGCATAAAGCAAAGAGGCGGAGCGGCCCGGAGGAAAACCGGCCGCGCCTGCAGGAGAGTTTTATCATGACCCAGCCTTTGTTGATGCCCAAGGCGACCGCTGTCTGGCTCGTCGACAACACTGCGCTGTCGTTCGAGCAGATCGCTGCCTTTTGCACGCTGCATCCGCTCGAAGTTCAGGGCATTGCCGATGGCGATGTCGCTGGCGGCATCATGGGTGTCAATCCGATCCAGAACGGTCAGTTGACCCGCGAAGAGATCGAAAAGGCCGAGGCCGACCCCAATTATCGCATGAAGCTGAGCGAGCCCAAGGTTCGCGTCGCCGCCGCCAAGCGCAAGGGCCCGCGCTACACCCCGATTTCGCGCCGCAACGAGCGCCCCAATGCCATCAAGTGGCTGGTGCGCAATCACCCCGAACTCAAGGACGCCCAGATCATGCGCCTGGTCGGCACCACCAAGTCGACCATCGACTCGGTGCGCGATTCCACCCACTGGAATTCGGCCAACCTCGCCGCCATGGACCCGGTGACCCTGGGCCTGTGCAGCCAGATCGACCTCGATCTCGAGGTCAAGCGCGCCTCCAAGGGTGCGCCGGGCATCGATGAGGCCGAGGAAGGCACCATGCTGATGACGGCCGAAGAGGCCCTGGCCCGCTCAGGTGCCCGCGGCCACGCCGAAGGCGAAGAAGGTGAATTCGCCGCCAACGATCATCGCCCCGCCGAGGCGCAGGACGATTTCGACGCCGACTCGGTCTTCTCCAAGCTCAAGTCGCTCAACACCGACAGCGACAACTAAGAGGCAACGGCCAGCGGAATGGAAAACAACATCCTGCTGGCCGTTTTCGTACTCCTGGCCACCAGCGTCGCGCTGGTGCCGCTGGCCAAGGCCCTGGGCCTCGGCACCGTGCTAGGCTATCTCGCCGCCGGCATCCTGATCGGCCCCTATGGCCTGGGGCTGGTGTCCGACACCGACCTCGTCCGCCAGATCGCCGAATTCGGCATCGTCATGATGCTGTTTCTCATTGGCCTCGATCTGCAACCCAGCGAAGTCTGGCGTATGCGCCACAAGGTGCTCGGCCTCGGCGTCACCCAGCTCGCCCTTACCTCCATCATCATTGCCCTGGCGCTGCTGGCTGCCGGCTTTGCGCTCAATGTCGCCGTCATCATCGGCCTGGCTCTGTCCATGTCCTCGACGGCCATCGCCATGCAATCGACCCAGCAGCGCGACATCACTCGCACCGATGCCGGCCGGGCCAGCCTCGCCGTACTGCTGGTGCAGGATGTTTCGGTCATCCCCATCCTGGCCGCCATTCCGCTCCTCGCCATGCCCGAGGCGGCGCTGGACCACGAAGTGGCGAGTGCCGTCGAGATCCATCGCCAATCCCATGGATTGGATCACGCCCCTCATCATCATCGGCGCCTTTGTCGGCGCGGTGCTCGCCGGACGTTTCCTCGTGCGTCCGGTGCTGCGCTTCGTGGCGCTGACCGGCGTGCGCGAAGCCTTCACCGCCCTGGGGCTCGCCATCGTCTTTGGCGCGGCCCTTTTGGCCCAGTTCGAAGGCTTTTCGCCGGCTTTGGGCGCCTTTATCGGCGGCGTGCTGCTGGCCGACAGCGAATATCGCCACGAACTCGAAAGCAATCTCGAACCCTTCAAGGGCCTGCTGCTCGGGCTGTTCTTCATCTCGGTCGGCATGTCGATCGCCTTCGACATCCTCTGGTCCGAACCGCTGCGACTGCTGGCTTTGGTGCTCGGCTTCGTCGGCATCAAGATCGCCGTGCTCTTCGTGCTGGCGAGCCTGTTCCGCATGCATCTGGCCGACCGGCTGCTGGTAGCCATCCTGCTCAGCCAGGCCGGCGAATTTGCCTTCGTCATCCTGCAATTCGCCCAGAACAACAGCGCCATCGGCGCCGACGACCACGCTTTCCTGGCCGTTGCCATCGCCCTTTCCATGGCGACGACACCCCTCCTCCTGCTGGCCTTCGACCGCCTGATCGCCCCGCGGCTCGATGCACGGCGCAAGGGCGAACGCCCCAACGACCCCATCGAGCATCGCCGCATCGTCGTGCTCGGCTATGGCCGCTTCGGCCAGATCGTCACCCGCATGCTGCGCAGCCAGGGCTTCGACATGACGCTGATCGACGACGATCCCGCCCAGATCGAGCTGGTGCGCAAATTCGGCGTCAAGGTGTTCTACGGCGATGGCTCGCGGCTCGACCTGCTCCATGCCGCCGGCGTCGGCCAGGCCGAGCTGGTGGTGATCGCCGTGGGCGGGCGCGACCGCATCCTCGACATCGCCCGCAACCTGCGCAAGCATTTCCCCTCGGTCACCGTCGCCGCCCGCGCCGTCGATCGCGGCCATGCCCATGAGCTGATGGCCATGGGCGTCGAGATTTTCGAGCGCGAAACCTTCCTCTCCGCCATCAGCCTCGGCGCCAAGGTGCTTACCCAGCTTGGCGTGGCCCCCAACGACGCCATGCACATGGCCCAGGCCTTCGAGCGCCATGACAACGAATTGCTACATGACAGTTTCGCCGTGCGCCACGACGAGGACGCCTATATCGGCATGGTGCGCAATTCCATGGACCTGCTCAACGAAGCCATGAGCGGCGACACCCCATCTGCCATTCCAGTTGACAAGCCCGCCCCGAAGCGTACCGAGTAGTACGATAATTTTTGAGCCCTCATGGTGAGCCTGTCGAACCACGAGGGCGGGCACGCTGACAGTGCTCCGACCTCGTCCTTCGACGGGCTCAGGATGAGGCCTACTGACTCTTCTCGCCCATTCCGGACCACTCCATGCCCATCTTCGATCCCTATTTCGTCACGGTCGCCGTGATCGCGGTGCTGGTTGTCGGCCTGTCCAAGGCCGGCCTGCTCGGCAGCCTGGGCATGGTCGGCGTGCCGCTGCTGAGCCTGGTCATGCCGGCCCGCGATGCCGCGGGCATCATGCTGCCCGTGCTGCTGGCCATGGATGTCATCGCCGTCTGGACCTATCGCAAGGAAGTCGACTGGCGTATCCTGCGTATCATGCTGCCCGGCGCGGCCGTGGGCACGCTGCTGGGCTGGGCGCTGTGGTCCGTCGTGTCAGATGCCGGCGTGCTGCTCTTTGTCGGCGTGGTGACGCTGCTCTTCATCCTCGATGCCCTGCTGCCCCTGCGCAAGAAGCTCGAAGGCCTGCCCCCGTCCCGGCTCTGGGGCAATTTCTGGGGCGGCTTTGCCGGCTTCACCAGCTTCATCAGCCATACCGGCGGCCCGCCCTTCCAGATCTATGTGCTGCCCCAGCGCCTGACGCCGGCCATTTATTCGGGCACCTCGGCCTTCTTCTTCGCCATCGTCAATTCGGCCAAGCTGATTCCCTATTTCTTCCTGGGCCAGCTCAATGTCCACAATCTGCAACTGTCCGCAGCGCTGATTCCGGTCGGCATTATCGGCGTGCTGGCCGGCGTCTGGCTGGTCCGCCGCATCTCGATGAAATGGTTCTACCTTATCGCCTACTGGCTGGTTTTCCTGCTCGCGCTCAAGCTGGTCTGGGACGGGGCGCGAGGGGTATTCTGGGGCTTGTGAACGGCATCCACGTCTGCGGTGACATCACCCCCACCCTCATTCCCCCTTGTGGGGAGGGAATGAGGGTGGGGGTCTTTCGAGCGCACCGCGCTCAGACAAAGGCAACAAAAAAGGGCCGCAGCCTGTGCTGTGACCCTTCGAAAACCCAGATGGGCGGCTTGCTGCCGCTCTTACTGGGAAACCGCACTGAATTTGTAGATCTGGTCCTTCACTTCGAGTTTCTTGCGCTTTAGCGCGCTGACCATCAGATCGTCGTGGCGGGTGCTTTGCAGTTCTGCCTGGATCTGGCGGTCCAACTCCTGGTGGCGCCGTTCGAGCGCCGCGATATGCCCTTCAGTCGTCATGACAACTCCTTGAAAGCCTATGTGGACGAGGTGATCGTCACAAATAATTCACGACTTGTCGACTGCCTTCCGGAGGGCTCTTGAAATCTGGTGCAAAACTCCCCGTGATCGGTTAACCAGAGGTAACGGCTGAGGCGTCGGGAGTACGCGGGAATCCATGCTTTCGCTCACCAAGGAACAGGAAGCCACCCTGGGTCTGGAATTGGCCACCAAGCGCCAGGAACACAGCGACCTCAACGCGGCCATCGATACGCTGACCAGCTCGCATGTGGCCGACCGCATGCTCATCCAGCGGCTCAAGAAGCGCAAGCTGGCGCTCAAGGATCGCATCGTCCAGCTCGAGAATATTTTGCTGCCCGACATCATCGCCTGATGGGTCCACCGCCTTGATGTGTGGCGACAATTGGGCTAGTTCCGCGCTTTGCAAAGACCGATAGGGGAATCGGCCGTGCTCACAAAACCGCTCGTCGCCATCGTCATGGGCAGCCAGTCCGATTGGCCCACCATGCGCCTCGCCGCCGAAACGCTCGAAGCGCTCGAGGTCGAATACGAGGCGCGCATCGTCTCCGCCCACCGCACCCCCGAACGCCTGGTCGATTTCGCCAGCAATGCGCGGGCCGAGGGCTTCAAGGTCATCATCGCCGGTGCCGGCGGCGCCGCCCACCTGCCGGGCATGATCGCCGCGATGACACCGCTGCCGGTCTTCGGCGTGCCGGTCAAGTCCAAGGCACTCAACGGGCAGGATAGCCTGCTTTCCATCGTGCAGATGCCCGGCGGCATTCCCGTCGGCACCCTGGCCATCGGCGAACCCGGCGCCATCAATGCCGCGCTGCTATCAGCCGCCGTACTGGCCTTGTCCGACGATGACCTGGCCGACCGGCTCGACACCTATCGCGCCCGCCAGACGGCGACCGTCCCGCTCTTTCCCGCAGATACCGAGTAGACCTTGGCAAACGACAATTCCGCGCTGCCGCCAGGCAGCATGATCGGCATTCTCGGTGGCGGCCAGCTCGGCCGCATGCTGGCGCTGGCCGCGGCCAGGCTGGGCATGCGCACCCACATCTTCTGTCCCGACCCTGATAGCCCGGCCTTCGAGGTCACCCCGCACAAGACCGTCGCCGCCTATGACGACGAGGCGGCCCTCGCCGCCTTCGCCGATGCGGTCGATGTCATCACCTACGAATTCGAGAATGTCCCGGCCGCCACGGCCGAGTTTCTTGCCGCCAGGAAGCCCCTGCGCCCCGGCGCCAATGCGCTGGCCGTGTCGCAGGATCGCCTCGCCGAAAAGGGCTTCCTCGCCTCCAAGAACATTCCCGTCGCGCCCTATCGCGCCGTCGAGACCATCGCCGATCTCGAAGCCGCCATCGACGCGCTCGGCCTGCCCGCCGTGCTCAAGACCACGCGGCTGGGCTATGACGGCAAAGGCCAGCGCGTCATCCGCGAGCGCAGCGAAGCCGCATCCGCCTTTGCCGAGCTCAGCCCCAAGCCGCTGGTGCTCGAAGCCTTCATGCCCTTCGAAAAGGAAATCTCGGTCGTCGTCGCCCGCAATGCGTCAGGCGAAGTGCGCGCCTTCGACGCCGCCGAGAATGTCCATCGCCACCACATCCTCTTCACCTCGACCGTACCGGCCGATATCCCGCCCGGCGTCGAAAAGCATGCCGCCATGCTGGCCAAGGTCATCGTCGTGGCACTCGACTATGTCGGCGTGCTCGGCGTCGAATTCTTCGTCATACCGGGCGAGCGCCCAACCCTCATGGTCAACGAGATCGCCCCCCGCGTCCACAATTCCGGCCACTGGACCGAGGCGGTCTGCCTCACCGACCAGTTCGAGCAACACATCCGCGCCGTTGTGGGCTGGCCGCTGGGCGACCCGGCCCGCATGGCCGACGTGGTTATGGAAAGCCTCGTCGGCGACGAAGTCCGCATCGTGCCATCGGGCCTCGACGGCAACACCCAACCCCATCTCTACGGCAAAACGGAAGTGCGGCCCGGCCGCAAGATGGGCCATGTGAATAGGATCACCCGCAGATAACGCCACGCCCTCGTGGTTCGAGGCTCGCGAAGAGCTCGCACCTCACCATGAGGGCTACTCTTGGTGCGGTGTTCCAGTAGCCCTCATGGTGAGGCGGGAGCGCAGCGACCCTCGAACCACGAGGGCGTGGCACTACCGTCTCAGCCATCCCCGCATCGCCCCCACCACCGCCCCCGGATTTTCCATTGTCGGCAAATGCGCGCTGTCGGGAAACCGCACCAGTTCCGCCCCTGAAATCCCCGCCACGATCTCCTCGGCCAGCTCGGGCGGCGTCATCTTGTCCAGCTCGCCCACGCCCGCCAAGGTCGGCACCGCGATATCGCCCAGCCCCGGCCGCGAATCCACCCGGTTCATAATCGCCACCTGCTGGCGCAGATAGGCCGCCTGCCCCACCCGCTCGGACATGGCCTGCACATCCCGCGCGACCGGCTTGCCCATATGCTGCGGCGCAACCAGGCTCCCCAGCAGCCCGCGCGACACGCCGATGAACTTGCCCCGCCCCACCATCTCGATGCCCTTGCGGCGCGTCTCCTTGCGCGCCGCGTCATCGGCCCGCGCCGAAGTATCGAGCAGCGCCAGATGCGTCACCCGCTCCGGCGCCTGCCGCATGATCTCGAAGGCCACATAGCCGCCCATGGAGAGCCCGGCCAATGCAGATCGGGCCGGCGCTGCCGCCAGCACCCGCGCCGCCATCGCCGCGATGGAATCGTCCTGCGTCAGGTCGGCCACCATGGCGTGGGCATCCAGCTCAGCCATCACGTCGCGCCACAGCCGCTCGTCGCAGATCAGCCCCGGTAGCAGCACCAGTTCACTTGTCATGTCGGTCTCCCGGTGGCAAAATCACCGGGCTCGACTGTTCCGCTTCGATGCGCCCAAGGGCAAGGCCGCGCAGGCCAAATCCGCGGTTTTTCTCATCGGCACAGTGGACAAGCCCACTCAGCTGGGCTATAGAGCGGCCCACGGTGACTGGCCCTGCTGGTCGGCGACGGTGCTTTTTGGCTCCGGCGCTATCATCCAAACCCACATGTCTAAGCTTCGAAAGGGCGGTTGACCTTTGCAAGTAGTCGTTCGCGATAATAACGTTGACCAGGCGCTGCGCGCGCTCAAGAAAAAGCTGCAGCGCGAAGGCGTCTTCCGCGAGATGAAGCTGCGCAACTACTATGAGAAGCCCTCCGAGAAGAAGGCTCGTCAGAAGGCCGAGGCTGTCCGCCGCGCCCGCAAGCTGGCCCGCAAGCGTGCCCAGCGCGAAGGCGGTCTGCCCGCTCCGACCGCAACTGCACGTCCCGGCCAGGCCGGCCGTCCCGCAGCTGCCACTCCGCGCACCTAAGCGCCTTCTGCCATCAGTTTCGAAAACGCCGCCTCTCGGGGCGGCGTTTTTGTTTGGCTTATAGGCTGGGTGGATTCACGCGCGCTGCGCGTCAATGCTAACAGTCTGCTAACCAATTCCGTCAGTCTGCTATCGCGCGCTCGAAGAACGGCTCGGCATGGCTCCAGATGCCGCGATCCCACAGATCGCTATGCCCGGCTCCCGGCTCGATCCACAATTCGTCCTTGTTGGGCGCCAGCGCATAGACGCGCTCGCCATTGCTGACATCGATGGTTACGTCACCCGTGCCATGCGCCACCAGCACCGGCTCGGTGACATCCGATATCCACTGGTTCACCGGAAACTGGTCCTGCATCACCAGCCCCACCGGCAGATAGGGATAGCGCTCCCCCGCCACCGTCACCGCCGACAGGAACGGCGTTTCGAGCAGCAGCGCCTCGGCATCGCGTACGCTGGCGACATAGGTGCTCGGCCCCGAGCCCAGGGAGCGCCCCCAGATCACCAGCGGAAAGCCCTTCTCCGCCGCCCAGTCGAACATAACAGTGGCGTCGTCCAGAATGCCCTGCTGGCTGATGCTGCCCGGCGAGGCCGGAAAGCCGCGATAGTCGAAGGCCACGAAGCCATAGCCATCGGCAACGAACTGCTCATAGCGCTCGTGTTCGGCGCTGAAACTGCCCGAATTGCCCTTGTAATAGACGATGACCGGCTTGCCCGCCTGCGGCGCCTGATACCAGCCATGCACCACGCCATCATCAGATGGCACGGCAATGTCCTCGGCTCCGCTGAGCGCCGTATCGGCCAGATCAGTGATCTCGCCCTGAGCGTCATACTGCAACGCGCGCTGGTTGAAATACATGTAGCCGACGACGCCGACATAGGCGACGACAAGCACGACCAACAGAACAAGCAGGATGCGGCGCAGCAGCTTCACGGGCGGGACCTCGGGCAAAGATTCGAGGTGAGCCTACACCAATTGCCGGTGTCGCCCATACCGCCTCTACAGTTCGCTGATCGTCTGCTGCAACGCCCGCTCGAACACTTCATCCGGTTGCGCACCCGACAGCGCATATTTCTCGCCGAACACGAAGAACGGCACGCCGCGAATGCCCTGCGCCGCCGCATCGGTCGCCAGCTGTTCGGTAATCGCGAGTTCGTTCTCGTCATTCATCGCGTCAATCGCATCGCCGCGATCAAAGCCATATTCCACCGCGATATCGGCCAGCACATTGTCGTCGTTGATCTGGCGATGTTCGAGGAAATAGGCATTGGCAATGGCATTGGCCAATTCGTGCTGGATGCCCAGCGGCTTGGCCAGCCGCGTGATCGTATGCGCTTTCTTGGTCGGGAACATGCGCGGCTGCTTACTCAGGTCGAGATAGACCCCGGCCTTCTTCGCCTCGCCCTCGACGCGCGCCCACATCTCGCTGGGCTCCTTGCCATACTTCTCGCGCAGCATGTCGGCCACGACAACGCCCTCGGCCGGCGTATTGGGGTCGAGATAGAAGGGATGGTTCTCGACCACCACGTCGATATCGTCAGGCAAAGCCGCGATGGCCTTGTCGAGCCGCGCCGACCCCACCAGGCACCAGGGGCACACGACATCGGTAAACACATCGATCTTGAGCAGCTTGGCCATGGTCACATCCTTTGTTGCCCCTCACATGGCGCGGAAAACCCCACGCGGCAAGAACGCACCCGAATGTAACCTAGGCGGTTTGGCTGTTGGTGACGGCAAAGGGCGGCGACCAGGCGGCCGCAAAGCTCAAGCCCACAAAGGCGCTGAACCCCATCCAGGCCATGCCCGGGGCCATCACCATGGCGGCCTTGGGGTCGACCTGGCCGACACGGATCATCGCGCCAAGCCCCAGGATCAGCAGGGCGAATGCCACCATGCTCAGGGCCAGCGGTTGCAGCGGCGCAACCACGAAGGGAAAGCCGATCGTGCCGGCCATCAGCGCCACGATCCACCAGCCGGCACGCTGCCCGGCCGCGCCACGACCGGCCACCATCCAGCGGGCCACGCCGAACAGCGGCAGGCAGCCCAGATGCAGCACAGCGCCCGCCCAGCCGGGCAGGCCGAGCGGCGAGAAAAACAGCGGCAGCACATTGTTGAACTGGCCCAGGCCATTGGCAATGACGAACACCGCCAGCGGCATGGCTGCACTCAGCACCAGGCCGAGCCCGTCGTGACGATCCACGTCGAGGGCTGCGAAAGGAGACTTTGAAACTGCCGTCATGGTCGCCATTTTCTGGCTCCCGTTGTTGTCATTGCCTTCCAGAGCAACAGCGCAAACGGCAAAAGGGTTCCGTTAACGTCAACAAGCGGGGTGCTGTGCTTTGCCGCCGCCTTGCGCTAGAACCGGCCGAAAATGGAGCCTGTCATGCCCATACTGCCCGACCTGGCCGCCCGCCTCGACGCCCTGGAAACCCGCATCGCCTTCCAGGACCAGACCATCGAGGACCTCAACGCCACCATCACCGCGCAATGGCGCCAGATCGACCTGCTGACCCGCAAGTTGGAGCAGATGGAAGAGCAGGTGCGCTCAGGCGTCCACATCGCCGACCCCGCGACCGAGCCCCCCGCCGCCGCATTACTGAGCTCCAGCTCGAACAGGGGCAAGCCATGCAAGCTGACCGCCGGAAGCTATTGCGCCTGGGGCTGGGCTCAGCCCTTGCCGCGGGGCTGGCATCGACACTCGCTGCCTGTTCCCGCGACAGCCTCGACCCCGCCGACATGGACGCCCTGCTGGCCCGCGAAAACGTGCCCGGCGCCAGCGTCGCCCTTATGAAAGACGGCGAACCCGCCTGGAGCGCCAGCTACGGTGTCAAGGCAGCGGGCGGTGCCGAACCTGTCGCGGCCGAAACCCGGTTTCAGGCCGCCTCCATCTCCAAAGTGATGAATGCCCTTCTCGTCCTGGCCCTGGTGCGCGATGGACTTCTCGATCTCGATATGCCGGTCAACGCCGCCCTCCATGGCTGGCAGCTCGAGGGTATCGATGCCGATAGCGTCACCGTCGCCATGCTGCTCTCCCATACCGGCGGCACCAATGTGCCGGGCTTTGCCGGCTATCCGCCCGGCACGCCCCTGCCCACGATCCTGCAGGTTCTCGATGGCCTGCCGCCCGCCAATTCACCGCCGATCCGTGTCGAGCGCCCGCCCGGCGGGCCAGCCGAATATTCCGGTGGCGGCACCACGATACTGCAGAAGCTGGTTTCCGACATAACCGGCGCTGACTATGCCTCCCTGCTCCATCGGCTCGTGCTCGATCCGCTGGCCATGGACCATTCCAGCATCGCTCAGCCGCCACCGGCCGGCTTTGCCGATTTCGCCAGCGGCCACGATGCCGATGGCAATACCCTGCCCGGCGGCTATCGCATCCATCCCGAACTGGCGGCCGCAGGCCTGTGGTCCACGCCCTCCGACCTGCTGCGCCCGCTCAATGCATCATCGCCTCGATGCGCGGCGCGCCCGGCGCTTTCCTGCCGCAGGCGCTGGCCCGGCGCATGGTGACGCCGGTTTCCAATGAAATGGGGCTGGGCGTCTTCAGCGACAGGCCTGGCTGGTTTCACCATCCCGGCAGCAACCAGGGCTTCCGCGCCTATATCCGCGCCAGCTACGAGACGGGCGACGGCTTCGCCATCATGTCCAATGGCGACAATGGTGGTGAGCTCAACGCCGTGCTGCGCCGCCTGCTCGAAGCCAGCCTCTAACAAAAAGGCCCGCCGAAGCGGGCCTCTTCAAATTTCGCGGCTCTTGCCAGAAACGGATTATGGCGAGTCAGATAGGGCGGGTTTTCGAGAACCGGAGCGGAGCGTACTTAAGTACGTGAGCACCGGAAGCGCAGAATACCCGTTCTAGCTGGCCGCCAGAATTCGTTTCTCAGTGCCCCAGGGCCTTGACGATGTCTTCCGTCATCTTCTTGGCATCGCCAAACAGCATCATCGTGTTGTCGCGGTAGAACAGCTCGTTCTGCACACCGGCATAACCGGCCGACATGCCGCGCTTGATGAACAGCACCGTGCCCGCATCCTCGACGTTCAGCACCGGCATGCCATAGATCGGCGAGGTCTTGTCGGTCTTGGCCGAGGGGTTGGTCACGTCATTGGCGCCGATGACGAAGGCGACGTCGGACTGGGCGAATTCGGAATTGATATCCTCCAGCTCGAACACTTCGTCATAGGGCACATTGGCTTCCGCCAGCAGCACGTTCATGTGCCCCGGCATGCGGCCCGCCACCGGATGGATGGCGTATTTGACGGTGACGCCTTCCTTCTTGAGCAGGTCGGCCATTTCGCGCAGGGCATGCTGCGCCTGCGCCACCGCCATGCCGTAGCCCGGCACGATGATGACCTTGCCGGCATTCTTCATCAGGAACGCTGCGTCTTCCGCCGCGCCCTGCTTGACCGGCCGATCATCCTCTTCCGCCCCGGCGGCAGCGGCGCTGTCGCCGCCGAACCCGCCCAGGATCACCGAGATGAAGCTGCGGTTCATCGCCTTGCACATGATGTAGCTCAGGATCGCGCCCGAGGAGCCCACCAATGCACCGGTGATGATCAGCGCCGTATTGCCCAGCGTGAAGCCGATGCCCGCCGCCGCCCAACCCGAATAGGAGTTGAGCATGGACACCACGACCGGCATGTCGGCGCCGCCGATCGGGATGATCATCAGCCCGCCCAGCACGAGGGCGAGAATGGTGATGGCCCAGAACAGCCACGGATCGGCCGAGGTCGTGAAGGCCCAGACGAGCAGCACGATGGCCACGCCCATGACGATATGGATGGCATGGCGCGCCGGCAGGATGATCGGCTTGCCGCTCATATTGCCGTTGAGCTTGGCAAAGGCGATGACCGAGCCAGTGAAGGTGAAGGCGCCGATGGCGACACCGATCGACATTTCCACCAGCGCCTGCGCATGGATATGCCCCGGCGCACCGATGCCGAAGGCCTCGGGTGCGTAGAGCGCCGCCGCCGCCACGAACACGGCAGCCAGGCCCACCAGCGAGTGGAAGGCCGCCACCAGTTGCGGCATGTCGGTCATCTTGACGGTGCGGGCCATATAGGCGCCGATGCCGCCGCCAAGGCCGATACCGCCCACGATCAGCAGCCAGCTGATCCAGTCGCTCGGTGCCGCCACGGCCAGCGTGGTGACAATGGCAATGCCCATGCCCACCATGCCGAACATATTGCCCTGGCGCGACGAGCTGGGGCTCGAAAGCCCGCGCAGTGCCAGGATGAACAGCACGCCCGAAACGAGATAGAGAAGGGCTGCAATATCTGCAGAAATCATCGGCTCAACCCTTCTTCTTGTACATTGCCAGCATGCGCTGGGTGACGAGGAACCCGCCGAATATGTTCACGCTGGCAAAAACCAGGGCGATGAAGCCGAACAGCTTGCTGACCCAGTTGCCGTCGGCGGCCAGATGCACGCCCACCGCCAGCAGCGCGCCCACCACGATCACCGAGGAGATCGCATTGGTGACGCTCATCAGCGGGGTGTGCAGAGCCGGGGTCACCGACCAGACCACGAAATAGCCCACGAAGATCGCCAGCACGAAAATGGCGAGGCGGAAAGTGAAGGGGTCGATCGCTTCCATTTACTTGGCTCCCTTGGGTGCTGCGGGCTTCTTGGCGGCAGCAGGTTTGCTGGCTGCTGCCGGTTTGGTTGCGGCAGGTTTGGGCGCGGCAGGTTTTTTCGCAGCCGGCTTCTTGGCTGCAACCGGTACCGCCGCCGCTGCATCGATTACCGCAGTCGCCTTTTTGGCCGCAGCACGCTTGGCCGGGGCCGGCGCTGTGGCTGCCGCCGGAATGGACTGTTCCACCCCGGGCGCGGCCTTCTTCGGGGCATCGGTCATGGCGGGCGCCACGGCCTTCTTTGCTGCGGGCTTCTTGGCGGGCGCCGCCTTGCCGGTCGTCCCGGTCTTGGCCGGAGCGGCCTTGGCTTCCACGCTCTTGGCCGGCGCCTTGGGCGCGGGCTTGGCAACAGCGGCCGGCTTGGCTTCGGCCACGGGAGCCGGTGCCGCGAAATTCGGATGCACCACCTTGCCGTCGCGCGTCAGCACGGTCGCCTTGACCAGTTCGTCATCCCAGTTGATGGCGAGCTTCTTTTCCTTGGCATCGATCAGCGTGGTGAGGAAGGCGAGCAGGTTCCGCGCATAGAGCTGGCTGGCCGTGGTCGGGATGCGACCCTGCACATTGGTATAGCCGATGATCTTGACGCCGTTATGCTCGATGACCTTGCCCGGCACGGTGAGTTCGACATTGCCGCCACGTTCGGCGGCCAGGTCAACGATAACAGAACCCGGTGCCATGGACTCGACCATCGCCTTGGTGATCAGCCGCGGCGCCGGACGCCCCGGGATCAGCGCTGTGGTGATGACGATATCCTGCTTGGCGATATGCGTAGCGGTCAGTTCGGCCTGCTTGGCCTGGTATTCCGCGCTCATCTGCTTGGCATAGCCGCCGGCCGTCTCGGCCTGCTTGAATTCCTCGTCCTCGACGGCAATGAACTTGCCGCCCAGCGACTCGACCTGTTCCTTGGCCGCCGGCCGCACGTCCGTGGCCGACACCACGGCGCCGAGGCGCTTGGCCGTCGCAATGGCCTGCAGCCCCGCCACGCCCGCACCCATCACGAAGGCCTTGGCCGGACGCACCGTACCGGCCGCCGTCATCATCATCGGCAGAGCGCGGTCGAACTCGGCCGCCGCTTCCACGACGCCCTGGTAGCCGGCCAGGTTCGCCTGCGAAGACAGGATATCCATCACCTGCGCACGCGTAATGCGCGGCATGAATTCCATGGAAACGGCGGTAACACCGGCCTTGGCCAAGGCAGCCACATCCTTGTCATTGCCATAGGGATCGAGCGCGCCGATCACCAGCGCGCCCTTGGCGACGCCGCCCAGCGAAGCCGCCGTCGGGCGGCGCACCATCAGCACGACATCGGCGCTCTTGAGCGCCGCATCGGCACTGGCGGCGATGGTCGCGCCGGCTGCCGTATAGTCCTTGTCGAGAATGCGCGAACCCAGGCCCGCACCCTTCTCCACCGCAACGCTGGCGCCCAGCGCAATCAGCTTGCCCACCGTTTCGGGCGTGGCCGCAACGCGGTTCTCTCCCTCGAAACGCTCGCGGACGATCGCAATTTTCATGAAAGTCTCCTGCCCGCCTGCCCGACGGACAGGCTCGATTTAGCTGCCTGTATGCGCTGCGCGATCAGGGGATTGACAAGGAAATACAGGATGATCATCGAAACCGCCGCAACGATGATCGTCCACTTGATGGCGGTCAAGAAGCCATTATAGGTCGCCTCGTGCTGGGCGTAATCCATCGGCGATTCAACCTGTAGCTCGGAATGATGTTCGGGGCGGGTTTTGGCCATGTCGTCCTCAATAAGTCCATTCACACAAAGTCTGTCAGCCGAAAGTCGGCCTCACGGGCTGGTCGCTTCCAGTTCGTCGATCAACCCTTCGATCATCGACAGGCCAAGCGACCAGAATTGCGGGTCTTTGGCGTCCAGCCCGAACGGCGCCAGCAGTTCGGAATGGTGCTTGCTTCCGCCGGCCTTGAGCAGCTCAAAATAGCGCTCCGCAAAGCCCTCACTGGCCTTCTCATACTGTGCGTAGAGCGAGTTCACAAGGCAATCGCCGAAGGCATAGGCATAGACATAGAAGGGCGAGTGGATGAAGTGGGGAATATAGGCCCAGAAGATGTCGTAGCCCTCATTGGCGATAATGGCGTCGCCCAGCGATTCCTTCTGCACATCGAGCCAGATCTGGTTGATTTCCTCGGTCCTGAGCTCCCCCTGCCGGCGCGCGGTGTGCACCCGCCGCTCAAACGTATAAAAGGCAATCTGCCGCACCACGGTATTGAGCATGTCCTCGACCTTGGAGGACAGCAAAGCGAAGCGCTGCTTGGGATCGGTGGTGTTGTTGAGCAAGTGCCGGAAGGTCAGCATCTCCCCGAAAACGCTCGCGGTCTCGGCCAGCGTCAGCGGCGTATTGGCCAGGATCGGCCCCTGCTCCGCCGCCAGCCGTTGATGCACGCCATGCCCCAGCTCATGCGCCAGCGTCATGATATCGCGTGACCGGCCGAGATAGTTGAGCATCAGATAGGGATGCGCGCTCGGCACGGTCGGATGCGCGAAGGCACCCGACAGCTTGCCGTCCCCGGTCGGCGCATCGATCCAGCCCGAATTGAAGAAGGGCGAGGCCACTTCGGCCAGCTTGGGCGAGAACTTGCCATAGGCTTCCATCACGGTGGACACCGCGCTGTCCCAGTCCCAGGTCCGTTCGTCGCTGGTCGGCAGCGGCGCATTGCGGTCCCAGGCATTGAGCTTGTCCTTGCCGAACCACTTGGCCTTCATCTTGTAGTAGCGATGGCTGAGCCGCGGATAGGCGTCTTCTACCGCCTTTTTCAGCGCATCGACCACTTCGCGCTCCACCGAATTGGCCATGTGCCTGGAATCGGCAATGTCCTCATAGCCGCGCCAGCGGTCCGAGATTTCCTTGTCCTTGGCCAGCACATTGGTGATGTGGGTGAAGAGCCGGCTATTCTCCGCCAGCGTCTTGCCCAAGGCCTTGAACGCACTTTCGCGCTTCTTCTCGTCCTTCTCGCTGAGCAGATGCAGCGTCGATTCCATATTGAGCGTCTCGCCATCCACCTCGAATTCGAGGCTCGACAGCGTCTCGTCGAACAGCCGGTTCCACGCCGAATAGGCAGTCACCGACTTATCGTGGAACAGCTCCTCCAGCTTGTCATCGAGCTGATACGGCTTGGCCTTGCGCAATTCGGCAAACCAGGTGCGATAGCGCGCCAGCTCGGCATCCCCAGCGAAGGCGGCTTCGAGGTCCGCATCCTCGATCCGGTTCAATTCCAGTTCGAAGAACAGCACCTTGGTGGAAAGGTTGGTCAGCGCCTCATTGGTATCGCCCATGAACTTGGCGCGGTCCGGATCGGTCGACTTCTGCGCATATTGCAGGAAGGCGAACGAGCCGATGCGCCCGCTGAGATCGCCCAGCCTCTCGCTGTCCTTGATCGCAGCGATCAGCTTGCCGGCCTTGGTCAGCTCGACCAGCTTGCCCTTGTAATCGGCCTCGAACTGGCTCGCCAGCGCCTTGGCTTCCTCCAGCCCCGCCTTGAATTCGGGGCTGTCCTTGCCGGGATAGAGATCATCGAGGTCCCACACCGGCAGATTGCCGAGCTGGTTGTGGCCTTTCTGGGCGGTGGCGGTCATCTCTGAGTCTCCGGCTGGTCAAGTGCGGGCGGACCTTAGCCAGAGGGGGCCGCGCTGTGAAGGACGATCCTGTCAATTCGTCAGTCCAGCAGGCCCGCCTCGCGGCTCGTCTCCACCACGGTGGCGGGATCGCCGTCCACCGCCACTTCGATCAGCGGCACCAGCCGGTCGAGCATATAGTTGAGGCTCAGCGGCGTCGCGAAGGAGAACGCGCCCGAAAGCGGGAAATCCGCTACCACCTCCCGGCCCTGCCGGGCCGCTTCCAAGTGGTCGCGCATAGGCATGCCAGCGATCCTGGCCGGGTCGCCCGCCCCAACAATCCACACCACCAGGTCAGTGTCCAGCAGTGCCATCTGCTCTTCCGACAGCGGCACCCAGAATGCGTCGGGTTCGCCTGCCGCGTCGATCGCCGCCGGCGTCTTGAAGCCGAGCTGGCCGAGAATCTGCGCCCGCGTGTCGATCGAGTGATAGACGCCGAACTCGGTGACATTGAATGCCACCGCCGCTTCCATACCGGCCCAGTCGGGATGGCTGGCCGCCACATCGGCAAAGCGCTGCTCCAGTGCCGAAACAATGGCATCAGCCTTGTCCGCCTCCCCGACAATGCGGCCGATCGTGCGCGCCCGCACGGCCCAGGGCGTGCTGTAATCGGTATATTGCGCTTCGGCGGCGATGGTCGGCGCGATCTTGGACAGCTCGGCATACTGCTCCTCGGTCATGCCCGATCCGAGCCCTTCGATGACATCGGGTTCCAGCGCCGCGATCTGCTCGTAGCTGATATCCTTGAACAGCACCGGCTGGCCGTCGCCCAGCGCGTCCTGCGCCCACGGCCAGGCGGCGAACGGAAAATCGCCATACCAGTCCCGCGTGCCGACCGGCGTGACGCCCACGGCGAGATAATGATCCTGCCCGCTGAAAGTCAGCGTGACCACACGCTCCGGCCTGGTCTGCAGCGTGGTCGATCCGAACCGGTGCTCGAAGACCTGCGGAAACTCCTGGGCGATTGCGCCCCCATGCTTCCCAGTACGGCGATCAATACGGTCATTCGGCGAAGCAATGACATCGAACTCTCCATCAATTGTGGCGCTGCCCTCCAGCTCCCGTCTCGATGCCGATATATAATATGATCCATTGTATCAAGTTACATCAGCCGCCAGCTTTCCTGCCGCCAATTCCTTATGATTAATCCCCCCTTAACACCCCCCCGGCATCCTTCTCCCAAAACGGCACACGATTCGATGCCGCAGCAAAAAGACCGGAGTTGGCATGACGCGTGTTCTTATTGTGGATGATGATCCGGTTCAGTTGCGTCTTACCGCCGAGGTCGCCAACCGCGCCGGCTTCAAGCCGCTGACCGCCACTGGCGGCGAACAGGCGCTGTCCATCCTGCGCGAGGACCACAATATCGGCGCCATGATCCTCGATCTGGTCATGCCCGATCTCGACGGCATGGGTGTGATGGATGCTATGCGCCGCGAAGGCCTCACCACCCCGGTCATCATCCAGACCGCCAATGCCTCGCTCGAAACCGTCATCTCGGCCATGCGCAATGGTGCCGCCGACTATTTCGTCAAGCCGGTCGCGCCCGAGCGCCTCGTCATCTCCCTGCGCAACGCTATGAAGCTCGATGCGCTCGAAGCCGCCATCCGCTCCGAACGCGCCCGCCGCACCGGCACGTTCACGGTCAATGACATGATCGCCAAGGCTCCCGCCATGGGTCGCGTGCTGACCCTCTGCGCCAAAGCCGGCAAGTCGACAATTCCCGTGCTGATCGAAGGCGAGACCGGCGTCGGCAAGGAACTCGTCGCCCGCATCATCCAGGGTTCGGGCGATCGCGCCGGAAAACCCTTCGTCACGGTCAATTGCGGCGCCATCCCGCCAAACCTGGTCGAGTCGGTGCTCTTCGGCCACAAGAAGGGCGCCTTTACTGGCGCTGTAGCCGACCAGAACGGCAAATTCGCCGAGGCCCATAACGGCACCCTGTTCCTCGACGAGGTCGGCGAATTGCCGCCCGACACCCAGGTGAAGCTCCTCCGCGCTTTGCAGGAAGGCGAGATCGAGCCCGTCGGCGCATCAAAGCCCGAACGCGTCAATGTCCGCGTCATCTCCGCCACTAACAGGCGCCTGCTCAACCTCGCCAAGTCTGGCGAGTTCCGCGAAGACCTCTACTACCGCCTCAACGTCTTCCCCATCTATGTCCCGCCTTTGCGCGAGCGCATGGAAGACGTGCCGGCTCTGGTCGCCATGTTCATCGCCCGCTTCTCCGCCGAAGCCGGCAAGCGCGTGCTCGGCATTTCGCCCCCTGCCCTCGATCTGCTCATGGCCTATGACTGGCCGGGCAATGTCCGCCAGCTCGAAAACGCGGTCTATCGCGCCATCGTCCTCACCGACGGTGCCTTCCTAGAATCCGTCGATTTCCCGCAGATCGTCGCCCAGTCGTCCGGACGCGAAAGCGCCATCAAGGCCATCGAGCAGGTTCCGGTCCCGGCCGGCCCCGTTCATATCGACACCGCCCCGGCCCGCCAGCGCGCCATGGTGGAAGCAGCACCCGCCCCCGACCGCTTCCTCGCCCCGACCGGAGAAGTCGCCGCCCTGGCCGAAATCGAGCGCGCGGCCATTGTCTTTGCCATCGCCCATCACGGCGGCCGCATGTCGCGGGTGGCGAGGGCGCTCAAGATCGGCCGCTCCACGCTCTATCGCAAGCTGCACGAATACGGGCTGGCGGAAGAACTGATCAACGACGCGGCCTGAGCGCCGCCGTCATCCATCTGCCAACTCCGGCGAATCGGCTACTCTCCATCCGGGGCAGGAGCCAATCATGACAGCGTTGATCGAAGCTCGGGGCGTTTCCAAGCGCTTCCGGCAACACAAGCGGTTTCCCGGCCTGCTGGGTGCCTTCAAATCGCTGGTGACCACAGAATATACCGAAGTCACTGCCGTTTCCGATATCGGCTTCGATATCGCTGCAGGTGAAGCGGTGGGCTATCTCGGCCCCAACGGCGCCGGCAAATCCACCATGATCAAGATGATGACCGGCATCCTGGTGCCATCATCCGGCACACTCTCGGTGCTCGGCCGCACGCCGCATCTCGAACGCATGGCCAATGCGCGCGAGATCGGCGTCGTCTTCGGCCAGCGCAGCCAGCTCTGGTGGGACCTGCCTGTCATCGACAGCTTCACCCTGCATCGCCGCATCTACGACATTCCCGAAGCCCGCTACGCCGAGAACCTCAAGCGCTTCAGTGAACTACTCGATCTGACGCCCTTCCTTGACCGCGCCGTGCGCCAGCTCAGCCTGGGCCAGCGCATGCGCGCCGAGATCGTCATGTCGCTGCTGCACGATCCCAAAATCCTGTTTCTCGACGAACCCACGATTGGCCTCGATGTGGTCGCCAAGGATGCGGTGCGCAAATTCCTCGCCGAGATCAATCGCGAGCGCGGCGTCACCATCATCCTCACGACCCATGACCTGCAGGATATCGAGACCATTTGTCCGCGCCTGATCATGGTCGATCACAGCCGGCTGATCTTCGATGGCGAATTGCACCGCCTGCGCGCCGCTCTCGGCTCGGCCCGCCGCCTGACGCTGGAATTTGCCGCCGATCCCGGCCCACTCCCCCTGTCGACCGCCACGCTCACCGCGGACGAAGGCCTGCGCAAGCATTACCTGCTCGAGCGCGAGGAGGTGTCGCTGGTGCAGGTCCTGGGCGAAGTCGGCAGCGATCGCGGCCTCAAGGATGTCGCACTGCACGAGCCCGACATCGAGGAGGTGATCCGCACCTTCTACCAGCGCCGCAACGCGGCAGCAGTCGCATCATGACGGCCTATGCCGCCTTTGCCCGCAGCGGCTTCCTTACCAGCCTCGCTTATCGCAACGAGGTCTGGGCCAATATTTTCGGCAAGCTGGTGCAGGTCTTTGCCCGCGTCGCCATCTGGCTGGCCGTCTATGCCGGCGTCACCTCGGTCGATGGCATCAGCATTACCGACATGATCACCTATGCCCTGTTGGGCGGCGTGGTGATGGGCGCCACGCGCTATGATCGCATCGTGCGAGCCGTCGGCACTGCCCTCAAGACCGGCGATGTCGCGGTCTGGCTGCTCAAGCCCGTCCACTACCCACTCTACCTGCTGGCGGTGGAAGCCGGCATGTCGGCCTATACATTCCTGCTCGCCGTCATTCCCACCATAGTCGTCGTGGCACTGATCTATGGCATGCAGCCGCCGGCCAGCCTGTTTCATGCCGCCATGTTCCTGCCCTTCTGCGCGCTGGCCTTCCTCATCCATTTCCTGTGCGCTGCCATTTTCGGCGTGCTGGCTTTCTGGCTGATGACGGTCTTCTCGCTGGAATGGTTGCTGCAGAGCCTGATCGCCCTGCTGTCCGGCATGCTCGTGCCCTTCTGGTTCTTCCCTGAACCATTTGGCGCCATTGCCAGCCACCAGCCTTTGGCCTGGTTGGTCTACTATCCCTCGGCAGTCTGGCTGGGCCGCCTGGATGTCGGCCAGACCCTGCTCTATTTCGGCCTCGGCCTCGTCTGGACCGCCCTGCTCGCCGCCGCGCTGGCCCTGCTCTGGCGCAGCGCCTCCTCCCGCATCACCGTGCAGGGAGGCTGACCATGCTGCACCGCCTCTCCATCCTGCCACTGCTGGTCCAGATGTATGTCAAATCGCAGATGGAATATCGCGGCGCCTTCTGGCTCGACCGGCTGGCGCAGATCGTCTCCTATGGCGCCGTGCTGACAACCATCTGGATCCTGCTGCAGAAGTTCGAGCTGCTGGGCGGCTGGAACTGGCCGGAACTGGCTCTGCTGTTTTCCTTCCAGCTCCTCGCCTATGCCATGGGCGCCTCGGTGAGCTTCACCCAGTTGCGCGACCTCGAGGAACTGGTGCGCCTGGGTACGATCGACACCCTGCTCACCAAGCCGATCAATACCTGGGCCTACCTGATCTTTTCCGGTCTCAATATCGGCTATGCCGGCCACATCATCCTGGCCATTCCCGTGCTGGTCTGGGCGCTCATCGCGGCGCAGGTGGACTGGTCGGTCGGCAACACGCTGTTCTTTATCTTCAGCCTGTTGAGCGCCACCATGGTCACCGGCGCGGTCATCACCATGATCGGCGCGACCGCATTGATCTGGGTCCGCTCCAACCACCTCTTCGCCATCTTCTTCGGCTTCTGGGAACTGACACGCTACCCGCTCAACATCTTCCCTTCCGGCATTCAGGTGGTGATGCTGACAATCGTACCGCTGGCCTATATCAGCGCCGTGCCGGTGGCCGTGCTGCTCGGCAAGCCTGTGCCGCTGCTCGGCACCTTCGCCGCGCCAGTCGCGCTGCTGGCCGGCCCGATCCTCGTGCTGATCGCCATCGCCCACTGGCGCTACGCACTCACCCGCTACCAGGGCGCCGGCGGCTAGATTGCCCGGCACTACGCATTATCCCTTATGGGACTTGTCCCAATTGTGATTGCCGCAAGCCTGACCGATCTTGCGCGCCATTCCGTGGGAGGGGGCCCCATGAAATCCAGCTATCAGTTCCGGATCGACCCGCAGATGCAAAAGCAGGTCGATCTCGAGCACGAACACGACACGCTCGTCGTCCGCATCGCCTATCGCGTCGGCAATTCGGTGCGCCGCAGCGAGATTCGCTTCCCCGTCATCGGCACCTCCCGCTTCGAGCCCGATGCCCACGGCGTCCGCGTCATCTATCGCACCTGCCCCTTCCCCATTCTCCCCTGGCTGACCATCCCCCGCTCCCGCTTCTTCTGATCCAGTGGGTAGCCCGGCCGGTTGTGATCGGCCTGCGGTTGACGCGTCGTCCTTTGCTGATATATCAACGCATATCAAAAGGGAGGAGCCCAAGATGAAATCTGCGAATCTGTTTGGCGTCGGCCTTGTGCTGACCGCGAGTCTGATTGCCATGGTGCCGGCAATGGCCCAGCAATGGCCCGAGCGGCCGATCACGCTGATCGCGCCCGCCGGTGCCGGTGGTGGCACCGATGCGACCGCGCGACTTCTGGCACTGGGGCTCGAACAGCAGCTCGGCCAGCCCGTCAATGTCGTCAACCAGGGTCAGGGCGGCGGCGTTGTCGGCTTCACCTCGATTACAACCGCCGAGCCCGATGGCTACACCCTCGGCGTGATCTACAATTTTGCCCACTACAGCCCGATGGGCCAGGGCGATTTCGACGCCGCGGACATGACGCCGATCGGCCAGTTCAACTTCGATCCGGCGGGCTTCCATGTCCGCACGGAATCCGAATGGGCCAACGTCACCCAGGCGCTCGATGCCATCAAGGCCGATCCCGGCGCCTATGACATTGCCTGCGGCGGCGGCTGCGGCGGGTCCTGGCCGCTGGCCTTCGCCAGCCTGCTCAACACCTATGAGGTCGACCTGTCCCAGGTGCGGATGATTTCCGGCCAGGGTGCTGCGGCGGCTCTCCAGGAAATGGTGGCCGGCGGCTTCGACGTGGTGCCTAGTTCGGTGCCCGAAGCAGGATCGCTGATCGAGGCAGGTCTTGTGCGTGGCCTCGCCGTGTTCGGTTCGGAACGGCTCGCGGCCTTCCCTGATATCCCCACGCTTGAGGAAGAAACCGGTCTGGTACTCGAGCTTGGCGCGTGGCGCGGCCTGGTCGGCCCGGCCGGACTGCCCGAGGACGTGGTAGCCAAGCTCAAGACGGCGCTCGAAGCGGTCTATAACGACCCCGAGTTCCAGAACGCCATGACCGAGCGCGGCTTCGGCCTCCGCTGGCGCGACGCCGACGACTTCGGCGCCTTCATGGCCGAGGAAGAAACCAGCGTCCGTGAACTGGTTCGCGTTCTCGGTCTATAACGCGACCTGCGGCAAATCCCCGGCTCCGCCCATTGGGCGGGGCCGGTTGCCAGGTGCATGAAGGAGGAACGGCGATGCAACTCGGTCAACTGAGTGTCGCGGGTGGCTTCGGGCTGCTCGGCGCCACCATCATCGTCAACACTGCGAGCCTCCCGCCGGTGGCTCATATCGAGTTCGGTCCGGCACTGTTCCCCACGATCGTGGGCTGGGTCATGATCGCCCTTTCCGGCCTTGCTGCATTCGATGCCCTGCGCAGTCCTGCCGTCGAGACGGGCGCGGACGAGGATGAGCCTTCCGAGCCGCTCGACCACCACCGGATCATCCTCTTTGCCGCCTTTGGCGCAGCACCGCTGATCTACGTCGCCCTCGCGCCAATCCTCGGCTTCCTGCTGACCATGCCCCTCATCGTGGGCGGACTGGCCTTCGTCGCATCCGGCAAGCCGGGGCGTTCGATCCTGCTTGGCCTGGGACTGACGGCCTTGCTGCATATCGTTTTCTACCAGGTGCTGCGCGTCACCCTGCCATGGGGCGTGCTGACTGATTATGCGGGTGTTCTGACATGGAGATAATTGGTCAGGCATTTCTGCAACTGATGACGCCACAGGTTATGCTCATCATGCTCGGGGCCAGCGTCTATGGCCTGACCATGGGCGCCATCCCGGGCCTCAGCGCATCCATGGCCGTGGCATTGGTCATCCCGATCGCCTTCTTCCTCGATCCGGTGCCGGCATTGGCCGGCGTGGTGACACTGTCTGCCATGGCGATCTTTGCCGGCGACCTGCCGGGCGCCTTGCTCCGTATTCCCGGCACGCCGGCTTCTGCCGCCTATGTCGATGATTCCTACCTCATGGTGCGCAGGGGCCAGGGCGGGCTGGCTCTGGGCCTGTGCGTGATCTGCTCGGCCATTGGCGGTGTCGTCGGTGCGCTGGTGCTCATGGGTGCGGCCCCCGCCGTCGCCCGGATCGCGTTGCAGTTTTCCAGCTACGAAAAATTCTGGCTCGCCTGTCTTGGCCTGACGGCCGCCGTCGCCGTGAGCGGCGGCAAGTGGTATAAGGGCGGCATCAGCCTGATGCTCGGTCTTGCCATCGCCCAGGTCGGCCTCGATCCGGTTTCGGGACAGATGCGTCTGACCTTCGGAAACAGCAATCTCATCGGTGGCCTGGCCTTCATTCCGGTCCTCATCGGCATGTTCGCCATCCCCGAAGTGCTGCGCTATGCCCTGGCCCCGCGCGAAATCGCGCCGCCGCCGATCCAGGCACTCGGCAACCTGCTGGCCGGCGTCGGCTCGACGCTCCGCCGCCTCAAGGGTGACCTGGTGCAGGGCTCGGCGGTCGGTGTGGTGATCGGCGCCATTCCCGGTGCCGGAGCCGACATTGCCGCCTACATTTCCTACGCAATTTCGAAGCGTTTCTCCAAGGTCGGCGACGAGTACGGCAAGGGCGTTCCCGATGCGCTGGTTGCGGCCACGACCTCGAACAATGCCGCAGTCGGCGGCGCCATGATTCCGGCCACCGTCTTCGGCATTCCCGGCGACAGCCTGACCGCGATCATCATCGGCGTCTTCTTCCTCAAGGGACTCAATCCCGGGCCGACGGTCTTCATCGAGAATGCGCTGCTGATCAATACCGTGTTCATGGCGTTCTTTGTCGCCAATATACTGATGGTGCCGCTCGGCCTGCTCGCGACCAGTGCCTTCCAGCGCGTGATCCGCGTGCCGCGCTACATGCTGATGCCGGCGGTGCTGGCCTTCTGCATCATCGGTGCCTTCGCCGTCGAAAACACGCATTTCGCCATCGTCACCATGCTGATCCTCGGGCTCGTGGCCTTCGTGATGGAGAAGTATCAATATCCCCTGGCGCCGGCGATCCTCGGCCTGGTTCTGGGACCGATGCTCGAGGAGACGTTCCTCAATTCGCTCATCCGGGCGCGCGGAAACGTCCTGGCCTTTGTCGAGCGTCCGCTCTCCATGGGCCTGGCAGCGCTGACGCTCGTTATCTGCATCACACCCTTGGCCATGTTCATCTGGCGCAAGGCCCGGAGCACACGAACCGCATGAGCGCCGTTGGCTATCTGACCGAAAGTCTGGCGGATGCCGCCTTCCAGGTGATCGAGGAAAAGATCGTCACGCTGGAACTGGCGCCGGGCAGCCGGGTTACCGAGCGGGCATTGTGCGACCTGACCGGTTTCGGCCGCACGCCGGTGCGCGAGGCGCTACTGCGCCTGTCGCAGGGCTTCCTGATCGAAATCCTGCCGCGCAACGGCATCCTGATCGCGCCGATGGATTTCGAGGTGATCGTGATGACGCTCGAAGTGCGCCGCCATGTCGAGCGCCTGATCGTCGAGCGCGCCGCGCGCTATTCCGACGACCGCGACCGGCGCAAGCTCGATAGCCTGCGCGCCGCGTTCCAGGACGCGACCGATCGCGGGGACGCACTGGCCTTCATTCGCACCGACAATCTGCTGAACCAGACCCTCAATGCGGCGGCGCGGCATCCGGTCGCCACCAAGGTTGCCCAGCCATTGCACAGCGTCAGCCGGCGCATGGGCTTCGCGATCGGCCGGGCCAATGGGGCAGGCTTCGATGTGACGGGACCGGGGCATCAGCGGCTGATCCAGGCGGTGGTAGCGGGCGACGTGCCGGCCAGCCTCACGGCGCTCGATGAATTGCTCGACGCTGTCGATGCGCTCAAGCAGATCTATTCGGCGATGGGAGAACCGCGTGCCTTCTGATCCAGCCTCCGCACTCAGGCGCATCGCCTTATACGGCTCGGCCTTCGCCGACCGGCTGGATCAGGTGCAGGCTCTGCTGGGGGACGGCTTTGAAACCGTTCACGTGCCGGCCGATCTCGGCCAGGCCGAAACTGCGCAGGCGCTCGGCGACGCCTACGCCGTGATTGCAGTCAGCACGGTGGAAGGATTGCCGCTGCCGCAGGGCTTGAAGCTGCTGCAGGTGCCCGGGATCGGCTGGGACGGCGTCAAGGTCGAGCATGTGCCGGCTTCGGCCAGCATCGCCAATGTGGCGGGGCACGAGATCGCCGTTGCCGAATATTGCCTCGCCCAGATGCTCGACTGGTGCCACCGGCTGCGCGCAGCGGATGCGGAATTTCGCGCCGGCTCGTGGGCGCGCTCGAGCCGCTATGGCGGCGGGCCGCATCGCGAACTGCGCGGCTCGACAGTCGGCATCATCGGCTATGGCGGCATCGGCCGCGAGCTGGCGCGGATGCTGAAAGCCCTCGGCGTGCGCGTCGTTGCGGCCAATCGGAGCGCATCGGCATTCGACGACCTGGTCGATGCGGGCTTCGCCCTTGCCGATATCCCGGCAATGCTGGAGCAATGCAATTTCGCCATCGTCGCGGCAGCGCTGACGCCACAAACCGAAGGCCTGATCGGCCAGGAGGCACTCGAAGCGCTCGGCCCCGATGGCGTGCTGGTGAATGTGGCACGAGGCCCCGTTGTCGCCGAACAGGCGCTCTATGATTCACTTGCCGATGGGCGGCTGGGCGGCGCGGTGATCGACGTCTGGTATCGCTATCCCGACCGGCTCGACGCTGCCGACCGCGCGCCGTCGCGGTTCGATTTCGCGGCGCTGCCCAATGTGGTGATGACGCCGCACATCTCGGGATGGACAGAGGGCACCGCGTCCCGGCGCGTCGCCATCATCGCGGAAAACCTGCGTCGCGCGGCGGCCGGCGATCCACTGCTTAACGTCGTGGCCATGGGAACGCGCACCGCGTGATCGCAATCGGGCGACCGTTTTGGCGCGCCCTTTCAGGAGGAAAAAGAGTGTCGCTGCTGCCAGGGGGCGTCCATCCCATTATCTATGCCTTGTTCGATGCCGAGGGGCAGCTCGACCGGCAGGCCATGCGCCGCCAGGTCGAGGTCTGCATCGCGCAGGGTGCCGTCGGCATCGCCACGCTCGGCCTTGCCACCGAGGTGCGCTTCCTCAGCGATGCCCAGCAGCGCCAGCTTGTCGAATGGAATGTCGAAGACATAGCCGGGCGGGTGCCGCTCGGCGTGACGATCTTCGCACAGACGCCGGATGAGCAGATCGAGCGCGTTCATCATGCCGCCGCCGCGGGTGCCGACTGGGTGGTGTTGCAGCCGCCTGCCAGTGCCGTGGACGAGACGAGCCTGGTTGCCGCCTTTTCGCGCGTGCTCGAAGCCTCGACAATGCCGGCGGCCCTGCAGAACATGCCGCAATTCATCGGCGTGGGATTGGGCGTCGAGGCCATTGCCGACCTTGCGGCGCGACACAAGCGGCTCATCGGGGTCAAGCAGGAGGTTTCGGCAACCGAAACGGCCGAACTCGTCGCCCGGCTTGCGGGACGTGCGCAGGTCTTGTCGGGACGTGGCGGCATCGAACTTGTCGACTGCATGGCGGCGGGGGTCGCGGGAAATATTCCGGCGCCCGAATATGCCGACTACCTCGTCACGCTGTGGGATCATATGAGCGCTGGCCGCGAAGACGAAGCGCGCGACGTCTATCGGCGCATATTGCCGATAGCGACCTTCGTGCTGCAATCGCTCGAGGCGCTGACGACCTATGGCAAGCTGCTGTTCTGCCTGCGTTACGATATCGCCTTCCACCAGCGCGCCGGCGCCATGGCCCCTACCGCCTTCGGGCTGAAGGCACTGGAAGGCCACGCGCGCGGACTGGGGATCGACACCTCCAGCTGGCATGCGCAGCTGGCATCGGTTCTCGACACGCAAAACCAGGGCTCGCAGCAATGAAGATCACCGCGCTCAAGACCTATCTCGTCGCGCCACGCTGGCTGTTCCTCAAGGTCGAGACCGATGAGGGCATATCGGGCTGGGGCGAGCCGGTGCTCGAAGGCCATGCCGAGACGCTGGCGACCAAGATTTCCGAACTCGCCGATTTCGTCATCGGGCTCGACCCGCGCCGGATCGAGGACATCTGGCAGATGCTGTACCGCAATGGCTGCTATCGCGGCGGGCCGGTGCTGATGAGCGCGATTTCCGGGCTCGACATGGCGCTATGGGATATCAAGGGCCGCGCCCTCGGCGTCCCCATTCATGAACTGCTCGGCGGCCCAGTGCGCGACCGGGTGCGCACCTATTGCTGGATCGGCGGTGACCGGCCAGAGAACCTGATCGCGGGTGCATTGGCGCTGCGCGACAAGGGCTACGATGCCTGCAAGTTGAACATCTGCTCGGAGCTGCAGATCGTCGACAGCTACGCCAAGGTGGATGGCATCATCCGCAACCTGTTCGAACTGCGCGAGGCCGTGGGCACGAGCATGGACCTTGCCTTCGACTTCCACGGGCGCGTCCATGCCCCCATGGCCCGCGTGCTGCTCAAGGAACTGGAGCCGTTGCGCCCGATGTTTGTCGAGGATGCGGTGGTTTCCACCATGGTCGAGACCATGGCCGACCTGGCGCGCGCCACCTCGATCCCGCTCTGCATCGGCGAGCGACTGCACAGCCGCTACGACTTCAAGCGCGTGTTCGAGCTGCGCGCCGCCCAGGTAATCAACCCCGACACAGCCCATGTCGGCGGCATTTCGGAAATGGTGCGCATCGGCCATTGGGCCGAGGCCTATGACGTCGCCTTCGCGCCGCATTGCCCCCTTGGGCCGATCGCGCTGGCGGCCAGCCTGCAGGTTGACGCCATCTGCCACAATGCCTTCATCCAGGAACAGAGCCTCGGGATCCACTACAACCAGCAGGGCGATCTCGGCGACTACACCCTTCCCGGCCGCGGCTTCAGCTTCGCCGACGGCATGCTGGCGATCCCTCAGGGCCCCGGCCTGGGCATCGAGGTGGACGAGGATGCCGTCATCCACGCGGCCCAGACCGGCCACCGCTGGCGCGCCCCGGTCTGGCGGCACAAGGACGGCTCGATCGCCGAGTGGTGATGAAACGCCCGTGATGTTGTAGGCACGCGACGCGCCGTATCAGCCGTAATTGGCCAGCTCCTGCAGGCCGCGATGAAAGCGGCTGAGCTTGGCATAGAAATCCTCCAGGATATAGCGGATGTCGATAGTGTCGTAGACCTTGATCGGCCGGTTCTGGCCGGTATGGACATAGTTCATGTGGCTGGTGAATTCAGGCGCCGGCCGCCAGTCGGACACGCCGCCATTCGGATTGAGGATGACCGACAGAGCCGGTGTATCGCCGAGCGAGCGATGCTCGATCGGACCCGGATGGACTCGGAAATTCCAGTCGATCAACTGCTCGACGAGATAGTCGCCGATCGCTCCCTTGCCGGCGCAGCGTTCCTGCAGTTCGGCATAGCTCACCGCCATCATGCGGTAGACCGTGGACGGGATTTGCCAGACCTGGATTTTCGAGCGCATCACCACATTGGCGGCGGCGATGTCATTCATCAGGTTGAATTCGCGCCCGCCCACCGGCCAGACGCCACCGCCGATCCAGACGCAGATGACATTGCGCTCGTTGAGCCGTGGCTCCGTCAGCAAGGCCGAGGCCATGTCGGTCAGCGGACCGAGAAAAGCCACGTAGAGCGGCCGGTCGTCATCGGCCATGGCCTGGTCGATGATCATCTGCGCGCCGGGCGAGGGCACGGGCGTGGTCTCGTCGGGCAGCGCCGTCGCCGCGCCATTGGCCACCGGGATACGACCCGAAAGCTCCATGAGTTGGAGCAGCTTGTCGATCTCGGCCCGGCTATCCAGCATGCTGGTCTGCGAGCGATGCGCGCCGAAATGGGCGGCGATGATGCCGTGGAAATCGAACGTCGGCGTCAGCAGGGCATGAACGATGGTGAACTGGTCGTCGGCCTCGTTCTTGGCATCGGTATTGAGGATGAGGCGGGCGCGCTTTTCGCGGGGCAGCGTGGTCATATTTCCAACTCCGTCAGAATGAGCCGAACAGGGCTCTTTGCGCGATCTTCAGCGCGCCGATGGCGTCATGCTTGCTCTGGGCCTCCTTGAGCGCATCGATATCGAGGGCGTCGAGCCCCTTCGAGGCGGCCTTGAGGAAGTCGATGGCATGGTTCGCGGTCGCGACGCTGTCCTCGCGGAACGGGAACTGGTCGAGTTGCCAGACGCCCTCCCACTTGTTCTTGCGCAGCACGTAGAAGAATTCGAACAGCTCGATGGGATGCAGGCTCCCCGCGACCAGGTCATCGTCCCAGGAGCGGTAATTGTCGTTGACGTCCATGCCGAAAAGGCGGCCGTAATCGATAGCCATCTGGGCGGAATCGGCGGCCGACTCCCCGCCGAACAGGGCATGGCCGAAATCGAGCAGGATGCCGACATTGGGCAGGCCGATCTTCTCGATGCCGAGTAGCGTGCGGGCGAGCGAGTCGAAGCTCATATGCACGCGCGGCTCACGCGGCTTGTATTCGATGACGAATTTGAGGTCTGGATTCTCGCTGGCGAGCTGGCCGACGCCATCGAGTGAGTGCTTCCACAGCGTGCCGTGATCGACCTGGAACGGATAGTCCCACCCATCCTGGCCCGGCCACAGCTTGACATAGTCGGCATTGAAGAAGCGGACCACGTCGCAGGCTTCGGTGATCAGCTCATGGGCCCGGCGGCGCACCCCGGCATCCGGGTTGGTGAAGGCACCCTTGGCAAATTCGCGGGTGTAGATTTCGGGCGTGATGCCTATGACCCCGAGCCTGTTGCGGTCGAGCGCCGCCTTGATCTGGGCGTTGCTGAACGCCCCGCCGAAGAACGGATAGTTGATGTCCACGACCGAAAGGTCTTTCACCTGGCCGGCTAGGTCGATGGCCTCGATGACGCTGCGCGGCGCGCCATAGCCGTCGGTGGCGTAGCGATCGACATAGGTGGCGAAGTGCCAGATGCCGGCACCGAAACGCTGGCTGCTCATTGTTGTCCTCCATGGGTCGGCCCGTTCGGGGCTTGTATGTTCAAGGTCTGGGTGATGGCAGCGCTCCAGCGGGCGCGATGCGCGATGCGGTCGGCCTCGGCCATGGCGGGTTCGCAGCGGCCGGCGGCAGGCACCGGGGCCATGGCGACCCCAAGGCGGGCAAAGGCCAGGGCGGCCGCGCCGAGTGCGCTGACCTCGGGCGCCGCCGCCATGGCGACGGGCCGCGCGATGATATCGGCCTGGAACTGCATCAGCAGCGGATTGCGCGAGGCGCCGCCATCGGCACGCAGCTCGGCTATGGGCAGACCCATATCCTGCTCCATGGCACTAACCACATCGGCCACCTGGAACGCGATTGCCTCGATGGCCGCCCGCGCCAGGTGCGCCGGTTTCGTGCCCAGCGACAGGCCGGTAATGGTGCCCCTTGCATCGGAGCGCCAATAGGGCGCGCCAAGCCCGACCAGGGCCGGGACGAAGGCGACGCCATTGCTGTCGGGCACGCTCTCGGCAAGGGCGGACAAGGCGGCTGAATCGGCCAGTCCCAGCATGTCGGCCATGAAGGCGGCACTCTGGCCCGAAACCGAAATATTGCCCTCGAGCGCATGCGCAACCATGCCGCCCTGGCTCCAGGCGATGGTGCTGGACAGGCCGTGCCGCGACAGCACGCGGCCCGGCGTGAGGGCCATCAGTGACGTGCCGGTGCCATAGGTCGCCTTGACCATGCCCGGACTGCGCACGCCGTGGCCGAATAGGGCGGCGTGGGAGTCGCCGATCATGGCATGGATCGGGATGCCGGCCGGAAGCGCCGTAGCGCCGGCAGCGAGACTGCCGAAATTGCTGTCGGACGATCGCACCTCGGGCAACAGCGCCATGGGCACGCCGAACAGGTCCGCCAGCTCTTCGTCCCAGTGCAAAGCCGAGGTGTCGAAGAGCTGGGTCCGCGCGGCGTTGGAATGGTCGGTGGCGTGCATGGCGCCCGCCGTCAGCGACCAGAGCAGCCAGCTATCGACCGTACCGGCGCGCAGCTCGCCCCGCTCGGCGCGCCGGCGCGCGCCTGGAACATTGTCCAGCAGCCAGGCAATCTTGGCTGCGGGAAAGAGCGGATCGAGGGCAAGCCCGGTTTTCTGCTCGATCATCCCGGCATGCCCCTGCCCCCGCAGCGTCTCGCAGGCTGGAGCCGAGCGGCGACATTGCCAGATGATACAGGGGCCGATGGGCTCGCCCGTGGCCGCGTCCCAGACAACGATGGATTCGCGCTGGTTGGAGATGGCAAGGGCGGCGATCCCCGCGCTGCCGCCCGCCTTGGAGACAATTTCGGCGATCACCTGGCGCACGCCCTCGACCAAAGCCGTGGCCGATTGCTCAGCCCAACCCGGCTGGGGATAGGTCACCACATTGGGCACCGCGGCCTGGTGCAACACGCGTCCATCCGCGCCCACCAGCAGCGCCTTGGTGTTCGACGTGCCCTGGTCGATGGCGAGAATGCGGCCGGTCATGCTCATCACTTGCGGGCGATGGTCTGCCGCACGGCGTCGGCTATGCCGGTTTCGGTCAGGCCAAAATGCTCCATCAGCCATGCTGCCGAACCAGTTGGCACGAAACCGGGAAAGCCCATGATGCGCATGGGGACGGGCGTATTGGCGGTGACGATTTCGGCCACCGCACCACCCAGTCCGCCGCGCACCGAATGCTCTTCCACCGTGACGATGGCGCCGGTTTCGGCCGCCGCGAGAATGGCGGCCTCGTCGAGCGGATTGACCGTCGCCATGTTGATCACCCGCGCCGAGATGCCCTCGACCGCCAGCGCTCGAGCCGCCGCCACCGCGCGATGCACCATGGTGCCATTGGCGATGATGGCGGCATCATTGCCTTCCATCAGCGTCTCGGCCTTGCCGATTTCGAAGCGCGCATGTTTACGCGCCAGCGCCGGCACCGGCATGCGGCTGATGCGCACGAAGACCGGGCCATCCATGACCGCGGCAGCGCGAATGGCCTGCTCGGTCTGCCAGGGATCGGCCGGCACGATCAGCGTCAGGTTGTTGAACAGGCGCAGCCAGGCCATGTCCTCGATGGAGTGATGCGTCGGCCCCAGTTCGCCATAGGCGACGCCGCTTGACTGGCCGATCAGCTTCACATTGACATTGGAATAGGCAATGTCGGCCTTGACCTGTTCCATGGCACGGCCGGTGATGAAACAGGAAGCGGCCGACACGAAGGGCACCTTGCCGCCATTGGCCAGGCCCGCGCCGACGGCCACCAGGGTTTGTTCGGCAATGCCGACATTGACCATGCGCTCGGGCCATTTCTTCCTGAAACCGGCCAGTTTGGACGAGCCGACACTGTCGCTGACCACCGTGACGATGCGAGCGTCCTGCTCGGCCAGTGACTCGATGGTGGCGGCGAAACTGTCGCGGCAATCGAACAGGCCAGCTTCGGCCGGGGCTGCTGCACTCATCAAACCAACTCCGCCATGGCCTGCTCGTATTGTTCCTTGTTGGGCACGCCATGATGCCAGTCAACATTGTCATGCATGAAGCTCACGCCCTTGCCCTTGATGGTATTGGCGATGACGCAAAGCGGCTTGCCGCGGCCCTTCGGGCTGGCGCTGAGCATGGCCAGCAGTTGATCGGGATCGTGCCCGTCAATGGTTTCGACATGCCAGCCGAAGGCCCGCCATTTGTCGTCGAGCGGGTCGAGCGAGGCCGTCTCCTCGGTGCGCGCGCCCTGCTGCAGGCGGTTGCGATCGATGATAACCGTCAGGTTCTCGAGCTTGCGATGGCCCGCCGTCAGGGCCGCTTCCCAATTACTGCCTTCCTGCAATTCACCGTCGCCGGTCAACACGAAGGTACGGAAATCGGCGCCGTCCATCTGGCCGGCAATGGCGATGCCGGTGGCAACGGGCAGGCCATGCCCCAGCGGGCCGGTATTGGTTTCGACGCCGGGCAGGTAATTGCGGTTGGGGTGGCCATTGAGCCGGCTCTGCGGCTCCATATACGTCGTCAGCTCCGCCTCGGGGAAATAGCCGGCCGCCGCCAGCACCGCATAGAACGCGCCGGTGCAATGGCCCTTGCTCATCACGAAGCGGTCGCGCCCTGGATCGCCGGGCTTTGTCGGGTCGAAGCGCAGCACGCCGAAATAGAGGGCGGCAAGAATGTCGGCCGAACTGAAATCGCCGCCGGGATGGCCCAGTTGCGCCTCATAGACCATCTGGAAGCTGCGACGGCGGATCCAGAGGGCCTTGTCGCGGACAATCCTGGCCAGATCATTGGGCAGAGTGGTTTGAACCGGCGCGGTCGATAGCAAAGCGGGCCTCCAGGCGACAGCAGCGAGCCGGCGTCAGCGTCCGCGAGCGATGCTACCTGTGCGGGTTCCCTCGGGGCGCGGCAATGTGGGTCGCCGTCTCTTGTTTAGGCGGAAGCTATAATGCACTTTGTTTTCGCGCAATACGGAAAAGTTTCGATTTATGCGTTTTCCTTTCGATATCTTTTGGCGCTGAGAGTGATTTGCCGCGTTGAATCCGTTGCATTCCGGCGCCGCCGATGACAAACAGGATTGGCAGGCAGGGGCGGAAATGCCTCGTCATATTGGGGTGATGATGCAAAAGGGCGGGACGAACAGGCCCATTCGCGAGCGGATTGCAGCGTCCGATACCGGGCGCCCGCAATTGCTGGCCGAGCCGCGGCGCATGAAAATTCTCGAATGGCTGCAGGAAGAGGGCAGCGCACGCGTGCGCGACCTGTCCGCCGCCTTTGCCGTGTCGGAGGCCACCATAAGGCAGGACCTCGAGCGCCTCGACAGCGACGGCTATATCACCCGCGAGCATGGCGGCGCCTATCTCCGCTCCGTGCCGCAGCAGGTGCAGTCCATGACGCTGCAGCACGGCCAGAACATGGACAAGAAACTGCGCATCGGCATGGCCGCCGCAGCCTTGGTCGGTGACAGCGAAACCATCATCATCGACTCGGGCACCACCACCACGCAATTCGCGGAAAACCTCAAGTCCCGCCGCGATCTCAACATCATCACCAATGCGCTCAACATCGCGCTGATCCTCGGCGCGATCCCCACCAATACCGTTCACATGCCGGCCGGCCAGTTCAAGGCGCCGACCCTGTCGCTGAGCGGGGAGAAGTCGGCGGAATTCTTCGTCGGCATCTATGCGCAAAAACTGTTCCTGGCCACGGCAGGAATATCCTTCGAGGCCGGCCTCACCTATCCCGCCATCGGCGACATCTACGTCAAGCGCTCGATGGTCAAGGCGGCCTCGCATATCTACCTGCTCGCCGACTCGACCAAGATCGGCCGCGTCTCCTTCTCCGCCCTGGGCGGTGTCGAGATTGTGCACACGCTGATCACCGATAGCGGCATCCGCGACGAAGACCGCGCAGAATTCGAGCGTCGCGGCGTCGACGTCATCGTCGCGGTCTGAGTTTCGACTTCCATTTTTTGGTATTTGCGCCGCTGGTTGCCGCCAGGGGCATTGACATCGCATATTCTCAATCATATTCGTTAGAAATCGCAAGGAAACGAAACTAGTCAAAAACACCTGCGATGCGCGTCAGGGTATGCGCGAAGGCCCGAGGGAGGCTCTGCTCAACCAACAATTGCCCGCCATGACATCCGTGGCGGCGGCATTGACGAGCAGGCGTGCCAGCCAATGGGTCTCGGAAGCACCCAAACAAGAGACGGCTCGGCCGAGAGGGATCCGGGTCAGTCGAGGAGGACGTAACATGGCACGGCTTGGCCGATTTCTGATGGCGCCCCTGATGGGCGCGCTTCTGACCACCACCGCCTTTGCGCAGACGATGACCGATGTCGGCACCCCGCGCGCCGAAACACTGATCGTACAGACCTTCGATGGTCGCGCCGCCAACGCTTCGGCACAGAACCCGATGAATTCCTATGCCATCTGGCGCGGTTTCCGCGAACTCGGCTGGAGCTGGCTGTGGGAAATGGATACGGCCACCGGCCAGTCCTATCCCGAGCTCGCCGCCGGACCGGTCGAAGTGCTTAACGACGAACACACCCAGTTCCGGGTGAAGCTGCGTGAAGGCGTCTACTGGAGCGATGGCACCGAATTCACCGCCGCCGACGTGATCTATTCGCTCGATACCTATGTGAAATATCGCAGCCAGCTCGGTCGCGTGGCGGTGATCGCCAACTTCGTCAAGAGCTGGAAGCAGATCGACGACTACACGTTCGAGGTCGAAACGATCAATCCGTCCTACGACTTCCAGACGGTGATGGGCGTCTATACCTGGGGTTCGCAATTCGTCATCGTTCCCAAGCATGTCTACGAGCCGCTTGGCGACGATGTGGTGACCTTCCAGAACACCAATGCGGTGACGCTCGGGCCCTACAAGATCAAGGAATTCGATCCCAACGGCTCGTGGCAGCTCTGGGAACTCCGCGAAGATTGGGAACGCTCCGGCTGGGGCAATCTCGGCCAGCCCAAGCCCAAATTCATCCTCTACAAGGATTTCGGCGCCGAAGAGACGCGTGCCCTGGCTTTCGTGCAGAACCAGTACGATGTCGACACCTTCATGAGCCCCGACTCCATCGAGGCCGCCAAGGCGCGCAATCCCAATGTCGAGAGCTTCTCGCCGACCTTCCCCTATCACGATATGAACGACGCCTGCTCCTATGGCGTCTATATCAACGGCCAGCGGGCACCCTACGACAAGCCCGAGGTGCGCTGGGCCCTGGCGCTCGCCCTCGACATGCAGCAGGTCGGCATTTCTTCGATGAGCGGTCAGTTCAAGGCCGGGGCACTGCCGCTGGCCGATACGCCGATCACCAACCCGCTCTACTACGCGCCGCTCCAGTCCTGGCTCGAAGAGCTGACCCTGCCGGACGGCTACAAGCCCTACAACACCAATTTCGGCGCCGAACTGGCCGAAGCCCTGGCCGCGCAGGGCGTCGATGCCGCCCAGTTGCCCACGGGCGATGCCATCGAAACCGGCTTCGGCATGGGCTGGTGGAAGCATGATCCGGCGGAGGCGGCAAAGCTGCTGGAATCGGTCGGCATGAAGAAGGGATCCGATGGCTTCTTCGCCCTCGAAGACGGCTCGCCATGGGTCATCGAATTCGTCATTCCAGGCGACTGGAACAAGGTCATCCAGCGCATCGGCTTCTCGATCGCCGATAGCTGGCGCCAGGCCGGGTTCAACATCAATACCCGCCAGGTGGACAATGGCGAATGGACCACGGTCCAGAACACCAATGCCCGCAACCAGCTGATGATCAACTGGGGGCAGTCCTGCACCTATAACTCCAACTGGCAGAATTCCTGGCGTCAGTTCGCCGAGACCTATGTCCTGCCGCCCGACTCGACCGATGCGCTCAACGGCAACTTCATGCGCGTCACCGACCAGCGGATTTTCGACATCGTGGCCGACAGCGCCCAGCTGCCGACCGACGATCCGCAATTCCTCGAGAACGGCCGGCAGATCGCGCAATATCTCACGGAAGATATGCAGATGATCAATCTGATGAACATTCCGACGACGATCCCGACCAACAAGACCTATTGGACCAACTTCCCCAAGCAGGACAACTTCTACGCTGCGCCCTACACCTGGTGGAGTTCCTTCAAGCAGACGGTCGTCAATATCGAACCCACTGGCCAGCAATAAGCTGACCGAGGGCGAGGCAGCCCATGTCCTCCCGGGCTGCCTCGTCACTTTTTCTCCTTGAGGTTTGACCTATGGGTGTCCTGGGCTTCGTGGCCAAACGCATCGGCCTTTATCTGGCGGTGCTGTTTATCGGCCTCACCATCACTTTCATGCTGCCCCGCCTCATGCCGATCAACCCGGTCGATGGCTATATCGGGCAGATCCAGAGCCGCGCCAATGGCACGCTGACGCCCGAGGCCATTGCCGAGATGCGCGCCAATCTCGAAGTGCTCTACGGCCTCAAGGGCGACCTGTTCACCCAGTATGTTTCCTATCTCAAGCGCGTCGTCATCGACTTCGATTTCGGGCCGTCCTTCACCTACTATCCCGCCGAAGTCTCGACCATGATCACCACGGCGCTGCCCTGGACGCTGGGCCTGCTGCTCACCGCCACGGTCATCGCCTGGCTGCTGGGCAATATGGTGGGCCTGGTCGCCGGCTACTTCCACAAGAAGAAAGCCGCCTCGATCCTCGAATTCGTCGGCATCCTGCTCTACCCGATCCCCTATTACATCCTCGCCGTTACCGTGCTGCTGGTGCTGGCCTACATTTTCCCGATCTTCCCGCTCTCGCCCACCTTCCCGGTCGGAGAGCTGACGCCCGCCAAGATGGGCATGATCGTCTACAATTCACTGCTCCCCGCCATCACGCTGGTGCTGGCTGGCTTTGGCTGGAACATCCTGTCGATGAAGGCGCTGGCGGTGGCGACCACTGAGGAGCCCTATGTCACCTATGCGCGGCTCAAGGGCGCGTCGAACTGGACGCGCATGACGCGCTACGTGTTCCGCAACGCGCTACTGCCGCAGGTGACCGCTCTGGCCCTGTCGCTGGGCATGATCTTCAACGGCGCGCTGCTGACCGAGATCATCTTCTCCTATCCCGGCATCGGGCTGATCATGCGCACCGCGGCGACGGGTGGCGACTACAACGTCCTCTATGGCGCGATCACGCTCTCCATCCTGGCTGTCGCCACGGCGGGCCTCGTCATCGACCTCATCTATCCTCTCCTCGATCCCCGGATCCGCAGCAAATGAGTATCGACGCCAACAATGCCGATCCGGTTGCGCTGGTCGTTGCGCCACCCGTTGCCGGCAAGCCCGGACCGCAGAAATCGGGGCTGCTCTGGCTCCTCAACGGCCGCCTCGCCGTGGGCCTTGTCATCCTTGTCGTCATGGGGCTCGGCAGCTTCATCCTGCCGCTCTTCGCGCCAGCCGACCCGTCGGTTCAGGCGACCTATATGCGCAACCTGCCGATGTCGGGCATCCACTGGCTCGGCACCAATGCCCTGGGCCAGGACATCTTCTGGTTCCTGGTGTTTTCCGTGCGCAATTCGCTGATGCTCGGCATCCTCGTGGCCGTGGGCGTGACCATCATCGCCACCATTGTCGGCCTCAGCGCCGGCTATATCGGCGGCACCTTCGAACGGCTGGTCATGCTGATCGTGGATACGTTCATCACCATCCCGCTGCTGCCCATCCTCATCATCCTGGGCGCGCTTATTCGCGGCAATACCAGCTTCTTCACGGTCGGGGTGATCATCATCATCTTCGGCTGGGCCTGGGACGCCCGCACGGTGCGGTCCATGGCGCTCTCGCTGCGCGAGCGCGAATTCATCAACATGGCCCGCTTTTCGGGCGCCAATACCTTCAATGTCCTGACCCGGGAAATCTTGCCCTATGTGTCGGCCTATATTCTGGTTGGCTTCATCAACACGGTGCTCTTTGCCATCAATACCGAGGCCACGCTGGCGGTGATCGGCCTGTCCAAGGTGGAGGTTCCGACGCTCGGTTCGATCATCTTCTGGGCGCTGAGCTACAACGCGCTGTTCACCGGGCAATATCCCTGGATCGTGGCGCCGATCGTCGCCACCGTGACCCTGTTCCTTGGCCTGTTCCTGACCTCCACCGGCTTCAACCAGGCCTTTGCCAGCAAGCGTGGTGTGTCATGATCCGCCTCAACGACCTCAAGATCAGCTATCGCATCGGCAACCGGGTCATCGACGCGGTGGACGGCGTGAACCTGACTATTCCGGACCGCTGCGTCGTGGGCATTGCCGGCGAGTCAGGGTCCGGCAAATCGACCCTGATGAAGGCCATCTATGGCGACATCCAGTCGCCGATGTACCTGTCGCGCGGCTCGATCGACTATGGCCTCAAGGGGAGCGACGGCCAGCCGGTGACGACTGCGAATGTGCGGCGGGAATGGTTCAAGTCCATGTCCTATATTCCGCAGAGCTCGATGAACTCGCTCAATCCGGTCATCCGCATTCGCGACCAGTTCATCGACTTCCCCGGCGCCGACAGCAACAAGAAGCGCGTGCTGGAACGGGCCCGCGACTATATCGGCAAGCTGGGCCTGCCGCCCGAAGCGCTCGATTCCTATCCCCATCAGCTCTCGGGTGGCATGCGCCAGCGCGTGATGATCGCGCTCGCCACCTTCTTCCAACCCGAACTGATCATCGCCGACGAGCCCACCACGGCGCTCGACGTGGTGGTGCAGAAGGAAATCCTGATGCTGCTGATGGAACTGCAGGAGCAGATGGGCAATACCATCCTCGTGGTCTCGCACGACATGGGCGTGCACTATCAGGTCACCCACAAGATGCTGATCATGTATGCCGGTCGCGTCGTCGAATATGGCGACACCGACAGTGTCTTCGCCGACCCGCAGCACCCCTATACCCGGATGCTGATCGACTCCCTGCCCACCATTGGCGACGACAGCATGCGCGGCGTCCTGGCCAGCGCCGCCGGAGCCGGTGGCGACCGCGCCTACGGGGTGACGCCGGACCTGATCGAGGTCAAGCCAGGCCACTTTGCGGCGCGCGCCGAGGAAGCGGGAGTCTCGGCATGACGATCATCCTCAAGACCGAAGGGCTCAACAAGGTCTACCGTCAGGGCGGGCTGGTCCGTGCCCGCCAGATTCATGCCCTCAACGAGGTCAACATCACGGTCGAGAGTGACAAGCCCGTGGTGATCGCCGTCGTCGGCGAGTCCGGCAGCGGCAAGACCACCCTGGCCAAGACGCTGCTGCGCCTGGAAACCCCGACCTCCGGCCGGGCCATCGTCTATGACAGCGTCGTGGCCGGCAAAGGCGCGACGCCCTCAAGGCGGGAATTCCTCGGCCTGGTGCAGCCCATCTTCCAGAATCCGTTCGAGGCCTTCAGCCGCTATCGACCCGTCGATGCCTATCTCCACGAAACGGCGCGACGCGTTGCCGGCATGGACGAAAGCCAGGCGGAGGCGGCCGTAGCCGAAGCGCTGCACAGCGTGGGCCTCGACGCTGTCGAGGTCCGCGGCAAATATAGCGGCCAGTTCTCGGGGGGCGAGTTGCAGCGCATTTCAGTCGCGCGGGCGCTCATCCCGCAACCCCGGCTCATCGTCGCCGACGAGCCGGTCAGCATGATCGATGCGTCCCGGCGCATGATCATCATCAACCTGTTCAAGCGCCTGCGCGACGAGCAGGGCCGCAGCTTCCTCTACATCACCCATGACCTTGCCACGGCCTATTACATCAGCGATTTCGTGGCCGTGATGAACAAGGGGCAGGTGGTCGAATTCGGCCCGGCGCGCCAGGTAATGTCCGACCCCCAGCACGCCTATACGCGCCTGCTGCTCGATTCCATTCCCACCATAGGCTCCCGCTGGCGCCCCCGCGCGCCGGCCGCCGCCTGACCAATTTCCTTGAAGACGGGATAGCAAATGACCAGTTCCGCCATTGCCGACAGCGCCGCGTCGCTGTGGGCCACCTATGAGCTCACCCTTGCCGGCCCTTCGGAGGGCAATCCGTTCCAGGATGTCGAACTGCGCGCAATCTTCCAGCAGGGCGACCGCCAAGTTCGGGTCGATGGCTTCTATGACGGGGACGGCACCTACAAGCTGCGCTTCCTGCCCGATACGACGGGAACCTGGACCTATCAGACGTCGAGCAACAGCCCGGCGCTGGATGGCGCGAGCGGTTCGCTCGATGTCGGCCCCGCCAGGCCCGGCCATCATGGTCCGGTCCGCGTCTCCAACCGCCACCATTTCCGCCACGCCGACGGCACCCGCTACATCAATATCGGCACCACCGCCTATGTATGGAACCTGCAGGGCGACGCGCTGGAGGAAGAGACCCTGGCGACCCTGGCCGAGGCGCCCTTCACCAAGATCCGCATGTGCGTCTTCCCCAAGCACTACCGCTACAACGAGAACGAGCCCGATCACTATCCCTTCCCGCTGATGAAACAGGGCGAAAGCAAGTGGACCGGCAGCTTTGCCGGCAGCGGTGCGGGCTGGCAATTCGATCTCGAACGTTTCGAGCCGGCCTATTTCCGCCATCTCGAAAAGCGCATCAATCAATTGGCCGAAATCGGCGTCGAGGCGGACCTGATCATCTTCCACCCCTATGACCGCTGGGGCTTTTCGAAGATGTCGCCGGCCCAGGACGATCGCTATCTCAGATACCTGGTCGCGCGGCTGGCGGCTTTGCCCAACGTCTGGTGGTCGATGGCCAACGAATACGACCTCATGCCGAGCAAGACGCTGGCCGATTGGGACCGCTTCATTCACATCGTGTCGGACAGCGATCCCTATGGGCACCTGCTGGGCGTCCATAACTGCTTCGCCTTTTACGATCACAACCATCCGCGCATCACCCATGCGAGCATCCAGCGCTCGGCCGCGGCCAATTCGGCGCTGTGGCGCGAAAAATACGGCAAGCCGGTGTCGATCGACGAATGCTGTTACGAGGGCGACATTGCCGAGCTCTGGGGCAATATCTCCGCGCAGAAAATGGTGCGCCGCTTCTGGGACGGCACGGTCAATGGCGGCTATGTCACCCATGGCGAAACCTACGGCAATGATAGTGACACCATCTGGTGGGCCAAGGGCGGCAAGCTGACCGGCGAGAGCGTCGCGCGCATCGCCTTCCTCAAACGCATTCTCGAGGAAGGGCCGGACGAGGGGCTCGACCCGGTCAAGTCGACCGGTGCCTATCGCATCCAGTTGAGCGGCGGGCTCGACAATGTCGTGCTGCAGCAACTCTTCATCCCGCCGGTGGGCGAGGAAGACTGGCCGCGGGTCCAGGCCTGGTTCGCCACGGCAGGTCAGCCGCATCGCTACTACCTGACCTATCTCGGCGAGAACACGCCCAGCGAATTCGCCGTCGCCGTCCCGCCCGGCGAGCGCTATTCGGCAACCCTGATCGACACCTGGCACATGACCGAGACCGCCATTGCCGACGGCGTGCAGCGTGGCGACCTGCTGCATTTCGCCCCCAAGCCTTATCAGGCGCTGCTGTTCAAGCGCATCGACGGATGACGATCATGACCACTATTGCCCAATGGGATATGTTCGAGGCCAGCTTCAACGGACCAGCCGACGGCAATCCGTTCCGCGACGTGCAGCTTGAAGCCACGTTTCGACAGCATGGCCGCAGCGTGCGCGTACCCGGCTTCTACGATGGAGAAGGCGTCTACAAGGTCCGCTTCATGCCCGACAATGCCGGGGCGTGGAGCTTCGTCACGAAATCGGGGGCCGCCGAACTCGACGGCCAGGCCGGCAGCGTCACAGTCACTGCGCCGCGACCGGGCAATCATGGCCCGGTACAGGTCGCCAATCGCTTCCATTTCGCCCATGCCGACGGCACGCCATTCCTGTCCTTCGGCACTACCTGCTACGCCTGGACACACCAGCCGCTAACCGAGCAGCAGAAGACCCTCGCAACCCTGGCCTGGACGCGCTTCAACAAGCTGCGCATGGGCGTCTTCCCCAAGGACTATCCCTACAATGTCAACGAGGCACTGCACGACGTCTACCAGCGCGATGCCAGCGGCAATCTCGATTTCGACCGGCCCAATCCCGAGAGCTTCCGCCACTTCGAAAACCAGGTGAAGGCGCTCGGCGACATGGGCATCCAGGCCGACATCATCATGCTGCATCCTTATGACCGCTGGGGCTATAGCGGCATGAGCGAAGCGCAGGACTACCGCTATTTCGCCTACCTGACGGCGCGCCTGGCCGCCTATCACAACGTGTGGTGGTCCCTCGCCAACGAATACGATTTCCTCCTCGACACCAAGCCGATGCACCAATGGGACCGCTACTTCCACATCATCGAGGAAAACGACCCCTATGGTCACCTGCGCTCGATCCACAATGGCGATCCCGAGGCCAATTACGATCACCGCAAGGCCTGGGTCACCCATGTCTGCATCCAGAACTGGGACGTGAAGCGCACGGGCGAATGGCGCGCCGCCTATGGCAAGCCCGTGGTCAATGACGAGCCGGAATATGAGGGCAACATCATCCAGAGCTGGGGCAATATCTCGGCCGGGGAACTGGTGCACCGCTTCTGGACCACGGCCATGCGCGGCGGCTATGCCGGCCATGGCGAAACCTTCAGCCATCCTCAGGACCTGATCTGGTGGGCCAAGGGCGGCGAATTGCATGGCGAGGCATGGCAGCGCATCGGCTTCCTGCGCGACGTGATGGAGGAGAGCGTCACCAACGGCTTCGATCCCATCGATCCGAAAATGGGCTTTCCCTGGAATCGCATTTCGGGCGCCCGCGACGGCGACACCACCATCATCTATTTGGGCGAGCACCAGCCCGTCATCTGGGCCGCCGGCCTGCCGCAGGACGACCGAAACTATGCGGTCGACCTGATCGACACCTGGAACATGACGGTCACCCCGGCCAGGATCGTACCCGCACCGGAAAACCACCCGACTCGCCACGGGACGCATGTTCGACCGCGCAAACCGGATGCCGCCTTTGCGGTGGAACTGCCCGGCAAACCGAACCTCGCCATCCGCATCCGGCCAGCCGGCAACTGAACCACGCCGCGTAGCCAGCGGTGACGCCGGCGCAGCCCAACACGTGACGTTTGTTGCACATCGGCACGGCCCGGTCGGGCCGCACAGCCGTTGCAGGCGCACCACAAATTCTGCTCACAACTTTGCGAGCGATTGCTCCCGTTAAGGTTTGCAGAGTATTGATTTTTGGTGCGGTGCGGCCCGCCGAGTCTGGTGCAATGACGTGGTGGAGAGGCCGCTGCAGCGTTGCCGTGCATGGAGTTCCGATGAACAAGTTCCTGGTCTGCCTCGTCGCCGCCCTTGCCGGTGCTGGTAGCGCATTGCCCGCTTTGGCGCAGGATGTCGCCGGTCTTGCCGCCGGCCCGGTCATCATCGCCCCACCCCAGACGCCCCTGGCCCAGACCATCAAGTCGGGCCTCGGCGCCGTCTATTACAGCGCCTCGCGCGACAGCACCGCCTATAACGAAGCCCAGAAACTCTATTTCTTCTATGGCAGCCGCCATTTCGAGCCCATCTGGCTCGATGAGGCCGCCAAGGGCGAGGTGGTCTTTTCCGAACCCGCTCGCAAGATTCTCAAGCTCTTCGAAAATGCCGCCAGCGAGGGCCTGCGCCCCTCCGACTACCTGACATCAGATCTCAACCCGGCCGGCGCCAAGGGCGACCCGATCAAGATGGCCGCGCTCGAAACCGCCTTTTCCGGCGCTGCCCTGCGCTATGCCGACCATATCTATAATGGCCGCATCAAGCCGCAATCGGTCAGCGCAAATCTCGATATAACGCCCAAGCCGCTCGACACCGCCGCCCTCCTGGTGCAACTCGCCACCAGCGCCGATCCGGTTGCCGTGCTGACCGCGCTCGAGCCCACCCATCCCGAATTCCTGGCCCTCAAGGCCGCCCTCGCCACTTTCGACGATACCAGCCTCGAGCGGCCGACGCCCATTGCCGAAGGCCCCACCTTGCGCCCCGGCATGAGCGATCCGCGCGTGCCGCTGCTGCGCGCCCGCCTCGACCTGCCGCCCGCCGACGGCCTCGTCTATGACGATGCTCTCGTCGATGCGCTCAAGGCCTTCCAGGCGACGCTCGATCTCGATGTCGACGGCGTCATGGGCCCGGCTACCCTCGCCGCACTCAATGGCGGCATCCCGGTCACCCGTGCCGATATCCTGGCCAATATGGAGCGCTGGCGCTGGATGCCGCGCGACCTCGGCCAGTTCAACGTCATGGTCAACGTCCCCGAATTCCGCCTGGCTATCAACCGCGACGGACGCGAGGAATACACGACCCGCGTCGTTGTCGGCACCACCAAGAACCAGACCCCGATCTTCTCGGACAATATCCGCCACATCGTGGTGAACCCCTATTGGAACGTGCCCTCGTCCATCATCAAGGGCGAAGTCGCACCCGCCGTGCTGCGCAATCCGGGCTATATCGACAACCAGAACATGGACCTGCTCTATAACGGCACGCCGGTCAGCCCCTGGCAGGTCGACTGGACCCAAGTCTCCACCAGTAATTTCCCCTTCCGCGTGCGCCAGCGCCCCGGTCCGGGCAATGCGCTGGGGCAGATCAAGTTCCTCTTCCCCAACAAGCACGACGTCTATCTCCACGATACGCCGTCCAAGTCGCTGTTCGCCCGCTCCTTCCGCGCCTATAGCCATGGCTGCGTGCGCGTGCAGAACCCGATGGAATTTGCCGATGCGCTGATGGCCAACGAGGCCAATATCTCGCGCGCCTCGCTCGAAGCCATGTTCGGCCCCTCCGAGCGCTGGGTAAATCCGGAACACCAGATTCCGGTGCACATCGCCTATTTCACCATCCGCGTCGAAGCCGACGGCTCCCTGCGCTCCTTCGGCGACGTCTATGGCCACAACGCCAAGCTGATAGCCGCCATGGGCCTCGACAAGCCCGACCTCGCCCGCGAAATCATCGCCGACGCCGAACCCGTCGTGGACGAACTGTCCCCCTGAAGTTGTCCATCCACCAGCCCCACCCTCCCCCTTGAGGGGAGGGTAGCGCCGCTCGGCCCAAAGGGCCGTAGCAGAGCTAGGGAGGGGGTGTCGGCGCCACGCCGGACTACAATGCCTGCGGCCCCCCACCCTGAATCCTCAACGGGAGGGTAACGACTGCAACCGCCTACCCCTTAACACCCCGTTTACAATTTCGCCTTGGTTGCGCCCGCTTTTGCTCGTAATAACATATGCGTGAGGGGTCCAGCTCAATGTGGTTGTGATCTTGTTAGCGTTAATCAATTCGACGAATTTTCGCGCTAACGTCCGACGACAACTGGCAATTACCGGGCAGAGTTTGGCGTGACGGGGACTTACCTTTTGATACGGCACCATATCGTGCGGCTTCTTGCAGCCGCCCTTATGAGCATCACCGTTATCCTGCCGCAGGCCATCGTGCCGGCCGCAGCCGCCTCCGAGCGCGCCCTCTATCTCTATTACACCCATACCAAGGAGACGGCGCGCATCGTCTTCAAGCGCAATGGGCAATATGTGCAGTCGGGCCTCAACGAGCTCAACCAGTTCCTGCGCGACTGGCGCCGCAATGAGCCCACCAAGATGGACCCGCGCCTGTTCGACCTGATCTGGGAAGTCTACCAGGAAGTGGGCGCCTCCCAGCCGATCAACATCGTCTCCGCCTACCGCTCGCCCGCCACCAATGCCATGCTGGCCGCCAATTCGTCTGGCGTCGCCGACAATTCCCAGCATATGCGCGGCACCGCGATGGATTTCTTCATTCCCGGCGTGCCCCTGGCCCGCCTGCGCGCCACTGCCATGAAAAAGCAGGTCGGCGGCGTCGGCTATTACCCCACCTCGGGCAGCCCCTTCGTTCACCTCGATACCGGTTCCGTCCGCGCCTGGCCGCGCATGACCCGCGCCCAGCTCAAGGACATCTTCCCCGACGGCAAGACCATGCACGTCCCTACCGATGGCAAGCCGCTGTCGCAGGAGGGCTATCAGGTCGCCCTGGCCGAGTGGAAGAAGTGCCACGCCTATCCTTGCAATGGCAGTTCCTCGTCCGGCACCCAGGTTGCCGAAAGCGGCGGCAGCGGCCGCACGCTGATGGACCTGTTCTTCGGCGGCAATGACAATCAGCCTGCCGCCAGCGCCGCCGCGCCTGCCCCGGTGCAGGTCGCCGCCGTCGCGCCGCAATCCGCCACGCCGCATGTCGCGCCCGTCCCGGCCCTGCGGCCCGCCTCGCTGGGCGGCGCCGCCGCCTCGGTCGATGTCGCGGCTGCCCCGGCCATGGGCGCCATTCCCTTCTCGACCGTGGGCAGTGCCCCGCTCGATCCATCCGAACTGGCCACCGCCGAAATCGCGCCCCTGCCGATGGCGAAGTCCCAGGCCCTGCAGCTGGCAACCGCCGGCGCCCTGCCCGCCGGCGACGCCGTCACCGCGCTGGCTGCCCTGACCGCCCCGGTGCCGCAGCCGCGCCTCATCATGACCGACCAGCCGGCAACCATGACCGCCTATCTGCCGGCGACCGCGCCGGACCCCGAGGCCCAGCGCGCGCTCGAAATGATCATCCAGCGCGAAACCACCGCCGTCGTCACGCCACAGGCGCCCGCCGCGCGCCCGGCCATCCTGCCCCCGCTCACCGCGGCCACCGGCCTGCGCACCGCCTCGCTCGGCGGTGACCTGGTCGGCCTGTTCAGCGGCACCTTCGGCGCCGCCCAGCAGAATGAGCCCGTCGCCGCCGCTTTGGCCGAGCATATCGCCAAGCTCCCCGAGCCGGGCGCCATGCGCAAACCCGACCTGATCGCCCCCGATCTCGAGCATATTGCCGAAGTCTTCATCACCCCCGCAGCGATGACCTCGTCCCACTTCGCCGTCATCTGGGACCACGACGAAGCCGATTTCGACCCCACCGCCGAAATGGGCCGCTACGTCACCGTCATGGGCGTCGGCGATTTTCCCACCGGCCTGTCCCACACCCGCTTCGTCACCGCCCGCCCGGTAGCCTTGGCCTCAAACTAGGCCAATCTGGCGCCCCCACCTCAATGCGATATCCGCAGCTCCTGCCCACCCTCCCCTTTGAGGGGAGGGTAGCGCCGCCTGGCCCATAGGGCCTTGGCAAAGCTGGGGAGGGGGTGTCGGGGCCTCATCCTGGCACCGAAATCGGGACGGCCTCGACACCCCCCACCCTCACTCCCCTCCCCACAAGGGGGAGGGAAGCCTGTCCCGTGCACGAGGCTATATTGGACCACTGTCATCGCCCATGCGCCTCCCTCCCCTTGATGGGGAGGGAATGAGGGTGGGGTGGAGTCCCTCGCACCGATCCGAGTAACAAGCACCAGACACCCCGCCTCAATTCAGTCCTCTTGCGCCTCTAGCACGCCCCTGCCGCAGTTTGGCGCAGGTGGTCTTGTTGCAAACCACAGGCCTGCGGCCTAAAGAATTGATAGAAGCGCTTCCAGGAAAAGTGCGTTAGCGGTTTTCCGGTTCGGAAGCGCGACAGTAAAAGAAATGGAGCGACTCCCGCTCCCGCCGTTTTGGCAAAGGACCGCCCGCTTGGCCGACAAGCCCTCCACGCCCCTGCTCGATACCGTCCAGTCGCCTGCCGACCTGCGCGCCATGCCGCGCGAAAACCTGCGGCAACTGGCTGACGAGCTGCGCGCGGAGATGATCGACGCGGTCTCGGTCACCGGCGGTCATCTGGGCGCCGGCCTTGGCGTGGTGGAACTGACCGTTGCCCTCCACTCTGTCTTCGACACCCCGCACGATCGCATCATCTGGGATGTCGGCCACCAGGCCTACCCGCACAAGATCCTGACCGGCCGCCGCGACCGCATCCGCACCCTGCGCCAGAAGGACGGCCTTTCCGGTTTCACCCGCCGCGCCGAAAGCGAATACGATCCCTTCGGCGCCGGCCATTCCTCCACCTCGATTTCCGCCGGCCTCGGCATGGCCGTCGCCAGCCAGTTGCAGGACAAGCCCCGCAATGTCGTCGCCGTCATCGGCGATGGCGCCATGTCGGCCGGCATGGCCTACGAAGCCATGAACAATGCCGGCGCCATGGATGCCCGCCTCATCGTCGTACTCAACGACAATGACATGTCCATCGCTCCGCCCACCGGCGCGCTGCGCACCTATCTCGCCCGCCTCGTTTCCGGACCGGTCTATCGCGGCACGCGAGAAGCGGCCAAGACTGTCGTGAGCAAGCTCCCGTCTTTCCTGCATGAACCGGCAAGAAAGACCGAGGAATTCGCGCGCTCGTTCTTCACCGGCGGCACGCTGTTCGAGGAGCTGGGCTTCTACTATGTCGGCCCGGTCGACGGGCACGACCTGGAAAACCTGGTCCCCATCCTCGAAAACGTCCGCGACGCCGCCGAGGGCCCGATCCTGGTCCATCTGGTCACCCAGAAGGGCAAGGGCTATGGCCCCGCCGAACACTCGGCCGACAAATATCATGGCGTGTCCAAGTTCAACGTCATTACCGGCGCCCAGGCCAAGCCCGCCTCCAACGCGCCGTCCTACACGTCCGTCTTCGCCGAAACGCTGATCCAGGAAGCCAACGACGATCCGCGCATCGTCGCGGTGACCGCCGCCATGCCCTCGGGCACTGGCCTCGACAAATTCGCCGAAATCCACCCCAGCCGCATCTTTGATGTCGGCATTGCCGAACAGCATGCCGTGACCTTCGCGGCGGGCATGGCCAGCGAGGGCATGCGCCCCTTCTGCGCCATCTATTCCACCTTCCTGCAGCGCGCCTATGACCAGGTCGTGCATGACGTGGCCATCCAGCACCTGCCGGTGCGCTTCGCCATCGATCGCGCCGGCTATGTCGGCGCCGACGGCCCCACCCATGCCGGCAATTACGACGCCGCCTATCTCGGCGCCATTCCCGGCATCGTGCAGATGGCCGCGGCTGACGAGGCCGAGCTGCGCCACATGGTGGCCACCGCTGCCGCCTATGACAACGGCCCCATCGCCTTCCGCTATCCGCGCGGCGACGGCATGGGCGTCGACATGCCCGCCCGCGGCGAAAAGCTCGCCATCGGCAAGGGCCGCGTGGTCCGTCAGGGCGCCACCATCGCCATCCTCTCCTACGGCACGCGCCTGGGCGAAGTCCTCGCCGCCGCCGACAAGCTGGCAGCCCTGGGCCTCAACCCCACCGTCGCTGATGCCCGCTTTTTGAAACCCCTCGACGAGGAACTGATCGCCAAGCTGGCCACCACGCATGACGTGCTGCTGACCACAGAAGAAGGCGCCATCGGCGGCTTCGGCAGCCATGTCGCCACCTTCCTGGCCAGCAATGGAATGCTGGACGGCAAGCTGCGCTTCCGCCCGCTGATGATCCCCGATCGCTTCGTCGAACATGCCAGCCAGGCCGACATGTATGCCGATGCCGGCCTCGACCGGTCAGGCATCGTCGCCACCGCCCTGACCACCCTCGGCTATGACGAAGCCGCCATGGCCAAGGCGCTCAGCGCTATCAGCTAAAGCTGCTCACCAGTTGGAGCATTGGCCGCCTGGGCCTTCCTGGCGGCGAAACGCATGATGGCCCCGATCGGGGCAAACAGCACAGCCAGCGCCCAGACCACGAAGTAAAACACTGCCAGCACCAGCCAGACGATCACCCCATAGATTTCCACCGGCGACCAGAGCGCTGCGGAATGCACGACCGCATCCGCCGGCAGGCGCGCGAGCGGAAAGACCATCGTCGCCAGCGTGAGATAGGCCAGCAGCGGCAGCTTGATCGCCCAGTGCCAATCCCAGGCGAGCCAGCCCATGCCCGCCAGAAAGGCCAGCCCGATCAGGTAGGAAACGGCAAGATAGGTCTTCGACATCGTTCCACTACTCCGCATATTTCGTCGGCACGCCCGTCGCCAGCTTTACCGTCTCCATCGAGATATAGGCCGACATGTCGAACAGCTCGACCCGCCGCACCAGTTGGCGATAGATCACGTCGTAATGCTCCACATTGGGCAGCACGAGCTTGATGATATAATCAAAATTCCCGGTCAGCCGGTGCACCTCGACAATTTCGGGGATCGTGCTCACCGCGGCATGGAATTCGTCCAGCCACCCCGCCTCATGCTTGCCCGTCCGCACGATGACGAAAACCGTGGTCGGCAGCCCCACCTTGCGCCGATCCAGCACCGCCACGCTGCGGGCGATATAGCCCTCTTCGCGCAACCGCGCGATGCGCCGCGAACAGGCCGAAGCCGACAAAGCCACCGCATCGGCAATATCGTTCACCGCCATTTCGGCATTGGCCTGCATCAGGTCGAGAATTTTGCGGTCTCTTTCGTCAAGCATGACCCATTTTTGCACGATTTTTTATGATGGCGCAATCTGGACGCACAACAATCCAAAAACACGCCGTAAGATTGCACACAGATTCTCGCCGCCCTCCGATTTCGCACGCCGCTTGCACGCGACCTGCTCCACACTGGATTTCAGCACAGGGAGCATATCCATGAAGACCATTGGCCTCATCGGCGGCATGAGCTGGGAATCCACCGCCACCTATTATCGTCTCATCAACGAGGCGGTGCGGCGCCAGCGCGGCGGTCTCCACTCCGCCGAGATCGCCATGCGCTCGCTCGATTTCGTCAATGTCGTCGAATTGCAGAAGGCCGGTCGCTGGGACGATGCAGGAAAACTGCTCGGCGAAGCCGGCGCCGGCCTGGCCCGATCAGGCGCCGCCTGCGTGCTCATCTGCACCAATACCATGCATCTGGTCGCCGACCCCGTCGCCGCCATGAGCGGCGTGCCGCTAATCGATATCATCGACGAAACCGCCAAGACCCTGCGCGTCGACGGCCGCCGCAAGCCCCTGCTGCTGGCCACCCGCTACACCATGGAACACGGCTTCTACACCGAACGCATGGCCCGCCACGGGCTGGAAGTCGTCACCCCCGATTGCGACGATCGCGGCGTGGTGCATGACGTCATTTTCAACGAACTCTGCCAGGGCCAGGTCCGCGACGCCTCCCGCGCCCGCTACCTCGCCATCATCGAGGCGGCTCGCGGCCAGGGCATCGACTCGGTCATCCTCGGCTGCACCGAAATCTCGCTGCTGGTCGATCCCGACGCCCTGCCTTTGCCCGGCTACGATTCCACCGCCATCCACGCCGATGCGGCCGTCCGCTTCGCCCTCAGCGACACCATGGAGCGCGCCGCCTGAAATGTGTCGCTTCCTGGCCTATACAGGCGAGCCGGTCTTTCTCGATACATTGCTGATCGAGCCGGCTTCCTCGCTGGTCAGCCAGTCCCTCGCCGCCCGCGAGGCCAAGACCTTGGTCAATGGCGATGGCTGCGGTGTCGGCTGGTATGGCGCCCGTGCCGAGCCCGGTGTCTATCGCGGCACCCTGCCCGCCTGGTCCGATGCCAATCTCGCCTCGCTCTGCCATCAGGTCGAGGCGCCCATGTTCCTCGCCCATGTCCGCTCGGCCACGTCAGGCGAAGTCTCCATGGCCAATTGCCACCCCTTCGCCGCCGGCCGGCATCTCTTCATGCATAATGGCCAGATCGGCGGCTATGACCGCATTCGCCGCTCGGTCGAAGCCATGATTCCCGACGATCTCTATGCCCGCCGCCGCGGCAATGGCGACAGCGAAGCCATTTTCCTCGCCGCCCTCGGCCACGGTCTCGATGCCGATCCGGTTACGGCCCTGGCCCGCACGCTCGCCGTCTGCACCCGCATGATGCATGCCAATGCCATTGCCAGCGCCTTGCGCTTCACCGCCATCCTGGCCGATGGCGACAGCCTCATCGCCATCCGCTGGGCCAGCGACGACCACCCGCCCTCGCTCTATTGGCGCCAGCTCGACACCGGCATCGCCATCGCCTCCGAACCCTTCGGCGACCCCGGCGATGCCTGGCACCCGGTCCCGCCGGGCAGCGTCATGACCGCCGGCCGCGGCGAAGTTTCGTTCAACGATTTCGTGGTGGCTGCCTAGCCACTACTCCCACTCCACCGGCCGTCACCCTCGGGCTTGACCCGAGGGCCCTACACTGACCGCCCGCTCAGCAAGTAAAGTGCCCTCGGGTCAAGCCCGAGGGTGACGCGCAGTGGGTGCGGGTATCGCCGCCTTTCAGAACCACTGCGAGCATCACCTCAATCCTCCGGAGGAGCGGCGACCATGCCCAATGCGCTCATATACAGCTCCAGCAGCGCTTCCTGCTCCATGCGCTCATTGGCATCCTGCTTGCGGATGGTCACGATCTTGCGCAGGATCTTGGTGTCGAAGCCGTTGCCCTTGGCTTCGGCGTAGATTTCCTTGATATCGGCAGCGATGGCGGCCTTTTCTTCTTCCATGCGCTCGATGCGTTCGATGAACGCCCTGAGCTGATCCTGGGCAACGCTGTCTTCGACGGCCATGGCATAGTCCTTTAAGTTTGCTGGCCCCGTTCAATCGTACCCGGAGGCATGGTTCAACCCCTTTGTCCGCCAATCCACATCGCTGCGCCGCTGCATGGCCGCAATTCCGTCAAATCGCCCCTTTTGCCATTGACCAATGCGTCACCATGGGCTCAAAGAAGGCACGTTTTTCCGATGTTTGCTGGCACCAGATTGCATATCCCCCGTCTCGGCATGACCCTGATCGGCGCGATGCTCGCAAGCCTCGCCTTTTTCGCCACGCCTGCTCATGCCGATCTGCGCATCTGCAACGAAACCAGCAATCTGGTTTCGGTATCTCTCGGCTATCGCGCCGAGCGTGGCTGGATGAGCGAAGGCTGGTGGGCCACCCCGCCCGGCGATTGCCGCACCCTCTATCAGGGCGATCTGGAAAAGCGCTTTTATTACATCTACGCTGTGGACGACATTGGCGGCGGGGCCTGGGACGGCTCGGTCTTCATGTGCACGCGTGACGAAACCTTCACAATATTCGGGGTTGAGGATTGCCTCGCCCGCGGTTATGAGCGCACCGGTTTCTTTGAAATCGATACCCAGAACCGCACCGATTGGACCCTGCAGCTCACCGAGAGCGCCGATGGCCCTGCCGTTGTCGGGCCTGATGCCAGCGAAGACCTCGAAGACCCCACATTCCTTGTCGATCCCGACGATGTCACGATCGATGTCCCCCAGGACGATATAGATACGCAGGAAACGGACACGCAATGAGACGCATGCGACGCGCGAAGATCATCGCCACCCTCGGGCCCGCCAGCCACGAAGAAAAGATGATCGAGGAACTGGCCAAGGCCGGCGCGGACGTGTTCCGCATCAATATGAGCCATGCCAGCCACGACCTGCTCAAGCAGACTGTCGAACGCATCCGCAATGTCGAAAAGCGTCTCAACCATCCCCTCGGCATCTTGGTCGACCTGCAGGGTCCCAAGCTGCGCGTGTGGAAATTCGCCGATGGCGCCATCAATCTGGTCGCCGGGCAGAAATTCACCCTCGACAGCAATGCCGACGCCCCCGGTACGGCCGAACGCGTCTACCTGCCCCATCCCGAAATCATCGAGAATGTCTCGGTCGGCGATCGCCTGCTGCTCGATGACGGCAAGCTGGCCCTCAAGGCCACCAAGGTCGGCAATGGCGCCATCGAGACCGAGGTCATCTATGGCGGCCGGCTCTCCGACAAGAAGGGCGTGTCCCTGCCCGATACGCTGCTGCCAACCGGCGCGCTGACCGAAAAGGACCATGCCGATCTGCTGGCCGGCCTCGCTGCCGAGGCCGACTGGATCGCGCTGAGCTTCGTGCAGCGCCCCGAAGACATCATCGATGTGCGCAAGATCGTGCAGGGTCGCGCCGGCGTCATGGCCAAGATCGAAAAGCCGCAGGCCATCGATCGCCTCGAAGAAATCATCAAGCTCTGCGACGCCATCATGGTGGCCCGCGGCGATCTCGGCGTCGAACTGCCGCTCGAAACCGTACCGGGCCTGCAGAAGCGCATGATCCGCATGGCCCGCCGCTACGGCAAGCCGGTAGTGGTCGCCACCCAGATGCTGGAATCGATGATCTCGGCTCCAGTGCCGACCCGCGCCGAAGTCTCCGACGTCTCCATCGCCGTCTTCGAGGGCGCCGACGCCATCATGCTCTCGGCCGAATCCGCCTCCGGCCAATATCCGGTCGAAGCCGTCGCGACCATGAACAAGGTCGCCGTGGCCGTCGAGGGCGATGCCAATTATCGCGGCATTATCCGCGCCGCCCAGACCGAGCCGGAAGCCACAGCCGCCGACGCCATTTCGGCCGCCACGCGCCAGGTTGCCGAAACGCTCGATCTGGCCGCCATCGTCACCTACACCGCCTCGGGCTCCACCGGCATCCGCGCTGCCCGCGAACGGCCCAGCAAGCCCATCATCGTGCTCTCGCCCAATATGCGCACCATCCGCCGCATGTCGGTGGTCTGGGGCGTCCATTGCGTACAGACCGAGGATGCCGTCAGCCTCGAAGACATGGTCGATCGCGCCTGTGTCATCGCCTATCAGGAAGGCTTTGCTCGCCCCGGCGACCGCATCGCCATCACCGCCGGCATTCCCCTGGGCACGCCAGGCGCCACCAACATGCTCCGCATCGCCTTCGTCCGCCAGGACGGCGCCGGCTCCAGCTGAGCCAGGCAGGCCACCAGTAAAAAAGCCCGGCGCTGCCGGGCTTTTTTTGTTTGAGAACTTGCCTCAGAAGTGGAAGTTCAGGCCCACCTTGACCGCATGAACGGCGGGCGAGACCGTGAAGGTCTGGATCGTGCCCAGCGTACCCAACGGCGCCGTGCGGCTGCCGAGGTTGGAATAGCTATATTCCGCCTTGACCGTCATAGAGTCGGTCACCGCGACTTCCACGCCCGCGCCGGCGGTCCAGCCGACAAAGGTGTCGCTGAACGTGCTGGTCGTGCCGGGGAAGGTCGGCGTGATCGTGCCCGTGCCGCCCGCCGCGGCGAGACCGCCCGTCACGAACAGCAGCACATTGTCCATCGCCACACCCGCACGGCCGCGCAGGCTTCCCAGCCAGTCCACCGAGGCATTGCAATCATAGGCCGGCACAGCCGTACAGGCCGTGGTGCCACCCATCCCCGACCACAGCACGTCGCCTTCAATGCCCAGGACGAACGAGTCGTATTGCACATTGCCGCCCAGCGTGACCCCGACCAGACCCCCATTGAGCGGCGTGTCGGTCGTGGTGCCGGTAACATCGCCCACCGAGCGGGCCGTGCCCGAGCCATAGCCGGCCGCCAGCCCGGCATAGAAGCCGCTCCAGTCAAAGCCGGCATCGGTGTAGTAAACCGGATCGTCAATAATCAGGTCGGCTGCCACTGCAGGCGCCGACAACGCGGTCATCGCCGCAGCCGCCAGGATAAACTTGTTCAACTGAGCCCCCACCAAAGCAATGTCAGTATTAGAGCTTTGTTATCCTTAAGGGAGCGTTACGATCGCTCCATCAATGTTTTGAGCACCAGCAGATCGGACATCATCCACTCCTCTTCCGAGGCAAACATCGCATCCGACACCAGCGGTTGCTGCACCGATGTATGGGTCAGCACGGTCCCCGCGCCATTGCGGATCACCCGCACATGCGCCGCATGGATCACCTGCGGCCCCACCTGCATGCGATAGTCCAGCACGAAAAAATCATTTGCCGGGGTGAAATGCACCACCACCGTGTCGCGCGGCCCGTCGAAGGCCCAGCTGTTCGGTCCGGCCGCCGGGTCCGGACGCCCATTCTGCACCAGTGTCCAGCCCGCCAGGTTGGCGGGATCGACCAGGAAATTATAGACGTCCTCGGGCGGGCGAGCGATCTGGATCGTCAATGTACGTGCCTTGAGCACAGTGCACCTCCCGCTCAGCGGCGGCACATTTGCGCAATCATCCTGCAATATCAAGGCCTTCTGCAAGAATCCGCCAACAGGCTATTCGGGCTCTGCCATCAGCGTATCGGCAAATTTGCGCATCAGCCGAACCAGTTCGGCGATATCCTCTTCCAGCCAATTCTGGAACACGGCGCTGCCGATACGCTCGCGCGCCGCATCGAGGGCATCGAGCATTGCCCGGCCCTGAGCGCTTATCACGGCCTCCCTCACGCGCCGGTCTGTGGCGCTTTCCTGCCGCAACACCAGTCCCAGCATTTCGAGCTTGCCGATCTGCCGGCTGACTGTGGTGTAGTCCCGCCCGACCCTGTCGGCCAGGTCCACGACGCCCACCGGACCCAGGCGACCGATGCCCACCAGCAGCGGAAACAGCGCCCGATCCAGCTTTATGCCGGCCGCATGGATAAGTGCATCGTCGCGCTGCGGCCGATTCATCACGCTGACAATATCGAGCAAAGCCCCGTGCAACTGCCGTAACTGACTCTTGATATGTGTATTTTGCACGCTTTCTCTTGACATGTTTTGATGCCTCTAATTATGTGCATATTACACATAATGACACATAGAGAAAGCCCCGCGATGAAAGCCGCAATCGTATCAGGCGCCGGTCAGGCGCCGATCTATGGAGATTTTCCGTCGCCCGAAGCGCAAGCGGGTGAAGAACGCGTAACAATCATCGCCGCCGCGCTTAGTCCGGTCGTCAGGGGTCGGGCCGCCGGCAAGCACTACAGTGCCCCGGGTGCCTACCCCTTCATCGCGGGCGTCGATGGCGTGGGCCGGCTCGATAGCGGGCGCCGGGTCCTCTTCTTTGGCTCGCGCCAGCCCTATGGCAGCATGGCTGAAGCTACCGTCGTGCCCACCGGCCAATGCGTGGCAATTCCCGACGCGCTGGACGGTGCCCTCGCAGCCGCCATTGCCAATCCCGGCGTATCGTCCTGGGCCGCCCTCCGGCTGCGCGCCGGACTCAAACCGGGCGAGACCGTGCTGATCAATGGCGCCACCGGCACGTCCGGCCGCCTCGCCGTGCAGATCGCCCGCCATCTCGGCGCCGGCAAGGTCATTGCCACCGCCCGCAATGCCGAGGCATTGCAATCGCTCGGTGCCGACGAAACCATCCAGCTGACCCAGGACCAGGATGCCATGGAACAGCGCTTTCAATCCGCATTCGCTCATGGCGTGGATGTGGTCATCGACTATCTGTGGGGGCAGAGCGCGGAACGCCTGTTGATGGCGGCGGCCCGGGCCGAGGGCGTGCCGATCCGCTTCGTCCAGGTCGGCTCGATCAGCGGACCGGACATAACGCTGCCGAGCGCCGTGCTTCGCTCATCCTCCATCACGCTGATGGGCAGCGGGCTGGGTGGCATTCCGCTGGACAATCTCATCACCTCGGTGGCCGAACTGCTGCAGGCCGCCGCCACCGCTGGCTTCACCATAGCGACCAGGTCCGTGCCCCTGGCCCAGCTCGATCAGGCCTGGAATGCCCCGGACGACGGCAGGCGCATTGTGTTCACCGTCTGACTCAAGGGTCTGCTCAGGCGCTGCCGCGCATCAGGGTGCCAGCATACCGGTAACCAGCTGCCGGAAAAATAAAAGCCCGCTTGCGCGGGCTTTTATCAATTCGATGCTGGATTGCGCTCAGCCCTGGCGGGCCTTGAAGCGCTTGTCCACCTTGTTGATGATGTAAACCCGGCCGCGACGGCGGACGAGCTTGTTCGCGCGGTGGCGAGTCATCAGCGCCTTCAGCGAGTTGCGGATCTTCATCTCTTGTATCCTCAGTCAAACAAAATGGGCGCCTGCGCGCCCGGAAACTTGGCGCATACATATGGAAATTGCCCCGGCCTGTCAACGCGCAAGGGGCCGGGAAATTGCGCTCCCGCACCGCTTTCCCACGCCAGCGTGACGCCGTGGCGATTAACGCCCTGTAGGGAAAGCTAAGCTACTGTAGTCCCTGTCAAATAGCCCATGAAGCGAAACCGCATGGCCAATGAGGAAATCACCAAGCGCGGCGTCCTGATCGCCGATCACAGCCAGAACATGGCCGCGCTTGTCGCCGTCATGCTGCGCAGCCTGGGCCGCAAGGATATCCGCGAGGCCTATGACGCCAACAAGGCCATGACCGAGCTCAAGCGCCGCGTCTTCGACGTGCTCATCATCGATGACGCCCTCGACGGCATGGATGGCGTGGCCTTTACCCGCAAGCTCCGCGCCAGCACCGATTGCCAGAACCGCCTTGTGCCCATCATCATGATGAGCGCCCTGCCCGACGCCAAACGCATCGCCGAGGCCCGCGATGCCGGCGTCACCGAATTCCTGCGCAAGCCCTTCGCCGCCAACCACCTGCTGGCCCGCCTCACCAGCATCGAAACCAATCCCCGCTCCTTCATCGAGGCCGAGCAATACAAAGGCCCCGACCGCCGCCGCCGCACCGTGGATATCGGCGAAAACGAGCGGCGGGAAGCCGGCAAGGCAAGTTAGCGGATACCCCCTCCTAACCTCCCCCTGATAGGGGGAGGACCAGATCGAGCTTGTGGCATGATCCAGCCAAACCCACCGAGTGGATTCCTCCCCCTATCAGGGGGAGGCCAGGAGGGGGTATCCCACCAAAAACAAAAGGCCCGCCAAAGCGGGCCTTTCCATTTCCTTGGATCCTATTCCCCCAGCACCGCCTCTTCCGGCACCTCGATCTCCCGCCAGCGGTGGCAGGCCACCAGCCGGCCATCCTCGATCGTCTCCAGCGGCGGCCGCGTTTCGGCGCAGAAGGGCTTGGCGAAGCGGCAGCGTGTGCGGAACGTGCAGCCCGAAGGCGGATTGATCGGCGAGGGGATTTCCCCTTGAGCGCGTCGATATTGCGCTGTCGCGCCAGCTTGGGGTCGGGAATCGGCACCGCCGTCAGCAGCGCCCGCGTATAGGGATGCTTGGGGTCCTCGTAGATTTTATCGCCCGTCGCCAGCTCCACGATCCGCCCCAGATAGAGCACCAGGATGCGGTCCGACACATGCCGCACCACGCTCAGATTGTGCGAGATGAAGATCAGTGTCAGCCCGAACTCATCCTTGAGCTCGGCCAGCAGGTTCAGGATCTGCGCCTGGATCGACACGTCCAGCGCCGAAACCGGCTCGTCGCAGACGATCAGCTTGGGCTCGGTGATCAGCGCCCTGGCAATGCCGATGCGCTGCGCCTGCCCGCCCGAGAATTCGTGCGGGTAGCGGTTGATCATTTCGGGCAGCAGCCCCACCGCTTCCATGATCTTGAGCACGCGCGCGCGGCGCTCGTCCTTGTTCAGCTCCGGTCGCAGGGTCCGCAGCGGATCGGCGATGATCTCGCCCACGGTCATGCGCGGATTGAGCGAGGCCAGCGGGTCCTGGAAGATGATCTGCAGGTCCGCCCGGCGCTGCCGCATCTCCTCGGCCGGCAGCCGCGTCAGGTCCTGGCCCAGCCACAGCACCTGTCCCTCGTCGGGCGAGAGCAGTTGCAGGATGCAGCGGCCCAAAGTGGACTTGCCACAGCCGCTTTCCCCCACAATGCCCAGCGTTTCGCCCTGGCGGATGTTGAAGTTGATATTTTCGAGCGCCGTCAGCGTCAGCCGCCGGCTGAACAGGCCGCCGGTCAGCGAGAACGTCTTCTTGAGGTCCTTGATCTCGAGCAGGTTGATCGGGGTCTGGTCCATCAGGCGACCTTTCCATAGGTCATCGGGCCCTCATAGAAACAGGCCTTTTCGCGGCCATTGCCGGTCTCGGCCAGCGGCGGCCGTTCGACGAGGCACCGATCGAAGGCAAAGGCGCAGCGCGGATTGAACGAGCAGCCCTTGGGCAAATGTTCCAGGCTCGGCGGCAGTCCCTGGATCGGGTCGAGCCGCGCCGCGCGATGGGCGATATGCGGCGTCGAATGCAGCAGGCCCAGCGTATAGGGATGGCGCGGATCGTAGAACAGGTCGTCGACCGTCCCCTTCTCCACCGCGCGCCCGCCATACATCACCATCATGCGGTCGGCCACACCAGCGACGACGCCGAGGTCATGGGTGATCAGCACCAGCGACGTGCCGAAATCCTCGGTCAGCGTCTTGAACAGGTCGAGCATCTGCGCCTGCACGGTCACGTCGAGCGCCGTGGTCGGCTCGTCCGCGATCAGGATCTTGGGCTGGCACAATAGCGCCATGGCGATCATCACGCGCTGCCGCATGCCGCCCGAAAGTTCGTGCGGATAGGCATTGGCGCGCTTCACCGGTTCGGGGATACCCACCCGCTCCAGCATCTCGATAGCCGCATTCGTCGCCTTCTGCTTGTCGAAGTCGCGATGCTTGACCAGCACTTCGGCCAGTTGCGTCCGCACTTTCAGCGTCGGATTGAGTGACGTCATCGGGTCCTGGAAAATCATCGCGATATCCTTGCCGCGATGCTTGTCCAGCTGCCCTGCCGGCATGCCGATCAGGTTGATATCGCCCATCATGGCCCGGCCACCGGCCCGGCCATTCTTGGCCAGCAGGCCCATAATGGCCAGGAAGGCCTGGCTCTTGCCCGAGCCCGATTCACCCACCACGGCCAGCGTCTCGCCCTCGGCGAGAGAAAAGTTCATGTCGCGCACGGCATGCACTTCGCTCTGGTGCAGTTCGAACGTGACCGACATGTCTTCGACTTTGAGGACTTCTTTCATGTCAGCGATCCTTGGGGTCGAGAGCGTCGCGCAACCCGTCGCCGATATAGGTGAGGCACAGCAACAGGCTCACCAGCACCACGGCGGGGCCGATCAGCATCCAGGGCAGCGTCTCGGCCACGGGCGAACCGAAGCTGATCAGCGTGCCGAGCGATGTCTGCGGCTCCTGCACGCCCAGGCCCAGATAGGAAAGGAAGCTCTCGGTCAGAATGATTTCCGGAATGGTCAGCGTGGCATAGATCACCACGGGGCCCGTCAGGTTGGGCACGATATGCCGGAAGATGATGGTCCAGGGCTTGGCGCCGCCGGCCTTGGCCGCCTCGACGAATTCGCGCTCTTTGATGGAGAGCGTCTGCCCGCGCACGATACGCGCCATGGTCAGCCATTCCAGGCACCCGATACCCACGAAGAGCAGCACCGGATTGCGCCCGAAGATCACCACCAGGATGATCACGAAGAGGATATAGGGCAGCGCATACATGATATCGACGAAACGCATCATAACCGCGTCGACCTTGCCGCCGAAATAGCCGGCAATGGCCCCGTAGCACACCCCGATGAACACCGAGACCAGCGTCGCGACGCCAGCCACGATCAGGCTCATCTGCGTGCCCTGCATGATGCGAGCCAGCATGTCGCGGCCATTCTGGTCGGTGCCGGCAAAGTGGCCGGCCTCGAAATTGGGCGGCTTGCGGATGCCGCTCCAATCGATCTTGTCATAGGTCCAGGGCAGGAAATACGGCCCGACAAATGCGAACAGCACGATGAAGATCACGACGAAGATCGAGACCAACGCCGCCTTGTTGCGCACCAGGCGCCGCATGGCGTCCTGGGTCAGCGAGCGGCCCTTGGGGGCGTCGATGGTTTCGAGCTTGCGCGCATACTCGGTGAGCACCGCGTCCTTGCCAGTAATGCCGGCCATCAGCGGTACCTCACCTTCGGGTCGAGCCAGGCATAGAGAATGTCGACCAGCAGGTTCACCGCCAGGATGATGAACATGTACAGAATGGTCGTCCCCAGCACGAGGCCATAGTCACGGTTGAGCGCGGCGCCGATGAAATACTTGCCGATGCCCGGCAGCGCGAACACCTGTTCCACCACCAGCGAGCCGGTGAGCAGGTAGCTCAGACCCGGTCCGAGATAGCTCACCACAGGCAGCAGAGCCGGCTTGATGGCATGCCGCGCCAGGATCAGCCGCTGGCCGAGCCCCTTGGATTTGGCGGTGCGCACATAATTGGTGCCCAGCACTTCGATCATCGAGCCGCGCATCAGCCGCGCCGTACGCCCGGCATGGGGCAGCACCAGCACCGTGACCGGCAGCACCAGATGGGCAATCGATCCGTTCCGCCAGCCGCCGGCCGGGAACCAGTCGAGATAGACGCCGAATACCAGCTGCATCAGCGCAGCCATCAGGAAATTGGGCACCACCAGGCCGATCATGACAAGGAAGACCAGCATATAATCCGGCCACTTGTTCTGGTTGACGGCGGAGAGCGCGCCGGCGACGAGGCCGACAACCGTCCCGATGATGAAGGCGGAAAAGCCCAGCATCAGGGTAAAGGGCAGGCCGATCCAGATCATCTCGGCCACGGTGAAGTCGTTATAGACCATCGAGGGGCCGAAATCGCCCTGCAGCAGCCGTCCGACATAGATGAAATATTGCTGGATCAGCGGCAGGTCGAGATTGTAATGCGCCCGCAGGTTGGCCAGCGTCACGGGAGGCAGCGCGCGTTCACCGTCAAAGGGACCGCCGGGCGCCAGCCGCAAAATGAAGAAACAGGCAGTAACGGCAATCAGCGCTATCGGAATCGCCGACAGCACACGCCGCGTCACATATCCAAACATGGATTCGGACCTTTCACATCCACGCCATCGGCCGCTCGCGCGCCGTCAGGTGGATAAAATACGGCGCCGCCCCTCCCAAGGGGCGACGCCGCCGGTTCTAGGCGATTACTCGGACTTGGACAGCCAGCGCGTACGGTGAATATCCGACGCGTTGCTGACGAAGCCGGTGACCTTCGGCGACACCACGTTCTGGGCGATGTACCAGTAGATCGGGAAAGCGGCAGTTTCATCCATCGCGATCGTCTCGGCCTGGCCCAGCAGCTTGGCGCGGGCGGCCAGGTCCTGCTCGGTGGTGGCCTGGTCCATCAGCGCGTCGAACTCTTCGTTCGAGTAGCGGCCGTAGTTGTTGCCCCAGTTCATCGCGCCGTCCTGCATGATGCCCGTGCGCAGCAGGTCGAGCGTGTTGGACGGGTCCGAATAGTCCAGCAGCCAGCCGGCACGACCGATATCGAAGTCACCGGCGCGCAGGGCGTCGTAGTGAACGGCGGTTTCGGAGTTGAACAGCTCGGTCTTCACACCGATCTGCTCCCACATGGACGCGATCGCCACGGCGATGCGCTGGTGGTTGTCATTGGTGTTGTACTTGAGCTGCACGGCCAGCGGAGAAGCCGAGGTATAGCCCAGGCCTTCCATGATGCCCTTGGCTTCCGCCACGCGCTCTTCGTAGGAGAGGCCGATCCATTCGGGCTGGTAGGGCTCGACGCCTTCATAATTGGCAGTGCCTTCCGGCACCCAGCCATAGGCCGGCAGTTCGCCGGTGCCCAGCACGTCGGGGCCGATCACGTCGCGATTGATCGCCATGGACAGGGCCTTGCGCACGTCGGCATTGTCGAACGGCGCCTTTTCCTGGTTGATCACGTAGTAGTAGATGCCCAGGAACGGGGCGAAATAGTCCTGGCCCGGCAGGTTTTCCTTGATCCAGTCAGCCTGGTCCGACGGAATGTCGGTCAGGATGTCGTATTCACCGGCGCGGTAGCGCGACAGGGCGGCGGCCAGGTCGTCCTGCACGAAGTAGTTCACTTCGTCGATCTGGACATTGGCGGCATCCCAGTAGGTCTCGGACTTGACCGACTTGATGTAGCTGCCCGGCACCCACTCGGTGGGGGTATAGGGGCCGTTCGAAACGATGTTCTCGACCTTGGTCCATTCGCTGCCGACCTTGTCGATCACGTGCTTCGGCACGGGATAGGCGGTGTAGTGCGTCAGCGCCTGCAGGAAGAACGGCGTCGGGCCTTCGAGGCTGATCTCGACGGTCTTGTCGTCGAGGGCCTTCACACCCAGTTCGTTGAAATCGGTCACGGTGCCTTCGGCGATTTCCGAACCGTTGACGATCGGGAACTGCAGGTAGGCATAGTCCGAAGCGGTCTTGGGATCGAACAGGCGCTGGAAGGCGAACACGAAGTCGCCGGCAGTCACCGGGGTGCCATCCGACCACTGGATGCCGTCACGCAAGGTGAAGGTATAGACCAGGCCGTCGTCGGAGATGGTGTAGCTTTCGGCTTGGCCGGGAACGGCCTCGGCATTGGCGTCTTCCGTCATCAGGCCTTCGATATAGTCGCCGATGATGCGGTTTTCCCAGTCGCCCGACGCCTGATGCGGGTCGATCGAACCAGGCTCGGAGCCGTTCATCATGTTGAGCGTTACGGCCGAGGCAGCGCTGCTCATGAGCAGCGCCATGGCGCCGGCGGTCGCTACCGCGGTCAGGGTTTGCGTGATTTTCATTCTCGTCCCATCTCCTTGTGGAATTCCCGAAATCGTCTTTTTCCCGCAGTCGTAGGCGCTGCGGAGTTCAAAAGCTCTTGCGGCCGGCGGATTTTATCCCCCGGTCAAGATTGCTGGACGGTATTACGCAAATCCGTCCACTGACAAGCAAAAGATTGACCTAAGCGTCAAGGCTGGCCGGATTATTAACACACTGTGCACACCAAAAAACCCGGAATGGCTTTGCACCCCGATCACGATCCGCGGAACAGCGTGCTAATTTAGCCGCCCAACCACCCTGCCTGCTGCACGGCCGTGATCGCCACCGCAGCGGCGATCAGCACCACCCAGGGCAGCCAGCCCGGCATGCCGGGCTTGGGCTTGTTGGGGTCCGGCTTCTTCTCGATCGGGCGGAATTTGACGACATTATCGCTCATGCGGCGCTTTCAACCAATGCAGCGACACCCATGCCGCCGGCAGTACAGACGCTCAGCAAAGCGCGTTTTCCCGGCTCCGTCGAGAGCATCTTGGCCGTCAGCCCCAGAATGCGCGCACCGGTCGCAGCAAACGGGTGCCCATAGGCCAGGCTCGATCCCTTGATATTGATCTTGCCGGGATCGACCGGCCCCAGCGGCGCATCACGCCCCAGCACCGTCTTGCAGTAATCCGCATCGTCCCAGGCCTTGAGCGTACACAGCACCTGCGCCGCAAACGCCTCATGCAGCTCGAAATAGTCGATATCGGCAAAGCCCAGATTGTGCCGCGCCAACATCTCGCTCACCGCAATGGTCGGCGCCATCAGCAACCCCTCGCCATGGGCGAAGTCATTGCCCGCCACCCGACCGGTGGTGAGATAGGCCAGGATGGGCAGCCCCCGCGCCTTGGCCCACTCTTCGCTCGCCAGCAGCACCGACGATGCTCCGTCGGTCAGCGGCGTCGAATTACCCGCCGTCAGCGTGCCGTGGCCGCTCGACTTGTCGAAAGCCGGCTTCAGCGTCGCCATCTTTTCGATATTGGCGTCGGCCCGCACATTATTGTCCCGCACGAGGCCCGCGCATTGCACCAGCAAATCGTCGTGGAACCCCTCGTCATAGGCCTTGGCGGCATTGCGATGGCTGGCCACCGCCAGCGCATCCTGCGCCTGCCGCGTAATGCCCCATTCGCGCGCCATCAATTCGCAATGCTGGCCCATGGACAGCCCGGTACGCGGCTCGTTGACCGAAGGCGCCACCGGCGTCAGCTCACCGAAGGAAAATCCCTTGAACGCCTTAAATTTCTCGCCCGTGCTGCGCGCCTTGTTCACGTCGAGCAGCCGATGCTGGAACTTGTTGCCAAAAACGATCGGGCTGTCGCTCACTGTATCCGACCCCGCGGCAATGCCGCTGTCGATCTCGCCCGCGGCGATCTTGGCCGCCAGCACCAGCGCCGCCTGCAGGCTCGTGCCGCAGGCAATCTGCATCGTCGTGCCCGGCGTGCGCGGCGACAGCCCGGCATCCAGCAGCGCCTCGCGCGCCAGGTTGAAATCCCTGGAATGATTGATGACGGCCCCCGCCATCACCTCATCCACCTTGTCACCCCTAAGCCCATATTTGTCGGCCAGCCCCGCCAGCACCGTGCCCAGCATGGAGAGATTGGTTTCCGCCACATAGGCGGTATTGCCTCGCGCAAACGGAATGCGTGCCGAACCGACAATGGCAACCTTGCGAAGTTCAGTCATCTTACGCCTTCCCGTCTTTTCTTGCCTTGAGCGGGCCACCAAGGAACGGCGCAAAGCCCGTCCCCAGGATCACCCCGATATCGGCCAGCCCCTCATTGGCGACGACGCCCTCGGCCACCACCACCTCGGTCATGTCGACCAGCGGCTTGACCAGTTCACGCCCCAGCCCTGCGAGGTCGGCATGCGCGGGCGTCTCGCCCTTCTGCGCCTTGCCATCGACCCATTTATAGAAGCCCTCGCCCGTCTTGCGACCCAGCTTGCCCGCCTTGACCAACGCGTCGAATTTGGACCCCTCGGGCACAGCGTGCCCCAGCTCGGTTGCCACCGACTTGCCGACATCGAGCCCGACAGTATCCATCAATTCGATCGGCCCCATCGGCATGCCGAAGGCCATGGCCGCCGCATCGAGCAATTCCTTGCTTTCGCCCCGCTCCACCCGCTCCACCGCGCCCAGCATGTAGGGCATCAGCACCCGGTTCACGAGGAACCCCGGCGCCGACTTCACCACGACCGGACTCTTGCCGATGGCCAGCGCAAAGGCCGCCCCCTTGCCGATTTCGGCATCGGTATTGAACGTCGAGCGGATCACCTCGACCAGCGGCAATTGCGCCACCGGGTTGAAGAAATGCAGCCCGATCAGCCGCTCCGGCGCCTTCAGCTTTTCCGCAATCCGTTCCAGCTCGATGGACGACGTATTCGTGGCCAGGATCGCCCCCGGCTTGAGCCGGTCTTCCAGCCCGCCAAAGATCGATTGCTTGACCTCGAGCTTTTCCACCACCGCCTCGATAATCACATCGGCCCGGCCAACCCCCTTGCCCTCCGGGTCGGCCTCCAGCCGCAGCACCGCCGCATCCACCTCGTGCTTTTTCTTCAGCCGCTTCTTGAACAGCTTCTTGCCGCGATCCAGCGCCGGCTTGATACGCTCCATGTCGAGATCCTGCAGCGTCACGCTCATGCCGCGCAAGGCGCACCAGGCGGCAATATCCCCGCCCATCACGCCCGCCCCGATCACATGCACCCGGGCAAACTTAACGCCCTTGGTCCCCTGCTTCTTGAGCGCTTCGGAGGCAAAGAACACCCGCCGCAGATTGCTCGCCGTATCGCTTCCCATCAGCGGCACGAAGGCGTCGATCTCGCCGCGGATCATCGCCTTCCAGTCGTCGCCATGCTTCTCGAACAGGTCGATCAGCGCAAACGGCGCCGGATAATGCTCCTTGCGCGCCTTCTTGCCCGCCTGGTCGCGCATCTTGCCGACCACATAGCTGCGCAACGGCCCCATCGCCATCAGCTTCTGGAACGGCGCCGCACCCACCGCTTTCCGCTTCTGCAACACCGCCTTGCGCGCTTCCCATGCCAGCATGTCGCGGTGGCGCACCAGCTTGTCGACCAGGTTCATGCCCTTGGCCGCACCGGCCTTGAGCATGCGCCCGGTGAGCATGATCCCCATCGCATCGACCGGCCCCGCCTGGCGGATGGACCTTCCGGTGCCGCCAAAGCCCGGAAAGATGCCCAGATTCACTTCCGGAAACCCGATCCGCGTCTTGTCGTCATTGACCACCACCCGATAATGGCAGGCCAGCGCCAGTTCGAGCCCGCCGCCCAGGCAGAAGCCATGGATCCCGGCCACCATGGGTATCTTCAGCGCCTCGATCCGCGCGAACAAAGCATGCGTGCGCTTCAGCGCCTCCGGCAGCACCGAAAAATCGCTCATCGCGTCGAATTCGGAAACATCCGCGCCGGCAATGAATCCGCTATCCTTGCCACTCAGCAGGATCACGCCCACCAGTTCCCCGGTCTGCGCCAGTTCCTCGAACCGTTCCACGAGCTGTTCGAGCTCCATGATGGCCTGCCGGCTCAGCGTATTCACCGGCGCGCCGGGCGTATCCATGGTGAGCCAACCCAGATTCTCCACATCGCGGTGGAAGCGCCAGTTCTTCGTCTCGGGCATCTGCGGCTGGATCATTTTCGCTCCTCTGCGTCTTGGACTTTGCGCCATTCCCGCCCATCCACCGGCCAGGCTTCCCTCCCCCTTGTGGGGAGGGAATGAGGGTGGGGGTATTCCACGCTCCGCGTTTGCTGCCAGAACCCCCACCCTTGATCCCTCCCCACAAGGGGGAGGGAGTCGACTGCAAACGCAGTCCCTATTCCGCCGCCACCTTGTGCTTGCTCTCCGAAGCCAACTCATCCGGCGCAAAGTCGTTCACTGCCACGGCCCGATCGGTCGCCTCATCCGCCGCCCGCATGATCCCGGCCTCATTGCCATTCAGCACCCCGGCCGCCACCGCATCGTCGATCGCATCGCGGTCCAGCCGCCGTTCGATCACGCCCTTGCGCGCCGCCTTGACGAACTTGGCCTCCACTTCCTCGGCCTCGGTCACCTTGATGAAGGCATCTTCCAGCACGCCCGTAACGTCCTGCGGGTCCATGGATACATAGGTCCCCGTGGTCAGCCGGTCGCGGAACGCCCCCGGCCGCAGCACGGCCCGCACGAAGCGATAGTTCACCCGATCACTCGCCGGCTTGGCATGCCGCCCCAGCGGGAAACACAGCACCCGCATGGCCCAGGCAAACAGTGCATTGGGGAAGTTGGCGAACACTTCGCCAAACGTCGTTTCGATCGCCGCGATCCGGTCCGCCATGATGGCGTCGACCAGCGGCTTGTCCTCGGCGATCTGCCCTTCGTCCTCGAAGCGGCGCAGGGTCGCCGACATGAGATAGAGGTCGCTCAATATATCGGCCATGCGGCCGGAAATCTTCTGCTTGCGCTTGAGCTGCCCGCCCAGGAACACCGTGGTCCAGTCGGCGGTGAGCGCAAAGGCCTGCGCATAGCGATGGAGCTTGCGATACCAGCCCGCCATCACCCCCTGGTTCGGCGTCGAAGCGAAGGCACCATTGGTCAGACCATGCAGGAAGCTGGCCACGATATTGCGCAGCATGAATTTCGTGTGGCCACCGAACGCGCTGTCGAACTGGTCGAGCCCCGCCTTCCGGTCCGCATTCTGCGCCGCCTCGATTTCCTTGTAGAGAAACGGATGCGCCCGCAGCACGCCTTGTGCAAAGGTCATCAGCGTGCGCGTCAATATATTAGCGCCTTCCACCGTGATGGCCACCGGCGTCGCCATATAGCCGCCGAACAGGTAATTGCCCGGCCCGTCCTGGATGGCGCGGCCACCATGAATATCGAAAGCATCGTCCACGCTGTCGCGCATCGCTTCGGTCGTCCGGTATTTCAGCAGCGCCGAAATCACCGCCGGCCGCTGCCCTTCGTCCACCATGGATGCCGTCAGCCGCCGCGCCGCTTCGAACGTATAGGCGCGCTTGATCATCTCGCCCAAGGGCTCGGCCACGCCTTCCATGATGCCGACCGGAATGCCGAACTGCCGCCGCACCCGCGCATAGGCCGACGTGACCCGCAGGCTCTGCTTGATCGAAATGGACCCGATGGCCGGCAGCGAAATGGCGCGCCCGGTCGACAGGCATTCCATCAGCATGCGCCAGCCCTGCCCAACATAGTCGGTGCCCCCGATCAGGAAATCCATCGGAATGAACACATCCGTGCCGCTGGTCGGCCCGTTCATGAAGGCCTGCCGCGCCGGGAAATGCCGGCGGCCGATTTCGACGCCGGGATGGTCATGCGGCACCAGCGCCAGCGTGATGCCGATATTCTCGCCCTTGCCGAGCAGATTGTCCGGATCCTTGAGAATGAAGGCCAGCCCCACCAAAGTGGCGATCGGCGCCAGCGTGATATAGCGCTTGTCCCAGCTCAGGCGCACGCCCAGCACGTCCTTGCCCTGATAATTCCCCCGGGTGACCACGCCGATATCGCGCATCCCGCCGGCATCCGACCCCGAATGCACGCCGGTCAGCGCAAAGCACGGCACTTCCTGGCCCCTGGCCAGCCGCCCCAGATACTTTTCCTTCTGTTCCGTCGTGCCGTATTTTTCCAGCAGCTCGCCCGGCCCGAGCGAATTGGGCACCATGACCGTGATCCCCGCCGCCACCGAGCGGCTGGCGATCTTGGAAACGATCATCGACTGTGCCTGCGCCCCGAAGCCCAGTCCGCCATGCTCCTTGGCAATCAGCATGCCGAGGAAACCCTTGTCCTTGAGGAACTGCCAGACTTCGGGCGAAAGATCCGCGCGATTATTGCGCGTATCCCAATCGTCGATCATGGCGCAGACCTCGTTGGTCGGCCCATCGAGGAAAGCCTGCTCTTCCTCCGTCAGGGTCAGCGGACGAATTGACGTCAGCTTGCTCCAGTCCGGGCGCCCCGAGAACAGCTCGGCATCCCAGCCCACCGTCCCGGCATCGAGCGCTTCCTGTTCGGTGCGGCTCACGCGCGGCAATATGGATTTGACCGCCCCATAGATCGGCGTGATCAGCAGCGGCTTGCGGATGGCAGCGACGCTCAGCAGCAGCATCACCGCGCCGATGACCAGCAGCACGATGCTCCCCGCCCCCAGCCCATAGCCGGCCGCGCTGATGCCGGACAGCAATCCGATGGCCAATACGGCTAGTCCCCACTGCCATAGCGGACTTTCCCGCATGGCCAGCACGGCGAAGATGACGAGGCTGATGGCGATAAGCGCAAAGATCACGACATGCCCTCCATGGCGTCGCTCGCGCCAGCAGGGCCGAGCAACTCAATCCCCGGAACGTCAGACCTCGCCGAATCGTTCGGCCGATCGGCCCGTCGCACCGGGATCATAGCGCGACCAGCCCTGATTGTTGAGGCCAGTCTAGCAAGGTTTACGTATACGTCAACTAAATGCCGATTACGTCTGTTTGAACTCAATCGCTCCGCGCTCACCGCGCGTCACCCTCGGGCTTGACCCGAGGGGTCTGCACTTGCTGTGCGTCCGATAAGTAAAGAGCCCTCGGGTCAAGCCCGAGGGTGACGATCGAGCTTATACGCCTCCCCCCTGCCCCATACGTCCAACCCCCACCCCATCCACAGGCTCGGGCATCTGTTTGACGCTAACGTAAAGCCATGAAATATTCGTCACACAACTGGGCAGCAAGCCCGTGCCAGAATCGGCACATTCCGGAGGAACCCTAGCCATGACGACGACCGATACCGCCGCCCCGCTCCGTCCCTGGATTGCCAACTACCCCGACGGCATGGTCTGGGACATCCAGGTCGATACCCGACCCATGCATGAACAGGTCCTCGCCGCCTGCGCCCGGACGCCTTCCGCCACCGCCCTCGATTTCCTGGGCGGCACCACCACCTTCGGCGACCTGGCCAAGAAGATCATCGCCTTTGCCGGCGCCCTGCAGCGCCAGTTCGGTGTCACCAAGGGCAGCCGCGTCGCGCTGATGCTGCCCAATACGCCCTTCTACCCCATCGCCTATTATGGCGTGCTCCGTGCCGGCGGCACCGTGGTCAATTGCAACCCGCTCTACACCGTCCCCGAACTTGGCCACATCACCGCCAATGCCGGCGCCGAGATCATGATCACGCTGGACCTGCAGCAGATCTACGAAAAGGCCGAAAAGCTGGTCGAGGCCGGCCAGGTCAAATCCATCATCCTCTGCCATTTCCCCGATGCGCTGCCGCTGGTGAAGAAAATCCTCTTCTCCGTGGCGAAGCGCAAGGACCTGGCTAGGCTGAGCGCCTCCCCGATCCGCGACCGGGTCACCTGGTTCCACGACATGCTCGACCGCAACGAGACCCCGGACGCCGTGGTCATCGACCCAGAAAACGATATCGCCGTCCAGCAATATACCGGCGGCACGACCGGCATTCCCAAGGGCGCCCTGCTCACGCACGCCAATATCGCCGCCAATGCCGATCAGTCGGCCAAGTGGTTCACCACCATGTTCAAGCCGGGCAACAAGGCCATCGCCGTCCTGCCCTTCTTCCACATCTTCGCCATGACCACCTGCCTCAACATGCCACTACGATCAGGCATGGTCGTCTACATGCTGCCGCGCTTCGAGCTGAAGGGCTTCCTGGCTCTACTGGTGCGCGCCAAGCCCAACCTCATGCCCGCCGTGCCGACGCTGATCTCTGCTTTGGCCAACAACGCCACCGTGACTCGCGAGCAGCTGGACAGTATCGAGCTGATCGTCTCCGGCGGCGCCGCCCTGCCCGGCGAATTGCGCGTGGCCTTCGCCAAAAAATCCAGCGCCCAGCTCATCGAGGGCTATGGTCTGACCGAGGCCTCCCCGGTGGTCTGCTGCGGCCAGTTCCACGGCGTGAACAAGGACATGTCCATCGGCCAGCCCCTCCCCGGCACCGATATCCGCTTCGTCGACGTCGATAGCGGCAAGCCCGTGGGCATTGGCGAGGATGGCGAATTGCAGGTCAAGGGCGCCCAGGTCATGGCCGGCTACTACGACGATCCCCAAGCGACAAGCGACGCCTTCATGGATGGCTGGCTGCGCACCGGCGATGTCGGCCATATGGACGAAGAGGGCTATGTCTTCCTCGTCGATCGCATCAAGGATCTCATCATCTGTTCGGGCTTCAACGTCTATCCCCGCACCATCGAGGAAGCGCTGATGACCCATGACGCCGTCGAGGAAACCAATGTCATCGGCGTCCCCGACGAATATCGCGGCGAGGCGCCCGTCGCCTATGTCAAGCTGAAGGCCGACCACGCCGTCACCGAAGACGACTTGAAGAAATTTCTTGCCGAGCGCCTCAACAAGATCGAAATGCCCAAGGAAATCATCTTCAAGGATACCCTCCCCAAGACCCTCATCGGCAAGCTCTCCAAGAAAGAGCTGCGTGAGGAATACGCCCAGACGAGAGCCAGGAAGTGAACCGTCCCGTGTCCGAAAACCGCGACCTGTTCGCCATTGCCGACCTCGCCAAGGAGTTCGGCATCTCCACCCGCGCCATCCGCTTCTACGAAGCCAAGGGCCTGCTCGCCCCCGAACGCGTCGGCGCCACCCGCATCTTCCGCCGCCGGGATCGCGCCCGGTTGATCCTCATCCTGCGCGGCAAGCGCCTCGGCTTTCGCTGCGCGACATCTCCGACTATCTCAGCCTCTACGACGCCAATCGCTCCCAGCAGGTCCACCTCCTCACCGCCAAGGTCGACGAACGCCTCGCCTCCCTCGAAGCCCAGCTCCAGGATTTGCAGACCACCATCGCCGAACTGAAAGAAATCCGGAAACTCGCCGACGAACGCCTGGACAAGGCGGGGTAACGCGGAGCCCGCGGCTTTCCCCTTCTCCCCTTGAGGGAGAAGGTGCCCGAAGGGCGGATGAGGGGTGTCGGGCTCTCCTCACGTTCAGAAGCGGGGAAAGCGTAGCGCCCTACTTCCGCCCCTTCACATTCTTCGTCATCAAATCCGGCTTCTTCGGCTTCACCCACCCCTTGGGCGGCTGCCGCACCGGCACCTGCGTACCCAGCCCCATCGCCCCCGGCGGCGGCTGGCTGACCGTCACCGTATCGGGATCACCCGCCTGCACCGGCGCCTCCCCCTTGATCCGCGCCATCTCATTGCGCAGCGCAGTCGCCTTCTCGAAATCCATTGCCTCAGCCGCCTCAGCCATCTGCTTGCCCAGCACCACAAGGCGCTCATGAATGGATCGTGATGACATCTATGCCTCCTTGGTTAGGCACGGAGAATGCGTTGAGATGCAGGTCAGGCCGAGTCGAAAACGGTGGGCTTCGAGAACCGGAGCGGAGCGTACTCCAGTACGTGAGCACCGGAAGCGCAGAAGCCTGCCGTTTGCAGGCCGGCATCACCTGCACATCAATGCATTCTAAGTCGTCCCAATAAACACCATCATATCCTCCAGCGTCGCCGCCTCGCTCGCCGGCTTGTCCCACCGTATCCGGCTGATCCGCGGAAACCGCAAAGCCACCCCCGACTTATGCCGCGTACTCTCCTGCGCCGAGTCAAACGCCACCTCGAACACCAGCTCCTTCTTCACCTCGCGCACCGGCCCGAACGCCGCCGTGGTATTGGCCCTGATCCACTTGTCGAGCAGTTTTAGCTCCTCATCGGTGAACCCGAAATAGGCCTTTCCAACCGGCACGATCTCATTCCCCTTCCACACGCCGAACGTATAGTCCGAATAGAACGAACTCCGCTTGCCATGCCCGCGCTGCGCATACATCAGCACCGCATCGACCACATTGGGGTCCCGCTTCCACTTGAACCAATAGCCCTTGGGCCGCCCCGGCACATAGGGCGAGGTTCTGAGCTTGATCATCACCCCCTCATGACCATGCTCATCGGCCCCCTGCCGCCTTTGCCGCGCCAGGTCCTCCCAATCCGCAAACGGCAGCACCTCCGACAGATCAAGCCTGCTCTGCGGATTGCCCGCAAACCACGCCTCCAGCCGCGCCCGTCTTTCGGTCCAACCCAGCGCCCTGATATCCTCCCGCCCATCGAACAGCATGTCATAGACCCGGATAAACGCCGGGCTTTCCTTGAGATGTTTGGCGCTCGCCACCTTCTTGTTTAGCCGCTGCTGCAAATCGTTGAACGAACCCGCCTCGAAATCCCGTCCCACCAGCAATTCGCCATCCAGCACGCCCAGCCCTTGCACATTCTCGACCACATCGGGGAAGGCCGCCGCGATATCGTCCCCCGTGCGCGAAAACAGCGACACCGTGCCCCCGCCCAACACCAGTTGCACCCGTATCCCGTCCCACTTCCACTCCGCCGAAAAATCCTGCGGATCGAGCTTGCCGAGGTCCTTCTCCTCGTCGATAGGATTGCTCAGCATCAGCGGATGAAACCGCGCCGACTGGTCGATATCCGGCCGCCCCGCCTTCCCATCCAGCCAGGCAAACAGATCGAGATAAGGCACCTTGAGCCCATGCCACACTTCCTCGATCTCCTGCACATCAACCCCGCTCATTTCGCTCAGCGCCGTCTTGGCCAGCCGCGCCGAAACCCCGATCCGCAAGGCCCCCGTCGCCAGCTTCACCAGCGCCCAGCGCTCATTGATCCCCGCCTGCGTCAGCAGCCCCGCAATCAGCTTCGGCAGCTCAGCCTTCGATGTCGTATTGAACAACTCGATGAGCTTGGTGAGTGACGGCAGATCGCCCTCCGCCCCATGATGCGGCCAGATCAGCGCGATCGTCTCGCCCAGATCCCCGACATAATCATAGCTCATGGCGAACAGCGTCTCATCCACCTCGCGCAGCACGGTCTCCTTGAGCAAAGCCGGCTTCACATTGCGAAAGCTCAGCGCCCCCGTGAGAACCGCCAGCGCATAGCCACGGTCCGGGTCCGGCACTTCGCGGAAATACTGCGTCAGTGCCGTCAGCTTGCGCGTCCGCGACGGCGTCAGCGCCAGCAGTTCCAGCAATTGGGCAAAGCGCTTCATTCCTCTGCGCCCTCCCCGCCATCGTCCTCGAAGCCCTGGATGTTGAGCGGCTCGGCCTGCAATCCCTGCGTCCGGCACCAATAGACCAGCGCATCCTCCCGCCCATGCGTCACCCACACGGTCTCCGCGTGCGTCTCATGGATGGTCTGCTGCAACTCGCCCCAGTCGCAATGGTCCGAAATTACCAGCGGCAATTCCACCAGCGCCTGCCGTGCCCGCTGCTTGACGCTCATCCAGCCCGACGCCTGGCACGTCACCGGATCGGGAAAGCGCCGGCTCCACCGGTCCCGGATCGCCGAGGGCGGCGCGATCACGATCTGCCCCGCCAGGTCCGCCTTGGGCACATCCAGCGCCGGCCGCAAATCCCCCAGCGACACCCCCAATTCCTCATAGAGCGCACACAGCCGCAGCATCGCCCCATGCAGATAAATCGGCGCGTCCCACCCCGCATCGCGCAGCAGCGCAATCACCCTCTGCGCCTTACCCAGCGCATAGCACCCGACCAGATGGCTCCGCTCGGGCTGGTCCGCCACCGATTTCAGCAGCCGCGCAATCTCCACACTCGGATGGGGATGCTGAAACACCGGCAGCCCGAACGTCGCCTCCGTCACCAGCAGGTCGCATTCCACCAGCTCATAGGGCTGCGCCGTCCGATCAGCGAGCCGCTTGTAGTCGCCGGTCACGACCACCCTTTGCCCGCTTTGCTCCACCAGCACTTGTGCCGACCCCAGAATATGCCCGGCCGGATAAAACGTGATCGTCACATCCTCGATCCGATACGGCACCCCAAAATCCAGCGCCTCGAAACTGCCGGCGCAATCCTCGCCATAGCGCACCTTCATGATGGCAATCGTATCCGGCGTCGCCAGCACCGCGCCATGCCCGCTCCGCGCATGGTCCGCATGCCCATGCGTAACAATCGCCCGCTCCCGCGGCACCGAGGGGTCGATATAGGCGTCGATCGCCCTGATATGCAGGTTCCGGTCAAGGATAGGACTGGCCATGGCACTTCCTAACGCAAATTGCCCAGATCAGGTTCACACCGAAGCCGCAGTCATCACCCCTCGCCCCTTGCGGGAGAGGGGGTAATTTCTTCGTCCAGAAGAAATTACGGGTGAGGGGTCCTGCGCCATCCCATGCTCCGATTGTCCCAACAGGCAGATATGAACCGGCACAATCTGCCGCCCAGCCCTGCCAGCCCCTGTCAGCAGCGGCCAAAACCCAACAATTCCGCCGCCCCGACAATGGCATAAAACTTGAATGACTTCCGGCATCTATCCCGCCGAGGCAACCATGTCCTTTTCCGTTTCCGCCAATATGCGGTCCTTCCCGCTGAGCAACCAGTTCGGCTCAAAGGATAGCGCCCCGCTCCAGCCCAAAACCGCCGAGGAAGAATTCCTCGAAATCGCCAGAAAATCCCCGCTGGAACGCCTGCGCGACAAGATCCTCGAAGACATGAAAATGAGCGAAGCGGACGTCGCCGGCATGACCCCCGAAGACCGCCAGGTCGTCGAAGACGAAATCAAGCGCCGCATGATGGAAGCCCTCCAGGCCTCCACCGATACCGGGGCCGTGGTGGACAAGACGGCTTAGTGCCACGCCCGCGTGGTTCGAGGGTCGCTACGCTCCCGCCTCACCATGAGGGCTACTCTTGGCGCGGTGTCCCAGTAGCCCTCATGGTGAGGTGCGCTTCTTCAGCGCCTCGAACCACGAGGGCGTGCCCGCAAAGCCCTCACATCACCTTGCTGACCTCAAGCAGCCCCGGCCGCTTCTCGTTCGCCGCCGTGATCGCCGCTTCCCCGCCCAGCACCACCACATGCCCATGCTGCGCCACCGCGTCCACCGCCTCCGCCATGCGCCGGAAATCGGCCACCGATGTCCCCAATATCTCATCCCGCCGCTGCTGGCGGATCGCATCCGTCGTCCCGGTCAACTGCCGCCACATCGACGAATAGCCCTTGGCATCGGGGAATTCATACCCGTCCACATCCCCGATCACCCCGATGATCGAGCGCGTCAGGTCATTCTCGCCAATCCCGGCCTTGAGCGCCTTGCTCGCCCCATCATAGGCGTCCAGCGTCTTCAGCAGGTTCGGATCGCGATAGCTCAAGAAGCTGAAATTGCCCGAGGTCAGGTCGAACCGGCTCGACCCGCCATAGGCCCCGCCCTGCACCCGCACCTTGTCCCACAGATAGGTCGTGTTGAGGAATTTCAGCACCACCGCCGACGCGCCTGTCATCTCGAAGCCGAGCGCCCGCAGATTGGCCCCCTTGCCCACATAATTGACCTGCGCTGGAATGATCAGCCCCTCCGACTTCGGCGCATAGTCGATTCCCCAGTCGGCAAAGGCAAAATCCCCATCCGGCAGCCGCTCCAGGAAGCCCTCGATCTCCCCGCGCGCCCGGTTCCACAGCGCCCCATCGGCGGTCACATTCACCACCATGCGCCCACGGTTGAACAGCGTATCGCGAATGCGCTTCAGCGCCGCCTCGACCGAGTCCCAGTCGTTCTCCACCCGCTGCACCAGCTCGCGCAGGAATTGCAGATAGCTCACCCCGCCCAACTGCTCGGCAATCCAGCTCGCCTCGGTCAGCCCGGCATTGAGCCGCGTATTGACGATGGCATTGCCCGAGGGCACCAGCCGCGCCTCGAAACCGGCCTTTTCCTCCAGCGCCATCTGCTTGAACCGCGCCCGGTTATCCAGTCGCGCATCGAGCAGCACATCGCCCATGATGGCGAGCATTTCTTCATGCTTGTCCGGCACCGCCTTGCCCGACAGGAAAAACCACGCCGCGCTACCATCGCTGCCCTGCCGCGCCGACAGGCCCCGATGCTGCGCAATGCCGCCCGTCGAACGCCCGATGCGCTGCGTCAGCGAAACGAAGTCTTCCTTGCTGGTCCCGGTCTGCAACAGCGCCCGCCCGAACAGCGGCAGATAGGGCAGCAGGTCCTTCTCCAGCACATGCAGGTCAAAACCCAGATCGAGATAGACGATCCCGAGCGTCGGCAGGTCGTGGTAGAATAGCCGCGCCTCGCCTAGATGCCCGACCTCGATCGGCACCGTCCGCGATTGCCGCGGCAAATCCCCCAGACCAAGCGTCGGAATCTTCGCCAGCAGCGCCGGATCATCCACCTCTTCCTGCAACGCCTTGAGCCGCTCGGTCTCGGCGACAGTGGCTTGCAGCGCCGTCTCATCCAGCCCGGCCCGCACCCCGGCCAGGATCTCAGCTTCCTTCGCCGCCTCCCGCGCCCCCTGCTCCGGGTCGGCGCTCAGCGTCACCGTGGTGCGATGCATATTGTCGAGGAACAACCGGCGGATTTCGCCCGCGAAATGCCCCTTGCCGGCCTTCTCCTTGAGCGCGGCCAGCGCCTCCTCGAACTTGAGCTGCCCCAAGGGATCCCCCTCATGCAGCCACGTCCCCAGCGCGTTGAACATGTACACCATGCCGCGCGGATAGGACCCGGTATTGTTCTCGCGCAGCGAAAACTCGAACGTATTGGCTGCCGCCTCGAGCTGCTCGGGGGCGAAGCCCTTCTCGGCAATTTCTTCCAACGTCGACAGGATCAGCGCCTCGACCTTGCCGGCATCCTGGGGGTCGATCCCCTTCATGCCAAAGCTCGCCATCGGCTGCCGCAGCCCCGAGCCGATCCCGCCGCCGGTGATGCCTTCGCCCAGCCCACTCTCGGTCAGCGCCTTGCGCAGGGGCGCGGCCGGATTGCCCGCCAGCAGATAGCTCAGCATGCCGTGGCTCAGCGCCTCGGTCCGATCCTCGGGCGGATCGATCATCCAGTTGACCGACACCATCCCGTCCCGCGCCTTGCCCTCATCTTTCGTGCCGGCATAGGTCGCCACCACCGACCGCGGCGCATTGAACCGCGGCTGCAGCTTCACCTCCGCATCGACAGGCGCCCGCTCGAACTGGCTGAAATACGCATCGAGTATCGCCAGCCGCTGCCCCGCATCGTCATCGCCGGAGAAGAACGCCCGCGTGTTGGACGGATGATAGAAGGTCTGGTGAAATTTCTTGAACTGCTGGTAGCTCAGCGCGGGAATGGCCTTGGGGTCGCCCCCCGAGCTCTTGCCATAGGTCACGTCAGGATAAAGCGAGCGCTGCGAAATATCGCGCATGACAGCGTCGGGCGACGAAAACACGCCCTTCATCTCGTTGAATACCACGCCCTTATAGACTAGGGGCGAGCCGGCATCCTCCAGCTCGTAATGCCAGCCTTCCTGCCGGAACGTGTCTTCCGAAATCAGCGGAAAGAACACCGCGTCCAGATACACATCGACCAGGTTGTAGAAATCCTTGAGATTCTGGCTCGCCACCGGATAGGCCGTCTTGTCCGGGAAGGTCATGGCATTGAGGAAGGTGTTGAGGCTCCCCTTGATCAGCTCCACGAACGGCTTCTTCACCGGATATTTCCGGCTCCCGCACAGCACCGAATGTTCCAGGATATGCGCCACGCCGGTCGAATCCTCCGGCGGCGTCTTGAAGGTGATACCGAACACCTTGTTCTCGTCGTCATTGACGAGGCTCAGCACCTCCGCCCCGGTCTTGCGATGCCGATACAGCAGCGCCTGACTGTTCACCTCCGCGATCTGTTCGTCGCGGATGAGTTCGAAAGCAGGATGGGACATGAAACTACTCGGCAGGGTTCTTGTTGTTAGGGACAAGGTAGGGACGTGAAGCGCAATGCGCTAGGGGCTCACCAAACTCTGAGCCTCTCCCCTTCCAGAACGTGGCACAGAGGGCATGTTGAGCTTCGTGTCAGGCCGAGTCGAAAATGGCTGTGCCCGAGAACCGGAGCGGAGCGTACTCCAGTACGTGAGCACCGGAAGCGCAGGGCACGGCCATTTGCAGGCCGGCATGGCGCGAAGATCGGCGTGCCCTAAACCTCGCCCCGGATCGCCGGCTTCACTTCTTTCTCATACCACTCCCCCAGCTGCCCTATCAGCGCGGGGAACAGGCTCTTGTGCGTGCTGGCCGCCACATTGTCCGCCAGTTGCTCCGGCTTGCTCACCCCGGCAATGACCGTGCTCACCTGCGGATGGTCCAATATCCACCGCAGCGCAAACTGGCTCATCGGCATGGCCTCGGGCGCCAGCCCGCGCAATTCACCCACCAGTTCCACCCCGCGTTCGAAGCGGATGCCCGAAAACGTCTCGCCCACCGAAAAAGCCTCGCCATCGGCATTGTAATTGCGGTGGTCGCTGGCATCGAACCGCGTCGTCTTGTCGAACTTGCCACTCAGCAGCCCGCTGGCCAGCGGCAGCCGCACGATGATGCCGACATTTTTCTCCGCCGCCCTGGGCAACAAGTCCTTGGCCGCATCCTGCCGGAACAGGTTGAAGATGATCTGCAGAGTGGCGCAACCGGGCTGTTCCAGGCAGATCAGCCCCTCCGCGATCGTCTCGACGCTGGCGCCCCAATGGCGCACCAGCCCTTCGGCCTTGAGTTCGTCCATCCAGCCGAAAATGGCGCCATCCTCCAGCACGGCCCGCGGCACGCAATGCAGTTGCGCCAGGTCTAGCACCGCCACGCCCAGCCTTTCGGCCGATCCCTTGAGGCTCGCGCGAATGCCGTCCTTGGAATATTTGTCGGGAAACAGCCCGCTGCCACGCCCCAGCTTGGTCGCCACATGCACGCCGGGCCCCTTGGCATGCGCCCCGATCCGGCTTTCGCTCAGCCCCCCGCCATAGACATCGGCCGTATCCCAGAAGTTGACGCCGGCAGCATTGGCCGCATCGAGAATAGCCCCCGCCGTCTCGTCCCCCACCGGCCCGAAATCCCCGCCAAGCTGCCAGCAGCCCAACCCGATTTCGCTGACTTCGTAACCCGTCTTACCCAGCAGCCGTGTCTTCATCTTTGTCCTCCTACCTCAGCCAACCGGTGGGGCGTGGATGCAGTTCCATCTGCCCGTCCTTCGTCGCTTCGTCGATAGCGGCGATTTCCTCGCCCGACAGGCTCAGATTGTTGAGCACGCCCAGATTGTCCTTGAGCTGGTCGAGATTGCGCACCCCGATCAGTGCCGAGGTCATTTCCGGCCGCCGCAGCACCCAGGATAGCGCCAGTTGCACCATGGTCTGGCCGCGGCTATGAGCGATATCCCCCAGCCGGTCGACCGCCGCGAGCACGCGCGGCTCGATATGGCTGGCGCGCAGCGACCCATTGGGATTTTCCCCGCGCGTGCCCGATTTGTTGCCCGAATTATACTTGCCCGACACCACGCCCTGCGCCAGCGGCGAAAAGGCGATGATGCCGATGCCCAGTTCCCCGCAGGCCTCGATCGTATGATCCTTCTCGATCCAGCGATTGATCATCGAATAGCTGGGCTGGTGGATGGTGGTCGCCACGCCCATTTCCTTGAGGATGCGATGGGCCTCGCGCGTTTCGGCTTCCGGATAGCTGGAAATGCCGACATAGAGCGCCTTGCCTGATCGCACCGCATGGGCCAGCGCCCCCATGGTTTCCTCCAGCGGCGTTTCGGGATCGTAGCGGTGCGAATAGAAGATATCGACATAGTCGAGCCCCATCCGCTTGAGCGACTGGTCGAGGCTGGCCAGCACATATTTGCGGCTGCCGAATTCGCCATAAGGCCCCGGCCACATATTATAGCCAGCCTTGGTGGAAACGATCATCTCATCGCGATACGGCCGGAAATCGCGGGTGATGACCTGGCCGAACAATTCCTCCGATGAGCCGGCCGGCGGCCCATAATTATTGGCGAGATCGAAATGGGTAATGCCCTGGTCGAAGGCATAGCCGAGGATTTCCATGGCGCTGGGATAGTCGCGCGTACCACCGAAATTCTGCCACAACCCGAGGCTGATGACAGGCAGCTTGAGCCCGGACCGGCCCGAGCGCCGGTATTGCATCGTGTCATAGCGCGCCGTATCGGCCCGATAGGTCATGGTCGTCTCCCGGTGATTTCTCGATTTGGCCCGGTGAGCGGGCAATGGTATGAGCGGGCCGATGACGAAACCGACGCGCAATATGAACGCTAATCTGCCCCAAGCCATCCAGCCATACAAGGTGATGGCAATCTATAAATTCGCCGACCTGCCTGATGCCGAAGCCATCCAGCCGCTCCTGGCCCAGTTCTGCTGCGCCCGCGACATCAAGGGCACGCTGATCCTGGCCCCCGAAGGCATCAACGGCACGGTGGCGGGCACCGCGGAAGCCATCGATGCATTGGCCGACCTGCTGTTGTCGGGCACGCTATTCGCCGGTCGGCTGGCCGGCGCCGAAGTCAAATATTCCACCGCCAGCGCCATGCCCTTCCTGCGCATGAAAGTGCGGCTGAAGCCCGAAATCGTCACCCTGCGTGCCCCCGAGGCCAACCCTTCCAAGACGGTCGGCACCTATGTCGAGCCCGAGGACTGGAACGGCCTCATCGCCCGCAACGACGTGGTGCTGGTCGATACGCGCAACGACTACGAAGTCGGCCTGGGCACCTTCCAGCGCGCACTGGATCCGGCGACCAGGAACTTCACCGAGTTCAAGCATTACGTGGCCACCCATCTCGATCCCGTCAGGGACAAGAAGGTCGCCATGTTCTGCACCGGCGGCATCCGCTGCGAAAAGGCCTCGAGCTATCTGCTCAGCCAGGGCTTCGAGGAAGTGTTCCACCTCAAGGGCGGCATTCTCAAATATCTCGAAACCGTGCCCGAAAGCGAAAGCCGCTTCAGCGGCGAATGCTTCGTCTTCGACGAACGCGTTTCGGTCACCCATGGCCTCGTCGAAGGCGACGCCACCCTGTGCCGCGCCTGCCGCCACCCGCTCACGGCAGCCGACCGCGCCACCCCGGACTATGTCGAGGGCGTCGAGCTGCCCCCATTGCGCCGGCGACACCGAAAAACACGCCGCCGCCACCGAACGCCAACGCCAGATCGACCTCGCCCGCCAACGCGGCACCGCCCATCTCGGCGACGACGCCGCAACCGTGGCAACAGCACGCAAAGCCGCCAAACAGGCTCTGGCCGAAGCCTCACGAGTACGGAACAAGGCGGGCTAAGCTGCCCGCGGCTCGATGGCGCTCAGATCGTCCCCAAGTTCCCGCCGCCGCTCCATCAGGTCGTAGTCGGCCTGCAGGCCGAGGAAAAAGCCCTCTGACATGCCGAAATACCGCGCCAGCCGCAGGTCGGTATCAGCCGTGACGGCCCGCTTGCCGAGCACGATCTCGTTGATACGGCGCGGCGGTACATGCACCGCCCGCGCCAAGGCGTTCTGGCTCAGCAGCAGGGGCTTGAGAAACTCTTCGAGCAGGATTTCGCCCGGATGCGGATTGGGCAGCAATTCAGTCATGGTAGTCGACGATTTCGACATCGCTCGGGCCTCCTTCCTGCCAGATGAAGCAGATGCGCCACTGATCGTTGATCCTGATGCTGTGCCGGCCGGCGCGATTGCCCTTGAGCGCTTCGAGGCGGTTACCGGGTGGAACGCGCAAATCCTGCAACACCTGCGCCTGATTGAGCAGACGCAGTTTGCGCAAGGCGACAGCCTGGATTTCGGGCGGCAGCTTGCGGCTGCGGCGGCCCGACCAGATCAATTCCGTCTCGACACTGGCAAAGCCACGGATCATGCGGAACTATAACGCTATCCGTTATATAACGCAACTCGTTACAGCTAAGCCTCTTTCCCATCATATTTACCAATGCTAAGGTCAAATTCTTCCCTGATAGACCACCGACATCATAAGAAAATCCAATGGACCTCGACCAGCTTCGCACCTTTGACCGCATCGTGCGGGAGCAGAGTTTTACCCGCGCGGCCGCCTATCTGAACATCACCCAGGCCACTGCCTCGATGCGCATCAGGGCGCTGGAAAACCTGCTCGGCGTCTCCCTGTTCCGGCGCGGTCGCACATTGTCGCTGACCGATCAGGGCATGACCTTCCTGCCCTTTGCCCGGCGCATCATCGGCACGGCGCAGGAGGGCCGCGAGGCCCTGCGGCGGGTGGAACGCGGCCGCATCGCCATCGCCTCGCTGCGCAGCCTCGTCTCGCCGCTGATCACCGAGCCCCTGTTGCGCTTCCAGGAGCAATATCCCGGTGTCGATGTCGTGGTCAGCGAAGGCCGCCAGGCCCAGATCGCCGCCATGCTGCATGAGCGCGACGTCGAAATGGGCATCCTGTGCTGGCCCAATATCGATCCGCTGGTGGTCGATCTGGTGCCGTTGGTCATTATGCGCGAGCGCGTGCCGCTGGTCGTCGCGCCCGAAATCGCAGCGCAACTCCCGACCCAGCCAGGCATCGAGGACGTGCTGGCGCTGGTCCCGCGCGTCATCTCGCTGCGCTGGTGGCAGGCCGAGCCCGAAACCGCCGCCGCCCTGGTGCGCCTGGCCCGGACCAGCGTCGAACTGCCCACCGGCCCGGCACGACGGCTGGCCATCAAGGGCCAGGGCCTGGGCTTTTTCGTCAATTCGGCGGTGGCCGACGATGTGAAGGCCGGCCGGCTGGTGGAAATCGCCCCCGTCGATTTCGAACCGCTGCACCGCGACACCGCCATGGTCGTGCGCTCCGCCGCCGCGCTGGAGCGCCCCATGCTATCGGCCTTCGTGGCCGAGATTGCCCGCGAATGCGAAAGCGTCGGCGTGATCGTGGACAACCGGCTGGAGACATTGAAGGGGGCGGCGTGAAAGGCCTCACCCGGCGCTGCGCGCCGACCTCATAAAAGCCCCGCGGCCTTCGCGTCGGCGAGATAGCTGCGGCTGATGGGGATGATGGTGCCGTTTTCCAGTTCAAGCACCGGCTTGCCGGACTGGCGGGCAGTCTTGCGCACGGCGTCGAGCGCGACCCAGTGGGAGCGGTGGACTTGCAGGCCCGCGACAGGGGCGGTTTCGCGGATAGCGTCGGAGAGGCGCATGAGCAGGAGCGCCCTGCCCCGATCGGTGGTGACTTCGACATAATGATCGGCCACCGCCAGATGCAGCAGGCGGCCGCGTTGCGGCAAGGCGAGCCGTTCGAGCAAAGCCGGGCCGGCTTCGGCCGCTGCGGGCACGGATGCACGCGCCGAGAGAAAGGCGCTGAGCATGGTGACGGCGGCGGATATGAGCGCGCAATAGACCAGCAGCGTCGCGGTATCGATAGCCTCGAAGGAAAGGCCATAGACAACGGCATTGATGAGCATGACGACGAGCGTGATCGGCAAGCCGGCAATGGCGCCGGCCAGGGCGGCGCCCACCAGGGGCGGCAGGCGATCCCCCAGCAGGCGCTCGCCGAGGCTGGCAAACAACGTGCCCGCTGCCGCCGTGCCGAAGACCACCGAGGTCCAATAGGCCAGGCGCCCGGGCACCGGCATGGCGAAGGTACCGAACGGACCGACGAGCCCGACAACCAGGCTCAGCACGGCCAGCGCCACCCAGCTACGAATATCGGTGGCAAGGACGCGCATTTCACGAAGCGTGGATTGCAAAGCGGGGAAATTCACGTAGCGGGCCGACCATTGGCGAAGGAGCGATTGCAGAGCGGAGTCTACAAGGCCATCGGGGACTGGCAAACCCCATGAAGGAGACCGCCCCGATGTCGCTCGACCCGCTGCTTGAGGCCGATTTGGCCATCCGGATCCACGCCTTTTCCGCCATCGCGGCCTTTGCCATCGGTGGCTTCGTGCTGTGGCGCAGGAAGGGCACCACGCTGCACAAGGCGCTGGGGCGGCTCTGGGTCGTGCTGATGCTGGTGGTGGCGACCAGTTCGCTGTTCATCAACGAAATAAGGCTGGTCGGGCCGTTCAGCCCGATCCATATTTTCGCAGTGATGACCTATCTGGGCATCGGGCAGGCGCTGTGGGCGATCCGCGTGAAGCGGGACGTGGCCGCGCATCGGGCCAATATGCAGGGCACCTATCTCGGGGCGCTGCTGCTGGCCGGAGCCTTCACCTTCCTGCCGGGGCGACGAATGCATGACGTGCTGTTCGGGCCCGATGCGGGTTGGACGCCATCGCTGATCGTTATCGGGGCGGCACTGGCGGCGACGGGATTGCTGTGGCGGCGGCTGATGCCGAGGGCAGCGGATTAACCGCCCAGAACGCCAGCAGCGCCGTCCGCAACGCCTCGGCAGCATCCAGATTGGCCATATGCCCGCCCTCGGGCAATTCGACCACGCTCAGGTTCGCCCGCGGCACGACCCGCGCCAGCGTCGGCCGCAGCCGGCGATTGACCGCAATGTCACGCCCACCCACCAGCACCAGCATGGGTCCGGCAAAGGCCAGCGCATTGGCGGTGAGATCGTAGCGGCGCACCTGATCGGAGATGACCCGCCCCACCTTCGGATCGAAACCGGCCAGCATATCGGCCACCAGCGGCCGCGCCGGACGATGCCGCGTCGTGCCCGCGGCCGCCATGCGCGCCAGCAGGCTCGCCCCGAACAACCGATAGAGCACGGTCACGGCCGGGCCGGATATGGCCGGCAGGTCGAGCGACCAGGACGTACCGAATGTCGTGAAACTGGCGAAGCGCCCGCCATGCCGCTCCAGCATATGCAGCGCCAGGATACCGCCCAGCGAATTGCCGACCCAATGCACCCGATCGGCCCCGGCATGGTCGAGCAGCCCCACCAGATCTTCAGCCATCGCGGCAATGGTAAACCCCTCCGCCGGATAGCCCGCCGGCGCGTCCGACAGGCCATGCCCCCGCAGATCCGGCACCAGCACGCGATAGCCGTGTCCGGCAAAGCAAGCCGCATCCGCCAAAAACTGCCGGCCGTTGGCGCCCAGGCCATGGCACAGCACCACGACCGGCGCATCCCGCCGGCCGAATTTCCGATAGGCCAGCCGCGTCCCGTCAACCGCCGCGAAGCGGCGCTCCGCCCCGGACGGATCGTCAAAATTAGGCATTACCGATGAGAATTCCTGCCGCAAAAACCAGCGAGCCCCCCAGCACCACCTGCAACACCGCCCGCCAGAACGGCGTCTGCATATAGCGGTTCTGGATGAAGGCGATAGCCCACAATTCCACGAGAACCACGATAATGGCAACCGTGGTCGCCGTCATGAAGTCGGCAATGAGATAGGGCAGCGCATGGCCCAGCCCGCCAATCGCGGTCATGATGCCGGCCGCCAGCCCCCGCTTGATCGGCGACCCACGCCCGGTCAGCTTGCCATCGTCGGAAGCCGCTTCGGTAAAGCCCATGGAAATGCCGGCGCCCACGGCCGCCGCGAGGCCGACGAGAAACGTCTGGTGCGTATCGCCCGTGGCAAAGGCTGCGGCAAATACCGGCGCCAGCGTCGACACCGACCCATCCATCAGCCCGGCCAGCCCCGGCTGCACATAGGTCAGCACGAACTGCCGATGCGCTTCGGTGGATTCACTGTCGCGGCCCTCCGCGCCGAGCACCTTGGCATCGATCCTGTCGGCGGCATCGGCATGCTTGCGCTCCTGCGCCGCCAGGTCTCCGAGCAGCTTGCGAATACCGGCATCAGTCGCCTGCTTGGCCGCCTCCATATAGAAGCGATAGGCGCCCTCCTCCATTTCCCACACCTGCTGGCGCACCGCCTCCAGCGTCAGCGTCTTCATCAGCCACAGCGGCTTGCGCGGCACGAAGCCCCGCACATGCTCGCGCCTGATCGGCACCAGCCGCTTGCCGAACCGTTCGACATAAAGATCGAGCAGGCGCCGGCGATGCTCGTCCTCCTCGGCCGCCATGGCTTCGAACAAGGCCGCCGAACCGGGATAGGTCTCGGCCAGCCGCGTGGCGAATTCGGAATAGATGCGCCCATCCTCCTCCTCGGCCGCCACCGCCAGCGACAGGATTTCCCGCTCGGACAGGGAGGAAAAGGCGCGGCGGGCATCGGGACGGAGAGAAAACATGGCGCTTCACACTTTGGAACGGTTCTAAACAATGATTAGAACCATTCTAATGTGTTGGCAAGAGTGCGTGACGGTGGAAGGGGTTGGGAACATTGATGTGGTGCCTGGGCGCTTTCCCTTCTCCCCTTGAGGGAGAAGGTGCCCGAAGGGCGGATGAGGGGTGCCGAGCCTTCAGCCGACATAGAAGCAAGGGAGAACGCAGCACCCCTCACCCGGAAATCCGCTGAACGCGGATTTCCACCCTCTCCCACAAGGGGATAGGGGTCGGGCCGCCTCACGCATCCAAGTCACACTCCCGCGAAGTTGAGGCAGCCCCCTAAACCAGCATCGACTGCTGCGCGAAAATCGCCGCCATCGCCCCGTGCGAACTGGCCAGCGTCACCGACGCCATCGGATTAGCCAGATCCCCCGCCGCATAGATACCGGACACACTGGTCTCGCGCCGCTCGTCCACCTTCAGCGCAATGCCCGCAGGCGTATCCACCACCTCCAGCCCCAGCGTCTCATGCAGGTTCGCCGAAGGCCGGTTGCGCGGATGCGCGAACAGCACATCCACCGCCACGGCCCTGCCCGTATCGAGATTGACCGCAGAAATCTGCCCATCCACATGGCCGATTTCAGCCACCCGCCCATCGACAACAGGCACATTGCGGCGCGCCAGTTCCGCCCGCTCATCGGCGGAAATCTCATGCCCATCGGCAAACAGCGTCAGCCGGTCGGTCCAGTCATGAAACAGCGACACCGCATGCATGGCCTGTGGCCCCGACCAGACCAGCCCCCAATGCTGCCCCGCCACCTCGAACCCGTCGCAATAGGGACACGGCACGATGGACTTGCCCCAGCATTCGGCAAAGCCCGGTATGTCGGGCATCTGGTCGCTCACCCCATAGCTGAGCAACAGGCGCCGCGCCCCAAGGCTTTCCCCGTCATCGGTCAGCACCGAAAAGTCGTCCAGCGCCCCGCTGACCCTATCGGCCCGCGCCTTGACCAGCTTGACGCTGGGATAGCGCGCCAACTGCTGGCGCGCCTGCGCCAGAATATCCAGCGGCGGCTTGTGGTCATGCCCGAGCAGGCCATGCGAATGCCCGGCAAAGCGATTGCGCGGCAGGCCGGTGTCGAGCACCGTGACCTTGCGCCTTGCGCGGCCGAGCTGCAGCGCGCCGGCCAGGCCGGCAAAGCTGCCGCCGATAATGATGACGTCATCCATGATTGTCGGCTCCGGAATGGGGATGGAGGGGATTGGGCGTGGCCTGCTGCGCGATGTCGTCGAGCGACACCCGTTCCAGCCGCGCCGCCAGCAGCGCTTCGGCATCGGCCAGGAAGTCGCCCATGACCGAATTGACCGTGCGGACAATGCCGCACTGGATATCGCCCGGATCGCTTTCGGTGCGGATCAGCAGGCTCTCCCCCTATGGCGGCATAGATCTGGCGCAGGCTGATTTCGGCCGCCGGCCGCAACAGCCGCCAGCCGCCATCATGCCCCTTGCTGGCCGTAACGATGCCGGCCTCGCGCAATGTGCCCAGCACCCGGCGCACCACGACCGGATTGGTCATCAGGCACTGGGCAAGGGTGGTCGAGGTAATGGCCTCGTCGGGCTGCTTGTGCAGATGGACGAGCGCGTGCAGGGCGAGCGAAAGGCGGCTGGAACGTTTCATGTAACTTTTATTGTTACATTAATCGAGCTTGTCAACCCTGATCCCGCTCGGCGCTTTCCTCGCACGGCTGGGATGCTATGCTGCCCTCTCTGCGGCCGACGGAGGATGGATGATGAAGACACTGCTTGCCGCCCTGGCAATCGCAACGGTAACGGCCTCGACCGCCATGGCTTTCGATGCCGATAGCCAGGCCATCATCGACAGGCACAAATCCGGCAAGCTCGTCGCTATCCATGACGTGGCCACGCTGATGCGCTCCAGCGCGCAATGGTGCTACCTCAACCAGGACCACACCTGCGCCTGGACCGACATCTATCTCGACGTCACCGATACCGGTGCCACCTTCGAAATCGGCAATGCCTGGGATGCCGATACCGATATCGCCTTCACCGACAAGGGCGTGTTCGAGGACGATCGCTACATCTGCGAAACCGATTACGACTGGGTGCCCAGCGTCCGCGCCACACGCCGCAGCGACGGCAGCGTCATCACCGGCCGCCTGCTCTGGGACCTCAAAGCCGACATCTACGCCATCCGCGCCGGCGATATCCAGAACTGCTTCGACTACCTCTACCTGCGCGCCGACCCCGACTACGAGCAGATCACCCTGCTGCAGCGCCAATATGCCGACGGCGTCCACGACGAAACCCGCGACGTCGAAGTCACACTCCACATGAACTCCGAAGACGCCGCCGGCCTCTCCTGGCGGTGGTGAGCATCGGGGCACGCCCTCGTGGTTCGAGGGTCGCTACGCTCCCGCCTCACCATGAGGGCTACTTTTAGTGCGGTGTTCCAGTAGCCCTCATGGTGAGGTGCGAGCCCTTCGCGAGCCTCGAACCACGAGGGTGTGGCACCCTAAACCCGCCCATCCCGCAACGAAGTCGCCAGCGGCTCCGGCCGCGTCACCGGCGTCCTGATCTCCACGGTCCGCCCCGCGGCCGAGGCCATCCCAAACGCCTCCATCACCTCGAGCACATGCAGCGCCAGCTCGCCGCTGGCCCGGTGCGGGCGGTTGTCGAGAATGCCCTGCGCCATGTCGGCCACCCCGAGCGAGCGATAATTGCCGTCGGCATAGGGCTGGGTAACCTCGACCCTGGTCCATTCCTCGCCCTTGCCGCGCTTGCGGATTTCCACATCCCCGCCGAAGAAGTTCGGATCGGGCACGATCAGGCTGGCTTCGGTGCCATAGAGCTCCAGCGGCACATGCTTGTGCGCCGGCACGTCGAACGACAGCCCCATCTGCACGATGGCCCCATTGGCAAAGCCCAGTAGCGCCGTGGCATGGGTATCGACATGCACATCCATCACCTGCCCCTTCCTGGGCTCGGAGAGGATTGGCCGCTGGCTGCGCAGCCGCGACCCCATGGCCGAAACCCGCGCCACCGGCCCGAGCAGGTTCACCAGGTCGGTAATGTAATAGGGCCCCATATCGAGCACCGGCCCACCCCCGATATCGTAATAGAAACCCGGATCGGGGTGCCAGGCTTCATGCCCCGGGCACTGGAAAAAGCCGGTGCCGCCAACCAGCTGCCCGAGCACGCCGCTATCCACCACCGCCCGCGCCTGCTGATGCGACCCACCCAGGAACGTATCGGGCGCCGAGCCGATGCGCAGGCCGGCCTTGTTGGCCGCATCGAGCAGCTTGCGCCCCTCGGCATAGGTAATGCCGAGCGGCTTTTCGGAATAGACATGCTTGCCCGCCGCCAACGCCTTGAGTCCCACCTCCACATGCGCCCGCGGAATGGTCAGGTTGACGATAAGCTGGATGTCAGGACTACCAAGCATCTCCTCCACGCTCATCGCCTTGAGCCCGAATTCGCCAGCCCGCGCCTGCGCCGCCTCGGGGCGCATATCGGCCAGCCCCTTGATATCCAGCACCGGGAAACCGGCCATGGTTTCATGACCGGTCATGGCCCGCAGATAGGCCGACGAAATATTGCCGGTGCCGATGAAGCCGACACCGAGGCGCTTGGTGGTCACAGCGCGATCCTCCCTGACGTACGTACTGCAAACTAGCGAGGAGAATCGCGCCGCACCAGCCGGTCAGGCCAATTTATTTGGATCACGCAGAATTTGCCGCCAGCCATTCCGGATCGGGCTCGATCGGCGTGATGATGTCGAGCAGGATGCCATTGGGATCGGCAGCAATGAAGTGCCGCTGCCCGAACACCTCGTCGCGCAAGGGCTGGGCAATGGCGAGCGCGCCATCCGAAAGCCGGGCATATTCGGCCGCCGCATCCTCCACGTAAAAGCTCAGGATCACGTTCCGGCTCGGCCCGCGCGCCGGCTCCGGAATCGAGTCGTGGTCCTGGTCGATCAGCGCAATCTCGAACGGATGCTCCGAGGCGGCGCGCAGCTGCACATACCAGTCGCTCGAAAAGATACGGGTAAAGCCCAGAGTGGTTTCGTAAAACCGGGCCGTGGCTTCGACGTCACCCACCTGGATGAGGGGATAAAGGCTGCTGGTCTGCATGGGAAACTCCTTGTTTCACTCTCGCATTCAAGATACAAACTGCATGTATGTATCTTGAATTAACATACAGGCTGTATGTATGCAAGTGGAATCGAGACGAACCCAGGCTGAACGCCGGGCCGAGACGCGGGGGCTATTGCTCGCAGCAGCACGAAAGCTCTTTGCCGAGCGCGGCTTCGCCGAAACCGGCACCCCCGATATCGTGGCCGCAGCCGGCGTCACGCGCGGCGCGCTCTATCACCATTTCGCCGATAAAACGGCACTCTTCGCCGCCGTGGTCGAGGCCGAACATGCCGCCGTGGCAGAGGGTATCGAGACCGCCGGCGACGCCATGCCGACTGATCCGGTCGCCGCCCTGCTGGCCGGCGGCAACGCCTTTTTCGCCGCCATGCGCGACGAGGGCCGCCGCCGCATCCTGCTGGTGGACGCCCCCGCCGTGCTCGGCCGCGCCGCTCTGGACGAGATCGATGCCCGCCATGGCCTCGAAACCCTGGTCTGCGGCCTGCGCGACGCCATGGATGCCGGCGCCATCCGCCGCCTCCCCGTGGAGCCCCTGGCCCAACTCTTCGGCGCCCTCTTCGACCGCGCCGCCCTGGCCCCGCTCGACCGCCAGGAAGAATTCCAGCAAGCCATGGCCGCCATGGTAGAAGGCCTGCGGGCTTAGCGCGCACCTATCGCCGGCGCGTGCGGCCCACCCCCACCCTTGATCCCTCCCCACAAGGGGGAGGGAGACGATGAACACGGACATCAGAGCTGGCGCCTCCCTCCCCTGAATGGGGAGGGAATGAGGGTGGGGTGGTAGGAGCCACAGAATCCGAGGCAAGCCCCCTATGGGAAGCAACGGTATCGCCCCTACGCCGCCACCTACTCGAAATAATCCGGATGATCGTCGATCGTCTGCGTCAGCAACACTTCGGCCCGCGCCAGGTGCCCGCGCATCGCCGCCTCCGCGCCCGCGACATCGCCATCAGCCACTGCCGCGGCAATCGCCTTGTGCTCGCCGATCGCCACCTGCGACGACGACACGCCCAGCGTCAGGTAGCGCACCCGGTCGAGCTGCATCTTGTGGTCGTCGATCAACTGCCACGCATATTCCACCCCCGCCAGCCGCGCCAACGTGCGGTGAAACAACTCGTCCAGCGTATGAAAGCGCCGGCTGTCACCGGCATTCGAGGCCGCTTCCTGCTCGGCGATGAGGTCGCCCAGCACCGCCTTGGCCTCGCCCGGATGGCTCGCCACCCGGCGGATGATCTCGACCTCGATACTCTCGCGGATGAACCGGCTCTGCCGCACGCCCTCGGGCGAGATTTTCTTGACCACCGTGGCCCGCTTGGGCCGGATCAACAGCAGCCCCTGCTGCGCCAGCCGGATGAACGCCTCGCGTACCGGCTGCCGCGACACGCCATAGCGGCCGGCAATATCGCTCTCGGAAATCACGTCGCCGGGCTTCAGCGCCATGGTCACGATATCGTCGCGCAGCGCGCCGACGACGCGCAGCGCCATGGTCTCCTCACTCGCTTCGAGCACGCTGGCCACTTCTCCTGATTCCCCTCCCCGACCATGTGCCGGATATCTGTTGCGCGGTTCCTGTTGTTTGCCAGCTTCCACAGGAATCTGACCCCGAAGCCCCACTCCCCGCCATCTGCTGCGATGGCGAAAAGAAATAGTGCCTCCCGCAATCTTGTATGGTAGATGCATTCCCGGCGCTCGTCCATGGGCGCGCTATTGCATCGAGACCGGAGAAATCGAATGGCCAAGACCTACGCGCTGGTGGGAACAGGGGGTCGGGCACGGATGTTCTATCAGGCCATCCTGGGGCCGCATCGCGAACATTCCCGTCTCGTCGCGCTCTGCGACACCAATCAGGTCCGCATGGATTACACCAATGGGGTGATCGAGCAGGAACTGTCCGGCCAGCCGGTCCCCACCTACAAGGCCGACCGCTTCGCCGCCATGATCGCCGAAACGAAACCCGATACGGTCATCGTCACCTCCATCGATCGCACGCATCACAAATACATCATCGCCGCGCTCGAGGCCGGTTGCGACGTCATCACCGAAAAGCCGATGACCACCGACCCCGAAAAGTGCCAGGCCATCCTCGACGCCGTCGAGCGCACTGGCCGCGATGTCCGCGTCACCTTCAACTACCGCTACGCCCCGCACAATTCGGCCCTGCGCGAGCTGGTCGCCTCCGGCGCCATCGGCACCCCCACTTCGGTGCATTTCGAATGGCTGCTCGACACCCGCCACGGCGCCGACTATTTCCGCCGCTGGCACCGCGACAAGCGCAATTCCGGTGGCCTCATGGTCCACAAGTCCACCCACCATTTCGACCTGGTCAATTTCTGGCTCGGCTCCCAGCCCGACATCGTCTTCGGCATGGGGGACCTGAAATTCTACGGCCGCGCCAATGCCGAGGAGCGCGGCGTCTTCACCCCCTATACCCGCACGACAGGCGTCGATGCCGCCCACGACGACAAATTCGCCATCGACCTCACCGCCAACCCGGTGCAGAAGGGCCTCTACTGGGACGGCGAGAAGGAAGACGGCTACCAGCGCGACCAGAATGTCTTCGGCGACGGCATTTCCATCGAGGACACGATGAATGTCATGGTCCGCTACCGCAACAAGGCGGTCATGACCTATTCGCTCTACGCCTATGCCCCCTGGGAAGGCTTCAACGTCGCCATCAACGGCACCGGCGGCCGTCTCGAACTGACCGTGCATGAGAATTCATACATCAATGCCGGCTCCACCTCCGACACCGAAGGCGCCGCCAAGGGCGTCAAGCTCTACCACTTCCCCCTGCATGGCGAACCGCGCGTCGTCCCGATCCAGGCCGGCGAAGGCGGCCATGGCGGTGGCGACAAGATCATGCTCGAGGAAATCTTCGGCAACGCCACCCCCCGCCCCGGCTACGGCGCCAACCACCGCGACGGCGCCCTCTCCATCCTCACCGGCATCGCCGCCAACCAGTCCTTCGCCACCGGCCTGCCGGTAGACGTGAAAACCTTGGTGAAACTGTAGGTCTCGTCACCCTCCTGTCGGCTCTGGCCCACCCTCCCCCTTGAGGGGAGGGTGGCGACGCCTGGCCCAAAGGGCCTGGCAAAGCTAGGGAGGGGGTGTCGCGGTTCCCACAAGCTCAATGCCTGTCGGCGCCCCCTCAATCCCCGCATTGTTTACATCGAATGCTTCGGCTCTTTGCCTTCTCCCCTTGCGGGAGAAGGTGCCCGAAGGGCGGATGAGGGGTCCTGCGCTATCCACCAACATTGAAGCATGGGATGGCGCAGAACCCCTCACCCGGAAATCCGCTGAACGCGGATTTCCACCCTCTCCCTCAAGGGGGAGAGGGCAACCCAGAGGGTCATCTCAATATCTTCGTATGCACGGAGCAAGCTTCCCTCCCCCTTGTGGGGAGGGACTGAGGGTGGGGGTAAACCACGCGCACCGGTCCTGCCGGAACCCCTACTGCGCAAACGGCACACTCGCCGTCAGCACATTGCCCGAATTGTTGAACTCAACCTCGAAGTCCACGGTAATATTGCCGTTGACCAGCAGGATCCGCGAGCCGATGCGCACATCGCTGCCGCCCCGATCTTTCTGCTGCTCCCGCAAATCGAAGCTGATCTGCCCGCCCCGCTCCTGGCCGATGGCCAGCCCGGTGAACCCGGCATTGGAGCTCATCGCCGCCTCATAGCGCCTGGCAGTCTCGTTGAAGGCGATGGTGCCGCTGATCGAGAGCGTGGCATTCACCAGCGCGCAGCGCCCGGTATAGTTCACCTTGGCCTGGTTGCCCTTGGCAATGGTCAGTCGGCAGCGGAACGGCTCGGGTCTGTCCCCGCCAACCAGCGCGCCTTCGCCCTGCCAGTTGCCGATATAGGATTCGAGCAAGGCCACTTCGCCGGCCGCCTGTGCCGGCGCCAGCCCCACGAATGACATCGACAGCAATACGACGCCAATTCTCCACCACGTCTTCATCGCGAAAAGCATCCTCCAGCCGCCCCGTGACATCTGATTCTGTTTATGTCTGCCAGTGCAGAGATATCGAAGCCAGTAGAAATCTGACACTTCTGACGCAGTTGTTACGATTTCGCTACTGACTGGGCGTTACAAATCACGGTCAATGGGCAGTCGGGATACATCGACGCCCAAACGAACCACGAAGGGGAACGGTTCAGGTGACTACGGATGCGCCGATCATTGATGCCAGGGACGTGACCTATAGCCTTGAGGTCGCGGGCCGCCCGCTCCACATCCTCAAGGGCGTCTCCCTGCGCGTCGCGCCGGCCGAAGTCGTCGCCATTGTCGGCCCATCGGGCAGCGGCAAGACTTCCCTGCTCATGCTGCTGGCCGGCCTCGAACGTGCCACAACAGGCACGGTCACGGTCAATGGCGCCGAACTGGGCGGTCTCAACGAGGACGATCTGGCCCGCTTCCGCCGCCGCACTTTGGGCATCGTCTTCCAGAGCTTCCACCTCATTCCCTCGCTGGCTGCGCATGACAATGTGGGCCTCGCCCTCGAAATCGCCGCGCCCGAACTCACCCAGGCGCAGATCCGCGACAAGGCCGCCGCCGCCCTCGCCGCCGTCGGCCTGGCCGACCGGCTCGATCACCGCCCCTCGGCTTTGTCGGGCGGCGAACAGCAGCGCGTCGGCCTCGCCCGCGCCATGGTCGCCAATCCCCCGCTCCTGCTGGCCGACGAGCCCACCGGCAATCTCGACCAGAAGACCGGCGCCCTCGTCGTCGAACTGATGTTCGACCTGGCCCGCAAGCAGGGCACCGCAGTCCTGCTCATCACCCACGATCCGGCCCTCGCCGCCCGCGCCGACCGCGTCTTCACCATGACGGCAGGCGAATTGACCGAAACCACGGGGCAGAAGTGATGGGCTCCTTCTGGGGCGCCGTCCGCATCGGCCTGCTCGACATGCGCGGCGACCTGCGCCGCTTCCTGCTGCTCGTGGTCTGCCTCGCCGTCGGCACCGCACTGATCTCGGGCGTTAATTCCGTAGGCGCCAGCATTACCCGCGCCATCGATGACGGCGCCGCCGAATTGATGGGTGGCGATGTGGAACTCTCCCGCGCCGACCGCCTCGCCACGGCGGATGAATTGGCCACCATGGCCGGCTTCGGCACCATCTCGACGACAATAGATACCAATCTGCGCGCCGAATCCCCCCCAGGCCGACGCCTTTGTCGACCTTAGCGCCATCGGCCCCACCTATCCCCTGCTCGGCCGCGTGCTGAGCCCGCAATTGCCGGATGGCGCCTCGCTCTATGACCTGCTCGCGCCCCGCGACGATACGCCCGGCGCCCTGCTCGATCCCATCCTGCTCGACCAACTCGGCCTGGCCATAGGCGACAGCTTCCGCCTCGGCGGCACCGATTTCCAGGTCCGCGGCACCCTCTCTAAGCTCCCCGATGGTCCGGTGCGCGGCTTCCGCCTCGGCCTTACCGCTTTGGTCACCGACCAGGGCTTTGCCGCCGTCTCCGACCGCACTTCGCCCCTGCCGGGCCTCGGCACCTGGTTCCGCTACAAGCTCCTGCTCAATGATCGCGACGCCGAAGCCGGCAAGGCCGCGCTCGAAACCGGTTTTGCCGATAGCGGCTGGACCGTCCGCTCCGCCCGCGACGGCCTGGGCGACATGGTGCGCTACTACGATCTCTTCATGCGCTTCCTGGTCATTGTCGGTCTCGGTTCCCTGCTGATCGGCGGCGTGTCCGTCTGGACCGGCATGCAGGCCTATATCGCCGAGCGCGCCAGCGTCATCGCCATCCTGCGCTCCATGGGCGCCACCAGGGGCCGCATCTTCGTCCACTTCTTCGCCCAGGTCGCGGCCCTCGCCGCCGTCGGCGTCGGCATTGGCCTCCTCATCGGCGGTGGCGCCGCCTTTGCCGTCCTCCCCATGATCGGCCGCGCCGTGGGCATAGACCTTGCCGCCACCATCCACATCCAGGCGCTCGCCGTGGCCGCTGCCGCCGGCCTCGTCACCGCCTTCGCCTTCGCCTACCTGCCTTTGCAGCAGGCCCAGACCATCAGGCCCGTCCTGCTCTTCCGCTCCAAGGGCCTCTCGGCCCCGCCGGTCGATTGGGCCGCGCTCCTGCTCTCCTGGCAGGTCGTCCCGCTCATTCTCGCCACCCTGGCCTTCTTCCTCCTCGCCTGGCTCATGACGGGTGACGCCATGCTGGTCGCCGCCTTCGGCCTCGCCGCCGCGGCCGCCGCCGTGGTGTTCCAGCTCTTCATCCGCGCCATCCAGCTCGCGCTCGCCCATCTGCCCGAGCCGCGCGCCCGCATTCCGCGCCACGCTCTGCGCGCCATTTCCGGCTCCGGCCAGAATGCCGCCTCGGTCGTGGTCTCGGCCGGCATGGCGCTCGCCATGCTCGTCGTCGTCCTCGTGCTGCAGGCCAATCTGCGTCAGGAATTCCTCGGCGCCTCGGCCTTCGACGTCCCGACCCTGGTCGCCTCCGACCTCTTCCCCGACGAGGTGGAATCCCTGGCCGCCATATCAGGCGAAGGCACCGACATAGTCAGATTCGTCGCCACCCCCATGCTGCGCGGCGCCCTGACCGAGATTGCCGGCCAACCCGCCGAATCCGTCCGCACCAATGGCCCCGAAGCCACCTTCCTGCTGGCCGGCGAAGTGCCCCTCACCTTCCGCTCCGAACTCCCCGCTTCCTCCCGCGTCACCTCGGGCGAGTGGTGGCCATCCGACTATGCCGGCCCGGGCCTGGTCTCCCTGCACCAGAGCCTGCGCTCCGGCCTCGGCGTCGATCTCGGCGATACCTTGACCTTCACCATCTTCGGCGAACAGGTCACCGCCACCATCGCCTCCTTCCGCGATTACTCCTGGCAGGGCGGCATCGACTTCCTCGCCACCTTCTCGCCCGGCGTCATCGAGAGCTATCCCACCACGCTCTTCGCCGCCGTCACCGCCCTGCCCGGCCGCGAGGAAGCCGTCGAACGCCAGCTCGCCGCCGACTTCCCCGACCTGCGCTTCATCGCCATCGGCGACACCCTCAAGCAGATCACCGACGCCCTGAGCCAGCTCTCCTTCGCCGCCGTCCTGGTCGGGGGCCTGGCCGTCGGCAATGGCCTGCTCGTCCTGGTCGGCAGCCTCTCCACCGGCCGCCGCCAGCGCGAAGCCGATACGGTCATCACAAAAGTCCTCGGCGCCACCCGCTTCGAGCTCATGGCCACCGCCTTCACCCAATACCTGATCCTGGCCGTCCTCGCCGCCATCCCCGCCATCCTGCTCGGTATCGGCCTGGGCTGGCTGGTCAGCATGGTCATGCTCAATGTCGACTTCACCCTCAACCTCGACGCCCTCCTCGTCGTCCTCCTGATCGCCATCGCCATCACCGCCCTGCTCGGCGCCCTGACCATTTTGCGCGCAGCATCGGCCAGACCGGCACGGCTTTTGCGGGATTTGTAGGGAAGTTCCAAAAGAGTGGAGCCCCCCTCGCCCCTTGCGGGAGAGGGGGTAATTTCCTTGTTCAGAGGAAATTACGGGTGAGGGGTCCTGCGCCCTCTCATGCTTCACGGCTCATGGATAACCCGGCACCCCTCATCCGCCCTCCGGGCACCTTCTCCCGCAAGGGGAGAAGGGAGATTCAGCGCCAGCAGCACAATCCAGCCAACCCACCAGACCCACCCTCCCCTTGAGGGGAGGGCAGCGCAGCTAGGCCCGACGGGCCGTAGCGAAGCTGGGTGGGGGTGTCGCGCCATCCACGAACACAATATGCAGAACCCCACACCTCCCCACCCCAAAAACCCCAACAAAATCCATCTTGTATGGAAGAATCCCTTCCCTAACCCCTTGCTCACCCATCATTATTTCCGCATCCCAAATTTTATGATTGACGCCGCCCCGCGCGCTTGCCAATCTCGCCCCATCTGAGCGGGAACAATCCCCCAGGATCGGCCGGAGACACGTCATGGACCCCAAGGGTCCAGCCAGGGTATGTGGTCAAGCGTGAGCTACGCGGTATGTCTTCGGTCTGACCGTTCAACAACGGACCGATGCTCGTATCGACCTTCTGAGAGACCCGCAAAATCGATCTCAACCGTGCGGTCGCGGTTGGCGGGACGGTCTCCACCCTCACCCCAGCTTCCCCGCACGATGATCCCGGAAAACCGGGCAATGCGGGAGGACGGAATGAGCGAGCGGCCGGTCAGCATCAGCGCCATCGAGTGTCACCCATCCGCCCTGCCCCGCCCCAGGATCGCTTCCACCCGCCCGATCGTCGCCACCCTATAGCCTGCCACTCCGCAGGCTGCCGCGCCGGGCAGTCTCCAAGCATCTCTCCCGGCCCGGCGCGGCCACTGACATCAGCCTTCGGGAGGCAAAGAGGTACGTAAGTCGGCAGCGCCGGGAGGAGGGAACCGCCCGCATTGCCAGCCAGCCAAGCTCAACAGGGAGGACACCATATGAGCAGATTGAATCGCAGAACCTTCATGACCAAGGCCGGCGCCGCTGCCGGCTCGGTTGCCGTGCTGTCGGCCCTCGGCCCCCAGGCCTTCGGCCAGGACAAGCAGGTCCGCCACTTCTGGTGGGGCAATCCCGAGCGCGACAAGCGCACCTTCGCCGTCATCGACCTCTACAATTCCAAGACTCCGGGCACGGTCGTTTCGGGCGAAACCCTCGGCTTCGCCGACTATTTCACCAAGCTCACCACCCAGATTGCCGGCGGCAACATGCCCGACGTGATCCAGCAGGGCTATGGCGTGCTGTTCGAGTATATCGCCAATGGCGCCGTCGTCCCGCTCGACGACTATGTCGGCAAGAGCCTCGATATCTCCAAGATCGACCAGTCGGCCATCGATGCCGGCACCGTGGATGGCAAGTTCTACGCCCTCTCCATCGGCGCCAATTCCCACATGGCCATCTTCAATTCCCGCCTCTTCGAAGAAGCCGGCGTGGTCCCCGGCACGGATTTCGACCCCTATGGCTATACCTATGACGACCTCGCCCGCATCGGCGCGCAGGTGAAAGAGGCCACCGGCATCCCCGGCACCGACGACAACACCGCCGATTACCAGAACTTCTCCGATTTCATCGCCCAGAAGGGCGTCAAGATGTACAGCCCGGACGGCACCTATAACGCCACCCAGGACATCGTCGAGGAATACTGGAGCACCTGGGCCGCTATCCGCGAAGCTGGCGCCACCCCTCCGGGCCCCGAATCCGCAGGCCTGGCCGGCGTGGCCGATCTCAGCCAGCTCGGCGTCGTCACCGGCAAGTCGGCCATGTCCTACCTCTGGAGCAACCAGCTCGTCGGCGCCCAGAGCCTGATGCAGGATACGCTCGGCGTCGCCATGTATCCCAATACCCCGGCCATGGTCCCCGGCTCGATCGTCCAGCCGAGCCAGTTCATCTGCCTCACCCGCGACAGCGTCGATCCCGAAGCCGCCACCGCCTATATGAGCGCCTTCGTCAACGACCTCGACATCACGGCCATTCTCGGCCTCGAACGCGGCATCCCGAGCCAGGTCGACGTCCGCGAGGCCCTGCAGCCCAACCTGTCGCCCGCCGAAGCCCTCTCCGTCGAATTCTTCGCCGGCATCCAGGGCAAGACCGCGCCCCTCGATCCCCCGCCCCCCTCTGGCAGCAACGAAGTCGAACAAACCTTCGAGCGCGTTGCCGTCTCGGTCCTGCTGGGCGAAAAATCCATCCCCGAAGTCGCCACCGACTTCCTGGCCCAGGCCAAGGCGATTCTGGCGCGGGCCTGATAGGATCGGGACCATCAGTCGTCTCCCTCCCCCTTGTGGGGAGGGATCAAGGGTGGGGGTGAGTCACACGCGCCGAGCTTGTGGCCCCACCCCACCCTAACCCTCCCCATCAAGGGGAGGGAATCGCATCGAGCAGGACCACGCCCATGGAAAAATTCTTCCGACGCAATTTCGCCGGCTATGCTTTCCTGGCGCCCTGGCTCATCGGCTTTTTCCTGCTCGCCATCGGCCCCATCCTGGCCTCGCTCTGGCTGAGCTTCACCAAATACAACATCGTCCGCCCACCCCAGTGGATCGGCCTCGACAACTATTTTTACATGTTCGAGCTCGATGACCGCTTCAAGAAGGCGCTGCAGGTCACCTTCACCTTCGTCGTCATCTCGGTGCCGGCAAAGCTCATCTTCGCCCTCGGCGTCGCCATGGCGCTCGACAAGGGCATTCGCGCCATCGGCTGGTATCGCGCCCTCTTCTACCTGCCCTCCATCCTGGGCGGCTCCATCGCCGTCGCCATCCTCTGGCGCCAACTCTTCAACTATGATGGCGTCGTCAATTCGGCCCTGCGCCTTGTCGGCCTCGACGGTCCCTATTGGCTGGCCGACCCCAAATATTCGCTCTGGACCCTCATTGTCCTGGCCGTCTGGCAGTTCGGCTCGCCCATGCTCATCTTCCTCGCCGGCCTGCGCGCCATTCCCACCGAGCTCTACGAAGCCGCCGAGATCGACGCCGCCGGCCCGGTGCGCAAATTCTTCGCCATCACCGTGCCCCTGCTCGCCCCCGTCATCTTCTTCAATCTGGTCCTGCAGATGATCGAAGCCTTCAAGAGCTTCTCGGGCGCCTTCATCATTTCCGGCGGCTCCGGCGCCCCGCTCGACAGCCTCCTCTTCTTCACCGTCTACCTTTACGAGGAAGCCTTCTCCTACCTCCGCATGGGCTATGCCTCCGCGCTCGCCTGGGTCCTGCTGCTGATCATCGCCGCCTTCACCGCCATCGCCTTCTGGACCTCCAAATACTGGGTCCACTACGAAAACGAGCGGGGCTGAACCATGACCGATACCGCCATCAGCACCACCGCCCTGACCGCGAAACAATACCGCGAAGCCCGCACACGCCGCGCCAAACGCGCCGGCCTGCTCAAGCACGTCTTCCTGATCCTGACCTCGCTGATCATGATCTACCCGCTGATCTGGATGGTCTCGGCTTCCTTCAAACCCGACAACCAGATTTTCGGCAGCCTCTCGCTCTGGCCCGCAACCTTCGATTGGGACAATTACGGCCAGGGCTGGACCGCCCTCTCGGTCAGCTTCACCCGCTTCTTCCTCAATTCCACCCTGGTGACCGTGCTCTCGGTCATCGGCAATGTCATCTCCTGCTCCTTCGCGGCCTATGCCTTCGCCCGCCTCGAATTTACCGGCAAGAATATGTGGTTCGCCTTGATGATGATGACGCTGATGGTGCCCTATCACGTCGTCCTCATCCCCCAATATCTGCTCTTTCTCAACCTGGGCTGGGTCAACACCTACCTGCCCCTCATCGTGCCCAAATTCCTCGCCGGCGAGGCCTTCTTCATCTTCCTGATGATCCAGTTCTTCCGCCAGCTCCCGCGCGAGCTCGACGAAGCCGCCATGATCGACGGCTGCTCACCCTTCAAGATCTACTGGGCCATCATCATGCCGCTATCGCTGCCGGCCATGGCCACCGCCGCCATTTTCAGCTTCATCTGGACCTGGGAGGATTTCCTGGGCCCGCTGGTCTATCTCAACAAGGTCGAGGACTACACCGTCCCCCTGGCCCTGCGCATGTTCCTCAGCCAGGACGGCGCCAGCCAGTATGGCCCCATGTTCGCCATGTCGATCCTCTCCATCCTGCCCATCTTCCTGTTCTTCCTCATCTTCCAACGCCTCATCATCCGCGGCATCGCCATGAGCGGGTTGAAATGAGCATAGATCGTTCTCGGACCACCGGATGTGCAGTCGACACCCTCCCCCTTGCGGGGAGGGATCAAGGGTGGGGGTGTTTAGCCCCGATATCAGGGCTCTCACACCCCCCTCCCAGCCTCCCCCGTCGAGGGGGAGGTGCCGCCCGGTGGCTAAACCCACATCCTGCCCCTCGCCTCAAGGACTAACCCCATGGCCTCAGTCACCCTCAGCGAAGTCCGCAAGGCCTATTCCGGCTTCGAGGTCATCCACGGCATTGATCTCGACATCCGCTCCGGCGAATTCCTCGTCCTGGTCGGCCCCTCCGGCTGCGGCAAGTCCACCCTGTTGCGCATGATTGCCGGCCTCGAAGACATCACCGACGGCACCATTTCCATCGGCGACCGCGTGGTCAACGACCTGCCCGCCTCCCAGCGCAACCTCTCCATGGTCTTCCAGTCCTACGCGCTCTACCCACACATGAGCGTGCGCAAGAATCTCGCCTTCGGCCTGGGCAACCTGCGCATGCCCAAACCCGAAATCGCCCGCCGCGTCGCCGAAGCGGCCAAAATCCTCCAGATCGAGGAACTGCTCGAGCGCAAGCCGCGCCAGCTTTCCGGCGGCCAGAAGCAGCGCGTCGCCATCGGCCGCGCCATCGTGCGCGAGCCCCAGCTTTTCCTCTTCGACGAACCGCTTTCCAATCTCGATGCCGAACTGCGCGTCCAGATGCGCGTCGAGCTCGCCGGCCTCTACCAGCGCCTGGGCACGACCATGATCTACGTCACCCACGACCAGATCGAGGCCATGACCATGGCCACCCGCATCGTCGTGCTCAACAAGGGCAATGTCGAACAGGTCGGCACCCCCTTCGAGCTCTACAATTTTCCACGCAATCTCTTCGTCGCCAGCTTCATCGGCTCCCCCCGCATGAACCTGCTGTCAGCCAGTGCCATCGATGGCAAAGCCGACATTCCCGGCCTCGGAACCATCGCCCTGCCCGAGGGCATCGAGGCCACCGGCCCCACCACCATCGGCCTCCGCCCAGAACAGCTCACCATCGATGCCACCGGTCCCCTTACCGTCACCGGCACCATCACCCTGGTCGAATATCTCGGCTCGGAAGTCTTCATCTATCTCCGCCTCGAAACCGGCCAGACCGTGCTGGTCAAGGCCCCCGGCAAATCCAGCCACCACAACGGCGAAAACCTCACCATCTCCCTCCACCCCGACGACGCCCACTATTTCGACGCCGAAGGCCAGCGCCTGGCCAAGGCGGGGGGAATGATGCCCCTCTACCTTCACCTCCATCGGCTCCTGCCCACCCTCCCCCTTGAGGGGAGGGTAGCGACGCTAGGCCCAAAGGGCCGTAGCAAAGCTGGGGAGGGGGTGGCGAAGTCGCATACTGCTACCAGCTTCGAGCAGCCCAAATGAGCGACCTCCTCACCCGCCTCCGCACCACCAGTCTCGCCACCCATGTCGGCGACCACCCCGCGCTCGCCGAATGGCAAACCGCCGACGTCGCCTTCGCGTCCTCCACCCCCCGCCTCGAAGCCCGCTACCACCAGGCCGTCAGCGAACTCTTCGATTGCATCAAACCCACCGAAGTCACCGGCCCCATCCTCCACGAGGGCGGCGTCTATCACGGCTGCTGGCTCGAAAGCACCGGCACCATCAATACCGAGCTGATGGCCCGCTTCCTGCCATCAGTCGCCGCCGAAACCTATGCCGCCTTCGCGACCCACCAGCGCGAAGACGGCCTCATCCCCTACAAGATCACCCAGACCGGCCCCGCCTTCGCCCAGATCCAGCTTGTCACCCCCTGGCGCGCTCCGTTTGGAACCACTACAGCCTCAACCACGACCGCGCCCACCTCGCCCGCCTATACGCCGCCATGGCCCGCTACGACGCCTGGCTCACCACCTACCGCGACACGCGCGGCACCGGCGGTGTCGAAGCCTTCTGCACCTACGACACCGGCCACGATCTCTCGGCCCGCTTCTGGCACGTCCCCGACAGCCCCTTCGGCAACGACCCCACCCGCTGCGATCCAGACAATCCCGTCCTGCCCTTTATCGCGCCGGACCTCACCGCCAATGTCATCTGCCAGCGCCTCTACCTCGCCCGCATTGCCGAGGAACTGGGCGAAGACCCCCAGCCCTGGCGCGACAAGGCGCAAGCCAGCCTCAAGGCCCTGTTCACGCACTGCTATGACCCCGACGATCATTTCTTCTATGACCGCGACCGCAACGGCACTCTGGTCCGCGTCCAGTCCGATGTCCTGCTCCGCGTCCTCGCCTGCGAGGTCGGCGACGACGCCTTCTTCGCCGAAGCCCTCAGCCGCTACCTGCTGAACACCGCCAAATTCTTCGCCAAATACCCCTTCACCTCCATGGCCCTGGACGATCCGCGCTTCGACCCCAGTTTCGGCCAGAACTCCTGGTCAGGCCCCTCCAACTTCCTCTCCATCATCCGCGCCGCCCACGCTTTCGAGCATCACCACCGCCATGTCGAGCTCACCTGGGCCCAGATGCCCGTGCTGTCAGCCCTCTTCGCCATGGACACTTTCCCGCAAACCCTGAGCCCCTTCACCGGCGCCCCCGGCTACACCGAAAAATACGCCCCCGCGATCCTGTGCCTCCTCGACATGGTCGAACGCCTCTGCGGCATCCTCCCCCGCCCCGACGGCACGCTCTGGTTCACCGGCCTCGTCCCCCGCGAAGCCACCCACCGCCACATCGACCACCACACCGCCTACCGCCGCAAAGTCGATGGCCACACCTTCGAACTGCTCAACGACGGCATCACAGCCACCCTCTACCGCGACGGCGAAAAGCGCTTCACCTTCCCCCACGGCACCCGCCTCACCACCGACCGCTCCAGCAAGCTCCAAGCCATCACCGGCATGGTCGCCCGCACGGTGACCGGCACGATCGAAACGCCAAACGGCAACCTCGATGTTTCCATCGGCCCCAACGAAGTGCAGAGCTTCCAGAACGGCCAACTGGCCACCACCCGCACGCCCGACCTCGTGCCGCCCACCTACGGCTAACTGTTCGCCACCCACCGGCCGTCACCCTCGGGCTTGACCCGAGGGCTCTTCACTTAATAACCGCCCGACAAGTACGGGGCCCTCGGGTCAAGCCCGAGGGTGACGTGTGGTGGTTGGGACTCGATCATCCTCCACCCACGGCACAGATTCCTCCCCCTGTCAGGGGGAGGCTAGGAGGGGGTACCCAACAGGGACTCCCTTCCCACCAACCCTGTGCCTTCCCCATCCACCGCCTTTCACGAATCGCCCCCGTCAATGCTAACAGTCTGCTAACCAATTCTTCCCTCGCGTGACTCCCGACTGACCGGGACGTATCCCGCCGTCAGGAGACCGGATGAAGGTAGCAATCGACATGGGCGCGACAACGGGCGCCGCGCCCGCCACGCTCGATCTCGAGGAGCTGCTGGCCACCCGTCTGCTGGTCCAGGGCAATTCGGGCTCCGGCAAGTCGCACCTGTTGCGGCGCCTGCTCGAACAATCCGCCCCCTGGGTGCAGCAATGCATCATCGACCCCGAAGGCGATTTCACAACGCTGTCAGAGCGTTACGGCCATACCGTCGTCGACGCTGACAGAACCGAGGCCGAACTGACCCGCATCGCCGCCCGCGTCCGCCAGCACCGCGTCTCGGTCGTGCTCAATCTCGAAGGCCTTGATGTAGAACAACAAATGCGCGCCGCCGCCGCCTTCCTCGGTGGCATGTTCGATGCCGACCGTGACTATTGGTACCCCGTCCTCGTCGTCGTCGACGAAGCCCAGCTCTTCGCCCCGGCCGCCGCCGGCGAAGTCAGCGACGAAGCCCGCAAGCTCTCGCTCGGCGCCATGACCAACCTCATGTGCCGCGGCCGCAAACGCGGCCTGGCCGGCGTCATCGCCACCCAGCGCCTCGCCAAGCTGGCCAAGAATGTCGCGGCCGAAGCCTCCAACTTCCTGATGGGCCGCACGTTTCTCGATATCGACATGGCCCGCGCCGCCGATCTGCTGGGCATGGAAAAGCGCCAGGCCGAACAGTTCCGCGACCTGGCCCGTGGCCATTTCGTCGCCCTCGGCCCCGCCATTTCCCGCCGGCCTCTGCCGGTCACCATCGGCGCCGTCGAAACTTCGGCCCGCTCCACCAGCCCCAAGCTGGTGCCGTTCGAAGCCCCGGTCGATGCCGCCGATCTCATCTTCACCGCCACGGCCGAAGAGCAGGTCCGCCCGGTGGTCCGCCGCCCCGCGCCGCCCCCGCCACCCTCGACCAATGAGCTGCTGGCCCAGCTCTCCCGCACCCGTCCGCCCGCCGAAGAAGCCCCGCAAAGCCTCTTCCCCGAAATCGACGAAGCCGAGCGCGACCGCCAGATCGACGCCATCATGGCCGAACTACTCGGCGACCCCGATGCCAGCTTCCGCACCGTCGCCGTGCTCTATCAGGATTTCCTGGTGCGCTGCCGCATTCGCCGCGTCCCCGGCGAGCCGCCCGCTTTGCCGGCCTTCAAGCGCCGCCTCGCCGTCGCCCGCGTCGCCCCCGATACCGAAACCGCCCAGTCCGATGGCTGGCAACAGGCCCTCTCCCTGTCCGAAACCCTGACCGACGACGTGCAGGGCGTCTTCCTCGTCCTGGCCCAGGCCGCGCTCACCTCAGCCCCCTGCCCCTCCGACGCCACCCTGGCCCGCCTCTACGGCACCCATTCCGCCAGCCGCGCCCGGCGCCTTTTGACCTGGTTCGAGGAACGCGGCCTCCTCGTCGTGCGCCTCGATTTCCGCAACAACCGCGTCGTCGCCTTCCCCGATCTCGATGCCGAAACCGCCCCCGGCGACCCCAACGGCCCCGACGCCATGGCAGAAGAACGCGGCGCCGCAGAGTGATGTTGCCAGGGATGCCGCACCCTCTCGTCCCACCCACTGCACGTCACCCTCGGGCTTGACCCGAGGGCTCTGCACTGACTCACAAAGTGAAACACCCTCGGGTCAAGCCCGAGGGTGACGATCTATGTGTAGGATGTGTTGTGGTGCGACCCCTCAATCGTCCTCGACAAACACTTCCGCACGCTTCCGCCTGATGCTCGGCAGCACCGCGATCAGCACGGCCAGCAGTGCCAGGCCCAGCAGTGTTGCCGAGATCGGCCGGTGCAGGAAGATCATCGGATCGCCGCGCGAGATGATCATCGCCCGCCGCAAATGCTCTTCCAGCAATGGCCCCAGCACGAAGCCCAGCAGCAGCGGCGCCGGCTCGCAGCCGAAACGGATCAGCAGGTAGCCGAGGATGCCGAAAAAGGCGATCGCGTAGATGTCGTAGATGTTCTGGTTGATCGAGAAGGTCCCGATACAGGCGAACAGCACGATAGCCGGGAACAGCACGCGATAGGGGATGGACAGCATCTTCACCCACAACCCCACCAGCGGCAGGTTGAGGATGACCAGCAGCAGGTTGCCCACCCACATCGAGGCGATGATGCCCCAGAACAAAGCCGGCTGCTCGTTGATCACATTCGGGCCGGGCGTGATGCCCTGCAGGATGAACGCCCCGATCATCAGTGCCATGACGGGATGGGCCGGAATGCCCAGCGTCATCAGCGGGATGAACGACGTCTGCGCCGCCGCATTATTGGCCGATTCCGGTCCGGCCACGCCCTCGATGGCGCCATGCCCAAACTCTTCGGGCGTTTTGGAGAGCCGCTTTTCCGCCGAATAGGAGGCGAAGGACGACAGGATATGCCCGCCCCCCGGCAACACGCCCAGCACCGAGCCGAGCACCGTACCGCGCAGGATGGGTGCAATCACCCGCTTGATGTCGTCACGGGTGAGCCAGAGGTTTTTCACCGCCGTAACGCCCACCTCGCGCTCTTTCTCGTTTTCGAGATTGCGCAGGATTTCGGCGACGCCGAACACGCCCACCGCCACCGCCACGAAGTTGAGGCCCCCGAACAGTTCGCGCACCCCGAAGGTAAAGCGCGGCGTGCCGGTATAGATATCCTGGCCCACCATGCCCAGCAGCAGCCCGAGCACGATCATGCCCAGCGCCTTGAGAATGGAACCATGTGCCAGCGCGATGGAAACCAAAAGGCCCAGCACGATCAGCGAGAAATATTCCGGCGCCCCGAAATTGAGCGCTGCCCGCGCCAAGGGGGGCGCGAAAAAGGCCAGCAGCAGCGTTGCCACCGAACCGGCGAAAAACGAGCCGATGGCCGCCGCGGCCAAAGCCGGCCCGGCCCGGCCCTGGCGGGCCATCTGGTAGCCGTCGATGGCCGTCACCGCCGCCGAACTCTCCCCCGGCAGGTTGATCAGGATGGCCGTGGTCGAGCCGCCATATTGCGCGCCGTAATAGATGCCGGCCAGCATGATCAGTGCCGTTTCCGCATTAAGCGAAAAGGTGATGGGCAGCAGCATGGCGATGGTGGCCGTCGGCCCGATGCCGGGCAGCACGCCCACCAGCGTGCCCAGCAGCACGCCGATGAAACAGTAGAGGATATTGACCGGGTCGAGCGCGACCGAAAAGCCGAGGGCGAGAGACGAAATCAGGTCCATTTATTATCTCCGGCCTAGAAGCGCAGCCACGGGCCGATCCAGGGCACCAGCAGCCCCAGTCCAACCACGAAGATCAACATGCACAACACGCACAGGCCCACGCTGATCACCAGCGCCGAAAGCAGTGAATTGCGGCTGCTCGACAAAGCCGTCGCCAGCCCCGAGATCAGCACGACGGGAATGAAGCCCAGCCCGCGAATGGTGGCAGCAAAGAAAATGATCGTGCCCAGCACCAGCACAATGCCGCGCCATGGCCAGGCCGGGGGTGCCTCGGCATCGGGCTTGCCGAAGCCGGTCGCCGCCACCGCCACGCCCAGCGCCACCAATATGCCGCCGAGCACTACGGGCATGAAGCCCGGGCCCATGCGGAAGGGCGTGCCGAAATCGTATTTCATGGCCTCGAGTGCAAAATAGCCCCCAAGGGCTACGAATATCGCCCCCGAGGCGAGGTCGTTCCGCGAAGCATTGAGTGCCATCTTTTCCCTCCCTGTGGGAGACCCCCGGCCCGTCGGCCGGAGATCTCTGGCTTGGTCCTGTCGCTTACTGCGCCGCAACGCCGGCGGCAGCGATCACCTCGCCCCACAATGCGATCTGGCCTTCGAGCTTCTGCTTCAGTGCCGCCGGAGTGGCCTGGTCGGCCGGCACCGGATAGGTGCCCAGTTCGGCAAAGCTGTTGCCCACGTTTTCGTCGGCCAGGGCCTTCTGCAGCGACGCGCTCAGCCGGTCGATGATGGCCTGGTCAGTGCCGGCAGGCGCATAGAGCCCATGCCAGATGGCCAGGTTGAAGTTGTCCAGCCCGCCTTCATCCAGCGTCGGCAGGTCAGGCAGCACGGCGATGCGCTCGGGCGTCGTCACTGCATAGGCCTTGATTTCGCCGGCCAGGATCTGGCTCGTCGTATTGGTGGTCTGGTCGCACATCATGTCGATCTGGCCGCCCAGCAGGTCGGTCATGGCCGGGCCGGTACCCTGATAGGGCACTTCGGTCATCTTGGTGTCGAGCGCGTCCATGAACAGCAGGCCGCAGAGCTGGCTGGCCGCACCGATGCCGGCATTGGCATAGGTGATGTCCTCGCCCTTTTCCTTCACATAGGCGATGAGGTCTTCCAGCGTTGCCGGCTCGAAATCCTTGCGCGCCACGATGGTCATCGGCACTTCGGTCACCAGCCCGATCGGCGCGAAGTCGGCGATCGGGTCATAGGGCAGGCTGGCATAGAGCGCCGGGGCGGTCGACATGCCGATATGGTGCAGCAGCAGCGTATAGCCGTCCGCATTGGCGGCAGCCACCTGGCCGGCGCCCAGCGTACCGCCGGCGCCGCCGACATTCTGCACCACCACCTGCTGGCCCAGATCCTCGCTCATCGCGGCGGCAACCAGGCGCGTCACCGTATCGGTGGGGCCACCGGCCGAGAACGGCACCACAATGGTCACCGGCTGGGTCGGGTAGTCCTGCGCCACGGCCACGGCCGCAGTCAGTGCCGAACCGGCCACAAGGCCCGCAGCCAGGATTTTAACGAAGCTCTTCATTGAGTCTGTCCTCCCATATTACTTTTGATCCCGGCTTCTCCGCCGGGTCGAAACCACCAATGCAAGCTGCGTGCCACGCACCATACGCAAGGCTGATATGCTATTTTCCGCGAGCATGCTAAGCGTTTCGGCAAGAAATTGCTCATTGCACCGGCTGCCATCGGCAATTTCTTGCCAATGGCCGTGTTGTGGCCGGGAAAGGCGCCTGTGACGATAAGAGCACCCCTGCGGAACTGGTTCGGCCGGCGCCACCTGACTGCCACGGGCATCGGCCTGGTCGCGGTCATGCTGGTGGCCTGGGTGGCCTTCGAGATGACCCTCAACGCCACCATTCTCGATACCCGCGAGCAGGCCCAGCGGCGCCTCGCTCTGTTCGAGCGCACGCTGGAAGCCATCATCGAGCGCTTCCACTATCTGCCCGTGGCCATTTCACAGGCCCGCGAAACCCGCATGGCCCTCACCGATCCGGACGATCCGGCCGCCGTCGAAGCCGCCAACGGCTTTCTCTCCAAGCTCAACGAAACCGCCGGTGCCGGCGAAATTTTCCTCATGGAAGACAATGGCGCAGTGGTTGCCGCCAGCAATTGGTGGACACTGACCAGCCTGGTCGGCACCAATTATTCCTTCCGCCCCTATTTCGCCGACGCCATGCGCTTCGGCCAGGCCGAATATTATGCCTTCGGCATTTCCACCAGCGTGCCGGGCTATTTCCTCTCCCAGCGCGTCGATGGCCCCGATGGCCCGCTGGGCGTGGCCGTTACCAAGATCAACCTGGGCGAGATCGAAGCCGCCTGGTGGCGCTCGGGCGAGCTGATCGGCATTGTCGATCTCAACGACGTGGTGATCCTCTCCACCCGCCCGGACTGGCGCTACCGGCCGCTGCAGACCATTCCGCGCTCACGCGTCGAAGCCATTTCCAGCCAGCTGCGCTATGGCGAGAATGGCGTCGACAATGCCGGCATCATCACCGATCGCTGGTTCTCGCGCGGCGCCGAATTCGCCCTGCTGTCGGGCACCAATCCCGAAACATCGGGCTATTTCGTGCTGCAGGAACTGCGCCTGCCAAAACATGGCTGGGAACTGCTGTCCTTCACCCCGCTGGCCCCGCTCTATGGCGTCGCCTGGACTGCCGCGGCCGCCGCCGGCCTCGGCGCCGCAGCCCTTCTCCTCATCGTCGTGCTGCTGGTGCAGCGCCAGCGCATCGTCGCCCAGCGCCTCGCCGATCATGAGCGGCTCGAACAGCGCGTCGCCGAGCGCACTGAAGACCTGCATATCGCCAATGAGGCCCTGCGCGAGGAAATCGCCGAGCGCATCCGCGCCGAAAAGGCCGAGCGCGAAGCCCAGCACGGCCTGGTGCAGGCCGCCAAGATGGCCAGCCTCGGCCAGGCTTTGGCCGGCGTCGCCCACGAGGTCAGCCAGCCCGTCGCCGCGCTCACCACCCATCTGGCCAGCGCCAAGCTTATTGCCAGCCGCCGTGACGATGCCGACGTCACCACCATCCTCTCCACCATGGACAAGGTGGTCGACCGCCTTGCGGCCCTTACCGGCCACCTCAAGACCTTTGCCCGCAAGGAGACTCGCGTCGAAATGCGGGCCGACCTCGCCACGGTCATCGCCAATGCCCTCGATCTGGTCGATCACAAGCTGCGGGCCTTCGGCGTGGATGTCGAATATCGCCGCCCCGGCCCGCTCATGGTCACGGGCAATCCCGTTCATCTCGAACAGGTGCTGATCAACCTCATTGCCAACGCCGCCGACGCCATGGAGCACAGCGCCGTGCGCGTGCTCTCCATCGGGGTCGCCAGGGCCGCTACCACCGTCGAAATCGCCGTGTCCGACACCGGCTCGGGCATCCCCGCCTCCGAACTCTCCAACCTGTTCGACCCCTTCTATTCCACCAAGCAAGCCGGTCGCGGCCTGGGCCTGGGCCTTTCCATTTCCTACGGCCTTATCCGCGACATCGGCGGCGCCATCACCGTCGACAGCCGCCCCGGCAAGGGCAGCACCTTCACCGTACGTCTGCCTTTGGCTGTCCAATCCACCCCGATCAGAGAAACCACTGCATGACCAACCCTTCCGTTCTCATCGTCGATGACGAGGAAATGGTGCGTACTGCCCTCGAACAATGGCTGCGCCTGTCGGGCTTCACGACCCATGTCGCTACCAGCGCCACCGAAGCCCTGGTCCTGCTCGACGACATCCATCCCCAGGTCATCCTGACCGATGTCCGCATGCCGGGTCTCTCCGGCCTCGACCTGCTGCGCAGCGTGCATGAACGCGCCATGGCCAGCGAAGTCATCCTCATCACCGGCCATGGCGATGTGCCCATGGCGGTCGAAGCCATGCGATCAGGCGCCTTCGATTTCCTGCAAAAGCCCTATGTGCCCGACCAGTTGGTCAAGACCCTGCGCCGCGCCGCCGAACAGGCGGGCCTCAGGCGCGAAGTCGCCGACCTGCGCCGCAAGCTCGATGGCGGCGAAGCCGAGCTCGCCACCCGCCTCGTCGGTTCCTCCCGCGTCATGGAAGACCTGCGCCGCGCCGTGCGCGAACTGGCCTCCATCCCCACCGATGTCATTATCCTGGGCGAAACCGGCACCGGCAAGGAAGTCGTCGCACGCTGCCTGCACGATTTCTCGCCCCGCTCAAAAGGCCCCTTCGTCGCCGTCAACTGCGCCGCCATCCCGGCCGAGCTGATCGAATCCGAACTGTTCGGCCACGAAGCCGGCGCCTTTACCGGCGCCTCCGGCCAGCGCGTCGGCAAGTTCGAATTCGCCAATGGCGGCACGCTGCTGCTCGACGAAATCGAATCCATGCCGCTCCTGGCCCAGGCCAAGGTGCTCCGCGTCATCCAGGAGCGTGTGGTCGAACGCGTCGGCTCCAACAAGCAGATCCCGCTCGACCTGCAGATCGTCGCCGCCTCCAAGGTCGATCTCGCCGCCGAAAGCGAAGCCGGCCGCTTCCGCGCCGACCTCTATTACCGGCTCAACCTCGCCACCATCCACCTCGCCCCCCTGCGCGATCGCGGCGAGGACAGTGTGCTGCTGTTCCATCATTTCCTGGGCATGGCCGCCCAGCGCTTCAACAAGCCCGCGCCGCAACTGCACCCCGCCGACATCAATGCCCTGCTGGTCCACACCTGGCCTGGCAATATCCGTGAACTCAAGGCCGCCGCCGACCGCTTCGCGCTGGGCCTCGACGCTACCGGCCGCTCGCTCGACACCATCCTCGGCCCCAAGGCCAGGCCCCTCTCCTCGTCAGCCAGCCTCGCCGACCGCGTCGCCGCCTACGAACGCCACGTCATCGAAGCCGAACTGGCACGACACGGCGATTCCATCGCGGCGGTCGTGGATGCGCTACAGGTGCCGAGGCGCACGCTGAGCGAAAAAATGACAAGGCTGGGGGTGCGCCGATAGGCACCGACGCGACCCACCCACCGGGCCACCCCTCGCCCCTCGTGGGAGAGGGTGATTTTTGCGGCGTTCAGCCGGAAAATCGGGTGAGGGGGTTTCTCCGCTTGCGACGCACCCTAGCCCACCAGCTCCACCCGAAACCCATACCGCCCCGTCGCCCCCGGCCCGAGCACATCCCCATACGGCCGCTCGCTCAGCTCATCGCTGCCACCAACCTCCGCCGCCGTCCCATGCCACGGCTCGAGACAAACAAACTCCGCCCCCGCCTTCGACCACAGCGCAAAATTCGGCAAATTCTCCCAGGTAAACCGCACCGCCTTGTCACCCGCCGCATAGGTCAGCCCGGCTCCCGCCCCCTCGGGAAACAACATGGCATCAGCCGCGAACAGCCCATGCTCCAGCACCAATTCCCCCGCCCTGAACGGCGAAGCCAGCCGCTCCTTCTGCACCAGTCCGCCCGATAGCCGCACCAGCTCCGGCTCCCCGCCATTATCCAGCACCACCCGGTGCTCCAGCCCAGCGCAGCCGGGCAGCGGCCACACAAAAGCCGGATGAAACCCGATGCCGAACGGCATCGGCCGATGATCCCGATTGGTCACTTCCGCCGTGACACTCACCCCGCGCCCCTCGACGCGATGCTCCAGCTCCAGCAGGAAATCGAACGGAAAGATCGAATGGCTCGCCTGCCCCGCCCGCAGCGCCATCCGGCAGAAATCCGCCCGGCTTTCGACCAGTTCGAACTCGCTGCGCCGCGCAAAGCCGTGCTGCCCCATCGGATAGCGGACCCCCTCGATCCGCACATGATCATCCGGCGCCCGGCCCACGATCGGAAACAGCACCGGCGACCGCCCACCCCAGAATGCCGCATCGCCGTCCCACAGCCAGTCCTGCCCATCGCTGGTCACGATCGACTGCATCTCCGCCCCCAGCGGAGAAACCTCGATACTCACCTGCCCATTGCCGATGCGGATACTGCTCATGCCAAGCTCCTGAACCACGCTCCACCTCTATCAACACCAATGGCTCTTTCCCACCCTCCCCCTTGAGGGGAGGGCAGCGTCGCTAGGCCCATCGGGCCGTAGCAGAGCTAGGGAGGGGGTGTCGGACGGTCCACAAACATTTGCGTCGGTGGAGAACTCGACACCCACCCTCGATCCCTCCCCTCAAGGGGAAGGGAGGCGATGAATACTGGCATCGCAGCCGCCCCCTTGCCCAAACCCCTTCCTTCCGCCAAACACCTCCCATGTCCTTGCCGCCGCTCCCCATCGACGACGCCCTGCCGGCCCTGCAATCGGCGCTGGCCGCCGGGCCATATGCCGTCCTCGTCGCCCCGCCCGGTGCCGGCAAGACCACCCGCGTGCCCCTCGCCCTCCTCGCCGCCCCCTGGCGCGAAGACCGCCGCATCATCATGCTCGAACCGCGCCGCCTCGCCGCCCGCGCCGCCGCCGCGCAGATGGCCCGCCTGCTGAGCGAAGAGGTCGGCCAGACCGTCGGCTACCGCGTCCGCATGGACAGCAAGGTCTCCGCCCGCACCCGCATCGAGATCGTCACCGAGGGCGTCTTCACCCGCATGCTGCTGGACGATCCCGAGCTGTCCGGCGTAGCCGCCGTGCTGTTCGACGAATTCCACGAACGCAGCCTCGATGGCGATCTGGGCCTCGCCCTCACGCTCGACGCAGCAGCGCTCCGCCCCGATCTGCGCGTCCTGGTCATGTCCGCCACGTTAGATGGCGCCCGCGTTTCCCGCCTGCTCGGCGACGCCCCGGTCATCGAAAGCCTTGGTCGCGCCTTCCCGGTCGAAACCATAAGCCGCGAGCCCGATCCCCTGCAGCGCCTCGAAGACCAGGTGGCCAATGCCATCCTGGCCGCCCTGCGCGAACACGAAGGCTCCGCCCTCGTCTTCCTCCCCGGCCAGGGCGAAATCACCCGCGTGGCCGAACGCCTCGCTACCCGCGTCCCCACCAATGTCGACATCGCCCCGCTCTACGGCCAGCTCACGCCATCCGAGCAGGACCGCGCCATCCGCCCCGCCGAACCCGGCCGCCGCAAAGTCGTCCTCGCCACTTCTATCGCCGAAACCTCCCTCACCATCGACGGCGTCCGCATCGTCATCGACAGCGGCTTCCGCCGCGTCCCGGTCTACGAACCCGATACCGGCCTCACCACGCTCGCCACCCGTCGCGTCTCCCGCGCCGCGGCCGACCAGCGCCGCGGCCGCGCCGGCCGCACCAGTCCGGGTGTCGCCATCCGCCTGTGGAATGCCGGCCAGACATCAGCGCTCGACCCCTTCGACACGCCGGAAATCCTCGCCGCCGACCTCGCCGGCTTCGCCCTCGACCTGGCCACTTGGGGCATCACCGACCCGTCCGCGCTGCCCTTCCTCGATCCCCCGCCCGTCCCCGCCTGGGTCGAAGCCATCGCCCTGCTCAAGTCGCTGGACGCGCTCGATCCCGCCGGTCGCATCACCGCCGAAGGCAAGGCCCTCGCCCGCCTGCCGCTGCATCCGCGCCTCGCCCATATGGTCGTCGCCGCTGCCGCCGAAGACGATGCGCTCACCGCTGCCACCCTCGCCGTCCTCATCGCCGAGCGCGGCCTCGGCGGCGATGGCACCGACCTCGCCCACCGCCTCGACCGCTTCCGCACCGACCGCAGCAAGCGCGCCGAGGATGCCCGCGGCCTTGCCCGACGCTGGGCGGGAGCAAACCACAAGAAAACCACAGGCAATCTCCCTGCCGGCCACCACCTCGCTCGCGCCTTTCCCGACCGTGTTGCGCAGGCCACCGGCCGCGGCAAATTCCGCCTCGTCAACGGCCGTCAGGCCAGCCTGGACGAAACCGACGCCCTCGCCGCATCGCCCTTCCTTGTCGTCACCGACCTCACAGGCGCCGCCGCCGCCAGCCGCATCCGCGCCGCCGCCGCCCTCGACCGCTCTGACCTCGAAACCCTCTTCGCCCGCCACATCACCGAGCGGGAAATCCTCAGCTTCGACCCCGCCTCCGCCAGCATCCGCGCCCGCCGCCAGCGCCAGCTCGGCGCCATCAGGCTGGCCGACGATCCCGTCGCCGTCACCGATCTCGACCAGGCCGCCCCCATCCTGGCCGAAGCCGCCCTGCGCCGCCCGGAAGCCCTGCTTTGGAGCAAGGACCAGAAGGCCCTCCGCGCCCGCGCCACCTATCTCCACGAAACCCTTGGCGCCCCCTGGCCCGACCTCTCCGACACCGCCCTCGCCGCCGATCCGGCCTGGCTCGAGCCGCACATATCAGGCGAAACCCGCCTCGCCGCCATCACCGCCGCCCATCTCGGCAATGCCCTCGATACCTTCCTGCCCTGGCCCCAGCGCCAGGAAATCGACAAGTTCCTCCCCAGCCACTTCACCGCCCCCTCAGGCAGCCATCTCCCCATCGACTATGCCGCCGAAAACGGCCCGGCGCTGGAAATCCGCGTACAGGAACTCTTTGGCCTCGACCGTCACCCGTCCGTGGCCGGCGGCAAGGTGCCCCTCCTGCTCATCCTGCTCTCCCCCGCCCACCGCCCCATCCAGACCACGCGCGACCTGCCCGGCTTCTGGCGCGGCTCCTGGAAAGATGTCGCCAAGGATTTGAAGGGCCGCTATCCCCGCCATTTCTGGCCCGACGACCCTGTCCATGCCGCCGCAACGGCTCGCGCCAAGCCGCGCGGAACCTGATCGATCCGCTGCCCTCCGCTATCGCACGGGCATGCCCTCAAAGGGCATCGGGGTACGGGGCAGCGGAAGATTCAGCCCGTTGGGCCTCGGCTTGACATAGCATTGCGGCTTGAGACGGATTTCATATCGTTCGCAATATTCCGCCCTGTGCCCGCCATTGGTCCCCCATATCCATTGGGTACAGACCCGCTCGACGCAGCCGGAGCTGGCCAGGATCGAAGGATTGGCCTGGGCCGTGGCGGTCAACAGGCAGACGACGGCAAGTGCGGTGATGGATCGGATCATGGGGCCTCCTGTCTGCCCAGCATGACCCTGCCTGATCCGCCACGCGTCCATCATTTGAACGATGGCGGATCACATTTCGCGCCCGATCGCCCCCTTAGGCGGCGGGCGAAAAGTTCAGCGCCACGCCATTGATGCAGTAGCGCAGGCCCGTCGGCGGCGGGCCATCGGGGAAGACATGCCCCAGATGGCTGCCGCAGGTGGCGCAATGCACCTCGGTCCGCACCATGCCATAGCTCTTGTCCGTGGTCGTCTCCACCGAACCCGGCAGCGGGTCGTTGAAGCTCGGCCAGCCGGTGCCGCTTTCGAATTTCAGCGTCGACTGGAACAGCGGCGTATCGCAGCCGGCGCAGGCAAACGTGCCCTGCCTGTGCTCGTGCAGCAACGCGCAGGAACCGGGCCGTTCAGTCCCGTGATTGCGCATCACCTGATACTGTTCCGGCGTCAGCTTCGCGCGCCATTCGGCATCGGTATGGGTCACCTTGAAGGCGTGGGTGTCCATGGATTTACTCCCCTAAAGCGTTTCCAGCAAAAGTGGCGAACCGGTTTTGCGGTTCGGAAACGCGTCAAAACGTGTCGCACTGTTATTCGCAATCGATATAGGGTTGGTTACACCCTGCCCATACTGCGCGTCGCATCACTTCTGCCGATCGTATGCCAAAGGCCCGCCATGTCCATCGTTACCTCAGTCGAGCAGCTCGAAGCGCTCTACACGCCCGCTCCCGTCGCCGCCTCGACCACCAAGGTCGCCAACCGCATGACGCCGCATTACCGGCGCCTGATCGAAGCCAGCCCCTTCGTTGTCCTCGCCACGGTCGGCCCTGAAGGCGCGGATTGCTCGCCCCGCGGCGACCGGCCCGGCTTCGTGCGCATCCATGACGATGAAACCCTGATGATGCCCGACCGGCGCGGCAATAACCGTATCGATTCCCTGCGCAATATCGTGCGCGACCCGCGCTGCGCCTTCCTCTTCCTGCTGCCCGGCAGCGGCACCACCTTTCGCGCCCAGGGCCGGGCCCAGCTCAGCATAGACCCCGACCTGCTGGCCAGCTTCGCCGTCGACGACAAGCCGCCCCGTTCGGTCATCGTCATGCAGATCGACGAGCTCTATTTTCAATGCGCCCGCGCCATCGTCCGCTCCGAACTCTGGAATCCCGCCCGCCATATCGATCCGAAAACCCTGCCCACCCCCGGCGAAATCCTTGCCGCCATGACCGATAACCAGGTCGGCGGCCAGGCCTATGACCAGGCCTGGCCCGAGCGGGCAAAACAAACCATGTGGTAGCGACTACGCGGCCTTCAGGTCCGCCGCGTTTCGGCCGGCTCTCAGCGTCTGGGCATACCAGGCCAGTTCTTCCAGCATCGCATCGACCGTCGGCGCCAGATAGGGGTAGTCGGCGAAGTCCTTGCCGTCCATCAGCATGCCCTTGAAGGGCTCCATGTTGATATGCACCGCCCGGTTCAGCGGCACCATGCTCAGTTCCACCGCGATCAGCCGCAACTGCTCCACGGCTCGGGCGCCACCGACAGCACCATAGCCCACAAAGGCGGCCGGCTTGCGCGCCGGCTCGGCGAACACGAAGTCGAGCGCATTCTTGAGCACGCCCGATATTGAATGGTTGTATTCGGCGGTGACGAAGACATAGCCGTCGAGTTCGGCCAGCTTGCCCGCCCATTTCCTGGCTTCCGGCGTGTCGATGGGCGCAAAGCGCGGCGAACTGACCGCTTCAAAAAAGGGCAGCGGATAGTCGCGCAGGTCGACGATTTCGGTCTCGATATCATTGCGGCTGGCGGCCAGTTCGGCCACCCAGTGCGCCGCGCGCTCGCCGAAGCGGCCTTCGCGCGTGGTGGAAATGATGATGCCGATACGCGGTTTGCTCATGGTGTCAGTCTCTTTTATTAAGTGAGGATCGTTTCGAACGCTAGTCACTGAACGTAACCGACGCTATATTCGTGACTATCGACACGCCCGCAAGACGGCACTTTTTCCTCACCTGAGGCACCAGATGGAAACGCTACGCACCCGCACGAAACCACCCGAGACCTTCGCCGAATGCACCCGGGCGGCCGTGCCCATGATCCAGGTCCTCGGCCGGATCAGCGGAAAATGGTCGCTCTACATCATCATGGCGCTGCTGCGTGGTCCGATGCGGTTTTCCGAGCTGCAGCGCCATGTCGAGGGCATTTCCCAGAAAATGCTGACCCAGACGCTGCGGGAGCTGGAAGAAGATGGCATCGTGCACCGCACCGTGACGCCAATCATCCCGCCGCGCGTCGATTATGAACTCTCCGCAATGGGCCGCGAATTGCAGGCCCCGCTGGCCGCGATCAGCGACTGGACGGTCCGCAATGGCGAGCGCGTTGCCGACGCGCGCGAGCGTTACGCCGCGCGCCGCAACGCGGCCTGACCGGCCGTCACAGGCCTTTCATGCGCCGTCTCTAGGAAAACCACTCAACCCGTTCGAGAGGCAATGATGACCCTGAAATTCGTGGTGCTGAGCGACCTGCATGTCATGCCCGAGGGCGAATTGTCGGTCACGCTCGATACCGGCGCAAGGCTGGAACAGGCGGTCGAAGCCGTCATCGCCCGCTATGACCAGGTCGATTTCTGCGTGCTGGCCGGTGACCTGGCCGATCTGGGCCAGCCCGAAGCCTATCGGCGCCTGCAAGCCATCATCGCCCGCCTGCCCATTCCGGTGCATATCACCCTGGGCAATCACGATGACCGCGCCGCATTTCTCGAAATTTTCGGCAATGGTTTCGTTGCCGAGACCGGCAAGATCGACAAGGTCATCGATATCAAGGGCTATCGCATCATCCTGCTCGATTCTTCCGAAGCCGGCCGCGTCGATGGCGTGCTCACCGAAGCCCAGATTTCCTGGCTGCATGCCCGCCTGGCCGAGGCCATGCACCGGCCCGTCATCGTGATCCTCCATCACAATGCCAACGCCCTCCACATCGAATCGGACAATATCCGCATTCTCGAACCCGACGCGTTCATCGACGCGCTCAAGACCCATCCCGATATCCGCCAGGTCATTGCCGGCCATGTCCACCTGACCTCGACCGCCACCTGGCGCGGCCTGAACTTCACCACGCTGTCGGGCAACCACTATTCCTGCAGCGTCGACCAGCCCCACATCCCCATGCGCCGCCTCACCGGCCCCGGCCAACTCGCCTTCGTCATCGCCGACCACGACAGCACCACCGTCCTCTTCGACGACTATATCGACGGCAACGAAGAGATTTTCCTGGAAGACTGACGATCCCCCCGCAGGCACCATTTGCCCATATTTCGGGTCAGGCCGAGGCGAAAATGCCCGTTCCCGAGAACCGGCGCGCAGCGTGCGTTCGGCACGTGAGCACCGGAAGCGGAGGGAATGGGTATTTGCAGACCGGCATGGCCCGAAAGATGGGCGAATGGTGGGAGTAACAAGGATTGAACTTGTGACCCTTCGCGTGTGAAGCGAATGCTCTCCCGCTGAGCTATACTCCCGTCGCCATTGGCGAAGTCTGGTAGAGAGATGGTGGGCGTAACAAGGATCGAACTTGTGACCCCCTCGATGTCAACGAGGTGCTCTCCCGCTGAGCTATACGCCCATCTCTCCGGGATGGAAGAACCGCAAGGTCCGTCCAGTGGCGCGGATAGACCATAAAATGTTGGCGGGGGTCAAGAGGCTTCGACGCGGCCCGCAGGGACAAATTGCTCCTATGGAGCAATTTGAGCGAAGAAGGCCATGAGAGCGACGCTCGGATGGCGGGATCGTCGGATTGTTGAAAGGCGGCCTCAGTAGCCCTCATGGTGAGCCGGTCGAACCACGAGGGCGTGGTAACCGGGCCTCCACTCACCCGACCTCGTGGTTCGACAAGCTCACCATGAGGTCTCGGATACTAAGCCGCCAGCAGCCGCTCGACCTCGTTCACCAGGTCCTTCAAATGAAACGGCTTTGACAACACCGAGGCATCCTTGGGCGCGTCGCTGTCCGGGTTCAGCGCCACGGCGGCAAAGCCGGTGATGAACATCACCTTGAGATCAGGATCGAGCTCGGTGGCGCGCCGCGCCAGCTCGATCCCGTCCATCTCGGGCATCACGATATCGCTGAGCAGCAGCGAGAAGGGTTCCTCGCGCAGCCGCTCATAGGCCGAAAGCCCGTTATCGAACGACACGACCTCATAGCCCGCGTTCTTGAGCGCGCGCGTCAGGAACTGGCGCATGTCGTTATCGTCTTCCGCGAGCAGGATTCGCTTCATCAGGGGTCTCCGGGCATTCAACTTGCGCTGCCGGATCGCTCCATCCGGCGCGGACGCAGGGGCGCGACGCATGCCGCGCTGTGAGTCGGACTATATAGCGCGATGTTTAAGCGAAGTTTGAGGCCATGCAATCGCAACCCGTTCCTCTCAGGGCAATTTTGTCCCGCCAGCAATTTTGCGACAATCTGGACAAGCCGGGCGCAAAGGGCGACACTATAAGGGCAAATCAGTGCGGCGCCCCGCCAGGGCGCCTGTTTGGGGAGGCATCGTGCGGTCCGACTATTGGGATCAGCCGGCATTCGAAACCATCCGGCCCCGCCGGCTGGTCACACCTTTGGTGTTCAATTCGCCCCATTCCGGCCGCGTCTACCCCGAGCGCTTCCTCGCCATGACAAGGCTCGATCATCTCTCCATCCGCCAGTCGGAAGACGCCTGGGTCGACGAACTCTTCGCCCGCGCGCCCCATCTCGGCGCCCCCATGCTGCGCGCCCATTTCCCCCGCGCCTATCTCGACGTGAACCGCGAACCCTGGGAACTCGATCCCACCATGTTCGTCGAGCCGCTGTCCGAGCGCTTCAACACCACTTCGCCCCGCGTCGCTGCGGGTCTGGGCACGCTGGCCCGCGTCGTGGCCGAGAACAAGCCCATCTATCGCGACCGGCTGACGCTCGACGATGCCCGCATGCGCATCGAGGGCATCTATCACCCCTATCACGCCGCTTTGCAGAAGCTCCTGAGCGAAGCCATCGGCGCCTTCGGCATAGCCCTGCTGATCGATTGCCACTCCATGCCGCGCATTACCCGCTCCAACGACAAGGCGGCCCCCGATATCGTGCTGGGCGACCGTTACGGCACCACCTGCGCCCCCGGCCTGGTCGATCTGGCCGAAACCATCTTCGCCAGCGCCGGCCTCAAGGTCGCCCGCAACCGCCCCTATGCCGGGGGCTTCGCCACCCGCACCTATGGCCGCCCGCAACATGGCGTGCATGCCCTCCAGATCGAAATCAGCCGCCACCTCTACATGAACGAGGTCACCCTGGCCCGCAATGACGGCTTCGACGCCATCCGCGCCCTGGTCGAACGCCTGATCTTCGCCCTGATCGGCCTCGACCTGGTCTCGCTCGTCGGCAGCACCCCCGCCCTCACCGAGGAAGCGGCGGAATAGATTTCCTTGTTGGATACCCCCTCCCAACCTCCCCCTGATAGGGGGAGGAGCCGCACTGTGGCTGGAGCGATATAGTGCCAAATCCCCGATCTGTTCCTCCCCCTATCAGGGGAAGGCTAGGAGGGGTATCCAGAAAAGACTCACGTCCCCCGCACCACCCTGTGCTAGTTACGCCCATACCTCAGTAGACCTCATGGTGAGCCTGTCGAACCACGAGGTCGTGGCACGGACCCCGCCCATGACCCTCGATCTCGCCAAAATCGAAGCCACCCTCCTCGCCGCCGCCGAAGCCGCCGCCGCCCACACGCTGCCCCTCTTCCGCACCCCGCTGGCCATCGACAACAAGTTCACCGTGGGCTTCGATCCCGTCACCGAGGCCGATCGCGGTGCTGAAACTGTCATCCGCGCCGTCATCGCGGAAAACTTCCCCGATCACGCTATTATCGGCGAGGAATGGGGCAGCTCCGGCGACAGCGATTACACCTGGATCATCGACCCGGTGGACGGCACCCGCGCCTTCATTTCCGGCGCCCCCGTCTGGGGCACGCTGATCGGCTTCGCCCACAAGGGCGTGGCCATAGCCGGAATCATGAGCCAGCCCTTTATCGGCGAAACCTTCCTCGCCGTGCCCGGCCGCGCCACCTATCGCCGCGGCGACACCACCACGCCCATCCGCACCAGCGGCCAGACCGACCTGGCTCCCTCCCGCGTCTTCACCACCACGCCATCCCTGTTCAACACGCCCGAACTGGCCGGCAAATGGCGCGCCATCGAATCCGCCACCCGCCTGCAACGCTTCGGCATGGATTGCTACGGCTACGCCCTGCTCGCCGCCGGCCACGCCGACCTGGTGATCGAGCCCCACCTCAACACCTACGACATCGCCGCCCTGGTCCCCATCATCCGCGAAGCCGGCGGCGCCATCGCCTGCTGGGACGGCACCGAACCCACCGCCGGCGGCAATGTGGTGGCGGCGGCGACGCCCGAACTGCTGGAAAAAGCGCTGGCGCTGGTCAATGCGTCATAAGGCACTCACACCCTACCCCACCCACGATGTCACCCCGGCCTTGAGCCGGGGCCCATCCCGAGATTGCCCCGCCGCCGCAAGGTGGATCGAGCGACCACCGCACAAGGCCGAGCCATCTCAGGATGGATCCCCGCTTTCGCGGGGATGACATCGAGAGCCAATAGCCCTCATGGTGAGGTGCGAGCTCTTCGCGAGCCTCGAACCACGAGGGCGTGCCCCTAAGCACTTTGTTCCGTAATAAACGCATCGAACGCCGCAAACACCTGCCCGCGGATCGCATCGCTTTCCATGAACAGCTCATGCCGCGCCCCGGCGATCACCACGTGCCGCCCGGTGCGCAGGCGCAGGCCCAATTGCTCGATGGCCGGTGCCGACACCACCTCGTCCCGCGCCGCCGCCAGCATCAGCAGCGGCACGTTGATGCGCGCGGGAAAATTGTCCTCCGCCGCCTCGGCCATGGCCCCGAAAGCCGAGGCCGCCCAGCGCACCGTCGGCACGCCGATTTCCAGCTCCGGCCGTTCCCTGACCACATCCACCGAGCGCATATAGCGGATCATGTCCCCGGTCAGCGGATTGCCCGGAAAGCTCGCTTCCGACACCGGCTTGTCCGCCTTGCGCCCCACCGGCATTTGCCCCAGCCCCAAAAAGCTCAGCGCCTCGCAGACCCGCGCCATGCCCTTCATGCTCAATGGCTGCCGGTCCAGCGCCACCATGGGCGCCGACAAAAACACCCGGTCGAACATCATCCGGTCATTGATCCCGGCAAAGAGCGACGCCAGCCCGCCCATGGAATGCCCCACGAGATAATAGGGCGGCGGACAGTCCGGCAGCAGGATTTCCCCGTGAAAGCTCCGCAAATCCGTCCAGTAATCCTCGAACCGGTCGACATAGCCCAGTTTGCGATTGCCGATCAGCCGGTCCGACCCGCCCTGCCCGCGCCAGTCGAATGTGGCCACGGCAAAGCCGCGCCGGCGGAAATCGGCCACGGTCTCGAAATATTTCTCGATGAATTCGGTGCGCCCCTGCACCAGGCAGATCGTCCCCCGATGCGCCCCCTCCGATTTCGGCCAGGTCGCATAGCGCAGCTGCACATTGTCAGCCGTCTTGAAAAAGCCCACGCGCCCGCCCTCCGGCATGGGGTTGGACGGGATATTGACGAGATCAGGTCCATTGGGATTGACGACGGCGTTCATGGGCACTTCCGCGCAAGAGGTGACCTGTCTTAGCCCAAACAGCTTGAAAAAAGGAAAACCGGCATCTCTTGCGAGATACCGGCTTCCTTGTTGCGGCCCATGCGGGGGGCGGGTGATGGGCCGCATTGGGGTTGTGACGAGGTCTCCCTCAACACATGCCCCCTTCTAGCCGCCCCAGCCTGAACTCGACCGGACTGCGCCGTTCATATTCGGTTCATCTTTTGGCAGGGGTCCGCACCACACCCACCGCGCGTCACCCTCGGGCTTGACCCGAGGGCTCTACACTTGCCCGGCGCTCCGCAAGTAGAGACCCCTCGGGTCAAGCCCGAGGGTGACGATCTGTGATGGACTAGGTCAGCCGTAGTGCAATCAGCACCCTTGAACCCCAAAATCCGCCCCCCATATTTCAATCGTTCGCCGGACTATCCGGGAACCCCGACCTCGCAATCGTCAGCTCGCCTGCAACAGGGAGCCCTGATCGAGACCACCGGGACATCCACGTTGCTCACAGGAGAATGTGACCATGCAGACCATCGATTTTTCCCCCTTCTATCGTTCGACCGTCGGCTTTGACCGCGTCTTCAACCGTCTCGACACCCTTGTCGGGCAGGAAGCCAAAACCTACCCGCCCTACAATATCGAGCGCACCGGCGATGATGCCTACCGCATCTCGATCGCCGTCGCCGGCTTTGCCAATGGCGACATCGCCATCGAGACCAAGGAGAACAACCTGGTCGTGAAGGGCGCCAAGCCCGCCGAGAGCGGCGACAAATCCCGTGAATTCCTCCATCGCGGCATTGCCGAGCGCGCCTTCGAGCTGCGCTTCCAGCTTGCCGACTATGTCGAGGTTCAGGGCGCCAGCCTCGAAAACGGCTTGCTGCACCTGGAACTGAAGCGCGAACTGCCCGAAAGCAAGAAGCCGCGTTCCATCCAGATCAGCGCCGGCACCCAGCCGACCATCGAGGACAAGTCGGTCAACTAAGGCCGGTTTCTCCTTCACGATAGAGGGCGCAGTCCGCAAGGACTGCGCCTTTTTATTGGGATACCCCCTCCCAACCTCCCCCTGATAGGGGGAGGAGCAGATCGAGCTTGGGGCACAACCTCGCCACATCCACCGGCCGGATTCCTCCCCCTGTCAGGGGGAGGCTAGGAGGGGGTACCCACCTTCAAGCAAACAGCCCCACAAACGGAACCTCCACCCAGCCCGCAAGTTGTGTCCCCAGACCACCAGCGTCAAAGGACTCCCCCCATGAAAACCCCCTCCATCGCCCTCAAATCCAATGCCAAATCGGCAGTCATCGATATCCTGAATGCGCGGCTGGCCGATGCCATCGATCTGGCGCTCATCACCAAGCAGGCGCATTGGAACCTCAAGGGCCCCAATTTCATCGCCGTGCACGAAATGCTCGATCCCATGCGCACGGCCATCGACACCCATGTCGACACCATCGCCGAGCGCGTGGCCCAGCTCGACGGCATTGCCCTGGGCACCAGCCAGGTCGTCGCCAAGGCAACCGCCCTCGCCCCCTACCCCACCGATATCCGCAAGGTCGCCGACCATCTCGCCGCGCTGGCCGACCGCTTTTCTACCCTGGCCAACCAGGTCCGCGAAGATATCGACGCCACCGACGAAGCCGGCGATGCCGACGCCGCCGACATCCTCACCGCCTTCTCGCGCGAACTCGACAAGGACCTCTGGTTCATCAAGTCCCACCTCGAATAGCGCGGTTATCTCGGACTTCTATGGCACCCACCGGCCCACCCTCTCCCCTCGTGGGAGAGGGTGGAAATCCGCGTTCAGCGGATTTCCGGGTGAGGGGGTCTGCGCTCCCCCTATGCTTCAATGTCTGCGAATCCCTTGGCGCCCCCTCATCCACCCTTCGGGCACCTTCTCCCACAGGGGGAGAAGGGAAGAGTGGGGTGATTCACGCGCACAGAACTAAAGCCTCTTTCACCCACCTGAACGTCCCGTTCACGCGCTAGTCAGTGCATCCCTCCCAGTCTTGCGCTATATTCGATCCGCGCTCTGAGAGACTTGCCATGTCCTTGCCTCTTCCTCGCCTACGCCCTGCCTGCCTCATTCTGTCCGCCGCTATTCTCGCCGCCATGCCGGCCGCCCGCGCCGCCGATTTTCTCGCCACCGATACCTGGCCCATGGCTGATGCACAGCAGGCCTTGGCCGACGAGCTCGGCACCGCCCTGGTCCACGACATCACCATCGATACCGACAGCATCTCCATCACCGCCGATCACGCCGCCGATCCCGAACAGACCACCGATTATTCCTGGGACGGCGCCAGCGTGCGCCCTGGCATGAGCATGCCCAATTTCGCCGCCCTGGGCATGGGCGACACCAGGCCCTTTCCCCTTGCCGACCTGCCGCTCGATCGCCTGCCCCAGGTCAAGCGCGCGGCCATCGCCGCTTTTGCCCTGTCCGGAGCCCAGATCACCGAGATCGAAGGCACCATGCCGACCACCCGCACCAGCAAGAAGCTCGTTCCCCTCTGGGAAGTGCATTTTGCCCAGCCCGGTGGTGAAGCGGGCTCGGTCCTGCTGACGGGCAATGCCCAGGTCGTCGATATCCTCCTGCCCGCCACCCAGCAGGCCGAGGCCGGCCCCTGGCTCGCCCCCGCCACCGTAGCGGGCACGCTGGCCCGCCTCGGCGCGGAATTCGGCCCCAATGCGCGCTATGCCGAAATCCTGATCGATGACAGCAAGGCGCTGGTGCAGATGGAAGACCCGCGCAGTCCCGGCCAGATCGTCGAGATCTATGTCAACGCCGATTCCATAACGCGCCACGACTCCATGATGAACATGCCCAACCCTTTCGCCGCCTCGCTGGAGCGGGCCTTCACCCTGTCCGACATTGCCGCGCTCGATGCCGACGGGCTAGCCGACCTGGAACAGCGCACCCTCGAGCGCATGGGCATGCCCGGCATGAGCGTCTTCCGCTACACCATCTCCCGCTCCGTCCTGTTCATGACACCGGAGGATGATCGCCTCGTCGTCGAAGTGCGCGCCGAACTGTCCGACGGCTGGACCGGCGGCCGCGTCGCTTATGACATGGCGGGCAACGAGGTCGATGTGGTCACGCCCTGACCCACGGCTTGCCCCCGCCCTCTCGATCCGCCAAGCTGGCTCGGCATCCAGGGAGCCCGGCCATGGCCAAGTTCGCCGACAATTTCGAAGGCTGGTATAAATATGCCGAGCGCGCCGCCGGCCGTCCGCCGCGGCCGCTGCTGGTCGAGGCCGTCACCCTTGCATCCGGCCGCGACGCCGCGCTCGATATCGGTGCCGGCGCCCTCAACGACACTATCCACCTGCTCGGCGCTGGCTTCGCCCATGTCACTGCACTCGATGGCGAACCTATCGCGCAGCAGATCGCCGATACGCTCCCCGCCGACCGCTTCAGCTATGTCATTTCCCGCTTCGAGGATTTCCCCTTTCCGCCAGCGACCTATGACCTACTCAACGCGCAATATGCCCTGCCCTTCATCCGGCCCGACCAGTTCGACCGGGTCTTTGCCGCCATGCTCGCTTCGCTGAAGCCCGGCGCCCTATTCACCGGCCAGCTCTTCGGCGACCGCGACGACTGGGCCGGCACACCGAGCATGACCTTCCACACCCGCGCCGCCGCCGAAGCTCTCCTCGCCCCGCTGACCCTGCTCAGCTTCCGCGAAGAAGACGATCCCGACAGCCAGACCCTCAACGGCACCGCCAAGCACTGGCACCTCTACCACTTCCTCGCCCGCCGCGACTGACTCGGGGCTTTTTCACGACTCAACTCCCCATAAAGTCCTACACGCACCTCAATCCAGAATAGGCAAACCAATCGAAATCCCGCCCAAAATAGGGATTTTGCTCAAAAACTATTCATAATGCCTGCTTTTTAAGCGAAGTAGCCAATTTCACCGCCAGAACTCCTACAAATCCTATAGCGAAATATCGCCTTTCCTATAGATTTTTCACAAAGTCCAGCTTTGGCGCTTGCTCGCAGTTTTGAATTATGCAAATGTGCCGGCGTTAGGGCAGCACGACTGTCCTATCTGACGCGTCGCCCCGCTCTCCGCGGCCAGCGCGCACGCTGGTCCGGCTGGCCCGCTATGCCATTAGCGGAAACGGATAGGCGGGACTAATATAGTCCGAATTTCGAGTGGCCATTTGGATGCAGCGCCACTCCCCACGCATGGACGCGTTTGCGCTTCCGAGCCGTACTGTATAGTACGACCCGCCTGAACAATGCGCCCACAGAGGAACCAACGCATCCAGCCCGCCGCACGCCGGCACCATCAGGATGCACACGACATAGCGACAGCGCCCGGCAACGGGCACGACCCAACGAGTGAGGAACAAGCCATGGCACACGCGCGGAACGGATCCCAGAACCCCGTCACGACGAAGACCGCCACAGCCAAAACCTTGATTCTGAACGGTCGCCGCGTCGCCCCGTCAGGCCGTCCCGCCGCACAGGGCCTCTACGATCCGGCCAACGAGCACGATGCCTGCGGCATCGGCATGATCGCCAATATCAAGAACAGGCCCAGCCACGAAGTGGTCGAGAAGGGTCTCGAAATCCTCGAGAACCTCGAACACCGCGGTGCCGTGGGCGCCGACCCGCTGATGGGCGACGGCGCCGGCATCCTGGTGCAGACCCCGCATGCCTTTTTCAAGAAGGTCCTGCCCTTCGCTTTGCCGGAAAAGCACCACTATGCCGTGGCGCAACTGTTCTATCCCAACACGCCGGGCCTGCGCGACCGCGTGGCCGCGGTGGTCCGTTCCTGCCTTGAGCGCGAAGGCCTGACCCTGCTCGGCGAGCGCGTCGTGCCCACCGATAACAGCAAGCTGAGCGAAGGCGTTATCGCCACCCAGCCTGTTATCGAGCAGATGGTCATCGCCCGCCCCGAAGGCCTCACGCTCGACGAATTCGAGCGCCGCCTGCTCATCACGCGCAAGGTCATTTCCAACACCGTCTATCGGGACGTCCCGGAATCCGACAGCGACAACGGCTTCTATGTCGTCTCCCTCTCGGCCCGCACCATCGTCTACAAGGGCATGTTCCTGGCCTACCAGCTCGGCCCCTTCTATCCCGATCTCGGTGACCCCGATTTCGAGAGCGCCATCGCTTTGGTGCACCAGCGCTTCTCGACCAACACCTTCCCCTCCTGGAAGCTGGCCCATCCCTACCGCATGACCACCCACAATGGTGAAATCAACACCATCCGCGGCAACGTTAACTGGATGGCCGCCCGCCAGGCCTCGGTCTCCTCGCCGCTGTTCGGCGACGACATCACCAAGATCTGGCCCATCTCCTATGAAGGCCAGTCCGACACCGCCTGCTTCGACAACGCGCTCGAATTCCTCGTGCGCGGTGGCTATTCGCTGCCCCATGCGGCCATGATGCTGATCCCCGAAGCCTGGGCCGGCAATCCGCTGATGGATGAGCAGCGCCGCGCCTTCTACGAATATCACGCTGCCCTGATGGAGCCGTGGGACGGCCCCGCCGCCATGTCGCTGTCGGACGGCCGCTATGTCGTCGCCACGCTTGACCGCAACGGCCTGCGCCCCGCCCGTTACCTCGTGACCAAGGAAGGCCACGTCGTCCTCGCCTCGGAATCCGGCGTGCTCGACATTCCCGACGAGGACATTGTCGAGCGCTGGCGCCTGCAGCCCGGCCGCATGCTGCTGCTCGACCTCGAAGAAGGCCGCATCATCTCCGACGAGGAGATCAAGCGGACCCTCGCCACCAGTAACCCCTATGCCGAATGGCTCGCCCGCAGCCAGATCGTGCTCGAAGACCTGCCGGCCGTGCCGCCCAAGGCCCCCGAGCCCACGGATGCGCTGCTCGATCGCATGCAGGCCTTCGGCTATACCCAGGAAGACATCAAGCTGCTGATGACGCCCATGGCCACGACCGGCCAGGAAGCCGTCGGCTCCATGGGCACCGATACGCCCATTTCCGCCCTGAGCCAGAAGTCCAAGCTCCTCTACACCTATTTCAAGCAGAACTTCGCCCAGGTCACCAATCCGCCCATCGACCCGATCCGCGAGGAATCGGTCATGAGCCTAGTCAGCTTCATCGGCCCGCGCCCCAACATCTTCGATCTCGAAGGCGTCTCCCGCGAAAAGCGCCTCGAAGTGCGCCAGCCCATTCTCACCAACGAGGATCTCGAAAAGATCCGCGCCATCGGTGACATGGCGGACAACCAGTTCAAGACCAGGACCATCGACATCACCTACCCCGCCGATATGGGTGCGGCAGGCATGGAAGCGGCCATCGATGCCATCTGCCAGGAGGCCGAGGCGGCCGTCCGGGGCGAATACAACATCATCATCCTGTCCGACCGGCGCATCGCCGCTGACCGGCTGGATATCCCGACCCTGCTGGCGCTGGCCGCCGTGCATCACCACCTGATCCGCAAGGGTCTGCGCACCTCGACGGGCCTGGTCATGGAAACCGGCGAAGCCCGCGAAATGCACCATTTCGCCATGCTGGCCGGCTATGGCGCCGAAGCCGTCAATCCCTACCTGGCCTTCGAAGTGCTCTCCGCGCTCCATGCCGAGGGCGAATTCCCCGACGAGGTGGATGCGTCCGAAGTCGTGCATCGCTACATCAAGTCGGTCGGCAAGGGCCTGCTCAAGGTCATGTCCAAGATGGGCATCTCGACCTACCAGTCCTATTGCGGCGCCCAGATTTTCGACGCCGTTGGCCTCAGCACGGAATTCGTCAACAAGTACTTCTTCGGCACTGCCACCACCATCGAGGGCGTCGGCCTCAAGGAAGTGTCCCAGGAAACCGTGCGCCGCCATGCTTTGGCCTTCGGCGACGACGCCGTCTTGCGCAAGGCGCTCGATGTGGGTGGGGAATATGCCTATCGCATCCGCGGCGAAAAGCACGCCTGGAGCCCCGATGCCGTGGCCGATCTCCAGCATGCCGTACGCACCAAGGCCGAAAATGCCGAAACCGCGCAGGACCGCTACAACAGCTTCGCCGCCCGGGTGAATTCCGGCGAAAACGGCTATCTGGCCATCCGCAACCTCTTCGACATCCGCCCCCTCGGCGAGCCCGTGCCGATCGAGGAAGTCGAGCCGGCGGTCGACATCGTCCGCCGCTTCGTCACCGGCGCCATGAGCTTCGGCTCGATTTCGCGCGAAGCCCACACCACCCTCGCCCAGGCGATGAACCGCATTGGCGGCAAGTCCAACACCGGCGAGGGCGGCGAGGAGCCCGATCGTTACAAGCCCCTGCCCGATGGCTCGCGCAATCCCATGCGCTCGGCCATCAAGCAGATCGCCTCCGGCCGCTTCGGCGTCACCACCGAATATCTGGTCAATGCGGACCAGCTCCAGATCAAGGTCGCGCAGGGTGCCAAGCCCGGCGAGGGCGGCCAATTGCCCGGCCACAAGGTCGACTGGATCGTCGCCAAGACGCGCCATTCCACGCCCGGCGTGGGCCTGATCAGCCCACCGCCGCATCACGACATCTATTCCATCGAAGACCTCGCCCAGCTCATCTACGACCTCAAGAACGTCAATGAGCAGGCCGATATCTCGGTCAAGCTGGTGTCCGAAGTCGGCGTCGGCACGGTTGCGGCAGGCGTGGCCAAGGCCCGCGCCGATCACATCACCGTCTCCGGCTATGATGGCGGCACGGGCGCTTCGCCCCTGACCTCGCTCAAGCATGCCGGCGGCCCCTGGGAAATCGGCCTGGCCGAAACCCACCAGACCCTGGTGCTGAACCGCCTGCGCTCGCGCGTCGTCCTCCAGGTCGATGGCGGCCTCAAGACCGGCCGTGACGTGCTGATCGGCGCCCTGCTCGGCGCCGACGAATTCGGCTTCTCCACCGCACCGCTGATCGCGGCCGGCTGCATCATGATGCGCAAGTGCCACCTCAACACCTGCCCGGTTGGCGTCGCCACCCAGGACCCGGTTTTGCGCAAGCGCTTCAAGGGCACGCCCGAGCACGTCATCAACTACTTCTTCTTCATCGCCGAAGAGCTGCGCGGCCTCATGGCATCTATGGGTGCCCGCAACCTGCGCGACCTCATCGGCCGCTCGGACCTGCTCGACCAGAAGCACCTCGCCGAATATTGGAAGAGCGAAGGCATCGACTTCACCAAGCTCTTCCACAAGCCCGAAGCACTTGGCGGCGACACGCTCTATCACTCCGAGAGCCAGGACCATCACCTCGAAGCCGTGCTCGATCGCCAGCTGATCACCCTGGCCGAGCCCGCCTTGACGCGCGGCCAGCCCGTGCAGATCGAGCTGCCCATCCGCAGCCGCGACCGCTCAACCGGTGCCATGCTGTCCGGCGCCGTGGCCAAGGCGTATGGCCATGAGGGCCTGCCCGAGGACACGATCTCGATCAAGCTGACTGGCACGGCCGGCCAGGCCTTCGGTGCCTTCCTCGCCCGCGGCATTTCCATCGACATGGTGGGCGACGCCAACGACTATGTCGGCAAAGGCCTCAGCGGCGGCCGCATCGTCGTGCGTCCCTCCGACAAGGTGAGCTTCGAACCCTCCAAGTCCATCATCGTCGGCAATACCGTGCTCTACGGCGCCATATCGGGCGAATGCTACTTCCGCGGCATCGCCGGCGAGCGCTTCGCCGTGCGCAATTCCGGCGCCATCGCCGTTGTCGAAGGCACCGGCGATCACGGCTGCGAATACATGACCGGCGGTGTCGTCGTCGTCATCGGCCCCACCGGCCGCAACTTTGCCGCCGGCATGTCCGGCGGCGTCGCCTACGTCCTCGACGAAGACGAAACCTTCCGCCAGCGCTGCAACCTGGCCATGGTCGATCTCGAACCCGTCGCCGAGGAAGAAGCGCTCATGCAGCAGCTCCACCATCACGGCGGAGACCTCGAATGGCATGGCCGGGTCGATATCTCCGGCGACATGACCAAGCACGACGACGAGCGCCTGCACCAACTCATCTCCAACCACCTGCACTATACCGGCTCGGACCGCGCCAAGTTCATCCTCGACCACTGGGTCGAGATGCGCCCCAAATTCGTCAAGGTGATGCCGGTCGAATACCGCCGCGCCATCAAGGAGATGGAAAAGAAGCGGGCATCCGGCATGGGCATGGCGGCTGCGGAATGATGATGACCCGCAGCACTCGGTGGCACCACCTTGCCACTTCCACCACGCCCACCCTCCCCCTTGAGGGGAGGGTAGCGCAGTTAGGCCCGCAGGGCCGTAGCGCAGCTAGGGAGGGGGTAACTCCCACCCACCGTACCAACGACACCAATTCCAGGGAGCAAAGCCATGGGTAAGGTAACAGGCTTTCTCGAAATCGAGCGCGAAGAGCCCCGCTATGAGCCGGCCTCCGACCGCATCCGCCATTTCGGCGAATTCACCATTCCGATGAGCGAAGGCCGCATCATCGATCAGGCAGCGCGCTGCATGGATTGCGGCGTGCCCTTCTGCCACGGCGATACCGGTTGCCCGGTCAACAACCAGATCCCGGACTGGAACGACCTCGTCTATAACGGCGACTGGGAGGAGGCTGCGCGGAACCTCCACTCCACCAACAACTTCCCCGAATTCACCGGCCGCATCTGCCCCGCCCCCTGCGAGGAAGCCTGCACGCTGAACCTGGAAGACGAGCCCGTCGCCATCAAGACGGTGGAACAGGCCATTGCCGACCGCGCCATTCGCAATGGCTGGATCAAGCCGCAAATATCAGCCGACAAGACTGGCAAGTCCGTCGCCATTATCGGCTCCGGCCCCGCAGGCATGGCCGCTGCCCAGCAGCTCGCCCGCGCCGGCCATGACGTCCATGTCTATGAGCGCGAGCCCCGGGCCGGCGGCCTGATGCGCTACGGCATTCCGGACTTCAAGATGGAAAAGGAGCATATCGACTTCCGCGTCACCCAGATGGAAGCCGAAGGCGTCACCTTCCACTTTAACGAAAATATCGGCGTCACCCGCCCGCTCTCCGACCTGCAGTCCCGGCACGACGCCGTCCTGCTCTGCGGCGGCTCGGAAAAGCCGCGGGACGTGGAGTCCGAAGGCACCGAGCTCAATGGCGTCCACTTCGCCATGCCCTTCCTCGTGCAGCAGAACCGCCGCAGCGGCGGCGAGGATGTGTCGAACGAAGTTCAGCTCACCGCAGCCGGCAAGCATGTCGTCGTGGTCGGCGGCGGCGATACTGCCAGCGACTGCGTCGGCACCAGCTTCCGCCAGGGCGCCATCGCCGTCACCCAGCTCGACGTGCGCCCCATGCCGCCCGAACTGGAAAACAAGCTGACCAACTGGCCCAACTGGGCGGTCAAGATGCGGACGTCTTCCTCGCAAGCCGAGGGGGCCATCCGCGAATTCGCCGCCGGCACGATGAAGATCATCGGCAATGCCAAGGGTCAGGTTACCGGCGTCGAATGCGCCCGCGTCGACCGCAAGCGCCAGCCCATTCCCGGCACCGAATTCATCATCAAGGCCGACATCGTCCTCCTCGCCATCGGCTTCGCCCATCCCATCCACGAGGGCATGCTGACCGAGCTGGGCGCCCAGTTCGACAAGCGCGGCAATCTCTTTGCCGATACGATGAGCTACAAGACCACGGTCCCCAAGGTCTACGCCGCTGGCGACATGCGCCGCGGCCAGTCCCTCGTCGTCTGGGCCATCCGCGAAGGCCGCCAGGCCGCCCGCTCCATCGACTACGACCTGATGGGCAAGACCGACCTGCCGCGCTAGGAACGCAGGGCACGATCGCGCCACGACTACCGCACGGATCCCTCCCCCTATCAGGGGGAGGTTAGGAGGGGGTATCCCCCGCAGGAATCATTCACGCTTCCGCCCCGTCGATGCTAACAGTCTGTTAGCGTATTCGACCCCTCTGCTAACCGGAATCGCGCATGACCCAGAAGCCTTACACCGTCGATGAACTGATCTCGGCCAAGGCCATCGCCGCCCGCGTTGAAGCTCTCGCCCGCGAGATTTCCGCCCATTATGCCGATACCGACAAGCTGGTCGTCGTCGGCCTGTTGCGGGGCTCCTTCATCTTCATCGCCGACCTGGTGCGCGAGCTCGACCTGCCGGTCGAGGTCGATTTCCTCGAAGCCTCCTCTTACGGAAATTCCACCGAATCCAGCCGGGAAGTGCGCATTCTCAAGGACCTGCGCGGCGAGATCGCCGGCCGCGACGTGCTTGTCGTCGAAGACATCGTCGATACCGGCTACACCCTCAAGCACGTCCTCGAAATCCTCGAGACCCGCCATCCCCGTCGCATGGAAGTCTGCGCCTTGCTCAACAAGCCGAGCCGCCGCGAAACCGACGTCACCGCCCGCTGGGTCGGCTTCGACATCCCCGACAAATTCGTCGTCGGCTACGGCATCGACTACGCCCAGCGCAACCGCAACCTCCCCCATATCGGCGCCGTCCGCTTCACCGATTGAACCCGGTCGCATGAGGTAGTTGTCACGCCCACCAGCCGTCACCCTCGGGCTTGACCCGAGGCTCTTCACTTACCGCTCTCTCCGCAAGTGCAGGCCCCTTGGGTCAAGGCCGAGGGTGAACCGGAAATTGAGCGAGAAGCAAAAAACTTATCCCCACCGGCAATGGCAGCGGCATAATGGCGTCCGACGCGGATCAACGTCCGCCGTCATTCTCCGCCGCACCGGCCGCCGGATCGACCCCCACGCCGAACGCATCGACCCGCCCCACCGGCGCCGTCACCAGTTGCTCGAGTGTGAAGGGCGCCGTGGCTGGCACACTCGCCGCCGTCACCAGGTCGGTGGCCCGCGCCGGCACCCGGCTGATCGGGATCACGGCGCCTGCCACTTCCAGCAGCCGAGCCGCCCCCAGGCCCTGATAGGGCGGCCGCAACATCGCCGCCGCATCGGTGCCCAGCAGCGGATCGGCCACCGCCATGGTCACCCCGCCGCCACGATAGAACGCCCTGATGGTCTGGCTCAGATAGAAGGCCAGCTTGTCCGAACCGGCCGAGGAAAAGTGGATGCCGTCATCCTTACGCATGCGGGCATTCTGCCCGTTCACGTCAGGCCCATAGGACGAATATTTGCCGTCCTCGCCCAGAAATCTCTCATAGATATCAAGGAACTCCGCGCCGCCCGAGAAGCTGGCGAGCCGCTGGATATTGCTGATCTGGCTGATCGCGGCCGAATATTCGCTCTTGGACATCGGCGGCAGTCCCACCCAGATAACAGGCTTGCGCGCCGCCCGCAGCTTGCCGAGAAAATCGGTAATCCGGCCCTGATAGGCGGCAGTCCATTGCTCGCTCAGTGGCGCAAAGCTCCCCCCACCCGTTGTGATCTCCTGCCGGTCATTGATGCCGATGATCACCACCGCCAGGTCGAAACTATCAGCCGCGATCTGCTCGGTAATCGCCTTGTCCCAGTCGAAATAGTCGAACCGCACGAAGCCCGACGAGCTGACGCCCTGATTGACCACGACCAGGTTGGGGTCTTCCGCGTAGAACCGCTCCAACGCCTTGCTGAGGTCGATAGCCAGCGAATCCCCGAACACGGCCAGCCGCGTGGCGTCGGCCGCCTTTTCCACCTGCGGCTTGGGCGGCGGCAAGGCCGCAGCAGGGGCAGCCGCTGCCGGGCGCGGCGCCTGCTGCACCGGGGCTGGCGCCGGTTCCGGTTCGCCGAACAGCAGATCGAACAGTGTCCGCCGCCGCTGCTCCTGCGCCACGATGATCGTGCCGTCGCTCTGGGCAAAAACCGGCGCCACGTCGATGAAGACGAGCATGCCGACCAGCAATGCAACCACGAGGCGGATCATTCCAACCCTCTAGCAAAACCGCTAAGGCAACGCCATCGGCGTCCCCGTGATGTTACCGCGCGGCCGCGGCCAGCGCCTCATACGAAGCCCGCGTGATGAAGCCATCGGCCACCTGCCCCTGGCTCGCCTGGAAGCGGGCATAGGCCTCCTGGCTGATCGGCCCCAGCCGCCCGTCGACGATCCCGTCGTAGAGCCCCAGCCGCGACAAAGCCTGCTGGATCGCCTGCCGCTGCGCCAGGTCGGGAAAGACGGTATTGCGCGGCCAGTCATCGACAAAGGCCCCGCCGCCCTTCAGCCGGTCGGTCATATGCGCCACGCTCATGGCGTAGCTGTCGGAGAAATTGTAGCCCTTGAGCATCAGGTAATTCTGCGTCATCAGGAATTTGGGCCCGTCCTTGCCCGCAGGAACATAGAGGAAAACCGGCAGGTTGAGGTCGGCAAACTGCCGCCCCGCCACCCGCGCAATGCCCCGCTCGGCAAAGAACGACACTGGCCGCAATTCCGTCCGCGTCGCCAGCAGGTAATCGAACCCCTCGGGCACCACCACTTCCATGCCCCAGTCCACGCCCGGCTGATAGCCAAGCGCCCGCAGGAACCGCGCGCTGGTCGCCAGCGCATCACCCAGCGAATGGTGCAGGTCCACCCGCCCGTCGCCATCCCCATCCGTGCCATGCGCCATGACATTGGACGGATTGACCTGCAGATGCCCTATGGCCCCGGCCCAGGAGCCGACCAGCGATTGCGCATCGAGCGGCCCCTTCTGCACTAGCAGCAAGGCCGCGATGAGGTCCGCCTCATCCTCCACCAGTCGCGTCCGCCGCTGATGCACCAGCGTCGCCAGAGAGCGCACGATCGGCCGTATTAGCCCATCATTGCCAAGCACCGCGCCATAATCGGTCTCCATGCCCCAGATGGCGCCCAAGATATAGGGATCGACGCCATAGCTCTGGCCCACCGCGGTAAACAGCGCCGAATTGCGGGCAATCGCCGCCTTGCCGCGCTCGATACGGCCGGATGTGACGCGGCCCTCGATATAGTCCCAGACCGGCGTGGTGAATTCGGGCTGCGTCGTCACCAGGTCCGGCACGCGCGTATCGGGGGTCAGCCCGCCCATGGCCGCATCATAGACCGCCCCGCTCACCCCCGCGGCCAATGCCTTGCTGCGGAAATTGGTGATGAAACTGTCAAAGCTCTCAACGGGTTGGCCAACGGCCGGAGCGGCGAGCAGAACGAAGAAGAGCGCAATCAGCCGCTTCATGCCCTGCCCCTCCGCTTACCGGTTCCGCGTCATCAGGTGGCGTTCCCACCAATAGGCCGATTCAACGATTTCCTGGAGGTCGTCATGCTGCGGCACCCAGCCCAGCAGCTTCCGCACCTTCTCGCCGGTCGCGGTGATCGAGGCCGGATCGCCCGCCCGCCGTGGCCCTTCATCGGCCCGGAAATCGACACCCGACACCGACCGCACGGTCTCCACCACCTGCCGCACCGAATAACCCTGCCCATAGGCGCAGTTGAGCGTCGTGCTCTCCCCGCCGCCGCGCAAATGCTTGAGCAGCAGCGCATGGGCGGCGATCAGGTCGGTGACATGGATATAGTCGCGAATGCAGGTGCCATCGGGCGTTTCGTAGTCGGTGCCGAAAATATCCATCTTCTCGCGCTGCCCGAGCGCCGTCTGGCAGGCCACCTTGATCAGATGGGTAGCAAGCGGTGTCGATTGCCCGCTGCGCTTGCCCGGATCGGCCCCGGCCACGTTGAAATAGCGCAGCACGCCATAGGTCATGGGATGGGCCGCCGCGACATCGGCCAGCATCCATTCGGTCATCAGCTTGGACCGGCCATAGGGCGACATCGGATTGAGCGGCGTGGTCTCGACCACAGGCGCCAGCCCGGTCATGCCATAGACGGCGGCGGTCGACGAAAAGATGAAATGCTTCACCCCACCCTTGATCGCGGCCTCGATCAGGTTGCGCGAAGTGGCGGTGTTGTTGCCGTAATATTTCAGCGGATCGGTGACCGACTCGGGCACCACGATGGAGCCGGCAAAATGCACGATTTCGGTAATGCCATGCTTGTCGATCAGCCCGCGCACATGGTCGATATCGCCGGCATTGCCGGGCTCGAAAATGGCGCGCCCATCCACGGCCCAGTCGAATCCGGTCACCAGATTGTCGAGCACGACGACCTTTTCGCCCGCATCGGTCAGGTTCAGCACCATATGGCTGCCGATATAGCCCGCGCCGCCGGTTACCAGAACCGCCATGGATTAACTCCGTATTTCAACCGCTTATTCGCCTTGATGATATTCTAGACAGATTGAGATAGTTTTACGTCCGATCCCAGAATGGAGTGCATGATTTGCCCAAGCGCGTCAGAACGGCTGTGTTTCCCGTCGCCGGTCTCGGAACCCGGTTCCTCCCGGCCACCAAGGCCCTGCCCAAGGAAATGCTGACCGTGGTCGATCGCCCCCTGATCCAGTATGCGGTCGATGAGGCGCGCGAAGCGGGAATCGAGCATTTCGTCTTCGTCACCGGCCGCAACAAGGGCGTGATCGAGGACCACTTCGACCGCCAGTTCGAGCTGGAAACCACGCTCGAAAGCCGCGGCAAGACCCAGGCGCTCGACGAATTGCGCAAGGACCTGCCATCAGCTGGCCGCACCAGCTTCACCCGGCAGCAGGAGCCGCTCGGCCTCGGCCATGCCGTGTGGTGCGCCCGCGACATCGTGGGCGACAGCCCCTTCGCCCTGCTGCTGCCCGACATGCTGTTCAAGGGCGAGCCGGGCGTGCTGAAGCAGATGATGGACGCTTATGAAGAAACCGGCGGCAATGTCATCGCCGTCGAGGAAGTGCCCGAAAGCGAGGTCTCGTCCTATGGCGTGATCAAGCGCGGCGAAGGCGCCGACAACAGCTTCGAAGTCACCGACATGGTGGAAAAGCCCAAGCGCGAAGAGGCTCCGTCCAACCTCATCATTTCCGGCCGCTACATCTTGCAGCCCGAAATCTTCGGCCTGCTGGCCAATCAGCAGCGCGGCGCCGGCGGGGAAATCCAGCTGACCGACGCCATGCAGACCCTGATGCACAACCAGCGCTTCACCGGCGTCAAATATGCCGGCCAGAGCTTCGATTGCGGCTCCAAGATCGGCTTCCTCACCGCCAATGTCGTCTATGCACTGGACCGCGACGACATCCGCGACGGCTTCGTCAGGGAACTGCGCAAGCTGGACCTGGAAGACCACCTCTAGCGGGTTAGCGTAATCCCGACGGTCACCCGATGCGCGTCCTGCACCCCATTGGTGCTGCTTTCGGAGTGATCATAGCCGTAATCGGCCGAAACGGCGGTGTGGGCGTTGACCTTGTAGTCGGCGCCCGCCCCCAGCCCATAGCCGGTCTCGGTATTGGCGCTGCCGGCAAAGCGCGCGCTGTTCCAGTCGGCGAGCGCCCGCAGCGCCAGCCAGGAATTGACTGTATAGGCGACCTCGGCATTGGCCGCATAATCCACCCGCGCCGTGCCGCCGGCATTGGGACCGGGCGGGGCTACGGTCGTCCCAAAGTCTGCCGTCATGCGCCAGGTCGGATCGGGCGTGAAGCTGACCTGGGCGCCATAAAGCTGGGTCACCACCTCGTCGAGCCCGGCCGCATCAAAGCGCCGCAAGCCGACGCCGGTCGATGCCGTGACTTCCAGAATGTCGTTCCAGCGACCGGTCACCCCGCCTTCGAGCGTGATGTCGGTGGCATTGGGATAGGCCAGCAGCGCTGCCGAAGGCCGGTCGAAAATATCGCGCCCGAGCCCGGCCCGCCCAAACACTTCGAAGATGGGCGTCGCCTGGAAACCGACGCGCAAAGCGGAATCAAGCGCCCAGTAATTCTGGTCCGAATTGTCGATCACCGCGCCCGTGGTCAGCGTCGTTTCGCCATAGATATTGCGCTGCGCCGCCCCGGTCGCCCCGACATTGAACTTGCCGAATTGCCTGGTAATGCCGGCATCGAACCCACCGCTGGTCGTCTGCGGGGCAATGGCGATATTGTCGGCCAGACCCGGCGTGCCCGGCGTGGCGCGGGTCAGTGACAGGTTGCCATTGGCCGTCAGCCGCGTGACGCTGTCGAGATCGTAGCCGGTTTGCAGGCCGAGCCGCAGCGCGCCGACATCGACCTTGCCATCGCCGCTGGGCCGCACGATTTCCGCACTGGCATCGAAATTGACCGCCGAGCGGCTGCCGATATGCTCGAGCCCGACCGCGGGCACGACCAGGATATCGAAGCGCTCGCCTGAAGTGGACTTGGCGTAGCTGCCGCGCAACGCCACCGACCAATCCACATCGAAGAACGGGTCATAGGGCTCGCGCAGCCAGTCGCTATTGGCCAGCACCGGATCGGCCGGATAGTCATTGGGCAACAGCCGCTCATTGTCGGTGCCCGACCCATCGCCTTCCGCCTGCGCCAGAGCAGGCACGGCAAGGCACAGCGCGCAGAGCGCCGTGGCGCCTGCAAGTCCCGCTGTCTGCCGCCACCACAAGGGCAAGATGCTCTCCGCCAACCAAAATCGGCCCGCGACGCACCGCCCGAACCTGCGGCGATCTTTCCATCTTATGGTTAATGAAGCCTTGCCTTGGCGGCGATCAGGTCGCCTCGACCTTGAGCACGGCGCCTTCATTGCCGACAATGCGCACGCGCTGCCCGGCCGGCATGTCTGCCCCCGAAACGCGCCACACCGTGTCGCCCAGCACTATGCGGCCGAAGCCCTGCTGGATCGGCTGTTCGAGCACCGCCTCCTGGCCGATGAAGTGATCGGCGCGGCGATTGAGATAGGGCCGGTCGGTCGCGGCCGGCCGGGTGCGTGTCCAGCGCACCCAGATTGCGATCGTGACCAGCGACAGCACGCCGAAGATCAGCCATTGTAGCGGCCAGACGATGGGCTGGAACAGCACCACCAGTCCGGTGACGATGCCCGAAATCCCCATCCACAGCAGGAACCCACCCGGCACTACCAGCTCCAGCGCCAGCAGCACCAGTCCGGCCACGATCCAGGCCCAGGGTCCATTGGCCGCGATGAAGTCGATGACCTGCATTATCGCTCCTTTTAGGGCTGACCCGCCGATGGCGGGCGACCCGGCCGCACGGGCGTCGATGGCGCTCCGCCCCCGAACGTCTCGCGGGCGATTTCGGCAATGCCACCGATCGAGCCGATGACGCTGGCCGCCTCGACCGGCAGCATCAGCACCTTCTGGTTGGGCGAGGTGGCGATCTTGCCCAGGGCCTCGATATAGTTGTTGGCCACGAAATAGTTGATGGCCTGCACGCTGCCCGAGGCGATGGCGTCGCTCACCATCTGCGTTGCCTTGGCTTCGGCTTCGGCGGAGCGCTCGCGCGCCTCGGCATCGCGGAAGGCCGCTTCCCGGCGGCCCTCGGCTTCCAGCACCTGCGCCTGCTTGGCGCCTTCCGCCTGCAGGATAGCGGATTGCCGCCGGCCTTCCGCTTCGAGAATGGTGGCGCGCTTCTCGCGTTCCGCCTTCATCTGGCGGCCCATCGAATCCACCAGGTCCTTGGGCGGGTCGATATCCTTGATCTCGATACGGGTGATCTTGACGCCCCAGGGCGACACGGCCGTATCGACCACATTGAGCAGGCGATGGTTGATCTCGTCGCGATTGGACAGCAGTTCGTCGAGGTCCATCGAACCCATCACCGTACGGATATTGGTCATGGTGAGGTTGAGGATGGCATTCTCCAGGTTGGACACCTCATAAGCCGCCGCGGCCGCATCAAGGATCTGGTAGAAGGTCACGCCATTGGCGGTGATCGAGGCGTTGTCCCTTGTGATCACCTCCTGGTGTGGCACGTCGAGCACCTGCTCCATGACGTTGATCCGCTTGCCGATGCCATCGATGAACGGCACGATCAGGTTTAGGCCGGGCTTGAGCGTGCGGGTATATTTGCCGAAGCGCTCCACCGTGAAGTTATAGCCTTGCGGCACCGTCTTGGCGCCGGCGAACAGCACCAGGAGCGCGAGGATACCCAGGCCGATCAGCGTGATGCTGAGCCCGTCGAGCGCGAAGCCATCGAATAGTTCCATCGCTGATTCTCCCTTGGACTTCATGGACCTGAGTGTAGGGTTGCCTGCAAGCCAGCGCAACGCACTGGAACGCGGAACAGCGCGCAACGTTGAACAGGCGGGCGACAGGACGCCCATCACCGGCAGGAGGCCTGTAGTGACCCAGCCAACCCCGCTCGACCCCAATTCCGGCCTCGCTGCCGCCGAGGCCGCCGGCATCAAGCTCACCAGCCCCGATCGCGTGGTCTATCCCGGCCAGGGCGTCACCAAGGCCGATCTGGTCGCCTACTACGCCGCCGTGGCCGAGCGCATGCTGCCCTATATCTAGAACCGCCCGCTGAGCCTGCTGCGCTGCCCGCAGGGCCGCTCGAAATTCTGCTTTTCCAGAAGCACGATACCGGCGGTTTTCCCGATGCCATGGCCTCGTCCCCCATCACCGAGAAGGCCTGACCCGTGGAAATATTACGCCTCCACCACCCAATCGATCACCAAGGCCATGTGGAGCGCCGTCGCTTCACCCGCGAGCTAGGGCATCGGCACGTTGATCCGTCTGTCGATGATCAGCGTCACCGCGATGACCACGAAGGCGAAGATGACCATGCCCAGCGCGATCACATGCGCCTCGCCCCATTGCAGGCGCTCGACATAGTCGTAGAGCGCGATGGCGATGACCTTGGTCTGGCCTGGAATATTGCCGCCGATCATCAGCACCACGCCGAATTCGCCCACCGTATGGGCAAAGGTCATCACCGCGCCGGTGATATAGCCCGGCCGCGCCAGCGGCAGCGCCACGTGCCAGAAGCGCTGCCAGTTGCTGGCCCCCAGGCTCGACGCCACCTCCAGCGGATCATTGCCGATGGCGGCAAAGCCATTGCGCAGGGGCTGCACCATGAAGGGCAGCGAATAAAAGAACGAACCGATGACCAAACCCGTGAAGGAAAAGGCCAGCGTACGCCCGCCCCAGAGCCCCGCAATCCACCCGCCCGGCCCATTGGGACCCAGCGCGATGAGCAGGTAGAAACCCAGCACCGTCGGCGGCAGCACCAGCGGCATGGCCACCACCGCCCCGACCAGTTCGCGATAACGGCTCTTGCTGCGCGCCAGCCACCAGGCGATCGGCGTACCGATAACGAGCAGGATGAGCGTATTGATCGCCGCCAGCGTCAGCGTCAGACTGACCGGCGTCCAGATATCACCGAAGCTCATCCCGCCCCCGCCTATTCGACGACATAGCCCGCCGCTTCAATCACCGCGATGGCCTGTTCGCTCTTGAGAAAGTCGACAAAGGCCGTGGCAGCAGGGTTCGCCTCACCCGTCTTGAGCAAAACCGCATCCTGCCGGATCGGCTCGAACAGGTCGGACGGCACGATCCACACGCCGGACTTACCCACCACCTGGCTGGCGGCGACGAAGCCGAGTTCGGCATTGCCGCTTTCGACGAATTGCAGCGTCTGGGAGATATTCTCCCCGGTCACCAGCTTGGGGGTAATGGCCTCGGTGAGACCGAGAGCGGCAATGGTCTCGGTCGCAGCCTGTCCATAGGGGGCGGTGGCGGGATCGGCGATGGCGAGCTTGTCGAAGGCCCCGGCCTCCAGCACGGCCTTGCCGTCCGTCACATCAATCGACGCACCGTAAAGCGCCAGCGCGCCAACGGCATAGGTGAAGACGCTGCCCTCGACACCGAAACCTTCCGTCACCGCCAATGTCGGCCGCACATCGTCGGCGGCCAGGAATACCTCGAAGGGCGCGCCCTGCGTGATCTGGGTATAGAGCTGGCCGGTAGCGCCGAAACTATAGCTGACGTCATGGCCGGTCTCGACCTTGAATAGCGGCGCCAGTTCCTCGGCCACCTTGGTGAAATTGGCCGCCACGGCGACGCTGACGCTCTCGGCATGTGCGGCGGTGGAAAGCAGCAGGCCGGCCAGCGCGCCCAGGATCATGCGGTTCATCGACAGCTCCGATATGGTTTGAAATCCATATCGGTTTTCACCCAGCCACGACGGACAAGGCAAGCGTTATTTCCGTTCGGACATATCGAATTTACGGCGCAGGGCCGCGACGTCATCGGCGATGGCCTGCCGTGTCTTGTCCTGCATGGCCCGATAGTGCGCGAGCACCAACCGCCCGGCTTCGGTCAGTTGCGCCCCACCCTGGCTGGCGCCGCCGCGGCTGGATTCGACCAGTGGCTGCCCGAAACCATCATTGAGCGCCTGCACCAGCCCCCATGCCCGTTTGTAGCTCATGCCCATGGCCTTGCCCGCGGCGGAAATGGACCCGGTGCTATCGATCAGTTCAAGCAGGTCGGCCCGGCCGGGTCCGATATAGGCGGTCTCGCTCAAGGTGACCCTAAGATGGGTAAGGCCATCCTTCGAAACGCCGGCCATGGCAATCACCCCCGCAGCGCGGAGGCTTCGCGCGCCAGTGCCTCGATACGGCCCCAGTCATTGGCGGCCAGCGCATCTGATGGCATGATCCACGAACCGCCCACGCAGATGACATTGGGCAGGCCGAGATAAACCTTGGCCTTGGCAGGATCGATGCCACCCGTCGGGCAGAAAGTGATATCCGCCAGCGGCGAGGCGAAAGCCTTTGAGCACCGGCGCGCCGCCATTGGCTTCGGCCGGGAAGAATTTGAGATAGCTGTAGCCCCGCTCGGACGCCGTCATGGCTTCGCTGGGCGTGGCAATGCCGGGCAGCAGCGGAATGCCGATATCGTCAGCCGCGTCGAGAATGCGCGGGGAAATGCCCGGCGACACCATGAAGCGGCAACCGGCATCGACCGACTGCTTCATGTGCAGGGCGTTACGCACCGTACCCGAGCCGACAATGGCACCGGTTACCTTGGCCATCTCTTCCATCACCTTGAGCGCATTGGGCGTGCGCAGGGTCACTTCGAGGATCGGCAAGCCGCCTGCAACCAGCGCCTCGGCCAGCGGCCGCGCCTGGCTCACGTCATCGAGGATGATCACCGGCACGACCGGAGCCAGCGACAGGATGGATCGGATGGCGGCGGTATCTTGCGGCATGGCTGTCCTCGTAGAGCTGTTGGGGAAGCGTTAGGACCGAGACTAATTTACCGCAACCCCGTTCATTGAAATGGCGGCAAAAAATCCCTAGGTTCCGCCTCGATTTCGGGAGGACACGGCCATGGTGCAGACGATCAACGCGGTGACGCCCCTTGATGAGGCCCGCGCCATCCTCGCCGGTCACTTCGATCTCAAATTCTCCAAGGCCGTCGAGCGCGCCACCGCCAAGGTGTTCGACCGCGTCCGCGACAAGATTCCCGAGATCGAATGGCCCTTCTATGCCCCGCTGATCTTCGAGATCAACCGGCTGAAGAAGGAGAAGGATGCCGTCATCCTGGCCCATAATTACCAGACGCCGCAGATTTATCACGGCGTGGCCGATATCGTGGGCGACAGCTTGCAGCTCGCCATCGAGGCCACCAAGGTCAAGCAATCGGTCATCGTGCAATGCGGTGTGCATTTCATGGCCGAGACCTCAAAGCTGCTGAATCCCGAAAAGACCGTGCTCATCCCCGATAGCCGCGCCGGCTGTTCGCTCGCCTCCTCCATCACGGCCGACGATGTGCTGATGATGAAGGCGAAATATCCCGGCGTCCCCGTTGTGACCTATGTGAACACCTCGGCTGCCGTGAAGGCCGTCACCGATGTGTGCTGCACCTCGTCCAACGCGCTCGACATCGTCAACCGCGTCGAGGGCGACACGGTCATCATGATCCCCGACCAGTATCTGGCGCAGAACACTGCCAAGAAAACCGGCAAGAAGGTCATCACCTGGGCCGGCGCCTGCGAAGTGCACGAGACCTTTACCGCCGAAGACATTTCCGAGCTGCGCCACGCCTATCCTACGGCCAAGATCATCGCCCATCCCGAATGCCCGCCCGAAGTGATCGACGCGGTGGACTTTGCCGGCTCGACCGCCGCCATGATCGACTGGGTCAAGACCACCAAGCCGCCGCGCGTGGTCATGGTCACCGAATGCTCGATGTCGGACAATGTGGCCAGCGAAACGACCGGCGTCGACTTCCTGCGCGGCTGCAACATCTGCCCGCATATGAAGCGCATCAACCTCGAAAACGTACTGTGGAGCCTCCACACCATGACCGAGGAAGTCACCGTGCCCGAGGGTATCATCCCGCCCGCAAGGCTGGCGGTAGAGCGGATGATCGAGATGAGCCGGAAGGGCGACTAGGTGCCCGGCGGCATTGCGCGGTGAAAAGCCAGGTAAGCCGGATTGGGCCGGAACAGCTGCTCGGCGGGCACCAGCAGGCGCCCATCCGCATGCGGGCGCAGACCCGCATGGAAAGCGCCGGGATTGCGGATCACCACCCGATAATCATCCTCGACGACGAAGTGGCCAAACCGGAAGGCGCGCGCCGCATGCTCTTCGAGCGCCAGGTAATTGTCGATCGCCAATGGCCCACCGGCCTCGCGCGGGCGGATCGCCACCACTTCGAGATGCGGATGCACCAACCCGGTATCGGGCGCGAACTGCTCGCCGGTCAGCGCACAGCGATAGCCATAGGCGGTCATCACCAGCCGATAGATCGCCTCATAGACATCGAGCGATGCACCGGTGGCAAATCCACCCTGCGGATTGTCGCCGAAGCCATCGCCATTCGCGCTTGCCATAATGCAGGGTCCCGGTCTTGTTACGTGCAAGACCTTACGGACAAATACCAGGTCTGAAAACACTCCGGAGCGGCCAGTGACCACCTTCGACAACACCCTCAATGCCGATGGCGCCCTGATCGTGGGCGCGGGCCTGGCCGGTCTGTTCACCGCGCTGAAACTGGCGCCGCGCCCGGTCACTGTGCTGTCGCCCAAGCCGCTCGGCACCGGCGCCTCCTCGGCCTGGGCGCAGGGCGGGGTGGCCGCCGCAGTGGGCCAGGGTGATAGCAGCCATGCCCATGCCCTCGATACCGAAATGGCGGGCGCCGGCATCGTCGATCACGGCACCGCTGAAAGCGTCACCTCAGAGGCGGCCGCACGCATCGAAGACCTGGCGCGCTGGGGCACGCCCTTCGACCGCGACGATTTCGGCCATTACGAGCTGGGCCGCGAAGCCGCCCATTCGGCCAATCGTATCGTCAAGGTTGAGGGCGACCGGGCCGGCTGGGCCATCATGCAGGCCATCATCGCCGAAGTGCGCCGCACCCCCTCCATCCGCGTGGTGGAAGGCATCACCGCCCTGAGCCTGGCCCGCGACAATGGCCGCATTGTCGGCGTGTTCTGCCGCCGGCTGGGCGACCGCTATTCCGAGCCGGTCTTCATCCGCGCCCGCGCCACCGTGCTGGCCGCCGGCGGGCTGGGCGGGCTCTATGCCGTCACCACCAATCCACCCGGCGTGCGCGGCCACGCCATGGGCATGGCGGCAAGAGCGGGCGCCCTGATCGCCGATGCCGAATTCGTGCAGTTCCACCCCACGGCCATCGCGACCGGCGCCGATCCCGCGCCCCTCGCCACCGAAGCGCTGCGCGGTGAAGGCGCCATTCTGGTCAATGACCTCGGCGAGCGCTTCATGCCGGCAATCCACCCGGACGCCGAGCTTGCCCCCGCGACGTGGTCGCCCGCGCCAATTTCCGGCAGATCCAGGCGGGCCGCAAAGTGTTCCTCGACACGCGGCAGGTGCTGGGCGAAGCCATCCTCACCCGCTTCCCCACCGTCTCCAAATATTGCCGCGATGCGGGCATCGACCCGGTAGCGGGCCTGATCCCGGTCACCCCTGCGGCCCATTTCCATATGGGCGGCGTCAAGGTCGATGAGCGGGGCCGTTCGTCCCTGCCCGGCCTCTGGGTCTGCGGCGAAGCTAGTTGCACGGGCCTGCATGGCGCCAACCGGCTCGCATCCAATTCGCTGCTCGAAGCCACGGTCTACGGCGCCCGCATCGCCGAGGATATCGGCGGACTGGAGCCACCCCGCGAACTGGCGCCCTTCAAGGGCATCGAATGGGACGAAGTCGAAGGGCAGAAGGCCGAGGACGTACTGCGCGGCACTGTGGCGGTGCAGGACTTGCGCCGCATCATGACGGATCTGGTGGGTGTCGAGCGCGATGCCGCAGGCCTGCGGCAGGCGCTACGCGGCATTGCTCACCTCGAAGCCACCGCCGAACAGGTCACCAGCGCCTATCTCAACATGACCACCTCGGCCACCCTGGTCGCTGCCGCCGCACTCAAGCGCACCGAAAGCCGCGGCGGCCATTTCCGCACCGATTACCCGGAAACCGACGACAAGAACTGGGAACACCACACCACAATGGCGCTGGAGGAAGCCCTGGCAATCCGCGCCGGGGCTTGAACCCACGCCCCACCGGAACTATCATAAATTGATAATTTCGGAGTATCAGCCATGCCCTCCAGCTACTCGATCGGCGAGCACTACGAAGCCTTCGCCAAGGAACTCGTCGCCTCCGGTCGCTATGCCAGCGTCAGCGAAGTACTGCGCGACGGCCTGCGCCTGATGGAAGAGCGCGAAGCGCTGCGGGCGTGGAAACTCAACGAGCTGAAAAAGGCCATCCAGGACGGGCTGGACAGCGGCGAACCGGAACCCATGGAGAGTCTGGAAGATTTCCTGGCGGAAGCGCGCGCTCGCCGGGCCGCTGACGATGCCGCTTAAAATCAAAAGACTCCCGCTCGCCAGGCGAGACCTCTTCGACATCTGGGACTACATCGCGCCCAATAGTCAAAGGGGCGCAACGCGGATCATTGAGGACCTGTATGCAGCATTCTCGATGCTGGCGGATCAGCCTATGGCAGGCCGCGACCGCCCCGAACTCGGAATTGCGCAGCTTTCCTGTAGGCAGCTATTTGATCTTCTATCGGTGCGATTCCGCCACGTGAGCATCGTCCGCATCCTACACACCGCACGCGATATTACGCCCGACCTGCTCTCCGAATAGCGTGCATCCACCTGGCCATCACGGCTATTTCCCAAGCACCGCGTCGACTTCGGCGCGGGTGGGTGGCTTGCAGCCTTTGCGGCCACAATTGATACCGGCCACGACAGCGCCGAAGCGCAGCATGTCGGACAGGGCGCCATCGCCCAGTCCATCGAGTTTGCCGGGCTTGAGCAGACCGCGCTCATGCAGCCACGACAGGATGCCGGCCATGAGGCTGTCGCCCGCTCCCACCGTGTCGCCGAAAACCGGCGGTGCGTAGATCGCCGCCTGTGCCTGGCCAGCCTTGGTGAAGGCCCGCGAACCCTTCTCACCGAGCGTCACCACGACGAGCTGGCAATTGGGCCGCGCCAAGAGGTCCGCAGCGTGCTGCTCGATATTCCTGGAACTATCGAGGGCGTCGAGGTCTTCCTCCGAGACCTTCACCACATGGGCCAGGTCGAGGAAGGTGGCGAGCCGGGCCTTGTAGCCGGCAAAATCGTCCACCAGGCTCGGCCGCACATTGGGATCGATGGAAATCGTCGCGCCCTTGACAATGGCGGCCTTGACGATGTCGAGCCAGATCGCCGCCTCATCAGGCAGGATCGGACAGAACCCGCCGATCTGGTAGAGATCGAGTTGCTCCGGCAGCGCCGCGATGCCCTTTTCCGCCTCGATGGCGCCATCGGCCTCGCGATAAAAGCCGTAGCGGGCATTGCGGTTGGCGTCGAAATTGACCACGGCCAGCGTGGTATAGTCCTTGACCCGCTCGGGCAGCAGCGGCGTAACGCCAGCCTCGCCGAGCGGCCCCAGCAGGTAGTCGCCAAAGGCATCGGCCGAAATGGGGCAGAGAAAGCCGGTGGGATTGCCCAGCTTGGCCAGCGCGATGGCGCAATTGTAGGGCGAACCGCCCGGATGGGCCGTCATCACGATCTGGTTCTCGCCGTCGCGGCCGATCAATGCGCCATCGGGCAGCGCCACTTCGGCCTTGAGATCGATCAGGCTTTCCCCACCAACCACGAACATGCAGATGCCCTCCCCGGCCAATGTTGTGCCACCCAGGCGCAACCGGCAGCGACATAGCATTTTTGCCGGGCCTGTCACCAGCGGCGTGAGCATATGCCCAGCCTGCGGGCGCGATCCCCCCTTGCCTACCCACTATTACGGGCTTGGTCTCACTTCCTCCCGGGCGCACCGTTGTGGCGCAAGCGCCTTTCCCATATCGGTCGGCTGTATGCCGGACGCATCTTGCGATGGTTAACCAGCCGTGTTCACCTGATCGCCTGATGCCGTCGAACGGCCCAAGAATGCCGGGAAACATCCTGGCGGGGAGAGGGGAGGATAATATGCAGGCCCTTGCTTTGCTTGTCCGCGCGATCAGCGGTTTGAACCGCATCGTCGGCGAAGTGTTGTCATGGCTGGCGCTCGGATGCGTGCTGGTTTGCTTCGCGGTTGTCGTGGAGCGCTATGTATTCAGCTCATCCACATTGTGGATGCAGGATCTCTATGTCTGGCTGGGTGGCGCCATGTTCACGGGTGTCGCCGGCTTCGCGTTGATGCGCGACGACCATGTACGCGTCGATATCTTCTATCGCCCGGCACCGGTGCGAAAGAAGGCAATGGCAGACCTGTTCGGTGTCGTGTTCTTCCTGCTGCCGTTCATCTACGTCGTGTTTCACTATGCCTGGCCCGCCGTAGCGCGCTCGTGGAGCTATCAGGAAGGCTCGGCCAATATCGGCGGTATGCCGGGGCTGTTCGTGCTCAAAGGGTTCATCATCGTGTTCTGCGTGCTCGTGGGTCTGCAGGGCCTGGCCATGGGTGCCCGTGCCGTCCTGACGCTCACCAACCGCGACGACCTGCTGCCCGATGACCAGCGCTACATCGCCGATGACGCCAAGGAAGTGCATTGATGGATCCCGTTCTCATTGGTGAAATTCTCTCCGGCCTTATGTTCGTTGGCGTTATCGGCGTGCTCATGCTGGGCTTCCCGGTCGCCTTTTCCCTGGCCGGAACAGCCCTGATCTTCGGCCTCGTCGGCTGGTTCCTGGGCGTCTACGACCCCTCCAACTACGGCTCACTGGTCGGCCGCTACCTCGGCATGATGACCAATGAGGTGCTGGTGGCCGTTCCGCTCTTCATCTTCATGGGCGTGATGCTGGAGCGATCCGGTATCGCCGAGCAATTGCTGCTTACCATGGGCAAGCTCTTCGGCAATCTGCGCGGCGGCCTGGGCCTCTCGGTCATCGTGGTGGGCGCGCTGCTCGCGGCATCGACCGGGGTGGTCGGCGCCACCGTGGTCACTATGGGCCTCATCTCGCTGCCCGCCATGCTGCGCGCCGGCTATGACCCCAAGCTGGCCACCGGCGTCATCTGCGCCTCCGGCACGCTGGGCCAGATCATCCCGCCCTCCACCGTCCTCATCTTCATGGGCGACATGCTCTCGGGCATCAATGCCCAGGTGCAGATGGAGAAGGGCAATTTTGCTCCGGAGCCCGTTTCGGTAGGCGCCCTGTTTGCCGGCGCGATCATTCCCGGCCTTCTGCTGGTGGGACTTTACGCGTCCTGGGTGATCTTCAAGGCGGTGACCGACCCCAAATCCTGCCCGGCAACGCCGGTACCGGAGGCCGAAAAGGCCGGCCTCATGCGCGAGGTTTTTGTTGCCCTCGTGCCGCCCCTGCTGCTGATCGTGGCCGTGCTCGGCTCGATCCTGGCCGGCATCGCCACACCCACCGAGGCCGCATCCGTGGGTTCGGTCGGTGCAATGATCCTGGCCGCTTTGCGTGGCAAGCTGGGCCTCACCATCCTGCGCCAGGCGGTGATTTCGACGGCCACCATCACCTCGATGGTGTTCATCATCCTGTTCGGTGCTGCGGTCTTCTCCATCGTCTTCCGCACCATGGGTGGCGACAACCTGGTTCATGAATTCCTCTCGTCCATGCCGGGCGGAGCGATCGGCGCCACGATCATCGTGATGTTCATCATGTTCCTGCTCGGCTTCATCCTGGACACATTCGAGATCATCTTCATCGTGATCCCGATCACCGCGCCGGTGCTGCTGGCCCTGGGCGTCGATCCGATCTGGCTGGGCGTGATGGTGGGCGTGAACCTGCAGACCAGCTTCCTGACGCCGCCCTTCGGCTTCTCGCTGTTCTACCTGCGCGGCGTGGCCCCGGCCCGGGTGACCACTGGCATGATCTACCGGGGCGTCGTGCCCTTCGTGATCCTGCAATTGTTGGGCCTGATCATCCTGTTCGCCTTCCCGCAGCTCATCACCTGGCTACCTGGCGCGATCTACCACTGAGGCAGGTAAGCGAACTGCAAAGGGCCCGGATGGCAATGCCATCCGGGCCCTTTTCTTGTGCAGCAAGGAAAAGGCCCCACCGCCGAAGCGATGGAGCCTTCCAAGTTCTGGCGCTGTGCGGGATCAGCTGAGCGTGAAGTACTTCTCGCGAGCCGCCAGGAACAGCGAGTCGGTGCCGTCGGTCTTCTGGCGCACCACGTTGAAGGCCGCGATGAAGCTCTCGGCCGTCTTCTTGGTGAGGGCATCGCCACCTTCGCGGAGCTCGGCGAGTACCTCGCTGGCAGCCTTGGCACCGGCCTCGAGGATTTCCTCGGGGAACTGCCTGATCTGCACACCATGCTCGCTGACCAGCGCCTGCAGGGCGCGCGGGTCGTTGGCAGCGAAATCGGCCGCCACATTATCGTACTCGGCCTGGCAGACATCCTTGACCAGGGCCTGCAAGTCAGCCGGCAGTTCCTGATACTTGGCCTTGTCGACCACCAGTTCGGTGGCCAGGCCCGGCTCGATGAAGCTGGGGAAGTAATAGTTCTTGGCGATCTGGTAGAAGCCCAGCGCCAGGTCGTTATAGGGGCCGACGAATTCGGCGGCGTCCAGCGTGCCCGACTGCAGCGCGGCGAAGATTTCGCCGGCGGCAAGGTTGGTCACCGAGGCGCCCAGCTTGGCCCAGACCTGACCGCCCATGCCCGGCGTGCGGAAGCGCAGGCCCTGGACATCGGCAACACCGGTCAGCTCATTCTTGAACCAGCCGCCCGCCTGGGTGCCGGTATCGCCCGACAGGAAGCCCTGCACGCCGAACTGATCGTAGATTTCATCCCAGATTTCCTGGCCGCCCATATGGCGGACCCAGCCGGTCAGCTCGCGGCTGGTCATGCCGTAGGGCACGCCGGTAAAGAACGACAGGCCCTGGCTCTTGTTCTGCCAGTAATAGGCAGCGCCGTGGCTCATTTCGGCCGAGCCGTCGATGACGGCGTCGAGCGCCTGCAGGCCTGGCACCATTTCGCCGGCCGCAAAGACCTGGATGGTCAGCCGGCCACCCGAGGCGGCGGTGATGCGATCAGCCAGGCGCTGCGCGCCCACACCCAGGCCGGGGAAGTTCTTGGGCCAGGTGGTCACCATGCGCCAGTTGATATTGCCCTGCGCAATGGCCGGAGTGGCCAGCGTGGTCGCAGCCGCAGCGCCGATCGTGGCGACCGAGGCGGTCTTGAAGAACTCGCGTCTTTTCATAATTCCTCCCAACAGGATGCGGCATTGGTGCCGCCGATTTTTGGCTTGCCACCGTCGCCAGACAAGGCGCGAGGGCAGCCGGGCACAGACTATTCCCCCCGCGGCCCCTGTCCAGTATGGGCAGATCGGGCAGGTGATGATCTGACGGCCGGCCTACCCACTAATACGCAGAACAGCTATCAATGGACGTGCTAGATTGGTCTCAAAGAGGTGGGGGAGCCTCGCGAGCATGAACCTCAGACAGAAAATCCTGGCGCTGTCCGTGCTGCCGCTGGTGCTGGCTATCCTCGCCATCACCGCGCTGGTGACCTTGCAATCCACCCAATTGGCGCGGGCGAGCATCGCCACATTCGAGCGCAATCTGCTCACGGCCAAGGAAAACGAACTGCTCAACCTCACCAATATGGCCGTTTCGGCCATAGCCGACATCTATCAGGCCGCCGACGCCGATGATGAGGCCGCCAAGCAGCAGGTGCAGGCCATCCTCTCCGAGCTCGACTACGGCCCGGACGGCTACTTTTTTGCCTATGACTATGACGGGGTGAATATCGTCCATCCGCGCCAGGCCTTCCGCCACGGCCAGAACTGGTTGAACATGACCGACCCCGACGGCAATCGCGTCATCTACAACCTGATCGAACGCGCCAAGGAAGGCGGCGGGCTGCACCAATACAAGTGGGAAAAGCCCTCCACCGGCGAGATCGCCGACAAGCTCTCCTGGGCGGTCGGGCTCGACAAATGGCGCTGGATGCTGGGCACCGGCGTCTATCTCGATGACGTCTTCGCCCAGACCGCGGCGGCCGAGGACGACCTGCGCAGCCATATCAACACCACCTTCATCATCGTTGCCGCCATTACCGTACCCATCGTCTTCGCGGTCTTTCTCGCCAGCTTCCTCATCACCCTGCGCGAGCGGCGCCTGGCCGACAGCAAGCTCAAGGAGCTGACCCAGCGCGTCGTCGATACCCAGGAAGAGGAACGCGCCCGCATCGCCCGCGAACTGCATGACGGCATTTCCCAGACCATGGTGGGCGCCCGCTACATGCTCGACCTGGCCGCCACCAAGGTGCGCTCCGGCGCCCCCGACGCCGCCGATGTCATCGAGCGCGGCGCGCTCGGCCTCAACGATGCCATCAAGGAAGTGCGCCGCATCTCCCATGACCTCCGCCCCGGCATGCTCGACGATCTTGGCCTCACCGCGGCGCTCGAAGCGCTCACCGACAGCTTTGCCGAACGCACCGGCATCCATGTCGAGCTCAAGTCCGTCGCCTACAAGAACATGATCCTGCCCGAGGCGCGCACCGCGCTTTATCGCGTGGCGCAGGAGGCCCTGACCAATATCGAGCGTCATGCCAATGCCACCCGCGTCAGCATCATCATCACCAGCGCTGGCAATGGCCCGCAAATGCTGATCGAGGATGATGGCCAGGGCTTTGCCCAATTGCCGGCCGGCCGTAGCGGCCGGGGCCTCGGCTTGCGCAACATGCAGGAGCGCATGGAGCATTTCGGCGGCTCGCTGGATGTGCGCACCACATCGGGAGGCACCACGCTCAAGGCGCGGCTGCCCAAATCCACCTACATCACCCAAAAGCCCGACGCCGTTCCCGCATGAGCGCCCCCCTCCCCATCAAGGTACTGATCTGCGACGACCACCCCCTGGTGCGTGAAGGCATCCGCGCCGTGGTGGAAACCTTCGACCATATCCGGGTCGTCGGCGCCGTCCGCTCGGCCCTCGCCGCGCTGGAATTGGCCGAAGCGGAGCATCCCGACGTCGTGCTGATGGACATCAACCTGCCCGAAATCAGCGGACTCGACGCCATCGAACTGTTCCGCGAGCGCCTGCCCCGCACGCGCTTGCTGATGCTCTCCATGCATGACAACCGGGAATATATCTCGACGGCGGTATTGCACGGCGCCGCCGGCTACATTCTCAAGGATGTGCCGCCCGCCGAGATCATTTCCGCCATCGAGGCAGTGGCCGCCAACGGCTCCTATTTTTCCTCCGGTGTCACCGAGGCCCTGCTGGAAAAGGGCCAGAAGCAGAGTGCGATCGTACCGCTAACCACACGCGAACAAGCCGTGTTGTTGCTGCTCGCCCAGGGACAGTCCAACAAGGATGTGGCGGGCGAACTCGACATTTCCGTGCGCACGGTCGAAACCCACCGCAAGAATATCAAGAAAAAGCTCGGCATCGGCACCACAGCCGGCCTCACCCGCTATGTCATCGATCACGGTTTGATGGCCGGCGACTGAATCTTTGTCCCGGCCGGGATTATTTCCGGCCCGCCGGTGTTTCTCCTGTCGAGGGCCGCAATGACGGCCCCGCAACATGGAGGGAGACATCCCATGAAGTTCCGTTCGATTCTGGCCGGCGCCACCGCTCTCGCGCTTTTGGCCACTTCCGCCTTTGCTACCGATTATCTCGGCGGGGCGGTCAAATCCACCGATATCGGCGGCAAGATGGTGCTGACCGACGCCAACGGCATGACCCTCTACACCTTCGACAAGGATACCAATGGCGACGGCAAGAGCGTCTGCAACGACGACTGCGCTGCCAAATGGCCCCCGCTGGCGGCCGATGCCGGTGCTGCGGCTGAAGGCGACTTCACCCTGGTCACCCGCGACGATGGCTCGACCATGTGGGCCTATAAGGGCTGGCCGCTCTACTACTGGTATGAAGACACCGCACCCGGCGACATTTCCGGCGACGGCGTCGGCGGCGTCTGGCATCTTGCCATCGAATAAGCCGCAGGACCGGACTTGAACGATTTCCTCGACCAGCTCGAAACCTGCGTGCCGGCCCTCAGGCGCTACGCCCGGGCCCTGACGCGCAATGCCGACCTGGCCGACGATCTCGTGCAGGATTGCCTCGAACGCGCCATTTCCAGGCGCGGCCTGTTCCGGCCCACCGGAGCGGTCCGCGCCTGGCTGTTCACGATCCTGCTCAACCTGCATCGCAACGCCCTGCGCGCATCGCATCGGCGCGGCGAGACCGTGGATATCGACATGGTTCCCGAACTGTCCACCCCGGCCGCCCAGCCGGGCCATATCGCGCTGGCCGAACTGGCGCGAGCGATAGACACCCTCCCTCCTGAGCAAAAGGAAGCACTCCTGCTGGTTACACTGGAAGGCATACCCTATGCCGAGGCGGCGGGGATAATTGGCATCCCTCTGGGCACCCTGATGAGCCGGCTGGGCAGGGCCCGCGCCGCCCTTCGGACCCTGACCGGACATCCGGCCGAGCCGCATCTGAGGACCGTCAAATGAGCGAGATCACCCGCGACCAGCTGATGGCCTATGCCGACGGACAATTGCCCGAGCCCGAGCATGCCGCCATGGAGGCTTTCCTTGCCGCCAATCCTGATGCTGCGGCCGATGTGGCGCTGCATCAGCGCCAGAGCGATGCGATCCGGACGCTGTTCGGCCCGGTCGGCGCCGAAGCCGTGCCGGCCCGGCTCAAGCCGCGCCGCCTGGCCGCCGAAATGGCGCGCCGTCGGACCCGCAACTGGGGCTGGGTTGCCGCCGCCGTCGTGCTGGTCGGCCTGGGCCTCGGCGCCGGCTGGATCGCCCGCCCGCTGTTTGACGCAAGGCCGGCAAGCCAGTTGCTCATCGCCGACGCCGTCAATGCCCATGCCGTCTATGTCGCCGAAAACCGCCACGCCGTCGAAGTCGGCAGTGACGACAGCGAACACCTTTCCGGCTGGCTCTCCAACCGGCTCGATACCCGGCTGCGCATGCCCGACCTCGCCACCGAAGGCTTTACCCTGGTCGGCGGCCGTCTGCTGCCGGGCGAGCCGCATGCCGGCGGCCGCGCCGCCCAGCTGATGTATGAAAACGCCACCAGCGACCGCGTGACCATCTATGTCACCGCGGCCCTGCCCGACCGCGCGCCGGGCTATGAATTCGCCAGCTATGACGGCGCCGAAGTCTTCTACTGGGCCAATGCCCGCATCACCTGCACCGTGGTCGGCACCCTGCCCGAGGAGCAGATGAAAACCGTCGCCAGCTCGATTTATCGCCAGTTGACCGAAGGCGATGTCAACGCGGGACGGCCCTATCGGGGCTAGCCACCGGCGCATGCCGCGGCGGAATGTCGTTGGAATAGATATTATGCAGGCCGACATTGAGAATGTCGCGCTCGCCGCACAGGGCCATGGTGGTGTCGAGTTCCTTGGCGATAATGTCGAGCACGCGGGTCACCCCGGCTTCGCCGCCTGCCCCGAGCCCATAGAGCATGGGCCGGCCGATAAAGGTGCCCTTGGCGCCATAGGCCAGCGCCTTGAGCACATCCTGTCCCGAGCGGATGCCGCTATCGAGATAGACCTCGGTCTTGTGGCCGACCCGCTCGACGATATCGGGCAGCACCCTGATGGTCGAGGGCGCGCCATCGAGCTGGCGGCCGCCATGGTTGGAAACGATGATGGCATCGGCCCCATTGTCGATGGCCGACTGCGCATCATCGGGATCGAGCACGCCCTTGACGATGACAGGCCCGCCGAAGCGCTTCTTGACCCAGGCGATATCGGCCCAGTTGAGCGTGGGGTCGAACTGGCTGGAGGTCCAGGCCGAGAGCGAGGCCAGATCGTGGTCGCCGCCAACATGGCCGACAATGTTGCGGAAGGTGTGGCGCTTGGTACCCAGCATGCGCGCGCACCACAGCGGGTGCTGCATCATCTGCCAGACCGAATAGGCGTTGAATTTGGGCGGCGTGGAGAGGCCGTTATGGATGTCCTTGTGGCGCTGGCCCAGGATCTGCAGGTCCATGGTCAGCACCAAAGCCGAACATTTCGCCGCCTTGGCCCGGTCGATCAACCGCTCGATAAAGCCACGATCGCGCATCACGTACAGCTGGAACCAGAAGGGCGCCGTGGTGTTCTCGGCAATGTCCTCGATGGAGCAGACCGCCATGGTCGAGAGCGTGAAGGGAATGCCGTATTTTTCGGCCGCCCTAGCCGCCTTGATCTCGCCATCGGCCACCTGCATGCCGCCGGTCGCCGCCGGGGCGATGGCCACCGGCATGGTGATCTGCTGGCCCAGCATCTCGGTCTTGAGATTGCGGCCTTCCAGATTGACCGCGATCTTCTGCTTGAGCTTGATCTTGTTGAAGTCGCTCTCGTTGTCGCGATAGGTGCCTTCGGTATAGCTGCCGCTATCGGCATATTCGAAGAACATCTTGGGCACGCTGCGGCGCGCCCTGGTCTTCATCTCGTCCACGGTGAGAATCTTGTCGAGTGCGGCCATGTCGGGCTCCGGTGTTGTCCTGCCCTAGCAACTAACATGTTAGTCGTCAATGCGACGTGCGGAGACCCCGCCTGTGATGCGGTTACGATGGGTGGGCGAGCCCCGAGACGGCTTTCGCCTCGTGAGTAAATTTTAGTGAGACGGAAGCCGTCTCGGGGCGCCGGTTTTTGGAGCAATAGACGGTGATCGCGCGTCCCAAACGCTCGAAGGGAGCGGCCGCTACTCGAACCTGCGCGGCAGCGAAGCCGGCCCGGCGCCCTCCACCACTGTTCGCCTGCAGGCCGCCCATGCGGAGGGATAGGGGGAGTATGCACGAGGTTTTGTGGAGGGGACAAGATGGATAAGTCGGTGCTTGTGCCCCCACTTCCACGCGCCCCCTTGCCACTATCCTGCCCTTCCCCTCAAATGCCACCAACGGGAGGACGGCCATGGCCATCGGCGGCGACGCGCTCGAGTTCATCGACAAGAAATTCTACGACCTCACCATCGGGATAGCCGCGCTCGAAGTGCTCTTTGACGGCTGCCGCTGGGCCGAAGGACCGGTGTGGTTCGGCGACGGTAATTTCCTGGTCTGGAGCGACATCCCCAACAACCGCATGCTCAAATGGGTGCCGGACCTCGGCGTCACCAGCTTCCGCACGCCCTCCAACTACGTGAACGGCAATACCCGCGACCGGCAGGGACGGCTCATCTCCTGCTCGCATGGCGCCCGCGCCGTGTTGCGCACCGAATGGGATGGTACGGTGACCACGCTGGTCGACCGCCATCAGGGCAAGAGGCTCAATTCCCCCAATGATGTCGTGGTGAAATCGGATGGCACGATCTGGTTCACCGATCCTAGCTACGGCATCCTTTCCGACTATGAGGGCTACAAGTCCGATCCTGAACAGGACGGCTGCTTCGTCTATCGGTTCGATCCGGCGGACGGTTCATTGACCGTCGTGGCCGACGACTTCGCCAAGCCCAACGGGCTGGCCTTTTCGCCCGACGAGTCGGTGCTCTATGTCTCCGACACCGGTCAAAGCCATGACCCGGACTGGCCGGCCCATATCCGCCAGTTCAATGTCGATGGCGCAAGGCTGACCAATCCCGGAATCTTTGCCGATGTGGATTCCGGTCTGCCCGATGGCTTCCGCCTTGATATCGAAGGCAATGTGTGGACCAGCGCCGGGCTGGGCGTGAATGTCTATGACCCAGGCGGCGCCCTGCTGGGGCGGATCAGGACGGGCGCCAAAACGTCCAATGTCGTGTTCGGCGGACCGCGTCGGAACCGGCTTTTCATCACCTGTAGCCAATATGTGATGGCGACTTATGTCAGCGCGACGGGCTTGCAGACACCTTGAAACCGGCCGATTTCATTCGCGCCAATCTGCGGCTCGAACCGGTGCCATCGCTGCCCGAAATCCGGCTCTATACCGCCCATCCCGGCAGCCGGCTGTCGCGGTTGGCGGCGCCGGATGATGCTGCGCCCTATTGGGCCTGGCAATGGGCCGGAGGATTGGCTTTGGCGCAGCATTTCGCGGCGCATCCGGACGTGGTGGCGGGCAAGCGCGTGCTCGACCTGGGGGCGGGATCGGGGTTGGTGGGCATTGCCGCTGTGCAAGCGGGCGGCATAGCCAATGCCGCGGAAATCGATCCGAACGGGCAGGCGGCCATTGCGCTCAATGCGGCGGCCAACAGGGTGTCTGTGCCGCTGGTCGAGATCGACATTGCGGGCGATGCGCCTGAGGGGTTCGATCTCATCGCGGCGGGCGACGTGTTCTACAATCCCGAGGTCGGGAAGCTGATGCTGCCGTTTCTGGAGCGGTGCGTTGCGGCGGGGATCGCGGTGCTGGTCGGTGACCCCGAGCGGCGGGATCTGCCGGTGGAGCGGCTGGAACGGGTCGCGTCCTATGCCGTGGGCGATGTGGGGGACGCGCGGGACAGTGCTGGGCGGGTGGGGTCGGTATATCGGCTGCGGCCCCCAAGCACCACATCCCGCTAAACCGTTGCGCGAATCTCGAATCCCGCCGGTCTTTCGTCCGTTTCCGAAACCGCAACATGGTTGACCAGCGCCATATCGGGGCCGTTCCAACAGACGTCCAGCATGCCGCCGACATCGCTTGCTTGGCCCCGAAACACTGCCTCGACCGTCCCGTCTCGACGGTTGCGCACCCAGCCGCCGAGGCCGCGCGCCACCGCTTCCGCCTCGACCCAGACGCGAAAGCCGACCCCTTGAACACGTCCGGTTATGATGACGTGGGCGCTGCGCATCGCATCACTTTTTCGTCTTCTTCGGCTTGGGCAGCGGCAGTTCCGAAGCCGTAACCCGCACGAGGCCCGCGAGCCAGTCGGCGTCGTCCCAATGACCGCCGTCGATGAGGAAATAGGGGGTGGCCTTGGAAAACGGCAAGCCCTCGGTGACCACGCCGATATAGTCGCGGCCGGCCGCGGTGGGCTTCATGAACAGTTGATCGTCGCATACCAGCGCGACGATCTTGCCGTCGCAATAGAGGCCATATTCGCCGAACATCTTCTTCGCCGTCATCGTGCCGGCGTCAGCGCTCTGTTCGAGGATATAATCGACCGTCTTCTGCTGGCTGCTCACATCACCGCCCCGACCTGCCACGGCACGAATTCATTGTCGCCATAGCCCAGATTTTCGGACTTGGTGCGCTCACCCGAGGCGATGCGCAGCAGCAGGTCGAAGATTTCCTGCCCCTTGACCTCGATGGAAACACCCTCGACGATATCGCCGCAATTGATGTCCATATCCTCGGTCATGCGGGCATACATGTCCGAATTGGTGGCGAGCTTGATCGACGGCACCGGCTTGCAGCCATAGGCCGAACCACGTCCGGTGGTGAAGGCCAGGATATTGGCGCCGCCGGCCACCTGCCCCGTCGCCGAAACCGGATCGAAACCGGGCGTGTCCATGAACACGAAGCCCTTTTCGGTCACCGGCTCGGCATATTCGTAGACCGCGGTGAGCGGTGTCGTGCCGCCCTTGGCCGCGGCGCCGAGCGACTTTTCGAGGATGGTTGTGAGCCCGCCCAGCTTGTTGCCGGGGCTTGGATTGTTGTTCATCTCGCCGCGATTGCGCTGGGTGTAATCCTCCCACCACTTGATGCGGCTGATGAGCTTTTCGCCCACTTCGCGCGACACCGCACGGCGGGTCAGCAGGTGTTCGGCGCCATAGATTTCCGGGGTTTCCGAGAGAATGGCCGTGCCGCCCTGGCGCACGAGGATATCGGCGGCAACACCCAAAGCCGGATTGGCGGTAATGCCCGAATAGCCGTCCGAACCACCGCATTGCAGTGCCAGCGTGAGCTCGGACGCATCGACCGTCTCGCGGCGGGCGCGCGCCGCCACAGGCAGCATCTCCTTGATGCGCTCGACGCCCCAGTCGATCATCTTCCGCGTGCCGCCGATCTCCTGGATGGTCATGGTCTGGAATGTGTCGGTCTCGGTGAGGCCGTAGCTTTCCTTCATTTTGCCGATCTGGAAGGCCTCACAGCCGAGCCCGACCAGCAGGGCGGCGCCGAGATTGGGATTGGCGGTATAGCCCCACTGGGTGCGGCGGAAGATCTGGTAGCCCTCGCCGGAAAGGTCCATGGCGCAGCCGGTGCCATGCACGAAGGGGATGACGCCATCGATATCGGGATAGTCGGCGAGGATGCCCGAGCGGTTGATTTCCTCGGCCATGAACTTGGCCACCGTGGCCGAGCAGTTCACCGAGGTCAGGATGCCGATATAGTTGCGGGTGCCCACCTTGCCATTGGCGCGGCGATAGCCCTCGAAGGTGGCGCGCTGGCCCACCGGCACCATGTCGGGCGCAATGGCGCCTTCGGCAAAGGCGTAATCATGCGTCAGCGAACCATCGGCGCCGCCCATGCCGCAATTGTGCTCATGCACCCAGTCGCCAGCCGGAATGGCCTCCTTGGCAAAGCCGATGATCTGCCCGAACTTGATGACAGCCTCGCCGGCGCGGATCGGCTTGACCGCGAATTTGTGCCCGCGCGGCACGCGGCGGACAATGGTCACGCCCTGCGGCGTTTCGGTGCCGATATCGAGATTGGCAAGCGCTACCCCGATATTGTCTTCGGCGTTCAGCAGCAGGGTACGGCCCTGGGGGCGGGTCATGGTTTCGGACATGGATCGGGGGACTTTCGCGGCTCTGGTCTCAACTGCGCTTTACGCCGGACCCGTTTGCCGCCAGATTGCGCCCGCAATGGCAGCGACGGGCGTTGTAAAGCACCTCTTCACTAACTAACATGTTAGCATGACAAGCGCAGCAAGTCCCTACTCTTTTCTGGTCCGCCCCCCCGCTTTGACGCGCGGCAGCGTGACGGCTGATGTGACCAATGCCATCCGCCATGCCATCGTCACCCTGGCCTTGCCGCCCGGCAGCGCCATCGACAAATCGCTGATCTGCGCCCAACTGGGCGTTTCGCGCTTTCCGGTAAGCGAAGCACTGGCCCGGCTGCAAATCGAGGGGCTGGTGGATATCGCCCCGCAGCGCGGCTCGACCGTATCCTTGGTGCGCCTGGCCGATGTCCGCGAATACATGTTGATCCGCAAGGGCCTCGAATCGGAGGCCCTGCGCGTGCTGATCGGCAGCCACGACCTGAGCCTGATCGAGGCGCTCAAGGCCAATATCGCCACCCAGCGCGAAGCGGCCGAGCGCGACGACGCCGAAACCTTTCACCAGATCGACGTCGAATTCCACGACATCATCTACCGCTCGATGGGCTTCACCAAGATCAAGACCATCATCGATTCGGCCCGAGCCAATCTCGATCGGGCGCGCCGCATGATCATCACGCCGCGCCGGCTGGCGCTGACCATTGCCGAACACCAGGCCATTCTCGATGGCATTGTGGCTGGCGACCAGGCACAGGCCGCCCGCGCCATCCGCGCCCATATTGATGCCGTGATGGTAGAACTGTTCGCCTTTGCGCGCGAACATCCCGGCCTGTTCGCCGATGGCGCGACGCTGGGCAGCGACAGCGATTCATTCCCCTTCGGTTAGGAACAGCCATGCTCAAGAATATCCCGCCGATTCTCGGCCCCGACCTGCTCGGCATTTTGCGGGCCATGGGCCATGGCGACGAAATCGCCATTGTCGATGCCAACTACCCGGCCGATTCGGCCGGCCCGGCTTTGGTACGGCTCGACGGGGTCAGCGCCACCGATGCGCTCGACGCCATCCTGACGCTGATGCCGCTCGACGATTTCGTGGATGAAGCGGTCTTCACCATGCAGGTGGTGGGCGATGCGGGCAAACGCGAACCGGTGATGGACGCATTCGAGATCATCGTGAAAAAGCATGAACCGAAAATCGGCCTCGCCTCGCTGGAGCGCTTCGCCTTTTACGAGCGGGTGAGCCAGGCTTATGCGATCGTGCAGACCGGCGAGCGCCGGCTTTACGGCAATATCCTGCTCAAGAAGGGCATTCTCCGCCCCGTATAAACGCATCGGGCGAACCGATTGGACCAAGGTCGCCCTCGACAGGCTAACATGTTAGCGGTTAGGACCGTGTCCGAAGCCAACAGGAAGACCCCCACATGAAACTGCTCCGCATTGGCGCCAAGGGCGCAGAAAAGCCCGCCATCCTGGCCGAAGACGGTTCGATCCGCGACCTTTCCGGCATTGTCGGCGATATCGGCGGCCAGACGCTGACGCCGGAAGGCCTGGCAAAAATCCGGGCCACCGATATCGGCGTGCTGCCCAAGCTCGATGCCGGCCAGCGCATCGGCCCCTGCGTGGCCAATGTCGGCAAGTTCATCTGCATCGGCCTCAACTATGCCGACCATGCAGCCGAAACCGGCGCCGCCATTCCGGCCGAGCCGATCATCTTCATGAAGGCCACTAGCGCCATTATCGGCCCCGACGACGATGTCATCATTCCCAAGAATTCCATCAAACCGGATTGGGAAGTCGAGCTGGGCGTCATCATCGGCAAGGAGGCCCGCTATGTCGACGAGGCCGACGCCATGGACCATGTCGCCGGCTATTGCGTGGTCAACGATGTCTCCGAGCGCCATTTCCAGACCGAGCGCGGCGGCACCTGGGACAAGGGCAAGGGCAGCGACACTTTCGGCCCCATCGGCCCCTGGCTGGTGACCAAAGACGAGGTGGCTGACCCGCAAAATCTCAAGATGTGGCTCGACGTCGACGGCAAGCGCTACCAGGACGGCTCGACCAAAACGATGATCTTCGGCGTTGCCCATGTGGTGAGCTATGTCAGCCAGTTCATGAGCCTGCAGCCGGGTGACATCATCTCCACCGGCACCCCGCCCGGCGTCGGCATGGGCATCAAGCCGGACCCGGTCTGGCTCAAGCCGGGCAATGTGATGCGCCTCGGCATTGAGGGCATGGGCGAGCAGACCCAGAATGTGAAGGCGTATTCGGCCTGAAAGCAGCAGGGCTCCCATTGGGAGCCCTTTTTTGGCGAGACAGCGAAAAATACGCTGACTGAATAACCAGCAAGGGCGCCGGACGAAAGGGTTAGATCTTGTCCGCGAACACTTCGGGATCGGACAAACGTGGATTCCAGACGTATACCGTTGTCGGGCGTCCGCCCGTGGCGCGTATTTCCGGGCGCAGGTAGCCATGGCGAAACAGCTCATGCAGCCCCTTCTCGACCGCCGCCTTGCCGAGGCCGCTCCAGCTGGAGCGGTAGATGTCCCGGGCGGTGAAGCAGTCGGGAAGGTGGAGACGCTTGTCCAGAATACGTTCAGCCTCCGCCGTCCCGCTGGCGCCGAGCGCGTACAGGCGCTCGGCATGGGCTGCCAGGAACGGCGCCCAGCGCAGCGCCATCTGCATCCCGGCAAACGACACCTGCTGACGCCCGCCCCTCATGAGTTCGATCAGGAGCGCCAGGCTGGCAATGGTCTTGACCGACTTGACTAGGTGCGACTGCAGGGCCGGCGCCCTGGTCGCGGCTTCTGCGAGATTGCGCGCCGACCAGCGATCGAACAGGTCCTGTGCGGCCAGCTCGCATCGCAGAATTTTGGGGCCGATGCTGCCGCGAGAACAGTCATAAGCGTCGCGGAAGATCGCCCGTACTGCTTCCGCCGCGGCGACGTCCGGACGCCGGTCGATGCCTTGCCGGTCCGGCGCGGGATCGGGCCATACACTGAGCTGAAAACGTGCAAGCAACCCGTCCGCGCCGTTCCCATTGGCGTCCCGGACGATGGCCGTGAGCCGCGCAGGCTGGATGCCCCCCAGCAAGGACAGGGTTAGGTGGGGGATGTCGAGACGCGCTCGCCCGGCGCGATCATGGCTGTGGCGCACATCACCGGTGGCGGCCTTGAGCAACATAGCGCGCTCGCTCGACCCGCTCCGCTTGATCAGGCGCGAGAAGAAGGCGGGCAGTTCGTCATGCACTGCCAAAAGGCCAAAAGGGTTCTCTGCCAGCAGCTGCACCATACGGGTTTCGCTGACGTCGCCAACTTGCAGCCGGATCTGGGCTTGCTGCACGACCTGCGGACGCATGGAGAGAAGACGATGTGCCTCTTCCAGGTTCCGCGCCCGCAGGGCAAGTTTGGCCTGTGAGGCCAGTTCCTGATTGAGCAGCCGCGCCAATTCCATCTCGACGACAAGGCCCTCGCGCTGTTTCGCGTAATCGCGGTCAAGCCGGGTCTGCAGGTCATCCAGCGGCATCAGGCCCGCCTGTATGGACGGCGTCTTCATCATGCTGGCTTCCCCGATCAGCATGCCCCACAGGGCCGGCACCACGGCCCAGTCGTCACACGACCGCGGTGCGATGCGGATGCCGTTGCCGACGACACCAGCGAAGGCGCCGATCAGCGACACGGCGATAAATTCAGGGGGAGAACCCTGCCGGTCAGAAACGTCCCGCACATAATCCGATACACTAGGCGGCAGCATGTCCCAGGCGAAAGCAGGCACGGCTGGCATGGCGCCCAACGGGATCGGCTCATCCCATCGCGCGTTCTCCCCGCCGGATGGACCATCGGCTGCACCGAACGCGGTGTCGGCCATACCGACATTGGCCTCGGCGGTGCTTGGGGCGATTTCCTCGCTGTCGTAAGTCAAATGTGCCTCGCAAACTCTTGCGAGAAAACTGTCGCCCGAATCCCTGACGATGAAAAACGCAATCTTGTAGAAGAAATGCTTTTTGCGATCGACGACCCCCATATGACGTGCCTCAGCTCTACCCTCCCCCCGGCAGAGCGGACCTCCAACCCTGCCGGCTGCTGAACATTCAAAGGCTCAAGCTCTTCCCTTCCGTCGACGCAGTTGACGCCAATAGAACGAGCGGGCCTACGGCGAGCAGCCAGGTGGCCTTTTGTCAGTTTTGTCGCGTTTATCACTGCCGGCCCTGCGGTGGCTTGCGTCACCATTACCGGCCCCGACGTTCCTCTCGGGCCCAAGGCTGGGCTTTCACTATCCCTGATTTTTCATGAGCTCGGAACCAATGCCGTCAAATACGGAGCATTATCGAGCCAGGACGGAAGGGGCGATGTCTCCTGGAAGTAAGGAAGCGGTGCCTGCGCTTGCCACGCTTAAGGGTCAAGCGGGGCCTTACGTCCCAGTTCCACGACAAGGACATGCTTGGCGCCATCGAGCGGGAGCTCGAAGACCCCTCTTTGAGGCAGTAACGGTATCCCGTCTATTGTCGCGCTGCTGGGTGCTTCAGATGGTTCACTTCGGCGGCGCGCGATGACGTCGCAGCTTGTGCCCGCCAGGAACAGGGTTGCGGAAAACTCCGGCCAATCCGCCGGGATGCAGGGATCGACAACCAGCACGTCGCCTTGCCGTCGTAGACCCAGAATGCCTTCGATCCCGGCGCGATACATCCAGCCTGCCGATCCCGTGTACCAAGTCCAGCCGCCTCGCCCGACATGCGGCGTGACCGAATAGATATCGGCCGCCACGACATAGGGTTCCACCTTGTAGCGCGCGGCGGACTGAGTATCCCAAGCGTGGTTGATAGGGGTGACGAGAGCAAAGAGTTCGTGGGTCTTTTCGCTGAGGCCGAGCTTGGCAAACGCCATTATTGCCCACATCGCCGCATGGCTATATTGGCCCCCGTTCTCCCGCAGGCCCGGCGGATACCCCTTAATGTAGCCTGGGTCACGTGCCGTCCCGTCGAATGGTGGCGTGAACAGCAACGCGATGCCGTCCTGCTTGCGGATCAGGTGCCGGTCCAGTGAGGTCATGGCCGTAAGCGCGCGGATCGGATCGGCCGCACCCGATAGCACTGCCCAGGATTGGACGATGGAGTCGATGCGGCACTCGTCATTGTCTTTTGAGCCCAGCCAGGACCCGTCATCAAACGTGGCGCGGCGGTACCAGGCGCCATCCCAAGCCTCGCGCTCCAGCGCGGTCTTGAGGCGGGCGGCATGGTTTTTCCAGCGTTTGGCGCGCATGGGGTCGCGCGGTTCGGCGAAAGGCATGACGAGATCGATGGCGCTGATCAACAGCCAGCCCAGCCAGACGCTCTCGCCTTTGCCACCTTCGCCGACCCGGTTCATGCCGTCGTTCCAGTCCCCTGTCCCCATGAGCGGCAAACCATGGGCACCTGTGAGCTTGATGGCCTGGTCGAGGCCGAGCGCGCAATGCTCGAACAAGGATGCCGAGCGTTCGGAGGTCATGGGTTGAAAAAACGCATCGTGCTCGCCCCCAGCCAGCTTCTGGCCTTCGAGAAACGGGACGACTTCATCGAAGATGGTTTTATCCCCTGTCGTGGCGGCATAGCTGGCGGCGGCGAAGGCCAGCCAGACCCGGTCGTCGGAAATGCGTGTGCGCACGCCCTGACCGGAATGGGGCAACCACCAATGCTGCACGTCGCCTTCGATGAATTGCCGTCCGGCAGCGCGCAGGATATGGGCACGGGTATCCTCGGGCCTGGACAGGGTCAGCGCCATGCCGTCCTGCAACTGGTCGCGGAAGCCGTAGGCGCCGCTGGCCTGGTAGAAACCGGAGCGCGCCTGGATGCGGCAGGCCAGAGTCTGATAGAGCAGCCAGCCATTGAGCATGATGTCCATGGCTCGATCGGGGGTGCTGACCTGCACTGTGCCCAAGACCGACTGCCAATGGTCGGCGACTTCGGCTAGCACGGCGTCGAGGTCGGCAGCGCGATAACGCGCAATCAGTTCGTGCGCCGACGTCTCGGATTCCGCTTCGCCCAACAGGCAGACCAGTTCGATGCTTTCGCCTGCTGCCAGTTCGATATTGGTCTGCAGCGCGGCGCAAGGGTCCAATCCGGCCCCGGTTTTTCCGGACAATGACGCCTGGCCGACAAGCGCGGCCGGTGCCGCGGCATCGCCATTGCGTCCGAGAAATTCGGTGCGGTCGGCTGTCCAGACGGTTTGCTGTCCGCCCATATCGGCAAAGCCGACCCGGTCGGGAAACACCATCGCCCATCTGTTACGCGTGAACAGAGCGCCGGTCTGTGGATCGAGAGCCGTGGTGATAAACGGTGCGGTCGTACCGCGCTGCGTGCCGAGCACGAATTCGGCATAGCTGGTGACCGACAGCCGCCGCGCTCGTTCCGAGCGATTGGTGAGGGTGAGCCGCGATATCCTTATCGGGTCGGCGAGCGGCACATAGGCGAGCAGATCGCTTTCGATGCCATGAGCCTGATGGGCAAAGCGACTATAGCCGAAACCGTGGCGCGCCACATACCGTCCATGGTCGCGAATGGGTTGTGCCGTAGGGCTCCACAGAGCTAGCGTTTCCTCGTCACGGATATAGATCGCCTCCCCAGCCGGGTCGGCGACCGGGTCGTTCGACCAGGGCGTGATCTGGTTTTCGCGGCTATTGCCGGCCCAGGCATGAAAGCTGCCTTCGCTCGATACCTGAAAGCCGAAACCCTCATTTGCGACGACATTAATCCACGGCGCCGGGGTTGTGGCACCGTTTTCGAGCACGGTGACATATTCCGTACCATTGCGGGCGAAGCCGCCCAATCCGTTGAAGAATTCCAAAGAGTCGGGCTGCTCGACATTTTCAGCCGAGACGAGACCGCTTGGCACCTCCATAGGAAGAACAGGAGTCTTCTCCATGCCAGCATGGTAGGCGAGCTGGTCGCTGATGGGGCCGCGACGCGCCGCCAGCACCAGGCGTGCGGCGGCGTTGAGCAGGTTGCGCGTTTCCAGATTCATTAGGTCGGCGCGGAGCACATGCACCGAGCCTTGTGCCGGCCTGTCGTCATAGCGCGGCCGGGACTGGCTGGAGCGCACAGCCGCTTCGATGGCGTTCTGCAAATCCTGCACATAGGAGGAGCCACGCTCATTCACGATCACCAGGTCAACGGCCAATCGCTTGATGCGCCAGTATTCGTGCGCCCGCAGAATTTGCCGCACCTGCGCCATATCTTCCATGGCATCTATGCGCAGAAGCACGATGGGCAGGTCACCGGAAATGGCCTGCGGCCACAGGGCCGATTGCGGCCCCATGCCGTTGGCAATGATATCTGAGGCGGGCCGAAAGCGTGGATCGGCGTAAAGGATGGGCGCGGCCAGCCGCTGGAAGTCGGCAGCTTCATCGAGCGCGATGCCAAGGTGATAGAGTTGAACCTGGGCCTGCGTCCAAGCCAGGGTGCGGGCGCGTCCATAGGCGCTGCGGTCGTGATGCTTGTCGATCAGTTCCATCAGTTCGGCGCGCGATGAGGCCACCAGCGTCCAGAAAGCAATCCGGGCGACCTTGCCGGGTGGGATGCGCACATGCCGGCGCAGCGAAAACACCGGATCGAGCACGGTGCCGACCATGTTCGACAAAGCCTTCCCGTCATGGATGGCAGCGGCATTGCCGACGGCACGGTTGCGCCCAAGAAACCTGGCACGGTCGGATTCATGCTGCGGATCGGCGATGACTTCGCCTTCGACGACGGCGAAATGGGCGGCCCAGATTTCAGGTTCGGAGGGTGAACGCCGGCGGCGCGTGGCGATCAGGGCGTCAAACTCGGCGAGATACTCGGTTTCCACGAACATTTTGGCGAAGGCGGGGTGGGCATTATCGGTTGCCGGCGTGGTCAGCACCAGCTCCGAATAGGAGGTCACCTCGATCTCGCGCGCCCGGCGACCGCTATTGGTCAGGCAAACCCGTCGCACCTCGCCATCGTCCTCGCCCGAGACCAGGACATCCATTTCAGTCGCCAACGTTCCGTCCCGGCGCATGAACTGGGCATGGTCTTCACCGAACACGACCGAGGCTTCGCCTGTCTCGTTCATCGGCTGTGCTGTGGGAGAAAAGACCAGTCCGGTTTGCGTGTCCTTGAGGAAGATATAGGCCCCGCAATCGTCGCGGGTGGCATCTTCGCGCCAACGGGTGATGGCAATGTCGCGCCAGCGGCTGTAGCCGCTGCCCGACGCGGTCAACATCACCGCATAGCGCCCATTGGACAGAAGATGGGTAGCGGGCGCAGCATCGCGCGGCAAAGTCAGGCGGCGGCCTGAGGGTGCTGCGTTGATCGCAACACCAACGGAGGCCCTGACCTCTTCGGCGCGCGGCCGGATAACGGCAACATCGCGCGGCATGCGCTCAGACAGCAGCAATTCGCTCGCCTTGATGATCGGATCGCGGTGAAACCGCTCCCGCATACGTCCATTGTCCAGCACATTGGCGAGGGCGACCACGGTCATGCCCTGGTGATGCGCCATATAGGAGCGCACGATGGCGACATTCTCCCCCCTCCGGGAGCCTTGAGCGGGTGAAATCGAGCGCTTCGTAAAAACCATGCACACCCAGGGCGCCCATTCTCTCGAAGCGCCGAAAATTCTCAGCGGCCTCCTGCGGGTCGACCATTGCGGCGAGGCCAGTCGCATAGGGCGCGACAACCATATTGCTCGCCAACCCGCGTTTGAGACCCAATCCGGGCACGCCGAAATTGGAATATTGGTAGGTGAACTCGTAGTCGCGCGCATTGTAGGCGGACTCTGAAATGCCCCAGGGCACGTTGCGCGCCCGGCCATAGGCCTGCTGGCGGCCGACGACAAGCCGGTTGGTGTCGTCGAGAAGGCTGCCGGCCGGCGCACGCATCACCAGCGAGGGCATGAGATATTCGAACATCGAACCCGACCACGAGATCAGGGCCGAACCATCCCTCAGCGGGGTGGCAGTGCGGCCGAGCCGGAACCAGTGCCTTGTAGCGACATCGCCCTTGGCGATGGCGAAGAGGCTGGCAAGCCGCGCCTCGGAAGCCAGCAGGTCGTAGCAATTGCTGTCGAGGCCATTGTCGGCCAGTGAATAGCCGATGGACAGCAGCTTCCTGTCCGGGTCGAGCAGGAAGGCGAAATCCATGTCGAGCGCCATGCGGCGCGCGGTCTGCGCCAATGCGACAAGGCGCTTGCCGAGAGCCGCGGGATCGTCGTGGATCAACTGCCGGTCCCGGGCTCCCTCGGCCAGGGCGCGGCGCAGGGCCAATATCCAGAAAAGATCCGGGCCGGTCTGGTCCGAGACCGGGCCGGTTGCATTCGCCAGCTTGAGCGCCTTGTCCGTCAGCCGCAACAACGCCGGAGTGACGAGGTCGAGGGACTGCGGTCCCTTGAGCAAGAGGGCGATTTCCTCAAGAACGGACGAAACTAGGCTATGGCCTTCACCCGGACTGTCTTTGCTCGCCGCTGTCGCAAGCGCCAGTGTATCAAAAAGCCCCTGCGAAGAGGCTGCCGGCGGCACTTCCGCCCAGTCTTCGCAGGCATTGGCGAGTGCGATCAGATGGCCCGCGAGATTGCCGCTGTCGACCGACGACACGTAGGCCGGATCGAGCACCCTCAAGTCGCGCGTATCATACCAGTTAAGGAAATGGCCCCTGTAGCGGGGGAGCTTGTCCAGCGTGGCAAAGCCGGCCTCCAGCCGCTCGATGGTTTCGAGTGTCCCGGCCCAGCCGAAATCGCGCGCTGCCACGGCCGACAGGAAATAGAGCCCGATATTGGTCGGAGAGGTCCGGTGGGCAATTGCCGGTCTTGGCGTTTCCTGGAAATTGTCGGGCGGCAGCATGTTCTCTTCGGGCGTGACGAAGGTCTCGAAAAACCGCCATGTGCGCCGCGCCATCAGGCGCAGATAGTCGGCATCTGTCGCGCTGAGGGCTTTATCCATCCGGGCCTGCGGCGCACGGCTGACACGCAGGGCAATAGCAGGAGCGGCCAGCCAGATCGTGCCGAAGGCCATGGCGAGCGGCCAGGCTGGCGGTGCGGCGATCACCGCCGCGGCCAGCATGAGAAGCGCCAAACCGATGCCGCCGGCCATGTCGCGATAGAACCCGCCCAAGGCCAACCGCGCCCTGCCGCCCGAACTGGCCGAAGTCGTCCATTCGAGCAGATGCCGGCGCGTCACTGCGAGGCGGAACAGCGTGCGCAGGATGGCGTCGCCATTGCGCCAGGACTGATCGGGAAGAAAGGCAAGACCGAGCCCGATCTGCAATCCCGCCATTCTGAGATCACCGAAGAGGCCGCGCAGGTGGGCGCGCCATTGCAGCCCAGGGCGCCCTGGAATGATGGCAAACAGAGCCGGCAGGAGCGCGGGGATGGCCAATGTGACCAGGATTGCCCCGGCTGCGATAATGCCGATCCGAAGCGGCATCAGGCAGCAGAGCGCCAATGCGAGGAAGGCAGCCGGTGCAAGCAGCGACCGGCGCAGATTGTCCACCATCTTCCAGCGGCCCACGGCCGGCACGGCGCGATCCGAGCCGATCCAGGGCAGCAATTGCCAGTCGCCTCGCGTCCAGCGATGCTGCCGTCGTGCGGCCACGTCGTAGCGCGCGGGAAAGTCGTCGACCACTTCGATGTCCGAGGCCAGCCCCGCCCGTGCGAAAGCGCCCTCGAACAGGTCATGGCTTAGCAATGTGTTTTCGGGAATGCGACCGGCAAGCGCCGTCTCGAAGGCATCGACATCATAAATGCCCTTGCCGGTATAGGAGCCTTCGCCAAACAGATCCTGATAGACGTCGGAGACAGCCGCCGCATAGGGATCGATGCCGCCGGGCGCCGAAAAGACACGCTGATAGAGCGAACCCTCGCGCCTGAGGGGCAGAGATGGGGTGACGCGAGGTTGCATGATGGCGTAGCCATCAATAACGCGTCGGCCTGTCGCGTCGAAGCGGGGCCGGTTGAGCGGATGGGCCATCTTGCCGATCAGGCGCAGCGCCGCATCGCGCGGCAATTGCGTGTCCGCGTCGAGGGTGATGACATAACGCACATCCGTGGGCACTGCTGGCAACGCGCCGGTTTCGGTAACAAAGCTGGTATCGGTCGCCCCGCGCAGCAGGCGGTTAAGCTCATGCAGCTTGCCACGTTTGCGCTCCCACCCCATCCACACGCCTTCGCTGACATTGAAGCGGCGATCGCGGTTAAGCAGCAGGAAGCGATCACCCGCGGGGCCGGGACCATGCCTGGCATTGAGCGCAGCGATGGCCTCCCGGCCGAGGCCGAGAAGCGCGGCATCGCCGTCGAGGATTTGCGCCTTGGCGTCCAACCCGTCTGTCAGCAGGGCGAAACTGATATCGCCACCCGCGCCGGAAAGGTAGTGGACTTCGAGCCGCTCGATGTCCTCGAGAAGCGTATTCTGATCCACGAGCAGCGTCGGGACCACGACCAGGGTGCGCAGCTCGGGCGGCACGCCCTCCGCCAATTCAAGACCAGGCAGACTTGCGGACCCCAACCCCCAGCCAATGGCGCGATTGACGAGCGCGGTCGCCAGCTCGCTGGCCGGGAGCAGCGCCAATGCCAGAAAAATGCAGAGGGGCGCCAGGGGAAGCCCCAGGGCCATCAGACTCCAGCCGGTCAGCGCGAGCAGCGCGAAGGTGATAACGGTTATGGACAGGACATATCCGCCTATCCCGAGGCGACCGGCCAATCGCCCGAAACGCAGCCTGGCGGGCATGCGAAAGCCGATGGCCTGTTCGAGCGCCGGCCGTCCGCGTCCCAACAGGTGATAGCCCGTATCGCCCTGCCGGTCTGCTTCAATACCTGTATCGATTTGTCGGGCTGCCGACAGGGCTGTCTGGGCGATATCGAGCTCTGAGAGCTGCGAACCCCGCGCCAGATGCTCGATGGCGCTGCGATAGAGATCGCGCGTGGCGAAATCCATGCGGGCAAAGCCATCCGCCTCGCCCAGCTTTGCATCGACCAGGCTGACGCTTTCGAACAGGTCCGCCCAGTCGATGTCGGAAATCAGCCTCATGCTGGTGATGATATTGCGCACCGTGACATTGGATGCGCCCTGGCGCTGCTGGGCGTGCAGCACGACCGTCTCGATGGAGGTTTTCTGCCCGGAAAGGCGTGCTTCGAGCCAGCCATGAGCCGGTGTGGTGCTCGGATCATGGTCGCGCAGCCGCTTGGCCAATTGCGCCGCAAACAGCTCGTTGAGGGGCTCGTCCGATAGGCGCGCCATTGCTGCTTCGCCGCCGGAGGCGAGCAACAGGTCGGCCAGTCCGTCGCCCTCGGCGCGCGCCTTGCGTCCGGCGGTAATCTGGTCCGCCAACCGGCGTAAATTCTCTACCAGCACGATGCGCAGAGTGATCGCCACCGCCCATAATTCGCCGATAGTCAGTGGCTGGACCTGCTGGTAGGCGGCGATGAACCGAGCCAACGTTTCCGGGTCGAAATGGCTGTCGGTATGGGCGATGAACGCCCAGGCCAGCCCGAAAACCCGCGGATAGCCTGCGAAGGGACCATCGGCGAGCTTGGGCAGTTGCCGGTAGTAATTTGGTGGCAGGTCGTCGTGGATCTCGCGGATCTGCTCCTCGACCAGATGATAGTTGTCGAGGAGCCATTCGGCAGCCGGCACGACGCCACGATCGCTGTCCATCTCCATGGCGCTGGCACGATAGGCAGCCAGGAGGACGACAGCATTACTTTTGAGCCTTTTGTGCAGCGAGAGCACGGCTGGCGGACGCTCGGTAATGCGCTGGGCCAAAGCAAGGCTTTGCGCATGTTGTTCGAGCCGCTCGACACCGAACAATTCCTCGCGCACCGGAGCAGTATCGAGCCAGGGACTGACGGGCCGCATCTGACCGCCGGCAGTTGCAGCCGCACGGGTCATCGTTTCTTCTTTGAGACCACGATCCGCTCCAGCACTGCTTTGCTTGACAGCGCTGCTGCCTCAGCCACCGGTTCCCGCACTTTTTGGGCTTCTTGATCTCGCGATTACCGCGTTTCTGTTCCTTGGCCATGATTGATCCTCGGCCCGGATGCGGCCGGACGGCCGTCCGGAAAAGCCCGGATTGGTTGTCTTTGGATAAGGAGCGGCAATGGCGAGACTGGAGACTGCCGTTTGCTCCTCGCAGCCAAGGCTATTCCAGGAGCCCTGGTGGCAAATTGCCCAGCTTGAGCAATATGCGGGGCTCGTCATAGGCGTCAGTTTCTACATCGACCTCCTGTGAAAAGGCGATGACACCAGCGCGCATCGGCGCAAGCCTCTCGGCCGTTGCCATCGCTTTTTCGGCCGTCTTAACGGCTTGTACCGGATCGGCGACGAACTTCCGGCCGACTTGCTTGAACGCCTGAACCAGATACATCGTTGCCATTCCTGCCTCGCTACACTTTGAAATTCGGAGCCATTGCCATCATTGCGCTTACCGGAGCGATCGTCAGGTTCCGGCTTGCAAAGCGAGCTGGCAGGACTGCGCCAGCCCGCGGTTGGGCACTTCAGATCCCAGTGGAGTGGCCCATCCTGCTTTTTCGAGGATGGCCCGACGGCTCGAGGCATTGGCCGCATTGAACTCGACCAGTACGGCGGCGGCATTGGGGTCGTCGAGCGATCGCTGCACGCAATACGGGGTCAGGGCAGAGACGACATCGGCGGCCGACTGCTTGGCAGCCAAGTCTCGCGCACTGCCGCCGGTGACCCAGCCGCCCCAGGCAAAGCCAAAAACTGCCAGGGCAATAGCGCCGACACCCGCACCGTAAAGTGCGGGTTTAGTCCAATCCGGGAGGTTCACGAGAAAGCCGATCTGTATCGGGAAAACGCGCGGGATAGCGCGCCGGGTTCAGCTTAGCAGGTTGTTCGGGCATTGACGAACGCCGATCCTGACGTTCAGGACAGCGTCGACTTCACGCCCGAATTGCGATCATTGAGGATCGCCTCTTCAAGATCTCCGGCGGTGACGGGCAAGGCTTCGATGCGCCCCGGATAGCGCAACAGAATGCTCAATGTTGTTCGGCGCGCGTCCCACATGACGTCGAGCTGTTCCTCTTCAGCAAGAATGTCGAATGTGCCCGCCGCATGCGGCTCCTGCATGCCCGGCATTTTGAAGGGGAAAAGAAACGTCACCGTACGGCTAGTTGATCGGACGCTGCTCATGCTTTCCCCCCGAGTCTGGCAATATCCTTGGTGGAAGTCCGCTGCGGACGCGTTCCGCTTCAAAACGTGGATAGTCTGTCCCCCGCGCCGCTGGGACCAAGGCCGGATAGACTTTGCGTTGGAAGGGAATGATCTTGCTCGGAATAGTCATCGATATTCTCCTTTGGGTTCATCTCGTTATGAGTGCCTCGCGATATCGCAGGGTGCGGACAACATGCAGGACAATCCCGGCAGCAGCGGCCAGTGCCATCACGCCGACCGCTGACATGGCATGACGCGTTGGGTCGATCTCGTAAAAGCTAGCGACTGCGAGCAACAACAGGATAACTGAGATCGATCCATCACACCGCAAGTCAGGGCCGGCCGTCCGGTGCTGGAGTATCCGCTTTGACGTGCAGCTTGCTATTCATGTGCGTTCTGCCCGAACGAGCGGGAAAGCGTCAGCGTCGTAGAGGCTACGAATTTGAGTGCCGTCGAAGCGCTGCTCGTCGACTTCCAGCAGGGAGCCGCGCAGCAGGGGCGCCGGCATGTCCTCAATGGCATAGCGCACCGCCTCGGCAGCGGTGGCAAAGCGCCTATAGCTGACCTGGGCTGACTTATACGGGCTTTTGCTCGGAAAGAGCTCAGCGGCGGCGGCATAGTCGAACCGGATCATCTCCATTTCTCCTTGTGATTATATGATGGCTGAACGATTTCAGTTTTTAAGTCACGCGAAGGCAAGCTACTGATCAGGGAAGTTTGAGGTTGATGGCCACTGCGCGACCGTCCCGTCCATTTTCGATGTCGTAGGAGATCTTCTGACCCTCACCCAGGCTGGAAAGCCCGGCCCGCTCGACGGCGCTGGCATGGACGAACGCGTCCCTGCTGCCGTCATCTGGTGCGATGAAACCGAAAACCTTTGGTGGTATTGTAGAATTTGACGGTGCCGCTGGTCATGCGCTGCTCTTTCAATGCCCTAGCCGATGGCAGGGACTAATGCCTCGCCGCGGAATGCAGCAGGGGATAAGCGTTCACAAAATCAGAGGGATCGCCAAGCAACCGGCTGTGCCGGGGGATCAGGTCGCCTTGGAGGCTGGAAACGTATCATAACATGTGGATATGCAATGCGCGATTTGCAAGGCGGCACCCTGCCAACTTCGAACTTCTGAAAATAAACCTGCAATCACACAAGCGCCCCATGATCCGCCTATCATTGGGGCGACTGGGTAAATGCAGGGCCAACGCCACCCGACAATGATCCAGCGGAGCGGTGGCTTCATGTCCGCTTTGGCGACGCGAAATAGGTGTTCGAAAGGCATGAACGGGGGCGCACGGCGGAACGGCATGAGATCGGCGATTCGCGCCGGATCAGCTCGAGTGGTGTCGTATCGCTCAGACTAATTCAGAAACTGCAGCCCACTGCGCGAAAGTCCACTGCTTGCCGACACCATCGAGAAGTATATCTGGGCAACCTGGCCAACCTGTTGTCCGGAGCCATCAAAGTCGCGCCCTTGGCTTCGGGCCAGCGATTCCTGCAGGACGAGCAGGCTGGACAGGAACTGCCGCGGCAGATCTTTGAAGTCCTCGATTTCCTCGGGAGTCTCCGCGGCGAAGCGTTCGAACAGATCGACCGCCTCGGCATATTCCTCCACAGCAGGATCGAACAGCGCCAGGTCGACCACCACGTCTACAGGTTTCGCGACGCCGGAGATAATCTCGTCGAATTCCTCGCCCGACGTATTCGGGCCGATGCCGTCAAGCATCTGCTCGAACGTGTCGGGGTCGATTGGCGTGGGTCGCGTTTGTGGGAAAAGATCGACGACCTGGTTGGCGGCGTGCATGACCTGGGCGGTCTGCCAGGCTAGCGACCGTCCCTCGCGTTCCTCCATCGCCGTCATCTCCTGCCGTTCCACCTCGCGGACGAACGGGCGCAATTCCCGAAGCATCGCTTCACGCTCCGTCAGAAACGCGGCGACGAGCGGTACCATCTGAGCATGCAATGCGCGCCCCTCGGTCATTGCGTCGGTCCGATACAACTCCCGTTCATAATAGTCATTTGCCCGGTTCATGACCGGGAACAAAGCTTCATAGGCATCCAGGTATCGCGTGATCGTCGAGTCGAGGTCAGGCGTGCTCGGCTCGAGCGCCGCCCCGCGGCGCGCCGCCTCCAGGAAGCCGGACAGATCGTCGATCGGGTACATACCGTCGGAGATGTAGCGTTCCTTTCCCGTCGGTCCGGTCTTTACGTTCACCCAGCCAAGGTAGCGGTCCCAGGAATCGACGGCATGCTCGGTGTACTCGGCGATGTCGATATAGAGGTTCGCTTTCTCTATGGCCGACTGGATGTCCTGGGCGGCGTCTTGCGCGTGCGGCATCAGCGACAACATAGCCATCAATCCCGCAATCAGCATCGACGCGGAGGGCCAGATAGCGCGGCCTACAAACTGCCAGAGCGATGACGAGCGCATGAACTGCTCCATTGAGAGAGAGGAAGGACGTCGTGCGACGCGCGCTCATTGTAGTCAGCCTTGCGCAAAACGGCTTGGACGCGGACGAAGCATCGCCCGGCCTGAGACGAACAGAGTGCACGGCCTGAGCCTTGACGGCTTCCGAGGACAGAATCGTCACGGGTGTCGCTCTCTAGTGCCGCATCATGTGCCTGGCGGCGAAAGGCTGCGACCAGAACCAGTCCCAACGCCAGAAGGCAGGCAACTCCCACACTTACCGGGGTGTCCAGCACGGTTCGGGCAGCGATGGCATGGCGAGCATGCCATTGGCGGCGAGCAGTATAACCACGAGCCCGATGGCCACGGCAGCCGTGGTGCCTATTTCGTTAACGAAGAACCTCAGCGTCGGAGGATCACGATCAAGAACGCAGTTCCTGGGATTCGCGGGATCGTAATAGACGGTTACCTCGGCAGTACGCGGATATCGCTCCGGCATCTCCGCCAGGTGAACATTGCTGGGGTCGTCGCCGAGGTGGATGAGTGTGCCTTGGAATTTTCTCTCACCGACATTGAAGGCATAGCGGATGAAGGCAAAGTTCCGGACTTCATCGACCTGCACATATCGTCGCTGTCAGCTATTCGGGAGACCTTCCTTGCCTGCGTTTCTGAGTATCCGACCCTTCGCCGAGGCCATTTGCTGGCGACGGCGACGTCACGCCATTTGACGAGGAAGGCGAGCAAGATAACGCCGTCGATCGCCAATGCACAGGTCGAAGAAGAGCCCGGTCTCTCATTCGTCCCTCGCGGTCCAGAAAAAAGCGGATTGACCAGATCTGCCTGATCTTCAATGCGCGTTTGGCGCCAACCTGCCTGCCAGCGTTCCACGCAGGTCTCCCTGCCGCAGCAGGGTCCGTACTGTAAGATACCCATTGTTGTATTTCTCCATCGGCCAAAGCGGCCGCAGGAGGAACGACTATGGCAGCCGGACCGGTGGCGAGTGCCGGCCCCATTCCTGCCACCGGGGCGCCGCTTCCCATGATCCACCCCCTTAAGCTGTTGACGTTCGTTCAATACATCGATAATCGTCGATATATGGAATCAACTCACGCTATCGAAGTCTTCGCCGCCTTGTCCCAGTCCACCCGTCTGGACGTGTTCCGTTTGCTGATGGAGCACGAACCCCAGGGCCTGCCTGCTGGTGAGATCGCGCGACGCATGGACGTGCCGCAGAACACAATGTCCAGCCACTTGGCCATCCTGACTCGCGCCGGCCTGATCGAATCCGAGCGTCACAGCCGCTCGATCGTCTACCGCGCCGTCGTCGATCGCGTTCGCGAAATCGCGAGCTTCCTGGTGCAGGACTGTTGCGGCGGTCGCCCGGATCTGTGTGAGCCGCTCGTCGCCGAATTCACCCCGTGCTGCTCTCCGAAGGAGTCGAGCCATGTCTGAACGCGTCTACAACGTCCTGTTTCTCTGCACCGGCAATTCAGCCCGTTCGATTCTTGGCGAGGCCATCCTCAACCATGTCGGCCAAGGCCGCTTCAAGGCCTACTCAGCAGGCTCCACGCCGAAGAACGCAGTGCACCCGATGACGCTGGAAACTCTGGCTAAGGTAGGCATTCCGACCGAGCGGTTGCGCTCCAAGGCATGGGACGAATTTGTCGTACCGGGCGCGCCGAAGATGGACTTCATCTTCACGGTTTGCGACAACGCCGCCGGCGAGACGTGCCCGATCTGGCCGGGTCAACCGATGACCGCGCATTGGGGCATCGAAGATCCCGCAGCGGTCGACGGCCCGGAGTTCAAGCAGCGCGCCGCCTTTGTGGACGCTCTCCGCTATCTCCGCAATCGCATCGGCGCCTTCATCAACCTGCCGATCGCCAGCATCGACCGCATGGCGCTGAACTCGAGGCTCGAGGGCATCGGCGCAATGGACGGCACCACCACCAAGTCTTCCAGGGTCGCGTAGGCATCCATGTCCATTTTCGAACGCTACCTGACCCTTTGGGTCGCGATCTGCATCGTCGTTGGGATCGCCGCCGGCCACTTCTTTCCCGCCGTGTTCCAGGGCCTGGGCTCGTTCGAGTATGCCCAGGTGAACATCCCCATGGCGTTGCTCATCTGGCTGATGGTCATCCCTATGCTGGTCCGCATCGATTTCATGAGCCTGCGCCAAGTGGGCTCCTACTGGCGTGGCATCGGCGTTACCGTCTTCATCAATTGGGCCATAAAGCCGTTCTCGATGGCGCTCTTGGGTTGGCTCTTCATAGGTTGGCTGTTCCGACCGATGCTTCCCGAGGTGCAGATCGACAGCTATATCGCGGGCCTGATAATCCTTGCCGCAGCCCCGTGCACCGCAATGGTCTTTGTGTGGTCGAACCTGGTACGCGGCGAGCCCCACTTCACCTTGTCCCAGGTGGCGCTGAACGACGCGATCATGGTCGTTGCATTCGCACCCATTGTGGGGCTGCTGCTGGGGTTGTCCGCGATCACGGTTCCTTGGGACACGCTGCTGCTCTCGGTCGGTCTGTACATCGTCGTGCCGGTCATCGCCGCCCAGCTATATAGGAGCTGGCTCCTAGCCAATGGCGGCATCAACGCCATGAACCGGGTGCTGTCCGTCCTGCAGCCGATGTCCATCGGCGCGCTCCTGCTGACGCTCGTTATGCTCTTTGGTTTTCAAGGCGAGCAGATCATCGCGCAACCCACCGTCATCCTCCTCCTGGCCGTTCCCATCCTGATCCAGGTCTATTTCAACTCAGGCTTGGCCTACATCCTGAACCGGATCTCCGGAGAGCAGCACTGCGTCGCCGGGCCGTCCGCGCTGATCGGTGCCTCGAACTTCTTCGAGCTTGCCGTCGCCGCGGCCATCGCCCTGTTCGGCTTCAACTCCGGTGCGGCCCTCGCGACAGTCGTCGGCGTTCTCGTCGAGGTGCCGGTCATGCTGTCCGTGGTCTGGATCGTGAACCGGTCAAAAGGCTGGTACGAACGCGGTGTCGCCGTCCGTCACAACACCGAAACGAGGGCTGCCGAATGAGCGTCACGATCTATCACAACCCCCAATGCGGCACCTCCCGGAACACCCTTGCCATGATCCGTCAGTCGGGTGTCGAACCGACCGTCATCGAATACCTCAAGACCCCGCCGACCCGTGACCGCATAGTCGGGCTCGTTTCGGCTGCTGGTATTTCGCTGCGGGATGCATTGCGGAAGAAGGATACGCCCTTCGAAGAGCTGGGGCTGGCAGATCCCTCCAAGACCGATGACGAGCTGCTTGATGCTATCGAACAGCACCCCATCCTGCTTAACCGTCCGTTCGTCGAAACATCGATCGGCACGCGCCTGTGCCGTCCCTCCGAGGCCGTGCTCGACATCCTTGAGAACCCCAACATCGGGCCGTTCACTAAGGAGGACGGCGAGGTCATTCTCGACGCCGAAGGAAAGCGTATTGTCTGATCTGCCCAACGTTGTGCCAGCCGCCTTCCATGTTCCCGATTTCTCTCAGCTCATCACTCCCGCTCTTGGACATAAGCCGCGGATTCTGATGCTCTACGGCTCGCTGCGGGAACGCTCCTGCAGCCGGTTCTTGACCTTCGAAGCGCAGCGTCTCCTGGAGGCTTTCGGCGCCGAGGTGCGGGTCTTCCATGCGAACGGGCTGCCGCTGCCAAACGATGCACCCGATACCCATCCCAAGGTTCAGGAGCTGCGTGACGCCATGCTGTGGTCCGAAGGCCAGGTCTGGACGTCGCCGGAGCGGCACGGCGCAATGTCAGCAGTGCTGAAGTCGCAGATCGACTGGATACCCCTTCCCGGCGGTGCCATCCGTCCGACGCAGGGGAGAACCTTGGCGGTCATGCAAGTTTCGGGCGGATCCCAATCGTTCAACGCCGTGAACCAGATGCGCGTCCTTGGCCGCTGGATGAGGATGGTCACCATCCCCAACCAATCGTCGGTGGCCAAGGCTTTCCAGGAGTTCGACGAGGACGGCCGCATGAAACCGTCATCCTATTACGATAGGGTGATCGACGTCATGGAAGAGCTTGTGAAGTTCACGCTGATCAACCGTGGCGTCTCCGGATACCTGACCTCCCGCTATAGCGAGCGCAAGGAGCAGCTGCCAAACTCGAGGAGCGGGTCGGCCTGAAGTCGATCTAAGATACGATGGCCGATACCTATTCCACCGCCAGCTGCATCTGGGCACTCGGCGTCACCCAGATCATCGGGTATGGCACGCTGTACTATAGCTTCAGCATCCTGGCGCCTGGCATCGCCGTCGATCTCAGCGTGGCAGTGGAATGGATCTACGGCTGCATTTCGCTGGCATTGCTGGCTGGCGGCCTGATTTCGCCATGGGCCGGTGGCCTGGCCGACCGGATCGGTGCCGGCAAGGTCATGTCGATTGGCTCGATCGGGGCTGCGGCCGCGCTCGCGGTATGCGGCCTGGCCGGCAGCACGATCGCTTTCCTGGCCGGCATGATCCTGGTCGAGCTGACATCGGCTTTCGTGCTCTATTCGACGGCGTTTGCCTTCCTCGCGCAGACCACCGGGACGCGGGCGCAACGCAGTATCACGTACCTGACGCTGATCGCCGGTTTCGCCTCTACGATCTTCTGGCCGCTGACGACTTGGCTGCTGCACGGTATAGACTGGCATCAGGTTTACTTCCTGTTTGCGGGCCTGAATCTGGCCGTCTGCCTACCGCTGCACCTCTGGTTGTCCCGCTTCGCCCGGATCGCCGCCGCCGGGCCCGTGGAAACTGAGGAAGTGTCTTCGCCGATGGTGATCGGCAACGCCAATTTTGTGTTTGTCCTGATCGTGCTCGGGTTCTCGCTGGCCGGCTTCGTCTCGGCGGCGACGCTGTTCCACTTGGTGCCCATGCTCGGGTTACTCGGACTTGGGACCGCGGGCGTGTGGGTGGCGTCGCTGCTCGGGCCCGCGCAGGTCGCCAGCCGCCTGATCAACATGACGTTCGGTAAGGACCTGCCAGCCACCATACTAGCGGTCGTTTCGGCCATTGCTATGCCGCTGGCGCTGGGCACCTTGGCGCTGTCCTCACCGTCGACCGCCGGTGCCATCGCGTTTGCCATCGTCTTCGGTCTTGGCACCGGCCTATTTAGCATTGTGTCGGGCACGCTGCCGCTGGCGATCTTCGGCAAGGCCGGGTTCGGCAAACGCCTTGGCTGGATCGGAATGGGTCGCCTCGGGTTGTCAGCGCTGGCACCGTTCGCCCTGTCTTTCGCGCTCGGGGCCATCGGTCCGAAGTCATCGCTGTGGATCCTGGCAGGAGCCGGGCTGCTGTGCGTCGGCGTTTTCGCCGAGGTCTGGCGCCGCTGTCGTCCAGTTGGATCAACAGTGGCGAGTTCGTCAATTCGCTAAAATGAAGTCCGCTTCCTTGTCGTTGGCTGCAAAGCGGGAAGTCTGCAGACCGCCCCGGTATTGCCGGATAGGAACGTCTGAGCTGGCCATGGGAAGCGGTCGAGCTGCTACCGACCCCGTCGCGGACGAACCAGTCACCACGGTGCTAGTCTGTCGGACGGGTAGAATCGAAGAGGTGATGTGGAGCTGAGGCGCAGAAGGCGGACGCAGCACGCTGGGACGCGAGTTGCAAACTCTTCGCCAACCCTGCCAGGGGCGGACCGATTGATTGCTAAGCACGGTAGAGTGCCGACGTTCCACGATGGCAAGATCGAGGCCGTCCATCTGACCAAAAGGGATCGAGTAAGGTCAGCGTCGCGATTAACTGACCGGACATCTTCGGCATCGACAAGATCGTGGTCACGGCACGGCCAACCAAGTGATCGACGTCGCGCTAGAAGGATTTAGCCTCCAGAATATCATCGGGGAGCTTTGGGTCCGCGTCTCGGGCCCTCAGCCCGGCTACGAGGTGTCGAAGGGTGATGTGGAGTTGGAATTGGAGCCGATTTACGGCATCGGCGGCACTCTTCGGCTGCGGGACGAACAGGTCAGCTGGACTATGCGACGGTCCTTGGGAAAGTAAGCCGAGAGCTAATGTCCGCTTGCACAACCAGATCGCCCAAAGCGGACCGAGGGTTTCCACCGGTGGATACCGGTCTGTCCGGTTTTGGACAAGGCTCAGGAAAGCGGGCGTCAGTCGAGCGCGCACGACCGCAGCAATGGCTGCCCAGTGCGTACGATAGAGAACTGAATGGATCGGATGGCCAACGCACCTGTCCGTAACGACCGATCTACCCTTGACGAAATCAAGAAAGATCCACCGAACTCAGTGTGACCGCAGGTTCTTCAGCCAGTCCTCGATGAAGGTTCCGGTTGCGGCCTGTCCCGGCGATGGCATGACGCGCATACGCGCAATATCCCGGATGTCGCGTGGCGAACATCCGAACAGATTGCGAAAGGCGCGACTGAAATGGGCGGCACTCGCGAAGCCGTAGCCATAAGCCAGTTGCGAGATGGTGCGCCACTCGGTGGGTTCGCGCAATGCGGCATTGGCACGCCGCAGCCGCCGCTCCTGTATGTAGTGGGCAACCCCACCGGAATGCCGGAACAAATGGTATAGATTCGATCGCGATACGCCCACCGCCGCACAGATCGCCGCCGGCGTAAGATGAGGATCGTCGAGCCGGCTTTCGATGTATCGCCTGGCCCGGTCAAGCATGGTGTGCTCGACAATGCCACTGGCTTGGGCAAGGCGATCGGCCGAAGGAGCAAGGCACGCGCTGACCAGCGCCACTGTCGCTTCCGAGGCCAAGCCAGCCTCGGCCCGCGTCATCGACGGAAGATGGCGATACAGGGACAGCATATGGTCGCGCAGGAGCTGGTGGCGTCCCGGCCCGCTCATCCTGATTCCGTGCAGGTTTTCAATCCCGGGGCAATCGCGGTCGAGGATCGCGCGGGGTATGGTCAGCGTGATCGAGAGGGAGTTCGTCGTCTTCAGGGCGGTGGTCTGGCCGAGATCGAGTACGACGATGCTCCCGGCTTCGATTTCGGCGGTTCCGTTGCGACCCTCGCAGAGATACCCGTCGCTTTCCAGGCATAGCTCGATGGCGTAATGGTCCAGGTCACTGCGACGGATCAGTTCCTTCGACCGCAGCCCTGTCTGCGACACGCCGCCAAAGGCAATCTGCGCCACGACCATCGTCGGCAATTCGAACGCATCGATGTCGGCCCTGAATGTTGCCGGCTCGTCCGCCTCCTCCTTGATGTCGAAGAGGGGCGCAAAGACGTTGCGCCAGGCTTCCCATCCCTCGTGGCTGGACAGTCCGTCGGTTGAAAACCCTGTTCGCGGGACGGCTGTATGCTCCGTCAAATGTGCTCCCCCCGGGATCATTCCGGACGGACCCCTCGGTCGCCAATACCCCGCACAATGCATCCTGACGTAATGGGACCCCACGGGCAACCCTGCGATTGGACTCCGGGACAAGAGATATGGACACCCGGCAAAGTATATCGACCGCGCTTTCCCTATTATCCACCTGCTCAAGTAGGGAGAAGGATACTGCGGAGGCATTGCCGCCAGATTGGCTATCGACTTGACGGTGGAACAAGCCTGCGTTCGGGGCCGCTGGCCGGCTCAATCATGCCCTCGTGCCTTCCTCGTGCTGGGCTTGCCGGTGTCACGGTGCTGGCGCTGCTGTTCGGGGCAACTTCCGTCCAGGCACAAACCGTAATCGACGTTCCCGCGGGCGAAACCCATACCATCGCCGGCACCTACCCCTCCGGCCATGCGAACGGGGGAAATGTGGCGGCGACGGGCACGCTGCGTCTCCACAACGGCTGGCTCGTCAATGACGGGACGCTCTCCAACTACGGCGACATTTTTGAGGAGGCGTTGGAGTTCCAGTTCACCAATCAGGGGACGCTGAACAATTGGGGGAGTTTCGACGGTCCCGTCATCATCAACGGCCTCGCCGGCACGATATACAACTATGGCGATTTGGATAACTCGTACCTACTCCAAAATGACGGGCATATTGTCAATCACGGATCATCGGATTTGACCGGCATCATAAATAAGGGAGAGATAGACAACTACGGTGACATGATTATCAATTACTACATGACTAACTACTACGTCATAAATAATGAAAGAAATTTGACATTTAACGATCACGGCGTGGATAGTCTATACAATTATCTCAGTTTCTTCAACAAAGGGAATTTTACACTCAAGGGCGCTTTCATAAACGGCAAATATCTGACGAACGCGACCGGGTATATCGAAAATCTGGGACGCATCCAAAACAACGATACAGTGACGAATACCGGCACGATCGACAGTCACGGCACAATCCAGAACGACGGTACATTCGACAATCAGGGCACGCTGAACCTCTACGGTTCGCTGGTGAACACCGCCGCCTTCGACAACGGCACGAACGGACAGGTGTTTGTCGGCCTTGGCGGGAATTCCGGTTCATTTTCGGGCGACATCGACAACGGCGGATCGCTGATCTTCGATCGATCCGACGCGGCGGTCTATGACGGCTCGATCTCGGGCGCCGGAACGGTCCGGAAGCAGGGCTCCGGCGTTTTGGCCATGTCGGGCGATAGCGACGCCTTCACCGGGCATGTCTCTGTCGATAGCGGCACCCTGCTGGTGAACGGCTCGATCGCCAATTCCACGATGACGGTTGGCAGTGGCGCCACCTTGAGCGGCAACGGCACCGCGGGCGACGTGACGGTGCTGGATGGCGGCATACTCGCGCCAGGCAGTTCGCCCGGTCAGCTTACGGTGGCCGGTGATCTTGTCCTTTCGTCCGGCTCGGTATTGAACTTCGAACTTGGTCCTGCCGGTGTGGTTGGAGGCGGTGTCAACGACCTGACTGAGGTAACCGGAAACCTGACGCTGGACGGGGTGCTCAACGTCACTGATCAGGGTGGGTTCGGTGCAGGTGTCTATCGCATCTTCGACTATGGCGGCACGTTGACCGATGACGGCATTGCGATCGGAATCCTGCCCGGCGGGACGGTTGACGACGACATCTTCATTCAGACAGTGGTGGACAAGCAGGTCAACCTCGTCTCGACGGCGGGTTCTGTCCTCGGCTTCTGGGACGGCGGCGACATCGCCCTGCGCGACAACGGCGCCATCGACGGCGGTGCTGGAACATGGCGCGCGGACGGGCGCAACTGGACCGGCGCCGATGGCGCGCTGAACGGCCCCTTCCAGCCGAACCCGACCTTTGCGGTATTTCAGAACACCGGAGGCGTGGTGACGGTCGATGCCTCGGCCGGAGCGATCGGCGCGACCGGCTTGCAGTTTGCCGCAGACGGTTATGTGATCGAGGGCGATGCCATCGCGCTCCAGGGTGCGGGCGGTGAAACCATCATCCGGGTCGGCGACGGCTTCGCCACCGGCGCGGGCATGACCGCCACCATCGCGTCGGAACTGTCCGGCAACTCCACGCTGGTCAAGAACGACCATGGCGCGCTGATCCTGACCGGGAACAACAGCTACACGGGCGGCACGACGATCGTCGGCGGCACGCTGCAGCTCGGCAATGGCGGCGCGACCGGCTCAATCGCGGGTGATGTGCTCAACGATGGCGTGTTGGCCTTCGACAGCTCTGACACGTTGACCTTCTCCGGCGCGATTTCGGGGAGTGGCGCCGTCCAGCAAATCGGCCCGGGCACGACGATCTTGACCGAGGACAACGCCTATACGGGCGACACAACGATCGCGGACGGCACGCTGCAGCTCGGCAACGGCGGCACGGCCGGCTCAATCGTTGGCGACGTCGTCAATGACGGTGTTCTGGTCTTCGATCGCGCCAACGCGCTGACCTATGCTGGAGCGATCAGCGGGACTGGCGCAATCCGGCAGATTGGGGTGACCAGGACCGAGTTTACCGGCAATTCCAGCGGGTTTGCCGGCACGACCACGGTTGAGGATGGTGTCCTGGCGGTCAACGGCCATCTCGGCGGTTTGGTCAGCGTCATGTCGGCAGGCCGGCTGCAGGGCAACGGTATGGTGGGGGATACCGTCGTCGCAGGCACGGTCGCACCCGGCAATTCGATCGGCACGCTCAATGTCGCCGGCAACATCCTGTTCAACCCGAACGCGACCTACGACGTCGAAGCGAATGCGGCAGGACAAGCGGACCGGATCGATGCGACGGGCATGGCCACCATTGAGGGTGGCGCCGTGCAGGTGCTCGCGGGAACGGGCAACTATGTCCCGACCACGCACTACACGATCCTCACCGCTAACGGCGGGCGCGACGGCACCTTCGACACGGTCACCTCAAACTTCGCCTTTCTCGATCCGTCGCTGAGCTACGATCCGAACAACGTCTATCTGACGCTGACTCGCAACAATATCGACTTCGGTCGTCTCGGCAGCACACCAAACCAGATTGCCACGGGTGTCGGCACTGAGAGTCTGGGCTTTGGCAACCCGGCCTACAACGCGGTATTGAACTTGTCGACCGGTCAGGCGCGGTACGCGTTCGATGAACTCTCGGGCGAACTGCACGCCTCCGCCCGCACCGCATTGATCGAGGATAGCCGCTTTGTGCGCAACCTGGTCGATGACCGTATTCGCGCAGCTTCCGGTGCCGCCACCACTGATAGCCTTGGGGTCTGGGGGCAGGGTTTCGGTTCCTGGGGGTACACTGGCAGCGACGGCAACGCCGCACATCTCGATCGCTCGACCGGCGGCTTCTTCATCGGCGCTGACGGTCCGGCATTCAATACCTGGCGCCTCGGCGCCGTCGCCGGCCACAGCAGTACAACCTTCAAGGTGGACGATCGCTCTTCGTCCGGCACAAGCAACGACTACCATGTCGGTCTCTATGGTGGAACGCAGTGGAGCAACCTCGCCTTCAACATTGGCGCCGCCCATACTTGGCACGACATCTCTACCGGCCGCATCGTGGCCTTCCCCGGCTTCGGGGATAGCCTCCATGGCCACTACAATGCTGCCGCCACTCAGGTGTTCGGAGAACTAGGCTATGACATCCAGGTCAGTGATTTCGTCGTCGAACCCTTCGGTAGCTTCGCCTATGTGAACCTGCATACCAGCGGCTTCACTGAAAAGGGCGGCCCCGCGGCGCTCACCAGCACGCCGGTTAACACCGGCACCACCTTCACCACCTTGGGCCTGCGCGCCTCGACCAGCTTCAGCATGGGCGGGACGGTCGTCACTGCCGGGGGCATGCTCGGCTGGCGGCACGCTTTCGGTGACGCTGCACCACTCTCTCAGATGCAGTTCGCTAGCGGCGATATGTTCGCCATCGGCGGTGTGCCGATCACGCGCGACGCCGCCGCGGTCGAGGCTGATTTCGATTTCACACTGTCGCCCGCCGCCACACTCGGCATGTCCTATGGCGGCCAGTTTGGCCCTAACCTTTCCGACCAATCCTTCAAAGCGAACTTCAACGTGAAGTTCTGAGGGAGAGGACGAATACGCACACGCGGGCCTTGGGCCGTTGGAATCCGGCGCTTATGGTGCGCTCGCCCCCCAAGAGGCTGAGATGACCATGACAGGGCGATGTCGGCCGGGGCAACCGCCGCCGCTTTCGCGCGAAGCTATTGTCCACAGGGCCGCCAGAGAACTGTGGCAGAATTCGGCGACGCCGATCGGGATTGCGCACGTCGCTGAAACTGACCTTACCGTTTGCACAATTTGGCAGCTACTCTAGTAGTGGCGTGGCGGACTGAAGCCCGGCAGCCACCGGTCGGTGTCGCGGTGATAAGGGTCCGCGAGGATCGATGCCTACAAGTGCGCAAAGACCAGCGCGATGGAGCAAGAGAGGAAAGCGACGCCAGCGGCGAGCTTGATGGCTCCGGCTTTCTTCGGCCCCAAGTTGCGCGTCATATCGTCGGTAGACGTCATTTTGCCGATGAGGTTCATCACCCCGATAAGCATCAGAACCAGCCCCATGACACCGCTGAACACGGCAATGACACGACCGATCCTTTGGGCGAAGAAATCGCCGGCTTCGGATGTAACGCCGATCATGGTCGGATTGAGGGTCAAGAACGCAACTGCTGCAATTAGCGCCATGATCGCCAAGCCGATGAAGAAGCTGATAGTCGTCCTGTTATCTTCGGTCACTTCAACTCCATTCTTCATGTCAATCTTGGCGCACAAGGGGCGTAACAAGCGTAGGATTAAGATCGACTGAATCCTTGTTATTTACCCTGCACCGGGCAAATCTTGCTGTCGCTCAGGCCGCTCCGACCGGCGCGCCCGGTCACATCTGCTGCCCGAGTTCCGCTTCGTCGGCACCTTTATCGCTCCACACGACCCTGGCGACGGCGATCTGCCCTGTTTCGTCCACGACGCCGAAACCGGATTGCAACTCGGCCTACCGATCGGCTGGGCCATACAGCAACCCGTTTCGCTCAGGACGGCGGCGGGTGTCGATACGGGCGGGGTATTTACGATATTCGAGCCACTGCGTGCCGACAGGGGCGAAACCATGGTTGCGCTCAATCCGCGCCAATGGGACGCCATGCTCGGTCCATGCGAGGACATTCCCGCTGGCCGCCTGTGCCGCAGCGCGGCGATGACGGCGGGGGACCTGCAGGCCTATCGCATCCTGCGGGCTACTCTGGAACTGGGCGAGGTCGAGCCTGTTGGCCAGGCGGACCTGGCGGGTAATCTCGTCACCCGCATCCACGGCGTGGCATTGCCTGCGCCAGACGGGCTGGGCCTGCTGGACCTGATCGCACCCCAACTGGCAGCGGAGTAGGACAATGCGGCGCCTGCTTATCCTGGCTGCCATGCTTTTCGCCTCGCCGGCATTTGCGCAGCCGACGGGCGAGAAGCTCGTCGTGGTCAAATGCGATGGCGGCGGCTGTGTCTGCACTCTGACATCACTGACCGCCGACGACCTCACATTCCTGCTCGGGCCGAATATCCCGCCCAATGCGGTCAGCATGACCTATGTCAGCCGCGGCGGAGAATCCTATCTGTCGCCCTTGACCCCGGATCAGGTCCATCAGGTGGCGGGCGGCAATGGCCGCTGCGAGATGGTGCTGTTCGATCCGATCCAGCCGCTGGACGGCGACTGGATCGGCACGGTGCGGATCCAGACCACTACCGGATGCCCTTCCCAGGTCGATCAGATGATACGCCCCGTTGTCGCTGGCATGGTGATGCGGGCGCGCGTGGCCTGGGGCGGCCGCTATGACCCGGCCAAACTTGGCGGGGACAGTTCCGCGCTGGTCCGGTGGGTCGGAACGATCGCCGGGGCATTTTGTTGGGCGCCTTCAGGTCGAAACCAATCCGGTTCTGAGCGTGACCGGAGCCCTGACCTCGACCCTGGTCACGCCGGAGCGGGCGACGGCGTCGATGCAGATACGGATCGGCGCAGCCGACAGCGCCAACACGTCCGCCCTCGCCATGCTCGGCATGGCCGACTGCCGAACGACCGCCATCTACGATTTCGTGCGCACGGGATCATAGGTCAGAGATCCATAACTCTCGCCCCAAATAGCCGACATAGCACTGCACAGCCCACCTTGGGTCGGGAGCCGCCAGTCAGCAAGCCCCGTTTCGGCCATTCAGGCTACGTTTCAAGCTGTACCTTGAACGTGGAGTTGCCTCGGAGATCGATGAGATTGCCGATGTGATACGAGACTTTGCGGCGCATGTTGATGGCGTCCGCTGAAGACCGGCAATCTGACTCCATGGCTGACAGCGGGGCTGCGGGCAGAAGACTTCAGCGTTGTCGTCATGGAGCCGTCAGGTGAAGACCACCCCATCGAGCTTGCACAACAAGACCGACCGAAACGATGCGCGCGGGCATTGCGCAGATACGGCGTACCGGGCGGTATCGCGAAGTGCATGTGGAGCCTTGAGAGCCAGCGGCTGAAGACGCTGCCGCGGCTCGCAAAGCGCTGCTGCGGCACCGGGCAAGCACGTTGCCCAGCCTTGAGATGCGTTTTCAAAATGCTGCCGTGCCTTAGCAGGGCATTTGCGGTGGGCATTATAAGGCGATGGTTTTTCCGTCGGCAACACATAGCCGCTTGGAACCCCAGCTCTAACGAGAGCTTATAACTCAGGAACACAACCACAGCAGCAGGCCCCATGTTCAAACCCTTCATCATCAATCGACCGGTTTTCTTTGGCTCGCTGCTGGTCATCGGTGCCTTTCTTGCCGTCGGAATAGTCTTCCCCAACCAGGCCGATGAGGTGTTTGGTTCCGTTCAAACCGGTATTTTGCAGAGTTTCGGTTGGTTCTACCTGTTGTCCGTCGGGGTCTTCCTCATCACGGTGTTGCTGCTTTGTTTTGGCCGCTATGGCTGCCTGAAGCTGGGACCCGACGACGCCACGCCCGATTTCAAGTTCACCTCATGGATCGCCATGCTGTTCGCCGCCGGCATGGGCATCGGCTTGATGTTTTACGCTGTAGGCGAGCCCATGACCCACTTCATGGCGCCGCCCACGGCAGAGCCGCGCTCAATTCAGGCGATGCGCGAGGCCATGACCGTCACCTTCTTCCACTGGGGCATCCACGCCTGGGCTATCTATGCCGTGGTTGGGCTGTCGCTGGCCTATTTCGGCTATCGCTACAACCTGCCGCTCACCATCCGCTCGGGGCTCTATCCATTGCTCAAGGAACGCATCAACGGTCCCATAGGCCACGCAGTGGATATCTTTGCGATCGTCGGCACCATGTTCGGCATTGCCACTTCGCTTGGTGTGGGCGTGTCGCAGATCAATGCGGGGCTTGCCTACCTGCTTGGCGCTCCCGTCGGCCCGATCGTCCAATTGCCGCTCATTGCCCTCGTCACTGCCTTGGCCACCGCGTCGGTTGTCAGCGGACTGGACAAGGGCGTGCGCATTCTATCCGAGACCAATCTCGTTGTCGCAATCCTGCTGATGCTGTTTGTCCTTGTGGTCGGACCTACTGCACAGCTGTTCCGCGACCTGGTGCAAAATCTGGGGCTTTATCTCGACACCCTTGTGCTGCGCACCTTCAATATCTACGCTTACCAGCCGACACCTTGGATCGACGCCTGGACCCTGTTCTACTGGGCCTGGTGGATTTCCTGGTCGCCCTTCGTCGGCATGTTCATCGCCCGCATTTCGCGCGGTCGGACGGTGCGTGAATTCGTGACCGCCGTGCTGTTCATCCCGGCCGGTTTCACCTTCATCTGGATGACGGTGTTCGGCAACACCGCGATGTTTATCGATACCGGCGTTGCGGCGGGTGACGTTGGTCAAGCCATCGCCACCGACATTTCCACCGGACTCTTCCACTTCTTCCAATATCTGCCCTTCAGCGGCCTCACCTCCACGCTGGCTATTATCCTGGTCGCTATTTTCTTCATCACTTCCTCCGATTCCGGCTCGCTGGTGGTCGATTCCATTGCCGCGGGTGGAGAAACTGAGACAACGACTGGACAGCGCGTCTTCTGGTGCGTGATGGAGGGCGTGGTCGCAGCATCCCTCCTGCTCGCCGGTGGTCTGCCTGCGTTGCAATCAGCGACGGTTGCCAGCGCCCTGCCCTTCGCCATCGTCATGCTGGGCTTGGTCTGGTCGCTGTATCTGGGCATGCGTTCGGACCTTGCCCAGCAATATGCGCGCCCGGCCGCACCAGCACCTGTTGCACCCGCTCAGGCAGCCGGCCTGACCTGGCAACGCCGCCTGACCCTGATGATGCGCGCTCCTACCAAGGAGGACGTAGCGGCTTTCATCACCGAGGAAGTCCGTCCCGCCCTCCAACAAGTGGCCCGAGAACTCACCGATCGTGGACGACCCGCCCGTGTCGAGACAGATGAGACCGGCAGTATCGCCCTGCGATCACCCGCCGAAAACTTGCGGGATTTCGTCTATGGCGTCAGCCTTGCGTCGTTGCCGATCCCCAATTTCGCGCCACTCGCCACGCGGCGGCCGGAACAACGCTACGAAGCGCGCACCTATTTCTCTAGCGGCGGTCGCGGCTATGACATCATGGGCCTGCATCGCGATCAGCTCATCGCCGACGTTTTGGTACAGTTCGAGCGCTATCTGCATCTCACCCAATCCCCAGCGTCGCAGTTGCTGCATGGGGCGCCTGAGCATACGTCCAACGAATAAATCCAGCACACGCACCGAAGTGATAGCAATCAGCTTGACCTCAGGCGGGGGCGGAGTGGTTTGTGAGAGCAATAGGCTAGGACCAAACCTTATATCGATTCCTCTCTCACCCCGCCTCCGCGAGAGTGGTGGACAGGAAGGCCTGGTTTACCTGAACTATTGAGCCATCGGCGCCGCGGAGGGAGTGGCATCCGTGGCTGCCGCGGGTGCGCTCGCGTCAACTACAGTGGGTAGGTGCATTGCTCATAGTTGAGCCCTTGCAGGTTGCCGCGAGCATGATGACGACGCCAACAATCCAAAGCGCAGCCATGCCAACGAAAAGGGCCCGAGGAACCTGCCATACATCTGCCGCTGCGCGTTTTCGACTTGATCCTCACAGGTCATCTTCGATCTCCAGGTCCCGAGGATAATCACAGGACGCGACAAAGATTTCAGCGCGAGGTTCCTGGCCCGAACCATCGTTCAGCCAAGCGTTGCCGCCAGGCTTTCGTCTGGATGTGGCCAGACAGCAGACGGCGCACCGCCTCGTCTGATGTTTCGGCACCGGTCACCAGGCTGATCATTTTCCCGCCGATCCTGGCATGCAGCATGCCATTCTCAACATAATAACTGGCCTTGTGGACCTGCCTGCCGTCCGAGATTTCGATATCGCGGACAATGCTCTCTTCCTGCATGCTGGCCTCCCGCTCTCCAAAGAATGCACTTTCCCCTTTGGAGAGTCCAGCAATGCCAGTCCGAGATGAACTTGTTCTTGGAAACCGGCACCAAAGGGGCGAGTTGGTCCTACGTAATGACAAAAGCCGCCGACATGCTGGCCGAGATGGCGCGGAGACCCCATCCGGTCACCCCGGTTGTAGGGTCTTCGGACCTTGATATCCCGGGGAAGAACAGTCCCCGTCTGTCAACTTACTGTCTACCTACTCGCACTTCGTATGCGGGTGCCCATCGGGTGGCCCGAGGACATCCGGGGCGTTGTCATTTGCGACATTGAGGGCGGATACCGGCTTCAATGGTTGTGAAGACAATGGCCGGTAGGCGCATTCGAGTGCCAGATCGACTGCCTCCTCGATATTGTCTCGTATGGTTTGGGCCGCCACTTCATTGTGCAATATAGCAGCGGCCCTTTCCAGGTGATCGCGCACACGTTCAAAGAGTGCGTCGGGATAAGCTTGTGACATCGAGTATCTCCATCCCCCACCGCTGGCTGGATATAGGGATGCGGCTGACGCCCGCCTGACAGGCCTGACCCGGATTTTATGAAAAGCCAAGCTATTTGCTGTTTGCCCCCGACGGGAAGCATCCGCCCGTTAGTGGCTCCCTTCCGGAGCGACTTTGGTCTTGCCATGTCGGGCCGCCATAATCGCCAGAGCGACGCCCCCAACGACACCGATAGTTGCGATCACCAACCGCGCCGTCAAAACCTCGTTGATGAAGACGACACCGCCGAAAGCGGTAATGGAGGGCACGGTCAATTGAACGAGTGCGGCGCGGCTTCGTGAGAGTTGTGGCAGGACACTATACCAGATGGTGTAGCCGAGGCCGGACGCAATTGCGCCCGAAGCTACGGCATAGACCACCCCTGCCATGTTCGGTTTGAATACAAGCATTCCGATTACAATCAGGAGGATGCCCACCGGCAGGCAGCGGATGAAATTGCCCGCAGTGTCGGCTAGAGGCGATAGCGAGCCCTTGCCCAGCAGACTATATGCCGCCCACGAAAGGCCGGCGACAACCATGAGCACGGCTCCTGAGAGCGACGGCGCAACCAGACCGGGTGACACCAGGTAGGCGAGGGCAAAAAATGCGATGGTAATTCCGAGCCATTCCAGAAGCCCTGGCCTTTCGCCTTTGAAGACTGCCCAGGCCAACATCCCCATCTGGACGCTGGCAAAGAGAATGAGCGCTCCAGGTCCGGCCCCAACCATGACATATGCAATGGAGAACGCCACGGCATAGAGCAGCAGAGCAACGGCGCCCGACCAGCTCCCCATGCCTTTGCCCGCCCCACGCTGCCGCCTGAAAAATACCAGCACAGCAAGGACTGCTGCTCCAGAGACCAAACGCATGCCGGTATAGCTCAGGGGGTCGATGCCTCCGCCCGATAAAGCAAGCCTGGCCAGCACCGAGTTTGCGGCAAAGGCCAGCATGGCGATGATCGTTAATATGGTCACTTTCATCGGCGTGCAGCTAACCTCTGATCCCCGCAGCGAGACGGTCGGTCCGTGCATTTCTTCGCAGGTTGCAATGGCCAGAGTATATGCCTGGCCGCTCACCTTACAAATCGATTAATTCTCCAGAAAGACAAATGTAATTCAAGTACTTAGGAACCATTTCCAAGCCATTTCATTCTTCTCCATCATCCCATTTCGAGCAAGGAGAAAGAAATGAATAAGTTTCTCGCTGGAATTGCGGCGATTGCCCTGCTGGCCACTCCAACGCTGGCCTATGCGCAATCCGCCGATGCGGACGCTGATGCCGACGCGGTGGTCGGCGGCGGCGCCGGCGGCGCAGCCGGGGCAGTTGTCGGTGGCCTGATCTTCGGGCCGATCGGTGCTGTCATCGGTGGGTTCACCGGCGCCACCATCGGTGCCGCAGCAGGCGTCGAGGCCAGTTCGGTGGAATATGTCCGCCTCAACCCCACCGAACCGGTGGTCATCGATGGCGACATCGACGTCGGTTTCGTAGTGCCTGCCGAAATCGAGCTTCATCCGATCGAAGGCGACGCGACGCACGGCTATTTCTACACCAACGACCGCGTCTATTTCGTCAATCTGAGTGACCGCACAGTGGTCTATTCGCCCGGCGTTGTCGTCGCGGCGGAAGCCGACTGAACCTGCCTCGCGGCCGCCCACCGGGCGGCCGTAGTTTTGCTGGGGGGCAATAACCAATGAGGTTTCCCATGTTTAAGTCCCGACTTCTCGCGGGCGTCGCGCTCGCCACACTCAGTCTTCCCCTCGCCGCCTTGTCGCCCGGCATGCCGCTTGGCGTTACGGCGGCCCAGGCACAGTCCGCCAGTGTCAGCTTCCAGCTGTTCTTCGAGCAGCTCGAACCGCACGGCGTCTGGGTCCGCCATGCCCGCTACAATTATGTGTTTTGTCCCACGGGGGTCGATACCGACTGGCGCCCCTACAGCCATGGCCGCTGGCTCTATATCGCGGATCGCGGCTGGTATTTCGCCTCCGACGAGCCCTTCGCCTGGGCCACCTATCACTATGGCCGCTGGTTTCCTGACCAAGAGCTTGGCTGGTGCTGGGTGCCGGGCACCAAATGGGCTCCGGCCTGGGTCAGCTGGCGCCGCAGTGATACCGTCGTCGGTTGGGCGCCTCTGCCGCCGGAAGACGATGGCTTCGCCATATCGGTCGAGGTTTCGCGTCGCGATCTGCCCGAGGGCTATTGGGTCTTTGTGCCCACCGAGCAGTTCGTCGAGCCGGATCTGTCGGTCAGCATCATCATCGGCAGCGAACAGCCCGACTATTATGCCCAGACCCAGTTCCTCGGCCCCGTGGTGGTCGAGGGCGACCTGGTGGTCAATAATGTGATCGACGTCACCTATATCGAGCAGACCATCAACCAGGAGATCATCATCTATCAGCCGCAGGAGGTCGAGGACCCGACGGCCCAGTCGGTGGATATCGATGCCCAGGCGATCACCATTTTCGATCAGGACGTCGCCGAGCCAACCGAAGAAGTCGCTCCGCCTGAAGCAATCGAGGAGGCCGACGCGGCCGCCACGATCGAATCCGAGGGCGGCACCGCCGGCGCCACGGCTGATCTGCCCGAAGAGACCGGAGACGGTGCCGAAGCGCCGGCCGAAGGCGACGTCACCAGCCCCGATGCCGCAGCTGAACCGGCCGCAGAGCAACCGGCGGCGCCCGCTGAGCCGGCAGCCCCTGCCGACGCATCCGCACCCGCTGAATCGACAGCACCCGCCGAGGGCGACGCCGCCCCCGTCGAGCCTGAGGCTCAGCCTGATGCCGCAGCCCCGGCCGACCAGCCCGCTGCGACTGAGGAAACCGCTGCCCCCGATCAACCGGCCGCCGGAGACGAAGCCTTGTGCCCGCCGGAAGCGATGGTCGATGGCAAATGCCCGCCCCTGCCCGGCGAGGAGGAGCAGCCGGCCCCTGCCGAAGCGGCTCCGGCCGAAGAAGCGGCTCCGGCGCCCGACGCCGCACAGCCTGAGGCAGCGCCCGCCGAAGCGGCTCCCGAGCCCGCACCGGCGCCCGAGCCATCCCCCGAGCCTGAGGCAGCCCCTCCGACCGAGGCCGCTCCGGTCGAAGAACCGGCTGATGTCGAAGCCGTCGAACCGGGCGAGACAACCGCGCCCAAGACGCCGCCCTGCCCGGTTGAACTGGTGGATGGCAAATGCCCCGTGCTGCCAGGCCAGGAGCCTACCCAGCAGTAGTGGCGACCCGTCCGATAAGGGCGGCCTACGAGCCGCCCTTTTTCGTGCCGGCTCCCCCCACCTTGCAAAGGCCTTACGTTTGAGATCGGAATATTTTAAACCTCTAAATCAATAGGTTAAGAACCTTCTGTTTCTGCTGAGCATTGGTTTTCAGTCAGATAATGGAGGATGGAAAGATGATCACGCTCATGCTCGCCGCCGGCTTCATCCTGGCCTTGTGCCTGGCGGCGGCGAGCCTCATCGCCAGCACGCTTCGGAGCGACGATACCCGCCAGGCGCCGACATCGAACCGGCGCTGACCTCGGCACCTAGGGTTCTGCCAAAGCGCCGGGTTTGACCAGCGGCAAGGTGATGGTCACGATCAACCCGCCTATCTGGGCGCGGCTGAAGCTCATGCTGCCCTGGTTCATCTCCAGGATATCGCCGGCGATGGCCAGTCCCAGGCCGGAGCCGGGCAACGACTGATCGAGCCGCAGACCCCTCATGCCCAGTGACTTCAGCTGGTCCTCCGGAATGCCCGGGCCGTCGTCGCAGATCTCCAGCACGGCATTGTCGGCGTCGCGACCGCTGCGGACGATGACCCGACTCGCGGCCCATTTGGCGGCATTCTCCAGTGTGATGCCAACCAGCTCCATCAGGTCCTGCCGGTGCACATCGACCCAGCAATCGTCCGACAGTTCGGCGATCCAGTGCAGGCTTTCTCCCCGCCCGGTCTTCTTCAGCACCGTCAAGGTTCTGATGACGGCAGTATTCAGCGAAGAGCGTGCCGAATGGGCGGTGGTGCGCACCCGCAACGCGGCCAGCCGCATTTGGTAATCCACGCGCTCCGACATTTCGAAGCTGAGATTTTCCAGCAGATCGGCTTCCGCATCATTCCCTTTTTCGCGTAGCCGGTCGACGATGCCATGCAACGCGGCGAGCGGCGTCTTGAGGCCATGGGCCAGGTCGGCAGCGCGTGACCGGGCGCGATCCATCATCGCCTCGCGCGCATCCAGCAGGCGATTGACCTCCTGGACGAGCGGACCGAGTTCCCTGGGGAACGCACCGTCAAGTCGCTCGGCATCGCCGGCACGAACAGCCTCGATCGCTCGCTTCACCCGGCTGATGGGCGATAGTCCCAGTTTGATCTGCAGCCAGGCCGCCAGGGTGATCAGAGCTCCCAGCAGCAGCAGCACCTGCACCACGTCCCTGCCGAACTGCTGGGTCGCGTCGTGAATGGGGCCGTGATCCTGCCCCACGGTAACCAGGAACATCCTGGCGTCCTCGCCGTCCCCAATCTCGAAGCGGCGGGTCAACAGGATCAGATGGCGGTCATCCGGCCCTGTCTCGTGGTGAACGACATTATCCACGCTCGGTGCGTCGATGACAAAATCCCACAGCGAGCGGGAGCGTGCGATCTCGCCGGTATCGAGCGCCTCGATCTGCCAATAGCGACCGCCGAACGGGATCGCGTATCTGGGGTCCGGCAACGGCTTGCTGAGGCTCGGCTCCTCTGTCGACGGCACAATGGTCGCCGCGAGCCGCATCAGCGTTGCCTCCATGTCCTCGCGGCTGGAGCGCTCGATATTGACGCTGAACAGGTATTGCAGCGCGACCCCCGCGGCAATCAGCGACACGGCGACCCAGACGACCGCCAGCCCCATCATGCGCAGGCGGAGCGAGGGCAGGGTCAAAATCCATCACCCAGCGTATATCCGAACCCTCGCCGGGTCTTGATGACATCCGGCCCGAGCCGCTTGCGCACCCGGGCGACAAGAACCTCCACCGCGTTGGAATCCCGCTCATAATCCTGATTGTAGATATGCTCGGTGATTTCCAGCTGCGAGATGACCTGGCCGCGCCGATGCACCAGGTAGGAGATCAGCTTGAATTCCTGCGGCGTCAGCTCCATCGGCACGCCGTCGGCCGTCACCTCCATGGTCCGCAGGTCCAGCAGGTACTTGCCGAAGGCAATACGCGACGATGCCAGGCCATTGGCCCGGCGGACCAAAGCACGGAGCCGCGCCACGATTTCCTGCACATGAAAGGGTTTGACGACATAGTCGTCGGCACCCGCCTCGATCCCGTCGACGCGCTCCTCCCACTGGCCTCTGGCCGTCAGGATGAGCACGGGGGTCAGTCGTCCCGCTTTGCGCCAGCGTTTGAGAATGGTAAGGCCGTCGACCTGCGGCAGGCCTAGATCCAGCACAATGGCGTCATAAGGCTCGGTGTCGCCGCGAAACCAGGCGACCTCCCCGTCGCGTTCGCGCTCCACGCCGAAACCCGCCTTGCCGAGCGAGGTCATCAATGTTTCGGCAATCCTGTCGTCGTCCTCAGCGATCAGCACCCGCATCGTTAATTCTCCACGTGCAGACCCGAACGGGCATAGTAATATTCAGTGGCCACCTTGCCGGCCGGGGTCAGGACCGTGACCGCATAGAGCAGGAAGCTCCCGGCTTGCTGCAATTGCGCGTTGATCACCTCGCCCCCAGTCCGCGCCCGTATGTCGGGAAGGATCGTCGACAGCGACACCGCCTGTCCAGCATTCACCGCGGCCAGCACGTCGCTTTCGGAAAGCTCCTCGATAGCTGCGTCACCCTGGTCAGGCGCAACCGGCGCGCCGCTGGCGGACCCGTTAGGGGGATTGCTCGGGGGCTCAACCTGAATTCCGCCCGTGATCGAGCCTGCGCCGGCATTCGCATGACCATTTGCATTCCCATTGCCATTTGCATTCCCATTGCCATTTGCACTCGCAATGGCGTTTGCATTGCCATTGCCATGTCCCTGAGCCGTGCTAGGCGGGGAGATGGCCAATGCGGCGGCCAGTACCAATGCGAAGGCGACATGTGGGTTCATAATAGCTACTGCAATAGACGCCCAAGGCTGACAAAACGCTGACAACCATCATCACGGCTCCATCAGCGGACGTCTGCTAGCCTCTCCTTATTGGCGCCCGGAGATCCCATGCTGCTTTCCGCTCGTCAGTACAGGTAGCCGGCATCGACAACATACCGCCCCCACGTTGTCGATGCCGTCGCCCCTCGATACAAGCACCCGTTCGGCGCCCATGGCCGTTCCCTGGTGGGCATTGGCACAAAGATCGTCCTGAATGGGCGCGAGGGAACTTGCAATCGCCTGCTGCGTTTATCGGTCGCCAGGGTTTTGCCCTTGCCGTATTGTTCTTTCCTGATCCCCGGCTGTCCCTGGCCGGGGCCTTTTATGGTCCCGCCCATGAATGCCTTGGGACTTGGTGGCCAAAGTCTGCCGGCAACCCGTCGGCGAACTAGCGCTGCCTGGCGGGCGGCTCTTCGGCCACGGTGGCGCTCCACATCGCCTTGGTGATCGACTGCGTGGTGGAGAAATAGTCCTTCCATGGATCGGGCTTTCCTGCCCGCTCGGCTGCGTCAGCCAGGGTGAACTGGTTGGCGGCCTTGATGGTCTCCAGCTCATCCCAGCTGACCGGCACAGCCACCGGCGCACCCTGGCGTGAGCGGCTGGACCAGGGGGCGATGGCGGTGGCACCGCGCTCGTTGCGCAAATAGTCGATGAAGATTTTGCCCTTGCGGCTGGCCTTGCGCGAATTGGCGGTGAAGCGATCTGGAAACTTGTCGGCGAGGCGCTGGGCAAAGGTCTTGCAGAAGCTCTTGATCTCCGGCCATTCGGTGGTCGGGCGGAGCGGCGCGATGACATGAATGCCCTTGCCACCACTGACCAGCGCATAGCTTTCCAGCCCCCAGGCGCCGAGTTCGCTGCGGATATCGACGGCGGCGGCGCGGACATGCCCGAAGTCCAGTCCCTCATCGGGGTCGATGTCAAAGATGATGCGCTCGGGCTTTTCTAAATCCCTGGTGCGCGACCCCCACAGGTGCCATTCGAGCACGTTCATCTGCGTGCCGGCGATCAGGCCGGCCAGTGTGTCGATATAGAAATAGCTTTCCTTCTCACCGTCCTTCTCGGCGATCATCAGCGATTTCATGGCGTCGGGAAAACCGCCGGTGTCGTGCTTCTGGAAGAAGCAGTATTTCGCCCTGCCCTGCGGGCAGCGCAGCAGGCTCAGTGGCCGGTTTTCGATATAGGGCAGCATGCGATCGGCCACGGCGGCATAGTAGGCGACGAGGTCGGCCTTGGTGACGCCCTGGCCGGGATAGACCACCCGGTCGGGACTGCTGAGCTTGATGCCAGCCGCCTCGGCGGCGTTGATGCCCGCCTGCGTGCTGAGCGGCGCGGCAGCGGCTTTACGAGTGTCGGGCTTGTCCAAGGTCACGTCTCCCGCCGGTTTGTCCTCGCGCAAAGTGAGGAAGGAGGGGTGGCGCATTATGCCATCCGGGGTGAATTCGGTGTAGCCGATTTCGGCCACCAGTTCGGGCGACACCCAGCGGGCGGTCCTGGCGACGGCCCTGGGCACATTGGCGAAGGGATTGGTCTTGCGGGCGCGGCTGTTGAGCTGCTGCTGCAGGGCCTGCGCATCGTCCACGGAAAAACCGGTGCCGACCCGGCCGCGATAGACCAGCTTGCCATCCTCCCAGGTACCGACCAGCAGAGAAGCGAAGGTCTTCTTCTTGCTCGAGGGCGACCAGCCGGCGATGACGAATTCCTGCCGCTTGCCGCATTTGATCTTGAGCCAGCTTCGAGTGCGCTCGCTGCGATAGGGCGCATCACCCCGCTTGGCGATGATGCCTTCGTGGCCTTCGCGGCAGACAGTGTCGAACACCTTCTGGCCATTGCCGGTCACATGCGTCGAGAATTGCACCAGCGAGGATTTTTCGATCCTGCCGAGCAGCGTTTCGAGCCGTGCTTTGCGTTCTACGAGCGGCAGTTTTGCCAGTTCCTCGCCATCCTGCTCGATGAGATCGAAGGCAAAATAGGTCAGCGATCCGCCATTCGAGAGGTGATCCTTGAGAGTCGAGAAATCGGTGCGGCCCTTGCTGTCGAAGGCGCAGAGTTCGCCATCGATCAGCGCCGTGCCGGCAGTTACGCGGGATAGAGGCGGGACGATGGTCTTGAATTGTTCGGTCCAGTCCTTGCCGGTCCGCGTGTAAAGCCGGACCTGCTCGCCGGAAATGGCGGCAAGGCAGCGATAGCCGTCATATTTCATTTCGAACAGCCAGCCGGACTCTTCCGGGATATCGGTGACCAGGGTGGCCAGTTGCGGCGGGCGGAAGTCCGGCAAGTCGGCTGCCTTGCCCTTGCGCCTGGCCGAGACGGGGTTGTCGACAGCCTTGTCCTCATCGGAATGCCAGACGGCCTCGTTGGGCGTATCGGTATTCTTTTTGGCCTTCAGCCCCTTGGCGATACCATCAAGGTCGCGGCCGGTGGAGACCGACCGGGTGAAGCGCCCGGTCAGCGTCTCTTTATCCCTGGCATAGTCGTCGCGATGCTTGATGAGCAGCCAGTTTTCCCGTGGCGGACCGGATTTGCGCTTGCTGTCGCGGCCTTTCATGTGGACCAGCACCCATTCCCCTTTCATGCGGTGACCATGCAGCCGCATCTTGAGGTCGCCATCTTCAAGTGCGTCGCGGGGGTCAGCCAGCGGCTCCCAGGTGCCCTCGTCCCACAGCATCACCGTGCCCCCGCCATATTCGCCTTCGGGGATGGTGCCCTCGAAGCTGCCATAGTCGAGGGGATGGTCCTCCACGCGCACGGCGAGGCGTTTGTCCGCAGGGTTGTCGGATGGCCCCTTGGTCACCGCCCAGCTCTTGAGCACACCGTCGAGCTCGATGCGGAAATCGTAATGCAGCTGCCGGGCGTCATGTTTCTGCACCACGAAGCGACGGGCCTTGCCATTCGTCTTCGCCTTGCCGGCACCAGAAGGCTCCTGCGTCTTGGTGAAGTCGCGTTTGGCCTTGTAGTCCCTGAGCAGGGCTTCGGCTTTGGTCGCCATGGCCTAGCTCGCCTTCTTGCGCGGGGTGGCCTTGCCCGTGGCCTTCTTGCCTTCAAGGCTCGATTTCAGCGCGTCCATCAGGTCCACCACGTTGGATTTGGTGGGCTTGCTCTCGGGCGGTTCGTCCCTGGTGGTAATCTTCTTGCCCTTGCTCTTGAGCTTGCGAGCGATGAGCTCACGCAACGCAGACTGGTAATGATCCTTGAACACCTTGGCGTCGAACTTGTCGGTTTTCTTGTCGATCAGCGCGGTGGCGACCTCCAGCAGGTCTGCATCAGCTTTCTTGGCCGGAATGTCCGAAAAATAGGGATCGGCCTTGCGAAGCTCGTCCTGGTAATGGAGCGTTTCGAGCAGCAGCCCCTTGCCGGCCGGCTTGATGGCCACAAGATATTCCTTGCCGCGCAACGCCAGCTGACCGAGCCCGATCTTGCTGGATTTACGCAGCGCATCGCGAATAACGATAAAGGCGTCTTCGGCCAGATCGTCGGAGGGGACGAGGTAATAGGGCTTGTCGAAATAGAGCGGATCGATCTCGTTGCTGCCGACGAACTGCGTCAGTTCGAGCGTCTTTCGCGTTTCCAGCTTGACCGCGTCGATCTCCTCGTCAGTCAGGAGGACATAGTCGTCCTTTTGGTATTCGAACCCCTTCATGATCTCGTCCTTGTCGACGGGACCGATGCCGTCCACCACCTTCTCGTAGTGAATAGGCTTGCCGGAGGGCTCGTGGATTTGCCGGAAGCTGGGTTTGGCATTGGCCTTGGTGGCCGTGTAGAGTTCTACGGCGATCGATACGAGCGACAGGCGCAACTGGCCTTTCCAGATGGGACGAGATGCGGGCATGGAGAGTTTCACCTCTACGTGGTGAGCTAGAAACGATCCTGTCCGGCGCTTCGTTCCGACAGCGAAAGAGGGAAGCAAGTCAAGGCCGGGCGGTTGGGCTACCACCGCGTTAGCTCTCCACCGCTAGCCGGCAAAACTGGGGTCAATTGCTATAGCCCTCAATCGCTCTTTGATGCTGGCCCGTCACGATCGTCGTCGACGCGATGGGCGGCATCCCTGGCTTCGCGCTGGCGTTGCGCACGCGCAATGTTGGCTGCAATCTCCTTGGGATCCCGGGGATCAATTAAGCCGTCAAGATGGCGGCGCACCTCTTTGGCCGATAGTGCAGGACGGCTCGTATCACGCTTGAAAACCGGTTCGGGCATGTCCTCAATTACAAAGCCTGGCTCCTGATCTGGTGCCGTCGGGTTGGTAGGGTCCGGGGACAACATTTTCGGCGCTCTTTCGTACCCAAGCTTGCCTGCAGGCGGAACGGGCTCATTTTGCGGCACGACAACCGCACGGGCTACAGCCTTGCGTTTGTGGCCGACGCCGGCACGCGCGTAATGGGTGTGGGCGGTGTGCACCGACAAGTGCCCGCACAGGAGTGCGATTTCCGGGGGAGACAGTCCCGCCGCGGCCCAGGAGGCAATCGCCACGTGACGAAAGCTATAGAGCGAGAGGACACGAGCGCCGATACGTTCGCAGGCGCGCTCGAGCTGCCCGGCCAGGCATTTCTGCCATTTGGCGAATTCGCGCTTGCTCAGATCATGGTCGATCATGCGCAGGAGCAAGTCGACGCCAGCTCGGACGTCCTCGTGCATCTCGGATAGATTCAGCTTGCGGGTCGGCGTCTGGCCCGGGCGCTTCTTGGCATTGGGAAGGGTGAGCCATGCTCCGTCGAATGTTGCGCCCCGCAATTCGATGGGCCGGAATCCGCTATGCCCCGCCACGAGGACAAAGAGCGCGGCAAGTATCGAATTCGGATTTTCGTATTTGAGTCCATGGCGCTTGAGTTCGTAAAATAGCGCCCTTGCTTCGGCGTCTGTGGCATCGACCACCTTTTTGGCCGACGTGCGTCGCTTCTCTTTGGGGATTGTTGCCTTTCGCGCCGTAAGTGCGGCACCGACCTTTTCCCAGGCCGTCGGGAAGCTGGCGCCCCGCCCGGTGGCCTCCATTTCCTCGGCAAGAGCATAGCGGAGATCGGCGCGATAGCGGGGATCGACCGGCGCGCGAGCGGTCCGCTCTGTCGCTGAACGGCGGCAAGGGCATCTTCAGGCAGGGCATCAGGAAAGAGCATCATGGCATCGGCAAGCCAGCGACGGCCGATGCGCAGATGATCTTCTATCGTATCGGGGGCAGCGGGCCCCGAGGGCGGCAAGTGGTGGCGCGGCATGTCGATCTGTGTCAATTGCATTACTCCACGAATGTATCATGCAAAGTCGCATTACTCCATGAATTTATGTTCCATCCAGCCAAGGGCTTTGGCCTCTCGGATCACCGTTTGATCACCAGGTGATCAACACCTGATCGACAGATGGTCAACAAGCCAAAGGGCTCCAGAAGGAGTGAACGCTTGATGATCGACATTTGATCTACATCCGACCAACAACCTGCCACCATCTGATCAACAAGCTCCCGTCAGGTTCCGCGATTTTTCCAAACTGGTCACCCGGGTTAGCCAAGGGATGGTGCCTCGTCGAAGATGTCACCGAGCAGCGAGCGGCGCGTTGAGATCATGATCGCGCGCTCCCCGAAGCGGGCAATGACCGGTCGGCTGCGGCAGGGGTGGTCCCTGTCGCGGCGCGGAACGGAAGCCTGGGGATGGTTGATCCAATCGGCCCCCGCGATAGGAATCCGGGACAACATATGTCGCCGCGCGGCTGACGAGGGCAGCACGAGAACAACGAGGCCGCCAAAATAGACATTTGCCGCAATGGCGCGCGTCCAGATCGGTCGGGCCTCGGTCCTGTAGCGCTCCAAGGTGACCATCTGGTCGATCTCGATAAACCCGATAACCATCGACTGGTCGCGGACCGTCAAGAGGAGGCTGGCATCGCCGTTATCCGCTTTGCTGGCTTTGACAACAACCGCGCAGGTAAGGCCGAGAAATCTCGAAAGGGGATCGCGGGTATCCGCCAGAGCAAACCGGTCATCGCGGGGACGGTCAATGATTTGGGGAACGGAGCGGATGATTTCGTTTCGCCATGCGAGGCGGGGCGCTTCAACCACGGCTTTGAGCTGGACGGCAACGTTGGGGGGTGACGGCATCCACCTATGCCGCACCGATGGGACCGGAGTTGGCCTTGCTACACGCGCGGCCCTGAGCAGCGCCCGGTCATCGACGATCCTGGGTGGATTCCCGGCAAGCCCATTTCGCAGATAGTCATGGACAGCATCGGGGTCGCGGCGAAACCAGCGTGCTGTTGTACTGGCCGCGACGGCGCTTGAGCGAAAAAGAAGCGTTCTGAGTCCGTGCTCGGGGATGTCGCGAACCAGTTTGACGGCGTCCGCATAATTGCGCAATGCGCCCCGCGACAGTCCGAGCCGCGCCGCCAGATCGGCTTCGAATGCCAGCCTAGCATCATCCGGTTGGCGTGACCGCACTATGGCGGCCAGACGGCCCAGGACTGCCCATTTTCGAATACGTTCCATGCCGATTTAGCTGCACGAACTGCACGCTGTTGACAAGTCGGGTTGTCCATCACACAATGACGCTAATGAAATTTCATTAGCAATCAAATTGATGACTGACTTGGACCATCATCGCCGTTTTATCGAGGCGCTTAAGTCGCGCTGGGATGCTGTGGGCGGACCCGTGTCGCTCACGAGCTTTCTCAATGAGTGCCGGTCGGTGATTGCGCCGCTTCTGGTGCGCCGGGTTCCCTGGTCATGGATCGCGCCGCGGGTGGTTGCCGTCTACCTGAACCCCAGCGCCAATGTGCCGGTCGATGTTGCGCCGCTCGGAGTGGCAGAGAAGAAGACGCTGATCCAGCTTTATTCGAGGACGACCCTGCGCAACCAGCGCCTTGGGCTTGACGCCGCACGTGCCATCGCGCCTGAACCGGCTCCTGCGGTTTCCATCGCGGCTCCGGTGCATGCGGAAACAAAGATTCACCCGCCCAAGCCGCCGCAGATGGGCGATCCCCCGATGAGCGCCGCGCGCGACGGGCCCGCATTCGCCAGGGTGCCGATATCAGCAAACGACTTGGACAATTTGAGTGAGCATCATGAGTTATCCTTTTCCCACCCTTTCTATCCCTGCTGGCATCCGTATCGGCTTTTTTGTGACGGTGAGCCCCAAGAAATCCGCAAAGACAACGGTATCGCGTATTGCGGCAAATGAGTTCGCTGATGGCGGATTTGAGCTGGTCGTTCTCCAGCACGACATCCACCACCTGCTCGAGTGCTTTGCGCCGACGGTACGGATCGATCTCGCCAAGGCCTCGCAGATCATGCGCGGCAAGACGTCGATCGATCTCCACAATCACTCGCCGTTGAGCGACGCCCTTTTGTCGCTTCCCGACCACCCCCGCCGCGTTGTCTTGCTCGACGCCTCGGCTCAGGGCTCGGAGCGCATCGGCTCGATCCTGAACGCCGGCCGGTTCAACAAGTGGCTGGCCAACCGGGGAATTCACGCCATGTTTGCCGTTCCGATGCGCCCTATCCACGATTCCGCGCTCGGTGCCGTCACCATGATCGAGGAACTTCATGCGGTGATGCCCGATCATTTCGTCGTGCCAGTGCCGGTCTGCGATCCCAGCGATCTCGCATTGTTGCCCAAGGACCATCCGTTCTTCGATGCAATCAAGTTGGCCCGCCATGGCGTTATCCATCTGCCGGCGCTTGGTGAGGAGATCGCTGCCGGCCTCGAACGTCTGGAACGCCCGCTCAGCGAGATTGCCGATCCCGACAGCGAGGAGACCCTCAAATATATCGTGGAAGCGTCCGGTCACGACCGCCTGGTCTCTGGCCTTATTTCCGAAGGGGCGCAGCAATTGGTTTCGGCTTTTGAAAGCGCCATTGCCCCTTTGGAATTGGCGCCGGGCGGGTAAGGCTCGGCGCACCGGCCCGACCGCCCATTTCCCGTCGCTGGGTACGCTGGGCGACTTCTCACATGGAAGCGGGCCACTACAGATGGATGAATGGCCTGGCATCCGCTGCCGGATATCTGTCCGAAACGGAACTTGACGACCTTTTCCGGGCAATGCGGCGCAGGCTTGAGCGCAGTGAGGATGCCGCGCTCGCCTGGCTTGCTGAACAGCAGGGCGGGAAGAAGTTTGCAAGGCGCTATCCCAAGCTGTCCTCGGCCTCGATCAGACAGGTTAATACCCGGTGGCGAGGCGCCACCCGGCGCGCCATAATGCGTATCAATCGTTCGAGACCGCTGCGGTCAGGCCATGACGTCGAGCTTGAGCGACTTCTGCTCCGGCTATCGCCTTGGCGGTTGATCGCTATCCACGTCTGCTTCTGGCGCCATCGGGTGCTGGATACCTACTGGAGGCGGCGCGCCAGACGCTTGTCGAAGCGGATCGCGAGTTCAATCAGAGAGGATGCCAGGCGCTTCTGGCACTGGATTTCACAGGCAAGACAACGCTGAAACGGCGATCGAACAGACAGCAGATTGATTCATGAACCCGCTGCTATTGCGACTCCCCCGATAAAAGGCGCTGCGCCGGTATTCGGCCGGTCAGTCAGCGCGGTGAAGCCGAAGGTGGCGTAGAGGTCTGCGGCCTTTCCGTTAATTGCGTCGGCAAATATGGCATGTGCGCAGCCTCGGCCACGGTCCTGAGTCATCAGCTCAGGAACGTGACTTTCCCGTCCGCAAGGCAGGCCAGCCCGCCATCGGGCACCGTAAGCCGCAGCGCCTCGTGACGCGGCACTCCAAGATAAACTCCCATGAGCACGCGACCTGCGACCCCGTGCGATACGGCTATAGTGGAACCGGAAACCGACTTCAGCCAGGCTCCAAGCCGGGCGCTCGCACCCTCGAAGCTCTCGCCATCGGGAGCTCTGAAGAACCAGTCAAAGGCCCCTGCACCGTCCAGCGCACCTGGGTATTCAATGCTAATCTCGTATGCTGTCATCCCGTCCCAGGAGCCGAAGCTGACCTCAGCCAGCCGATCGTCGGTCTTGAGGCTCACCTGGGACATGTTCGCGAGCAGGCGTGATGCCGTAACCTGCGCTCGTTCCAGCGGGCTGACTTGACACTGCAGGGGTTCGTCCCTGCCTTCGAGTGCGTTGAGCAGCACTTGCCCCATCCGGTCGACCTGCCCCAGCCCATATTCCGTAAGGGGGGAATTCTGCAGGCCCTGCAGTCGCCCCAGTGTGTTCCAGACTGTCTGACCGTGTCGCACGAGATAAATTACCTGACCCATGATCAAAATACCTGTTCCGCACCTTGCTCTTGGCCGCCGTGCCGGCAATTGACTATCTACAGCGAAAAATTGAGAAACATCTACATTTGGACGCCAGGTACAGAGGGGCAAAATGAAAGTGACTGACGCTCGCCGTTATGGCGATAACGTTTGCTACGGATACACTCCACCACTCCTCCATCCGGCATCATCACGCACCGGTGAAAGGCAGGCTGCCAGACAGCGTGTTTAAGCCCTCGGCCATCGTCGGATCGGCGAGAATGGCATCACGTAAGGCAGTTGTCCGAGCATGGCGGCCTGCACCACTGCCATCACTTCACCCGACCGTCCCCTCACCTGCTTGACATCGGCGGACAACAACACCTCGATGCCGTCCGCCTCCAGGATGGCCTTCACCGCCTGTGAAACATCGGCGTCTTTGCGCCGCAACAGCCGGACGCCATGATCGATGGCCGTTACGCGGCTGCCGAAGCGCCGATAGGCCTGGGCGAGTTCGAGGCCGACATACCCCCGCCAATCACAATCAGATGGCCCGGCAGGCGATCCAGTCGAGTGCCTCGATGGGTAGGCGGTTCAGCCTCGTCGAGACCCGGAATTGGCGGGATGTTGGGATGCGTGCCCAGATTGAGGAATAGTTTTCGGTGGCAAGTCGCCACGTTCCGCCATCCAGACGGGCCAGTTGGCATCAGAGCAAGTCCTCAGGTTTCAGGCTTATGGGTATGGAAATGTTCGAGCTGGACAGATGCGGGGCTTTTGTCAGTTTTGTCGCTTCCGTCAATTCCGGCGCAGCCGGCCACCCGCCCGTTAACCCTTGTTTACTATTTGTTCCGGGCGGGGTTGATTGGATCGGGGATCCAGTGGAGCCTAGCTATGTCGATTCGCACTGCCGAATCGATGTCGGACCGGGGCCGCCGCAAGGCGGCCGACCCGCTGTTACCAGCAGCAGGCCGGCCTGACCAACGCAACCCTGCTTACACAGGAGTGTACGATGGCTATGTCCATGTACCGGCGGCGCACCTGCGCCTGCAAGGCCCCGAACACAGTTTCGGGGGGTAATCCCAACTCCGATCGGGTGACCACCGTCCAGGCCGCGGCCTGGATCTGCGTCGGCGCTCCGGGCGCGCGGCGGTCCTGACCGACCCCGGCGAGGCGCTGTTCCTCGCCATGTACCCGGCGCCTCGCCCCTACCCTCATTGGTTTCCCGTCATGTCCGGCCCCGCCGGAGGAGTTTTTCATGTCCCATGCCCATGCGCCCCTGGCACCATCGGATCTGCCTGCCCATCCCCTCGCGCATTTGCCGTTCGAACCCGTCGTCGAACGGCTCACTGCCAAATGGCCCCAGCACCGAGCCGCCCTCCTGTCGGCCTCTCCCGGCTTTGCCCTGATCGCCAGCGTCGATGGCAACTGGCTGCTCGCCCCCTGCGGTCCCGATGCGGATCCTGCCGTGATCGAAGGGCGTATCGAGCGCTATATGATCAACCGCTTCATCCTGATCACCGGCGCACCTACGCTCACGATCGCTCAGGCCGCCGCGGCACGCCGCATCGCCCACCAGACGCTGAGTGGTCCTGCCGCCATGCCGATCCTGGGGCCTTGCCCTGCCGGCGCCGCGGTCGGACCGTCCGACTATGCCGCGCTCCGCATCATGGTGGGCATGGCGCTCCACCGTCTCCATGACGAAGGCGTCCTGCCTGCCCAGGCCGCGCCGAGACAACTCGAGACCGGTGTGGTCACTGCCGCCGATGCCGCGGCCGCCGCTGCCCTGGCCGCCTTTAACCCGATCGCAGCATCACCCCTCAGGCTCGAAGGCGACCTGCATGTCCGCGTCGTGGAGGTGGTGGGCGGCTATGTGCTGCTGCCGGGCTCCTGCATCGACCTAGCGGCTAGCGGGGGCGCCGAGCGCATCAGCCGGCTGCTGGAAGACAGCCATGCCGGCCTGCTGTTGGCCCAGCAGGGCGGCATCTACTGGCTGCAGCAGCCGATCGGCTTCGCCACGCTCGAGGCCATCGCGATCTATTGCCTGGGGGACCGCGCGGCGTCGGAGGCGCGCTGGCATTGGATGACCGAGGTGCCCTAGCAGGGCTTGCGCGGCGACGCCTTGTTCGTTCGCCTCACCAGCATGCCACTCACCCTATGAACCTGCCGTGCTCGAACCACGGCATGTCACCGAGACCAATCAATACCCCTCCTCTTCAGGCAGTCCGATGACTCCTTCCAACTCCACTCCATCCTCCCTGCGACGGCTCGGCATCGCCCTGCTCGAGGCAACCCTTGGACCCGACCGCCTGATTGATCTCGCCGGCCACAGCCACCGCGTGCTGATCATTCGCGTGCCCGACAAAACCTGGCTCACGCCGCTGCACGAGGCGGCCGAGCAGTTCCTGCCCGAGGTGCGCCCGCTCAGCATTATCAGGCGCGATCGGGACGATGCCGACCGCCTGGCCAGCCTCTATCTCGAAGCGGGTCCATCATCGCTCTGGCTCACCCATGATCCTGAGCTGCTGCCCCCGGTGATCCGGCTGGCCGCCGACGAGGTACTGTCCCTGGCGCCCATCACAACTGCCCTGCTGGGCCAGGTCATCGCCGGAAGCACCGGCCGCGTCCCTCGCCGGCTGCGTCCCACCGATCATGCCGGACTGGGCCTGTTCGAGATTGCCGCCGCCATCCGGCCCGATACCACCGCCGACCAATGCGTCACCCGCCTGCGTCACATGGCGCGCCGCCAGGCCGAGGCCGGCATCCATCATCCCGATCCGGACCTGCTGGCCCTGCCCATTGTCGGGGCGGCGGCCAGGGACTGGGCAAGCGGGGTCGCCAGCGCCTTTGCCGCCATCCGGGCGGGAACGGCGAACGCTTCCCTGCTGCGCCATACCGTACTGCACGGCATGCCCGGCACCGGCAAGTCGCTGCTGGCCCGCGCCGCCGCCGCCAAGGCTTGCGTGCCGGTACTCGAGGCCAGCATTCCCGGCTTCTTCAGCGGCAGCGACGGCCATCTCAACACCGTTCTCTCCGGCGTGAACGGTTTCATCGACCGCCTGATCGCCAGCGCACCGGCCATCGGGGTTCTCGACGAGGTCGATGCCATCAGCGCCCGCTCCGCCCAGCGCGAGTACCAGGCCTATTGGACCAATCTCGTGGACGGGCTGCTCCTCGCCATCGATCGCCTCAATGCCTCCGGCGCAGCCGTGCTACTGGTCGCAACCACCAACCTGCTGTCCCATGTGGACCAGGCCATCGTCCGGCCCGGTCGCCTCGGGCACCACATCCTGATCGAGCCCCCCACCCGCGCCGACGACATCGGGGCCCTGTTGCGTCATCATCTGGAACGGCAGGCGCCGGCCCTGAAACTCTCCGATGCCACCCTGGCGCCACTGGTCCGCGCGCTGATCGGCCGCACGCCCGCTCGCATCGCCGATATCGTCAGCGCCGCCTGCGGCGCCGCCACCCTCGCCCGGCATTCACCTGACCTTGCCGATCTGTGGAAAGCCATGCCGCAGGGTCCCGATACCCGCGATAGCGACGGCGCCGCGCTGGCCGTGACAGCCCGCCACGAGGCCGCCCATGCCGTACTGGCGCTGCACCTGGGCCGCCACCTCATCAGCATGAGCCTAATTCGGGACGGCGATCGGATCGGCCACACCCTCATCGCTGCCCTTGACCGGCCCGCCACCTTGGCCGACCTCGAAGCCGAGGTGACCATCCTGCTGGGCGGACGCGCGATGGATCGGCTGGCCGGTCCCGGTCTCTGCGCCGGCGCCGCCGACGACCTGGAGCGGGCGCTCACCCTCATCGGCCTTGGCTACACAAGATGGGGTCTGCACGCCCTGCCCCTCAGCATGCCCGGCGAGACCATCGCCCAGCGCTGCGCCCGCGATCCCACCCTGACCGCCGCCATCGATGCCGACCTGACCCGCCTGCAGCAGCGGGCCACCGACCTGGTCTCCACCCTTGCCGAGCCCATTGCCGCCCTTGCCGCAACCTTGCTGGCCGAGCGCCATCTGGATGCCGACCGCATCCACGTCATCCTCGAACCTTTTGACGTCACAGACCCAACGGAGCCACAGCCATGACCCCCTTGCCCGAGTTCGACCTTCACTATCCCGACGGCCTCGCTTTGCTCGATCTCGGTGCGCTCATCGACCCCGATGCCATCCCCCGGACCCAACACCACCTCCCCCTTGTCGAAAAGCTGTCCCGGGCCATCGCCGACATCGAGCGCCTCAAGCAGGGCTGGCGGCCAACGCCCCAGGACCTCGCCCAGGCGCCGCTTCTCTCATCCTGGTCCTTCGCCGGTAGCCTCACGCCTGGCGGCACCTATCTGTCCGGCATCGTCACCGGACATCCGACAATCCAAAGCGGCGCCTTCTGCACGACATCCGTCCTCGTCGCCATCGAGGCCAGATCATGGACATGGGCGAGAACCGCATCACGCTTCTATCGCATCGAGCCGGGCGGGCCAGCCGCCCGGAGACGATGAAACCGGCCGCACCCTGGATCAACGTGCTCGATTAGGAGCGCTTGGGCGTAGGCGCATACCAACAGGAAAACACGCGCCTTCCCCGTTAATGCGAAGACAGTGAAAAGCCCTTTGAGCTGAACGAGAAGAACCGGTTCAGCAGGCCCGATAGCGGCGGCCAGGTCATGATGTTGACTGAGGTATCGCGGATGGCGGCATGGAACGGGGTGGCCGGCACGAACCACTTGGCCATGCGCCGCCCCGCCCGCTGCTTTTCCAGCACCAGCGGCCGCAGGTCCTGTTCGAACCGCGCCAAAGCCGCCGCGATATCAACAGCACCATCGAGCACCTGCCCCAGCGCGCGACCACCGGCCAGCGCCAGTGACGCGCCCTGCCCGGCCATCAGCGACACCGCATAGGCCGCATCGCCCACCAGAACCGTGCGCTGGCTCTGCCAATGGGCCATCTCCACCTGCGCCACCACGTCGTAGTAGATATCCTCGGGGCCCGGCGCCCCCGCCAGTGTTTCCGGCAGCACCCAGCCGAGATCACCAAAGGCGGCCTTGAGCCGCGGCAGCGGATCCTGCGGGCGCTCACGGCTGTCGTCGCGGATGACGAAAAAGGCCATGATGCGACCCGGATCAACCTCATAGAGGCCCACCATCCGGTCCCTGATCGCCATCATCTTGAAATCGCCGGCCAGCATTTTCGCCACCGCGGCACTGTCGAAGAAATAGGCGGCGGTGTGGAAGCCCAGATAGCGCAGGAAGCGCTCTTCCGGCCCGAAGGCCATGTGGCGCACCGCCGAATGAATGCCATCGGCACCAACCAGCAGGTCGGCCTCGAGACTGCCGCCATCGGCCAGGGTGACCGCAACGCCCCTGTCGCTGTTGTCGAACGACGCGATCTCGCTGGCATATCGAACCACGGCGCTATCGGGCAGTGCATCGTGCAGAACCTGCTCGATATCGCCACGCAGGATGGGGAACAGCTTGCCGCCAGCCGCCGCGCCGATCTGCTCGTAATCCATCTGCGAGCCGATACGGCCCGTGCCATTGACGAAATCGACCTTGTCGACGCCGCGCGCATGCGCCTTGAGGGCGGCGATGACGCCCAGGTCTTCGGCCGCCTCATAGCCGGGACCGAAGAAATCCAGCATATAGCCGCCGGCCCGCAGGCTTGGCGCCTTTTCGAGCAGGGTTACGGTCCATCCGGCCCGGCCAAGGGCGATGGCGGTGGACAGGCCGGCAATGCCGGCGCCGGAGATAATGGCTTTCATGATGTTTCGCTTTCTTCCGGGGCGATGGAATCGACAAAGGCGGTCCATGCAGCCAGTTGGCTGTCGCGCCGCTTCGGGAAGAGCTGCCGATGCAGGGCAAGACCATCGCCGGTGATGAGGATGAGCGCGGCAAGCCTGCTCCGCTCGTGCGGGGTGAAACGCTCCGGCGCCAGCAATTCGAGGGCTTCGACAAAAAGCGCTTCCGCCGCCCCGACCATGCCCGCCAAGCGCTGGCGCAGGTCGGGATCGGACTGCGCCCGGGCGGCAAAGGCGAAATAGGCGCCGGCCAGCGCCGGATCGTCATCCATCTGCGCCACCGTCTCGGCACCAAGGGCCAAAAGCCAGTCGCGTAGCCTGGTGCCAGGCTGCGGCCGCATATTGTCCATGCCCAGCAGAAAGACTTCGAAAGCCGCCAGCACCACGGCATTGAGCGTTTCGAAATGGTGGAACACATTGGCCTTGCTGACCCCGGCCTCCCGCGCCAGGCTGGCCGCCGTCAGCCCCGCCGCCCCCTCGCGCGCCAACAGCCGCATGGCCGCCGTAATGATCTCTTCGCGTTTTCCCGCTTTGGGCATCGATATCGTCTCCACGACAGCATTATACTGACCAACCGATCGGTCAGCAACCCTCAGGGGTGATTTTTGTGGGTGTGGGGCTTAGCCCATACCGACAGCCCCCATCCGAACGTCATTCCCGCGCAGGCGGGAATCCACTCTTCTGCGCTGAACTGAAGCGAGAATGGATTCCCGCCTACGCGGGAATGACACGGCGAGTGGGCAGGACGGGCGGGCAACGGCATGTCCGCGCCTTGCCTTCTCCCCTCGTGGGAGAAGGTGCCCCTCCGGGTCGCGTAGCGCCCGAAGGCAGGCTCCGGGCGGATGAGGGGGGCGCGGAGTTTCCCGCCGGCATTGAAGCATGGGAGGACCCAGCCCCCTCACCCGGAAATCCGCTGGACGCGGATTTCCACCCTCTCCCACAAGGGGAGAGGGTGGGCCCCACCACCATCCGTTGTGAGGCCGAACGACAGCCTGTAGGTTGCAGCGACACCCTGGAGATCGGAACATGGCGCTCAAGCGGATGGATAATATGGGGATCGTCGTCGACGACCTCGACGAGACGATCGATTTCTTTCTCGAACTCGGCCTCGAGCTCGAAGGGCGGGCCACGGTCGAAGGGGAATGGGCCGGGCGTGTCACGGGCCTGGGCGACCAGCATGTCGAGATCGCCATGATGCGCACGCCCGATGGCCACAGCCGGCTCGAACTCTCGCGCTTCATCAGGCCCGCCGTCGTCGCCGATCACCGCACGGCCCCGGTCAACGCCTTGGGCTATCTCCGCGTCATGTTCACCGTTGATAATATCGACGCGACGCTTGAAAGGCTCCGCAAGCGCGGCGCCGAGCTCGCCGGCGAAGTCGTCGACTATCAGAATGTCTATCGTCTCTGCTACATCCGCGGGCCTGGCGGCCTGCTGATCGGCCTCGCCCAGGAAATGGGCGGCTAAGGCCTTTTGGCCACCAGGTCGATCTCGACCAGCGCCCCCACGGCCAGCGCGGTGACACCCACCGTGGTCCGCGCCGGCAGTTTTCCTGGCGCGAAGAAACTCGGCCACAGCGCATTGAGCGCGGCATAATCGCGCTCGAACTGCGTCAGGTAGATCCGGGCCATGGTGACATGCTCCAGCCCCAGCCCGATGCCATCGAGCACGATCCTGAGATTGTCGACCACCCGCCGCGTCTGCGCCGCGATACCGTCGGGCAAGGGCGCCTCGGGCGCCGCCGGATCGGTCGGCATCTGCCCGGTAATGAAGACCCAGCCATCGACCTCGACGGCATGGGAAAAGGGGGCGACCGGGCGCGGGCCGCCCGAGATCATATGATAAACCATGTCACTCATAAGACACTCCGGCGTGATAGTGCTTGAGCGTCGCCTTCTTGGCGGCGATAAGTCAATCTTCGGTGGGCGTTGCGCACCGCGCAATGACACGGGTGCACATGTTCGACATCTTCCACACCGTCTCCACCTATCTCGAGAGCTTTCTCGACGCCATTTCCGGCAATTTCTGGCTGACCTTCTGGTTCATCTTCGCCGTGGCCATTGGTGAGGCGGTGTTCATCCTCGGCCTGTTCGTGCCCTCGACCCCGGTCCTGCTGATGGCCGGCGGCATCATCGCCGAAGGCCGCCTGCCCTTCTGGGAGGTCTATTTCGCCGCCGTGATCGGCGCCATTATCGGCGACGCCATCTCCTATACGATCGGCCATTTCCTCAAGGATTCGATCAAGGAGGTGTGGCCCTTCAAGAACCACAAGCCGCTGATCGCGCGGGGCGAGGTATTCTTCGAGCGCCATGGCGGCAAGGCGGTGTTCATCGGCCGCTTCATCCCCGGCGTGAAAGCCGTGATACCCGGCGTCGCCGGCATCATGGGCATGCGCTACGGCCACTTCACCATCATCAACGTCACATCGGCCTTCGTCTGGGCCGCCGCCCATATCCTGCCCGGCATGCTGCTGACCGCCTGGCTCAAGTCGATCGGCCTGTCGCTGGAGCTGGTGATCGTGGTCGGCACGCTGATCCTGGCCGGCCTGTTTATCCTGGTACACTACCACCGCCGCATCCTGCTGTTCTGCGCGCCCTGGCTGGGTGGCCTGGGCCGATCGATCCAGGCGCGCTGGGGCGCCCAGGAATCGACCCACTAGGACGCAAGCGAAATGCCTTGCGGCGGGCTGCAAAGGGCGTAGGCTCACGCCCATGAAGCCCCGCCGCATTGTCCTCTTCGGAGCCATGCTGGCCGCCCTTGCCGGGCCGGTCACGGCAGGCTTTTGGACCGTGCCAGCCTTGGCCCAGAGCCAGGCGCAGCAGCTCGATGAACTGTTTGCCACGCTCAAATCGGCCCCCGATCACGCGGCGGCCCAACGCATCACCACGCAAATCTGGACGCTGTGGACCCAGCCCGATGATCCGGCTTTGGCCGAGCGCATGTCCCTGGTGCTGCTCCGCCTCGGCATGTCAGACCTTGGCGGCGCAGTTGGCCTGCTCGACGCATTGGTGATCGACTATCCCGATTATGCCGAAGGCTGGAACCAGCGCGCCACCGTGCATTTCCTGCTCGGCAACTACGACCAGTCGCTGGCCGATATCGAAAAGACGCTGCAGCTGGAACCGCGCCATTTCGGCGCCCTTGCCGGCCGGGCGCTGATCTACCTGCAACGCGACCGGCGCGACCTGGCGCTCAAGGCGATCACCGAGGCACTGGACATTCACCCCTTCCTCGGCGAGCGCGCCCTCTTCCCTGAACTGAACGTCATCCCCATCTAACCTTGCAGAGACCTGCCGCAGTCGTCACACTGGCAGGGCAATATATCTGGAACCACCATGACCGAAACCGAACTCACCGTGCTGCGCGAAGACGGCGCCACGCGCGGCCGTTATGTCATCCATCTGGCCCCCGGCTATGAGGCGGAAATGACCTTCCGCAAGGGGGCCGATGGCACCATCACCATCGACCATACCGGCGTACCACCGGAATATGAGGGACGCGGCATTGCCGCCAAGCTGGTCAACAAGGCCATAGCAGATGCCCGCGAGCAGGGCTTCAAGATCGTGCCCATCTGCTCCTATGTCGTCGCCCAGTTCCGCCGCCACCCCGAATGGGCCGACCTGCGCGCCGCTCAATAGCCGTAGCGCACCTCGTCCTGCGTTTCGGCCTTGATGGCGTCGAGCTTGTCCCACGGAATGGTGATGGTCGGCGCGCCATAGGCATAGGCCGACACTTCATAGGGCTGGAACTGGATGATCAGCCCATGGTCGTTGGAGAGATCCCAGCGGCTCGGCTCGACCACGATTTCGGCAATATCGCCCGCCGTCTCCACCTGTAGCCATTCCGCATGCTCGGCCTGCAGCTCGGCCCAGGCGGCATCGACCAGCGTGCTGGCCCAGTCGTCGCCGGCAAAGATGTCCGAGGCGATGAGGCCACGATCCTGGTCGGCCAGGTAATGCAGGTAGCTGACGCTCCAATTGCCATGCGCCGCGCCGTGGCCGTACCAATAGGTGCTCACATCCATGGTGATGCGATTAGTGCCGCCCAACTCCTTGACCTTGATGATGACGCTGGTATCCGAGGACCCGTCGACGTCATCGATATCGCCGCCACCGGCCAGCGACAGAATATCGGACTTGTTCGCCCCCATTTCGGCAATGAAGCGGTTGAACGCCTCGGCCAGCGGATCATCGCTGTCGAGCTGCGGCATGACCACTTCGTGGCTCGCCACCTTCCAGTATGAATCGGGATTGTCCGCCTCATTCGGGTCGGGCAGCACCGCATAAGCCGACTGCAGGAAGAAGCGGTGCCCGGAAATCATCCGGCTCTGCTCCAGCACCCCGCTGCGCGTATTGAACTTTTCGACCAGGCACGAGGCCCCGTTGTCATCGTATCGGCCGCTGGTCATCACCTCGGCATCGTCGGTGCAGGCGCGCTGGGCATAGTCGAGCCAGTTGCGCTGGTCGGCCCGCATCAGCCCCACCGCGCCCTTGGTGAGCCCGCCCGTCGCCGTGGCGAAGCTCTTGGCCAACAAGTCATCGGCCGCCGACAAGTCGGGCATGTCGCAAATGGCATGTTCGAACGGCGTCGCGGCCTTGGTGCAATCGAAACTGGCGGCGCTGGCCGGAACGGCGGCAACAGCCAGCAAAATCGCTGGCAGCACAAGGCGGAAAGAGGACATGGCACAAACTCGACTGGGAACTGACCCCGACGCTGGCAGGCGACGAAGGCAGCGTCAACCCGTCGGTTGCACGGTGCGGGATGCCTCGGCGGCATCGGACGGATCGAAGATCACGACGCGATTGCGCCCCTCGCCCTTGGCCATGTAGAGCGCCGCATCGGCCATTTCGGTGACGGTCTCGATACTGTCGCCCGGCTCGACCAGGCTGGCGCCGACGCTGACGGTTACCGCGGCCGAACGGCCATCGGGCAGTTCCACCGGCCGGTCGCTGATAGCAGCCATGACCCCGAAGGCATTGGCCCGCAACAGCTGCGGCGCGCTGTCGTGCAGCAGCACGATGAATTCGTCACCGCCCCAGCGGGCGCAGACATGACCCTCGCCGACACAATCGACAATGCGACGGGAAATTTCCGTGATCACCGCATCGCCCGCAGCATGACCGAACGTATCGTTGATGGCCTTGAAGCGGTCGATATCGATCAGCAGCAGGCCATGCCGCCGCCCCGTCGCGGCCTCAAAGGCGGTGACGAAGCCGCGCCGGTTGGCGATGCCGGTCTGCGCATCGCGCGAGGCCAGGGTTTCGAGCGCCTCGGTTCGCGCCCGCACTCGTGCCTCGAGCAGCCTTGTATTGTCGCTCACCGCCACCGCCATTTCGGTAAAGGCCGTCGACAGCCGCCCCACCTCGTCCTGCCTGTCATCGGCCATAGCGCGCGCCGGGCCATATTCGCCCCGCCGCGCGCTATGAACCACCTCTTCGAGCCGCTTGAGCCGGTCCAGCACAGCCCGCTTGAACACCAGCACCATGATGGCCGCCACCAGCCCCATTACACCAGCCAGCAACAGCCCGATGGGCAGGAAGAGCCGCTTGTCGATGATGGCGTCGATATCCATCAGCGTGACATTGAACCAGCCGAGCTTGTCGAGATAGCCGATGCCGACCAGCGTCTGCTTGCCGCCTATGCTCATGAAGCGCGACAGGGCCACCGCCTCGCCGCCGGCCACCTGATCCATCAATTCGCGCAAGGCCGCTTCGTCTTCCGGCTTGTCCAGCAGCGAAAACACCGTGCGCTTGGCGCTCATTTCCGCGGTAAGGCTGCGCAGGTCCACCATGTCCTGGTCGCGATGCGCCTGCACTGCGCCCTGCCGGTCGACGAACATCGAGGTCACCCCGACCTGGGGAATATTGACCACTTCCTGGATGAAGCTGGTGAGATCGATGCCGGTGCCCAATATGCCCAACACCCGCCGCCCCTCGCGGATGACGCAGTTCATCCATACCTTCGTGACGCGCAGATTGGCGTCGTTATCCACATTGAGGTGGCAGCCCTCGCCCAGTGCCACGGTAGAATAATACCAGGCATCGCGCGGATTGTCTGATGTGACCGTGTAGCGGAACTGGTCGCCGGCATAGGAATTGGCGGCGTCATTGAAATAGTAATTGCCCGAGGCGCCGATGGTGAAAAAATAACTGTGATCAGCAAAGGACTGGCGGAAATGCTCCAGTTCGGCAATGCCGCGGCGCTTGAGATCGGGATTGGCTTCGTCATTGGCCCAGTCGCGGATCGACTGCGACCCGGCCAGCGTCTCGGCCAGCGACACCTCGCGCATCAGCGCTTCGAGGCCCCGGTAGCGATCGTAGAGAATCTGCTTTTCGGCAAACAATGTGCCGAGCTGCACGACGGTGGAGGCCACGATCCAGTTGAACGCCATATAGGCCGGCGCCGCCACCGCGGCAAAGCCGAGCAGCACCAAGATCAGCACGCGAATGCGCAGGCTGCTGGCAATGGTGTCTCGAAGCCCGCTGATTTGGCGCCTCGCTTGCATCAGGATCAGTCCCTTGGGAGACTGTTCCACACTGTTAGCCCGCACCCCTATAGAGTTCGTTAAGAAAGTGCTGCCACTGCCCGGATGAACCCGGTGGCGGGTCTATACGTTGGTCGAAAGAGGAGATCGGCATGACCAAGCTCGAAACCAAGATTCGCGCCCTGTTCGACGCCTATGCCAAACGCAGTGACGACGCCCTGCAGGACCCGCCGCTGGAGGACGTCAATGGCATCGTCAACGCTTTCGCCCCCTTCTTCGTCGAATCCAGCCCAAGGGGCGTCATCGGCGGGGCCAACGACAACAGCTTCCGCGAAATGATCCCCAAGGGCTTCGCCCGCTACCGCGCCGTGGGTGGCAAGCATATGACGATCAAGGGGCTGAAGGTCATCGAGCTCGACCATTGCCACGCGGTCGCCGATATCGACTGGGATTTCGCCTATACCAACAAGGCGGGCCAGAGCGGCCACGTGACCTTCACCAATTTCTACTTCGTCACCATAGCCGACGGCACGCCGAGGATTTTCGGCTATGTCACCCCCGACGAGCAGCAGGCGATGCAGGATCACGGCCTCGTTTAGGCGCGGATTGTGCCCAGCCCGCTGAGGAAAGCCTGCGTCTCGCGCAATTCCTCCTGCCGCAGCTCATGCCCGCCCGGATGCCAGAACAGATTCGTCTCGGCCCCCTGCCCGGCAAAATAGTCGCTCAGCCCCTGCGTCATCGCCGCCGGGGCCATCGGGTCGCGCTGGCCCGCCGTGATCAGCACGCGCTTGCCGGTCAAATCCACCTTGGGCGGGCTGAACGGGATCATCGGATGCATCAGCACGCTGGCATCGAACAGGCCGGGCACCTCGAACTGCACCGCAGCCAGGATATTGGCGCCGTTGGAATAACCCAGCCCCACCACCTGCGCCGCATTGCCCTCGGCCTTGCGCGCCTCGACAAAGGCCACCATCTGCGCGACACGCAAAGCCAGGTCGTCCATGTCATAGACGCCCTCGCCGGTGCGCCGGAAATAGCGCAGCGCCCCTCCCTCGCTGACATCGCCCCGTGGTGCAACCACCCGGGCGCCGGGCAGCAATTGTCCCGCTAGGTCGAAAAACTGGTTCTCATCGCCACCGGTACCGTGGAACACCAGGAATAGCGGCGCCTGCGCCGTGGCGCCCTTGCCTTCGCGATAGTGATAGTCGGCCATGGCCGGAACTCCTCAAATGCCGTTGGCTCCCATATCGGCCGCCGGCCGACGTGGCGCAACCGCCCAGCCCGCCACGCACTGTTGCCGTTTGCGAAACAATAAGCGCCGGCTGCCGATTGCTGGCCGGTCGCTTTCATTGCACAATGGCCCTATGTTCCTTTCGATTTTCGACGTCTTCAAGATCGGCATCGGGCCATCCAGCTCCCACACAATGGGGCCGATGACCGCCGCAAGGCGCTTCCTTGACGAACTCAAGGACGGGTCCTGGCCCCATGCCGCCAATGCCCGCCCCGCCGCGCTGACCGCGAGCCTGCATGGCTCGCTGGCGTTTACCGGCATCGGCCATGGCAGCGGCCGCGCCGTCATTCTCGGCCTCTGCGGCGAAGACCCCAAGACCGTCGATCCCGACGCCATGGACGCCATTATATCAGGCGTCGAAACCCGTGGCATGGTGCATCCATCAGGCCACCGGCCCTACCGTTTCCGCCCGGCGGTCGATCTGGTCTTCGACAAGCGCAACGCCTTGCCCGGCCACCCCAACGGGTTGCAATTTGCCGCCTACGATACCGACCGGCAATTGCTGTTGCGCCGCGCCTACTATTCCATCGGCGGGGGCTTCGTGGTCAGCGCCGAGGAACTTGAAGCCCTCAAGGACGCTTCGCCGCATCAGGCCGACGTGCCCTACCCCTTTGCCGATGCGAAAAGCATGCTTGATATGGCCGCATCCTCCGGCCTCTCCATAGCAGGCATGAAGCGGGCCAATGAGGAGGCCACGCGCAGCCGCCTGGCGCTCGATCGCGGCATTGACGAAATCTGGACCGTGATGAGTGCCTGCATCGACCGCGGCATCAGCCAGGACGGCATCATGCCCGGCGGCCTCAACGTCAAACGCCGCGCCCGCAGCATTTTCCACCAGCTCGACGCCCAATGGCAGCGCAATGAACTGACCCCGCTCATGGCCAATGACTGGCTGAGCCTCTATGCCATGGCCGTCAACGAGGAGAATGCCGCCGGCGGCCGCATCGTCACCGCCCCGACCAATGGCGCCGCCGGCGTCATCCCATCCGTCATGAAATATTTCCTCAAGTTCAACGCCGCCGCCGGCCCGCAGGCCATCCGCGACTACCTGCTGACCTCGGCCGCCGTGGGCGGCATCATCAAGCACAACGCATCGATCTCGGGCGCCGAAGTGGGCTGCCAGGGCGAAGTCGGCTCCGCCTCGGCCATGGCCGCCGCCGGCCTCTGCGCCATCATGGGCGGCACGCCGGCCCAAGTGGAAAACGCCGCCGAAATCGCCCTCGAACACCACCTCGGCATGACCTGCGACCCCGTCGGGGGCCTGGTCCAGATCCCCTGCATCGAACGCAACGCCTTCGGCGCCGTAAAAGCCGTCACCGCCGCCTCCCTCGCCCTGAAGGGCAACGGCACCCACGCCGTGCCGCTGGACGCGTGCATCGAAACCATGCGGCAGACGGGACTGGACATGAGCGAACGGTATAAGGAAACGAGTTTGGCGGGGTTGGCGGTTAATGTGGTGGCGTGTTGAAAGGTTCTGGGGGGCTGGCACCCTTTCGCCCAATGCAGCCTCATCCCCATTTTAGGCCGGTGCTAAGCTGCAACTAGTTGAGCCCGACGCACGCAAAGGACGCCGATAGGGTTCCACTCGTATCGGTATTGACGGGCGCCCCTATTCATGGGACCTGCACCTCTGCTGCACCGCAATGAAGTCCCATGATCCAAAAGCTTCGATCTCGCCTCGCCGGGATGCCGCGCAATTCCAAGCGGATCCTTCTAATTGCTTTCGATTTCACGACGCTGGCCTTGGCGCTGTGGGCAAGTTTCTGCCTACGCCTCGACAGGTGGATTCCGCCCCAGAGCATTGCTGAAGTCATAACCATTCTTTCGGGCCCACTAGTCGCATTACCCGTATTTATTCGTAGTGGCCTCTACCGTGCCGTAATCCGATATCTACCCGAACGCGCATTGCTGACAATGATCCAAGCGGTCACACTGTCAGTCCTGCTTTGGGTATTGTTCGCCTTCCTGTCGCAAATGTTTGGCCGGCAGGTTGTACCGCGTACAGTGCCGATCATCTATTGGGCTCTGGCAACAATAATTGTGGTGGGAAGTCGCTTTGCCGCAAAGTGGCTGTTCTGGCCCTCGAATCGCAATGCCAAGAACCGCCCCTCAATTGCAATCTATGGTGCCGGGGAGGCTGGTACCCAACTGGCGCTGTCGCTTCGGGCGAGCCATTTCGTCGTCGGCTTCCTTGATGACAATACTGCGCTCCACCGCCGCGAAGTGGCCGGGCTACGTGTATATGCCCCCGGACATCTCCCTACGCTCATCAAGAATTATGGGGTAAAGCAGGTCATCCTCTCCATCCCTTCCCTGACCGGCGCCCGCCGCAGAGAACTTGTGGCTTCGCTCGCGGGACAGGGGGTCAAGGTGCTCTCGCTACCTGGCGCTACTGACCTCGTGACCGGACGATATCTGATCAGCGAAGTGCGAGAGATCGAGATCGACGACCTGCTCGGTCGCTCTTCTGTCCCCCCTGATCCGGAATTGATCCGTGAAATGATCATCGGGCGAACGATCATGGTCACGGGCGCCGGCGGGTCCATCGGCTCAGAACTTTGCCGCAAGATCGCCAAATGGGCTCCACAGCGCCTGGTTTTGTTCGAAGCCAACGAATTTGCGCTCTACCAGATCGAACGCAGCCTGACCGACAAGGATGTGGCCATAGTGCCGATGCTGGGCTCGGTGACCGATGAACGAACCTTGGCCCGGGCGATGTCCGAGCATAGCGTCGATGTGGTCTTCCACGCCGCGGCGCACAAGCACGTGCCGCTTGTGGAAGCCAATGCGTTGGAAGGTATTCGCAACAATGTTTTCGGCACGCTCGCTGTCGCCGACACCGCCTTCCGCCTTGGGGTGAAGAACCTCGTTCTTATCTCGACTGACAAGGCCGTGCGTCCAACCAATGTCATGGGCGCTTCCAAGCGCTGGGCCGAACTCATCGTGCACCAGAAATCTGAGCAGGCGCGTATTGGTGGAACCGGGCAACGTTTCTGCGCCGTACGTTTCGGCAATGTGCTGGGTTCGAACGGATCGGTCGTACCCCTATTTCGACAGCAGATCGCCCAGGGCGGACCGATCACGCTGACTGACCCCAATATGACGCGCTATTTCATGTCCATTCGCGAGGCCGCCGAGTTGATCGTCCAGGCCGGCGCATTGTCACAGAATGGCGATGTTTTCCTGCTCGACATGGGTCAGCCGATCTTGATTTCTGACCTAGCGCAAAACATGGTGCGGCTAGCAGGGCTTACCGTGCGCTCCGAGGATAACCCGGATGGCGATATTGAAATCGTCTCCATCGGCAGGCGCCCAGGCGAGAAGATGTATGAAGAGCTGTTCTACGACAACGCGTCCGCAGAGCGGACACGCCATTCCAAGATTTTGCGGAGCACCAACACCACCATTGCGGCCCTCGACACGGCCCTGGCAAAGCTCCGTGCAGCCGTCGACAGCGAAGATGAAGTTGCTGCCCGCCAATTGCTGTTCCATATCGTCGCGCAAAGCGACAAAATGCCTCCCGGCGCTCAACAGGATCTCTAGATGCGCGTCGTGATCGCGGGCCGGATCGGGACAACAGGGCAAAAGCTGATTCGGCATCTGCAGGCGCAGGGCCATCATCTTCTGCTTATTGGAAGCAAGCCTGATGTGACAATCTCAGAATTGGGCGACATTGCCACCGCGGGGAGCTCGACGCTGGCAGCCGCCGGACGCGGGTACGACCTTCTGGTCTATCTGGCCGAGACGGATGATGCCGCTATTGGCATTGCCGAGCCCCCTCCTCTGGCCAGCATGCTCTCCGAGCAGGCGCATCTCGCTGGCATTGAGCGCCTTGTCTATCTTGCTGCGCCGGGCACACCGGCGGCCGACCTGCAGCCGATCGAGGACCTCGGCTTTGAAACGCTGGAACTGCCGCCGCTGGCGGAAAACGAAGCTGGTGTGGCTTCGCATGACGAATTGGGTCTGAACCGCTTGATCGAAAGCATTGTCTTGCCAGTTCAAGACCTTGATGGCACGCAGGTTGCCGTTATACCGCATAACAGCAACGCCAGCTTTCGGATTCTCAAGCGCGTCATCGATCTGGCACTCGCCATCGGTCTCGTGCTCGCCATTTGGTGGGCAATGATCATCATATGGGCTGCGGTGCGGCTACAATCGCCAGGACCGGGTATCTACCGGCAGCCGCGCATCGGCCAGAATGGCCGCCTCTTCACCTGCTTGAAATTCCGGACAATGCTGCTGTCCACGCCAGACCGAGGCACGCATGAAATCTCGGATACAGCCGTTACGGGGCTCGGGCGCTTCCTGCGCCGCACCAAGCTGGACGAATTGCCACAGGTATTCAATGTCATCCGCAATGAAATGACATTTGTCGGCCCTCGCCCCAGCTTGCCCTCCCAGAGCGAGGTTGTCATTGAGAGGGAAAGGCGTGGAGTGCTGCAGGCCAAGCCGGGAATAACCGGGCTGGCACAGATCAATGGCATCGACATGAGCGATCCGGTCCGCCTCGCCGAATATGACCAGCGCTACCTGGAACTGCAAAGTCCGCGTCTGGACTTCCAGATCATGCTGGCCACGCTGGTCGGCCGCGGGGGTGGCGACAGGACCAGGAAATAGCCCTGGTCCCAGCCGCCAGCAGCCCGAGTGTCAATCACGCCGTTGGAAAATCCGGCTGATCAATTCCATCGTCTTCATACTGTCCGCAATATCCGGCGCCGCCTGACGGTCACCCGCCATGCTTTTCAGAACCGCTTCGGCTTGCAACTTGAAGCCGGGTTTGAAGGCCCTGTCATCCTCGCTCATCTCCAGCGCATTGAGCCTGCGCTCCCCGGCATTCTGATAGCTTGCCACTTCGAGCGGCTGCAGGTTCCAGCGCCGGCTGGGCGTGCTCACAGAGCATGTCCAGGGACCCGGACCACGCCACACCCCCTGGTAGAGAGCCGCATCGCCGCTGTCGAAGGCGATATGGGCCAGAACCACTTCGGTTTCCTCGCCGTGCCAGGGCATGATCGGCGTTACCGACGCGATCTCCCCACGGGAAAATGTGCGGATCATGTCGATCACATGTATGGAGTTCGCATACATGAAGTTCTCGACCACCTGCTCGGGATGATTGTATCGGCGCGCTTCGGCAAAGCTTTGCTGATCCTGGATATGAATGAATCGACGCTCGGCGGAGGCATCGAGGTCGGCCAACGCAGCCCGTGTACTGGAGTAGAAACGGCGATTGAAGCCAACCATGACTGGTTTTGCGTGGCCCGACGCTGCAGCGGCAATATCCTGCGCATCGGCCAGATTGTAGCCAGCCGGCTTCTCCAGCAGCACCGCCCAGTCGCGCGCAAAAACAGCCTTGGCCACCGCATTGAGGGCTAGTTCAGGCACAGTCACCACGACCAGATCTGCCCTTGTCGCCTGCCAGAGGGCATCGATATCATCACTGACTGTTGCAATACCGAATTCTGCCGCGAGGACTTCGGCACGCGAGCGGGTGCGGCTCTGGATACCGGCGACGCGAACACCAGGCAGCGCTGAAAACGCCTTGATATGCTCCCGGGCCATATTTCCCGCGCCCACGATTGCCACCGTCGTCATACCAGTCTTCCTTTTGATCGATCGTTATTTCGCAGTTCTTGTCACCACGGGCAACGAGCAGAAGCCGTTGATGAGTTCGGCTATACGGAGCGTGGATCGCCCATCCAGCATGCCCCACCGTGGTGCGGACCCAGCAATTCTGGATTGGAGGTCGGCCAGTTCGGGCCGCCCTGGGGCCAGCGTCGGCAGGATTGCCGTCAGGTGGGACAGCCTGTTGAGATGGACGACGCCATCCACCCCCCGGTAGTCGGAATAGTCATAGTGGAAGACATCATAATTTATAGCCGGAATGCCACAGGCAATGGCCCAGCGAATCGTAGCAGAGCCAAATGCCAGATAGATGTCGCTCGCCGCCACCAATCCCGCCGTATCAAACAGGGTGCAGGGTACCCCTTCCTCAGCCATAATCCTGCCCATCTCGGTATAGTTCGGATGGGGCCGCACTACGATGTGATAGCTTTGCTGCAAGGGACGCAGGGTCTGAGCAAGACGTCGACAGAACTCCTCCATATCGGCGAATTCGAAACCAGGCGGCGATGACTTGGTCTGATCCGGGCATCCGCCGACCAATAGCAGCGGCTTATCCCCCACCAAGCCGAGTTCCGCATGCAGACTGGCGAGCAGCGCGGTTCGATTGGCGCGATGATGCGCCAGTTCATCGTCATAGACCGCCCCCACCACCTTCAGCTTGGAAAGCGGGAGCCCCGCATCGCGATAATAGTCGAGCATAGCCTGGTTTTCGACAGCGACGGCATTGGCAAAGCCGGAGTTCATCATCCAGGGATCGGGGGGACTGGTGCGGGTGAGCACTTGGCCCACGATATAGGGCGCCGGCAACCGCACCAGCGCCCGCCCGTCCTGCCGCATCACCCAGCGGGGAAACACCAATCCGATCAGACGATTAGGAAGAAAAGCGAACTGGTAGACAGGGTTGGAACTTAGGCTCCGGAACGCCTCCTGCTGATTGGCGATCGTATAGGGCAGAATGACCGAAGGCAGGTTACGGTCATGGCCGGCTTTGATGACCAGCGGCAGTACCGGTCCCACGATATCTTCCGGCAACAGGATCGCATCGGGGCGGAACCGGTCAATGACTGAGCCAATCGCCCGCTGGTTGTGGAAATAGAGCCGGATAACGCGAACGGCCGAGCGCATATTGCTGATAAAGCCCATTATTAGGCGATAAACCGTTAGGAATACGCGGCGAGCCCATTCCGGAAGGCGATTGCGCGCTCGTCGCACAGGCTTGGCGAGTCTCGTCCCCGACGAGCCCGAACTGCCACCCCCGACAAGCTGATAGTCCTCCAGCGTCCCATTCCGCTTGCGCCCCTCCAATTCTTCAAACAGACGGGCTTCCTCGGGACTAGGCGGCGCCGGACAGAAATAGATCAGCCCCACCCGCCAGCCGAGACGGTGCAAGGCATCGATCGCCCGACGCATTTCCGAAAAATCCGAGGGACGCTGGGCCACCACGAGCACTTTGCGCGCCGGAATATCCATAGCACTCATTGTCCAGTCCTCGGCCGAGAACCAACCCCACCCTGCATCACGATATCAAGTATCCGATTGGAAGCATTGACTGGATTTGCCAGCGACTGCGCTTTGCGCCAATACCACGTTCTGTCCTCCTCGCCCGCTGCGGCGGCCAAGGCACGCGGCAATTCAGCAGCATCATAAACCGGCTTCACCAAGCCTGCCTTGAGATAGGGGAACTCGGCAAGCTTCACCATTCGCTTGAAATAGCCAACGATTTCTTCGTCAAAAAACAGCGAAACCGGTGTCAGGAGGGGATTGGCAGAAAAGTAATTGAGATAGGCGGCATCGTAGCTGCAATTGGAAAACGCACTGCAGACCACATCGCAGGCCACCAGCGAGGCCTCAACGGTTTCATCTCCGGCAATGATGCATTCCACACCGAAGTGCCTAAGAAAATCGGTGGTCCAGGTACGGTCCCTTGCGCTCTCGCGCGGATGCGGGCGGTAAAGCGCCAGAAAACCATCATCAAGGTTGGCCACCGCCTTGATCCAAACATCCAGCGTACGCCGATAGCCTTCGAGGTGATGCAGTCCCTGGCCGAAAAGACCAATAACCCGCGCATCGGCGGGAATACCTAGCCGTGCCCGCTCCTGCCTACGCATTGCGGCGATATCGAGCCCCGCATAGGTGGCATGGCGCGGAGATCCGACCGCCACTGCGGGGAGGCTATGGCGTTCCTTGCTCAATCGGACGCCTTCCTCGTCCAGCGCCAGATAGATATCAGCCCGCTTGCCCAATGCCAGGTTTGCCTCGCCCCAGAAGTCCTGAAACACGAAGCTCGGCCCATCGAATTCGGCGACGACAGCTTCATCGAAGCCGCTATCGAAAGGCGTCGAAAGACCGCATAGAACGGCATCGGGCTTAAACTGGTCGATAGCGTTGCGCGCCGCCCCCCTCAACGCTGCCGCGGCAGCATCATCTGGTGAATGCGCCGAAGGCAAGTCAACCAGTTCGGTCTCGATCCCGGCGGCCTCGAAATAGCCTCGCGCCGGTAACTGGGAATGAATGCGAATTTCGAGGCTCTTTCGCAGGCGAGCAACCCTGGCAATTTCCACCAGATGCAATGCGGCGGCGGCATCGCGTGCGCTCATCAGCAGTCTGAAGCTCACGCCACCCCCTCCTCGAAAATCAAAGCAATGGCATGGGCGCGGCGGCCTGCCAACTGTTCAAGCAGAAAGAACTTGTTCCATTCCTCGTCCGGCATTGCCGCTCCGTGCTGCTCGGCGCTAGCCAGAACACAAAGCGACCGCAGCGCAAGCGAACGAAATACGCGCACCAGATCAGTGGACCCAGTGACTGTCGCTACACCCATGTTGGATTGCCATGCTTTGACGAATGCCCGTCCCGCCGAGACAGCATGCGCATCGTTTTCTACGACGACAAGAACGTAGCGCTCGATCGCCAGAACCAGTTCCAGAATAGGGGGTAGCACGGAATGGAACACATCCTCCAAGTCGAGCAGAATGGCCTTTCCGTCAACAATGAGCACATTGCCGGGGTTAAGATCGCCATGCAATGGCACGCGCTCCATATCCTGGAGGACGAAATCAAGCATGGGATCGCGCGCTAGCGTAGCAAGGCGCTCCGGGTTGGGGCCGCAGGAAAGCCTGCCCGTTGCCAAGGACGACCGCACCACCATGAGGTCAGCCAGTCTCTCGGCCGTTGCGCGTTCCCAGCGCAGCCGATCGGGATGACTTGCCAGCTTCTTTTGCACCTGCGCCACGGAGCGCCCAAGCAGAGCCATGTCCTGCTCGCTAGCCTCTACCCGCCGACCATGCAGATAGGGCATCACAACGATGCCATAGTCGCCATCCCACACGGGATAGCCGGGCAGCGCAGCTACCACCGGAGCATCTCTTGCCGCTAGCCATGTCGCAATGTCTTCGGCCTGCATCATTGATGAGCGGCGACTTTCCGGGACGAGCTTGACCAGCTTGGCGTCTCCGCCGGCTGGCTGGAACCGGAACATGCCGACCGCGCAACCACCCAACAGCAATTGTGAAATCGCGCCATATTCTCCCAACGTCCGGCATATGAAGTCAGTGACAGCTGGCTCCGCGGCTACATATTCGGGTAATGCCGGACGCAGGCCCCTCCAGGAGGGTTCTCTAAACAGTTCGCTGCTGGACATCGGACCATTGCAGTGGCTGGTTGGCACGCACCGAGGTTGTCACAACCCAGCCATCGACGAGATCCCACTGCTCCACCGGAATGCCGCGGCGCGGAAAAGCAAAGCGTACCGTGTCATAGGAGATGACATCACCGGGGCGAAGATCGGCCTTAGCAACGAGGCATTGTCGCTGCGACGTGCCGATGACGCCCTCGATTTTCGTCTCCGGATCGCGGTAAGGACTACCGAGCAGGTGCCAGGTCTCATAGACGGATCGCAGGATGCCTTCTAGTTTCTCGATGGGCGCAGAATGGGATATATCTTGATCCAGTTCGCTCGCATCGACATGTACGCCCTTTTCAAGCAGCACAGCCCCCAGCGCCATCGAGGCGTAAAGCGCCTCAAGCCCCATATGATGATCGGACAGCCCCACCGGAAGCTGGAAGGCGTCGCGATAGGTTTGCAGCAAACGCAGATTGTGCGCCTTGGGCAGTGCTGGATGACCATCCGGGCTGTGCTGGATGACGATGTCGCTGCAGCCGGCAGCCCGTGCGATGGCTACCGCCCGGTGCACCTCGCCCAGCGTCGACCGGCCGGTATCGATCAGCAGCGGCAGGCCTTGTGCTGCCGCGTAACGGATGAGGGGAATGTGCACGATATTGGAGGACGGAATCTTAATAGACGCGGCGCCATGCGCCACGGCAAAATCGACCGCGACGAAATCGTAGACCGAAACGATCAGCGGGACCCCAGCATCGGTGGCTAACTTGAACAGTCTCGCATAACCCTCCAGCGGAACGACCTTGCGCTCGATGAGCTCGCGGTAGTTCTCGACGCGCTTACGGCCATCCTTGGCCATATAGGTTTCCGTCGTATCGCCCGGCAGGCAGATTTCGGCATCGTTAAGAATTTCGGTTTTGAGGGCGAGCGGCTGTTCCGGCACGGCCTTGGCCGCCTCCAGAATGCGCGAGATCATTCCCGCAGCCAGATCGACGTCACCGTTGAAGTAACTACCTATCTCCGCGAGGAAGAGCGGCGGTTGACTGTCAGCGAGCTGAAATGGACCGATAGTGAAGGCACGGGTCATCGGGTCGTTCTTTCCTATAGGGAGGAGGTCTGCTGGCGCATCGATATAGCACGATAGCTCTCCGCCAGGGCCCGTGCCGTACATTCGCCGTCAAGTATTCCCCAGCGATGCGCATCGCTGGCCTGCCGGGCCGCAATTTTCGCATATTCTTCAGGATCCGACAGGTGCCCAAGGAGTTGCTTGAGCGTTTCGAACGAGTTCGTATTCAGAAAACCGGGAGCCGAATCAAACTGGGTCAGTCCCAGCTTGTACGCATCGTAATTTGCCACAACCTTGCCGGCGGCGAGCGCCCAGTGGGTCGTTGTTGAGTAATACGGAATAATGACATCATGCCGGGCCAGCAGACGAACCACATGCTCGCTTGTCGGCTCTATTCCCAACTCGTCCAGAACCGACAATATGCCCGGGCCTGCCGCTGGATGGACCGACAGCGTCAGCTCAACCCCGGGCAACGCGTTGAGATAACCGAGCACCTCCCGCGTCATACCCTCATAGGTCGCAAACTCGCTCGTTTCGGGCATGCCCTCGTGATAGCTAGGGGGCCACGAGACCAACAGCTTCAGTCGGCCCGGCTGAATATGGCGCGCTTTCAGCAAGGCCTCCGAGGCTTGCTTGTCAGCCCGTAGCCCGTCGATCATATCGTCGCAATAGGGTGTTCCGGTCAGAACCAGCTTGTCTGCGGCAATCCCTTCGGCGGCATATTGGGCCCGCAGTTTCTCGCTCTGCGCACAAACCCGAACGCTGTTGCCTCCGTGGACGATCCATGCATTGCGCAGTTCGATCCCTGCAGCGGCGGAAGCGAGCGTGAATTCCGGGCTGAACATAAGTGCCCCGGCCCGCTTGCCCGTTTTGATCCATTCCGGACACAGTAGACGGATCAAAGTGCCATTGGAGCCACTCGCAACCTTCAGGTCATCAGCGGCTGCCTTGCGATCAAGATCCTTCTCGAAATCCTCCCGGTCCGCACAACCATAGGGAATATCGATGACGGGGATACGCTGTAATCGTGCTGCGGCCAGCAATGCCATCGGGCCGGAAATGCCGTCCTCACTGACCAGTATGGCGTCGGGTTTCAGATGCCGAAGCAGACGACCGGCTGCCAGCACCGCCGCCTGCTGGATATCGAACAGAACCGAAGCGCGCCTCTTTGCGACGAGCTTGAGCAGCATGCGCCGTGGCGACAGTGATCTGGGCGGCATCCATTCTGTTCCGGCCGCTTCAATGACGGCCTCTTCCATGGCGCGGACTGCCAGGCCACGACTGCCGGCCTCTGCCTCAATAACCGAGAAAGTGGCATCGCGGCTGCCGGTATAGAGCAGGACCGCACGATTGCCATCCTGTTGGCTCCGCAGCGCAATGGTCGCATGAAGACGAAACGACCCGATATTGGAGAAAGCGAACAGGATATTCGAAGCCAAGAGCAACTCCTCCACTACTGACCGATCCAACAGCTCTGACCGCGTGTCAGCCCCCTGCCCTGCTCCGGGCCTGGAATACCGCATCAGCAAGGCCGAGATCGAATTCATCATCAATATCGATACTGTCGCGGCGCTCCATGGCGTAGCCTAGGCAGGGTCGAGCGTAGAACCGGCCATTGCTGAGAAAGTCATCCACGCCAACAACATAGATTGCGCCATTCTGCCGGAAAACCTCAGGAAGATCCTGGCGCCTGGCCTCCATGTCATGATCATTGGTGAAGGGCTCTAGCAGCCCATCTCTTATCGTTACTGCCTTGCCTGGATGATGATCGACCGGGCAGACGCTCACCACGGTACGCGGCTTTTTATCGAGGAAGAGCGCAACGCAATTGTCGATATCAGACGGTCGGCGCAGGGGTGAGGTCGGTTGCAGCAGCACCGCAACCTCAGGATTACTGCCGGAAGCCCTGATGACTTCGAGCACATGGCGCACGACGGCGTCGTTCTGCGCCGTATCGCTGGCCAGTTCGGCTGGGCGGCGAATGACGATCGCCCCGCAAGCCTCCCCCACAGCGGCGATCTCGTCGTCTTCCGTCGAAAGATAGGTCGCTGAAACACTGCTAGCCCGGCGGCCTGCGAGAAGCGAGTGCGCCACCAGCGGCTGTCCCCCGATCACACGCAGGTTCTTGCGCGGCAGCCCCTTGGAGCCGCCGCGTGCCGGAATAATGGCAACCACCCCTTTGGCCGCTGGCTTTCCCATCATACCGCGCAGCATCTGTTAGGGAGCATCGCCCTGCTCCTTGAGTTTCAGCTGTGTCAGCTCGACAAGTCGGCGGAAGGGTGCGCAACGCTCATGCAGTTCATCAAAGGGCGCGGAATCCAGCACCTTTCCATCGTCCAGCATGATGATGCGATCGCAATCGCGCAGCGTGGTCAGCCGATGCGCGATGATAATGAGTGTCCGCCCACGCCGTAGCCGCATTAGTTCATCACTGAACGCCCGCTCAACTGCATTGTCCAGCGCCGAGGTAGCTTCATCGAAAACCAGCACGTCGGGATCCTGGTACAGCACGCGGGCAATACCTATGCGCTGACGCTGACCACCCGAGAGCCGCGAACCCTGCTCGCCCAGGAAATGGTTCAGTCGGTCAGGTTGACTCTCGACAAAATCGCGCAACTGGACAACCTCCAGCGCGTCCCACATGCGCGCCTCGTCCCTGGTTTCATGGGTCTCGCCAAAAGCGATATTGGCTGCAATCGTGTCTTCGATGAGAAACACCCCCTGCGGCACAAAACCAAGATGGCGCTGCCAGGCACGAATGCTGGACTGCGTATCAAGCGGATGATCATCGATGAGAATCTGCCCCATCTGGGGCGGCACCAAGCCCATGAGCAGAGCCGCGAGCGTGCTTTTCCCCGCGCCGGACGTGCCCGTAATGCCGATAACCTCACCCTTTTCTATGGATAATGACATGCCGCGCACTGCCGGCTTGCTACCGCCGGGATAGGTGTATTCGACATTTTCAATCGCGATGTCACGATTGAAGCTGAGCGCTTCTGGCTCGACATCGGGCTGGAAGACTTGCTGCTCGAGTAGGGAGAATTCCTTGCCAAGGATATCCACCGAGTTACGGCTGCGATTGATGAGCTGCAACGAGGACATGAGCCGGTTGATTACCGGCGTGAGGCGGAACAGGGTAGCCGCCAGCAGCCCGAGAATGGCCACGCCGGTATTCTGATGGGCGCTGAAGAACAGAATATAGCTGATGATGCACAAAATGGCGACGATGATCGCCCCTTCAACGACCAGCGGCGGGATAATGGCAAGAAAGTTGAAGCGGGCCTGCCGCGAGAAGCTGAAGCGCTCGATTTCCACAAACGCGTCGAGAAAGAAATTCTCTTTGGCGCGGAGCTTGGTTTCCTTGATCATGCCGATGGCCTGTAGCAGGACCGACTGACGCCGCTGATAGATCTCGTTCTCCTGCCGCCCAATGCGCTCGAACGCCCCGCGCATGATCGAATAGAGACCGTAGGCGGCGGCCCCAATAATGACTAGGCTGACAAGTGTTTCGGGTGGCAGAACGAAGGTGAGCACGACGACCAGCCCCACCATCAGTAGGCCATTGGCGAAGACAGCCAGCAGACCCGCGACAAACTGATCATATACCGCCGCCGACAGCGAGACGTTGCGGATGATCTCCGATGTGCTCTTGGCCAAGTGGACGCTGTAGTCGGAGAAGAGATAGAGCCGCATCATGCGCCGGCTGAGGTCGGTCTTCCAGCGGGCCAGCGTCCGCATCTGCAGCCAATTGAAGAACAGCATGTAGGCATTTTTGCTGACCATGATCACGCCGATCAGGCCGATCAGCAGCAGGGACAGCGTCCGACCCCGGCCCACTCCCAGCGCGTCGATAAAAGTCCCTAGCATAGGAACACGGTCGATATTGGCCGGATCGACCACTATCAGCAGCAGCGGAAACACCAGGCCAAGACCCATCATTTCCAAGCTGGCAGCCACCAAGCTCAGCAGGAAAAAGCCGGCAAGCGGCAGACGGCGATCGGCGATTTCTCGCCGAATGAACGCTCCGCCTTCCGGCGACAGGTCGGAGCCCAGGATCCGCTTTAGGAGACCCATGGAATATCCCGGGTCGTGAAGGATACGTCAGACCGCATCAGCAAACACGGTCTTGCGCAGTTTCCAGGTGCCGTCATCGAACTTCCAGATATGCGGCGAGCGGAACTGGTCGGTCAGGCGCTCGAAATAGGCCCGGTCTACGATCGGCTGCTCGAACATTTTAGACGCCACCGGAAAGTGCTCGGGCGACAGCGAAATATAGCCAAGGTTTTCCTTCTCGAAGCGCTCGGAATATTCTCCATCGAACTTGCGAACGAGACGCAGTGCTTCCTCGCGGTCGATTTCCTCGTTGCGGATTTCCTGTGAGGAGTCATAGCTGGCCCGGCCGATGCCGAACTTGATGAAAGTCGTATAGTAATGCAGGTCGTCGATCTTGTCGTCGATCGAGCTGTACTTGCTGTAGGTGCCTGCCGTCCGCTCCGGAGCAGCCTGGAACCCGCCGTGTTCGACGGAATAGTAGTAGCATTCCTGCGGATGCCAAGGCATGTAGTAGCCTAGGTACTGCACGTTCAGCTTGGCATCTGCCAGCAATTGCGGATCGGTTGGCATATAAGGCGCCAGATCATGGTTGGTCAGCCCGAAATTGCCCTTTAGAGCGGCAATCGACGTACCGGCCAGGAATATCTGCGACTGGTCAGGGCTGGTGAAATATTTCCAGTCCTTTGTCGCCTTGTTGTCCGCTCCAGCAGCATTGCCATATTCGGTAGGGTTCTCACCATAGAAGACCAGCGGAATCTTTAACTCTGCGGCAATGCGCGGCGGAAAATACATCTGCCCCATGATGAAAGGCTGGAAGGGATGGAACATCTGCTCCAGCGCCAGGCGCGTGAGCAGGCGATGGACGCGACCATTGGGCGTGAAAAGGTAATTGTCGAAACCAGCATGCATCCAGGCCTGAAAGTTCTTCCAACCCCAATCGGTATAAATATGGGGAGCCCAGGTCACGGTCAGCGGGTTCATGCCGTATTCGTGCTTCAGCTTGTGCGCGGCATAGAAACTATCCTTGCCGCCCGAGCCTGGCACGATGCAGTCATAGGCACCGTCATGCCGGCGATACTGGTCGCATAGCGCGCGCAATTCCCGGTCGCGCTCCGCCCAGTCGATCGCCTTTTTCTTTTCGGCCACGCGACAGGCTGAGCAGATGCCCTCCTCATCGAAATGCACGGTAGGCTTGTTGGTCGCGCGCGTATGTTTGTATTCGAGATCCGAATTCGGCTTCTGATTACTGTAGGTGCAGCGCCGGCAGAACACAACCTCTTCAGGCAGGCCATAAAACCGCTCAGGATTCTTTGCGTCCGGTGCATAGCGCGACAGATCAACGGCCTGCGGATAGGGAATCTTGTCCATGTAAAGAATCCTGGAGGATAAAGTTGGAAGGATTGGCGCGCGCGGGCAGTCTTACCACGCGCTGAGGCCGCCATCGACGATTAGATTCTGTCCGGTCACATAGCTGGAGGCATCCGAGGCCAGATAGATCAGCGCGCCGTGCAATTCGCTATCGGCCCCCATGCGCCCTAAGGGAACCCGATTGGCATAGCGGGTGCGGAACACGTCGTTCTGGCCGCTCTCGATACCACCCGGCGTCAGCACATTGACCCGGATACCGGCCTCGGCCCAATAAGTCGCCAGATAGCGTGCCAGCCCAATCACAGCTGCTTTTGAGGCACTGTAGACGGCAGGTGTGTTGATCGCCCGGCCCATATAATTTGAGCCTTCATAGATACGTTGATCAGGGGCGACGACGCCATAGATCGACGCCGTCTTGATCATGCTACCGCCGCGTCCCTGCGCCAGCATCTGCCGGCCTACAGCCTGTGCGACAAGAAACATGCCATCGATATTGACGCCCATGATCTCGCGCCAGATGCTCGGGTCGAAGGTCTCGAAGGGCTCGAAAAAGGCATTGAGGTCGCCCGACTTGGTCGCCGCATTGTTATGCAGGATGTCAATGCCGCCCAATTGTCCAACGATTGTGTCGACAGCGGCCGCTACGCTTGCGCTATCGGCCACGTCGCATTCCACCGGCAATATCGTGGCGCCGGGCACGGCATCACGAATCTGCCTAGCGGCATTGTCCGCTGCATCGCGGCTGAGATCCACCAGCGCCACGGCGGCCCCGTGCTCCGCGAGAACCTGACAGAAACCGTGCCCGAGAATTCCGGCACCTCCAGTCACCATCGCGATTTTGCCGGAGAGATTGAATAGATCAGGCATCGGACACATCTCTGGTCTGGCCCGGCTCCATGGCAAGGGCTAGCCGGATGAGGTCCATGGTTTCGACTAGGCGCGCTGGCGCTATGGGCGGGCGGCGGGTGCGAACCATTTCGACAAATGCGCCCATAGTTCGGCGAAAGGCGGAGAAATTATCGTGCAGATCGACATGCACGTGCCCGCCCTTGCCAAAAACACTCAGGTGAAACGTTTTTGCGACGGAACCAAGGCAGTTGAGATTGACGGTGACGCCGCTGTCGAGCAGCAGAGCAAATGCCTGATGACCCGCAGCAAGGCGGGTGATTTGCCTCGGCTTGCCCAAGCCGAACGTATCGATGGCATCCAGCATGTGGATGCCATATTTATCGAGACCATTGAGCACCGTAGCTGAGATCAGGCTGATCGGGCCTAGATCAGGCAGCTTTTCGACAATGGCGTCAAGCTCCTGCGCGAACCGCAGACCTGATGTCGACATCAGCATGCCTTGCTCGACATACGGCCGGAGCGCCACGAGTTCGCCGGGATCGAGCGTCAGCGGCTTGTCGATAAAGACCGGAATGCCCGCCTGCAGGAAAGGCGTGGCAAGAGCGGCATGGGTCTCCCAGTCGTCACGTGCGATGATCAGCGCATCGATATCGCCAAGCATGTCTTCCGGGCGGTCTACCGCATTGGCAATGCTGCATGCGGCGCAAAGCTTCTGCGTCAGGTCCGGAAACTGCGTCCAGGCATGTGTGACACGGGCATCGCCGAATCCGAAATTTTCGGCCGGCTGCTTGTCGAGATAGGCCAGGATGACGGGCCAGTCGGCAGCCTCGAAGCCCTTCCGCTCATAGCCATTGATAATGGCCGAGAAGGAGAAGGGGTGGCCATTGCCCTCACTGAAGCCGATGATCCCCAGGCGCATTACCAGACCGCCCAGCCACCGTCGACGCAGATATTCTGTCCGGTGATGTAAGAGCCCGCATCCGTGCAGAGCAGCGCCGCCGCGCCCTTCAGGTCAGGCGGGCTGCCAATGCGATTGAGCGGATTCTTGGCTTCCAGGCGCGCGATGAAGTCGGGATTCGCCTGCTGCGTGCTTTCAAACGGGAAAGGTCCGGGACTGATGCAGTTGGCGCGGATGCCCTGCGGCGCCAGGAAGCTGGCGAGATATTTCGTCAACTGGATCACGCCGGCCTTGGCCGCGCCATAGCTCGGCGGATTGGCAAATCGGTCGCTGTCATAGAGGCGGTAATCTGGTGCCACGTGACCATACATGGAAGCGATGGAAAGGATGGTACCACGACGCGTGGCCAACAGGGGGGTGGCCGCCTTGATGGTGCGGAACACGCCATTGAGGCACACTTCGATATCGAGGTTCCAATCCTCGTCCGAGATGGACTCGAACGTATTCTTGCGACCCGACCAACCGGAATTGACCAGAACATCGAGTTCCCCGCCGGTCAGCGCGGCCGTATCTGCCAGTACGCTGCGGATCGAGGCACTGTCGGTAATGTCGATCGCCAGTGCCTCATGCTTGCCTGGATGGATCGATCCCAAGGTCTCGACGAATGTGCGGCATTTTTCGACATCGCGGCTGGCCACGATGATGCGGGCGCCGAGTTCAGCGAGAGCATAGGAGATTTCGCCCCCTAGCAGCCCAGCCCCGCCAATGATGAGAGCGACACGCCCCTCCATTGACATAAGCTGGGAAAGGCTAGGCGCCTGTGCGGGATCTGAGTATGGCATCGGCTATTATGAAGTCCTTCTGATGATCAATGTCGACCAGCTCATCTGCAGGGATCACCTCTGCCCCCATCCGGCCGAACAGGATGCTCGGGCTATCGCTTGGCAGGAGATGTGGTCGAAAGGCGTATACAGCACCGTTGAGCTGATAGGCGGGAGTCAGCAATTGGCGGGGTTTCCACGGCACTGCCCCCTCTATAAACGGTACCGGCATGTCGTCAACAAGGCGCCATGTCCGTTCAGGATTGACCGACGCCTCATTGAAAGTAGCGATAGAATCCAAGTTTTCGGCGACCATGCGGTCAATGCAGCGGCCCACCAGTTCTGGCGTGCGGAATGGCGCAGTCGCCTCCAAAAGGACCATGATGTCATCGGCCGTGCCCCTTTCGGTCAACTGACGATACAGGTGGCGGATCGTATCGATGACCAGGGCTGTGTCGGTGGCTAGTTCTGGCGGACGCCAATGAATTTCGGCGCCGTGGGATTGAGCCGCCGCGGCAATCTTTTCATCATCGGTGGAGACGATAACCCTGTCGATGGAATCGGTAGCCAGAGCCGTCTCGATGGGCCAGGCCAGCAGTGGCTTTCCGCCCAGCGGATGCAAATTTTTGTAAGGAACGGATTTGCTGCCACCTCGGGCAGGGATAACAGCAACTACGCCCATGGGAAAACCCGTCCCGTATTGGCGTCGGCCGTTTCAATCGCGATCTTACGACTATTCTGCTCGGCAGAGTCATAGCATCGCGCTACCGCACGGACGATCTGCAAACCAGTGCGACCATCGGGGAAGTTTTCCCCTTTTAATAGAGCCTCGAGCACGCGTTTGGTTGGCTGCACATTGTCAGCAGGAGCAAACCGGTGCGTAATGCGCTCCCATGGCATGCCATAGCGGGTCATTGGCGCACCGCGATGAGCCCGCTCGCGCGCCGTGACGATGGCCTCGCCCTGGAGTTCATCGATAATGATATGCCCATATTCGCCGGCATAGGTCACCGTCATCCCGTGTCCCTGATCATGCCCGATAATCAGGTTGAGGCGCTGCCCGCTATCGGCAATGAAACGGAACTCTCCGCCCTGATCGAAAAATTCCACGCCGCGCGGATTGTTGATTGGCTCGCCGGTGAAATGCGCCGAAACCCAGCCTGGCCATGCACCCGTCAGGAAATTGAAGGCCTCAATATAGTGAGACCCGTTCATGGCCAGCCCGAGCGAGCCGGCAACCACATTCATGCTGCCCAGCCGGCCCAGCAGCCCCTCGTCGAGAATAGTTTTGACTAGTTCATATTGCGGCATGAAGCGCATCTGGTGGTTGATACCCAGCCGGGTGCCTGCCTGCGCGCAGCACTCCACCATGCCGATGCATTGATCGACGGAGGCAGCCATGGGCTTTTCGCACAGAATGGCCTGTGCACCCGCCGCAACGGCAGCACGCACGAGATCAAAATGCGTATTGGCCGTCGTAGCGATGACCACGAGGCGTGGGTCAGGAAAGGCCGCCAGCATCGCTGCCGCCTCGGCGAAACGGGCCGATGGGGCAATGGAAAACTCTTCGCCCATTGCGTCGCGGGCCTCGGTCCGCAAATCGCAAACGGCGGCCAGCGACAGGCCCAGTTCACGCACGGCCATGGCATGCGAGCGCCCCATCCGGCCGGCACCAATCAACAAAACGTCTTTTGAACTCATCGTGTCTCTTCCGGGGCAGCCGGTCTAGCGGGCGTTTACAAATCTGGAGAGGATACGCAGACCCACTTTGCCGCTCTTTTCAGGGTGGAACTGCACTCCGACAAGGTTGTCCTTTTGCACCGCAGCGCAAATCACGCGACCATCATAGTCGCAAGTCGCCAGTACTTCTGAAGGGTTAATGGGATTGGCCGCGAAAGAATGCACAAAATAACAGGCGTCACCCGGCTCGGTATCCTCAAAAATAGTGCCCTGCCAGTCGACTTGGTTTGGCTGCAGTCCACTCCACCCGATATGCGGAATCTTGTGCGGCTCACCATCCGCCCCCGTCGACGGGATGGACCGCACTTTGCCTGCGATGAGCCCCAGCCCGGCATGAGTACCGAACTCTTCGCTTTCGTCCAGCAACATCTGCATACCGACACATATACCCAGAGTTGGGCGGCCAGAAGCGATGACAGCGAGAACAGCCTCGCGCAAGCCGTGGCTATGCAATGCGGCGGTGCAGCTGCCGAAGGCGCCCACACCCGGCACGACCATGATGCTGGCGACCTCGACCTGTTCGGGGGTCGTTGCAAAGATCGGCTCCGCGCCCACGCCGACAATGGCGCGGGCAACGCTCTGCAGATTGCCGACACCATAATCGACAATGACAACTTGCCGGGTCATAGCTTCCTCAGCGGAACGCCGGCCGCCTGCACGCGGGCACGAATATCTTGGAATGGAATGCGGTCATAATGGAGCACATCAGCCATAGCCACAGCATCGGCATGCCCCTCGTACACCGCCTCGATCAGGTGCTCGACCGTACCCATGCCTCCGCTCGCGATGACCGGGATCGGCACGGCATCAGAAACCGCGCGGATGAGTTCGAGGTCGAAGCCCTTGCGAGTTCCTTCCCGGTCGACCGATGTCAATAGGATTTCCCCCGCCCCGCGCTCAACTACCTGCCTGGCCCAGGCGACAACATCCAGCCCAGTCTTCTCGCGACCGTTATCGACATAGGCCTGCCAACGCCCCGTCGCCTCCTGCTTGGCTTCAATGGAAACAACCATACACTGCGCACCAAAGGTATTGGCAATATCGGAGATCAATTCGGGCCGTCTGATGGCAGCCGTATTGATGGCAACCTTATCCGCACCCGATCGCATCATGGCCTGCACGTCCGCCAAGGAGCGGATGCCGCCGCCCACGGTTATGGGAATGAATACGGCGTCTGAGGTCCGACTCACGATATCGCCGAGGCTGTTCTGATCGTAGAGACTGGCAACAATGTCCATGTAGATGATTTCATCGATGCCGGCGGCATAGTATTTCTGCGCGAACTGGCCTGGTTCACCCAGCTTGCGCAGGCCCTCAAGATTGATCCCCTTGATCAGATTGGGCGCCTTCACATCAAGGCGAGCAATGAGCCTTTTGGCCGTCACGAACCAGTTCTCCCGAGCACCGACAGATGCCAAAACCTCGACAGCGCAAGCATCAGATCGACCTGAGTGTTTTCACCACTCGTTCCAGATCTGCATCCGACATATTGGAGCCGGACGGAAGGCATATGCCACGCTCGAACAGCCCATCCGAAACCGAGTGGTTGGAGTGCTGCACGTATTTGAAATTCTCAAATACAGGTTGCAGGTGCATAGGCTTCCATACCGGCCTAGCTTCGATGAACTCATCGGCGAGTCGCCGGATCACGTCAACGGTAGTGGTCGGCGCATCCGGCAGAATCTCGCACACTGAGAGCCAGTGGGTGGAATAGCTCCAGTCGGGCTCTGGCATCCATGACAGCCACTCCACCGATGCGAGTTCGGTGCGATAGGTCTCGAACACGCGCCGCCTCGCGGCGACGCGCTCCTCCAGTACCTTGAGTTGACCGCGCCCGACGCCCGCCAGTATGTTGCTCATCCGGTAATTGTAGCCGACAGTGGAATGCTGGTAGTGAGGCGCCGGGTCTCGGGCTTGCGTGGCCAGAAAACGGGCCCGCTTGGCAAGGTCTTCCTCCTGTGTGAGCAGCATGCCCCCGCCCGAAGTAGTGATGATCTTGTTGCCATTGAAAGAATAGATGCCGAGCCGGCCAAATGTGCCCGACGCCTTGGATTTGTACTTGGCGCCAAGCGATTCAGCCGCATCTTCGATAACATCGACGCCGTAGCGCTTGCATATATCCATGATCGGATCCATGTCGGCGCTCTGCCCGTAAAGACAGACCACGATCACCGCCTTGGGCAACCGCCCCTCGCGCCGCGCCTCCTCCAGCGCGCGCTCAAGCGCCAGCGGGGACATGTTCCAGCTTTCAGGCTCGGAATCGATGAGGACGGGCTCTGCTCCCTGATACATGATCGGATTGACGCTAGCGGCAAAGGTCAGTGTCGAGCAGAACACCGTGTCGCCCTGCTTCACATCAAGCATGCGCAGAGCGAGATGGATTGCAGCAGTGCCGGAACTGAGGGCGACGGCATGCGGTGAGGATACCCTTTCGGCCACTTCGCATTCGAAGGCATCGACGTTGGGGCCAAGGGGCGCGATCCAGTTCGTGCGAAAGGCGTCTTCGACAAATTCGCGCTCGGCATCTCCCATATGAGGCGTGGATAGCAGCACCTGCTCATCCAGTTCGGATCGCATGAGAACGTCGACGACCTTGCCGTCTTCATCGACTACAGGCAGATGATTGATCACATGCGCCTGCATGATTTCAAGCGCATCGCGTCGCGAGTGCCTCTTCGTAATGACAACGGATTCTGCAACGGGGATGCCCGCCAGGCTGTCGGTCAACTCGCCCCCCGCCAGCATCAACCGCCGAATATCGCCATCGGTCACGGTTCTCTCGAAGCGACCGGCGGCATCCACCAAAAGCAGCACACCCATTCGTCGCTTCTCTAAGAGAGCCAGAGCATCTCTCACGGTAAACGAACGCTCAACACAAAGCTCTAAAATATCCAAGATGCTACCTACTATGTCCGTCGCCCCGCAGGCACGCCCACGACCGTCTCGCCGCCTAGTACGTCCTTGACCACCACGGCACCGGCACCCACCACCGCATTGCGATTAACGATTACCCTCGGCAGGACATTAGCCCCTGCCCCCACCAAAACGCCATCCCCAAGGATAACCCCACCCGCCAAAGACGACTGGGGGGCAACATGGCAAAATACCCCAACCCGGCAATCGTGGTCTACCACCGCCCCATGATTGACAATAGTGCCCTCTCCGAGGCGGGCGCGAGGTGCAATGACGGCTTGCGCCGCAACAAAGACGCCGCCGCCAAGGTCTGCCTCACCGCCAATGCTAGCTTGCGGGTGCACAATCGTAAAAAGGCTTGCCCCAACCTTGCGAGCATCCTCCCACAGACGACGGCGGATTGCATTGTCGCCGATGCAGACATGCACCGCCCGCCCCATAAGGCTCGGCCACTCGAGCATACCGATCTCGATGCCCAGTATCTGTTGCCCGGTCCGCATAGCATTTTGGTCAACGACAGCTATCTGATCCCGCCTATGCCCCCCCCTTGAGCAGCGCATCGACCACCACTGTCGCGTGGCCGCCAGCACCGATCAGGGTCACGTCGAGATCAATAGACATTCACCTTGCCCAGGATTTGATCCAAGGGGGTCTCCCGCAGATAACGAACGATACGCGGCGCCGCCTGACCATCGCCGAAAACATTGCTCGTCCTGCGCGACTGCGACCTGGCCTCTGTGATGGCCACGCGAATGGCCGCCGGGAATGGTAGCACATCGATAACATTACTGTTGCGCTGACGCAGCATCTGACGACTGCCAACATTGACGACCGACGTACCGAATGTCGCCGCTTCGATAATCCCGCTGCTGGAATTGCCCAACAGCATGCGGGCATGGCGCAACAGAGCCAGATAGTCGTTGCGTGGAGCATGGGTCACCAGCTTGACCCGCCCCGCCTTTTCGGCGGCGTCCAACGCCGCAAGAATAGGTGCGCTGCCGGCATCGGAATTTGGCCGAAAGGCGAGCACCTGCGTATCCTGCTCCGAGAGTTCGGCGATCAGGACATCAACCACGCCAGCCCCTGCCTCAGCCTCTTGCAGCACAGGATGATAGAGCAGAAGTGCTAGTTCCCTTTGCGGATCGAGTCCATAGCGCGGCAGAAGCGATTCGGCGGGTTCGCTGGCCAACTCGACAATACCGTCGAGTCCAGGGGCGCCCACAACATGGACGCGATCGGCCCGTTCTCCCATGCGAACCAGACGGTCGGCGCTTTCTTCGGTCGCCACAAGATGAACATCGGACAGTTTGGAAATGGCATGGCGTACGGGTTCGTCGACAGTGCCGGAGCGCTCGCCGCCATGAATGTGGAAAATTGGAATATTGAGATGGATGGCCGCCAGCGCCGCCGCGATCATTTCGCCACGGTCACCCAGCAGGAGCACCGCATCGGGCTTGAAAACCTGTAGTGCCGCAACGATGCCGGTCATCATCACAGCAATATTACCCGCCATCCCGGCGCCGTCGAGCTTGCCATCCGCCACAGGAATTCTGGCAACGATAGGCAGGCCTGCGCGTTCGATGTCGCCCACGGTCATTCCAAACATCGGCGAAAGGTGCATGCCCGTCGCAATGATGCCCAGCTCAAGATCAGGGCAGGCATCGATCTGCTGCAGGCAAGCCTGCATAAGGCCGTAATCGGCTCGCGTACCGCTTATATAGCATATGCGGCGGCACTGATTCATTGCAGATCCGACCAAACCACGGTTTCGCCAGCTGCAATCCGGCGGGCGGTACGCCGGCCATAGACTTTGTCGAGATCGGCGGGGGGGATGCCAGTGCCGGGGCGTAGCAGAGTAATATCCTCCGCGCGGACGGTGGCGTCCGCCTCGATGTCACGTACTGCCGTCACGCTGCGGCGCACAAGCGCCCGGATCGGCACTTCGGATGCCGTAGGTTGCTTCACGCCATCCCCAAGAGCCTTTTCGATATCGCGTATGGCGCGAACCAGCGCCTTCAGTTCCTCCGGATCCAGCGACGCGCCGTGGTCGGGGCCGGGAAGCGATTTGTCGAGCGTAAAATGCTTCTCAATGGTCTTCGCGCCCATCGCCACGGCGGCGGTCGAAACGGCTATGCCCAGCGTATGATCCGAATAGCCCATGACAGCGCCGGTAGCATCGGCAATGGTCTGCATAGCCCGCAGATTCACGTGCTCGGGCATAGCCGGATAGTTCGAGGTGCAGTGCAGAATAGCCAAATCGTTGGGCACCGGGACGATCCCTGCGGCTTCCCGCGTCGCCTTGATTACGCTCACGGCGTCCACCACCTCTTCCAGCGTCGCCATGCCGGTGGAGACGATCAGTGGCAAGCCAGACCGCGCCATGTGACGCAAGAACGGGGTATTGGTCAGCTCGCCCGAGGGCACCTTAACCCGCTTCAGGCCCAGAGCGACGAGAAAATCGAAGGACCCCTCATCGAAAGCCGTCGACATGAATTCGATGCCCCGCGCGTGTGCGCGCTCGAACAGAGCATGATGCAGTTCCTCGGAAATTTCCAGCGCCTTCAGCATGTTGTACTGGTCGCTGTGCCCCGTGGCCGCCCTCTGGTATTCAGCAGTATCGGCGCCAAGTCGGGTCAGCTTGTCGGCCGAAAAGCTCTGGAACTTGATCGCATCGGCGCCAGCATCAGCCGCGACATCGACGAGCCGCAGGGCCATGTCGGCATTGCCATTGTGGTTCACGCCGGCCTCAGCAATGATGAACGTATTCATGGGCACAAATTCTCCGAAGCGCTAGGCCGTATGGGCAGGAGGAATGCGGCCTGCCGAGATATCATTCAAAATGACTTCAATACGATCAAAGAGCGCATCCCGGTCAAACTCGCGGCTCGCATAACGACGCCCATTTTCGCCCATTTCCTGACGCACAGCCGCAGGCGTGGCAATCATGGCAAGGACGGCTTCGGCCAGATCGTCGGAATGGCCAGCCGCAACCGCTAGACCAGCCCCCGCTTCGCCTACCACTGCCGCTCCCTCCCCATTTAACATGGCGATGATGGGCAAGCCGGCCTGAAGATAGCTCTGTATTTTCCCCGGTATAGTCATGGCAAATATCGGTTCGTCCCGCAAGGAAACGAGCAGGGCGTCGGCATGACGCTGGAACGACGGCATCCTTTCGAGCGGGAAGCGCCCGGGCATCAACACCTGCTCGGTCAACCCAAGCCGCGCAACCTCATCACGCAGCCACAGCGCCTTGCGTCCGTCGCCGACAATAACCCAACGAACCGGTCGATCACGCAGCCTGTCTGCAGCATCGAGAATGGCCGGAAAATCTTGGGCCTCGCCGACATTGCCGGTAAAGACGATCGTGAAGAGATCAGGCGCTGGCGGTATTTCCGGAGCGGCATCGGCAGTTTCGGCGCTGCCGGCTTCGTCCGGCCAGCTCGGAAAATAGATCGCGCGGCGTTGATCTTGAAGGTAGCGGCGGATTTCGGTCACGAAGCTGCGCGATTGCCCCAGAACCACGGCGGATTGCCGATAGATGAACCGAACTAGGAGGGCAATGGCGCCCAGGATCGGACGTGAGCGCACGGCACCGACGGCGATCAGGGATTCCGGCCACAGATCGAGAACCCAAAAGGCGACCGGGGCCTGCTTCAGCCAACCCAGAGTAATGGCGGGTAGACCGACCGTTACCGGCGAGGGCTGGAAGACGAAGATGGCGTCGAACTTCCGGCCCCGCAACACCAGCGGTCCTAGGAATATGCCCGAAAGCGCAAAGATGAGATAATTGAGCGCGAGCCGCAGACCACCCCTGCCCCGCGCAAGCATTGGGACGCGAACCACATCCGCGTCAGCGAAGCGCGAAAAAGCTTCCGGCTCCGCGGCAAACTCCGCAAACACCTGGCCATCGGGATAATTCGGCCGCCCGGTCAGCACGGTAACCTCGTGACCGCGCGCGGTCAGTCCAGCGACCAAGTCGTTGATACGGAAAGTCTCCGGCCAAAAATACTGGCTTATTACGAGTAAGCGCACCTAAATAATCTCTCGCCACACGGTGCGCTTCACATAGTCCCGGTAGCTCAGCACGATCCGGACAACCTTTTCCGAAACATTGGGCACCATATAGTCGGCCACCGGCAGCAGGGTGCGGGTCTGGCCGCTTTGCTGCGATGCAAGGATGGACAGGCCCTGCCTGACCCGAGACAAGTCGAGGCCCGTCATCATGACCGATGCCTGTTCCATCCCTTCGGGCCGTTCGTGGGCCTCCCGAATATTGAGTGCCGGAAAATTGAGTATAGAGGATTCCTCGGTGATTGTGCCGCTATCAGACAGAACCGCCTTGGCCCCTGTCTGCAACCGCGCATAGTCGAGAAAGCCGAGCGGCTTCAGCAATTGGATCGGACGCTCGAACCGGACGCCCGCTTCGTCGAACCGCTTGCGCGTACGCGGATGGGTGGAAACAATGATCGGCAGATCGTAGTCGGATGCCAGGCCGTCGAGCATGCTCACGAACTTCCGAAGGTTGATCTCGGAATCGACATTCTCCTCCCGATGCGCACTGACGACAAGATAACGTCCTTCTGTCAGCCCGAGGGTTTGACAGATGGTCGAGGCGTCAATACCTGCCCGGTAATGGGTGAGCACTTCATACATCGGGCTGCCAGTCTTGATGACACGGTCCGGCGGGATACCCTCCCGCAGCAGGTATTCGCGTGCAATGTCGGAATAGGGCATGTTAATGTCGGCGGTATGGTCGACGATGCGGCGATTTGTTTCCTCCGGCACGCGCTGGTCGAAACACCTGTTGCCGGCTTCCATGTGAAAAATAGGAACATGCCTGCGCTTCGCGGGGATAACCGACAGGCACGAATTGGTATCGCCCAATACCAGCACGGCATCGGGTTGGCGCTCGGCCAGCACCTTGTCGAAGGCAGCAATGATCTTGCCGATCGTCTCCGCAGCACTTTCTCCGGCAGCCTCGAGAAAGACGTCGGGCGGACGGATCCCCAGTTCGGCAAAAAAAATGCCGTTCAGTTCATAGTCGTAATTCTGCCCCGTATGGACGAGGATGTGTTCGAAATGCTGGTCCAACGCCGCCAACGTTCGGGACAGCCGGATAATTTCAGGCCGGGTACCAACCACGGTTATGACACGCAATTTCATGGCACCTTTGCGGAAAAAGTGTCGGGGCGTTCGGGATCGAACAATTCATTCGCCCAGAGCATGCAGATCAGCGTATCGCCGCCCGTATTAGTAACGTCATGCGACCAGCCGGGCACGGTTTCAACGACCTTTGTGTCCTCGGCGCGCACCTGAATTTCGGCATACTCGCCCGTCACGATATTGCGAAATCGGAACAGAGCCTGGCCTGATACGACCAAGAATTTTTCCGTCTTGCTGTGATGGTAATGCCCGCCACGCGTTATGCCGGGATTGGCGGTGAAGAAGGAGACCTGTCCCGATTGCGGCGTGCGCAACATCTCAACGAAGGTTCCGCGTGGATCGGTATGCTTCGGCAAATCATAGGCGAAATGTGTTGCATCGAGGAAACTGAGATAGGTCGCGTGCAGAGCGCGCGCGAGCCCGGTGCCAACCGGACCCACCAACAGCGACCGGCGACTATCTCGAAACGCCTTGATTTGCTCGGCCAACGCACCCACCGTCGTGCTGTAAGTAGGCCGCAGCATATCGTCCGAGCGGCGGGCCGGCTGGGCGATCAGCGCGACGATGATTTCGACCACATCGTCCACATAGATGAGTTCCAAGGGAGCAGAGGGGTCAGAAATGGCGATTGGCAAATCCCGCGCAATATTGTGGCAGAATGTCGCCACCACGGAATTGTAGTTTGGTCTTGACCACTTGCCGAAGACATTGGGTAACCGCAGAGCGTGTATCGGGGCGCCGCTGCGTCGCCCATAATCGACCAGGATATCTTCCGCGGCGCGCTTGCTGAGGCCGTAAGGCGTATCGTTGCCTGCCTGGGTAGACGACGCATAGATCACCGGCGCCGCTTTGCCCAGGGATCTCAGAGCGCCCGCCATCGCTTGGGTCATCCCGGCATTGCCTGCAGCGAATTCCTCCTCCTCCTTCGGCCGGTTGACGCCGGCCAGATGTACGACGACATCCGCGCCGGTCAGCGCCTGCTCCAAGGTTGTACCGCGCAGGTCATGCCCTATCACCACAACCGGGATTTTCAACTCATCCAGCCGGAAGCGGACATTCTTGCCGATGAAACCACTGGCTCCCGTTAGGGCTATTCTGGTCATCTAGACGCCCAATCCGGGCGAGCGCCCTTCACGCAAATCACGAATGAAATCGAGACTTTCCAGCAGACTCCGCATCCCCGCGACATCCAACCGCCGCGTATTCTCCGAATTATAGTCATGCGCCGTCGAAATGTCGGATCGGCCGTCCTCGACATAAGGGGCATAGTTGAGGTCGCGCTGATCGGCCGCGATGCGATAATAATCGCCCAGGTCTTCTGCCCGCGCCATCTCCTCGCGGCTTAGCAGCGTTTCGTAGAGCTTTTCGCCATGCCGTGTGCCGATCACTTGGATGGGGTGATCGGGGATTTCAAGCACGCCACCCATGGCCAGCGCCAAATCTCCGATCGTGGCCGCCGGCGACTTCTGCACGAAAATGTCGCCGTTATTGCCGCGATGAAAGGCGAACAGCACCAGTTCCACCGCATCCTCCAGACTCATCATGAAACGGGTCATATTCGGATCCGTCACCGTCATCGGTTTGCCGTTCAAGATCTGTTCGGCAAATAGCGGGATGACCGAGCCGCGCGATGCCATGACATTGCCGTAACGAGTGCCGCACAGCACCGTCCCACCGCCCCCCAGCTCTCGGGACTTCGCCACCATGACCTTTTCCATCAGGGCCTTGGACATACCCATGGCATTAACTGGCAACACCGCCTTGTCGGTGCTGAGGCAGATGACCTTTTTCACACGGTTGGCATTGGCTGCCTCAAGCACATTATCGGTACCGATGACATTGGTCTTGACGGCCTCCATCGGATGGAATTCGCACGATGGCACCTGCTTGAGTGCAGCGGCGTGAAAAATGAAGTCCACGCCACGCGTCGCCGTCAGCACGCTGGCATAGTCGCGCACATCGCCAATATAGAACTTCAGCTTGGAACCGCCAAAACGCTTGCGCAAATCGTCTTGCTTCTTCTCATCCCGGCTGAAAATACGAATTTCGCGCAAGTCGGAATCGAGGAATCGCTCAAGGACGGCGCTACCGAACGATCCCGTTCCGCCGGTGATAAGAAGGCAGGACTCTGCAAACATCGAAGACATAGTACTCATTGTTACCGCCCGCGTTTTGGCAGGGATTGCGCGAACTCGCTACCCTTTTTCCTTGACCCACCGGTCTGGTCCGACGACAGGACGCGGCGGTAGATCGCCAAAAGATGCTGCGCATTGGCGGAAATATCGAAATTCGACCGCGCCAGCTCGCCAGCCGCAATGCCAAGGCGCGCACTGTAGGCCCGGTCCTCGGCCAGCAGAGCAATGGCATTGGCCAACTGGCCCGCATCGCGCGGATGAATGGCGATCCCGGTAACCCCGTCGACCAGCGTATCGGCCAGCGGAGCAGTAAGCGCTACGATGGAGGGCACCTCCGAAAAGGCGGCTTCGAAGATTGGCCGACCTGGCGCGTCATAATGGGAAGGGAAGCAAAGCACATCGAAACTGCGATAGACGCTGGCGATATCGGACTGGAAGCCCACCAGATGCACATTCTTTCCTAGGTCATGCGCCGCAATTTCGGCTTCGATTTCCGCCCGCATGTCCTGTGCCAGTCCCAGCCGTTTGAGGATGCGCGCCTTGAGTCCCTTGGAAGGGCGCGCATCGTCGCCGACGAGGATGAATTCGACATCCACCGCCCGCGCCTGCAGTTGCCTGGCGGCTTCGATTAGTTCAGCCACGCCCTTGACGCGCAACAGGTTGCCCACAAAGCCAACCTTGAATGAACTGCCCCTTAGCGGCAAAGCAGCAATGGCCGCATTGGTTTGCTCAGCCACTTTGGGCAGAAAACCATTGTGCACCACATCGACGTCCAGCACGGCAGGTAGGCTCGCTCGCACCGTCTCGTCGATGGCGACGACAGCCGCCGCGCTATCGAGAAGCCTACGCAGCAGGGCGCTACGAAGTCCCCTGCCGTCCTTCTGCATGACAGAGCGGACATGAACTATGACCGGTGCTCGAAACAGCCAACGGGCGAGCAGCAGTGGTACAATGGCCGTGACCTCATTTGCGTGGATCAAATCAACGTCACCCCAAGCCTTGCGGGCGCGCAGTAGGGCTAGGACGGTCGCGGGCAGAAAAGCGATCTCCCGCAGCAGGACCAGCCAGCGCAATCGCCGGTAGCGTCCATACCTTGTGTGGTCGAACTGGCTGATCCCCCTGGCGGCGATCACCGGCCCGATTTGCGAGAAAAAGGGAACGACAGTGCCCTTCTGGGTGACGAAATGAGACTGTACAATTCCCAACGGCAAGGCGCGCAGAGCCTCGAACAGGCTGCGCGATGCGCCACCAAACGCCCCTATCGTATGCAAGTGGAGTATTCTCAAGATCAACCCTTTGGGGTTCGTGAAACGATGGCAAAAGCCCGGACGCCAGGACAGTGTGCTGCCTTCCAGGGAGATGTTAGGCCCCTTCTCGTCGCGCAGCCCTAGCCGACTTCTCGCCGGTAAGGAAATCTCCGGTTCGCCAGCGCTCCAAAAATGATCCATTCGCCAGACACCCAGATCAACATGAGCCACAGGGTTATCAGGCCTGTGATTGCGGAAATGTGGAGCAGTTCCGCCAGACCGCCGCCAATAATCCATGCCATCACGCCGACAATGGCATACGCGGCGGCTGTCGTCGCCATAACATAATTTCTCGCCCCGATCTTGTTGTCCAGAAAGGCGTGAATGGCCACCATGACTGCCCCGCAAAGGACGGCAAACATCCCGAGACCGACAATTCCGCCGGCCAGCAAGCCCTCTGAGAACACATGGGCGGAGCCGTTATGGCCCTGACGGATAATTTCCTCGGCCGGGAAACCGGCCAGATGCGTCGCCAGAAGGCTGAAGTGAGCCTGCACCCATTCCAGTGGCTGCGCCCGTGAAATTCCAGTGACCATTGTGAAAAAACGATCACCCGGTATGGTCAGAAGCGTATCGACATAAGGCGGGAAATCGACTCCCAGCCGGTACTGCCCCCATAGACTCCACGCAATATCACCCTGCAGGACGAACAGCCTGTTAACCATGGCCTCGACCAGATTGCCGCGCTGCCAGCCGAATTGCAGATAACCTATTGCGATCAGAGCCGCGCCGCCGACAACGACCGGCACCAGTGTCAACCAGCGCGCGGACCAGAAAAAGATAATTACCACGGGCAGAAAGGCTATCACTATGCCGGCCTTGTAGCCAAAAGACAGCGCGATCAGGGCGACGCATACGGCCACGACCAGCACATCGACCGACCAAAGCCTTTGCCCGGCGGCGTGTCGCACCGCGATAAGATAGGCCATCAGGCCCGGTGCGTAATATTTGATGACCAGATAGCCAACGGGCCCTAGCCCGCCCATCGATATCCTGAACTCGCCCGACCCCACGGAACCGGCAATCGTATGAATACCCCCCATCACAAAGAGGGCGAAGAGCGTCATCGGAACCAATAGCACCAGCACGCGCCGGCCAACCTGGCGCGTGTCGGGCGGCATGTTGAAAAAACTCTGCTGTCCCAACCGGCCGAGCGGCGTGAAACGCGCCAGCAGGAAGGCCGCGAGAAAAGCCAGTGCACCGAAGCAGGCAAAAGCCGGCGCGGCGCCATTGGCATAGCCGCTCGTCCAAGTAGAGCCGGAAAAAGCACCCTGCTCCACCATGATAATGCCCACGAGCGGGCAGAAGAAGGTCGCCGCGAGAATGAACCTCAGAACCATATGTAAAATCCCGACTCGTCACCCCCTCCCCGACCTAACTTCTTCTCTTCCTCATTGCTAGCCCCAGACGGACGCCTTTCCTTGCGCGTCTGACAGCGATCAGATACCTACGCCTTGCGCCTGAAGAAAGCGGGCATAGTTGTCCTGCCAGTTGTCGGCCCATATGGCTTTGGTCAGGCTGGTCGCTGTCTGTTCGGTTGCCGCGTCAAGCAGCCTCAGCAGGTCATCGATGGTCCGAAACAGCGCGAACGAGCCATCGGGATAGTTGAAGCGGGTCTTGGCGGTATCACGCACCAGAATATGAGGAACGAGACCGAGGGCCTCGAAGGCGCCCGTCGTGACTTCACTCACCACGGCCAGCGCGGAATCGAAGGAATCGTAAAGATCAATATTTTCATCAAGCACCACCCCGGTGGGCAGTTGACCCCGCCAATCCCGACTGTCACGCTCTACAGGATGGGGGCGGAACACTACGCGCATCCTCCTTGTGGTCAAGGCCTCGGCTATTTGGGCGGCTAAGTCGATAAAAATGTCGGCGTCCACGCCATCGCTGAGCACGAGGACATCCCGGCGCGCAGACGCGTCTAAGCCAATCCCCGACCTCTTGGTCATGACGGCAGATCGATGCGGGCTGCCTATGGCAACTGGCACCACCGGCAATCGAAACTTGTCGTTCCACCAGGGCCCGAAGGTCAGCAGGTAATCCGGCAGGCAGGATTTGTAGGCCTCACTACCCGCCAATTCGGAACCGATATTATAGGCATCCATGCCCTTAGAAATAAGCCCATGCTGGTGCTCCGCCGTGACGATGCCCATTCTTCGAGCGGCCACGATGGGCGCTACCGATGCCCCTCCATAGCAACCACCGCCCTTGAGCAGCAAGCGCGTGCCCAGCCTGCCGAACAATCGGCCATACATGGCTAGGGTGGCCGGCAGTGCGGCCGAAACTTCCGCCAGTTTTCCGATAAGCATATGGCGCTCTCTGACCGCCATCTCCCATCCAATGCTGTCCCTGGCCCGGCTATTTACCAAGTCCACCAGTGCGGTGGCCGCAGAGTAATCCGCCTTTCGCACGAGCGTCTTGCCCAGCATTACGCTCCACGCCATGGAAGGAGCATTGTAGCGGATGCGCTCGAAATGGCGCGGCCCCGGATAATGCCAGTGCAGATCATCTTCCACGACGCAGCTGATATCGGGATAGGCCATGGCGAAATGGTCGGTCAATCGGTTGAACCATCGCCCGTCACGCGCCCCACCGCCCAAAGCAGTCGACATAAGCGTGATCCGGCCTTGGGGTGAAGGCGAGAAGGTATTGTGAAGTACGTAGCGCCCCATTGCGGCAAAAGCCTTGCCCGGCTGGCCTAGTGTTACCCGCTGACCAGCCAGATCGCCGGAAAAGAGCAGGTCACCCAAAATTTGGCGCAGAAACCGTATACGCACCAGCGGCCACATCGGAACGCCCGTATCCCTGGCTTCGAAGGCCATAAGCTCTCGGGTGTCTTCGAGAACCAGGATGTCGTCCAGCGTGAGTTCGGGTACTTTAGCGGCCAGAAAAGGCATTCACCCTTGCCCCGTCAGGGCCCGCAGCCAGGGCATGGGGCGAGCCCGTTGCGCTGCAAACCAAGTCAATAGGAACAGGGCAAGTTGTGATGCGGCAAAGGCCTGTGCAGCGCCAATGGCGCCATTGAGCGGCAGAAGCACATAAGACAGTCCGACATTGAGTGCGCCGCACGATATCGTTATGAGGGCCAGCCGCCCTGTCTGCCCTGCATAGAACAGATAATTCGTGACCATCAGATACATTCCTCCGAAGGCGAAGCCCAAAGCCGTGACGCCGACGATCGGAGCGGCGGCCTGGAAAGCCTCACCCACCAGCAAGGGTAGGATAAAAGGAGCGAGCCAGCCAACCAAGATCGCCCCTGCAAGCAGGGCGGTAGAATAAGCATATGTCATACGGACCGCAGCGATATCGCGTGGATAGTCATTGATACGCAAGGCCTCGATGAGCCAGGGAGCGTAGGCGCGATTGACGGATTCGGTAATCAGCCTGATAGCCAGCCCGATTTGCACCGAGACGAAATATATGCCGGTTTCGGCGACACCAAGCATACTGCTGATCATGAAACGATCCGCCATGGCTAGCAACATGCCGCCCAGCACATGCGGTATTAGCGGTACCCCGTAGCGCAGTGCGTTGAGCACATAATCCTTCTTAACTTGGCGCCCGATCAACCCACTGCGGAACAGGCTGATCACTGCCAACGCCCCCACGCCGCCGGCCGCTATTGCCATTCCTGCCGCCCGCCCCTGCCAGGCAAGCCCCAATCCAACGACCAATGCCAGCGTCAGCGCGGCATCTCCAACAGATTGCGAAATTCTGAGCGCACCGAAGTGCCAGGGTTGCTTTGCTGACTGCCATATGCCCAATCGCACTTGGAGAACGAACTGCACCATTGCAACCAAGGTCGCGATCACAAGCCAGGATGTGGGCAGATGCGTGACCTGCTCCAGCCGGTCCGAGAACAGCAGCACAACGAGCATCAGCACAGCAGAACTCGCACCCAGAATCGCAAAACAAGACGTCACATAGTTGGGGAAATTCAGTTCGTTGCGTTCGAAATACCGGATACCGGTCGCTCCGTAGACGCTGAGGCCAGCCAACGCGCTGAGCGCCACGATGGTCACGGAAAACATACCTACGCGACCATAGTCCTCTTGACTGAGGATCCGCGTAAGAAGGGGCATAAGCAAGAGCGGCACCCCCGCCGCAACGGCGTTGGCGCTCATGTAAATCGCAACCGATCCCAGCAGGGAACGTGTGCCAGTCATGCGGTGAAGAAGTCGCGAACAGCTTCGCTGACAGCAGTCACATCCGACAAGCTCATATGTTCGCCGATCGGCAGACTAAGAAGTTGACTGTCCATGGCGCAGACATTGAGCGCCTCCCCGTGCTGTGGATGGTTGCGATAGGCTTTCAGCCTTGGCAACGCGGTGGGGTAATGCACGCCCGTTTCAATGCCACGCGCCTTGAGGTATTCCGCCAGCTCCAACCTTCGCCCTGTGCGGATGACGAAGAGATGATAGACCTGACGCGCCCAGTTCCGGCGGACAGGCAAGGTCACTTCTGCAATATCGGCCAGCCCGACGAGATAGCTGTCGGCCAGCGCAATCCGCTTGTCGATCCAGCCTTCCAGATGCGGCAACTTGGCACTGAGAATGGCAGCCTGCAGCCCGTCGAGGCGGGAGTTTCGCCCCTCAAACTCATGGTCATACTTCCCGACCCGGCCGTGATTGGCAATCATCTGCGCGCGCCGGGCGAGCCCAGCGTCCTGAGTGGTCAACGCCCCCGCATCGCCGAAAGCACCCAGATTCTTGCCCGGATAAAAGCTCCAGGTCGCCAGGTCACCGCATGTCCCGACATTCTGACCGTTGAACTTGGCGCCATGCGCCTGGGCGCAATCCTCGATCACCCGCAGGTCATGCTCGCGCGCTATAGCCATCAGCGATTTCATGTCGCACGGATGGCCATAGAGATGCACCGCCATCAGCGCTCTGGTCCGCGGCGTAATCTTGGCCCGAACGCTTTCCGGATCAAGCGTGTAGCTTCCCGCATCGGCGTCGGCAAACACAACGGCGTGCCCGGACCGGGATACCGCTTCCGATGAGGCGATGAAGCTGTTGCCCGGAACGATGATCTCCGAACCCGGCGGCAGGTCGAGCGCTTCGATGGCGATTTCCAGCGCGTCGGTGCCGTTGGCAACACCCACGCAATGCGCCACGCCAATCCAGTCTGCAAAGGCCTGCTCGAACCTGGCGACATGGGGGCCGCGGATGAACGCACTATTGGCGATCACATCCGCGATGGCCGCGTCCACATCGCTCTTGATGGACATGTACTGAGCATGCAGGTCCAGAAACTTTATCATCATGCTTTCCTGAGCAGGCGGGCTGGGTTTCCGGCGTAAACGCCGGCCACTTCGATTGCCCTGGTGACGACAGCACCTGCGCCGATTACCGTATTATTACAGATTGAAACCGGCAGAATTGTCGCATTGCTGCCTATGGAAACATTATCACCCACGATCGTGCTTCGCCATTTTGCACGATCTCCCCGCGCGGGCCCGCCATCCTCGAAAAGGTCATTGATGAAGGTGACACCATGGCCGATGAAACAGTCGCGGCCGATCGTCACCAGTTCGCAGATAAAGGTGTGGGACTGTACTCGTGTTCCCGCCCCGATGGTGACGCCTCTCTGCACCTCGACGAAGGGGCCGATGAACACACCGTCGCCCAGCACGCAGCCATAAAGATTGCTGGGCGCGGTAATGGTGACGCCCACCCCGCATTCAACATCGACGACGCCGATGTCACGTATCGCCGGGGTCATGTTCTGGCCAGCCCCAATCTGGTCTCATGACGCCCCCCAAGCTTGATCTCACGCCCGGTTTCGATCGACTCATAGATCGCATTTATGAGTTCCACGCTGCGACGGCCGGCCCGCCCGTCGACCAGATGCGGCGTGCCATCAGTGAGGCTGGCGACGACGTCCTCGTAATAGGCCTGATGCCCGAAGCCATAGACATTGGGCGGGTTGACCGAGAATTTCTCCATCACGGCATCGTCACCGTCCTGCGCGGTCACAAAATCCCAGACCTTGAGCTTGTTGACGGCAAAGCCGCCAATCTCGACCGAGCCGGTTTCTCCTAGAATGGAGATAGACCCTTCTAGATTATTGGGTCGCACGGCTGTAGTGGCTTCAATAATACCAAGCGCGCCGCTCGTAAATTTGAGCACCACCGCAGCCGTGTCTTCTGCCTCGATCCTCACGAGCGCCGTCGCACTCCGCGCGAATACGCTTTCCACCGGCCCCATCATCCATTCCAGCAGATCGACATGGTGGCTGGCCTGGTTGGCCAACACCCCGCCATCAAGCGCCCATGTTCCGCGCCATGAGTCCTGATCGTAATAAGCCTGGTCCCGTGTCCAGCGAACACGAACCGTCCCCAGTACCAGCCGACCGAAACGTCCCCGCTCGAGTGCCTCGCGCAGCTTTGCTACCGGCACATTGAACCGATTCTGCTTGACCACGAACAGCTTAATGCCAGCATCGGCGCATGCCTTGATCATGGCATCGGCGCTTTCCAGCGTCAACGCCATGGGCTTTTCCACAACGATGTGTTTCCCATAAGGAGCCAGCGCCAGAACGTGGTTCGCATGGTTGCCACTTTCAGTCAGCACGACCACAACATCAGGGGCAGTTGCCTGCATCATCTCGTGCATATCGGCGAAATGAGGCACCTTGAAGCGCTCGCCATGGCGACGAGCCTTCTCCACAACCACATCACTGACCGCCACAAGCTTAGCGCCTTTGATCGCACCCAAGCCCAGCAGTTCGGCATGCCTATTCGAAATGCGTCCACAGCCAACCAAGGCAAACCTGATCATTGGGTCTTCAAACTCCGACACTGGCTAACCACCCCGCAAAACCGCATGGTGGCAAACGACGCCGTTGATGCGCCTTGCCGCTCATAAAAACAAGAATGGATTGCTAGTTCGCTCGACGGACAACCATGAAGTAGTGATTGATCAGCAACTTTAGGCCATTGGTCAGTTGCCGCGGATTGTCGCCGGTCGCTACTGTCCAGGTACGAACTGGATCATCGGCCTGCTCCAGATCCAACCCAATCTGGAAGGGCACGAACGTTACCTTCCAGCCGAGCTCTTCTACAATTTCACGGATAGTCTCGAACGAATAGACGCTCCAGCCCTGCTCCCAATGCCCTGCAACACGATCACGCCGCTTCCTGTGTGTGACTTCGATATCGCAGCCAAACTCGTTCAAAGGCGACAGAACCACCAGCATTCCGCCATCCTCCACCATCGCTGTCAGATTGCGCCAGAAGCGCTCCAACTGCGCAAAGCTGAAGATCGACATGACCCCCATCGCGGTCACGAGATCATATTTACCCTCGGGAACGGCGTCATCGACCACTGAAACCCGCGCGAAATCGGCCGTCGGAAACAGGCGTCGACCCGTTTCCAGCAATTCCTCGAAAACGTCCCATCCCACCGATTTGTCGATCGGGAAACGGGAGCGAGCATAGGACAGCAGCTCGCCGGTGGCACAACCAACATCAAGGTGACTGCGCGGTTCGCTCCGCATCTCGATAATTTCAGCCAGGGCTTTAAAGGTTTCCTTCGGCTCCTTGGCCCAACCCTCCCGGATGTAGTGATGGTGATTCTGGTATCGGGCATCTTGGCCGGGCATTAGCGTGTGGAACTCCATTCACACATGGCTTTTTGCACGACTATATGTTGCGGGGCCTGCTTCGTCATGTGGAAAGCACGCAAGATAGGTCTACATAGACGTTGACCTTGGCATGCTGAACCCGAGCAACTATGACCATTTCTCATGGATAGCTTTCAAAAATTCTGCCTTACCATGGCCGCGGTTTTCGTAGTGACGGGCGGCTACATGACATTTTCGCCTGGAACCCCAGGTACACCGACCGCGACACAAGCCAGGGAGGTCCCTGCTAGCGGCAACATATCCGAGCCAGGGCAGTACACATTGCGCAGCAATCGGAACAATGGCCACGGTTCAAATACCATCATTTCAATTACGGCTTCAGGCGTAGAGCTCGATCTTGACGGCAACATTCTTCAGTGCGCGCCTCCCGCTAGTCCAGATACGGTCACTACCGGGATCAACATAGCTGGAAATGATGTGATCGTTCGGAATGGACAATTGCTGGGCTGTTTTCAGGCAATCAGCATTGCTGGATCGATGGTTACTCTTGAGGACCTCATAATTCACGCACGCTATATGGGTGTTACGGCCACGGATGACGTCGCGAATCTCACCGTAAAGAGTAGCGAATTCCACGATATTGCTGGCGCTACCGAACTTGTCTATGCGGTTGGCATCAATCGCCCGGGAAATGACTGCTTGATTGAAGGCAATTTCTTCAGAAATATCCATCGTCAACTCGGTGCCAGATCGGATGCTGATGGGGAAGGGGTAGCGGTGATATTTACCGCTGGCTCCAGCGGATGTGTGGCTCGCGAGAATCGGCACGAGAACACTGAAATAAACCACCTTGAGATAGGGTATTGGGTTGGCAACGCCCAGGTGACCATCCAGGGCAACACCCTCATCAATATCGGACGTGGCGTCGCGGTCTCCAAGGGTACGGATGCTTATGTAGTCGGCAATTCGTTCACAATGCGGCAGCCGACAGCCGAATCCTATGCGATCGGGGCAACCCAAGGCCTTGCCGCCGATAACACGATCGTTGGCTATGAAACGCCGCTTCTGGAAGGAATAGCGGGCGGAGGCAACGTGATTACCCCCTGACTCGGCGTATTGCTTTGGCCGGCTTCAAGGCCAATGACCGGGTCCGGCACCCAACCCTATTTGTGAACTCAAATATCAATCTGGTGAACACGCATGCAAATCACTGTTGTTGGGACAGGTTATGTCGGGCTTGTCTCAGGCGCCTGTTTTGCCGATTTTGGGCATCGGGTCATTTGCGTCGACCTGGACGAACAAAAGATAGCTGCCTTGAAGGCCGGATATACCCCGATCTTCGAGCCGGGCCTAGAACAGTTGGTCGCCAGCAATGTGGCGGCCGAGCGACTTTCTTTCTCGACTGATCTGGCAGCGTCGGTCGCCGATGCAGACGTAGTTTTTATCGCCGTGGGCACTCCATCGCGACCGGGAGACGGCCACGCAGACCTCTCGCGTGTCTATGAGGCCTCAACCTCGATTGCCAAGGCAGTCCGCGGATTTACCGTAGTGGTTAACAAATCGACAGTGCCGGTCGGTACTGGCGATGAAATAGAGCGGATTATCAGAAGCACTAGTCCTGCAGCGGATGTAGTCGTTGTTTCCAATCCGGAATTTCTCCGTGAAGGTGCGGCAATTAACGACTTCAAACTGCCTGACCGTATCGTCATTGGTTTGGACGACGAGCGCGCCCGCGCACCAATGATAGAAATCTATCGCCCCTTTCATCTCAATCAGGGACCGTTGATGTTCACTGGGCGCAGAACGGCCGAGTTGATAAAGTACGCCTCCAACGCGTTTCTCGCGATGAAGATCACCTTTATCAACGAGATAGCCGACCTGTGCGATCGCACTGGAGCCAATGTGCAGGAAGTCGCACGCGGCATGGGCCTGGACAACCGCATTGGCACCAAGTTCCTCCACGCCGGGCCGGGCTATGGTGGCTCGTGTTTCCCAAAGGATACGCTGGCTTTGGCAAAAACCGGCCAGGATCACGGCAGCCCACTGCGCCTTGTGGAGACGACTATCCAAGTAAACGAACAGCGCAAGCACGCCATGGGTGAGAAGATCGTTCAAGCCATGGGCGGGGACGTACAAGGCAAAACTGTCGCCGTATTGGGTCTCACATTCAAACCCAATACCGACGATGTACGCGATGCCCCCTCGATTGCAATCATTCAGTTGCTGAAACAGGCAGGCGCACGGATTCGCGCTTTCGACCCCCAGGGCATGACGGCGGCGCGCACAATCATCTCAGATATCGAATACGCCAAGGATGCCTATGATGCCGCCACCAGCGCGGATTGCCTGGTTCTGGTTACCGAATGGAGCACTTTCCGCACACTTGATCTGAAGCGGATAAAATCCGCAATGACAACTGCAAAACTCGTGGACCTGCGCAACGTGTTTCGGCGGAGCGAGGCGGAAGCACTGGGCTTCTCATATCACGCCGTGGGCATGCCTGGCCCTTCCGCAGGCTGAGCAACATCATCGATGCGCTCTCCACCGGATAAGAAAAACCAGCAGCAAACACCGTCTTCGTTGGCGAGTGCGATGCTGCTGATTGCTATTGCCGCGGCCATTCTGCCCCCCGGATATCCCGCTTATGTCGGTGCCTATATATCGCTGGCGATCGCCTTCCTCGCGTTGCTTTGCTACGGACGGGCAGAGTGGTCCATCGTCAAACAACCGACGTCAACGGACATTCTAATTGCCATCGCGCTTGTAACCGCAACGGTGCCATTCGTTTATCGCAGTGAGGCCGACTTGTTCGCGCCGGTCCTGCTTCTTCCCATGCTCACTACAATTGCGCTCGGCCTTCTTGCACGGCCAGCCAATTGGATCCCCAGTCCCTCCTTTTTTGCCTGGCTGTGCCTTCTTTCGTCGCTGATCGCATTGCTTGGCGGCGCCTATGAGCATTTCGTCCTCGGCGTCCATCGTCCGGGGTTAGGCAATAATCCGATTCATTATGGATCGCTCGCCGCTATGATTGGTGGCTTGGCGTTGGTCGGAGTGGTCTACGGCACATCGCCCCGGCGTTACCTTTTTCTCCTAGGCCCCGTGTTTGGCCTAGCTGCTGCTATGATATCGGATTCTCGTGGCCCCATGGTCGGCGCCATGGCCATTACCATTGTCGGGCTTGTGATACTGCTCTTCTGGCTATGGCGAGAAAGGTTCTATCGCTATTCGATGCTTGCTTCCCTGGCTGCCGGGATTGGCTTTGTTGCCTGGATCGGAACCGGCAGCAATCGTATTGCCCACACTCTCGACAGCGCTCTTAACATTTTCCGCTTCACCGGCGGCCCTGACGACATTCGAGCAGCGCTTTACACCTCCGCGGTAGAGGTGCTGAAAACATCACCCATCGTTGGTGTAGGCCTAGGTCAGATTATGGACACCGCCCAGGTCCTCTTTCCCGGACAACCCGAAACGCACACTCTCGACAACCTCCACGCCGATTGGGCCAACTTCGCTGCCATGGGGGGCAGCTTCGGACTACTGGCCTGGATTTTGTTGCTTGCAGCGCCCCTTATGCTGCTGGCCAATGCTCGGGTGCGACAGGATCGTCCCATTGTGCTGGGCGCAATTCTACTGTTCGTCGGCCAGTTTACACTGGGTATCAGCAATGCGACGTTCGGCATTCTGCCGCAAACCACGGTTTATGCGGTCTCGCTGGGCTACTTTTTAGCCCGTGCGCGGCGGCTGGCTTTGACCACCCCCACAAAGAGATTGGAACGTGGCGCTTAGCGCGATGACCTAAGAACGAACTTGGGCAGTCGGGTATTTTTCTTTATGCCCGGATCGAGACACAGCAATGTGCAGCCTGGCGTAAAACCCGGCGCGAGCCACTCGCAAGACGCGGCACATCAGCGTGATGGCGTAGTCATGGCGGTGCTCGTTCATGAAGCGGTACTTCACTCGGGTTCCCTGGCAAAGTACCGCGCGGCTTTTTTTAAGAGATCCCGCTCCTCCTCCGTACGGCGCAGTTGCGAACGCAGGCGAAGAACCTCGCTTTTGGCTTCGAGAAGTTCCTGCGATTGCTGCTCGGATCGGTCGGGTGAAACGGCCTTGACCCATTTGTACAGGCTATGGGCCGACACGCCCAGGCGCGCCGCCACATCCGGAACGCGATAGCCGCGTTCAACCACCTGCCTGACGGCTTCTTCTTTAAATTCTGCGGTAAATCTCTGGGTACTCACAAGCTGCCTCCTATGCTCAAAGGTGGACTGCCCCCGGTTTGGCAGACAATTCCCAGCCTCACGCCGCGGCGGTTTCGAACGCCTCGGGACTGACGCCGCCGATATGGGAGTGGCGGCGGGTTCGGTTGTAGAAGACCTCGATATAGTCGAAGATGTCGGCCCGAGCGAGGTCGCGGGTTTTATAGATGCGTTTTCGAATGCGCTCCTTCTTCAGGCTCGAGAAGAATGACTCGGCCACGGCATTGTCCCAGCAGTTGGCACGCCGGCTCATGCTGGGTTCGAGGTTGTTGGCCTGACAGAACCGCTTGAAGTCATCGCTGCCATATTGGCTCCCCTGATCTGAGTGGACAAGGACGCTGCCGGCAGGCTTTCTGCGCCAGACGGCCATCAGCAACGCATCCATGGCCAGCTCTCTGGAGAGGCTGGGCTTCATCGACCAGCCCACCACCTTGCGTGCGAACAGGTCCACGACGACCGCCAGATAGAGCCAGCCCTGCCAGGTCCGGATATAGGTTATGTCGGTCACCCAGACCTTGTTGGGCGCATCAACGGTGAAGACACGCTGCAGGCGGTTCGGAGCAATGATTGAGGGGCGGCCAGCAATGGCTCGCGGCTTCTTATAGCCGCGCACTGGCTTGATGCCGTTCTCAGCCATGATGCGTTCGACACGGTGGAGACCGCAGACTTCGCCAACTTCGCGCAAGTCGCCGAAAATGCGACGCGCGCCGTAAACGCCATGGCTGGCGCTATAGGAAGCCTCAATAAGCTCGAGCAGGCGAGCATCTTCCCTGGCGTGATCGCTCACCGGCTCGTGCAACCAGGCGTAAAACCCGGCGCGAGCCACTCGCAAGACGCGGCACATCAGCGTGATGGCGTAGTCATGGCGGTGCTCGTTCATGAAGCGGTACTTCACTCGGGTTCCCTGGCAAAGTACCGCGCGGCTTTTTTTAAGAGATCCCGCTCCTCCTCCGTACGGCGCAGTTGCGAACGCAGGCGAAGAACCTCGCTTTTGGCTTCGAGAAGTTCCTGCGATTGCTGCTCGGATCGGTCGGGTGAAACGGCCTTGACCCATTTGTACAGGCTATGGGCCGACACGCCCAGGCGCGCCGCCACATCCGGAACGCGATAGCCGCGTTCAACCACCTGCCTGACGGCTTCTTCTTTAAATTCTGCGGTAAATCTCTGGGTACTCACAAGCTGCCTCCTATGCTCAAAGGATAGGCGGGGCCTGTCTACCGGGCTAGGGGCAGTCCAATCGGGCATCGTTCACTTCAGCGTTCCTGGAAGCAATTAATACGATAGTAGCTAGAGGGGGGTGAAAGTTGGCCCATATCTCCCCTCAAATCGATGGCCGGTTTGCGCCCCATTCCGGCCGTTCGACTAGACTTCCGGAAATCCCAAAAGCGGACAGCCTCATTCAGATCAGCGGGTGACTAGATTGGGGTGAATTTCGGACCGGCGGCTTTTTGAACTCATGTTTTGCAAGGCTACCGATCGTTCAGGGAGGTACCAATCCGGCCATGAGAGGCAGGTAATCGGCCCTGTTCGGGTTACTGCGGAAATGGTGACATCGGCGAGGTGCGGATCGAGCGGATCTGCCGATCACGTGTTCTACTCCGCAGGTTCACTCTACGCGATTTCCACGAATGAAAGACCCTGCTCCGGCTGAACCTTTCGTGCGCTACGAGTATGCCGAACCCGGCGGCCTGATCCATCTCGACATCAAGAAGCTCGGACGATTTGAACGGGTCGGGCATCGCATCACAGGCGATCGAACAGGCCAGAGCAACTCACGCGGAGTCGGCTGGGAGTACGTCCACGTGTCAATCGACGATGCCTCCCGCATCGTCATGCGGCCGGAGCGGCATGCGAGCGCACGACCGAATAGCTGGCCGCACGAAAGCCCGACCCCGCGCTTTTGACCGAGGTCGACAAGACCGAACGGGACAAGGCAATGCCGGGCTGCGGCGTGAGCCCGAGCTTCCCGATCACGTCGCCATCGTCAAGGAAACGCGGCCGAAGAGTCCAGCCGAGGAGTTCCGGGGTGTGCTCGACAACGATCCCGACCAGGCGGCGCACCAGCGGCAGGCCATGCGCCGGTACATGGGTGGACTTGCACGGCAGGCCTCCCTCAATCCTGATGACGGCATCGAGCTTTGAAAGGAACGATCCTGCGTGGTCGAATAAATGCTTCCCTGCCGGTTGGCTTGATCTCGCGGGTGATAGATCTGGAAAACGAAAAGGCACGACGCGCTCGGCCATGGTCGAAGCGGCGCTGGAATCCTTCCTGTCGCCCGACAATTCTGACATGCAAGAGGCGGCCTTCACCCGGCGCCTGGACCGCCTGTCGCGGCAGACAGCGCGGATCAAACGTGACCTGCACATCGCCACCGCCGCTCGATCCCAACGCCAATGCCAGTGCCCAGGCCAAAGGTCGAGAGCGGTTCGAGGGTTTGTCGAGGTGCTAGGCCAGAAGCTTCAATCGAGAGAGCGCCTCCGCGATCAAATTCCCGACGACGTTGAGCAACACGATGGCGCGCCCGCTCGATCATGACAGAATGATCCACTAAGCGAGTCACGAACAATGTGGCGTAGTGCTCCCGCACCCTGAGCGAAACGCGCTGCAGCGACGACCTCTTCCGCGAAAGTAGGCGGGGATAGGCGTTGTGGCCAGACCAGCGCAGGCAAAGTCGGTGGCGAAAGACCTCAATCGTTGTGCCGGGATTTGGCCACTGGCCACGCTAGCAGTCTGTTGTCCATCACAATCGAAAAAGAGGCAATTTGGGGTCTCCCGGGACTCGCTCACTGATCCAAGCCCAGTGAGCCTGGTTTTCACCGCGACAGGAATGGGTAGTCGTATGTGAGATCACGTATAGAACGGCCGATGGCAGGGACTTATTTACTCGCACCGTCATTCATTACGCCGCACCTGGCTTTCAAGAGCACACGACAACCAGCAGCGCTGCGCCCCAACATCTCGGCTTTAGTCGCCAAAACAGAGGCTGTCTCACCCCGCCGCCGTATAGGCAGTCTTCACCACGCTGAAGAACTCGGCGGCATACTTACCCTGCTCGCGCGGCCCGTAACTCGACCCCTTGCGGCCACCGAACGGCACATGGAAATCCACCCCCGCCGTCGGCACATTGACCATCACCATGCCCGCCTCGGCATTGCGCTTGAAATGCGTCGCATATTTGAGCGAGGTGGTGACGATGCCAGCGCTGAGCCCGAACTCGGTATCATTAGCCGTCGCCAGCGCTTCCTCGTAATCCTTGACCCGGATCACGCCGGCCACCGGCCCGAAGATCTCCTCCCGGGAGATGCGCATCTGGTTGGTCGCTTCGGTGAACAGAGCCGGCTGCAGAAAATAGCCCTCCGTATCCGCCTTTACTCTCTCGCCTCCGGCCACAAGCCTGGCGCCCTCCGCCTTGCCGAACTCGATATAGTCGGTGTCCTGCCGGAGCTGGCTCGGATCGACCACCGGCCCGATTTCGGTATCCTTGCCCAGCGCATGGCCGACGCGCAGGTTACGCACCCGCTCGGCCAGCGCGTCGACGAACCGATCGTGAATACCATGGGTCACGATCACGCGGCTCGATGCGGTGCAGCGCTGTCCCGTCGAAAAGAAGGCCGATTGCGCCACCGTCTCCACCGCCACATTGAGGTCGGCATCGTCAAGCACGATCGTCGGATTCTTGCCGCCCATTTCCAGCTGGAACTTGCGGTTGTGCTCCACCGAGGCTGCCGCCACACGCTTGCCGGTGCCCACAGAGCCGGTAAAGGAAATAGCGGCAACATCCTTGCTGTCCAGCATTGCCTGGCCCACCACTGACCCCTTGCCCATCACGAGGTTCAGCACGCCCTTGGGCAGACCCGCGCGCACCAGAATATCGACGATGGCCCAAGCCGAGCCCGGCACCAGATCGGCCGGCTTGATCACCACCGTATTGCCATAGGCCAGAGCCGGTGCGATTTTCCAGGCCGGGATGGCTATCGGGAAGTTCCACGGCGTGATGATGCCGATCACCCCGATCGGCTCGCGGGTGACCTCGACGCCAACGCCCGGACGGACAGATGGCAGAGTTTCGCCAGCCAGCCGCAGCACCTCGCCAGCGAAAAAGTCGAAAATCTGCGCCGCGCGGGTCACTTCGCCAATGCCTTCCGGCAGCGTCTTGCCCTCTTCCCGGCTCAGCAACTCCCCCAGTTCGGCCTTGCGCGCCAGCATTTCCTGGCTCGTCCTCGAGAGGATCGCATGCCGCTCGAGAATGCCAGAGCGCGACCAGGCCGGGAATGCCGCCTTGGCGGCAGCGATTGCCCGCTGCGTTTCATCAGCGGTGGCCCGGGCATAGATCCCGACAATCTCGGTGATATTGGAGGGGTTGATGTTCTCGACACCCTCTGTACCGACCCATTCCCCGTCGATTAGGTTCTTATGCAACTCAGCCATAAACGTACCTTTCGGGGTGTTTCTAGAGCAGGTCAGCCTTGGCCAAATCGCGTATCAGGTGGCTGGCGCCGTAAGTCCATGGCGGGCATTTGGTGGAGAGATTCACCCGGTTGCGCAACGTGCCCAGCGTCGGCGTCGATATAGACACCACATCGCCCAGCTTGTGGGTGAAGCCCTTGCCGGCCCCGTCGCGGTCCTTTACCGGCGCAAACATGGTGCCCAGATACAGCACCAGTCCGTCGGGATATTGATGATGCCGCCCGATCGTCGCCGAGACCAGCGATTCGGGCGTCCGCGAAAGCTGGCTCATCGAGGAATGCCCCTCGAGCACGAAGCCGTCCTCGCCCTCGACACGCAACGCGATCTCGGCCTCTTTGACCGTTTCCAGAGTGAAATCGCTGTCGAACAGCCGGATGAACGGACCCAGCGCGCCGGACGCATTATTGTCCTTTGCCTTGCCCAGGAGCAGCGCGGAGCGCCCCTCGACATCGCGCAGGTTGACGTCATTGCCCAGCGTCGCGCCGATAATGTCACCCTTGCTGGTCACCAGCAGCGCCACTTCAGGCTCCGGATTGTTCCAGCGCGATACCGGATGCAGGCCCACTTCGGCGCCATAGCCCACCGAACTCATCGGCTGGCCCTTGGTGAAAATCTCGGCATCGGGGCCGATACCGACCTCCAGATACTGGCTCCACACGCCGCGTTCGATGAGCGCCGCCTTGACCTGCATGGCCGGTTCCGAGCCCGGCACCAGCTCGCTGAGATCGGTGCCGATCAGGCCCAGGATCTCTCCGCGCAGCGCATCGGCTCGCAATTTATCCCCCCGCGCCTGCTCTTCGATCACCCGCTCCAGGAGTGAGACGACGAAGGTCACGCCCGACGCCTTGACCGCCTGCAGGTCGATCGGCGCTAGCAGCTTCGCCACGCCTGGATCGGGCTGTTGCGCAGCCGAATTGGCCAGCACGTCCGCGACGCTGCCGACAATCGTGCCGGCCGCACCCCGCACATCCCGCGCCGCGTCCCCGCGCTCGGCAATATCCCGCACCATCGCCAGGCCCGGCGCCGTGATATCCACCAGATCGCGATCGCGAACCGTCACGATGCGGGGATAGTCATATCCAGGAACATCTGCGCGACCGAGCAAAATGCCGTCGGAATAGTGCAACGCCATTTCCGTCTTCAAGCGCTCGCCCAACCGTTGCCATCACGACGAATCCTGCCCTGCGCCTCGAAGGCCCGCAAGCTCGCATCGATCGACACCAGAGCGCGCCATTCGCGCACCTTGCCATTATCGTCGCAAACCTTGTCGCGCAAAGCCGCGAACCCGATGCCGGGATGGCTCTCGATATTGGCGAGAATGGAGGCTTCGACCTTGTCGACCCGGCGGCGGCAATCATCGATCAGCGCCAATGTCTGCTCCCCGGTTTGCGGATCGTCATGGGCCAGCAGGACCAGTTCGACGCCCCGCTCGCGAATCAGCCGTTCCAACTTGTCGAAGGTGCGTCGCATCTCTGCGGGGTCCTCGTAGAGGTAGAGCACGGGGTTGAAGGCCGGAAGCAACGGATCGGCGATGATGAGTACCCGCTCGTTTGGCTCAAAGAATCCGATTTCAGCGGCGGAGTGTCCCGGCAGCCCGATCACCTCCAGCACGACACCGCCCAGGTCGATCGTGCTGCCATCTTCAAGGAACGCGTCGATCGGACCGGGTTCCGGCCCCATCCAGTCGAGATATTCACTCCCTAGGTCGAAACCCTCGCCTTCGGGAAAAGCATGCACGATCGTGGTGGCATTGAGCATATTGTCGGCCACCCGATCCGCCCGGGCCCTGTGCCCCAGGATCGTACAGCCGCTGGCGCGCTTGAGGGCGCCGTTATTGCCGACGTGATCCATATGTTCATGCGTCAGCAGCAGCAGATCGAGTGCCTTCAGATCGAGGCCGAGCTCTTCGAAGCCGCGCTGGAGCGAGGGATAGCCGGCAAAAAGTCCGCTATCGATCAGCGCGGTCTTGTCCTTGCCCATGACGAAGAACACGCGGACAGCGGTTTGCCCCTCATGGTCGCCGGGCAGACCCATATCCACCGTGGCGAAGGGTCCGCGCCGAAAGCTGATCACCGATTTATCGTCCTGCATTGTTTCCTCCAGCTATCGAGCAGAAAAATTGGGTAGGCGTTTTTCGACAAAGGCCGCAATGCCTTCCTTGGCATCGTCGGTCGCATAGAGCGCGCCAAGCACCCGCTGCTCGAAGGTCAGTGCCGACGGCAGCGCGGCCTCAAGCCCGTCATCGATAACGCGCTTGGCCTCGGCCAGGGCCAATGGGGCCTTTTCGGCCAGTTCGTTGGCGAGAGTGAGAGCACGACCCAGCAAATCATCGGGCGCGCAGGCTTCGAGCGCAGCACCATAGGCAACTGCCTCCGCCGCCGAGATCATGCGGCCCGAAAAGATGAGTTCCTTGGCGCGCATGGCGCCGACCAGGCGCGGCAGGCGCTGCGTGCCCCCGCCACCCGGCAGCAGCCCCAGCTTGATCTCGGGCAGGCCGAGCTTGGCCTTGTCCGATATCAAAATGAGGTCGCAGCTCAGCGCCAGTTCGAACCCCCCGCCAAGCGCGTAGCCATTGACCGCGGCAATGGTGGCCTGCGGCAGTCCGGCGATGGCGTCGAACATGCGACGCGAGCGGCGCTGATAGGCATTGAAGTCGCCCAGGCCTGCGCCGTGATAGATCTTGATATCGGCGCCGGCGACAAAGCTCCGGCCCGTTCCGGTCAAGACCAGCGCGCGAATCTCCGATCGCCCCGCGACCCCGATCGCGTAGTCGGTGATCGCCTCGATCATGCCGTCGCCCAGCGCGCCCAGCGCGTCTTCACGGCGGATGCGCAGCAACTCGACCGCGCCGAACCGTTGCAGTTCGATATGAGGATGCAGCAGCGCCGTTTCGGCCTCGACCAGCGCCCGGCCCCAGTCCGGCTCGCTCACGATGCCACCTCCGCCGGCCGGTCGCGGCCCAGCACGTCGCGCAACACGTCCTCGGTATGCTCGCCTACATCGGGCGACGGATAGCGCAGATCGGCCGGCGTCCTGCTGAAGCGGATCGGGCAGGCGATGGCGGTCAGCGTACCGGCACGGGGATGCTCGAACCGAATCAGCCGGTCCGAATTGGTGGCCACCAGATCATCCATGACCTCGCGCGATGTGCGCACGGGCGCAGCCCACACATCGGCCAGGGCGAAGTCGGCCATCCAGGCATCGGTGTCGCGCTTGCGGGTCAGCATTTCCACCCGACGCTTGATCGCATCGCGATCGACCCAGGGATCGAGTTCGGCAAGGCTGGGATCTTCGACCAGCCGAGCGAGCTTGTCGAGCGGACACATTGCGATGGCCACCCAGCCGTCTGCCGTTGGATAAACGCCATAAGGCGCATCGTTCCAGCAGGTGGACAATCCGGTTTCGGTCCGCTCGAAATCCACGTCCTGATTGAGAACGACGAAATTCTCCTGCGACATGACGTTGAGCGTGGACGAGAACAGGTCGACTTCAAGCCGCTGCCCGACGCCATGCTGATGGCGCGCCATGAGAGCAGCCAGGATGCCGATCGCCATAGATTGGGAGGCCGCATAGTCGGCTATGGGGGTACCGCAGGCAGTCGGGGGATCGCTGCGGCGGCCGGTATTCTGCATGACGCCGCTCATGGCCTGCACCAGCAGGTCCTGTCCCGGCCGGTTCAGCCTGGCGAGTTCGGTATCCTGCCCCCAGCCCGATCCCGACGCATAGATGATCCTGGGATTGACCGCCTTGAAATCCTCGTAGCCCAGGCCCAGGCGGTCCATCACCCCGGCCCGGAAGTTCTCGGTCACCACATCGCATTCGCGCGCCAAATCGAGCAGGGTCTGCCGGCCGGTAGCATCCTTCAGGTCGATGGCGATCGAGCGCTTGTTGCGGTTGAACGAGTGAAAGGCGGATGAGGAGCCGGCAATACTGCCGCCCATCATCGGCATGCCGCGCATCCACTCGCCGGCGCCGGGCCGCTCCACCTTGATGACATCAGCCCCAAGGTCGGCCAGCATCTGCGTGCAGAGCGGGCCCATCATCATCTGGGTGAAGTCAAGAATGCGGATGCCATCGAGGGCGCGCATCGGAGTGCTTTCAGTCATCGTCTGTTCCTCAATGTGCCAGGCGCGCCGCCGCATAAGCGGCCTCGACGCTGTCGAGAATAGTCGTGGCCGATCGATGGGCCCGCAGACCCTCGACCAGTGTCTGGCCCGCGGCAATCTGGGCATGTGGCCACCAGGCCGCCTGCGGCCGCACCCAGGCCGAATGGAGGATGGGGCGGACGGCGCCAAAGAAGCCGGCCGCCACCCGGTCGGGGTCGTCAGCGGACCACGCCGTGATGCTACCAGGCTGTGCGCCCGAGGCGACCAGACGCTTCAGGGTCCCAGGCTGACAATACCAGGCAACGAACCGGCTTGCGGCTTCCACCATCGGCGACGCGGCGGAAACGGCGAGACCTGCTCCGCCAAGCACGCTGCCGCGACCGGCGGGCGACAGCCCCATGGTCCAGGGCCCGTAGGGCGTGTCGGCATAGGCCAGCCGGAGATAGCAGAACATGAACGGCAGATAGGCCACCGGCCGCTCCGCAGCGAAGGCGAAGGCCCGTTGCGGCGTGAAGTCCCAGCATGCTGGGTCCATCAGCCCCGCCAGTTCGGCCATGGCCTCGATGGCCGCAACGCCCCTGGCCCTGTCGCGGCAGAATGGGCCCTCGACAAGCGGCCCCGCCTCGTCTGCGGCGAGCAGACTCAGCAGCGAACTGACGGCATCGGTATGATAGAGCGGCCAGACCACGGCGCCGGAATGACGTCGCGCCAGCCCGACAGCGTCGGCCATGCTCTGCGGCCAGGTCTCGCCAAGGGAATCCAGCAACGTCTGGCGGACGGCGCCAAGCTGGCACGCCGCATCGGCATGAAAGGCATAGGGCGTGTCGCCAACCACATAGCAATCGTAGTTGCGACCCAACGCATCGGCGCGGATCGCCGCCAATTCCTCAGCCGGCACGTGGCGATCCAGCGGCGCAAGCGCGCATGCCGCGACCGCAGCAGCGACATGCGGGTGATCGATGGACATCACATCGCATTCGCGCGCCAGATCTTCGAGCGGTTGGTCGTTGAACGCCGTCAGCGGCCGCGTGCCGATGTCGTAGTCAAGATTGTGGCGTCCGCACCATTCGTCCAGCGCCGCACGCAGCGGATCGATGCATCTTGGATCGTCCCAGCCGATGGCCCGCAATATCACGACACTCTCCTCCCGATCCCACCAGACATTCTATTCGCCGGCCGGCACGACGCGGGCGCCGCGCTGGATCAGTACGCGACGGACGATTTCCTCGTCGCGGTTGCGCCGGAACGCGTCCGCATTCCGCTTGCTCCAGTCGTAAAAGCCCGCACCGGCGCGCATGCCGGCCTTGCCTTCCGCCAGCAGGCGGCCGACGGATGTATTGCCCGGCTGGCTTTCGGTACTGAGATCGGCCCAGACCGCTGCCGATGCCCTGCTTGCCATCAGGTCAAGCCCGGCCAGATCGGCATGTTCGAAACTGCCCATTGCAGGCAGGCGGACGGCGTAGCCCTCCTTGAGCACGAGGTCGCAGGCTTCTGGTGTCACCAGGCCCCTATCGACCAGCGACACGAATTCCCGCAGGATTGCATGCTGGATACGCGCCCACAGGAAGCCCGGAACATTGGGGGCCAGCACGGGCAGCTTGCCGCTGCGCTCGAGAATCGCCGACACCGCCGCGACTGTTTCGGTCGATGTCGCATCGCCTGCGACGACCTCCACCAGCCGCATCAGATGGGCAGGCTGGGCAAAGTGGGCAACCGCAAATCGTTCCGGGTGCTGCAGGCGTTCCTGCAGGATCGTGGCGCTGATACCGGATGTGGTGCTCGACAGCAGCGTTTCGGGCAGCGCGAATTGCTCGGCCTGGAGCAATATCGCCTGCTTCAGCGCGGCATCCTCGGCCACCGCCTCGATGACGAAACCGGCGCCGTCCACGGCGTCCGCCATATCGGATGAGCGGCGGATACGGGCGATGCCGGCATCGGCGCCTGGCTGGTCAAGCAGACCGGCCTCGACCATCCAGTTCGCCGCGGCCTCGATAGTCTGACCCGCGGCATCCAGCGCCTCCGGGCGCCGGCCCCACAGCACCGTGTCGGCCCCGCCCAGCGCCAGCACCAGCGCAATCTGCCCACCCATGGTTCCGCTCCCCAGCACGGCGGCGCGCAACTCGCTCATATTCTGCCTCCCTGCGCGTCACAGCGCGCTCCCGGTTGTTTTCCTCGCATTCAGCGAGTTTGAAAACACGTGTTTCCTAACTAGGTAATCGATTTTTCTTTGTCAATACCGGCGACCACGCTATTCCTGATTCCAGGATGGAGGCAGCACGTTTTGGCGACATTGAAGGACATTGCCCTGCGGGCCGGAGTTACGCATTCGATCGTGTCGCGCGTGCTTACGGGCGATCCCACCCTGCGCGTCAGCCCGGATACGCGAAGCCTGATCCAGAAAGTAGCCGACGAGCTCGACTACGTCCCCAACGAATCGGCGCGCAGCCTGCGCAAGGCGCGCCCGCAGGCCATCGCTATGGCCATGCACGACATCACCAACCCCGTCTTCACGCAGATTTTCGTGGGCGCGCAGGAAGAGGCCGATGCGCGCGACCACATGCTGTTCGTCAGTGAAGTCAGCGCGCTGGCGAGCGGCAATGCCCGTCTGGGCAAACTGATACGCGGCGGCGCCATTGACGGCGTCATCTTGCTGGGCCTCGGCACCCAGCAGGACGCAACGGTGCGCGAAATCGTCATCGCCAATGCCCGCCTCGTATGCCTGCAGGACGAGCCCAATGCCGACTATGGCGTCGTGCGCATCGCCGACCAAGCCGGCACGATGATCGCGACCCGCCACCTCCTGGACCTCGGACATAGCCGCATCGGCATGTTGGCCACCAGTTCCGGCGCCGGCTTTTCCCAGCGTCGCGTGGCGGGCTGGCAGCAGGCGATGGTCGATGCTGGGACGCCGCCGCCATCCTGGTACGAACAGGCCGGTTCGGACATTGCAGCCGGCGAGACCGCAGTTATGCGTCTCATGCAGCGGGAGCCTGGCCTGACCGCCATCGTGGTCGCCAATGTCATGTCCGCCATCGGCGCGCTGGCCGGCCTGCACGCGATTGGCAAACGCGTGCCGGAGGACGTTTCCGTTATTTCCCTGCTCGACACGCCCTTTGCCGGTCATACCAACCCAGCTTTGACCACCGTCGACATGCCTCTGGCCCAGCTTGGTCGCGAAGCCGTCCGCCTGTTGCTGGCCGAGGAGCAGCCGGCGGGAAGGCAGATTGACATCACCTCGCCCGAACCCCGCCTGGTCATCCGCTCCTCGACCGCGCCGCCTAGCCCTTGACCGCCCCGGCCGTCATGCCGGCAATGATCTGCCGCGCCGCGAAGAAAGTGAACAGCAGCGGCGGAATGGCGATCAGCGTGCCCATGGCCATGATGCGCCCCCATTCGACGCCAGTATCGGTGATGAAGGTGGAGGTTGCCACGGGCAGGGTGCGGCTCTGCCTTCCGGTAAGCAGCAAAGCGAGAATGAACTCGTTCCAGGCAATGCGGAAAGTGAAGATGGCCGCAACGGCATAGCCGGATTTCATCAGCGGCATCAGAACCTGGAAGAAGACCTGCAGGGGTGATGCGCCATCGACGATCGCCGCCTCTTCGAGCTCCACCGGAATCTGCTGGTAGAATCCGAACAGCAGCCAGATGGCGAAGGGTAGGTTGAGGGCGGTATAGAGCAGAATGAGCACAACGAAATCGGCATCGATCGCAAAGCCGGTCACGATGGCAAAGACCGGGATTGCCAGCACGGCCGGCGGCACCATGCGGATCAGCAGCGTGCCGTTGGCCAGGAAGCTGCGGCCACGGAACTGGGCGCGGGCCAGGGCATAGGCGCACAGCCCGCCCGCCAGCAGGGTCAGCAGCGTTGATGACAGCGCGATGATCAGCGAATTGCCGAGATAGCGGTCGAAATTGCCGCGACCGAAAATGTTCACGTAGTTATCCAGCGTGGGGACAAAGAAGAACCACATGGGCGTCGAGGACTGTACCGCGACATCGGGTTTGAACGAGGTCGAGATCATGATCCAGATCGGTGCGAGGCAGATCAGGGACAGCACGATCAGCACGACATAATGGAATATGCCATTGTTGCGCCGGCGATAGACAGGGGTGGCTGCGCCTGCGGGCGAAGATGTTTGCGTCATGTCGATTGGCCGATCAAATGTTGGATTTGCCGCGCATGGGATTACCCAGCCGCAGGATGAGCAGGCTGAACGCCGAGACCACCAGGATGAGCAGCACGGCGATAGCGGACGCATAGCCAAGTTGCTGGGTGGCGAATGCCCGATTGTAGATATGCAGGCTGAGCAGTTCGGTCGATCGGCCCGGCCCCCCGCCGGTCATGATGTACATGACCTCGAGCGCTCGGAACACGTCGATCAGGCGCATCAGCAGCGCGATCACCAGGATCGAACTGATCATGGGCAATTTGACCAAGAAGACCTGCTGCCACCAGTTGGCACCATCGATGCGGCTGGCTTCGATCACTTCCGAGGGCAGCGCCTGCAGGCCGGCGATAACGATGATGAAGATGAACGGCGTCCACTGCCAGATATCGGTGACGACGATGGCGAAGAAGGCCAGTTGCGGATCACCCAACCACACCTGGGGTTCGATGCCGATGAAGCCGAGGTAATAGTTGATCCAGCCGATGCGGGCGTCAAAGAGATAGCGCCAGATCAACCCCACCACGACGGGCGAAATCATCAGCGGCAGGATGAAGACGGTGCGGAAGAAGGACGCGCCGCGAATGGGACGTTCGAGCAGCAGGGCCAGCCCGATCCCCAGCACCATTTCGAGCGAAATGGTCCAGAAGCCGAAGCGCAGGGTTACCCACAGCGACTCCATGACATCGGGATCGCTGAGCAGCCGCTGGAAATGCGCCAGGCCCACGAATGGCGCATTGGCGAGGCTCGTGCCGACCTTCCAGTCGTAGAGCGCCAGGTAGAAGGCCTGCAATACAGGATAGACAAGGCCCAGGGCCATGATGGCCACAGCCGGAGCAACAAAGAAGTAAGGCGTCAACACGAAGCGCCGTCTGCGCGGTGCGGGCTGGGCCGGTTCCGCCCCTGCGGACTGAACGCTTGCGGGCATCGGGGTAAACTCCATCAGATTGCCGGACACTGCCGGATTGAAAATGGTCGGCGAGCGCCCCCGCCGACCATTCGTGCCGATTGGGTGAGACTAGTTTGCGGCAGCCCGGTAGTCGTTCCAGGCATAGTAGCCTGCCCGTTCCATCATCGCCCGGGCCTTTTCGACGGCGGCATCCATGATGGGCTGGATTGGAGAATCCGTGGTGATGATCTCGGTCAGCGCCTGGCCGAGAATGTCGACATTGAGCTCATTGTATTCGGGGATGAGCGGGCGCCAGTCGGCGTCGGCGCAAGGCAGCTGCTCCAGCACCGTCTGGTATTCGGCGAAATTGCCAACATTGGCTTCCAGCGTCGACATGCGGATCGGGTCGCCCCCGAGCTCGACGATGCGCTGATCGCCCAGCTTGGATGTCATGTACTGGATGAACAGGAATGCCGCCTGCTGGTTCTGGCTGTTGGCCGGAATGCCCAGCGCGAAGCCACCGGTTTCCGCGCCGCAGCGGTCGCCCACCGGATGGAGAGCATAGCCGACCAGGCCGTCAACCCTGGAGAGATTGGGATCGCGCACCTGCGCCGCGATCTTGATCGTATCCAGATACATGGCGGCATCGCCCTGCAGGAAAGCGGCCGATGCCTCGCCTAGACCGAAGGCGGGAATGCCGACCGGTCCGGTACGAACCACTTCGCGAAGCACCTCGGCCGCCTTGACCCCCGCCGTATCGTTGAAGGTCGGGTTCCAGGCTTCGTCGAAGATGCGGCCACCCAATGGGGCAAGATGCATCAGCCATGCGGCGGTGACCTGATGGCCGGTGGCGCCACGCGAGGTCATGGCCGGGATGCCTGCGGCCTTCAGCCGGTCGAGCACGACCAGCAATTCGTCATAGGTGCGCGGCGGCTCAAGGCCCTGTTCAGCAAAGATATCTTCGCGATAGGCGAGAAACGAGGTTTCCGCACCGAAGGGAATACCATAAAGGGCGCCCGACTTGCCGGCGAGATACCCCTTTTCGCCGCCGACGACGCCGCCATTCTGCAGATAGGCATCAGCGATGTCGTCGATGTCATAGTCTGGATCGACCAGAGTGGGATCGGCGAAGAACTGCGACAGGGGCGTCAGCAGGCCTTTGGTGACATATTCGCCTTTCCACATCACCACCCAGGAAACGACATCATAGTCGCCGCGTGGCTTGGACATTTCCAGCAATTGCCGGTCACGTAGCGCCAGATACTGCAGGGTGTCGAACTCGACCTCGATACCGGTCTCTTCGGTAAACTCGTCCACCAGTTTCTCGGCAGCGGCAAAGTGGGTCATCGCCGGCCAGGACACCACGATCGTGGTGCCGGCAAAGCGTTCATACGGACTGGCCAGGGCCGTGCCCATGCTCAGTGCGACGGCCAGAGCCGCCGTCACGCAGGTTCCCGCGAATTTATTCAAGTGTCGTCCTCCCATGTTGAAGAAGCTGCCACCCTCCCTGGCGGCAGTGTAGTCAGATCGCCGTGCCGCTGGCCTGGTCGAACAGGTACATGCGGGCGGTGTTGAAGTAGTAGGTACCGTCGCCGAGCCGGTCGGTATCCGGCCCGACCTCGATCGCCGCGGTGATCGTGCTGCCGCCGAATTCGGCGGTCAGGAACTGGCTGGAACCGATATATTCGGCGACCTTGACGCGCAGCTCGACCGGCGCGCTTTCATCACTCTGCGATTCAGCCGAAAAATGCTCCGGCCTGAGGCCAAGCTTGACCGCGCGCGCCGGCGCCGCGGCTGCCCGGGCGGCGAGCCGTGCCGGCACCGGCAGGGTAAAGCCGGAGCCCCGCACCGACAGCCGGCCGGCATCGTCCACCAGTTCCCCATCGAGCAGGTTCATCGCCGGGGAGCCGATGAACGAGGCCACGAACAGGTTGCATGGCGCGTTGTAGACATCGCGCGGCGAACCTGTCTGCTGGATGACCCCGTCCTTCATGATGACGATGCGATCCGCCATGGTCATGGCTTCGATCTGATCATGCGTGACGTAGATCATCGTGCGGCCCAGCCGCTTGTGCAGGAGCGCCAGTTCGGTGCGCATGGTGGCGCGCAGCTTGGCGTCGAGGTTGGACAACGGCTCATCAAACAGGAAGCAATAGGCGTCGCGCACGATGGCGCGCCCCATGGCAACGCGCTGGCGCTGTCCCCCGGACAGGTCGCGCGGGCGGCGCTCCAGATAGGGCGTGAGCTCCAGCATGTCCGCCACATTGCGCACGCGAGCTGCTATCTCGGCTTTGGATGTACCCGCCAGGCGCAGCGCGAAGGACATGTTTTCCGCGACATTCATATGCGGGTAGAGAGCGTATGATTGAAACACCATGGCGATGTCGCGATCCTTGGGCGGCGCCCAGGTAACGTCTCGTCCGCCAATATGGATGGTGCCGCCGGATACTTCCTCCAGCCCGGCGATCATCCGCAGGGTCGTTGACTTGCCACAGCCCGAAGGCCCGACAAACACGACAAATTCGCCCTCGGCCGCAGACAGATTGAGGTCGCGAATGATATTGACGTTGCCGTAGGATTTCGACACGCCATTAAGCTGAATGCCGGTCATGATTGTTCGCCCAAATTCAGCTCCTGCATTGCTATCCTCTACAGCTTCACACTAGGAAACACGTGTTTCCTATTTAGAGACACGATTTTTCAAAGTCAATTGCTTTGCGTGCTTCATGTTTGAAGGTTCTATTTCCGCCGGGCATGCGGCACAACCGAGGTAACGTGACCGCGAGATTCCGCTGCCTGCCTCTCCTATGTCATATGACACGCACTCCTTAAGCTCCCTACCCGATACGTTCAGGCGCGTTGCACGGCTTCATGCTAATGTGTTCACGTCCCTAAAATCGACAAATGCGCGCCTGACTTCGCCACGATCACTGAGACCGTTGGCCTCGAGGGCTTTGCTCAAGCCGGCGCGCCGGCTCTGCAGGCGTACCAGGGCGGTTCTTATGGCGTCATGATGGAGCGGAACGAGGCGCTCTACAGGATTACCGTTGGCGAGAATCCCGATTTCAAGATCGCCGCCTTCGCCTCTCGCGGCACGCCGACTGGCATCGACGTGTTCAAGGTTCTTGAGGAAGGCGTGCTGCCTGTTAGGGACATTGGTATGGCGGGCAAGGGCGGCGGCCAAATCGGCGCGGGCATTGTCAGTGCACCAGTGGAGTGCTTTCGCGAGGCAGCCGAACGGCTTTCGGTTCCCAGCTTTAGGTAGGAGCGTCTATCGTCCTGGTCCGCGAGCGACCTTACCGAACGACCCTGACCACCAAATTTGACCTTCTTCAATTCGCGTGGCAACGAGCCCACCAGGCACGCGATCTATCATTTTGTCGGTCACTGTGTTCCAGGCCAAAGCCGCCGCAGTACGAGCAACGTCCGGTCCAATCTCTGTTGTTAGGACTAGCGTGATTGTGGCACGGCGCCAAATCCGCGATGGAGCTTCCCGTCAACTGATACTATTCCGGTGTGAATGGACAGAAATCAATGCCAAAGGAAAAGCCTCGTTGATTTCACTGGGATTTTTTCGTGGCGGAGCAGGTCATGAACCTGCGTCCTCCAGGTCGAAAGTTTTCAGGCGCGCGTTAGCGGCAGCAGACAGAAATGTCTGTGCGCCTATGTGCAAGTCGCCTGCATAACCATCAATAACCAATTGTTTTAGTTAGTTAACCCGCTCCATCCATCATTGGACGGAGAACAGGAAATGCCGATAATAGCTGTGATACTGGCGCCGACGAACGGACCCGACCATCGAGCAGTGAGGCAGGCCTAGAACCGACAAAGCCTAAGGAAGCTGATTTTGCAGCCGCTGCAACTGCCAGTAGAACCAGACCGAGACGCACTAGCGCGAATGCTACGGCGATGGTGTGCCGCCAAAAATGCTTTCTGAGGGCGCGGGCGGCGCGGATACCGATGGGTTACTGCATCCGCTGGAATTGGACGGCGCGGCGTTCGTAGGCCCTGGCTAGTACACACAACTCTTCAGAGCGAAGCGGCACTCCCGCGGGCAAATGCAAAATACAAATCGCTCTCTTGAAGCAGCCGATTGCGCGCTGCTGCTCGCTTCTTGCTGATTCCTATTTGATTCCGGCGTATCGTGGTGCCGACTGAGAGACAAAGGAAAACCCCAGATAAGCGCTTGGCTTAACTGGGGTTTTTTGGTTGCGGGAGCAGGATTTGAACCTGCGACCTTCAGGTTATGAGCCTGACGAGCTACCGGGCTGCTCCATCCCGCGTCAAATAGTCGATAACAGTGCCGGTGGGCCGTCATCACTGCGACCGTGGTCGCGACGTGAGGCGTATATAGGGGCTCGGGGCCGATAGCTCAACCCCAAAAGCAGGCTGCATGACGCTTTTTTGACGATGCGATTTTCCGGCCCCGCCACTCCGTCCATTCAGCCGGCACCGGCCAGCGCGTTTCCAGCAGCAGGGATCACCGCCCGCGGCTCGGAAACGCGACGGAACAAGGATTTAGAGCATTTCGGCGTTTCAACCAGACGACGAAATGCTCTATTGTGGCCGCCCTTCCATACCAGTTTCCGAGATACACCTGATGAAATTGAAGCCGCTTGGCCGCACCGACCTGCTTGTGACCGAACTCTGCCTGGGCACCATGACCTGGGGCAGCCAGAACACCGAGGCGGAGGGCCATGCCCAGATCGATATGGCGCTGGAGGCGGGCCTCAATTTCATGGACACGGCGGAAATCTACGCCGTGCCGCGCAGCCCCGAGACCTCGGGCCGCACCGAGGAAATCATCGGCAGCTGGTTCAAAAGGACCGGCAAGCGCGACAAGTGGATTCTCGCCTCCAAGGTGGCCGGCGGGCCGGTGGATTTCATCCGCAATGGCAGCCGCACCAGTGGCAAGACCCTGCGCCAGGCCTTCGAGGCCAGCCTGCGGCGCCTGCAGACCGATTATCTCGATCTCTACCAGATCCACTGGGCCGGCCGCGGCAGCTACAATTTCGACGGCTCCTGGGATTACACGCCCCACAAGCAGGATACGGCGGACGTGCTCGCCAATATCGAGGACATGCTGGAAACGCTGGCCGCGCTGGTCAGGGAGGGCAAGCTGCGCCATGTCGGCGTCTCCAACGAGACCACCTGGGGCATTGCCCAGTGGCTGCGCATTGCCGAGGCAAAAGGCCTGCCCCGCCTCGTCTCCGTGCAGAACGAATATAACCTGCTGCGCCGTCAGTTCGATCTCGACCTGGCCGAGCTCAGCCACCACGAGAATGTCGGCCTGCTCGCCTATTCGCCACTGGCCGGCGGCCTCATCACCGGTAAATATTTCGACGGGAAGATGCCCAAGGGCAGCCGTGGCGATTACCAGAAGGGCTTCTGGCGGCTCAACGAACATTCCGAAGCCGCCGGCAAGCACTATCTGGCTCTGGCCGCCCGCCACGGGCTCGATCCGGCGCAGATGGCCATCGCCTTCGCGCTGACCCGCCCCTTCATGACCTCGGTCATATTAGGCGCCACCAGCCCCGAACAACTGGCCAATGCCATCGGCGCGCGCGACCTGACGCTGTCGCCGGAGCTGTTGGCCGAAATCGACGCGATCCACCGCCGCTATCCACGCCCGATCTAACACGGAAGCGTCTCACCGTCTGTTCCAACGTCATTCGCGCGAAGGCGGGGAATCCATTCTGGTCAACTCAGAGGTTGAAGAGTGGATTCCCGCCTTCGCGGGAATGGCACAGTGGGTTATCAAGCAAGAACCTGCACCGGGGCATAGAATGTCGACGACACTGATCTCCACCCTGTTTCCGCTGATCTGCTACTTCGCCTACAATATCGTCGTGCCGCTGGTGGAGCGGATGCGGCCGTCGCTCTCGGCCATCATGAACATGCAGCGCCGCCGCTGGGTGGCCAATGCCGCCCTGCGCGAATCCCCGTTCGACGCCATATTGTCGGGCAATATCATGGGCTCGGTGAGCTTCCTGGCCTCCACCGCCGTCCTGCTCATCCTGGCCGTCTTCGCGGTGTTCGGCCAGGTGCCGGCGCTGATGACCACGCTCAATTCACTGTCGCTGGACCGGGTCTACACCACGCTGGATGTGCAACTGCATCTGGTGGTCATGCTGACCATGTTCGTGCTGGCCTTTTTCGCCTTCACGCTGTCGCTGCGCCAGTTCAACCATTTCTGCATCATGCTGGGCGCGCTCGATCATTCCAGCCCCATTTCGGAGCCCGAGATCGAGGCCATCACCGCCATGAACGCGCTGGGCGCCCGCAATTTCAACAGCGGCGTGCGCGCCTATTATTTCTCGGTAGCCACCGTGGCCTGGTTCGCCTCCGAATGGCTGCCGATCGTGGCCTGCCTCGTGACCATCCTGATCCTGGCGCATCGCGAATTCTTTTCCTCGGCCCATCGCACCGCAGCCTCGGCCGCCATCATCGCGGCCCGCCGCCAGCAGGAAAAACGAGGCTAAGCGCACCCACCAGAGACCTCATGGTGAGCTTGTCGAACCACGAGGTCGAGCGAGTGGAGGCTTGGGTGCCACGCCCCCATGGTTCGACGAGCTCACCATGAGACCTACCAGAGCCTACTTCGTCTTGGTCTTGCCTGACGCGCCGGTGCCGGCCGGCCCGGTCAGCCGCACCAGGTTGTCGGCGGCGAGCTGATAGCCCTGGTCGGCCGCCTGCTGGTAATAGCCGATCGCCGTGGCCCGGTCGGCCGTGACGCCCAGCCCGTTCTCATAGATATGGCCCATATTGTTGAGCGCGATGGGCTGGTCGCTATCGGCGGCAAGCTGGGTCCATTTCAGCGCCTCTTCATAGTCGACATCGGTGCCCAGCCCGTCGAGATAGAGCAGGCCCAGATTGACCGCAGCGCGCATTTCTCCGCCTTCGGCCGCTTCCCGATACAGCTCCAGCGCCCGCTCATAGTCCTGCGCCACGCCATTGCCGTCCTCATAGAGCAGCGCCAGGTTGTGCTTGGCCAGCGCCAGACCCTGGTCGGCCGCCTGCTGATAGAGCTCCGCCGCAGCCGCGACATCGGCCTCCACCCCCTCGCCATTCTCCAGCAGGAAGGCCAGGTTGTTCTGGCCATACATGTCGCCCTGGTCGGCCGCCAGCCGATAGAGCTCTGCCGCCCGCGCCAGGTCGGTTGGCCGCCCCAACCCGTCCTGCAGCAGCTTGCCCAGATTGACCTGGCCGGATGCATCGCCCTGCGACACCGCCAGTTCGAACCAGGCCGCGGCGGCGACATAGTCGCGTGGCACGCCCAGCCCTTCTTCATACATCAGCCCCAGATTGGACTGCGCCTTGCTCATGCCCTGCTCGGCCGCCGCGCGATACCAGCGCGCCGCCTGCGTATAGTCCTGCGTCAGCCCCTCGCCGAAATCGTAGCTTAGCCCAAGGCTGTTCTGCGCCAGCGCGAAGCCGGCTTCCGCCCCCTCCGTCAGCAGTTGCGCGCCGCGTTCCATGTCCATCGGCACGCCATCGCCGGTGGTCAGCATGTCGCCGAAAATGGCCAGCGCCACCACATTGCCATCCGCCGCCGCTTCCTCGAACAGCGGCACCGCGCTTTGCGTATCGCCGTCGGCATAATAGGCCCGCGCCAGCCAGCCCTTGACCTGGGCCGAGCCCGGCTCCGCGGCCAGCGCCTTGGTGCAGGCGTCGATGGCGGCATCGGTGTCGATCTCCCAGCTTTCGCGGCCGATGCTTTCGAACCCGGTCTCGAACTGGCTCGCCGCTTCCGCCGCACAGGCATCGAATGCCGGCCCGGCCAGAACGGGCGAGGCCATGCCCACCGGCGCAACAAAGGTCCATGCCAACAGACCCCGCCGCAAGCCCTTCAATCCGCTCATCGCACTCTCCTCCACCAGCCGCCGCCACACTCTACCCAAGCCCCACACAGGAGCAAGCGGGCGCAAGCTGCATGACCGCAAGCGCGGCGCAGCCGCAGCGCGGCCATGGAATGGCACGCCCCGTTAGGGACGTGACATTACATGACCTTGACATTCACCTAATCCGGTCGCTTTATGCGCGCCAGCAAGCCCAACCGACCCGTCGCAGCCCATGCTCGTCTGCCAGTGCAACATGATTACGTCGAAGGAGATCGAGGATATCGTCCTCGACCTGCTCCGTGCCGATCCGTGGCAGCTTGTCGTGCCCGCCAAGGTCTATTCGGAACTCAATCGCCGCGCCAAATGCGGCGGCTGCGTGCCGAATGTGGTGGACATTATCGTCCGCGTCACCGAAAACTACCACTCGCAGCAAGCCCAACAGTCAGGCGAAGTCCTCTCGCTTCCGACTGGGCTCGAAAAGCTCAAGCAGCAACGGAGTGGAGTACGTCGTGAAAGGCGAAGCACAAGTCATCGAGCGGCTTAACGAAGCCCTCTTTCTCGAACTCGGTGCGGTCAATCAGTATTGGGTTCATTTTCGTCTTCTCGACGATTGGGGCTACAAGAAGCTGGCTTCCAAGGAACGCGCCGAATCCATTGAAGAAATGCATCATGCCGATCGCCTGATCGAGCGCATCATCTTCCTCGAAGGCCATCCCAACCTGCAGCGCGTCGCGCCTTTGCGAATCGGCCAGACCATCAAGGAAGTGCTCGAAGCGGATCTCGCCGGCGAATACGACGCCCGCGCCGCCTACAAGGCCAGCCGCGAGCTCTGCGAACAGCTCGGCGACTATGTCTCCAAGAATCTGTTCGAGGCGCTGCTGACCGACGAGGAAGGCCATATCGACTTCCTCGAGACCCAGCTCGAACTGCTCGACAAGATCGGTCCCGAAAAATACGGCCAGCTCAATTCGGCCTCGGCCGACGAAGCCGAATAACATCGAATGCGGGGCGGCAGTGCCGCCCTCCCCCCCACGGAGTCATCCCTGCGAAAGCAGGGACCTCCGTTTCTTTTTTGCCCTTGCCGTTCTGGCAACGGAGACGTCCATGACCTGGCATACCGGCCGCCTCATCGACCATGTCCATCTGCGCGCCAGGAACTACATGGCCACCCGCTATTTCTACGAAAAGGTGCTGGCCGCGCTCGATGTCAAGATCGAACATGCCGGCGAAGGCTGGTTCCAGGTCGATGAACTCTTCGTCGATGGCGCCGATGCCCGCACCCTGCCGACCCATGTCCACCTGGCCTTCCAGGCCCGCAGCCGCGACATGGTCGATGCCTTCCACAAGGCCGCCCTCGCCGCCGGCGGCAAGGACAATGGCCGGCCCGGCGAACGCGACTACCACCCCGGCTATTACGGCGCCTTCGTGCTCGACCCCGACGGCAACAATATCGAAGCCGTCTACCACGGCCCCGTCCGCCGCTCGGCCGACTCGGTCAGGCTCGATCCCGTTCCGCCGTCGAATTGATGCCGCATTGCCCGCCTAACATTACCCGGTGAGCGAAAAAGGGATGGCGGCAGAATCGTCCTGGACCGCGGCGCTGCGGCGCCGGGACCCCGAACTCGATAAGCCAGCGCATGTCGCGCTGACCCCGAGAAAGGTGTGTCCCATGACCTCCCCCACTCCCGCTTTGTCGTGATTCACGAAGACGACCTCGGCATGAGCCATGGCGCCAATCAGGCCTTTGTCGAACTGGCCGAGGCCCGCATCGCCACGTCGGGCTCCGTCATGGTGCCCTGCCCCTGGTTTCCGGAACTCGCGCAATTGGCGCGCGAACGGCCGCAACTGGATATCGGCGTTCACCTGACGCTCAATTCCGACGCCAGGCCCTATCGCTGGCGGCCATTGACCGGGGTCCGTGACAACGGCCTGACCGACCCGGACGGCTACTTCTGGACCGATGTTCCCAACGTGCGCCGGCACGCCCAGCCTGACGCGGTGGAGACCGAGTTGCGTCTCCAGATCGAAACGGCGCTCGCCGCCGGCATCGGCGTGACCCATCTCGACTGCCATATGGGGACGGCGATGATGCCGGAATTCGTCGCTATCTATGAACGCCTCGGCGCCGACTACAGGCTGCCGCTGCTGCTGATGGACGATTATCGGACCTTCTCGGTCATGGACTATGTCGGGCCTGTCACCACCGCCGAATACAACGCGGCCCGGGACCGCGCCGCGGCACGAGGCAATCCGGTCGTCGCGCTGCAGCTCGAAACAGCCTGGGACTGGCCCGATGGCATAGAGACCGCCTATCGCAATCTCTTCGCGCGCGTCCCACCCGGCGTGTCATGGCTGGCCTTGCACTTCACCGCGCCCGGCGATGTCGAGCTTTTCGATACAGAAGCGGTGATCCGCACCGGCGAGTACGCCTTCTTTCGCGATGGACGAGCCAAGGCGCTGATGGACGAATTCGGGCTTGTCCCCATTGGCCTCAAGGACTGGCAGGCGCGCCTTCTGGCCACGGAATAACCGTCAATTCCGGCCACACCGCCTTGGCCCGTGCTGCCTTGGTCGCATGCGTGGCGGCATTGTCGAGCGTCGGATTGGGCGTGATGCGGAACGAGAAAATATCGTCGAGCCCGAACGGCGCAAAGATGCTCAGCCGGCCATCTTCCTCCAGCCGCACCGCCACCGCATGGGTGCGCGAGGCGAAATAGAGCATCATTTCCGCGCTGGACTTCAGTTGCGGATAGGGCGTGCCGAACTTCTGCGGAAACCAGATATGCACCCGCGCCTGGTTGCGCAGCTCGACCGGAACCGGCAGACCGGCAAACTGCGCCGCGGCGCGGCGGATCACCGCATCCTCCGCCTCGTAGGACAGGTCGCTATCGTCGAAATAGACGACATCGGCATCCTTGATCCCGGTCAGCGACGGCCGGCCCGTCAGCACGTTCCAGACCGTGTTGTAGATCGCCCCCGACCCCAGCAGCATATCGGGCAGCGCCAGATCCCGCATCCCACCCAGCACATCCATCAGCAGCGCCGAATTGCGGACAATCGCCTCGAGCGCATCACGCTGCGCCTGCTCGGTCGCGCCGGAGAATCGGAGATGGTCGGTCGGCATCGGTCCCAACGGCCCTCATGGTGAGCCTCCTGAGCTTGCCGAAGGGCGAACCACGAGGGCGTGGCAACATACTGCCACGACCTCGTCCTTCGACAAGCTCAGGATGAGGTCTACTGCTTGATTCTGCGATGCGTTAGTTCTCGATCGGCTGGAACATCGCGTTGAGCTCGTCCACGATCTGCTCCATCGGCGCGATGGCCTCGGGCAGTTGCTCGGGCGGGTTGGGCGCCACGGCCACATAGGGCACGCCGCTGGGAAAGGCCCCGAACATCTGGAAAAATGCCACCATGTCGTCCAGCACAGGCATGCGCCAGCGCCACATCGCGCCCATGGCGATAACCGGCTCCATATGCCCGAACCCCTCGTAATAGCGCGTGGTGACCCACACCCCGCTATCCTTGAGCTTCTGCGCAAACCGCTCGGTATTCTGCATGCGTACGATCGGGTCGGTCGTGCCGGTCGCCAGATACATGGGCGGCGTTTCCGGCGTCACCAGGTTGATCGGCTGCGTGCCCTGCGGATTGGGCGCGGCGCCAAACGCATTCTGCACCTCGCCATATTCGAACGGGTAGAAATCATACGGCCCCGACAAGGCCGCCACGCCCAGGATCGGCATGGTCACGCCGTATTCCCGCAGGAATGACGGGTCCATCGCCAGCATGACGGCATTATAGGCCCCCGCCGAATGGCCGGCGAGAAACAGCCGCGTGGGATCGCCGCCATAGGAGGCGATATTGTCCTGCACCCAGCGCAGCGCATTGGCGCTGTCCTCGAGAAAGCCCGGATAGGCCACTTCGGGCACCAGCCGATAATCGGCGATCACAGTCACGAAACCGCGCGACGCCAGCGCCCGGCCGACAAACTGGTAATCGCTGCGCTCGCCCCGGTTCCAACCCCCGCCATAGACGAAGAACACCACCGGCGCCGACGTCCCCCGCGCCTCGGGCGCATAGACGTCCAGCTTGTGCCTCGGCCCGTCGGCATAGGCAATGCCATCGCCCACCTTCACCGTGCCGCCATCCATGGCCGCCGGCAGATTGAACGGGTCCATCACCGACAGCGCAAAGGCCTGAGCCGGCAGGACGAACAGGAAGAGGAGCACCGCAAGGGCGCGACGAAACGGCATGATCATTCACGAACCAGAGAATTGGGAGACCGCCCGCCTAGCGAGCAAAGCCGGGGATTTTGTGGCAATGGAGGGCGCCGGAAATGGGCGAGGGCAGGCGCCTCGAACTCCCGAAGCAAAGCCTGCCCTCTACTTAAGCGCGTTAACACTGTGCCGAATTTGTTAACAGACTGTTAACGTTTGAGCGCATCCAGCAGCCTCCCGGAGATGTGACCATCCGCCGGCAATCCGACCCGTCCCTGATAGGCCAGAACCGCCGCCCGCGTCCTGGGTCCCACCACGCCATCGGGCGATCCGGCATCGAATCCGGCCCGGCTCAGCAGCGTCTGCAATTCCGCCCTCTGCGCCTTGGTCAGCGCATAATCGCCCGCCGGCCATGGCGTCGCAAAATTGCCGCCGCCCAGGATGCGGTCGGCCAGATGCCCCACCGCCAGCGCATAGCTGTCCGAATTGTTGTAGCGCTTGATCACATCGAAATTGGGCAGCAGCAGGAAGGTCGGGCCGTTGGCGCCGGCCGGCATATAGAGCCGCCCCACATCGCTGGGCCGCGGGAAGGCCCGGCCCGACACGCGCTGTATGCCCATGGCCTGCCACTGGCTCAGCGGCGCTTTCTCGATCCCCCGCGCCGCCGCAAAATCGAACCCGCTGGGGAGCTTGACCTCATAGCCCCAGGTCTCGCCCTTGCGCCAGCCGAAGCTGTGCAGGTAATTGGCGGTCGAGCCCAGCGCATCCTGCACCGAATTCCAGATATCCTTGCGCCCGTCGCCATTATAGTCGACCGCATAGCGCATGAAGCTCGAGGGCATGAACTGGGTATGCCCCATCGCCCCGGCCCATGATCCCGTCATGTTACGCGCGCTTACATGCCCGTCCGAAACGATGCGCAAAGCGGTCAGCAATTCCTCGCGGAAGAAATCGGCGCGATAGCCGCCCTCGGTCAGCGTCGCCAGTGCATGGATGGTGTTCTCGCCGCCCATGAAGCCGCCGAAATTGGTTTCCATGCCCCAGATGGCCAGCACGATTTCCGGCTGCACGCCCCAGCGCTGCTCGCTGCCTGTGAGCGTCTGGTTCCATTCGGCGCGCATGGCCTGGCCCTTCTGCGCCTGTCCCGCCGTGACCCGCTTGTCGATATATTGCTGCACGGTCTGGGAAAATTCGGGCTGTTTGCGCGTCAGCTCCATGACCTTGGGCAGGTAGTTATAGCCGGAAAATGCCGCTTCGAACGCCGCCCGGCTCACCCCGCGCGCCTCGGCCTGCGGCCACAGGCCCCGCACGAAATCGGCGCTGTTGGCCCAGGCGGGCGCCATGGCGGAAAGGCTCAGCGCGCCGGCAATGGCCAGCGCCGGGAGAAATCGGGCAAGGCACCTGCCCCCTAAAAACAACATGACGGGCCTCGTGATACGCAAAGACTGAAAGTCACGACTGCGCCACCGCAATTGGCGCGCGTATCACTATTTTAACCCACCAAATTAAGATCGGCTTAAGGCAAATGCCCCGCCCGATCACGATCCGTTCAGGCGTCCGGCTTCCCCTTATCCTCGCTCGGCCGCGGCGGCAGCACGCGGCCCGAAGCCCGCGCCTCGCCGCCCTGCACATAGGTCACATGCGGATAGGGGATTTCGATATTGCGTTCGGCGAAGATGGCCTTCAACACCTCGTTATAGGCCCGGCCCACGCCCCAATGCTTGCCCGGCAGCGTCTTGATGCGCGCGCGCACCGTTACCGCCGAGGCCGCGAAGGCGATGATGCCCTGCATGTCGAGGTCGTCGATAATGCTGTCCTTGTGCTCGGTCTGCATGAGCGCGTCGAACGCGTCATGCATGGCCTGCTTCACCTGCACGATGTCGCTGTCATAGGCCACACCGATCTCGGCCACATGGAACGAGAAGCCCCGCATCATGTTGGAGACCTGGTCGACCGACGAGAACGGGATGAGATGCACCGTGCCGCCAAGGTCGCGGATGGTCACCGAGCGGATGGTGAGCTTTTCGACGACGCCGGACGTGGTGCCCACGGCCACCACGTCGCCCTCGTTCATCACATTCTCGAACTGGATGAAGATGCCGGTGATGATATCCTGCACCAGCTTCTGCGCCCCGAAACCGATGGCCAGGCCGATCACCCCGGCGCCGGCCAGGAGCGGGGCGATATTGACCCCGATCTGCGCCAGCGCCAGCATCAGCCCGAACACCACTAGGGCGATGGTGAAGGCGTTCTTGAACAGATTCAGCAGTGTCTTCTCGCGCGCCGTCGGCACCTTGCCGACGCTGGTATTGAGCCGGTATTCGACCCACGACGCGACCACCACATGCAGCACGATACAGGCCAGCACGATCAGCGCCGCCGAGATCACCGAGCCGGCCACCTGCTGCCCGGCTTCGCTGCCGATCCAGCCGACGAAGTCGAACAGGGCCCAGGCCTGCGCAATGGCCACCACCACGCCTGCGATCACCACCCAGCGCACCACTTCCATCACCGTGGGCACGAAGGCGCGCAGCCGCGCTTCCAGCAGCGGCAGCCGCTGCTTGATATCGCCCGGCAGGCGCAGGCCCGCGCTGACGAAGCGCGAGATGAAGCCGACAATCACCACCCCAATCAGAACAGCCACCAGTGATTGCACCGTGGCTCCCAGCATGAAGGGCAGTGCCTCTTCGGGGTTGGCGAACCACACCACCAGCAGCGTCACCAGATAGATGATGGCCAGCATGTGCCAGTATCGCCCGAGCAGGATCAGCAATTGCCCGGTGCCGTCATGGCCGCGCTTGGTCGCGATTCCGGCCAGCCAGGTCCGCACGTCGTCCTTGTTCTGTAGCACGACGATGATGCCTATCGTCACCGCCGTCGCCATGACCAGCACCTGCACTGCCGATGCCGCGCCAACCGACAGGTTCGCCGCCAGCAGCGGCGTCACGAACAGGAAGGTATAGCCGAGCAGCGAAATGATCCGCCCGATCCAGAATGACCAATAGGCGGCATTGTCGTCGCTGACAGGGATCAGCCGCAGCGGCTCGAAGCGCGGCGACAGGATGACGCGAACCGCCAGCTTGCTGAGCTCGACCAGCAGGAACGCATTGAGCAGCAGCGACTGGTTGATGCCCATCTGCCCCGTGGTCTGGCCCACCAGCGCCAGGGCCACCACATAGCCCACCGCCCAGGCCAGCAGCACCGAACCGAAATCCACCAGCGCCGCCGCCAGCGCCCCCAATATGCGCGACATCCAGCCCCGCCCGGCCACCCGCTGGGCGACGCGGCCCCTGGCCCAGGTGACGATGATCCGGATGATCAGAAAGCTGGCAAGCAGGCCCAGCGCCACCAGCAGCACACCCACCGCCACATCCCAGAAGGCTTCGAGATCTGCCTCCAGCGCCCCGCTCAGCCCCTGCTGCAGGTCGACGAACACCCCGGCCAGCGAGCGCAGGGTCGCCGAGGCCCCTTCGGCGACGGTCTTGGTATATTCGGCCAGTTGGCGAACGATATTGAGGTCGGGCGCGGTCTCGGCCGGCGCCGTCACCTCCGTCCCGCTCTGCTTCAGCCGCTCGATCAGCGCCGCCCGCGTTTCGTCATTCTCGATAATGCGGATCAGTTCGTCGATTCCGGCGTCGCTGCTCGTCGTCGTTTCAGGGGTGATCCCCGGAACCTGCGCCATGACGGCGACAGGGGAGAGCACGAACAGCAGCAGCAGGAGCAGGTGGCGCATTGGACAATATCCGGCAAATTCGGCGAAGGGCGGATCGGGCGACATTACAGCGCCACCCGATGTGGATACGCTGGGCCGGCAGGAAGGTTCAATCTCTACCCGGCCCTTTTGCCCGCGAATGGAGCACGAAATGACCCAGCACGACACCCCGGCCGCCTTCACCGACGACGATCTCGTCCTCTTCGAACGCGACGGCACCCCGCCTCTGCCCACCCCGCAGCATGCCGGCCACCTCACCCATGACGGCGCCGATATCTGGTATGTCAGCATCGGCCAGGGCCAGCCGGTCATCCTGCTGCATGGCGGTCTCGGCCATTCCGGCAACTGGAGCCATCAGGCCGCCGCGCTCGTCGCCGCAGGCTATCGCGCCGTGCTCGTTGATAGCCGCGGTCACGGCCGCAGCACACGCGACGGCAAGCCCTATAGCTATGACCTCATGGCGGGCGACGTCCTCACCCTCATGGATGCCCTGGCCATCGAGCGCGCCGGTTTTGTCGGCTGGAGCGACGGCGCCTGCATTGCCCTGATCCTGGGCGCCACCCATCCCGATCGCGTAGCGGGCGTGCTCTACTTCGCCTGCAATATGGACCCGGATGGCGCCCTGCCCTTCGTGCCGACACCCACCGTCGATCGCTGTTTCTCGCGGCACAAGCAGGATTATGCCGCGCTCTCCGCCACCCCTGATGATTTCGACGCCTTTGTCGAAGCCGTCGGCCTCATGCAGCGCACGCAGCCGAACTACACGGCAGCGCAGCTCGCCGCCATCGCCGTGCCGGTGACGATCCTGCAGGGCGAGGGCGACGAATTCATCAAGCCCGAACATGCCCGCTATCTGGCCGACACCATTCCCGGCGCCACGCTGGTCATGCTGCCCGGCGTCACCCATTTCGCCCCGTTGCAGAGACCGGCCGTGTTCGACGCTGCCATGCTGGCCGCCCTGGCCCATTTCACGGAGCAGTAGCCCTCATGGTGAGCCTGTCGAACCACGAGGGCGTGTCCAGATGCCTCCGCGTCACCCCCTTGACGCCCGCCGACAGCATGATCGCCTGCGTCACCCGGCGCTGGAAGATCAGGTAGACGATAGCCACCGGCAGCCCGGCCACCACGGCCGAAGCCATGAGCTTGCCATAGACGATGCCATAGGCATCCTTCACCTGGGTAATGCCGACGGGCACGGTCATCGTCGCCTCGCCCGTCGCCGCGAGGAAGGGCCAGAGGAAGGCGTTCCAGGCGCCGATAAAGGTGATGATGCCCAGCGCAGCCGTCACGCCCCAGTTCATCGGCAGGTAGATGCGGAACAGGATCTTGAAATGGCCGGCGCTGTCCATCATCGCCGCCTCGCGGAACTCCTTGGGCACCGAGTCGAAGAACTGCTTGTAGACGATGATCACCACCGGCACGATCAGCTGCGGCAGGATGATGCCGGCCCAGGTATTGAGCAGCTTGAACTGCGCCATCAGCACGAAATGGTTCACGATCAGCGCCTGCATCGGCACCATGAAACAGGCCAGGATCAGCACATAGATCAGCCGCCGCCCGGGGAAATCGAGCTGGCTCAGCGCATAGGCGCAGCCGGCCGAACTGACGATGACAAGCACCGTGATAACCAGCGACGTCACCATGGAATTGACGTACCAGATGGCGATATTGGTGTTGTTCCAGATGTGGATATAGCTGTCGAACACGAAGCGGCCGGGCCAGAGCGAATTGCTGCCCGAGATCACCTCGCCATCGGGTTTGACCGAGGTGATGATCGCCCAGTAGATCGGGAAGAACGAGGCCAAAGCCACGAGCAGGGTGATGGCGGTCAGGACAATGCCGACCAGGTCGAGCGGCCGGTCGCGCCGGCTGCGTTCGGCGACGGCAGCCTGGCTGCCGGAAAGGGCTTCAGCGCTCATTTTTCACCTCGCGCCCGCAGCAATTGATATTGCAGCACCGACAGCACGATGATCATGCCGAACAGCAGCACGGCTGCGGTGGCGGCCTCGCCGCCCTTGTTCTGCTGGAAGGCCAGCTTGTAGATATACTGCACCAGGGTGATCGTCGCATCCTGCCGCCCGCCGATCGAGAACAGGTAGACCTGGTCGAAAATCTTGAGCTGGGCGATGAGCTGGATGGTCAGCACCAATACGGTCACCGGCCAGACCAGCGGCCAGGTGATGCGCATGAATTGCCGCCAGCGGCCGGCGCTGTCGAGCTGCGCCGCCTCGTAGATTTCGGGCGAAATGTTGCGCAAGCCGGCAATGAACAGCAGGATATTGAAGCCCATCGTCCACCACACGGTGACAAAGGCCACCGTGGGCATGAACAGGGGAATGGTGCGGGTCAGCGATTTGGGCTCGCCGCCATTGAACAAAGCCACCACGCCCTGCGCCAGCCCGTATTGCACGTCGATGATCCAGTTCCAGGTGAGGAACACCACCGAGACCGGCAGGATATAGGGCAGGAAGAAGCAGGCCAGCACGAAGCCCTGGAGCCAGCCATTGAGCCGGTTCACCGCCAGCGCAATGGCCAGCGAGATCAGCGTATTGGGAATGACGGTGAGGACCACGAACCAGGCGGTGTTCCAGAAGGCCGAATGGAACAGTTTCTGGCTGAGGATTTTCACATAATTGTCCCAGCCGACCCAGTCGCCCGCCCCGATCAGCGGCGCCTTGGTGAAGCTGAGCAGCACCATCTGGATGGTCGGCCAGACGAAGAGAGCCCCATAGATCAGGATGAAGGGCCCGACCAGGATCAGCGCCGTCAGATATTCCTGTTTCCTGTCCCGCAGCATAGCCATACCTCCCGGGTCTGGGGATGGCCGGCACCCGCGCGGGCGCCGGCCACCGGATTCTACAACTGGCCGTTGAGGTCGTCACGCATCTGCGCGGCGGCATCGGCCGGTTCGATCTCGCCCGTGGTGGCGGGATTGATGTAGTTGCTCCAGGCATCGCCCAGCGGCGCGGCCGGCCCGGCCAGGATCGTGCGCGGATCGAACACGGCGGTATCGGCAAAGCCGGCATAGTCCGATTGCGGCTTCAGCGCCTTGAATTCGGCACTCTCGCGCACCGCATTATAGGCCGGGATATGGCCCGCGCCGGCCCAGTCGAGGCTATGCTGGTCCATCCAGGCGATGACCTGCATCACCGCCGCGCGCTTGTCCGGATCGGCATCCTTGCCCGAATTGGCGGGAATGACGAAAGCATGCGAATCCGACCAGGCGGCCTTGTTCTCGAACAGCACCGGCAGCTCCACCGCCCCCCATTCGAACAGCTCGCCCTTGGCATGGAGGTCGACGAAGGTCGGCACTTCCCAATTGCCCATGATGAAGAACGGGCTCTGGCCCGAGCTGAACAGCGCCAGGGCTGCCGGGCTTTCCACCTGCACCGGCGTATAGCCGCTATCCACCCAGCCTTTGACCACCTCGATGGCATTGGTCAGCTTGGCCAGGTCTTCGTCGGTGGGGAAGAACCCGCCGGCGGCTTCGTCGAACATGGTGCCGCCCTGCTGGCCGAACAGGCTGTAGATGGTGCGGTAGCGGTCGCCGGTCGGCGTGGAGATGCCGTATTTGCCGTCGCCGGTGAACTGGGCGAGGATCGCATTGAAGTTGTCGAGCCCGTCGAGACCCGTTGGCAACCCGTCTTCACCGAGCAGCCCGGCTTCGGCCAGCATGTCCTTGTTGTAGTAGAGGATCAGCCCATGCTGGTCGAACGGCACGGCATAGCGGGTGCCATCGACCTTGCCGGCATCCGAGGCGGCCGTGGTGAAGTCGGTATTGGCAATGCCGGCGCCGGCCATATCCTCGTCGGTGATTTCGCTCAGCGTGCCGCTATCGACGGCCAGCGGAATCCGGCTCAGGTGATAGGTGGCGATATCGGGCCCTTCCCCGATGGCCGAGGACGTCTGCAACTTGGTGTAGAACGGCGTACCCCATTCGAGCGTCGTGCCCTCGATGGTGATTTCCCCTTCATGTTCGGCATTGAACGCGTCGATCAGCGCCTTCATGCGCACGCCATCGCCACCGGCAAGGAAGTCCCACCACACCACGGTCTGCTGTGCGAAGGCGCCGGATGCGAGCGCAAGGAATGCGGTCGAAGCCAAAGCAAGGCGACGTAGATTTTTCGTCATTCTTTCCTCCCAAAAGGTTGCTGCTCTATGCTTGGATCTGCGGTTGGTGCGTCGCATTGAGCCTGTAGCCCGCACCCCGGAAACCGTTGTCAGCTGGAGTGATAGGCGGCGCCTTCGGCATCGAAGAGATGCGTCTCGCTGCGATCGGCCGCGAGGCTGACGGCCACGCCGGGCTCCAGCGTGCTCTTGCCGCCATCCTCGGCCACCACAAGCGCCCCATCGGCCAGCCGCACATGCAGCAGCGTCCGGTCGCCCAGCCGCTCCACCAGCTCGACCACGCCATTGAGGCTCCCGCCCTCGGCCACCTTGAGGGCATCGGGCCGCACGCCCAGCGTCAGCCCGTTGCGCGTTGGCAGCACCGAGATCGCGATATCGGTCGGCACCACGCCGCCGCCGGCATGGATCAGCGCCTTGCCCTCGGCCTCGCTCACCTCGGCCACATCAAGGAAATTCATCGAGGGCGAGCCCACGAAGGCGGCGACGAACCGGCTGGCCGGCCGCGAATAGACCTCCATCGGCGTGCCGATCTGCTCGATGCGGCGGTTGTTCATCACAACGATGCGGCTGGCCAGCGTCATGGCCTCGGTCTGGTCATGCGTCACGAAAATCATCGTCGTGCCGATGCGCTGGTGCAGCTGCGCCAGTTCCACCCGCGTGCGCACGCGCAATCCGGCATCGAGATTGCTCAGCGGCTCGTCGAGCAGGAAGGCCTTGGGCTCGCGCACGATCGCCCGCCCGATGGCAACGCGCTGCCGCTGGCCGCCCGAAAGCTGGCTCGGCCGCCGGTCGAGCAGCGCGCCGATTTCCAGCATCCGCGCCGCATCGTCCACCCGGCGGGCGATCTCGGCCTTGTCGGTGCCCACATTCTGCAGGCCGAAGCTCATATTCTCGCGCACCGTCATATGCGGATAGAGCGCATAATTCTGGAACACCATGGCCACGCCGCGCTGGTTGGGCGGCAACTGGTCGACCCTGGTATCGCCGATATGGATCTGCCCGGCATTGACCTCTTCAAGGCCCGCAATCATGCGCAACAGGGTGGATTTCCCGCAGCCCGACGGCCCGAGGAACACGATGAACTCGCCCGAGCGAATATGCATCGACACGCTGTCGAGCACCTGCACCGTGCCGTAGGACTTACTGACCTCGTTCAGAACTATATCGGCCATCAATTCCTCCTCGTTTCTGTGAACCGTCAGCTCTCCGGCCAATCGGCTCCTGCGCCCCCTCTCCCCTGAGGGGAGAGGGTTGGGGTGAGGGGTTCAGGGTCAGTAACGAGCACAATGCCCATGCCAACCGCTGAACCCCTCACCCGACCCTATGGGTCGACCTCTCCCCCTGAGGGGAGAGGTGAAGTTCAGATCGTTCCCCGATCCACCGACAGCTCCTTCGTCGCCACCACCAGCGCATCGAACAAAGCCGCCGCCACCGGATCGGCGCCCGGCGCCTCGCTGGTCAGCCGGAACGTGGTTGCCACCACCCCGCCGCGGCCCACGCGTTTTTCCCCGATGATGGCCGCGGGCTTGTGCACCCAGCCCACCACCATACCGGCATGGACATTGTTGCCGAATTCCCAGGGCCGGAATCCGGTCAGCAGGTGATGCGGTACCACGCCCGAAAAGCTGAGATCGAAGATCGGCCCGCCCGGAATATTGGCGAACGGTCCGTCGCGCCGTATCCAGGAGAAGCCGGCAATCCAGTCGCCGCGCCAGATCGTGCCGTCGCGTTCCACGAGGCTGATCCCCGGCAGATGCTGGTCGAGGCTGGGACGGAACACCTTGCCATCGGCGACGATGCTGCGATGCGGCAGCTCGCCGTCGGGCATGTCGGTACGCAGGTTCTTGTTGGTCTCGACCGAACCGTCGGCCAGGATCAGGAAGCGCCCGCCCGCCTTCATCACTTCGACATCGGCACCGTCAACGGCGTGGCACAGCACGATATCGGCTTCGCCCGCCGGCACCACGCGATAGCCCAGCCCCGTCGCATAGGTGGCCAAGCCCGCATCGGCGGCGGCAATCGTCGGCAAAGCCGTGGTGTCGCGCCTGGCATAGAGGGCGATGTCGCAGCTATTGCGCGCCACGACATCGCCGCCAGCCTCGAGCACAAAATCAAGACGTACCATGCGGCTCGCGCCGCCGGCCGGGAGGTCGATCTTGAGCACTTGCGGGCTGGTAGCAGAGACAGGGTCGGTCGCCGCAATGGCGAGCGAGCCGGAAGCATCGCCCGACCAGCGCAGCGTCGCGCCATCTGATAGCGCCTTGCCGCCCGTCGCGATGGTCACTTCGATAGCAAGCGTTTCGCCGGCATAGGCCGCATAGCGCTCGGGCCGCGGCACGATCACCGTATCGGTATTGATCTGGGCAAACACGTCATGGAACACACGCGGATTGCGCTCCATGTCCATCAGGCCATTGGCCTCCCAATGCACATCGGTCAGCTCGGTGATGACATAGCCCATGATCGAAGGATGCAGCCGCATCTGCTCGATCTGGTAGCGCAGGTTCATGAACTGGTACCACTGCACGTTTTCGATGAAGGCATCGAACGAGCCGAAGGTACGGCCCAGGTCCAGCGCGCCGAAGCGCTCCTCGACGCCATGCGGCAATGCCGCCCCATCGCCCCAGGGCGAGCCGGTCTCGAACCAGTCGGGCTCGCTGCCGTCTTCGCGACGGAGCTTGCTCGGATCGGGCAGGCCCCACACGCCGAATTCGGAAACGATCAGCGGTTCATCACCCCGCCGCTCGGCATCGCCCAGCGTCGAATAAGTCCAGTCGGCGCCGGCGGCAAATTGCGCCGTGATGTCGTCCCATTCCTGGCGGCGCTCCGGCACCGAGCGGTAATAGTGATAGTCGTTGAGGTCGGACTTGACGTGGAAATTGGGGAAACAGGCGGAATTGTCGACCACCAGCCGGGTTGGGTCCTCGGCCTTGAGCCAATCATAGCTGTCCTTGAGCCACTGCCGATGCTCGGCATTTTCCACCAGCCGCGTGCCCCAGTCCTCGTTGATCAGCGTCCAGGCGATGATCGAGGGATGGTTGCGATCGCGCTTGAGAATGCCTTCCATCGTCTCGCGCATGCGCCGCGCGGAATCGCTGGTGAAATTGGCGACATTGGGCACTTCGGTCCACACCAGCAGGCCCAGCCGGTCGGCCACCTCGTAATAGCGCGGGTCCGGCACCTTGATATGGCAGCGCAGCAGGTTGAGCCCGAGATGCTTGGCCTTGCGCGCCTGGTCTTCGAGGAATTCCAGCGAGGGCGGCGTATAGATGCCGTCAGGGTAATAGTCCTGGTCCAGCGCGCCGCGCATATAAAGCGGCTGGCCGTTGAGCAGGATTTGCCCGTCGCGCGCCTCCACCGTGCGGAAGCCGAACGTCGTGACCACCTTGTCGCTGCCGAGGTCCACGACCAGCGAATAGAGATTGGGTTCGTCCGTCGACCACAGCAGCGCCCCGGCCACGGCCAGGCTCGCGGAAACCGCATTGCCCGCCGTCACGCTGGTCTCGGCCACGACATCGCCATTGGCGTCGAGCACTGAAAGCTGCGCCGCCATGCCGGCAGCAGGAGCCGAAAAGCCCAGCGCGACCGAAACCGTGCCGTCCATGCCTGCCGACACCACGACATCGTCGACATGGCGCGGATCGCGCGCTTCCAGCGCCACCGACTGCCACAGCCCGCCAATGCGGCCATACCAGCTGATCTTGCCATGCGGCACTTCACCGAACGGATAGTCTGGATAGACCCTGCGGTCGGCCGAAGGCATGGTCACGCGGACTTCCAGCTCGTTCTGCGCCTTGAGCGCCGATGCCGGCAACACGATATCGAAGGGCAGGAAGGCGCCTTCATGGCTGCCCACCACCTGCCCGTTCAGCAGCACTTCGCAGAAATAGCTGACGGCGCCGAAATGCAGCACCAGTTCCTGCGATGCCCAGCCGTCGGGCAGGGTGAAGCTGCGCTTGTAGACGGCGCGGCCGCTGGTATCGACCAGGTCGGAAAATTCGGCCTGCCACGGGCCGGGCACATGCGCCTCGCGCCAGGGACCATCCTCGTGCCGGAACTGCCAGACCCCATCCAGCGACAGGCGCCGGCGCATGCCCGTTTCCGTATCCGCCACCTGCGCGAGACCCGTGCGCTCCATTTCCACCCTCAACCAATATTAGTTATATATTTATCACCATAGGACCAGAGTGATCTCGTTGACAAGAGGGGTTCTTGCGTGGCGCAGGAAGGCCGCAATCTGCTAGAAGGACAAAAGCGAACAAACAGCGGGAAAAAGGCAGGCATGCCCGTGGAAAAACGAGCGACGATGGTGGACGTGGCCGAGCTGGCCGGCGTGTCACAGGCAACCGTTTCGCTGGTTCTCAACGGGGTTCCCAATGCCCGCGTCTCCAAGGCGACCCGCCGCCGCGTCATCGAGGCAGCCGAAACCCTGTCCTATCGGCGCGGCAAGGCCCACCCGGTGCCCGAGGGCCGCAAGCGCGTCATCGGCCTCATGCTCGATGAAGTTTCCACCACCCCTTTCGCCACGCCCTTCATCGAAGGCGCCCGCGACGAAGCGGCTTTGCAGGACGTAACCGTCGCGACATTCTGCACCCGCTCCGACCCGGCGCTGGAACAGGCGGCCATCGATCTGTTGGTCTCGCAGAAGACCATCGGCATCATCTACGCCTCGCTCATCACCAGGCAAGTCACTGTTCCCGAAGCCTTTTCCGAGCTGCCGCTGGTGCTGCTCAACTGCTACGAGCGCAAGCTGCGCTACCCCTCGGTCGTGCCCGGCGACCTGGTCGGCGGCTATACCGCGACGCGGGCGCTGCTGCGCGCCGGCCATCGCCGCATCGCCCATATGACCGGCGAAATCATCGTCGAGGCGGCCGTCGATCGCGAAAAGGGCTTTCGCCAGGCCATGGCCGAATGGAACGCGCCGGTCGACGAATCGCTGGTCATCCAGGCCGGCTGGACCATTCGTGGCGGCCGCGAAACGGCGCTGGCACTGATGTCGCTGCCCGAGCCGCCCACTGCCATCTTCTGCTTCAACGACCGCATGGCCATGGGCTGCTACGAAGCCGCCCGCATGCTGGGCCTCTCCGTTCCCGGGGACATTTCCATCGTCGGCTTCGATGATGAAGACCTGGCGGTCAATATGGAGCCGCCCCTCTCCACCATGGTGCTGCCGCATGACGAAATGGCCCGCTGGGCCGTGGCCGAACTGCTCGACAGCTACAATGATGCCGACCAGGACGAGCGCCAGCAGAAGGTCAAGATCGAGTGCGAACTGATCGAGCGCAACTCGATCGCCCCGCGCTGAGCGCTAAGCTTTTGGCTTTGCAACCGAATCCCGCTCGACCAGTGGGCATTCGAGCTTGACCAGCGGATAGCGCCCCTGCCCCGGCACGAATTCGCCGAGCTGCTCCACCACCCAGGCCCCCATGGCCCGATGCGGCAGGATGGACGTGGTCAGCCGGGGATGCAGGTGCCGCGAGATTTCCTCGTCGTCATAGCCCACCACGGCCATGTCGGTGGGAATATCGTATCCCGCCTCCTTGAGCGCTTCATAGCAGCCGATGGCCGTCCGATCATTCTGGCAGAAGATCGCCGTCGGCGGCTCGGGCAGCGCCAGCAGCGTGCGCGTCGCGTCATAGCCCGAACTGGCCGACCAATCCCCTTCCACCACCAGCGCCGGATCGAACGGAATATCGGCCGTGGCCAGCGCCCGCCGATAACCCTTGAGCCGGTCCTGCGCCGCCTCCATCCAGATTTCGCCTGTAATCGTGGCGATGCGCCGATGCCCCTGCTCGATCAGGTGCCGCGTGCTGCGCTGCCCACCGGCAATCTCGCTGGGCACCACGGCCGGACAGATCTGGCTGGCCGTATAGCAATTGAGCAGGAAAACCGGCATTTCCAGCCCCAGCAATTGCTGCGGCAGCTCCACTTCGCGCGTGAAAATCGTCATATAGACCAGGGCTGAAACCCGCTGCTCCACGAAGGTGCGGATCAGCTCGGCTTCCAGCTCCTCGTCATTATGGGTATGGGCCACCAGCACCACATCGCCGCTGGCCCGCGTCGCCTGCGTCAGCCCCTCGATGGCCACCATGGCCTCCGGGCTCGTCGCCAACTGGTCCGCGATGAAGCCGATGCGCCGCCGCCGCGCCGTCGATACCGCTGCCCCCGCAACCGGCGGCATCGCATAGCCCAGCCGCCGCGCCGCCTCGAACACCCTCTGCTTGGTTTCGGCCGAGAGCTTGATCCCCGGCGCATGATTGAGCACGAAGGAAACCGTCGCCTGCGAACACCCCGCCTCGCGCGCCACGTCGGTCATGGTCACCCGCCGCCCACCACCGCGCTTTCCTCGCATTATCTGCGGCTCGATTGTGTCGGCTGACCTGGGCATGGGGAATCCGTTTCGATCTGCCCCAATGCTAATACATGATCAGCACTCATTATCAAGTATTAGCAAACAGGTCCGGCCAACGGACGGCGTCAGGCGTCCTTGTCTGCGTCGAAGACCTCGCGGGCCAGACGGAAGGCATCGACCCCAGCAGGCACGCCCGCATAGACGGCCACCTGCATGAAGATTTCGCGGATCTCGTCCTTGCTCACGCCGTTTCGCAGGGCGCCCCGCACATGCAGTCGCAGCTCATGCGGGCGATTGAGGGTGGCGATCATCGCCAGGTTCAGCATGGACCGCGTCTTGAGCGAAAGGGTCTCGCGCCCCCAGACGGCGCCCCAGCAATATTCGGTAACCAGCTCCTGCATGGGCAGGTTGAAATCATCCGCCGAGCGGAAGGCCGCTTCGACATATTCGGCGCCGAGCACGCTTTTGCGTATCTCCAGCCCGCGCTCCTGCACGTCCTTGCTCATCGCGTTTCCCTTCCATCAAGATAGGGGGAGGGTCACCCGTGGCACCCTCCCCTGCTCGCTACTCGGCCTGCCCGGTCACCTGGATATGCCAGGGGGCGATCTTGTTCTCGAGCCACTGTACGCAGGCGTTGAGAGCAATGGCGAAGGTCAGCAACACGATGATGGGCGCGAACATTTCGGCCGTCTCGAAATTGTTCGCGGCGGTGAGGATGATCCCCCGAGCCCGGAAAGGGCGGTGAAGAACTCCGCCACGATCATGGCGATGATGCCTTTGCCCACGGCCAGCCTGATGCCGGCCATGATGTAGGGCACCGAGGCCGGCAGCACGATCTTCTGCAGGATATCGCGGCGGGTGCCGACAAAGGATTCGCCGACTTCGATCAGCGATTTGGGGATGGATTTCACCCCCGACCAAGTGCTCATGCAGATCGGGAAGAACGAGAGCGTGGCGACGATGGCCACTTTCACGGTGAAGCCCAGCCCAAACCAGAGCATGAAAAGCGGCGTGATGGCGATCAGCGGCATGGCATTGCCGGCAGTGACATAGATGCTGAAGGCCGCTTCGAGGAAGCGGAAACGACCCAGCAGCATGCCGATCGGGATGCCCAGGATGGCGGCCAGGCCGAAACCCACCACAAAGGGCTGCAGGCTCTGGAAGAAGGCCTTCGGCAGGCGACCATTGGCGGTCAGCTCGAACATCTTGGCCGCGATAGCCGATGGATAGGAGCCGAACAGCGGGTTGACCTGGCGGCCAAAGATTTCCCACAGCAGCAGCGCAATGGTGACCGAGGCGATGGTGATCACCCGGCGGTTTGTCAGGATAGTCGTCAGGTCCATGCGCAGGCTCGACGGTGCGGGAGCGTGATCGGTGGTCATCAGGCGGCCTTTCTCGCGTCGGCGTCCATTTCGTTCTTCAGCAATTCCCACAGGCGCAGTCGCTTTTCGCCGAATTCGGGGTTGCCACGCAAAGCGGCCAGGCTGGGCCGCGGGCGCGGCAGGCGCATTTCCAGGGTCTCGGCGACACGCCCCTGGCTCATCACCACGACGCGGTCGGCCAGCAGCACGGCCTCGTCCAGGTCGTGCGTGACCAGGATAATGGTCTGTTGGGTCTGGGCCTGGATGGCCATCAATTCGTTCTGCAGGCCCTCGCGGGTCTGAGCATCCAGCGCTCCGAATGGCTCATCCATCAGCAACACATCGGGACCGATAGCCAGGGCCCGGGCGATGCCGACACGCTGCTTCATGCCACCCGACAATTGATGCGGCAGCCGGTCGGCGGCATGGCCGAGACCAACCAGTTCGAGGTAACGCCGGGCCTCGACATCACGGGTCTGCTTGTCCATGCCCTTGAGTTCGAGCCCGAAGGCCACGTTTTGCACAGCATTGCGCCAGGGCAGCAATTCGGAGTGCTGGAACACCATGCCCCGATCATAGCCACAGCCGCTCACCTGGTTGCCGTTGACGATGACCGAACCGCCACTGGCTTTCTCCAGGCCCATGATGATGCGCAGCATCGTGGTCTTACCACAGCCGCTGGCACCGGTGATTGCAACGATCTCTCCCCGTTCCAGGGAAAAGGAGACCCCGCTCAGCGCGTGCACGTCTCTTGTATTGCCCGCTACCTTGGTTCTGAACGTCTTGCTGACATTCTGGATTTCGACCAACGCCATCGAGGGGGTCTCCTTTGTCTGTCGTTTATTGGGCGGCGAGGAGCGCCTTGGCGTCCTCGAGCACTGACGTGTCGACCATGGTGGCCGGATCGAAGCCGGCATCCATATTGCCGGTTTCACCGAGCAGGTCGCTCAGCCACTTCAGCTTTTCGACGTCGACCGTCATCTCCGGATCGACCGCGCCAAATTCCACCACTTCATCATAGATCATGACGGGCGCTTCATCCTCGGGAGGAAGCTCTGCCTTGTCATAGGACAGGGCAAGCGTGGCCTCCTTGTTCTGCAGGGCGAAGCTGAAGCCCTTGAGCTGGGCCGCCAGGAAGCTCGCGATATAATCAGGGCTGTCACGCACGATATCGCCGCGGGTCATGATGCAGAAGCGCACATATTCGGGCACCACGTCGCGGGCATGGACCAGCATGTGCAGCCCCAGCTCGGGCGCCTTGGCATTGAACTCGCTGGAGCTCGGCGCGGCGGTGATGAGGTCGGCCGAAACGGCGGCAATGCGCTCGGCATCGCTGCCGGCCACGGTGAAATTCACGGCATCGAGCGGGATGCCGGCAGACTTCACCACGGCGCGCGAGAACAGGTCGGGCAGCGATCCGGGCGCCGAAACGCCGATCGTGCCGCCGGCAAGCTGGTCTACGCTGGTGATCTCGGGCTTGGTGAACAGGGCATAGGTCAGCCCCGGCCACGGACAGGCAATGATCTTGATGTCGGCGCCCTTGCTCGCAGCGATCATGGGGCCGCCGGGATTGCCGATATAGGCATCGAGCTCGCCCGCCAGCAGGCCGCGCAGCAGGATGGAGTCGCCCTTGAAGGACTGCATGTCGATATCGAGGCCGAAGCTGTTATCGAAGCCGTCTTCGGCGCCCATATAGACAAAGCCCGCATCGCCCTTGGTGGCGACGGTGCCGTAGCGGAACGGCTCCAGCGACTGGGCCTGAGCCAGGCCGGTGGTAACGAGAATGGCTGCAGCGGCAAGGCCGGCGCGCTTTTTCATGATTTATCCTCCAGATTGATAATGGGTCTAGGCACTCTCACCGTGCTCACTGCGAAGTGTGGTCACGGGCACATCGTTCACGCTTCTGCCCAGGGATGAAATCCAGGCCGCCTCGGCACCTTCTCCTCCAGATGCGGCAGCCCGAAACCCGATCATCCCAAGCCAGGTCCTGTTCGGCCGCAGGTCGAGCCCGACTGGCTCGTGCCTTGTCCATGCACCCACGCCTTGAGACGGAGCGGGCCGGTGGCCTTGAATGTGGATTGCGGATTCCTCAGGTTTCCCTTTGCTGGACAATCACAGACGAGATGACGTAGTATCGTCATACAAGATTTGTCACGTCAAGAGAGGTAATGATGCGACCTGGCGGTATACTTTTCTCCGAGATGACGCCCGAGCCCAGTTGGGAAGCCGAATTTCACGACTGGTATGATACAGAGCACATCCCGGTCAGGATGGCGGCGCCGGGCTTTTTGGGCGCACAGCGCTACAATCGCCAGGAGGGTCCGGGCTTCCTGGCGGTGTACGACATGGAAGCGCCGACCGCCCTGCAGACCGAGGAGTATAAGCGCATCAAGGGTGAGCCGAGCGAGCGCACGGCGCGCATGCTTCGCGATGTTTCGGGCTTCACGCGCTACACCGGCAAGCTGCTCAGCTGGCAGCAGCAGGAGGGCATCAGTGATACGGAGGTTCTCGAAAGCCCCGTGCTCTATCCCGTATTTTTTACCGTTCCACCGGATCGGCAAGCGGATTTCAACGCCTGGTACACCGAGGATCATGTGCCCAAGCTGCTGCAGGAGCCCCAATGGCTCGGTTGCCGCCGATATGAAATCGTCGATGGCGCTCCGCATGACTATTCCCATATTGCCCTGCACCACCTGGCTTCCGCGCAGGCTTTGGAAAGCCCGGCGCGTGCTGCCGCGCGAAACACGCCCTGGCGGGACCGTTTGGCGAGCGAAAGCTGGTTTCGCGGCACCTATATGATATTCCTCAGGCGCGGCGCGCGCTTCTCGGCGCAGCAGGCCGGCCAGAAACTGGAGAGCGACGATGAATAAGATGGAGGGGGCCGGCAACCGCTTGGGGGGGAGGAGCATCGGGCGTGCAGGACATGCCCGATTTGCGCATCGTACAGCCACGAGCCCTGTTGCGGGAGCAGGTGCTGGACAAGCTGCGCAACGCCATCATCGAGGGCTGGTATCCGCCCGGTACCCGCCTTATCGAGCGCGAACTCTGCGAAGCACTGGCCGTCAGCCGCACATCGGTGCGCGAAGTTCTGCGCCAGCTCGAGAGCGAACAGCTGGTCACGGTTGAGCCGCGCCGGGGCCCCACAGTCGCCTCCATAAGCCTGGCCGAGGCCGAAGCCATCTACGAAACGCGGGCCATCTTCGAAACCGCCGTCGTTCGTGCCTTCATCGAGCGTGCCGGCAAAGCCGAATTCAGCACCTTGACCCTGGCCGCCCGGGAGTTCGGTGAAGCCGCCGAGACGAATGATCGCCACAAGCTCCTGTCGAGCATGAGCCTGTTCTACGACACCCTGCTGCATGGCGCCGGCAACCCGGTCCTGCAGGGGGTGGTGCGCCAGCTCATGGCGCGCGTGGCCTTCCTGCGCAGCAAATCCCTGAGTGAACCGGGCCGGTTGAAATACAGCGTGGCCGAAATACAGGAAATGTGCAGCGCGATCCTGGCGCGGGATGCGGAGCGGGCCGAAAAAGCCGCTGCGAACCACGTGGCGCGGGCCAGGGAAGCGGCGGTGCGCCAGCTTTCCCTCGAAATACCGGCAAGCGCCCGCTGATTGCTCGCGCCGGAACCGGCGCCAGCCCGTTCGGTCAGTTGGACCACAATGCGCTGAATTGCGTGGCGACTATGTCTTCAGGAGCCAGCATCCGCTTGGACAGACCATTCGCCATGGCAAACCTGTTGAGGCCTTCGATGGCGTCCGGCCCGATGCTTGCGTCATAAAACGGCGCGTCCCGGGCAACGAGCACCGGTATGAGCTCAGCCTGGTCCTTGGGGAAGAGATCGTCACCGACCTTTCGTGCGAGATTGGGATCGGCCTGCAGCGCGCGCTGGGTGGCCCGGATCGCGCGGATGGCCGCGGCGGCCACTTCCGGCTCCTTTTCAATCAGGGCGTCGGTGGTGGTGAGCGCCGCGAAATTATAGAACCGCGCGCCCGGCGGGCCGTCACCACGCCGCAAGTCGAGATGCAGCTTGGCGAGACCGGCTTTCTCGGCCAATGCCAGCCGCATGCCATTGCCCCAGAACGCATCCGCGTGGTTCTCGCGGATCGCCCTTATGCCATCAAGGCTGTGCCACTCCGAATGCGTCGCCAGGCTCTCGACGATCTGGACCTCATCGCGGTCCATGTCCATTCCGGCCTCGGAAAGCATGTATTTCAGCGCGGTGCGCGGAAAGGCGAATGACGAGGCAACGCGCAGGCCCTTGAGGCCGGCAATATCGCCGCGCTCGATCTCGATATCCTTGCGGATGCCCATGAACCAGTAGGAATATTGCGACAGGGCGCAGAGCAGCTTGGCGCCCTTCCACATCGGAAACGCCCGCGTCGCCGCGAAGGCCGGCCCGCCGAAGAAATGAATGGAGCCATCGCGCAGCTTTTCCGGCCCGTGCTTGGCGCCATATTCCGGGATGAACTCGATCTCGACGCCTTCAGCCTGGAAAAAGCCAAGCTTAACCGCGGCCGTGGCGACGAAATAGGAAGGCGAGTCAACGTCCGCAACCATCATCTTGTACATTTCGCGGTCCTTCCGACCAGTTTCAGGCGTGTTCGAGGCGCCAGCGCGCCACCGCCATGAGATCGGCATCTTGCCCGTTCCTGCCGATCAGCTGCAGGCCCATGGGCAAGCCGCTATCCTGCAGGATCGGCAGGGTGAGCGCCGGCACGCCGAGCAAGGACGCCGGCACATTCATGGCGGGGCTGCCCGTATTGTCGGTGACACGCGGCGCGGCCCCTGTTGCCGCCAGGGTGACGAAGCAGTCGACACGCTCCGCCAGACGGCCGAAACGCTGCCGGATGGCATCGCGACGAGCCAAAGCCGCCTCGTAGTCGTCCCGGTTCATCGCCTTGCCGGCCGCCAGCCGCTGCTGCATCGGCGGGCTGAGTTTTTCGTGGGGATAGCTGCGCAGCGGCCAGGCGAATTCCCACGAAAGGATACGCTCCGTCAGCTGCCATGCGTCCAAAAGTGCGGCTTCCAGCTCGGCAAGCTCGCCGTCTTCATCACTCACCAGTTCCACGCCGGATTGCCTGATGGCATGGATCTCCTGGTCGAGCGCGATCCTGGCGCCCGGCTCGATCTGCGACCATCCGGCGGTCTTCAGCAGCGCCATCCGCTGCGGTGCCCGACTGGCAGGCAGACGCTCGCTACCCCTAAGGGTGACGCGGCCCGGATCCCCGCCGACGCGCGAGGCAATCGCCGTCGCCAGGCCCCAGGCGCCGTTCAGGCTCGTTGCGATCGTGCCCAGGCAGCTCTGGCTCAACTGGTCATTGGCGCCGCCCCGGTTAAGCGCGCCGAAGCTGGGCTTGTAGCCGACCACGCCGCAATAGCTGGAAGGCCGGATGATCGAGCCGACCACCTGGGTACCCAGCGCGCCGCCCAGCATGCCTGCGCCGACCGCTGCGGCCGAACCGCTGCTCGAGCCGCCCGGCGTCCGCTCTATGTCGTGCGGATTGCGCGTCGCGGCAAAACTGTGACGCGTCGCGAATTCGGTCGTGGTGGTCTTGCCCAGCACCACAGCACCCGCCTCGCGCAAAGCCTGCACGGCGGCGCCGTCGCGCCGGGTGTGAAAGCCCGCCCAGATCGGCGAGCCCTGTCCGGTGGGCATGTCTTCCGTCTCGATGACGTCCTTGATGCCCACCACCATGCCGTCGATCGGCGACAACGGCTCGCCCGCCTTCCAACGACGGGTCGAGGCTTCGGCCGCCGCCGCCGCACCGGCCCGGTTGAGCGCGGTGAAGGCGGCAATCTCGGACTCGCGCGCATCGATCACCGCCAGATGGGCGGCGAGCACGCTGCTCGGGGTAGCGGTGCCGGCGCGATAGGCGGCATCCGGCTCGATCAGGAGGGGATGCGGCGCCGCGTCCTTGCTCATGCCGACGCCAGGATCTCTTCGTAGCGCATGCCGCCGACGCGCGCATTGATGCGGCCGCCCGTGCCCATGCAGAAGATGATCGCCACTTCATCGGGCATCGGGCCGTCGGGGATCAGCAGGGTCATGCCGTCATAGTGGGAGCGGACATAGACATCGTCCTTGCAGTTCATCGGCACGTCGATCACGGCGCCGGGCGCGGCCACCTTGGTCATCGACGAAATCCACGCCTTGGCGCCGCCAATAGCCTCGCGGAACGGGTTGGCGAAGGTGGTGGTGAGCAGCGCATTGGCATGCTCCTGCTCGCCCAGCAATCCCACGACGCCACCCTTGCCGTAGCTTTGCACCCCCATGCCGTCCAGCGCCCGCACGGCACTGGCGGCCATCTGGCGCCCAAGGCCTTCGCTGGCCTCGATCAGCGGGGAGAGGTCCTCGACATACCGCCCGATATAGGGGTTTTCGAGGATGTAAATGACCGCAACCTTGCGCAGGGGCACGTTGGCCTGCCGGCCAGCCTCGACCCGCTTGTCGTCGATCAGGGTGAAGGTGCGGCGGATGTTAAAGTCCATGGAACAGCTCCAAATATCACTATCGATCTTTGTCATACAATAATATGGCAGTCAACCTTAGCCAGCCGGGATCAACGCTTCCCACAGCATCTTCGCGGCAAGCCCCGCCAGAAGCAGCATGACCAGCCGGTCGAAGACCTCCCGGGAAATCTTCCGGGCGATAAACGTGCCGAAGGACATGCCCATGAGCATGGGCAGCAGCGCCACGCAGCTCAGGAGAAAGCCGAGCGGGGTGAGGACACCGGTGAAGGCAAGCGCCGGCAACTGGACCGACGCAAAGGTCACGAACAGCATCGATGTCGTGTTCATGAAACTCTGCCGGTCGAGCCCCATGGCATTGAGAAAGCTCAGGGAAACCGGCGCCGAAATGCCCGCGGAGCCCTGGACGACACCGCTTATGAAGCCGAAAACGGCGGCGAGCCGAAGCGCCAGCGGCGCACTCAGCCGCCAATTGCTCTTGGTCAGCCGCAGCACGAGATAGAGCACGACCGCCAGGGCGACGACCAGCGACAGGGTTCGCGAATCCAGCCCCACCAGCGCCCAGGTGCCCAGCGTCACGCCAATGGCGGCGGAGAGCAGGAAGGGCACCAGGAAATTGGCGCGCAGATGATGCTGCCGGTTCTGCCACATCTGCATCGCATTGGTGATGAGGTTGGGCACCGTCATGATCACGATGGCAAAACGGACATCGTGAAAGGCGACCAGAGCGGGCACGGCCAGAAGCGGCGCCCCCGCCCCGGTCGCACCCTTCAGGATTCCCCCACAGGCGAGGCTGACGACGACAATCACCAGTTCAAAGACGGGCAAGGTGCTCTCCATTTGGCGGAGCGTCAGGCGGCGGACGCGTCGAGGCCGCCCATGCAGACATATTTGACCTCGAGATAATCCTCGATGCCGTGGCGTGAGCCCTCCCGGCCCATGCCGGATTCCTTGACCCCGCCAAAAGGCGCGACCTCGGTGGTTACCAGCCCCTCATTGACCCCGACAATTCCATAGTCGAGCGCCTCGGAAGCGCGGAAAGCGCGCCCCAGATCGCGGGTGTAGAAGTAACAGGCCAGGCCATATTCGGTATCATTGGCCAGCCGCACCGCCTCCTCTTCGGTCTCGAAGCGGAACACCGGCGCCAGGGGCCCGAAGATTTCCTCGCGCGAGAAGCGCATGGCGGCACTGGCCTCGGCGATAATGGTCGGTTCAAAGAAATTGCCACCCAGTTCATGGCGCCGGCCACCGGTCACCACCTGGCCGCCCTTGCCGACGGCATCGGCAAGCAATTCCTCGACCTTGCCGAGCGACTGGGAATCGATGAGCGGGCCCAATTCGACCCCCTGCTCCGCCCCGGGCCCGACCCGCAATTTCTGCGTGGCGCGGGACAGCTTCTCGACGAATTCATCGTAGACGCCCGCCTGGACATAGAAGCGATTGGTGCAGACGCAGGTTTGCCCGGTATTGCGGAACTTGGCATTGATGCCGCCTTCCACGGCCCGGTCGATATCGGCGTCGTCGAAGACGATAAAGGGCGCATTGCCGCCCAGCTCCATCGACACCTTCTTCACCGTGCCCGCCGCCTGGGCCAGCAGAACCTTCCCCACCTCGGTGGAGCCGGTGAACGTGATCTTGCGCACCAGCGGATTGCTGGTGAGCTCGCCACCGATCTCGCGGGCGGAACCCGTGATCACGTTGACCACACCGGCAGGGAAACCCGCACGGGCGCAGAGCTCGCCCCAGGCCAGCCCCGAATATGGCGTCTGGGTTGCCGGCTTGCAGACGATGGTACAGCCCGCCGCCAGCGCCGGGGCGATCTTGCGCGCCAGCATCGACGAGGGAAAATTCCACGGCGTAATGGCGCCGACAACGCCCACCGGCTGACGGGTGGCGAGCAGCCGCCGCCCATGCCAGGGCGATGGGATGATTTCGCCATAGACCCGCCTGGCTTCCTCGGCGAACCACAGGACATAGGCCGCGCTCATGCCGATTTCCCCGCGGGCCTCTGCCAGCGGCTTGCCCTGCTCGCGGGTCAGGATCTGCGCCAGCTCCTCCTGGTTTTCCAGGATCAACTGGTGCAGGCGGCGCAGCATCTCGGCCCGCTCACCCGCGGTGGTCTTGCTGAAGCTCAGGAAAGCCGTATGCGCGGCCTCGATGGCGCGCCTGGTCTCGGCCGCACCGCCATTGGCGATCGTGCCGATCGCGGTGCCGGTGGCCGGGTTATCCACATCCAGCGTCCCGCCGGACTGGGCATCACACCACGCGCCGGCAATATACATCTGCTGGCGGAACAGGGGGCTGTCGCGAAAATCTTGCTGCACTTGCTTTTCCTTTGCTGGGAACCGTCACGCCGCCTGCAGCGCCGTGGCCTTCCGATTGGCTTCCAACATGGATGCCCGCATGAGATAGGCCTTCGCGCTGACCGGATCGGCAGCGATGCGGCGCATCTCATCGAGATTGGCCCGGCGCGTCTCGGGGTCCTTGGCCTCCAGCCGCTTCTTGTTCTGGATGGTCTGGGCCTGCACGAAATCCACGGTCAAGGTGCGGCGCTGCAGGTCATAGAGGTCGAGCAGCGTATCGGACGCGCCATGCCAGACGCGGGCGAGCTTGTCTGCAAGGTTGACCGCGTCCTGGATGCCGCCATTGAGGCCCATGCCGCCAATCGGATTGTTGACATGGGAGGCGTCACCGGCCAGCAGGATCCGGCCCTGCCGGAAGGTCTTGGCGACGCGCTGATGCACCCGGTAGAGATTGCGATGCACGATCTCGTAGCCCCCGTCTTTGGGGAAGAAGCGCTCGAGCCGGGCATGCACGGCTTCATCGGAGAGCAGTTCCGCCTCGGTCTGGTCGGGCGAGGTCGGGAACACTGTGCGCCAGAGGCCTGGAGGGCCATCGGCCGCGACCTTAAAGCAATTGCACCATTCCTCGGGGTCAGCAAAATAGCTGCGGAAGCAATAGCCGCGGCTGGCTTCGAAATCGAAGGGCGTGGTGAGAACCAGGAATTGCTCGGCCCAGGTAAAGCCCTCGAACTCGATATTGGCCCCCTTGCGCACGGCACTGCGGGCACCATCGGCACCGACAAGATAGCGCCCCTCGAACAGGCGCTGGCCGTCCGGCGTCTTGACCGTCACCTCGACCCGGTCGTCATGGCTCACGAAGCTCACCACTTCATGGTCGAACAGCACTTCGGCCATGGGCTCGTTGCGCAGATGCCTGAGGACGATCTGCGCCGTCTTGAACTGCTCGCACTGGACCACATAGGGATAGGCGGTTTCGTCGGCGATCAGGGCGTGATCGAATTCGGCCACCATTTCTCCGCTGGGACGATCCCAGAACTGGAAGATCGGCGCCACCAGGCCTGCAGCGCGCAGGTCCTCTTCCAACCCGAGCGCGCCCAGCATTTCCAGCGTCGCGGGATGGGTGGTGGCGGCCCGGGGATCTTCCTGCAGGCTGGCAAAGCGCTCGAGGACGGTCACCGGCACGCCGCTGCGCGCCAGGCTCAGCGCACAGATGAGGCCGACGGGGCCGCCGCCGCTGATGATCACGCGATTCTTGTCGGACACGGCTTTCTCCTTGAAAATGGGTTCAATGCGCCGCGGCGCTGAAATCGCGCGGCAGGCGGTTTTCGGCAACCCGTATCGGGCGGGTAGGTGCCGGGGTATTGCGGCTGCGCCCGACGAAGCGCGGCACGCCATCGCTGAATACGGCCCCTACGGCGACCGGGTCACCGTGACGAAGCGCGCCAAGCGCGCTGTCCTGGGTGCCGCCGAGTGGCGCATCCACGAGGATCAGGTCGGCATCCCGGCCGGGGCGCAGATATCCCGAACTACGGCCATAGACCCGGGCATTGTTGCCGGTTGCCGCCCCGATGACCATTTCGGGCGGCAGGTCGAGCAGGCTCGACAGGTGGGTGATGGTGTAGAACATACCCAGCGGCATGATGCCCGACCCGGTCGGCGTGTCGGTCGCAATAAGCAGCCGGTCGAACTGGTCATGGGCGATGGCCTGCCGGGTGCAGAGCAGCGCCGTACGCAGATTGCCGGCCGTGCAGAGCTGCAGCGCCACCTGGCTTTCGGCCACCACGCGCTCGAAATGCGCATCGGGCATGGCGACCGGCCCGCCATTGATGTGGAACGAGACATGCGGATCGATGGCCAGCACATGCTCGCCATCGATCGGGGACGAACCGGGAATGGAGGCACCGCCGGTATGCAGCGTGGTGATCATGCCGTGTTTGCGCGCCATGGCCACCAGCGGCGTATAGTCCAGCGGATCGGCAAAGGCGCCGAAGCCGGCCTTGGCAAGCCACACGCCGGCGGCGGCCAGTTCGGCAAAATCCGCCTCGGTCAGTCCGGGCTCCAGGATCACCGATCCGGCCCAGACCCGCATACCGCCGGGGCGGTATTGGGCAAAACAGCGCTGCGCCGCGATGGCGAGGGCCTTCACACCGACAGGATCGGACGGACGGCCGGGAACATGCACTTCCGAGGCACTGATCGCCGTGGTGACCCCGCCATGCAGATAGCTTTCCAGATAGCCCACCGTCTTCTGGCGCGGCGTATAGTCACCGAAGGTGATGTGGACATGGGAATCGATAAGGCCCGGCATGGCGGTAGCGCCCGCCGCATCCACGACGACGTCGCAGGATGCCAGCGCGGCTGCGTCAGCCGTGCCGACGCTCTCGATCAGGCCGTCCTGCATGAGGATCGTGTCACCGCTGGCCAGGGGCTGGCGCCAGTCACCACTGACGATGCACCCCAGATTGACGACAGCAGTACGCATTTCACCCTCCCGACTTGCGACACAGCCATTCTTGTATGACAAGATGACGATATGTCAACACCGACCAAGGGAGTGATTGTCAGATTTTGCCGCCGCCGCTCAACCAGGCGAGCGAAGCCTTTAAGCAGGCCGCGGCCTAGGCACCCGCAGGACCGGCGCCAAAACGCAAAAACCCCTCACCGTTTCCGGTGAGGGGTTTTCAAATTTCATTCGACATCTAAAGAGATCATACGTTTTTGGCAGACCTTGCAGCGACCTACTCTCCCAAGCCTTGAGACTTAGTACCATTGGCGCAGAGGAATTTGACGGTCGAGTTCGGGATGGGATCGGGTCTTGGGCTCCTCGCAAAAACCACAAGGTCAGCGAAAAACGTATGAGTGAATTCTGGTTTGTTGTTTGGACAATCGCTTTCCCATGCAAGAAGCGATGTCTGGTGTATTTCTGAACCGATCGAATTTCACAGTCTATGCGGACATAGATTAATGAGAACGATCAAGCCAATCGAGCTATTAGTACCGGTAAGCTTCACATATTGCTACGCTTCCACACCCGGCCTATCGACGTGGTGGTCTTCCACGGCTCTCAAGGGAATACTAGTTTTGAAGGAGGCTTCCTGCTTAGATGCTTTCAGCAGTTATCCCGTCCGAACTTAGCTACCCTGCAATGCGGCTGGCGCCACAACAGGTCCACCAGAGGTTCGTCCAACCCGGTCCTCTCGTACTAGGGTCAGCTCTTCTCAATATTCCTACACCCACGGCAGATAGGGACCGAACTGTCTCACGACGTTCTAAACCCAGCTCACGTACCACTTTAAATGGCGAACAGCCATACCCTTGGGACCTGCTCCAGCCCCAGGATGTGATGAGCCGACATCGAGGTGCCAAACAATGCCGTCGATATGGACTCTTGGGCATTATCAGCCTGTTATCCCCAGCGTACCTTTTATTCGTTGAGCGATGGCCCTTCCACGCGGGACCACCGGATCACTATGACCGACTTTCGTCTCTGCTCGACTTGTCAGTCTCGCAGTCAGGCAGGCTTATGCCATTGCACTCGAGGAACGATTTCCGACCGTTCTGAGCCTACCATCGCGCGCCTCCGTTACTCTTTGGGAGGCGACCGCCCCAGTCAAACTACCCACCATACGCGGTCCCGGACACTGTTATGCCGCGGTTAGACATCTATGACGATAAGGGTGGTATCTCATCTTGCGGCTCCACAAGAACTGGCGTCCCTGCTTCAAAGCCTACCACCTATCCTGCACATGCCGACACAAATGCCAGCGTAAAGCTATAGTAAAGGTGCATGGGGTCTTTCCGTCTGACCGCAGGAACCCCGCATCTTCACGGG